>NZ_KB895455.1 GCF_000374865.1 Arthrobacter sp. 135MFCol5.1 | reverse complement strand
GCCCCGGTTGTGCAGGTAGCGGTTGTTCTGGGCCTGGTAGATCGCGTTCATCGGCCCGATGCCCATGGACACGGTGGGGAATTCCCAGAAGTCCGGCATCAGCCGCGGGTGCGGGTAGGAGGACAGGGCGTGGCCGGCGCGGGACTTTTCCTGCCGGAACCCGTCGAGGTCTTCCTCGGAGAGGCGTCCTTCCATGAACGCCCGGGCGTACATGCCGGGGGAGGCGTGGCCCTGGAAGAAGACCTGGTCCCCGCCGCCGGGGTGGTCCTTGCCGCGGAAGAAGTGGTTGAACCCGACCTCGTACAGGGTCGCGGCCCCAGCGTAGGTGGAGATATGCCCGCCGACGCCGATCTCGGGCCGCTGCGCCCGGTGCACCATCACCGCGGCGTTCCACCGCATGTACGCCCGGTACCGGCGCTCGAATTCCTCGTTGCCCGGAAACTCCGCTTCCTGGTCCACCGGGATGGTGTTCACGTAATCGGTGGTAGTCACCATCGGCACCCCGACGCTCTGCGCGCCCGCGCGCTGCAGCAGGCTCCGCATGATGTATTGGGCACGCTCAGTGCCCTGTTCCCTGATCAACGCATCCAGGGACTCAACCCACTCGGCAGTCTCTTCCGGATCACGATCAGGCAGCTGGTTAGTCAACCCGCTGAGGATATGGGAGGTATCTTCTCCTGCAGCCACGGCAGCCTCTTTTCATCGTTGAACGCATCTGCGCATGTTTTCGTATTGTGAGAAAACATTATTGCAGTATGAGATTACTGAGGCAGGCCCGGCGGGTCAACGCGACGGCCATCACCTCGCCCTGGATGTCGCCCATCGGCGGCAACCGACCATTTGTGACCGTAGTGCGGTGGCTGCGACGCTTGACCGCCCGTGACCTGGGTCATACTCTTATTTCACTATTCAATATCTCACTTCCGCAATGTGGAATAACAGCAACGACCTCCGGTCGGACTCACCACTCGGAATCGGCCCAAGAATTGAGACCCCCATGCGAACCCCACCATCGGCGGGCGTGGACGCGGACAAGGACCTGACAAAGCCGTCAGCCGGTACTGTCCACCCGTCTGGCACTATCGAAGCCCTCTGCGATTCCGCCAGCGCGGCGTCAGGCACGAGCATCAGCCCCACCCTGTACAACACTGACCTTGCCCCGACCAAGCGCGCCGGCCGCAGCTGGACCAGTTACAGCATCTTTACCCTCTGGGCCAACGACGTGCACAGCCTGGGCAACTACGCATTCGCCATCGGACTCTTCGCCCTTGGGCTGGGTGGATGGCAGATCCTCCTTGCCCTGGGCATCGGGGCTGCACTGCTGTTCGGGCTCCTTACCCTGTCAGGATTCATGGGCGTCAAGACCGGTGTGCCTTTCCCGGTCATGAGCCGGATCAGCTTCGGTATCCGCGGGGCACAGATCGCCAGCCTCCTCCGCGGGGCCGTTGCGGTCGCCTGGTTCGGTATCCAGACGTACCTCGCATCGGTGGTCTTCCGCGTGATGCTCACAGTCATGTTCCCCTCACTTGCAGAGCTGGACAAGGACTCGATCCTGGGCCTGTCCACGCTCGGGTGGATGGCATTCGTGACGCTCTGGGTGGTCCAACTGGTGATCGTCAGCTTCGGCATGGAAATGATCCGCAAGTACGAGGCTTTCGCCGGTCCGGTCATCCTGGCCACCATGGCAGCAATGGCCGTCTGGATCTTCGTGGAAGCCGGAGGCAGCATCGCCTGGGCTTCCAATAAGGCCCTGGAAGGCCCGGAAATGTGGCTCACCATCTTTGCCGGCGGCGCGCTGTGGGTCTCCATCTACGGCACTTTCGTCCTCAACTTCTGCGACTTCACCCGCTCAGCGGTGTCGAAGAAGGCCGTGGTACGTGGCAACTTCTGGGGCATCCCCATCAACATGCTCGTCTTCGGCGCGATCGTGGTGGTCATGGCCGGTGGACAGTTCAAGATCAACGGGACCATCATCAAAAGCCCGTCGGACATCGTCCAGACCATTCCCAACACGCTGTTCCTGGTCCTGGCCTGCCTTGCGCTGCTGATCCTGACCATCGCCGTGAACCTCATGGCCAACTTCGTGGCCCCCGTCTACGCCCTGACAAACCTGTTCCCCAAGAAACTGAACTTCCGCAAGGCGGCAATTGTCTCCGCCAGCATCGGCCTGGTAATCCTGCCCTGGAACCTCTACAACAATCCGCTGGTCATCGTGTACTTCCTCGGCGGACTCGGGGCGTTGCTCGGCCCGCTGTTCGGCGTGGTCATGGCTGACTACTGGCTGATCAGGCGAGGGAAGGTCAACGTGCCGGAGCTTTACACGGCATCGCCGGAGGGCGCGTACTTCTACAAGAAGGGCGTCAACCCCCGCGCGATCATCGCCATGGTACCGGCAGCCGTCCTTGCCCTGCTGATCGCCTTCGTTCCCGGCCTGGCCGCGGCGGCACCGTTTGCCTGGTTCTTCGCCGCAGGCATCGCCGCCGCGCTGTACTTCTTCATTGCCGACCGCAACCAAGTGCTGGTGGACCACGACGGCGAGGCCATCGCCGTCGCCAGCACCCATTGAACCCCGGCACCCACCCTGCCGACAAAGGAACTCTCCCATGCGCATCCTCGTCGCGAATGTGAACACCACCCACTCAATGACCGACTCCATCGCGGCCTCCGCACGTGCCGTGGCTGCCCCGGGCACCGAAATCGTTGGCCTCACGCCGCGGTTCGGCGCCGACTCCTGCGAAGGAAACTTCGAGAGCTACCTGGCCGCCATCGCAGTCATGGACGCCGTCACCTCCTACCCCGGGCCGTTCGACGCCGTTATCCAGGCCGGCTACGGGGAACACGGCCGGGAGGGGCTGCAGGAACTACTGGATGTTCCGGTGGTCGACATCACGGAGGCCGCCGCAAGCACAGCGATGTTCCTCGGCCACAAGTACTCGGTGGTCACTACCCTGGACCGCACGGTTCCGCTCATTGAGGACCGGTTGAAGCTGGCCGGCCTGGATGCCAGGTGCGCGTCGGTCCGTGCCAGCGGCATGGCCGTCCTGGAACTTGAAGAGGAACCGGAACGGGCCGTGGAAGCCATTATCAACGAGGCGCTGCTGGCCGTTACCCGGGACAAAGCGGAAGTGATTGTGCTCGGCTGCGGCGGCATGGCAGGCCTGGACGAGCAGATCCGGCAGCGGGCCGGCGTCCCCGTGGTGGACGGTGTGGCCTCGGCAGTGACCATCGCCGAATCGTTGGTGCGCATGCGCCTGTCCACCTCCAAAGTGCGGACCTACGCTGCACCGCGGCCCAAGACCGTCATAGGCTGGCCGCTGCACCAGCCGGCCGTTCCGGCGCAGCTTTGAGCCAGGAGAACCGAATGAACACCCCACAGCCCGCCGCCCGCGTCGCCGTCGTCACCGGAGCCGGGTCCGGCATCGGCCGGGAGGTGGCGCGGCAGATGCTGGCCGACGGCTACCGCGTGGCACTTGCCGGCCGGCGCGAGGCGCTGCTGTTGGAAACGGCGGACGGCAGCCCGGACGCCCTGGTGATGCCCTGCGACGTCACCCGGCCCGACGACGTCGAGCGGCTTTTCGAGGCCGTTCGCCAGCAGTGGGGGCGCGTGGACGTCCTGTTCAACAACGCCGGGGTGTTCGGCCCGTCGGCCGGCGTTGACGACATCACCCTCGAAGACTGGAACGCCACGGTGGCCGTGAACCTTACCGGGTCCATGCTGTGCGCGGCCGCTGCGGTCCGGACGATGAAGGCCCAGGAGCCCCAAGGCGGCCGCATCATCAACAACGGGTCCATCTCCGCCCACTCGCCCCGTCCGCGGACCGTCGCCTACACGGTCACCAAGCACGCGATGACCGGGCTGACCAAGAGCATTGACCTGGACGGCCGCGGTTACGGCATCACGTGCGGGCAGATCGATATCGGCAACACCGCCACGGACATCATGGACACCATCGGTGTCGGTTCCGGGGCGCTGCAGGCGGACGGCAGCCGCAAGGTGGAACCGATGTTTCCGGTGGCAGACGCGGCGCGTGCCGTGTTGATGATGGCCAACATGCCGGCATCGGCCAGCGTCGGTTCCGTGGTGCTCACCGCGGCGGGAATGCCGTTTATCGGCCGTGGCTAGGTGTACTGCCAGGCACGCCGGGTCGCCGCGGCGGGGCGGGCGGCCGCCCAGAGCCTAGGATCGGCACATGACCGCAAACAGGGGACTTGCACTTTTCCGCTTCTGGTTCGCGCTGCTGGGGTTCGCCGCGGTGCTGTTCCAGCTGCTGCACCTGATGCAGAATGTGCCGGGGGCCAGCGCCGGAAACTACTTCAGCTACTTCACCATCGAGTCGAACATCATCGCCTTCGTGACCCTGGGGATTGCCGGCTGGTTCGCTTGGAAGGGGGCTAGCCCGCGGTGGCTTGAACTCCTCCGGGGTGCGGCCACCGTGTACATGACCATCACCGGGATCACCTACAGCCTGCTGTTGAGCGATATCGACGTCAACACCCCCATCCCGTGGGTCAATGTGGTGCTCCATTACACGGTCCCCACCGTCATGGTGATCGACTGGCTGGTTGACCTCCCGCGGGTGCGGATTCCGGTCCGGACGTCCCTGGTGTGGTTGGCTTTTCCCCTGCTGTACCTGGTCTACAGCCTGGTTCGGGGTCCCATCGTGGGCTGGTATCCCTATCCGTTCCTGGACCCTCGGACCGCCGGCTACGGCACGGTTGCGGTGATGTCGGTCCTTATTGCCGTGGCCGCTTTTGCCTTCGCCGTGGTGGCGGCGTTGTCCACGAAACTGCAGGACTCGGTCCCCCACCCGGCCCGGATTTCCTCGGCGGAGGCAGCGGAGCCCCGCACCTCCGCCCGGGGCAGGCACGCGGGCGACGAGCCCGGGCTAGAGGGGCAGCAGGGACGATAGGTCTGCGCGCAGGCCAGAGGCCGCAACTTTGCCGGCAGCCACTGCGTCCGCCCACGCCACCTGGCCGGTGACCATCCCCAGCCAGGTGGCGGCGTCGCACTCAATGACGTTCGGCGGGGTGCCGCGGGTGTGCCGCGGGCCCTCCACGCACTGGGTGACGCCGAATGGCGGCACGCGCACCTCCACGGAGTTTCCCGGCGCCCGGGCGGTCACTTCCTCCAGGGAGTACCGCACGGCCGTCGCCAGGGCGGCGCGCGGCAGGGGAGCGTCCGACGGCGACTGGGCGGCTTCCAGCCACGCCTTCACTGCTGCTTTGCCTTCGTGGATATCAATACGACGGCGGGCTGTGGCCATGCTTTCAATCTTCCTTTGGCGTCGGCAGGGGCTTTGGTGCTAGTCCAGGAGGGCGGATACCGCGGGGCCCAACCGGATTTTTCCCACTGGCCGGCCGCCCCCGAGTACCGGAGCCACCACTTTTTCCAGGGCGCTGGCGACTCCGGGAATCTCCACGGCCCCGGCGGCGGCGAGCAGGGTGAGGGCCACCAAGGAGGTTGCCCGCACGTTTCCGTCGAGGATCTTGACGGCCACCGAGACTCCCTGCGGCGTGGCCATCGCCAGGACGCCCTCTGCGCCGATCTTGGCGATGATTTCCAGCTCATCCATCACCAGGGTGTTCGCTTCACCCCGGCCTTGCACGGCCCAGGGATAGTCCAGCATGGAGGTGGCGATCGTCGCGGCCCTGGCGCTGAAGCTGTGGTCGGCGGGAGCCTTGGCCAGCTGTGAGTACGCCAGCGCCAGTCCTTTCAACGAAACCGCGGCCACGGGGGCACCGCAGCCGTCGATGCCCAGGTGCGCGATCCGCTCGCCGGTGTATTCCTCGATAACGGTGCGCACCCGCTGCTGCAGGGGGTGGTTGGGTTCCAGGTAGCTGTGCGTGTCCCAGCCGTTCTCGGTGCAGGCCCACAGGAAGGCCGCGTGCTTGCCGGAACAGTTGTAGGCCAGCCGCGACTTGCCCTTTTCGGATCGGACCAGCCAGTTCCGGGCCGTTTCGTCCTCCGGCCATGCTTCGGGGCACTGCAGCTGGTCCTCCCGTACGCCCGCTGCCTTCAGCATGCCGGCCACCACATCCATGTGGTCCAGCGAACCGGTGTGGCTGCCGCACGCGATGGCCACCTGGGCGCCCCGCAGCGGAACACCCGACTGCATGGACGCCAGCGCCTGGAAGGGCTTGAGGGTTGACCGTGCATAGATGGGGGTGTTGATGTCGCCGAGCTCGGTGACCACCGAGCCGTCGGCGGCGACCAGCACCGCGGAGCCGATGTGCCGGGACTCCACGAAGCCGCTGCGTTCTATGACGGCCAGTTCGACGGCGGAGTCAACGGTGAAGGTGGCATGCGGATTGTGCGGCATACTGCCAGTCTATGGGCCGGTCCGCGGATGGCAGGCCACCCGCGGGCCGGTCGCAGGTGGCTATTGGACCGTCACCATCACCGACTGCCAGCCTGACGCACCGTCAGGGACGGGGTCTGCGCGCTGGTCCGTCTGCACCTGCCCGGTACCGTCGGTGGCGCGGACCTTGATGTAGTGCGGGCCCGGCGTGGCATCCCATTCGTAGGACCACTGCCGCCACGTAATGGTGGAGGCTTCCGTGGAGAGGGTCGTCTCGGTCCATTCGCCGTTGTCGATCTGGATTTCAACCTTGGTGATTCCCCGGGTCTGGGCCCAGGCCGTACCGCCAACGGCGACCTTTCCGGCGGGAACCTTGGCGAACGACTTGGGAACTTCCACGCGCGCCATGGTCTTGATCGGGCCGCGTTCGGACCAGCCGCGCTCGGTCCAGTAGGCCTTGTTGTCCGTGAACCGGGTGACCTCCAGGTCCACCACCCATTTGGTGGCGGAGACGAACCCGTAGAGCCCCGGGACCACCATCCGCACCGGGTAGCCGTGCTCCAGCGGCAGCGGCTCGCCGTTCATGCCGATCGCCAGCATGGCGTCACGCCCGTCCTGCAGGACCTCCAGGGGTGTGGAGGCGCTGAAGCCGTCGATGGACGTGGAGAGCACCATGTCCGCCCCGTCCTTGGGCTTGGCCCGGGCCAGGACGTCGCGGATGGGCAGGCCCAGCCATTTGGCATTTCCGGCGAGGTTGCCGCCCACGGGGTTGGAGACGCAGGTGAGGGTGACGTGTGATTCGATCAGGCTGGCATCCAGCAGGTCCTGGAATGTGAGGGTGACTTCCTGCTCCACGAGGCCGTGGACGCGCAATTCCCAGTCGTTGACGTTGATTTCCGGAACGCTCAGCGCAGTGTCGATCCGGTAGAAGTCGGCGTTGTCCGTCAACCATGGCGTGACGCCAGGGACGGGCGACTGCACGCCGGCGGGAACCGCTGCTGCGGCTTTGGCCGGCGCCGGCAGCGTGAGCGCCTCGCGGGCCTTGGCCACGTTGTTGCGCGCCGCGCCCAGCAACCGTCCGCCGGTTGCGGCGATGCCGGCGGCCACCGCGGTGATCCCTGCCGCAGCGAAGAAACGACGACGGCTGGCGCCTTCGTTCCCCGGCCGGGCGTCGGCGTCGGCTGCCTGGTCCGCCGGAGATTCGGGCCATGGCTTGCTTTCCTTCAGCCGCCAGAGCGGTGCCACCAGCAGGCGGAGGGCCACCAGGCCCGCGACCGTCCCCAGTACTGACGGGATGGCGTCAACTCCGCTGACGCCTGCACGCGTCACGACACACGCAACGATCACCGCGCCCATGAACAGGACGCCGAGGACGCCCAAGACCCATTTCCGGTAGGCCACGATGCCCAGGACGCAGGCGAGCACGGCGATGGTCAGTCCCATGCCCACGAACAGGGCAGCCTTGTCGTTGGTGCCGAAGGTGGCGATCGCGAAGTCCTTCAGCCGGGGCGGCGTGAAGTCGATGAAGGTGGACCCCAGGGCGAACAGCGGGGTTGCCCTGGCGGTGAAGAATGCGCCGAGGAGCTCCGCAACGGCAAGTACGACGGCGGCTGCCACCACACCTGCCAGGGCGGCCAGGGCGGAGGGGCCTGTCAAGCGGTTCCGAAGCTTTGTCATGGTGGTGGTTCGGAGCGGCGGGTGGTCCGGATTGACCGGGCGGGCCGGGAAGGTCACAGCTTAGGAGCGGGAAGGGTGCACAAAGTACCCTTGGAGACTGTGAAGGTACTCGTCATTGGCCCCGGAGGCCGCGAACACGCCATTGTCCGCTCCCTGCTTGCCGACCCCAACGTGTCCGAAGTCCACGCGGCGCCCGGCAATGCCGGCATCAGCAAGCTGGTACCCACCTACAACATCAACGGCAACGATCCCCAGGCTGTTGCCGAGCTGGCTGCCCGGCTCACGGTCGACCTCGTGGTGGTGGGCCCCGAAGCTCCGCTGGCCGCAGGTGTGGCCGACGCCGTCCGCGCCGCCGGCATTCCCGTGTTCGGGCCCAGCAAGGCAGCAGCACAGCTGGAAGCGTCGAAAGCGTTCGCCAAGGAGGTCATGGCGGAGGCAGGCGTTCCCACCGCTATGGCCATGGTGGCCACCAATGCCGAAGAGGCAGCGTCCGCGCTGGACACCTTCGGCGCTCCGTACGTGGTGAAGGACGACGGCCTGGCCGCCGGCAAGGGCGTGGTGGTCACCAGGAACCGGGACGAAGCCCTGGCCCACGCCCAGTCGTGCTTCGACGCCGGCGGATCAGTGGTGATCGAGGAGTTCCTGGACGGCCCCGAGGTTTCCCTCTTTGTCCTCTGCGACGGGCAGAACACCGTGGCACTCTCACCCGCCCAGGATTTCAAGCGCATCTTCGACAACGACGAAGGCCCCAACACGGGCGGCATGGGCGCCTACACGCCGCTCGAGTGGGCCCCCGAGGGCCTGGTGCAGGAAGTCCTTGACCGGGTGGCGCAGCCCACCGTGAACGAGATGGCCCGCCGCGGCACTCCCTTCGTGGGCGTGCTCTTTGTCGGGCTCGCGCTCACGTCCCGCGGAACCCGCGTCATCGAATTCAACGTCCGTTTCGGCGACCCCGAGACGCAAGCGGTCCTCGCCCGGCTCAAGACCCCCCTGGGGGCGTTGCTCATGGCAGCCGCCAAGGGCGAACTGGACAAAGCGGAAGAGCTGCGCTGGTCCAAGGACGCCGCCGTCGCCGTCGTCGTGGCCTCGGAAAACTACCCTGACACGCCCCGCACCGGTGACCGCATCCGCGGGCTCAAGAAAGTGGACGCCCTTGACGGCGTGCACGTCATCCATGCCGGCACCGCCCTGGACGACGAGGGCAAGGTGGTCTCCGCCGGCGGCCGCGTCCTGGCCGTCGTCGCCCTGGGCAGCGACCTGGTGGAGGCCCGGGAAAGGGCCTACGACGGCGTTGAGCTGGTCCAGCTTGAAGGCTCCCAGTACCGCAGCGACATTGCCCGCAAGGCAGCCCGCGGGGAAATCAAGGTGCCGTACGGTGCCACCGGATCGCTGCCCGTAGTGAAAGCGAAGGCCTGACATGAGTGGAACTTCCGAGAACCGAGGCTACGCCGCGGACACCCTGGAACTGCAGGGATGGACGCACGTCTACTCCGGCAAGGTCCGCGACCTTTACGAACCCGCCGACGAGTCGATCGTGCAACGCCTGGGCCAGGATTGCGTCCTGGTGGTGGCCAGCGACCGCATCAGCGCCTTTGACCATGTGCTCTCCAGCGAGATCCCGGACAAAGGCCGCATCCTTACCCAGCTGAGCCTCTGGTGGTTCGACCAGCTGGGCGTCGAGCACCATGTGCTCGGGTCCACGGTGGAAGACGGCGTGCCCGCGGAGGTGGAAGGCCGGGCCATGATCTGCAAGAAGCTGGACATGTTCCCGGTGGAGTGCATTGCCCGCGGCTACCTCACGGGTTCAGGACTGCTGGAGTACAAGGCCTCCGGGACAGTGTGCGATATCCCGCTCCCGGAGGGGCTGGTGGACGGCTCCCGGCTGGAACACGCCATCTTCACCCCATCCGCCAAGGCACTGATCGGTGAGCACGACGAGAACATCACCTACGACGCCGTGGTGGCGCTCGTGGGGGATGACATTGCTGCCCGCCTGAGCGAGCTGACCCTGAAGATCTACACCACGGCGGAGAAGATCGCGCGTGAACGCGGCATCATCCTCGCGGACACCAAGGTGGAATTCGGCTACGACGCCGTCTCCGGGTCCATCACCCTGGGTGACGAGGTGCTGACCCCTGATTCTTCCCGTTTCTGGGACGCTGCAACCTACAAGCCCGGCCAGGCCCAGCCCTCCTACGACAAACAGTACGTGCGGGACTGGCTGACTTCTGCCGCCTCCGGCTGGGACCGGTCATCCGACACCCCGCCGCCGGCCCTGCCTGCCGACGTGGTGGAACGCACCCGCAGCCGGTATGTCGAAGCGTACGAGAAGATCACCGGAAAGACATTCGCCTGAGACCCGGCCACGCCAGGTGGACCCGCCACGGCGGGTTCACCTGGCTTGCTTCAGCTGGCTTTCGCGGCCGCGGCCGCGCGCCTCTGGGCCAGCTTGATTTCAAGGATGGCGTCCAAGGCCTGCTGGACCCTGTCCTGGGCGCCTGCCGCGGCAAAGGCCTTCTGGGCTTCCTCCAGGTGCACCAGGGCTTCCTCGGTGTCACCGGCAGCCTTGAGCGACTTGCCCAGGAGAAGCGAGACCTCACCAGCCGTGTGCTTGGCGAGGCTGGCGCGCTCGGCGTGGATTTCTCGGAGTTTCTCGACGGCGGCCACAATGTCCCCGGTGAGGTACAGCCAGCGGGCGCGAATGAACGCTACCTCCAGCTGGTCTGACTTGTTGCCTCCCACGATTGACAGCGCCAGTTCAGCACGTTCGATCGCAGACAGCGTTTCCGGCTCAACGATGCCGGAGGAGAGGCGGACCGCCGCCGACGCCTTGTTGAACCGGGCCCACAGCCCGATGTCATTGGCGGGGGAGAGCAGGCGCGCCGCACGCTCGTGGTGCTTCACGCCCTCGGCGTAGTCGTGCCGCATGAAGGCGACGTTACCCACCACCCAGGCCACCTCGCCGGCGAGCTGGCTCATGGACAGTTCGTCCACGTGCTCGATCATGGCCTGGCAATACCCCCAGGCTTCATCGAGCCGTCCGCTCTCGGCCAGTGCCCCTATGAGGGCATGGTGGGCGTTGATGATGAGGGTTGATCCCTTGGGGAGCTGCTTGCACAGGTCCACGGCCTGGATTCCCTGGTCCACGGCGAGGCTCAGCTGGCCTTGGCCCTGGTAGATGCCGGCGAGCATCTGGTGTGCCCGGACGGCAAGTCCTGCCGATTCCCTGGCCATGGGATGTTCCAGCAGGTGCTCCATGATCTTTTGGGCTTCGCGCCAGTTGCCCTGCTTGATCAGGCACTCGGCCTGCATGTACGTCATGTTCCACCACGCACTGGTGTTCCGCCCCTCCAGGGCGATCTTCGCGGCCGTGGCCGCGTGGCTTGCCGCCAAGGGATAGTCGCGCAGGTCCCACGCCTGCCGGGCGTAGAGGCCGGCGAGTACATACTCGGCGTCGCTGACGGAAATGGGCTGGCTCCATGCCTCCAGGGCTTTCGGTGCCAGCTCCAGCCGGCGCGCCAGCTCCTCGATGACTTCCGCCGTCGGCTCGCGGCGGCCCGTTTCAAGCAGCGAGATGTAGCTGGGTGAGTACAGGTCCTTGCCCAGTTCGGCCTGCGTCAGTCCACGCTCTAGGCGCTCCGCGCGGAGCTTTTCTCCGAACCCGTTGCCCACGCGTATCCTCCTCTTTTGGACAAGTGGGGCTGACGGATGCTTGACAGCCCCTGTGGAAAATATTTTACAATGTGTGTCAACAAGGACAGTGCTGGCTTTGTAACGAATCCGACTCGTATTGAGGAACTTATATGTTGAAGAAGATCGCAACCGCGGCCGTCCTGGCCGGGGCCCTGGCTTTTTCCGCGGCAGCTCCGGCTGTCCTGGCCTCAGGCTCCGTCGCCGATAATTCGAGTACGTCTGTAGCAGTAGGCAACTGGCCTGACCCCGCCTCCGCAAAGGTGAAGAAGGATAAGGCCACCAGCACTACCTACACCACGTACGTGGGCAACTGGCCTGATCCCGCATAAACAGCTTCCTCACCCAGGAGGCGAGGGTGGCCCCGGAGCAACAGCTCCGGGGCCATTCCTTTTAACCGGGTGGTGGCGTTACTGCGGCGGGAGTGTCCGGCGGGGCGTCACCAAATAGAGACGCAAAAAGAGGGCCTCCGGTGGAGACCCTCTTTCCGTTATGGTCGGGATGACAGGATTTGAACCTGCGACCTCTTCGTCCCGAACGAAGCGCGCTACCAAGCTGCGCTACATCCCGATCCGCTGCAAAAGCAACTTTACAAGGATAGCCGATGGCGGGGCCCGATGCGAAATCCGGCCGCAGTGAGCCTGGGCGGCGGCCTAGACCAAGGAATCCTTCCAAGCCCCGTGCAGGTCCGCGAAGCGGCCGCCGCCGCCGATCAGATCCTCCGGGGTGCCGTCCTCCACGATCCGGCCGTCGTGCACCACCACTACCCTGTCAGCTGTCTCGACGGTGGACAGCCGGTGCGCGATGATCAGTGCCGTCCTGCGCGCCGCCTCCGTCCCGGCGAGCAGGCGGGCCAGCCCGGCCTGCACAAGCCTTTCAGAGGGGATGTCCAGGGAGGAGGTGGCCTCATCCAGGATCAGTACTGCCGGCCGCGCCAGGAAGGCCCTGGCGAAGCTGATCAACTGCCGCTGCCCGGAGGAGACCCTGCCGCCGCGCTTGTTGACGTCGGTGTCGTAGCCCTCGGGGAGTTCCAGGATGAAGTCGTGCGCCCCAACGGCCTTGGCAGCTTCCTCAATCTCGGCACGTGTCGCTTCCGGCCGGCCCAGTGCGATGTTGTCCGCCACCGAACCGCTGAACAGGAAGGCTTCCTGGGTGACCATGACGATGTTCCGGCGGAGGTCGGTGGTGGCAAGGTCGCGGAGGTCCACGCCGTCCAGGGTCAGGTGTCCCGAGCTGACGTCGTAGAACCGGGCGATGAGTTTGGCCAGGGTGGACTTGCCGGCGCCGGTCTGTCCCACCAGGGCGACCGTTTGCCCGGCCGGGATATGCAGGTTCAGGCGGGGCACCACCACGGGTCCGTCGCCGTAGCGGAACTCGACGTCCTTGAAGTCGATGCGCCCGGTGGCGTCGGGAAGCGGGACAGGGTTCTTCGGCGGCCGGACCGTGGGTACTTCCTCGAGGAGCCCGGACACCTTTTCGAGGGCTGCCTGCGCGCTCTGGAACGAGTTGTAGAACATGGCCATCTGGTCCACGGGCTGGAAGAACCGCTTGGTGGAGAGGATGAGGGCCAGGAGGACGCCGACGGCCAGGTCGCCGCCCAGCACCCGGAAGCCGCCGAACAGCAGCACCACCGCCACGCAGACGTTGCCGATCAGCACCAGCCCGGGCTGGAAGATGCCGTTCAGGTTGATGGACCGGACCGTGACCAGGCGGTAGTCCTCGGCGAGGTTGCCGTAGGTTTCGGAGTTTTCCTTTTCCTTGCGGAATGCCTTGACCGCGCGGATTCCGGTCATGGTTTCGACGAAGTGCACGATCAGCCGGGCGGAAACCACCCGTGATTCCCGGAAGGCGATTTGGGAATGCTTCTGGTACCAGCGGGCCAGGAAGAACATGGGCACCCCGGCGGCCAGCACCAGCAGGCCGCTGCGCCAGTCCAGGGCGAAGATCGTGGCGGCGGTGAACGCCATGAAGAGCATCCCGGAAGCCAGCGAGCTGACGCCGGAATCGAGGAGTTCGCGTAACGCCTCCAGGTCCGACGTCTGGCGGGCAATGATCCGGCCGGACGTGTACCGTTCATGGAATTCCAGGCTGAGCCGCTGGGTGTGCCGGAAGACCCGGACGCGCAGGTCCAGCAGCATTGCCTGGCTGAGCCGTGCCGTGGAGGTGACGTACAGGGCGGTGAGGCCCGCCGTCGCGATGGCCGCCAGCAGGTAGGCGACGCCGGTGAACACCAGCGGGAGGTTGTCACCTGACCGGAGGGCCGGGAGGGCGTGGTCGATGCCGAAAGCGATCAGTGCCGGGCCGGCCACCCGGGCTGCCTGGGAAAGGACCACCATGGCGATGGTCAGCCAGAAGCGCACCCGCACCGGCCGGATCAGGGACCCGAGCAGGGCGATCGACCGGCGCCGGACCGCCTTGCTGTCGCTCTTGCTAAGGTGGGCGTTGTCCTCGTTGGCGGTGCCGAATGTTGCCGTGCTCATCGGGTCACTTCCTCTGCCTGGTCCTCAAGGGCGGACAGTTCGGAGTCAAGGTCGCGCGGTTCACGCTCCAGGCTGGCGATGACGTGCCGGTAATGCTGGTTGCCGGCCAGCAGTTCCGTGTGAGTGCCCACGGCGGTGATACGGCCGTCTTCCAGCAGCGCCACCCGGTCGGCCAGCGCCACGGTGGACGGCCGGTGCGCCACGATCAGGGTGGTGGTGTCCTTGAGCACCTCGCGGAGGCGGGCCTCCACGAGTTCCTCGGTGTGGACGTCCAGGGCCGAGAGGGGATCATCCAGGACCAGGACACGTGGACGGGCGGCGATGGCACGTGCCAGGGCAATGCGCTGGCGCTGGCCGCCGGACAGGCTAAGCCCTTCCTCACCGATCAGCGTGTCCACGCCCTGCGGCAGGGAATAGGAGAAATGCGCCTGCGCCACGTCCAAGGCCTCCTCCAGGATCTCCTCGGAACGCACCGGCGCGCCAAGGAGGACGTTGTCCCGGACGGAACTGGAGAACAGCGTGGTGTCCTCGAAGGCCACTCCGACAATCCTGCGCAGTTCCTCGACGTCAAAGTCGCGGATGTCCACTCCATCGATGCTGATGGCGCCGGCCGTGACGTCGTAGAGGCGGGGGACCAGCTGGATGAGCGCGCTCTTGCCGCTGCCGGTGATGCCCACCAAAGCCATGGTTTCGCCGGGCCGCACCTCGAGGTTGATGTCCTTGAGGATCGGCTTGTCCGGGGCGTCCTCGAAAGCGAACGTTGCGTTGTCGAAGCGCAGTGCGCCCGCGAGTTCGTCCGGGCGGCGCGGCTCGGCGGGGCTGGTGATGGTGTTCTGCGTATCCATCACCTCGTAGTGGCGGTCGACGGCGGTCTTCGCCGTGAGTGCCATGGCCAGCAGCATGCCGGAAAATTCCACCGGCGAGGCGATGACGGCGGCCGTTGCGAAGAACGCCACCAGGGAGCCGATGCTCAGCTGGCCGCCGGCACACAACATAACGCCCACCACCAGGCCGGTTCCGAGCGCGAGTTCGGGGAGCAGGGTGACCACCATGGTGAAGGTGGCCTGGTGGCGGGCCTTCTCGATTTCGGTCTGGCGCAGTTCCTCGGCTTGTTCGTTGAAGTTCTCGAGGGCTTCCCGGCTGCGGCCAAACGCCTTGAGCACGCGGATGCCGTGGACTGATTCCTCCACCGTGGTGGCGAGGTCGCCGGCCTGGTCCTGGCTGCGCCGGGCCACCTTGCTGAACCGGGTGCGGAACCGGAAGCTGTTGATGGTGATGGGTACGGCAGCGGCGAGGAAGATCAGCGCCAGCTGCCAGCTCATGGCGAACATGGCCACGATCCCGATAATCACCGTGAGGGTGGTGACCACCAGCATGATGGCGCCGAAGGCCATCCACCGGCGCAGGAAGTTCAGGTCTGTCATGGCCCTGGACAGCAGCTGGCCGGAACCCCAGCGGTCGTGGAAGGAGACGGTCAGTTCCTGCAGGTGGTCGTAGAGCGAGACCCGCATCCTGGTTTCCACCGTCGTGGCAGGGTTGATGACGAACTGCCGGCGGAGCGCCACCAGGCCGGCTTCGGCGACGCCCAGCACCAGGATGACACCTGCGGAAATCCACACCCCGTCCGCACTGGCCCCCGGCTGCAGCGCCGTGTTGACCAGGACACGCAGCACCTGGGGGATGGTCAGGGCAACGATACTTGCCGCCAGCGCACAGAGAAGCCCCAGAAAAAGCCGGGGAATGATGGGCCGGACGTGCGGATAAAGACGGCTGATTGATCTGAAAAATGGAGTCTGC
This sequence comes from Arthrobacter sp. 135MFCol5.1, assembly GCF_000374865.1. Taxonomy (GTDB): domain Bacteria; phylum Actinomycetota; class Actinomycetes; order Actinomycetales; family Micrococcaceae; genus Arthrobacter. Next base: position 252,330 of record NZ_KB895455.1, on the reverse strand, counting down.
TTGGCCATGCCCGCTTCTCAAGCTCTAAAACGAATGTAGTTTCCTCTAGCAACTACCCTATGCCATGGGGTGAGACGATTCACAAGGGTTGCCGCCGGGGCGCCAGGCTTGCCCAGTTATTGCAGTCCGTAATGGGAGGGTCAGCCGCGGGAGGTAAGCGTCAGCAGGACTGCCTCAGGCTTGCAGGCGATCCTTACCGGGGCGAAGCGTGAGGTGCCGATGCCGCCGGAGACGTTGACCGGCGTCGTGCGCCCATTGCTGGTCCAGTCGTTGAGGCCCTTCGCCCGCCACGTGGGGAGGTCACAGTTGGCGACGACGGCACCATACCCGGGGATGCAGATCTGGCCGCCATGCGTATGGCCGGCGAGCAGGAGGTCCGCGCCGCTTTCCGTGAAGTGGTCCAGCACCCGCTGGTACGGGGCATGGATGACCGCCACCTTGAGATGGTCGTTGGCGTCCTGGTTGACCGTGCCGCGCGGCCAGCCGGCGTAGCGCTCGCGGTTCAGGTGCGGGTCATCCACGCCGGAGAAGTCGAAGCGCATGCCGTTCAGGATCAGCGACTGGTGGCGGTTGGTCAGGTCCACCCAGCCACCCATGCCGAACCCGGAACGAAGGCGGGGCCAATCCAGGGGGGTGGGCTTCGGCGCGGCCTTGGAGGGTCCCAACAGGTAGGACGCGGGGTTCTTGAATGTGGGGGCGAAGTAGTCGTTGGAGCCCGGTACGAAGACGCCGGGAAACTGCAGCAAGGGCCGAAGCGCGGCCAGGAGGGGATCCACTGCCTTGACATGGCTGAGGTTGTCGCCCGTATTCACCACCAGGTCGGGCTGCAGGTCCGCCAAGGAGGCGAGCCACTGGGCCTTCTTCTGTTGGCCGGGCACGAAGTGGATGTCGCTCAGGTGCAGGATACGGAACGGGTTGCGTCCGGGCGGGAGGATGGCCAGGGTTTCCTCGCGAAGGACGAACTGGTTCTTCTCCCACAAGCCGTAGCCGAAGGCCGCCATCCCGGCCGCAGTTCCGGCCCCTGCGGCAACGGCAAAGCCGCGCCCGATGGAACGGGCGCGGCTTGCCAGGCTGTCGATGCTCATGCGCGCTTAGCCGTTTCCCTTGCCATTGCCGTTTCCGTTGCTGCTCGGCGCCGGGGCCGGGGCCGGGGCTTGGGTGGCGGGCGCCTGGGTTGCAGGGGCTTGGGTGGCCTGCTGGCCGTTCTGGGCAGGAGCGGAGTTGGTGGTGGTCCCGTTGACCATGTTGCTCGGCGGTGCCGGGAACGGGTTGGTGCCGTAGCCTGGCGCGACCTTGGTCATGAAGTTCGAGAACATGGGTCCGGCGACCATGTAACCGTCAATGCCCTGGTAGAACTTTCCGTTGACGGTGATGTTCTGGCCGGCACGGCCCTGGTCGCCCAGCGGGTCACCGAACCAGGCAGCCGTAGCCAAACCGGTGGTGTGGCCAACAACCCAGGTGGAGCCGTTGTTGTTCGAGGTACCGGTCTTGGCGCCGATCGGGAAACTGGTCTTGGTGGACAGGCGCGGCTGGATCAGCGAGCCCGAACCCCTGTTCATGACTTCCTGAAGCGCGTAGTTCACGCCGCGGGCAACCTCTGGCTTGATGGCGTCGCGGCAGCTGCTGGACTGGGCCGGGAGCTGCTTGCCGGTGGCGTCGGTCACCGAGGTGATGGCAATGGGCTCGCAGTACTTGCCGTCGTTCGCAAATGTGGCGAACGCGCTGGCCATGGTGAGCGGCGACGTCTGGGTGGAGCCCAGCAGATTGCCCAGGGTCATCATGTTGATCTTGGGGTGCGGCTCGCTGCCATCAGCCGAGGGCAGGCCGCTGTGCAGTCCAACGGCATCGGCGATCTTTTGGATGCCGCAGAAGTCCAGCTGCGCCGCGGACGCGAACGTCACGGTGTTGATGGAGTTGTAAAGGCCCTCAAGGACGGTCAGCGGCTTGTACCACTGTGGCTCGGCATTCTGGAGGTCATCAGTAGCGTCCAGGCCTGCATTCTTCTGCGCCGTGCTGTACGCACCCTGGACCTTCCCGCACGTGTTCTTCCACGGGTAACCAATGGGGTAGACACGCTGGGCTGCATTGACCACGGTATTCATGGTCTTGCCCTCGTTGAGCCACTCCGCGAAGGTGAACGGCTTCATGGTGGAACCCGGTTGGAACCCGCCGACGCCGTTGAGGTCGTTCCCGTCCTTGTCCAGCTTGTCCACGTTGAAGTTCAACTGTGAATTGAAGCCGCCCGCGCCGGCCAGGAACGAGGTGTTCTGGGCCATGGAGATGATCTTGCCGGTGCCGGGCTGTACCGAGACCATGGACGCGCCCCATTTATCCGGGTTGGCGCCGGCCGCGGCGTCGGCCTGCTCCTGGGCGGTGGCCTGGGCTTTGGGGTCCAGGGTGGTGGTGATGGTCAGGCCGCCGCCGTAGATGAGCCGCTGGCGGTCCTTGACGTCTGCACCGTAGGCCGGGTTGTTCTCCAGCAGGTGCAGGATGTAGTCGCAGAAGTACGGAGCGGTGGCCGCGTAGGCGCATCCTTGCTTGGGCTGGGTGACCTTCGGTTCAACCGGGGTGGCCACCGCTGCCTGGTATTCGTCCGCGGTGATCTTGCCCTGGTCCTTCATCAGGCCCAGCACCAGGTCCCGGCGCTGCTTGGACTTCTCCGGATTGGTGATGGGGTCGAACATGGACGGGCTGTTCACCAGGCCCGCCAGGAGTGCCGCCTGCGGGAGGGTCAGGTCCTTGGCGGTGGTGCTGAAGAAGTACCGGGAGGCGGCCTCGATGCCGTATGCGTCCCGGTTGAAGAACACGATGTTCAGGTAGCCCTCAAGGATCTGGTCCTTGGTGAACTCCTTCTCCAGGGCGATGGAGAGCTTCATTTCCCGGAGCTTGTCGCCAACGCCTTTGTTGACGCCGTTGAGCTTGATCTGGTCTTCTTCGCCGGCAGCGGCGAGGTTCGCATTGAGCACGTTGTTGACGTACTGCTGCGTGATGGTGGACGCGCCCTGCTTGTTGCCGCGGGCGGTGGCGACCAGCGCGCGAAGGATGCCGGTGGTGTCCACGCCGCCATGCTCGTAGAAGCGGCTGTCCTCCACGGCAATGATGGCGTTCTTCATGTTCGGCGAAATTTGGTCCAGCGGAACCTTGGTGCGGTTCTCCGTATAGACGCTGGCGATCTCGCTGCCGTCGGCGGCCAGGATGCGGGTGGTCTGGCTGGGCGGGTCAACCTTCAGTTCCGCAGGGAGGGAGTCGAAGAAGTTGATGGAACCGCTTGCCGCGCTGCCCGAGACGGCAGCGGCGGGAACCAGAAGGCCCGCCACCAGGACACCGCAAATCGCGCTCACACCGAGGAAAAGAAGGATCTTACCCAGTGTGGTGGCAGTGTCGAATAAGGGGTTGTTGCGAGTCGCCATGTTTTCCACTTTACCGGCAAGGGCTACGCTTTCTCTCATGACCAAATGGGAGTACGCGACGATTCCGCTCATTATTCACGCCACCAAGCAGATCCTGGACCAGTGGGGGGAGGACGGCTGGGAGCTTGTCCAAGTGGTTCCCGGACCCGACGGCAACGGGCTTGTCGCCTACCTCAAGAGGGAGAAGCAGTAGCATGAGCACCCCCGCAGAAGCCGGTTCCGGCGCCGCAACGGCGCCGGCATCCGCCGTCGAGCAGCGCCTCGCGGAACTTGGCATCACGCTCCCGGAGGTCGCCGCTCCCGTGGCGTCCTACGTCCCCGCCATCGTCTCCGGCAACCACGTGTACACCTCCGGCCAGCTGCCGTTCATTAACGGCAAGCTCGAAGCTACCGGCAAGGTGTCCGCCGGCACCGAAGGGTTCGCCGACGAGCCCACGGTGTCCCCCGAAGACGCCCAGAAGTATGCCGCCGTGTGTGCCGTGAACGCCCTGGCCGCGGTCAAGAGCGTCATCGGCGACCTGGACCGCATCACCCGCATCGTCAAGGTGGTCGGATTTGTCTCCTCCGACCCGTCGTTCACGGGCCAGCCCGCCGTTATCAACGGCGCCTCTGAGCTGCTGGGCCGTGTCCTCGGCGACGCCGGGCAGCACGCACGTTCCGCCGTCGGCGTTGCCGTTCTTCCGCTCGACTCTCCCGTGGAAGTCGAACTGATCGCCGAATTCAGCTAGGACCGGTCACTTCCCTTGCCTCACCTCGCACGACGCCTTTTTGCACTTCCCCAGGACCTTGAAGGGGCGGCTCAAAGCTGGCTCGAACACGGCGAACGGACTCCCCGGGCCGCGCGCTACGCCTCTTCCGTGGTCCTCCTGCGTGATTCCCCCACCGGCCTGGAGACCTGGCTGGGTTACCGGCCCGGCTCCTCGCCGCTGGGCGTCCTCGCCTTCCCCGGCGGTTCCCTCGACCCGGCCGACGACGACGCCATGGGCTGGCTTGGCCCCTCGCCGCAGCATTGGGCCGAGCAGATGGGAACGGCCGACGTCGGGCTGGCGCGGCGCCACGTGGTGGGCGCCATCCGGGAACTCTTCGAAGAGACGGGCATCCTGCTGGCCGGTCCGGACATGTCCAACACCGTGGAAGCCACATCCTCGTCCGAGTGGATGCGTGCCCGCATCGCGGTCGCGGACCAGGAGAAGACGCTTGCCCAGGTCCTGGGCAAGCGTGGCCTCTCGCTGCGTACGGACCTGCTCAAATCCCTGGTCAACTGGCGCAGCCCGGATTTTGCGCACCGCCGGTTCGATACCCGCTACTTTGCCGCCACCGTCCCGTTGGGCCAGGAACCCTCGCTGCTTGAGGGCAAGGGCGTCTGGGGCAGGTGGGTCAACGCGGCCCAGGTGGTGCAGGAAAGGAATACCACCGCACTCGGCGACGAGGCCGGCCAGGAGAACACCGTGGGCCGGCCCTTGGGCGAGCTGCTGGTCCCCGGCTCGGAGATCATGATCGAAAAGATGGCGGCCGCCAACGGCTGCATCGCCTACCTGAGCTACAAGCGCAAACCCCACGTGTACCAGCCGGTCCTGGTGGAGGAAGACGGCAAGCTGATGCTTGAGGTCGAGGCCGCCAAGACCGTGGCAGGGGACCACCAGCGCGAACGCTGACGCCAGGCGGTTGAGCCTGTCGAAGCCTGGGACTCGGCCGGTATTGTTTCCGGGCACGAAAAAGGCCGCCCCTCGGGGCGGCCTTTTTCGTAGGTCCTAGCGGGAGCGCTGGCGGAGGCGCTGCATGTCCAGGATGACCACGGCGCGGGCTTCGAGGCGGAGCCAGCCGCGCTGGACGAACTCGGCGAGGGCCTTGTTGACGGTTTCGCGGGACGCGCCCACCAGCTGCGCCAGTTCCTCTTGGGTCAGCTCGTGTGCCACCAGGACGCCGTCGGTTGCCGGCCGGCCGAAGCGGTCCGCCAAGTCCAGCAGGGCCTTGGCCACGCGGCCCGGAACGTCCGAGAAGACAAGGTCGGACAGGGAGTCGTTGGTGCGGCGCAGGCGGCGGGCCAGGGCCTGCAGCAGCTGGGCGGAAACCTCGGGGCGGGTCCGCAGCAGGGTGTTCAGGCTCTCATTCTTGAGCCCGGCCAGCCGGGTTTCCGAGACCGCGGTGGCGGTGGCGGTGCGGGGGCTGGGGTCGAAGAGGGCCATCTCGCCGAAGAGTTCGCCCGGGCCGAGGATGGCGAGCAGGGATTCCCGGCCGTCCGGGGACGTGCGGCCGAGTTTCACCTTGCCGGAGACGATGAAGTAGAGCTGGTCACCCTGGTCGCCCTCGCGGAACACGGATGCGCCGCGGGAAAGGTCCACCTCGGTGAGCTCGTCCGTCAGCAGACGGAATGCGTCGTCGTCGAGCGTGGCGAAAAGGGGTGCTCGGCGCAGTACCTCGATGTCCATGAAATCTCCTGAGTAAAAGTATCGGCTGTGGCGCTTGAGCCATTGTTTCAGAATTTTCAAGGTTCTGTGACGAACTTGGCAGCCGAAACGCCCGTGAACAACCGGATCCGGGTCAATGGGAGGGCGTTGAAGCCCACAGAAGTTTGTCAGTGTCCGCCACTAGAATGGGGGTTCAACTGTTTAATAAGGAGCCTTTGTGGTCGGCTTGACTGTCCTGGACCTCGTCCTGATCCTGGCGCTGCTGTCATACCTGGTTTACGGCCTCCGCAATGGGTTCCTGGTCACGGTCGGCGGCCTGGCCGGTTTCGCGGCCGGCGCCGTCGCGGCGTTCTTTGCCGTACCCCTGGTCAGCACCTTCGTTCCGGACTCCGGATGGAGGCTGACCGCCATCATCGCGGCCGCCGTCGTCCTCATGGCCCTGGGCCACGGGCTGGGCACCATGGTGGGCCGGCAAATCCGCGGTGCCATGCGGATCCGGCCGCTGCGTGCCGTGGACCGGCTGGTGGGCGGGGCCCTGAACCTGGTGGTGTCCGCGCTGGTCATGTCCATGCTGGCCTTCAGCGTCAGCTCCTTGGGCGTGCCGGTCGTGTCGCAGCAATTGGCTGAATCCAAGGTGATCCGGTTCATCGACGGGCTCACGCCCACCCCGGTCAAGGCGACCATGGCTGAGCTGCGGTCCACGGTGATCGGCAACGGTATACCCACGTTGTTCGAAGGCCTGGACCAAGGCCAGCCGGTCCAGGTGCCCAACGCCAGCACCAACACTCCGGCCTTGAACAGGGCAGCCCAGTCGGTCCTGAGGATCGCCGGCACGGCGTACGAATGCGGCCAGAACCAGACCGGTACCGGGTTCGTGGTGTCCCAGGGCCGCGTGGTCACCAACGCGCACGTTGTGGCGGGCGTGTCGCAGCCCGTCGTGGAGATGCCCGACGGCGGCGCGATGCCGGGGCGTGTGGTCTACTTCGACACCAAGCGGGACCTGGCAGTCCTGGCGGTGGACAACCTTCCGTCCCAGCCCCTGCCGCTGAGCCGCGACCTGCCCGGCGGCAGCCAGGCCGCCTTCGCCGGGTACCCCCACGGCGGGCCCTTCCAGTCCAAGCCGGCCACGGTGCAGGACATCGCCACCGTGCTGGTGCCGGACATTTACGGAAACAACCCGTCGCCGGAAGACATCTACCGCCTGGCGGGGGACGTGCAGCCGGGGAACTCGGGCGGCCCTCTGCTGACCACCGACGGCCAGGTGGCCGGCGTGATCTTTGCCAAGGCAACCTCGGACGCGGAAGTGGGATTCGCCATCACCATGAGCGACCTGAACCCCGTGGCCCAGCAGGCGCCCACCCTGTCCGCGCCCGTCTCCTCCGGGCAGTGCATCCAGAAGTAGGGCTGCCGGAAGCCAGGGAGTGAAGAACCAGGGCTGCCGGCTACAGGACCTCGGCCAGGTAGTCGATGGCGAGTTTGTAGCCGAACACGCCGGCGCCCACGATCACCGCGGCGCATACCGGCGACAGGTACGAGTGGTGCCGGAACTCTTCCCGCTGGTGCACGTTGGTGATGTGCACCTCGACGGCGGGCAGCTGCACAGCAGCAAGGGCGTCACGGAGCGCCACGGACGTGTGTGTGAAGGCGCCGGCATTCAGGACAATTCCTGCGGCGGCGCCCCGGGCCGCGTGGATGGCATCCAGCAGGACACCCTCATGGTTGGACTGCACGCACTCCACCGCGAATCCGTGCTTGGCGGCGGCGGAGGCTGCCAGCTGCTCCACGTCCGCAAGGGTTGAGGTGCCGTACTTCTCCGGTTCCCGGGTGCCCAGCAGGTTCAGGTTGGGGCCGTTGATGACGAGGATGGTGCCGCGGCCGGCTTCGACAGTGGAGGAGGCTTCAGTCATGCGTGCAAATCTATCGGTTGGTGCTGCCCGCCGCGCATTCTTACGTTGGTAGGGGCGGCGGGCAGCGGGCCCACAGCAGCTGCTAGAGGGCCGTGACCTTGAACAGCAACGCGTGCTCCGGGTTCAACATGGGCATGGGCAGCCCCACTTCGGCGAGGAACCGTCCGGTGGCAACCGCGCCGCCCGAAAGCCAGGCCGGAGGCTGGACCTGGGTGAAGGTGTGGGCGTAGTCGGCGTCCACCGGTGCGGGGAAGACGGCCTCCACCCGGTAGCTGCGCTCCGCGTCCAACCCGGGAACGCCCATCCTGCCGGGGGTCTCGGATGCCGAGGTGCGCATGCCCACGACGGCGAACAGCGCCGCCGTCGTGCCTTCAACGGGCGCGGGGGCCACCACGCCGTACAGCTGGAACGCGTCATCGGCGATGTCCGCGTGGACAGGCAGCCCGCTGTGGACCAGGCCCCGGTGTTCCTTGTACAGCCCCACCAGGCGCCGCAACTCTTCCCGCTCCTTGCCTTGGACGCCCCGGACATCCCATTCCATCCCGAAGTGGTCGAACAAGGCGGTAATGGCCCGGAACGAGAGGTCGTGGGTGCGGGCGGTGGTGTGGGAGGTGGTGGGCCCGATGTGGCTGCCCACCAGCTCGGGCGGGACCACCACGCCGGTCCAGCGCTGGATTGTCTGCCGCTCCAGCGCGTCGTTGCAGTCCGAGGCCCAGATGCGGTCGGTCCGATCCAGGATGCCCAGGTCCACGCGGGCGCCGCCGGACGAGCAACTCTCGATTTCGACGCCGGGATGGGCCTTGCGGAGTTCATCGAACAGCCGGTACGCGGCAAGGGTCTGCTCGTGGACGGAGGCCCGGCCGGCATGGCCGTGTTCCACGAGATCCCGGTTCTGGTCCCATTTCAAGTAGCTGATGTTGTTGCCGGACAGGAGCGCGGAGATCCGGTCGAACACGTATTGCCAGGCCTCCGGGTTCACCAGGTCGATGACGTGCTGGTTGCGCCACTCCAGGGGCAGCCGGCCGCCGTCCTTGTGCGCCGAAGCGGAAGGACCCACGATCCATTCCGGGTGCGCACGGGCCACGTCCGAATCCAGGTTGACCATTTCCGGCTCCACCCAGAGGCCGAATTCCATGCCACGGGAGGTGACGGCGTCGATCAGCGGGGTCAGGCCGTCCGGCCACACCGTCTCGTCGACGTACCAGTCGCCCAGCCCGGCGTGGTCGTCGCGGCGCCCGCGGAACCAGCCGTCGTCGAGCACGAAGCGCTCCACGCCAAGGTCCGCCGCGGAATCAGCCAGTTCGATCAGCGTGTCCAGGTTGTGGTCGAAATACACTGCCTCCCACGTGTTCAGCACCACCGGGCGCGGTTTACCGGCCGGCAGTCCTGTGGAGGCGGCGGGCAGCACATGGTGCGGCCGGGCACGGAACCAGCTGTAGAACGCCTCGCTGATGCCGTCCAGGCCATGGCCGGAGTAGGCGGCGAAAAGGGCCGGTGTGGTGTAGCCGGCGCCCGGTTCGAGGATGACCTCGGCCGGCCCCAGCAGCTCCGAGCCGCCGATCACGGTGCGGCCATCGCCGATGGTGTCCGCGAACTGTTCGTGGTTGCCGCTCCAGGCCAGGTGGGTCGCCCACACCTTGCCGTGCCGGTTGCCGAAGCCCTCGGTGCCTGCGGCGAAGATCAGTGACGAGTCGTGCCCGGTGCGGCCGTGCCGGCCGGTCCGGACCCAGGTGCCCTGCTGGATGCGCTGCCGTTGCGGGTGGCGTTCCCGGCACCAGCGGCCGGTGAGGTCCAGGAGTTCGACGGCGTCGGGGGCCACCGGGAGGACGGTTGCCAGCTCGTCCACCTGGAACGGGGTGGTGCCGTCATTGGTGACGGTGTGGCGCAGTTCCAGCAGGCCGCCGTCGTGCAGCGTCAGGGAGGTGGAGACGCTGATGCCGGCGTCGAGGTCGGCCTGGCCGATCGTGGCGGTGCGGCCCTCGGCGTGGACGGACGTGACGCGGAGGCGGGTGGAAAAGTCGAAGCCGGGGCCGTTGCCGGTGATGCGGTGGCCGCGGAGGGCGGGGCGGCCCCGCCACGAGGAGGACGCCTGGGGGAGGAGGCCGGACGTTACGCGCGCGTCGACCGAAGAGTGCCCGATAGGTCCGGCCAGGAAGCCCAGGTCCGGCAGCTCCGAACCCAGGTCGGCGCCCCAATGGATGACCTCGGCCTCCCCGCTGTCGAAGCTGATCAGCAGGCTGGTGCCGGCGGAACGGAGATACAGGGGATCCATAGGAGGTCTCTTTCAGTGTTCAGCGTTGCGTCTTAAGTTACGCACAGGAGGGAAATCCGGGAAGGGGTGGCCGGGCGCCGCCGCCGCGAGGAGGAGGACGGCGGCGCCCGGGCCGGTGGCTGCGACCACATACGCAGCCACGTTGGATGGGTTACTTGAACAGGGCGTTGACCTGGTCGTTGGCCTGGGTGAGGGAGCTGGCCTTGGCCTTGCCGGACACCACGGCGTCCATGGCCGGCTTCATGATGCCGTCAACCTTGGCGGCGTTGTCCGCGATCGGGTAGAGGAATGTGGTGCCGTCCTTGACCTGCTGGCTGAACGGGGTCACGTCCACGCCCTTGGCCTTGAACGCTTCCACTGCCTTGTCGGCGGAGGTCTTGATGGCGGGGAAGACGACGGCCTTGGCAGCGACCACGTCCTGGCAGGCTGCGGAACCCAGGTATTCCACCCACTTGATGGCGGCGTCCGGCTTCTTGGTGCCGGCGTAGATGGAGTCCGCCAGGCCGTTGTACATGCTGGCGCGCTTGCCGTCGACTCCCGTGGGCGTCGGGGCGATGCCCACCTTGACGTCCTTGTAGCCGGTGTACTGGCCGATCATCCACGAACCGTTGGCGTTGATGACGGACTTGCCGGCGGCAAAGGTGTCCGCCATGCTGGCGCCCACCGTGGTTTCAAGTTTCGGCATGTAGCCCTTGTCCACGAGCCCCGCGAACCAGTCGATGCTTTCCTGGAACTTGGCGTCGTCGTAGTTGAAGTGCTTGCCCCACGGGTTCTTGTCCGTGTGCGTCCAGCCGGTGGTTCCGGTCAGGTAGCTCCACTCGGTCTGGCCCTGGCCGGAGCCGGAACCGTTGAGGCCGAGCCCGTAGACGGCAACGTTGTTCTTGTCGAAGCCGGCTTCGTCGCCGCGCTTGCCGTTCTTGTCCACGGTCAGGTGGGCGATGGTCTTTTCGTACGTGCCGCCGTCCTGGGGGTTCCAGCTCAGGTTGGCCATCTGTTCCGGGGTGACGCCGGCGTCGGCTGCGAGCTTGGTGTTGTAGAACAGGGCGATGGTGTCCCAGTCCTTGGGGAGGCCGTACCGCTTGCCGTCCTGGCCCACCCAGAGGTCCGCAAGCCCTGAGTTGTAGATGCTGGTGTCGATGTTGTCCTTCTTGACCGCGTCATCGAGGGCGAGCAGTTGCTTGTTCTTGATGAATTCCGGGTACTTGCCCAGGTGGTCGGTGAACACGTCCGGGGCGGTGCCCGCCACGAAGCCGTTGGTGAGGGTGCCCCAGTAGTCGTCCCAGCCGCGCTGGGTGACCTTGACGGTGATGTCCGGGTTGGCCTTGTGGAAGTCGTCGGCGCACTGCTTGTACGCCGGGAGCTGGTTGGCATCCCACAGCCAGTAGTTGATTTCGCCCTTGCCGGCCTCGGCGGATCCGCCGCCTCCGCAGGCCGACAGCGCCAGGACAGCGGCTGCCGCGGCGGCGAGGGAGGTGAGTGCTTTCTTTTTCATGGGTGTTCCTTTCACAGTGCTTCCGGGCAGGCCGCCATGGCCCGGCGCCGGGGATGGGACGGGTGGGTTACGCGGGAAGGGGTATTACTTGATGCCGGAGAAGCCGATGGAGTTGACGATTTTCTTGCCGAACGCGGCGAACAGGATCAGGACCGGCAGGGCGGAGACAAGGGTGGCGGCCATCAGCCCGGACCAGTCCGGCGCGCCCTGCGGCGACTGGGATTTGAAGACGCCCAGGCCCACCGTGAGGACGCGGACGGATTCGTCCTGGCCCACCAGCAGCGGCCAGAAATACTCGTTCCACTGGCCGATGAAGGTGAGCAGGGCCAGCGTGGCGATGGGGGCTGCGGCGTTGGGCAGGATGATCTGGAAGAAGATCCGAAGGTGCTTGGCGCCGTCGAGCATGGCCGCTTCCTCCACCTCGCGGGACATGTTCAGGAAGAACTGCCGCAGGAAGAAGATGGCAAACGGGGTCATGAAGATATAGGGGAGTACCAGCCCCGCCAGGGTGTTGAGCAGGCCCAGGTTCTTGATGAGCAGGAAGTTGGGCAGTGCCGTGAAGATCGGCGGCACCATCATGGTGGCCAGGAAGAGGCTGAACACCAGGTTCCGTCCCCGCCACCGCAACCGGGCGAACGCGTAGGCGGCCATGGCGCTGAAGAACACGGCCCCGGTGGTGGTGATGGAGGCGAAGAGCACGGAGTTGCGGAGGTAGCTCCAGAAGTCGATCTGGGCTCCGGAGCCGCCTTCGGCGACAGCTTCTTCCGGTGACTGCAGGCCGAAGACCCGTTTGAAGGCGCCGAGGTTGAAGTCCGCCGGGAGCAGGTTGGTGGCGTTGCCGGCAAGGGATCCGTTGGTGGACAGCGCCGTCCGCAGGATCCAGTAGAACGGGAGGACCGATACGGCGACTGCGAGGGCAACGAGGGCCCAGGCGGCGGCGCGGCGCCAGCTGAACGGACGACGGCGGGCGGCGGGCCGGGCGGGGGCGGAAACTTTTGCGGTGGTCATGGAAGTGTCCTTAGTCCAGGTCTGATTCGTTGCCCTTGAGGAACTTCATCTGGATGAAGGCCACCAAGGCGAGGATGACGAAGAGGATGACTGCCAGGGCGGAGCCGTATCCGAAATCCGATTCCGTGAAGGCCTTTTGGTAGATGTAGAACTGCAGCACCCGGCTGGCGTTGACCGGGCCGCCAAGGGTGGTCACGGCCACGGTGTCGAAGACCTGGAACGAGCCGATGACGGTGACGATCAGGACCAGGACCAGGACGGGACGCAGCAGCGGCACCGTGATTTTGCGGAACGTCTGCCACGGGGAGGCGCCGTCCAGGTTGGCCACCTCGTAGACGTGGTGGGGGATGGACTGCAGGCCGGCGAAGAGCAGCAGCGCTGTGTAGCCCATGTGCCGCCATGTGTTGATCAGCGCCTGGGTGGGGATGGCCCATTCCTCGCTGCCGAAAAACGCCACCTTGGGCAGGCCGATGGATTCGATGAAGTAGTTGACGATGCCGATCTGGTAGTCCAGCAGCCAGAACCACAGGAGGGCGGCGATCACGTTGGCCATCAGGTACGGCAGCAGGAGCGCGCCGCGGATCCAGGTTGACTTGGCCACCCGGTGCATCAGCAGGGCCAGCCCCAGGGCCAGTGCGGTCTGCAGGACGATGTTGATCAGGACGTACTGCGAGGTGACCGCCAAGGCGTTCCAGAACAGGGGATCCTTCGCGATCGCCTCGTAGTTGGCGGTGCCAATCCACGCGGGGTCCCCGAGGATGCTGTATTCGGTGAAGCTGAGGTAGATGCCGCGAAGCGTCGGCACCAGGTAAAAGACGAGAAATCCGATCATGGCGGGAGCGATGAAGAACAGCGCGATCTTCAGGTCACTTTGTCCCCTGCGCTTCAGCGGCCGGCGCACTGCATGCTCTGCCGGGCTGGCGTTCCTGGTAAGGGTGGTCATCGTCGACCCTTTCCTGATTGTGATGGAAGTAACAGGCTGCGGAACAATCTACACGAGTAGATGCTGGGGTGGCAAGAGGTTAATTTCTGCCTGTTTCAAAGGCTTTTTGTCCATTTACCGGATATTGACTCGAGTAGAAACCGATGCAAGACTCAGGTAACCCTGACGAAAGGCATGACAATGACGTTCTCGATCGGCATCGTGGGCGCGGGCCAGTTCGGCTCCCAGTTCGCGCACCTGTTCAACCTTCACCCCGGTGTCCACGCCGTCTACGTGGCCGATGAGCGCCCGGAACGGGCGGCCGAAGCCGTCGAACGGTACAACCTGGCGGGGCAGGAAGCGGACTTCGACGCCCTGCTGGCCTCCGACGTCGACGCCGTTGCCATCTTCACCCAGCGCTGGACCCACGGCCCCCTGGTGGAACGGGCGCTCCGCGCAGGCAAGCACGTCTACTCTGCCGTTCCCATGGCAGTCTCGGAAGCGGAAATCGCCCGCATCATCGACGCCGTCCGGGAAACCGGAAACGTCTACATGATGGGTGAAACCAGCTACTACAACCCCGCCACGGTCTATGCCCGCGAGCAGCACGCTGCCGGAAAATTCGGCAGGGTCTTCTACTCCGAGGGCGATTATGTCCACGACATGGACCTGGGGTTCTACGACGCCTACCAGTACAGCGGCGGCGAGCGGTGGAAGGAAACCGCCAGCTACCCGCCCATGCTCTACCCCACGCACGCGATCGGCGGCGTGCTCGGGGCCCTTCCGGCACATGCCGTCAGCGTCAGCTGCATAGGGGTCTCGGACCAGCGGAACGACGGCGTCTTCGACAAGGACGTCAGTATGTTCGGCAACGACCTATCCAACGCCACCGCGCTCTTCGAACTGAACGACGGCGGTGCCATGCGAACCAACGAAATGCGCCGGGTGGGCTACCCCTCCCACATCCGCGAATCCAGGTTCCGGTTCTTCGGCACCGAGGCCAGCTTCGAACAGCTCGCCAAGGTCACCGTGTGGCAGGACAAACAGGACGTCCACGACATCTCCGAGCAGATGGAAACCCGGCCCAGCATTCCGCTGGACGATCCGTCGCTGGCCAACGTCGCCCCCGAACTCCGGGACGCCTTCGTGTCGGGACTCGCCCCGGTGCACGACGCAGCACGGCTGCCCGCGGAGTTCCACGGCGCGCCCAACGGGCATGAAGGCAGCCACCACTTCCTGGTGGACGACTTCGTCACCGCGGTGAACAACCGCTCGCTGCCGCCCGTCAATGCCTGGGTCGCCGCGCGGTTCACGCTACCCGGAATCGTGGCCCACGAATCGGCACGGCAAGACGGCGCGCGGCTGCCCATCCCTGACTTCGGCGACGCGCCCGCCACCTGGTAGCTAGCATGTACTCCATGACCACTTCGGCTGTGCCGTCCCCGCGCGGGCCGGTGACGCGCAAGGATGTTGCCCGGTTCGCGGGCGTCAGCACCGCCGTCGTCAGCTACGTGGTCAACGGAGGTCCCAAGAAGGTGGCCCCCGCCACCGAAGCCAAAGTCCAGGACGCCATCCGCGTCCTCGGCTACCGGCCCAATGCCGCCGCCAGGGCGCTCAAGCTGGGGTCCAGCGAGACGCTGGGGCTCATTGTCCCGGATATCGCCAACCCCTTCTTCTCGTTGTTCTCCCACGCGGTGGAGGACGCGGCCGCCGCCCTTGGCTACGCCCTGGTCCTGAGCAACTCGGACGGGAACCTGGCCAAGGAGCGGCGGAACGTCCGCAACCTCGCCGCCCGGCAGGTGGACGGGGTGCTGCTCGCCAGCGTCCTCTTCGAACCTGACCTCGAAGTCCTGGAGACGGCGGACATCCCGGCGGTGCTGTTGAACCAGGAACGCGATGCTCCCGGCTTCAACAGCGTCGGCGTGGACCTGGCAGCCGGTGCCAGGATCGCGGTGGAGCACCTCATCGGCCATGGGCACACCAATATCGGGCTGGCGATGGGCACCAACGTCTCCGGGTCCACCGATGGCCGCGAGCTGGGCTGGCGCCAGGCGCTCCAGGAGGCAGGCCTGCCGGAGGGCCCCATTGCCTACAGCGCGTTCACCAGGCCCGGCGGGTATGCTGCCGGGCAGCGGCTGCTGGCATCGGTGAACCGGCCCACCGCCATCTTTGCCACGTCCGACATGCAGGGCATCGGACTCCTCCGCGCCATCCACGAGGCGGGCCTTTCCGTCCCGGGTGACATCGCCATCGCGTCCTTTGACGGATCGGCCGACTCGGAATACTCCTGGCCGCCGCTGACCACCGTGGAACAGCCGGTGGTGGCCATGGCCGAAGCCGCCGTCGGGGCGCTGCTGGAAGCCGGCCGAGGCGGAAAACCGCGGCACCGGATCTTCCCCACCACGCTGCGTATCCGCCAGTCCTGCGGCTGCCCGTAGGAGCTAGGCCGGCGCGGCGATCCGCAGCCGGCTGACGCTCTCCTGCAGGATCCGGCGGGCATCCGCGCTCAAGCCGGCATCGCTGATGACCTCGTCCGCTTCCTCCAACGCGGCGATGGTGCTCATGCCCTGGGTGCCCCACTTGGTGTGGTCCGCCACCACCACTAGCTTCCGGGACGCCGCTACGAACGCCCGGTCGGTCTCGGCCTCCAGCAGGTTGGGAGTGGTGAATCCTGCTTCCGGATCCATGCCGTGCACGCCCAGGAACAGCAAGTCCAGATGCAGCTGTTTCAGTGCTGCGGTGGCAATCGGACCCACCAGGGCGTCCGACGGCGTGCGCTCGCCGCCGATCAGGATCACGGTGGACCCGTAGCGGGCAGCCCCTGAAGCCGCCCCGTGGTGGAACAGGTCCGCAATGCGCACGGAGTTGGTCACCACCGTGATCCGAGGCCCCTTGGCCAGTTCCTGGGCCAGCGCCCACGTGGTGGTGCCGGCGCTGAGGCCCACCGCCATGCCCTCATGCACCATCCGCGCGGCCTCAGCCGCAATGGCGCGCTTCTCGGCCGGCAGCTGGGTTGACTTCAGTTCAAATCCGGGCTCATGGGTGGTTGCACCGCCGGGGAGCTTGGCACCGCCGTGGATCCGCTCCACCCGGCCGCCCTCCTCCAGCAGCTCGATGTCCCGCCGGACCGTCATGAGCGAGACACCCAGCTGGTGGGCGAGGTCTGACACACGGACCACCCGCTCCCGCTGGACGGCGTCCACGATGGCCTGGTGACGTGCTGCGGGAAGCATGGAGTTCCTTTCGGGCGGCTAAGGGAGAAATGTCCCGTTCACGTTCCATCTTTGCCTACCCCTTGCTGGAACCAAGAGTCAGCCCCGCCACAAACTGCCGCTGCAGGAGCAGGTAGATGATCAGGGTGGGGATGACCGTGATGACCGCACCCGCCGCCAAGAGGTTGTAGTTGTTCAGGAACTGGCCCTGGAGGTTGTTGATGGCGGTGGTGATGGGGAGGCGGTTGCCGCTCTGGATGAAGAGCAGGGGCCAGAAGTAGTCGTTGTAGATGAAGATGACTTCCAGCGTGCCCAGGGCGGCGAACGCCGGCCGGCACAGCGGCAGGATAATTTCCCTGTACTGCCGCCAAATGCCCGCCCCGTCCACCAGCGCCGCTTCGGTCAGGTCTGCGGACAGCGCCTTCATGTAGTTGGACAGCACGAAGGTGCAGAACCCCATCTGGAACGCCGTGTCCACGGCAATCACGATGATGTACGTGTTGAGCATGTTCCCGGAATCGCTGAACGAGTAGGGCACCGTAAGGTGCTTGGCCATCTCGAACAATGGCGCGGCGAGGACCTGCGGTGGAAGGAGGTTGCCTGCTGTGAACATGATCAGCAGCGTGATGTTGAATTTCCAGTTGACCCGGCTCACGGCGAAGGCCATAAGCGAGGCGAGGAACAGCGTCAGCAGCACGGCCGGGACCGTGATGATCACCGAATTCCAGAAGTAGGTGGAAAACCCGCCCTGCGTCCAGGCCTGGATGAAGTTGTCGAAGTTGAACGCGCCGGCCAGGCTGAAGTACCCGTATTGGTTGGTGGAGGCCACCGGCCTGAGCGCTGTGAAGACGGACCAGCCAAGCGGGACCAGCCACACGATGGCCATGACGGTCAGGAAGATGTGGGTCCCGTAGTGCCGCTTGGGGCGGCTCCCCGACCGGGTTCCTGCGCCTGCGGGAACGGGCCGGGGCCGGGCTGCAACATTGCTCATGCTCTGTTCTCCTTGCCAAAGGTGCGGCTGAGGTAGAAAACGATGGGGACAAGGGAAATCACCAGCAGGACCACGGCCAGCGCGGAGCCCACGCCGATCACCTGGCCTTCGCCCACGAGGTTCTGGATGACCAGCGCGCTGAGCATTTCCAGGCCGTTGGTGCCGCGGTTGATCACGTACACCACGTCGAATGCGCGGAGGGATTCGATGATGGTGATGACCACGATGACGATGTTGATCGGCCGCATGGCCGGGAAGACCACGCGGAAGAAGGTTTGCGTGGCGGAGGCGCCGTCGATGGCTGCCGCTTCCTTCAGGCTGGGGTCCACGCCCTTGAGGCCGGCCAGGTACAGCAGCATGACGTAGCCGGCATGCCGCCAGGTGGCGGCGATCATGGCGGCCCAGATGTTGACGGACGAATCACCGAACCAGTCCACTGCCTGCGGCGTCCCCGCCGTTCCCAGGACGAAGTTCAGCAGGCCGTTGTCACGCTGGTAGAACAGCTGCCAGATGATGCCGATCAGGGCGAGGGACAGCATGACCGGGGCGAAGAAGATGCTCTGGTAGATCTTGCTGCCGCGGATGTTCTGGTCCAGGAGTACGGCCAGCAGCAGGCCCAGCGGGGTGGCGATGAGGGCCAGGAACAGCAGCCACAGCATGTTGTGCTGCACCGCGGGCCAGAACGGCGGGTAGTCCTGGGTGATGAACTGGTAGTTGTCGGTGCCGGCCGGACGGAGATCTGCCAGGTCCAGGCCATTCCAGCGGCTGAAGCTCAGCCCGACGGACATCAGCATGGGCAGCCAGACCAGCATCAGTTCGATCAGGGTGGGAATCCCCACCATCAGGGCCAGGACAAGCTTGTCCCGGCTGGACAGGCGGCGTACCCGGCCGCGCCCGGGCCGCCTCTTCGAGGGCGCTCCGGCCGGGTCCCTGGACTCCGGCGGAATCAATTCTTGTGCGGTGCTGCTCATGGGATTCTTCCCCTTGCTTGGTCCGGATGCAGGAGGGGAACGGCGACGGCGCACGCCAAGCGCCGCCGTCGCCGTTCCGTAGGCGGAAACTACTGCGCTGCGTACAGCGTCTTGGCCTGGGCCTCAAGGTTCTTGACGTCCATGGTGCCGTCCTTGATGAACGTCTGCAGGGCGGGAATCATCACGTTGTTGGCCATGGCCGGCAGAGCATCGCGGTCGAAGAACTGGCTGATGTTCTTCGCGCCCGCAATGGTGTCGGCACACTTCTTGTTCAGGGGCGTGAACGATGAGGTGTCCGCGCCCTTGGCGGTGGCGATGTTTGACGAGTCCACCTTGGCGTACGCATTCTGCGCCTCCGGTGTGCCGAGGAACGCCAGGAAGTCGCGGGCTGCCTTGTTGTCCCCGCCCTTCTTGGACAACAGCAGTCCGTCGATGGGGGCTTCGACGGAGTCCCTGCCTTCCATCGCGATTTCGGGGAAAGCGAAGAAATCGATGTCGGCCAGGACCGTGGGGTCGGTGAACTGCTGGGTGACGAAGGAACCGAGCAGGTACATGCCGGTCTTCTTCGCCTCCAGGGCCTTTGCGGCGTCCTGCCAGGTCTGCCCGAGGGCTCCAGGGTCCTGGAACGGCAGGAGGGCCTTCCAGGTGTCAAAGACGGCGCTGACTTTCTGCTGGTCCCAGGACTCCTTGTGGGCGCAGAGGTCCACGTGGAACTGGTAGCCGTTGAGTCGCATGTTGATGTAGTCGAAGGTGCCCATGGCGGGCCAGCCGTCCTTGTCGGCGAAGCCAATGGGAATCAGGCCGTCAGCCTTCATCTTCGTGGCAAGCGCCTTGAGGTCATCGAACGTTGCGGGTACCTGGTAGCCCTTTTCGGTCCAGAGGCTCTTCCGGTAGAAGAACCCCCACGGGTAGTTGTAGTTGGGAACGAAATACATCTTCCCGTCGGGGCCGGTGGACGCCTTCTTCAGGGCGTCGGAAAAGTTGGCGCCCACGGTCTGCCAGACATCGTCGATGGGTGCCAGCAGTCCCTTGCCCGCGTAGTACTGCATCCGGTACCCGGCGAACCAGGTGAACGCATCGTCGGGGGAGCCTTGCAGGTAGGAGTTGATCTTGTTCTGGAAATCGTTGTGGGGTACCACGTTGGTGGTGACCGTCTTGCCGGTCTTGGCTGTGAAGGCATCCGTCACGGCCTGGTAGGCGCGCTTGGGGACGTCGTCCGAGGCTCCGGAGCCGAAAGTGAGGCCGGAGGATTCCGACCCCGTTGCCGACGGTGCGCTCCCGCCGGTGCAGGCGGCGAGGAACGGGATGCCGGCCAGGCCAACCGCTCCTACGCCGACCGTCTTGAGGATGGTCCGCCTGCTCGGAAATGCGGTGGCGGACGCATCAAACTGTGAAGCCATGTTCTCTCCCTTGAAAAATAGCCGCGTGTGAGGCACCTCACATACGCTGACTATAACCTCGCAAAAGCGAACATGGAAGAACGGTAAATAACATTTTGCGCGTTGATTTTTTTGAATCGTCACAAATGCGGACGGCCCCGCCTTCCCCGTGATGGCGGGGGAAACGGGGCCGTCCGATGGTTCCCGGCTCGATGCTAAGCCAGTGTTACTTTCTGAGCGACTGCGCGATCTGCTGCATGATCGTGGGGTCGGAAAGCGTGGTGGCGTCACCCGGGTCGCGGCCTTCCGCGACGTCCTTGAGGAGGCGCCGCATAATCTTCCCGGATCGGGTCTTGGGCAGCTCGGGGACCACCAGGATGTTCTTTGGTTTGGCGATCGGGCCGATTTCCTTGCCCACATGGTTGCGCAGTTCCTGGACGGTGGCATCGCCGTTGTTCACGGCATCGCCGCGGAGGATGACGAACGCGACGACGGCCTGGCCGGTGGTCTCGTCCGAGGCGCCCACGACGGCGGCCTCCGCCACGGCGGGATGGGACACCAGGGCGGACTCGATCTCCGTGGTGGAGAGCCGGTGCCCGGAGACGTTCATGACGTCGTCCACCCGGCCCAGGAGCCAGATGTCCCCGTCCTCATCCTTCTTGGCCCCGTCCCCGGCGAAGTACATGTTTTCAAACCGGGACCAGTACGTGTCCTTGAACCGCTCGGGGTCCCCCCAGATGCCACGCAGCATGGATGGCCAGGGTTCGCGGATTACCAGGAAGCCGCCGTGGCCGTCGGGAACGGACTGGCCCATCTCGTCCACCACGTCCACGGCAATGCCGGGCAGCGGGACCTGGGCCGAGCCGGGCTTGGTGGCGGTGACACCCGGCAGCGGAGCGATCATCTGGGCGCCGGTCTCTGTCTGCCACCAAGTGTCCACAATCGGCGCCTTGTCCCCGCCGATCACCTTGCGGTACCACATCCAGGCCTCGGGGTTGATCGACTCGCCCACCGAGCCCAGGACGCGGATCGAGGACAGATCGTACTTGCCCGGGATCTCGGCGCCCCACTTCATGAAGGTGCGGATGGCGGTAGGGGCGGTGTAGAGGATGGAGACCTTGTACTTTTCCACGATCTCCCACCATCGGCCCTGGTGCGGGGAGTCCGGGGTGCCCTCGTAGATGACCTGGGTGGCGCCGTTGATGAGCGGGGCGTAGGCAACATACGAGTGGCCGGTGATCCAGCCGACGTCGGCCGTGCACCAGTAGACGTCCGTTTCGGGGTGCAGGTCGAACACGGCCTTGTGCGTGTATGCGCCCTGGGTGAGGTACCCGCCGGTGGTGTGCAGGATCCCCTTGGGCTTCCCTGTGGTCCCTGAGGTGTACAGGATGAACAGCGGGTGCTCGGAATCGTGGCCCACCGCGGTGTGTTCCGCGGACGCGGCGCCCACCGTATCCGCCCACCAGTGGTCCCGTCCCTCGTGCCAGTCCACGTCCTGGCCGTTGCGCTTGACCACCACCACGTTCTGCACGGTGTGGCCGTCGTGGGCCAGGGCATCGTCGACGGCCGGCTTCAGCGGGCTGGGCTTGCCGCGCCGGTAGGTGCCGTCAGCGGTCACCACCAGCTTGGCCTCGGCGTCGTCGATCCGGGAACGGAGCGCCTCGGCCGAGAAACCGCCGAACACCACCGAATGCACCGCGCCGATCCGGGCACATGCCAGCAGCGTGATCACGGCCTCCGGGATCATCGGCAGGTACACCGCCACCCGGTCACCCTTGGCAACGCCCAAGGACTCGAAAGCGTTGGCCGCCTTCTTCACCTCTTCGGTCAGCTCCGCATAGGTGTACGCGCGGGTGTCGCCGGGTTCACCCTCGAAATGGATGGCCACCCGGTCACCGTTGCCGGCCTCCACGTGCCGGTCCAACGCGTTGTACGCGGCGTTGATTTCGCCGCCAACGAACCATTTCGCGAACGGCGGATCAGACCAGTCCAGCGCCTGCGTGAAGTCCTTGGACCAGGTCAGCAGCTCCCGGGCCTTCTTCGCCCAAAACGCCGGCCGGTCCGCGTTGGCATCGTCGTACTCGGCTGCCGTGGCGACGGCACCGGCTGCAAACTCGGCGCTGGGAGGGAAGGCCCGAGTCTCGTGCAGCAGGTTCGCGAAAGCGTCACCCTGCTGGCCGGACTGGGCTGCGGCCGGGGCGGAATCCGACGGAACCGTGGCCGTGGAGCTGGGGGTGTCCTGGGACATATGAACCTCATCATTCATCGATCGTCGCCGCGGGATGCCGTCACCGCAGGGCCCGCCGTTGGCGCGGCACTGGGCTCCAGCCGGGACGGACATACCGCAAAGAGCTGTTCCGCAACCAAGCCTAATGCTTGCCGCGGACCCAATGTGC
Organism: Arthrobacter sp. 135MFCol5.1; assembly: GCF_000374865.1. Lineage (GTDB taxonomy): Bacteria > Actinomycetota > Actinomycetes > Actinomycetales > Micrococcaceae > Arthrobacter. The sequence continues at coordinate 229,962 of NZ_KB895455.1, read as the reverse complement.
CCGCCGTCACAGATGCGCCAGCGAACGGCATTTGTTAAGCGGTGAATGGTGTGCAGGCCACTCCGGCGGCCCCGTGCCAGCTAGTGATCAGCTTGGCTGTTGACTAGGCTGAGATGGAATTGTGACTTCACTTCGGACCGCTCCGGCCCGGCATGGACCGTGCCGGGCCGGAGCCGGACCGCATGTCAAGACGGCACAGTTTTCGGGTCCGCACGGGCCCGGTGCCGCCACGCTAAGGAGAGCAGAATGAACCAGCAGAGCTTCGGCCAGCGAACGGCCCCGCACACCCAAGCGGGACCCGGCGGCTCCGGGTCAGCCGGGGGACCAGGCAACCAAAACCCTGCCGGCAGCACCGCTGCAGCTCAGAAGGCGGCCGCGGGGAAGATTGACCCGAACGCCAACCAGGCAGTGCTCGGTCAGTTCACGGTGCGCGACCTTGCAGTTTTCGCCGGCACCCTGATCCTTTTCGTCGCATCCCTGCTGCCACTGTTCGGCGCCCGCTACAACCTGTGGAACCTCAACAACCTGTTCTTCCTGGGGCTGGGCATCATCCTGCCGCTGATCGCCAGCGCGCTGTTCGCTGCACGCCGCCTGGTGCCGGGCACTAAAATCCGGGTGGGGTCGCTGTCTATCGACCAGTTCGCCTCGGTAGTGGCCTCCTTCGCCGTCGCCTTTTTCTTCCTGTCGGTTGCCGGCGCCTATACCACCAGCCTGCTGGTGGGCCTGATCGGCTCCCTCGTCCTGTTCGCCGCCACGGTCCTCGGCCGCTTCATCCCCTACCTCGCCGGTGATTTCAAAGGCCGGGCCGATGCGCCGGCCCATATCGTGGCGCGCGAAGCCGCTGTGCCGGTGCGGAAGCCCCGCGCCCCCAAGCCAGCAAAGCCGGAGTCCGGCTCCGCCCAGTCCAAGACCGGGTTCGGACTCAAGGGTGCAGGCGTCTTTGGCAGCGGAGGCGCCGGGTCATCCGCGATCCAGCCGGGAGGCGCCAGCCACGAACCTGCCGGCAGCGGGCAGCCGCCCGCCACGGCCGCCGTGCCCGCTTCGGCTGCTGCAGCGCCTGCCCCTGCTCCTTCCGGCTCGGCACCTGCTCCTTCCGCGCCGGCATCCTCCACTCCGGTGTCCACCGCACCGGAGGTCTTGGACCGTACCCCCGAGGTGGATGCCGGGCCGCCGACCCAGGCAGCCGACGTCGTCCGTCCTGCTGCGACGCCCGCGGCGGAGGAAACCCAGGCAGCCGACGTCGTCCGTCCCGCAGCGACGCCCGCGGCGGAGGAAACGCGCGCAGCCGCTGCTCCGGCGGCGGGTGCCCCGCAGCCGGCCTGGGAGCCACCGGCCGCCACCGCGGTGCACCAGCAGGTCCGGCCCGAAGAGCCCATCGGCGCAACCGTGGACCCCACTGCCCGCCACGACGAGGCGGACGCACAGCCTGCCCACGAGGCCTTCTGGTTTGCCGTGGCGCAGCACCGCACCGCCTTTGATCCCCGGACCGGGGCGCCTGCCTTCGTCATCGAACCCGGCGGGTGGGTGCTGGCACTGGAAGACCGGGGACACGAGTTCCTGGTCCAGCACACTGACGGCCGCCTGGGCATCCTGCGCGACCTCAGCAACATCGAGCGCGGCTGACGCCCATGGCCGGGCTCCGTGCGGCCATGCCCGGCGGGAACGACCCCGCCGGGCAAACCGCGAACAAAGACCAGGTTCCCGGCATGCCCGTGGTCCCGGCAGAATCCTTGCTGGCACTGAAACGGCGGGCGCGGCGCATCCACAAGGCGCTGGCGGAAAAATACCCCTACGCCCACGCGGAGCTCGATTTCCGCAACCCCTTCGAACTGCTCGTGGCAACCGTGCTGTCCGCCCAGACCACGGACGTCACCGTCAACCAGGTCACCAAAGTGCTGTTCGCGCGCTGGCCTGACGCCCGTTCCCTGGCGGAAGCGGATCCGATGGAGCTGGAAACCATCCTTAAGCCCACCGGATTCTTCCGTGCCAAAGCCAAGAACGTCCTTGCGCTGTGCACGCGCCTTGTGGACGACTTCGACGGCGAGGTTCCGGGCCGGATGAAGGACCTGGTCACGTTGCCCGGCGTCGGACGCAAGACGGCCAACGTAGTCCTGGGCAACGCCTTCGGCGTCCCGGGCATCTCTGTGGACACCCACTTCGCCCGCCTCACCAAAAGGTTCGGCTGGACGCAGTCCGAGGATCCCGTACAGATCGAACAGGACGTGGCCAGGCTCTTCGAGCGCAAGGACTGGACCATGCTGTCCCACCGGGTCATCTTCCACGGCCGGCGCGTATGCCACGCCCGCAAGCCGGCCTGCGGTGCCTGCCCCGTGGCCAACTGGTGCCCCTCCTATGGCATGGGAGAGACGGACCCGGCGAAGGCGGCCAAGCTCCTGAAATATGAGTTGGCGCCCGGCAGCGAAGCCCTGCTGGAGCAGTACCTGTCAGAGCAACACCGGGCCGCCGAGATCCGGATGGCGTCCCAGGTGAGGACCCCGTGAGCGCGCGCGAAGACCTCGCCAGGCTGGTCCGGCAGGCAGAATCGGGAACCGCCGGCCCCCCTGACCCGCGCTGGGCCGCGCTGACCGTGGACGTTGAGCGCGCCCGCAGGGCCGCCGTCCTCATGCTTTTCGGCGTTCTCGACGACGTCCCTGCCGCGTCAGCCAAGCCGTTGGCCGCGGCCGACCTCGACGTCCTGCTCCTGGAACGGGCCCACACCCTGGGGTCCCACCCGGGGCAGGTGGCGTTCCCCGGCGGCAGCATCGACCGGGACGAAACACCGGTGGCGGCTGCGCTGAGGGAAGCCGAAGAGGAAACCGGGCTGGACTCGGCCGGCGTGGAGGTCTTGGGCACCCTCCAGGAGTTGGGCCTGGCGCACAGCAACTTCCTGGTGACGCCGGTCCTCGCCTGGTGGCATGCCCCGTCGCCGGTCCGGGTGGTGGATTACGGTGAATCGGCCCAGGTGTTCCGCGTCCCGGTCCGGGACCTGCTGGACCCCGACAACCGGGTGATGGCCACCGTCCACCGGGCCGGCCGCACGTTCGACAGCCCGGCCTTCACTGTCAACGGCGTGCTGGTATGGGGCTTCACCGGCATTGTGCTCAGCGGGCTGTTCGACCAGCTCGGCTGGTCCGTCCCGTGGGACCGGAACCGGCTGCACCCGGTTGCGGTTTAGGCGTCAGGCCTGCCGGCGCAAGTCCACAACAATCCCCGTGGCGGCATTCTCCCGCATTGCCTTGATTCCGTCCCGCAGCATCGTCAGGGATGGAAAAGTCGGAGAAACCGCGACGATATTCCCTTCGGCGTCGGTAAGCCGCAGCCGGTAGGACTCGTCCCCAACACGGTGTATTTCAAATCTTCCCGCCATGGACGGGGACCTCCCTAGTATGCGTCGTTGCATCAGTGACCGGATCTGCTTCAGCCATTTTGACTGTAACCGCCGCCACCGTACCCGTCGAGCTACTGCCGGGTAGGTTACCTTGCGTCTCAAAGGCGTGTTTTCCTGCCGAACTCCGGGCGCCTTACTTGGCACGGTCGTAGGAATCCACCACGGCAAGGCTCACCGGAAACTCCACCGGTATTGGGCCGAACAACAGTTCCTTGGCCGCCCTGGCCGCTTCCTCGATGGCGGCGATGCAAGCCTCCACCCGCTCTGCCGGCGCGTGAACCATCACTTCGTCGTGGAGGAAGAACACCAGCTCGGGCCGGCCGGCCCCGCTCCCCACCGCGCCTGCAGCCCGCAAGGTGCGCAACCGTCGTCGTAATTCAGCCAGCCAGCACGCCGCCCAGTCCGCCGCCGAGCCCTGGACCACGAAGTTCCGCGTGAAACGGCCCCGCGACCGGGCGATCGACTCGGCCCGCCGTTGCTCCTCCGCTGTTGCCGAACGTTGGCTTTGGTACCAGCGCTCGGACGGGGGAGGGCTGCTCCGGCCCAGCCTGGTGGTGACCGTTCCTCCGGCTTCGCCCGCCCGTGCCGCCCGCTCCACGAAGTCGACGGCGCGGGGATAGGTGCGTGCCAGCTGCGGCATCAGCCGGCCTGCTTCACCGGAGGTGGCACCATACATTGCGCCCAGCAGCGCCATCTTCGCCTTGGCCCGGTCCCCGCCGAAACCCTTGGCGGCAATCCCGGCGTAGAGGTCCTGGTCCCGGGCCGCCTCCGCCATGGACGAATCCTGGGCAAGGGCCACCAGGACCCGGGGTTCGAGCTGCGAGGCGTCCGCAACGATGAGCTTGTAGCCGGGATCGGCGTGCACGGCACCGCGGACCTGGCGTGGAATCTGCAGGGCGCCGCCGCCGCGGGAAGCCCAGCGGCCCGAGACCACGCCCCCCACGACGTACTCCGGCCGGAACCGGCCGCCGTCCACCCAGGCATCCAACCAGGACCAGCCGTTGGCTGTGTGCAGCCGGGACAGGCTCTTGTACTCCAAGAGCGGCTCAATGACCGGGTGGCTCGACTCCCTCAGCTCCCATTTCCGGGTGCTCTTCACCTCGATTCCGTTACGGTGCAGGGCCCGCATCAAGTCCTGCGGCGAATCGGGATTGAGTCCGGGTGCGTTGAGCAGGCCGCGCAGTTCCGCCGCCAACGCTTCGAGCCTAGGCGGACGCTGCCCGGCGGAGGGCCGGGGCCCGAGGTGGCCGGACAGTATTTGTTCGTGCAGGTCTTCGCGCCACGGGACGCCGGCGTGCTGCATCTCCGCAGCCACCATGGCGCCCGCTGACTCCGCCGCCAGCAGCAGCTGGAGCCGGTTCCGGCGGTTTTCCGCCGTGTCCACCGCAGCCATGGCGGCCTGCTGGGCAGCGTACTCGGTTCGGAGCTCGTCCAGGGACACGCCCGGCGCGGCACCGGCGTTGGGGTCGTCGAACAATGCGCCCTGGTCTGCGGGGGGACGCGGCGGCAGCAGTGTCTTCGGGGGCAGCAGCGGATCCTCCACGGGGACCCGGTCCGTGTTCCGGGCGTACTCGGTGTGCGCGCTGAACTGCGAAAAGGCCAGGATGTTGCCGCAGAGGCTGACGTCATAGCAACGCTCCACCTCCACCCCGGATGTGAGCAGTGCCGGATACCAGTCCTGCGTCCGGTGCCAAATCCAGCGGGGCGGCTGGCCGCCGGGGCGCCGGGCTTCCAGGTCGCGGACGACGGCGGCAAGGTCCGTCAGTGCCACGGGCCGGGGTTCCGGGTTGGCCGGTTCGGGATGTCCCGCCTGCGTCAGTTGCTGGAGTACCGCGCCGCGGGAATGGGCGGCGAGCAGCAGGTACATGCTCCAATTCTGCCCTGTCCGCGGAGCTGCCCCGACGCACGTTGTCCACATACAGGATTTCCTGCCTACTCCACGGGTCGGGATGTGGACAGAGTGGCTCCATGAGCAGGCACCAGCTGAACGCACCCCGGTCCGGCCCGGGACATTCCGGGGCACCTTCGCGGCGGCCGCCGGACGGGGAAGCAGGCCCGACTGTTGGGTCAGCCGATGGGAGGGACGTACGAGGCGCGGCCTGGCTGCCGGATGGGTCCGGTGAAGTATTGCTGGTCACCGCCTCCGGGGTACTGCGTTCCGAGGTGGAGCGCATCGTGGCGGCCGCGGGGGCGCACTTGCGTGTTGTCCCCGATGCCGTCGAAGCCGGGCGGCACTGGGATACCGCGGCAGCAGTCCTTGTGGGCAGCGATGTGCGGGAACTGCCGCCGCGCAGACGCACGCCGGCGGTCATGGTTGGCCTGGACGGTGAAGGGGACAGCCTCTGGCACCTCGCCGCCGCCCTGGGGGCGGAACGCGTTGCCGTACTACCGGACGCCGCGGCCTGGCTGGCAGACCACCTCAGCCGGTCCCGCTCACCGGGTCCGGGTGGAGTGGTCCTGGGCATCACGGGCGGGTGCGGCGGGGCAGGGGCCACCACGGCTGCCATCTGGATTGCGCAGGCAGCCGCCCGGCTCGGTGTGCGCGTCCTGATGGTTGACGGCGATCCCTGGGGCGGGGGACTTGAACTTGCGCTCGCCGCGGAGGACAATCCTGGCCTCCGCTGGCCGGACCTCGCCGAGGCCAGGGGCAGCATCGACCCCGTGCAGCTGGTGGATTCCCTGCCTGCGGCGGGAGGGTTGTCCTTCCTCTCGTGGCCTGCCACCCGGGAGCAACCGCTGCCGGTCCCTGCCGCTGCCATGGCCGAGGTCCTCGACGCCGCCCGCCGTGGCTACGAACTGGTGGTGGTCGATGTGGGGCGGGGTGCAGGGCCGCTGACCACGGTGGCGTGGGACTGCGACCGGATCATGGTGGTGGTCCCGGCCCAACTTAAGGCGGCGGTGGCAACCGTGCGACTGCTCCAGGAGCTTCCCCCGGTCGAGGCGGCACTGCTGGTCCGCGGGCGTTCGGGCGCCGCGTTGGACAGTTCACTGATCGCCGACGCCGTCGGGCTGCCGGTGCATGGCAGGATCCCTGAACTGCGCGCCGTACCAGGTGCCACGGAAGCGGGCCGCCTGCTGGACTTGGGGAAGCGGCGCAACATCCGGCGCTTCGCCGCCGCCGCCCTCGATTGGCTGGGCGATGACCTGTACGCGGGGGACGTGGCATGAGGCACCCGCAGGGAACTCCCGGAATCATTGGGCGGGATCCGGGCAGCGGGGCGGCGCAAGGAAACGCCGGCGCCCGGCGGAGCGCCCGGATCCTGGAAACCAACCAGGCAGGCCGCTCCTGGCGGTCGCGGGATGCAGCAGGGACCGGAAGGGCAGTGGACGCCGGCCTGCTGGAGTCGGTCCGCGAGTCGATGATGGCCGAGGCAGGGGCCGTGACGCCTTCACGGGTTGCCGCGGCGGTCCAGGCCACCGGCAAGCTGCTGGGTACCGCCGGTTCGCTGGCAGCAGTAGAGCGGATCAGCGCCGAACTCAACGGCCTGGGCCCGCTTCAGGAACTCACCCGGGATCCGGCCGTCACGGACATTTTCGTGAACGAGCCGGGTTCTGTCTGGGTGGACCGGGGACATGGCATCGAGCGGGTTTCCGTCCGGTTCGCCGATGAAGCCCAGGTGCGGGCACTGGCCGGCAGGCTTGTGGCTGCAGGTGGCCGTCGCCTGGATGACGGCTCGCCGTGCGTCGATGTAAGGCTTGCCGGCGGCTACCGTGTCCACGCCGTGTTGCCGCCGGTTTCCACGTCCGGGACGCTCCTGAGCATCCGGATCCGCCGGGAGCAGGTGTTCACCATGGCGGAGCTTCGGGCCGCCGGAATGTTCGGCGCGCGGGTGCAGGCAGTGCTGGAGGCCGTGGTGGCCAGGAGGTTAAGCTTCCTGGTCAGCGGGGCCACCGGTTCCGGCAAGACCACGCTGCTGTCCACGTTGTTGGGATTGTGTGCGCCGGACGAACGCCTCGTCCTGATCGAGGATGCGTCCGAGCTCAACCCGGTCCACCCGCACGTGGTGGCCCTTGAATCGCGTCATGGAAACCTTGAAGGCGGGGGAGCCGTGGACCTGGGGGAACTCGTCAGGCAGGCCCTGCGCATGCGCCCGGACCGCCTGGTGGTGGGCGAGTGCCGGGGGCCCGAAGTGCGCGAGCTCCTCACCGCGATGAACACCGGCCACAGCGGTGGCGGCGGAACCATCCATGCCAACACCGCAACGGCGGTGCCGGCCAGGCTCACAGCACTCGGGGCCCTCGCCGGATTGGGACCGGAGGCCGTGCGGCTCCAGGCTGCCAGCGCGCTGGACGTGGTCATCCACCTCGGCCGGACGCCCCGGGGCAGGGAAGTCCTCTGTGTGGGACTCCTCGGCGACGGTCCCGAGGGCCTAGGCGTGGTGCCGGCCGTCGAGGAATCCGGAAAGCCGGGTCCGGCGTGGCCTGCGCTGGCTGCCCGGTTGGGGCTGGATTCCGGGGAAGCCCTGTGACACTCTTCCTGGCGGCGCTCCTTTGCACCGCCGCGCTGCTCCTCAAACCGCCGCTGCGTGCGCCGGCGAGGCTGCGTTCCGTGGCGCGGAATTCCCCGGGTGCGCAACGAACCACCAGGCGCACGATGGTGCCGTGGTCCCGGCGCGCCGGCCGCGACTCTGTCGGTAAACGCGGAATGGGCCTGACCCTGGTGGTGCAGCAATTGGCGGCGCTGCTCAGGGGCGGAAGGACGCCCGCCCGGCTGTGGGATGAACTGTGGACCGTGTACGGCGTCCCCGGCGGCCAAGAGCAGCGGCTCCAGGACGCCGCACGCTCCCTGGGCCCCGTACTGTCGAGGGGGTCAACCACAGTCCTCGCATCAGCGCGTGCAGCCGCGGCTACCGGAGCTCCCGTGTCCGAGGCCATCCGTCGGGTGCTTCCCACGGCATTTCCGGGCCGGGACCGTGAAGCCGGAACATGGTCCGAGCTGGCGGCCTGCCTCGATATCGCTGAAGCCAGTGGATGCCCGCTCGCTGACGTGCTGACCAGGTTCGCGGCCCAGCTGGAGGCCGCGGAGGACGCCGACGCCGCCAGGCAGACGGCCCTCGCCGGGCCTAAGGCCACGGTCCGCCTGCTGACCTGGCTTCCGTTGATGGGACTCGGCCTGGGCGCAGCCTTGGGGGTCGATCCGGTGGCCACGCTGCTGGGCACTCCGCTGGGACTGGCAGCGCTGGCAGGCGGCGTAGTCCTTACCATGGCCGGCCGGGTGTGGTCCGCCCGGCTCGTTTCGGCCGCCGCGGAGTCAGGGCCATGATGCCGGAATGGGGCCACGGGCCGGCCCTGTTCCTGCTCCTCGCCATGGCTGCCTGGTTGTCGTGCTCGGGCCGCAGCCGGTCACGCCAACGCCTGCGGCAGCTTAACCTGGACACCCCGCGGGAGAACCACCGCCAGGCGGCTGCGCGGACCGAAAACCGCTGTGCCCGCGGCCTCAAGGACACGGCCATGATGCTCGAACTCGTGGCGGCAATGCTGGATGCCGGCGCCGGAATCGGACGTTCGCTGGAACTGGTGGCCGCTTCCGCAGCTCCCCACTACCGGGACTCGCTGCGTCCTGTGGTCTCCGCGTTGGCCATCGGCGCCGACTGGGAGACGGCGTGGCGCAGCTCCGCGGTACGGCTCCCGGAGGTCCTGGAGCTTCGGGATGCCCTGGGGTTTGCCGCGCTGACCGGCGCACCCTCGTCCGCGATCCTGTATGCGCAGGCTGCAAGGCTTCGGCGGGAGAGATTCCGTGCCGCAGAAAAACGCGCCGCGTCGCTCGGCGTGAAGCTGGTGGTCCCGCTGGGCCTTTGCTCGCTGCCGGCCTTCATCTGCCTGGGCGTCGTCCCGGTGCTGCTTGCCTTGGTTCCATCCGGTTCCTAGACCTCCGCCCGGATACCCCGGCGCCTCTGTCCTTTCCTCCACAAGCTGGCGGCGGCCCGGCTTTTCCACTTAGCCCACCCCACCCCTTACCGGCCGCAGCGCCGGCGGGAAGAGTCGAGACAGCCGGGAAACACCCCGGCAGACCCGCGAAAGGAAAACACATGTCCATCCACCACCACCGCTGCTCCGCCGGAACCCCTGCGCTCGCCGACTCCGCCACGGCCGGCACCTCACCCGGCGGTCAAGGGTTCGCCACCGGCGGTACCGGGCACGCTTCCGCGCCCATCGCTTCTGCCAGGCATGGCGCAGCGGCCGCAGACGGCAATGTCGTTGAGCTTTACCCGGGATCGGATCCATTCCGGCATGGGAACCGGCGCAGGGCCGGGCTGCTGGGCTCTGAGGCAGGTATGGCCACGGCGGAATATGCCATCGCCACCCTGGCCGCTGTCGGCTTCGCCGGGCTGCTCGTGTTCATCCTTCGCAGTGACGAAGTCCGCGGCTTCCTGCTGAACCTGATCCGGACCGCGCTGGCGTTGCCGTGACCGGCCCCCAGGCGCCGGGCACTGCCGATTCACCCGACACGCCCCATGCCCCAGGCAGGACCCGTTCGCCGGACAAACGCCAGGCCGCGGGCAACACCAGTTCGCAGGACCCGCCCCATGCGCCGCACAAACACAATGTACCGGGCACTGCCGATGTGTCGCCCAGGGGGATGGCCAGGGGCGCGGTCACAGCAGAGTTCGCCGTGGCGCTGCCGGCGGTACTGGCGCTGCTTGCCATGCTGCTGGCCGGAGCCGCCGCAGGTATGACGCAACTGCGGATCGAAGAAGGAGCCCGCGCCGGGGCGCGGGCCCTGGCCCGGGGCGAAGACCCCGGCGCCGTGCAACATACAGTCAGGACCCTTGCCGGCGACTCGGCGGCCGCGTCCATTGCGGCCGACGGCGAATGGTTCAGCATCACCGTCACCGACCATGTGTCCGGACCGCTGGGAGCGTCCATTCCGTGGACCCTCACCGCACGCGCGTCGACGCGGAGTGAGTCGCCGGGAACCGGTGGCGCAGACGGGACCCGCAACGGCAGCGGCCTGACCGATGGAAAGGGCAACCGGTGACGGGGATGGAAACGCGCCTCCCAGCAAAGGCCCGCGCGTGCCGCCCAGCCTCAAGGGAGTGCCCAGCCGACAGGCTGGGTCGCCTTGGCGGTTCGTCCAGCTGGACGGGTGCGCACGATGGCCGGGAGCGCGGCTCCGGAACGGTAATGGCGGCAGGGCTGGCGCTGGTGGTCATGACAGCCATGGCCGTCATGCTCTTGCTCGCCCAGTCGGCCGTGCTGGCCAGCCGGGCGGCTGCAGCCGCGGACTTGGCAGCCCTCGCAGCGGCCGACGCCCTCCGCGGCATCACCACCGGGGAACCCTGCATGGTTGCCTCAGAGGTATCGGGCCGCCATGCCGCCACAGTGATCAGTTGCGTGGAAGGTGCCGGGCAGACGATTGACGTGCGGACCGAGCTTAACGAACGGTCGCTCCTGGGCGCCGCCACGGGACATGCACGGGCCGGGCCACCTCCGTGAGGAGATGCCATGGGGGGCGGCGCACGGGACTGTCCACGCCGCGCCGCACATCCTTCAGCCTGCAGGTCCTTCAGTCCCCACGTTCTTCAGCCCTGCACGTCCTTCCGACCGGCACGTTCCGCTCAGCTCCTGGCGTCCAGCACCTCCCGGCTGGCTTCCGAGGCGTCCTTGAGCAGGACATCCAGCAGGGTTACCGCCGCGGCCTTGTCCAACGGGTTGTTCTTATTGCCGCACTTGGGCGACTGGACACAGGACGGGCAGCCGGTGTCACACTCGCAGGCCTTGATGGCGTCCCGCGTGGCCGCCAGCCACACCATGGCCTTGTCGAACCCCCGTTCGGCGAACCCGGCGCCCCCGGGGTGCCCGTCATACACAAAGATGGTGGGCACCCCGGTATCGGCGTGCAGTGCGGTTGAGACCCCGCCGATATCCCACCGGTCGCTGGAAGCCACCAGGGGAAGAAGCCCTATTGCCGCGTGTTCGGCAGCGTGCAAGGCACCCGGGAACTGTGCCTCGATCAGTCCCGCCGCCGTCAGGGAACGGTTCTCCACCACGAACCACACCGCTTTGGTGAAAAGGTCGCGTGCGCCCAGCTCCAACGGTTCCTCGCCCAGCACCTCATTGGAAATCAGTGCCTTGCGCTGGAAGGAAACCACCTGGGTGGTGACCTTTACGTCGCCGAAGTGGACCGTCACGTCACCCCACTGCATGGTTCGCTGGGTCTCCAGCACCTCGATCTGGGTCACGTCCCGCGCGGTCGTGTAATAGTCCGGGTTGGCGCGCCGCACCATGACGCAGTGGTCGTCTTCGTTGAGGTCCTCCACCACATAGGTGTCGCCCTGGTGGACGTACACCGCCCCGGTGTGCGCCTGGTAGTGGGTCTGCGGCGAGTCCATGGTTCCCAGGAGCGAACCGGTCTCGGCGTCCACGATGCTGACGGGTCCCCCTCCGTCCGCCCGGAGGTTGACCATGGCGGCGGCACTCTGCGAATGGGTCCAGAACCAGCCGGCCGGCCGGCGCCGGAGGTAGCCCTGTGCCACCAGCCGGTCCAGGAGCATCTCTGCGGTATCGCCGAAGAGATCGAGCTCCGCCGGTCCCAGCGGAAGTTCAGCGGCCGCGGCGCACAGATGCGGCCCCAGGACGTAGGGATTTGAAGGGTCAAAGACCGTTGCTTCCACCGAAACGTCGAAGATGGCTTCGGGATGGTTCACCAGGTAGGTGTCCAGGGGGTCGTCGCTTGCCACGAAGGCCGCAATCGCATCCTGGCCGGCGCGGCCCGCCCTGCCGATCTGCTGGAACAGCGAGGCCCGCGTTCCAGGCCACCCGGCCACCAGGACAGCATCAAGGCCGGAAATGTCGATCCCCAGTTCCAGGGCCGACGTACTGGAAACACCCAGCAACTGGCCGGAACGCAACGCCTTCTCCACCGCCCGGCGTTCCTCCGGCAGGTAGCCCGAGCGGTACGCGGCCACGCGTTGCGGCAGGCTCGGATCCACCTCGTCAAGGAGCCGTTTGGTAATGGCGGAGATGGTTTCCGCGCCACGTCGTGACTTGATGAACGCGATGGTGCGGATCTGCGCGGACACCAGGTTGGCCAGCAGGTCAGAGGTCTCCGCCACGGCCGTCCGTCGTTCCTTGGCACCGTTCTCGCCGCGGACGTCCGTCAGCGCCGGTTCCCAGAGTGCCACCGTGGTGGCACCGTGGGGCGAGCAATCGCGGGACACCGCAGTGACGGGGGCGCCAATGAGGCGCGCGAAGGAGACGTCAGGCTCCGACGCCGTGGCCGATGCCGCAATGAACACCGGCTCCGGGTACGACGATCCTGCCCCGTAGTAGGCGCAGATCCGGCGCAGCCGCCGCATCAGGTTAGCCACATGGGAGCCGAACACGCCACGGTAACTGTGCGCCTCATCGACGATGACATAGCGCAACCGGCGGAAGAACGACGCCCACCACGCGTGGTTGGGGAGGATGCCGAAGTGCAGCATGTCTGGGTTGGCCAGGATGAAGTTCGCGTGGTCCCGGATCCAGCGGCGGGCAGCTGGATCGGTATCCCCGTCGTAGGTCTCCGCCCGGACCGTAGGCAGTTTCAAAGCCCGGATGGCGTTCAACTGGTCCGCCGCCAGTGCCTTGGTGGGGGAGAGGTACAGCGTCACGGCGCCGTCGTCGTGGATCTTCCCCGGGTCGGCCAGCACACGCAACTCCGACCGGTGGATCGCGTCCAGCGCCGGCAACTGGTACGCCAGCGATTTCCCCGACGCGGTTCCGGTGGCCACCACCACGTGCTTCCCCTCATGGGCGGCGTTGGCTGCCTCCACCTGGTGGCGGTACGGCTCCCGGATGCCGAGCGAGCCGTATGCCTCAACGAGGTCCGGGTGCATCCATTCAGGCCAAGGCTCGTGGACCGCCTCCCGCGCAGGGATGGTGCGGACATGACGGAGCTGTTCCGGTTCCGGGCCGCGGCCCAGGAGGGGAATCAGGGAGTCATGGGGGGTCACCCCACTATTCTTCCACCCGGCACCAAGCCGGAGGGCAGCGGTTCGCCAAACGCACAACCGGGCCGGGCCACCCTCAGCTGAGCGAAAGATCCGCTCCGTCGTGGGACGCCGAGAGCATCAGGACGCGGGCCACCGTGGTCCAGCCCAGGTGTGAGTACAGCTTCTGTCCGTCAGTGGACGCCAGCAGGAGTCCTGTACGCACGTCGTGGCCGAAGGCCTGTGCCGCCAAGGCCCGCATGATGAGGCTGCCCAGGCCCCTGCGCTGGAATGCGGGCTCGGTGATGATCTTGTCGAACACCGCGGTATCGCCCACGACGAATACCCTTCCGCTGGCCGCGATCTCGTCCCCGGAGCGGACCTCTGCGTAGTGCACGCCATCCCGCTCGAACGTGGACAGGCTCAGGTCGTCGTCGGAAAGCCATGGATCCTCGGCGTCCTGGGTCTCCATGTCCACGATCATCATCGTCTGCGAATCGGAGGTGACGTTCAACCCGTGCTTGGCCGCCAGGCCGGTGAACCGGGCGGGATCGCGCGTAAGGATGGTCAGCACGCGGGCGGGCGCTTCGGCAGTCGTGGCGGCCAGGGCCGCGAATTCGTCGGGGCTGGGTTCGGACGCAAAAACTTCCCAGTCACCGCTGGTATCAGCCCGGAGCACAGCGGGGAACCGGCCCTGCGTCGAGGTCCGGTAGCCGCGACATCCGGCCCAGCCCGCAACCCACACCTGAAAAAGGCCAGTGATGTCTTCAACCAGGGTTTCCTGACTCATGGCATGAAGACTATTCCAGCAGGATCGCCAGCAACAGGGGGTGGCCCAGTGCTTATGGAATTGTGATGCGCCCCCGCTCCCGGGCCGGCGGTAACCCTGCTCCGGGCCGGCGGTACCCTTAAATACGTGGCTTTGAACCGAATTGTGCTCTTTTACGGCTTTACCCCTATCGCGGATCCGGACGCCGTGCGGCTTTGGCAGCGCGCCCTCTGCGAGAAGCTCGGCCTGACCGGCCGCATCCTTATCTCCAAGGACGGAATCAACGCCACGGTGGGCGGGGAAATCGGCGCGGTCAAACAGTACGTCAAGACCACCCGCGAGTACCCGGGGTTCCGGGGCATCGACGTGAAGTGGTCCGACGGCGGCGCAGAGGACTTTCCCAGGCTCAGCGTCAAGGTGCGGGACGAGATCGTCTCCTTCGGTGCGCCCGGAGAATTGACCGTCGACGCCAATGGAGTGGTGGGCGGAGGCAAGCACCTCAAGCCCGAGGAACTGCACGAACTGGTGGACGCCAAGAAGCAGGGCGGCGAGGACGTGGTGTTCTTCGACGGCAGGAATGCCTTTGAGGCCCAAATCGGCCGGTTCAAGGACGCCGTGGTCCCCGACGTCGCCACCACGCACGACTTCATCAAGGAACTCGACTCGGGCAAGTACGACGACCTCAAGGACAAGCCCGTGGTCACCTACTGCACCGGCGGCATCCGCTGCGAGGTCCTCTCCAGCCTGATGGTGAACCGCGGCTTCAAGGAGGTCTACCAGCTCGACGGCGGCATTGTCCGCTATGGCGAGGCCTTCAAGGACCAGGGGCTCTGGGAAGGCTCACTCTACGTCTTCGACAAGCGCATGCACCTCGAGTTCAGCGAGGACGCCAAGACGATCGGCCAGTGCGCCCGCTGCTCGGCACCCACCAGCAAATTCGAGAACTGCTCCAACCCCAGCTGCCGGACCCTGACGCTGTACTGCGCCGGGTGCGCCTCCAGCCCGGAGACGCTCCGCTGCCCCGAAGGCTGCGCCGCTGCCTGAGCCCGCACGTCAAAGCCTGCGGAGCCGGAACGCATAGTTCGCCGCGCTGCCCGCTTCCAGCCGCACCGTCAGGACGCTCCGGGTGGAGAGATAGAAGACGTTCTCCCGGTTGATGCCGCAGCGAAGGCCAAGATCCACCAGCGTCACGTCCTCGGTGCTCACCGTGAACGCTACCCGGCGTTGGCTTCGGCAGGCCAAGGCCAGCGAGTATGTGCCGGTCTCCAGTGCCGGTGATGCCACGGTCCGCACTTCGCCGGACCCCAACAACCCGGCATCGGCCTGGACCTCGGGTGCCGTACCCTCCGGCAGGGCACGGGACACCCAATCATCGAGGTCGGCGCCGCTGACCGGGTCCTGTTGCAAAGGATCGCGGGTGAACGCTGGAACCGGGGCGATGGTAGTGCCGCCCTGGACGGCACCGGCCCGGCCGTCGTCGTACGTATATTCGCAGCCCGCCAGGGCACCTGCCGCAAGCACCAGTCCAAGGGCGACGGCGGCCGCGGGCTTCGGTGCCCGCGGCGCCCGTGCTGTCCTTCGGGGAAGGGGCGCGGAGAACCTCCGCACACTGGGCATAGTCCGACTGTATGCCCGCGACGGGCGCCGGGCCAGAGCCGGAAACCGGTGTTATTGCGCCGGGGCCAGCCGGTACGCGTAGAGCAGCGGGGCGTCCACGCTGGAGCTGCTGATTTGGACCCGGCCGCCGGCAGGCAGGTTGATCCTGGTGGTCTCGGCACGGCCGTTGCAGGCCGCACCCGCTTCGGTGACGGCCTTGCCGTCCAGTGACACCGCGAAGAACGCCTTGCCGGTGCCGGCACACACCGCCGTGAGCGTGTAGCTGCCGGCAGGAACGGAAGGTGCTTCCTGCACGAGGTGGTCCCGGTTGAGGATCTTGCCCGAATCCTGAAGCACCACGTCCGCCGGGGACGTGGGCAGCGCCGTGGCCCGCCACTGCGGAACATCCGCGGCCTCCACCGAGCCCGCAGGCGAACACCCTGCGACGGTGAGCCCAAGGGCTGCGGCCACCAGTACCGCCGGCAGCGTACGGCGTACCGCGGCGGTGCGGGCGCGCGGAAGGAAGGTCAGGCGGGAAGGCATGCTTCCACCGTACCCCGCTGCCGGGCCGGACTAAACTTGAGCGGTGCCTAAATCCCCGTACGAGTTCACCGCCGGCAACACTCCCGACGCACCCCGCAGCGACCTTCCCGGGCTGCTGGCGGCGCTCGCCGCAGACCTCCGCAGGATCGACTACACGCTCGACGGCGTCGCCCGGCTGCTGGGGCCCACGGCCTCCGCGGCGCTGAACCGGGACCAGGTCATTCCCGCCATGCTGGCAACCGCGCAGGCAGTGCAGCGCACCGCAGCGGCGGCACCCCTTGCCGCCGTCGTCCGGCTGTGGCTCCTGGCCGAGCCGCAGGAACGGGAAACGCTCGACGCCGCGCTGCCGGGCATCGGCGTGGAAGGGCTCCTGGAGCTGGGGCTGGTCCAGCCCGTCCCCGGCACGCCCCGCATCACGGCCAAAGCCGACCTGCGCCCGTACGGCTGGGATGCCAACCCCGACGGCAGCGGCGGCGCTGAACTGTGGGTGGCCAGCGACCTCGCGGCCCACCAGCAGGCAGGAGTCCTGCGGCACGACCATGTCCTGGGCATCGGGCAGGCATCCACCACGCTGGTGCAGACCACCGTCCGGCAGCACACCGAACGCGCCCTGGACCTGGGCACGGGATGCGGCATCCAGGCCTTCCACCTGCTGCACCACTGCCAGCACGTGACCGCCACCGACATCTCCGAACGCGCCCTGGCCTATGCCCGCTTCAACATCCTGCTCAACGCCGAGGCACTCTCCGTGGACCCGGACCGGCTCGAGGACCGGGTGAGCCTGCGCCTGGGTTCGCTGCTGGAGCCGGTGGCCGGGGAGGAATTCGGCCTGGTGGTGTCCAACCCGCCGTTCGTGATCACGCCGCGCAGTGCCGGAGAGGACGCGGCCGGCCAATTCACCTACCGCGACGGCGGCCTGCCGGGCGATGAGATCGTCGCGTCCCTGGTGGCGGACCTGCCCGGCGTCCTGGCGCCGGGCGGCGTGGCCCAGCTGCTGGGAAACTGGGAAGTCCCCGCCGGCGCCAACTGGGACGAGCGGCCGAGGTCCTGGGTGCGGGCAGGCACCGACGCCTGGTTCATCCAGCGGGAGCAGGTCAGCCCGGAACAATACGCGGAAACCTGGCTGCAGGACGCCTCCGAATCCCGAGACCGGGCACACTACCGGGACGCCTACGCCGCGTACCTCGCGGATTTCGGGTCCCGGAACGTCGCCGGGATCGGCTTTGGCATGGTGTGGCTGCGGCACCCCGCTGCGGCCGGGCAGGAAACCATCAGCCGCTTTGAGGAAATCACATACCCCATCGAGCAGCCCATCGGACCCCACCTGGGCGCCGCCGTCGAACGCAGCGACTGGCTGGCAGCGCACGATCTCGCCGGAACGCACCTGCTCGTGGCCGACGACGTCACCGAGGAGCGCCACCAGCGCCCCGGCGCCGAGCACCCTGGCGTGATCCTGCTCCGGCAGGGCGCCGGGCTGCGCCGCACCAACCTGATGAGCACCGAGCTGGCCGGGTTCGTCTCAGCGTGCGACGGCGACCTGGCCGCCGGGCAGATCGCCGCGGCCCTGGAGGCCCTCCTGGGCGGCGAGGCCGGGTCGTTCCAGCGCTTGCTGCTTGCCGACGTGGCCAACCTGGTGCGGGACGGCTTCCTCATTCCGGCCGTGTTTCCGGCCGAACAGTAAGCCCCCTTATGCTCCAGGCCGCGCCCCGTCTTTTCCACATGAATGCGCACGATTCCCCAAAATATGGTGAACTAGGCGAACATGGGCTCATCTGCCCCAGCAACCTTTTTCTGTAGGAGCACCGTGCCAAGCAAGGCCAAAACCGGCAAGAAACTCGTGATTGTGGAGTCTCCGGCCAAGAGCAAGACCATCGCCAAGTACCTCGGCGAGGGCTTCATCGTAGAGGCCTCCATTGGTCACATCCGCGACCTGCCGCAACCGTCCGAACTCCCCGCCGAGCTGAAGAAAACGTCGGTGGGCAAGTTCGCCGTCGACATCGACCACGACTTCAAGCCCTACTACGTGGTGTCTCCGGACAAGAAGAAAAAGGTGACCGAGCTCAAGGCAGCGCTCAAGGACGCCGACGAACTTTACCTCGCAACCGATGGGGACCGCGAAGGCGAAGCCATCGCGTGGCACCTGCTCGAAGTGCTCAAGCCCAAGGTTCCGGTCTACCGGATGACGTTCGGCGAAATCACCAAGGAAGCCATCCAGCGCGCCATGGGCAACCTGCGCGATGTCGACCAGGACCTGGTGGATGCGCAGGAAACCCGCCGCGTGCTGGACCGCCTGTACGGCTACGAGATCTCCCCGGTGCTGTGGCGCAAGGTGGCCCGCGGCCTGTCCGCCGGCCGCGTGCAGTCCGTGGTCACGCGCATGGTGGTGGACCGCGAACGCGAACGCATGGCCTTCAAAGCCGCCTCCTACTGGGACCTGACCGGCCAGTTCGGCGCGGACTCGGGCTCGTTCAAGGCCAAGCTCGCCGCCGTTGACGGCGCCAAGGTGGCCAGCGGCCGCGACTTCAACGACAACGGCGAGCTCACCGCCAAGAACGTGGCCCACCTCAACGAGGAGCTTGCGACGTCCCTCGCCGCCGGGCTCCAGGATGCGGACTTCCGCGTCCGCTCGGTGGACACCAAGCCGTACACCCGCCGCCCGGCCGCGCCGTTCACCACCTCCACCCTCCAGCAGGAGGCCGGCCGCAAGCTGCGCTTCTCCTCAAAGAGCACCATGCAGGTGGCCCAGCGGCTCTACGAAAACGGCTACATCACCTATATGCGTACGGACTCGTCGGCGCTGAGTGACGAAGCCATCACCGCGGCGCGCCGGCAGGCCTCGGAGCTCTACGGGCCGGAATACATTCCGCAGTCCCCGCGCGTCTACTCCAACAAGGCCGCCAACGCGCAGGAAGCGCACGAGGCCATCCGCCCGGCAGGAGACTCCTTCCGCACGCCGGCCCAGGTTGCCAAGCAGCTCTCCGGGGACGAGTTCCGCCTGTACGAGCTCATCTGGAAGCGCACCGTGGCGTCCCAGATGGGCGACGCCAAGGGCTCGACGGCGACCATCCGCCTGGGTGCCATTGCCGCCGACGGGCGGGACGCCGAGTTCTCCGCCTCCGGCACCGTCATCACCTTCCCCGGCTTCCTGGCCGCCTACGAGGAAGGCAAGGACGAGACCCGCGGCGATGACGAGTCCGACGAAGCACGCCGGCTCCCGAACGTGGCCAAGGACGACTCCCTCACCGCCGCGGACATCCAGGCGGTAGGCCACGAAACCTCGCCGCCGCCGCGCTACACGGAAGCGTCCCTGACCGCCGAACTGGAAAAGAAGGGCATCGGCCGCCCGTCGACGTACGCGTCCACGATTTCCACCATCCAGGACCGCGGCTACGTCCGGAAGCAGGGCTCCGCGCTGGTGCCCAGCTGGATCGCGTTCTCGGTGATCCGGTTGCTGGAGCAGCACTTCAGCGACTACGTGGACTACGAATTCACCGCCGACATGGAAGGCGACCTGGACAAGATCGCCAACGGCCAGGAGGCAGGAGCTTCGTGGCTCCGGCACTTCTACTTCGGCGAAGACTCCGACCCCGGACTGTTGAGCATCGTCAACAACCTGGGCGAGATCGATGCCCGTGAGATCAACTCCATCCCGATCACCGACGACATCACCTTGCGGGTGGGCAAGTTCGGCCCGTACCTGGAAAGTTCGGCAGCCGTCGTCGATCCCAAGACGGGCGAGATCGTGGAGTCGGCCCGGGCCAACGTGCCCGAGGACCTGGCCCCGGACGAACTGACCGCAGCCAAAGCCATTGAGCTGATGGAGACTGCGGCGCCGGAGGAGCGCGTGCTCGGTGCAGACCCGCACACGGGACACACTGTCGTGGCCAAGAACGGCCGCTACGGCGCCTACGTCACCGAGATCATCCCGGAAATGACCGACGAAGACCTGGCCAAGCAGCCGGTGGAGTACTACAAGAACGGCAAGCCCAAGCCGCCCAAGAAGCCGGTCAAGGCCAAGCCGCGCACGGGTTCGCTGTTCAAGTCCATGACCGTGGAGTCCGTGACGCTGGACGAAGCCCTGCAGCTCATGAGCCTGCCCCGCGCGCTGGGCGAGGACGCCGAAGGCAACCTCATTACCGTGCAGAACGGCCGGTTCGGTCCCTACCTGAAAAAGGGCACGGATTCGCGCTCGATCGGATCCGAAGAGGAAATCTTCACCATTACCCTGGAGCAGGCGCTGGAGATCTATTCACAGCCCAAGCAGCGCGGCGCCCGTGCCGCCGTGCCGCCGCTGGCCGAGTTCGGTCCGGACCCGGTGTCGGAGAAGAACATCGTGGTGAAGGAAGGCCGGTTCGGTCCGTACATCACCGACGGCATCACCAACATCACGGTTCCGCGTGCCACCTCCCTGGAGGAACTCACCCGGGAACAGGCCGTGGAACTGTTGGCCGAGAAGCGCGCCAAGGGCCCGGTCAAGCGGACGGCCACCCGCAAGGCACCCGCAAAGAAGAAGGCAACGGCCAAGAAGTAGTGCCTGGCCGGCGCGTTTGCGCCGGCCACCGGATCGTGATCGGGTAGACGGTATGACTGAACAGCCCGCGCACACGGATCTCCAGCCGCTCAACGACCTTGAGGAGAAGCTCGCCACCGGCGGGCAGGAAGACGCCAATCCCGTTGACGTCATCCTGTCCTTCCTGAACAGCGAGGTCTACATCATCAGCTCTGACACGGTGGAAGGCGTGGACTCCCAGGTTGAGCCGCTGGTCCTTGCCAACGCCGACGGCCGCCCCGTCCTCGCCGTGTTCTCGCACCCCACCCGGGTGGACCAGCAGTACCTGGAAGCCGCACCCAACGTGCTGGGCACGCAGGGTGCAGCCATCATCGCCAACCTTGGCGACGAACTGGGCATGGTGATCAACCCCGGCGCCGCCTACGGCTTCGAGATCGATCCTGAAGGCGTGGCGAACATCCGGCGCGACTTCAAGCGCGCCGACGAGCAATAATGTCCCCATGCGTCTAGGCGTCCTCGACATCGGGTCCAACACCGTCCACCTGCTCCTGGTGGACGCCCACCCCGGTGCGCAGCCTGTCCCGTTTGCGTCCCACAAGCGGCCGTTGTCCCTGGTCCAGTACCTTGAACCGGACGGCAGCATCAGCGACGAAGGACAGCATGAGCTGACCGAGTTCGTCCTGGAGGCCTGGGAATTCGCGGCCCGGCACAAGGCCGAAGACCTGCTGGCATTCTGTACCTCGGCCATCCGCGAGGCCACCAACGGCCCCGCCGTCCTGGCCCGGGTCAAGCACGAGACCACGGTGACCCTCCAGGAACTCACCGGGAGCGAAGAAGCGTCCATGACGTTCTTCGCGGTGCGGCGCTGGCACGGGTGGGGCGCCGGCCCCATCCTGAACCTGGACATCGGTGGCGGCTCCTTCGAAATGGCCTTCGGCCAGGACGAGCTTCCTGAGGTGGCCACCTCCGTGCCGCTCGGCGCCAGCAGGCTCACCCGCGACTGGTTCCCCGAGGACCCGCCGTCGGCCAAAAGCGTCAAGGAACTGCGGCGCTACATCAGGGCCACCCTCAAACCTGCTGTCCGGGAATTCGACGGCCTCGGCCGGGCCAACGTGGTGGCAGGCACCTCAAAAACGTTCCGCTCCCTGGCCCGGATCGCCGGGGCCGCGCCCAGCGCCGAAGGCCCCTACGTCAAGCGCGAACTGCACGCCTCGGACCTGGGGATCTGGACCCAGCGGATCTCGGCCATGAGCTCCGAGGACAGGCTGCATCTCCCCGGTGTATCCGAAGCACGGGCGCACCAGCTCCTTGCCGGTGCACTGGTGGCCGAAGCCGCCCTGGAGATGTTCAAGTTCAAGAAGCTGCGCATCTGCCCCTGGGCTTTGCGCGAAGGGCTCATCCTGCGCCGCCTGGACCAGCTGGTCTTCGCCGGGCCGCTGGAACCGGCGCCCCATGTGGCCGCGTCCCGCCCGGTGGAACCTGCCATCTAGCAACCAAGCGTTCGGCCGGGCAGCGACACCAGCCGCGCTTAGATGCGGAAGCACCGGGGCCGGCAACAGGAAAATGGGGGAAAACCTGTTGCCGAGCCACCGGTGCCCTGGCAGGCATCCCCATGCCTGCCGCATCACTCGCACCCTCAATGAGGTAATAACTACGTTAGGACCCCAAGTTGTGCGCTGCCTGCGCTGAACATGGGAGTTGCCTGTGAATGCATGCGTACTGCAATGATGGAGGCATGAGCAACCGAATTGCATTCCTTGGCTGTGGATCCATGAACGAGGCCATTCTTGCCGGCCTGCTGGAGGCCGGGACGGACCCCGGGGATGTGGTGGCCACCGTCCGCCGCGCGGAGCGCGCCTCGGAACTCGCCGAACGGTACCCGGGAATTACCGCGATCGCCGGCGAGGAAGAACCAGACAACAACAAACAGGCCACCAAGGGATCCGCCGTCGTCATCCTTGGCGTCAAACCGGTGGGAATTGCTGACCTGGCCCGGGAAATCGGCCCGGCCCTTTCGCCGGATGCCGTGGTGGTCAGCGTTGCCGCGGCAGTATCCATCGCCCAGCTCGAAGCCGCGCTCCCCGCCGGCCAGCCGGTCATCCGGACCATGCCCAACACGCCGGCAAAGCTGGGCCGCGGCGTGGTGTCCGTCTCGCCGGGAACCCACTGCACTCCCGAGCAGCTCCGGAAGGTCAAGGACATCCTGCAGGGCGCCGGGACGGTGGTCGAAGTGCCCGAAGAGCAAGTGGATGCGCTGTCAGCGATCAGCGGCTCGGGCCCGGCGTACGCCTTCTACCTGGCCGAGGCCATGGCGTCGGCGGGGGAGGAGTTGGGCCTGGACCGCGAGCTGTCCCTGCTCCTTGCCCGCGAAACGGTGGCCGGCGCAGGCTTCATGCTCGCCGAACCGGGTGCGGATCCCTCCGCGCTGCGCAAAGCGGTCACCAGCCCCAACGGCACCACGGAACGGGCCATCGCCACGTTCGACGAACAGGGCATCCCGGCCATCATCGCCGCCGGCGCCAAGGCGGCAGCGGACCGGGCGGCGGAAATCACCAAGCAGCTTGGGTAACGGAGGCTGGGCTTTGTCGAAATCCGGTTTCGACAAGCCCAACCACCGGGGACCTTATGGCCGGGCGGCGAACCGTTCCAGCAGGTCGACGTGCCCGGAGACAATGAGCATGTCCCGCGAGGACACCTTGGTCTCGGGCCGGGCGTAGGTGAAATCCTCGCCCGGGGACTTCACGCCCACAATCGTCACACCGTACTTGGAGCGGACCTTCGACTCGTCCAGCGTGAACCCCACGGTCTCCCGCGGCGGGTACATCTTCACAATGGCGAAGTCGTCGTCGAACTCGATGAAGTCCAGCATCCTGCCCGAGACCAGGTGCGCTGCCCGGACTCCGGCGTCGGCCTCCGGGTAGATCACGTGGTTGGCCCCGATCCGCGTCAGGATCTTGCCGTGCGAGGGGGTGATTGCCTTGACCCAGAGGTGTTCGATTCCCAGGTCCACCAGGTTGACGGTGATCAGCACGGAGGACTCGATGGACGTCCCCACCCCCACCACCGCGGAACTGAACTCCTGCGCGCCCAGCTGGCGCAACGCGTCGATGTTGGTGGCGTCAGCCTCCACCACGTGGGTCAGGAGCGGGGCCCATTTCTGCACCAGGTTCCGGTCGCGTTCGATCGCGAGTACTTCCCGGCCCTGTTTGACCAGCTGCTCTGCCGTGGATGATCCGAAGCGGCCCAGCCCGATCACCAGCACCGGGGCGTTGTGGGCGGGGCGCCGCGGGGCGTCTGTGGAACTAGCCAATGATGGGCCTCTCTTCGGGGTAGTGGTACAACTGGCTGCGCTGGCGCAGGGCCAGGGCGGCTGCGAGGGTCACGGTTCCTACGCGGCCCGCGAACATCAGGGCCGCGAGGACGTAGACGCCGGCAGGGGGCACCTCGGCGCTGAGGTTGGTGCTCAGGCCCACCGTGGCGAACGCGGAAATGGTTTCGAACAGCACCCGGTCAAGCGACTGGCCGCTGATGGCCAGGAGCAGGAAAGCGGACACTGACACCAGGGTGGCGCCGGCCACGATCACCGAGATGGCCACCCGCATGCTTCCTTGCGGGATGGTCCTGCCGTAGACCTTGACGTCCGCGTCACCGCGGGCCTCCGCGACGATGGCCAGGAACATCACGGCGATGGTGGTGACCTTGATGCCGCCCGCCGTCGACGCGGAACCGCCGCCGGCGAACATCAGGGCGTCCGTCAGCAGCATGGTGGTGGAATCCATCTGGTTCTGGTCCACCAGGTTGAAGCCGCCGGAACGCGTCATGACGGATGCGAACAGCGCGTGGGTGATCTTGTCGCCCACATCCATGGTGCCGATGGTCCGGACGTTGTCCCACTCCATCAGCGCCCAGAGGAACGCCCCGGCCACCAGGAGGATCAGCGATACCTGGATGGTGAGCTTGGTGTGCAGGTTCCACTTTTTCCAGTTCAAGCCGTTTTGTTGGAGGACCATCACCACGGGGAAGCCCAGGCTGCCCAGGAAGACGCCCACCATCAGCGGGATAAGGATCCACAGGTCCGTCTCGTAGGGCACGATGCCGTCCGAGTGCGGGGTGAAGCCGGCGTTGTTGAACGACGAAATGGCATAGAAGATGCCATGCCACACCGACTGCCAGAAGGGCTCGCCCAGGGTCAGGAACCGGGGAACGAGCGCCAGGGCCAGGACGCCCTCGATGACCACGGAGGTGGTGATGACGATCCGGAGCAGGGTGCCCACCTCACCGAGGCGGCCGGCGTTGTTCATGGATTCGGCGGCAATGATCTTCCCGCGCACCCCCAACCGCTTGCTCACCATCAGCGCCAGCAGCGAGGCCAGCGTCAAGGTACCCAAACCGCCGATGAAGATGCCCACCAGGATCACCAGCTGGCCGAAGAAGGACCAGTGCACCGCCGTCGACACCACCGTTAGTCCCGTCACGCAGACGGCCGAGACGGCGGTGAACAGGGCCTCGTGGATGGGGGTGGCGGTTCCGTTGGCCGAAGCCACGGGCAGGGACAGCAGGAACGTGAACACCATGCAGACCGCGGCGAACGCCGTCAGGGCAAGCCTGGCAGGGGAGGTGTTGGCGATGTCGTCGATGAAGTCGCGAAGCCGCGTGAAGATCCAGAGGCCCTCCCGCTCCTGCGCTGGGGGGTGCCAGCTGGCCGGGGTCCGGGGCCTTGACTGGCTCTGCGTCATGTGTGGCTTTTCCTCGGTCGAAACTGCTTCCCCCAGTAGTAAACCACTAAAGCCCGGCTTCATGGCCCGGCTGGGAGTCCGGCGGGCTCGGGTAGCCTGTGATTGATGACATATCTGCCCGGTCTAAGCCAGCCCGCGCCGCCGACGATGGTGGCGTGGAGCCCTGACATGACTGCCTACAACTTTGGTCCGGGCCACCCCATGGCACCGGAACGGATGGACCTGACGGCCCGCCTGGCGCGCAGCCTGGGGCTCTTCGACCTGGACCATGTGGATGTGCAGGCGCCGGAGACCGCCTCCGACGCGGAACTGGAAGCGGTTCACTCGGTGGATTATGTCGCGGCGGTGCGCAGGGTCAGCGCCGACCCCTCCCGGCCGGACGAGTCCCGGGGGCTGGGGACCGAGGATGACCCGGCTTTCGCGGGAATGCATGAGGCCGCGGCGCGGCTTGCCGGCGGATCCCTGATGGCCGCCCAGGGCGTGCTGGAGGGCTGGGCCGTGCATGCGGTCAACTTCGGCGGCGGCATGCACCACGCCGCCCGGGACCGTGCCAGTGGATTCTGCATCTACAACGACGCCGCCCTTGCCGTCCAGCGGCTCCTCGACGGCGGCGTGGGAAAAGTGGCCTACATCGATGTCGATGCCCACCACGGCGACGGAACGCAGAACATCTTCTGGGACGATCCCCGGGTCCTGACGCTCTCGCTGCACGAAACAGGACTGACCCTCTTTCCCGGAACAGGGTTCGCCAACGAGATCGGCGGCCCCGCAGCGGAGGGAACAGCCGTCAACGTTGCCCTGCCCGCCGGCACCGGGGACGCCGGCTGGCTCCGGGCGTTCTACGCCATCGTGCCGCAACTGGTGGGCGCGTTCGAACCGGAGGTCATCGTGAGTCAGCACGGCTGCGATTCACACCGCAGCGACCCCCTCACCCACCTCAACCTCAGTGTCGACGGGCAGCGCGAGGCCGCGAACGCCATCGCAAACCTGGCCGAACGGTTCTGCGGGGGCCGGTGGATCGCCACCGGCGGCGGCGGCTACAACGTCCTGGATGTGGTGCCGCGGTCCTGGAGCCACCTGGTGGCGATCGCCGCCGGGCGGCCAGTGCCGCTGCGCACCGCCGTCCCGGAAGACTGGCGGCTCTATGTGGCGGAGAAATTCGGGACCGTGGCCCCCGCGCTGATGGGGGATGACGTGGAGCTGTGGTGGCGGTCCTGGGAAGTGGGCTTCGACCCCAACGACGCCGTGGACCGTACCGTCATGGCGACCCGCAAGGCGGTGTTCCCCTTGCACGGGCTGGACCCCTGGTTCGACTAGCGGCTCCGGTGGTGCACCGGAGCAGTGGGGTACCGAAATAGTTGATGCCTTTCGGCGTATATGTCGCTAGGGTGGGAGGCATGGTGACAGACGACGTATTTGCCGTCATAGCGGAATCCACCCGGCGGGAGATCCTGGTGGCCCTCCGGGCGGGGGACAAAGCAGTGGGGGAGCTGGTGGAGGAACTGGACGCCAGCCAGCCCACCATTTCCAAGCACCTGAAGGTCCTGCGGGAAGCGCAGCTGGTCAGCATGCGCGCGCAGGGCCAGAAGCGGTACTACGCCTTGAACCGGGGTCCGCTGGAGGGCATCGCAAGCTGGCTGGAGACGTTCGACGTCGGCACGGCCGCCAAAGCTGCCTCCTCGCCAACCAGCGCCTCACCAAAGAACGGCGCCGCAGGGAACACCGCATCAGCGGCGAAGGGCAGGCCAGCGGCGGCCGCCGCGGCGGGCCTGGCGGAGGCACCCGCCGCCGTCGTGCCGGGGCATGTGGCGCCTCGCCAGGAGGACGCCGCGGCGGGCGTCCTGGCGCGCGAGGGAGCAGAACTGAGTCCCGCCGTCGTCATTCCCGGCGGAACAGCAGCCCCGTTGAGCGATGACAGCGTTCCGCAGCAGATCGGACGCAGTGTTGGCCGCGCGGCCACCAAAGCCGCGGACCTGTTGGCAAACCTCCCCAACCTGCCCAAGTTCGGCCGCAAGAAATAGGGTGGACGCCGGCGGCTGGGTGCCTCGAAACCCGGGTTTCGGCACGCCCAGCCGCCGGCCCCCGGCTCAGTGCTTGCCCAGCAGCCGCACGTGGTCCGGCGTGAGTCCCGAAACGGAACTGACGCCCAGCAGGGCCATGGTGCGTGCCATGTCCTTTTCCAGGATCTCCAGGGCGCGGTCCACGCCGGCCCGTCCGCCGGCCATCAGGCCGTAGAGGTAGGCGCGCCCAATCAGGGTGAAGTCCGCGCCAAGGGCAAGGGCGGCCACGATGTCGGCGCCGCTCATGATGCCGGTGTCCAGCATGATGGCCGCGTCCGTGTGGTCCTTGGTGAAGGCCTCCTTGACCTCGGGGAGCAGGTGGAACGGGATGGGGGCCCGGTCCAGCTGGCGGCCGCCGTGGTTGGAGAGCACCACGCCGTCTGCGCCATGGTCCACGACGCGGCGGGCGTCCTCCACCGTCTGGATGCCCTTGACCACCAGGTTGCCTTTCCAGGTGTCGCGCAGCCAGTCCAGGTCCTCGAAGGTGAGCGTGGGATCGAACATGGAGTTGATCAGGTCCGCCACGGTGCCGGTGTAGCGCGAGAGCGAGGCGAAGGTCAGCGGCTCGTGGGTGAGGAAGTTGAACCACCAGGCCGGCCGGTAGGAGGCATCCAGGACAGTCTTCAGGGTCAGTGCCGGCGGGATGGTCATGCCGTTGCGGACGTCGCGGAGGCGTGCACCGGCCACGGCTGTGTCCACGGTGACCATGAGGGTGTCGTTGCCGGCCTTGGCGGCGCGCTCGATCAGTTCCAGCGAACGGTCGCGGTCCGTCCACAGGTACAGCTGGAACCAGTTCCGGCCGTTGGGTGCGGCTGCTGCCACGTCCTCAATGGACGCGGTGCCCATGGTGGAGAGCGTGTAGGGGATGCCCGCTGACTCGGCGGCCCGGGACCCGGCGTATTCGCCCTCGGACTGCATCATCCGGGTGAATCCGGTGGGGGCGATGCCGACGGGAAGCCGGGACGGTTTGCCGAGGATGGTGGTGCTGAGGTCGATGGCAGAGACGTTCCGCAGGATCCCGGGCCGGAATTCGATGTCCAGGAAGGCCTGGCGGGCCCGGCGGAGGGTAATTTCCTCCTCGGCTGCTCCGTCCGTGTAGTCGAAGGGAGCTTGCGGAGTACGCCGCTTGGCGATGTCCCGGAGTTCCCAGATGGTGCTGGCCCGCTTGAGCCGGGCATCCTTGCTGAACTCCGGCTTCTTGAACTGCATCAGCGGAGCGAGGTCCGAGTACTTGGGCACGCGGCGCTTCAGGGCGGGGGGCACGTCGGACGACGCCGGCGCCTTGGCGGGTGCGTGCGCTGCCGGGATGTCCGTGGTGTCCGGGGCCGGGGCGGCCTCCGGGTTGCCGGGCTGGATGATGTGGGTCATGGCGTCCTCCTGTGGTCCAACCACACTGTAGGCCATGTGGTCCAACCACATCAACTACCATTGGCCGTATGCGAACCCATCAGCTGGTCCTGGCGTGGATCGAGGACCAACTCTCTGCCGGCCGGCTGGCCGTCGGCGGCAGGCTGCCTGCCGAACGGACCCTGGCCGAGCAGCTCACGGTCTCCCGGACGTCCGTGCGGGAAGCCATCCGGATCCTCGAGGCGATGGGCGTGGTCCGCGCGGGTGTTGGGTCCGGCCCCGATGCCGGGACGGTGGTCATCTCCGATCCCACCGCGGCGCTCGGCTCCGCCCTCCGCCTGCACGTTGCCACCCAGCACCTGCCCGTGGCGGACATTGTGGAGACCCGCGTCCTGCTGGAGTCCTGGGCTGCGGGCAAGGCACGGCCGGATGCCCCCGAACTCGACGAGGCCGCGGCCCTGCTGGCCGGGATGGACCAGGCGGAAGGCCTGTCGGTCGGTGACTTCCTGGCCCTCGATGTCCGCTTCCATTTCGCGCTGGCCAACGCCGCCGGCAATGCGGTGGTCAGCGCCATGATGGGATCCCTCCGCGAGGCTATCCAGGGCTACGCCGCAGAGCTGACGTCTAACCTGCCCGACTGGGACGCCACCGCCTCCCGTTTGCGCGCTGAGCACCACGCCATCCTTGCCGCGGTCCGGAAGGGCGACGGCGGCCGGGCGGCGGAACTGGTGGCGGCACACATCGAGGGGTATTACCGGGAAGCGGGCCTGGGGGCCGGGTCCCGGGAACCCTAGCCGTGGACGGCGCTCCGTGGCGCCTTGGCCGGGCCGCTGCTGGCCCGGACTTCCAGCCGCGGCTGGAACCGGCTGCCGGGCACCTCGTTCCCTTCCTTGCGGATCAATGCCCGGAGCTGGTGCCAGGCCTGCTCGCCCAGTTCGGTGATGGGGACGGCCGCGGTGGTGAGCGCCGGCGTCGTGTACTTGGCGAAGGGGATGTCGTCGAATCCGGTGACGGAGATGTCGCCGGGCACGTCCAGGCCCCGTTCATGCAGTCCGCTCATCAGGCCCATGGCCACGAGGTCGTTGAAGGCGAGGATGCCGGTGGCCCCGCTCGCCAGGACCGCGTCAACTGCTTCATGTCCCGTGTCGAAGTCCGAGCCGCCCTCAAGCATGGTTACCTCCACCTGCGGGTGGGCGGCCTTGAAAGCCTCCAGGCCCTTGAGCCGCATGCCGTTGGATGCGCTCCGCGGAGGCCCTGCCAGGAAGGCCAGCCGGGTGTGCCCCAGCTCCACCAGGTGTCCGGCGATGTCCTGGACGCCCTGCCCGTAGTCCACCACCAGGCTGGGCACGTCCGGCGCGTCCGTGGTGCGGTTGATCAGCACCAGCGGGTGCAGGGACGGCGCGATCTCCGTTAGTTCGGCGTCGGACATGCGGGGGGCGCAGAGGACCAGTCCGTCGCAGCGGCGGCGCGCTTCGCCGGCCAGGATGGACTCCTCGCTGGAAACCTCGAACGAATCCGCGATCAGCACCCGGTAGCCGTCCTGTGCCGCGGCCCGGCTGAGGCCGCGAAGGATCGCCTGGAACGTGGGGTTGGCCAGATCCGGCACCACGATGCCGATGGTGTCCGTCTTTCCCAGTGCGAGGCTGCGGCCCACCGGGTTGGGCTGGTACTTCAGTTCGGCGGCGGCTGCGCGGACCCTGGCGGCGACGTCCGGGTCCACGGTGAAGTTCCCGTTCATGACACGCGAAACCGTGGCGTGTGAGACTCCTGCCTTCACGGCGACATCCGCGATGCCGATCCGGCCGCTTGCCGATTTCCTGGCCATGGGGAACCCTTCTGTCGCGCCACTCCGGACGGATGCTGCCGGCTGCGTTAGGCGCCGGGCCAACAAGCCCCGGGTGGCAGGTGCTTTTGGAAGACAGCATATACGGCAGCCGGAAAGCGATTTCTATCCTTTTCCCGGCAGTTTTCCGCCGGGGAGGGCTCCAGCGCTGCGCGCTTGCTCAGAAAACGCTTTCTGTTAGCGCCCGGAGTGGTTGACGGATGGGCGGGCGGGTTGATACAACTTCTATAGCGAACTGAGAAAACGCTTTCTCAGGCAGGTGCAGCAGAGTGCCACCGCCGAACCGCAGCGGCCGCCCCGGCGGCCGGGCAATGAGCTTTCGAAAGGGACCCCCACATGGTCAACACAGCCGAGACGACGTCGGCCGCAGCTGCTCCCCACACGGCTGCCGGCAGCCCCACCTCCGACGGCCGCAAGGCGCGCCTTGCCCTGGTGGGCACCGGAGGGCGTTCTGAAATGTACATCCGCGCAGTGTTCGGCAAGCACGCCGACACCGCGGAACTGGTCGCGTTCTCGGACGTGAACCCCGGCCGCGTGGAGTTCTACCAGGGCCTCATCCAGGAACTCGGCGCTCCCGGCCCCATTGCCTCGTTCGATCCGGCGGACCTGACGGCCTTTATCCAGGCCAACCACATTGACCGCGTCGTGGTGACCACTCCGGACTACACCCACGCCGACTACATCGTCGAAGCCCTCAGGGCCGGCGCGGACGTAGTGGTGGAAAAGCCGCTCACCATCGATGCCGAGGGCTGCCGCCGCATCACCAAAGCGGTCCAGGAAACCGGCCGCAATGTGGTGGTGACGTTCAACTACCGCTACTCGCCCCGCAACAGCGCCCTGAAGGAGATCATCCAGAGCGGCGTGATCGGCAAGGTCACCTCGATCGACTTCAGCTGGGTCCTGGACACGGTCCACGGCGCTGACTACTTCCGCCGCTGGCACCGCGAGAAGAAGAACTCCGGCGGCCTGCTCATCCACAAGGCGTCCCACCATTTCGACCTCGTCAACTGGTGGATCGACGACGTCCCGGAGCGCGTCTTCGCCTCCGGCGGCCTGAAATTCTATGGCGACAAGAACGCCGCCGAACGCGGGCTGGGCCCCCGCCCCGAGCGCGGAACGCCCGACGCCGGTGCGCCCGCCGGTGACAAGGACCCGTTCGCGCTGGACCTCCGCGAGGACGAACGGCTCAAGGCGCTCTTCCTGGACAACGAACACTACGACGGCTACCGCCGCGACCAGGACGTCTTCACCGGCGGCATCACCATCGAGGACAACCTGGCACTGGTGGTTGAGTACCAGGGCGGGCCGCGCCTGAGCTACTCCCTGAACGCGCACAGCCCGTGGGAAGGGTACCGGGTGGCGGTCAACGGCACGGAAGGCCGGGCTGAGCTTGAAGTGGTGGAACGCGCCGCCGTCCTGCACAGCACAGACAAGAAGACAGTGGTGGACCCGAGCGCAACCCCCGTGGAGGAAGAGGACGCCGTCCGCCGCAACGGCGAACGGCTGGTGGTCCAACGCCACTGGGAGGCCGCGTACGAGGTCCCGATCGTCAATGGCGAAGGCGGCCACGGCGGGGGCGATGAGCTCCTGCTCTCGGACCTCTTCAACGGCCCGGGTGAAGACCCGTTGGGCCGCCCCTCCGGCTACCTCGACGGGCTGCGTTCGGTATCCGTGGGCATCGCCGGCAACCAGTCGCTCGAGACCTCGCTGCCCATCCGCGTGGAGGACCTGGACCTCGGCGTCGATCTCCGCCGCGGCAAGTAGGGGCGAACCATGAGCAGGATATTCGTTACCGGCGGCTCCGGCCGCCTGGGACGCAGTGTTGTCGCAGGGCTCGCCCAGGCGGGCCACGAGGTGGTCTCCGTGGACCGGGACGCCGTGCCCGCCGGCCAGCTGCCGCCCGGCGTCGTGCAGGAAACCGCGGACCTCCTGGCGCCGGGGGAGGCGCTGCGCCTCCTCCGGGAGTCAAGGCCCGACGCCGTCATCCACCTTGCAGCGATCGCCGTCCCTTTCAGCGCGCCGGAGGACGTCATCTTCGCCACCAACACCAGGCTCGCCTTCGCCGTGATCAGCGCGGCCACCGAGCTGGGCGTCCCGAAAATCATCACCGCCAGCAGCCCCACCGTGCTCGGTTACGGCTCGCCCGCGGGCTGGCTTCCGTCGTCGTTCCCGCTCGACGAGCGGACGCCGCCGAAGCCTTGGAACGCCTATGCGCTGTCCAAGCTCATCGCCGAACAGACAGTGCAGATGTTCGCCGCTGCCCAGGGGGAGCGGATCCGGTATGCGGCATTCCGCCCATGCTTCGTGATCTCACCGGAGGAATGGGAGGGGGCGCCCACGCAGCAGGGCCACACCCTGGCTGAACGCCTGGCCGATCCCGCCCTTTCGGCGCCGGCCCTGTTCAACTACGTGGACGCCCGGGATGTGGCGGACTTCCTTGACCTGCTGCTCCGGAAAATGACGGACATTCCCAACGGCGAAACCTTCTTCGTCGGCGCCGCGGACGCCCTGGCAACCGCGCCGCTGGCCGAGCTCATGCCCCGCTTCCTGCCGGGCAGCGAAGACATCAGTGCGGGCCTGACCGGGACCAGCCCCGCGTTCTCCATCGCCAAGGCACAGGAACTCCTGGGCTGGCAGCCGCGGCGCAGCTGGCGCACCGAACTCACGTCCCGCCACACCCTCAACGACGAGGCTTCCGCGCTGGTCACTGCCGGCGGCGGAAGCAAGGAGACACCATGAAATTCGACGGCGTACTGTTTTTTCCCGTCACCCCGTTCACGGCCGAAGGCGCCGTTGACGTCGCACTGCTCAAGGAACACATCGCCTCCCGGCTGCCCTATGGCCCGGGCGGCGTCTTCCCTGCCTGCGGCACCGGTGAATTCCATGCCCTCAGCATCGACGAGGTCCGCACCGTGGTGGCGGCCGCCGTCGAGGTCGTCGCCGGAAAGGTCCCCGTGGTGGCCGGGGCGGGTGGGCCGCTGGGCCACGCCCTCGCTGCCGCCCGGGTGGCCGAGGAAGCCGGCGCCGACGCCCTCCTGGTGCTTCCGCCCTACCTGGTGACCGGACCCACCGACGGCCTGGTGGCCTACATCGAGGCTGTCGCCGATGCCAGCAGCCTGCCGGTCATTGTCTACCACCGCGGCAATGCAAAGTTCACCGCCGCGTCCATGGCGAAGCTGGCCGCCAATCCCAAGGTCATCGGCTTCAAGGACGGCCTGGGCGACGTCGGCCTTGCCCAGGAAATCGTGTCCGCCGTCAAGGCTGCCGGCCGGGAGGAGTTTGCGTTCTTCAACGGCCTGCTCACGGCGGAACTGACGCAGGGCGCCTACCGGGGCCTGGGGATCCCGCTGTATTCGTCGGCAGCATTCGCGATGGCGCCGGAGATCGCCAAGGCGTACTACGACGCCTACGTATCCGGGGATGAAGACCGCCGCAATGCCTTGCTGGAGGGCTTTTACGCGCCGCTGGTCCGCCTGCGCGACCAGACGCCCGGGTTCGGCGTCTCCCTGATCAAGGCCGGCCTGCGCCTGGGCGGCCTTCCGGTGGGCCCCGTGCGGCCGCCGCTGGTGGATCCGACGGAGGAGCAGCTCGTGGAGCTCAAGGCCATCCTGGCCAAGGGCTACGAGCTGGCCGGACACTGATGAGCGCACCGGCGGCCGAAACCATCCGCACCGTCCCGCGCATCACCGGCCTGTCGACGAGGCTCCTTACCGTTGCGCTGCGCCGCAGCTGGGGCGCGGAGGCACCGGAGAACCACGTGATCGCCACCGAGATCTCCACGGACGACGGCGGCACGGGCTTTGGCTTCTCCTGGACGCCTACCATCGGTCCCCAGGCAGTCAAGGCGTTGCTTGACCACGACATCGCCCCTTTCGTGGCCGGGCTGCCCGCAACCCCCGAGGGTGTGTGGGACGTGCTCTGGAAGCGGCTGCACGAGGCCGGCGGCGGAGGGCTCACCACCATTGCCATGGCCGGTGTGGACCTTGCATTGTGGGACCTGCAGGCCCGCCGTGCCGGCATGTCCGTCACGGGCCTGCTGGGCCAGCGGCAGGAGTCAGCCGAGGTTTACGGTTCCGGCGTGAACCTGCACTACACCCTGGAAGAGTTGGTGGCGCAGGCCGAACGCTGGGTTGCCGCCGGCCACCAGGCAGTGAAGATCAAGGTGGGCAAGCCGGACCTCCGCGAGGACCGCGAACGCGTTGCCGCCGTCCGTTCCGTCCTGGGCCCGGACCGCAGGCTCATGATCGACGCCAACCAGCGGTGGGACCTGCCCACCACCTTCCGGGCCCTCGACGTACTTGCCGAATTCGGGCTGGAATGGCTGGAAGAACCTCTCCGCGCGGATGACCTCTGGGCCTACCGAAGGCTCCGCAAACATTCGCCGGTGCCCATTGCCCTTGGCGAAAACCTGCACACGATCTACCGGTTCCGCGATTTCATCGAGGCGGAGGCGGTGGACATTATCCAGCCCAACATCATCCGGGTAGGCGGCATCACCCCGTTCCGGCGGATCGTGGAGCTGGCACGGACCCACAGCATCAAGGTCATGCCGCACCTGCTGCCGGAACTGTCCGGCCAGCTGGCATTGACCTTGGCGGAGCCCACCATGGTGGAGGATGTCGAGGAGGCATCCTTCGAACAGTTGGGGATCCTGGCCGGGCCATCGCCGGTGAGGTTCGCCAACAGCAGGGTGGCCCTGGCGGACCAGCCCGGACTGGGCTTCCGTTTCCGGGACGCACCTTAACCACCGACGCACATCCACAGAACAGGTACCTGACGTGACAACTGCAACGCTTTCCCTGTCCGAACTCACCGCCGCCGCGACGGAGGCCGCCCGGACCGCTGCTGCGGCCACCGATGCCGAGCGCGCCGCGTGGCTTCACGCGGCGGCGGACGCGTTGGACGCCAACGCGGCCGAACTGGTGGAAATCGCCGATGCCGAGACCAGCCTGGGTGTCCCGCGCCTGACGGGGGAAGTGGCCCGCACCACAGGCCAGCTGCGCTTGTTCGCACGCGTGATCACCGAGGGCTCCTACCTTGAAGCCATCATCGACCACGCGGACCCGTCCTCCACCCCGCCCAAGCCGGACCTGCGCCGCATCCTGCGGCCCATCGGGCCGGTGGCGGTCTTCTCGGCGTCGAACTTCCCGTTCGCCTTCTCCGTGGCAGGCGGGGACACGGCCTCGGCCCTCGCCGTCGGCTGCTCCGTGGTTGTCAAAGCCCACTCAGGGCACCTGCGGCTCTCCGAGCGGACCGCCGGGATTGTGGCTGAGGCGCTTCGCGGCGCGGGTGCCCCGGAAGGCCTGTTCGCCCTGGTCAGCGGCCGCGAGGTGGGAACGGCGCTGGTCCAGGACCCCGCCATCAAGGCCGTGGGCTTCACCGGGTCCATTCCCGGCGGCCGCGCCCTGTTCGACCTCGCCACCTCCCGCCCGGATCCCATCCCGTTCTACGGAGAGCTGGGCAGCCTCAACCCGGTGGTCATCACCGCGGCAGCACTGAAGGCCCGCTCCGCGGAACTCGCCGCCGGCCTGGCAGGCTCCTTCACCCTTGGGGCCGGCCAGTTCTGCACCAAGCCGGGCCTGGTGTTCATCCCAGCCGGAACCTCCTTCGCAGCCGAGGTAGCGGACGCCAGCAAGGACAAGCCCGCGGCCGGGATGCTGACCAGCCGCATCGCCGAAGCCTACCCGGACGGGCTGCGCAGCTTCGCAGCCGTGGAGGGCGTGCAGGTGGTGGGCGGCAGCGTTGACCAGGACGCGGCAGCCAACGGGGCTGCCCCGGTGGTGTTCGCCACCGCCGCGGCCAAGGTCCTGGAGCGACCCGGGCAGCTGCTTGAAGAATGCTTCGGGCCCACCACCATCCTCATCGAGTACAAGGACCAGCAGGAACTGTCTGCTGTCCTGGCGGAGGTTCCCGGCAGCCTGACGGCCACCGTGCACGCAGAGCCGGAGGAGGACATCGCCGCCCTGGTGGAGCAGCTCGCCGGCCTGGCCGGCCGGGTCCTGTTCGATGGCTGGCCCACCGGCGTCGCCGTGAACTGGGCCCAGCAGCACGGCGGCCCGTACCCTGCCACCACCTCGCTGTTCACCTCGGTGGGTGCGACGGCGGTCCGCCGCTTCCAGCGCCCCGTCGCCTACCAGGACGCCCCGGAAAGCGTCCTGCACCCGGCGCTCCGTGACGACAATCCGCTGGGGATCCCGCGCCGTGTGGATGGGGAACTGCGGCTCCCGTAACAACGCCCGCTCACATACTGCAGCTAAACACGAAACGCCCGCTCACTTATGGCCGTAAAAACGGCCATAAGTGAGCGGGCGTTTCGATTAAAGCTGCAGTATGTGAGCGGGCGCCGGACTAGAGCTGCAAGGTCACGGGGCGCGCCAGCCCGTTCACGGTGGCCACCGGCCAGCGCGGGTCAACAGTCAGGATGTGGAGCCCGGATTCCGTGAGCTGGACCGTGTCCTCGATCTTGACGCCCGGCCCTGACGGGTTCCATGTGAACGCCTGGTCCAGCACCACCGTATCCGTGGCTTCCGACGTGACCCGGGGATCGCGCCCCGCGTAACCGGCGGGCCCGCCCTGATGGTGTTGTTCCCACTGGTCCGCGCCGAAGCCATGCCGGACGTACGCGGCCTGGATCTCGGTGAAGATCCGGTCCAGCCGGGTGCCGGGAACCGTGGCATCGAATATATCCGCCTCCACTGCCGCGATGCGGGCCTCGGCGTCGCGCTCCCCGGGAGTGCCGGCGTCGAACCTGATCCAGCGGGTGATGTTGGCCACGAGGCCGTCGCGGCGGGCGCAAACCACCGCCATGGCACGCCGGCCAAGAGGCGCGTGCGTGGCCAAGGGGTGCCGGAACGTGCTGCGGGAGCTGCCGTTGCACAGGAGTACCAGCGGCTCTGCACCGGCGGCCACCACCCGGGCAGCCAGCGCCGACACCAGCGCGAATTCGGTGGTGTCCGGGCGGGCGGCGGACAGGACCTCGGTCATGATGCCGGCCACGTCGGCGCTGAGCAGGGCATAGCGGGCGCTTTCCGCCGGAAGCAGCTGCTGGCGCGCGGCGCGCAGTTCGGCGGCCACCTCTGCCTCGGACAGCGGAGACAGGGCGCCATTGCCCACGGCGGCCGCGGCCTGGTGCAGGTTCGCGTACCAGGGAACGGTATGCAGGTTGACTCCCAGCGGAAGCTCCTCGGCGGCGATCCGGCCGGCTTCGTTGTTGAACGTCACCAGGTGGTCGCCGTCGCGCGCGACGAGCAGGGCGGCGATGGGGTCGCCGGCCAGGCTGATGTGCACCCGGCTGCCGTCCAGGTACCAGGTCAGGGCCGTGTTGGTGGTGAGGAGCAGCGAATCCCGCCCGGCCTCGTCCAGGATGTCCAGCACGCGCCGGCGCTTGATGGCCCGGTCGCCCGGGGATCCGGGAGCCAGGCGGGCCTCCTGCTGGGGAACGGCTGCGGCTGTGGTCTGGGTCATGACGGATCCCCTTGCTCGTTGATCAGTGTTTCGATGTCGGCGGTGGCCAGGAGTCCGTCGGCCACGAAGACGGTGACGTGCCGCCGCACCGGCGTGCCGGGCTCTGCGATGACGGGCGTATCCCACGCCAGCGACTGGCCGACGCCCGGGTAGCCGTCAACCCGGACAAACCATGGGTCCGTGGAGTCCCCGGCAGCGACGAACACCAAGGTGGCCGGGCCGCCGTCGAACGTTCCCGACCAGGCGAGCCATGGCGTGACGCTGCCGTGGGCCTGCGATTCACCGGAGCCGGCGGGCGTCCAGACGGCAGGGTCCGCGCACTCGGGCAGCCGCCAGAAGAAGCCGCCGTAGCCACCCTCGAACCGGCCGTTGGAGCCCGGACTGCCCAGGCTGACCGGCGTGTTCCCTGCAGGTGACAACGCAAAATCCAGTGACAGCCGCCAGGCGGAGGGTGCGACGGCGGACCACGCCCAGGTGCGTTCCTCGCGGAGCACAGGGGAGCCGTCCGGCCCGTTCCAGCCCAGCGTCTCCTGCAGGACGCCGGGCCGTCCCGCGCCGGCGTCGGCCTGGAAGGATGCGGTGCCGGTGCTTGCGATGCTGCCGTGGTCCGGGCGCCACACGTACTGGCCGGCTTCCCTGGTGTAGGTGCGGCCGCCCCAGAAATTCACCCCGTCCACATCCTGCAAGGCCACGCCGGCGCCCAGGTGCCATACGTGGTCAAGGGGCTGGTGGTCAGTCACCACGGTGCCGTTCAGAGTGCGCACCGGGTGGAGGTAGGGGCGCGGGGAGGATACTGCCCTGATATGGCTGCCGTCCTGGTAATCGGCCACCGGGCGGCCCCCAACGGTCAGCGTCCGGACCGGCGGAAGGGGACGGGCCCAGGGCACGCCGAGTTCGGCGAACGTTGCCTGTGCCTTGACGGCGCGCTCCAGCGTTCCGGAGATGCCCTGCACCACCGGATGGGCGTCGTCGCCCTCGCCTTCCCACGTGATGAAGCCGGTGCCGATCGGGGCCGGTGCGGGCGCGGTGCGGATAGCCTCCAGGACGGCGGTGAAGGCTCCGGTGTCTTCCAGCGCGCACAGCAGCGGCGTTCCGTTGGCCCGGGCATCCAGCAGGTTTTCGAGCAGGTCAGTCCGGCCGAAGGACTCCCGGCGCTCGCCGGCCGGGGTGGTGATGACGACGTGGTCCTCCGTGTAGGAAAGGGTGATCTCGCCCAGCGTTCCGTGCACGGTGACGGCCGGGTTGAGCTGTTCGGGGGCGCAGAGCGTCAAGGCACAAAGGAGGGTCTCTCCGCCTGCGGTGCGGATCCGCAGAATGGACGTGTCATCGCTTTCGGTGCTGTTGGCCCGGTACAGGTCCGTTTCCACCGAGCGGACGTCCGCGAGGGTATGCGCGCCCGCCAGATGCAGTCCGGTGGCAACGGCGTGGGCCAGGGCGTTCGTGGCCACCCCGTCCACTACGTCCGTGCCGTCGAGGCTGCGCTTCCCGGCCCAGCGCGAGCGGTTGAAGTACGCCTTGGTCCGCAGCCATTGGCCGGTGGCGCTGAGCCCCAGCACGGTGCCTATTTCACCTGCCTCCACCAGGCCCCGGATGGCGGGCAGGGCTTGGGAGCCCAGGCTCTGGAAGCCCACCTGGACCCGGCGGCCGTGGTCCCTGGCCGCGGCCAGGACTTGCTCGAATTGCGCCAGGGATGCCACCGGCGGCTTTTCGACATAGACGTCCATCCCGGCGGACAACGCCGCGATGGCCAAGGGGGCATGCGTCTGGATGGGGGTGGCAATAATGACGACGTCGACGCCAGGCTTGGCGGCCAGCAGCCTGTCCAGGTCCGGGTACACAGCCACTGAGCCGGCCAGGCTGCCGGGCTGCGGCGGGTGGGGATCGGCGACGGCTACCAGTTCCAGGGCGCCGGCCTGTTCGAGCCGGGCCAGGTTGGCGAGGTGCCGTTCGCCGAAGCCGTGCACACCCACCAGGGCAACCCTGGGAAGGTCTGTGGACGGGGACTGCGGATGGGTGGATTCCGCCGAATGCTGTGTGGTCACGTGGGTCCTTGGGAGCGGTGCTGGTTGGGGGGGCAGGTGGTCAGCGTTTTCGCCAGGAAGTCGAGGGCCTCGTCCTGCATGGCCGCCGTGAAGACGTGCCCGCCGGGCCAGAAGCTGCCCGCATACCTGTCGGTGCCGCCGTGCAGGGATTCGAGTAACTGGTGGGCCCGGCGCATCCCGGCTTCCGGGAAGAGCTCGTCAGCAAGGGCGTACTGCACCAGGAACCGGGCGGACCCTGCGCGGGCTGTGAGTTCCGGCCAGTCACCCAGCTTCCACAGCCCGGGAGTCTGCAGCAGCCACGAATGTGCGTCGAGGTACGCGGGGAAGAGGGATTCAAACGTGGTCATCATGCAGGTGACCACGGCGGCCCTGATGCGCGGGCTAAGGGCGGCCAGGGTGAGGGAACGGCCGCCGCCGCCGGAGAAACCGATGCACCCCAGGCTGTCCGCATCGACGCCGGGCAGTGCGGCCAGGACGTCGAGGGCGGCAAGGTCGTCGTGGGCCACCATGCCGGCAAGGCTGGTGCCGAGCAGCCCCGCCGCCTTGGCCACGGTGTCCTCATGGACGCCGGCCGCGGCGTTGTATTCGTCGGCCTCGGAAGGCGCGATGCCGTCCGCCCGCCACTGCGCCTGCCGTGCGTCAACGGCCGCGGCGGTCCGCCATGGCGGGGTGGAGAGGTCAAACCGGCGGCTTCCCCAGGCAAACGTGTCATGGGCAAGGACAGCGAAACCCTGGCGGGCCAGGCCGGTGGCCAGCGCACGGCCGTCATAGTGCCCTGCGCGTGCGGCAGCCGCCGACGGGTGGGTTGTCGGGAGCTCCACGAGCCGGTCCGCACCGCCAAACTTGTTGCCGCCGTGGCAGTGCAGGGCCAGGACGCCTGGCAGCGGTCCGGAATGTCCTGCCGGCCGGACCAGCCAGCCCGTGGTGCGCGGCCCGAAGCCCAACTGCCAGCTCAGTTCGGTGGTGGTGGCGTCGTCGTACGTTTCCTCCCAGTGCACCCGTACGTCCGGCGGCGCGGGCACAGCCGGGACGCCCAAGGCGTCAGAGAGTTCCTGCGCCGCCGCGGTGGACGCCCGGTGGCGGGGACGGGCCCGGACGTAGGCAGGCCAATCGTCGTAGCCGCCGATGGCGCTGGGCCGTGTTGCCGTGATCATGTGCCTGCCCCCTTTCATGGTTGGTGTCTGTACATCCGTCCGCTGCGGCAACCGTCAGGCGAGGTTTTGGTTGACCTCTGAAATCATGCCTTTGGCAGCGTCCCGAGGCGCGATCTTTCCGAAGAGTACATCCGTGTTGTAACGGTTCAAAACTTCCAGGGTTGCGGATGATCCTGCCGGGAAGGGCTTGGGTGCCGGAACCTTCATGGCGGCGATCCGGTCCAGGTAGGTGGCTTCCTTCTGCTGGGTTTCCTTGAGCAGGGGAGTGATGCCCGCCTTCAGTTCGGTGTTGGCGGGCATGCCGCGGTCGCTCTTGATCTTGGTGGCCGCGTCCATGTTGTTGACCAGGTAGTTGATGAACAGGGCCGCTTCCTTGGGCTGGGCGGATTTGGACGAGATGGCGTATTCCATCGACGAACGCAGCCAGGCCCCCGGCGTCCTGCTTTCGCCGGGAAGTTTCACCATGACCAGCGGGGCGCCGGAGTAGGACGTCATCTGGTTGCTCCAGGAAATCTTCATTCCTTGCTTTCCCTGGCCCATCAGTGTCATCTCAGGCTGGGCGGACCCGTCCTCGACGGTCTGGGACGCGGACGGGGCGCCGCCGGTTTCCATCAGCTTCTTGTTGAGCTCAAACCACTTGGCGAGCGTGTCCTCGCTGATGCCCATCTTCTTGCCGTCGTCCGTGTAGAGCTCCTGGCCATTCTGGCGTGCCCAGACGGCGAGGAAGGAGTCGTTGGCCATGGGGGTCGTGCCGAAGGTGCCGGCCGGCGACTTCTTGGTGATTTCGGCGGCGATCCGTGCGTAGTCGTCCCAGGTCCAGGTTTCGTCGTCCGGCAGCGGCACGCCGGCGGCCTCGAAGACCTTGGGGTCCAGGACCATGGACATGGAGTTGACGCCCGCGGTAATGGTGTACTGCTTTCCGTTGATCTTGCCCAGCTCAACGGTCCCGTCGGCGAACTTCGAGGTGTCGATCTGGTCCTTCACCTTGTCGAGGTCCAGGAGGACGCCGCGGCTGGAGTATTCGCTGGGATAGGCGCCGCTCATGGCGATGACGTCCGGGGTGGTTCCGCCGGCGATCTGGGTGGCCATTTTGTCCCAGTAGGAGCTGAATTCGGTGTTCTCGCCCTGGACCTTGATAGTGGGGTTGGCGGCTTCAAATGCTTTGATGACCTCCATGGTGGTCTTCGCCCTGGAGTCGTTGCCCCACCAGGCGAACCGGATGGTGACGGGATCCTCCGCAGTCCCCACTTTCCCGGCCTGCGGGCTGTTGCCGCAGCCGGTAAGGACCATGGCCAGCGCGGCGGCGGCGCCGGTGATTCCCATGACCGATTTCCTGAGACCAAACCTCATTGTTGTCCCCCTTATTCTGGTGGTCGCGTCCCCTTGCCAGATGCAACAGAAAACGTTTTCTCAAAAACTAACAAAGGGCTGTACAGGAGTCAAGAAACCGTTTACTTTGGTACGGAGCCGCTTTCTAGAACGACGCTCCCGGCGGGCGGAACTGCTCCAGCCCTGACGGGCATGCAGCGGGCCCGCGAAGGGAGTCCCGAACCCCCATCGCCTGGCGATGACCGAAACGTGGAGGCCACGATGACCAAAGGAGACCACATGGCCGCAAAGCATATTCCCAAGACGCGCCGTCCGGCCCCGCTGCCGGCCGACGCTTGCCTGCTGTCCGTGATGGAGCAGCAACCGTGAGCGCCATCAGCGAACTGTCTTCGTTGAGCCGGCGGAAGGGCAAAGCCACCGCTGAGGAGAAGAAGGCCAACAGGCGGGACAACAAGGCCGCCTACATTTTCCTGCTCCCGTGGCTGGTGGGTTTGGTGGCCATCACCATCGGCCCCATGTTGATGTCCCTCTACCTTTCGTTTACGGACTACAACCTGCTGCAGCCGCCCGAGTGGACGGGGCTGGACAACTTCACCAGGATGCTCAGCGACGCCCGGCTGCACAACTCGTTGCGGGTTACGTTCACCTACGTCCTGGTGGGTGTTCCACTGCAGCTGGCCGTGGCACTGCTGATCGCGCTCGTCCTGGACAAGGGGCTCCGCGGCCTTCCGTTCTACCGTTCCGTGTTCTACTTGCCGTCGCTGCTGGGCGGTTCGGTCGCCGTCGCCATCCTGTGGAAGCAGATCTTCGGCACCACCGGCCTGGTGAACCAGGTCCTGGCCATGTTCGGCATTCAGGGTCCCGGCTGGATCTCGGATCCCAGCACGGCCCTGGGATCGATCATCCTGCTGCACGTCTGGACCTTTGGCGCTCCGATGATCATCTTCCTCGCGGGCCTGCGCCAGATCCCCAACATGTACTACGAGGCGGCCAGGGTGGATGGTGCCACCACGCTCCAGCAGTTCTGGCGGATCACCATGCCGATGCTCAGCCCGATCATCTTCTTCAACCTGGTCCTGCAGATCATCGGTTCGTTCCAGTCCTTCACCCAGGCGTTCATCGTCTCCGGCGGCAACGGCGGACCTTCGGACTCAACGATGTTCTTTACGTTGTACCTCTACCAAAAGGGCTTCGGCCAGTTCGACATGGGCTACGCCTCAGCCATGGCGTGGGTGCTGCTGCTTATCATCGGCGTCTTCACCGCCATCAACTTCATCGCTTCTAAGTATTGGGTTTTCTATGACGACTAAGCTTGAGACGCTGCCCACCCCGGAGAAGAAGTCCGGGGGCGCCGGCAAGCCTACGAACCGCAAGCCCAGGGTCCGCGAGTCCCGGGGAACGCTGGCCTTCAGCAGGGCCCAGCGCGGTAAATCGCTGATGAAGCACGGGATCCTGATCCTGGCCGGCGGGCTGATGATCTATCCGCTCCTGTGGATGGTGGTCTCCTCGCTGCGGCCGAATGACCTGATCTTCCGTGAACCGGGCCTGTGGCTGAACAGCCTGGAAATGAGCAACTACACCTCCGGATGGTCGGCCCTGACGCACCCGTTCGGCCACTACATGATCAACTCCGCGATCGTGGTGATCGGCTCGATCCTGGGCAACCTGGTCTCATGCTCGATGGCTGCCTACGCGTTCGCGCGGCTGCAGTTCACCGCCAAGAAGCTGTTCTTCGGCATCATGCTGCTGACCATCATGCTCCCGTTCCACGTGGTGATCGTGCCGCAATACATCCTGTTCTCGCAGATCGGCTGGGTGAACACTTTCTGGCCGCTGATCGTTCCCAAGCTGCTTGCCACGGATGCGTTCTTCGTCTTCCTCATGGTGCAGTTCATCCGCGGCATCCCCAAGGAGCTTGACGAGGCCGCGAGGATCGACGGAGCCGGCCATCCGCGCATCTTCCTTCGCGTAATCCTGCCGCTGATGGTGCCGGCCCTGGCCACTACCACGATCTTCACGTTCATCTGGACCTGGAACGACTTCTTCGGCGCCCTGATCTACCTCACGGACCCGGATATGTTCACCGTTCCCGTGGCACTGCGCGCGTTCGTCGACTCGCAGTCC
Organism: Arthrobacter sp. 135MFCol5.1; assembly: GCF_000374865.1. GTDB lineage: Bacteria > Actinomycetota > Actinomycetes > Actinomycetales > Micrococcaceae > Arthrobacter. The sequence continues at coordinate 185,146 of NZ_KB895455.1, read as the reverse complement.
GCCACCAGCTGGGGATCCTTGTTCGCCATGTCCATCGTGTCCCTGCTGCCGGTCTTCCTGGTGTTCCTGTTCGGCCAGCGGTTCCTGATCAAGGGCATCGCCACCACGGGCATCAAGTAACGCCGGGCCGCACCCGGCGCCACGCACCCCCTGCACCACCTGTTTGAACGGCCCGTCGCCAGCGGCGGGCCGTTCGCGCGTCACGGGGCGGATGCACTTCGCCGAACACCTTGTAATACAAGTTTTAGACTTGTAGTATTAGATGCAGAAAGCGCTTTCACGGCCTGAGGCCCTCTTCGAAACCTCGACGGCTCCGCCCCCGGCCACCCCCCAACATCACCGCACCTGGATCAAAGAAGATCGGAGTTACACAGTGCCGCTTTTTCCCCGTCCTGCATCCGCTGCCAAGCAGCCGGCAGGGGCACCACCGTCACGCTCATCGCGCCGAACCCGTACGGCGGGTGCTGTCGCAGCCGCAGTCGCCGCCGTCATGGCCCTCAGTGCCTGCGGCGGTGGAGCAGCTCCGCAGAGCGCCGACGGAACCGTTGAGCTTCGCTTCTCCTGGTGGGGCGGCGACAAGCGCGCCCAGCTGACGCAGGAAGCCATCAAGCAGTTCGAAGCCGAAAACCCCAAAATCAAGATCAAACCGGAATTCGGCGACTGGAGCGGTTACTGGGACAAGCTCGCCACCCAGGTGGCAGCCAACGACGCCCCGGACATCATCCAGATGGACGAGAAATACATCACCGAGTACTCCAGCCGCGGCGCCCTCCTGGATCTGTCCAAGTACGACATCGACACCTCCAAGCTGGATGAGGCGGCCCTGAATGCAGGCAAGAGCCAGAAGGGCCTGACGGGCATCGCGGCCGGCATCAACGCCGCCACCATCCTGGCCAATCCCGCAGTCTTCCAGGCCGCCGGAGTTCCGCTGCCGGATGACACCAAATGGACCTGGGACGATTTCGGCCGGATCGCCGCCGAGATCACCGCGAAGTCGCCCAAGGGCACCTACGGAGCGGCAGCGTACGGAACGGATGAGGCCTCCTTGGGCGTCTGGCTCCGGCAGGACGGCAAGTCCCTCTACACATCCGACGGCAAGCTGGGCTTTGAGTCCGGTGACATCGCCGAATGGTGGGCATTCCTGAAGGAGCTGAGCCAGAAGAAGGCGGTGCCTTCCGCATCGGAGGTGGTCGAGGCTGAGGCTGCGCCCCTTGACCAGAGCGGCCTGGCGACCGGCAAGAACGCCATGGCGTTCTGGTGGTCCAACCAGGCGCCAGCCCTGGAGAAGGCCAGCGGCGGAGACCTCAAGATCCTGCGGTTCCCCACCAAGACGGGATCGGCAGCCGATGCGGAGCTTTGGTACAAAGCCTCGCAGTTCTGGTCCGCTTCCTCGCGCACCAAGCACCCGCAGGAAACGGCCAAGTTCATCAACTTCCTGACCAACAACGTCAAAGCCGGTGAAGCGCTCCTGGCGGACCGTGGTGTGTATCCCAACGCTGATGTCCGGGCAGCCATCCAGCCCAAACTGACCCCGGCAGACGTCAAGGTGGTCACCTTCATCGATCAGATCAAAGGCGAACTCGGCGAAGCCCCGGCGCCGCCGCCAAAGGGTGCGGGAGCGATCCAGGAAATCATCAAGCGCTACACCTCGGAAGTCCTGTTTGACCGCTTGTCCCCGGCCGACGCGGGAAAGAAGGCCACGGACGAGATGAAGTCCGCCATCAGCAGCTGATCTTCACACCGCCAACACGGCTCCGGACAACACGGGTGGACGCCTCCCCGCCCGAGGCGTCCGACGGCGGGTGGCAGCTCCGCCCCGGCGGGAACCGATGGTTCCTTTCCGGGGCGGAGGTGTTTAAGGCGCAGTCCACTTTTAACGGGACCGAGCGTTCCGTGGACGGCGGCACCCAAGCCGGTGCCGCCGTCGGCCGTCCTTAGGACTGTGCCTGGCCCTCCGCCACCACCGCGACGCCGCCGGCAGGAACGGTGCCCGGGAAGGGGCCACCGGTCAGCAGGTCCTGGCCAGTGGCTGAGACGGCGGCATCCGCCCTCGTGTGGTTGATGGCGAACAGGAAGCTGCGCCCGTCGGCGGACAGGCGCCGCACCAGTTCCACCCCGGGATCGGCAGCGGCGACGGGCGAAACGCCCGATTCGGCCAGCAGCTTGTCAACCAGGGCTTCGATGCCGTTGGCGTCCGGGAGGGTGGCCAGGTACCAGGCCGCCCCTGGCCCAACAGGCCGCCGGGTCAGGGAGGGAACCCCCTCCAGCGGGTATTCGGTAAAGGTTTGCACCACCTCGGCGCCGGCAGGGTGGACATGCTCGCTCCAGATGGAAGAGGTGGTCCCGTCGCTCAACTTGAGCTGGGCTCCGGCCAGCAGCGGATAAAACTCCTCCACCCGGACGCCCACGAGATCGCGGAACGCGCCCGGGTAGCCGCCGAGCAGCACATGGTCCTGAGCGTCCACGATGCCGCTGAAATAGCTGACCAGGACCGTGGCCCCGCGCGAAGCCGCGGCGGCGATGGTGGCGGCGTCCTCATCGGACACGGCGTACAGGGTGCACGCCAGCACCAGGTCGTAGCCGTCAAGTGACGCCGACGGATGCACCAGGTCCACGGAGACTCCGCGCAGGACCAGTGACCGGTGAAACGCCCTCAGCAGGTCCAGGTACTTCACGTCGATGCTCGGTTTGGAGTCGATCTCGCTGGCCCACCAGGCCTCGTAGTCGAAGACAATGGCGGCACGCGACTGGACCCGCGAACCGCGCACGGGTTCGAGGCGCTGCAGGGCCGCGCCAAGCTCCACCACCTCACGCCACACCCGCGTGTCCCGTCCCCCGTGCGGCACCATGGCGGAGTGGAACTTCTCCGACCCCGCGAAGCTTTGCCGCCACTGGAAGAACATCACGGCGTCCGCCCCGCGGGCCACGTGGGCCAGCGAATTGCGCAGCATCTCGCCGGGCATCTTGGGTTGGTTGCGCGGCTGCCAGTTGACCGCCGACGTCGAATGTTCCATCAGGATCCACGGGTCACCGCCCGCAATGCCGCGCGTGAGGTCCGCGCTGAACGCGAGTTCCAGGTGGCGTTCCGGGTCCGCGGCCACGAGGTAGTGGTCGTTGGCGATGACGTCCAGGTCTTTGGCCCAGCTGAAGTAGTCCATGGATTTGGTGGCACTTGAGGCCATCAGGTTGGTGGTGCAGGGGATGTCCGGGGTCACCTCGCGAAGGACGGCCACCAGCTCCCGGTAGTAGTCCATCAGCGCCCACGAGCTGAACCGCTGGAAGTCCAGTTGCTGGCCCGGGTTCAGGGTGGACGGTGCGACGGCGGGCGGCAGGATTTCCTCGAAGGAGCCGTAGTTCTGGGACCAGAATGCCGTGCCCCAGGAAGCGTTCAAGGCAGCGATGCTCCCGTACCGGCGTTCAAGCCAGGTGCGGAAGGCGGCTGCGTCCTCTTCGCCGTAGAACTCCGAGACGTGGCAGCCCATTTCGTTGTCCACATGCCACAGTGCCAGCGCGGGGTGGTCCTTGTAGCGTTCGGCGAGTGCGCGGGTGATCCCGGCGGCGTAGCGGCGGTACACGGCCGACGACGGCGTGTAGTGCCGCCGTGAGCCCGGTCCCAGCACGGTCCCGTCAGCCCTGACCGGCAGGATTTCCGGGTGTTTGCGCACCAGCCAGGCCGGAGGTGCGGCGGTGGCGGTGGCCAGGGCCACTTTCACGCCGATCCCGGCGAGGTTGTCCAGTACTTTGTCCAGCCAGCCGAACTCGTAGTGCCCTTCGGCGGGTTCCAGCAGGGCCCAGGAGAAAATGCCGACGCTGAGGAAATTCACGCCCGCTTCCTGCATGAGGTCCAGATCCTCCAGGCGGACACTGGCGGGCCATTGCTCGGGGTTGTAGTCGCCTCCGAAAGCGATGCCCCCAATGTTGCTCCACACTTTGGACGGGCCGGGGCTTTCCTGCTGTGTCATGGGACTCCTTTGTCAACTGTGAGGCGGGGTTCGCAATGAGGAAACGCTTTCTTGGAAAACGCTTGCCTGGCGGCTTGGAAAACGCTTGCCCATTAATCCGAATGCAGCTATTGTATCGTTTCAGACGCCATGTTAGCCAGCTCACTACTTACGTTGTAGACCGAGCCAAGGCAGGCACCCAAAGAGCAAGGAGGCTCCCGTGATCAACAGAAGGCATTTCCTCACAACCGTGGCCATCGGCACCGCATCTGCCGCAGCCCTGGCAGCCTGCGGGAACGGAGGCAGCTCATCCGGCCAGACCGGATCCGCTGAAAAACCCGTGACCATCAACTACACCTGGTGGGGCAACGACGACCGCGCCGAGCGGACCCGCAAAGCCATCGCCCTGTTCGAGTCAAAGAACCCGGACATCAAGGTCAACGGCAACTTCACGGATTTCGCGGGCTACTGGCAGAAGCGTGCCACCGAAGCGGCCGGCGGCGGCCTGCCCGACGTGATGCAGTGGGACCTGTCCTACCTGCGCGATTACGGCCAGCGCAACCAGCTCCTGGACCTGGGCACGGTGAAGATCGATACCTCCGCGTTCGAGAAATCACTCCTGCCGTCCGGCCAGATCAAGGGCAAGACCTACGGCATCCCCACCAGCACCAACGCCTTCGCGGTCTACTACGATCCTGCCAAGCTGGCCTCCCTGGGCATCGCCGAACCCACCGGCAAATGGACCTGGTCCGAATTCCAGTCGTTCCTGAAGGAAGTTGGGGACAAGGGCAACGGCACCCTCTTCGGCTCCACGGACTTCACCGGTGTCTGGTGGCAGTTCAACATCTGGCTCCGCCAGAAGAACATCCAGGCCTTCACCAGCGCCGGGAAGCTGGGATTCAGCAAGGACGACCTGAAGACCTGGTGGAACCTCAACTCGAAGCTGCGCGGAACCCAGGCCCTCGTGCCGGAAGACAGGGTAACCCAGCTCAAGCCCAAGTCCCCGTTTGGCTCCAACGTCAGTGCCGCCGAGGTCACCTGGGACAACTTCATGGCCGGATACCTGGCTGACAGCGGCGCCAAGCAACTCAAGCTGGTACCGGTGCCCTCGGATGACCCGAACAACCTGGGCCTGTTCCTGAAGCCGTCCATGCTGATGGTGGCCAGCGCCAAGACCAAGTTCAAGGACGCGGCGGCACGCTTCATCGATTTCATGGTCAACGATCCCGAGGTGGGCCAGATCTTCAAGACCTCCCGCGGCGTTCCGGCCTCCAAGACCCAGCGCGACGGCACCACGTTCGATGGCGCCGACAAGCTGGTGGTGGATTACGAGAAGTCCATCGAGCAGTACCTCAAGGACGCACCCGAGCCGCCGATCGTCGGGTTCGGCACGCTGGAAGCATCGTTCGGCCGGATTGCCTCCGACCTCAACTACGGCAAGCTCACCGTTGACGGTGCCGTCGACGCGTGGTTCAAGGAAGCCGAAGACCTCATCAAGCAGAACGCCTGATCCGGCCAGTGCCTGATCGAGTGTTCACGACTGACGGATTGAACTCGTGACTCAAAGCCCAACCCTGAGCAGGCGCCAGGGGCACTCCGGTACCGCGTTGCCGCGCAAGTCGCGGCAGCGCGGGGCGGATGCCCGCGCCGGTTACACCTTCCTGCTGCCCTGGCTGCTGGGTTTCATCGCCCTGACGGTCGGGCCGATGATCTCCTCCCTGTACCTCTCGTTCACCAACTACAACCTGTTCGAGCCGCCCAAGTGGATCGGCTTCGACAACTACGCCACCCTCTTCCAGGACGAGCGCTTCCTGCAGTCCGTGGGCGTGACCCTGTCCTACGTGGTCTTCGGCACCCCGCTCAAGCTCGCCGCGGCCCTGGCGGTGGCGATGCTGCTGAACAGCAAGCGCCGCGGCCAGGGCTTCTACCGGTCGGCGTTCTACGCCCCGTCCCTGATCGGGGCCTCGGTGTCCATCGCGATCGTCTGGAAGGCCATGTTCGGCGATTCCGGGCCGGTGGACCAGGGCCTGTCCTTCTTCGGGATCAACATCGGCGGCTGGGTGGGAAATCCGTCCATGACCATGCCCATGATGATCCTGCTGACCGTGTGGCAGTTCGGCGCCCCGATGGTGATCTTCCTGGCCGGCCTGAAACAGATCCCGGGCGAACTCTACGAGGCGGCATCGATGGACGGTGCCGGTCCGGTGCGGAAGTTCTTCAACATCACCTGGCCCATGCTCTCTCCGGTGATCTTCTTCAACCTCCTGATGGAAACCATCCACGCGTTCCAGATCTTCGCGTCGGCCTACATCATCTCCAACGGTGACGGCGGCCCCGCCGGCTCCACCCTCTTCTACACCCTCTACCTTTACCTGCGCGGCTTCAGCGACTTCCGGATGGGCTACGCCTCGGCCATGGCCTGGCTGCTGGTGATCGTGGTCGGCATCATCACGCTGATCTTCTTCCGCACCTCCAAGTCCTGGGTCCACTACAGCGGTGATGCAAAATGACAACCACGGCAACCCCCGTCCAGCCGGCCCCGGGCGCCACAGCCCCGGCCCACAACCCGAAGTCCGAATCCACCACCGCCAAACGCGCCAAGAGCACCATCTTCCACGCCGCAGCGCTCCTGCTGACCTGCGTGGTGCTCTACCCCGCCCTGTGGATGATCGCCTCCGCGTTCAAACCCAACTCGGAAATCGGCGGCCAGAACACCTCGCTGTGGTCCAGCAACTTCAGCTTTGACAACTTCGCCACCGCGATGGACGGTATCGGCGGGGTCTCCACCCTGCAGTTCTTCACCAACTCGCTGATCCTGGCCATCGGCGCCGTCGTCGGCACCATCCTCTCCGCGAGCGTGTCCGCCTACGCCTTCGCCCGGATCAAATTCCCCGGCCGCAGCGTGTTCTTCGGCATGATGATCGCCACCTTGCTGCTGCCGTTCCACGTGGTGATCATCCCGCAGTACATCATCTTCCAGCAGCTCGGACTGGTGGACACCTACGTCCCCCTGCTCATCGGCAAGTTCCTCGCAGGAGACGCGTTCTTCGTGTTCCTCATGGTGCAGTTCATGCGCAACCTGCCCGCCGAACTCGACGAAGCAGCCCGCATCGACGGCGCAGGGCACGTCCGGATCTTCACCTCCATCATGCTGCCCCTGATGAAACCGGCCCTGATCTCCACCTCGATCTTCTCCTTCATCTGGAGCTGGAACGACTTCCTGGGCCCGCTGCTCTACCTGAACACCCCCGACAAGTACCCGTTGCCCCTGGCCCTGCGCCTCTTTGTGGACCAAACCCAGTCCTCGGACTACGGCGCCATGATCGCCATGTCCGTCCTGGCCCTGCTCCCCGTGCTGATCTTCTTCCTGATCTTCCAGCGGTACATCGTCGAGGGCGTTTCCACTCAGGGCCTCAAGGGCTAACGGACAACGGAGAGAAAAATGAGCGCCATGGACAGCACCACCCCAGTTTCCGGCCACGAGCCCATCCCGGTGAACCGGTTTGCCCTGTTCTCCGAAACCCTCCTGGCAGGCCTGCTGGTGCTGGTGCTGTCCGTCCCGCTGGTAACCCTTCCGGCCGCCTACGCGGCCGGCATCGCCCACCTGGAACGGCACCTGGCCGGCCGGGATGATTCGGTCCGCGGACTCTGGCGCCTCTTCAGGGCGGCCCTGCCCGGCAGCTGGAAGCTGGGCCTGACGACGGCGGCAGCCGCCGTCGTCATTGTCCTCAACCTCCTGCTCGCCTGGGTGGGGCAACTGCCGGGCCGTGGAGTGGTGCTGCCAGCCACCCTGCTCCTGGCGGCCGGAGCGGCGATCGTGCTGCTCCGCACCGCCTCGGCCTGGACCGACGCAACCGGCCAAGGCGCCACCGCAGGGGACTCCTGGCGCACGGCCCTCCATGCCGGGCAGGCAATGACCCTGCGCGACTGGACCGGTTCGCTGCTGCTCGCGGCCGCGCTGTTCTGCGCCGTGGTGTTCGTCTGGATGCTCGCGGCGCTCTTCGTGGTGGTCCCCGGCACCCTCATCCTCGCCGCGGCGGCAGTAAAACTGCGGTCCGGCCGGCCCCGACGCTAGCTGTGCCGTTGCGCCGCGCCCGAACCGATCAACGCGCCCGTACCGGTCAACGCGGCCGCCCCGGGCCCGGCCAACCCCGGTGGTACCACCCGCTGAGGCAGCACAACTACCGGCTGTTCCTGGGCATGCAGCTGGCCGGCAGCCTGGGGGTGTGGATGCAGCGCCTGGCCCAGGACTGGCTGGTGCTGCAGCTGACCGGAAGCCCCGCAGCGGTGGGCGCCGCCGTCGCCCTGCAGTTCCTGCCCATGCTGGTGGTGGGCCCGCTGGCCGGGCTGGTAGTGGACCTCTTTCCCAAGCGCCGGATCATGATGGTATGCCAGTCCGTCATCGTGCTGCTGGGCATTGGCCTCGCGGCGTGGGCCGCGAGCGGCACCCTGACGGTATGGGTGGTGTACGCCAGCTGCGTCGCCTTGGGCATCATTGCGGCGGTGGACCAGCCCACCAGGCAGGTGTTCGTCAATGAAGTGGTGGGAGACGCCGCGCTGCGGCCGGCCATCGGACTGAACAATGCGCTGTCCCAACTGGGCGGCATGGCCGGCCCGGCGTTGGGCGGGCTGCTCATCGCCCAGGCCGGACCGGCGGCGGCCTTTGCCGCCAACGCGCTGATCGGCGTGGGTGTCCTGGGCCTGATCATGGCCATCCGGACCAGCGAGCTGTATCCCGGCCCGCGCGCCGGACGCGGCCGGGGCCAGGTGCTTGCCGGCCTCCACTATGTACGGGAGCGGCCGCGGCTCCTGCTCCTCATCCTCCTCGCCGGCCTGCTGGGCGCCTTCGGGATGAACGGGCCGGTGGTCCTGGCGGCGTTCGCCGAACGGGTGTGGCACAACGGCGTGGAAGGCTTCGGCCTGTTCAACACCGTCAGCGCCGTCGGCGCCCTGGCCGGGGCGCTCCTGGCCGCCCGGCTTGGCACCATGGGCCGGAAAGGCATTGTGGCTTCGGCCGGCCTTTTCGGCCTGTCCCAGCTGCTGGCGGCGCTCATGCCCACCGTGGGCCTTTTCATCGCCATGCTGGTGGTGGTGGGCATGATGACGCTGCTGTTCCTCACTAGCGCCGCCACCGCCGTCCAGCTCGAGGCCGGGCCCGCCATCCGCGGCCGGGTCATGGCCCTGTACCTGCCCCTCCTGCTCGGCGGACATGCGCTCGGTGGCCTCCTGGCCGGTTGGCTGACCGAGCAGTTCGGAGTCCGGGCGGGCCTGGTGGCCACCGGCTGCCTGGGCATGCTGTCCGCCATGGTCATCGGCCTCCTGCTCTGGCGGCACGGGCGGCGCGCCCGGCCTCCAGTGCAAACTACCGGGGCGTAAACGTCCAGGTGCCGGTGTGCACGCGGAATTCCCTGGCGGCGCCGTCCGCGGTGCCCAAGGGGGCGGAAGGTACGACGACGGCATCCGCGGAGGGCCCTTTGACCCCGTAGGTGCCGGCGGGCAGCCTCACGGTGGCAGTGGTGCCCGGTGGAACCGTGCACTCCAGTTCCACCGAACCTCCGCGCCTGCGCCAACTCGCCTGTACGTATCCGTTGTCCACCGGGATACTGCCGCGGGCGTGCTCCAACTGGCACAGCGGCGGTTCGATCACCACCGCGGTGCCGCCGGGCACGGCGTACCGGATGCCGAGCAGGTGCTCGAGGATCTCCTTGAGCACGGACGCGGACCAGGCGTGCGACTGGCTGTAGTCGGTCCCCTCGGCCAGGTCCCAGGCTTCCCAGGTGAAGGTGGCTCCGCGGTCCAGGAGCCGTGCCCAGCCGGGCTGGTCTTTGGCGGTGAGGAGGTCCAGGACGGCGTCCACGCGGCCCTGGCGCAGCAGGGCACGGACCAGCCGGTGCACCGTCATGGGGCCTTGCCGCATGCCCATTCCGGCGATCCGGTCGGCGTCAGCGTCCGCGTGGCCGGGGTCCGTGATGCCCAGTGAGAGCGGGAAGGACGTGGCGTGCTGGGAGGCGTGGGCACTGGGTGTCCCGTCCCCGTGGAGTCCGTCCACCATGACCCCGCCAACGCGCAGCCGGCCGCGGATGGCGGCGGCCAGCGCACGGGCTGCCGTGGCGTAGCGGACGGCGGCGTCTTCCTGGCCGGCCAGGTTGCAGAGCCGTGCCGTTGACACCAGAGCCGAGTAGGCCTGGGCGTTGACGGTGGTCTTGGCCGCGCACTCCATGTCGTAGCCGAACCGGCCGGGTGCGGGCCAGTCCACGATGCCGTGCAGGTAGGGGCCCGAGCCGCCGCCCAGCCTGGTGACCAGTCCCGCCGTCGGGCCCTCCGCCGGAATGCAGCGCATGGCGTAGTCGGCCGTGTCGCACAGGTGGGGAAGCAGTTCGCGGACCAGGCCCAGGTCTCCGGAGCGCAGGTGGTACTCCTCCGCCCACTCCGGCAGCATCAGGGAGAAATCGGGGATGTCGCGCTTGCCGTCGCCGTTGGGATAGACGGCGTTGTACCGGCCCTTGTCCGCCCCGGTGTTCCAGTAGCGGCCGGCTGACCAGGCGAATTCCCGCAGTGCCTGCGCCGTGTAGGCGTGTTCGCCGAAGAACGCCATGGTGGCGTAGGAAATGTTGGCGGCGTCGGCCAGGAACTGGCCTTTTTCCCGGGTGGGAGTGTCCACGAACTGCTCCTGGACACCGTAGAGCGCAGAATCGCGCAGCAGCCCGACGACCTCGTCCAGGACGGGGTCGGAACTGGTGAAGCTGCCCTCGCCGGGGTGGCTGCCGTAGACCGTGGCGGCGCCGACGCGTGACACGTCCGCCGCCTCCACGCCCGGCAGTTCCAAGTAGCGGAAGCCGAGGTGGACGGAGGCCCGGAACTGCTGTGGCCCGGCGGTTTGGGTGTAGGGGAAGGACATATCCGTGTTCTGGCTGGGGGTCTTTCCGGCATCCACCCTGCCGTCCGGGCGCAGGACGTAGCCGGCCCGGAGCATGACCGTGCGCCCCGGGACGCCGGCCAGGAAGTCCACCTCGGGCCGGGCCGGGATGACGCGCCCGAAGTCCGCCACCAGGGTGCCGTCCTCCGCGGCAAGGAACCGCCGCGGTGCCACGAACTCCCCGCCCAGGAACGTCCGGCGGGCGTGCAGCCGGGGAAAGTCCGACGTCGGGTGCCGGCCGGCGCTGATGGCGGCAGGAAGGTCTTCGGTGATGTCCAGGGACGCTGCGGCCTCGCCATCCAGGTGCTCCACGGGGTCGCCCTCGTCATTGCGGTAGCCCGACTGGCGGTACGGGGCCTCGCCGGCACGCCAGCCAGGGCCCGAGACAAGGACGCCGCGCCGTCCGTCGTCGTAATCAACACTCAGCCTGACCAACAGGCCGGGAACACCTGCGGCGCGGCCCTGGCCCGGACCGTACCAGTGGAGGAGGGCCGTCACCGGCACGGGCGTACCGGCCGGATGTGCCGCCAGGACCCCGGTGACGTCGGCGGCATCGAAATACCCCTCGCCGGGGTAGCCGAACGAGGTGGTGCCGAGGCAGGGCGTTCCGGCCACCGAAACCTGCGCGTGGTGGTGTGCCGCCACGAAGAGCCTGGCACGCCGGACCGTCCCGTCCAGCTCCAAGGTGCCCCGGAACAGGGTCCACTCGTCGGGCTGCCGGTGTCCGGTGGTGCGGTCCCATTGTGCCAAGGACGCAAGCGCGTCGTCCTCGGCGGCGTCAAAACGGTGGTCCAGCAGGATGGTTCCGGAACGGCCGGGAACCTCCCCGGTGATTTTGAGCCGCGCATACTCCGCCTGGCTCCGGGGTCCTTGGTGCAGGGCGGCCCTTTCGCCGCTGTCCGCGGATGCCGGTACGTCAACCACCAGCAGTTCCGTTCCGCCCAGCGACACCCGGATGGTCAGCCCGTCGTCGCTAATATCCAGGTCCTGCCACGATCCGGGACCAGGTTGCCGGTCTCCTGCCGGTGCGGCGGTTCCCAGGACCTCGGAATCCGGGGCGGCGGGGGAGGGGATTTCCCAGTCCGGAGTGCGGCGGAGTACCAGTTCTCCGGCCGGGCCCAGTTCGAGCAGCACGCCCGTCCCGGGTCCGCTGCTCCGCAGGATCATGCCGGCTTTGCCCATGACGGGCCGGAGCCGGGCCTGGATCCGGACGCTGCGGACGGCGGGGCACGGCAGAGGCAGGAACGGCGAGCCTGCCACCCGCAGGGCGCGGTTGTGGATTTCCAGCGGGGCGCGCCCGCCCGGGGCCCGGCTGATCCAGCCGGCCTGCCAGGACGCATCCGTCAGGCCGGTGCTGAAGGGGTGCGGGGAAGACCAGGAGCCCGCCCTGCCGGCAGCATCATGGATGCGCACGCGCCAGGCGAAGTCCGAGTCGTCCGCCAGGGCGGGGCCGCCATAGGGCACGCCGCGCTGGGATGCGGAAGCTACCGGACCCGAGCCCCACACCAGCGCGCCCCGGGTGTCCCGGACCTCAACCTCGTAGCCGGTCTGCTGTGCCAGGGCGGGATCGTCGCCGTCGCCCTGGGCCAGCCGCCAGCTGAACGCGGGGGCCGGCGAAGCAGCCAGGCAGGCGGAAAGCCCGTCCGTCAGCAGGTTGGCTGCGTGCAGGTGACCGGCGTCGCGGAACTGGCCGCCCATCAGGAAGCCGGAATATCAAAGGTGGCCGGGGCGGACACGGCCCAGGGGAGTCCCAGCTCGCTGAAGGTGGCGTGCTCCCGGCCCGCACGTTCCAGCGCGGCCTCAATACCTGTTACGACGGCGTGGGCTGAGTCGCCGTCGCCCTCCCACCGGACGTGGGCGGGATCGATGGGGGAGGGCAGCGGCGCCGTCCGGACCGCTTCCAGCACCAGCATGAAGGCTCCGCTGTCCAGCAGGCTGCTGGTGAGCGGAACGCCGGTGGCGCGGTGGGCCAGCAGGTTCTCGGTGAGGTCATCGCGGCCATACGTCTTTTCGCTGCGCCCGGCTGCGGTTTCAATGCTGAGCCGGTCCTCGGTGTAGTGGAACACGGCGGTGCCGGCCGAGCCCTGCAGGGTCACGCAGGGCTCAACGGATTCGGACGCGCAGATGGTCAGCGCGCAGGTGATGGGCAGGCCTGGAGTGGTGCGGATCCGGATCACGGAGGTGTCATCCGATTCGATGTCGTTGGCCCGGTACAGCTCGGTCTCCACGGATGCGATGTCAGCGGTGGTGCGCGCCCCAGCAATCCGGAGGGCGGTTGCCACGGCATGCGCCAACGGATTGGTGGCGACGCCGTCCACCACGTCCACGCCGTTGATGCTGCGTTTCCCGGCCCAGCGCGAGCGTTTGTAGTAGGCCCGGTCCCGGACCCAGCGGCCGGTGGCCGAGATGCCCTCCAAGGTGCCGATGGTGCCGGCCGCGAGCAGTTCCTCGATGGCCCGCAGGGCGTGCGAACCGAGGCTTTGGAACCCGATCTGGACACCGCGCCCGGAATCCTCCGCCGCGGCACACAGCCGGTTGAAATCGGCAAGGGACGCGACGGGGGGTTTTTCCAAGTACAGCTCCGCGTCCGTGGCAAGGGCAGCCAGGGCCAGCGGGGCGTGCGTCTGGATGGGGGTGGCCACGATGACCAAGTCGAGGTCCCCGGCGGCCTGGAGGAGCTCGTCGAGCCCGGGGTGGATGGCGGCCGACGGCGGCACGGCACCTGGCGCGGGCGGCTGCGGATCGGCAACCGCCACCAGCTCGACGGCGCCTGCCGCCTGCAGGCGTTCAAGGTTCCGGAGGTGATGGGTGCCAAAGCCGTGCACGCCCACCAGTGCCACCCGCGCCGCAGTCCCCGGGGCGGTTCCGGCGCCCTTGCCGGCCGCTTCCGTTGCCGTTCCCATGGTTCTCCGTCCTGCCCGTCCGGGCACCAGCCTGTAGCGCCCGTCATCTGTCAGCAAGCGCTTTCCACCGTTCAGTGTGCGGCATGGAGGCATTGCCAGTCCAGCTATGTAACGATTCAAAAATTCACTTGACCGAGATGCCGGTGCAGGTCTAGATTTTCGAGAAACCGATTACCAGCGTGATGCGGGACACTTTCCGCTTCGCCTCTGCAACGATGGAGAACAGAAGGGAGCCCAGCCATGCTGTCAGGGACCTTCAGTGCGCGTGCCTATTCATTCTTTGACACGCTCGCATGGATTGCGGGCCTGAACCTGCTGTGGATCGTGTTCACCCTGATGGGTGGCGGCATCCTTGGTGCCGGGCCGGCCACGGCCGCGGCGCAGATCCTGGTGCGCAAGCGGGCCCGGGGGGAGGCGGCTCCGCTGGTGCGCGGATTTGCCGCCGCATACACCAGGAATTTTGGCCGCGCGAACATCCTTGCACTGCCGGTCATGGCCGTCTCCGTTGCTCTTGCCCTGAACTGGAACTACTTTTCGGCGGGGCGCGGGCTCTTCGCGCAGCTCATGGCGGCAGGCATCTTTGTTGCCGCAATCTTCCTGGCCGGCGCAGCGTGCTACGTGTTTCCCATGTACGCCCGCTACGAACTGCCGCTGCGGCAGTACTTGCTGACGTCGTCGCGCTTTGCCGTGCGGCATCTTGCGGGAACCGTCATCCTGCTGTTCGTCACCGCCGCCGCGGCGTACGCCAGCGCGGCGCTCCCGGGCCTGATTCCGTTCTTCAGCATCGGAGCCTGGCTCTTCCTGACCGGCTGGCTCTGCGACCGCTTCTTCACCGCGAATGACCAATCGGTAGCCGAAGCGCTGGCAGTGGAACCGGATGGCCGGGCCGCCCTGCAGGGAGCCTCCACCGCCTGACCGCCCTCCTTCCGGGTGCGGCCAGGCCATGCCCGGCTTCTAAATGAAACGTATCAATACTGGCCCTAAGGCCCAATGAACCCCAATGAAGTGGAAAAGGAAGAATATGATCCGCAGGAAACTTTCCCTGGCCGCCGCCGTCGTCACCGCCGCGGCCCTGTCCCTCACGGCCTGCAGCGGAGGTGACGCCCCGGCCGCCGACCTCACTTCGGTGTCCATCATGGCGCCCTTCCTCGAGGCGCAGCCGCCCGGCGCGGACGGCGCAGTGCAAAAGAAGCTGGAGGAGATCACCGGCAAGCAGGTAAAGATCAACTGGGCTCCCAACGCCTCCTACGAGGACAAGACCAACATCACCCTGGCAGGATCGGACATCCCGCAGGTCATGGTGATCCAGGGCAAGAGCCCCGGGTTCGTCAAGAACGCCCAGGCCGGTGCCTTCTGGGACCTCACCGGCAAGCTGGACAAGTACCCCAACCTCAAGACCACCTACCCGGACATCCAGCAGAACGCCAGCGTCAACGGCAAGGTCTACGGCATCTTCCGCGGCCGCGCCCCGATGCGGACCGCGGTCATGTTCCGGCAGGACTGGCTGGACAAGCTGGGCCTGCAGCCGCCCAAGACCGTGGAGGACCTCTACAAGGTGGCCAAGGCGTTCACCGAGCAGGACCCGGACGGCAACGGCAAGAATGACACCTACGGCATCACGATTCCCAAATGGGGCGCGCTGGGAAGCAACAGCCCCTACGACGTCATCGAGGAATGGTTCGGGGCCGGCAACCGCTGGACCGAGCGGGACGGAAAGCTGGTACCCAGCTTCGAGACCGACGAGTTCCTCCAAGCGGACCGCTTCATCAAGAAGATGGTGGATGAGAAGCTCATCAACCCCGACTTCGCCACGTTCGACAGCACCAAATGGAATGAGCCGTTCTTCAACGGCAAGGGCGGCATCATCGTGGACGTCGATTCCCGGGTCAGCGTCCTCATCAACCTGTTCAAGCAGGCAGATCCCAACAACTTCCAGAACAAGGTGGGCTTCGTGGGCAACCTCGAAGGCCCCGACGGCAAGCTGCACGCCCACCCCACCGACGGCTACTCCGGCTTCCTGGCCGTCCCGAAAGCCAGTGTCCGGACGGAAGCCGAACTGGACAAGGTCCTGGAATTCCTGAACACCCTGAACGGCAAAGATGCCGGCATCCTGCTGAACAACGGCATTGAGGGCGTCAACTTCACGGTGGTGGACGGCAAGGCCGCTCCGGTCAAGCCGGAAACGGACGCCAGCAAGGCCGTCACCACGGACATCAAGAGCTACGCCCAGCTGGGCATGAACGTTGCCGGCAACCAGTTCTACCCGGTCAAGCAGGCCAGCGACTACGAGCAGCAGGTCTTCGACAAGCGCACCGACGTCATGGCGGAGGACCTCAAGAGCGCCGTCTACAACCCGGCAGCGCCTTACGTTTCCGCCACCTATGTGGCCAAGGGGGCCCAGCTGGACAACATCGTGGCCGATGCCCGGATCAAGTACCTGGCGGGCCAGATCGATGAGCAGGGGCTCAAGGACGCCATCAAGCTGTGGAACACCAGCGGCGGCGACAAGGTCAAGGAAGAGATCAACAAGCTCTGGCAGGACAACAAGTAAATGGCAGCCCCCGTTGTCGAGGCTGAGGCACGGGCGGCCAACCGGCCGCCCGTGCGGGAACGGAAGAACGGCAGGTTTTCCGTCCATTTCGCGCACTACAAGTGGTTGTACCTGCTGCTGCTGCCAGGCGTGGTGTACTTCGCGGTGTTCCGGTACGCCCCCATGTATGGCGTATCCATCGCGTTCAAGGATTACGTCCCGTTCCTGGGGGTAAACGGCAGCCCCTGGGTGGGAGTGCAGAACTTCACGGATTTCTTTGCCAACCCGGATTTTCCCCGGCTGTTGGGCAACACCCTGATCCTGGCATTCCTGAACCTGGGCATCGCCTTCCCGCTGACCATCGTCCTGGCCCTGCTGCTCAATGAGGTACGCCTGTCCGTCCTCAAGCGCACGGTCCAGACCCTGGTGTACATCCCGCACTTCCTGTCCTGGACCATCGTGGCGTCCCTGAGCTTCCTGCTGTTCGCCCTGGACATCGGCCCGCTGTTCCAGTTCCTGAATAACGTCATGGGCACGAACATCGATTTCCTGTCCGATCCCGCGTGGTTCCGGCCCCTGATCGTGCTGCAGGACATCTGGAAGAACACCGGCTGGGGCACCATCATCTTCCTGGCCGCCCTGGCCACGGTGGACCAGGACCAGTACGAGGCCGCCATCATCGACGGCGCCGGCCGGTTCCGCCGGGTCTGGCACATCACACTTCCCGCGATCCGGTCCACCATCATCGTGATGCTGATCCTGGCCATCGGGCAGATGCTCAACACCGGCTTCGAACAGATCTACCTGATGACCAACGCCCTCAACCGCGAGGTGGCGGACGTCTTTGACACCTACGTCTATTTCGTGGGCATCACCCAGGGCGCCTACAGCTACTCCACGGCAGTGGGCCTGTTCAAATCCCTGGTGGGCATCGTGCTGATCTTCGGCACCAACTGGCTGGCCAAACGATTCAACCAGAGCGGACTGTTCTAGCCATGAAAATCCACAACACCCGCGGCGGCCGGGTTTTCGACGCCGTCAACTATGTGTTCCTTGCCCTGATCGGCATCATCACCCTGCTGCCGTTCGTCTACGTCTTCGCCGGGTCCTTCGCCACCGAAGCGGAGATCACCCGCCGGGCATTCTTCGTCTGGCCCGAGAAATTCACCCTGGGCTCCTACGAGTACATCTTCGCCACCCCGGCGTTCACCCGCGCCCTGGTCACCACCATCCTGGTCACCGCCGTGGGCACCTTGGTCCAGCTGGCCTTCACCGTGACCATGGCCTACCCGCTGGCCAAGAAAAGCCTGCGTGGCAGGAACGTCATCCTGTCGCTGGTGGTCTTCGCCATGGTCTTCTCCGGCGGCATGATCCCCACCTTCCTGCTGGTCAAGGACCTGGGCCTGCTCAACTCTTACTGGGCCCTGATCCTGCCGGCGGCCATCAACCCCTTCAGCCTGATCATCATCAAGAACTTCTTCCAGGAACTCCCTGCCGAGCTTGAGGAATCGGCCAAGATGGACGGCGCCACCGAGATCGGCATCCTCTGGCGGATCCTGCTGCCGCTGTCCAAGCCGGTGCTCGCAACGTTCGCGCTCTTTTACGCCGTGGGGATCTGGAACGACTTCATGTCCCCGTTGCTGTACCTGAGCGACAACTCCAAGTGGACGCTGCAGATGTACCTGCGGCAGGTCACCGCCGCCTCGGACCTCCTGGGCACCGGCAACGTGGACCCCAACTACATCCCGCCGGAACAGGGCATCAAGTTTGCGGTGATCGTGGTGGCCACCCTGCCCATCCTGATCTTCTATCCGTTCCTGCAAAAGCACTTTGCCAAGGGCATGCTCATCGGCTCCGTCAAGGGCTGACCCCGTACTGGAGGAAGCACACCATGAAAATCCTGCTGGCCGGCGACTCCACGGTTGCCGACTGCCCCACCCAAGAGTTCCCGATGAGCGGTTGGGGAGCGCAACTTCCGCCGCATACCTACCGGTGGGGCTCGGTGCACAACTTCGCCAAAGGCGGGGCAAGCACGGAATCCTTTCGCGACGAGGGACTCTGGGCGGACCTGCTGGCCGAGGCCGGGCCCGGCGACGCGGTGCTCATCCAGTTCGGCCACAACGACCAGAAGAAGCAGCACCTCGCCGCGCGAACCGGATACGCGGCCAACCTGCGCACCATGGTGGACGAGGTGCACGGGGCCGGCGCCGCGCCGCTCCTGTGCACCTCGGTGGAGCGGCGGCACTTCCTCGACGCCAGGCACCAGGGCGACGGCCCGGCGTCGGGCGCTGTCCTGGAGGCAAGCCTGGAGGACTACCCCGAGGTGGTCCGCGAACTCGGCTTGGAACTGGGCGTGCCGGTGGTGGACCTGAACGCCTGGACCCGGGACCTGTACCTGCGGCTGGGGCGCGACAGATCGCGGAACCTCTTCTGCCACTTCGCGCCCGGTGAGCACGCCCGCTGGCCCGGTGGCCTGGCGGACAACACCCACTTCTCGCAGCAGGGTGCCATGCTGGTGGCCGGGGAGGTGGCCCGGCAGCTTGGCCGGCTGGGATACGGAGTCCTTGAGCCGGCATTGGGTACGACGTCGGGACAGGGCTAGGTGGACGCCGCGGGCTTGGCAACGGGCGTCCTCTACAGCAACCCGCTGGCAGGCCCGGACGATGTCGCCGGCTGGGTGGCGGAAGGGCCCTTGGGCCTCGGCAGACATAACGGCGCCCTGGAGCTGTCCGGCACCCTGGATGACGGCGAGTTCGGCGACCATGCGCACTGGACCTTCTGGTGCCCCGAGGAGTTTCCGGACGGCATCCGCATCAGCTGGGATTTCCTGCCGCTCGCCGAACCGGGCCTGGCCATGCTGTTCTTCGCGGCCGCCGGACAGGGCGGGCTGGACCTTTTCAGCCCTTCGCTCGCGCCCCGGACCGGGTACTACCCGCAGTACCACTCGGGCGACATCGATGTACTGCACGTTTCCTACTTCCGGCACAAACACCAGTCCGAGCGCGCCTTCCGCACGTGCAATCTCCGCAAGAGTGCCGGCTTCGAACTGGTGGCCCAAGGCGCGGATCCGCTGCCGCCCACGGAAGACGCCGCCGGTTTCTACCGCCTCAACGTCGTGAAAGAAGGGCCACGGGTGGAGTTCGCCATCAACGGGTTGAGGCTCTTTCAGTGGCACGATCCGTCGGACAAAGTGTTGGGCGGCGGCCGGATCGGATTCCGCCAGATGGCACCGCTGCGCGCCGCCTACCGCAACCTGCTGGTGGAGAAGGTTTAGGTCGCTTCCGCACTGAGGCAAGATAGGAGGCGTACATCTGCCCACTGGAGGGAGGCGGGACATGGAACCCGTATTGGTCGACGGCGGCAAGGGGACGGTGGAGCTGGGCCCGGACGGCATTCTCCATCTCATCTGGGAGCCCAAGGTACGGATCGAAATCCACGATGCGCAGGCAGCAATGGCCACGGTCAACGACATCGCCGGCGACGGCAGCTACCCCATGCTGGTGGACATGGCCACCACGGAGTCTGTCAGCAGGGAAGCCCGCGGGGTCTTCTCCATCCCGTGCGCGGCCAACCGCATCGCCCTGCTCGGGGCAAGCCCGGTGGACCGGATCATCGCCAACTTTTTCCTGGGCGTCCACATTCCGCCGTGCCCCACGCGCTTCTTCACGTCCCGGTCCGAGTCCATGAAATGGCTGCTGCAGCCGGACAAGTAGCGGACCCGCGGCTCAGCCGGCTGCCGGCGCGGCCGTGCTCTGCCGTACCACCAGCTCGGGCGTGAACACTACCGCCCGGTGGACAGGGTTTTGGGATTCCACTTCTTCGGACAACAGCTCGATGGCCGTCCGCCCCAGCAACTCGGTGGGCTGGCGGATGGAGGACAGGGGGACCACGGCGGAAACCGCAAAATCGATGTCGTCATAACCAATCAATGCCACATCCTCCGGGATGCGGAAGGTGTGCGTCATGGTGAGGGACTGCATGACGCCCAGGGCCAGGAGGTCGTTGGCGCAGAAAATTCCGTCCGGCAGCTCCGCGCGGCCCCGCTGCACCAGCATGTCGCCCACGCTTCGGCCGGCAAGGACCGTCTGGCCCTCCGAGTCCAGCACCTCCAAGGTGGCGTCCGGTTCCTCCTTGACGGCCCGGCGGGCGCCTTCGAGGCGGTCCGCCACCTGGCGGATGGAGGTGGGGCCACCCACGAAGGCGAGCCGGCGGCGGCCGGTGTCCAGCAGGTGCCGGGCTGCGAGGTAACCGCCTGCGTCGTCATCCACTGCCACGGAGCTGAACTTGGATTCGTCAGCCAGCCGGTCCACCAGGACGGTGGGGACGCCGCGCTCGCGGAGGAGGTCCAACCGGTCCGTGACATCGCCTACCGGGGAAATCAGCAGGCCCTGAACGCGCTGCTCCTGGAAGAGGTCGATGTAATTCGCTTCGCGGCCGGCGTCGTGTCCGCTGTCCCCGAGCAGCACGGCGCTGCCCTGGAGGGCGGCGGCGTCCTCGGCCGAGCGGACCACGGAGGTGAAGAAGGGGTTGCCCACGTCCAGGACAATGAGGCCGATGGTGCGGCTGTGGCCAACCCGGAGCTGGCGGGCGGCATCATTGCGGACGAAGCCCAGCTCGTCGATGGCCCGCAGGACCCGTTCCCTGGTCCGCTCCGATACCCGGTCCGGGTAGTTCAGGACGTTCGAGACCGTTCCCACGGCCACGCTTGCGTGGGTGGCGACGTCCTTGATACTTGCTGTCCGGTTCATCGAATCTCCGTGCTGGTCTGTCCGCGGCCGGGTGTCCCGCGCGGACGATCAAAAGTTCTCTGCCATTGCTTGACACCTGCTCAGGTTCAACTGTACTTTGAATCGTAACAATGAAACGATTCAAAAAAACGCGAGTTTGAACAGGAGAACCAATGAGGGTCTGTTTCCGTTCCTCGGTCCAGCGGGCGCTCATCGACGAGTACCGCCGCCGGCACGCAGCGGTATGGCCGGAGATGCTGATCGCCCTCAAAGAAGCCGGCTGGCACAACTATTCGCTGTTCCTGGGAGACGACGGGCTCCTGGTGGGGTACGTGGAATGTGACGACTTCGACGCCGTCCGCGCCCGGATGGCCCTGACGGATGTCAACGCCAGGTGGCAGGCGGAAATGGCAACACTCTTTGAAGACTCCGGCCAGGCGCCCGATGAGGGGTTCCGCGTGCTGGAGGAAGTCTTCAACCTTGACAGCCAGTTGGCGGCCAGCGCATCCGCAGGCTGACCGCCTGCGCGCACAACTTTCGCACCAACAGCAACAGGGCTCCAGCAGCGGGGCACCACAACCACACGAACCACACACCGGAAAGAACATCATGAACGACGTAGCAACGGCGCTGGGCAGGCTCGAGGAGCTTGCCATCGAGGTCCCCTCGTGGGCCTATGGAAATTCAGGCACGCGGTTCAAGGTGTTCGGTACGCCCGGCACGCCGCGCACGGTCCAGGAAAAGCTGGCCGATGCCGCCAAAGTCCACGAACTGACCGGGCTGGCCCCCACCGTGGCCCTGCATATCCCGTGGGACAAGGTGGACGATTACGCAGCCCTGAAGGATTACGCCGCCGGCCTGGGGGTGGGGCTGGGCACCATCAACTCCAATACCTTCCAGGATGACGAGTACAAGTTCGGTTCCCTGACCTCCTCCAACGAGTCGGTGCGCCGCCGCGCCATCGAGCATCACCTGGACTGCATCCAGATCATGCACGCTACGGGCTCACGCGACCTGAAGATCTGGTTGGCGGACGGCACCAACTACCCGGGCCAGGACGATATCCGCGGCCGGCAGGACCGGCTGGCCGAATCCCTGCAGGAAATCTACGCGGCCCTGGGGGATGAGCAGCGGCTGGTGCTGGAGTACAAGTTCTTCGAACCGGCTTTCTACCACACCGATGTCCCGGACTGGGGCACGTCCTACGCGCAGACCCTGGCACTTGGGGAGAAGGCGTTCGTCTGCCTGGACACCGGCCACCATGCCCCCGGCACCAACATCGAGTTCATCGTGATGCAGCTGCTTCGCCTGGGCAAGCTGGGGTCCTTCGACTTCAACTCGCGCTTCTACGCCGACGACGACCTGATCGTGGGCGCCGCCGATCCGTTCCAGCTCTTCCGCATCATGCACGAGGTGATCCGTGGCGGCGGTTTCGGGAAAGAGGCCGGCGTCGCCCTCATGCTGGACCAGTGCCACAACCTGGAGGAGAAGATCCCGGGACAGATCCGCTCGGTCCTGAACGTCCAGGAGATGACGGCCCGCGCCCTGCTGGTGGACACCACCGCCCTGGGCGAGGCACAGCGCGCCGGGGACGTGCTGGCCGCGAACGGCATCTTCAACGATGCGTTCTACACCGACGTCCGGCCCATCCTGGCTGAATGGCGTGAATCCCGCGGCCTGCCCGCGGACCCGATCGCTGCCTACAAGGCCAGCGGCTACCAGAAACAGATCAACGAGGACCGCGCAGGCGGCCAGCAAGCCGGATGGGGCGCATAAAGGGCATGAACATGCAGAACGCAGCCAAGACTGTTGAAGACCTGATTTCCCGTTCCAACCGCCTCGGCGCGGACAAGCGGAACACCAACTTTGCCGGCGGGAACACCTCCGCCAAAGGCATCGAGAAGGACCCGGTCACGGGCGAGGACGTCCAGCTGTTGTGGGTGAAGGGGTCCGGTGGGGACCTGGGCACGCTGAAGCCACAGAACCTGGCCGTGCTCCGGCTGGACCGGTTGACCGCCCTGAAGAACGTGTACCCGGGCGTTGAGCGTGAAGACGAGATGGTGGCGGCTTTCGATTATTGCCTGCACGGCAAGGGCGGGGCCGCACCGTCGATCGACACGGCGATGCATGGTTTGGTGGACGCCGCCCATGTGGACCACCTGCACCCGGACTCCGGCATCGCCATTGCCACCGCCGTTGACGGGGAAGCACTGACCACCAAGATCTTCGGCAACAAAGTGGTCTGGGTTCCCTGGCGCCGCCCCGGTTTCCAGCTGGGCCTGGAGATCGCAGCGATCAAGGACGCCAACCCGCAGGCCATCGGCACCATCCTGGGCGGCCACGGCATCACCGCCTGGGGCGCCACCAGCGAAGAAGCGGAAGCCAATTCCCTGTGGATCATCGACCAGGCCGAAAAGTACATCGCAGAGAACGGCACGGCCGAGCCCTTCGGCGCCAAGCTCCCGGGTTACGGCGCTCTGCCGGAAACCGAACGCCGTGCCAAAGCCGCAGCGTTGGCACCGGTGATCCGCGGCCTGGCCTCCACGGACAAGCCGCAGCTGGGGCACTTCAGCGACGACGCCGTCGTCCTGGACTTCCTCGAAGCCGCCGAGCACCCGCGCCTGGGCGCCCTGGGTACCTCCTGCCCGGACCACTTCCTCCGCACCAAGGTCAAGCCGCTGATCCTGGATCTTCCGGCCGACGCCTCCATCGAGGATTCGATTGCCCGGCTGCAGGAGCTCCACGCCGACTACCGCGAGGACTACCAGGCGTACTACGACCGCCACGCCGATGCCGATTCGCCGGCGCTGCGCGGCGCCGACCCGGCCATCGTGCTGGTGCCCGGCGTGGGGATGTTCTCCTTCGGCGCCAACAAGCAGACCGCCCGGGTTGCCGGCGAGTTCTACATCAATGCCATCAACGTCATGCGCGGCGCCGAGGCCATCTCCACCTACGCACCCATCGAGGAATCCGAGAAATTCCGGATCGAATACTGGGCGCTGGAGGAAGCCAAGCTGGCCCGGATGCCAAAGCCCAAGTCGCACGCCACCCGCATTGCGCTGGTGACCGGCGCGGCATCCGGGATCGGCAAGGCCATCGCCACCCGCCTCGCCGCGGAAGGCGCGTGCGTGGTCATCGCCGACCTGAACCTCGAGAATGCGCAGAATGTGGCCGAAGAACTCGGCGGCCCGGACGTTGCCATCGGCGTCCAGGCGGACGTCACGGATGAGGCCCAGGTCGCCGCGGCGATCGACGCCGCCGTCCTGGCCTTCGGCGGCGTGGACCTGGTGGTCAACAACGCCGGACTGTCCATCTCCAAGCCGCTGCTGGAAACCACCGAAAAGGACTGGGACCTGCAGCACAACGTCATGGCCAAGGGCTCCTTCCTGGTGGCCAAGGCCGCCGCGAAGGTCATGATCGCGCAGGGCTTGGGCGGGGACATCATCTACATCTCCTCCAAGAACTCCGTGTTCGCCGGCCCCAACAACATCGCCTACTCCGCCACCAAGGCAGACCAGGCCCACCAGGTCCGGCTCCTCGCGGCCGAACTGGGTGAGCACGGCATCCGCGTCAACGGCATCAACCCCGACGGCGTGGTCCGCGGCTCCGGCATCTTCGCCGGCGGCTGGGGCGCAAAACGCGCGGCGGTCTACGGCGTCGACGAGGAGAAGCTGGGCGAATACTACGCCCAGCGCACACTGCTCAAGCGCGAAGTCCTGCCCGAGCACGTAGCCAACGCGGCCGCCGTCCTCACCAGCAACGAACTGTCCCACACCACCGGCCTGCACATCCCCGTGGACGCCGGAGTGGCCGCAGCCTTCCTGCGATGAGCACGCACGTTCCAGGCGTTGACGGTGCTGGTTCCGGCGCCGGCGTCTTCGCCGCCGTGGACATCGGTGCCTCGTCCGGCCGGGTCATGCTGGGTCGCGTGACTCCCGGCGCCGGGGTGTCGCTGGAGACCGTCCTCCGCTTCCCCAACGGAGTGGTGGAGATCGATGGCGGCCTCCGCTGGGACTTCGACGCGTTGTTCGCCGAAGTCCTTGCCGGCCTTAGGGCTGCGGCCACCGTGGCCTCGGCACAGGGGGAAACCATTGCCAGCATCGGTATTGACACCTGGGCCGTGGACTACGGCCTGGTGACCAAGGCCGGCCGGCTGGTGGCGCAGCCATTCAGTTACCGCGACGACCGCAGCCGGGCCGCAGTGGCGCCGGTCCACGCCAAGCTGGACCCCGCGCGCCTCTATGCCACCACGGGGTTGCAGTTCCTGCAGTTCAACACCATCTACCAGTTGGCCGCGGAACAGGACCTCGACGGGCTGCAGGCCCTGCTGATCCCGGACCTGATCGCCTTCCTGCTCACGGGCATCCGCCGGACGGAAGCCACGAATGCCTCCACCACCGGGCTGTTCGACGCCGTGGCAGGGGAGTGGGCCACCGAGTTCTTCGCTCCACTGGGCTTACGGAAGGACCTGTTCCCGCCGCTGATCCAGCCCGGTGAAACTGTCGGCACGCTGCTGCCGGAGATTGCCGCCGCGGTGGGGCTTACCCAGGACACGAAGGTGGTGGCCGTCGGCTCGCATGACACCGCATCCGCCGTCGCCGCGGTCCCTGCGGAGAAGGATGCCTTCGCCTACATTTCCTCCGGCACGTGGTCGCTGGTGGGACTGGAACTGAAGCATCCGGTCCTGACCGAGGCCGGCCGGGAAGCCAACTTCACCAATGAACGCGGGGTGGACGGCACCATCCGGTACCTGCGCAACATGGGCGGGCTCTGGCTGCTCAGCGAATGCCAGCGGACCTGGGCCTTGGAGGGCTTCCGGCCGGAACTGACCGCCCTGCTCACGGCGGCCGCGGCCCTTCCTGCCGGTGGTCCGGAAGTGAACGCCGATGATCCCTACTTCATCGCTCCCGACAACATGCCCGAGCGCATCCGGGCGGCGGTCCGGCGCACCGGTGAGGTCCTGCCCGACGATCCTGCGGCGATCACCCGCTGCATCATGGACAGCCTCGCCAGTGGTTACGCCCGGACCATCACCGCTGCCGAACGCCTTGCCGGCCGTGCCGTGGAAGTGGTCCATGTGGTGGGCGGCGGTTCGCAGAACACCCTGCTCTGCCAGCTCACCGCCAACGCCACCGGACGTCCCGTCATCGCCGGACCCGTGGAAGCCACTGCCCTGGGCAACGTGCTCGTACAGGCCCGCGCGGCCGGGGCAGCCGCGGGCGGGCTGCCGCAGCTGCGCGAAATCATCGCGACGGGAACGAGCCTTCGCCGCTACGAACCCGCGCCCCTGCCCGTGAACGCCGCCAGGAATTGAACCCATGAAGATCGCACTTTTCGCCACCTGCATCGTGGACGCCATGTATCCACGCGCCGCCCAAGCAACGGTGGCGGTCCTTGAACGCCTGGGCCACGAAGTGGTCTTTCCCCAGGGGCAGGCCTGCTGCGGGCAGATGCACGTCAACAGCGGCTACCTCAAGGAAGCCCTTCCCGTGGTGGCCAACCACGTGCGGGCCTTCGAATCCGAAGATTACGACGTCGCCGTGGCGCCGTCCGGTTCCTGCGTCGCCTCGGTGAAGCACCAGCACCCCATGGTGGCCCGGCACGCGGGGGACGCCGCCCTGGAAGAGCGGGCTGACGCCGTCGGAAAGAAGACCTACGAACTCTCGGAACTCCTGGTGGACGTCCTGGGCGTCACCAACCCGGCGGCGCAGCTGGGCTCTTACTTTCCGCACACCGTGACGTACCACCCGTCCTGCCACGGCATGCGGCTGCTCACGCTGGGTGACCGGCAGGCCGGGCTGCTGCGGGGTGTCAAGGGCCTGGAACTGGTGGACCTGCCGGAAGCGGACCAGTGCTGCGGCTTCGGCGGCACGTTCTCCGTGAAGAATGCCGACGTCTCATCAGCGATGCTGGCGGACAAAACAGCGAACATCCGCAGCACCGGTGCGTCCGTGTGCGCCGGCGGCGACTACTCGTGCCTGATGCACATCGGCGGTGGCCTGTCGCGGCAGGCAGACACCATAGGTACCCTCCACCTGGCGGAAATCCTTGCCAGCACCGAAACGGAACCGGTCGCGGTCCCCGGGCCCGCCGGGCGAACCGTCAAGGTGGTGGCCAAATAATGTCCCGCACCCCGATCGGGATGCCCGGCCTGCGCCCCGGCATCGGCAACCTGTTTGCCGAAGAGAAGTTTCCGTCCGCTGCCCGCCGCGAGCTCGGCAACAGCCAGCTGCGGAAGAACCTGAAGCACGCCACGTCCACCATCCGCGCCAAGCGCCTGGCCGTGACCGGTGAGCTGCCGGACTGGGAGGAACTGCGGGAGGCGGGCAGTGCCTTGAAGACCTCCGTCATGGCCCGGCTGCCGGAACTCCTGGAGGCTTTCGAAGCCAACGTCACCGCCCGCGGCGGAACGGTCCACTGGGCCCGCGACGCCGACGAGGCCAACGCGATCATCCACGGGCTGGTCACCGCCCAAGGCGTGGATGAGGTGGTCAAGGTCAAGTCCATGGCCACCCAGGAAATCGGCATGAACGAGTACCTGGAAGAGCGCGGCATCTCGGCGTTCGAGACCGACCTTGCCGAGCTCATCGTCCAGCTGGGCCACGACAAGCCCAGCCACATCCTGGTCCCGGCGATCCACAAGAACCGCACTGAGGTCCGCGACATCTTCCTCCAGGAAATGCCCGGCGTCGATCCCGGCCTCACGGACGAACCCCGCCGGCTGGCCATGGCCGCCCGCGCCCACCTGCGGGCCAAGTTCCTCACCGCGAAGGTGGCAGTCTCCGGCGCCAACTTCGGCATCGCCGACTCCGGCACGCTGGGTGTGGTGGAGTCCGAGGGCAACGGCCGGATGTGCCTGACCCTCCCCGAAACCCTGATCACGGTCATGGGCATCGAGAAGCTGCTTCCCACGTTCTCCGACCTGGAAGTCTTCCTCCAGCTGCTGCCGCGCTCCTCCACCGGCGAGCGGATGAACCCGTACACCTCGCTGTGGACCGGCGTGACCGAGGGTGATGGTCCGTCGAATTTCCACGTGATCCTGCTGGACAACGGCCGCACCAATGCCCTGGCCGACGAGATGGGACGCTCCGCGCTCCACTGCATCCGCTGCAGCGCCTGCATCAACGTCTGCCCGGTCTACGAGCGGGCCGGCGGCCACGCCTACGGCTCCACGTACCCTGGCCCCATCGGCGCCATCCTGTCGCCGCTGATGACCGGCATCGAGGCGGAAGAGAACGGCTCGTTGCCGTATGCGTCCTCGCTGTGCGGCGCCTGCTACGACGCCTGTCCGGTGAAGATCAACATCCCGGACATCCTGGTCCACCTGCGCGGCAAGGACGTGGACGCCCACCGCGGCGGCCTGCCGTCCGAGCTGGACGTGGGACTCAAGGCCGCCTCTTGGGCGCTCTCCGGCGGACGCCGCCTGGCCGCCGTCGAAAAGCTCCTGCCCCTGGGCCGGGCCGCCGCCGGACGGGACAAGAAGATCAAGAAGCTGCCCGGCCTCGCCGCCGGCTGGACCCAAAGCCGGGACATCCCGGCGCCCCCGGCGCAGTCCTTCCGTGACTGGTGGGCCAAGGAGCACAAGAGACCATGAGCACCCGAGAACAGATCCTTGCGGCCGTCCGCACCGCACTCAAGGACGCCCCCGCCGTCCCGGACATCCCCCGGAAGTACCGGCTGGACGGGGAGGCCGACGCGCAGCAGCGCATCGACGTCCTGGTGGACCGGTTGGAGGACTACAAGGCCGGAGTCACCGTGGTGGACGAAGACGCAGTCCCCGCCACCATCCGGGACCTCCTCGCCGGGGCCGGCTCCTACGTGGTTCCCGCCGGCCTGGACCCGGCCTGGCTGGCCTGGGAGACAGACACCAGCAGGATCAGGTACGACGGCGGCGCGCACGGAGCGAGGTCCGTCACCGAGCTCGACGCAACAGACGCCGTGGTGACCGCCAGTGCGGTGACCGTGGCGGAATCCGGGACCATCATCCTGGACGGCAGCCCGGACCAGGGCCGCCGCGCCATCTCGCTCATCCCGGACCACCACGTCTGCGTGGTGCGCAGCCGGGACGTCACCGCGATCCTGCCCGAAGCGCTCCGCCGCCTGGACGGAACAAAGCCCCTCACCATGATCAGCGGACCGAGCGCAACCTCGGACATCGAGCTTGAACGCGTCGAAGGCGTCCACGGGCCCCGGCGGCTGGATGTCGTCATCATCCGGTGAAGCTGAAGTAGGCTGCAACCAGGCCGCCAACCACCCCTGACAGAACGGACAACGATGCCCCTCTTCGACCTGCCCCTGGCCCAGCTGCGCAGCTACACTTCCGACGTCACGCCGCCGGAGGACCTGGGCGCGTTTTGGGACGCCACCCTCGAAGAAGCCAGGGCCTTCCCCTTGAACGCCGCGTTCGAACCGGTGGAGAACCACCTGACGGTCATCGACACTTTCGACGTCACCTTTTCCGGCTACGGCGGGGCGCCGGTCAAGGGCTGGCTGCACCTGCCCGCCGCCCGGGAAGACGGCACCAGGCTGCCCGTGGTGGTGCACTACGTGGGCTATTCGGGCGGCCGGGGCCTGGTCAACCAGGACACCCGCTGGGCCCAGGCCGGCTACGCGCATTTCATCATGGACACCCGCGGCCAGGGGTACGGCGGCACCCTGGGGGACACTCCGGACCCGCACCCCTCCGCCGGGGACGTAGCGCACGCGGGCCTGATGACCCGGGGCCTGGCGAAGCGCGAGGACTACTACTACCGGCGCGTCTACGTGGACGCCTTCCGCGCCGTGGAGGCAGCCCAGGCCCACCCCGCCGTCGATCCAGCCAAAGTGGTCCTCGCCGGAGTCAGCCAAGGCGGCGGCATCGTGGTGGCCACGGCGGGCCTCACTGCGGGACGGCTCGACGGCGTCATCGCCGCCCTTCCCGACGTCCCCTTCCTGCAGGACTTCCCCCGCGCCATCGACATCACCCCGCGCGGGCCCTACCCGGAGATCGCCCAGTTCCTGGCGCGCCACCGCGACCGGTACCAGCACGCACTCGAGGTCCTGAACTACTTCGACGGCGTCAACCTGGCCCGGTACGCCACGGCACCGGCGCTGTACTCGGTGGCCCAGATGGACGACATCTGCCCGCCGTCCACGGTCTTCGCCAGCTTCAACGCCTACGGCTCCGGGACGTCCGGGGCATCCTCCACCGGGGCGGCCAAGGAGATCGAGGTGTACCGGTTCAACAACCATGAAGGCGGCCAGGAACACCACTGGATCCGGCAGCTGCAGTACCTGCGCAAGCTCCTGGGGTAGGCCGGCGCGGGAATGTGACGGACGATGATTTTGCGGCGGCGGACGGCCGGGCTTATGGTCTTTTCCATGACTAACCGTTGGTATGCGTATTTTTCGTTGGCTCTGGAGGGGCCCGCGTCTAACTGACACGCATCCAGCATTCCTTCAGAGCCAACAGGGCAGAGATCATTCTCTGCCCTTCGCCGTTTCTCCGGCGGGTTCTGACATCCGGGCCCGCTTCCCATCTGGAACAGGACCCGAACATGAGCACCGCAACAGCAGCAGCCGCCAACGCCGGCACCACATCCACCTCGAACCTGCGCGTCAGCGAATTCACCGCGCTGCCCACCCCTTCCGGGCTCCTCGCCGAACTGCCCCTTGACGCCCGGGCGGCTGACGTCGTCGAACGCGGACGCGACCAGGTCCGGGCCATCATGGACGGCGTGGACGACCGCCTGCTGGTCATCGTAGGCCCATGCTCCATCCACGACCCCAAAGCCGGCCTGGAATACGCCCGCCGGCTGGTCAGCCAGGCTGAAAAGCACAAGGAAGACCTGCTGGTGGTCATGCGGACCTACTTCGAAAAGCCCCGCACCACCGTCGGCTGGAAGGGCCTGATCAACGACCCCCGGCTGGACGGCAGCCACGACATGGTCACCGGCCTGCGCACCGCCAGGCAGTTCCTTCAGCAGGTGACCGCGCTGGGACTGCCCACCGCCACCGAATTCCTGGAGCCGATCAGCCCGCAATACATGGCGGACCTGATTTCCTGGGGTGCCATCGGCGCCCGCACCACCGAGAGCCAGATCCACCGGCAGCTGGCCTCCGGCCTGTCCATGCCCATCGGCTTCAAGAACGGGACCGACGGCGGCCTGCAGGTGGCGATCGACGCGTGCGGCGCCGCGGCGGCGGCGCAGGCGTTCCTGGGGATCGACGGCGACGGCCGGGCGGCACTGGTGGCCACAGCCGGGAACCCGGATACCCACGTCATCCTCCGCGGCGGACGCAAGGGCCCCAACTACTCAGCCGACGACGTCGAACGGGCGTCCGGGGAGCTGGCCGGAAAGGGCCTGAACCCGCGCCTGGTGGTTGACGCCAGCCACGCCAACAGCGGCAAGAGCCATCACCGCCAGGCCGAGGTGGCGCTGGAGATCGGTGCCCAGCTTGAAGACGGGGGCGCCGCGGCGCAGGCGATCGCCGGGGTGATGCTGGAAAGCTTCCTGGTGGGCGGCGCCCAGAACCTGGACGTTGCCGAGCATGCGGCCGGCCGCTCCGAACTCGTGTACGGCCAGAGCGTCACCGATGCCTGCATGGACTGGGACGTTTCCGCCTCCGTGCTGGAGCAGTTGGCTGCCTCGGCGCGGAAGCGCCGGCAGGCGAAATAGTGGCTTTACCTACTTTCACATCTGCCACATGAACATCTAGAGTATCTATTTAGGTGATTGGTGGATGGCTCAGCATCGGAACACCGCATTGGCACGTACCTGGGGTCACTGTTGTCCATCCGTCAGCAAAGGAAAATAGGGAAATGTCGGCAGAACAGAACTTCTCCAACGCGAAGTTCCTGACCGTGGCTGAAGTGGCCGAGGTCATGCGCGTCTCTAAAATGACTGTTTACCGGCTGGTCCACTCCGGCGAAATGCCGGCAGTGCGGTTCGGCCGCTCATACCGGGTACCTGAGAATGCCGTGGAGCAGTACCTCAAGGGTGCCGTGGTGGACGGTCACTCCGAGACAGCCTAAGGCAGCTTGTCCCAAGCCGCCTCCGATAGGCGGTACCCTGTTAAGGAACGTTTTACGTCATTGTAAGAATCTGTCAGTTGTCCAGTTCGTAGCTCTGTCCACGAACCATTTCCATCAGACAGGTACTGCATCTAGTTTGTAAGGAACTTTCGTGGGTTCAGTTATTAAGAAGCGTCGCAAGCGTATGGCCAAGAAGAAGCACCGCAAGCTGCTTCGCAAGACTCGTCACCAGCGCCGCAACAAGAAGTAGCAATACTTCGAACAGCGTGGAGAACGCCCGTCGCCTGCAAAGGCGGCGGGCGTTTTTTCGTGCGCTGGAGGCTACGGTGCGGGAACCTGCAGGCGGGGGCAGGCAGACTCGCGGGATATCCAGACGCGCGTGAAAGCTAGCTACAGGCGCGGGCCGCGCATCCGGGCGAAACCCTTCCACAGCCCGTAGATGGCGCCGCCAAAGGTTGCCACCTTAAGCCCGAAGGTGGCGGCGCGGCGGCCGGCACGGAAATCGTAGACCGGCCAGTTACGGTCGCGGGCGTGCCGGCGGAGCTTGGCATCGGGGTTGATGGCCACGGGGTGGCCTACCAGGGAAAGCAGCGGGACGTCGTTATAGGAGTCGCTGTACGCCCAGCAGCGCTTCAGGTCCAGGTCCTCCTCGTCGGCGATGGCCTGGACAGCCACGGCCTTGGCCGAGCCATGCAGGATATCGCCCACCAAACGGCCGGTGTACATTCCGTCGGAGACTTCCCCGACCGTGCCGAGGGCGCCGGTCAGGCCCAGGCGGGTGGAAATGACCGTGGCAACTTCGATGGGCGTGGCCGTGACCAGCCACACCCGGCGGCCCACGCGCAGGTGCTGCTCGGCCAGGGCCTTGGCACCCGGCCAGATCCGGGAGGCGATCATTTCGTCATAGACCTCTTCGCCCAACGCCCGGATATCGTCAACGCTGATGCCCACAGCCAGGGTCAGGGCCGAGTCCCGGACGGCGTGGACATCATCCATGTTTTCACCGCGGGCCACAAACTTGAACTGTTTCCAGGCCATACCAGCCGCCTGCCTCAGGGTGAACGCCCCGCGCTGGTGCATTTTCCGGGCCACATGGAAGAGGCTGGCGCCGCGCATCAAGGTGTTGTCCACGTCGAAAAACGCCGCTTCACCGGGCTGCGGCGCAGTGACGGGCCGCGTGACTACGGCGACGTATTTCTCCTCGGGCATGGACTCGAGTCTAGTCAATAGGCCGGCCCGCCGCCGTCGGCGTCGCCCGCATGCCGCGAACGGCGATACCGTTAAGCCATGGCTACCCCCCGCGTCGTCCTGGTCACCAAAGCTGACTGCCACCTTTGCGAAGAGGCGCGCGACGCCGTCGGCCGGGTTACCGCCTCGTTGGGACTGACCTGGGCCGAAGAGTCGGTGGACCACCAGCCCGAGCTGCGCGAACGCTATGCCGAGGAAATCCCGGTGGTCCTGGTGGACGGGGTCCAGCGCGACTTTTGGAAGATTGACGAAGGCCGCCTGGAACGCGTGCTGCAGCGCGCCATGGCCCGGTAGGGGGAGGCCAATGACGTCCTTGGAACCAACGTCCCAGCCTGTCCCGGACCTTCCGGGCGCCACCGGTGCGCCGGCCAAGCAGATCCCGCCCGCGGCGGTGGCCCGGCTGACCCTGTACCTCCGTGCCTTGAACACCTTGCTGGCAGAGGGCGTCGAGCGGGTCTCGTCCGAGTCATTGGCGGAGGCCTCCGGCGTCAGTTCCTCGACGCTGCGCAAGGACCTGTCCCATGTGGGGTCCTACGGCACCAGGGGAGTGGGCTACGAGGTGCAGTACCTCAGCCGCCATATCGCAGCGGCCCTTGGCCTCACGCACGACTGGAAAGTCGCGATCGTAGGCGCCGGGAACCTGGGCAAGGCCCTGGCCCGGTACGGCGGCTTCGAGTCCCGTGGGTTCGACGTCGTGGCGATCTTCGACGCCGACCAGATGGTGGTGGGCAACGAGGTGGGCTGGCTGCGGGTCAGCGACGTGGCAGACCTTGAAACCGTCCTGCACCGCACCGGAGCCAACATGGTGGTGCTGGCGCTGCCGGCGGCGGTGGCCCAAGGCATCTGCGACCGCGTGGTGGCCGCAGGCGTGCACAGCGTCCTGAGCTTCGCGCCCGTGATGCTCCAGGTCCCCGAAGGCGTGAACCTCCGCAAGGTGGACATGGCCACCGAGCTGCAGATCCTGGCATACCACGCCCAGCGGGCACAGGCGCCGGGCCAGACCGCGTAAGGACCACCGGATAAAAGAAAACGGCCCGGGACGCTGCGAGGCGTCCCGGGCCGTTTCCGTGGTGTGGCAGGCTGCTACCGGCCGTAGGGGTTTCCGAAGCCGCCGGCATACGGGTTGCCGAACTGCTGCTTCCGGAAGTACGGGGCGGCCGCGGGAAGGTAGAGCAGCACAATGGCCGCGATGCCCAGGACCGTGCCGACGGTGGCGAACGACGGAACCCCGAAGAGGCCCAGCACCGACAGGGCCGCCAGCACCGTCCCCAGGATGCGTGCCCAGTTCTTGCCCTTGCGGACGAAGAATGCCACCAGCAGGTACAGTCCGGCCCCGATGATGGCGAAGACCACCAGGGTTCCGGCGATGACGCCCTTGATGTCGTCGTACGTGACGCCGGCGTCGCTGGCCTTGACCTGCTGGTCAAAGGCCTGCCGGAATGCCGGATCATCAAGCTGGGTCAACCCGGTGAGCAGGGAGATGACGAAGATCACGGCGGCTGCGATCAGCATCCGAAAGGAAATGTTGACCAGTTGGGGGATGCCGGTGCTTTCCGCCGGCTGCGGCTGCTCCGACGGGTACTGGCCGTAGGGGGACTGGCCGTACGGCTGCTGTCCATAGGGCTGCTGCTGTCCGTAGCCGGGGGCCTGCGGGGCGTTCTGCCCGTACTGGGGCGGGTTCTGGCCGTACTGGGGCGGGTTCTGGCCATACTGCGGAGCGTTTTGCCCATACTGCGGGGCCGCCGGCGGCTGTGAATCGGGTGCGTTCTGTCCGTATTGGGGAGCATTCTGCCCGTACTGCGGGGCGTTTTGTCCGTAGCGGGGCTGCTGGGCGCCGGGCTGCTCGGCCGGCTGGCCGCTGCCGGGCTGGTCGCTTCCGGATGGCGGATCGTGGGGCACGGGAGGCGGGACGGGAGGAGTACTCATGGGCGTTCCTTCTGCAGGTCGGGATCCGGGCGGGCTGCCGGGAATCGGTCCTGTGCCGCCCCCAGCATGGCTTAGGTCCACCGTACCCCCGGCAGCCCTGGTTGTGCGTGATTCCGCGGGGCCGTTCACGGTGCGACGGGCCTTAAATGCGGCACCCCGGCACCAGGCGAAATGCCTGCTGCCGGGGTGGGCCGGAGCGGAATCAGGCTGCGGGAGCGATGAAGGCGAGCTCCAGGTTGATGGCAACCTTGTCGCTGACCAGCACGCCGCCGGTCTCCAGGACGGCGTTCCAGGTCAGGCCGAAGTCCTTGCGGCTGATGGTGGTCTCGGCGGAGACGCCTGCGCGGGTGTTGCCGAACGGGTCAACGGCCACGCCATTGAACTCGGTCTCCAGGGTTACCGGGCGGGTGACGCCCTTGATGGTGAGGTCGCCGGTGAGCTCGTAGCTGTTGCCCTTTGCCACCAGGCCGTTGGAGACGAAGGAGATCTCCGGGAACTTCTCCACGTCGAAGAAATCCTCGCCCTTGACGTGGCCGTCGCGGTTGGCATCGCCGGAGTCGAAGCTGGCGGTCTTGATGGTGGCGTTGATCTTCGAGTCGGCCACATCCTCGACGAGGTCAAGCGTCGCGGCGGCTTCGGTGAACTGGCCGCGGACCTTGCTGATGCCGGCGTGACGGACGGTGAAGCCGATCTCGCTGTGGGAGTTGTCCAGGGTCCAGGTGCCGGTGGTGACGTCTGCGGGAAGTGCCATGATGATGCTCCTTGTTCGTAATGCCTGTTGTGGTCATGCGGTTGAACCTTCATCGGTTGAAGCCTCAACTAACTTGCTGCATCCAGTATAAACATGCATTTGCATCTTTTGTTCCCCCATTCGGAACATTTCTCCAGAAACTTAAGTTCTACTGTTTGTAGAAGATTTCGGATCGCACGCCATCTTTGAGAAACTGGTAAACATGCCCCAAGCCACTGTCCATCTGCTCCGCCACGGCGAGGTCCATAATCCCGACGGCGTTCTGTACGGACGGCTCCCCGAATTCCACCTCTCCGAACTGGGGCAGGAGATGGCCAGGACCCTCGCCGAGCACTTCCGGCAGCGTGCAGAGCAGGGCGCGCGGATCACCTACCTGGCCGCGTCGCCGCTGGACCGTGCGCAGGAAACGGCACGGCCGACGTCGGAAGCCCTGCACCTGGAAATCCACACGGAGCCGCGGATTATCGAGGCGGAAAACTACTTCGAGGGCATGAAGGTCACCAAGGCAGAACTCCGCCGGCCCAAGCACTGGCCCCGGCTGGTCAATCCACTGCGCCCGTCGTGGGGCGAGCCCTACACGCAGCAGGCGGCCCGCGTTGCCGCCGCAGCGCAGGACGCCCGGCTCCGGGCAATTGAACTGGCCGCCGGCGATTTCGGTGCCGCAGGACCTGAGGCCATCCTCGTCAGCCACCAACTGCCCATCTGGGCCGCACGGCTCAGCGCCGAAGGCCGGCCCCTGTGGCACGATCCCCGCAAGCGCGAGTGCACGCTGACCTCCGTCACGTCCCTGGTGTTCGACGACGCCGGCTCCCTGGTGCGGGTCGACTACAGCGAACCCGCCGCGTCCCTTCTTCCCGGTGCCGCCAGCACCCCTGGAGCCTAGCTGTGACCAATGATTTCCTCCCTACGCGCCGGAGCATGCTCGCCGCGGGCGGCCTGGCCCTCGGCGCACTGAGCCTGGGCTTGTCCGGCTGCGCCCAGGAAGACGCCCTGGCCAAGCAGGCAAAGGCCGGCGACAACAAGAACTACGTGGCAGGGGACGGTTCCGTCACCGAATTCGCCGCCGGCGACCGCAAGGAAGCCGTCCAGATCCAAGGGGCACTCTTCGGTGGCGCCAAGGTCACCCCTGCCGACTTCCAGGGCAAGGTCAGCATCCTGAACTTCTGGTTCGCCGCCTGCGCCCCGTGCCGGGTGGAGGCGCCCATCCTCGAAGAACTCCATCAGGAGTTCAAGGACCAGGGCGTGCAGTTCTTCGGCGTCAACCTCCGGGATGAGAAGCCCACGGCGGAGGCGTTCGAGAAGACCTTCAACCTGACCTACCCGAGCTTCGATGACAAGGACGGCGGCGTCCTGCTGTCCGTGTCCGGCCTGGTTCCGCCCGGGGCAGTTCCCACCACCCTGGTCCTGGACGAGCAGGGGCGCGTGGCGTCCCGGGTCCTCGGCGAGATCGAAAAGGGCACCTTGAAGGCCCTCATCACCGCCG
The DNA here is from genome assembly GCF_000374865.1 of Arthrobacter sp. 135MFCol5.1. GTDB lineage: Bacteria > Actinomycetota > Actinomycetes > Actinomycetales > Micrococcaceae > Arthrobacter. Next base: position 147,707 of record NZ_KB895455.1, on the reverse strand, counting down.
CCGTGGCGGAGTAGGGCGGCCCGGGAACCGTGAACAGTCCCTTCGCCGAAGCCATCCTCAGCGGCTCGCTCCTCCTGGCCATCCCGGTGGCGCTGCTTGCCGGGCTGGTGTCCTTCCTCTCGCCCTGCGTGCTGCCCCTCGTTCCGGGCTACCTCGGCTACGTCACGGGATTGAGCGGCCTTGACCTGCAGAAGCAAAAGCGCGGCAGGATGCTGGCCGGCATCGGCTTGTTCGTCCTGGGCTTTTCGGTGATCTTTGTCCTGCTGGGCGGCGCCTTCGGGCAGCTGGGCACCCTGATCAGCGGCAGCCGCAATGCCTGGATCACCCAGCTCCTGGGGATCCTGGTGATCGTCATGGGCATCGTGTTCATGGGCGGCTTCAGCTGGCTCCAGCGGGACGCGAAAATCCACGCCAAACCCCCTGCCGGGCTCTGGGGAGCACCGTTGCTGGGCCTGACCTTCGGGTTGGGCTGGGCGCCGTGCATCGGGCCTACCTACTCCGCCGTGCAGCTGCTGAGCCTCTCCGGCGGATCGTCCGCAGCCAAGGGCGCATTCCTGGCGTTCGTCTACAGCCTGGGACTGGGCATCCCGTTCCTGCTGATCGCGCTGGCGGTGCGCCGCGGGATGGGCGTCATGGCGTTCTTCCGCAAACACCGCCTTGCCATCCAGCGGACCGGCGGCGGCATCCTGGTGGTGCTGGGCCTGCTGATGGCCACCGGCGTCTGGGGAGCCTGGGTGACCGGGCTGCAGTACTGGTTCCAAACCGACGTGAAGTTGCCGATCTGATGAGCGAGCGTGTGAACGTAAAGAAGAAGCAAGCCACCCCTGTCGCGGAAGCCAAGGCAGAAGCCACCCTCCCGGTGCTGGGCCCGGTTGGCATGCTGCGGTGGGCCTGGACCCAGCTGACCAGCATGCGGACAGCACTGTTCCTGCTGCTGCTCCTCGCCGTCGCCGCCGTCCCCGGCTCCCTGTTCCCGCAGCGGCCTGCCAACCCCTCCGTGGTGACCCAGTACATCAAGGACCACCCGGACTACGGCAAGCTGCTGGATTCCCTGCAGCTCTACGACGTCTACTCCTCGGCCTGGTTCTCCGCGATCTACCTGCTGCTCTTCATCTCGCTGATCGGTTGCGTGGTGCCGCGAGCCATTGCCCACTACAAGGCCATGCGTTCCCAGCCGCCGCGTACCCCGCAGCGTTTGTCCCGGCTCCCCGAATACGGCACCCTGGTGGTTCCCGCCGACGCCGGGATCCCGGCGTCGGACGCCATCCACAGCGCCGCCGGGCTGCTCCGCAAGCGCGGCTACCGCGTGGAGGTCAGGGATGCAGACGGCGCCCTGCCGTCCCTGGGTGCCGAGCGTGGCTTCCTGAAGGAAGTGGGCAACCTGGTCTTCCACACCTCGCTGATCGGCGTGCTGGTGTCCGTCGCCGCCGGCGGCCTGTTCGGATACAGCGGCCAGCGCATCCTGGTGGAAGGCGACACGTTCGTGAACACCCTGGTGGGCTACGACCAGTTCAACCCGGGCACCAACTTCCAGTCCAGCCAGCTCCAGCCCTACTCGCTGCAGCTGGACAAGTTCAACATCACCTTTGACCGGGAATCGAAGGGCAAGTTCGGCCAGCCCATCGACTTCTCGGCCGCCGTCACCACCAAGGAAACCCCGGACGCCCCCGCCAAACAGGAAATCCTGAAGGTCAACGATCCCGTAAGCCTGGGCGGCACCAGCATCTACCTCACCGGCAACGGCTACGCACCCGTGGTCACGGTCCGCGACGGAGCCGGGAACATCGCCATGCAGGGCCCGGTGGTGGCCAAGCTGCAGGGGGACAACTACTACTCCTCCGTGGTGATTAAGGTCCCCGACGCGAAGCCGGACCAGCTGGGCTTCGTGGGCTTCTTCCTCCCCACCGCGTTCGTCACGGACAAGAACGTTTCGTTCAGCGCCGACCCCGAGCTGTTCAACCCGCAGCTGACCCTGAACTCCTACTACGGCGACCTGGGCCTGAACAGCGGTGCGCCGCAGAACGTCTTCGAACTCGACGTCAGGAACCTGACGCCGCTCAACGCGCGGAACCTGGCCGCAGGCGGCATCACCCTGGCTCCGGGCTCCACCTACACCCTGCCGGATGGCAAGGGCACCATCAGTTTTGACGGGGTGAAGCGCTACATCGGTGTGGACATCCACCACAACCCGGGCCAGGTCTACGCCCTGGTCTTCGCGCTCCTCGCGGTGGCGGGCCTGATCGTCTCGCTCTACGTCAACCGCCGGCGCGTCTGGGTGCGCACCGGCACCGCGGCGGACGGCCGGACCATGGTGGAGTACGGGCTCCTGGCCCGCGGCGAGGACCACCGCCTCGCCGGCGAGGCGGCCGCCCTCCGGAAACTCTTCACCACGGAATGGCAACTGCCCGAGGACAACGCCGCCGACGAAACGGCATCCGACCACGCTGATGCCGAAGGCACCGCCGGGTCCCAGCAAACTCCCAGCCGGGCAGGCGATAATGTCGCAGGCTCCGTCAGCACCCCAGCAGGCCCCACCGGGCCCGAAAAGGACCAGTAATGCCATTTGGAATCAACGAAACCATGGGCCAGTACAGCGAACTCTTCATGCTGCTGGCGGCGGGTACCTACACGGTGGCTTTCATCGCCTTCGCCTGGGACCTGGCCAAAAGCAGCAAGGCGCTGCGCGCAGTGGACCTCAAGGCGGCCCATGCGGGTGCCCCGGCCAAGGTTCCCGTAGCAGCCGGCGTTGGCGCCGGCTCCGCCGAGGCCCGCCTGGACGGGCCCGCCGGCCGGGCCGAGCGGCCGTCGTCGTCAACTGCCAAGGCCAACGCGGCAGGTTCCGGCAGCGTCGCCACGGCCGACGGCGACATGAAGTATGCTGCGGAGCGCCGGGTCCCGGCGCGGGTCGCCGTGGCCCTGACCACCCTCGCCGTCCTCATCCACGGCGCCGGCGTGGTGACCAGGGCCCTTGGTGCCGGCCGGGTGCCGTGGGGCAACATGTACGAATTCCTGACCACCGGCGCGTTCCTGGTGGCGGCTGTGTTCCTCCTCTCCCTGATCCGCCGCGACCTCCGCTTCCTGGGCACCTTCATAGTGGGCCTGGTCATCATCATGATGGTTGCTGCATCCGTGGCCTTCTGGACCCCCGTCGGCCACCTCGTGCCCGCGCTGCAGAGCTACTGGCTGGTCATCCACGTTTCCATTGCGGTGCTGTCGTCCGCCTTGTTCACACTGACGTTCGCCATGTCCGCCCTGCAGCTGGTCCAGTCCCACCGGCAGAAGGCCGTTGCCGCAGGCGGCGCCGACAAGCTCGGCTTCATGCGCCTGGTGCCCTCGGCGCTCAGCCTCGAAAACCTGTCCTACCGCATCAACGCCATTGCCTTCATCGGCTGGACCTTCACGCTCATGTTCGGTGCGATTTGGGCAGAGAAGGCCTGGGGACGGTTCTGGGGCTGGGACACCAAAGAGGTATGGACGTTCGTGATCTGGGTTGTCTACGCCGGCTACCTGCACGCCCGGGCCACCCGCGGCTGGACCGGAACCCGCGCCGCCTGGCTGTCGATCGTGGGCTACTGCTGCGTGATCTTCAACTTCACCATCGTGAACACGTTGTTCAACGGGCTCCATTCCTACTCCGGGCTCTGAGCCGCCGGCATCGAATAACCATTCGATGTAGCAACAGGGCTGTTCCCGGGTCCTTCGGAAATGCTACTTTGGTCAGGTTCCCTGTGATGAAGTTTGCAGGCGGATCACCAGTTTTCCGAGGTACCCATGGGCTATGCTCTCGCCGTCGACGTCGGAACCAGTTACACAGCGGCCGCCGTTGTCCGTTTCGACGAAGGTGCTTCGCCCCTTCCGGAGTGCCTGCCGTTAGGCCTCCGGGGAACGTCCGTGCCCTCCGTTGTGTACTACCCGGAGGAGGGCCCGGTCCTGGTGGGGGAAGCCGCGGAGCGTCGCGGCCTTGACTCACCCGGCCGCGTCATCCGCGAGTTCAAGCGGCGCGTCGGTGACGACGTCCCGTTCGCCCTGGGCACCCTGGCGGTACGGCCTGAAGATGTGTTCGCCACCGTGGCCCGGTGGGTGGCCAGCCGTGCGGCCGAACGCGAAGGCGCGCTCCCGGCGGCCATCTTCCTGACCCACCCGGCAGCCTGGGGAATCCACCGGCTGTCCGCCATCCGCGACGCGCTGGCCGCCCACGGCCTGGACAACGTCACGCTCCTTCCCGAACCCGAGGCTGCGGCCCTGCACTACGCCTCCCAAGTGCGGGTGGAGGACGGAAGCACCATCGCGGTGTACGACCTCGGCGGCGGGACCTTCGACACCGCCGTGCTAAGGAAGTCCGGCGGCGGCCGCTTCGAGCTCCTGGGCCGCCCCGATGGCATCGAGGACCTGGGCGGGGCGGACTTTGACGCCGCCGTGTTCCGCTACGTCGCGCAGCATACCGGCACTGTCCTGGCGGACCTCGACCCCGCCGATCCCGCCGTGATGGGCGCCCTGAGCCGGCTCCGGCGTGAATGCGTCGAGGCCAAAGAGGCCCTCTCTGCGGACAGCGAAGCCACCATTCCGGTGCTGCTCCCCGGCGTCCAGCAACAGGTGCGGCTGGTGCGGGCCGAGTTCGAGGCGCTGATCGAGGACCCCGTGCGGGACACGGTGGACGCGCTGGAACAATCACTGGCCAGGCTCCACCTTGAAGCCGCGGACCTCTCCGCGGTCCTCCTGATCGGTGGCTCGTCACGGATTCCCCTGGTGGCGCAGCTGGTGTCCGAACAACTGGGACGGCCCATTGCGGTGGACGCCGATCCGAAATCATCCATCTGCCTCGGGGCCGCCGTGGCGGCCGTCCTGGCACACGCAGCGGCCGCCCCGGCCCTGGCCGCCGCGTCCGGGCCTGTTGCCGCGGCAGCCGGGGGCCCGGCCGCCGTCGTCCCTGTTCCCGCAGCACCAAGCGTGTCCGGTGCCCCGGTCAGGCCCAGCTGGTCACGCCAGCATGCGACGACGGCGGGGGCCTTGGTGGGGACGGGCCGGCTTCCCGGAGTGCGGGGCGGCCGAAGGGGTGCGCACGCCCCGAAACCGACGGTCCGCGTCACGGCGGTCGCCGCCGCGGCCGCCATCCTGACGGTCCTCACGGCCACGACCGCCCAAAGCCCTGCCGGGTTGGGGAACCTGACGTCGATATTCGTCCCGCAGGCAGGGGCCGACACCGGAGCTTCCGGTCCGGGAACGGCCACCGGCCCGGCAGGGACGGAAGCCCCGGGCACCGGGGGAGCCGCTGTCGCGGTGAACCCGCAGCCGCTGGTCGGAATCGAGGCCGTTGCGAAAAAGCCGCTCGCGCCGCAGGCGGGCCTGGACGTTTCCGCCTCTCCCACCAGCAAACAGCAGGAGCTGGGCGGTGCGGCGACTACGGGCGCCGGCGCCGCCGATGGTGCCACGGCCGGGGGCGCCCCGGCAGGGACGGGGACCGCCGGCACAGGAGTGGTGCCTGAATCCGTGACCGTGGCTCCCGCGCCGCCACCGGATACCGCCCCGCCCGGCAGCACGGGCCCCGGGACGGGAACTGCCTCTCCGTCGGACACCGCGACACCGACGGAGACCGCGCCGCCGAGTACCACCACCGAACCTACGCCTGTTTCCGGTTCCACGAGCCCCACCGACCCGGCCACCTCGGCAGCACCCACGCCCACACCGCTCTCGACGGCGGTGCCCACCACGACCGGGGTTTCTGACCCGGCCACGGCTCCCATCGTGTCCCCGACATCGGTAGACCTGACGCCCGTGCCGGCCACCGCCCCATCCCCGACGCCCGAGGAAACAAACCCTACGCCCACGCCCACTGATGCGGCCGTGGCGACGGCCCCGACGACGTCCCCGGCGGCCTGATATGGACGGGAACCTGCAGCGTGTGGAACGGCCCGGATCCCTGCACGCTGCGCTGCAGCAGCACCCGGGGCACCCGCCCCATGCCGCGGAATTAGTGGCCACGCAGTTGAGGGGGGCCAACGGTGCAGTACGCGAACTGCTGCTGGCGCTTTCCGTGGGTTTCGCATTGCCCGGTCCGCTGCCGGCAGAGCTTCAGCACAAAGTTGGCAGGGGAGCGGACAACCTTGACGCCCTGGTGGACCGCGCCGAGTCAGCGGGGCTGCTGATGCCGGACGGCTCGGTGGTGGGCCCGGCCCGGCACGCCCTGTTGGCCGTTACCCCGACCGCCAAGATCCATGCCCTCCAGCGGGAACTCGTAGCCGTCTTCGCGTCCGCAGGGCAACCGCTCGGAACCATTGCCCGGGAACTGGCACGGGGAGGCCTCGCAGATCCGCGCGTCGCCATGGAACTGGAGCAGGCCGCAGACGCGGCGCTGCAGCATGACCCCAGGCTCGCCTCGCAGCTCTACGAGGAGGCCCTCCTCGCCGGCGCCGATCCCCTGGCAACTGCAGCCCGGCGCGCACAGGCCGCAGCCGGTGACGGGGAACTCGACGCCGCGGCGCGGATCATCGACACCCTCCTGGTCAGCCCAGACCCCCCGGACGTCCGCCGCGGCGTCGATGTGGCCGCCTCCGTGTGGGCCCAGCGGGGAATGCTGGCGCGCGCCGGCGACGTCTACAACTGGCTGGGCCCCGAGCGCGTGGGGGCATCCGCGCCCCTGGCCGCCGTCGCCATCCTGGGGACCGGAGACCTCAAGGGCGCGGAAGCCTTCTTCCCGGCGGGAGCCCCGCAGGCCTCCCCGACACTCCTCGCGTCCGCACTGCTCCAGACCGGCGAGGGAATCCTCGCCTCCCTGGGGGAGAAACCGCAACAGGGAATCGCCGTACTGATCCATGCCTCGGACCTGCTGAACTCGGCCGGCACGGCGCTTCCGTTGCCGGAAACACCCGGTGCACTGGCGGCACTGCTGGCCCTGCACAGCGGGGAGCCGCACCTGGCCGAGACAGTATGCCGGGCAGCCGTGGCGGCGGGCCAAGGGGGAAGCGCCGCCCAGCCCAGGCTCCTGCTCATCCAGGCCTGGGCGGCCATGATGCAGGACAAACCCGACGAAGCGCGGCTGGCAGCCACGGAGGCCGCCAAGATCAACCACTGGCCGCTGGTCCCGCGTGACGAATTCCTCAGTGCGGCGCTCGACGTGGGGCTGGCCCGCAGGAATGGCGAGGTTCCGGAACTCCTCCGGGCCTGGGAACGCGCCCGCGAGGCCATGCTGCATACATCCGTGGACCTCTACAGCCTGCTGCCCTGGGGCGAACTCCTCATTGCCGCGTCCCGGCTGCGGGAGACGCGCCGCGTGGCGCATTACGTGGACGAGGCGTGGAAGCTCCTCGGCCGCCTGGGGGAACCTCCCTTGTGGACCGTTCCGCTGCATTGGGCCGCGGTACAGGCTGCGCTGCTGAACGAGAGCCCGGCCGACCTCGCCCCACACGCGACGGCGCTGGCCAGGGCCTCGACCCACAGCCACCTCGCCGCCATCCTGGCCGCCGCGGGCAAAGCCTGGGTTTCGGTGCTGGCCGGGAGGTTCCGGCCCGCCGAAGTGGAGGGTGCTGCCAGGCTGCTGGGCGGGGTGGGGATGCCATGGGAGGGGGCACGCCTCGCCGGGCACGCTGCCGCGCGGGCTGAGGACCGCAGGGACATGATGCGCCTGCTTGCCTGCGCCCGGGACCTCCACCCGCAGGGCGGCCCGGCCGGGACGCCGGAGGTATCGGCAGGAACCAACGCCGAGACCGGCGGAAAGGGCCAGCCTGACGCCTCGGGACTGAGCGAGCGGGAGAAGGAAGTGGCCAGGCTGGTGCTGGAAGGCAAAACGTACCGGGAGATCGGGGAGTCCATCTACATTTCGCCCCGGACGGCGGAGCACCACATCGCCCGCATCAGGCGCCGGCTAGGGGCCGAGAACCGCTCCGACCTGCTGGCCCGCCTGCGCCTTGCCCTCGGCACCGACAATTCCGCGCCGGCCAAACCCCAGCACCTGCATCCGCGGCAGGAATGAAACCCCTAATGCCCCTAGCGGCGGGGGTGCCCGAACCCCGCATTCACGCCCGCCGTTAGGGGGAATGAGCCCGATGCCCCGTGCACGGCTGCGAACCTAGGTTTGAACCAGGCCGGGTCCTGCACCCGTCGATTCCGAAACTCGAAGAAGATGTGAGGAGCAGGCAGATGCCAACACTCGCGAACGACCTCGTGCAGTTCCTCATGAAACTCTTCGGCGACCGGGAAGCAGTCCAGGCGTTCCTGGACAACCCGGAACGGGCTTTGGCGGACCACGGATTGGGCAACGTATGTTCGGCCGATGTCGACGCCGCCATGCCTGTTGTCCTCGACTACGCCCCCATCACGGTCAACGCTTCCTCGTTCGAGCGGAGCTACAGCAGCGGCGGTAACGGCCCGTGGACCGGTCCCGCGGGCCCGGCGGCAGGGCCCGGCGGCCATGGCGCGGGCTACGGCGGTACTGCCCACGACCCTGACGACCACGCCTACGCAGTCCAGCAGCTCCACCACGTGGTGGACCACTTCTCCCACACCGCCGGCGCCACCATCGTCGATGAGCGGGCCACCATCGCAGGCCAATCCGCGCCACAGAACGTCTGGGCCCACGGGGACGCGGAACAGTGGTTCGACAACGAGCTTGCGGTGGCACCGGGTGACCACGCGGCTGCGGCCTCAGCCCATGCCCCAGCCGTGTTCGGCGACGCCGCCATTGGGGCTCCAGGTATTGGGGACGCAGGTCCCGTGGACGACGATGCGGCGAACGGCCCCTGGGACGATCACGGCGGGCTGTCCGGCTCCCTGGCCGCCGGTCCCGGCCTCGACCCGGATGATTCATCCGCCGAGGAACCCGGGCATTCCGGCCACGCCCCGGAGGCCGGCCTGTTCTCCCCTGCCGGCGGTCCGTACAGCGATCCCGCCGGACATGGGGCCATGGCGCTGGATGCACACCCGGACGACCCCTTCCAGGACAACGCGGCCACCAGCCTGGTCGGGGACAGCCAGCTCGATTTCGCCGAGGATAACCCGGCCCACCCTGATGCGGACCTGGAGGCCCACCACATCATCGACGTTCCGGTGGTTGACGACTCAGCCGGGCTGTAACACGCTGGTGCCGGAAAGGTAAACCGGCGGGCAGGAGGCGTCCACCTCCCGCCCGGGACATTGGGTACTGGAACGAAGGGCGCGCCGTGGCAGAAGCAGGACCCGCAAGGCCCGTTGACCCCATGACGGCGGGCCAGCTGATGAAGCTGGTTGAGCAGGGCTTGCAGCTGGTGGGGAGCGGGGACCGCCCGGACCTGCGGAAGAGGCTGGAGCAGGCTGTGGGCCGGTTGCAGGATCCAAGCATCAGGGTGATTGTGGTGGGGGAGTTCAAACAGGGCAAGAGCAAGCTCATCAATGCCCTGGTGAACGCCCCCGTGTGTCCGGTGGACGATGACATTGCCACGTCTGTTCCCACAGCTGTCCGGTACGGGGATCCGGCGTCTGCCGCCATCCTGGTTCCCGCGGCCGGCACTCCCGACGGCGGGGAAGAAGGCCTCGAACGCCGTCCAGTGGACCTGGCGGAGCTGCCTGCGCTCGTCTCCGAGCAAGGCAACCCGGGCAACAGCAGGAAGCTGACCGCCGCAGAGGTTTACCTGCCCAGGCGGGTCCTGACCGGCGGCCTCACCATCATCGACTCCCCGGGTGTGGGCGGCATGGGGTCGACCCATACGCTGACGACGCTTACCGCACTGCCTACGGCCGACGCCGTGCTGCTGGTCTCGGATGCGTCCCAGGAATACACCGAACCCGAACTCCGCTTCCTGCGAAAGGCCATGCGGATCACTCCCAGCGTGGCAGCGGTGCTCTCCAAGACAGACCTCTACCCGGACTGGCGGCGCGTGGAGGCGTTGGACAGGGCCCACCTTGACCACGTGGCACCGGACATTCCGCTGTTCCCCGTGTCCGCAGACCTACGGCTGGAGGCCTCGCGGCTCCAGGACAATGAGCTCAACGCCGAATCCGGCTATCCCGGCCTGGTAGCGCACCTGCGCAATGAGGTCGTTGCGAAGGCCCAGCGCCTCCAGCGGCGCTCCGTCAGCCAGGACCTGCTCTCGGTCACGGCGAACCTCCGGTTGTCCCTCCAATCCGAGCTGGAGGCCCTGGAGAATCCGGACGGGACCCCGCACATGCTCGAGGCGCTGGAACAGGCCAAAGCCGAAGCCGACGAACTGCGGAAACGCTCCGCGCGCTGGCAGCTGACCCTCAGTGACGGCATCAACGACCTCATTGCCGACATGGAGTACGACCTTAGGGACCGCCTGCGCCGGATCCAACGCGAAGCCGAGGCCGCGATCGACCAAGGCGATCCCGGGCCGGTCTGGACCGAGTTCTCCCAGTGGCTCGAAGAATGCGTTGCCGCAGCCGTTTCCGACACGTTCGTCTGGACCAGCGAACGGTCCCAATGGCTCGCGGCCCAGGTGGCAGAGCACTTTGCCGCGGACGAGGTGTCCTTGCCCGTCCTGCACGTCTCCGACGCGGGGGACGCCCTCGACCCGGTGGACCAGATGCCCGGGTTGGATCCCGGCCGGGTGAACCCGGTCCAGAAGGTCCTGATCGGCATGCGCGGGTCCTACGGTGGCGTGCTGATGTTCGGCCTCCTCACCGGGATATTCGGGATGGCCCTGATCAATCCGCTCTCCGTAGGAGCCGGCCTGCTGCTGGGACGCAAGGCCTACCGGGAAGACAAGGAAGCGCGGCTGAAACGCCGCCAGGGCGAAGCCAAAACCCTGGTCAGGCGCCAACTCGACGACGTGACGTTCCAGGTGGGAAAGCAACTTAAGGACAGGCTTCGCCTGGTCCAGCGGACCACGCGGGACCACTTCACTGAAATCGCCGACGAATACCACCGCTCCCTGTCTGACTCCGTGGCGGCAGCCCAAAAGGCCGCCAACTCCTATGCCCAGGAGAAGGAAGGCCGCATCCGGGACATCAGGACCGAGCTCAAGAAGGTGGAGGCATTGCATCGGGCCGCCGAAGCCATAGCCGCCGAGGTAAGCGCCTCCGGCGTCCGCACCGCCGCGGGGGTGGGATGACAGCGGCCACCATGGCCGGGGCGGCGAAGCTCATCCGGGACACCCTGGAGGCCTACCGCGACGACCGGGAAGCCGCCGGGATGCTGCAGGGCTATGCCCGGCGGCTCGCCGAGCCGCTCAGGATCGCCGTGGCGGGCATGGTCAAGGCAGGGAAGTCCACCCTCCTGAACGCCATCATCGGTGAAGAAATCGCTCCCACAGACACCGGCGAATGCACCAAAATCGTCACGTGGTACCGGCACGGACCCACGCCGCGCATTACGCTGCACCCCGTCAATGGGGAGCGGCGGAACCTGCCGCTGAAACGCGTGGACGGTCGCCTGGTCTTCGTCTTGGACGGGATGCAAGCGGAGGAAGTGGAAAGGCTCGAGGTCGAATGGCCGGCACCGGCACTGCAGGGCATGACCCTGATCGACACCCCGGGGATCGCATCCCTGTCCCGGGACGTGTCCGCACGGAGCCTGGCGTTCCTCACTCCGGAGGATTCGGCGTCGGAAGCTGACGCCGTCATCTACCTGATGCGCCACATGCACGCGTCAGACCTCCGGTTCCTCGAATCCTTCCATGACACCCGGGCCGGGCGCTCCGGCACGGTCAATGCCATTGCGGTGCTGTCCCGTGCAGATGAAGTCGGGGCCGGCCGGATTGACTCCCTGATTTCCGCCGGCAGCATCGCGGAGCGGTACAGCCAAGACCCCAACCTGCGGAAACTTGCGCTGGCGGTGGTCCCCGTGGCCGGACTCCTGGCCCAAAGTGCCCGCACCCTCCGCCAGGCGGACTTTGAGGCCCTGCGCATGCTGGCAGGCCTTGACCGGACCGTCCGTGAAAGGATGCTGCTTTCCGCCGACAGGTTCCGCCGGTCCACCGAGCCCGCGGGACTGACGGAGGAGGCACGGACGGCCCTCCTGGAGCGTTACGGGCTCTTTGGCATCCGGTTGGCTTCGGTCCTTATCCGGAACGGGTTTACCGAAGCCACACCCCTCGCCCACGAGCTTGCCCGGCGCAGCGGACTGGATCCGCTGCTGGACGTGCTGGACCGCCAGTTCCAGGCGCGGTCCGAGGCGCTGAAGGCCAGGACCGCGCTGGCGGCAGTGGAGAACCTCCTGGCCAGCCGCCCCCGCGAGGGGACGGAGCGCCTGGCGGCCGCCCTGGAACGGCTTCAGGCAAACGCCCACGAGTTCCGGGAGCTCCAGTTGCTCGGGGTGTTGCGGACCACGGGCGTGGACCTGCCTTCGGAACTGAGTGCGGAAGCTGAACGGCTGGTCGGCGGCAACGGCGCGGCCTCCTGGGTGCGGCTGGGCCTGGACGCCGGGTCCAGCCCCGAGGTGCTGGCGGCCGAGGCCCGTCGGTACCTGGCACGCTGGCGCGGGGTGGCCGAGAGCCCCCTGACCGGAAGGCCGGCCGCGGAGGCATGCCGGGTGGTGATCCGCAGCTGCGAGGGCGTGGTGGCCGGGAGCTCCGGCCGGCAACGCCAGCCGCGGTCAGCCTAGGGAGCGTCCTCGCCGCAGCCAGGCGCCGGCCGGCGGCAGGAACAGCAGCACCAGTCCGCCGAACGCCAGGGCCATTCCGGCCACCCACAGCATCACCACATAGCTGCCGGCCGCGCCGGTGGGGACCAGGAAAACGGACGCCAGCAGCAGCACGGGCAAGTGGCTGGCCAGCAGCGTAAGAAGGACCCAACGTGCCCAGGCCCTGCGGGCCAGCACAGCAGCCAAGGCCACCGCCTCCAGGAGCGTGGCCAGCAGCAGGGCGCCCATGCTTCCCCAAAAGACGATCTCCGCCGCGGTGCCTGCGGACGCCATGCCGTTGCGGGCCGCTGTGTCCGCCACCACGGCGCGGAGGCGGTGCAGGTTCGAATCGCGGGCCACGAACGAGCCGGCCAGCACGGTAAGCCCGGCGAGGAAGCTGAGGACCCAGAGGGTGCGTGCAGTCCTGACCGTGCCGGGCAGGGAAGGGGTGGCCGGGATGGGCGGCGGTGCGGACCAGGACATCCCCGGCCGAGGTGGAGGATGGGACAGACGCTGCTCGTCTCCTCCGGGCGGGGACGTCATGGCCCCTATTTCAGTCCGTCGGTATCGTGTTCGTCGGTGTCGTGCCTGGGTTTCCGGTCGTCGTCCTTGGCCTTGGCATCCAGTTCATCCTTGAGCTTCTTGAGCCGCTCAGCCTCGGCCTGGTTACGGCGCCGGGCCTCCAAATTGCGGAGGAAGTCGGGATCGTCGTCAGGAGCGGTGGGGTGGGGGTAGCTCGGCCGGGGCTGCGCTGTGCCGCGCGGCCTGCCGATCAGCAACCACAGGATGGCGCCCAGGACGGGCAGGATGATCTGGACGATAATCCACGCCGGTTTGGAAATGCCCCGGGTCAGGCGGCCCTCGGTACGGATCACGTCCACCAGGCCATACACAAAGATGACGAGGACTGCGACGGCCAAAGCCACACGGAAGAGCATGCCATCAAGTCTATCGTCAGGACGCGCAGGGGCCGCGGGCGGAGGCGGCTAAACTTGAATAGTGGCCTTTTTGAAATATTCCCTGATCCGGCTCGCGATCTTCGTGCCCCTTTTCGTCCTGTTCGCGTTCCTGCAGGTCGGGGTGTTGATGTCCGTGGTCTGCGCCGCGGTCATTGCCTTCGCCATCAGCTACCTGTTCTTCCAGAAGCAGCGGGACGCTGCCACCGCAGCCCTGCAGCACCGCTTTTCCGGAAAGGCCAAGCCGCTTCGCTCGGCCGGGGAAATCCAGGACGCGAACGCCGAGGACGCCCTCCTCGATGCCAACCCCGACATCACCATCAACAATGCCAAGGGCAAAAAGAACGCCTAGAACCCGTGGCTGAGGATCAGCCCCAGTGAGAACAAAATGCTGTAGCCGAGGTTGATCAGCCCGGTCTGCTTAAGGACCGGGATCAGGCTCTTGCGCTTGCGCCCGTTGATCATCAGCCAGGCCGGCATCAGGCAGGCCGGAATGAGCAGCAGCACAATCAGGATCCATGGCCGGCCAGGGGCCAGGATCACCACCAACAGGATGGCGACGGCCAGCATCAGGACGTAGCTTTCGCGCGCATGCTTGTCTCCGAGCCGCACGGCGAGGGTCTTCTTGCCGGCCTGCATGTCCGTGGGGATGTCCCTGACGTTGTTGGCCATCAGCAGTGCGGTGGCGATCAGCCCGGTCCCGATCGCGCCGATGACTGCCGGCAGGCTGATGTGCCCGGCCTGGGTGTAGGTGGTACCCAAGGTGGCCACCAGGCCAAAGAACACGAAGACGAACAGGTCGCCGAGGCCCATGTAGCCGTAGGGGTTCTTGCCGCCCGTGTAGCCCCAGGCGGCCATGACGCAGCCCAGCCCCACCAGGATCAGCCACCACGCCTGGGTCAGGACCACCAGGGCCAGGCCGAACACCATGGCCAGGGCAAACGTGCCGAACGCGGCCCACTTCACATGCTCAGGCTTGGCGGCGCCCGAGCCCACCAGCCGCAACGGCCCGACGCGGTCGTCGTCGGTACCGCGGATGCCGTCCGAGTAGTCGTTGGCGAAGTTCACGCCAACTTGCAGCAGGAGTGCCACCAGGGCCGCGAGGATGGCGTTGGGCAGCAGGAACGAGTCCATTTCGTAGGCGGCGGCGGTGCCGATCAGCACCGGCGCGATCGCTGCCGGAAGTGTCCGGAGTCGGGCGCCTTGGATCCATTGGGCGGCTGTGGCCACGGTTAGTACCTCGTGTTGTTTCGATATGACGGCAGGATGGAGCGGGCGCACCCGCCGCGGTGGTGCAGGTCCACTCTACTTTCCCTCGTGCAGGGCACTGAGTTCCGCGGTCATGGCGAGCCGGTCGGGTTTGCCGTTTGGCAGCATCCGCAGCTCCGGTGCGGTGAGGACGGTCTTGGGTGCCAGGACCCCCAGTTGCTGTTGCCACTGTTGTTGGAGCACGACGGCGGAGTCCGCGGCTTCGTGCCCGGAAGCGCCGTCCCCGGCAAGGGCCACGTAGGCGGCCACGGCCTGGCCCCATTCCGCGGAGGGAACGCCGGCAACGAACGCCGAGGAGACGGCGTCGGACTGTTCCAACTGCTCCTGCACGTGCGCGGCGGAAACCTTGATGCCGCCGGTGATGATGACGTCGTCGGCCCGGCCCAGCACAGTGAGGCGGCCGTCGTCGTCGATGGAGCCGAGGTCGCTGGTGCGGTACCAGCGCACGCCGTCCTCCTCGAAGAACGTCCCGGTTTCTTCATCCGGTGCCTCGATGTAGCCGGCCGCCACCGTGTCCCCGCCCAGGAGGATCCGGCCGTCCGCGGCCACCCGGACAGAGACGCCTTCCAAGGGGTAGCCGTCGTAGATGCAGCCGCCGGAGGTTTCGGCGGAACCGTAGGTGGTGATCACCCGCACGCCGGCGTCCCGGGCAGCTGCCAGCAGGGACTGCGGCGCGGGGGCGCCGCCCAGCAGGATGGCGTTGAACCGGCGGAGCACCGCGAGGGTTTCCGGCGACGGGTCATCCAGGAGCCGCTGGAGCTGGGTGGGAACCAGGGAGGTGAAACGGATTTTGTCTGTCAGTTCCAGCGCTGCGGCGGTGAAGGCCTCCGGCGTGAAGCCGCCGGACATGTCCATGACCCAGGGGCGGGTCCCGGCGAACAGGGACCGCACCAGCACCTGGATTCCGGCAACGAACTGCACGGGGAGGGCCAACAACCACTGCCCCTCTCCCTTGAGCCGCAGCGCCGTGGCCATGGACGAGGCCGCCAGGGACTCCACCGTCAGCAGCGTCGCCTTGGGGGTACCGGTGGATCCGGACGTGCGGACCACGGCCACGGCGTCGTCGCAGCCGGGGGTTTCCACGTGCCCCACCACCAGTGTCCCGTCTGCCCCGACGGAGAGTTCGACGGCGGGGCCCTCGCCGTGGAGGGCGGCCGCGAGGGCTTTCAGGGCCGGTTCGATGTTGAGGGGGCCGCCGGTGCCGGCGGCCGGTGATTCGTCGCTGTTCATTGCCGTCCCTTCTTAGAAATAGTGCGGGAAGCGTGACCAGTCGGGGTCGCGTTTTTGCAGGAAGGCTTCCTTTCCTTCCACGGCCTCGTCGGTCATGTAGGCCAGCCGGGTCGCCTCGCCGGCAAACACCTGCTGGCCCGCCAGGCCGTCGTCGGCCAGGTTGAAGGCAAACTTCAGCATGCGGATGGCCTGGGGCGACTGCCGGGCGATGTCCGCCGCGTATTCCAGCGCCACTTCCTCCAGCCGCGCGTGGTCTACAGCCTCGTTTACGGCGCCCATCCGAACCATGTCCTCAGCGGAATATTCGCGGGCGAGGAAGAAGATTTCGCGGGCGGCCTTTTGGCCCACCTGCCGCGCCAGCAGAGCCGAACCGTAGCCGGCGTCGAAACTGCCTACCGTGGCGTCGGTCTGTTTGAACTTGCCGTGCTGCCGGGACGCGATGGTGAGGTCTGAGACGACGTGCAGCGAGTGCCCGCCGCCGGCCGCCCAGCCGTTGACGACGGCGATGACCACCTTGGGCATGGTCCGCATGAGCCGCTGGACTTCGAGGATGTGGAGCCGTCCGGCACGGGCGGGGTCGATGGTCTCCTGGGTCTCGCCGTCGGCTGTGTTTTGTACTACGTACCGATAGCCGTCCCGGCCCCGGATCCGCTGGTCGCCGCCCGAGCAGAAGGAGTGGCCGCCGTCCTTGGGGGAGGGGCCGTTGCCGGTGAGCAGCACGGTGGCAACGTCCGGGGTCATGCGGGCGTGGTCCATGGCGCGGTACAGCTCATCCACGGTGCCTGGACGGAACGCGTTGCGGACCTCCGGCCGGTTGAATGCGATGCGGACCGTGGGCAGGTCACGCACCCAGCCGCCGTCGGAATCCCGCTCCACCTGCCGGTGGTAGGTCATGTCCTGGAAGTCCTCGAAGCCGGAAACCACCCGCCAGCGCGTGGGATCGAAGACGTCGGACACCGGGGCGGGGATCTGGTTGCTCACCGTCCAAGTCTAGTAATCGGCGTCAGCTGATGCAGAACTCGTTGCCCTCGGGGTCCGCCATGGTGTGCCAGGAATGCGGCCCTTGCCCGGCCGTCCACAGGAAAGTGGCGCCTCGCGCCTCGAGTTCGCCCCGCACCTCGTCCTTGTCCCGGCCGTCCAGCCGCACGTCCCAGTGCACGCGGTTTTTCACGGTTTTCTGCTCGGGGGCGGTCTGGAAGAGCATGCGACGCGCGGGGGCTTTGGCTTCTATTTCCTCGGGCGGCCGGATGGCGGCGCCGTCCTTCCACACGAGGTTTCCGCGGTGCGTTATGGTCTGGTCCCCGGTGGCGTAGCCCTGCTCGATCATGGAACGGATGAAGCCGGCATCCTGTGGTTCCACCGCCCACTGCAAGGTTTCGGCCCACCAGTCGGCGAGCTCATGCGGGTTTGACGAGTCGATCACGATTTGGATATTCAGTCCCATCCGTCCACGGTAAGGGCGGCGGCGGAGTTGGGGAAGGGGCTGACGCGGGTGGGCGGCCCATCCTGACGCCGTCCAAAAGTATTCTTGACAATATGTCATGACATAGGTCACAGTTTCTAGCGGAAAGGGTTTTCCCCGCTATCGCGAGAGACAGGACAGAGCATTGTCAGAGACGACAAGAATCTCCAGCATTACCCGCCGCCAGTTTGGGCTGACGGCCTTCGGACTGTCGGCCCTGGCTGCCGGCCTCACCGCCTGCAGTGGAGGAGGGGCAGGGAGCTCATCGGATGGCGGCGCCAAGACGCTGCAGCTTATCCTGTCCGGCGACACCAACCAGGGCGGTGCGTTCGCCGCCGCCGCCAAGAAGTACAAGGAAGCCACCGGGATCACCATCGAGGTTGTCGACGTCCCCACCGCGGACATCACCACCAAGCTGAAGAACGCGGCCACTGCGAACGACCTTCCGGCGCTGGCCCGCGTCACCGGCCTCGACCCGCTGTGGGCCAACCAGCTCCAGGACCTCACGGACATCGCCAAATCCCACAACATCGATCCCAACTTCCTGCAGCAATCGCCGGACGGCATTATCCCCGCCATCCCCTCCGACCTCACCGCCGTGGGGCTCTTCATCAACAAGAGCTTGTTCACCAAGGCCGGCGTCGCCTTCCCGACATCGATCGACACCACCTGGACCTGGGATGAGTTCATCGCAGCCGTGAACCAGGTCCGCGAGAAGGCAGGCGCCAAGTACGGCGTGGTGATGGACCGCTCCGGCCACCGGCTGCGCGCCATGATGTACGAATTCGGCAGCACCGCCTTCGCCAAGGAAAACGGCAAGTACACCGGCGACAGCAAAGCCGTGGAGACCCTGGAGTACTTCAAGAAGATCAACGACGACCAGACCATGCCCAAGTCCGTCTGGCTCAGCGGCGAGGACGGCAACGCCATGTTCAAGAGCGGCCAGGTGGCCGCCTACTACTCCGGCAGCTGGCAGGTGGCGGACTTCAACAAGAACATCAAGGACTTCGAATGGCTGTCCGTTCCGCTGCCCAAGAAGGACGTCAACGCCACCAACCTCGGCGGCGGATTCATGGTCGCCTTCAAGGACACCGGCGCAGATGAGGAAGCCAGGAAGTTCATTGACTGGTTCTACAACGACGCCAACTACACCGAGTTCGCCAAGACCGGCGGCTACCTGCCGGTCAAGGACCTGAAGGTGGACTACCCGTTCCAGCAGGCATCGTTCGAGCTTTACCAAAAGCAAATCGCCGGCAACCAGGCGAAGGGGGACAACGCCATCAAGCGCGTGGTCATCGAGGCTTACGCCGAGACCCCGTTCTCCGGCGATCCGCTCCGGGAGGAGACCGTCAAGATGCTCTCCGGCGGCCAGGACGCCAAGACCACGGTGGACAACATCGTGAAGCTCTACAACGGGGCCTGATCCCGTGGCACAACCAACCATCACTCCGACGGCGGCCCCGGCACCGCAGCCGGGGCCGGTCCGCAGCAAGTCGGCGCTGAAGCGCCGCAACCGCTACGTCATCGCCCCGCTGGTCCTCATCGGCGTCAACGTGGTGCTCTTCCTGGTGTTCTTTGTTTGGCCGGGAGCGCTGGGCATGCTGTACTCCTTCACGGACTACCGCGGAATCGGCAAGCTGCACTTCATCGGCCTGGCCAACTTCCAGAAGCTCTTCGCTGACGGCTCGTTCTACGCCGCCCTGGGCCGGACCTTCGTGTACACGGTCCTGTCGGTCCCGCTGGTCTACGTCTGCTCCCTGGGCGTGGCCGCGTTGCTCGTCAGCAAAGCCGTCCGCGGACGCACAGCGGCAAAGACCGTGATCTTCCTGCCCTGGCTCATTTCGCCCATCGTGGTGGGCGTCATCTGGAAGTGGCTGTTCGGCCAGGACTTCGGCTTCATTAACTTCCTGATTTCCGGCTTGGGCGGGAATCCGCTGCCATGGTCCAGCGACGGCAACCTGGCCCTCGCCGTGGTGATCTTCGCCTCGGCGTGGGGCGGCACTGCCTTCAACATGCTGCTGTTCATCGCCGCGCTGAAGAACATTCCGGAATCCCTGTTGGAGGCCGCGGAACTCGATGGGGCCAACGCCTGGCAACGTTTCCGGCACGTCACCCTGCCGGGCATCGCGCCGACGTCGTTCATGGTGATCCTGCTCTCCACCATCCATGCCATGAAGGAATTCGCCATGATCCAGGCGCTGACCGGCGGCGGCCCCGGAACGCAGAACACCCTGATCGTGCAATACATCTACAAAACCGGTTTCGAGCAGTCAAAGGTGGGCTACGCCAGCGCCGCCTCCATGGTGCTGATGGTGGTCCTGCTGGCCATCGCCCTCATCCAGCTCCGGTTCAACAGGAAGAAGGGCTGACCCGTGGCAACAGCTGCCAACCTGCCTCCCGCGGTAGCGGAGGAACACGCCCAACCAACCCGGAACGACCCAGCACCACGCCGCAGGGACGGCCGCACCCAGCCGGGCAACCGGGAGATCCGGGCCAAGGCCTCCATCCCGCTGACCCTGCTGATGTGGGTGATCGCCGCCATCTACGCGCTACCCCTGCTCTGGTTCCTGCTCAGCTCTTTCAAGCCCGGCAGCGAACTCTTCAGCTACCCGCTGTCCATGATTCCCCGGGAATGGACCTTCCAAGGCTTCGTGGACGCATGGGAACGGGTGGACTTTGCGCAGTACTTCCTGAACACGGCCACAGTCTCCATCACCACCACGGTTCTGACGGTCTTCTTCAGCGCCTGCACCGGATATGCGCTGGCCAAGTACAACAACAAGGGCACCCGGCTGTTCTTCGTATGCATCCTGGCCACCACCATGCTGCCCACCGAGGTAATCCTGAACCCCACGTTCTCGGTCATCCGGGACCTGGGCCTCTACAACTCGCTGGCCGGCATCATCGTCCCGTCGGTACTCACGGCCACCGGGGTGTTCATGTTCCGGCAGTTCTTCCTCACGGTTCCGGATGACCTGCTGCACTCCGCCAGGATCGACGGCGCGGGCGAGCTGGCCATCTTCTTCCGGATCATGCTCCCGTTGTCCAAGCCCATCCTGTTCACGCTGGCCATCTTTTCGTTCCAGTGGCGGTGGAACGACTACATCTGGCCCCTGATCGTGCTCAACGACCCCAAGTGGTACACCCTGCAGGTGGCGCTGCGGAGCATCGTGGGGGCGGAAAACATCGACTGGCCGGTGCTCCTGGGGGCCTCGGTGATCTCGCTCCTGCCGCTGGTCCTGGTGTTCTTCGTCTTCCAGAAATACGTGCTCAACGCAGACGTCAGCGCCGGGCTGAAGGATTAGGACGGTCCCGCCACGGCGGGCCGGTGAAAGGCAGCAACAGTGCAGACAGCAACAACGGACACAGCCTTCCAGGCGCGGGTGGCGGCAGAAGCGGACCGGGAGGTCGCGGCGTTCCTGGCAACCCACGACGACGACGTGCGGGCCTTGGCGCACCGGCCGGCCATGGCCAGGCTGCTGGCCCTGGCCGCCGTCTTCACCGAGCCCGGCTCCGGCTACTTTATGCAGGAAACCCTTGCCACGGCGATGCGGCGGTGCCTGGACCGGTTGGAGACCCTCCAAGGGCCCACCGGCCTGTTCGACGGCACCAACCTGTCCTCGCCGCCGGACTCCGCGTTCACCCTGAACGACGCCTGCCTGGCGGTGCGGCTGGTCCGCGGCACGGAAACCCCTGACGCCCTCCTGGCGGAGGTGGACGAGCGGCTCGAGGCCATCATCGCCACGTCCGTTGACGCCATGGTGGCAGGCGGCGTCCACACCCCAAACCACCGCTGGGAGCTCTCCGCCGCCCTGGCGCAGATCAACACGCTGCACCCGCGGCAGGACATCGGCGCCCGGATCGAACAATGGCTGGCCGAGGGCATCGACCAGCTCCCCGACGGCATGTACTCCGAGCGCAGCCCCTTGTACGCCACTGCCGTGACCAATCCCTCGCTGCTGACCATCGCGGACGCCACGGGCCGGACGGACCTCCTGGACCACGTCCGGCGGAACCTCGCCGCCTTCCTGCCTTGGTTCAACGCCGACGGCACCGTGGAATCCGTCTTCTCCCGCCGGCAGGACCAGTGGATGCAATTCGGCGCCGCCCCGTTCCTTCACCTGTACCGCCGGCTGGCGGCCCAGGACGGCCGGGCCGATTTCGCCGCGGCAGCCACCTGGCTGGCCCGGCTGCCCCTGCACGAGCCCGCGAAACTGCTTGCCCTCACCCGGCTGGACCCCTGGCTGTCAGCGGCCCTGCCGGCCGATCCGCCGTCGCACGCCGCCGCGCTGCCGGCACCCCTCGCTCCGGCCGCGGCGGCGCTCGAGAGTTGCGGCGCCTACCGGTTCCGCGGAGCAGGGTCCGTGGCCACCGTGTTCGGCGGCTGCGACCCCCTGGTTCCGGGCGTCGGCTCCGGGCTTGCCACCAACCCCACCTTCCTCCGCTTCGGGCACGGCGCGGCCGTGCTGTCCGATCTGCGGCTGTCCAGGAGTTTCTTCGACCTGGGCCCTTTCCGCAGCCAGGACACGGTGCGGCAGGGCGGCGTGCTGGTGCTCGCCGAGCAGCTGGAAGCCAACTTCTACCAGCCCCTGCCGCCGGCCAGGCAGCACCCTGATGGCATATACGCCTTGGAGCATGAAGGCCGTTTCAGCGCGGGCATGGAGTTCAGTTCGCGCGCCGCCGACGTCCACCGGCTTGCCACGGAGATCAGGATCAAGGCAGCAGGCGGGGAGGTAGGCCTGGACATTGGGTTCGAAGGAACGCACACGGCTTTCGCGCTCGAGCTGACCTTCCAGCCCGGCGGGGTGCTCGACGGCGTGGAGCCGGCAGGTGCGCACGGAACCTTCCAGCTGGTGGGCGGTACCGGCACGTACCGGGTGGGCGCGGACGTGATTGAGTTTGGACCCGGGCTGCCCGCAGATCCGGATACTCCTGCCACCTACAACCCGGGTGAAAGCTACCGCTACCTGGGCGGCACGAACACGGCCGGCGGCACCAAGGTCTACATCACGGGGCGGACCAGCGGCACGCACCGCTTCACGGTGCGCGGGTACACGCTGGCGGACTGACGCCGGGACCGAGCGCCGGCTTACGCCTGGACGTGCTGCATCTGCTCGAACAGTTCCGGCGGGATGGAGTAGACCAGGACCACGGCCAGCAGGTTCTTGGCGGCGTGGACGAAATAGGAAAACATGACGTTCTTCCCGGTCCATACGTAGACGAACACCAGCGTGGCCCCCATGGCCAGGTAGGGAAGCAGTGCCGTGAGGGTGATGGCCTCCTGCCCCACGATGTGCATCGCCGCGAACAGCACTGCCGACAGGACGCAGCAGATCCAGATGTTCACCCGCCTGCCCAGCTTGCCGATCAGCAGGTGGCGGAAGATGTATTCCTCCACGAATGGTCCCACCACCACCAACAGCGGCACCATGAGCCAGGGCGGCACCTGCTGTATCAGGGCCTGCAGGCCTGCCTGGTTGGCGGACGTTTCCACCTGCCCGTTCAGCGCCACCAGGACCGCGGTCAGGACCAGCATCGCGATGACCGCGGCCGGAACCATTAGCAGGGTGAACCACGGCCGGGTCGCCAGGACTTTGAGGTCGCGCGCCACTACTTTCCGGGCGGCCAACAGCGCCACGATTCCCACCGAGGAATAGAACAGCAGGTTCACCGCATACGAGGCGGCGGCCGGGGACGGCGCAATCTGCCGCAGGAAAGGGGCCACCAGGTCGCCGGCCGCAGCGAAGAATCCCGCGATGGCCACGTAGAGGCAGAGCGCCGCCAGGTCCAGTCGGGAAAAACGGTACAGCTGTGGCTGTGGAGCGGGTGGTATGCGATGGGCTGTGGCCATGCTTCAGCCTATCGCCGGGGGTGCCGTGTAGCGCGCGTCACGTACCCGGCGCCCGGTCTTGTAGTATGGACAGGCCGCGTGAAGCTTCGGCTACTCGATGATTTACGCTCACAATCGCTGGTTTCTTGGCCCTAAGGCCGAATTTTGTGAGCCATATCATACGGATTCCGGATGCGGCCAACCCCCAACCCACAAGGAACAGTTGTGCCTCAAAGTACCCCCACAGACCTCAAGAACACCGCCGCGGCAACCGCCGCCGTCGACTCCTCCCTCAGCGCCGAGGGCTACAGCAAGACCCTGGGCCGACGCCACGTCACCATGATCGCCATGGGCGGCGCCATCGGCGTGGGCCTCTTCATGGGAGCCGGCGGCCGGCTCGCCTCCACCGGCCCGGCCCTGATCTTCTCCTACGCCATCGCCGGCGTCATCGCCTACCTGCTCATGCGGGCCCTGGGCGAACTCATCATGTACCGGCAGACCTCAGGCTCCCTGGTGAGCTACGCCGGCGAGATGTTCGGCAAAAAGGGCGCGTACATGTCCGGCTGGATGTACTTCATCAACTGGGGCATGACCGGCATCGCCGAACTCATCGCGATCGGCCTGTACTTCCAGTTCTTCTTCCCCAATGTCCCCGTGGAAGCC
This sequence comes from Arthrobacter sp. 135MFCol5.1, assembly GCF_000374865.1. Lineage (GTDB taxonomy): Bacteria > Actinomycetota > Actinomycetes > Actinomycetales > Micrococcaceae > Arthrobacter. Next base: position 123,750 of record NZ_KB895455.1, on the reverse strand, counting down.
TCGGCCATCGCCGCGCTGGCGCTCCTCGTGGCCGTGAACCTCCTGAGCGTCAAGGCGTTCGGCGAGTTCGAATTCTGGGCATCCTGCCTCAAGGTGGGCGCCATCCTGACCTTCCTGGTGGTGGGCACGTTCATGGTGGTCACCAACGCCCAAGTGGGTGACGGGCACGCCTCCGTCAACAACCTCTTCGCGGCCGAGGGCGGCATGTTCCCCAAGGGTGCGCTGGTGATGGTCCTGGTCCTGAATGCCGTCATCTTTGCCTACAACGGCATCGAGCTGGTCGGCGTCACTGCCGGCGAGATGCAAAAGCCGGAACGCGAGGTGCCCAAGGCGATCCGCGCCGTCGTACTGCGCATCGTGGTGTTCTACGTGGGCTCCGTCCTGCTGCTGGCGATGCTGCTGCCCTCGGACCAGTACAAGGCCGGGACCTCCCCGTTCGTTACCGTCTTCGGCCAGATGGGCCTGGGCTGGGTGGGTGACGTGATGAACATGATCGTGATCACCGCCGCCCTCTCCTCCTGCAACTCCGGCCTCTACTCGATCGGCCGCGTCTTCCGCACCATGGCCAACAACGGCCACGCCCCGCAGTGGCTCACCCGCATGTCCAAGCGGCACGTCCCGTATGCCGCCATCCTTGCGATCGCCGCGTTCTACCTGGTGGGCATCCTGCTGAACATCTGGCTGGGCGGCTCGCACGCGTTCGACCTCGCCTTGAACACCGCCTCGATCGGCGTGATCTTCTGCTGGGGCTCCATCTTCGCGAGCCAAATCGTGTTGCGCCGCCGCAAGGGCATCACGTCCACCCTGCCGATGCCGGGTTCGCCGTGGACCAGTTGGGCCGGCCTGCTGGGCCTGCTGGCCATCACCGTGCTCATTGGCTTCGACACCATGACCAGCAAGGACGGCGAGGTGTTCTACCTGGGCCTCTGGACGCTGGCCACCATCCCGTTCTTCGCGGTGGTCCTGTGGCTTGGCTGGCAGAAGGTCAAGGGCAACCAGCCCAAGAGCGAGCTCTACAGCTGACGCCGGATCTTCCTGAGCAACGTTCGACGGCGGGCCGTCCCTTGGGTGGGGCGGTCCGCCGTCGGCGTTTCCTCCTTGATGTCCGGGCGGGCCCGGTGCGTCAGGCAGCGGAGTCCTTCAGGTGGCGGGCAAAGTAGTCCTCGATCCGCTGCCAGGCCTCCGGGGCGGAGTCCGGGTCCGGCCCGATGCCCATCACGCGCATGAGCGGACGAAGGACCACGGGTCCTTCGTCGGTGTCGTTCAGGAAGGCGTGGCCGGCGCCGGGGAACTCCTTGACGCTGTGTTCGATTCCCAGCCTGTCCAGGGCTGATTCGAGCCGGGCAGCGGCCCCCTTCAGGGGCCTGTCCGCGCCGCCGTAGTTGGCCACGATGGGGCAGGCGCCGCGGAGGGCGTCGTCCAGGTTGCCGGGCAGGCGACCGTAATTGACCGCGGCTGCGTCGAAACCGTCCTTGGCCACCAGCAGCGCGAAGCCGCCGCCCATGCAAAAACCGATCACGCCGGTTTTTCCGGTTGATTGCGGGGAGGCGGCAAGCCACTTCCGCGCCGTGGCGATGTCCGTGAATGCCCTGCCGGTGCCGGCAGTCATGCTGCGCATGGTGCTGACCAGGCAGCGGCGCGCCCCGCCCTCGCTGAACAGATCCACTGCCAAGGTCAGGTAGCCGGCCCGGGCCATCCTGTCGGCGTGCCTGCGGGTCTGGTCGGTCAGGCCAAAGGCCTCGTGGATCATTACGACGCCGGGGAAAGGGCCTTGGCCCTCCGGCGTGGCCAGATAGCCGCCCAAGGAAGGCGAGCCGCCGGCGGTGGCGCTTTCGGCGCTGAGGTCAACGTAGGTCATGGCTAAGGCTAACCGGGCAGTATGCATTTACTGTGCGGATCCAACCGCGGGCCCCGGGACGCTGGTGCGCGGCGCCTGGCCCGGGCAGACTGGGGCTGTGAACGAACCATGGGTGCTGCACGTGGACCTGGACCAGTTCATCGCTGCCGTCGAAGTGCTCCGCAGGCCGGAGCTCGCGGGCAAGCCCGTGATCGTGGGTGGCCGCGGCGACCCCACCGAACGTGCCGTGGTGTCCACGGCGTCCTACGAAGCCAGGGCCTACGGCGTGGGCTCCGGCATGCCGCTGCGCATCGCCGCGCGGAAGGTGCCGGACGCGGTCATCCTGCCCGTGGATCATGAGGCATACCTTGACGCGTCCGAGAAAGTGATGGCGGTCCTGCGCTCGCAGCCCGGCGCTACGGTCCAGGTGCTGGGATGGGACGAAGCCTTCGTGGGGATTGAGGGCGGCGTCCCAGAAGACATCGCCAGGCAGCTGCAGCTCGCCGTCCTGGCGGAAACCAGGCTGCACTGCAGCATCGGCATCGGGGACACCCTGGTCCGGGCCAAGGTGGCCACGGGGTTCGGCAAGCCCGCAGGCATTTTCCGGCTGACGGAAGGGAACTGGCTCCACGTGATGGGGGACAGGCCCACAATCGATCTGTGGGGCGTGGGAAAAGCGGTGTCGCGGCGGCTTGCCACCCTTGGCATCAAAACTGTTGCCGAGCTCGCGGCGGCCAACCCTGCGGACCTGGTGCCCGAGTTCGGTCCCAAGATGGGCCCGTGGTACGCCCAGCTGGGACGGGGCGAAGGGTCGCGGGTGGTTGATGACACACCGTGGGTGGCCCGGGGACACAGCCGGGAAACCACCTTTCAGCGCGACCTGACGGAGGCGGCGGACATTGACGGGGCCCTCAGGGAATTGGCAGCGCACGTCATGGACGATGTCGCCGCGGAAGAGCGGCCGGTGGTCGGCCTCACCCTGAAGGTGCGCTATGCGCCGTTCACCACCACAACGTACGGCCGGAAGATCCCCGCAACGTCCGCCCCTGCGGAAGTGCTCGCACACGCCCTGGAGCTTGCCGCGAAGATCGAGCCCGGCCGTCCTGTCCGGCTGCTCGGGCTGCGGGCGGAAATGACCATGCCGGAATCTTCCCGCCAGGGCCACACTCCCACCCGCAGCGGCTGGTGATTTCGCCCGATGCGTGTGGACAGCGGAACGGCGGCGGATCTGTCCGATCCGCCGCCGTCGGGCTGATGCAGCACGCCGTTCGCTGCGGCTGCAGCAGCGTGGCTGTCAGTCGCGCTTGAACTCGTCCTTGACGCTTTCGCCCACCTTCCTGGCATCCGCCTTGACCTGGTCCGCCTGGCCTTCAGCCTTGAGGCGGTCATTGTGGGTGACGTTGCCGGCAGCTTCCTTTGCTTTGCCGCCAAGTTCTTCGGCTTCGTTGCTGATCTTGTCTCCGAGGCCCATGGTGCCGGCCTCCTTCCGTTTCCGTCCATCGTTTACATTTTCACCATAAATGAAGCTTGCTTACTAATTCAAGGGATGGGGCGGGCGGGCTAGGCTCGGGGGATGGAGAAAAAGCGCGGACGTGGGCCGGCAGGGGTGCAGGCACCCCGGGTTTCACCGGTGGAGCTCACTGACCTCGAAGACCAGGCGGACGCCGCCTTCCGGCGCGGCGAGCGGCACGAAGGGGTCCGGTTTAGCCGCGCGGACGCAGAGGGATTCGACCTGGGCGGGTCTGTCTTTTCCGAGTGCCGGTTCGATGCCGTGTCCTTCAACGACGCGCAGCTCCGGGGAGCATCCTTCCGTGACTGCATCCTGGCCGAGCTGTACGCCCCCGTTTTCCGCGGTGCCCGCAGCACCTGGCAGGACGTGGAGCTCCGCAACCCCCGGCTGGGTTCAGCGGAACTGTACGAAACCGGCTGGCAGTCCGTACGGATCGACGGCGGCAAGGTGGACTTCCTGAACCTGCGTGGTGCCAAGCTCACGGATGTGCTGATCAGCGGGTGCATCATCAATGAACTGGACCTTGGCGCCGCCGGAGCCGTCCGGGTAAGGCTCGAGGACTGCACCATTGGATCCCTGGACCTGGCCGGCGCCAAGCTGAAGGATTTCGACATCCGCGGGACCGGATTCCGCAAGATCAGCGGGCTGGGCAGCCTCTCCGGCCTGGTTGTTGACGAGTACCAGCTGGGCCTCCTGGCGCCGCTGATCGCCGCGCACCTGGGCGTCACAGTCCTTTAGCCGGGTGCGGAGCGGAACCTTGCCGTGTACCATTTACAGAACGAACGGTCGGTAAGTGGTGCATCCGCTGTGCCGGCCGCCGATGACAGTGCTGTTTATCGCGTGAAGGGTGTATCCATGGCTGCAACCGCAGGTCCGCAGGCTTTCCTTGTTGGCGGGGTCCGAACGCCGGTGGGCCGGTACGGGGGTGCCTTGTCCGCCGTGCGGCCGGACGACCTCGCCGCCCTGGTGGTCCGCGAAGCCGTGGAACGCGCCGGCCTGGACCCGGAAAGCATCGACGAGGTGATCCTGGGCAACGCCAACGGCGCAGGGGAGGAGAACCGGAACGTTGCCCGCATGGCCACCCTGCTGGCAGGCCTTCCGCTCCACATCCCGGGCATTACGGTCAACCGGCTGTGCGCCTCCGGACTGAGCGCCATCATCCAGGCGAGCCACATGATCAAGGCCGGAGCCGCGGACATCGTCATCGCCGGCGGCGTGGAATCCATGAGCCGGGCACCCTGGGTGCAGGAAAAGCCCACCGCCGCCTTTGCCAAGCCAGGCCAGATCTTCGACACCTCCATCGGCTGGCGCTTTACCAACCCGCAGTTCCAGCAGGGCGGCCTCTCCCGCGACGGGAAGATGACCTACTCGATGCCGGAAACGGCGGAAGAAGTGGCCCGAGCGGATGGCATCTCCCGCGAGGATGCGGACGCATTTGCCGTCCGCTCGCACCAGCGTGCCCTCGAGGCCATCGCCGCCGGGCGCTTCAAGGACGAGATCGTCCCCGTCACGGTGAAGACGCGCAAGTCCGAAACGGTGGTGGACACGGACGAAGGGCCCCGCCCCGGCACGAGCCTCGACGTTCTCGCTGCCCTCCGGCCGGTAGCACCGGGCGGCTCCGTGGTCACCGCCGGAAACTCGTCCTCGCTCAACGACGGCGCCTCGGCCATCATTGTGGCCTCGGAGGCAGCCATCGAACGGCTGGGCCTGACCCCGCGGGCACGCATCATCGACGGCGCTTCCGCCGGCTGCGAACCCGAGATCATGGGCATCGGTCCTGTCCCCGCCACGCAGAAAGTGCTCAAGCGCAGCGGCCTAAGCGTTGGTGACCTGTCCGCCGTCGAACTCAATGAAGCTTTTGCCACCCAGTCACTGGCCTCCATCCGGCGCCTGGGCCTGGATCCGGACATCGTGAACCGCGACGGCGGCGCCATCGCGCTGGGTCACCCGCTCGGCTCGAGCGGGTCCCGGATCGCCATCACCCTGCTGGGGCGGATGGAACGCGAGGACGCCAAAATCGGCCTCGCCACCATGTGCGTCGGCGTCGGCCAAGGCACCGCCATGCTGCTGGAGAAAATCTGATGGCCGCCGCAGTGGACCTTGCCGCCGAAGTGTTCTCCGCCCTCAAAGTGGAGGAACGGGACGACCGTGTGGTGGTGCTGCTCAACCGGCCCGAGGTAAAGAACGCCATCGACCAGCAGATGGTGGACGAACTCCACACCGTGTGCGCAGCGCTGGAACAGAATCCCAGGATCCTGATCATTGCAGGGGTGGACGGGGTGTTCGCCTCCGGGGCAGATATCGCCCAGCTGCGCGAACGGCGGCGGGATGACGCCCTGCAGGGGATCAACTCCACCATCTTCGTCCGGATTGCGAAGCTGCCCATGCCGGTCATCGCCGCGCTGGACGGCTACTGCCTGGGTGGCGGCGCGGAACTGGCCTACGCGGCGGACTTCCGGATCGGCACCCCCACCGTGCGCATCGGCAATCCCGAAACGGGCCTGGGCATCCTGGCCGCGGCAGGCGCCAGCTGGCGGCTCAGGGAACTCGTGGGTGAACCGCTGGCAAAGCAGATCCTCCTGGCCGGCCTGGTCCTCGGCGCCGACGAGGCACGGGCGGCCAACCTCATCACCGAGATCCACGACCCCGCGGACCTGCTGGCCGCGGCCCACAGCCTTGCCGACAGGATCGGGCGCCAGGACCCCCTGGCCGTCCGCATCACCAAATCCGTGTTCCACGCCCCCGCGGAAGCCCACCCGCTGATCGACCAGCTGGCCCAGGGCATCCTCTTCGAATCCCAGGCCAAGTTCGACCGCATGCAGGCGTTCCTCGACCGCAGCGCCCGGAAGAAGGCCAACCCCGCCAACCCCGCAGACAGAAAGTAGACCATGAGCGAATCGCAACTGACTCCAGCCCTCCCGGCCCGGGTGGGTGTCCTGGGCGGTGGCCGGATGGGCGCCGGGATCGCCCATGCATTCCTGGTCAAGGGCGCCGACGTGCTGGTGGTGGAACGCGACGAGCAGGCTGCGGAGGCGGCACGGGAACGGGTGGAATCCGCGGCGGCAAAGAGCATCGAGCGCGGGGCAACGGACACAAACCTGGACGAAATGGTCTCCCGCCTGGCCGTCGGCGTGGACTATGACGCCCTCAAGGACCGCCAACTGGTGGTGGAAGCCGTCCCGGAAGACTGGGACCTGAAAGTTACGGCGTTGCGGGGCATCGAGGAGCGGCTGGCGGAAGACGCCTGCCTGGCATCCAATACGTCCTCGCTGTCCGTGAACGGGCTCGCGAAGGAGCTGAGGCGGCCGGGCAATTTCCTGGGGCTGCATTTCTTCAACCCGGTGCCCGCTTCCACGCTCATCGAGGTGGTGCTGGGCGAGCACACCTCGCCCGGACTCGCTGTGGAGGCGAAGAGGTGGGTGGAGGCACTCGGCAAGACCGCCGTCGTCGTCAATGACGCGCCGGGGTTCGCGTCCTCCCGGCTGGGCGTTGCCATCGCGTTGGAGGCCATGCGCATGGTCGAGGAAGGCGTAGCCTCGGCCGAGGACATCGACAACGCCATGGTGCTGGGCTACAGACACCCCACCGGGCCGCTCCGGACCACGGACATCGTGGGCCTGGACGTCCGCCTGGGTATCGCCGAATACCTGCATTCCACCCTGGGTGACCGGTTCGCACCCCCGCAGATCCTGCGCGACAAGGTGGCCCGCGGGGAACTGGGCCGCAAGACCGGCAAAGGCTTCTTCGACTGGCCCAGCTAGCGGCCGCCCGCGTTAGTCGAAGAAGCCCACGATGTAGCCGATGAAATACAGCAGGCAGAGCAGGACGACCACCCCGATGACGGCAATCCAGAGGAACTGCGTGCCCTTGCCCGGCCCGCGCTCCTCCGTGCCATGGGGCCCGACCGTGGATGCTTCGCCCGGCGGGGTTTCGCCGGGCGGAACGCCGCCGCCGGGCTCCAGACCGGTGATCTTGTCGTCTTCCGGATCCGGATTGGTACCTGACACAATGACTCCCTCGCTCGCCGTCCACGTGCTTGCCCAAGCGTAACCGGCACCGAACCGGTGGGCCTAGGCTGGTGCAGTGACTTTCCTTGAACCCCTTACCCTGACCGGACGGCACGTAATCCTGGAGCCGCTCGCGGAGGAGCATCACGACGGCCTGGTGGAGGCCGCCAGGGATGGTGAGCTCTGGAAGCTCTGGTACACCTCGGTGCCGGCCCCTGATGGGATGGCCGCCGAAATCAGGCGGCGGCTGGCACTGCAGGACCAAGGGTCAATGCTGCCGTTCACCACCCGCCTGATCGATGCGGAAACCGGCGGCCCGGGCCGCATCATCGGCATGACCACCTACATGAACATCGACGCCGCCACGCCCCGCGTGGAGATCGGCTCCACGTGGAACGCGGCCTCCGTGCAGGGGACCGGAACGAATCCGGACTCCAAGCTCCTGCTGCTCGGGCACGCCTTCGAGGCCGTGGGCTGCCCGGCGGTGGAGTTCCGCACCCACTGGCTGAACCACCAGTCGCGGGAGGCCATCGCCCGGCTCGGTGCCAAGCAGGACGGCGTACTGCGCAGCCACTCCCGGACCAGCGACGGGAACCTGCGCGACACCGTGGTGTTCTCCATCCTGGACCACGAATGGCCCGCCGTCCGCGCCGGGCTCGAGTACCGGCTGGACCGCCGCGGCCCGGCTGCCCGCTGATGACGCCAAAAGTCTTCCCGTGCGGCATGCGGCTCCCAGCACCCTGTGATTAGCTGGGCGGATGAGCAAACGGGGCAGGCCCATGAACTGGGATGGAGCTGTCAACGCCTGGCACATTTCGGGCGGCATCTACCGGATGGGCCGGCGTGAGTGGCTGACGGCGTCCGGGTGGCGGCAGGTGTTCGACGACGGCGTCCGCACCGTCGTCGATCTCCGCAACGCAGCGGAAGGCCGGCGCCGGGACACCGACCCGGTGGTCCCGGACACGTCCATGCCGGACATCGACGTGGTCCAGGCGCCCACGGAAGAGGCCGGTGATCCGCGCTTCACCGCCATCACCGGGCCGTATTTGAACGACCCCGGGCATTACGCCGTGAACGCCCGCCTCTTCCCGGAAAAGCTGGTGGGCGTCTTCCGGGCCATCGCCCACGCCGCACCCAGGGGGGATGTCCTGCTGCACTGCGCCGCCGGCCGGGACCGCAGTGGAATGGTGGCCGCCATGGTCCAGGACCTCGCAGGCGATTCCGACGAAGCGATCGCAGAGGGCTACCGGCGGGCGGCACGCGGCATCAACGAGAGGTACCGCACGCACGGGCCGCCGCACAGCCGCGAACGCTACCTGGCCGCCGGTGAACTTGAGCCCTTGCTGGAACAACGGGGGCTCACCGTGGCCAGGTTTGTCCGGGACCTGGATACCCGCCACTACCTTCTGGCCAACGGCCTCACCGCAGTAGAACTCGAGGCTGTCCTGGCCTGTTGCCAGGACAGCGTAGATACAATGGGACCAGTGTGACGCATGTGACCTGAGATACTGTTGTTTCCTCGGTCACGTTGACCGGCAGAGAGACGGACATGAGCTCAACAGCAGCACCGAGGAAAAAAGCTTCAATGGCGCATGACCTGGGGTTTAGTGCTGTCACGCTGCGGCGGGTGCTCGCCTTGGGCGCCGCTGCCGGCGTGCTGGCATCCTCCGCGTACGCAGCCGTTCCCGCTTTTGCCGCCGGTGAATCGTCCCCCACTCCGGCCTCGCCGAGTCAGGGTACAGCGTCCCCCAGCCCGGCTTCGGGAAGCACAGCCCCGGCGTCCCCGACGCTGTCGCAGGACGCCCTCGACGACGCCGTGCAGCGGGACCTCAAGCTCACCACCCAGCAGTTCGAGGCTGCCGGAGAACTCGGTGCCCAGGCAGCGCAGGCGGCCGTCCAGCTGCGCCAGGTCCCGGGCTACGTGGGAATCCGGATCGAGCATGGATCCATTACGGTCAGCGGTTCAGGACGTGAGCTTAAGACCGCCGTTGCCGCCCTCGCGGGCACTATTCCCGGTTTGTCCCTCGAGGCGCCCGACGCCGGCACCAGGTCCGAACTGGCGGTCAGCACGGAGCAGCTCTTCCAGGCCTATCTCCGCGACGTTGGGCCGCAGGGCCTGCAGGCGGTGATGTACGCCGGCGGAAAGTTCGTGATCAGGACGGGCGGGATCAATGCGCCGGAGGCATTGTCGCCAGAACCAGCGACGTCGTCCTCGCCGTCGGCAGCGCCGTCGCCCTCGCCGTCGGAGTCGGCCTTGCCGGGGGCCGGAAAGATCACTCCGGCCCAGTTCGTGTCCCGCTACGCCAACGTCGAGCTCGACGGCGGTACGCCGCTCAAATCCGAGGCGGACGTCGCAGGCGGCATCGGGTACCAGAGCGATATCGGCTATGTGTGTTCCACCGGTTTCTCCGCCTTCGACCCCACAGGCCTGCCCACTGTCCTGACCGCGGGGCACTGCGCTTCGGATGGTGCCGCCAAGACAGCCACCCTGGAGTTCCAAGGCGTGCCGGCGGGCCTGCTGGGGAAGTTCGGCTTCAGCCAGTTCGGCGGCCCGGGGAACACCCGCGTGCTCGACCCCACCACTCCCATCGGTCCGGACCAGACGGCGGTAACCAACCCTGGCAATGTGGGGACGGACATCTCGGTGATCCAGTCGCTGCGGCAGGACATCGATCCCCTTCCCGCGGCCAGCACGTGGGGGAACCCGTCCCAGCCCGCGCCCGACGTCAAGATCATCGGATCCGAAGAACCCGTTGTGGGAATGCCCATTTGCCGCTCGGGACGGACCTCCGCCTGGTCCTGCGGAACGGTTGACGCCGTCGGCATCTTTATCGTGCCGGGCCCGGGCTACGCCTCGGACAAGAAAGACATCCGCGCGTTCAACGGGTTCCTTTCTTACGGGGTGCAGTCCAGCGGGGGAGACTCCGGGGGACCCTACGTCAGCGGCAACTACGCCGTGGGCACCCACTCGGCAGGGGACACCCCGGACCAAAACGGCAACGTGATCCAAAACTTCGCCGTCGGCGCCACCTTGCGGAACAGTTTGGCCGTACTTCCCGGCTACCAGCTGGAACTGTTCCTCAACAAGCCTTCCGTTACCGCGCCCGCGGCCGGCGGCACCTATGATTCCGGCCAAACCATCGCTGGCACCGTTGCCGCGGCTCCGGCGTCAGCCATCGCCGCCGGGTCCAAGGTCCGGATCACCCTCCAGGGCCAAGGCCCGTTCGAGGTCCCCGTGGACGCCGCCGGCAACTGGAGCTTCACCGCACCGCAAGGCAGGGATCCGCTCCACTTCACGGCCGAGACCGTCAACGGGTACAGCCGGTCGGGCACCACCACCTTCGAGTTCGCGGCCACCCCGCCGGCTCCCACCAGCCCTGCCCCGCCGTCGAGCCCTGCCCCGTCACCCACCCAGGCCAGCCCGGCCCCGTCGCCCACCCAGGCCAGCCCGGCCGCCGTCGTTACACCCCCGGCCAGTACCCCGGCACCCAGTACCCCGGCACCAAGTACTCCGCCTGCCGGCCTGGCGATCACAGGCGGCAACGGTTCCGCGGGTGCGGGCGGCCTGGCCTACACCGGCGCGACGGCGTTGGTGCCCGCAGCCGTCGCTGCCGCTGCCGCGGTCGCCGTCGGGATCGTGCTTATGGTGCTGGTCAGGCGCCGGAAGCGGGGATCGGACTAGGTTCCGACAGGCTCAACCACCGGGGACGGGCTCAACCACCGTTACTTGTGGCGCCGCATCAGCAGGTTTGTAATGCGCAGGGTGCAGAGCCGCTGGCCCGCCTCGTTGGTGATCAGCACCTCGTGCGTGGTCAGTGTGCCGCCCAGGTGGATAGGCGTGGCCGTGATGGTGACTTGGCCCTCCCGTGCGGACCGGTGGTGGGTGGCGGATACGTCCACCCCCACAGCGGTCTTGCCCATGGTGCTCGCGTGGATCACGGCGGCCCAGGAGCCCACGGCCTCGCCGACGGCCAGGGAAGCGCCGCCGTGCAGCAGGCCGAAGGACTGCCGGTTTCCCTCCACCGGCATGGTGGCCACCACCCGCTCCACGGACTCCTCCAGGATCTTCACGCCCATCTTTTCGTCCAGCTCGCCCAGCGTGATTTTCCAGAGTTCATGCTGCGACGGCTGGTTGTCGCCGGAATCCTCGTGTGGGGCTCTCATTCGTTCTCCTTCGGTATCCATTTCAGTCCCGGCCTTCTAGTGTGCGGCACGGCACTTCATGTATGGTGAATATATTACCGAACGGACGGTCAGTAATGACTGTTGTTTGCCTGCCCCAGCGTTGGAAGGACCCGTCAACGATGACCACCACAGCCACAGCTCCCCAGGCCACGGTCGACACCGTGGAGACAGTGCCCAGCTTCGTCAAGGATGCCTGGTGGACGCCCGACGCCGGCTCGTCGGCTTCCGCGGTGCCCGTCCGGGATGCGAGCACAGGGGAAATCCTGGCCAAGGTCAGCACGGAGGGCCTGGACCTGGCCGCCGTCGTCGAATACGGCCGCACCACTGGCCAGGCGGAACTGGGCAAGCTGACCTTCCACCAGCGCGCCCTCAAGCTCAAGGAACTGGCGCAGTACCTGAACGCCCGCCGCGAGCACTTCTACAACTTCTCGTTCCAGACCGGTGCCACCAAGATCGACTCCGTGGTGGACATCGACGGCGGCATCGGCGTGCTGTTCACCTTCGGTTCCAAAGGCCGGCGCGAACTGCCCAACTCCCAGGTAGTGGTGGACGGGCCCATGGAGGTGCTGTCCAAGGACGGCTCCTTCGCCGGCGAGCACATCTACACCCGCATTCCCGGTGTTGCCGTCCAGATCAACGCCTTCAACTTCCCGGTCTGGGGGATGCTGGAAAAGTTCGCCCCTGCCTTCCTGGCCGGCGTCCCCACCATCGTCAAACCTGCCACCCCCACCGGTTACGTTGCTGCGGCCGTGGTCAAGGCCATCGTTGAATCCAACATCCTGCCGGCAGGGTCGCTGCAGCTTATTTCAGGTTCCGTCCGCGGGCTGCTGGACGTCCTGGACTACCGCGACCTCGTCGCCTTCACCGGTTCGGCTTCCACCGCCAAATCGCTCAAGGCGCACCCGAACGTGGTGGAGGGCGGAGTGCGGTTCACGTCCGAGACGGACTCCCTGAACGCTGCCATCCTTGGCCCTGACGCGGTGGAGGGCACACCGGAATTCGATGCGTTCGTCAAGTCCGTAGTCACCGAAATGACCGTCAAGGCCGGGCAGAAGTGCACCGCCGTCCGCCGCGCCATCGTGCCGCAGGAACTGGTTTCCGCCGTCACCGCCGCGATCGGCAAGCGCATCTCGGAACGCATCGTCCTGGGCGACCCCCGCGGCGCGGGCGTCACCATGGGCGCACTGGCGTCCGTGGAACAGTTGAAGGACGTCCGGGCGGCCGTCCAGTCCATGCTCGACGCCGGCGGTGAGCTTGCGTACGGAACCCTCGATTCGCCGTCGGTCACCTCGGCCGACGGAACCACCGGCGTGGTGGTCGGCGGGGCGTTCATGGCCCCGGTCGTCCTGAACTGGGACAACCCCGAAGCGGACGCAATCCACTCGCTCGAAGCATTCGGACCGGTATCGTCCGTGATCGGCTACCGCGACCTGGCCGACGCCGTCCGCCTTGCCGCCCGCGGCGGCGGCTCCCTGGTGGCCTCGGTCTGCACCAACGACCCCGCGGTGGCCCGGGAACTGGTCACCGGAATCGCTGCGCACCACGGCCGCGTCCTGATGCTGAACCGGGAGGACGCCCGCTCGTCCACCGGCCACGGATCACCGGTGCCGCACCTCGTCCATGGTGGCCCGGGGCGCGCCGGCGGCGGCGAGGAACTCGGTGGCATCCGGTCCGTGCTGCACCACATGCAGCGCACCGCCATCCAGGGCTCACCCAACATGCTCACCGCCGTCACCGGCGTCTGGCATACCGGTGCGGACCGCAACTTCACCGTGGAAACCGAAGGCGCGCACCCGTTCCGGAAATCACTCGCCACGCTAAGGATCGGCGATGCCGTCCGCTCTGACCTGCGGCAGGTCACGCTGGCGGACATTACCGCTTTTGCGGAGTCCACGGGCGACACGTTCTACGCGCACACCAACCAGCAAGCGGCGGAAGCCAACCCGTTCTTCCCGGGCATCGTGGCACACGGCTACCTGCTGCTGAGCTGGGCCGCAGGACTGTTCGTGGAACCCGCCCCGGGCCCCGTGCTGGCCAACTACGGCCTGGAGAACCTGCGCTTCATCACCCCCGTTGCCGCCGGTGATTCAATCCGGGTCACCCTCACGGCCAAGAAGATCACCCCGCGCGAAACGGACGAATATGGCGAGGTGGCCTGGGACGCCGTCCTGACCAACCAGAATGACGACATCGTGGCCACCTACGACGTCCTCACCCTCGTCGAAAAGTAGCCCGGGACGCCCGCTCACTTCTGGCGGCTTCCACCGGAACGCCCGCTCACTTCTGGCGGCTTCCACCGGGACGCCCGCTCACTTCCTGCGGCTTCCACCGGAACGCCCGCTCACTTCTTTCGGGAAAGTGAGCGGGCGTTTGGGTTTTGGGGGTCGAAGGTGAGCGGGCGTTTGGGTTTTGGGGGTCGAAGGTGAGCGGGCGTTTTGGGTTTGGGGGTCGAAGGTGAGCGGGCGTATTGGGGAGGGGCTTTTCCGGCAGCCCGGGCGTAAGATTCTGCCCGTAGGAGGTGGCCACATGAACCTTAGAATGAGCACAGCCACAACCATCCTGCCAGTCGACGACGCAGCCCGCGCCCGCAGCTTCTACACCGAAAAGCTCGGACTCCCGCACCGCGGAATGACAGACGATGGAAGCGAATTACTCGGCACCGACGGCGGCCCCATGCTGCAGCTGATGCCCGTCTCCGATGGCAAGCACTCCGAGCACACAGCGCTGAGCTTCGAGGTAGCCGACATTGAGGGGACCGTCCGTGACATGGAGGCCAGGGGCGTGATGTTCCAGGACTATGACCTTCCCACCCTGAGGACGGAAAACCACATCTGCACCACGGAATCCGAAAAATGCGCGTGGTTCATGGACACCGAGCACAACATCCTCTGCGTCCACCAGAACCTCGTGGCGAATCCGGAATACCAGGTCTAGGCGCCAAGGGACAAAACCGCAGCAGGGGTGCCCCGGTCTCATCGGGGCGCCCCTGCTGCGGTTTATGGAACGTTTGACCTTGGTGTCAGCTTTCGGCGCCGCCGTGCAGGCCGTCGTCGCTGCTGTCATCCTCGCGCCCGGTACCGTGGCCTTCTTCGCTGCGGTCCGAGAGGTCCATGTTGCCCCTGGCCTCGTCCATGGTGGGGCCTCCCGGCGGGACGCTGTAGGTGTCCGGACGGATGCCGTGGGACTGTTCCTCGATCAGGGCCTGTTCCTCACTGAAGCGGATTGCGTTGGCCTCGTCACCTGAATCACCGGCGATGTCTTCGCGGAGCTTCGAGGGATCCGGAACGATGTACCCTGCCTCGGGTTCTTCCTTTGGGTGGCTCATCTGCTTTTCCTTTCCTATCGGGTGGTATTGGTGGCGGGCCTGTCGGTGAGGTCCACCTTGATGTCCAGGCTTTGGTCGCCGCGCTTGACCTTGAAGCCTACGGTGTCGCCGGGGTTGCGCTTGCGCAGTTCCGCCAGGAGCTTCTCAGGCGTGGTGAGTTCCACGCCCTCCATGGACTGCAGGACGTCGCCGGGCCGGATTCCTGCCCGTCCCGCGGGTCCGTCCGTGTCGGCTGCGAGCACCACCACCCCGGATCCGCCCTGGATGCCCAGCTGGTCCGCAATTTGAGCCGTAAGCTCGCCCGGAGTCAGGCCGAGGTAGGCATGCTTCGCAGTGCCGCTGGCCAGCAGTTCCTCCGCCACGTCCACGGCGGTAGCGGCGGGAATGGCAAAGCCCAGCGAAACGGCGCCCGCGGACGGCGGAATGTAGGCCTCACTGATGCCGATCACCTCGCCGCGCATGTTGATCACGGCGCCGCCGGAGTTGCCCGGACTGATCGGTGCGTCCGTCTGGATCAGGTCCACCAGGGAGAGGCTGTTGGATGCGGAGCCTGGGATGGAGCGGTGAAGCCCGGAAATGATGCCGGCGGTGGCCGTGTTCTCAAACCCGAGGGGTGAGCCAAGGACCAGGGCGCCCTCGCCCACTTTGGGCAGGTTGGTCTGGTAGGTCGGTTTCGGCAGGCCGGTGCGTTTGGCCTGCACCAGTGCCAGGTCGGTGACGGCGTCGCTTGCCTTTACGGTCCCTTCGACGCGTTGCCCGTCGGCGAAGCCCACTTCCACTGTGGTGGCACCACGGATGACGTGCTCGTTGGTGAGGATCAGCCCGTCCGCTGAGTACACCACGCCGCTGCCAAGACCGCTCTGCGTGAAAATGGTGACGACGGACGGTGACAGGTTCTCGACGAGTTGGGGCAGGTTGCCCGCCGCGGTGCCGGCGTCGCCGCCCGGTGCCTGCGTCCCGGAAGCCGGGGCGGAACTGCCCGCGGACGACGACGGTGCCGGGCTTGGGGAGGAACTGCTGGGGACCGGAGGACTTGGCGTTCCGGTGCAGCCGCCCAGTGCAAGGCCGGCCGTGAGCACTCCGGCGGCAGCTGCAGCCTGGAGGCGGCGGGAACGCTGCCGATCACTGGCCTGGCTCATCAGGACCTCCCTGCGGGTGGTGGCTTCCTACCACCGTAGCGGGGGAGCCGGGAAAATACCAAGCACGCTTATTATCAGCGGTGATGCGTGCTGGACCAGGCTCCTATCCTTTGCTGTGCAGGCCGTCGAACGCAACGGTGATGACGTCGTCGGCGAGCTTCTCCGGCGACAGCGAACCGCCCGGCTTGTACCACTCCACGATGGAGTTGATCATGCCGAAAAGCAGGCGCGAGACGGTCCGGGGATCAATGTCTGCGCGCAGCGATCCTTCGTCGCGGGCAGCCGAAATCAGGCCGGCCACCTTGTGGTCGAAGGTCCGGCGCCGTTCCAGGGCGTCCCGTTCGATCTCGGTGTTTCCGCGCAGGCGCAGCAGCAGGGTGACGAACGGCAGGCGCTCCACGAGCACGGCCACCGTTTGCCGCAGCACGAACTCGAGCCGGGCATCGGCCGCCCCGGAAGTGGCCTCCGGCTGCTCCAGGATGGCTTCAAGCCCGCCCAGGGCGTGGTCCAGCGCGAGCTTGAGCAGGTCGCCCTTGGACGGCACGTGGTGGTAGATGGCGGACTTGGAAATGCCCAGGTTCTCGGCCAGGATGCCCATCGAGGTTGCGTCATAGCCGTGCCGGTTGAAGACGTCGACGGCGATGCGCAGCACAGACTGCTGGTCATAGCCGGGGCGGCCCCGCTTGGTGCCGTTGGCGGCTGTTCCGTGGGCGGCTGGGGTATCGGCGGTGCTGGCAGTTCTGCTGGCGCTGGGCATAGTGGCTAGTTTCTCACGAACGGTCGGTAGGTCCGGGGACGGCGCAGCGCCACCGGAACCATTAAGCCTTCGGGCGGAGGTCGTAGATGCGGCGCAGCTTTCCGTTGGACCGCTCCAGCGAGCCCGGTTCCACTACGTCCACGGTGCACGAGGACCCCACGTGGATCTTGATCTGCTCCTTCAAGGTGCGGGCCGCCGTCGTGCTCTGTTCAACGGTGACGGTGTCCCGGCGTTCGATCCGGACGGTCAGCTGGTCCATCCGCTGGCCCTCGGGCCGGGTGAGCTCGAGCTGGAAGTGCGGGCTGAGTTCGGGGATGCGGAGGGCGATTTCCTCGATTTGGGAGGGGAAGAGGTTCACGCCGCGCAGGATGATCATGTCGTCGCTTCGGCCGGTGATGCGTCCCATCCGGCGGTGTGCGGGGCGGGCAGTTCCCGGGAGCAGGCGGGTGAGGTCCTTGGTGCGGTACCGGATGATCGGCAGCGCTTCCTTGGTGAGCGAGGTGAAGACCAGCTCGCCGTGTTCGCCGTCGCGCAGGACGTTCTCCTTGCCGGCCACCGGGTTGAAGGCATCGATGATCTCGGGACGGAAGTGGTCCTCCCAGATGTGGCTGCCGTCCTGGGTTTCCACCGCCTCGCCGGCGACGCCCGGACCCATGACCTCGGACAGGCCGTAGATGTCGCAGGCCTTGATGTCCATCATCACTTCGAGCTCGTGCCGCATCTCCTGGGTCCACGGCTCGGCGCCCAGGACTGCAAACTTCAGCGAGGTGGAGGCGGGGTCGATGCCCATGTGCGCCATCGCGTCGGCGATGGTCAGCAGGTAGGTGGGGGTGGCCAGGATGGCGTCCGGCTTGAAGTCCTGGATCAGCTGGATCTGGCGTTCGGTCTGGCCGCCGGACATGGGGATGACGGTGCAGCCCAGGGCTTCGGCGCCCGCGTGGGCGCCCAGGCCGCCGGTGAACAGGCCGTAGCCGTAGGCGTTGTGGACTTTCATGCCGGGGCGGATGCCGGAGGCACGGAAGCTGCGGGCCACCAGCTTGGCCCAATCAGCCAGGTCCTGCTTGGTGTAGCCGACGACGGTGGGCCGGCCGGTGGTGCCCGAGCTGGCGTGAATCCGGGCTACTTCGCTTTGCGGCACGGCGAACATGCCGAAGGGGTACTCGGCGCGGAGGTCGTCCTTGGTGGTGAAGGGAAAGTTGCCCAGGTCCTCAAGTTCGCGCAGGTCGCTGGGGTGGATGCCGGCGTCGTCGAACTTGCGCTTGTACAGCGGGACCCGGTCGTAGGCGTAGGCCACCGTGTGCTGCAGGCGGCTGAGCTGGAGGGCTTCGAGTTCGTCGCGGGAGATGGTCTCTTCGCGGTCCAGGCCTGGGTCGATGCCGGCAGCGGCGGGGGTTTCGGGGGCATGCAGGGTCATGGTTTTCCTACTTCTTGGGGATGGTGCGGCTGCGTCCACGGAACTCGGCGATGAGCTCGCCCGGGGAGCTGGGGTGGGTTTCGGAGGCCGCGGCGGCGTCGGCGGCGAAGATCTGGATGTCGTACAGGCCGCTGCGCCCCGCGCTGGAGCGGCGGTCCGCGACGGCGGTGAGCACCTGGCCGCGGAATGCCGGCTTGAGGAAATTGATGTCGACGCCGGACGCGACCGTGATGGTGTTTTCCTCGCCCGGTGCAGGCTGGATGGGGTTGCACGCGAGGGCGAAGGCGGTGTCGCCGAAGGCGAAGATCATTCCGCCGTGGGCCATGCCGAAGCCGTTGAGCATTTCCTGCCGGAGGGTCATCCGGATGGTGGCGTGGCCGTCGCTGAGGGCGAGGACCTCGATGCCCATCCATTCGGAGGCGTAGTCGTTTTCCAGGATGGGGTGGGTGGCCCCGGAAAGTGTTGCTTCAGCCATGCGTCATTGCCTCCAGCTTTATTTACCGAATGTTCATTAGGTAATCCCATGAGGGGGGCCGGTGTCAAGGGTGGGCCGCGCGCACGTGTGCCCCCGGGCCGCGTGTAGTGCAAGGATGGGAGGACCGGCACGAGCAAGCACAGCAAAGGGCGGACCATGGCCAAAGGCATCTACGTCAGCGCAACCACCCCTGGGTCGGGCAAGTCCCTGGTGGCCTTGGGCCTGGCGGACACCCTGCACCGGCACGCGGACAGGATCGGCTTCTTCAAGCCCGTGGTCCACGGCCCCTCCGCCGCGGACGACCCCATGGTGGCGTTGATGAAGGCCCGGTTTGCCCTGGACGATGACCTGTGCCGCGGCGGCCTGACCTATGCGGAGGTCCGCGAACTCCTCGCGGCAGGCAACCGCGCGGAGATCGACGCCCTGTGCGTGGAGATCTACGCCGACATTGCCCGGCACTGCGATGTGGTGATCGTGGAGGGGACGGACCTGGTGGGCCAGGACTCCGCCGTCGAATTCGACCTGAATGCCCGCCTGGCCAACAACCTCGCCACGCCCGTGGTGGCCGTGGTGGGCGCGAAGGGGCGGACGGTTGCCGAAACTGCCGCCGCCGTGGAAGTTGCCCGCAAGGAACTTGCCGCCGAGCGCTGCTCGCTGCTGGCCATCATGGTCAACAGGGCGGACGCCGCTGACCTGGATGCCATTGCCGCGGCCTTGAAGCCGGGCGCGTCCGGCCGGCCCGTGTATATCCTGCCCGAACTCGAAGAGATCGCCCGGCCCACAACGGGCGAGGTGGCGACGGCCCTGCGTGTCCGGCAGATCGCGGGAACGCCGGATATGGAGCGCGACGTCAAGGACATCAAGGTTGCCGCCATGAACGTGGGCAACTTCCTGAACGTCCTGGACGAGGGGGCCCTGGTCATCGTGCCTGGTGACCGGGCGGACGTAATGGTGGCCTGCCTGGCATCCTCCTTCTCGCCGGAGTTCCCCGTGGCGTCCGCGCTGATCCTCACCGGCGGCCTGGCGCCGGATGCCAACATCTATCCGCTCCTGGCGCAAGCGCCGTTTCCAGTGTTCGCGGCGGACGAGGACACCTACCAGACGGCGCGCCGGGTCTCCGAGGTCCGCAGCGAGATCTGGTCCGGGCACCGCCGCAAGGTAGCGTCGGCGCTTGGCCTCTGGTCCCGCCGGGTGGACGAAGCCGAACTGGTGGAGCGGCTGCACCTTCCGCGGGCCGAACGCATGACCCCGTTGCGGTTCCTGCATGACCTGATCGAACGCGCCCGGGCCCAGCGCCGCCATGTGGTCCTGCCCGAGGGCACCGATGTCCGGATCCTCCGCGCAGCCGAGATCCTGCACCGGCGGGACGTCTGCGACCTCACCCTCCTGGGGCCCGAATCGGACGTCCGCGAGCTGGCCGCAGCCAACGGCATCGACCTGTCAGGAATCACCGTCATCGATCCCGCCACCTCGGAGCTGCGGCAGAAGTTTGCGGAGAAGTATGCCGAGCTGAGGGCCCACAAGGGCGTGGACCTGGCCAAGGCCCTGGAGATCATGCAGGACGTCAGCTACTTCGGCACCATGATGGTCCAGCTGGGAGTGGTGGACGGCATGGTGTCCGGCGCCGCGCACACCACCGCGCACACCATCCGGCCCGCGCTGGAGTTCGTGAAGACCCGCGAGGGCGTGAAGATCGTGTCCTCGGTGTTCCTGATGCTGATGCCGGACCGGGTGCTGGTGTACGGGGACTGCGCCGTGAACCCGGATCCGAACGTCGAACAGCTTGCGGACATTGCCCTGGCCTCGGCCGAGACCGCCGCCCAGTTCGGGGTGGAGCCGCGGGTGGCCATGCTCTCGTACTCGACCGGCGGCTCGGGGTCCGGGGAGGCGGTGGACGAGGTGCGGCAGGCCACCGAACTGGTGCGTGCCCGCCGGCCCGACCTCGCCGTGGAGGGGCCCATCCAGTACGACGCCGCCGTCGACGCCTCCATTGCCGCGTCCAAGATGCCCGGTTCCTCCGTGGCCGGCCAGGCGACGGTGTTCATCTTCCCGGACCTGAACACCGGCAACAACACGTACAAGGCGGTGCAGCAAAGCTCCGGCGCCGTCGCCGTGGGGCCGGTCCTGCAGGGGCTGCGGAAACCGGTGAACGACCTCTCCCGCGGCTGCACGGTGGAGGACATCGTGAACACGGTGGCCATTACTGCCATCCAGGCGCAGGCCCGCGATGCCGGGCCGGAGCGGGCGCAGGTCCCTGCAGAGGCACCGGTGTCCTAGGGCGCCACGCACAAAGGACGACGACGGCACTTTCGCAGGTGCCGTCGTCGTCCTTTTGCTTGGGGCGGGGAAATCCTAGGCGGCTGCCTTGACCTGCAGCGGCTGGATCTTGCCGATGACAAACAGGTAGTTGGCGGCCCCGATGAGGGAAATTGCGCCGATCACGGCCAGCGGCGCCACGAAGGATCCGGTCTGGTCCACCAAGACGCCGATCAGGATGGGCGTGAAGATGCCGGCCAGGTTGGACGCGAAATTCTGCAGCCCGCCGATGGAACCGACGTGGCGTGAACTCGGTGCGACATCAGCCGGCAGCGACCAGATGCCGGTGGCGGCCACCGTGAGGCTGGAGTAGGCGATGGACAGCAGGGCCAGGGCCATCCAGGCCTCCGGGACCAATGCGGCAAACATGATGACGGAGCCACCGGCCAGGCCACCGGCGATGGCCGTCTTGCGGACCTTGCTGACGGGAGATCCTGCCCGCACGGCACGGTCAGCCAGGTAGCCGCCCAGCCAGCCGAACAGGACGGCGCAGATGCCGGGGATGGCGCCGAAGAAGCCGAGCTTGAGGAGGTCGAAGCCGCGTTCTTTAACCAGGTAGCTGGGGAAGAACGTGATGAAGAAATAGATGGCACTGTTCAGGCAGAAGAAGCCGAACATCATGCTGAGGATGGTGCGGTACTTGAAGAGCGAACGCCAGGGGAGCTTGGCCGCGTTTTCGTCGTCGCTGGCCGCTCCGCGGGCACCGCCCTCCTGGATGTAGCTGACTTCGGCGGCATTGGCGCCGGCGTGCTCCTCCGGGCTGCGGTAGTACTTCCACCACACGGCGGCCCAGATGATTCCAAGGACGCCGATGATGATGAACACCGCGTGCCAGGACGTGAAGGCGACGATCAGGGTGACGATCGGCAGCGCGATCACGGCTCCCACCCGCGAACCGGAGTCCCAGATGCTGGTGGCGAAGGCGCGTTCGCGGACCGGGAACCAGGTGGCCACCACCTTGGCTGCAGTGCTGGGCGCCGGGCTCTCACCCACGCCGAGGAGGAAACGGGCGGCGAAGAGGGACCAGAAGCTGGACGCTGCGGCGGTGACCATGGTGAAGACGGACCACCACACGGCGGCCAGCGAGAACGAGCGGCGCGGGCCCACCTTGTCCACGTACCAGCCGGCGGCGAGCTGGAAGAAGTCATAAGCCCAGAAGAACGCTGCAAAGATCAGGCCCTGCTGGGTGGCACTGAGTTCAAAATCCTTGCCCATGAACGGGAGGGCGACGCTGAGGCTGGAGCGGTCAAGGTAGTTGATGCTCAAGCCAATGAAGGCAAGCCAGATGATCACCCAACGTTTGCGGGTCATGAGGCGGGGTTGCCGGGATGAAGTGGTGATGGAGGTTTTACTTCCGAGCGTAGTCATGCGGTCTCCTTCGACATATACATGGCTTCGGGTGCGGTGCGCACGGCGGGAGGGGAGGCGCGGAAGGCATCTGCGCCAAAATCATATAGGAATCGGGTTAATCATATAGAAAGTGTGACCCGGATCAAGTCCCCGCCGAAAAAATGCTTCGATGAAGGCTGCGGCGCCCCGTGGCTTATGATTCCCCCAAGCGGCTTCCCGCCGTTCAGTACCAGCAATCCAGTGCAAGAGGTAACCGCGTGCCCCCACGTCAATCGTCCGAAACTTCCCGCGGCAAGGCAGCCGTGCCCGATGTGTATTCGGCGATGCGTGCCTCCATCCTGGAAGGGGAGATTGCTCCCGGCACCCGGATCAACATCGATGCCGTAGCCCGCGGCCTGGGCGTGTCCCAGACGCCGGTCCGTGAGGTGCTGCAGCGGCTTGAAGGCGACAACCTGGTGGTCTACAACCCCGGCCGCGGCTACAGCACCACCCCGTTGCTTGACCTGCCGGAGCTGCGCTCGCTGTTTGAATTCCGGCTCCTTGTGGAACCGTGGGCGGCCCGGGCCGCGGCCGTGGACCGCCTTGCCAATCCGGCCGGCTCGCTGGAAAGGGAGCTGAGCAGTTTTCGTGCCATCATGAAGCGGACCGGCGACCTGCGGCAGGACCTGGTGGCCCATGACACCCGCTTCCACGACACCATCCTTGCCGCCTCCGGGAACCCCGTGGTCCGGCATGCCTTTGCGCAGACCCACTGCCACCTGCACACCTTCCGGCTGTACCCGGCGGACGTGGACGGCGCCATTACCGTGGCTGAGCATACGGCCGTGCGGGAAGCCATCGAGGCCTGCGATCCGGAGCGGGCTGAGGCGGCCATGACCACCCACATCCGCAACTCTTTTGACCGCTTCGCCCAGGCCTTCGAGGGTGAGCTGCCACCGCTGGAGGACGGCGGCCCGCCGCGCAGGCACATCATCACATCCTAGGAATCCGGCGAAAAGTCCCGGTCCGCAAGGGCCGGGCTTTTGGGTTCCCGGGCCGGGCCTGCCGCTGATGGGGGGTTGACCTGAATCGCACTTCCTATATGATTTTAGAAATTCATATAGGAATCGAATCTTTCCCTCCGCCAGTTCCGCTCCGAAAGTTGAGATCCATGCCTTCCATCACGTCCATCAACACCCAGGACGTCCGCTTTCCGACGTCCCTTGAGCTTGACGGTTCAGACGCGGTCAACGTAGACCCCGATTACTCCGCCGCCTACGTGGTCATCCGCACCGACGCGGGCGACGAGGGCCACGGCTTCATCTTCAGCTGCGGCCGCGGCAATGACATCCTGACGTCCGCTATTGACGCCTATGCCCGCCTGCTGGTGGGCCGCGACATCGATGAGCTCATCGGCGACCTCGGCGCGGCCTCCAGGCTCCTGGTCCATGACTCCCAGCTGCGCTGGCTCGGACCCGAGAAGGGCGTCACCCAGATGGCCTGCGGCGCCCTGGTCAGCGCTCTGTGGGACATCCGTGCCCGCCGGGAAAACAAGCCGCTCTGGCTCCTCCTCGCCGAAATGACACCCGAAGAACTGGTCAGCGTGGTGGACTTCACCCACATCCGCGACGCCCTCAGCCCCGAAGAAGCCCTCGAGATCCTCCGCGCCGGCCAGGAAGGCAGGGACCAGCGCATCGCCGAACTCAAGGCCGGCGGCTTCCCCGCCTACACCACCTCCCCGGGCTGGCTGGGATACAGCGACGAGAAGCTGGTCCGGCTGAGCAAGGAGGCCGCAGCCGACGGCTTCTCCATGATCAAGCTCAAAGTGGGCGGGGACATCGACGACGACCGCCGGCGGATGGCCCTGGCCCGCGACGCCGTGGGCGCGTTGCCCATCGCCATTGACGCCAACCAGCGGTGGGAGGTGTCCGAGGCGGTTGAATGGGTCAACCAGCTCGCGGAATTCAACCCGTACTGGATCGAGGAACCCACCAGCACGGACGACATCCTGGGCCACGCAGAAATCCGCAGGGGAGTGGCGCCGGTCCGGGTGGCCACCGGTGAAGCCGTGGCAAGCCGCATCGTGTTCAAGCAGCTGCTCCAGGCCGGTGCCATCGACGTGCTTCAGCTCGACTCCACCCGGGTGGCCGGCGTCAACGAGAACATCGCCATCCTGCTGCTGGCCGCCAAATTCGGGGTGCCCGTCTGCCCGCACGCCGGCGGCGTGGGCTTGTGCGAACTGGTCCAGCACTTCTCCTTCTTCGACTTTGCAGTGGTGGGCCGGAGCCAGGAAAACCGCATGATCGAATTCGTGGACCACCTGCACGAGCACTTCGCCGAACCCGTCCGGATCATCAACGGCCGCTACGCCGCGCCCGAACTCCCGGGCACCGGCGCCGAGATGTTCAGCGCCTCCCGCGCCCGCTGGGAATTCCCCAACGGTGCCGGGTGGCAGGAAGTGGGCAACCGCGCCGCCGTGACCGGCGCAGCCCCGGCCCCTGCCGGAGCCGGCCGGTGACCGCCGGAGCAAGTGCCGCCGTCGGCCTCGCCGCGGACCATAGCGCCGGGCCCACCACGCCTGGTGCCCTGGCCGCGGCAGTGGAAGCCGCAGCAGCTGCCTTTGACCAGGGCCGCCGCGTGGACCCGGCTACCCGTGCCGGCTGGCTCGAAGCGATTGCCGCCGGCCTGGAGCAGGACGCCGGCGGACTGGTGGAAACGGCCGTCCGGGAAACCCACCTTGGTACCGCCCGGCTGGAGGGGGAACTGAAGCGGACCGTCTTCCAGCTGCGGCTGTTCGCGGCGGAAATCCGCCAGGGCGAGCACTTTGACGCCACCATCGACCACGAGGACCCGGCCTGGGGCATGGGTCCGCGGCCGGACCTCCGGCGGTACAACGTGCCCCTCGGCGTCGTGGGCGTCTTCGGCGCGTCCAACTTCCCTTTCGCGTTCAGCGTGATGGGAGGGGACAGTGCCTCGGCCCTGGCCGCCGGTTGCTCCGTGGTGCACAAGGCACACGACGCACACCGCGAACTCGCCGCCCGCACCGCCCGCGTAGTGGCCGAAGCCCTGGATACCGCCGGGGCGCCGTCGGGCCTGTTCTCCCTGGTGACCGGCCGGCAGGCGGGCGAAGGGCTGGTGGACCACCCCCTGGTCAAGGCCATCGGCTTCACCGGCTCCACCGCGGGCGGCCGTGCCCTGCTCGACAGGATTGCCGCCCGTCCCGAGCCCATCCCGTTCTTCGGCGAACTGGGTGGCATCAACGCCGTCTTCGTGGCACCCAACGCATGGGCGGCCCGGCGCGCGGAGATCCTCACGGGGTACGCCGGTTCCTTCACCCTGGGCATGGGACAGTTCTGCACCAAGCCGGGGCTGCTGTTCGTCCCCGCGGGGGATGCAGCGGGGATCCGCGCCCAGCTGGGGGAGGCCCTGGCCGGTTTCGCTCCGTCCCGGCTCCTGAGCGACCGCCTGCACGCCGGTTACGCGGACGCCGTGGCCACCCTCCGGGACAGTGCCGGCGTGGATTTCCTGGTGCCAGGCGACTTTGCGGAGGAACCGGCCCCCACGGTCCTGCACACCACTGCGGAGGAAGTCCGGAAGGACCCGCACCTGCTCCGGCAGGAGATGTTCGGCCCCGCCAGCCTGGTGGTGGAGTACCGGGACCAGGCCGAACTGCCCGGGCTGGCGGACCTGCTGCAAGGGCAGCTGACCACCACCCTCCAGGCCCAGGAGGACGACGACGTGTCCGAACTCGCTGCCCGGCTTGCAGACATCAGCGGGCGCGTCCTGTGGAACGGGTGGCCCACGGGCGTCACGGTCAGCTACGCCCAGCACCACGGCGGCCCGTACCCGGCCACCACCTCAAACACCACGTCCGTGGGCACGGCCGCCATCCGCCGCTTCCTCCGCCCGGTGGCTTACCAGTCGTTCCCTGCGTCCCGGCTGCCCGAACCCCTGCAGGACAGCAACCCCTGGCGGGTCCCGCAAAGGGTCGACGGCGTATGGCAGCATCCGGCCGGACGCACCTGCGTCGGCGGAGCCGGGAAGGAGGAGCAGCAGTGAGCCCGCTGTCCGGGGCAGCACGTTCCGTCCTTCCCGAGGACGCCGACGCGGCGCTGCTCATCGGCCGGGTCTGGGATGGGGAAACGGCGGGTCCGCGCGTGGTGGCCGTCAGCGGGAACACCGTCTTCGACCTGAACCGCCTGGCCCCCACCGTTGCCGCGCTGATGGAACTGCCGGACCCCGCCGCTGCCGTCCGCTCTGCCCTGCTGGATCCCACCCTCGCCGAACCGCGGTGGGCGGTGGCCGACGTCGTCAACGCCTCCCTGCAGGGTGACCACACCCGCACCCGGCTGCTGGCGCCCATCGACCTCCAGGTCATCAAGGCCTGCGGCGTGACGTTCGTGGACAGCATGATCGAGCGCGTCATCGAGGAGCGCTGCGCGGGCGACGCCGGGCGGGCTGCGGAGGTGCGGGAGTTGGTGGGCCGTGCGCTGGGCGGAAGCCTGGCAGACCTCCGGCCCGGCTCGGCGGAAGCCGCTGAAGCCAAGCGGGTCCTGGTCGCCGAAGGGCTGTGGTCGCAGTACCTGGAGGTGGGGATCGGTCCGGACCCCGAGGTCTTCACCAAGGCGCCCGTCCTGTCATCGGTCGGCCTCGGCGATGGAATCGGCATCCCGGCCTTCTCGTCCTGGAACAACCCGGAACCGGAGCTGGTGCTCATTGCCACCGCCGGCGGGCGGGTGGTGGGTGCCACGCTGGGCAACGACGTCAATCTGCGGGATGTGGAAGGCAGGAGCGCCCTGCTGCTGGGCAAGGCCAAGGACAACAACGCATCCAGCGCGCTGGGGCCGTTCATCAGGTTGTTCGACGGGACCTTCACCCTGGAGACGCTGCGCGATGAGGAGATCCTGCTGCGCGTGGACGGTCCGGACGGGTACCTGCTGGAGGGCCGGAACAGCGTTGCCCGCATCAGCAGGCCCTTCGAGGAACTCGTGGCCGCCACCCACGGCAAGCACCACCAGTATCCGGACGGCTTCGCGCTGTTCACGGGGACCCTTTTTGCGCCCACCCAGGACCGGGACGAGCCGGGACAGGGCTTCACCCACAAGCACGGCGATGTGGTCACCATCCGCAGCCGCCACCTGGGCGCCCTGGTCAACACAGTGGGTCCATGCGAGGAACTGCCGGAATGGACCTTCGGCCTCCGCCGGCTCTTCGAGTACCTGGCGGGGCAGGGACAGGGCGCCCGCGCCTAGTCTTTTACGGATAAAGGACGACGACGGCACTTTCGCAAGTGCCGTCGTCGTCCTTTGAAATGGGGGAGCCTAGCTGTTGTCCGGCTTGGCTATGCTCTCCGGATCTTCCTCCTTGGCAGGCTCGTCGGAGAGGCCCTGCGGGGTCAGGTCAAGGTCCTCCGGGTGCTCCGGTGCCTGCGGGGCCTCGCCGGTTTCGGCGGCCTTGAGGTTGCCCGTATCGTCCAGGGCGGGGTTGGCCCCCTCCACCACGGTGGGGTCTTTCTTCCCGGAGCCGGAGCCCGCATTGAGCGGGGCGGTGCTGCTGGATCCCGTGTTGGTGGGGTCGTTTTCGTCGATCGAAGTGGGCTCGCTCGTCATGGAAATGTCCTCTCGCCGTGGTCCAGCCTTGTCCGCCGACCATAGGCACACCCGGGGTGCATGCGCAAGGAAAGAGTGCACTCATCGGTTACCATCACTGGCATGCCCGGTACAGCCATCACCACCGCCTTCATCCCCGTCCGCGACCCTCAGGTGGCGGCCCACTGGTACAGCCGCATGCTGGGACTCACCGTCGCGGACGCGAACCGATTCTCGGCGCTCCTTGCCGGCAGCGGAACCGCATCCGTAACGCTGATGGGCCCGGACAGCGGCATCCAGGTTTCTCCGGGGCTGTCGTGGGCGACGTGCAACTTCACAGTCGATGACCTGGACGCCAAGCGCGCGGAGCTGGCGGAGCAGGGCGTCCCGGTGGGGTCCATTACGGGCTCGCCGGATGTCTGCCTCTTCTTCACGGCCCAGGACCCGGACGGGAACACGCTGCTGCTGACTGACCGTTAGCGGCGCCACCTATAGTGGGGTTTGAACTGCTGACGCCAGGCTGAGGAGGCCCCGCATGCTCGTGCTCGTCATCAACTCCGGCTCGTCGTCGCTGAAGTACCAGGTCCGCGACGTCGCCGCCGGGACTGTCCTCACCGAGGGGCTGATCGAGAAGATCGGGATGGGCAACGGCGGCGGAGGCGACGGCGAGATCGAGGGCCCGCGGGACCACGCGGAGGCCCTGGAGCTGGTGGATGCCGCCATCCACCAGGAACTGGGTGGCCTGGAACTGGGCGCGGTGGGCCACCGGGTGGTGCACGGCGGCGAGCGGTTCGCCGAACCCGTGCTGATCGATAACGAGATCACCCGTGCCATCGAACGCCTCAACCCGCTGGCGCCGCTGCACAACCCCGCCAACGTCCTGGGCATCCGTGCCATCACCAGGAAATGGCCGGACATGCCGCAGGTGGCCGTGTTCGACACCGCCTTCCACCGGACCCTGCCCGAACACGCATGGCGCTACGCCGTGCCCGACGAGCTCTACACCAACCACGGGATCCGCAGGTACGGCTTCCACGGCACCTCGCACGAGTACGTTGCCCGCCGGTCGGCCGCGCTGCTGGACCTTCCCCCGGAGGAGTTCGACGGCGTCATCGCCCACCTGGGCAACGGCGCGTCGGTCACCGCCATCCGGGGTGGACAGTCCGTGGATACCTCCATGGGCTTCACCCCGCTCGAAGGCCTGGTGATGGGCACCCGCTCGGGCGACCTTGACCCCTCCATCCTGGTGTTCCTGGGCCGCGCCGGGTGGACGCCGGAGGACATCGACTCCATGCTGAACCGGGAATCGGGGC
Source organism: Arthrobacter sp. 135MFCol5.1 (assembly GCF_000374865.1). Classification (GTDB taxonomy): domain Bacteria; phylum Actinomycetota; class Actinomycetes; order Actinomycetales; family Micrococcaceae; genus Arthrobacter. The sequence goes on along the minus strand of NZ_KB895455.1, from coordinate 94,555 downwards.
TGAAGGGCCTGGCCGGGAACAATGACATGCGCACCGTGGTGGAGGCCGCCGAATCCGGGGACGCCAAAGCCGCCATGGCGCTGGCGGTGGCATCCTACCGGCTGGCCAAGTACATCGGTGGGTACCACGTGGCCGTCGGCGGTGCCAAGGCGCTGGTATTCACCGCCGGGATTGGCGAGAACTCCTCCCAGTTCCGGGCGCTCGTTGCGGACCGGCTGGGCGCCCTGGGCATCGAGCTCGACGCCGGCCTGAACGCCAAACGGTCAAGGGAGCCGCGCGTGATATCCGCACCGTCCTCCGCGATCCCCGTCCTGGTGGTTCCCACGGATGAGGAACGCGCGATCGCCGAGGCGACGGCCGCCGTCGTCGGTTCAAACAGGTAGCCGGCATGCCGGAGATCCTGCTGCCCATCCGCACCGACCGGCTGGTCCTGCGGCGCTTCGAAGGCCGCGACCTGGACGCCTTCCACGCCTACCATTCACTCGCCGAGACTGCCCGTTTCCTGCCGGGACCGGCCAAAAGCTACACCAAATCCATGGAGTACGTGGGCAAGTACGCCAACTTCGTGTACGAGAAGGAGGGCGACTGGCTGTCGCTGGCCATCGAGGCCAAAGATGAGCCGGGCCTCCTGGGCGAAGTGGTACTGAAGTGGCTCCCGGGCCGCGGGCAGGCGGAAATCGGCTGGTCCACGGCACCGCAGGCGCGCGGCAAGGGATACGCCACCGAGGCCGCAGCAGCGGTCCTGGACCTCGGCTTCGGGGACCTCGGCCTGCGCCGGATCGAGGCCCGGCTCGATGAGCTCAACACCGCCTCCGCGGCGCTCTGCCAGCGGCTGGGGATGCGGCTGGAGGCGCGGCATGTGGACAAGTGGTTCTACAAAGGCCAGTGGGCCACCGAACTGGTCTACGCCGTCCTGGCCGCCGAATGGAGCCGGGAAAGGAACCCTACGCCCGGCCCTTGAGGATCAGGTTCCAGTAGATCTTCGGGAAGAGGTCCCGGTCCACCACCCAGGACAGCCTGCTCTCATTCCAGGTGGGAACGTGCGGGATGCTGGGCTTGACCCGGTACTGGTCGTCGAATTCGGCGAACACCACGGTGTCCCGCGATACCGTGAACGGGCACACCGAGTACCCGTCATACTTTGCGCGCAGCGGCTTTCCCTTGCGGGCGGCCACCAGGTTCTTCGCCAGGACCGTGGCCTGCTTTCGCAATGCGCCGCCGGACTTTGAGTTGGTGGTCCCCGCAGCGTCGCCCAAAGACCACACATTGTCATGCCGCAGGTGCCGCAGCGTCTGGCGGTCCACTTCCACAAAGCCGCCGGAGCCACCGGAGGCCGGCAGGTCCGTGGCCTTGAGCCAGTCCGGGGCGGACTGCGGCGGGACGGCATTGAGGACGTCGTACGTAAGCTCCTCGGTGATGTTTGCGGCGTGGTTGCGGATGGTTGCCCTGCGCTCGCCGGGGTTGACCGCAACCAGTTCGCTGTTGGTCCGCAGCTCGATCCCGTACTCGGCGATCTTTCGGTCCAACTCCCGGTCCACCTCCGGTACCCCGAAGACGGTGGGGTACGGCTGGACCATCACCACCCGGATCTTGTCCAGGACGCCTTGCTCCCGCCAGTAGTCGCAGGCAAGGTACATGGGCTTCTGGCTGGCTCCGGCGCACTTGACGGGCCCGGCGGGCATGGTGAACACGGCGGTGCCGGAGGCCAGGCCGCTGAGCAGGGTCCAGGCCTTGGGGGCAAGGTCGAACTCGTAATGGGAGGCGCCGTGTGGCGAGTGCACGGCGTCGGCAAGGCCTGGAACGGCGTCCCAGTCATACTGCAGCCCAGGGCACACCACCAGCTGCCCGTAGCCAACGGAGGCTCCGGACGCCAGGGTGACCGTGTTCGCGTTGGCGTCCACGTCCACCGCCGCATCCCGGATCCAAGTGACGCCCGCCGGTGTCACCGACTCCTGGGTCCGGACGGCTTCCCGGGCCTGCGCCCGGCCGCCTGCGATGTGCGAGAACAGCGGCTGGTAGAGGTGGTGGTCCTTGGGTTCGACCACCACCACATCCTGGACGCCGTAGCGCTGCAACCTGGCCGCCAGCGAGATGCCGGCGTTGCCGCCACCGATAATGACAACCTCGTGGCGGGCAGCCACGGGCCTACTTCTTTTCGGTCAGGGCGGATGCCTTGTGCGCCGCGCGGGCGCCGGTCTTGGCCGATTCCACCACATACTGCGGCTCATCCTCGCTGGCGCGGTGCGTGTTGCCGTCGAGTTCGAAATCGCTGGTTTTCTTTTCCACGATCTTGCCGTGGGTCTTGCCCTGTGAAGTGTTCCACTCCACGTGCGTTCCCTTGCTTAATGACATGCCTGCCCCTTTTGGTAGCCCGGACATTAGCCCGGATCGGAAAACAAGTGCCCCACAATGGTAAGCATGATGAGCATTTCCGGGAACAGGGCGGTGGCTGGCAGGCGCTACTGCTTCAGCCCGGCGCCTGGAAGCAGCCCGGTGGCGCCCAGGGCGTCGGCGATGAAGGCGTAGTCCCACGCACGCTCACGCCACTGCACATAGCGTCCGGAGGCCCCGCCGTGGCCGCCGTCCATCTCGATCTTCATGACGATGGGCTCGGACCCGGTGGTCTTGTTCCGCAGCTCCTGCACCCATTTGGCGGGCTCGACATACAGGACCCTGGTGTCGTTGAAGGACGTCACGGCCGCGATCTTGGGGTAAGCCACCGCCCGCACATTCTCGTACGGCGAATAGGACTTCATGTACGCGTAGGCCTCGGGGTCCGTGATGGGGTTGCCCCATTCCTCCCACTCCAAGGCGGACAACGGCAGGTCCGGGTCCAGGATGCTGGTGAGCGGATCCACGAAAGGCACCTGCGCCACGATCGCCGCGTACTTCTCCGGCGCCATGTTGGCCACGGCGCCCATCAGCAGGCCGCCCGCGGAACCGCCCAGGGCCGCGATCCGCGCCGGGTCCACCCAGCCGGAGTTCGCCAGCCAGTCCGTGGCGTCGATGAAATCGGTGAAGGTGTTCTTCTTGGTGAGCTTCTTGCCGTCCTCATACCAGTGCCGGCCCAATTCGCCGCCGCCACGGATGTGGGCGATCACGAACACCACGCCACGGTCCAGCAGGGACAGCCGGGCGATGCCGAATCCGGGGTCCATGCTCATCTCGTAGGAGCCGTACCCGTAAACCAGGCCCGCTGCCGTCGCATCCTGCTTGACGCCCTTGTGCCGCAGGACGGAGAGCGGGATGCGCGTGCCGTCGCCGGCGGTGGCCCATTCGCGGGTGGCGATGTAGTCGCTTCCGTCGTAGCCGCCCAGTACCGGGCTTTCCTTGCGCAGCAGCAGGTCGCCGGCGGGCAGTTCGGGGGTGGGGAGGACGAAGTCGTAGATCCGCGACGGCGTGAAGTAGGACGTGTAGCCGAGCCGGATCACCGGGGCGTCGTAGTCCGAGCCGCCCACCCCGGCGGTGTACAGCTCCTCATCGAAGGCAGGCTCCACCGGGGCCTGCTGCGCGGGCGTGCCCAGCCCGGCCAGCCCCATCACCTGGACCCGCTCGATGGTGTCCTTGCGGACGGAGACGATGAGGTGGGTGGAGATGACGCCCGCGCCGTTGACGCGGACGTCGTCGGAATGCTCGACGACGGTCTGCCAGGTCTGTTCGGCCAGCGGCTTGTGCAGCTCAGCCGGGTCCGTCAGGGAGACCATCGAGTTGATGGCGCCGCGGTTGTGGGTGAGCAGGATCTTTTCTTCGCCGCCCAGCAGGAAGGGTTCTGCCTCGTAAAGGATGCGTTCGTCCCGCGAAATGACGGTGCTGACCGTTGCGGCGGGGTCGTCGAAACGGAGCAGCCGGGTTTCGCTGTACTCCGAGCAGCCAATGCCGAGCACCAGGTAGCGCCGGTCCGCGGAGAGCTCGAAGCCCAGCCACATGGCGGGATCGTCCTCCTGGTACACCACGGTGTCGTCGGCCACGGGCGTGCCCAGGACATGGGACTTGACCTGGTAGGGGCGCCAGGACTCGTCCACCACGGTGTAGAAGAGGCGGGTGCCGTCCGGGGAGAAGGAGACGCCATAGAAGATGTTCTCGATGACATCCGGCAGCAGCGTGCCGGTGCGAAGGTCCTTGATCCGGAGGGTGAAGCGCTCATCGCCGGAGTTGTCCACCGCGTAGGCGTAAAGGTGGCCATCGATGGTCACGGCGGTGCCGCCCACCGAGAAGAACGGCTTGCCCTCAGCTTCGACGTTGCCGTCCAGCAGGACTTCTTCGCCCGGGATACCCATGCCGGCCTCGACGGCCGGCGGAGTCCAGTCGGCCACCTTGTCCCCGGTGTCCTGCGCCTTCACCCGGCAGTGGATGCCGTATTCCTTGCCCTCTGCCGAGCGGCTGAAATACCACCAGCCGTCCTTCCGGTGCGGGACGGAAAGGTCGGTTTCCTGGGTGCGGCCCTTGATCTCCTGGAATATGGCCTCGCGGAGCGGCTCCTGGCCGGCGGTGACCGCTTCCTGGTACTCGTTTTCGGCCCGCAGGTGCGCCACCACCTCCGGGGATTCCTTGTCCCGGAGCCACTCGTAGTTGTCCACGAAGGTCTCCCCGTGGTGGGTGCGTTCGGTGGGAATCTTCTTGGCAACCGGGGGTGCCGGGACGGAGGTGCCGGTGGAATCCTGCAGCGGGGTGGAGGTCATGGATTCAATATATAGACCCGTCCCTGCAAGTCCGCAGGCCGTTCGCTGACGGGGGAGCGGCGGACCGGACCGCACGGGACGAAAGACTCTGGGACGCCTGCGGCGGTTCCGGTCAGGCTGGAGGGAACACCGCAAGGAAAGGGGGCGCCATGTCCTTCGAATCCGGCCCGGCTCCCCGGGCCAAAGCCTGGTTGGCCGTGGCTAAATGCGTGGGGACGTCCGCCCTGATGCTTGCCCGCAGGCAAGTGCACCTGCCTGCGGGGAACGTGGGCCGGATGCTGCGGTTCGCGGACGGGAGCGCCGCGCGGGTCTACCGGGAGACCGCCGTCGGCCGCCCTCCCGCCGCGGAGCCCTGCGTACTCGTAGTCACCTTCACCCTGCGCCTGGTGCGCGGCCGGGCGCACAGGTTGTTCGAGACCGAGAGCCTCCTGAACACCCCACTGTTCGTGGGGTTCCCGGGGTTCGTGTCCAAGCTGTGGTGCGCCCACGATACCTTCGGTGCCTACCGCGGGTTGTACGAGTGGGACGGTGCCGAGCAGGCGCGCCGTTACGCCGCCGCCCTCTGGCGGGTCCTTGAACTGGTCAGCGTCCCAGGATCCATCAGCTTCAAAATCCTCCCTGGCCTGCACCGGGACGAGGCCTTGGCCGACCCCGCCCGGATGCGCCTTGCCGCCCACCCCGAACACGCCTGGTGGCGGCTCCTCCCCGCAGCGTGAGGGCCCGGCAGCCATGGGACGCGGGCAAGGACCGACGCCGGACACCGACGTCCTCGTTGTCGGCGCTGGTCCGGCCGGGCTCACCACCGCGCTCCAGGCACAGGCCCATGGCGCCTCCGTCAGGGTGGTGGACCGCCGCCCGCACCTGACACGCCCGTCCCGGGCCTTGATGCTCCATGCCCGCGCCCTGGAAGGGCTGCGGCCGCTGGCAGTCACCGGAGAACTGCTCCGCCGCGCCGACACCACCCCGGAAGCGCGGCTCCACCTGGGCCGGCGTATCGTCGAAGCCCGGCTGGGCCACGCGGACCTCCCGGACACGGCCTTCCCGCACCTGACCCTGGTCCGGCAGGCCGACGTCGAGGCCGTGCTGTGGCAGGCACTCCAGGAGCGGGGCGTTCACGTGGACTGGGGCGTGGAGTTCCGCGGGCTCGGCCGCGGCGGCGTACAACCAGAAGGAGGCATGGTCCGGGCGCAGCTTTGCCGCGACGGCGGCGGCCGGGAAGAGCATGATGCCCGGTTCCTGGCCGGTTGCGACGGGCAGGCCGGCACCGTCCGCAGCATCACGGGCGCCCGCTGGGAGGGCGGTCCCTACCGGGTGGAGGCTGTCCTGGCCGACCTGGAACTTGACGGGCCCCTGGACCCGGGGGTCCTGCACGTCGCCGTCGGCAGCGCCGGGCTGACCTTCCTTTTCGCCCTTGGGGAAGGAGCCACCTGGCGCATGCTGGCAACCCGGCCCGCGGACCCGCAACCCGCCGCATTGTTCGGCCAGTTGGGCCCGGCCGTCCCGCCAGGGGAAGTGGAACGCCTCGTCAGGGTCTCGGGGCTGGGCGCCGCGGTCCGGGACGTCCGGTGGTCGGCGCAGGTCGCGCTTCAACACCGTCTTGCCAGTTCGTTCGGCGTCGATCCCGTCTTCCTGGCAGGGGACGCCGCGCACGCACATTCTCCGGCCGGCGGTCAAGGCATGAACAACGGCATCCTCGACGCCCTCAATATTGGCTTGAAGCTCGGCTTCGCCTCGACGGCCGGCGGGCCCCTCCCTGAGTTGCTCAGCTCCTACCACCAGGAGCGCCGGCTTGCTGCCCGGCAGGTCCTTGCCCTGACCCACGTCATCTTTTTTGGTGAGGCCTCGCCGCACCCTGCCGCCCGGCTGGCCCGGAGCATTCTTCCTGCGTTGGCGCCGGTCCTGCCGTTCCTGCTGCGCCGGCAGTGGCTCACGTCCAAGGGCATCAGGCTCCTGGCCCAGCCTTTCGTGCGGTACCGGAGCAGCGCTGTCTCCATTGACGGGACACCCCGGTCGGTCCGGTGGCCACGGCCCGGCGACCGGCTGCCGGACGCGCCGGCCTCGGTGGCGGGACGGGAAGTGCGCCTGCATGACCTGACGGCCCTCCCGGGGGTCCATCTCTTGCTGGAGCGGGATGCCGGCCCGGACGCCTTGGATGCCCTGGCGTTGCCGGCGCGTGCGGGACACAGCCCCATGGTCCATGTCCACCGGCTCAGCAGCCATCCGGGCCGGGGCATGGTGGCCGTGCGCCCGGACGGATATGTCGGCTTCAGCTGCGGCGAGGCGGACCCGGCGCAAGTGGGGGACTGGCTGCGGCTGGTGGGTGCCTTGCCGTCCTGACGGGTGGTTGCCGGGGCATGTCCGGCGTATCCTGATCAGTCCAAGGCACATCTGCCCAGCCTGAGAGGGGAAGTTCCATGACCATCCCGCCAGTGCACGAACCTGAGCCGTTTCCGCCCGAACCCGGACCGGAGCCGAGCTCCCCGGATCCCACCCAGCCCCGCCCGCCCGGGCCGCCGTCGCCACATCCGTTCCCCGCACCACCGTCGCCGGGACCGTTGCCCGTTCCCGATCCCGGGCCGGCGCCGCTCCGGCCGGACCCCACCAGGGATTGACCGCACGAGCACTTGAAGGCCCGCGCTCCGAGTGCTAAAAAAATCAGTATTAGACAACAAAGGCTCGGGAGGCGGGCAAACCTGTTGACTGCCTTATGGGGCGGATCGCCACACTGTGCACGCCACAGCGCCAGACAGCGCATCGGCAGCTGAGGCCTGTACTTCCCGACACGGTGGCCCCCGGCTTCGGCCGGGGGCCATCCGCGCGTCCGGCCTCCCTGTGTTCCGGTCACGTACCGGCCGGGTGCCCCGGCATCAGGAATCAGGTGCTGAGTTCCAGCATCAACGCAGGCATTTCCTCGGCTAGTTCGCGGGCCAGGAACCCCATGGGGCCCCGCCTGCTGGCCAGCCGGTCCGCGGCGGCCGCATGCAGGTGCGTCCCCCAGCACGCTGCCTGGACGCCGGTGGTTCCCCTCGCCCGGAGGCCGGCGATGGTCCCCGCCAACACATCCCCGCTGCCGGAGGTGCCAAGGCCGCCGTATCCCGTGGTGATCTTCCAGGGGCCCGGGCCGTCGTCAAAGCCTGGAGGCTGCGTGATCAGGCCCTGGCAACTGACAACGGCGCCGAACCGGGCGGAGACCTCGGCCAGGTCTCTTTCAAGGTCCGCCACCTCGCGCCCCAGCAGGATTCCCGCTTCGGTGGGGTTCGGGGTCAGGACCAGCCGGCCGCGCCAGGGGTCCAGCCGGTCTTCCAGCGGCACCAGGGCGCCCAAGGCGTAGGCATCGAGGACGACGGCGGGCCGTTCCGTACCGGGCGACTCGCGGTCAAGCATCGCCACCAGCAGTTCCGCCGCAAGGTCCGGGTCATCCAACCCCGGTCCGACCAAGACCGCGTCCGCCCCGTCCAAATACGCGGCAACAGGGTCCAGTTCCGCCTTGAGGGAACCTTCCGCAGTTTCGGGCAGCCCGATGCAACCACACTCAGGCAACGCGACCCCCAGCTGCACCGCAACGGACCCGGCCACTGCCAGCGTGAGTTTACCTGCCCCGGCCCGCAGCGCGGCGGTGCCGGCCAGCAGCGCCGCGCCAGGGGTGGTCCGGGCCCCGCCGATCACCAGCACCGACCCACGGGAGTATTTGTCTGCGCCGGGTGCCGGCAGGGGCCACTCGCGCAGGAGCGACGGGGTGACCAGGGTGGCGCCGGCGTCACCGGGGCCGGACACTGGTGTCTCCCGCATGCTCGGTGACAGCGACGCCCTGCTCGGCCAGGTGGCTGGCCACGTTGAAGCTTTCCAGGGTCCACGGTCCCTCACCGGAGGGGCGCACAAACCTGGTTACCGAGGCATTGAGGATGGCTTCGGTGGCCGCGAGGTCCAGCAACTCCCTCTCCGTGAGTCCTTCCAGCACGTACCGGAACAGCATGATCACGGCGTCATGGCACACCAGCATGACCCGGTGGCCGGCACCCAGGCCATTCAGCTCTGCAAGGACGGACCGCAGCCGGAGCGCCACGTCCGCCCAGGATTCCCCGCCCGGCGGCCGGTAGTACAGTTTGCCCAGCCAGTCCCGCCGTTCGGCTTCCACCGGGTAGCGGTTCTCCACGCCCAGCCGGGTGAGCCGGTCCAGGATGCCCAGTTCGCGGTCCCGCAGCCGTTCATCAATCCGAACCTGCAGCGGCCAGCCTGCCGTTTCCACGGCGATCCGGGCTGTCTGACGAGCGCGCGCATAGGGGGAGGAGACCACGGCGTCGGGACGGAACCCTTCCGCGATCCGGGACAGGGCAACACCCAACGCCTTTGCCTGGTCCTTCCCGGTGCCGGAAAGGTCCACATCGGCATCGCGGGCCGGCACGTCGATGACCTCAACCCCCGCGTCCCGGGCCTCCGTGGCGGCCACGTTGCCTTCGCTTTCGCCGTGCCGGACCAGGAGCAGCTCCACCGCTCCGGCTGCCCTGACCGCTGCTGTCAAGCCGTCGTCGCCGGACGGGCCGCCGCCCGAAATGTCTTTCTTCGAAGAATAGCCGTTCAAGGAACCACCCCGTCCGTTTGCCGTGCCGAAGCCCCCACTATGTGCGGCGTACCCAAGGAACGTCGGAAAATAACGGCCGACGGCGGTCCCGGCGCCAGGGGCGCGCAGCCGCCGTCGGCCCGGCACCAGGGTGATGGGGCCGGAACACCTACCTTTGGGGCGTGAGGGTCTGGGAGAACACGGTGGCGCCGTTGGCGTTCCGGAGGCTCACGGTGAAGCTGTTGTCCTCCCCGAGCTGCACGTGCCCGAAGAACTGGTTTTCGCCGTCCCGCGGGGACTCCCCGGCGAAGCGGCCGGACTTGGAAAACACCACCTCCGGCCCGAACGTGCCGTCCATGGCGTTGGGACCGAACGAGCCCGCCGCGATGGGCCCGGCCACGAACTCCCAGAAGGGGTCGAAGTCGGTGAAGGCCGCCCGTTCGGGGGAGTAGTGGTGGGCGGCGCAGTAGTGCACGTCGGCGGTCAGCCACACAGTGTTCTTCACACCGTTGCGCTTGAAGGCGCTGAGCACCCCGGCCAGTTCAAGCTCGCGGCCCAAGGGTGCGCCGGGGTCGCGGTTGGAGACGCTTTCCTCATTCACGGGTCCGTCCGGGACCACGACGCCCAGGGGCAGGTCGTTGGCGATCACCTTCCACGTTGCTTTGGATTTGGACACCTCGCTGATGAGCCAGTCCACCTGCTCCCGGCCCAGGATGGAGGTGGCATAGGGCTCCTTGCCATCCGTGTTGGGGGACTTGAAGGTGCGCATGTCCAGGCAGAAGATGTCCAGCTGCGGCCCGCGGGAGATCTTCCGGTAGATGCGGGCCGGCTGGTACGTGCCGGCGTCGTCGAACGTGCCGGGGCGCCACAGGGCGGAGCTGTCCGCGATGGGCATGTTTTCCTGCCAGGCCTGGCGGCCGCGCGCGGCGAGGGTGTTGACGTCCCGCACCGTGTAGCGGGAGTCATCCAGGACCTGGCCGGGGTACCAGTTGTTGTGGGTCTCGTGGTCGTCCCACTGGGCGATGACCGGGACGTCGGCGAACAACGCGCGCATATTGGCGTCCATGGAGTTGTAGCGGTGCCTGCCGCGGAACTCGGTCAGCGTCTCGGCCACCTTGGAGACCTCCTCGGTCACCAGGTTCTTCCAGACCTGGCCGTCCTTTTCGGTGACATTCTCCGCAATGGGACCGTCGGCATAGATGGTGTCGCCGGAGTGGATGAAGAAGTCCGGCCGGGTCTGGTGCATGGCCCGGTAGCCGCGCATGCCGCCGATCTCCTCGTTGATGCCCCACCCCTGGCCGGCTGTGTCGCCGGTCCACACGAAGCTCTGCGCAAACGACGCCGGGACGTCGCCGCTGTTGCCCACCCCACCGGTGCGGCCCTTGCCGTTGACCGTCCCGGTGTCGGGGGCCGTGCGGAAACTGCCGAGGACCGTCTCGCTGGCCGCGCCGCCGTCGTCCTCGAAGCTGATTTCCAAGGCGAACCGGGTGTTGGACGGCAGGTTGCCGGCATGGATCTTGGCCGTGAAATCTGAGGCCTGGGTGGCGCGGGGGCCACGGAGGACCCGCCCAAAGGCACCGCGTCCGCGAAGGACCTGGCCGCCGTCGTCCACCGCCCGCAGGACCGCAGTCATCCGGCCGGCACCCGAGGCGCGGGACCACAGGACGGCAGAATCGGAGGTGACGTCCCCGGTGGCGATGCCGCTGGGGAGGGTGAGGCGGTTGCGGACCAACGCGACGCCGGCGGGAGACTGGCCGGTTTCGGCTGCCTGGGCGGCGGCGGGGACGGAGGCGAGCGCGGCAGCCAGGACCGAGCCTTTGACGACGGTGCGGCGGGAAACGGTGGTGCGGGAGTTCTCAGTCATACCCTGAGGTTCCCGCGGGCGGACGCACGGACATGGTCCTGCGGGTAAACCCGGGGTGAGGCGGTCCTGAACAGGCGGTGGCCAGGATGGGGGGCCGCCTTGGGGCGGAGGGCTACGGGACCGCGAAGTCGGCGATCCTGCCCTCCCGCAGTGCGGCACCGACGGCGGCGATGCCGCCATAATCGGGGAATACCACCGACTGCCCGGCCGCCATGCCGGTCCCGGCCGTGGGCAGGGTCATGGTGCCGATGGCGTTCACGTCCAGGTTCCGCAGGCTGTAGGCGAGGATGGCGGCCTGGACGGGGTCGAAGCCCTTGTCCACCGTGAGGCAGCAGCCCGCGAAGTCCACCAGCGACCGGACCGCGTTCACGTCGTTCAGGGCGCCGCCGCCGGTAAGCCGGGCCAGGATGGCGCGCAGCATGGTCCGCTGGTTCTGTACCCGTTGGAAGTCTCCGTCGGTGAAGGCGTAGCGTTCGCGGCTGAACTCCAGGGCAGCCTGCCCGTCAAGATGGTTGATGCCCTGGCTGAACACATGCTGGGTTTCGATAGTGGACTGGAAGGCAAAAGGGACGTTGACGTCGATGCCGCCCAGCCCGTCCGTAAGTGCCCGGAAGCCGTTGAAATCGAGCATCAGGGTGTGGTCGATGGTGACGCCCAGCAACTGCTGCACGGTCTGCGTGGTCAGGTCGATGCCGCCGTACTCCAAGGCCGCATTGATCTTGGAGCCGCCCACGCCCGGGACGTCCACCCACAGATCCCGCATGATCGAAATGACATAGAGCGTGTGGCGGTCCGCGGGCACATGGACCAGCATCAACGAATCCGAGCGCTGGTCCGAGGGCTCGCCGGTCTCCGCGGTGTGGGCTGCCTCGTTCCGGGCGATCCCCCGGCTGTCGCTGCCGATGACCAGCACATTCATCTCGCCCGCCGGGAGGTCCGGAATCGGCTGCGGCGGAGGAGGCGGAGGCGGAGCGGGCGCCGGTGGAGGTGTTTCGGACGGCGTGGGTGTGGGCGTGGGCGTTTCGCTCGGTGACTGGGTTTGCGTGGCCGCGGGGGCGGCGTCCCTGCCCGCGCGGTTGAGGCTGAACACCGCGATCCCCGCGGCCGCCACCAGCACCAGTGCCAGCAGTGCGGCGATCCAGCGGCGGCGGCCGAGGGCCGCAAGCCAGGCGGGCCGGTGGGGCACGGACGGGCGGGTGGGGGGACCGGCGGGTCCGGTTGGATCAGGCGTGCTCATGCGGTGCCTCCACCTCATCGTGTTGCGGGTGGGATCAGTGTCCGCCAGTGATACCCCTGTTGGCTACAGGCTTGTCCAAACTGTCACCTGGGGCGTGTCGCCGGGCCGCCGGGCACCCACGGTTCGTTACGGCGCGCCGGCTGCGTCCCCGCGGACCGGGGAATTGAGGCGGGCGTGGCGCAGGATGGACACGATGGCGGGGGCCAGCTGGTCCTCCATCTGCCGGTACACCTCCGGCGGCCGGCGGTACGGGTCCACGATGTCGTTCTCGGCGGGATCTGCGGGGAGCGAGAGGTGCCGCACCCCGGCGGCACGCGCCGGCAATCCCCGCCAACGGGTTGTGTGGGCAGCCAGCCAGCCGTCGTCGTCGGCCGCGTTGTCCGTGGACGCGGACGTGTCCCTCTGGTCCAGGATGTCGAGCATACGGGCGAACTCGCGGATGGTGAAGGTGCGCTTGAGGAGGGAGGCATCGAGCTGCAGGACCTCGCCGCGGTGTCCGGAGGTCATGGTGAGTACCAGGTCCACGCCGCGCAGGATGGCGGGGGTGAGCTGCCGTGCGGCAAACCCTTCCGGATCCCCGCCGTAGGTCCGCACGATCTCCGCGGAAATGGGCTGCATGGGTTCGCCCACCATGGCCCGGGTGCCGGCGCTCGCCACCTGGAACCCTCCCGGCACGGCTTGGTCCAGCCCCGCCTGCAGCAGCCGTTCGGCCACGGGAGAGCGGCAGATGTTCCCGGTGCAGACGGTCAGGATCTTGACTGGCGCGGAATTGTCCAAGGAGATGTTCTCTTTCCCAGCTGGTGGCAGGACCGGTGGGCCCGTGCCTTTCAACTTAACACGCAACGGCGCGGCGGCGGCCCCCTGGCCGGGTGCCGCTGCCGCGCCGTTGCGTGTTTTGATGCCGGGCGCCCGCCGGGCAGCTTACAGAACGGTCAGCAGCTGCTTCATTTGTGTGATCTCGGCCTGCTGGGCGTCCACGATGTCGTGGCCCAGCTTCACGGCGTCCGGGAATTTGCCGGCGCTGATCTCCTGCCGGGCCATATCGATGGCGCCCTCATGGTGGCCGATCATCTGTTCCAGGAACAGTTTCGCGGCGTCGGTCCCGGTGGCGGACTCCAGCTTCTCGATGCCGGCATCGTCCACCATGCCGGTCATGCCGTGTCCCGAGTGGTCGCTCATCATGGTGGGCACGTTCCAGGCTTTAAGCCAGCCGGTCATCTGCTCGATCTCCGGTGCCTGGGCGGCCTTGATCTTCGTGGCGAGCGCTGTCACCTCTGCGGGCACCCCGGGCTTCGCCAGGACGATGCCGCTCATCTCCACTGCCTGGGCGTGGTGCGGGATCATCATCTGGGCAAACATGATGTCCGCCTGGTTATGGTCGGCGCTGGCGCCGGGCATGGTGCCGGCGCTTGGCATGGTACTCGACATGGGGTTGGAGCTGCCGTGGTCCATGGGCATGCTGCCGGAGCCTGTGGCGCAGCCGGCGAGGCTGAGGGACGCGGCGAGGGCAACGGTGATGGACAGGGTCTTGAATGTGGTGTTCATGGTGTCTTTCAGGGAGGTAGTGGAACTGGGCCGGGGTGATGGGCACAGTCCGGTTTACGTCCGGCTGATGGACAGGTCGCAGGGTGAGGGGCTGGGCGGCAGGTACCCATAGGAGGAGCTGGGGTCGCCGGCCGGCGGCAGCAGCGAGACGACGGCAAAGGTTGCCTGGGGTGGGGCAACGGTGACCGGACTCCCCGGTGCGGTTGGGATGCACGGTGCCCCCGATTCCTGCGCTCCCGGGCAGGAGGTGCCGCACGTGGACGGCGCCAGAGCCGGCGCGTCCATGGAGGCCGCTGCGACCGCGTGGCCGGTATGGCCCGGCTGGTCCCCAACCGTGGAATGCACGACGGCGGTGTGCCCGGCGGGCGCCGTATGGGAGGCTGCGCTGTGCGACACGACGCCCTGCGCAACGAGCCCGTGCGAGGCGTGGCCCGCGGTCAGTACGTGCATGCCGAGCAGGCCCGCGATAACGGCCAGGGTGCGGGCCAGCAGCAGGGCCTGGTGCAGTGCCCGGTTCACTGCACCTCCGACGGGTTCAGCTTCAGGCGCCGGAGGAGCTGGGCGTTCAAGGCCACCACAACGGTGGAGGCAGACATCAGCACGGCCCCTGCCGCCGGTGAGAGCACTACGCCGGCAAAGGCCAGGACGCCTGCGGCCAGCGGCACGGACAGGATGTTGTAGCCCGCCGCCCACACCAGGTTCTGCCACATCTTCCGGTAGCTCGCCCGGGAGAGGTCCACCATGGACAGCACCGCACGCGGATCGTTTCCTGCCAGCACCACGCCGGCGGATTCCATGGCCACGTCGGTCCCGGCGCCAATGGCGATGCCCACCTCGGCGCGGGCAAGGGCCGGGGAGTCGTTGACGCCGTCGCCCACCATGGCCACCTTCAAGCCGCGGGCTTGCAGTTCGGCAACTTTCTTGTCTTTGTCCGCGGGAAGGACCTCGGCGAATACCTCGTCAATGCCCAGGTCGGCGGCCACGGCCTGCGCCACCTGGCGCGCGTCCCCGGTGACCATGGCCACCTTGATACCGCGGCGCTGGAGGGCTGACACGGCCTGCCGCGATTCGGCCCGCACGGCGTCTTCCATGCTCACGGCGCCCAGGATGGTGCCGTCGCCGTCCACCACGTGCAGGACTGCGGCGCCGCGTTCCATCCATGCCCGCGTCCGGACGGCCAGGGCCTCGGGCTCGACGACGCCGAGCTCGCGCAGGAGCGCGGGTCCGCCCACGTGCACAGTGCGGCCGTCCACGACGGCCCGGACGCCCCGGCCCGCCAGGGCGGTGAAGCCCGTGGCTGCCGGGAGTGCCAGGTTCCGGGCTCCGGCGGCCCGGACGATGGCACGCGCCACGGGGTGCTCGCTGTCGGATTCAACGGCGGCGGCCAGGGCGAGCACGGCATCGGCCTCGGCACCTTCGGCGGCGGCGATGTCCTTCAGCTCAGGTTCGCCGGTGGTCAGGGTGCCGGTCTTGTCGAACAGGACGACGTCGACGGTGCGCATGCGCTCCAGTGCCATCCGGTTCTTGATGAGCACCCCTGCCCGGGCGGCCTGTTCCGTGGAAATGGCGATGACCAGCGGGATGGCCAGCCCCAACGCGTGCGGGCAGGCGATCACCAGGACAGTGACGGTACGGGTAACGGCGTCGGGGACGCTTCCCAGCAGCGTCCAGCCGATGAAGGTCAGCACGCCGGCTCCGGCGGCGAAGTAGAACAGGAACGCCGCCGCGCGGTCCGCGAGGGCTTGCGCGCGCGAGGATGAGGCCTGGGCCTCTTCCACCAGCCGCTGGATTCCGGCCAGGGCGGTCTGGTCGCCCACTGCCGTGACCCGGACCCGGACGCTGCTGTCCGTGGCCACGGTTCCGGCCACCACCGGATCGCCGGTGCCGCGTGGGACGGTTTTGGATTCGCCGGTGATCATGGACTCGTCGAACTCCGCCTGGCCGTCCACCACGGTCCCGTCCGCCGGCATGCGGGCGCCGGGGCGGACCAGGACGAGATCGCCGGGGGCCAGATCGGCAACGGGGACAATTTCCGCGCCGCCCTCCGTGATGCGCTCGGCCTCGTCCGGGAGCAGCGCCGCGAGGGCGTCAAGGGCGCCCTGGGCTGATCCGAGGGCGCGCATTTCGATCCAGTGGCCCAGCAGCATGATGGCCACCAGGAGCGCCAGCTCCCACCAGAAATCCAGGTCGAAGCCGCCGATCCCCAGGCTGGTGACCCAGGAGGCCGCAAAAGCCACGGTGATGGCCATGGCGATCAGCAGCATCATCCCGGGCGTGCGGTCCTTGAGTTCCTGGAGGCCGCCCTTGAGGAACGGCTGGCCGCCATACAGGAATATCACGGTGCCCAGGACCGGCGGAATCCAGGCGGCGCCGGGAAACTCGGGCGGCATGTAGCCCAGCAGGTGGCCCATCATGGGGCTGAAGTAGACCACCGGCACGGACAGGGCGAGCGTCAGCCAGAACCGGTTCTTGAACATGGCGGTGCTGTGGCCGGCGTGCTGCCCGTGGGTGTGCACGGCGTGGTCATCGTCATGCTCGTGGCCGCCGTGGTGAGGGTGCCCGGTGGGGGCCGCCGGAGCGTGCGTGAGGGGGCCGGCCGCCGCCGGGTGGTGGGAGTGGTTCCCGTGGCTCATGTCAGTTCCATTCCATAGACGATCATGGGGCGCTGGGGTTGACCGGCTGTAAGGCCGGTGCAGGCACCGGCCGGGACAAACCACGTCACTGACAACAGCTTGAATATACCCCCTAGGGGTATGTGCGTTCAAGTCTTTAGCCCATTTCCTGCGGGAGTTCCATAGGACCTCCCGCACTACTTTCCGCTGCTCCATTCGCCCATACTGGGAGGAGCGAGTACGGTGCCGGCCCGCTGGGGGCTGGCCAATACCTGGGAAGTGGGCCTCGTGACCGAGCTGAGCGACTTGTACACCTACTCCAGCGCCCTCGGCGACGACCAGTGCGACGCCGGGGTGTTCCGCGTGGACCTGGCCGGGCCGGCGTTCCATTGGTCCAATGGCATGTACCAGCTGCACGGCTACCAGCGCGGGGAGGTGGTGCCCACCCTCGAACTCGTCTTTGCGCACAAGCATCCCGATGACCGCGGACAATGCGAGGAAATCACCGCCAGGGTGGCGGAGACCGGCGGCTTCTTCTGCATGTACCACCGCATTATTGACGCCAAAGGCCACACGCGCCGGGTCATGACCTCCGGTGAGGCGATCCTCGGCGACGACGGATCAGTGGTGGCGCTCGAAGGCGTGATGGTGGACCTCACCCGGACCCTGCAGCGCGAGACCGAACAGACTGCGCGGGATGCCGTTGCCGGCGCCACCTCCACCCGCACGGTGATCGACCAGGCTCGCGGCATCCTCATGGGCCTGCTGAAGCTCGGCTCGGACGAGGCCTTCCAGTTGCTCGTGGCCACCAGCAGCCACCGGAACGTCAAGCTCGTGGTGGTGGCCGCCGAACTGGTGCAGCTGGCCAATTCCGTTGACGGGCGGACCTACCTGGACCGCGCCGTTCGGGCCATCCAACTGCACGGGCGGAGCCGGGACACCGGGGGACGCCGCGCAGGCTGACCCTCCCGCCCGGTAGAATGGACCCAGGTGCGCCGGGAAGTCTGGTCGGCATGGCTTTGTCGAACCCGGAAATAAGGATGCCTCCATGACCTCCACCCCGCCTGCACCAACACCGCCCCCGCCCAGCCGGAACACGTTTTTCGGCTCCACCGTCTTCTCCCGCGGCAGCTACGCCGAGGCCCTCCGGATCGGTGAAATCCTCCGCAAGGAAACGGTCGGCGGAGCCCTCCTCGTCATCGCGGCGGTCATCGCCCTCGTCTGGGCCAATTCCCCGGCATCGGAGAGCTACTTTGCCCTCCGCGACTTCACGGTGGGCTACGCGCCGTGGCACCTGGAGCTGAGCCTGGGTGCCTGGGCGGCTGACGGCCTGTTGGCCATTTTCTTCTTCCTGGTGGGCCTGGAACTCAAACGGGAATTCGTGGCCGGCGACCTGCGGCAGATCAGCAAATCGATCGTCCCCGTGGCCGCCGCCGTGGGCGGTGTGGCCGTCCCGGCGGTGATTTACGCCGTCGTCAACCTCGCCAGCCCGGAAACCCTGCGCGGCTGGGCCATCCCCACGGCAACCGACATCGCCTTTGCGGTGGCCGTCCTGGCCATCATCGGCTCCCACCTGCCCAGCGCGCTGCGGATCTTCCTGCTGACGCTGGCCGTGGTGGATGACCTGATTGCCATCACCATCATTGCGTTCTTCTACTCCAGCGACATCCAGCCCACCCCGCTGCTCCTGGCGCTCGTTCCGCTGGCGGCCTATGCGTTCCTCGCGCAAAAGTACCGCCGGTTCTTCGGCCGCCATGCCGCCGCGGCCTGGTTGATCCTGCTGCCGCTAGGGGTACTGACGTGGGCGCTGGTGCATGCTTCGGGTATCCATGCCACTGTGGCCGGTGTGCTGTTGGGCTTCGCGGTGCCGGTGATCAGGTCACAGGCCTCCGGCGGTCCGGAAGCGGGTCCGGGGCTCGCCGAGATCTTCGAACACCGGTTCCGGCCCATTTCCGCGGGCGTCGCGGTCCCGATCTTTGCGTTCTTCTCCGCAGGCGTGCTGGTCGGCGGATGGGAAGGCCTGGCTTCGGCGTTGTCGGACCCGGTGGCGCTGGGCATCATCCTGGGCCTGGTCCTGGGCAAGCCGGTGGGAATCCTTGCCACCACCTGGGTGCTGACCAAAGCCACCAGGGCCAGCCTGGACAACTCATTCACGTGGATCGACGTGTTCGGCGTGGCGCTGCTGGCGGGCATCGGTTTCACCGTGTCCCTGCTCGTGGCGGAGCTCAGCTTCGGCAACGGCAGCCTGCATGATGACCATGCCAAGGTGGGCATCCTGGCCGCATCATTGATCGCCGCGCTGCTGGCGACGGTGGTGCTGCGAACCCGGAACCGCCAGTACCGGCTCGCCGAAGAACTCGAGAAAGTGGATTCGGACCACGACGGCATCCCGGACGTCTACCAGGAACGGACCTAAGCCGCTGGTCCTGCCGGCTGCCCGGCCGGAACCCCGCTCACGCCGTCGCGAGCGGCTTCGCCTGGGCGGCCGGTGGAACGGCCGTGACCTCCACGTGCCGGATCTCCAGGGCCTCCGGGTCCAGCAGCTTCCGCGCACCGGTCCTGGAATCCAGGATCCAGAAGAGTTCAAGGGCCGGGACGACGTCGGTCACCCGGCCGCTGTGGAAAAGCTTGCCTCGGTGCCAGGCTTCGATCTGGTCCCCGATGCGGAGCTGGGCGGTACGTATTCCTTGTGCCTCCATGAGGGCTGCCTCCTGCTGTTGTATCCCCGTACGCACAGCTTGCCGTGAAGAGGTTGCCGGAGTGTTTCGGCCCGGTGTTTTTTCTGTGTCAGCAGTGGCGGGCGCACCGGTCAGAAGCTTGTTCGTCCATCTGCGCCCCCTAGCTTCTGATGCGGGGACAAGCTTCGGATACGCCGCCGAGCGCGGCCGGGGCCGGAGCTCAGTCCTCCATCGGGAACGCGACTGCTTCGCCGACCACCCGGAGGCACAGTTCCATCCCGGGCCGGGCAATTGAGGCGTTCCAGTGCCGGATGGTGATCACTTCGCCGCCGCCGGGGTACCGGTGGTCCGCGTGCTCCGCCACCTCTTGCGGCACGTTGAGCTTGAGCCGCACCGTGGTTTCGGGGCCGAAGTAGTCAGTGTCCACCACCACGCCGCGGATGGGGCCGTCCTCGGCGATGCGGATCTGCTCGGGCCGCAGCATCAACTGGACCTTGCCCTGCGCCGGCGGCCGGCGCACCGGAATGCCGCCCAGCGAGCAGGTGGCCAGTGACCCTTCGAGCCAGGCATCCAGGATGACGGCATCGCCCAGGAACTCGGCGGTGGCCCGGTCCGCGGGACGGGTGTAGACGACGAAGGGGTTGCCGATCTGGGCCAGCTTGCCGCCGCGCATGACCGCCACCTGGTCGGCGAAGGACAACGCTTCGGCCTGGTCGTGGGTGACCAGGATGGTGGTAACCCCGGCCTCGGCCAGGACCTTGGCCACGGCGCGGCGGGTGGCAACGCGGAGGCCCGCATCCAAGGCTGAGAAGGGTTCGTCCAGGAGCATCAGTTCCGGTTCCCGTGCCAGGGCGCGGGCCAGGGCCACGCGCTGCTGCTGGCCGCCGGAGAGCTGGTGCGGGCGGCGCTTGGCCATGGCCGGATCCAGGGACACCATGTCCAGGAGCTCCGCCACCCGGGCCGCGACAGCCCGCCGGCCGCCCTCCAGCTTGGCCGGATCCAGGCCAAAGGCAACGTTCTGGCCCACGGTAAGGTGCGGGAAGAGCGCGCCGTCCTGGGCCACGTAGCCGATCTGGCGTTTGTGCGCCGGGAGCCACGCGCCGTCGCCTGCCACGGTGGTGCCGTTGAGCGAGATGGTGCCGGTGTCCGGGTGTTCAAAACCGGCGATGAGGCGCAGCAGCGTGGTCTTGCCGGAGCCGGACGGACCCACGATGGCGGTGGTCCCGCCCTTGGCCACGGACAGGTTGACGCCCCTCAGGACCGCCTGGGATCCGAAGTTCTTGGTGACGTCCGTGATCTGGAGGTGGCTGTTGGTGGTTGCCGCCACGGAGGGGGAGACCCGTGGTTCGGGCAGCCGACGGGTGGATGGTGCTGTCACTGTCCGGCTACTTTCTTGGACTGTTGGAAGAGGAGGTAGGTCATCGGGGCGGAAAGCAGGATCATCAACAGGGCATAGGGAGCCGCACCGGCGTAGTCGATTTCGCTGCTCTTGCTCCAGAACTCGGTGGCCAGGGTCTTGGTGCCGTTGGGGGACAGCAGCAACGTGGCGGTGAGCTCGTTGGCGATGGCCAGGAAAACCAGGGCCGCACCGCCGGCAGCGGCCGGGGCGGTCAGCCGCAGTGTGACGCGGATGAAGGCCAGCAGCGGCGGCTTGCCCAGCGCCTGCGCGGCCTCGTCAAGCTCCTTGGGAGCCTGCGCCAGCCCGGCCCGGAGGTTCACCAGGGCCCGGGGCAGGAACAGCAGGACGTACGCTGCCACCAGCACGCCGGCTGTTTGGTAGATGCCCGGCATCACGCGGATGCTGACGGTGACGAACGCCAGGGCCACCACGATGCCGGGCATCGAGCTGGTGACGTAGTTGGACAGTTCCAGTGACTTGCTGAACCAGCCGGGTCTGCGGACCGCGAGGTACGCCATGGGGAACGCGACCACGATGGTGGCGGCAGCGCCGGCCAGGCCGTATCCGAACGTGGCCAGCAGGGCGGGGAGGAATTCGGCGGCGGTCCAGACGTCCGCGCCGCCGGCCACGATCCATTTCAGTACGTAGTACAGCGGGAGGCCGAACGCCAGTGCCGTCAGCGCCAGCAGGAAGGCCTGGGACGGGATCTGGTAGGCGTGCAGCGGGAGGCGGAGTGCCCGTGCCTGCGCCCCTGAGCCGATCCTCGCGTACCGGGCGGTGCCGCGGCTGCGGACTTCGGCCATCAGCAGCAGCAGGCAGAAGAACACCAGCACGCTGGCCAGCATGTTGCCCGCGGCCCCGTTGAAGGTGGAACGGTATTGGGTCATGATCGCGGTGGTGAAGGTATCGAACCGGATCATGGCGAAGGCGCCGTATTCGGCGAGCAGGTGCAGCCCTACCAGGAGGCCGCCGCCCGTCAGGGCGATCCGCAGCTGGGGAAGCACCACCCGGAAGAGGGCCCGCCAGGCGCCCAGTCCCAGTGCGGCGGCGGACTGCTCGATGGCAGGGTCCAGCCGGCTCAGCGTGGCGGCCGCGGGGATGTACACCAGCGGGAAGTAGGACAGGGTGGAGATCAGGATTCCTGAGCCCAGGCCGCCGAGCGAGGGGATGGCCGACACCCAGGCGTAGCTGTTCACGAATGCCGGGATGGCCAGGGGAGCGGCCAGCAGGACAGCCCAGATCCGCCGGCCGCGGAGGTTGGTCCGTTCCACCAGCCATGCCCCCGCCACGCCAAGCAGCAGGCACAGCGGGACGGTGGCGGCCATCAGGAGCAGGGTGTTGGCCAGCAGTTCGCCCACCCGGGGGCGCAGGATGAGGGCGACGGCGGTGTCCCACCCGGTTGCCACCGTCATGTAGACCACGTATCCCAGCGGGACGAGGGAGAAGAGGGCGATCAGCACCGCCAGGATGGACACCGCGGAAACGCCGAAAGGCGGGCGGGGGCTGTTGCCCCGGCCCGCCGTCGTCGTGCCCCGCCTGGCGGGAGCCGATAGATCGGTGGTCACGGAATTAGAGGAGTCCGGCCTGGGTCATCAGATCGCTGACCTTCTGGGAGTTGAGCTTTGCGGCGTCAACCTTGGGCGCCTGCAGGTCCTTGATGGGCACCAGTTTGTCGTTGGCGGGCACATCGGAGCCAATGGCGTATTCGAACGACGTTCCGTTCTTCAGGACTTCCTGTCCCTTCTTGCCGGTGATGAACTTCAGGAACGCCTGCGCAGCTGCGGCATTCTTCGAGGACTTGAGCACGCCGCCGCCGGAGACGGACAGGAACGCGCCCGGGTCCTCGTTCTTGAAGTAGTACGGCGTGACGTTGCTGGAGTTCTCGCCGGTCTTGGCCTGGTCGCCATAGTAGTAGTAGTGGTAGATCAGCGCGGCGTCCACTTCGCCGGCGTTGACCGCCTTCATGGCCGTGCTGTTCCCCTTGTAGGCCTTGGAGTTGTCCTTCATGGCCTTGAGCCAGTCTTCGGTGGCGCCTTCACCCTTGAGTTCCAGCAGCGCGGAGACGATGGCCTGGAAGTCGGCGCCGGTGGGCGAAGCGGCCCAGCGGCCCTTCCACTCCGGCTTGGCCAGGTCCAGCATGGACTTGGGCAGCTGGTCCTCGGTGAGCTTGGTCTTGTTGTACACCAGGACGGTGGACCGGGCGGCGATGCCCGTCCACTTGCCGGTGGACGGCGCGAACTCGGCGGGAACCTGGGCCAGGGTGTCCTTGTTGACGTCGGCGAACAGGCCGGCGTTCTCCACCTGCGTCATGGCGGGGGAGTTTTCGGTGAGGAACACGTCCGCGGGGGACGCCTGGCCTTCCTGGATGATCTGGTTGGACATTTCGGTGTCGTCGCCCTGGCGGAGGGTCACCTTGATGCCGGTTTCCGCCGTGAAGGCGTCCACCCATTCCTTGGTCAGGCTCTCGTGCTGGGCGTTGTAGACAGTGATCTCGCCGGAGGGGGCGCCGTTGGAAGCGGAGCTGTCACCGGCGGGCGTGCCACCGCCGCAGGCGGTCAGGCCGAGAGCTGCGGTGGCGGCGAGTGCGATGCCTGCCAGCGCGCTGTTGCGGATCTTCATTGAGGCTGCTTTCGTGGGGAAAAAGTCTGCGTGAACCTAAGTCTTTACGGGCACCGGGAGGCGGTGCCTATGTTCAAAAACTGTAGGGTAGGCAAACCTAAGCTCCAAGCCGGAAAGCGCTTTAAGTGACGAGGTTCACATCAATTACGCAAACATGGCGTGACGTAATTAGCCTCGAAGGTCCCGCCGGTACCCCGGCGGCCCGCTAGGCGATGCCCGTGGTGCCCAGGAGGCTGCCCACCGCAAACGTGAAGGCCATGGCGAGTGCGCCGCCCACCACCAGCCGCAGGGTTGCCTTGCGCTTGGAGCTTCCGCCGATCCTGGCGCTGACGGTGCCGGTCAAGGCGAGCGCCAGGATCACGGCGACGAACGTGACCGGGATGCGCGCCTGCTCCGGCGGGAAAATGATGGCCAGCATCGGCAGTACGGCGCCCACCGTGAAGGCGATCGCGGAGGCGAACGCGGCATGCCAGGGGCTTACCACCTCCTCCTCGTCGATGTTCAGTTCGGCGGACAGGTGCGCCTTCAACGCGTCCTTCGCCGTGAGCTCCTCGGCGACGGTCCGGGCCGTGGCTTCGCTGAGCCCCTTGGCCTGGTAGATCTCCGCGAGCTCGGCCAGCTCGCCGTCGGGATCGTCCCGGAGCTCCTGGCGTTCCTTTTCGATCAATGCCCGCTGGCTGTCGCTCTGGCTGCTGACGGACACGTATTCGCCCAGGGCCATGGACACGGCGCCGCCCACCACGGCGGCCGTTCCCGCCACCAGGATCGGGGCGAGGTCGTTGGTCACGCCCGCGACGCCCACTACGGTTGCCGCGACGGAGACGATGCCGTCGTTGGCGCCCAGGACACCGGCCCGCAGCCAGTTCAGGCGGGCGGCCACGCTGCTGTCGTGGGGTTCGTTGTGGCTGAGCTTCACGGTTTCAGACATGCTGGCAGTTAACCACCGCCCGGTTCCGTTTACCACAAAGGTTTGCATCCCCTAACCGGCCCGGAAACGCCGGGCGTCAGTAGGTGGTGGCATTCGGCAGGATCAGGGGCGGCAGCGGGGCCTGGGTGAAGTCGAAGGACTTGGCGAGGTCGCCCAGCTGCGGGTTGTTTTCACGGACGTCGGGCCGTGCGTCGGGCCGTCCGTCCGTGGCAGGATCGATCCGTTCGCCGCCCAGGAAATCGTCCTCAATGAACTTGAAGTAGGCGTCGTGGCTCAGCACCTGGTGGTCGATGTAGCCCTTCCGGGCGTACGGGCTGATCACCAGGCCGGGCACGCGCAGGCCGTAGCCGTTGTTGTCCACCACCGGCGGGTTTTCGTGGTCGTAGAACCCGCCCCAGTCGTCCCAGGTGAGGAAGATGGCGGTGCTGTCCCAGTCCGGACCGCTCATCACCGCGTTAATGAGGCCGGCCACGTAGGCCTGCCCGGTGCTGATCTTGGCGGGGGCGTGTTCGCTGACCTTGTCGGTGGGTGCCACCCAGGTGACCGCCGGCAGGGTGCCGTGCCGGGCGGCGTCGTAGAACCCGCTGAGGGGTTTGATGTTGCCTTGCTCGCCGTCTTCCTTGACGGTGTCGAAGTACAGCAGCGGGTTCCACAGGCCGGGGGTCTTGGCGTCCTGCTTGACGGGGTCGCAGGTGGCGGCGTCGTTCCGGCAGTCCGGTTCGGTGCCGTTGAAGACGTAGTAGGCCCAGGACACCTGGTGCTTGTGGAGCAGGAAGGTCAGGTCCGTCCAGGCGTAGTCGGGCAGTTCCAGTTTCTTGGCGGCGTCGGTGAGCTTCTTCTTCAGGTCATCGGACACCGGGGCGGCGTCCACGGCTGCCTGGCAGACGGCGTAGGAATCGGTGGGCTGGCAGCTGGTTCCGATCAGCTGGTCGATCTGGGCAGCGAGGCCCGGATCGATCCCCGCCGCTTCCAGGGCCTCACGGCAGGGGTCCAGGTCCATGCCGGCCTGGCATTTGCCGATCAGGGTGTCCTTGATGATTTGCGGCTCGGGTTCGGGGTCCGGGTCCTGCAGGGCGTTCACGCACGACGACGGGTCCCCGGCTTTGGTGCATTTGGCCGACCATTCCGAGACCAGGTAGAGGTGGGCGGGCAGGCTCCAGGACGCCGCCGAGGCGAACAGGTGGTCCTCGAGGGTGAAATTCTGCGCGTAGGCCCAGTAGTTGGGCAGGTCCCGCCCGTCGTGGTAGCCCATCACGTCGGTGGGCATGGTGGTGCTGTACGTGCACTTGGTGCTGGCGGCGCTGCAGCCGGAGAGCCCCTTCTCCGCCTGGGCTACAAACCCGTCCATGGCGCCGCCGTTGATGTCCCCGGTGGCGTCGGCGTGGCTGTGCGGACCGCCGGCGTTGCTGTCCGCGGAGTTGTAGAAGGGGGCGATGCAGCCGCCATTTGCCGGATCCGGGAGGCACACGGCGGGCTTTCCGTCCTTCATGGGGATGCCGTCTGCGCCGGGGTAGGTCCCGAAGTAGCTGTCGAAGGACCTGTTTTCCTGGGTGATGATCACCACGTGCTTGATCTTGGAGATCCCGGCGTCCGCAGAGGCGCCCTGGCCGGCGGCAGCGCCCGCGCCCGCATCCTGGGCCGGGGCGGAGGAGGGCGTGGTGGGTGCCGGCGGGCCGGCGCGCAACGCGTTGGGAAGGACGACGGCGAGAACCACCAGGACCGCCAGCGCAACGAGGCCTGCCAGGACTGACCGGCGTCGGCCGTTCCATGGAAGCTTCACCTAGGACTCCTTCCGGAATACGTCGTCGCCAAAGGTGGCGACCCCGGGATCGCCGGCCAGCCCCAGCCGGGGGAGGAAGAAGAAGTCCTCGATGCTGGCCAGCAGGCTGTAGTGGTTGTAGGCCCGGTCCGAGGACGTGCCCGCGTTGCTGAACGGCGAGAGCACCAGCGCGCCCACCTTGCCCCCCGCGGCGCCGCCGGCCGGGCTTGCCGTGTCTGATTCAGGCGGACCGGACGAGTCGCCCTCGGCCTCGTCGAAGGTGATCACCAGCATCCCGTCCTGCTTGTAGGCCGGTGAGGACAGGATGGCCGGCACCTGCTCCTTCAACCATCCGTCCACCGCTTCCAGGCCGCCGGTGGTGCCGTCGGCACACGTGGCGTCATGGCCGTCGTGACACAGGTTGGGTGTGATGTAGGACAGGGTGGGCGTGGTGTCCACGGACTTCAGGTCGCCCGCGAGCGCTGCGAAGTTGACCACGTTCCTGGCACAGTCCGGTGAGGAGGTGATGGAGCGGAAGTACATAAAGGGGTTGTGGTGCGTGGAGTACTGGCTCTCCGGGCTGGCCTTGATGTGGTTGTCAGGCTCGCCCAGCGCCGGGTGTTCGCATGGCTCCTGCATGTCCTCCATGTAGCCCTTCCACGTCTTGCCCTGGGCGGCCAGTTGCCCGGCCAGGGTTTGGGTGTCCTGGGGGTAGACGCAGCCGTCGCCTTGAAGGGTGCCTTCCGAGTCGGTGCCGGTGGCGTTGAACTCGGTGTAGGTGTGGCAGTCGGCCATGGTGCTGTCGTTGGGCCGCTGGCCTGATATCTGGGCCAGGTAGTTGGGCAGTGAATTGTGGGCGATGCCGTAGTAGTTCTTGAGCAGGACGCCCTTCTTGCGGAGCGTTCCGGAGAGGTAGGGCGCGGGGGAATGGTCACCCCATACGGAGTCGTATCCTTTGTTCTCCAAGTTGATGACGAACACGTGCCCGGGCGTTTGGATGTGGCTTGCAGGGTCCTTGGTGGCGCTGGGCCTGGGTGCCGGGGTGCCTGCCGTGCTGCTGGACACCGACGGGGCAGGCGTGGGCGAGGGGCCATTCGGAGTGCATGCCGCCAAGGTGGGCAGCAGGAGGGCCGGCAGCAGGATCAGGCCGGGGGCCCGGCGTCGGGCCGCCCCGGTGTGGCGCTCAGTGCTGTTTTTCACGCCCGGCCTCACTTGTTCCTCGCTGCGGGCCTGCCGGCCGGGCTGCGTGGCAGCCCGGCCGGCAGGTATCGGCTCCCCAGCGTTGCGGACACTCTTGCATACCGCGGCCCGGATTTGCACGGGCACTTCCTGTGAGTTCGCAGTGAATCTGTGCGGCTTGCGTCCTCAGCCCACTTTCCGGCGGTAAATGGCCGCAGCGGCCGCGTACGCCACGGCAAGGATCCCGGCCAGCCAGGCAAGCGCCGTCCAGATCCCGGTGCCCACGGGTTCCTGCGCGAGCAGCGCCCGGAGGGTGTCCACGATCGGAGTCACCGGCTGGTTCTCGGCAAACCAGGCGACCGGGCCCGGCATGGTGGCCGTGGGAACGAACGCCGAACTGATGAACGGCAGGAAAATCAGCGGGTAACTCATGCCGCTGGCGCCATCCACCGTCTTGGCGGTCAGGCCGGCAACGACCGCCAGCCAGGTCAGGGCCAGGGTGAACAGGACCAGGATTCCGGCGACGGCGAGCCACGCTGCCAAGGATGCGCCGCTGCGGAACCCCATGAGGGCCGCAACGCCGATCACGATGGCGATCGCCGCGAGGTTGGCGGCCAGCGACGTGAGCACATGGGCCCACAGGATGCTGGGCCTGGCGATCGGCATGGATCCGAGCCGTTCGACGATCCCGCCCTTGACGTCCAGGAACAGCCGGTAGGCGGTGTAGGCCACGCCCGAGGCGACGGTGATCAGGAGGATGCCGGGCAGGAGGTAGTTCACATACGAGCCTCCTGAGCCGGTGATGATGGCACCGCCGAACACATAGACGAACAGCAGCATCATGGCCACGGGCGTCACCGCGGTGGTGATGATGGTGTCCGGGCTGCGCAGGATGTGCCGCAGCGAGCGGCCGGTCAGAACGCCGGTATCCCGCAAGGCATGGGTGCTCATCGGTGGTCCTTTCCTGGCGCCGGGGCGCCGCTGGGACGGTCGTCTGGGCCGGAACCCACCAGGGCCAGGAAGACGTCCTCGAGCGAAGGCTGTTTCTCCACGTATTCCACCGTGGCGGCGGGCAGGAGCTGCTTGAGTTCGGCCAGCGTCCCGTTTTGGATGATGATGCCTTGGTGCAGGATGGCGATGCGGTCTGCGAGTTGTTCTGCCTCATCGAGGTACTGGGTGGTGAGCAGCACGGTGGTGCCTTGGCCGGCGAGTTGCCGGATGGTCCGCCATACCTCGTTGCGTGCCTGCGGATCCAGCCCGGTGGTGGGTTCGTCGAGGAAGAGGACGCGGGGGTTCCCGATCAGGCTCATGGCGATGTCCAGGCGCCGCCGCATCCCGCCGGAGTAAGTGCCCGCCCTGCGGTGTGCGGCCTCGGCCAGGTCGAAGCGCTCCAGCAGGGCGCCGGCAACCGCGTCCGGGCGGGGCAGGTGGCGCAGCCGCGCCACCAGCACCAGGTTTTCCCGGCCCGTGAGGACGTCGTCCACCGCTGTGAACTGGCCGGTCAGGCTGATGGATTCCCGTACGCGCGCGGGCTCCGTGCCGGTGTCATGACCGTTGACCGTGGCCGTGCCGGCATCCGGCTTCAGCAGGGTGGACAGGATCTTCACCAGTGTGGTTTTTCCGGCGCCATTGGATCCGAGCAGCGCAAAGATGCTTCCCGGCATCACGTCAAAGTCGACGCCCCGCAGCACGTGCAGGTCCTTGAACGACTTTTCGATGCCCTGGACCCGGATGGCGGGGTGCAGGGCCTGGTCTGTAGTCATGGCCGGTCCTTCCGGTGCGGGATGTTTCAGGCATCCCCGGAAGCGGCCTGGTTGATGGCGTCGGTCAGGCGCTTGCGCTCCTTGCTGATCCACTGGCCGTCCGAGTAGTTGCTGATGAAGGTTTCGGCGAATTCCACGGGGTCGTCGCCCACGATGTCGCGGATCGGGGTTCCGTCCGCGGCGGCCCCCTCGATGAGGTCGGCCAGGTCCTCAAGCATCTGCATGAGGATGTCGCCCTTGACGATGGCGCCGGCGTACGTGAAGTAGCGTTCCAGGGCGTCGATGGTGGTCCGGTAGCTGCCGGGCAGCTGTTCTTTGCGGGCCTTGTATTGGCGCCAGCGTTTTTTGTCGTCGAAGGAGCCGGTGACTTTTTCGAGCCATCCCTGCGTCATGGTCATTCTCCTTTTTCCTGCATGTGTTTGGCGTGGTGGAGCCGCTCGATCCGTTCGGCGAGGAAGCTCCAGGAGTTCCAGAACTCGTCCAAGTAACCGCCGCCGGAGGCGTTCAGCGAATAGACCTTCCGGGGAGGTCCTTTTTCCGAGGGGACTTTGGCGACGTCCACCAGGCCGCGCTGTTCAATGCGGACCAGCAGTGCGTAGACCGTGCCCTCGGCAATGTCCGAAAAGCCCTGTTCGCGAAGCCGGGCGGTAATTTCGTAGCCGTAGGCCGGCTGGGCGGCGAGGAGCGCCAGGACAATGCCTTCCAGCGTGCCCTTGAGCATCTCGGTCATTTGCTTGCCCATGGAATCCCCTTGGTACTTAGTGTTGCTGACTACTAGTAAATAGTAACACTGAGTAGCTGGACGGCAACCCCTGCGGGCAGGTCTTTCTGCCCTACTGGGCGCACCACCGCAGGCGTTGACTTGAACCATGGGCAGCAGAGGCCCATAGGGCGGAAACGTACTGGCGTTCCGCCCACACCAGAAAGGAAAAACAGTGAAAAAGTGGTATCGGTGGCAGGACTACGCAGCAGCTGCCGCCGGACTCTTCACCGCAGTGGCGGTCCTGTTCACGCGGCAGCAAAACATGTCCACCACCCTCATGCTCGTCTTCGGCGGGCTCCTGGTGGTCAGCGGAATCGTCAACCTGGCAATGCCCGGAACACCGGTCATGGAATACGCCCAGGCTGTCCTTGCCGCAGTATTGATCCTCTCGCCATGGCTGGGGTCCTACACGGGCGCGACGGGCGCAGCGTGGACGTCGTGGATTGCGGGGGCAGTGGCGCTGGTGGTCACCGCGGTGGCCATAAAGCCCAGCACTGACGCCCACCACAACCTGCGCATCTCGCACTAGACAGGGGAGCATCCGCCATGACCGAAGTGATGCGGTACGAGGTGGGATCCGGGACCGTGCTCGTTGAGGCTGCCGACAACAGCTATGGGGTGGACCATCCCGCGCGCAACGAGCAGGGGATCCTGGACACCGGCAGGAGGCTGGAAGATGCACTCGCCAGTGTCCGACCGGCGGCCCACGCCGCACTTGAGGCCATGGCGGAGCTGTACCCGGAACAGATCGAAATCGAATTTGGCGTGAATCTGGCGGGAGACGCAGGGGCGATGATCGCCAGGAGCAGTTCCGAGGCCCATTTCGTCCTCCGGATGTCCTGGACCCCCGCGGCCGCGGCGATCCTCCCCGCGGAAGAACTCCCACATGGCGGGTGAGCGTGATGGTTGCATTCCTGAACAGGGCCGACGCCGGCCGGCGGCTGGGCAAGCGGCTCAGCGGACTCCGGGGACGGGACGTGGTGGTGCTGGGCCTGCCCCGAGGCGGCGTGCCCGTGGCATTCGAGGTGGCCAAGGCCCTCGAGGCGCCACTGGACGTGATCGTGGTCAGGAAACTGGGCGTCCCGTTCCAGCCTGAGGTGGCCATGGGAGCCATAGGGGAGGGCGGCGTCCGGGTCTTGGATCCACGCACCATCTCCATGGCCCGCGTCTCCCAGGAGGACCTGCAGCAGGTGGAACGGCGGGAGCGCACCCTGCTGGACAGCAGGGTGGCACGGTTCCGGCAGGGGCGCCCGATGCTTGACCTCACCGGCCGCACCGCCGTGATCGTGGACGACGGCATCGCCACCGGCTCCACGGCCAAGGCCGCCTGCCAGGTGGCGCGGCACTTGGGCGCCGCGAAAGTCATCCTTGCCGTGCCGGTGGCCCCTGCCCGGGCCATCGTCGAGCTCAAGGAACCGGACGACGTCGTCTGCCTGCTTTCGCCGCAGGACTTCCAGGCCGTGGGCTACTACTACCACGACTTTTCCCCCACCGAGGATGGCGAGGTGGTCCAGTTGCTGGACGCCGCCGCGTCCCAGCCGTCCCGCAGCGGCCCCGAAAGGGGGGACAGCAGCCTGGTGGACGAGGTCGAGGTTCCGGACGGGATGGCCGTGCTGCGGGGCAGCCTCTACTTGCCGGCCGTGTGCGACGGCACGGTGATCTTCGCCCACGGCAGCGGGAGCAGCCGGCACAGCCCGCGCAACCGTTTCGTGGCCTCCGTCCTGCATGGGGCGGGCCTGGGCACCTTGCTCCTGGACCTGCTGACCCCCGAGGAAGAAGTCAACCGTGCCAATGTCTTCGATATCGCGCTCCTGGCCCGGCGCCTCTCAGCCGCCACCCACTGGCTGAAGGTCCGGCATGACGGCTCGGCCGGACGGATCGGCTACTTCGGGGCGAGCACCGGTGCCGGAGCGGCGCTGTGGGCCGCGGCCGAGCCCGGCGCCGACGTTGCCGCCGTCGTGTCCCGGGGCGGACGGCCTGACCTTGCCGGTCCGCGGCTGGACGCCGTCAGGGCCCCCACCCTCCTGATCGTTGGCAGTGCGGACACCCAGGTCCTCGCACTCAACCGCCAGGCAATGGCACGGATGCAGGCGCCCACCCGGCTCGAGATCGTCCCGGGCGCCACCCACCTGTTCGAGGAGCCCGGAACCCTGGCATTGGCCGCGAACCTGGCTGCCGACTGGTTCCGCCAATACCTGCTGCCGTCACCGGTGGGCCGGTCCATGCCGGAGGCGAGGGAGTGACACGCTGGCCCGCCATCGCCAAGGACGTGGCCGCCTTCCCGGTGCAGCCCAACATGCCGGACTACGACGCCGCCCGGCGCGACTTCAGCTGGGACCAGGCCCGGGAGGAACTGGCCGGGCTGCCGGGGGGCCGCGGGCTGAATATCGCCTACGAGGCCGTGGACCGCCACGTGGCCGAAGGCCGCGGGGGCAGGGAAGCCCTGCGCTTCATCAGGGCCGACGGCGGCACCCGGTCCCTGGATTACGGTGACCTTGCGGAGCAGTCCGGCAGGTTCGCGGCAGTGCTCCGGGCCCTGGGGGTGGGGCGCGGTGAGCGGGTCTTCTCCCTCCTGGGCCGCAGCCCGGAGCTGTATGCCGCGGTGCTGGGAACCTTCAAGAACGGCAGCGTCTTCTGCCCGCTCTTCTCCGCGTTCGGCCCCGAACCGGTCCGGCAGCGGCTGCACCTCGGCGCGGGCCGGGCCCTGGTCACCACCAGGGCCCTGTACCGCAAGAAGGTGGCGCCGGTGCGCGACAGCCTTCCGGAACTCCGCCACATCCTGCTGGCGGACGCGGATGGCACCCCCGAACCCGGGACCCTTGACCTGGCAGCACTCCTGTCCCGGGCGGACCCGATCGGGGAGGTCGCCGGCACCCAGCCGGAGGACATGGCCCTGCTGCACTTCACCAGCGGCACCACCGGCACGCCCAAGGGCGCCATCCACGTCCATGGCGCCGTGGCCGCCCATTACGCCACCGGCCGCTTCGCCCTGGACCTGCACCCGGAGGACGTCTACTGGTGCACCGCCGATCCCGGCTGGGTGACCGGAATGTCCTACGGAATTATCGCGCCGCTGGTGCACGGCGTGACCGCCATCGTGGACGAGGAGGAGCTGGACGCGGACCGCTGGTACCGGATCCTTGCGGACCAGCACGTCACGGTCTGGTACACCGCCCCCACGGCACTGCGGATGCTCATGAAGGCCGGCGCCGAACGGGCAGCCGGGCATGACCTGTCAGCGCTGCGCTTCATCGCCAGCGTGGGGGAGCCGCTGAACCCCGAGGCGGTGGTGTGGGGCCAGGAGGTCCTGGGCCTGCCGGTGCACGACAACTGGTGGCAGACCGAGACCGGCGGGATCATGATCGCCAACTATCCCGCCATGGACATCCGCCCCGGGTCCATGGGCCGTCCGCTCCCCGGCATCGAGGCGGCGCTCGTGGCACGGGACGCCGACGGTAAAGCGGTCGTCACGGACGGACAGGCGGTCCTGGTCACGGAACCGGACACCATGGGTGAGCTGGCGCTGCGCCCCGGGTGGCCGTCCATGTTCCGCGGCTACCTCAACGAGGAGGAGCGCTACCGGCGGTGCTTCGCCGGCGGCTGGTACCTCACCGGTGACCTGGCGAAACGGG
This sequence comes from Arthrobacter sp. 135MFCol5.1, assembly GCF_000374865.1. Taxonomy (GTDB): domain Bacteria; phylum Actinomycetota; class Actinomycetes; order Actinomycetales; family Micrococcaceae; genus Arthrobacter. The sequence continues at coordinate 61,340 of NZ_KB895455.1, read as the reverse complement.
ACGCCGACGGCTACTTCTGGTTCGTCGGCCGCGGCGACGACGTCATCAAGTCCTCCGGCCACCTGATCGGCCCGTTCGAGGTGGAAAGCTGCCTGATGGAACACCCCGCGGTGGCCGAAGCCGGGGTGATCGGAGTACCCGACCCCGTGGCCGGCGAGGTGGTCAAGGCCTTCGTGGAACTCAAGCCGGGCAACCAGCCCAGCGAGGCCCTGCAGCTGGAGATCATCGGCTTCACCCGGAAACGGCTGGGAGCCGCCGTCGCGCCCCGGCTGCTCGACTTCACCAGTACGCTGCCCAAGACCCGGAGCGGAAAGATCCTCCGCCGGCTCCTGAAAGCCCGCGAGCTGGGACTGCCCGAAGGCGACACCTCAACCCTGGAGGCCCCGGCCGGACCGGCGCCGGGCCTCGGCAAGGAGCAGCCATGAGCACCCTGCGGAACCCGGCCATCCGCGACCAGGAACACGCCCTGCACCTGCTGCGGCAGATGCTGCGGGTCCGCCGGCTCGAAGAAAAATGCATCGAGCTGTACAGCGCGGCCAAGATCCGCGGCTTCCTGCACGTGTACATCGGCGAGGAAGCCGTGGCCGCCGGGGTGATGGAAACCCTGGCGCCCGACGACGCGGTGGTGGCCACCTACCGGGAGCACGGCCACGCCCTGCTCCGGGGCGTCTCCGCCGGTGCCATCCTCGCCGAAATGTACGGCCACGCCGAGGGCTGCTGCCGCGGCCGCGGCGGTTCCATGCACCTCTTCGACGCGGAGGCGCGCTTCTACGGCGGAAACGCGATCGTGGCAGGTGGCCTGCCGCTTGCAGTCGGCCTGGCGCTCGCAGACCGGATGGCCGGCCGCCAGCGCGTGACCGCCTGCTTCTTCGGCGAAGGCGCCGTGGCCGAAGGCGAGTTCCACGAAAGCATGAACCTCGCCGCGCTCTGGCAGCTCCCGGTGCTGTTCTGCTGCGAAAACAACCTCTACGCCATGGGAACCGCGCTGGGCCGTTCCGAATCCCAGACGGACATCGCGCTCAAGGCCGCCGGGTACGAAATCTCCGCGTGGGCCGTGGACGGGATGGACGTACTCGCCGTCGAGGAAGCTGCCCGGCGGGCGGTGGATGCCGTCCGGTCCGGGGGCGGGCCGCACTTCCTGGAACTGCGCACCTACCGCTTCCGCGCCCACTCCATGTTCGATCCCGAGCTGTACCGGGAGAAAGCCGAGGTTTCCCGCTGGATGGAACGGGACCCCATCAGCCTGCTGCAGGGAACCATGCAGGCCGCGGGACAGCTGCCGGAGGACACCTGGGCGGCGCTGGCGGCGGACGTGGACGCCGAGATCAGCACCGCGGTGGGATTCGCCGAGAACGGCACGCCGGAACCGGTGTCCGAACTCATGCGGTTTGTCTACAGCGACCCGCCGGAAGCCGGCAGCGGCGCTGCCACCGCCGGCGGCGGCGGCGGGAAAGAAGGGGCAGCAGGATGAAAACCACGTACCGGGAAGCGATGCGGGCGGCGCTCCGCGACGCGATGCAGCGCGACGAGCGGGTGTTCCTCATGGGCGAGGACGTAGGCAGGTACGGCGGCAGCTTCGCCGTGAGCCTGGGACTGCTGGAGGAGTTCGGGCCCGAACGGATCCGTGACACGCCGCTGTCCGAGTCCGGGTTCGTCGGCGCGGGCATCGGCTCCGCGCTGGGCGGGATGCGTCCCGTCGTCGAAATCATGACCGTCAACTTCAGCCTGCTGGCGCTGGACCAGATCATCAACAATGCCGCCACGCTGCTGCACATGTCCGGCGGCCAGTTCAACGTGCCCATCGTCATCCGGATGACCACCGGAGCCGGCCGGCAGCTCGGCGCCCAGCACTCGCACAGCCTGGAAGGCTGGTACGCGCACATTCCCGGGCTGCGGATCCTGGCCCCGGCCACCTTGGCGGACGCCCGCGGGATGCTGTGGACCGCGTTGCAGGACCCGGACCCGGTGCTGATCTTCGAGCATGGCTCGCTGTACAACGTTGCGGGGGAGCTCGACGACGACGCCGGCGCCGTGGACATCGACAAGGCAGCAGTCCTCCGGCATGGGGACGGCCTGACCCTCGTCACCTACGGCGGCACGCTGCCCATGGTGCTGGAGGCCGCGGACCTGCTGGCCGCCGAAGGCATTGAGGCCGACGTGATCGACCTCCGCACCCTCCGCCCGCTCGATGCCCACACCATCATGGACAGCGTGGCCAGGACGCACCGGGCCGTGGTGGTGGACGAAGGCTGGCGAAGCGGCAGCATCTCCGCGGAGATCGCGGCCCGGATCTGCGAGCAAGCCTTCTTCGACCTGGACGCCCCGGTGGAACGGGTATGCAGCCTGGAGGTGCCCGTCCCGTACGCCAAGCACCTGGAACAGGCTGCCCTGCCGTCGGTGGAACGGGTCATGGCCGCCGCGCGAAGGGCCGTGGGGGCCAATGGCTGAGTTCCGGATGCCGTCCCTGGGCGCAGACATGGAGCACGGCAAGGTGGTGGAGTGGCTGGTCAAGCCGGGGGATTATGTCCATAAGGGTGACCTCGTGGCGGCCGTGGACACCGACAAGACCGTGATGGACATCGAGTCTTTCGAGGACGGCGTCGTCGCCGAGTTCCTGGTGGACATCGGCGACACCGTGCAGGTGGGGACCCCCATCGCCCGGATCACGGCCACCCCCGCCGAACTCCCGCCGCCACCCCCGCCCCAACCCCCGCTCACTTCCGGCAGCATTTTCCCCGACGCCCGCTCACCTTTGACAGCAAAAGAGGAAACGCCCGCTCACCCGGGCGCCGCTGGCGGCCACCCGGAGCCCGGCGCCAAGGTCCCGCCGCCGGTCCGGCACCTTGCGCACACGCTGGGGGTCGACGTCGGACGCCTCAGCGGGAGCGGTGCCGGCGGAGAGGTGACCCGGGCCGACGTCGAACGCGCCGCTGCGGCGTCTGGCACCTGGGCGCCGGAGCCGGCAAAAGCACCCGAAGCGCACCGCGTGCGGTCCTCGCCGCTGGCCCGGCGGCTGGCGGCGGAACTTGGCGTGGACCTGCCGGCCGTCACGGGCACGGGCCCGGGTGGTGCCGTCACCGAGGAAGACGTGCTCGCCGCCGTCCCGCCGCGGGGGCGGCCGGCCAGGGAACCCGGCGCGGACAAGCCGGCGGAAGCACCGCCGTCGGAAGCCCGCCCGCCGGCGCCCGCGCAGGCAACGGAACCCGGGAACGCAAAGGAAAACGTGCCGCCCGCAGCCCCCCGGCAGGAACGGGCTGCGGCCGCCAGCAAGGCGGAAAGCCTGCGGCAGGCGATCGGCGCGCTGATGTCGCGGTCCAAGAAGGAAATCCCGCACTACTACCTCGCCACCACCCTGGACCTTGCCGCGGCCATGGCGTGGATGCAGGCGGCCAACCAGCAGCGGCCCGTCACCGCCCGCCTGGTGCCCTCCGCCCTGCTGCTCAAGGCCACCGCGCTCGCGGCGAAGGAGGTGCCGGACATGAACGGATTCTTCACCAGGGGCGCGTTCCAGCCGAGCAATGCCGTGCACCTGGGCGTCGCGGTGGCCCTGCGGCACGGCGGGATCGTGGCCCCGGCGGTGCACGACGCAGACACCCTGACGCTGGACGAACTCATGGAGCAGCTGCGCGGCCTGGTCAGCCGGGCCAGGGCGGGCCGGCTGCAGCGCGCGGAGATGGCCGACCCCACCATTACCGTCACCAACCTGGGCGACCTTGGGGTCGAAAGCGTCTACGGCGTGATCTATCCGCCTCAGGTTGCCATGGTGGGTTTCGGCAAGGTCATCGAACAGCCGTGGGCGCACAACGGGATGCTCGGGATCCGGCACGCGGCCACCGCCACCCTGTCCGCGGACCACCGGGTCAGCGACGGGCTGCGCGGAGGCCGCTTCCTGGCCAGGATCGACGAACTCCTGCAAACGCCGGAGGACCTGTGAGCCGGACCCGTGTGACCGAGGAGGAACCGTGAACCAAGAGGACGCGCGCCTGGCCGTGGAGGCGGCGATCGGCAAAGTTGCGCCCGACGTCGAGCCCGGCGACCTGGACGGCACTGCCAGGCTGCGCCAGGACCTGGAACTGGACTCGCTGGATTTCCTCCGCCTGGTGGAGGTCATCGCCGAGTCCACGGGCGTCGACATCCCGGAAGCCGACTATCCGGCGGTGGCCACGGTGGGCGGGCTGGTGGAGTACTTGGCCGGGCACGGATAAAGGGGGGCTATCCCGCAGCGTGGTCATTCCCGCGCATCCGCCCCGCAACCACCAGGCCCGAGAGGGCGGTGAGCACCGCGACGGCGGCGATGGCCGCGGGGATGCCGTAGAGGTCCGCGAGTACTCCGGAGAGCAGGGCACCCACGGCGAATCCGCCGTCGCGCCACAGCCGGTACACGCCCACGGAGCGGGCACGCCAGGCCGGGTGGGCGACGTCGCCGATGGCGGCCAGCAGTGTGGGGTAGACCATGGCGGTACCGAGGCCCAGCACGACGGCGGCGGCGAGCCACGGTGCGAAGCCGTGAGCGGAAGCAATGATCGCCAGGGCGCCGGCTTGCACCAGCATTCCGGTGGCGATGAACCACTTGCGTCCCCAACGGTCGGAGGCTGCTCCGGTCACCAGTTGGGCCGCGCCCCAGGCTGCCGGGTAGGCGGCGGCCAGGATGCCGATCTGGCCCAGGCCAAGCCCGGCGCCGGCGAACAGGACGGGGAAGAGGCCCCATGCCAGGCCGTCGTTGAGGTTGTTCACCAGTCCGGCCTGGCTGGCCGCGGAGAGAGAGCGGTCCCTGAAGCTGGTGAGGGTGAACACCTGCCCGGTGGTGAGGCCGGCACGGGCGGCATCCCGGCCCGCGGCATGCTGCGCGGCCTCGGTCCTGGCATGGTGGTGGGTTTCGCGGACGGCCAGGACCGTGAGACCCAGACCCAGCGCGATGTAGGCGGCGCCCAATAGGAACGGGGCCGGGCGCAGGCCGTAGGCGGTGGCGAGGTAGCCGGTGGCCAGGGCCGTTACGGCGACCCCGAGATAGCCCGCGGCCTCGTTGAAGCCCATGGCCAGGCCGCGCTGTTTGGGGCCCACGAGGTCCATTTTCATGATCACGGCGGTGGACCAGGTGAGGCCCTGGCTGACGCCCAGCAGCACGTTGGCCGCCACGATCCAGCCCCATGACGGAGCAAGTATGAGCATCAACGGGACGGGCACCGCTGCCAGCCAGCCGGTGATGAGGACCGGTTTCCGGCCGTACCGGTCCGAGAGGGTACCCGCGAAGTAGTTCATGGCGGCCTTGGACAAGCCGAAGGCGAGGATGTAGGTCAGTGCGCCCGTGTACAGGTCGAGGTGGAATTCCCGGGCGGCGAGCAGCGGAAGGACCGTGCGCTCCTGGCCCAGGGTGCCCCCCACCAGGGCGTTCACGGCCACCAGCAGCATGAACTGGGCAACGTTCTGCCGCAAGCCCAGCACCGCCGGGGTGGATCCGCTGGTGCCGCGGAGGGGGGTGCCCTGCATGGTGGCTCCGTTCTGGTGAAGCAGAAGGTGGCCCGGACGCGCGGGGGACGCGTCCGGGCCGGGCCCGGGCAGGAGGGGGGTCTTGCCCGGGCGGTCTAGGGGGAATTGCCTGCTCAGGCTGCGGGGACGCTGTTCCGCCAGGCGTTCCAGGCGGCGTAGCTGCCATCGAGTTCGACGACGTCGTACCCGGCCCGGCGCAGGGCGCTGGCGGCCACGGAGTTGCGCACTCCGGACTGGCAGTAGGACACGATGGTGCCGCCGGCCGGCAGCTCATCCAGGTGCCACATCACGCGGCCGCCGCTGAGCTGGTAGGAGCCCGGGACGTGCCCGGCCTTGTGCTCGGTCTTGTTGCGGACGTCCAGGACCACGGCCGCCTCGAAACCCTCGAGTTCCCCAGGCTGGATCAGCTTGGGGGTGAAGGTGGGCAACCCCTTGATGCTGGTGAGGTAGCCGGCCACGTTGTCGATGCCCACGCGGACCAGGTGGTCCCACATGTCCTGGGCCTGGTCCAGGTCCCTGGCCAGCAGCACCAGCGGGTTCTTGTCGGTTTCCGGGTTGACCACCCAGGCGCCGTAGCTGGCTACGGACTTGCCGGCCGGGACGTTCAGGGACCGCGCCACCGTGCCCTGGTGGATTTCGCCGCTGGAGCGGGTGTCGATGAAGGTCAGGGTGTCCTCGGCCAGGCCCTTGGCGACGGCGTCCGTGTCCAGTTCCTGCAGCGGGGCGCGTTCGCCCATGACGGCGGGGCCTTCCCGGTTTTCGCGCTTCATGCGGGCGAAGTAGGCGTGGGCGTCGGGCTGGCCGTCGAGGAGCTCGTTGATGAAGCCCTGTTCGTCGTTGGTGGCCAGGTAGGGGCCCCACCAGGCGTAGAGGCGTTCGTAGCCCACCGTGGAGGAGGGGATGGCGCCCAGGGCCTTGCCGCAGGCGCTGCCGGCGCCGTGGCCCGGGTGGACCTGGACGTAGTCCGGGAGGGTGAGGAACTTGTCGCGGAGGCTGGCGAAGAGCTGCTTGGCGCCTTCGAAGCGGGTGTCGATGCCGCCGGCGGCCTCGTCCAGCAGGTCGGGCCGGCCCAGGTCGCCGGAGAAGACGAAGTCTCCGGAGAGCAGGTAGCCGGGCTTGTCGCTGAACGCGCCGTCGGTGACCAGGAAGGACAGGTGCTCCGGAGTGTGGCCGGGGGTGTGGACTGCCTTGATGGTGATGTTGCCCAGGGTGATGGTGTCGCCGTCGTGCAGCCGTTCGCCGTCGAACCCGTACTGCCAGTCGGGTCCACCCTCGCCGGACACGTAGATCTTCGCGCCGGTGGCGGCGGCCAGTTCGCGCGTGCCGGAGAGGTAGTCGGCGTGGATGTGGGTCTCGGTGACGGCCACGATCTTCATGCCGTTCTTGGCGGCAAGGTCCTGGTAGACGGCGATGTCCCGGCGGCCGTCCACCACGATTGCCTCGCCCTTGGCCTGGCAGCCGATCAGGTAGCTGGCCTGGGCGAGGTCTTCGTCGTATATGCGTTCAAGCAGCATCTGGTGCTCCTTCGAATGGGAAAGATATGAAATCCTGGTACCAATTTTAGATACCAGGGGGGGTATACAACAACTAGAGATATCCCCAGGAATGTCAGGTGGTGGGGAGTCCGGCGCGGGTCCAGGCGGTCATGCCGCCGGCCATGGTGTCCGCCGTGTAGCCTGCGCCGTTGAGGGCGTCGGCGACGGCGGCGCTGCGGTTGCCGCTGCGGCAGACCGCAATGACGGGGACGGCCGGGTCGAGCTCGCCCAGGCGGGCCTGCAGCTGGCCCATGGGGATGTGCAGGGCCCCGGGGATCATGCCTTCGGCGACTTCGAAGTCCTCGCGGACATCGAGGATGCGGGCGGCGTTGCGGCGCTGGTCGGCTTCGGTGATGGTGATTTCAGCCATGATGGTTCTCCTTCGAAGTGGTTGTTGGCTGGGGTGATGTGTCTAGCGGACGGGTTCGCCGGCCTGGCGCCAGGCGGCCATGCCGCCGCGGACCGAGTAGGCGTCGTAGCCCTCGGCGGCCAGGAGCCGGGCGGCGGAGGCGGACCGCACGCCGGAGGCGCAGATGGCGATCACGGGGCGGGTCTTTTGGATGCCGGCGGTGCCGGCCTGCAGCCGGTCCAGGGGAACATGCTTGGCTTGCGGTGCCCGGCCGGTCCGCCATTCCTGCGCTGACCTGACGTCGATGAACGTGGCGCCGGAACCCAGGAGGTCCTTGGCCTGTGCAACGGAGATTGTCTTGTAGGGCTTGCTGAAGGCCTTCTTGAGCGAATCGATCAGTCCCATGCTGTTCTCCTTCGGGTAACGGTGTTGGGGGTTGTCAGGCGGTGACGGTGCCGGCCGTGACCCACGCCGCGACGGCGAAGATCAGCACCGCGAATGAGATGCGGATGTGCTTGTCCTTCAGGTGGCCCGCGAACCGCGCGGCAACCAGTGATCCCAGGATGGCCGGGACGGCGAATGCCAGCGTGGTGGCCCAGTCGATGGTGTAGCCGGCGGCGTGGGCGCTGAATCCGGCTGCGGAGTTGACCACGATGATCGCCAGCGAGGTTCCGACGGCCTGCTTCATGCGCAGGCCCAGGAGGATGGTCAGTGCAGGGGTGATGAGGAAGCCGCCCCCCACGCCAAGCAGTCCGGTGAGGAGCCCGACGAGCAATCCAACGCCCACGGCCTTCGGGGCGCAGGACCGGAAGGCCCGGTTGGGTCCCGTGCTGCAGGAGCCCTCGGTTTCGCGGGGTTTGCTGAGCATCCGGATGCCCGCGGCCACCATGATTCCGGCAAACGCCAGCATCAGGATGGTCGGATCCAGGAGTTTGCCGACGGCGGCGCCGGCCCAGGCCGCCGGAATGCCGGCGCCCCCGACCAGTGCGATGACGGGCCAGTTCAGGCCCTCCCGGATCCGGGGGAGCAGGGCTGCCAGTGACGATATGCCCACCACCAGCAACGACGTCGGGATGGCCTGGGCGGGGCTCATGCCCACGCCGTACACCAGTGCGGGAACGGCGATGATGGAGCCGCCACCGCCCACCACGCCCAGGACGATTCCGACGACGAGCCCCAGACCCAGGGCCGGGATCATGCCGCGGCGTCCTCTTCAGCGCCATGGACGGGAAGCTGCAGGATGGCGCTTTCGCGGGTGGGCTCCGTGGCTGCCTTGTTCCACGGCATGGCCGAGAGGGCCTTGCCCATGGCGCAGGTGTTGGTGGCGGCCGAGAACGTCAGGCCGGTGCCGATGGCGCCTGCGAGCATGCGGACCTTGGGCGAGACGAACTTGCCGCCCACCAGGCCCAGCATCACCAGTGAACCTGCGGCCAGGCGGACCTGGCGTTCCATGTCCCAGCGGTCCTTGCCTTTGACCACGTCACCGCCGGCGGCGGCGAAGCCCGGCACGCCGCCGGTGAGGACATAGGCGGTGTCGAGGCCAACCGCCGCCATCCGCTGGCGGGCCTGCTCGGCGCGGACGCCGGACTGGCAGACCAGGACCACGCGTGAGCCCAGCCGGGCCGCGAGTTCGCCGGTGTGCTCGGAGAGGAGGGGGAGCGGCACGTTGTAGGAGCCGCGGATGTGCATTGACTCGAATTCAGCGGCGGAACGCACGTCGATCACCATCAGGTCCTGGTGCGTGTTGAACCACGACCGCAGGGTCTCGGGGGCTAGTGCCGTAACAGCGGTTGCTGTGGAAGGGGATGTCATGGGGGCCTCTCAAAAGGGGGGCAGGTGGATACCCCACCGAGTATTACAGATACCCCCGGGGGTAGTCAAAACACCCATGGGGGTATATGCTTGGGGGCAGCACCCCACCGATGGAGAACCCGTTATGGAACTGAACCCAACCGAACTCACGCCCGTGATCAACCGCCTCAAGCGCGCCCAGGGCCAGCTCGCCGCGGTCACCCGGATGCTCGAGGAAGGCCGGGACTGCAAGGACGTCGTCACCCAGCTGGCGGCCGTCTCCAAGGCCCTTGACCGTGCCGGCTTCGCCATCATTGCCACCGGCCTGGAGCAGTGCATCACCCAAAAAGACGAAACCATGGACCGGAAAGACCTGGAGAAGCTCTTCCTCTCCCTGGCATAATTCGACGCCCGGCAGCCCCAAGGCAGCGGACCATTCGGCAACTTCGAGGAGCACCATGACCTACACGCTGGCCACCACCGTCGCCCTTCCCTGGGCCGAAGCGCTGGAACGCACCCGCGCGGCCCTTGCCGCGGAGGGCTTCGGGATCCTGACGGAAATCAACATCCGCTCCACCTTCGAAGCCAAGCTCGGCACCGACGCGGCAGACGCCGTCGGGGACTATGTCATCCTTGGCGCCTGCAATCCCTCCCTTGCCAGCCGAGCCCTCGCCGCCGAGCCGCAAATGGGCGCCCTGCTGCCGTGCAACGTGGTGGTGCGCCGCCAGGCCGGTGCGCAAGAGACCACAGTTGAGGCGATCGACCCGCAGGCCATGGTCCAGCTCAGCGACGCGCCTGCAGTCAAGGACGTGGCGGACGACGCCGGGACGCGGCTCCGGAAGGCCCTCGCCAGCCTGCGGTGAGGCGTTGGTCCGCCCGACGCGGGAAGTGATTGGCGACGCAGATTTTCATTTTCGACACCGGGATTCCCTGGCGCAGCCCGGATGCGGGGCGCGCCGGGGAATTTCTGTGTCGGGAGTGACAATGCGCAGCGCAAGTCTGGGTCAGCCGGCGCACGGTCCGTGGTCCGCCCAGGCTGCAGCGCGGCCGGCCGTCCGGTGACGGCGCTCCAGCTGGACCACGTCCCGCCCGAAGGAAAACGCCAGCAGCGCCAGGGCCGCCACCGGAATGGACACCGCGGCCACGGCCGGGATACCGGGAAGCAGTGGCAGGAGCAGCGCGAACGGCTGGAACGCCCCGATTGCCTTCCGGGATTGCCGTGGCGGCAAAGACCCGCGGAGGTGGGGCCGGAAGCGTCCGGCGGCCACGAAAACGTAGTACATGCCCCCGATCGCGAGCACCCACGGCCCCACCCGGGCAGCGGCCGCGACGGACAACGCAAGGACCAGCCCGGCGTCGGTGGCCGCATCAAAGCGCGCCCCCACCGTGGAGGACAGCCCGGTCCGCCGGGCCACCGCCCCGTCTACCCCGTCCAGCGCGAAGGCCAGCCCGCCCAGGACCGGAATCAGCAGGTCCTCCCGCGGCCCCGTGAACAGCTGGGGGACCGCCAATACGGCACAGAGGGCGGCGAGGACGGCGCGCAGCAGCGTCACGCGGTCGGCCGGAGTGGAGAACCTGGGTGCCCGCCGCAGCAGGGAAGCGGCCGCCGCACCCGTGACCAGTGCGCCCGCGCCCAGGCCTGCCAGTTGCAAGGGAAACCCGGGGGCTGACAAGGACGACAGCCACAGCGCCAACAAACCGTAGGCGGCCAGGGCGGCCAGTGCGTCGGGGACGGCACGTCCGGCCGCACCGCGAGGCCCTGCCGCCTCCGCCTGAACGCTGACGACGACGGCGGCGGGCCCGGGCCACCGGCGTGCCGCGGAATCCGGACGGGGAATCACGTGCCGGGACGCGTCGCGCGGCGCTTCACGACGGCGGAGCGCCGCTTCCCGGACGCCCGCGCCAGTCCCACGGCGGCCAGGAGGGCCCCGGCTCCCTCGGCGACGGCGCTGAGGGTCTTCGAGAAGAACCAGACGGGATCGTACATGGCGGGGATCGGTCCGATGGCCGGGATATCAACGTAGCGATACAGCATCACGGCCGCGAAGGCGCTCAGTGCCACCAGCAGGGCCACAGCATAGGCTGCCCGGCTGCCGCGGAGCAGGACAAAGATTCCGGCCACAAGCGCTACCGCGGCCTCCAGCAGGAACAGGGTGCCCTGGCTGACGGTGCCCGGCTGGGCGTTCTGGTAGCCCGGGGCCAGGAACAGGTGTACGCCGGCATCAATGAACAACGCAAGGGCGGTCAATAGTCTTAGTGCCACGCTTATGTATACGCCCGAAGTTCCCTTCCGGTTCACCCCGCCCCCTTATAAATGCGGGTTGGATGCGGAATATTTAGGACCATCCGCAATCTTGCGCCCATAGCGGGCAGCGAAGCCTGCGGCCCTACGAGCAAGGAGAAATGACCATGACCCTTCCCCAGCAACTCACCCCGGGAACCTGGACCCTGGACATGTCACACAGCGAGATCGGCTTCAGCGTCCGGCATGCCGGGATCAGCAAGGTCCGGGGCCGCTTCACCGATGCCCAGGCCGAAGCCCGGGTGGGTGAGTCCCTGGCTGAGTCCACCGTGCACGCCACCGTTGCCACGGCCAGCTTCGACTCAGGAGACGCCAACCGTGATGCGCACGTCCGGGGTGAGGACTTCTTCGACGTCGAGAAGTTTCCCGAGATGACGTTCCGCGGCACTGCCATCGAAGGTGACGGCGAGGAATACACCCTGACCGGCGACCTGACCATCAAGGGTGTCACCAAGCCTGTGGAGCTCGAGGTGGAGTTCACCGGTGTTGCCGTGGATCCCTTCGGCGCCACACGGGCAGGCTTCTCCGCCGAAGCCGAGATCAGCCGCAAGGAGTTCGGCCTGACCTGGAACGCCGCCCTGGAAGCCGGCGGCCTGCTGGTCAGCGACAAGGTGAAGATCAACCTCGAAGCCGCACTCGTGAAGCAGGGCTGACACAGGGATCTGCCCGACGACCGGCCGGGGAGGCCACTGCGCCGGATGCGCAGGGCCGCCCCGGCCGGTCGTAATGCCTGGCCAAGCCCGCGGCTTGGCCAGGCTTGTGGCCTCGTCAGGCGTCGGACTCCGTGTTCCGGAGCCGCCGCCGGACCAGCACCGCCCCGCCGGCCAAGCCGATGACCAGTACGGCGGCAGCCCCGCCGGCAATGATCACGCCTGCGGGCGTCCCGCCGGCACCGGCGGCAGCACCAGCTGCGGACGGCGACGCACCGGAGTTTCCGGAGCCGGCCGTGAACGTGAAGGTTCCTTCGATAGGGTGGCCATCGGAGGAAGCCACTCGCCAGATCACCGTGTATTTGCCCGCCGGTGCACCGGCCTTCACGGCCTGGGTGACATGGTTGTCCACAATCGTGACGGCGCCGTCGGCCTGGTCCGTGCCGGTCCCATCCTGCACCTGGATCACCGAGCCGATGCCCATCGGCGTGTGGTCGAAGGTCAGTCCAATCCGGCTGGGAACCGCCGGAACGGACGATCCATTCGCAGGATCACTGGATTCGAGCACATCGTGCGCCTGCGCGGGTGCAGCCAGGACAACCGAACATGCGGCCACGGCCAGGACCAGCACGCTGCGCTGGAACCAGCGGAGCAGATTCTCCAACATCCGGGCCCCTGCTACTTGGCTGCCGCGCGGGACCGGCGGCCGGCCAGCACCAGTGCCAGGGCGGCGGCGCCCAGGACAAACCCCGCAGCGCCGAGGACAACGCCCCAGATTGAGGTCGCCTCGGACGTGCGCTCGATGGCATCCGAGGCGGCGGGAGCAGCTGAAGCGGCAGCCGGGGCCGGGGTGGTGTGCGCCGTGGTGCCGTCCTCGGCTGTGGTGGTGAAGGAGGGGGCCGGGTGCTTGGGCTCGGGCTGCCCGTCAGCACTGCGCTCGTTCCAGTTCACCACCGTCCCGTCGCTGTAACTTTGGGCGGCCTCCAGCACCACCGTGGTCCCCTCGGCCGGGAGGCGGCCTACCGAGAGCGAAAATGCCTGGTACTGGTTCTGCCCCAACTGGTGGGCTTCGTCCGCGGTCCAGACCACCGAAGTAGGTGCTTTGGTGACCGTGGCGCCGGCCACCGTAACCGGTTTGGGCAGGTCACTGGTGATGACCTGCGCGGTCCAGCCTTCCACCGGTTTGACTGAGACGGAGGTGAACGGTGTGTCGGTGGGCAGCTTGACCTCAAGCTTGTTCGTCTTGGCGGTGGGGGACTCGTTGGGGACATTGAAGGTCAGGTGCGAGTAGCCGTTGGCGCCGGTGTCGCCCGGGTCCACGGAGACGTGGGCTGACGCGGCGGCGGCGCCTGCGGCGAGCATTCCGGCGGCCGCGGTGATGGCGGCGAAGGCTTTGGCGGTGTGGCGGATTGAGGTATTCATGATGTCGCTTTCACAAGGTATGGGTGCGCCGGGGCGGCCTGCGGCTGCGGCCGGGCGCGAGGGCATGGCTGACCGGGGCGCGCGATGGCAGCGGTCCAAGGGCATCGCCTTGGGCCCGGGTCAGCATGGTGGGGTGAGGTGCCGCTCAGGAGGCGGCAGCGCGCGGCGGACCGCGGAGTGCGGGAAGCCGGAGGACCTCGGCGCGCAGCACCACAACAAGGCGGCGCGGAGCCGCAAGCTGCGGCCAGTCGGGAAGGAACGCCGCCGTCAGGATACGGATCAGCGGCCGCAGCCAGGCCGCGAGGGCCCAGAGGGCCGCTTCGCCGCGGGCCAGCACCAGGGCGGTGGACACGGTGGCCGCGGCGTGCAGGACCAGCATCAGCGGGTCCGGAGCGTGGAGGTGTTCCGGGGCCGCTGCCACTGCTGCCGCGGCAAGCGGTTGCCCCGGGTGGACGTGCGCTCCCGGGGCCGGAGTGAAGCCGGACGAAGCCGACAGGGTGCTGAAGGCCTCGTGGAGGAGCAGCTGGCCGCCGATGAGGAGGCCGGCCATCACAGGGGAGTTGACCCGGATCCTGGCGAGCACCATGACCGGCAGCAGCACGAGGGCAAAGAGGCCGGCGACGATGGCCGGGTGCGGCATCACGCCACGGGCCAACACGTGGGCTCCGGCAGCGAGGGCGAACATCGCCGCCGTGAACGCGAAGGCGCGGGGGAAGCGGAACGGCGCGCTCATGCCAATCGCCACCCCTTCTTCCGCTGATTACCCGGTACCACTTTAGGGAAAGCAGCACCCTGGCGCGTAATCGGCGCACGGTGCTGCCGGGGCCGTGACGGGGCGCAGCCCTACAGCGGGTCGGGCCGGACTGTGACGTTGCCCAGCGAACGGATCAACGCGACGGCGGTAATGGACCCTGCCGCCATAATGGACGCCAGCACCACCACCTGGAACCGGCCGGCTTCCAGGGGCGAGGCGCCGCCAAAGATGGCGCCCACGAATGCGCCGGGCAGCGTGACCAGTCCGGTGGTCTTGGTCTGGTCCGTGGCGGGGATCAGCGCCGAATGCACCGCCTGCCGGGCCTGGCTGAGGGTGGCCTGCCGGGGCGTCGCGCCCAGCGCCAGCCAGCCCTCCACCTGGTCCCACTGTTCCAGGACGGCCTCGACGAAGCGGCGGCCGGCCAGCGTGGCGATGGTCATGGAGTTGCCGATCACGATCCCGCCCACGGCCAGGGCGTAGCGCGGCGAAAATTCGATGGCCCCTGTGCCAAAGACGATGGCGACCGTCACCAGGATGCCGGCCGCCATGGTCGCGGCCACCACGGCGAACCGCCGCCAGGACCAGGTGAGCCGCCGCGTAGCCGTCACGGACGCCACGGAGAACATGACCAGCAGGGCCAGGCCCACCCATGCGGGGCTGGTGATCACCCCTCCCAGGACAAGGCTGATGACCGCCAGCTGCAGCACGCCGCGGAGGATGGCCAGGGCAGGGGAGAGGTACGACGGCGTCCGCGAGCCCCAGAGGATGCCCACCGTGAGTGCCGCCAGGATGGCGATCGCCGCGAGGGTGGGGGCCAGTGCGGCGAGGTCGGGCATCTGCCCAGCTTACTGACCCCGTGGCTTACCGGTGCCATGCCCGCCCGAGGGCTGGCCCGGCGTCGGAATTAATTAAATGCTTGACGCACGAATATGGCCCGTGAATACTTTGGTGTGCCCCGACCTCCCACCCAAAGGACTGATCGATGATGAACCTGTCCCGCCGCACATTGCTCACCACCGGCAGCGCCGCCACCCTCGCCTACGCCCTGGGCATGGCAGGCTCCGCCCAGGCCGCCACCGCCGTCACCGCCCGCCCGGGCATCCCCGTCACGGCCGCGCCGCCCTTGCGCCTGGCCAGCCGGAACAGCGTGTTCACCCGCAGCGGTGCCGGCCCCCGGTACTGGAACATCTACGGCTACTCCTTCCCGCACAACGCCCCCATCCCGGAAAACGAGTGGAAGGCCAACATCGACTGGCTGGCCGGAAACTTCGCCGGGTTCGGTTACGACATCGCCTGCACCGACGGCTGGATCGAAGGCTCCAGCCGCACCACCGGCAACGGCTACATCACCAGCTACAACGATTCCTGGCAGCACGACTGGGCTTATTGGGCAAACTACCTGGCCGCGCGGAAGATGAAGCTGGGTGTCTACTACAACCCGCTCTGGGTGCACCGGGCCGCCGTCGAAGACGCTTCCAAGACCGTCCTGGGCCGGCCCGACATCAAGATCGCGGACCTGGTGGTGCCCGGGGACTTCTTCGCCCGGGACATCGGCGGAAACCAGCTGTACTGGCTGGACGTGACCAAGTCCGGCGCCAAGGAATACGTCCAGGGCTACGTGCGCTATTTCAAGGACCTCGGCGTTCCCTACCTTCGGATCGACTTCCTCTCCTGGTACGAGGACGGAAGGGACGCGAACATCGGGCAGGTCAACGCCCCGCACGGCCGGGCCAACTACGAACTCGCCCTCTCCTGGATCAACGAGGCCGCCGGCGAGGACATGGAAGTTTCGCTCGTAATGCCGCACATGTTCCAGGACGGTTCTGCGGAACTGGCCAACGGCGACCTGGTGCGGATCAATGCCGACGCCGACAAGGGCGGCTGGGACCGGTTGAGCGGGATGCGCCAGAACTGGCAGGACGCGTGGCCCAACTGGGCCAACCCGTTCTGCGGGTTCACCGGCTGGTCCCACCGCAACGGCAGGGGCCAGCTGATCCTCGACGGCGACTTCATGCGCGCCAGCACCTTTGCCAGCGACGAGGAACGCAAGACCATGATGAACCTGATGGTCGCGGCCGGATCACCCCTGGCCATCGCTGACACCTACCAGCAAATCGGCAACAACGCCTGGGTGTACACCAACAAGGAAGTCCTCCAGCTCAATGCCGACGGCCTGGTGGGCAAGCCCCTCTACCGGTCCGCCACTCCGTTCTCCAAGGACCCGGGCTCCCGTGACACCGAACGCTGGGCCGGGCAGCTTCCGGACGGTTCGTGGGGCGTTGCGCTCTTCAACCGCAGCGACACTGAAACGGTCACCAAGACCATCGACTTCGCAAAGGACCTCGGCCTGGCAACCGGGGGCAACGTCCGGGACCTCTGGGAGCACAGGAACCTGGGCATGGAATCCCGGGCCACGGCCGCGCTGGCCCCGCACGCCTCGGCCATCTTCCGCGTCACTCCGCCGAAGATGCACGGCACCACCCGGTACCCCGCGGCCTTCGCAGCCTGGGGAGGCGGGGCCGGCTTCAACAACAACCACCCCGGGTATGACGGCAACGGCTTCGTGGACGGACTCCAGGCGGGCTCCGGCAGCGCGGACCCGCTGGTCACGTTCGCGGTCCAGGTGCCGCACCGCGGCAGCTACGCCATCCGCTACCGGTATGCCAATGCCACCGGCGATACCAGCACCATGACGGTCACCGCCGAAAAGGCGGACCGTTCCACCGTGGACGGTCCGGTCCACGTCAGCTTCCCGGGCCTGGCCACCTGGGACACCTGGGGCGTGGCGGACGGCGCCATCACGCTCGATGCCGGCCTGAACCTGGTCACCATCGGCCGGGGCGCCACGGACAAGGGAGCCATCAACCTGAACTGGATAGAGTTGGACATGTGAGCACACCGACGCAGGCCTTCGGGGTTCCCGCCCTCAGGGATCCGCACCGGGCAGGGCTGTTTTCCCTGGTGCTGCGGCACGCGCCGATCTCGCGGGTGGAGCTTGCCCGGCAGGCATCCCTGGACCCGTCCACCATCGCCCGGACACTCCGGCCGCTGGTTGACCAGGGATACGTGGTGGAGGCGCCCACCATCCCCAACGGCCGCGGCCGGCCCGAGCGCCTGATCGAAGTCGTTGCCACAAAGCACACCGCGGTGGGCATCAAGATCGGTCCCAAGGTCATTTCCGGCGTCGTCACGGACCTGGGCGCAAACGTGCTGGCCCGCGGCGAGGAAGTGGGTGTTCCGCTGGCGCCGGCGGACACCTTCCGGGCCGTCGCCGCCTTGGTGGACCGGCTGCTCGACTCGGTGCCCGGCGCGCGGGAAAAGGCCTTGGGCGTGGGGGTGGCGGTCAGCGGACACGTGGATCCCGACGCCGGGACATGCCGCTTTTCCCCGATCCTTGGCTGGCGGGGGGTGGACGTGGCAACACCCCTGGCGGAACAGATCGCGCTGCCCGTCACCGTCCACAACGACGTCAACGCCCTGGCCGTCGCCGAGCACCTGTTCGGCGACGGCAGGAACGCCCGCAACTTCGCGGTGGTGACCTTGGGGCCCGGCATCGGACTGGGCCTCGTGTTCGACGGAAAGGTGTACGGCGGGGCCCAAGGAGCCGCCGGGGAACTGGGCCACATCCCGCTGGTTCCGGACGGCCCGCTGTGCAGCTGCGGCCGGCGGGGCTGCCTGGAAGCGCTCGCCGGCGACGCAGCGATCGCCGCCGCCGCCGGCACCGCGGATGTGGGCACGGCGATGCAGCTGGCCCGGGACGGCCAGGGCGGGCGGGCAGCCGCCGCCCGGGCAGCCTTCGACGACGCAGGCGGCTGGATCGGGCGGGGCCTGGCAGTGGTGTGCAACCTTGCCGCCCCCGAACTGGTGGTCATCACCGGCGAAGGTTCCGCCGCCTACGACCTGCTGGCCGACCGGTTGGCGGCGTCCCTTCGGGAGTATGCGCTCGAGGGTGGCGACTTCCTGCCCCGGCTCAAGGTGGCGCCCGCCGACGCCGATCTCTGGGGCAAGGGCGCCGCCTGCCTGGCCATCCAGCGGTCCCTGCGCTGAACCACCCCGGTATTCCACGCCGGCGTGCGCCGGCACCATTGCGGCGCGCGGGTCTTCCTACAGAATCGAGCAAAGATTGCCTCCACTGAACGTGCGGGCCGCCCTCCGCCAGCCTCCGCGGGACCGCAGCCTGGCGGAACACTGGATCCGGGCCGTCCTGCTCCTCAACCTGGCGCTGCCCTGCCCTGAGGACTCGGGTCCCGTTGACCCGGACCATGCGGGTCCCGTGGACCCGGACGTCGGGCCCGGTCCCGACGGCGGCCGGCGGGACTTCCTGCGCGCGGCCTCTGCCTGGCGGACCGAACTGGAGTCCTTCAACTACGTCCACTGGGAGGACTCCCGGGACGACGCCCTGCTGCATTTCAGCCGGCCGTACGGGTGGCACTGCGTCGCCAACTTCGGCCGCTTGCCCGTGCCGGTGCCCGAGGGGATCGTGGTGATCAGCAGCGGCGCCGTCCAAGATGGGTGCCTGCCGCCGGCCACGACCGTGTGGCTGCTCCGCTGGGTGGAATAGCCTGTACCTGCGGGCGGCCGGCAGCCCGGGGAGTTGGTCCGGGTGGCCGGAGGGGATAAGACTGTGAATATGGCACGGGGAACGCTTCGCATCTTCCTGGGCGCGGCAACGGGAGCCGGCACAACATACTCCATGCTGCGCGAGGCACACCGCCTTGCGGCGTGCGGCCGGGACGTGGCCGTCGGCATCGCCGCGGACCACGGCAGGACCGAGACGGCGCACCTCCTCGACGGGCTCGACGTCGTTGCCCCGCGCCCGGTGCCCGGCGCCGGCGGAGCAGCGGCCTCCGAGCTGGACGTGCCGGCAGTACTGGCCCGGCACCCGGAGGTGGCCGTCGTCGACGACTATGCGCACGTCAACGCCCCGGGAAGCCGGAATGGGCGCCGCTGGCAGGACATCGAAGAACTCCTGGCGGCCGGGACGGACGTGCTGACCACCCTTACCGTCCAGCACGTGGCATCGCTGCGGGACGCCGTCGCAGCCATCACGGACCAGTCGAGCGGTGAAACCGTGCCGGACGCCGTGGTGCGGCGGGCAGAGCACATTGAGCTGGTGGACATTCCGCCCGAGCTGCTGCGCCAGCGCGTCGCCGACGGAAAGGTATTCCCCAAGGACGCCATAGATGCGGCCCTGGCCAACGAATTTCGCCTGGGCAACCTGATCGCCTTGCGCGAAATCGCCCTGATCTGGCTGGCCGACCGCGTGGACGAAGGATTGGCGACCTACCGGAAAAGCCAGGGCATCACCGCCACCTGGCCCGCACGCGAACGGGTGGTGGTTGGCCTGGACGGCGGCCCGGACGGGGAACTGCTCATCCGGCGGGCGTCCCGGATCCTGTCCAGGGTCCACGGCGGCGACCTGCTGGCCGTGCACGTGCGGCGGGGAGACGGCGGCACCGCCGAGTCCGGCCACGCACTGGACGCCCAGCAGCGCCTGGTCACGGACCTCGGCGGAACCTGGCACACGGTCTCGGGGGAGAACGCCGCCCAATCGCTCCTGGAGTTCGCCCGCAGCGTCAACGCCACGCAGATCGTCATCGGCGCCTCGACCGGAGGGCTGTGGAGCCGGCTGCTCGGTTCCGGAGCCGGCGCCAAAGTGGTGCGGGACTCCGGCGACATCGACGTCCACATCGTGTCCCGGCCGCAGGGCGGCGCCGGCCTGCCCAGGCCCGCCACCGCCGCACTGGGCCG
This sequence comes from Arthrobacter sp. 135MFCol5.1, assembly GCF_000374865.1. GTDB lineage: Bacteria > Actinomycetota > Actinomycetes > Actinomycetales > Micrococcaceae > Arthrobacter. The sequence goes on along the minus strand of NZ_KB895455.1, from coordinate 41,299 downwards.
GACGCGCACCACAGTCGGGTTTGTCCTCGCCGTCATCCTTCCGGTCATCCTGACCGCTGCCCTGGCCGCCAGCCCGGACCTCAACCTCGCCACCCACGCGCTGGTGCACCTGACCGGCGTCATGGCCGTGGCCTTCATTGGCGGTTTGTGGCCGGCGGTGCTCGCGGCGGTCCTGGATTCGCTGCTGCTGAACTTCTTCGAGACAGAACCGGTGGGAACGTTCACCATCAAGGACCCGCAAAATGTGTTCGCACTGGCGGTGTTCCTGGCGGCGGCGGTGGCGGTCTCGCTGGTGGTTGGCCTGTCCGCCCGGCGGGCCCGGGAAGCCGCCCGGGCCCGCGCCGAGGCAGCCACCCTGGCGGACCTGGCCCGCGACGCGTTGCTTGCCGATGACACCGTTGCCGCGTTCATGGCCAAGGTCCGGGAAACCTTCCAGGTCCGCTCGGCAGGGTTGTTCACCGTTGCCGGTGACGGCAGCGGTGCGTGGGAACTCCAGGCCTTCTCGGGTGCCCTGCCGCCGCCCGCCCCGGACGCCGCGGCCTTGACGGACAGCGTGGAACTGGCCGACGACCGGACGGCGCTGGTCCTCTCCGGGCGGACCCTGACCGCCGGCGACCGGCTCCTCCTCGCAGCCCACGGCGCCCACCTCCTGCTGCTGCGCCAGCGCCAGGCCCTGCAGCGAAGGCTGCAAAGCACCACCAAACTGGCGGAGGGCAACAGCGTCCGCACGTCCATCCTGCGGGCCGTCAGCCACGACCTGCGCACCCCGCTGGCCGGGATCAAGCTCGCCGTCACCGCCCTGCGCCGCCAAAGCCGCAGGCTGCCGGAGGAGGTGCAGGCCGAGATGCTCGCCACGATCGAGTCCTACACCGAGCGCCTGGACGCCCTGATCTCGAACCTCCTGGACATGTCCCGCATCTCCAGCGGCTCGGCGGCCCCGCTGACAGCGCCGGTCTCCTGGCGGGACGCGATCGAGGACGCGCTGCGCGGACTCCCGGCAGGCCGGATCCGGGTTGACCTTGCGCCTTCCATGCCTGCCGTGGACGCCGACCTGGGCATGCTGGAACGGGTCATCGCCAACATCGTGGAGAACGCGCTCAAATACGCGCCGGAGTCGGACGTGGTGATCGTGGGTGTGTCGGCCGGGACGCTGAGGACCGACGACGACGGCGGCGGGTTCGGCGAGTTGCGCATCGTCGATCACGGGGAGGGTGTGCCCGCTGCCGCGGCTGCCGCGATGTTCCAGCCGTTCCAGCGGCTCGATGATGCCCCGGAAGGGCTCGGCATCGGGCTTGGCCTGGCCGTCGCCAAGGGCTTCACGGAGGCCATGGGCGGAAGGCTGGTAGCCGAACCGACCCCCGGCGGCGGACTGACCATGATCATCAGGCTGCCGCTCTCCGCGGGAGCTGCCACCCCGGACCGCCGCCCCGCCGGGAGCACGCCATGAGGACCATCCTGATCGTCGATGACGAACCCCAGCTCCTGCGCGCCCTCCAGGTGAACCTTGAAGCTGAAGGCTACCGGGTGCTGACGGCGCTGGACGGTACGTCCGCCCTGCACCACGCGGAGGGCGGCCATCCGGATGTGATGGTCCTGGATCTCGGGCTGCCGGACATCAACGGCGTGGACGTCATCACCAGGGTGCGCCGGACCAGCAGCATGCCCATCATCGTGCTGTCCGCCCGGCACGGCTCCGTGGACAAGGTCCGGGCCCTGGACGCCGGCGCCGACGACTATGTGACCAAGCCGTTCGGGCTGGACGAACTCCTGGCGCGGCTGCGCGTGGCGGGGCGGCGGAGCGGAACCCCGGAAACGGTGGACAGTGGCCCGGCCATCGACGTGGGCGATTTCGAAGTGGACCTGGCCAACCGGAAAGTCACCCGTGCGGGAGACCCGGTCCGGCTCACGCCCCGCGAATGGGCCATCCTGGAACTGCTGGCCCGGAACCCCGGCCGGCTGATCACACAGCAGCAGATGCTCCGGAAAGTCTGGGGCCCCGGCTACGAGAACGAAACCCACTACCTGCGCGTTTACATGGGCCAGCTGCGCCGCAAGCTCGAGGCCGACCCCGCCCGGCCCCGGCACCTGCTCACCGAGGCCGGCATGGGCTACCGCTTCGAACCGTGACCCGCCCCGCCAAGGGCCCCGGACGGCGTCGTACATCACGCGTAAAGGAATCATTAAGAAAACCCCCTTTCCGACGCCAGCCAATTTTGCCGGTGCTAGCTTCGCAGTGATCGCGGTGCACAGGGCAGCGCGGAAAGGCAGTCATGACCACGTTAAGCAGGCCCCCGGCGGATCCTTCCGCGCTCCACCCGCATGGCAGGAAGGCGCTCAAGGACTGGCTGCTGTTTGGCCTGCAGGACAGCAAGGGCACCCACCAGGGCCCCGGCGGCGTTCCGACGCAGCACGAACGGAAGCACACGTGGTGGCAGGTCATGTGCCTGACCGGCGTGGACTACTTCTCCACCCTGGGGTACCAGCCGGCCATCGCCGCGCTGGCTGCCGGGGTCATCTCCCCGCTGGCCACCCTGGTGCTGGTGGCGGTGACCCTGCTGGGCGCGCTGCCGGTCTACCGCAGGGTTGCCGGTGAAAGCCCGCGCGGTGAAGGCTCCATCGCCATGCTTGAGCGGCTGCTGCCGCGCTGGGGCGGCAAGCTCCTGGTGCTGGTCCTGCTCGGGTTCGCCGCCACCGACTTCATGATCACCATGACCCTCTCGGCAGCCGACGCCACCGCGCACCTGGTCGGCAACCCGGTAGCTCCGGGGTGGCTGCAAAACCAGAACGTCCCCGTCACGCTCTTCCTGCTAGCGCTGCTGGCGGCGGTGTTCCTGCGCGGATTCAAGGAAGCAATCGGCGTCGCGGTGGTCCTGGTGGTCCTCTACCTGGGCCTGAACGCCGTGGTGGTGGTTGTCACCCTGGGACAGGTGATTTCCCATCCTGCGGCCATGGGGGATTGGTGGACCAACCTGTGGGTCTCCCACGGGAACCCCGTGATGGCGGTGGCCATCGCGCTGCTGGTGTTCCCTAAGCTGGCGCTGGGCCTGTCCGGCTTCGAGACGGGCGTTGCGGTGATGCCGCAGGTCCGGGGCGCGGCGGACGATACCGAAGAGAACCCGGCGGGCCGTATCCGCGGCGCCCGGCGCATGCTCACCACCGCCGCCGTGATCATGAGCGTGTTCCTGCTGACCACCAGCTTCATTACCGTGGTCCTGATCCCGGAGCAGGAATTCCAGCCCGGCGGCCAGGCTAACGGGCGCGCGCTGGCGTTCCTCGCACATGAATACCTTGGCGTCGGATTCGGCAGCGTCTACGACATCAGCACCATCGGCATCCTCTGGTTCGCCGGCGCCTCGGCCATGGCCGGCCTGCTGAACCTGGTTCCCCGGTACCTGCCGCGCTACGGCATGGCCCCCGGATGGGCCAAGGCGGTGCGCCCCCTGGTGCTCGTCTTTACCGTGATCGGCTTCGTGATCACCTTTATCTTCAACGCCGATGTCGACGCCCAGGGCGGCGCCTACGCCACCGGCGTCCTGGTGCTGATGACCTCCGCAGCCGTGGCCGTGACGTTGTCGGCGCGCCGCCGCGGGCAGCGGAACCTAACCGTCGGCTTCGGCGCGATTTCGGTGGTGTTTGCGTACACTACGGTGGCCAACATCTTCGAACGTCCCGAAGGCATCCGGATCGCGGCCATCTTCATTATCGGCATCATCGTGATCTCCCTGCTGTCCAGGGTGCGGCGTTCCTTTGAGCTGCACGCCACCCGGGTGCACCTGGACCAGCAGGCCCTGGAGTTCATGTCCAGCACCCTGGACGGGCCCATCGCGATCATTGCCCATGAGCCGCTCCGGCTGTCGGCGGAGGCGTACCGGGACAAGCTGGAATCTGCGATCGAGGTCAGCCACCTGCCGCTGGCGGGAGACGCCCTGTTCCTCGAAGTCATTGTGGACGACTCCTCCGACTTCGAAACGGAGCTCCACGTCCGCGGCGTGAACCGCCACGGCTACCACGTCCTGGAAGTCCACGGGCCGGTGGTGCCCAACACCATCGCCTCCGTGCTCCTGCACATCAGGGACGTGACCGGGCTGATGCCGCACATCTACTTCCGCTGGACCGAGGGAAACCCGATCACCAATCTGGTGCGGTTCCTGTTCCTGGGCGAGGGCGAGATCGCGCCGGTGACCCGTGAGGTCCTGCGCGAGGCCGTCCCCGATGTCACCCAGCGCCCATGGGTCCACGTGGGCTGACCGGCGGGTCCGCCGGTGTCCCGTCCGTGCGCTTCGGCGCGGGACCGGGGCGCTCCGGTGCGGTGCGCCCCGGTGCCGCCACGTGCGCCACCGTGGCCGCCACCCGGGCGGCGTCCGCCAGGGTCAGCGGGACGTGCGCGCGGAAGGCGGCCTCGGCGTCGTCCTCCCAGACGCCCGCTGACAGCACCACCACGTGCACCATGTCGCCGTAGGAGTCGTTGCAGGCCAGGATGTCGCCGGGAACTTTGCGGGCGTGCAGGCCCGACGGTGGCCACGGCTGGAAGATGACCCACCATTGCTCGCCGTCCTGGTCGGGGAAGAGGTAGCCGCTGGCCGGCTGCAGTGCACGCCCGTTCAGGGGCCGGCCACCGTAGCCCTCCACGGCCTCGGCTGCGGCGGCGAACTTGACCCTGCCACGGTCCTCCGGCGCCTCGTCCCACCGCATCTGCGCTCCCTGCCTCCCACCTGCTGCCTATGCCTCCATCAAAGGGCTGCACGGGCTCCGGCGGGGTGGACGGGGCCGTTTATTGACGGATTATTTACGCCCCGCCCCGGCCGCCGCCAGGCCAGCGGGACAGGGGCCGGTCAACCATAATGGGACCCATGGACAGCCCAGTGACGATCCGCCCCATGCGCCCCGATGACTGGGACGCCGTGCATGCGATCTACGCCGCCGGCATCGCCACGGGGGAAGCGACCTTCGAGAGCGAACCGCCCACCTGGGAGGCGTTCGACGCCGGCCGGTTGCATGAGCACCGGCTCATCGCCGAGGACGCGGGCCGGGTCCTGGGCTGGGCCGCCGTGTCCCGGGTTTCGTCCCGGGAGGTGTACCGGGGCCTCGTGGAGCACTCCATCTACGTGGCGCCGCGGACGCAGGGCCGGGGCGTGGGCCGGCTCCTGCTCGGAGCCCTGATCGATTCCACCGAGGCCGCGGGCATCTGGACCATCCAGTCCAGCATCTTCCCGGAAAACACGGCGAGCCTGGTCCTGCACCAGCGGCTCGGGTTCCGCGTGGTGGGGACCCGGGAGCGGATAGCCCGGATCAGCAACGGGCCCAAGGCCGGGCACTGGCAGGACACGCTGCTCCTGGAACGCCGCAGCACCGTGGCCGGGACCGAATAGCTCCGGCTTTGCCTAGGGTCCAAGGGCCCTGTTTGGGTGTCCGGCGCGCACCCTAGCGTCAGGGGACACGTTTACCCGAGGACAGTACGGAGCCCATCATGCAGTTTCCCTCAGCCTGCCGCCGCAGTGCGGCCGCTTTCGCCGCCGTCACCGCCGTTATCCTCTCAGGGGCATCCACGCCGGCTTTCGCCGCCCAGGACCCCGTCAAGTACGTCAATCTCGGGGACTCCTTCTCGGCCGGCTGGGGCTCGCTGGCGCCAACTGCCGCCGTGAATCCGGCGTTCGGCAGCCCGGCCTGCTTGCACGGCGGCCCTGACGACGTGGCGCTGCTGGACCAGCTGCAATCGGTGGCCCTCACCGGCGACTATGCGTGTGCAGGCGCGACTGTCGGAGCAACAACTTCAGGTATCCCCACTATTGCCCAGCAGGCGGCAAAGGCGTCCCTTGATGGTGCGCTCAACAGCACCACAGGACTCGTTACCCTTACCGCCGGCGGCAACGACGTCAACTTCGGCCAGATCATCGCAGCGTGTGCTGCAGACACATCGCCACAGGCCACCGGGTGCCAGGCGGCCACAGCCTATGGAGTCCAGCTTGCAAACGGGGTCGACGTCGCCGGGACGGTCGGAACAATCCGCGGGTACGCGGCCAATGCCAAGATCGCCTGGCTCGGCTACCCCCGGCTCTTTGCGACGGCCGGAGAATCCACCACAGTCATCGCCGGCGGCGGTGTCATGTCAGCAGCGGCCGCAGCAGTGTTCGACAAGGGCACGGACCAGCTCAACGCCGCCCTCGCGGCCAAGGCACGGAACGCCGGCGCCCAGTTCGTGGACGTCGCCCCCAAATTCAACGGCCACGAAATCGGTTCCTCCGCCTCCTGGTTCAACCTGGGCCAGTACACGCAGTTCAACTTCCACCCCACCGCCGACGGATATTCCCAGGGCTACTACCCGGCCATGGTCAGTTCGATCAAGCCTTCCCAGCTGGTGAAGGGCTGACCCCTCCCGGGGACAGGGACCCTGGAACGCCGCAGCACCGTGGCCGGGACCGGATAGCTCCTACCGCGAGGGCAGGGTCAGGATCTCGGCGCCGTCGTCGGTAATGGCAATGGTGTGCTCCGTGTGGGCCGTCCGGCAGCCGGTGGCGCTGCGGAGGGTCCACCCGTCGTCGTCCGTGACCAGTTCCGCCGTATCCGCCATGATCCATGGCTCCAGCGCCAGCAACAGCCCGGGCCGCAGCTTGAAACCGCGGCCGGGCCGGCCCATGTTGGGCACATGCGGGTCCTGGTGCATGGTGGAGCCGATGCCGTGGCCGCCGAACTGGGTGTTGATGGGGTACCCGGCATCGGTGAGGACGCGGCCGATCGCGTAGGAGATGTCGCCGATCTTGGCGCTCGGACCCGCGGCGGCGATGCCGGCGGCAAGCGCCCTCTCGGTCGCCTCGATCATCGCCACGCTCTCCGCCGGCCGTGATTCGCCCACCACGAAGCTGATGGCGGCGTCCGCTGCCACCCCGTCCTTGACGACGGCGAGGTCAAGGGTCAGCAGGTCGCCGTCGGCCAGGGCGTAGTCGTGGGGCAGCCCGTGCAGCACGGCGTCGTTGACCCCGGTGCAGATGTAGTGGCCGAACGGGCCGCGCCCGAAGGACGGCGCATAGTCCACGTAGCAGGATTCGGCTCCGGCCGCGGCGATCATCTCCTTGGTCCACTGGTCGATGTCCAGCAGGTTGGTGCCCACCGTGGCGCGGCTTTTCATGGCCTGCAGGATGTCAGCCACCAGGGCACCGGTGACGCGTGCGCGGCCCACTTCGGCGGGGTTGAGGATCTCGATCATGGGGGCGCCCTTCATCTGCGGCCGGCTAGCTCTAGGGGCCATCCTATTTGCCCAGCCGCCGCGGGCTGCAAGGGGACGGCCCGGACCTGCGGGATTATTGCGGCGATTGCCAAAGACATAGATGAGTGTAAATATTTACGTATGTCTATGTCTTTGGAGCTGACCCCGGTCCAGGCCGCAGCCTGCTGCGCCCCGCTGGCGCGCCAGCCGCTGTCCGAGTCCGAGGCCGAAGGGATCGCGCCGCTGCTGAAGGCCTTGGCGGATCCCGTCCGGCTCCGGCTGATATCCATGGTGGCCTCGCACCAGGGCGGCGAGGCCTGCGTCTGCGACCTCAACGACGCCTTCGACCTCTCCCAGCCCACCATCAGCCACCACCTGAAGATCCTGCACGAGGCAGGCCTGCTGGACCGGGAAAAGCGCGGTGTCTGGGTCTACTACCGGGCCCGCACCGAGGCCCTGCAGAACCTGGCAGCCCTGATCGGCGGGCACGCCGCGTGACCGTCATGCTCCGCCGGGCTGCGGCGGAATTCATCGGTACGGCATTCCTGGTCATGGCCGTGGTCGGCTCCGGAGTGATGGCCTCCAGGCTGTCCCCGGACGACGTCGGCCTGCAGCTTTTGCAGAACAGCCTCGCCACGGGTGCCGCGCTGGTGGCGCTGATCGTGGCACTGCAGCCCGTGTCGGCGTCGTTCAATCCCGTGGTGACCCTGGTGGAACGGGCGCTGGGAATGATCGACACCGCCACGGTGGCCAGCCTGGTTGCGGGGCAGGTCCTGGGCGGGCTGGCCGGCACGGTGGCCGCAAACCTCATGTTCGGGCTGGACGCCGTCACCTGGTCCACGCACCAGCGCACCGGCGCCCCGCTCTGGCTGGGGGAAGTGATCGCCACCGTGGGCCTCCTGCTGGTCATCTTCGGAACGGTCCGCTCAGGCCGGGCAGACCGGGTGGCGTTCGCCGTGGGCGGGTACATCACCGCCGCGTACTGGTTCACCAGCTCCACCAGTTTCGCCAACCCAGCGGTGACCATCGCCCGCACCGTCACGGACACCTTTGCCGGCATCGCACCGTCGTCGGCCCCTGCCTTCATCCTGGTGCAGCTCCTCGGCGGCGCCGCCGGATTCGTCCTGGTCCGCTTCCTCTACCCCTCCCTCCCTGCCGTTTCCACCGCTCCGGCGGCCGACCGAAAGGTGCTCTCATGAGCCACAAACCCTCCGTCCTGTTCGTCTGCGTCCACAACGCCGGTCGCTCCCAGATGGCCGCCGCGTACCTGACCACCCTCTCCCAGGGCGCCATCGAAGTCCGCTCCGCCGGGTCCCAGCCTGCGGAGAAGGTCAATCCGGCCGCCGTCCAGGCCATGGCCGAGGTGGGCATCGACATGTCAGCCGAGATCCCCAAGGTCCTCACCACGGAAGCGGTGCAGGACTCGGACGTGGTAATCACCATGGGCTGCGGCGACGAATGCCCCTACTTCCCGGGCAAGCGCTACGAGGACTGGGTCCTGGAGGATCCGGCGGGCAAGGGCGTGGACTCGGTACGGCCCATCCGCGACGAGATCAAGACCCGCGTGGAGGCGCTGATCGCTTCCCTGACCCCGGCGCAGGGCTGACCGGTGGGCAGCGTGGCATCCGTTGAATCGCTGCCCGTGGCCGTGATCGGCGCCGGGCCCGTGGGCCTCGCCGCGGCCGCCCACCTGCTCGAACGCGGGCTGGAACCCCTTGTCCTGGAAGCCGGCCCCGCCGTGGGTTCGGCCATCCGGAAATGGGGGCACATCCGGTTGTTCTCCACGTGGAAATACAACCTGGACCCGGCCTCGGTGCGGCTGCTCGAACGCAGCGGCTGGGAAGCGCCCCGGCCCACCGCGCTGCCCTATGGTTCCCAGATCGTCTCCGACTACCTCGAACCCCTGGCCGCCACACCGGAACTGAAGGGCCGGATCAGGACCGGCGCCCGCGTTCTTGCCGTGACCCGGCAGGGCATGGACAAGGGCCGCAGCCTGGGCCGGGATGAGGCGCCGTTCCTGCTGCGGATAGGGCACGACGGCGGAGAGGTCACCGAGCTCCTTGCACGCGCCGTCATCGACGCGTCCGGGACATGGACCACGACCGCGCCGCTGGGATCCTCCGGGTTGCCGGCCCTGGGCGAGCCGGAGGCCCGTGCCGCCGGGCTGGTCACCGGGCCGCTGCCCGACGTCACCGCCGGCGGGTTCGCCGGGCGCCGCACCCTGGTGGTCGGCGCCGGACATTCCGCCGCGAACATGGTGCTTGACCTCGCCCGCGTGGCCCGCGCCAACCCCGGAACCGAGGTCCTGTGGGCCATCCGCGGCGCCTCTCCGGAGCGCGCCTACGGCGGCGGGAACGCCGACGAGCTGCCTGCCCGCGGCCAGCTGGGCACCCGGCTCCGCACCGCCGTCGACACCGGAGCCGTCCAGCTCCTTACGGGCTTCCACACGGCATCCCTCGAAACCCGCGGCAACACGCTCACCGTGCACGCCGCGGACGGCCGCAGCGTGACGGTGGACCGGGTGATTCCCGCCGCCGGGTTCCGCCCGGACCTGTCCATCCTGTCGGAACTCCGGCTGGACCTGGACCCGGCGGTGGAGGCACCCAAGGCCCTGGGCCCGCTGATCGATCCGGACTTCCACAGCTGCGGCACCGTCCCCGCCCACGGCGCCAGGATCCTCGCCCAGCCGGAAAAGGACTTCTACCTTGCCGGCATGAAATCGTACGGGCGGGCGCCCACGTTCCTCATGGCCACCGGCTATGAGCAGGTCCGGTCCGTTGCGGCGGCGCTGGCCGGGGACACCCAAGCAGCGGACGCCGTGGAACTTGAGCTCCCGGAAACCGGGGTTTGCTCCACCAGCCTCCCGGCCGACGCCGCCGGGGACGCGTGCTGTGGCAGCCCGGTGCCGGTGACGATCGGCTTCGCCACCGGCGTCGAGCACGGCCGCAGCGGCGAATCCGCGCGCGTATAGCGGCCATATGGGCTCAGTCGGTGATGTCTGTGCTGGTGCTCAGCTCCCGCCACTGGTCCAGTTCGGCCCGCTGTGCGTCCGCCACCATGCCGAACGCACCGACGGCGTCCGTGCCCAGGACCAGCAGGCCCGGCGGGGTGGCGGATTCGACGACGGCGATGATCGCCCGGGCGGCCTTGTCCGGATCGCCGGGCTGGTTGCCGTGGCTCGTGTCGCTTTCCTTGCGGCGCTTGCCGGCGGTCTCGGCGTAGTCGCCGATGGGCGTCGCCGACTGGGTCAGCGAGCGGCCCGCGAAGTCGGTGCGGAAGCCGCCGGGCTCTATGGCGGTGACGTTGATGCCCAGGGGTTTGAGCTCGTTGCGGAGCGATCCGGACATGCCCTCCAGCGCCGCCTTGGTGGCCGCGTAATAGCCGGAGCCGGCCGGGGTGATCCGGGCGCCGATGGAGGAGACGTTGAGGATGGACCCTCCCTTGGTGGCGCGCATGCCCGGCAGCACCGCCTTGATCATGTCCACCGCACCGAAGAAGTTGGTGTCGAACAGTTGGCGGATGTCGGCGTCGTCGGCTTCTTCCACGGCGGCGCGGTAGCCGTAGCCGGCGTTGTTGACCAGGACGTCGATGTTGCCGAACTTCTCCTCCGCCTGCCTGACCGCGGCATTGATCTGCGCCTTGTCCGTGACGTCCAGGGGGAGTGCCAGCGCGGTGTCCGGGAAGCCTGCGGTGATGTCCTGTAGCGTCTCCACCTTGCGTGCGGTGACGACGGCGTTGTGCCCGGACGCGAGCACGGCTTCCGCCAGTGCCCGGCCGAGTCCGGTGGAACAGCCTGTGATGAGCCACGTTGCCATGGGTTTTCCTTCCATAGGGTGTGAAATTTGCTGGGGGAGTGGCAGTTAAGCCGCGTGCCGCCGTCGTGCGTGTGTTGTCAGTTCGTGGGCGCCGTAGCTGTTGTCGTCCGGGTTGACGGTCACGCCCGGGGCCACCAGTTGGTCGATGCGGTCCAGCACTTCCGGCGCCAGCTTCGCGTCGGCGGCCGGGAGGTAGGACTCCAGCTGTTCCATGGTGCGCGGGCCCACGATCGCGGAGGTGACGCCGGGGTGGTTGATGACGAACGCGATGGCCAGCTCAATCAGTGTGACGCCCGCCCATTCGGCCACCTGCGCCAGCTCTTCGACGATGTCCAGCTTGCGCTGGTTGGCCGGCTGGGACATGTCGAACCGGGCGCTGGGGCGGGCAGCGGAGGTGGGTGAGGACGCGGAGTCCTTCCGCCACCGCCCGGAGAGCCAGCCGCCGGCGAGCGGGCTGTAGGTGAGGGTGCCCATCCCGTGCCGCTGCACGGTGGGCAGGACGTCCTCCTCGATCCCGCGGGTCAGGATGGAGTAGGGCGGCTGCTCGGTGACGAACCGTTCGAGGTTGCGTTCCCGGGAGGCCCACTGCGCCTCCACGATCTGTGAACCCGAGTAGGAGGACGAGCCGAGGTAGCGCACCTTGCCTTGGCGGACCAGGTCGGTGAGGGCGCCCAGGGTTTCCTCCACATCGGTGTCCGGGCTGGGCCGGTGCACCTGGTAGAGGTCGATGTAGTCGGTGTTCAACCGGCGGAGCGAGTCCTCCACGGCGCGCATGATCCAGCGGCGGGAGCCGCCGCGCCGGTTGGCGTCCTTCTCATCCATCGGCATGAAGAACTTGGTGGCCAGGAAGACGTCGTCGCGGCGGCCTGCCAGGGCCTTGCCCACGATTTCCTCCGACACGCCGCCCGAATAGACGTCTGCGGTGTCGACAAAATTGATGCCGGCGTCCAGGGCGCGGTGGATGATGCGGGTGGCGTCGTCGGTGTCGTTGTTGCCCCAGGGGCCGAACATCATCGCGCCGAGGCACAGGGGGCTGACCTGCACGCCGGTGCGGCCAAGCGGGCGGTATTCCATCTGGTTCCTTCTCTCTCAGGCTTGGGGGTTGCTTAGGCCTCGGGGATCACCATGGCGAACCGCTCGGGGCGGGCCACGTCCGGGTCCGGGCCGCTGCGGACACCGGTATCCAGGGCATCAATGGCAGCCAGTTCCGCCGCGGACAGCTCGAAGCCGAACACGTCGAAGTTCTCGGCGATGCGGGCCGGGTTGGTGGACTTGGGGATGGCGGAGCGGCCCTGCTGCAGGTGCCAGCGCAGCATCACCTGGGCGGGAGTCTTGCCGTGGGCCTTCGCGACGGCGGCGATGGCCGGGTCCCGCATGACGTTCTTCCGGTTCTCGCCCCAGCCGGGGTAGAAGGTGATGCCGCCGATCGGCGACCACGCCTGGGTGAGGACGCCGTGCTCTGCGTCTGCGGCCTGGACGTTGCGCTGGGCAAAGTAGGGGTGCAGTTCGATCTGGTTGACGGCCGGGACCACGTCCGTTGCCTCCAGCAGTTGCTTCAGGTGTTGCGGCATGAAGTTGCTGACGCCGATGGCCCGCACGCGCCCGTCCGCCAGCAGGGTTTCCAGCGCCTTGTACGCGGCCACCGTCTTCTCGAACCGGTCCGGTGCGGGCTGGTGCAGGATGAGCAGGTCCAGTTGCTCCACGCCCAGCTTTCCCACCGCTTTGTCCCACGCGTGCAGTGACTCGTCGTAGCCGTAGTCGCTGACCCAGACCTTGGTTTCGATGAACACGTCGCCACGGTCCAGGCCGGAGCGGCGGATGCCTTCACCCACTTCCCGCTCGTTGCCGTAGGCGGCGGCTGTGTCGATGTGCCGGTAGCCCACCTCGAGCGCTGTCTGGACGGCCGCCGTCGTCTCTTCCGGGGGACTTTGGAAGACGCCGAGGCCGAGAGCGGGCATGGTGACGCCGTTGTTGAGCTTGAGTTCCATAACCATTCCTTCACGGTATTTGGGTGTGCCTGTTTATGGGAGGGGCAGCCAGTACCCCTTTTCGGATGGGTGGCTACCGGGCGGGCTCCAGCGGGGAGGTGCGGGCCGCCGTCGGCCGGTTGTTGGTGCGGCGGGCCGCCAGGTCTGCCGGGAGGATGAAAACCGCGGCGGTGCCCAGGGCCAGGAGCAGGAGGACGCTGCCGGCGGTGAGGGCGGCGCTGACCTGCGCCGCCAGGTGGGCGGTGGCAGGGCCGTGCGGGACGGTGGCGGCGGCGGCGACCGCGACGGCGAGCCCCAGGCAGGTGCCGATCTGGTGGAAGGTGTTCAGCAGGCCGGAGGCGGCCCCGGCATCGGCGGCAGGGGCTCCAACGATGCCGAACGAGGTCAGCGGCGCGAATGCCAGGCCCTGGCCGGCGCCGATCAGGACCATGGGCAGGGCCACGCCGGAAAGGTAGGAGGACCCCGTGCCGGCGAGGCTGAGCCAGAACATCCCCGCCAGCGTCAGCAGGATTCCGGCCAGGAGCAGGACGGAGCCGGGCAGCCGCCGTGCGAGCCGGGGATTGGCCATGGCCACGGCGAAGTTGACGGCGGTCATGGGCAGGAACCCGATGCCGGCCTGGAGCGGGTCGAAGCCCAGCACTTCCTGCATGAACTGGGTGGTGAAGAAGAAGAACCCGATCATCGCGCCGAGGTACAGGAACCGGGCCACGTAGGCGCCGGTACGGCGGCGGCTGGCGAAGAGCCGCAGCGGCATGATGGGCTGGGCGGCCCTGCGTTCGATTCGTACAAACGCGACGAGGAGAACGACGCCGGCGCTGACTGTCCAGAGGGTCAGCGGCGAGTCCCAGCCGGCTTCCGCCGCGTTGATGATGCCGAACACCAGGGCACCGGCGCCCAGCGTGGCGGTGAGGGCTCCGGCGACGTCGAATCGTCCGGTGGCGCGGCCGGTTTCGGGCAGGAACTTCGGGGCGAGGAGGATCATGGCGGCGCCGAGGGGGACGTTGACGAAGAACCCGGCCCGCCAGGAGATCCAGTGCGCCAGGGCGCCGCCGATGACCAGGCCCAGGCTGGCGCCGATCCCTGCCGTGGCACCGTAGAGTGCCACGGCGCGGGTCCGTTCGCGGCCTTCGGGGAAGCTGGCCGTCAGCAGCGACAGGGATGCGGGGGCGACGACGGCGGCGCCGATGCCTTGGAGGGCCCGGCCGGCGATGGCCCACCCCGCGGAGGGGGCCAGGCCGATCAGCAGGGACGCGATGGAGAACACCGCCAACCCAACGACGAAGACCCGTCGCCGACCGAGCAGGTCGCCGGCCCGGGCGCCCAGCAGCAACAACCCGCCGAAGACCAGGACATAGGCGTCCTGGATCCAGGAGAGCTGGCCCGTTGTGAGGTGCAGGTCCGCCTCCAGGCTGGGCAAGGCGGTGAAGATGACGGAGTTGTCCAGCAGGATCATGAAGTAGCTGGCAAGGATGATCGCCAGGATGGCTGCCGGGCGGGCGGTCGCTGCCGGGCGGGCTGTGGGGGCGGGTTTCATGCCTTCCATGCAACAGTGATGTTCATGTCCGGGGGAGTCACGGCTCTTCCGGGTACTGCCAGTCCCTCCCTCGCGGCGGGGGCCGGGCGTAGCGTGGGTGCCATGGCCAACAGCGACGACGTGCGGAAATTCCTGACTTCCCGCCGGGCCAGGCTCACACCGGACGAAGCCGGGCTGCCGGCGTATGGCGGCAACCGGCGCGTGAAGGGCCTGCGCCGGGAGGAGGTGGCCATGCTTGCCGGGATGAGCATTGATTACTACATCCGGCTGGAACGGGGGAACCTCTCCGGTGCCTCGGACAGCGTGCTGGAGGCGCTGGCCCGGGCGTTGCAGTTGGACGACGCCGAGACAGCCCACCTGGTCGACCTGGCCCGGGCGTCCACGGCTGCTCCGCGGGTGCGGCGGAAGCGGAGCCCGCTGACGGTGCGGCCCAGCGTGCAGCGGGTGATCGATGCGATTACCGCTGCGCCGGCCTGGGTCCGCAACGACCGCGGCGACGTCCTGGCCGCCAACGAGCTGGGCCGGGCCCTTTACCTGGAAATGATGACCGACGGCGGCAGCCCGCCCAACAGTGCACGGTTCACGTTCCTGAGCCCGAAGGCGCGGGAGTTCTTCGCCGACTGGGAACGCGCCGCGGACGACATTGTTGCCGTCCTGCGGTCCACGGCCGGGAAGAACCCGTATGACAAGGACCTGTCCGACCTGATCGGGGAGCTCTCCACCCGCAGCGAGGAGTTCCGCACCCGGTGGGCCCGGCACGACGTGAAGTACCACCGCACCGGCCGCAAACGGCTCCACCACTCGATCGTGGGGGACCTGGACCTGACCTACGAGGCGCTGGAGCTCCCCGCCGATCCGGGGCTGCGGATCAACGTCTACACGGCCGAGCCGGGCTCGCCGTCCGAGGACGCCCTCAAAGTCCTGGCCAGCTGGGCCGCTACGCAGGCGGAACCGGCCCAGGCATCGGTCACGGAAACCAACTGACGTCTCCGGTGGTTCCGCAGCCAATTGCCGCAGGAACTTGGGGCTCCTATGATGATTTCACCGTTTCCTCTCTGCGCCGAACAGAGACGTTACTAAGGTCGCGATTGCCGTGACGAAGAATCCTTTCAGGCATCAGACAAGTGAATCGACCAAGCCTGAGCAGCCCGGAGATCATCACAGGCTGCATCTGGGAGAGTGGCTGAGGCGGGAGGACGAGGGTGTCGAGGGTGCCTACAGCAGCATCTTCCTCAGCTACCATGACAGGCCGCTCCCGCCGGTGAGAACTTGCATCCAAGGCCATGAGATTCTGCCGGGGCAGGATCACTGTTCGCACGGGCATCCTGTCGGATAGGACGGGTGCACAGCCCCGTTTTCTCAGCTGGCTGGCTTGCAGATCCGGTCCAGGGTCTCGTTGAGGGTCGATTCCACTTGGCCGTTCAGCAGTACACGCTTGTTCTCCGTGGACGGGTCCTCAAGCTCCGTGGGCATTGGCGGCGTCGTGACCGTCATGGCGGCCTGGTACCGGCCGTCGCTGCTGCTGACCGCTACCGTCTGATATTCCCAGAACCCACCCCGTCCTTCATGTCTCGACTCCCTCGAGCATCCGTCAGCGTGCTCCCACAGGCCCAGCCCGTACGGGCTAAAGCCGGGGCTGGTCTTCATCTCGCGCAGGGACGCCGCCGAGACCGCGCGTCCCTGGAAGATCCCGGCCATCAGGAGGTTCAGGTCGTCCATAGTCGAGATCGCGCCGCCGGCTGGGTTGGGGGCGGCGAGGGTGATGTCTGTGGTGTCAATCCGTTCTCCGCGGAGGGTGACATAGCCGTGCAGAAGTCCGGGCTCATGCGGGTCGACGCGAGCCAGGCTGGTGTTCTTCAAACCGAGGGGGTCAAAGACCTCCTCCTGCATGATCTGCACGTAGGGCTTGTGCCGCAACGTCTGGAGAAGGATGCCGAGCGCGAAGTAGTTTGTGTTCGAGTACTTGAAGGACCCCACACTGGCCTCGGTCCAGGGGAGCGTCCCCGCTAATTGGAGGGCCTCCTCCATGGTGAGCGTCTTTGAGAGCCCGGCGCGGAAGTCAACATCGTGCGGCAGGGCATCGTTGACCTCGGGCATCCCGGACGTGTGGCTGAGGAGTTGCCTCACGCTAATGGGACCGGGAGGCTTGAGCGCGGATGTGAACCCGGGAATGACGTCATTGACGGGATCGTCGAGGCCGATCAGGTGGTCGTCCACCAGTTTCAGCACCGCGATGGCCGTCATTGTCTTGGTGACGCTTGCCACCGCAGCCCGGTCCGTGGGCTGGGCCGGGGTCCTGGTCTCGAGGTCTCGCACGCCGTAGGCCTTTGACCATTGCCCCTCGGGCCAGCGGATTTGTACGACGGCGGCCACCGCGCCTTGGTCCATGAACAGCTGCGCCTGGCTTTCCAGGGAAGCGAAAAGACTCGGTGGGCTTGATGACGGTGCGGGCTCGTCGGGGGAATAAGTACAGCCAGTTAGCGTGAGGGCAACGGCGAGTCCCGCTCGTCTCCACAAACGATCCTTCGTCCGCCGATTCAAGCCGTTGGCGCTGTGGTGGGCCAACATGTAAGCCTGCGATTCATTTCCTGGTCCTTGCGGCTGGGCCTAATTTACACCCCTGCCCAACGCCTCATAAGGGTTGCAGCTACCCCATATCAAGCAGGGTTCGGCGACGTGTCGAATACAGGACCAAGCCTGGCCCGGGTGGTGGGCCGCCGGGCCCGCGGCGTGGACCTTAGTCGTGCTTCAGGCCGCCCAGCCGCGGGCAACGGCGTCCAGGGCGGCGGCGTAGACGGCCGCCCAATCGGCATCCGGTGGGCCGACTTGTGCCAGTTCCAGACTGACCAGGCCATGGACCTGCCCCCAGATGGCCGCGGCGACCAGTTCCACGGGCGCTTCCAGGAGTGTCCCGGCGGACTGTGCAGAAGCGACGGCGTCCATCAGCGGCTGCATGGCATTGAGGGCAACGTCCGGGTCCGGCCGGCACTCGACGTAGGCGGCCAGCACGCCACCAAACATCAGCCGGTAGAGTGCCTGGTGCTCCAGGGCCCAGGCCCGGTACGCCACGCCAAGCCCCTGCAGGCCGCCGTCGGCTGCGGCCACCTGCGACTCGCCGAACGAGCGGAAGCCATCCTCCACGACTGCGGTGAGCAGCTCTGATTTCCCGCCAAACAGCGAGTAAACGGCGGTGGTGGAGGTCCCCGCGGCCGCGGCCACGTCCCGCATCGTCACCCGCGCCGGACCAGTGCGGTCCACCAGGTCAGCCGTGACGGCCAACAGGTCCTGCCTCAGGGAATCGTTATGCACAACAGGTCTTGCCATGGACCCCATTGTTTCATAACCTTGTTTTGTAACAACGTTACATAACACCGTGCCGAAGGGGTTCCCATGTCGCAGAAGGTATTTCCGGGCCGCTATACGGCCGATCCGGGCCGGGAGTCCGTCACGGTGTTCCTGATCGGGATGCGGGCCAACCGGTGGTGGAAGGTCGGGACCGTGGGGAGGGTTGGTGCCGCCATGGGGCGGATGCTTCAGCATTTGGGCGATGACCCGGCAGCGGGGATGCTCGGTTACCAGCAATGGGTGGGGCGTACCACCATGATGCTCAGCTACTGGGAGAGCCCGGAGCACCTGCGGAAGTTTGCAGCGGACAGGGATGCGCCCCATCTGGAACCCTGGCGCCGTTTCATGAAGGACCTCGCCGGAACCGGAGACGTCGGCGTCTGGCATGAGACCTATCAGGTGCCCGCTGCCGGCATCGAGGTCATCTACAGCGGGATGCCGCTCTTCGGGCTCGCCAAGGCAACCAACCATGTCCAGGTCGGAGCGGGCACCAACACCGCCAAGCAGCGGATGGGACGGGCTGCCCACCCAGCCGGCGGTTCCTGATCATAGCGGGGCGCTTTCCTGGCGCCGGGCCGTGGACTGCCTGCCGTTCGTCTCATGGTCAGATTCGGTCACGAGAAAACCGCCGTGCTCAGGGGGTCTCCATGCTGACCGAGGGGAGGGTCAGGACCGCCGTTGTTCCCTCTCCCGGGATGCTGGACAGGACGACGTGGCCGCGGTGGTTTTCCACGATGGATTTGGTGATTGCCAGCCCCAGGCCGGCGCCGGGAATGGTCGAGGAATGTGCCTTTGCGGCGCGGAAGAAGCGGGTGAAGGCCTGGTCCAGCTCGTCCTCGGTCATGCCGACGCCGGTGTCTGTTACTTCGCAGCGGAGCTCGTGCCCAGTGGCATCGACCGTGACGGTCACCGTGCCGCCGCGCGGAGTGTATTTGATGGCGTTGGAGATTAGGTTGTCCACGGCTTGGCCGAGGCGGTCCGGGTCGAAGTGACCCGTGGCCGCTCCGCCTGCGAACAGGTCCAGGGTGATGCCGCCGGCCTTGGCACGTGGGTGGGCGGCCTCAACACAGTGCCTGACAACTTCACAGAGGTCAGCGGGCCGCGGATTAGTGGTCACGGTGTCCGCGGCGATCGTCAGCAGGTCCCCGACAAGGTGCAGGAGCCGCTGGGCATTCCGTTTTGCGACGGTCAAGTACATCTCGATGTCGGAGCCAAGATCCGTTTCGTCCAGGGCCAGGTCCATGTAGCCCAGGATCGAGGTCAGCGGGGTCCTCAGCTCGTGGGAGACGCTGGAGACGAACTGGTCCTTGGCCGAGAGTGCTTCGACCAGCGCTGTGACATCGGTGAACGCCATGACCGCTCCCCGGTGTTCGCCACGGGAGTCACGGATCAGCCGGCACGTTGCGGAGTAGGCCCTCTGACTGGTTCCGTTGTCCGCCCAGATCAGTTCGTCGGTGAAGGACTCCCCTCGTGCCGCCCGGAACCCGGGGCGTCGCTCTGGAGGCAGGGCATGCTTCCGGTCGGGACCAAAGACGAGAAAGCCCGGTGGTTCCTCCGACAGCAGCCTCCCGGTGACGGTGCCGCCGAAATGGCTGCTGAATTGGTGATTGGCAAGCACCGCCTGACCCTTGGCGTCGACGGCGCATACTCCTACACTCACGGTGTCCATGACGCTGCTAAGCAAGCGCTCACGGTCCTCGCTGGCAACCAGGAGGTCCCGGACCTCGCAGCCCTGTGCTTCCAGCTGCTGCCGCTGCAGCGAGAGGGCGTTGGCAATCGCGAAGGATGTCAGTGCGACTGCTCCGAGGATGACTGGCAGCAGGACGATCCGGATGAAGTCTGGACCGTCAAAGCCCGTGCCCAGCATGACCGGGGGCAGCACGGCGCTGAGGATGGTGGCGACGACGGCGTAAAGGACGCCGCTGCGACGCCGGTCCGCGGCCAACCATACGACGGGAAAGACCAGGAGGAAACCCAAAACGGTGAGGTACTGGTCGGCGGCCTCGCGGGAAATCCCCACGACTATGCAGTCCAGGAACGGAATGATGAGCACGGCCCGTTCGGGCAGCCGGCCCCACGGCACCAGGGCGCACGCAGCGAGTAAGAGCACGTGTGCTCCCAGGCTGTAGATGAATGGGCCGGCCACGTCGAGTTGGGGGTGCAGGACCATCGTCAGGACCACGACCATCAGCATCGTCACAGAAAGCGGCAGCTGGAACAGCACCGCCCTGCCTCTGCGCCCCAACGTCCGGTAGTACGCATATAACGGCTCAAAAAGCATGGTATCCCCTTATCCCTGCCCTGAACGCTTGTGGAAGAAACCTACCCCGCAGGGTGCTCAATCAACAGCAACGCCGGTCCGGAATCTCTGTCGGCGCGGGGCATTTGTTGCACGTTTCTCCTGGACGTCCGGCGGCGCAGTAGAATCCGGATCTGACAGGAGAACAGATGACTGACGCAGGCAAACAATCAAGCCCCACGCCGTACGTCCCGCGGAAGATCGGCGGGCCGGTGCTGATGGGCGTCGTGCCCGGCCAGCCGCTTGCCGTCGCCCACCGGGCCGTCGAGCTGGCGTTCAGCCTCGGCGTGAAGCTTGTCTGTGCCTATGTGGACGTGACCACCTACCTCGCCGAGGAGCCGGACGGCAGGGTGGAGGCCCGGCCGATCGACCCGGACGGGGTTGATGACGATATCGAAGGAATCAGTGCCACCATCGCCGCGGACCTCCGTGCGGCCTTCGACGGATCCGGCATCGACTGGTCCTTCGTGACCCTTGCGGGTGACCCGGCCCGGGCTCTGGGACGCCTGGCGGAGTCCGCTGATGCGTCCGTCATTGTGGTGGGCACCCGCGAGCGCGGGCTAGGGGCGCGGCTTGAGGAACTGCTGGTGGGATCCGTGGCGGTGCACCTCACCCACCGCCAGCATCGGCCCGTCCTGGTGGTGCCGCTGTCGCCGCACAGGCACCAGCCGAAGGCGGCTCACTGATGGAACCGCCTGTCCCCGACGCCGAGGCCCAGGCGGGAACCGCGGACAAGCAGGCGCACGACGACGGGACCGGACGCCCGGAGCCCGGCAGCCGGGAGGCTGCAGCGGACCAGGGGACGCTTGGTGCGGCGCGCCCCCACCGGCCGGTGCACCTGCATCCGGGGTTCCTCCTCGTAGTCATTGCGGGTGGCATCCTGGGGGCACTGGCGCGTTATGGGCTGAGCGGCATCCTGCCCGCGCCGGGCGGCTGGCCGGTTCCCACCCTGGCCATCAATCTTTCCGGGGCATTCCTGCTCGGTCTCCTGCTGGAGGCCCTGGTGCGGCGGGGCCCTGATGCGGGGCGGCTTCGGCTGATCCGGCTGTTCGTCGGCACCGGCTTCATGGGCGCGTTCACCACGTACAGCACGCTGGCGCTGGAAACGAACACCCTGTTCGGGGCCGGCCGCGTCACGGACGGGTTGCTCTACGTGGGGGTCAGTGTGGTGGCGGGCGCCGCTGCCACCGTGGCGGGAATTTGGCTGGCGGCAGGCCACCACGCACGGGCCACCGATCACCGGAAGACTCTGCAGAAGGAGAGTCGGTGAGCGTCGCCATCATCATCCTGGTCGGCGTCGCCGGCGGGCTCGGGTCGGCCACCCGGTTCGTGGTGGACGGCCTGGTCCGGTCCAGAGCCCGCACCGCCTTGCCGGTGGGAACCATCATCATCAATGTCACGGGCTCGTTCCTGCTTGGCTTGCTCGCCGGAGCCGTGATCGTGCATGCCGCGCCCGCCGAGTTGCAGGCCATTGCCGGCACCGGGTTCCTGGGCGGGTACACCACGTTCAGCACGGCAAGCTTTGAGACGGTCCGGCTCATCCAGTCCCGCCGCACTGGGCTGGCCCTCCTCAATGGCGTCGGCACCGCGCTGGCCGCGGTGGCCGCTGCTGCCGGCGGGCTTGCCTTGGGCGGACTGTTGTAGCCAGGTCAGGCCCGCGGGCACCCAGGCGGCATCTCTTGCCGCGAGGCCGTCAACCTGGGTGGCGGAGTTCCTGGGCGCCACCGAGTAGGAGCCCGGCGCAAAGCATTGCGGCCGGTTACGGCGCGGGGCTACGTTGTGGCGATGGAGCGCAAGGCAACACCGGGCGACATTGATGCCATCTGCAGGGGCCTTGTACCGGGCCCCGCACAAGACGGCCATTAATCCGGAATCGGGCGAGCCGTACCAGGACCTGCTGGTCATCGTGGTCCCGGACGATGCCGCGAAGTCAGCACTGGTGGAGGACCCGTCGCTGCCGTTCTTCACCGTGCCCCACTTCGACGGGTACAACGCCGTCCTGGTGCAGGAGTCCCGGCTTGGCGAGATGTCACGCGAAGAGCTGGCGGAGATCCTTGTGGAAGCCTGGGCGGCCCGGGCACCCAAAAGGCTGGTCAAGGAGTTCTTCGCCGGCCGCTGACTCACGACGCCGGTCCGCGCCGTGCCCCATGACGCCCCGTCCCCGGGTGGGCGTCAGCCAAAAGGAGCCGCCGCACACTGTCAGGCCGCCAGGTGGAAGGTGTCCGCAAAGCGGCGGAGGAGTTCTCCCGGCCCGCGCAGCACCCGGATCGCGCCGCTTTCGATCGCCCGGTCCGGTGCCATGTCGCCGGAGATGAGCAGCCGGATGTCCGGCCCGGTGGAAAAGGCGAGGTCCGCCGCGCCGTCACCGCGAATGACGTCGAGGCTCGGTCCCTGGACCCTGATCAAAAGGTCGGCAGAACCAAAGTGGGCCGCATAGGCCGTGGCAGGAAGGGCGGCCGCCACATCCGGCCTGAACGCGGTGCGCAGGTCCATGGTCATCGAGTCGGGGCTGATGATCTGGTCCTCGCGTGGATCGCCCATGGCCTTGAAGCCCCAGGCGCCCAGCGCGAGGACCACCGGTTCGAGTTCCCGTCCGTACGGCGTGAGCTCGTAGACGATGACCCGCGAGCGTGGCGCACGGCGGATCACGCCGGCCGCCTGCAGTTCCTTGAGCCGCGCGGCCAGGATATTGCTCGGGATCCGTGGCAGGCCCTCGGCGAGCTCACCGTAGCGGCGCGGCCCTACGAGCAGGTCGCGGACGATCAGCAGGGCCCACCGTTCACCGACGATCTCCATGGCCCGCGTGATGCCCGAGTACTGTCCGTAGTCGCGTGCGGCCATGAACCTCAGGCCTGCTGGTTCATGAAGGCTTCCGGGCCCTGTTCGGCGGCAGCGGCTTCCATGTAGCCAAACTCAAGGATGTTGCCGTCCGGGTCCGTCAGCTGGCGCTGGTACATGAAGCCGTAATCGGAAGCGGGCTGGGCCTCGGTCCCGCCTGCTGCCAAGCCACTGGCAACGCTGGCGTCCACTGCATCCCGGCTCTCCAGGAAAATTGCGGTGGTGGCCGATACGGTCGCGGACGGGTCGCCGATGGGCCGGTCGCTGAAGGTCTGGAAGTACTCGCGGACCAGGAGCATGAAATAGCTGTGGTCTTCCTCCACCACCACGCATGCGGCGTTGTGGTCAGTGAAGAGCGGGTTGATGGTGAAACCCACCGCCGTATAGAACGCCTTGGCGCGCTCCAGGTCAGTCACCGGCAGGTTTACGAACATTGCGGTCATCACAGTCTCATTTCCCAAGATGGAGTGGATAACCACGATACTTGCAAAAAACAAGTGAGGGGTCAATACCCAGACTGCATGCTTCCAATCCGTTCGTTCAGCCCGCCCTTCAGCCCCGCGCCAGCGGCAGTGTCAGCCTCATGGTTGTGCCGTCGGATCCGGTCCGCTGTACGTCCACGGTGCCCCCGGCCGCGGTGGCGATGTCGCGGACCAGTGCCAGTCCTATGCCAAAGCTCCGCCTGCCCCCGGCTCCGTCCAACCCCGGGGCGCGGACGAACCGGTCAAAGATCCGGCCGGGGTCCACCCCGGTGATCCCGGATCCGGTGTCTGCCACCAGGACCACGGCCCTGGATCCCTCAACACTGGTGCTGATGGTGATGCTTCCGCCGGAGGGGGTGTGGGCCAGGGCGTTATCGGCCAGGGCCAGGATGGCGCGCCGCAGCGAGCCGGGATCCGCGCGCACCCACGCCGTACCGGCCCCGGAGAAGTCCAGCCGGATGCCCTGTTGGCCGGCCAGGTCCTGGAGGCTTTCGGCGGCGGACCGGGCAACCGCCGCGACGTCCACCGGCTCCGGGACAACGTCCCCGGACGCCCCGGCGGATCCGCCGGGGGAGCCGGTCGCCGCCAACAGGAGTTCGTTGACGATGCCCGTCAGCGTGGCCGTGTCCTCCCGGATCTTCGCCAACGCCTGCGCCGGCTCGGACCCGGGCTCGGCCTTGCGCTGGGCGAGCTGGATGCGGGTATCAAGGATCGCCAGCGGGGTGCGGAGTTCATGGCTGGCGTCCTGGACGAAGCGCCGTTGCCTGGCCAGGGCCTCGCCCAGCGGCCGGATGGCACTGCGGGCGCTGATCCAGCCCACCACACCGGCCAGCACGATGCCCCCCAGCCCGGCCAGGATCATGCCCTCGATCAGGTCCTTCGAGTCCAGGTAGGTGTAGGCCTTGCCGGCGGTGGAACCGGGCGGCGTGGGATGGGCCAGCTTGTTCATGAGGAACACCGTGGCGGCGGTAAGCAGCACCAGCACCAGGACGGCCACGCCGGCGCTGATCCGCAGTGCCACTTTCAGCGACGCGCGGCGGAGGATGTCCTGGTCCGCGTCCCCGGAGCCGGAGTGGGACACGCCGGTGGAGCCAAGGCCGGAGGAGGAAGAGGTCATGAGGGGTCGCCGATCTGGTAGCCCACGCCGTGGACGGTGCGGATGACGGTCCGGGAGATCTTGCGGCGCAGGTGGTGGACGTAGGTGTCGATGACGCCGGGCTGGTCCGTGGACTGGAAATGCGCGGCGAGCAGGTCGTCGCGGGTGAACACCCTGCCGGGTTCAGCGGCCAGCGCCGCCAGGACTTCGGCTTCCTTGGCGGTCAGCGTCACCACCTCGCCGTAGGCGGAACGGACAGCGCGCGACGCCGGATCGAAGTCCCAGCTGCCGATGCCCACCGGCCCCGCTGGCGGAGCAAAGGTACGCGTCAGTGCGCGCAGCCGCGCCGCCAGCTCGCCGGCGTCGAACGGTTTGGTCATGTAGTCGTTGGCGCCGGTGTCCAGCCCGCGGACCTTCTCGTCCGTCTCGCCCAGCGCGGTGAGGATCAGGATGGGGGTGGCGATGCCTTTGGCCCGGAGCGCCGCGATGACGGCCAGTCCGTCCATGACGGGCAGGCCGCGGTCAATCACCATCACGTCCCAGGGCTGCGTCAGGCCCAGGTGCAGGGCTTCCTGGCCGGTGGCGGCGAGCCGGATCCGGTAGTCCGGCTCCAGCAGTTCCGCGATCAGCGGTCCCAGCGCGGGATCGTCCTCGGCGAGCAGCAGGGAGGGCCGGTCCACGGTGGTCATGCGGCCTATTCTTCCGTGAAAGCGTCCTGCCGGGCGCTGGTGCCCACCGTGTCGAGGTGCGGCGGGGCACCCGCCGCAGCGTCGTCGTCGTACTCTACGGGCGGCTCTGCGGCGGCGCCGCGGTTGGCGCGGCGGCGCTTGAGGTATTCCACGGCCCAAGGCACCACGGACACCACGACCATGAGCACGGCGATGACGTCGATGTTCTTGGCGATGATGTCGTAGTGCCCCAGCCAGGTGCCCAGCAGGGTCACGGACGTGGCCCAGGCGGCGGCTCCCACAATGTTCCACAGCGTGAAGGCTTTGTACCCGTAACGGGCGGTGCCGGCGGTCAGCGGAGCGAACGTCCTGATGATGGGGACGAAGCGGGCCAGGACCACGGCAGCGCCACCGTGCCGGCGGAAGAAGTCCTCAGTGGCGGTGAGGTGGGCGGTTTTCAGGACCTTGGCGTCGTCCTTGAACCAGCGCCGGCCGAACCGACGGCCCAGCAGGTAACCCACCTGGTCGCCGGCGATGGCTGCGGCCGTGATCACCCCGATTAGGACGGGGAGGGCCAGCTGCAGCTGCTGGTGCAGGAGCCCCGCGGTGAAGAGCAGCGAATCCCCGGGCAGGAACGGGAACAGGACGCCGGATTCGATGAAGACCATCCCGGCGATCACGCCCAGGGCTGCCGGTCCCAGGCCGCTGAGCAGGCCGGCGGGGTCCAGCAGGGACGGTGGTCCGGTGGTGGCCATGGCGGAGACCAGGTCAGGGGTGAGGAAGCTGTGCATGGGGGTCCTTTAGCGTCGGCTGGACGGGGTGGTGAGCGCGGCGGGCAGGCGGTCGAAGAGCCGGGGAGCATAGCGGTTCCAGAGCCCGGCGAGCAGCACGAAGGCGGCGCTCGCGGCCAGGAACGAGGCCGCCACGTCGGTGGGGTAGTGCACGCCGACGTACAGCCGGGACCACGCCACGATGACGGCGACGACGGCGCCGGCCGCGGCCACCAGCTTGGACCAGCGGGTGCCCCGGGACAGGAAGTACAGGGCGAAGGCCAGGGCGACGGCGAAGCTGACGTGGCCGCTGGGGAAGCTGTTGGATCCGGTCTCCGGCGACAGGGGGTCGAACAGCAGGGCCGGGTTGGGCCGCTGCCGGGCGACGATCAGCTTGAAGGCCTCGCTGGCAACCCAGCCCGAGCACGCCACCACGCCGAAGGCAACAGCCGTGGCCAGGTCCCGGCGTACCAGCAGCACCACCACGGCGATGACGGCGATCAGGCCCAGGCCAGCCACCGGGCCGAACAGGAGGTTGATGCCCATCGCGACGGCGGTCAGCACGGCAACGTGGTGCGTGCTGAGGTCCTGGTCCACGTGCAGTTCGGCGGCGGTGTCGCCGGGCAGGAGCTGCACCGTGAAGCCGAGGGCGACGACGGCGGCGCACAGCAGCGCGCCCAGCAGCAGCCAGTGCCGGGCCTGGGGGAGCACGGGGAACTGGGTGCGTGCCCCGGCGGTGGGGCGGGGGCCGGGTGTTGTCTTGTGGGCTCGGGCTGGTCCGTTCACGAATCCTCCGGGATGGTCCTGCGGCGGACAGGGTTCTGTCCGTGGTCTCTGTTTCGATCCTTCCCCAGGGTTCCTAAGAAAGGCTTAAGAAACGTGGCCGCCGCAGGGCCGCCGAAGGCGCCCGTCAGGTCATGGGCCGGCCGAGATCGCGGTGAGGAGCGCTGCTCCGTCGGGGCTGCCGAGGCCGGTGCACGGGTCCCAGCCGGCGGCGGCCTTGTAGGTGCCGTTGTTTCCGGCGGTGATGTCGCGGAAGGCCGCCTTGTTGCGGTACAGCAGCGGCTGGATCTGCCCGAAGGTGCGGCTGGTGGACTCCGCCAGGAGGGCGATGAGGGCCGCCCAGAGCGGTGCCACGGCGCTGGTGCCGCCGATGACCATGTCCGTGCCGTCCACCCGCACTTTGTAGCCGGTCTGGGGGTCCGCAACTGCGCTGACGTCCGGTACACCGCGGCCTTTCGACCCTGCCGGGTGGTGGCCGCCGTGGTGCGCGGACTGCCCTGACTGCCAGGCGGGGACAGGGAAGGTGTCGCTGTAACCGCCTCCGGTGGCTGAATGCGGGCCGTCGTTCCACACCGTCTCGGACGTGATGGTTCCCGTGGCGGGGTCCGCGTCGAGGCGGGCTCCGCCGCAGGCCAGCGCGTGGGGGCTGGAGGCGGGGAAATCGGCGTGGTCTTTGCCGTCCGTGGCGCCGTCTGCGCTGCCGTTGTCCCCGGCGGCGGCGGTGACGGTCACGCCGAGTGCCGTGGCGTCGGCCAGGGCCTGGTCGAAGGCTGTCCGGGCCTGGGCGGTCCAGTCGTCCTCGCTTTGGCCCCAGCTGATGCTGATGGACGTGGGTGCCGGGGCGGCGTGGGACGCGTTGATGATGGCGTCGAGGAATCCGGCGTCGGTGTTGGGCGCGAAGTAGACCGGGATGTCCGCCTGGGGCACCAGGGCGCCCACCACTTCGATGTCCAGGAGGACTTCGCCGTCCGCGCCCGTGGGGTCCTGTCCGGGATGGTTCGCGGCGCCGTCGACCCCCACTGCCCGCACCGTGGGCCCGGTGATGCCCAGTTCGGCGAAGTAGGCGTCCAGGTCGGATTGGGCGAAGCCGCCGCCGAGTTCGATGATGGCCACGGTCTGGCCGGCGCCGCCGCCGCCCGCGGGGAAGTTGTAGATCCGGGCAAGCTCGGGCGGTGTGTAGCTGGTCCCGGACGCCGCCCGCGGAATGGCATGGAACTGGGCGCGCGCCTGGGGCCGGTCATCAAGGCCCAGTACCGCCGTGACAACGCCGTCCAGTTCCGCGGGGATCTCCAGACCGCCGGTCCTGTGCCGGTGGGTGACATCGTGGCCGTGCGGACCGCTGCTGGTGACTTCCTCCAGGCTGGTGCCGAAGATCCGGCTCAGCACCTCCACCGTCCCGGCGAGGCGGATGCGGCGGGAGGCGGCGTCGGCCTCGACAACCTCGGCGCCGAGCCGGGTGAAGGTCTCGGTGGCAAGGCCCAGGTCAGCGTCGGAGGCGCCGTGGCGTGCTGCCAGTTCCTCGCGGGTCAGGGGCTGGGCGGGCTCGGTGGAGGCCTCCGGCAGCGGTTCCTGGCGGCGCAGGATCACGGTGACCTCGATTCTGTGCGCGGGATTGGCAGGACCCAGGGTGTTTTGGATCCGTGCCGCCGCGGGGCGTTCTGAGCCGGGGAGGGGGACACGGCTCTCTGCGTGCTCGGGGGTGGGGTTGGTGTGCTCAGACATGGGATGGCTCCGTTCGTGGTCAGGCAAGGCCAATTGTGCTCCGGGTCACTGACAATGAACAGGGAACTTTGGTCCCGGATGAGCCACCCAACGGACAGCGGCGCGGCTGGTACCTGGTCCGCGCAAAAAACACTCGCGCCGAGTACGGGCTGGGCTGGTGCTGTCAGTCCTTGGGGAGGGCGCGGACTGAGTTATTGCGTTTCTCGTGGGTGAGCTCGGCCAGTCCCAGAGCTTCCAGCAGCGGTGGGAGGTACATTCCGAACCGTCCGCGGTAGCCTTTCCGCAACCCGTACCAACCGCCCACCGGGTTCCCGGGATCCCGGCCCCATGCCTCGACGCTGCCTTCCGGGGCCGGCTTCGATTCATCGGCGGCGCCCAGGGGAACCCAGTCCCCTTGCTCGGTCAGCCACGCATGCAGGTCTTCGATCGCCCGGAGGTGGTATTTCAGGGTGGTTGAGCCCACCTGGCAGACCAGTGCCGGTGGGGCTGCCTCAGGGTCCCGGTACATCTGGTATTCGGATGACCCGGGCGCCGTCACCAGCTGCCACGGATCTGCCATCGTTCCCTCGGACACTAGAACCACGCACCTTCCACGTCGATAGCCTGAGTTTAAGACCAAAATCGCTGATTGCGGCGGTAATCAGTTAAGTGCTTCGCGCGGGTGCGCACGG
This sequence comes from Arthrobacter sp. 135MFCol5.1, assembly GCF_000374865.1. GTDB lineage: Bacteria > Actinomycetota > Actinomycetes > Actinomycetales > Micrococcaceae > Arthrobacter. Next base: position 12,087 of record NZ_KB895455.1, on the reverse strand, counting down.
GTCGCGGTGGCGCACCACGGCGGGCCTCGCCTTGGGAAGTCAGCGCACGACGGCGGCACGCGCCAGTGGCAAAAGGTGAGCGCGCGTCGGTGGGAAGGCTGTCGAAGGTGAGCGGGCGTTGGTGGGAGAGCGGCAAGAAGTGAGCGGGCGTTGGGGGATGGGTGGTCGAAGGTGAGCGCGCGTCGGTGGGAAAGCTGTCGAAGGTGAGCGGGCGTCGGTGGGAAGGCTGTCGAAGGTGAGCGGGCGTTGGTGGGAGAGCGGCAAGAAGTGAGCGGGCGTCGGGGGATGGGTGGTCGAAGGTGAGCGCGCGTCGGTGGGAAAGCTGTCGAAGGTGAGCGGGCGTCGGTGGGAAAGCTGTCGAAGGTGAGCGGGCGTTGGGGGAGGAGCGGTCGAAGGTGAGCGCGCGTCGGGGGGAAAGGCGGTCGAAGGTGAGTGGGCGTTCTAGGGGGTGCACGCTTGACGAGTTCCGCCGCGCCCGCATATCCTGAACGAACGGTCGGTAAATAATTCCGAGCCGCCCGACAGGTCTTTGCATAGGAGCAACCATGGCAGCGCAGAACTTGCAGTCAGTGCCGGCTGAGCTAACCCAAGAAGCGGACGCCGCGGGCCAGGCCCACTTCGACCGCATCATCGCCGAGGACTCCCGGATCGAGCCCCGCGACTGGATGCCGGCGGCTTACCGCAAGACCCTCCTGCGCCAGGTGTCCCAGCACGCCCACTCAGAGATCATCGGCATGCAGCCGGAGGCCAACTGGATCTCCCGCGCCCCCAGCCTGAAGCGCAAAGCCATCCTCATGGCCAAGGTCCAGGACGAGGCCGGTCACGGGCTCTACCTCTACAGCGCCGCCGAGACCCTGGGCCAGTCGCGGGACAAGATGATGGACGACCTCATCGCCGGCAAGGCCCGCTACTCCAGCATCTTCAACTACCCGGCCCTGACCTGGGCGGACATGGGCGCCATCGGCTGGCTGGTGGACGGCGCAGCCATCTGCAACCAGGTGCCGCTGTGCCGGGCATCGTACGGCCCCTATGGCCGGGCCATGGTGCGCATCTGCAAGGAAGAGTCCTTCCACCAGCGCCAGGGCTTCGAGATCCTGCTGGAACTCTCCAACGGCACGCCCGCGCAGAAGCAGATGGCCCAGGACGCGGTGAACCGCTGGTACGCCCCCGCCCTGATGATGTTCGGCCCGCCGGACGACGATTCGCCCAACTCCAAGCAGTCCATGGCCTGGAACATCAAGCGGTTCAGCAATGACGAGCTCCGCAGCCGCTTCGTGGGCATGATGGTGGAGCAGGTCCGGGTCCTGGGCCTCACCCTCCCCGATGACCAGGTCCGTTTCAACGAGGACACCAAGAAGTGGGAACACGGCCCGCTGGACTGGCATGAGTTCCAGGAAATCCTGGCCGGCCGCGGCCCCTGCAACGCCCAGCGCCTTGAGCGCCGGAGGGCAGCGCACGACGACGGCGCCTGGGTCCGCGAGGCAGCCGCCGCGTATGCGGACAAGCAGCGAGCAAAACAGCAGGCAAAAGAGTCGATGAAGACGAAGGAACACGCAGCATGAGCCCCCACGGCAACCCGGAAACCCCGGCCAGCTCCGCCACCGAGATCAACCGCGAAGCCCCCAAAGCATCCCCCGCGCCGCAGGAGCACCATGACCGCGGTGCCTGGGGCCTCTGGGAGGTCTTCGTCCGCTCCAGCCGCGGCCTGAGCCACGTCCACGCCGGGTCGCTGCACGCCCCGGATGCCGCCATGGCCCTCCGCAATGCCCGCGACCTCTACACCCGCCGGAACGAGGGCGTCTCCATCTGGGTGGTCCCGGCGGACGCCATCGCGGCGAGCGATCCTGATTCCAAAGGTTCTTTCTTTGAGTCCCCGCAGGGCAAGGACTACCGGCACGCCACGTACTACACCAAGAGTGAAGGGGTGAAGCACCTGTGAGCACCCCCGAAACCAGCACCCACGAAAGCACGGGCCACGGCGACATCTCCACCGGCATGGCCGGCGGCGACTCCAACGCATCGGCAACAAGAATCACCCCCGGCAACGCCCTGCGCCCGGAGGACATCGCGCTGGAGGTAAAGACCGGCCTGGTGAAGCCCAGCGGGGACGTCGCCGAGTACGCACTGAGGCTGGGCGATGACGCACTGATCCTCGAGCAGCGGCTGGGCCACTGGATCTCGCGCGCACCCGAGCTGGAGGAGGACATCGCCCTGGGCAACATCGCCCTGGACCAGCTGGGCCACGCCCGCAGCTTCCTCACCTACGCCGGCGCCGGCATGCCCAAAGAGGACGGTACGGCCACGTCCGAGGATGAGCTGGCCTACTTCCGCCGCGAGCACGAGTTCCGGAGTGTCCAGCTGTTCGAGCAGCCCAACGGGGACTTCGCGGCCACCATCGCCCGCCAGTTCGTGGTGAGCTACTACCAGTACGAGCTCTACCGCCGCCTCACCGAATCCACGGACTCCACCCTGGCAGCCATCGCCGCCAAGGCCGTGAAGGAAGTGGATTACCACCGGGACCACAGCAGCCAGTGGGTGCTGCGCCTGGCCGGCGGCACCGAGGAATCCCGCAAGCGGATGATCCACGGCCTGCGCCTCATGTGGCCGTACGTCAACGAACTGTTCCAGGACGATGACCTGACGCAGCGCCTCGCTGAGGCGGGTGCCGCCGTCGCACCTTCCAGCCTTAGAGGCGACTTTGACCGCCTGGTCACCGCCGTCCTCTCTGAGGCCGAGCTGGAGGTGCCGGACGTGCCCGCAGCCCCGGGCGGCGGCCGGTACGGCAAGCACTCGGAGCACCTGGGCTACATCCTCGCGGAGATGCAGGTGCTGGCCCGCGAGCACCCCGGGGCCAGCTGGTGACTGCCATGTACATCTCGGACTTCGAAACCCGGACGCAGACGCCCCGGCAGAAGGCGTGGGACATCGCCGCCACGGTGGTGGACCCGGAAATCCCGGTGCTCACCATCGCGGACCTGGGGATTTTGCGGAAGGTCGACGTCGGCACGGACGGAAGCGTCACGGTCACCATCACGCCCACGTACTCGGGCTGCCCGGCCATGGACGCCATCCGGGAAGACCTCTACACGGCCTTCGAGAAGGAGGGCTACGGGGACGTGCACGTGGACCTGGTCCTGGCCCCGGCGTGGACCACGGACTGGATGACGGAGGCCGGCAAGCAGAAGCTGCAGGAGTACGGCATCGCCCCGCCCAGCGGCCACTCCACAGCCGGCGGCCACTCCGGCCCCGTCCGGTTGAGCCTGGCGGTGAAGTGCCCGCAGTGCAACAGCCTGAACACCAAGGAACTCACCCGCTTCGGTTCCACGTCCTGCAAGGCGCTCTATGTGTGCCAGGACTGCAAGGAACCGTTCGACTACTTCAAAGTCCTGTAAGGAACCCCCATGCCTGTTGTCCGCCAGACCGCCGCCGAAGAGGCTGAGGTGACCGGCCGCCGTCGTCCGTCCTTCCACACCCTCACCGTGCAGGAGGTGCGCCGGCTCACCGAGGACGCCATCGAGGTCAGCTTCCACGTCCCCGCGGAGCTCGCCGGCAAGTTCGACTACCTGCCCGGCCAGTACGTTGCCCTGCGCACCACGCTGCCGGACGAGGACGGCGAGCCGAAGGAAATCCGCCGCAGCTACTCCATCTGCGCCGAGCCGCGCAGCTTCGAGGACGGCACCAGCGAGATCCGGGTGGCCATCAAGAAGGACCTGGGCGGGCTGTTCTCCACCTGGGCCAACGCCGAGCTGAAGGCCGGGGACAGCCTGGACGTGATGAGCCCCATGGGCGCGTTCGTGTCCAAGCACGGCCGCGACGGCGTGGCCGTGGAGCAGAACGTCATGAACTCCATGAACCACCCGGAAGAGCTGGCGGGGGAGGCCGGGAACTTCGTGGCCATCGCCGCCGGGTCCGGGATCACCCCGGTGATCGCGATCGCCCGGACCCTGCTGGCCGCCAACCCGGAGACCCGGTTCGATCTGATCTACGCCAACAAGGCCGCCATGGACGTGATGTTCCTGGAGGAGCTGGCGGACCTGAAGGACAAGTACCCGCAGCGGCTGGCCATCCACCACGTGCTTTCCCGGGAGCAGCGGATCGCGCCGCTATTGAGCGGCCGGATCGACGCGGAGAAGCTGCAGCAGCTGCTGGGCACCGCCCTGCACGCGGACGATGTGGACGAGTGGTTCCTGTGCGGGCCGTTCGAGCTGGTGCAACTGTGCCGGGACACCCTGGCCGAGCGCGGGGTGAAGCCGGAGAACGTCCGGTTCGAACTGTTCACGTCCGGCAAGCCGGACCGCCCCGAGGGCCAGGCCGGCCGTCCCGTGGTGGTGGACGAGTCCAAGGAAACCTACAAGATCACGTTCAAGCTGGACGGCCTGCAGGGCGAGGTGGCCAGCCCCACGCACGCCCGCGAGTCCATCCTGAACGCGGCGCTGCGGGTCCGCCCGGACGTGCCCTTCGCGTGCGCCGGGGGAGTGTGCGGCACCTGCCGGGCCAAGGTGGTCACCGGCAGCGTGACCATGGACGAGAACTACGCGCTGGAGCAGGACGAGCTGGACAAGGGCTACGTGCTCACCTGCCAAAGCCACCCCACCAGCAAGGAAGTCACGGTCGACTTCGACGTCTAACCCGTTTTCACCACAAGGAGCCCCATGATTTCCCTTTCCATCAGCAACGGCATCGCAGAGGTCGTCCTGGACGCACCGCACAAGCTGAACTCGCTGGATGAGCAGGCGCTGCGGGATTTAACCCAGGCGTACGACGACGCTGCTGCCGCCGCCTCGCGCGGTGAGGTGCGGGCGCTGCTGCTGAGGGGAGAGGGACGGGCCTTCTGCGCGGGCCGGGACATCGCCGGGGTCACCCCGGAAAGCGACGACGCCGCAGCCTACCTGGGCGGGCTGGTGGAGCCGTTGCTGAAGAAGATGGCCGCGTTCCCGGCGCCGACGTTCGCCGCAGCCCAAGGCGCATGCCTGGGCGTGGGACTGGGTCTGCTGCTGGCCACGGACGTGGTGTACGTGGCGGAGAACGCCAAGTTTGGCTCACCCTTCGCCAAGCTGGGCGCCACGCTGGATTCGGGCGGGCACTGGTACTTCACGGAGCGGTTGGGCATGCACCGGACGCTGGACCTGATCTACACGGCGGACCTGATCTCGGGGGCCGAGGCCGTGGCGCAGGGCATGTTCAGCCGTGCCATGCCGGCGGCCGAGCTGCTGGACTCCACGCGGGCGATCGTTTCGCGGGTCGCCACGGGTGCCACGGGTGCCTTTGTTGCGTCGAAGGAGCTGGTGGCGCATATCCGCGACCAGCGCCTGGGCCTGTGGCAGGCCATGCAGGAGGAGAACGAGGAGCAGGCGCGGCTCTGCAAGACCGCGGATTACGCGGAGGGTTTCCGGGCGTTCCAAGAGAAGCGCGAACCCCGATTCCGCGGTGAGTGAGCTTGTCGAAATCGAGCCTGTCGAAAACCACCGAAACCCGGTCCACGAAATCATAATTGCCCGCCGCTCCATCAAATTTGTTAAGGTTCAGCTATGACTATGGGGAGAGCTATCACCAAAGCCGTCATTCCTGCTGCCGGATTGGGAACTCGCTTCCTGCCCGCCACCAAGGCAATGCCGAAGGAAATGTTGCCGGTGGTTGACCGCCCGGCCATCCAGTACGTAGTTGAGGAAGCGGTGGATGCCGGCCTCACTGACCTGCTGATGATTACGGGCCGCAACAAGCGCGCGCTAGAGGACCACTTCGACCGCGAGCCCGGCCTGGAGGCTGCGCTGGAGGCCAAGGGGGATAAGGACAAGCTGGGCATGGTGGAGTACGCCTCCAACCTGGGTCCCATCCACTACGTCCGCCAGGGCGAAGCCAAGGGCCTGGGCCACGCTGTGCTCTGCGCCCAGCAGCACGTAGGGGACGAGCCCTTCGCGGTGCTCCTGGGTGACGACCTCATTGATGAGGCTGAGAACCTGCTGGGCACCATGATGGAGGTGCAGCAGAAAACCGGCGGCTCCGTCATCGCCCTGATCGAGGTTGACCCCTCGCAGATCAGTGCCTACGGCTGTGCTGACATCTCGGTTGTTGAAGGCGAGGACTACGTCCGCGTCAACAGCCTGGTGGAGAAGCCGGCGGTCGCGGACGCACCGTCCAACCTGGCCGTGATCGGCCGCTACGTGCTGCACCACTCGGTGTTCGGCGTCCTGGAGAACACCGCTCCGGGCCGGGGCAACGAGATCCAGCTGACCGACGCCCTGCAGACCCTCGCGGCTGGCGAAGGCGAAGGTTCCGGCGTGTACGGCGTGGTCTTCAAGGGCCGCCGCTATGACACCGGTGACAAGCTGAGCTACCTCAAAGCCGTCATCACGCTGGCGTCCGAGCGAGTGGAGTTCGGCGAGGACCTGAAGACCTGGATGAAGGGCTTCGTCGGGTAGTCCTGGCGTTCTATTGTTTTTGGGAGGCCCGTTGCCGGAAGGCGGCGGGCTTCCTTTCTTGCATGGCCACGAGTGCCACCAGGGCGCCGATGACAGCACCTGACGTGTTGGTCATGACATCTGACGGGCTTGCAAAGCGGCTGTGAAGAAACAGGAACTGTCCCAGTTCGATGCAGCCGGAAACGAGCATTCCGAAGGCGCCGATTTGCCACCATTTTTTGTTGGGGAATGCCAGGGCGGCAACGAAACCAACAGGAATGAACAGGCCAACGTTGGCGGACCGTTCCACAAAGTCGTAATTAAACCAGCGGGGAATGCCGTGGTGGTGGAGGAAATTCAAGACAATGCCCAGCTGCCCTGAGACGGGCTGGTCCACGGGTGTGGGCCAGAAGGCGACGAGCGCCAGCGGAACCACCATGGCCGCGAGGATGAGCTGCCACAGCCGGTGGTTGGTGAGGATTCTCAAAGGGGCCTCAGGACGTCCGTAGAAGGGCGAATGCGGCGGTGGCGAAGGCGCAGGCCGCGAGGAGAACGAGGAGGGCGTAGCCGAGCACCTGTGGGCGGGGGAGTGGGATGGAAAAGTCGTATTCGCGTGGTGCCTTGCGCCAATGTCTCCCCATAGCCCTAATAGTTACCACAAAACAAGGGTTGCCTTAGCTTGTCGAAGTCAAGGTTGCGGGAACCCGCAGCATCAACCCCAAAGCAAAAGGTGGGTGCATCTCCGTTTCCGGAGATGCACCCACCTTCTTTGGTGCTAGGAGTTGCTGCGGTTAGGCGGCAACCTCAGCCTTGGCGCGGCGGCGAACCACCACAACGGAGGTTGCACCGGCGGCCAGTGCGCCTGCGCCCACCAGGGTCCACAGGATCAGGCCTGAGTCGGCGCCGGTGTTGGCCAGGCCGCCCGTGTTGGCCAGCGGAGCGGCGCCGTTGGCACCGGCAGCGGCGCCACCGGTGTTTGCCAGGGAGGCAGCCACGGTTACCGTGACGGGGCCAACGGTCACACCGGAGGTGTTACCGGTTGCGGTCAGGGAGTAGGTACCGGCTTCGCTGATGGAGATCGGCAGGGAGAATGCGCCCTGGGCGTCAGCGGTTGCGGACAGGGTCTGCGGTGCCTGGAAGACGGGAATCTTCACGGCAACGGAGCGGCCCAGGCCAGCGCCGTTGGAGGCCGGAGCCTGGCCCGGCGTAACGGTGATGGTCAGGCCTTCGCCGGCGAGGAAGCCCTGGCCGCGGAAGACGAAGGTTTCACCCGGTCCAACGGTGCCGTCGGAAACAGCGGCCTGCGGCGGAAGTGCCGGGTAGGTTGCGGCCATGGCAGGCGCGGAACCGATAAGTGCGATGGAGCCCGCGAGTGCGAGAGCTGCGAGTGTTTTCTTCATGTGTGTCCCCCCGGAGACGTTTAAGTTTTGATACCCGATTTTGGGGAGATGCCCCCTCCGCACGAGACCATGTGCAGAACTACGGATAGATATCCCAGATAGAAGGTACCATCCCGGATACGTTGTAACCAACCTCAATCCAGTCGGTTTACATAGTGTTAACGCCACCGTTACTGGCCTTGATCGCAGGACGCGTTCTTCGTCGGCAGGATAACGTCCTTTACAGACTGGACGGTCGGTGTGACAACCAGGTTAGGTTCCGTGTGCTGGACGATTTTTCCGAATGTGAACTCGACGGTCTGGCTCTCGCTCGGTGCGAGTTGCTGGGCGATCACACCAACGGGGCGGTCCGCGTGCAAGTAAGGTGCAAACGGAGTCTTCTCGCCGTTAACAGTGGCCGATTCTACGTTTGCTTGGGCGGGACCATACGCGACTATGTTGGTTAGAACCTTGCCCGGTGCAACACCGAAGTTGCCGCCGCCTGTGACATAAGCCGGCAGGGAAGTGGCAGCGTCCGTGGGCGCTGTATTGGTGCTCGTGACGCGGACAGTCGTCTGCTCATAACCATTCTTGGGGCATTCCTTGACCAGCTGCACTGTGCGCTTAACGTAGTAGTCCATCTTGGCGCCGGTTCCGTCGTTGAAGTAGAGCCCAAACTGGGCGGGTGCAACGCTGGGTCCGGAGATGGATCCACTCACTGGATATCTCGAGATTATGGACTGCTCGGAATTGTCGGCAGACCATACTAGGACTCGTCCTTCTTCCGTCCCGCGGGTAATGCCAGAAATAAGGCCTTTTGCTTCGCCTTTGCCGGTGGAAAGAGCGGAGAAGACTTCCTTTGCTACACCGGCAAAGTATGCATCCTGTAGCTTTGGTTGCTGAATCTTGGCGTAGACGTCGGACAGTAATGTTTGAACAACGTTGGTGCCTGTTAGTTCGGTCGGAAGCCCGGCCGCTTTCACCGCCGCCAATTCTGGACCAGTGATAGACACGGGTCCGGTTGCTTGGAGGATATATCCGAGAACCACCGGGTCTATGGATATAACGCCTTCTACTCGCTGGCCGGTCTTTTTCTCCCACATTGCTTGAGCAGCCGATGCGGCTGTTGGAAAGTCGGGCGTTAGATTCACGTCTTGCATGTACTTACCAGGGCGGGTCGTGTATATCTGCTGCTGCTGCTCATCCAAATTCAAGGTCGGCGACATCGGGCCAAGGTCGGTGGCAGTCGATTGCCGGCCAAGGTTGATATGACCGTTTTCAAAGGTTATTTCAGCCAGCGCACCAGGTATCCCGCCACTGGCCCTGGATTCTGCGTTGTTTTGAATCATCAGAAGATAGCTTCTCGGAGATTCGGCCCCGAGCATCGACGGAGCCAATCCTGCAGCGTCTGCCGCCGCGTTCAGGGCATCGATCACCTCGCCTAGCTGGTCGCGGGCTTGCGAAAGCGGTTGGGCGACCTGAGGTAGGAGACTGCTCGTGTCAATGGCGTTCAGGCGCTCGGACGAGAGTCTTACTGCCTGAGCCGCTGAAGATACGCCAGGTGCAGCAGCCTTGATCTGGGACAAGTTTGTAGCAGATTCGCCGGGAAGTAAGGAAGCCCAGTCAAGATCGTCAAAGACTTTGACCAACGGAAGCAACGCAAGCCTGGCTACGTCGTCACCTGATCTCGCAACTTCGGCTACGGCGCCGAAGTTCTTACCAAGACCCGGCATGGAAGAGGCCAAGACCCACAACGGGCTATCGGCAGCCTCTTTGGCAGCAGCCGTGTGAACACTGATCGTTTCAGCGGTCGCGGCCGCTTCGGCAAATTTATCTGTTTCTAGATTCGATTTTAGAGTAGGAACAAGACCAGCAGAGATTTCCAGCTCCGACCTGATCTTTGCAGCAGTGACCCCGAGGGAGGCAGCACAAACGACTCCTGTGCAGACAACGATTCCGGCTACAGTCAGGCCCACTATCCTGCGTCGGCGAGTCTGAAGCGGGGCGCCTGGCGTAGCTCCCCCTCTTTTTTTACGTCCGCTATCGTCGACAGAGTCCGTCATCAAATGTTTCCTTTCACTGAAGCGGGCAACGTGTATCAGTCCGGACGGACTAATAAGCTCCGGTGCTCCTGAAAACTGCTCTGACGGTCTTGAGAAGAATGACCACATCTCCGGCAAGCGACCAGTTCTCTACGTAGTAGAGATCCAAGCGAACCGAATCCCTCCAAGAAAGATTTGACCTCCCACTTACTTGCCATAGGCCGGTAAGCCCAGGCTTGACCAGAAGGCGGCGGCGAACATCTTGCTCGTACCCCTCAACCTCTTTTGGCAGTGGTGGTCTTGGACCAACCAAGCTCATGGATCCTGCTATAACGTTGAAAAGCTGTGGCAACTCGTCCAAACTATATTTCCGAAGCATTCGCCCAACCGAGGTGACACGAGGATCATTTTTGATCTTAAAGAGCACTCCACCTGCTTCATTCAAGCTCGAGATTTCCGCGAGGCGCTCTTCGGCGTCAACAACCATCGAACGGAACTTAAGCATATAGAAACTTTTACCTTCTATTCCGATTCTTTTTTGTTTGAACAACACGGGACCGGGGCCGCTAAGCTTCACGAGAAGAGCAATTAGTGCCATGAGTGGCGCGGCCACGATCACTAAGATCGTCGACGCCAACATATCGAATAGTCGCTTTGCGACTCTTTGCCCACCGTCCAAAGATGGTGTCGTTACATGGATAAGCGGTAGGCCAGCGACCTGTTGAGTGTGGATGCGGGGACCGGCAATGTCGGTAAGAGCGGGCGCCATGATGAGTCCGACATTCTTCGCAGCGAGGGCCCAGCCTAACTGTCTAATGGTCTGAGGGTGCAGTTGAACGCCCGCAGACATGGCGACTGCATCCGCCTCGCACGCTTCGATTGCATTCATAATTGAATCCGTTTGCATATCGTGCCCGAGCACAGGAAGCCCTGAATCTTTTTCGACGGTCGTCGTAGGATCCGATCCGGGCATATATGCGGCAACCGGAAGGTAGCCGGCGTCTTTCGCTTTCTCCAAACTGGACGCAAGATGCGAGACTGCCCCCGGCCCACCGATCAGCATGAGCTTGGACATACTATGCCCGCTCTGACGGTTTACGTTGAGGTGTTGCCGGAGCAGCCAACGTGCAAGGAGGAGTCCGACTAGCCCTACAGGCAGAGCGATGCCAACGTAGCCGCGTGCCGTGTCGACTCTGAACACATACGAAACTATGGCTATCAGACCAAACAACCATAACGATGCACCCGCCACGCGTTTGTATTCCTCTGGTCCGGAACCTAATACCCGGCTTTGGCGGCTACTCCAGGCCTCGAGCATTGCCCACCAAGAGATGCACAGTACAAGGGACAGCCACAGGTACATGGACTCGAATCCCACGTCGCGAGGGCCGGCATCCAGCCCAAAGCGAATCACGTAGGCGCCGGCGACAGCCCAGACTATTACGAACCCATCCACAACCCGCAGTATCCGTGACGTTCGTTTACGCCAATCCACTATGTAACCCCCACATTCAACGCCATCTCGGAGCGCGAGATCTCGTGGAAAGATTACAGGCGAACGGGACTCCCACGTAATGCACTCACAAGGGCACACCTGCTATTACTCCCTGTGAGCGGCTTCCAACAGCAACTCGGTAAGGATTCGGGCGCAGTTGTGGTCCTTCACCCTGGGACGAGCATGGAGTTCACGTGTGGAAGTGTGTGGCAGGTTCCTGGGAACGAGGAGGAGTCATTACTGAGCGGAAGACGGTGTCTTGGGCAGGATTTCCTCTCTTTTGTTCGTTGTTACTTCTATGACCCGGCCCCTAGACGGTTGCCAACCATTATGAACAAACCGACCCTCATGATCACCTCGTGGTCTAGTCTTGCCGACAACACCTCCAAGCTCGGCTCCGGTTAGACGCGCCAAGACACAGCCCAACGGGCTCGTAGAAGGTGCTTCGTCAGTCCTGCACCCCAAGCCAGGCCCTGGGGACTGCCCCGGCTTTTGTTGACTCGGGGTCTTAGGCCGCTATGAGCTCGGTCCGGTTGATTGTTTCATATTCGATGGGCGTGAGCTTTCCCAGCCGTCTTTGCCGTCGCCGGCGGTGGTAAGTCCGCTCGATCCACGTTGTGATGGACAGCCGGAGGTCCCGCCTGGTGAGCCACCGCTGACGGTCCAAAACGTTCTTCTGCAGCAGCGAGAAGAACGATTCCATAGCGGCGTTATCCGCACACGCACCGACCCTGCCCATCGACCCCGTGAGGCCGTGGTGGCGGAGCGTTTCG
>NZ_KB895454.1 GCF_000374865.1 Arthrobacter sp. 135MFCol5.1 | reverse complement strand
ACTGGCTGCACGGTGCGGCCGGGGAATCCATCCTGAAGGCGCCCCTGGTGCTGGGCCACGAAATCTCCGGCGTGGTGGTCCGCGCCGCCGCCAACGGCCAGGGGCCGCAGCCCGGAACCGCCGTCGCCGTCCACCCCGCCACCCCCGGTCCGGGCGCGGCCAGGTACCCTGTGGACCGGCCCAACCTCTCACCCGGGTGCACCTACCTGGGCAGCGCCGCCCGCTACCCGCACACCGACGGCGCCTTCAGCCGGTACGTGAACCTGCCGGCCCGGATGCTGCGGGCCCTGCCCGAGGGCATCGACCTGCGCACAGCCGCCCTGGTCGAACCCGCGTCCGTGGCCTGGCACGCCGTCTCCCGGGCCGGGGACGTGGCCGGGAAGACCGCGCTGGTGATCGGCTCCGGCCCCATCGGTGCCCTCGCCGTCGCGGTCCTCAAACGCGCTGGAGCCGCGCACATCACCGCTGTGGACCTCCATCCCAAGCCGCTGGAGATCGCCCAGGCCGTCGGTGCGGACCAGGTCATCAACGCCGCAGACACCGAAGCGATCGCCGCCGTGGAGGCCGATGTGGTGATCGAATCCTCCGGCAACCACCACGGACTGGCCTCCGCCATCCGCGGCGCGGTCCGCGGCGGGACCGTGGTCATGGTGGGGCTGCTGCCCACCGGCATGCAACCGCTGCCCATCTCGCTGGCCATCACCCGCGAACTGGACCTCAAAGGCTCCTTCCGCTTCAACGACGAAATCGACCAGGTCATCGCGGCGCTTGCCGACCGGTCCCTGCACATCAGCCCCGTCATCACCCACCAATACCCCGTGGAGGACGCCCTGCACGCCTTCGAGATGGCCAAGGACTCCACCAGCTCCGGCAAAGTCCTCCTCAGCTTCGACGGGAACGGAAGCAGCTGACCGTTACTGCCGGACGGGGATGAACACCCGCGGTTGCTCCGTCCAGGTGTCAGCCATCTGTGACATGGTCCGCCGCATGATCCGGTCCGATGCCTCGCGGGCAGCGGGAGCGTCGCCCTTGGCGATCGCCTCTGCCACATCTTCGTGCCATTGCAGGGCGGTCTGGTGGGGATGGTCCGGCATCAGGCCGTGCACCGTCCGGCCCGTCAGTGTTTCGGCCACCTGCCCCATCAGGTTGGCGAACATCTCGTTGCCGGAGCCGGAGAGCAGCAGCGAATGGAAGCGGATATCCAGTTCCAGGAAGCGGGCAACCTCGCCCTTGTTGCCGGCCTCCCGCATGGCGCGGGCAACATCCACGAGTTCCAGGCGCAGCGGCGCCGGCGCGTTCTCTGCCGCCAGTTCGGCGGCTGCAGGTTCGACGGCGGCACGGAGTTCGGCGAGGGAGCGAAGCTGGGCTCCGCGCGCATCGCTGGCCAGCCGCCACCGGATCACCTGCGGGTCAAAGGGGTTCCAGCGGCTTGAGGGCAACACCCGGATCCCCACCCGCTTGGTGGTTTCCACCAGCCCCAGGGACTGCAGGACGCGCACGGCTTCACGGATTACGGAGCGGGAAACCTTCAGTTCATCCTCCAGCTGCTCGGCGAGCATGACGTGTCCGGCGGGGAGATCCCCTGAGATGATCCGGGTGCCCAGGTTCTCGATGGCACGGTGGTGGAGGCTGCTGGTCATGCTGTAAGCCTAGTTGCTGGCGGATGCGGGATTGCCGGCTGACCCGGACGGCCGGGACAGGGGAGTGCGGCAGTCCTAGACTGGCAGCGACACAATCGGTTTCATGACGCGGACGTTACTTTCGCGTCACCGCCAGAATATATATGCTTTATTCCGACCCCCTGATATGCCCCGGCGTCCCACCCCGCACCGGAACCTGGATCCGGGGCAAACAATGAATTGGAGTTATTGATGTCTGCACACATCGGTGTCACCGGCCTCGCAGTGATGGGCGCCAACCTTGCCCGCAACCTCGCCCGCAACGGGTTCACGGTTGCCCTGCACAACCGGTCGGTGGAAAAGACCGACGCACTGCTGGAGAAGCACGGCTCGGAGGGCGATTTCATCCGGACCGAATCCCTGCAGGAGCTGGTCGATTCCCTGGAGAAGCCGCGCCGGGTGCTGATCATGGTCAAAGCCGGAAAGCCGGTCGATTCGGTGATCGAGCAGCTGGAACCGTTGCTGGAACCGGGCGACATCATCATCGACGCCGGCAACTCACACTACGAGGACACCCGCCGCCGGGAAGCCGCGCTGGCCAAGAAGGATCTGCACTTCGTGGGCGTCGGCGTCTCCGGCGGCGAAGAGGGTGCCTTGAACGGTCCGTCCATCATGCCCGGCGGCTCCAAGGAGTCGTACAAGGCCCTGGGTCCGCTGCTGGAAAAGATTTCGGCAAAGGTGGACGGTGAGCCCTGCTGCGCGTGGATTGGCACCGATGGCGCCGGCCACTTCGTCAAAATGGTCCACAACGGCATCGAATACGCAGACATGCAGGTCATCGGCGAGGCCTTCGACCTCCTGCGCTCCGGTGCCGGCATCGAACCGGCCGAGCAGGCAAAGATCTTCTCCGAGTGGAACCAGGGCGAACTCTCGTCCTTCCTGATCGAGATCTCCGCCGAGGTCCTGGGCCACGTCGATGCCAAGACCGGCAAGCCGTTCGTGGATGTCGTCGTCGACGCCGCGGGCCAGAAGGGCACTGGACGCTGGACCGTGATCTCGGCCCTGGAGCTCGGTTCCCCCGTGTCCGGCATCGCCGAATCGGTCTTCGCCCGTGCGCTCTCCTCCCAGGCTGCCCAGCGCAAGCTTGGCCAGGAGCTGCTGGCGGGCAACGAGGCAACGGTTGAGATCCCCGAGACGTTCGTTGAGGATGTCCGCCAGGCGCTCTACGCCTCCAAGCTGGTCTCCTACGCGCAGGGCCTGGACATGCTGACCTCGGCAGCCAAGGAATACGGCTGGGACCTCAAGCTGGACGAAATCGCTTCCCTGTGGCGCGCCGGCTGCATCATCCGCGCGGAGCTCCTCAAGGACATCACCAAGGCCTACGCTGCGGACGAGAAGCCCGCAAACCTGCTGTTCGCACCGGCGTTCACCAAGGCCATTGGCGACGCCCTCCCGGCGTGGCGGCGGGTAGTAGCCACCGCCGTGCAGCTTGGCATCCCGGTGCCGGTGTTCTCCTCCTCGCTGGCCTACTACGACGGCCTGCGCCGCAAGCGCGTTGCCGCCGCCCTGATCCAGGGCCAGCGCGACCTCTTCGGCGCCCACACCTACGGCCGTGTGGACACCGAAGGCACGTTCCACACCCTCTGGGGCGAGGACAAGTCCGAAATTTCGGCAGTCGACACGCACTAGCCCACGGCGCTTCCGGCGCGGCGGCCGGCGCTTCCCGATACTCTGGGGGCGCCGGCCGTCGGCATTTCCGGCCGCACCGCCCCTGATCCGCGCAGCCCGCCCTCCCTCCGGGGCGGCGTCCCAAGGAGTCCGCCATGAACCAGCCCGTCGCTTTCGTCACCGGTGCGTCCACTGGAATCGGCTTCGAAGCTGCCCGGAAGCTCGCAGCCCGCGGATTCACCGTGTACGCTGGCGCACGCCGGGTGGAGAAGATGGAACCGCTCAAGGCCGACGGCGTCCGGACCCTGGCGCTTGACGTGACGGACGAGGCGACGATGGTCGCCGCCGTCGGGGAAGTCCTGTCGGCCCACGGCCGGATCGACGTGCTGGTCAACAACGCCGGCTACGGATCCTACGGCTCGCTTGAGGACGTCGAATTGGCGGAGGGCCGCCGGCAGTTCGACGTCAACCTGTTTGGCTTGGCACGGATGACGCAGCTCGTGCTGCCGGCCATGCGGGCCGCCGGCCGGGGGCGGATCATTAATATCTCCTCGATCGGCGGAAAGATGTACGAGCCCCTGGGCGCCTGGTACCACGCCACCAAGTTCGCCGTTGAGGGCCTTAGCGATTCGCTCCGGGTAGAACTCAAGCCACACGGCATCGACGTCTCCATCATCGAACCGGGCGGCACCCAGTCCGAGTGGGGCGCCATCTCCGCGGAGGGCCTGCTGGCGAATTCGGGGACCGGACCGTACGCCGCCCAGGCCAAGGTGGTGGCGGCAGCGCTGGCTTCAACCGACGGTTCGGCGTTGTCCTCGCACCCCGCCGTGATAGCGGACGCAATCGTTCATGCCGCCACCTCGCCTCGGCCCAGGACCCGCTACCCGGTGGGCAAGGGCGCACGGGCCATCCTGCTGTTGCGCCGGCTGCTTCCGGACCGCGCCTTCGACACCGTGCTGTGGAACATCTACAAGCGCTTCCCCGGCTAACAGGACAGGGTCCAAGCTAGGGCCCGAACTTCGTCCAGGCAACGCCGGACCCTAGATCCGGTACTCGATATCGTATTCGGCCGGATCCACTGCGGGTTTGGTTTCCCGCTGCGCATCGCGGTGCCGCCACTTGGCAGGAACGCCGGTAACGATCGACTCCGGCGGCGCGTCCTTGACCACGACCGCGTTGGCACCGACCGCGCTGTCCCGGCCAATGGTAATGGGCCCCAGGATTTTGGCTCCCGCACCGATCGTCACGCGGTCCCCGATGGTGGGGTGGCGTTTAATCCGGGCCAGCGAGCGGCCGCCCAGCGTGACGCCGTGGTAGATCATCACGTCCTCGCCAATTTCCGCGGTCTCACCGATCACCACCCCCATGCCGTGGTCGATGAAGAACCTGCGGCCGATGGTGGCACCCGGATGGATCTCGATGCCGGTGGCAAACCTGCCCAGCTGCGACAGGAGCCGCGCCGGAAAACGCAGGGCAGGGTTCTGCCACAAGCGGTGGGTCAGCCGATGGATCCAGATGGCGTGCAGGCCGGAATAGGCGAAAAAGTTCTCAAAAGAACCTCGAGCCGCCGGGTCGTGGGACCGGGCGGCCTCGAGGTCTTCCTTCAGTCTTGCGAAAAAGCCCACAAAGTTCTTTCTACAGGAAATGGGCGGGCAGCTCAGTCTGCTTAGCCCCGGATGTCGTCATAGAGCACGGTGGAGATGTAACGCTCACCGAAGTCGCAGACCACGGCCACGATCAGCTTGCCCGCGTTTTCGGGGCGCTTGGCCAGTTCCAGCGCACCCCAGACGATGGCGCCCGAGGAGATGCCGCCCAGGATGCCTTCCTTGATGCCCAGCTCGCGGGCAACGCGGACCGAGTCCTCAAGCGAAGCGTCGATGACCTCATCGTAGACGGTGGTGTCCAGCAGTTCCGGAACAAAGTTCGCGCCGAGGCCCTGGATCTTGTGCGGGCCAGGAGCGCCGCCGTTAAGGATGGGGGAGTCCTTGGGTTCCACGGCCACGATCTGCACGCCGGGCTTGCGCTCCTTCAGCACCTGTCCGACGCCGGTGATGGTTCCGCCGGTGCCGACGCCCGCCACGAAGATGTCAACGGCACCGTCGGTGTCGGCCCAGACCTCTTCTGCGGTGGTCTTCCGGTGGATCTCCGGGTTGGCTTCGTTGGCAAACTGCTGTGCCCAGATGGAGTTCTCCGTGTTGGCCACAATCTCTTGGGCCTTTTCCACGGCTCCGCGCATACCCTCGGAGCCCGGGGTCAGCACGATCTCGGCGCCGAAGGCGCGCAGCATGACGCGGCGTTCGGTGGACATGGTTTCCGGCATGGTGAGGATGACCTTGTAGCCGCGCGCGGCACCGACCATGGCCAGGGCGATGCCCGTGTTGCCGGAGGTGCCCTCGACGATGGTGCCGCCGGGCTTCAGTGCACCCGACTTTTCCGCGGCGTCGATGATGGCGACGCCGATACGGTCCTTGACGCTGTTGGCCGGGTTGTAGAACTCCAGCTTGACCGCAACGGTGGCGTCCAGTCCCTCGCTGAGCCGGTTCAACCGAACCAGCGGGGTCCCGCCGACCAGTTGCGTTACATCGTCATAGATCCGTGCCATGTACATACGCCTATCTCTAAGGGGTGAATACTGAGGTCAGCCTAACGAGGCCGCGTAACGCAGGCTAAGCGTTAAGCCATGCAGAGTAATATTTCCTGGCCTTGGCCAGCTTGGGGTTGATGATCACCTGGCAGTACCCCTGTTCCGGGTGCTTGGCGTAGTAGTCCTGGTGGAATTCCTCCGCCACGTGGAACCGCGGCAGGCGGCTGACTTCGGTGACGATGGGGTGCTTCCACAGCGCCTGGTTGCGTTCGATCGCTTCCTCGAACAGGATCTTTTCCTCCGTTGTCTCGTAGAACATGGAGGAACGGTACTGGGTACCCACGTCGTACCCCTGGCGGTTGAGCGTGGTGGGGTCGTGCAGGGCAAAGAACATGTCCAGGATGACTTCGGCCGGAATGACCTCCTCGTCGAAGGTCACTGCCACAACCTCCGCGTGGCCGGTGGTGCCGCTGCACACCGAGTAGTAGTCGGGATGGGGATCGTGGCCGCCGGTATAACCGGACACCACCGAGGTGACGCCCCTGGTCTTCTGGTAGACAGCGTCGAGGCACCAGAAGCAGCCCCCGCCAAGAACAAAAGTTTTCATGACCTCTTCAATGGTTGACGGCCCCGGATGATTCCCGCCGGTCCTTCCGGGCACCGCAACATGCGGCGCCGGGAAGGCGATGGGGTAAAACTAAGACTATGGAACCTGTGGACACCGACGTTACCGGCCAGGCAGATCACGACGGCGAAGCCTCCTCCGACGCGCTGGGCCAGGACAGTGCCCCCGAGGCTCCCACCCTGGCCGAATTGTTGCTTGCCGTTGAGGAACTGTGGCCCGAATCGCTGGCGGAGAACTGGGACGAAGTGGGGCTCGTGGCAGGCCACCCGTCCGCGCCCGTCAGCAAGGTGATGTTCGCGGTGGACCCCACCCTGGAGGTCATCGAAGAAGCCGTTGAGTGGGGTGCCGGCCTCCTCATTACCCACCATCCACTGCTGCTGAAAGGTGTCACGTCGGTGGCGGCAACCACGGCGAAGGGACGGGCTGTCCACCGGCTGATCGAGTCGGGGACGGCACTGCTGACCGTGCACACCAACGGCGACTCCGCCGTCGGCGGCGTTTCCGATGTCCTGGCCGACGCGCTGGGACTGCAGGATGTTGCCCCGCTCACCGCGGCGGCCAACGGGCTGCCGGAGGAAGGCATTGGGCGGGTCGGCGACCTGGCGGACGCCATGAGCCTGGGCGATTTCGCTGCACGGGTGTTCGGCATCCTTCCCTCCGTGGCCGGGGGTGTGCGCGTTTCCGGGGACAAGGACGGCGTGGTGCGGCGGATTGCAGTGTGCGGCGGCGCCGGCGATTCCCTGTTCAACGAGGTCAGGGCCAGCAACGCGGACGTGTACGTCACCGCGGACCTTCGCCACCACCCTGCGTCCGAGGCCCGGGAAGCTGCCCTCAACGGCCGGCCCTACCTGGTGGACGTCTCGCACTTTGCCAGTGAATGGCTCTGGTTGCCGGCCGCCGCCGCAGCCCTGGGCAACGTCCTGGCGGACCAGGGGCACGACCTGGAGATCCGGGTCAGCACCACCAACAGTGATCCTTGGGACTTCATCCTCACGCCGGGCTGAGCCCGGCAGCGAGGCAACGGTTCAGCCCAGGCGATAGAGTCTAGGAAGCGCCCATAGGGTGCCCGGCCCTGGCCGGAAGGGATCAAGCGGAGGTAACAGTGGCGAAGGCAGCACCGGCGGAACAGTTGAAGTTGCTCGAACTGCAAGGACTGGACGCCAGGCTGACCGGCCTCGCCAACCGCCGTCGGACGCTCGAAAATGATCCCCGGATCAAGGACCTCGAAGCGGCCCTGTCCGTGGCCAACGGAGAACTGGGCGCTGCCAAGGTGGCCGTGCATGACGCTGAAGCCGCGCTCAAGCGGGCGGAAGCCGACGTCGAACAGGTCGCTTCGCGCATCGAACGCGACGAGGCCAGGCTCAACAGCGGAACCGGGCTCTCCAAGGACCTGGTGGCCCTGCAGAAGGACATTGAATCGCTGAACAAGCGGCGCTCAGACCTCGAAGATGTGGAACTGGAAATCCTGGAGCGGCTGGACACGTTGCGGGAACGGCAGGCCGCCCAGCAGGCGATCGTTGATGGCATCCAAGGCTCGTTCGGCACGATCCGGGCAGAGCTGGACGCGGCCCTCGCCGAGGTGGCCGCCGAAGCCGAAGGGCTCGTGGCCCGGCGCGCCGAATTCGCCGCAGGCCTTGATGCAGGCATGCTGGCCGTCTACGAAAAGACCCTCGCCAAGCGGGGCGTGGGCGCCGCGCGGCTCTTCCACGGGACATCGGAGGCCTCGGGGATGAAGCTCAGCCCAGGCGACCTTGCCGAGATCAAGGCGGCCGCGGCGGATGACATCGTGTTCTGCCCGGATTCCGGCGCCATCCTGGTCCGCTCGGACGACTGGTCCTGAACCGCCGGCGCCTCAGCCCGGCAGGATGATGTTCAGGGCATGGGGCCTGCGTGCCGTACCCGGCACCAGCTCCGCGTCCCATTTTTCGCGCGCAACCTTCAGCAGGTCAGAGGCCGCAGCCGGAGCCTTCCCGCGGCGGGCCAGCAGGTGCCGGGCCAGTTCGCCGCGGGTGTGCTTGGCGAAATGGCTCACCACTTTCCGGACTCCTGCGGCTTCGGTAAAGACGTTCACCGTGACCGTACGCTCCGGCGGCGCCGCCCAGGCGGCCGCGTAGGTGCTCGACCGGCAGTCAACCACCAGATGGCCCTCCGCGGCGCGGCCCAGCGTGTCATCCAGCTGTGCCTTCCAGAACGAAGCCAGCCGGCCGACGTCGGGCAACGCCGTCCCCATGGAAAGCCGGTAGGCGGGCACGCTGTCGCCAAAGCGGATTGCCCCCCACAGCGCGGAGACCACCAGCACGGACTCGTCGGCCTTGCGCCGCTGCGCGGGCGTCAGGCTCCGGTATCCCAGGGCGTCATACAGGACCCCCGAGTAGATGCTGTGTGCCGGCGCGGCCGGCTCAGCGTGGAGGCGGGTGTTGCGTTCGACGTCGTCCCGCAGGGAGGCGCCCACGCCCAGCAGCGAGAGGGCGTCCGGGTGCCCGCTGACCGCTTCCAGCGCCGCCAGGACCTTGGTGCGGCAGGGATTGAGCTCAGGGAAACTCAGCGAGGGCCAGTCGACGGCGGACCCGCGGCGCGCGGGTGTCTTGCCTTCGGAAGGGGGTAGCAGAATCAGCACCGTCCGATCCTACCGGCGACAAAAGCGGTCGGAGGCGCCCGGTAGACTGGATCCGGATGGGACAGCCAGACGGCCGCGCGCCACGCAAGTGGCTCGAGGAACGTCCGGGCTCCGCAGGGCAGGGTGGTGGGTAACGCCCACTCGGGGTAACCCGCAGGCCAGTGCCACAGAAAACAGACCGCCTGCATGTCCGGCCTTGGCCGGAGAGGGCAGGTAAGGGTGAAACGGTGGTGTAAGAGACCACCAGCTTCCCGGGTGACCGGGAAGGCTAGGTAAACCCCACCCGGAGCAAGGCTAGACAGGACACGTTCGAGGGCTGCCCGCCCGAGTGTCCGGGTAAGCCGCTGGAGGGTGCCGGCAACGGTACTCGTAGATGGATGGCCGTCGCTCCCTTGCCGGCAACGGCAGGGGAGAACAGAACCCGGCGTACCGGCTGTCCCATCCGCAAAATCGGGTTTGACCTTGGGCGCTGTGTTGGGGATGCTGGACCGTGCCCGTTATTACTGATCTCCGGCCGGCCGCCGGAACGGCCGGAACCTTGCCCGGCCTGCGCTCCCAAATTGTCGCCTTTGCGGGCTTCCTTGGACTGTCTGCTGCGGCGTGGCTGCTTGCCTCGATCCCCATCATCCTCAATTCCACGGGCTGGTATGCCGGCTCGCTCAAGGCGCCGTGGATGCCGCCGTCGCTGATGTTCCGGATCACCTGGATGGTGCTGTACGTCGGGGTGGCCGCCGCGGCGTGGCTGGTGTGGCGCAAAGGTGGATTGACCGGCCCGGCCCTGGCAGGGTACTCCGTCCAACTCGTGCTCAACGCCGCGTGGCCGGTGGCGTTTTTCGCGATGTACCCCATGGCAGGCGCCGCGGCTTTGTGGGCGGCATTCCTCGTCATCTGCACCCTGGCCGCGACCCTGGCGTTCCTGATCGTCCGGTTCGGCCCGGTGGACGCCACCGCAGGGCTGCTGGTGTTGCCGTACTTCTCCTGGGTGGTCTTTTCCGCCAGCCTCAACTTGTATGCTGCCATCCACAACTAAGCCCACGGGGTGAGCCGTGTGAGTGATTTCACGCAGCGCAGGCGTGTTCGGGGGGCTGCGCCAAATTAGAATGGATCCCGGACGCAGGAGTTCTACCGCCGAAAGTTGCGTTCGCAGCCGGCGGTTTTTCTTTGCACGCGATCCAGGTGCCTGGGGGCCGACCCCTGCAGGTGCCGGTGCCCCTGGACATCATCAGGTGGCCTACATCTGTGTACGAGGACGTACACGGCTGACCCGAGGAAGGTATTTCAGTGAGCCAGACGTCTGATTCTTGTCTTGATACGTGGATGGGCCGGGAGGCCCTCGCCGAGGCCATGATCCCGGTGATCGGCAGGCTGTACCGGGAAAACAACGTGGTGACCAGCATCCACGGCCGGAGCCTGATCAACAAGTCCACCATGAACATCCTCAAGGCACATCGCTTCGCGCGCCGGATGAGCAAGGACGAACTGCTCCTGGAGGACACGGCGCCGCTGCTCAACACGCTGGCCGGGCTGGACCTGGGCGCCGCCGCGATCGACATCGCCCGCCTGAACCAGAAATTCAAGGAAGAGGGCAACGGGGCCACCCTTGAAGAGTTCCTCCGCGCCGAACTCGCCGAGATCGTTGGCAAGCGTGGCGGCGACGAACGCACCAGCACCGATGTGGTGCTCTACGGCTTCGGCCGCATCGGCCGGCTCCTGGCACGCCTGCTGATCGAAAAGGCCGGTGGCGGCCACGGCCTGCGCCTGCGCGCCATCGTGGTCCGCCGCGGGTCCGACAACGACCTTTCCAAGCGGGCCAGCCTGCTCCGCCGGGACTCGGTCCACGGTTCCTTCGAGGGCACCATCCGGATCGATGAAGAAGCCAACACCATTACGGCCAACGGCGTCCGTATCCAGGTGATCTACTCGAACGATCCCGCCACCATCGACTACACCGCCTATGGAATCAAGGATGCCCTGGTGGTGGACAACACGGGCCGCTGGCGCGACGCCGAAGGACTGTCCCAGCACCTCCAGAGCAAGGGTGTTGCACGCGTCCTGTTGACGGCTCCGGGAAAGGGTGAACTGAAGAACATTGTCCACGGCATCAACCACCGGGACATCGACGACTCCGACCGGATCGTGTCCGCAGCCTCCTGCACCACCAACGCCATCACTCCGGTCCTGAAGGCCATCAACGACAAGTTCGGCGTGATCCACGGGCACGTGGAAACCGTGCACTCCTTCACCAACGACCAGAACCTGATCGACAACTTCCACAAGGGCGACCGCCGCGGACGCTCGGCCGCGCTGAACATGGTCATCACCGAAACCGGTGCCGCCAAGGCGGTGGCCAAGGCCCTGCCCGAGCTCCTGGGCAAGCTGACCGGCAGCTCCATCCGCGTTCCCACCCCGGACGTCTCCCTGGCCATCCTGAACCTCAGCCTGGAGAACGGCACCACCAAGGATGAGGTGAACAACTACCTGCGCGAGATGTCGCTGCACTCGGACCTGCGCAAGCAGATCGACTACATCGACTCGCCCGAGGTGGTCTCCACCGACTTCGTGGGTTCCCGCCGCGCCGGCATCGTTGACGGCCTGGCCACGGTGTCCACGGACAAGAACCTGGTCCTCTACGTCTGGTACGACAACGAATTTGGCTACAGCTGCCAGGTGGTCCGGGTCATGGAGGAGATGGCCGGCGTGAACCCGCCGTCGTTCCCTGCCAAGGAAAGCGCGGCCGCCCTGGCCGCCATCGCCGTCTGACCAAAAGCGACACGTCCTGCCAATTCCCGGCTGGTTCACTGGAATCAGCCGGGAAACCGGACCAGACTGGTGGCATGGACAACGAATCGACGCTTCAGCACGAGACCACCCTCGAACACGCACTCGACGTGGCGAAGGCCAACCACAAGGAAGCCCTCAGGCTCCTGGAGGGCGCCCGCGCCGCCCACCAGGCCGGGGACGCCAGCGAGGAGCGCGTCCGCCAACTCGAGGAACTCCTGGCCACCGCGGAGGAGGACCTCCGGAGGGTCACGCGCGAGCAGTAGATGCCGCGGGCGGGTGAGGGATCACCCGTCCTCCACAGTGTGGATATCGGCCGCCGGCCGGGCTCCCCGTCCTAGGCTCGTGGGGTGCCTCCCACTAGTGATCCGGTATCACCGCCGTGACTGTCAGCTGGTCCGACTACCGCCGTGCCCGCCGCCGGTCCCGGCAGGCTTGGGGTCTGCTGGCCGCCTTCGCCGTCTCAGCGGTGGCCGCGCTTTTCTGGTTCTTCACCGCCGGACAGTTCGCGGCAGCCGGACCTGCGGCCGCCGGGCCGACGGAGGCGCCGGTGTTCGATGCCGCCTGGATGAAGCCGGTGGCGGAGCCCCATCCGGTACCGGGAGGGGCCGCCGTTTCTGCCCTGGATGGCCTGGCCGTGAAGGGCAGGGCGCCGAATACCGGCTACAGCAGGGAAGCCTTCGGCCAGGCGTGGCTGGATGTGGACCGGAACGGGTGCGATACCCGCAACGACATCCTGCGGCGCGACCTCGCGGGAGTCATCTTCGCCGACGGTTCCACCTGCAAGGTATCGGGCGGTCATTTCCAGGAGCCGTACACCGGACACGCCATTGAATTCCGCCGCGGCGCCGACACCAGCAGCGCGGTGCAGATCGACCATGTGGTGGCCCTGGGCGACGCCTGGCAAAAGGGAGCACAGGGCCTGACCCCAAAGGAACGCCAGAGCCTCGCCAACGATCCGCTCAACCTGATCGCCGCCGACGGGCAGGCGAACCAGAAAAAGGGTGCCGGTGACGCCGCAACGTGGCTTCCAAAAAACACTGCGATCCGCTGCCACTATGTAGCCCGGCAGATCTCCGTCAAGGCCGCCTACGGCCTGTGGGTGACTGCGGCGGAGAAGGATGCCATGAAGAAAGTGCTGGCATCCTGCCCCGGGCAGCCAACGATCACCGCCGGCTGAGGGGCGGCCCGGGAACCGCTTAGTGGCCGAACGGGTCGGGATCGACGCCGGGCATCCAGGTCAGCCCTGGCACGCCCCACCCGTTCTTCTTGGCCTGTTTCAGGGCCTTCCGGGCGTAGCGGTCCATCAACCGGTTGACGTACAGCTTGCCGTCCAGATGGTCGAATTCATGCTGGATGACCCTGGCAAACCAGCCCGTCGCCTCGAACTTCACCGGCTCGCCGAAACCGTCGAAGCCTTCCACCCGGGCCCACTCGGCCCGCTTCAGCGGGTACTGCTCGCCCGGGAAGGACAGGCAGCCCTCTTCTTCCTCGTCCGGGTCCGGGGCGGCGCCGGAAACCTTGGAGAGGGTGAGGACAGGGTTCACCAGCACACCGCTCGGTGGCGCGCCGTCGTCGTTGGCGTACTTGTAGACGAAGATCCGCTTGCCCACGCCGACTTGCGGCGCCGCGAGACCCACGCCGTTGGCGGCGTCGTTGGTCTCGAACATGTCGGCAATCAGGGTGCGCAGTTCGTCGTCGAAAACCTCGACTTCGGCTGCCCGGCGGTGCAGGACGGGCTCGCCCCAGATGGTAATCGGCAGAACGGTCATAGCATTAGTCCTTCGGCTTCGGGGCCGGCAGCGCCGGCGTCCCTGCACGTACCTTGGTGGGACACAACAAAGGAGGCCGCACCGGATATCCGGTGCGGCCTCCTTTGTTGACGGCTGCAAGTGCCGCCCCGTGAGGGTGAGCGACGGGGGTTGAACCCGCGACCTCCTGGACCACAACCAGGCGCTCTGCCAACTGAGCTACGCCCACCATGTGTTTCAAGGTCAGGCCGTGTTACCGGCTCCCTGGAAACGCAACTCAAATAGCTTACCTGCTCGGAAGGGGTGCTTTGTCCACTTTCGGCGATTTCCGCGAAATTTCCTCCAAACGTGGCGCAGATTACTCGCCGGCAGGGTTGGCAGCGTCGCCGCTGGTGATGCGCCTGGCGATCTTCTGGGCGGTGGCGCTGTCAGGGCCCGGCGCCGGCACGAACACCGCTTCGCGGTAGTAGCGGAGTTCATCAATGGAGTCCTTGATGTCGCCCAGTGCCCGGTGGCCGCCCTTTTTCGCCGGTGACTGGAAGTACGCCCGCGCGAACCAGCGGCGGGAGAGTTCCTTGATGGTGCTGACGTCAATCACCCGGTAGTGCAGGTGCTCCACGACGGCGGGCATGTCGCGGGAGAGGAACACCCGGTCGGTGCCCACGGAGTTGCCGCCCAGGGGAGCCTTCCGCGGATCGGGAACCCACGCGGAGATGTACTCCATGACGGCGGCCTCAGCCTCCGCCATGGTCTTGCCGTGGGGGAGTTCCGCCAGGAGCCCGGACTTGGTGTGCATGTCCCGGACGAAGTCGGACATCTGGGCGACGGCCGCGTCCTCGGGCTTGATCACCACGTCGACACCGTCCCCGAGGATGTTCAGTTCCGAATCGGTGACCAGGGCTGCCACCTCGATGAGGGCGTCGTTCTTGATGTCCAGGCCGGTCATTTCGCAGTCGATCCAGACGATTCGTTCGTTAGATATAGGCACCGGACCAGCCTACCGTTACCGCCCCGGACGCCCCGCCGATGCTAGGATTTTGGGGTACGCGGCGGGTCGCCCCGCCGCCTTCGAAGATGTCCCGGCCGCCCACGCGGTCCGCCGGGTAAGAGCGGAAACGCAAGAAGATTGGACATTCCTGAAATGACGGCGCCTGTGCCCGCAGCGGGGGAGATGGCGGCGGCTGGTACTGCCCCGGCGGGCGGTGCCGAGGTGGACAATCCCCGCTCTCCACTGCTTGCCGGCTTCCTCGGGTCGATGTTCATGATGTTCGGTTCCGCCGGCGTGGGCTGGCTCGCGCCGGTCTCCGAACTCCGCCGCATGCCGCTGTTCATCTGGATGCGCACCGAAGCGCCGGGCGTGGCCCTGTCCATCGTGCTGGTCGCGGCAGGGGGCATGCTGCTGGTGCGCGCCTGGCTGCGGCTCGGCCAAAAAGTCCGGGTGTGGGGCGGCCAGGCCCGTCGCGCCACGTTGGCGGCGGTGGTGGCGTGGGGGCTCCCCATGATGTTCAGCGTCCCGTTGTTCAGCCGCGACGTCTATGCCTACATCGGCCAGGGGCGGCTGATGGTGGAAGGGTTCAACCCGTACGAAAACGGCATTTCCGCCCTGTCCAACTACTTCCAGCTGGGAGCCGACAAGCAGTGGACCGAAGCTCCGGTTCCCTACGGCCAGCTGTTCCTCTGGATCGAGCAGTTCGTTGTGTGGGTGACCAACGTCCAGCCGGAAGCCTGCATCATGCTGTTCCGGCTGGTTGCCTTGGCCGGCGTGGTGCTCTGCGTGATCTACGTGCCCCGGCTCGCAGAGCTGCACGGCATCAACCCGCACAGGGCCTTGTGGCTCACCGCGGCCAACCCGCTCTTCCTGACCAACTTCATTGCCAGCGTGCACAATGACTCACTCATGATCGGGCTGGCCCTTGCCGGGCTCTACTACTCCGCGACCCGCCGGGAGGTCCGGGGCGTCGCGCTGGTCACGCTGTCCATCGCCGTCAAGCCCATCACCATCGTGTTCCTTCCGTTCATCGGCCTCCTCTGGGCGGGCAGGAACGCGGGGTGGCTGCGAAAGATCGCATTCTGGGCGCTCACGGCCGGCCTGAGCCTGGCGTTGCTGGCCCTGATGAGCCTGGTCAACGGCTTCGGCTTCGGCTGGATCAACGGACTCTCCGCCCCCGGCAGTATCTCCATCTGGTATGCCCCGGTGGGCCTGCTCGGCATGGTGGTGGGGTCCCTTGCCAACGCGTTCGGCCTCGACGGCTCAGTCCCGGCGGGCTGGGTGTTCGACGCCGGCAAGCTGCTTGCCGTGGCCATCCTTGCCTGGCAGATCCTCAAGGGCGACCATGACCGGCTGATGCGCCGCCTCACGCTCGGCCTGGCCGCCGTGGTCCTGCTGGCCCCCATCATCCAGTCCTGGTATGTAGTGTGGCTGATTCCGTTGTTCGCCGTGACGGGCATTCGTAATGACTGGCAGGTCAAGGCCCTGTACTTCGTGGTGTCGTTCTTCATGATCTACGCAATCTCGGACCAGCTGGACGTCTTTCCCTACCTGCAGACCCAGGACCTGGGCTTCGCCCTCCTGCTGGCCCGGATTGCGGCTGCCCTGACCGCCTTGCTCTTTGGGCTTTACCTGATCTTTTGGGATCCCGGCACCCGCCGGCTGTTCCGGAAGTCGCACGAGCCCGTCGTCGAACGTCCCGTCATTTAGCGGGGACGCTGCGGCCGGCCGGCGCTGATCCTCCGCAGGGCCTCCCTGCGGGACAACGGACTCATCTCCTGCCCGTGCAGGGCGACGAATTCCTGCACCCACTCCGGCGCCGTTTTGGCGTACTCGCGCAGCGCCCAGCCGATCGCTTTGCGGATAAAGAATTCCCGGTCCGCCAGGTTCGGTTCAATGACATCGGCAAGCAGCACCGTATCGGTGGCTTCCTTGGCCCGCAGCTGCGATGTGATGGAAGCGCGCCGAATCCAAAAGTCCGGATCACGGCTCCACGTCCTCAGCATCGCGGACATCTCGGCCGGGTGAGCCAGCAGCAGGTTGCAGATCCTGCCGGACACGCCGTCCGCGAAATCCCACCATGCTCCGGTGCGGATGATTTCCTCGTACACCGGCAGCATGTCCAGGTCTTTGGCAACCAGCCGGTTGCCGGTCAGGTCGATGGCCGCATAGCGTTCTTCCCGGAACGCTGCCGTGCGCCACAGTTGCAGCGCTGTGGCGCGCAGCCCGGCGGCTGATGCCGGAGGAAACTCTGCCGTAGCGTGCGCCGCGATCCGCCGGACATCCGGGACCCGGACACCCAGCGACGGAACGGAAGACTTCATGTACGCCTGCGCGCCGGCGGCACGATCGGGGTCGGACAGCTCCCACAGTGCGCTCCTGACGGCGGCGATAAGGTGCTGGTCGGGTGCCGCTTCCATGGGGCAACTCTAGCCAGCCGGATTCCGTCTCGATGACGTATGCTGTTTTAGCGCTAACAAAGATCATCGCGGAGGAAGCCATGCCCGGAACCGAAGTCCGCATTACCCACGGACCCTACACCGCCGTCGTGACCACCCGCGGTGGCGCCCTCCGGGAGCTGCGCTGCGGGGACCGGAACCTGGTGGTGGGCTTTGGGCCGGAGGGCGGGGTCCCGGACTACCGGGGCGTCATCTGTGCACCGTGGCCCAACCGGCTCGCTGACGGCGCCTATTCGTACGCCGGCCAGTCCTATTCGGCCGCCATCAATGAGCCGGAGCGCGGATCGGCCCTGCACGGGCTGGCCATCCATCAGGCCTGGGACATTGTGGAGGCATCGACGGACCGGGTGGTGCTGGGCTGCCGCGTTCCGGCCGGGCCGGGCTACCCGGGCAGCCTGGAACTCACGGTCGCCTATTCCCTCTCCGACGACGGCCTCCGCGGTACGGTCACCGCCGTCAACACCGGTACCCGGGCCGCGCCGTATGGAGTGTGCCCCCATCCCTACCTTGTCGCCGGCCCTGCTCCACTGGATGACTGGTCCCTGGAACTTCCGGCAGTTGCCTACCTCGAGGTCACCCCGGACCGGCTGCTCCCGGTGGCCATCCGGCAGGTGGAGCAGGATGCCTTCGACTTCCGCCTCCCGCACAGGTTGGGACCGGTCAGGATCGACCACGCTTTCACCGGTATCTCCCGCGACGCTGCCGGACTGGCGCGCGTGCGCGTCATGGATCCATCGGGCACGGGCGTGGAGCTTGAATGGGGGCCGGAGTGGCCTTGGGTCCAGGTGCACACGGGAGACAAGCCTGTCGGTCCGGACCGGCTGGGCCTCGCGGTTGAGCCCATGACCTGCCCGCCGGACGCGTTCAATTCCGGAACGGACCTGATCCACCTGGAGCCGGGAGAGTCCCACTCGGCGGGCTGGACCATCCGCGCGGTGGACCGGCGGGGCTAAAGGCGGCCGGCTGCTGCGGTGAGGGTTGCTGCGGCCGTGGGCTCCGCCCAGCCGGCACGAACCAGCCAGGACGCGCACAAGGACGTCCACTGTCCGGGGCCGGGGTCACCGGCTGCCAGTCCGAGTCCGTGCCGCCCTTCCGGGAAGACGTGCAGTTCGGCAGGAACGCCGGCGGCGATCAGCGCCTTGGCGTAGTTCAGGCTGTTGGCCACCGGGACAGCGTCGTCGTCCGCGGTGTGCCAGAGGAAAGCCGGCGGGGTCCGGGCTGTCACGTTCCGGTCCGCGGAGAGGTCCGCAAGAAGGTTCGACGGCGGCAGCCCGCCCAGGAGGTTGTCCACCGACCCCTGGTGCGTGTCCTGGATCAGCGACACCACAGGGTAGCAAAGGACCGAGAGGTCCGGGACGGCGGCATCGACGTCGAGGTCCCGGTTGCCGGTGGCTGCTGCGGTGGACAGCGTGGCCGCCAGATGGCCGCCGGCCGAGAATCCCAGGACGCCCACACGCTCGTGGTCCACGGCCAGGCCGTGCGGTCCGCTCCGGATGGAGAGCATGGCCTCCTTGGCGTCTTCAAGGGGCGCCGGGTGGCGGTCCGGCGCCACTCGGTAACGCAGGACGAAAGCGTGGATGCCCAGCGCTGCGAGCCATTCCGCAACCGGCTCCGCCTCGTGGTCCGCCTGGCGCGCGTAACCGCCGCCGGGCAGGACAAGGATGGCCGGGCGGGGGCCCGCGGCTTCAGTGCGGGCCGGAACCGCGGTGATCCTTCGCGGCATCATACGGCGGCGGCCTCGGTGCTGCGCCGCAGCGTGACCTCGCCGGTAACGGCTTCGTCGGACGCTGCTTCCTGGTCCTGGCCGGCCGGGCGGGGGCGGGTGGCCCTGGTTGCCAGCCGTCCAATATCTTCGAGCGGCAGGCGCACGGTGGACAGGGCCGGCCGGAAGTCCCGCAGCGTTTCGATGTCGTCGAAACCAGCGATTGACGCGTCGCGGGGAATCCTCAGCCCCTCGGACCGCAGTGCTGCTGCGGCGCCGATCGCCATCACGTCGTTGACCGCGAAAATGCAAAGCTTCGGCGCGGCAGGGTTGCCGGCGGAGGCTGCCTTGATCCGTGCGGCCAGTTGCAGGCCGGCCTCGTAGCCGCCCGAACGGTTGAAAGCGCTCCTGAGCACCTCTGCCGGGCGGTGTCCGGCGCGTGCCAGGCCTTCCTGGAAACCCCGGACCCGGTCATCGGAGGTGTACAGGCCGTCGGGCCCGCCGATGATGACGAAGTCGCCATCCCAGCCGGCGGCAAGCTCGGTGGCCAGCCGGCCCGCAAGCTCCTGGTTGGGGACTTCGACGACGTGGTAGCCCTCCAGTGCGGTGGCGCCCACCACGGGATGCCCCACCACTGCCACCCTGCCGCCGTTGCGGCAATAGCGGTCCAGTTCGGCGGCCAGCTGTGCGTTGCCCTCCTGGTCCTCGGCACGGCAGGAGCGCGAACCGGCGATCACGATGGAGTCGGCACGGCGGGCGGCGAAGGCGGCCACGGCCTCCTTCTCTTCAGCGGGGCCGCCCCCCGTCGTGGCAAGGAGCACCATTTTCCGCTGTTCCCGAGCGGCATCCTGCACGCCGCGGGCAATGGCGGCGAAATACGGGTCGGCGATGTCGTGGACAATCAGGCCGATCAGGCCCGAGCTGGATTTGGCAAGGCCCTGGGCTTGCGCATTGGGGATGTACCCCAGTGAGTCCGCCGCCTGGCGGACGCGCTCGGCAATGTCCTTGCCTGGGGTCCGGGCGGAGCCGTTCAGCACGCGGGACGCCGTGGCAGGCGAGACGCCGGCGAGGCGGGCAACCTCGGTAAGGGTACTAGCAGCCACAGCATCTCCTGGTGGTCGGGGCGGCCTCAACGGCTAAGGACATTATGACAGTTCAAACTACTTCCGGAAAGCGCTTGCCAAGCGGAACGGCGCGGTGCATCATGGAAACAGAGGGAATGCGCTTTCCCGATTCGTCTTGAGTACACCTTGCTCACTCACCGTGGAGGACACATGGGCTTCGAAACTAAAACGATCCGTATTGCCATGAACGGCATCACCGGCCGCATGGGCTACCGCCAGCACCTGCTGCGGTCCATCCTGCCCATCCGCGACGCCGGCGGCTTCTCGCTGGAAGACGGCACCCGGGTCCAGGTGGAGCCCATCCTGGTGGGCCGCAACGAAGCCAAAATCCGCGAGCTGGCGGAGCAGCACAAGGTGTCCGAGTGGACCACGGACCTGGACGCCGTGATCAACGACCCCACCGTGGACGTCGTCTTCGACGCGTCCATGACCAGCCTGCGCGCCGCCACGCTGAAAAAGGCCATGCTGGCAGGCAAGCACATCTTCACGGAAAAGCCGACGGCAGAAACCCTGGAGGAGGCCATTGAACTGGCCCGCATCGGCAAGGAGGCCGGCGTGACAGCCGGCGTTGTGCACGACAAGCTGTACCTTCCCGGCCTGGTCAAGCTCCGCCGGCTGGTGGATGAAGGCTTCTTCGGCCGGATCCTGTCCATCCGCGGCGAGTTCGGCTACTGGGTCTTCGAAGGCGACATCCAGGCGGCCCAGCGCCCGTCCTGGAACTACCGCAAGGAAGACGGCGGCGGAATGACCACCGACATGTTCTGCCACTGGAACTACGTGCTCGAAGGCATTATCGGCAAGGTCAAGAGCGTCAATGCCAAGACCGCCACCCACATTCCGGCACGCTGGGACGAAGCCGGCAAGGAGTACAAGGCCACCGCCGACGACGCCTCCTACGGCATCTTCGAGCTCGTTACCCCGGCCGGCGACGAGGTCGTCGGCCAGATCAACTCCTCCTGGGCTGTCCGGGTATACCGCGACGAACTGGTGGAATTCCAGGTGGACGGCACCCACGGCTCGGCCGTCGCCGGCCTGAACAAGTGCGTCGCCCAGCAGCGTGCCCACACTCCCAAGCCCGTCTGGAACCCCGACCTTCCGGTGACGGAGTCGTTCCGCGACCAGTGGCAGGAAGTACCGGCCAACGCCGACCTGGACAACGGCTTCAAGCTGCAGTGGGAGGAATTCCTCCGCGACGTCGTCGCCGGCCGCGAACACCGCTTCGGCCTGCTCTCCGCCGCCCGGGGCGTCCAGCTCGCGGAGCTGGGCCTGCAGTCCAACGACGAACGCCGCACCATCGACATCCCGGAGATCACGCTCTGATGACTTCCCTCATCCTTCCCTCCGAAGACGGCGGCACCCGGGAGTACCGGCTGCAGGGCGGCGCCACGTGGGCCCGCCCCACGGCACCCCTGACCGCACGCCGGGCGTACGCCGCCGCCCACGTCATCCCCGAAGTCCTCGCCGACAACACCCCGGGTGCCCCCGCGCGGCTGGACTGGGACGCCACGCTGGCCTATCGCCACGAGCTGTGGTCCTACGGCCTGGGCGTGGCCGACGCCATGGACACCGCCCAGCGGGGCATGGGCCTGGACTGGTCCGCCACCCAGCAGCTCATCAAGCGGACCGGGGTGGAAGCTGCCTCCGTGGTTTCGTCCGGCAACGCGGCCACCGCCGGCAAGTCCGTCCGCGACCTCGTCTCGTGCGGCGCCGGCACCGACCAGCTGGACATCGACGCCCTGCCCTCCGGCGAGGCCGGCATCAAAGCCGTCCTTGAGGCCTACCGCGAGCAGATCGCCGTCGTCACCGAGGCCGGGCCCAAGGTCATCCTCATGGCCTCCCGCGCCCTGGCAAAAGTGGCACGCGGCCCCGAAGACTACCTGGAGGTGTACTCCACCCTGCTGCAGGAAGTGGACCAGCCGGTCATCCTGCACTGGCTGGGCACCATGTTCGATCCCGCCCTCGCCGGCTACTGGGGATCGGACGACGTTGCCACGGCCACCGAAACGTTCCTCGGCCTCATTAAGGACAACGCCGGCAAGGTGGACGGTGTCAAGGTCTCGCTGCTCGATGCCGGCCACGAGGTGGCCCTGCGGGCGGCCCTGCCCGAGGGCGTCCGGCTCTACACCGGCGACGACTTCAACTACCCGGAACTGATCGACGGCGATGGCAGCCACCACTCCGACGCCCTGCTGGGCATCTTCGCGGCAATCTACCCCGCCGCTTCGGTCGCCCTGCAGAACTACGACGCAGGCAACGCCGCCAAAGCCCGCGAAATCCTCGACTCCACGCGGGAACTGGGCAAGCACATCTTCAGCGCCCCTACGTTCTACTACAAGACGGGCATCGCGTTCATGTCCTGGCTCAACGGCAAGCAGCCCGGTTTCCAGATGGTGGGCGGCCTGCATTCGGGCCGCTCGGTCTGCCACCTGGCCAGGACCTTCGAGCTCGCGGACCAGGCCGGACTGCTGAAAGACCCCGCACTGGCGGCCTTCCGGATGTCCGACTACCTGCGCATCAACGGGGTGGGCGTATGAGCGACTTCGCGCGCCTGTCCATCAACAGCGCCACCACCAAGAAGTGGACGCTCGCCCAGGTGGTGGAGGGGTGCGTCAACGCCGGCATTCCCTCGATCGGCCCCTGGCGGGACCGGGTGGAGGAGGCCGGCCTGGACAAGGCGGCCCGCCTGATCAAGGATGCCGGCCTGCGTGTATCCTCGCTGTGCCGCGGCGGGTTCCTCACCGCGGCGGACGCCGACGGCCAGGCGGCTGCGCTCGCGGACAACCGCGCGGCGATCCTTGAGGCTGTGGCCCTGGACACCCGGGAACTCTTCCTGGTGGTCGGCGGCCTGGCCCCGGGGGAGAAGGACGTCGTGGCGGCGCGGCAGCGCGTTGCCGACCGGCTCGCCGACCTGGTCCCGTTCGCTGCGGAGCACGGCGTACGCCTGGTGCTGGAGCCGCTGCACCCGATGTATGCGGCCGACCGTGCCCTGATTTCCACGTTGGGGCAGGCGCTGGACCTCGCCGCGCCGTTCGATCCCTCAACGGTGGGCGTCGCCGTCGACACCTTCCATGTCTGGTGGGACCCGGAACTGAAGGCGCAGATCGGGCGCGCGGGCCGGGAAAACCGCCTCGCCTCCTACCAGGTGTGCGACTTCAACATGCCCATCGCCGCGGACCCGCTGCTGTCCCGCGGGTACATGGGCGACGGCGTGGTGGACTTCGCCACGATCGGCACCTGGGTGCGGGACGCCGGCTACACCGGAGACATCGAGGTGGAGATCTTCAACCAGGAAATTTGGGACACGGACGGCAATGCCGTCCTGGCCACGGTCAAGGAGCGGTACGCGGAGCTCGTCCTCCCGTTCGCCTGACCGGATACAGGCCGTGGGCTCCTGCCGGCGCTTTCCGCAGGCAGGAGCCCGCGCCCCATATGGAAGGACCCGGACCGCCGCAGGCGGTCCGGGTCCCTCGTGGTTTCGCGGACCGCCCTAGGCGTGCGCCAAGGCGACGCTGCGGTAGCGGGCCAGCACGCCGGCGTCGTCCGTTCCCGCGGGCAGCTCGACGGCGTCCGCGGACCAGGCGGGGAACTGCCCGGTGAGTGCGGCGGCGGCCTGGCGGGCCGCTCCGTCCGCGACATACTCGCCCGGGAGGGGAACCGTGACACGGGTTCCCAGCAGGCGCGCTGCGACGTCCTGCACCGCGTCGGACTGGGCGCCGCCGCCCACGAGGAGGATCCGCCGCGCGGCCACGCCCTGGTCCTGCAACGCTGCCAGGCCGTCAGCCAGGGAGCAGACCACGCCTTCGACGGCGGCGCGCGCCAGGTTGGCGGGGGTGTAGTTGGCCCGCGTGATGCCATGCAGGGTGCCGGTGGCGTCCGGGAGGTTGGGCGTCCGTTCCCCGTCGAAGTACGGGACCAGGGCCAGGCCTCCGGCGCCCGGTTCGGCAGAGAGTGCCAGCCTGTTGAACTCCGCCAGGTCGACGCCCAGCAGGGCGGCGGTGGCATCGAAAACACGCGTGGCGTTCAACGTGCACACCAGCGGAAGGTAGTGGCCGGCTGCATCGGCGAACCCGGCCACCAGTCCCGATGCATCCGCCGGCGCCGTGTCCGAGACGGCAAATACGGTTCCGGAGGTGCCCAGGGACATGACGACGTCGCCCAGGTCCGCTCCGGCGCCGAGCGCGGCGGCCGCGTTGTCCCCGGCACCGGCTCCGAGCAGGGAGCCGGCGGGGGTGCGGCCCGCCTGTTCCAGTGGCCCGAGAACCTTGGGGACGGTGGGGACGTGTCCCAGCGCGGATGCCAGGACGTCCGGCAGGTACCGGCCCTCCGCCGACGAGTAGTACCCGGTGCCCGAGGCATCAGAGCGGTCCGTTGCCAGTGCGGCCAGGCCCGACGCGCCGCTGCCGGGCCCGTAACCGGCGAGCCGCCAGGTCAGCCAGTCGTGCGGGAGGCATACGGCCGCGACCTTGGCGGCGTTGTCCGGCTCGTTCTCCGCAAGCCAGCGCAGCTTGGTCACTGTCAGTGAGGCCACGGGGACGGTGCCCGTGGCGTTGGCCCAGTACCGGGCGCCGGCAACGGGGTCTCCGTTGCCGGCGCCGTTGATGAGCTCCACCGCTGCCCCGGCGCTGCGGGTGTCGTTCCACAGCAGTGCCGGACGGACCACGTCACCGTCTGCGTCGAGGCAGACCATTCCGTGCTGCTGGCCGCCGACGGAGATGGCGGCCACGTCATCCAGGCCGCCCGCTTCGGCAACGGCTTTTTGCAGAGCCGTCCACCAGTGGTCCGGATGGATCTCGGTGCCGTCGGGGTGGCCGGCGCGGCCTTGGCGGAGCAGTTCTCCGGTGTCCGCGTCGCGGATTACCACTTTGCAGGACTGGGTTGAACTGTCGATCCCTGCGACGAGTGCCATGGCCTAGCGGGCGCCCAGGAGGTGTTCGATGGCAAGCTGGTTGAGGCGGACGAACGCGAAGGAGCGCTCGGCGGCCTTGTCGGCGTCGAAGTCCTCGAAGGAGGCGGCGTCGGCGAGCAGGTCCGCGGTGCTTTCGCCGGCGTTGAGCGTGGGCTCGCCGAGTTCGAAGACGCCGGAGGCCTTGAGCGCCTCCTGGACTTCGGGGTTGGCGCGGAAGGCGAGGGCCCGCTCCTTGAGCAGCAGGTACATGGACATGTTGGCCTTCGCGGATTCCCAGACGCCGTCGTAGCCGTCGGTGCGGGAGGGCTTGTAGTCGAAGTGGCGCGGGCCGTCGTACTTCGGTCCACCCCCCGGGAAGCCGTTTTCGAGCAGGTCCACCGTGAAGAAGGCGCTGGTCAGGTCGCCGTGGCCGAAGACAAGGTCCTGGTCGTACTTGATGCCGCGCTGTCCGTTGAGGTCGATGTGGAAGAGTTTGCCGGCCCAGAGGGCCTGGGCGATGCCGTGGGTGAAATTCAGCCCGGCCATCTGCTCGTGGCCGGTTTCCGGGTTCAGGCCCACGATGTCGCCGTGTTCCAGTTGGGCGATGAAGGCCAGGCCGTGTCCGACAGTGGGCAGGAAGATATCGCCGCGGGGTTCGTTGGGCTTGGGTTCCAGTGCGATCCGCAGGTTGTAGCCCTTGTCCTTGATGTAGCCCGCTGCGGTGTCCACGCCCTCCTTCATCCGGTCAAGCGCGGCGGCCAGGTCTTTGGATCCGTCGTACTCGCTGCCTTCGCGGCCGCCCCACATGACGAAGGTTTCGGCCCCGAGTTCCGCGGCGAGGTCAATGTTGCGCAGGACCTTGGAGAGGGCGAAGCGGCGGATGGAGCGGTCGTTCGAGGTGAAGCCGCCGTCCTTGAACACCGGGTGGCTGAACAAGTTGGTGGTGACCATCGGGACCTTCAGGCCGGTCTCTGCCAGGGCTGCGCGGAAGTTCTTGTGGATCAGCTCCCGCTCGGAGGCGGTGGCGTCAAAAGGGACCAGGTCGTTGTCGTGGAAGGTGATGCCATAGGCGCCCAGTTCGCTAAGCCGGTGGACTGCTTCCACGGGATCCAGCGCGGCGCGGGTGGCCACGCCGAACGGGTCGGCGCCGGTCCAGCCGACGGTCCAAAGGCCAAAGGTGAACTTGTCAGCGGGGGTGGGGGAGTGAGTCATGATGCGTCCTTGCAATCGAGTGCTCCGCCGGATGCGAAGCTTTAGTTTATTGCCTGAACTATATGGGTGGACGTAGGGTGGGGTCAAGGGTCCGGCGGGCACATGACGGCCGGGCCCACGTGCTGACGGAGGAGCTTTGTGATGGTGATACCGGCACCTGCCGTGGCGGGATCCGGGGGGTCGGCCCCTGGAAGCGTGGGTGACGTCCGGCGAAGCAACCTGGCCTTGGTGCTGGGGCGGATCGCCGAGTTCCCGCGGGGGGCCCATCCCAGTCGTGCCCAGCTGGCAGCCGCTACCGGCCTGACCAAGGCATCCGTGTCCAGCCTGGTGCTGGATCTCCTGGATGCCGGCATCATCCGCGAGATCGGCTTCAACCCGCAGGGGCGCGGGCGGCCGGGTGTCGGGCTGGAACTTAACCCCGGCCGGGCAGTGATGGGGATGGAGATCAATGTGGACTACATCTCCGCTGCAGTGGTTGACTTGGCCGGAAAAGTGCTGGTCCGTGAAGTGCAGGAACGCGACAACCGCAACAGCGTGGACGGTCCCGTCTTGGCGGCGCTCGCCGTTTTGGCCGCCCGGGTTCGGGGTGCGGCCGGGGGACACGGCGTCGAGGTCCTGGGCGGCGGGCTCGCAGTGCCCGGGCTGGTGGACCCTGCCGCCGCACGGGTGCTCACGGCACCCAACCTGGGCTGGGCCGGCGTTGACCTTGACCTTGGCGCCCTCCTGCCGGAAGCGCCGTTGGGGGTTGCCCTCTTCAACGAAGCCAACGCTGCGGCCTTGGCCGAGCTGCGGCACCGGCCCGATGGGGCATCCGATTTCCTCTTTGTCTCCGGTGAGGTGGGCGTCGGTGGCGGCCTGGTGATTGGGTCCGAACTCTTCACGGGCCCCGGCGGCCATGCCGGCGAAGTGGGCCACATCGTGGTGGACCCCGACGGCGCGCGATGCTCATGCGGCGGGACGGGCTGCCTGGAAACCGTGGCCGGCCAGGATGCCATCTTCGAGGCGGCGGGGATTGGACCCGTGGAACATTCGCGTTCGGCCGCCATGGCCAAGCTCCTCCAGGCGCTGGACGCACGGCAGCCCGGGGCGTTGGCCGCCGTCGAGCGTGCGGGGCGCTGCCTGGGCATAGCGCTCGCGTCAACAGCCCGGGTGGTCAATATTGCCTCCGTCGTCCTCGGCGGCCACTTCGCCGTCCTCGAACCATGGCTCCGCAGTCCGCTGCTTGAGAGCCTGCAAAAGTACGCTCCAGGCAGGTACGCGGCCGGCCAGGTCTCGGTATCGGCCGTGGGGGAGTCGGGGGCGCTCCTGGGTGCTGCCGGCAGTGTCATCCGGTCGCTCGTCGAAGCGCCGCACAAGCTGCTGGCATAGCAAGGGTTAATGCAAAAAACGCCCCGGTCCGAAGACCGGGGCGTATCCGGGTGCCCCAGGAGGGAATCGAACCCCCGACCGGCGGATTAGAAGGCCGCTGCTCTATCCCCTGAGCTACTGAGGCAATGGGTTCCGGCCTGTACGCCGGCGCCTCGAAAAGTTTACCTTGCCGGAGCTGCCGGCGCTGTCATCCGTCACCCACTGTCCCTCCACAAAGGCGCCTGCACCCTCGTTGTCCACATACACCAACCTCCCCCTCCTTCCGTCCGCCGTCGGGCGCAATGCTGGTCATGCCTGCACAGGGCAGCACCATTGAGACAGGACGAAGAGATGAGCGAAACGATCACCATCCGGGGCTTCGTGGCCACCGAGATCACGAGTTCCACCACGCCGGGGGGAGTGGCCACGGCCTCTTTCCGCGTCGGTTCCACCAGCCGCCGTTTCGACCGGGAAACCAAAACCTGGCATGACGGCCACACCAACTGGTTCACCGTCCAGGGCTACCGCCAGCTCGCGGGAACCCTTGGATGCAGTATCCGGAAAGGACAGCCCGTCATCGTGGTTGGCAAACTGAAGATCCGCACCTGGGAGAAGGACGGGCGCATCTACCACTCCACCGTCATTGACGCCGACACCGTGGGGCACGACCTTTCGCTGGGCTCGGCCAACTTCATCCGGACATCGTCACGGCCGGCGCTCTCGCTCGTGGAACAACCACCAGCCCCCGAGCCCGGCCCCCACCCGGGCTTGGACCAACTCCCGGATGAGCCCGAGGACAGGGACGACGAACACCCGGACGATGAAGGCCATCTGTCAGTGGTCATCGAGGACAGTGATGGTGCCATGGCCTCGCTTGACCTCGAAACGGGGGAACTCGCAGAAGTCTAGGAACCACGCATCAGCCTTCAGCGCGTCCCATCAGGTCCCGGGCGGGCGGAGCGGCGGCACCCCCCGGCCGTCCACCGCCCGTCCGCTTACGGGGCCATGGCAGAATGGCACCATGCGGCACACCCTTTCCCACCGGCAGTACAACCGGGCCGGTGCAGCGCTGGCGTGCGCCGTCCTGGCCACACTCTTGACAGGGTGCGTTGCCGGTCCTGCATCGAACGATCCTGCCATGGCCCAGCCCGGCAACCCGGCTCCGT
This sequence comes from Arthrobacter sp. 135MFCol5.1, assembly GCF_000374865.1. Classification (GTDB taxonomy): domain Bacteria; phylum Actinomycetota; class Actinomycetes; order Actinomycetales; family Micrococcaceae; genus Arthrobacter. The sequence goes on along the minus strand of NZ_KB895454.1, from coordinate 465,817 downwards.
CAGCTGTCGCCCAGGCCACGCAGGGACAGTCCGCGCGGCCCCAGGCCTCGGCGGCCACTGGTGAAAACAGCGGCGGGGCGCTCGCGGACACCTCCGGAGCTTCGTCGCAGGCCTCCGACGCCGCGGCCACCGAGACGGTGAAGCGGACGGTCACCGACGCCCTGACCAAGTTGGCCGCCGGTGCCCCCAAACCCGCCACGGGGCAGGTAAGCGACGCCCTGACGGGAGCCGGCATTTCACCGGGCGTGCTCCAGGTCTCGCAAAGCCGCACGCCGACCGGGCTGGAAGCGGATGCCATCGAGGCGGCGGTGCTGCAAGGCAAGGACTGCGTGATCGGACAGGTCCGGGAAGGGGCCGTGACCGTCACCGTCCTGCCCGTCCTTGCCAGCGGGAAGTGCTTCGTCGGGTCCTGATCGATCCGAAGGATCCCTGCAAATGTGAGATCTGCCCGCCGACCCACTAGATTTGAGACCATGGCGGAATTTATCTACACAATGACCAAGGCCCGCAAGGCCGTTGGCGAAAAGCTCATCCTTGATGACGTAAGCATGTCCTTCTTCCCGGGTGCCAAGATTGGTGTTGTGGGCCCCAACGGTGCCGGTAAGTCCACCATTCTCAAGATCATGGCCGGGCTGGACACGCCCTCCAACGGTGAGGCCAGGCTCAGCCCCGGATACAGCGTGGGCATCCTGCTTCAGGAACCGCCGCTGAACGAGGAAAAGACCGTCCTGGGCAACGTCCAAGAAGGCGTTGGCGAGATCTACGGCAAGATCCAGCGCTTCAACGAGATCTCCGAGGAAATGGCCAACCCGGACGCCGACTACGACACCCTCCTCGAAGAGATGGGCAAACTGCAGGAAGCCATTGATGCCGCCGACGCCTGGGACCTCGACTCCCAGCTCGAGCAGGCCATGGATGCCCTCCGCTGCCCGCCGGCCGACGCCGACGTTACCAACCTTTCCGGTGGTGAGCGCCGCCGCGTGGCACTGTGCAAGCTCCTGCTGCAGAAGCCGGACCTGCTGCTCCTCGACGAGCCCACCAACCACCTGGACGCCGAAAGCGTGCTGTGGCTCGAGCAGCACCTTTCGAGCTACCCGGGCGCCGTCCTCGCCGTCACCCACGACCGGTACTTCCTCGACCACGTGGCCGAGTGGATCGCCGAGGTGGACCGCGGACACCTCTACCCCTACGAAGGCAACTACTCCACCTACCTGGAGAAGAAGCGCGCCCGCCTTGAGATCCAGGGCAAGAAGGACGCCAAGCAGGCCAAGCGCCTCGCGGAGGAACTGGACTGGGTCCGCTCCAACGCCAAGGGCCGCCAGACCAAGTCGAAGGCGCGTCTGGCCCGGTACGAGGAAATGGCTGCGGAGGCCGACCGCACCCGCAAGCTTGACTTCGAAGAAATCCAGATCCCGCCGGGACCCCGCCTCGGCGGCGTGGTGCTGGAGGCAAAGAACCTCCAGAAGGGCTTCGAGGACCGGACCCTCATCGACGGGCTGTCCTTCAGCCTGCCGCGGAACGGCATCGTGGGCGTCATCGGCCCCAACGGTGTTGGCAAGACCACGCTGTTCAAGACCATCGTGGGCCTGGAACCGCTCGACGGCGGCGACCTGAAGATCGGCGAGTCGGTCAAGATCTCCTACGCGGACCAGAGCCGTGGCGGCATCGACCCCAACAAGACCCTGTGGGAGGTCGTGTCCGACGGGCTGGACTTCATCCAGGTCGGCAACGTGGAGATGCCCTCCCGCGCCTACGTTGCAGCATTCGGCTTCAAGGGCCCGGACCAGCAGAAAAAGGCCGGCGTCCTGTCCGGTGGTGAGCGGAACCGCTTGAACCTTGCCCTGACCCTGAAGCAGGGCGGCAACCTGCTGCTCCTTGACGAGCCCACCAACGACCTCGACGTCGAAACCCTCAGCAGCCTGGAGAACGCCCTGCTGGAGTTCCCCGGCTGCGCCGTCGTCGTTTCCCACGACCGGTGGTTCCTCGACCGGGTGGCCACCCACATCCTCGCGTACGAAGGTGACGAGGAAAACCCCTCGAAGTGGTACTGGTTCGAGGGCAACTTCGAATCCTACGAGGAGAACAAGGTCGAACGCCTCGGACCCGACGCTGCCAAGCCGCACCGGGTGACCCACCGCCGCCTCACCCGCGACTAAACCGCGGGCCGACAAAGCGGCCTACCCACGAAGACATAAGGGCGGCACCCGAGAGGGTGCCGCCCTTATGTCGTCCAGGGATTCCCTATGACCCGGATTCGGGTGGTCCCGCCGTGTCGAGCGGGACCCGCACCATGCCCTCCTGGGCCACGGAGGCGACGTGCTGGCCTGCCCTGTTGAAGATCCTGCCGGTGGCCAGGCCGCGGGCGCCCTGGGCGCTGGGCGACTCCTGGACGTACAGCAGCCAGTCGTCCACCCGGGCGGGACGGTGCCACCACATGGCATGGTCCAGGCTGGCAACGTTCATCCCGGGGGTGATCCAGCTCAGTCCGTGCCTCCGGAGGATTGACTCGAGCAGGGTGTAGTCGCTGGCATAGGCCAGGGCCGCCCGGTGCAGGTTGGGGTCGTCCGGCACGGGACCGAGGGTCTTCATCCAAACGGCGTTGCGCGCCTCGCGCGGACCATTGGCCGAAACGTACAGGGCAGGGTCTACATGCCGGATGTCGAAGGGCCGCTCATACGCCCAATGCCGCGCCACCGGATGGTCGAACTTGCCCAGCAGGTCCGCAGTGCTGGGAAGCGACTCCGGATCCGGGATCCCGGCCGGCATGGCGGCCGCGTGTTCAATGCCCTCGGCTTCAACCTGGAAGGAAGCAATCATGGACAGGATCGGCACACCGTCCTGGTAGGCATGGACACGCCTGGCCGAAAACGACCTGCCGTCCCGCAACCGCTCCACACCGAACGTGATGGGCTTGTTGGCGTCGCCGGGCCGCAGGAAGTAACCGTGCATGGAATGGACCAGCCGGTCCGGATCAACCGTCCTGGTGGAAGCAACAAGCGACTGCGCCAGCACCTGGCCGCCGAAGACCCTGTGATGCGGCTGCCGCTGGGAGGGGCCAAGGAAGATGTCCTCGTCCGTCCGGGCGCCTTCGAGATCACCAAGGTCCAGCAGTTCGATCAGCGATGAGGTGGGATCGCCGCTGGGGGGCGCCAGCAGTCCGGCTTCGGCTTCAGTCATGGTCCGACTCTAGACGGCGGCCGCGGAACCACTCAACCTGCCCGCAGCCGGTAGTGTTCTTGTTGTGTCTGATCTCCTCACTTCGTCCTTCCGTTTCGCCGATCCCAGGGATCTTGCGGACCTGAAGACGTTCGCCACCCGCGCCAAGGCAATTGACGACGGCGCCATCCGGCTTCAGGCCGCCGGCTCCGTCCTGGCGGCCTACGTGTGCGTCCTGCGGCCCCGGCTGCTTGGTGAATCGACCCCCACCATCCTGGGCCTGCGCACCATGGCGCTGGCGGAGCCGTCAGCGACAGACGTCACGGTGCCCCTGGCGGCCGTCCTGGACCGGCTTGCCCGCGCCGGCGCATCCGACGTCGACCTGCCGGTTCCGCCCACCACCGTCACCGAATCCTGGACCGGGGTAGGCGCCCCGCGTGGCGGATGGGAGCCGCTGGGCGCCATCAGCGACGCCCGCCTGCGGGAGGCCGCCGAGTCGGGCATCGGCGAAGTGGCGGGCATCGTGCCGGACAAACCCGGCGCCCTGATCGTCAACAACGCCCGGGCTGCCGTGTGGGGACGCGAACTGGACCACTCCGGCCTGCCGGCCGGCGCAGCTTTCGCAGCACTTGCCCTGGGGTTCCTTGCCGACGGCGAACAGGCACTCTACCGTGCCGGCCGCTGGTTCAGGCTCAGTGGCCCGCGCGGGCACGTCCTGGCGCGCACCGGCAGCGGCCTCCTGTAAACCCGGGCTCCTGGCGGGCGGGCATCACGCGCCGGACGGACTGTTCACCATGGACAGGGCCGCACGCTCCATGTACTCCCACAGTGTTCCCTCATAGAGCGGCGGCAGGTCCAGGGCGTCCACTGCCGCGCGCATGTGGAACAGCCACCGGTCCTTTGCTTCCGGCGTGACCTTGAAGGGCATGTGCCGCATCCGCAGGCGCGGATGCCCGCGCTCCTCACCGTAGGTTGTGGGTCCGCCCCAGTACTGCTCAAGGAACATCAGGAACCGGCGCTTTGCCGGAGCCAGGTCTTCCTCCGGGTACATCGGCCGAAGCAGCGGATCGGCGGCGACCCCGTCGTAGAAAACATCAATGAGCTTCACGAACGTCTCGTGGCCGCCCACGGCTTCGTAGAAACTGTCGGTGTACGCCGGCTGGCTGAAGGGGTCGTTCTGCATCAGCTGGGGCCGCTGTGGCTGGAGGGGGCCCGGGACCCCGGGGCGTGGTTCGATGGGAAGAGTCATGCTACTCGCCGGCTTTCTGGTCAGTCTTTGGGGTCTCCACGTGGGCAGAGGCCTGGTCGGTGGTACCGTCCTCGGACTCATGCAGCGGAAGGTAACGGCCCTGCGAGCGGTTCCCCACGCGCAGGATCTCGCCATTGCGCAGGTACCAGATGGCGCCGTCGTCGGAGCGGACCCGCGTGATCCGGAGCCCCATGGACTCCACGACGCCCACCACCTCGCTGGTTTCGATGACATCGCCGATGCCGTACTGGTCCTCGATGGTGATGAAGATCCCGGCCAGGAAGTCGCGGATCAGCTGCTGGGCGCCAAAGCCGATGGCCACACCCAGGATTCCCACGCTGGTCAGCAGGGGAGCGATGTTGATGTCCAGGTTCTGCAGGACATACATGCCGGTGATGACTGCCACCAGGACCCCGACGATGCTGTTCAGCAGCGACCCGATGGTTTCCGCCCGCTGGACGCGCCGTTCGTGGTCCAGGGCCCTGAGGGCAGGTGCCACCCACTTGAACGTGGGTTTCTTGAAGAAATTGCTTCCGGACGCCACCCGCTTGGTGATGCGCGAGATGATGAAGGTGGCAACAAGCCAGACGCCGACACCGACACCGACGCTGATCACTATGCCCGGAACGCTGACGCCGCCGGGCTGGCTGGAGACCGGGGGAATGATGGACAACATACTGACCATGGGGGGAAATAGCTCCTTGGGGGTTTGCGCTGTTCTCTTTCAACCCTAGCGCCGTAGCGTGGAGCAATGCGCATCCTCATCCTGGGCGGTACGGCCTTCCTCTCCAAGCACATTGCCGCGCAGGCGTTGGCCGCGGGACACGCCGTCACCTGCCTGGCCCGGGGAACCGCGGGTGGACCGCCGCGGGGCACGGCATGGGTGCAGGCGGACCGGGCCGCCGGCGCTGCGGCATATGCCCAGGTGGAGGGCGAGTGGGATGCCGTGATCGAGGTGGCGCGGGACCCCGGACCTGCCCGCGGCGCACTCAAGGCGCTGGCCGCCCGGACGGGGCACTGGACCTTTGTTTCCAGCTGCTCGGCCTACGCGGACCATTCGGTCCCGGGCGCGGCGGAGGACGCACCCCTCCTGCCTCCGCTCGCTCCGGGGATTCCGTCCGCGCCGGAGAACTATGGAGAGTCCAAAGTGGCCATCGAGGCGGCCACCCTTGAGGCGACTGCCGGGAACGCCCATCTGTGCCGCGCCGGCCTGATCAGCGGCCCCGGCGACCCGTCCGACCGATACGGCTACTGGCCCGCGCGCTTCGCCCGTAACCAGGAGCCGGTACTGGTCCCGGACATTGCCGCCCATCCTACCCAGGCCATTGACGTCCGGGACCTGGCCGCCTGGATCCTGGCCGCGGCCGTACAGGGCACCACCGGTGCCTTGAACGCCTGTGGGGAAGAGGTGCCGTTCGGAGCCCTGGTGGATGCCTGCCGGGAAACAGCAGGCCACCAAGGTGCTCCGGCCACTGCCGCCGAAGCGTGGCTGGTGGCGCAAGGGATCAACTACTGGTCAGGCCCGGACTCCCTGCCGCTCTGGCTCCCGCCCGGCCACGAGGGTTTCATGGCCCGGAGCAACCAGGCCGCCAGGGCCGCGGGAATGGTGCTGCGGCCCTGGCGGGAAACCCTGGCGGACACCTTGGCCGACGAACGCGCCCGGGGGCTGGACCGGCCCCGCAAGGCCGGCCTGTCGCCCGAGATGGAGCAGCGGCTGATCGCTATGCTCCACCAAGGCGGTGCCTAGCCTGCCACCGTAACGGGCTGGTGCCCCACCGGGAAGTTCACGCTCCGGGCAATGAAGCACACCTGGTTCGCCTCATGGTGCAGCCCGGCGGCCAGCTCAACCTGGCCGGCGTCGGCCACGGTGACCCTGGGGTGCAACGTCACTTGTTCGAACTGGCCGCTGCCGTCGCGGTTGAGCCGCATTACCCCGGAGGCCTCGTCCCGATAGTCAGTGACCACCACGCCATGCTTCACGGCCACGTGCAGGTAGGACAGCATGTGGCACTGCGCCAGGGCCGCCAGGAGGAGCTGTTCGGGGTTGTACCGTTCCCGGTCCCCATGGAATGTCGGGTCCGCCGAGCCCTTCAATACCGGCAGGCCCGGGATGAGCACGTCATGGTCCCGCGAGTAGCTCCGGTACGACGACGTGCCGCCACCCCGGTTGCCGGTCCACTGGACCGTCAGCGTGTAGGTGTGTTCGCCGATGCTCACCCCGCGCTGCCGTCCGGCAGCACGTCGGCTGCGCGGGCGCGCAGGGCCCGGGCCACGCCGTCGCGGTTTTCCAGCATCATCCGCCGCAGCGCGGCGCTTTCCGCGGGCAGCGCCGCCAGGAAGGCGTCGGTCTGGTCGATGGTGGCCTGCGTGGTCAGCAGCGCCGGGTAGAGGCCGACGACGATCTGCTGGGCGAGTGCGTGGGTCCGGGTCGCCACGATGGCCGGCACCGCCGCGAAATACTTCTCCGCGTACGGCTCCAGCAGCGACCGGTCCCGGACCCGCATGAAGCCGGCCACGGCCGATCCCTGCAGGGCGTTGGACAGGTCACCCTTGACCACGATCGACTCCCAGGCGGCCGCTTTGGCCTCCGCCGTGGGAAGCGCGGCCTTTGCCAGGGCCGCGGCGTTCTGCCCGCTGGACGTGTTGTCCCGCTCCAGCTCGGCGTCGATGCCGTCCTGGCCCATCCGGCCGCCGGCCACCAAGGATGCCACGAGCTCCCACCGGAGGTCCTGGTCGACGGCCAGCCCGTCCAGGACCGCTGAGCCGTCCAGCAGGGCCGCTACCCGGTCGAGCTGGGACGCGCTGCCGGCAAGGAGGGCAAAGGACTTCACGAACTGCAGCTGCGCGTCGGAGCCGCCGGGGACTTCCGATGCCAGCTCCCACAACCTGTCTGCGGCTGCCACCATGGTGGCTTCGCGGTGTTCTTCCGTCACGTAGAAATTCAGGGTGGTGGCCAGCTGGCGGAGCTGGACCAGGATGACGGACGAATCGGTCTCCGCGGCCACATTGGCCAGGATCAGCTCCACGTACTTCCGTGCCGGTGCCTGGCCGTCCCGGGCCGCATCCCATGCCGAGTTCCAGACGAGGGTGCGGGGCAGGCTGGCCTCGAAGTCCTTGAGGTGTGCGGTGGCGGTGGCCAGGGATTTCGGGTCCAGCCGCACCTTGGCGTAGGCGAGGTCATCGTCGTTGACGAGGATCAGGTCCGGCTGCGCCAGGCCGGCCACGCCCGCCACCTCCGTGCGTTCGCCGTCGACATCCAGCTCCTCGCGGTGCACCCGCTCCAGCTTTCCGGCGTCGTTGAGGTTGTAGAACCCCACGGCAAGGCGGTGCGGCCGGAGGGTGGGCCACTCCGGAACGGCGGACTGCACGATCGCCAGGGACTTCAGCGTCCCGTCCTGGTCCACGTCCAGCTCGGGGGTGAGGGTGTTCACGCCCGCCGTCTCGAGCCACTGCCGGCCCCAGCCGTCAAGGTCGCGTCCGCTGGCCTTCTCCAGCTCCACCAGCAGGTCGCGCAGCTCGGTGTTGCGCCAGGAGTGCTTGGCGAAGTACTCCCGGACGCCGGCCATGAACTGTTCAGGACCCACCCAGGCCACCAGCTGCCGGAGCACCGAGGCGCCCTTGGCGTAGGTGATGCCGTCGAAGTTGACCTCGACATCCTGCAGGTCGTTGATCTCGGCGAAGATGGGGTGGGTGGTGGGCAGCTGGTCCTGGCGGTAGGCCCATGACTTCTCCACGGACGCGAACGTGGTCCAGGCACTGGTGAAGGACGTGGCCTCCACCGCGGCCAGGTGGGACATGTACTCCGCAAAGGACTCGTTGAGCCAGAGGTCGTTCCACCACCGCATGGTCACCAGGTCCCCGAACCACATGTGGGCCAGCTCGTGGAGCACCGTAATGGCGCGCCGCTCGATCTGCGCGCCGGTGACCTTGCTGCGGAAGACGTAGCCCTCCAGGATGGTGACCGCGCCGGCGTTTTCCATGGCGCCGGCATTGAATTCCGGCACGAACAGCTGGTCGTACTTCTCGAACGGGTAGGGGCAGCCGAACTGGGCTTCGAAGAACCCGAAGCCCTGCCGGGTCAGTTCGAAGATATTGTCCGCGTCCAGGTACTGCATGAGCGACTTCCGCGCGAACACGCCCAACGGGATGACGCGTCCGTCCGAGCTGGCCACCTCGCTGCGGACGGACTGGTACGGTCCGGCGATCAGCGCGGTGACGTAGGAGGACAGGCGCGGGGTGGGCGCAAATGCCCATACGGACCTGGCTCCGCCGTCCTCCGCGGGCGGGGCCTGCACCGGCTCCGGGGTGGGGGAATTGGACACCACATCCCAGTGCGAGGGCGCCGTGACCGTAAACGCGAAGGTTGCCTTCAGGTCGGGCTGTTCGAAGACGGTGAACATGCGGCGTGAATCCGGAACCTCGAACTGGGTATAGAGATAGACCTCGTTGTCCACCGGATCCACGAACCGGTGCAGGCCTTCGCCGGTATTCATGTAGGGCATGTCAGCCACGACGGTCAGCTCGTTGTGCTCCTCCAGCCCGGGCAGTTGGATCCGCACGCCGTCGGACACGGTTGCGGGATCGAGGGCGCGGCCGTTCAGCGTCACGCGGTGCACGGTCCGGGTCACAGCATCAATGAAGCTGGACGATCCCGGCACGGCCGTGAACTTCACGGTGGTGGTGCTGCCAAAAACCTCTCCGCCCCGGGTCAGGTCGAGGCTGACATCGTAGGACTCGGCGGTGATCAGTTCGGCGCGCTCACGGGCTTCGGCGCGCGTCAGGTTCATACCTGGCAAAGGAGGGCCTCCAGAGAAGTTTCGGTTGCCGGCCGGTGGTCCCGGTTCCGGCACTGTGCTGCATTCTTTCATCCTTGCAGTCCTTGGCAAGTTGCCCGGGTCACAGCTTGCCCGGGTCACAGCGCGCCGCGGCCCCGGCCGCGTCATTTCCTCCCGGGGTTGCGGGGGTAGCGTTGGAGGCATGGGAAAGCTGCTGGATTCGGTGGATGCCAAGGCGCTGCGCTTTGCCCTCGGGTTCCCCGTCGCGCTCGCCGCCGCCTTCGCCTTCTGCGCCTGGCTGCTCCGGCCTGACCTTCCAGACCCGCTCGCGGTGCGCTGGACGGCCGACGGCGGTGCCGCCTTCGCCCCATTCGGCGCCTATGTGGGCGCAGGGGCCGGGGCGATTGTGGTTGCCGGCTGGGTGGTCCTGCTGCAGGCGGTGCCCCTGGGCAGGCCCGTGCTGATGCGCCGGATCATGATGGGCACCGGCTTCTTCCTCAGCCTCTTTATCACCTCGGCCCTGGCGGCAGGCCTCATCGGCCAGGTGGGGCTCGCTGACGCCCGGCAGTCACGCGTGGACATGACCGTCCTGGCGCTCGGGAGCGGCGCTGCTGTTTCCCTGGGCGTCACCATGGCCATGGTCTACAAGGCTGACCGGCAGTGGTCCCCGGACGACGACCGTGCCCTGCAAACCGCCATCGCCAGGGAAACGGACCCGGATCTCGCCTTGGACACCATCCGGTTGTGGGTGCACGCCCGGAGCTCGGTCTTCGTCATGATCGGCATCGCCACGCTGTTCCCGGCAGCGCTGCTCGCCGTCGTGCTGCCGTGGCTCGGGATCCTGCTGGTCCTCCTGGCCGCCGTCAGCACGGCGTTCCTGTTCGCCCGCGTCAAAGCTGACCGCGGCGGCCTGAAAGTCCTGCTTGCCGGAGTGGTACCTGTCATGGATGTCCCCGCCGGCGCCATTTCGGCCGCCAGCGCAGCCGAGGTGAGGGCCGCTGACTACGGCGGGTGGGGCTACCGGCACCACCGCGGCACCGCGGCGATGCTGGTCAGCAGCGGGCCCGCCGTCGTCGTGCGCAAGACGGACGGCCAGCGCCTGGCCGTAAGCGGCGGCACCCAGGACTCTGCGGCACGGCTGGCCGATGTCCTGACCAGGGTCGCGGCCAGGGCACGGCGCGGGGGCGGACCGCCGGCGGTTGGGCAGCCCGGGTCCTGACCCCGGAACAGTCCTAGTATCCTTATCCGTGTTGTTCCGGCCCCCACCCGGCCGGCCGCCAGCCCACCGAACCGAACGGATCTTGCTCGTGACAACTTCCCCTGCCTTCCCGCGGGTCCACATCGCTACCGACCACGCCGGGATGGAGCTCAGCGCCCACCTGGTGTCCCACCTGACGGGCAAGGGGTACGAGGTGGTGGACCACGGGCCCAAGGTCTACGACGCCCAGGACGACTACCCCTCCTTCTGCATTAACGCCGCCCTCGCCGTGGTCGCCGACCAGCAGGCAGGCGTGCACGCCTTGGGCATCGTGCTGGGCGGTTCCGGAAACGGTGAGCAGATTGCCGCGAACAAGGTCAAGGGCGTACGTGCCGCCTTGGCGTGGAACCTTTCCACCGCCACCCTCGCCCGCGAGCACAACGACGCGAACGTGGTGGCGGTGGGCGGCCGCCAGCACTCGGTGGAAGAAGCCACCGAACTGATTGAGGCCTTCCTTGCCGAGCCGTTCAGCAACGATGAGCGCCATGTCCGCCGGATTGGCAAGATCGCAGCCTATGAGGCCACGGGCGAGGTCATCGAGTAGTGCCTGAGGGACATTCGGTCCGCAGGCTCGCCCGGCAGTTCGGAGACGTCTTCCTTGGCGAGACCCTGGCTGTTTCCAGCCCGCAGGGCAGGTTTGCCGGGGGAGCGGCCCTGCTTGACGGGCACGCCCTCGTCGCCGCCGAGGCACACGGCAAGCACCTGTTCCTCCGCTTTGACAACGCGTTGGTACTGCACGTCCACCTCGGCCTGTACGGCGCCTGGAGCTTCGGCGGCGACAGTACTTTCGCCGGCGCCTCCAGTATTGGCGCGCCCCGCCGGGTGGGGGAGCGGGAAGCCTTTTCCGGCGGGGATGACGACGGCGGCGAAGCGTACGAGGGTCCGCCGCCACCGGTGGGGGCCGTCCGGGTCCGGCTGGCCGGGAGCCATGGCTGGGCGGATCTGCGCGGGGCAACCACCTGCGAAACCATCACCGCCGCGGAGGCGGACGCCGTCCTGGCCCGGCTCGGACCGGATCCGCTGCGGAACCTGCGGGGCGACGCGGGCCGGTTCGCGGCGAACCTTCGGGCCCGGAAGACGCCGCTGGCTGCGCTGCTGATGGACCAGAAGATCATTGCCGGGGTAGGCAACGTCTACCGCGCCGAAGTTCTGTTCCGGCGCCGGCTGGATCCGTGGCTTCCCGGCGGCGCCGTCGCGGACGGCGATGCCCGGAAGCTGTGGCGTGACGTCGTCGCCGTCATGGCCGACGGCGTCGCCGACGGGCGGATCATCACCACGCCGCCAAAGTACTGGACCCTCAACGGCACCACGGCGGCCAAGGCCGCTGCGGCCGGGAATCCCGTGCCGCCCAAGGGCGCGCACTTCCCCGCCCGCGAGGACGTCCACTTCGTCTACAAGCGGCAGGGCCTGCCCTGCAGGGTGTGCCGGACCACCGTGCTCGTCACCGACCTCGTGGGGCGAAACCTCTACTGGTGCCCCTCCTGCCAGCGGCCGGCCGAGTAGGAAAAACGAAGAAGGCCCCTCCATGGAGGGGCCTTCTTGTGTTTATGGAGGGGACGACGGGAATCGAACCCGCGTAATCAGTTTGGAAGACTGAGGCTTTACCATTAAGCTACGTCCCCGAAGGAAGATCCGCTTTTCGCGGAAACTCCGGGCTGGCTGTTGAAGCCGGATACAACTAAACCTAATCCATGGCCTACGTGTCAAATGTGCATTCGCGACGCGTATCACCGTAGACTTGCCTGTGCACTTACGGGGTGTAGCTCAGCTTGGCTAGAGCGCCTGCTTTGGGAGCAGGAAGTCGCAGGTTCAAATCCTGTCACCCCGACTCTGCGGCCAGGACCAGCAGGCCTGGACATCCAACGCGTTTTGCAGAAACCCATCCCACAACCCAGGAGTACTTAGACCGTGAAGAGCGCTGTCGAGAACCTCACCCCCACGCGGGTCAAGCTCAATGTTGAGGTCCCCTTTGAGGAACTGAAGCCCAGCATCGACTCGGCCTACAAGACCGTTGCCTCGCAGATCCAGGTCCCCGGGTTCCGCAAGGGCAAGGTTCCCGCCAAGCTCATCGACCAGCGCGTCGGCCGCGGCTACGTCCTGGAGACCGCCATCAACGATGGCCTCAACGGCTGGTACCAGGCTGCCGTGCAGGAATCCGGCATCCGCCCCCTGAGCCGTCCCGAGGTGGAGATCACCGAGGTGCCCGATCCTTCCGCAACCGACGGCGGCCTGAAGTTCGCCGCCGAGGTTGACGTCCGCCCCGAAATCGAACTCCCGGATTACTCCGGCATCGAGGTCCAGGTCGCCGCCGCGGAATCCTCCGAGGCCGACGTGGACAAGGCCCTCGACGAGCTGCGCGGCCGCTTTGGCACGCTCAAGTCCGTTGACCGTCCGGCCGCCGACGGCGACTTCCTGACCATCGACATCACCGCCACGATCGACGGCGAAGAGGTTGACTCCGCTGCCGGCCTGTCCTACCAGGTGGGTGCCGGCACCATGCTCGAGGGCATGGACGAGGCCGTAACCGGGCTCAGCGCGGATGAGGACGCCATTTTCGACACCACCCTCGTGGGTGGCGACCACGCCGGCGAAGCCGCCCAGGTCAAGGTCGTTGTGAAGGCCGTCAAGGAGCGTGAACTGCCCGAAGCGAACGATGATTTCGCCCAGCTGGCCTCCGAATTCGACACCCTTGCCGAGCTCCGCGAGGACCTCGCCAAGCAGGCTGCCGACTCCAAGATCGTCGAGCAAGGCGTCGAAGCCCGCGACAAGGTCCTCGACAAGCTCGTCGAGCTGGTTGAGGTCCCCGTTCCCGACTCGGTGGTCGAAGAGCAGCTTGAAGCCCACTTCCAGGAGGGCAACGGCCACGGAGACGGCGAACACGACACCGAAGAGCACCGCGAAGAGGTCCGCGCCAACACGGCCCGCGCCTTCCAGAACGAAATCATCCTCGACGCCATCGCGGAGAAGGAAGAAGTCAACGTCAGCCAGAACGAGCTGATCGACTACATCGTCACCACCGCCAGCCAGTACGGCATGGACCCCAACCAGTTCGCCCAGATCATCGATCAGAGCGGCCAGGTCCCCATGATGGTTTCCGAGGTCCGCCGCCGCAAGGCACTGGCCGTCGTCCTGGGCCAGGCCACGGTGACCGACACTGAGGGCAACGCAGTCGACCTGAGCGACTTCGTCCGCCCCGGCGGCGAGGAAGTTCCTGCTGCGGAAGCCACTGAAGCTGACGCCACCGACGCGGCGGAAACCGAAACTGCCGAGGCAGCGGAAACCACTGCCGAGGCCAAGGCATAGTCCTTCCCAGCCGCAGCGAACGGCCCCTGGATCCTTCCGATCCGGGGGCCGTTCGCGTTGGGCGGCAAACCGGAGCGGGGCGCTGTCCGCCGATCGTGCGCCGTCAGCGAACAGCAGTCAGTGCGCGAACAAATCATCCGGGAAACCGGTTAGTGTCCAAGTAGTGATTTTCAGTGATGTCACCGTCACCAGTGAGAGGTAAATAAACATGTCACAGCACTCAGAGGCCCCCCGGATGGCGACCGTCGATCCTGCAGCCCAGGACAACTACATTTACAACCGCCTCCTCAAGGAGCGGATCATCTGGCTGGGCTCGGAGGTGCGTGACGATAACGCCAACGCAATCTGCTCGCAGCTGCTGCTCTTGTCCGCGGAGAATCCCGAAAAGGACATCTACCTCTACATCAACTCGCCCGGCGGATCCGTGACGGCAGGCATGGCCATCTACGACACCATGCAGTTCATTCCCAACGACGTCGTCACCGTGGCCACCGGCCTGGCAGCCTCCATGGGCCAGTTCCTGCTGTCCTCCGGCACCAAGGGCAAGCGCTACGCCACGCCGAACGCACGCGTGCTGATGCACCAGCCCTCCGGCGGCATCGGCGGCACCGCCTCGGACATCAAGATCCAGGCCGAGCTCATCCTGCACATGAAGAAGGTCATGGCCGAACTGACTGCCGAGCAGACGGGCCAGACCGTGGAGACCATCCTCAAGGACAACGACCGCGACAAGTGGTTCACCGCCACCGAAGCCCTTGAATACGGTTTCTTCGACAAGATCGCCGCGCACGCCGGGTCGGTTTCCGGCGGCGGCGGAACGTCCAACGGATCCTCCGGCGAATCAGCCTCGCAGAACTAACCGGCATCCAGAACCCCTTCGATCAGGAGTAAACACAATGAACTACAACTTTGGGTGGTCCGCCGGGAATCTTCCGTCCAGCCGCTACGTCCTGCCGCAGTTCGAGGAACGCACGCCCTACGGCTTCAAGCGCCAGGACCCCTACACGAAGCTCTTTGAGGACCGCATCATCTTCCTCGGCGTGCAGGTGGACGACGCATCTGCCGACGACATCATGGCGCAGCTGCTGGTGCTGGAGTCCACCGATCCGGACCGTGACATCACCTTGTACATCAACTCTCCGGGTGGCTCGTTCACGGCCATGACTGCCATCTACGACACCATGCAGTACATCCGTCCCGAGATCCAGACGGTCTGCCTGGGCCAGGCCGCCAGTGCGGCGGCCGTTCTGCTGGCCGCCGGTACCCCCGGCAAGCGGCTGGCACTGCCCAATGCCCGCGTCCTGATCCACCAGCCGGCGCTCTCCGGCGGCCAGGGCGGCCAGGCCTCCGACCTTGAGATCCAGGCGGCAGAGGTCATGCGGATGCGCTCCTGGCTGGAGGACACCTTGGCCCACCACTCCGGACGCACGTCGGAGCAGGTCAACAACGACATTGAGCGCGACAAGATCCTGACGGCCGCTGAAGCGCAGGCCTACGGCCTGATCGACCAGGTGCTCGATTCCCGCAAGATCAAACCGCAGGCGATCACGCGGTAGCAGTGCCATTAGCCGGTGCGGCCAAGTTCATTTGGCCGCACCGGCCTTTTCATTCCACCCTTGGCGTCGAATGTGACCTAGAGTGGAAGATGTCACAAACCGGTCCCCGCTGGCCGGAAGAGATTTTTCAGCAACGGCGCAGGGCTGCCTGGCAGCAGGATACTAAGGGGTTCACATATGGCTCGGATTGGCGAGAGCACTGATCTGCTGAAGTGCTCTTTCTGCGGAAAGAGCCAAAAGCAGGTCCGCAAGCTCATTGCCGGGCCCGGTGTCTACATCTGCGATGAATGCATCGAGTTGTGCAACGAAATCATTGAAGAGGAACTCGCCGAAGTCGCGGACCTGGGCAGCTTCGAACTTCCAAAACCGCGGGAGATCTTCGACTTCCTGCAGGAATACGTCATAGGCCAGGAGCCCGCCAAGCGTTCCCTCGCCGTCGCGGTCTACAACCACTACAAGCGCATCCAGGCCGGGCACGCGCCCAAGTCCGGGAGCCTCGGCGACGCCGGGCACCATGACGACGTCGAGATCGCCAAATCCAACATCCTCCTCATCGGTCCCACCGGCTGCGGCAAGACCTACCTTGCCCAAACCCTGGCCAGGCGCCTGAATGTTCCGTTCGCCGTGGCAGATGCCACCGCTTTGACGGAGGCGGGTTACGTCGGCGAGGACGTCGAGAACATCCTGCTTAAGCTCATCCAGGCTGCGGACTACGACGTCAAGAAGGCCGAGCAGGGCATCATCTACATCGATGAGATCGACAAGATCTCGCGGAAGAGCGAAAACCCTTCCATCACCCGGGACGTGTCCGGCGAGGGCGTCCAGCAGGCACTCCTGAAGATCCTGGAAGGCACGGTGGCGTCGGTCCCGCCGCAGGGCGGCCGGAAGCATCCGCACCAGGAATTTATCCAGATCGACACCACGAACGTCCTGTTCATCGTGGCCGGTGCCTTCGCCGGGTTGGAAGAGATCATCGGCTCGCGCTCCGGGCGCAAGGGCATCGGGTTCGGCGCCCCGCTCAACGAGGCCAGCAAGAAGGTCGACTCATACGGCGAAGTCATGCCGGAGGACCTGTTGAAGTTTGGCCTGATCCCCGAATTCATCGGCAGGCTTCCTGTCATCACCACCGTCTCCAACCTGGATCGTGACGCCTTGATCCAGATCCTGTCCACGCCAAAGAATGCCTTGGTAAAGCAGTACCAGAAGATGTTCCAGATTGATGGCGTGGAACTGGTGTTCGACGACACCGCCCTGGACGCCATCGCGGAGCAGGCCCTTGAGCGCGGCACCGGTGCCCGCGGCCTTCGCGCCATCCTGGAGGAAGTCCTGCTTCCGGTGATGTTCGATCTGCCAAGCCGCGAGGACGTTGCCAGCGTGGTCATCACCGAGGATGTGGTGCTGCGGGGCGCCGAACCCACCCTGATTCCGCACGCGGCCAAGCGCCGCAAGTCTGCCTGACCGAGAGGATTTTCGTGACTGCACCCGCCAAGAACAAAGCCGATTTCTGGTTCGACCCCCTGTGCCCGTTCGCGTGGATTACGTCCCGCTGGATTGGCGAGGTGGAGGCCGTCCGTGACATCGAGACCGAATGGCACGTCATGAGCCTGGCCGTCCTGAACGAGGGCCGCGATCTTGAGCCGGCCTACCGGGAATCCATGGACAACGCCTGGGGTATGGTCCGCGTGATCATCGCGGCCCGCGAAGGGCACGGCCCGCAGGTCATCAAGCCGCTGTACGACGCCATGGGAACCCTGATCCACGAGCGTGGGGAGAAGGACCGGTCGGAGGTCATTGCCAAGGCCCTCGCCGAATGCGGCCTCCCAGAGTCCCTCGCCGAGGCCGCGGCCACTGACGCTTTTGACGCTGAGCTCCGGGCCAGCCACGAGGAAGGTATCTCCCTGGTGGGCCAGGACGTTGGGACGCCGGTGGTGGCCTTCAACGGAACAGCCTATTTCGGCCCCGTCCTGACCCGCATTCCGCGCGGCGAGGTTGCCGGGCAGCTGTGGGATGCGACCACCGCGATCGCCGGCTATCCTCACTTCTTCGAGCTGAAGCGCAGCCGCACTGAGAGCCCCGAGTTCGACTAGAACCCGGTTCGATTGCAGGCCAAGGGCCCCGGGGGAACTACATGACAGTAGTTCCCCCGGGGCCCTTGCACGTGGCCCGGCACGGGAGAACAATGGTTCTTACCCACTTCGAAAGAAGCGGGACGCAGGAACCAAAGATTCAGTGATATGCAATTTCGACGCAGCCATCGGCAAAGTCGAATGCAAGCTGCCAGTGACGGAGCAGTAAGACCTGGAAACTCAGCGGATCCTGCCAGACCATCGGACAAACGTCACCAGATGGCCGAAAAGTCGAAGCCCCACCAACGGCAAAACGCTGATGGGGCTTCCCCTTTGCCCTGGAACCAGGGCGGCCTGACGGGACCGGGTGTCAGGCCTTGGCGGGCTCGTCGCTCGCGGCGAGGGCAACGTCGGTGACCGCAAGATCCCCGTCACCCACCACCAGGGTAATTTCGCGGGCGTTTGATGCCGCCTTCAAATCCGCCAGCCCGGCCCGCAGCTGTGCCGTCAGGGCCTCAGTTGCGGTGATCGTGGCAGACAGCACCTCGGTCCGCTGCTTGACCTTCGCCTCGGATTTGGCCTTGCGGACTCCGCTGAGGGCAATCCCCACCGTGGCCAGCATGGTGGTGTCACCGCCGGGAATCTCCAGCGCCGACGGCCATGCTGCGCGGTGGACTGAGCCGCTGCGCCACCAACTCCAGACTTCCTCCGTGGCGAACGGGAGGAAGGGGGCAAAGAGCCGCAGCAGGGCGTCCAGGGTGGTTGCCAAAGCGGCCAGCACCGACGCCTGCTCTGATTCGCCGGCGGCACCGTAGGCGCGGTCCTTGATCAGTTCCACGTAATCGTCCGTGAACTGCCAGAAGAACGATTCCGTGAGTTGCAGGGCCCGGGCATAGTCGTAGTTCTCAAACGCCTTGGTGGACTGGGCAACGACGTCGGCAAGTTGCGCCAGCAGTGCGCGGTCCAAGGGGTTGGTCAACACCGAAAGATCGTCAGAGAGGACAGAGTTTTCGGTGGCGCCCAGGTTCAGCACGAACTTGGAGGCGTTGAGCAGTTTGATGGCCAGGCGCCGGCCGATCTTCATCTGCGCAATCTCATAGGCGGTATCGGCCCCGAGGCGCGCAGAGGCGGCCCAGTAACGGACCGCATCCGAGCCGTACTCATTCAGCACATCCGTGGGGACAACGACGTTGCCCTTGGACTTGGACATCTTCTTGCGGTCCGGGTCCAGGATCCAGCCGGAGATGGCCGCGTGCTTCCAGGGCGCACTCTCCTGGAGGGCGTCGGCGCGGACCACAGAGGAAAACAGCCAGGTGCGGATGATGTCATGGCCCTGGGGGCGGAGGTCGAACGGGTACACCTTCGCGAAGAGGTCCTCGTTGCGGCTCCAGCCGCCCACGATCTGCGGGGTCAGGGATGACGTGGCCCAGGTGTCCAGGACGTCGGCATCTCCGGTAAAGCCGTTTGCCTGGTCGCGCTGCGTCTCGTCGAAGCCGGGCGCGGCGTCCGCTGCCGGATCCACGGGGAGCATGTCGTCCGAGGGGAGGATGGGGTGGTCGTAATCCGGGTTGCCCTGCCCGTCCAGCGGGTACCAAACCGGAATGGGCACGCCGAAGAACCGCTGCCGGGAGACCAGCCAGTCGCCGTTCAACCCGGCGATCCAGTTCTCGTAGCGGGACCGCATGAACGAGGGGTGGAAGTCGATCTCCTTGCCGCGGCCGATCAGGCGTTCGCGGCGGTCCTCGTCGCGGCCGCCGTTGCGGATGTACCACTGGCGTGAGGTCACAACCTCGAGCGGCCTGTCGCCCTTCTCGAAGAAGTTCACCGGGTGGGTGATCTTCTTCGGCTCACCGTCCAGCAGGCCGGCTTCCTTGAGCAGTTCCACCACGGCCTCCTTCGCGGAGAACGCCGTCTTGCCGGCAATGGCCGCGTACGCCTCCTTGCCGGACTCGCTGGTGATCCACTCGGGGGTTTCGCCGATGATGCGGCCGTCACGGCCCATGATGGCGCGCGTGGGCAACTGCAGTTCGCGCCACCAGGTGACGTCGGTAAGGTCGCCGAAGGTACAGACCATGGCGATACCCGAGCCCTTGTCCGCCTTTGCCAGCGGGTGGGCCTTGACCTCCAGTTCGACGCCGAACAGCGGCGACGTCACGGTCTTGCCGAACAGCGGCTGGTACCGCTCGTCGTCGGGGTTTGCCACCAGCGCGGCGCACGCGGCCAGCAATTCCGGACGTGTGGTCTCGATGAAGATCTTTTCGCCGTCTTCGGTGAAAAAGGGGTAGCGGTAGTACGCGCCGGGAACCTCGCGGTCCTCCAGCTCTGCCTGCGCCACCGCCGTGCGGAACGTCACGTCCCACAGGGTCGGGGCCTCGGCCATGTAGGCGTCGCCGGCGGCCAGGTTGGCCAGGAAAGCGCGCTGTGACACGGCACGGGAGGTGTCATCGATGGTGCGGTACGTCAGGTCCCAGTCGACGGACAGGCCCAGGGTCTGGAACAGGTTCTCGAAGACCTTCTCGTCCTCAACAGCCAGTTCCTCGCAGAGTTCGATGAAGTTCTGCCGGGACACGACGTCGAAATCGCGCTGGTTCTTGGCTGGCTGGGCCGGTGGCCGGTAGTCGGCGTTGTACGGAACAGCGGGGTCGCACCGCACGCCGTAGTAGTTCTGCACGCGCCGCTCGGTGGGCAGGCCGTTATCGTCCCAGCCCATGGGGTAGAAGACGTTCTTGCCCGTCATGCGCATGTAGCGCGCCTGGACGTCCGTCTGGGTGAAGGAGAACATGTGCCCCACATGCAGGGAACCCGACGCGGTGGGCGGGGGAGTATCGATCGAGTAGACCTGCTCCCGGGTGGTGTCGGGGTTGAACTTGTAGGTTCCTTCGGACAGCCAGCGCTGGGTGAGCGTGGCTTCCAGGCCTTCGAGGGCCGGCTTGTCCGGAACGTTGATGGGGGCGGTGGTGGGCGTGTCTGTACCCTGCGTGTCTTCAGCCATTGGGCAATTCTTTCATGCCCGCTTCAATCCCACCCAACCAACGCCGGGCCGCCCGGTCCCGTTAGGGTGGTGCCATGACTGAGGACTTGCAGAAAAAGGCAGCATTGGTGACCGGAGCGAGCAGCGGAATCGGGGAAGCATCCGTCCGTGCCCTGCGCGCAGAAGGCTGGACAGTCTTCGCCGTCGCGCGCCGGGC
Source organism: Arthrobacter sp. 135MFCol5.1 (assembly GCF_000374865.1). Classification (GTDB taxonomy): domain Bacteria; phylum Actinomycetota; class Actinomycetes; order Actinomycetales; family Micrococcaceae; genus Arthrobacter. The sequence continues at coordinate 445,266 of NZ_KB895454.1, read as the reverse complement.
AGACCGCCTCGCCACCCTGGCGGGTGAGACAGGCGCCATGGCCATCCCGGCCGATATCGCAGAGGACGACGACGTGTCCCGGCTTCTTGCCCGGGTCACCGATGCGGGCGGCATCGATACGCTCATCAACATCGCCGGCGGCGCCCGCGGCGCCGACAGGGTAGGAGATGCCAGCACGGAGGACTGGGAGTGGATGTTCCGGGTCAACGTCCTGGGAACCATGAAGCTGACCCGCGCTTTCCTGCCGATGCTCCGCGCCACCGGCCGGGGCACCGTGCTCAACCTGACGTCGACGGCGGGACTGGACGCCTATGAGGGCGGCGGCGGCTACAACGCGGCCAAGTTCGGCCAGCACGCCATGACCAATGCCCTCCGCCTGGAGGAAGCGGAGCACAACCTGCGCGTCATTGAGGTGGCGCCGGGCCTGGTGCAGACCGAGGAATTCGCGCTTAATCGGCTGGGCGATGCGCAGGCCGCCGGGAAGGTCTACCAGGGGGTGGAAAAGCCGCTGACCGCGGCGGACGTCGCGGACGTGGTCCGATACGCCGTCTCCGCCCCGCACCATGTCAACCTGGACCAAATCGTTGTCCGGCCTGTGGCGCAGGCCGCGACACACAAATTGATCAGGAAGGGCTAGGAGCCCCCGACGTGCAGGGTGGCAACCACCGCCGCATGGTCGGTGCCCGGAACCGGCTGGACTGAATAGTTCGTGGCCCTGATGTCCGGGCTGGTCACCACATGGTCCAACGTGATCCCGGGCAGCCGGTAGTCGCGCATCGGCCAGGTGGGCACGAGCCTCGTTCCCAGCGAGGCGGCCACGTCCACGAGGCTTCGGGTCCGGCCGGTTCCTGCCAGCAGCGACCGGAATTCGTGATGGTCGCAGGTGGCGTTGAAGTCGCCGGCCAGCAGCAGCGGTCCGGAGCCGGTGTCCACCCTCCCCACGGCCGAGAGGTCGCTGCGCCATTGCCTGACGGCCGCGCCTACGGGCGCCAAGGTGTGAACGGCCACCACCCGCAGGGCCGTCCCGCTGTCATCGGCCAGTTCGAGGCTGGCCACGGGCATGGTGAATTGGGTGCCGGGCAGCACTCCGGACTCTTTGAGCTTGTAGGTGGAATAGATGGCGGCGCCGCCTGCGCCCTCCCTGGCGTGGGCAACGCGGTGGGGGAGCAGCTGGTCCAAGCCGGCCGCCGTCAGCCTCCGTGCCAGCGCGGGCGTGTACTCCTCCACGGCCAACAGGTCCACGCGCCGGTCACGGACCATCCCCACGATGCTGGGTGCGTCCGCACCGCCCAGTTCTGCGTTAATGGTCATGGCTACCAGCGTGACCGGCGCTGCGGCCTCGACCGCAGGCTCCCTGATGTCCAGTGGAACAAGCCACAAAACCTGGACCCCCAGCAGGATGGCTGCCACAGCCTGCTGCCAGCGGCGCCGCCCCGCGAAAGCCAAGGCAAGTGCTGCGGCGCCCGGGACTGCGAGCCACGGAGTGAAGGCCACCAGTTGCACCCCAAGCACCGGCCAATCGGCTGGTATTGCACGGAGGGCTGTTCCCGCCGCCACAGGCAGGACCGCGGGAAGAAACAGCCACCTGCACACCGCAGCCGCCCGCGCGCCGGGGGAAGAACCTTTCGATGCTGTCATGGGGCGAGTCTAGGCACCCCATGCCCCGGGTGTGATCGTGTTGGACATGGAGGTGGGCTGGCCGATCCTGCGATGCCGGCCAAATCACCCACCAGCGGCAACCGGATGCAGCCGATGGCACCGTGCCGCCACCCCGGCCTTCGGAATGGCACTGGACGCGGCGGAAATAGTAGACTGGCCAGTGGCTATGACCCGGCAATCACCGGTGAGCTTCCGGAAGAACACGCTGCCGCCCGTCAACGGCGGCCGCGCCAGTAGAACCGGACGGGTAAGCCCGTCACAGCAGTCAACGAGAGGCCGGTGCGGCGCCCGTTCCGCGAGGGACACGCAGTGCCGGTAAGTGAGGTGGTACCGCGGTGAGCGTGCAGTCCCAGGACGGCACGGACGCCGTCCTCGCATCCTGAACGGAACAGCCGGCCCGCGCCGGAAGTTCACCGCGCCCAACCCAGGATGTCGAACATGACGTTTTACCCCAAGGCCTCAGCCTCCAGCACCCCAGCCAGCGGCAATGCCGGCGTTTCCGCCTCCGTGAAGTTTCCGGAGATCGAAGAGCGCATCCTGAAGTACTGGGACCAGGACGGAACGTTCCAGGCCAGCATCGACCAGCGCAGCGCGGATACCCCCGGCGGCGAGCCGGGCAGCAATGAATTCGTGTTCTACGACGGCCCGCCGTTCGCCAACGGCCTGCCGCACTACGGCCACCTCCTCACCGGTTACGCCAAGGACCTCGTGGGCCGCTACCAGACCCAGCGCGGGCGCCGCGTCGAGCGCCGCTTCGGCTGGGACACGCACGGACTGCCCGCCGAGCTCGAAGCCATGAAGCAGCTGGGCATGACGGACAAGACCCAGATCGAAGCCATGGGCATCGACAAGTTCAACGACGCCTGCCGGGCATCCGTCATGAAGTACGCCGACGAATGGCGCAGCTACGTCACCCGCCAGGCACGCTGGGTGGACTTCGACAACGACTACAAGACCCTGAACGTCGAGTACATGGAGTCGGTGCTCTGGGCCTTCAAGCAGCTGCACGACAAGGGCCTGACCTACAACGGCTACCGCGTCCTGCCGTACTGCTGGAAGGACGAGACCCCACTGTCCAACCACGAGCTGCGCATGGACGACGACGTCTACAAGAACCGCCAGGACCAGACGGTCACCGTCACGTTCCCCATCCTGGCCGGCGACTCCGCGCTGTCCAAGCAGCTCGACGGCGTCCAGGCCCTCGCCTGGACCACCACGCCCTGGACGCTGCCCACCAACGCCGCGCTCGCCGTCGGCCCCGCCATCACCTACGCGGTGCTCCCCGCCGGACCCAACGGCGTCAAGGCTGCCTCGGCCGAGGCCCCGGTGACGGGCAGCTTCCTGCTGGCGGCAGACCTGCTGGGCAACTACGCCAAGGACCTCGGATACGGCAGCTTCGAGGACGCCGAAGCGGCGGTCGTTTCCACCCACACCGGTGCCGAACTGGAAGGCCTGGAGTACCGGCGGCTCTGGGACGACTTCGCCGACAACGAAAAGTACGGCATGGAGAACGCCTGGCGCTTCCTGGTGGCCGACTACGTCACCACCACGGACGGTACCGGCATCGTGCACCAGGCTCCGGCCTACGGCGAGGACGACCAGAAGGTCTGCGAGGAAGCCGGCATCCCGGTGGTGCTCTCCGTTGACGAGGGCGCAAAGTTCCTGCCCCTGTTCAAGCACGGCGACCTCCACGACATTGCCGGACTGCAGGTCTTCGAGGCCAACAAGCCCATCACCCAGGTGCTCCGCGCCCAGGGCCGGCTGGTCCGCCAGGCGAGCTACGAGCACAGCTACCCGCACTGCTGGCGCTGCCGTAACCCGCTGATCTACCGGGCCGTGTCCTCCTGGTACGTCGAGGTCACCAAGTTCAAGGACCGGATGTCCGAACTGAACCAGGAGATCAACTGGATCCCCGGCAACGTCAAGGACGGCCAGTTCGGCAAGTGGCTGGACAACGCCCGTGACTGGTCCATCAGCCGCAACCGCTACTGGGGCAGCCCCATCCCGGTGTGGCAGTCCACGGATCCCGACTACCCGCGCACCGACGTCTACGGTTCCCTCGCCGAACTCGAAGCGGACTTCGGCCGCCTGCCCCTGAACAAGGACGGCCAGGTGGACCTCCACCGCCCGTTCATCGACGAGCTCACCCGGCCCAATCCGGACGATCCCCGCACCCCGGAAGAGGGCCAGTCCGTGATGCGCCGGGTCGAGGACGTCCTGGACGTCTGGTTCGACTCCGGCTCCATGCCCTACGGCCAGGTCCACTACCCGTTCGAGAACGAAGCCTGGTTCAACACGCACAACCCGGCAGACTTCATCGTGGAGTACATCGGACAGACCCGCGGCTGGTTCTACATGCTGCACATCCTCTCCACGGCGCTGTTCGACCGCCCGGCGTTCCGGAACGTCATCAGCCACGGCATCGTGCTGGGCTCCGACGGGCAGAAGATGTCCAAGAGCCTGCGCAATTACCCGGATGTCTCCGAAGTGCTGGACCGCGACGGCTCCGACGCCATGCGCTGGTTCCTGATGTCCAGCCCCATCCTCCGCGGCGGCAACCTGATCGTCACCGAGCAAGGCATCCGCGACGGCGTCCGCCAGGTCATCCTGCCGCTCTGGAACGTGTACAGCTTCTTCACGCTCTACACCAACGCCGCAGACGGCGGCCGGGGTTACGACGCCACGCTGCGCTACGACGGCTACGCGGACACCCTGGACCAGTACCTGCTGGCCAACACCGGCGACCTGGTCCGGAACATGACGGCCCAGCTGGACTCTTATGACATCTCCGGTGCCTGCGACTCGCTGCGCAGCTACCTGGACATGCTCACCAACTGGTACGTCCGCCGCAGCCGGCAGCGGTTCTTTGATGAGGACAAGGACGCCTTCGACGCCCTGTACACGGCCCTCGAGACCGTCACCCGTGCCGCCGCGCCACTGCTGCCGCTGGTGTCCGAGGAAATCTGGCGCGGCCTGACCGGCGGCCGGTCCGTGCACCTGGCCGACTGGCCGGACGCGGGCCTCTTCCCCGCAAACCCCTCCCTCGTCGAAGCCATGGACCGGGTCCAGCAGATCTGCTCGACAGGATCCTCGCTCCGCAAGGCAGCCAACCTGCGCGTCCGGCTGCCCCTGCAGGAGTTGACGGTTGTGGCACCCGGAGCGGACGCCCTGCAGGGTTTCGCCGCCGTCGTCGCCGATGAACTCAACTTGCGCGCAGTCCGCCTGCTCGACGCGGAGAACGCGTCCCCGGAGGAATTTGGCATCCAGCAGAAGCTGGTAGTCAACGCCCGCGCCGCCGGCCCGCGGCTGGGCAAGAACGTCCAGGTTGCCATCAAGGGCGCCAAGTCCGGCGATTGGTCAGTGGACGACGACGGTGTGGTCACCGCGGGCGGGTTGCGCCTTGAGCCCCAGGAATACACCCTGGAGACCGTCGTGGCGGATTCCGATGGCGGTGACGGCGGCTCCAAGGCCGTGGCCGTGCTGCCCGGTGGCGGCTTCGTGGTGCTGAACACCGAAGTGACCCCTGAACTTGAGGCCGAAGGCCTGGCCCGCGACATGGTCCGCGCCATCCAGCAGGCCCGCAAGGATGCCGGACTCAATGTCAGCGACCGGATCCGCACCACGGTATCCGCCGCGCAGAACGTCGTGGCCGCCCTGCTGGCGAACGCCGAACTGGTCAAGGGCGAGACCCTGACCGTTGACCTGGCTGCCGAACCGGCAGACGTGGACGAACCCGCCGTCGTGGTGGAAAAAGTGGAGGCCTAGGACATGACCGACGAATTTTCGGTGGAAAGCGTCTACGCGGAACTGCTGGGCCGGGCGCCGGAAAACAAGATGGAGCCTCGCCTGGCTCCGCTGTTCCGCGCCATGGACGTCCTCGGCGAACCCAACAAGGCGTTCCCGATCATCCACGTGACGGGAACCAACGGCAAGACCTCCACGTCGCGGATGATCGAGTCGGTGCTCCGCGCCCATGGCCTGAGCACGGGGCGGTACACCAGCCCGCACCTGTCCAAGGTCACCGAGCGGATCAGCATCGACGGACACCCCGTGCCGGATGAGACGTTTGTGCGGATCTGGGACGAAATCCGGCCCTACCTGCAGATTGTGGATTCGGAACTGGAAGCCGAGGGCCAGCCGCGGCTGACGTACTTCGAATGCCTCACCATCCTTGGCTTCGCCATCTTCGCTGACCAGCCGGTCAACGTGGCCGTCATCGAGGTGGGCCTGGGCGGCATCACCGATGCCACCAACGTCGGGGACGGCCAGGTCTCGGTGGTTACCCCGATCTCCTTGGACCACACCGACCTGCTCGGTGACACCACGGAGGACATCGCCCACGAAAAGGCAGGCATCATCAAGCCCGGCGGCTACCTCATCAGTGCCGCCCAGCCCATCGACGCGGCCCAGGTCCTGCTGGAGAAGGCCAAGGAAGTAGGCGTGCCCTTCCGCTTCGAGGGGGTGGAGTTCGGTGTCGAGTCACGCACCGTGGCCGTGGGCGGCCAGATGGTCACCATCCAGGGCATCGCCGGGCGCTACCCGGACCTGCTGGTGCCCCTGCATGGATCCCACCAGGCCCAAAACGCCGCCGTGGCGGTCGCCGCACTGGAGGCGTTCTTCGGCGGCGAAAAGGAACTCGACTTCGATGTCCTGCAGGAAGGATTCGCTGCAGTGACCTCGCCCGGCCGCCTGGAAGTGGTGCGCACGGCGCCCACCATCGTCGTGGATGCCGCACACAACCCGGACGGCATCCGGGCCTCCGCCGCCGCCCTGCAGGAAGCATTCACGTTCACCAAGCTGGTTCCGGTAGTGGGCGTACTCAAGGAGAAGGACGCCGAAGAGATCCTGCGCGAACTCAAGGAATCCCTGGGCGGCCTGGCAGACGAGTACTGCTTCACCCAGTCCAACTCCCCGCGCGCAGTTCCGGCAGCCGAACTCGCCGAGCTCGCCATTGACCTTGGCTTCGGCGAAGACAAAGTGCACATCGCCGAGAAGCTGGACGACGCACTGGAATGGGCTGTTGAGCGGGCCGAAGCCAACGACGACCTCTCCGGCGCCGTTCTGGTCACGGGCTCCATCACCCTGGTGGCTGAGGCACGGATCCTGCTCGGGAAGACTGAGGCGTAATCCATGGCCAGACTGACAAAGGCACAGCGCGAGTGGCGCCCCGGGATGCCAAAGAAGCGCCGCTCCACCAAGGTCATGTTTGCCTCCACGGTGCTGCTCCTGGAAGCGTTCGTCATGTTTTTCGCCACCCTCGCGGTGTTCGGCCTGCGCCGGGAGGAGTTCCCGCCCGCCCTCATTTTGGGCGTGGGCCTTGCCCTGAGCGCCGTCATGGTGATGGCCTGCGCGGTCCTCAATAAGCCCTGGGGGGTGGCGCTGGGGTGGATCCTGCAGGTCATCCTGATCCTGACCGGCATCTTTGAGCCGGCCATGTTCCTGGTGGGCGCCCTGTTCGCCATCGCCTGGTGGTACGGGATCCGCACCGGCATCCGGCTTGACCGTGAAGCGGCGCAGCGCGCCCGCGAGCAAGCTGAATGGGAAGCCTCCCACCCGGACCAGGCCGCCGGCCCGGCCCAGCCATAGTCCCCGTAGACTTGACCTGAAACCCCACCCGAACCATTGGAGCAGTTGTGACCACAGAGCGCACCCTCGTCCTGATCAAGCCCGACGGCGTCGCCCGTAACCTGACCGGCGCCATCCTGGCCCGGATCGAAGCCAAAGGCTACAGCCTTGTTGAGCTGAAGAAGGTTGACGCCACCCGCGAACTGCTGGAGCAGCACTACGAAGAGCACGTGGGCAAGCCGTTCTATGAGCCGCTGGTGGAGTTCATGCTCAGCGGCCCGGTCGTGGCAGCCATCTTCGAAGGCCACCGCGTCATCGAGGGCTTCCGTTCACTGGCCGGGACCACCGATCCCACCACGGCGGCGCCGGGCACCATCCGGGGCGACTTCGGCCGCGACTGGGGCCTGAAGGTCCAGCAGAACCTGGTGCACGGCTCGGACTCCACCGAATCCGCCGGGCGCGAGATCAAGATCTGGTTCCAGGGCTGACAGGCCCGGAACAGCAAGAAGCCCTTGGTTCTTCGGAACCAAGGGCTTCTTTCGTCTGCGGCCTAGAAGCCGGAGGTACCTGCGAACACCTGGATGAACGCAAAAAAGATGGTGGCGATGACGGCAACATACAGCAGCGCCGTGATGATCCAGCCGGAGTCACCGAGGATGCGGGTTGCCCGGGCGGGCAGGGGGATCACTCCTGCCGTGATGTTCCTGATGGTGGTCCAGACGAAGAGCGGGATCATGGCCGACCACACGATCATGCAGAACGGGCACAGGATGTGGATGGAGTACAGGGCCTGGGACCACAGCCACACGACGAATGCGAAGCCCAGCGTGACGCCCGCCTGCAGGCCAACCCAGTACCAGCGGGCGAAGGTGGCGCCGGCGAGCAGGGCCATGCCCACGGTAATGATGATGGCGAAGGCCACGATTCCGATGAACATGTTGGGGAACCCGAACAGTGAACTCTGCCAGGTCTGCATGACCTGGCCGCATGAGATCCACGGATTCACATCGCAGACGGTGGTGTGGTTGGGGTCCTTGAGAACCTCGAGCTTTTCCAGGACAAGGGTTCCGGAGGCAAGCCATCCCACGATTCCAGTGATGACCAGAAGCCAGCCGAACGGCCGGTTCCGGGTCATCCGGGGAAGGTTTTCGGCAGCAGCGGTGCGCGGCGCAACGGCTCGATCGCTTTCGTGGGCGCTGACGGGGGAGATGCTGGGCATGGGTGTGGCGTCCTTTTCATCCGGTGCTCCTGTGCCTGATTGTAACGCCGGTGGCTGGTCCCGCCACCCAGGAAGGCAGGAGCAGCGCGGGCCTCCGCGGCGATCCGGCCCGGGTATGAGAGAATGAACGTGGCTGGAAGCCGATCCACATTCGGACTCCGGTCCGGTGGTTTGTTCCCAAGACCGCCAATGATGAGCAGGGCAGGCTTCGGAATTCTCCGGCACTCCCGCGACTCCATTGAGCGGCACCTGGTTGTGGCACGCAGAACAACGGGTTTCAGAACATCCACCGGCTCCTGTGGGCTGCCGCACCCCAATGACGGTGCGAACCCGGGAGCATCCATTTGACTTCTGTCAACGCCTGCGGGTTTTGACAATATGTGCCCCAATGGGTGCCGGATGTGGCGGTACGTCAGGGGCAGGAGTGTAGCCACATATGGATATTGATCGAGAACTGGCCGTTAACGACGAAGCAGTGGCCCCGGAGGCCGCTGCTGCACCGAAGAGGGCTCCAAGGGTCCGGCGCAAGGCGGCGCCCAAGGCTGCCGAAGCCGTAGCGGACGAAGCTGCCGCCCCAGAGCCTGCGGCCGACGCGCCGGTGGAAGAACCAGCCGCGGAGAAGAAGGCCCCGGCCCGCCGCACCCGCGCCCGGAAGAAAGCCGACGCCGCCGAACCCCTGCCCGCGTTCGCCGACGACGCTGCGTCCACCACCGCCGCAGCCGTTGCCGCAGTTGAGGTATCCGCACCGGCGCCGGCCGATGAGGCCCCGGCTGCCGAGGCGGACGTCGAAACGAAGCCTGTGCGCCGCCGTCGGGTAGCCACCCGCAAGGTCGCTTCCCCGGCTCCGGCCCCGGAAACTGCAGCGGCGGAAGCTGCTGCCGCCGCTCCGGTGCAGGACGCCGTGGGGGAAACCGCAACGGAGGAAACCCCCGAGGCGTCTGTTGCTGCCCCGGAAGCCGCCGCCCCCGCGGTCGAGGAGGTCCCGCAGGCGCCGGTGCAGGCACAGGAGCCCGCCGCCGCACCTGCAGCTCCCGAGGCCGGAAGCGACGCCGCGTCCACGGCGGCAGCAAGCCCCTTTGGTTCGCTGTTCCTGGAACCAGGTTCCCCCACGTCAGTCCTCTTCCAGGCGCCGGACCTGAGCACCGTGGTCCGCCCCGCAACGCCCGCGGCGGAAGAGACCGACGAGGAAGAGACCGACGACGCAGACGATTCCGCCAGCCGCCGCCGGCGCCGCAGCCGTGGCCGCCGTGGCCGCAGCCGCATCGGCGAGCGGACAGATGAAGACGTCGAGGGCGGCACCGATGACGCCGATGCCGAAGACGAAGCCGACGAGGACGCCAACGGGCCACTGGAAGACGGCGTGACCTCCCGCCGTCGCCGCCGCCGCCGCCGCGGTGACCAGGACCTGGAGTTGACCGGTGGGGAAGGCGACGATCCGCCCAACACGGTGACGAGGGTCCGTGCGCCGCGCGCGGTCAGCGAAGCGCCGGTCAACAACCGGGTCACCAGCGTCAAGGGCTCCACCCGCCTTGAGGCCAAGAAGCAGCGCCGCCGCGAATCCCGCGATACCGGCCGCCGCCGCACCGTGATCACCGAAGCCGAGTTCCTGGCCCGCCGCGAATCCGTGGACCGCCAGATGATCGTCCGGCAGCGCGACGACAGAATCCAGATCGGCGTCCTCGAAGACGGCGTCCTGGCCGAGCACTTCGTGTCCAAGACCCAGCAGGACTCGCTGATCGGCAACGTCTACCTGGGCAAGGTCCAGAACGTGCTGCCGTCCATGGAAGCTGCTTTCGTGGACATCGGACGCGGCCGCAACGCCGTGCTCTACGCCGGCGAGGTCAACTGGGAAGCCGTCAACCTCGAAGGCAAGCAGCGCCGGATCGAAAACGCCCTGAAGTCCGGCGACACTGTCCTGGTCCAGGTGACCAAGGACCCTGTGGGCCACAAGGGCGCCCGCCTCACCAGCCAGATCTCCTTGCCCGGACGCTACCTGGTGTACGTGCCCGGCGGCTCCATGACCGGCATTTCCCGCAAACTGCCGGACGTCGAACGCAACCGCCTCAAGCGCATCCTCAAGGACCGCCTCCCCGAACACGCCGGTGTCATCGTCCGCACCGCCGCAGAGGGCGCCTCCGAAGAGGAACTCACGCACGACATCAACCGGCTGCGCGCACAGTGGGAAGGCATCGAAAGCCAGTCCACCTCCACCAAGGTCCTTGCCCCCGAACTGCTGTACGGCGAACCGGACCTGACCATCAAGGTGGTCCGCGACGTCTTCAACGAGGACTTCTCCAAGCTGATCGTCTCCGGCGAGGAAGCCTGGGACACCATCGAGGCCTACGTCACCTACGTCGCCCCGGACCTGGTGGGCCGCCTCGAGAAGTGGACCAAGGACCAGGACATCTTCTCCGCCTGGCGGATCGATGAGCAGATCCACAAGGCACTCGAGCGCAAGGTGTTCCTGCCCTCCGGCGGTTCCCTGGTCATCGACCGGACCGAAGCCATGACCGTGGTGGACGTCAACACCGGCAAGTTCACCGGCAGCGGCGGCAACCTCGAGGAAACCGTCACCAAGAACAACCTCGAAGCTGCCGAGGAAGTGGTGCGCCAGCTGAGGCTGCGCGATATTGGCGGCATCATCGTGATCGACTTCATCGACATGGTGCTCGAATCCAACCGGGACCTGGTCCTGCGCCGCCTCGTCGAGTGCCTGGGCCGCGACCGGACCAAGCACCAGGTTGCCGAGGTCACGTCCCTGGGCCTGGTCCAGATGACCCGCAAGCGCATGGGCACGGGCCTGCTGGAAGTCTTCGGCGAGCAATGCGAGGCGTGTGCCGGACGCGGCGTCGTGACCCACGACGATCCCGTGGAGCACCGCCGCGCCAACATCGTGGCGGCCGAACACCACGTCCAGCGCGCCGACAACCGTCCCGAAGCCCGCGGGGAGGCCCACCGCCCCGACGGACAGCGGACCGATGCCGGCCAGCCCGGTGCACGCCCCGAGCGGAAACGCCGCCGTGGACGCGGCGGCCAGCAGGCCGAGGCAGTACCGGCGCCGGCAGTGCACGTGCACACTGTGCAGCCGGATCCCAGTGACGCCGAGCGGCACGCCAAGGCTGAAGCCACCCGGCTCGCGTTGGCCAACATCGCCGCGGCGGCCCACGCGGCGCATCTCCACGACGACGAGCTGGCAGCTGCCCGGCACGCGCCGGCGGAGCAGGCTACGGCCCCGCAAGCACCGGTCCAGCCTGCACCGGCAGCTGACGGGGAAAGGCACGACGCCGATACGCACGGGCGTCCCGCGGCGGTCCTGACGTTCGGCGGCGAGAAAGTCCCGCTTCCGTTCGTGGAGCACGCGGAGGAGCAGCAGCCCAAGCCCGCCCTGACGCTGGACCGGCTCGCGGAAGCATTCGCGCACCTCGGCCAGCCGGTTTCCGCCGTCGAGGACGCTCCGAAAAATCCTGTAGCGGCTGAACCGGCAACGGAACAGGCCGCACAGGAGCCCCGGCCGCAGGGCGGCGAAGCCCCTTCGCGGGCCGCGGAAGCACCGGCTGAAAAGGACTACTCCGACCACACGCTGGAGCAAACAAGGCAGCGCAGGCCGCGCCGCCACCGGGCCGCCAGCCGAGCCCAGGGCGCCGCGAACGAAACCGCCGTCCAGCACCATGAGAACGTCCAAGCCGCAACTACCGGGCACTCGCACGCAGCCAAGGCCCCCGAGCCCGCGAACCAGCAGCCCGCTGATAGCGGCAAGCGTTCCGAGGAACCCATCATCCTCGGCGTGGGCGTCCCGGCTTCGGAGCTCTAAATTCCGGCAGGCCACGGCGTCGCTAGGTGAAGTCCCCGTCTCGTGGACCATTCCCCCCGAAAGAACAGGGGGAACAGTCCACGAGGCGGGGACTTCCTGCATCCGGCCGCTGTCACCTTTAGCCCGGTACCGCGCCACCGGCTAGGCTGGGAAACCGACACGGGGTGCCGCGCAGAAGGCCGGCTGAGATCCACACCCGTTGAACCTGTCCGGCTAGTACCGGCGAAGGGATGTCTGTTGTCTTCGACCCTCTCCATGCCCCTGCCAAGTGCCTCCACTGACTCCTCCGGGACCCCTGCGGGGCGCGATATCCCACGTGTCCTCTCCATTGCGGGCTCTGATCCTTCCGGCGGAGCAGGAGTCCAAGCGGACCTGAAGAGCATTGCAGCGCACGGCGGATATGGCATGGCCGCCATCACGGCACTGACGGCGCAAAATACCCGTGGCGTTGTGGCCGTCCATGTCCCGCCTGCTGCGTTCCTGGCGCAGCAGCTCGATGCCGTCAGCGACGACATCACCATCGACGCCGTCAAGATCGGCATGCTCGGCGACGAAGCGGTGATCCGCACGGTCCAGCAGTGGCTCGACAAGGTGCGTCCCGCCGTCGTAGTCCTGGATCCGGTGATGGTGGCCACCAGCGGCGACCGCCTGCTGAAGGAAACCGCCGAAGCCGCCCTCCGCGACCTGCTTCCGCTTGCCCACCTCATCACCCCCAACCTGCCCGAACTGGCCATGCTGGTGGGCGAAGAGCCAGCGGGGGACTGGGAAGGTGCGCTGGACCAGGGCAGGCGCCTGGCGGATGCCACCGGCGCCACCGTCCTGGTAAAAGGCGGACACCTGTCAGGCGAAGGCTGCCCGGACGCCCTGGTGAACACCGCCGGTGTGCTGGCCCGGGACGTGGTGGAAGTGCCCGGCCCCCGCGTCAACACCCGCAACAGCCACGGGACGGGTTGTTCGCTGTCCTCTGCCATGGCCACGGTCCAGGCCCGGTTGGGCGACTGGGAAGGGTCGCTGCGGACGGTCAAGCCCTGGCTGGCCGGAGCGCTTGAGGATTCCGGCAGGCTGGAGGTCGGCCACGGGAACGGGCCCGTGCACCACTTCCACCATGTGCGGCCCCACCTGCCGGAAGGCGGCTTCGCGGCCAGGCTCTGGGCCGAAGCCCGGCAGGACCTGGCGGATATTTACGCCCTGGACTTCATCCAAGGCCTGGTCTCCGGCGAACTGGCGGAAAAGGACTTTGCCTACTATCTGGCCCAGGACGCCCAATACCTGAACGGCTACTCCCGGGTCCTGGCCCGCGCCAGTTCCCTGGCCCCCTCCGAAGAGGAGCAGCTGTTCTGGGCAGGCTCGGCCCGGCAGTGCCTGGAGGTTGAATCGGAACTGCACCGCTCATGGCTCAGCACCCGGCCCGGGCAGACGGGCCTGGGACCCGTCACCAAGTCCTACGTTGACCACCTCACAGCCGTCTCGGCGTCGGGCAGCTATGCCGTCCTTGCCGCCGCCGTCCTGCCCTGCTTCTGGCTCTACGCCGAGGTTGGCAGGACACTGCACGCCCGGTTCCTCGCGGCGGGCGAACCGGACGGGCACGCGTACGCCGCGTGGCTCCGCACCTATGCCGACGAGGGCTTCGCCGAAGCCACCCGGCAGGCCATCGCCATGGTGGATGCGGCCGGACGGAAGGCCTCCGACCATGAACAGGCCGCCATGGTCACGGCGTTCAAGCAGTCCTGCCGGCTCGAAGTGGAATTCTTCGACGCGCCGCGCATTCACTCCTGACGTCCAACGGCGGCGCCCCGGCTACAATGGATACGCACGGTTGCGGCGCTGCATGCCATGCTGTGGTTACTATCACAGCCGGCCCTCCGGAACCAGCCTCATTTGCGGCTGGAGACGGATTTAGCGTATTCTGGATCTTCGGTGCTTACGCCAACACTTGGGTTATGACCCCACGGCGTTGAGGCACAGCGAGAAACCAGGCTTTTATTGAGTCGGTTCCGCACGCAAATTTTGTTATAAACGTCGAGAGAAGTGAGTTCCCAAGTGGTGTACGCGATTGTCCGCGCAGGCGGCCGCCAAGAGAAGGTTTCCGTTGGAGACTTCGTTACCCTGAACCGCGTCGCCGGTGGAGCCGGCAGCACCATTGAGCTGCCCGCACTGCTCCTGGTTGACGGTGACAAGGTCACCTCCGCAGCCAAGGACCTGGCCAAGGTAACTGTTACGGCTGAAATCCTCCAGGACCTGCGTGGTCCTAAGATTGTCATCCAGAAGTTCAAGAACAAGACCGGCTACAAGAAGCGCCAGGGTCACCGCCAGGAACTGACCAAGGTCAAGATCACCGGCATCAAGTAACCACCGGTTACTGTTCAGGCATTTCAACAGATTCCCCAGAATTTAGAGGCAGGCATTTCAGATGGCACATAAAAAGGGCGCGAGCTCCACTCGCAACGGTCGCGATTCCAACGCACAGTACCTCGGCGTCAAGCGCTTCGGCGGCCAGGTCGTTTCCGCAGGCGAGATCATCGTCCGCCAGCGTGGCACCCACTTCCACCCGGGCGCCGGCGTAGGCCGCGGCGGTGACGACACCCTGTTCGCACTGACCCCGGGCGCCGTTGAATTCGGCACCCGCCGCGGACGTCGCGTGGTCAACATCGTTGCTGCTGCAGCCGCAGAGTAACAAGCAGTCTTGAAGCGGTGGAGCGGGCCTGAGGGCCCGCTCCACTGTTCTTTTAACCGCATTACAATCGTTGTGGCGTCCCCGGGCGCCGCTTGAACAGCATCTGAGGAGATCCACGTGGCCAGCTTTGTAGACCGGGTAGTACTGCATGTATCCGGCGGTACCGGCGGCCATGGATGCGTTTCCGTCCACCGTGAGAAGTTCAAGCCCCTTGGCGGGCCCGACGGCGGTAACGGCGGCAACGGCGGCGACGTGATCCTCCGGGTGGACCACCAGACCACCACCCTCCTCGACTACCACCACGCGCCGCACCGGCACGCCAGCAACGGCGGACCCGGCATGGGCGACTGGCGCGGCGGCAAGAACGGCGAAACCCTGGTCCTTCCCGTTCCGGACGGCACCGTGGTCAAGTCCAAGGACGGCACCGTTCTGGCCGACCTGGTGGGTGAAGGCACCGAATATGTGGCTGCCGCCGGCGGCATCGGCGGACTCGGCAACGCAGCCCTGTCCTCCCAGAAACGCCGTGCTCCCGGTTTTGCCCTGCTGGGAATCGAAGGCGAATCCCGCGATGTGGTCCTGGAACTGAAGTCCATTGCAGACATCGCGCTGGTGGGATTCCCGTCCGCGGGCAAGTCCAGCCTGATCGCCGCGATGTCTGCCGCCCGGCCCAAGATCGCCGATTACCCCTTCACCACCCTGATCCCCAACCTGGGCGTCGTCCAGGCAGGCGACGTCCGCTTCACGATTGCCGATGTCCCCGGCCTGATTGAAGGCGCCAGCGAAGGCAAGGGCCTCGGGCACAACTTCCTACGCCACGTTGAGCGCTGCGCGGCCCTGGTGCATGTGCTCGACTGCGGCACGCTCGAATCCGACCGCGATCCACTCTCGGACCTCGCCATCATCGAAGGCGAACTCGAAAAGTACGCGGTGGACATGAGCTACGCAGGCTCCGACGGCCAAGTCGTCCCCCTCAACCACCGCCCCCGCCTCGTCGCACTGAACAAAGTGGACCTGCCCGACGGCAAGGACATGGCAGAATTCGTGCGCCCGGAACTGGAATCGCGCGGCTACCGCGTCTTCGAGGTCTCTGCCACCAGCCATGAGGGCCTGCGCCAGCTCGGCTTCGCCATGGCCGAAATCGTCCAAGCCGCCCGCGACGCCGTCGCGGCCGAACCTCCCAAGGTCCAGCCGGTCGTGCTCCGGCCGCGCGCCGTCAATGAAACCGGGTTCAAGATCCGCCGCGAGGAAAAGAACCTGGAGCCGCTGTTCCGTGTCCTCGGCGAGAAGCCCGAGCGCTGGGTCAAGCAGACCGACTTCACCAACGAGGAAGCCATCGGCTACCTTGCCGACCGGCTGGCCAAGCTGGGCGTGGAAACCGAACTGTTCAAGCAGGGCGCCAAGCCGGGGGATACCGTGGTCATTGGCGAGGACGACGGCGTTGTCTTCGACTGGGAGCCCACCATGATGGCAGGTGCGGAACTCCTGGCTTCACCCCGTGGCACGGACGTCCGGTTCGCCGATATTGGCGACCGCCCCACCCGCAGCCAGAAGCGTGAGGAACAGCAGGAACGCCGCGACGCCAAAGCCGCCGCCCGTGCCGAACTCGAGGCCGAGCGCAAAGCCGGTATCTGGACCGAGTCCGTCAGCGGACGCCGTGCTGCCCGCCCCGTCCAGGAAAGTGGAATGGAAGCGAACGATGACCTCTAGGGTCGTGGACGCGGCGCCCGTTGCGGGCTCCGCGGACAGAAGCCTGCTGGCAGATGCCCGCCGCATCGTGGTGAAGGTGGGGTCCTCCTCACTGACCAGCATCAAGGGCGGCATTTCCGAGGAGTCGCTCACCGCGCTGGCCGACGCCCTCGCCGCCAAGCGCAACGCGGGTGCCGAAATCATCCTGGTCTCCTCCGGCGCCATCGCCGCCGGGTTGGCCCCGCTGGGGTTGGAAAAGCGTCCCCGGGACCTGGCCACGCAGCAGGCGGCGGCCAGCGTGGGCCAGGGCCTCCTGATGGCCCGGTACACCCAGGCGTTTGGCGCCCACGGCGTCACTGTCAGCCAGGTCCTGCTCACGGCCGAGGACCTGATGCGCCGCAGCCAGCACACCAACGCCCTCCGCGCCATGGACCGGCTGCTCAGCCTCGGAGTGGTCCCCGTTGTGAACGAAAACGACACCGTGGCCACCCACGAGATCCGCTTCGGCGACAACGACCGGCTCGCTGCCCTGGTGGCACACCTGGTGCGCGCCGACGCGCTCGTGCTGCTGTCCGACGTCGACGCCCTCTACGACGGTCCGCCGGCCCACGGTGCCAAGCGCATCCCGCTGGTCACCGGAGCACGGGACCTCGAGGGCGTGTCCATTGGCAAAGCAGGCAAGGCCGGGGTGGGCACCGGAGGAATGATGACCAAGGTGGAAGCGGCCAGCATGGCGGCAGGCTCCGGCATCCACGCGCTGGTGACATCCACGCCCAACGCCGCCGCCGCCCTGAACGGCGAGGACGTCGGTACCTGGTTCTCCGTGAACGGCTCGCGCAAGCCCGTCCGCCTCCTCTGGCTGGCACATGTCGCGTCCGTGCAGGGCCGCCTGGTCCTGGACGACGGCGCGGTGCGGGCCGTGCGCCACCATCACACGTCCTTGCTGCCGGCGGGCATCTCGGCGGTGCATGGCGACTTTGAAGCGGGCGACGCCGTCGAACTGGCCGGTGCCGACGGCACCGTAGTTGCCCGGGGACTGGTGAACTACTCATCCCAGGAGCTGCCGCACATGCTGGGGCGCTCCACGAGGGAGCTGGGCGAGGAACTCGGCAGCGGCTATGACCGCGAAGTTGTTCATGTAGATGACCTGGTGCTGGTCCAGGCCCCCGGCTCGCCTAAACTTGGACTATGACTGACGCCCTGATCCACGCTGCCGTTGATACCGGAACCACTGCTGACCACGCGCAGCCGGGCCCGGCGGCAGGACAGGAGGCAGGGGTGCCGGCCGCCGGAGCGGACGTCGAAGCGGCAGTCCACGCCATCGCGGACCGATCCCGCCACGCCGCCCGCAGCATGGCCACCGCCAACCGGGCATGGAAGGACCGCGGCCTCCGCGCCGTGGGCGCGGCCCTGCAGGAGAACGTGCAGGCAATCCTCGCAGCCAATGCCATGGATGTCCGGCGCGGCCGGGACAACGGCACCTCCAAAGCGCTCCTGGACCGGCTCACCCTCACCGAAAGCCGTGTTGACGGCCTGGTGGCGGCCCTCGAGAACCTGGCCAACCTCCCGGACCCCGTGGGCAACGTTGTCCGCGGCCAAACCCTCCCCAACGGACTGCGCCTCCGCCAGGTCAACGTGCCCATGGGCGTTGTGGCAGCCATTTACGAGGCACGCCCCAACGTCACTGTGGACATCGCCGGCTTGGCGCTCAAGAGCGGCAACGCCGTCATCCTGCGCGGCGGCAGTGCAGCAGAAGCCACCAACCAGGTCCTGGTGCGGGTACTGCGCGAAGCTCTCGAATCCGTAAGCCTGCCGGCCGACGCCGTCCAGACCGTGGACCAGTTCGGCCGCGCCGGCGCCAATGTCCTGATGAAGGCCCGCGGCCGGGTGGACGTATTGATTCCCCGCGGCGGCCGCGACCTCATCCAGACGGTGGTGACCAATTCCGCCGTGCCGGTCATCGAGACGGGAGAGGGAAACGTCCACATCTTCCTGGACGAATCCGCGGACGAGACCATGGCGGTGGAGATCCTGCTCAACGCCAAGACCCAGCGGCCCAGCGTCTGCAACACCGTCGAAACCCTGCTGGTCCACTCCGGCGCGACCGTGCTGCCCGCCGTCGCAACAGCCCTTCGAAACGCCGGGGTCCGATTGCATGTGGACCAACGGATCGGTGCAGCCTTGCCCGCCGGGATCGACGCGGAGCCGGCCACGGACGAAGACTGGGCCACGGAATACATGGACCTGGACCTTGCCGTGGCCATGGTGGACAGCCTCGACGAAGCCGTGCAGCACATCCGCACATGGTCCACGGGCCACACCGAAGCGATCCTCACCAACAACCTCGCCAACGCTGAACGGTTCATCGCAGAGGTGGATTCCGCAGCGGTCATCGTCAACGCCTCCACACGCTTTACCGACGGCGGTGAACTCGGCCTGGGCGCCGAGGTGGGGATCTCCACCCAGAAGCTGCACGCCCGCG
Source organism: Arthrobacter sp. 135MFCol5.1 (assembly GCF_000374865.1). Taxonomy (GTDB): domain Bacteria; phylum Actinomycetota; class Actinomycetes; order Actinomycetales; family Micrococcaceae; genus Arthrobacter. Next base: position 426,170 of record NZ_KB895454.1, on the reverse strand, counting down.
GCCCGATGGGACTGAACGAGCTGACCACCACGAAGTGGATTGTCCAGGGCGAAGGCCAGGTCCGCGGGTAGCAACGCGGTAACATAGACCAGAACCTTAGAAAGCAGCGGAAGGTTCCGCTGCCTGAAAATCCTTGACCATAGGGGAGAAAATGCTGCTCCAGCAGATCGTCACGTCCATCGCCGCGGCAGGCGACGCAGCCCATGAGGAGCCCGCCCCGCTGCTGGCAGAGCCGTGGGTCTTCGGCGTGTCAATGTTCGCCATCCTGGTGGTCCTGATGTTCATCACGCTGTCCTACAACAACCTGGGCAACCGGCACGCGGCCACCGAAGAGCACGCGGATCCGCACCGCCAGCACCCCAACAAGCACGATCGCGGGCAGGGCCACTAACATTTCGCACAACCTGCACCGCAATGGTGCCCGGGGAAGGCTGCGGCTTGGTGTCATGGGTGGGACGTTCGATCCCATCCACCATGGGCACCTGGTGGCGGCCAGCGAGGTCGCGGCCGAATTCGACCTCGACGAGGTGGTCTTCGTGCCTACCGGGCAGCCATGGCAAAAGTCCCATAAACAGGTCAGCGAGCCTGAGCACCGTTACCTGATGACCGTGATCGCCACGGCCTCCAATCCACGTTTCACCGTCAGCAGGGTCGACGTGGACCGGCCGGGTCCCACGTACACCATCGACACCCTGCGCGACCTCCGGGCCCAGCGGCCGGACGCCGACTTGTTCTTCATCACGGGTGCTGACGCCTTGGCGCAAATCCTGTCCTGGAAAGACATTGACGAGCTCTGGTCGCTGGCCCACTTCGTGGGAGTCACCCGCCCGGGGCACGTCCTGGACGGGATGGGCCGTAAGGACGTCAGTCTCCTGGAAGTGCCTGCCATGGCCATTTCGTCCACGGATTGCCGTGCCCGCGTGGCAGCGAACCATCCGGTGTGGTATCTGGTCCCGGACGGGGTGGTGCAGTACATCGCCAAGTACGACCTCTATGCCGATCCGCCGGCAGGCGCGGATGAACCACTTTCCGAAGCACGCGAACCAGCCAGTACTGAATGAGTTCTCAATGAGTCAGGAACAGCCTCCCATCCGCAGCCGCCGGGAACTCCGGAAGGCCAGGGACGCCCAACAGGGCACCCCGGCCATCACGGAGCAACGCCCGCCTGCCGCGAATCGGCCGGCCGAGGGTGCGCCCGAACCTGCCAGGCGGGCACCTGCCGCGCAGGACCCTGCGGTCCGCCCTGCCTCGACCGCAAGCGCCGAGCCTGTCGCGCGTCCAGAGGCTGTTCCAAGCCAGTCCGCCCCCCAGCGCTCATCCCAGATCCGTGCCCGCGACCGCGCCGCATTGCGCACCATCAAGGAGCTCGAAGAGAAGGAGGGGCAGCTGTCCGCCGGCGGTCCGCCCACCCGGCGCCAGCTGCGGTTGCAGCAGCTCAAGGAGCAGGCACTGACGGCCGCCAATCCAGTGGTTCCACCCGCGGCCGGCCCAACCTCCCCGCCGGCCGCCGGAGCTCCTGCGCCCACAGCCAAGCCGGCCGGCGGAAAGAACAGTGCGCCAGGTGACACCGTCAACCCGGGACCTACGACGGAAGCCGGCAGTTCCGCCCCGGACGGCATGACCGTGGAGCAGGCCCTGGAAGCACGGGCCCTCATCGCCGCACAGGCGCGGAACCAGATCGCCAAAATGGAGCACATCGCCTCCCAGGACCCCGAAGCGGTGGACCCGGAAATCCTCGCCGAACAGATCGCGCTGGCCGAGAGGGCCGCTGTCATGAACCGGCGGGCGATGGCCCGGCAAAAACTCGCCGAACAGGCGGGAGGCCAGGCCCAAGCCGCAGATCCCGCGAAGCAGGCAGCGGTTGCGGGCACCCAGGACAAATCCGGCCCATCCACTGCCAGCAACCTTGCCATGGTCACGCCGCTTGAGTTCGTCCAGGTGCCCGGCGTGGAGCGCCCGGTGATGAAACCGCCGGCAACTTCGCATGTTCCGGTCACCACCCGGCCCGGTACGAAGGTCCAGGCGGGCGGCAAACGCCGGCCGGCAGCCCGTACCAAAGCAGCGCCAGCCGAGTCCGGCACCGGCCGGTCCCAGGTGATTGCCAGGGCCGAAGCGGCCGCAAAGGCGGCCGGCCGGCCCAAACCGGCTGCACGGCCGGAGGGCCAGTCCGAAGACCTCTTCGAAGACCTGCCCCGGGTACCCGCACGGTCCGCCTACGGCCTTGATCCGCTGGACGCAGCAACAGCAGGGCTCACCAGGGCGCGGCGCAACCGGGTCCTCCAGTTCTGCATCCTCGCGTTCGGGATCCTGGCACTGGTTGCCGGCATCATCCTGATCGTCACCGGCATGTCCCGCTGATCCCACCAGCGGCAACAAACACTTAACCCAAACAAGGAGTCCCGTGACTGCAACACAAACGTCCATCGCCATGGCCCGTACGGCCGCCAAGGCTGCCGCTGACAAGATAGCCCACGACATCGTGGCCCTTGACGTGAGCGAACGGCTGGCCCTGGCCGACGTCTTCCTCATCGCCTCTGCACCCAGCGAACGCCAGGTCAACGCGATCGTGGACGGCATCGAGGAAGAACTTGCCAAGCAGGACCTCCGCCCGGTGCGCCGCGAGGGCCGCTCCGGTGGCCGGTGGGTGCTCCTGGATTACTCGGACATCGTCATCCACGTCCAGCACGAGGAAGACCGCGTGTTCTACGCCCTCGAGCGGCTCTGGAAGGACTGCCCGGTGGTGGACCTGCAGCTCGGCGACGACGTCCCCGCCCAGGCCGGTGCGGCGGCCGACGGCGAGTAGGCGAGACGCCAGATCCCTGAATATTCCCGATTTGGAATTTTCGGAATTGCTGTTCTAAGATATTTGAGTTGCTTCGGGGGAGACCCCGAACAAAGCTTCTCGGAGCGGCAACATTCCGGGGCTGTGGCGCAGCTGGTAGCGCACCTGCATGGCATGCAGGGGGTCAGGGGTTCGAGTCCCCTCAGCTCCACCGGACTTCCGCCGGAACCATCACGGTTCCGGCGGATTTTTTTGTTCTGCGTTGTTCGCGGCCGCCGCCGGGGCAGCTTTCGGCGGTGGTCCATCGCCGCCGGTGCGGCAGGAAAAGCCCGATTGGCGTCCAGCGGAAAAGTGCATTACTCTGGTCAGGTTGCTCCGGGGAAATCAACCGAAGGAACGCGAAGTACGGGGCTGTGGCGCAGCTGGTAGCGCACCTGCATGGCATGCAGGGGGTCAGGGGTTCGAGTCCCCTCAGCTCCACCGTGCAAAGTAGGAAAAAGGGAACCATCACCTGGTGATGGTTCCCTTTTTTCATTGCTCCCTGGAAGCGGGCCGGCCCAGGTGCAAAACCCTTCCCGCGCAGGTCAAACCGGCGTACAACTGATCATGGAGGGCACAGCGTCCCGCCGCTGGTCTTCATTCACCAGAGTCCAGCCCCGGGACGTCGCTGACGAGGAGGTCGCAGATGTCCCAGGCGAATGAGTCCGGTTACGGTGCGAATGGCGAAGGGGTTCCCCACGGGACGCCGCTGTCGCGTGATACAGCCATCCGGGGACCGGCCAGGCCGGCTCCGTATATTGGGGCCGGCCTCCTGCTGGCGGCAGCCATTCTCCTCCCGCTGATGCCGCAGCTGTACTCCTTTGACGCACCCCGGCTGGGCGGCATGCCGTTTTTCTACTGGTACCAGCTGGCGTGGGTGCCAATTTCCGCCGTGCTGACCGGCACAGCCTATTGGCTGGTCACCAGGGAAGACCGACGACGGCGGGCTGAAGCACGGGCCGGCGGCCCGCCGAGGGCGGGTGGCGCCTCCGCCCGGCCCGGCCGGGGAGGGGACCGGCCATGAACGGGCGCGAAATCAACTGGACCGCCCTGGTCATCGTTGTGCTGCTGTTCGTCGTCGTGGCCGTGATGGGGTTCCTCGCTGCCAAGTGGCGGCGCGGAACCGAAGTGGAGGGCCTGCACAGCCTTGACGAGTGGGGCCTGGGCGGCCGCGGGTTCGGAACCTGGATCACCTGGTTCCTGCTGGGCGGTGACCTTTACACCGCCTACACCTTTGTGGCGGTCCCGGCGGCCATGTGGGCCACGGGCGCGGTCAGCGGCTTCTTCGCCGTCCCCTACACGATCGTCCTCTACCCGATCATCTTCATCATCATGAGCCGGCTGTGGTCGGTCTCCCACCGCCACGGCTACGTCACCTCGGCCGACTTCGTGGGCGGCCGGTACGGCAGCCGCTGGCTTTCCCTGGCGGTGGCAGTCACCGGAATCGTAGCCACCATGCCGTATATCGCGCTGCAGCTTGTCGGCATCAAGGCGGTGCTCACGGTCCTGGGCCTGGGCAGCTCCGGCAACGTGCTGTTGACCGACCTGCCATTGATCCTGGCTTTCGTGGTCCTGGCCGCCTACACGTACACCTCGGGGCTGCGTGCACCGGCGATGATCGCCGTGGTCAAGGACCTGCTGATCTACCTCGCCGTCATCGTGGCCGTGATCTACCTGCCCATCAAGTTTGGTGGCTGGGACACGATCTTCAATTCCGCGCAGGCCAAACTGGGCACCGTCAACCAGGCCACGGGCAAGCCGGCCGGCGTCTTCATTCCAGGCGCCGCCAACTACTCCGCATACTGGTCACTCGCCCTTGGTTCAGCCATGGCACTGTTCATGTACCCGCACTCCGTGACGGCCGTGCTGGCCTCGAAGGCACGGAACACCATCCGCCGCAACGCCGCGATCCTCCCGCTGTATTCGCTGATGCTCGGCTTCCTGGCCCTGCTGGGATTCGTGGCCATCCAGGCCGGGACCAAGCCCATCGACCTGGATGGATCGGTCAACCCGCAGCTGGTGGTCCCTCAGTTGTTCCTTGACCACTTCCCGGCCTGGTTCGCGGGAATCGCGCTGGCCGCCATCGCCATCGGTGCCCTGGTGCCGGCAGCGATCATGTCGATCGCCGCCGCGAACATGTTCACCCGCAACATCTACCGCGACTTCATCCGGCCCGACGTGGACGCCAGGACCGAAGCGAAAGTATCCAAGATCGTCTCCCTGGTGGTGAAGGTGGGCGCATTGGTCTTCGTCATCGCCATGGACCAGTCCGCCGCCATCAACATGCAGCTGCTGGGCGGCATCTGGATCCTGCAAACGTTCCCGGCGGTAGTGGCCGGCCTGTACACCCGCTGGTTCGACCGGTGGGCCCTCCTGGCCGGCTGGGCAGTGGGCATCGTATTCGGAACAGTCTCCGCCTATAACGTGGTCAACCCTGTCACCAAGGCGCACTTTGGTGGCTCGGTGGCCGCCTTCCCGGGGACGGACTTCAGCGTGTACATCGCGGTGTCCGCGTTCGCGCTCAACCTGGTGGTCGCCGTCGTCCTGACCGTGGTGCTGCGGGCACTGAAGGTCCGGACGGGGGAGGACCTGACGCGGCCCACGGACTACGCCGCCGATGAGACCGACCCGAAGGTCGTGCAGATCGAGCAGACCCAGCATTACACCCAGCCGGGCGGCCCGTCGCCAGTGGCCTAGCCGCCCATCCGGGCCTGGTGTCACAACCAGTCGTGGCGGCGCAGTGGCGGCTCAGCCCCGCCCGGCCGGCGGGCAAGGACCTGGTTGACGCCGGTCAGCCCGTTTTCGAAGCCCAGGGCGCTGGCCGCCATGTAGAGGCGCCATACCCTGGCGCGCCCCGCCCCGGCGAGGGCTACCGCTTCGTCCCAGTTCTCTTCCAGTCGCCGGACCCAGGCCCGGAGGGTCAGGGCATAGTGGCGGCGGAGGGCCTCGACGTCGAGGACTTCGAACCGGGCTGTTTCCAAGGCGGCCACCATCTCGCCCAGGCTGATCATTTCCCCATCGGGGAAAACGTACCGGGGAATGAACGAGTCGGGATCGGGGCTGGTGGGGCCGGCATTCCAGGAGATGGCGTGGTTCAGCAGCCGGCCGCCGGGCTTGAGCAGCCCGAAGAGCGCTGCGGCGTAGGCGGGGGTCTGGGCCCGGCCCACGTGCTCGGACATGCCAATGGAGCTGATGGCGTCGAACGGTCCGTCGTGCACATCCCGGTAGTCCTGCACCCGGATCTCCACGCTGCCGGTGAGGCCGGCATCTGCAGCCCGCTTGGCGGCCAGGGCGGCCTGTTCCGTCGACAGCGTCACCCCCACCACGCTGACCCCGTACCTGGCGGCCGCGTGGAGGGCGAAGCTGCCCCAGCCGCACCCCACGTCCAGGACCCGCATCCCGGGCTGGAGGCCCAGTTTGCGGCAGACCAGGTCCAGTTTGGCCTCCTGCGCGGCGTCCAGGCCCACGTCCGGCGCCTGCGGATCCGGCGCGCCGGCGGCCGGCCATACCGCGCAGGAATAGACCATGGAGGATCCCAGCACCAGGGCATAGAAATCATTGCCGACGTCGTAGTGATGGGAGATGGCGGCAGAATCCCGGCCCCGGGAATGCATCCGGCCCTTCCGTGCAATGCGGGCCTCCTCCGGCGGCGGAACCGGGTTGGGACCCACCGCGCCCAGCCTGACCGCAGTCCGTGCCAGCAGCAACAGTTCGCGGGCAGTGGGCGGACGGAAGGGGCCGGGCTCGGCAAACTTCCCTGCCGAGCTCAGTGCCCCGAAGGCCGCGAACACGTCTCCCGGAGCGTCGATCTCACCCGCTACATACGCCCGGCTCAGTCCCAGTTGCCCCGGTGACCACAGCATCCGCCGGAGTGCCCGGCGTGACCTGAACTCCAGGACCGGGGCGTCCGCGGGCCCGGCCTCGGAGCCATCCCAGGCCCTCAGGCGCAAGGGGATCCGATCCGTCCCCAGCACCACCCCCAACGCTGTTGCCAGCCGGTCAGCATGTCCCGTGGCCTTGGTGGCTCCCGCAGTGTCCATGGGCCCACCCTAAGGCTGTGCTGCCCTCCGCGACTATCATTGGGGAGTGATTCCTGAGCCGACCGATGTGGTGGTCATCGGGGCGGGCCAGGCCGGCCTGTCCGCCGCCTACCACCTGCAGCGCCGGGAATTCGATTTTGCGGTGCTCGACGCCGAGGACGGTCCGGGCGGTGCCTGGCGGCATCGGTGGAAGAGCCTGCGCATGGCAACGGTCAACGGAATCAGCGACCTGCCGGGGATCCCCAAACCGGACGTCGATCCAACCGAGCCCAGCTCCCAATTCCTGACCCGCTACTTTGGCGGCTACGAGGCCGCCCTGGGCCTTGCCGTGCACCGGCCCGTCAAAGTGCGTGCTGTCCGGCGGGAAGACGAGGACCCGGCCGGACGGCTGAGGGTGGAGACGTCCGACGGCGTCTGGAGCGCCAAGGCCCTCATCAACGCCACCGGCACCTGGACCCGCCCGTTCTGGCCCATCTACCCGGGCCGGTCCTCATTCCGCGGCCGGCAGCTGCACGTTGCCGACTACGTCTCCGCCGCTGAATTCACGGGCAAGCACGTGATTGTGGTGGGCGGCGGCATCTCCGCCGTCGGCCTGCTGGACGAGATTTCCCGCGTGACGTCCACCAGCTGGTTCACGCGCCGGGAACCGGCCTGGCGGGACGCCCCTTTCGATGCCAGGGCCGGGCACGACGCAGTGGCCCTGGTGGAGGACCGTGTCCGCCGGGGCCTCCCGCCGCAAAGCGTCGTATCGGCGACCGGACTCATCTGGACTCCGGCGCTCCGCGCAGCACGGGAGCGCGGCGTCCTTGACCGGCAGCCCATGTTCACGTCCATCGAACCGGACGGAGTCCGCCGCGCCGACGGCAGTTTCCTGAAGGCGGACGTCATCCTGTGGGCCACCGGCTTCAGGGCCGAACTGGAACACCTTGCCCCGCTCCACCTCCGCGGACCGGGCGGCGGGATCGCGATGGAAGGAACCCAGGTGGCAGCTGAGCCGCGCGTCCACCTGGTGGGCTACGGGCCGTCGTCGTCCACCATCGGCGCCAACCGGGCCGGCCGCGCTGCAGTGGCAGCCATCGCGGCACTGCCCGGGATGGCTTCGGCGGCGGAAACGGTAACGTGGGGGTGACTCCGGGGGACCCGGGGCCGGCACGGACGACAGAAGGCGGCAGGACAGCGGTGGCAGCACATACCCTGGCGGAGATTTTCGATGTCCTGCGCCGGCGGCCCGATGTTGAAGCGCCCAACCTCCACGCCTGGGACGCCACGGACCGGCTGCTCCTGGACACCGCTGTGCAGCTTGGCCGGTCCGGCAGCACCATTGCCGTCATCGGTGACCGTTACGGCGCCCTGACCTTGGGCGCCTCCGCAGTCCTCGCCACGGCCTCCCTGCGCGTGCACCAGGACCTGGTGACAGGGGAGCGGGCGCTGCGGTTGAACGCCGCGCAATGCGACGCACAGTTGCCGGGATACGCCGGTGACGGCACGGAGTTCGTCCAGCTGCCCCTCGGGCCTGAGCTCCTGGCAGGCGCGGAAACAGTCCTGCTGCAACTGCCCAAGACCCTGGCGGAGCTGGAGGAGATTGCGGCTGCCGTCGCCCGCCATGCGGCCCCCGGGGTGCTGCTGCTGGCCGGCGGCAGGGTCAAACACATGTCCCTGGGCATGAACGCGGTCCTGGAACGTTTTTTCGCGTCCGTCCAGCCGCAGCTCGCCCGGCGAAAGTCGCGGCTGGTCCTGGCCGCCGGACCAAAGCCGGCCGCACCGCCACGCTTTCCGGTGGTGGAGCATCTCGCCGAGCTGGACCTTGACGTTGCCGCCCACGGCGCTGTCTTCGCCGGCGCCAAATTGGACATCGGCACCCGATTCCTGCTGACGTTCCTGCCCGCCATGAGACCGGCACGGCACGCCGTCGATCTCGGCTGCGGCACCGGCATCCTCGCCGCCATGTACGCCCGCCAGTTCCCTGGCGCCGCCGTGACGGCCACCGACCAGTCCGCGGCCGCCGTGCAGTCGGCCCTCGCCACCGCACGGGCGAACGGCCTGGCGGACCGGATCACTGTCTTGCAGGATGACGCGCTCAGTACCTTCCCCGACGGCGCTGCCGATGCCGTCCTGCTGAACCCGCCCTTCCACGTTGGCGCCGGCGTCCACGCGGGCGCCGGGATCAAGATGATCGAGGCGGCAGGACGCGTCCTGGCCGCCGGCGGGGAGCTGTGGACGGTCTTCAACCGGCACCTTGCCTACCTGCCGGCCCTGGAACGGCACGTCGGACCCACCGTCGTGGAAGGCCTGAATCCTAAATTCACCGTCACGCGAAGCGTCCGCCGTCCCCGCTGATCCGGGCCGGCGGCTGCCACCCGTTGACCGGCACCCACCGCCAACCCGCCGCTGACGTGGACCGTTCCCGCGCCGCGCCGCCGCCCGGCCATGTGGGCGGGCGCCCGCCCGTAACGTACGATTCAAAGCATCACCGTATGCAGGTAGCCGAAGACGTTTAGGGGACACCGTGTCTGAGATCCGCCAATCTTCTCCGAGGCGCGGAACCAACTTGCCCAGGATGGGGGATTTCAACCTCACCGTCATCCTTGACGCGATCCGCAGGACCACCGGCGGTTTGAGCCGCGTGGAACTCGCGCAGATCGTGGGGCTGTCCCCGCAGACCATCTCCAATATTTCCCGGCGCCTGCTGGACCAGAACCTGATCGTGGAAGCCGGCAAAGAGGGCAGCGGACCGGGCAAGCCACGCACCATCCTGCGGCTCAACCCTGGCGGAATGTACGCCCTGGGTGTCCACCTTGACCCGGCAGTGACCACGTTCGTGGTCCTGGACCTGGTGGGGGCGGTGGTCCGGCATTCACGCATCAAGACCCCGGGCGGGAACGATCCCTCCGCCGTCATCACCACCATCGCCGCGGAACTGGCGCAGCTCGTCACCGATTCCGGCGTGGACCGCAGCCGCATCGCAGGCGTGGGCGTGGCCGCTCCCGGCCCCATCGACCTGGACAACGGCACCGTGGTGGACCCGCCGCTGCTGCCGGGCTGGGACCGGGTGGAACTGCGTGAGGCGCTGGCCAGGGCCACCGGCTACTCGGTGCTGGTGGACAAGGACGTCACCAGCGCGGCCGTGGCGGAAACCTGGGCGGGCGGCCCCAGCGGCGCGGGGAGCTTCGTCTTCATGTACATGGGGACCGGCATCGGCTGCGGCATCGTCCTCAACGACGAGGTCATTCGCGGAACCTCCGGCAACGCCGGCGAGATCGGCCACATCGTGGTGGATCCGGACGGCCCTCCCTGCGACTGCGGCCAGCGGGGCTGCGTGAAATCCTCCTGCATCCCGCAGGTGCTGGTGGCGGAGGCGGAGGCGGCCGGCATCCTGGAAGGATCCCCGGCCAGCAGTGCCGCCGAAATCAAGCAGAGCTTCGCCGACCTCTGCGCACGCGCCTACGGCGGGGACGAACGGGCCTCCGCCATCCTGGACAAGTCAGCCGTCCTGGTGGCACGCGCAGTTTCAGTGGTCACCAACACCCTGGATGTTGAACGGGTTGTCTTCGGCGGACCGTTCTGGACCTGCCTGTCCCAACGCTACCTGGAGCTGATCCCGTCCCTCCTGGATACCAACAGCGCCGCCCGCCTGATCCACCCCATCGAGGTTGTGGGCACCGGCGTAGGCGAGGACGTGGGCGCCATCGGCGCAGCATCGCTGGTCCTGGAACATACCCTCGCGCCCCGCGCCCAGCGGCTGCTGCTGGAAAGCTGACCGGACCATGCTTCGCCGGGTATCCGCCACGGTGTCCCTGCTGGCCGCCGCAGCACTGGCCCTCGCCGGCTGTACTCCCGCCGATCCTGCGGGCGGCAAGACGATCAAGGTGGCCTACCAGAAGACGGATTCCTTCACCGCACTGGACACCATGTTCCAGGACGCCAAGAAGGAGTTCGAAGCAGCGCACCAGGGCGTCACCGTTGAACTCCAGCCCATCCAGGCAAACGACGACGACTACGGCACCAAACTGGCCCTCGCGCTCAGGTCGCCTGCCACCGCCCCCGACGTCTTTTACGAAGACACGTTCAAGGTCCGTTCGGACGTGGATGCCGGGTACCTCTTGAACCTGGACAGCCGGCTGGCGGCGTGGAAAGACTGGGACAAGTTCGACGCCGGCGCGAAGGAAGCCGGGAAGGCGGACGACGGCGGCACCTACGCAGTGCCGCTGGGCACCGACACACGGGCCATCTGGTACAACAAGAAAGTCTTTGAAGCCGCGGGCATCGCGCTGCCCTGGCGCCCGGCCACCTGGCAGGACATCCTGGACACCGCCAGGAAGATCAAGGCCTCCAACCCCACCGTGATCCCGTTCAACATGTACGCCGGCAAAGGCACCGGCGAGGGAACAGTGATGCAGGGGTTCTACGAGCTGCTCTACGGCACCGGTGCCGGCCTCTATGACCAGGATGCGAAAAAGTGGGTCGTCGGCTCAGCAGGCTTTAAGGATTCCCTCACCTTCCTCCAGACGCTCTACCAGGAGAACCTCGCAGTGCCGCCTGCCGATGCGCTGGACCCGAACGTCTGGAAGAAGGTGTTCGGGGACTGGTTCCCGAAAGCACAGTTGGGCGCCACCGTGGAAGGCTCCTATACCCCGTCGTTCTGGCAAAAAGGTGGAAGCTACGAATGGCCGGCGTACGCGCAGGACATGGGCGTGGCCCCGTTCCCCACGCGGAACGGCGGGGCACCGGGTGCCGTGAGCATGTCCGGCGGCTGGACCTTGGCCGTGGGCGCGGAAACCAAGCAACCTGACCTCGCCTTCACGTTCCTGACCACGGCGCTGAATGCAAAGAACTCCCTGCAGTTCACGGTCGCCAGTTCACAGATCGCCGTCCGCACCGACGTCGCAGCCGATCCGGGCTACCAGTCCGCCAACCCCTTCGTCAAAGACGTGTCCAGCCTGGTGTCGGTGACCCGTTACCGCCCTGCCACCTCGGACTACCCCCGGATCTCCGCTGCCGTCCAGGAGGCCACCGAAGCCGTCATCACGGGCAAGAGGACCCCGGAGCAGGCGGCCGCCGACTACGACACGGCCGTGGCAGGCATCGTGGGCGGCGACAAGACCGTCCGGAAGTAGCGGTGGCACGCCACCACCAACGTCGGCAGCTCGCCCGCTACCTGCCGGTCCTGCCGGCCATCCTGCTGCTTGCTGTCTTCCTGGCGGGCCCGGTGCTGTGGGCGTTCCAGGCCTCGCTGACCAATGCCGGGTTGACCGGCCGGCATGCCAGGAACCCGGAATGGGTGGGTCTGGAGAACTACCAGCGGCTGTTGCAGGACCCGGTGTTCCCGCTCTCGCTGGCCCTGACGGTGCTGTTCGTGGGCGGCTCCGCCGTTCTGGGCCAGAACGTCCTGGGACTGGCCCTGGCGGTCCTTCTGCGCCGGGCACGGCCCGCAGTCTCGGCGGTGGTGGGTACCGCCGTCGTTGCCGCCTGGGTCTTGCCCGAAATCGTGGCGGCTTTCGCTGCCTACGCCTTCTTCAGCCGCGACGGGACGCTCAACCAGTTGCTCGGCGGGATGGGACTGGCGGAGGTCGACTGGCTCTACGCCGTGCCCATGCTGGCCGTGATCATGGCGAACGTGTGGCGTGGCACCGCCTTCTCCATGCTGGTGTACCGCGCGGCGCTGGGCGGGGTGCCGGCCGAGCTCACCGAAGCGGCACACATGGACGGTGCCGGCGCCTGGCAGCGGCTGGTGTTCATCACCCTGCCGGTGATCCGGGGCAGCATCGCCACCAACCTGATGCTGGTCACGCTGCAGACCCTGGCCGTGTTCACCCTGATCTGGGTCATGACCGCGGGCGGTCCGGCCAACGGCAGCTCCACATTGCCCGTCATGGCCTACCAGGAGGCCTTCAAATTCGGCGATATCGGCTATGGCACGGCGGTCGCCTCGGTGCTGATCCTGATCGGGGCAGTGTTCGGGGCCGCCTATCTTCGACTCTTGCGGGAGCAGAAGCCGTGACCGCCGCACGGACTTCCCTCCGGCCACGGGCCCGCCGCCGTCCGCGGGGGAGCGCGGTGGCGGATGCCGTCCTGCTGGTGATCGGCGCGTGCTTCGTGCTGCCGCTGCTGTGGCTGGTCCTCGGTTCGCTGGACCCGGCCGCCGGGCATGGCACCAAAGTTCCGCTGCGGCCTGCCCTGGACAATTTTTCCGCAGTCCTCACCCCGGAGCTGCTGTTCCGGCCGCTGTGGAACAGCCTGTTGCTTTCTGCAGGGACCGGTGCCGTGACGCTGGCAGCGGCCGTATTGGCTGCCTATCCGCTCTCCCGTTTCCGGTCGCGGTTCAACACCCCGTTCCTCTACGGCATCCTGTTCGGCACCTGCCTGCCGGTGACGGCCATCATGGTTCCGGTGTACGGATTGTTCGTTCAGCTTCAGCTGTTGGATTCCTTGCCCGCCACAGTGCTGTTCCTGTCCGCGACCAGCCTGCCCATGGCCATCTGGATGACCAGGAACTTCATGGATGCGGTGCCCTTGGCTGTGGAGGAGGCCGCCTGGGTGGACGGGGCATCCCGGCTGGCTGCCTTGCGTTCAATCGTGCTGCCGCTCATGGGCCCGGGCCTGGGCGTGGTGTTTATCTTCGTGTTCATCCAGGCCTGGGGGAACTTCTTCGTACCGTTCGTGCTCCTGCTCTCTGAAGCCAACCAGCCGGCGGCGGTATCGATCTTCAGCTTTTTCGGCCAGTACGGGGCCGTGGCGTATGGCCAGCTGGCCGCCTTCTCCATCCTGTACTCCCTGCCGGTGCTGGCCCTCTACGGCATCGTGGCGCGCGGCGCCGGCAACCCGTTGGCGCTGTCGGGAGCTGTCAGGGGTTAGTCGATGTCCTCCAGCACCACCCCGAAGGGGAGGGTATCGTCCAGGTGGGCTTGGTGTCCGTGGTGGGTGTCCACCACGCGGACGCCGTGCAGTTTGTCCGCCGCGGACTGCATCAGGACCGGCCTGACGGTGTCGACGAACAACTGGTTCTTGCCGGCGAGGTACTCCTTGTAACTGTCTGGAAGCTCGGTCATGGCAAAAGGATAGACCTGCCCGGCCCGCATGGGGAGGGGTGCCCATTGCCGTTCCGGGCCCCGCGGTCTTGGATAAGATGGCGGGCGGGACACGGCCGGCCCGGCCCGCGACTCCATCACCGTCACCAGGGGGAATACCAGTGCTTTCGACCAGCGTGCCCGCAAGAATCGAACCGGCGGAGCTGGCCAGGGCGCAGCAGGTGGTCGCGAACATTTCCCGCAGTTTCGACGCCAAGGTGGTGGGGCAGTCCCGGCTGCGCGAATCGCTCCTGGTGGGCCTGCTGACCGGCGGCCACATCCTCCTCGAAAGCGTCCCGGGACTGGCGAAAACCACCGCGGCGCAAACGGTGGCCGAGGCCGTCAGCGCCGAGTTCCGCCGGATCCAGTGCACCCCGGACCTGCTGCCCAGCGACATTGTGGGAACCCAGATCTACGACGCCGGCAAAGGAACCTTCGTCACCCAGCTGGGTCCGGTGCACGCAAACATCGTGCTGCTGGACGAGATCAACCGCTCCAGCGCCAAGACCCAGAGCGCCATGCTGGAGGCCATGCAGGAACGCCAGACCTCCATCGGCGGCCAGGACTACCGGCTGCCCTCACCGTTCCTGGTCCTGGCCACCCAGAACCCGATCGAGCAGGAAGGCACATACCAGCTCCCCGAAGCCCAAATGGACCGCTTCATGCTCAAGGATGTGCTGGACTACCCCTCGCCTGCGGAGGAAGCGGAGATTATCCGCAGGATCGATGCCGGCATCTTCACCGCGGACCAGAAGCCTGCTGCCGCCGCCTCCCTCGACGCCATCACCGAAATCCAGGCCCTCGCCAGGCGGATCTACATTGATCCTGCGGTGATCAACTACATCGTGGGGCTGGTGTACGTGACCCGGCATGCTTCGCAGTACATCGACTCCCGGCTTGCCGGATTCATCGAATTCGGCGCCAGCCCCCGCGCCAGCATCGCCTTCAGCCAGGCGTCCCGCGCGGTGGCCCTGTTGAATGGCCGCGACCACGTGGTCCCTGAGGACGTCAGGTCGCTGGCCCACCGTGTGCTGCGGCACCGGCTGATCCTGAACTTCGACGCCGTGGCCGAGCAAGTGCCGGTCGAATCGGTGATCGACGCCATTGTCGCAGCCGTCCAGACCCCCTGACCCCGCATGCCAAGCCTGCTCCAGCGCGTGAAGTCGAAGATGGCCATCTTCGCGCACCGGAAAGCCCGGGGAATGCTCGACGGCGAATACGGTTCCGTCTTCCGTGGCCGCAGCCTCGACTTCGATGACCTGCGCGCCTACGTTCCCGGTGACGAGGTCCGCGACATCGACTGGAAGGCCTCGGCGCGCCACGGCTCACCCCTGATCCGGCGCTATGTGGCAGTCCGGAGGCAAACAGTCCTCCTCGTTACCGATACCGGGCGCAACATGGCTGCGGAGGCCAAATCCGGGGAGGCAAAGAAGGACATTGCCATCCTCGCACTGGGAGTCTTGGGCTACCTTGCCCTCCGCCATGGGGATGTGGTGGGCCTGGTCTGCGGCGACTCTTCCACCACCCGGTCCCTGCCCGCTAAGGGCGGTGAGGAGCACCTGGAGCGGCTGCTGAGGCACGTCGACACCAACACCAGGCTGGACGGCCCCCCGAGCAGGCTCCAGGACCAGTTGCAGCACGTGGCCGGCAACGTCAAGGGCCGCCGCCTGTTGTTCGTCGTCGCGGATGAACTGCCCGCTGATGACGCCACGGGCCAGCTCCTCCGCAGGCTCCGCGCGCAGCACGAGATCCTCTGGCTGACGGTCCGGGACGCGGACCTGGCGCCGTCCAGCCAGGAGATACGGGAATCTTCCACCTCCGATTCCTATAGCGTGGCCGATTCCGCGGTCCTGGCCTGGCAGCCTGCGGCGGCGGCCGGCGTGGCGGCCGCCTATGCCACCGCGGCCGCCCAGCGCGATGCGGAGCGCAAGGCCATGCTGCGTGCTGCGGGGATCGTTGAGGGGGATGTGGCCGCCAGCGACGACGTCATGACCGGTCTGTTTGCCCTGCTGGAAAGGCACCGGCGTGCAGGCTGACCCCGGATTCTACGGACCGCTGCCGTACAACCCCGCATGGGTGTGGTGCGGAGCGGCAATCCTGGCCCTGGTGGCCGGCTGGTACGCCTACGTGTGGTTAAGCTCCCGTACCGGCCCCGCTTCCGGTTCCGAACCGGCGCGTCCCGCCCTGACAGACCTCCCGTCGCTCAAGGCCGCCTACCTGCAGCGCATCCGTGACGTGGAACTCGATGCTGCGGCGGGCACCCTCGACGCCCGGGCCGCGCACCAGCAGATCAGCATGCTCCTGCGCGGATTCGTCCGGGACGCCACCGGGGTGGACGCCACCCGGATGACGCAGCAGGACCTGGCGCAGCACCCGCTTCCTGCGGCCGCGGACGCCGTCGAAGCCCTCTACCCGGCCGAATTCGGGCCCGGTCCGCTGCCCTCCGTGGGCGCCTCCGCGGCAAGGACTTCGGCGGTGGTGCGCGCATGGAGTTGATGTTGTGGTGGGTGCTGCTGCCGGCTGCCGCTGCCGTGGCGTGGGCCGTGTGGGCCGGGCTGCGGCGCAACGGACGGGAAGACGTTCGACGCCGTCCGGTGGCCCACGCGGACCGGCTCACCGCGCTGCCGGAATACCAGGCAGCCCTTCGGCGGCACCGGAGATGGCTGCTCGTGGCCGGGACCGCGTGTGCCCTGCTGCTGGCCTCGACGGCGGTGGCTGCTGCCCGCCCCGTGGACGTGGCAACCACCAGGCCGGAGCAGCACAACCGGGACATCATGCTGTGCCTGGACGCATCCGGCTCCATGAGCAACGCCGACGCCGCAGTGGTGGACGTCTTCGCCGGCCTGGCCAGGAAGTTCGACGGCGAGCGGATCGGCCTGACCATTTTCGACAGCAGCGCTATCCAGGTGTTCCCGCTGACGGACGATTACGCTTACGCCCAGGAGCAACTCCAGGCCGCCAAGGACGCTTTCGACGGCAAGCCCGGCAGCTCCGGATTCCTGGACGGCACCTGGAGCGGCCGTGGTTCCTCGCTGATCGGCGATGGCCTGGCGTCCTGCCTGAACAGTTTCCAGGGCGCCACCGGCCCGGGTGCCGCCGGACCGCAGCGCTCGCGGTCGATAGTGCTGGCCACTGATAACTTCCTTTCCGGCAAACCCATCATGACCCTGGAGCAGGCGGCGCAACTGGCCAAGGAAAGGTCGGTGCACGTCTACGCCCTGAATCCGGGAGACGTTGACTACGGCGCCGGGACGGACCAGCCGGGCGCCCGGCTGCGGGCTGCGGCGGAGTCTACGGGCGGCTCCTACTACGCCCTGGACAGCCCTGACGCCGTGGCCGGGATCGTGTCCGGCGTCGAAAAGACCGAGGCTGCTGCAATCCAGGGAGCGCCGCGGGCCGTGCTGACGGAGGTTCCCGGAGTACCGCTGGCCACCGCAGCTCTGTCAGCACTGGTACTCTGCGCTGCACTGTGGCAGGTGCAGCCACCGCTGAGGCGCGGCCGGCATGGCACGCCGCCACGTCCCGCCGGGCCGGGGCGCCGTGCATGGTTCAGGCGTTCCGCCGTCGTCCTGCTCGTCGGGGCAGCAGCCCTGCGGCCCGGCCTGCCCGGCGGTAACGTGCCGGCCGCCTCGACGGACCTCAACGTGTTCTTCGTGGTGGACACCACCACCAGCATGGTGGCCGAGGACTACGGCGGCGCAACCCCGAGGCTGGAAGGCGTCCGCAAGGACATCAAGGCCATTGCGGAACAGCTGCCGGGCGCGCGATTTTCAGTCATCACCTTCGACACCACCGCCCATGTCCGGATGCCGTTGAGCACCGATACCCTGGCCCTTGAGACCATCACCGATGTCCTCGAGCCCCAAGTCACCGCGTACGCCAAGGGCAGCAGCATCACCGCCGCCAGGCAGGTCCTCGCAGAGCGGCTGGCCGCCGCCCGGGACAGCCACCCCGGC
This sequence comes from Arthrobacter sp. 135MFCol5.1, assembly GCF_000374865.1. GTDB lineage: Bacteria > Actinomycetota > Actinomycetes > Actinomycetales > Micrococcaceae > Arthrobacter. The sequence goes on along the minus strand of NZ_KB895454.1, from coordinate 408,289 downwards.
CGCCCGCGGCTGGTGTACTACCTGGGTGACGGGGAACAGACCAGCGGCACGGAACCGGAGGCAATGGCGTTCGACGCCGGACTGGTGGCTGGGGGAGCGGTCCTCGGCTATGGCACGGCGGAGGGCGGCCGGATGAAGGAAAACTCCGGCCTGGACGCCGGCGACGGCTCTGCCGGCGGCGCTGCGACAGGACCGCACGGCGGATATGTCCAGGACAACGGCGCAGGGGACGCACGCTCCGTCATCGACGAGGGACGGCTCCGGACCATTTCGGCGCAACTGGGCGTACCGTACGTGCATCGGGACGCGGGCGCCCCGGTGGCGGACATGATGCGGCAGGCGCACCCGGGAAAGGCGGAACACTCGGACGGCGACGGTTCCGTCGCGGCCCGGACCGAGGTGTATTGGCTGTTGGCCGCCGGTGCGTTCCTGCTGGCCCTGCCCGAAGCGGCGGCGGTCCTGCGCCGGCTGCGTGGCCTCCCGCGGCCGGCACGGGCGGAGGCCGCACGGTGAGGCCTCCGGTCCGCCGCCGTCGCCTGCTGCTCTGGTCGCTGCTGCCGGTGCTCCTGGCGCTGTGCGTGGCGGCAAAGCTCCTCAGCCTCGGCGTCCTCGCCGAGCATGCTGCCGTACGGTACGCGGCCGGGGACGCCGCCGGCGTGGACGCCGCCGCCGGTGGCCTCGGCGTGGCCAACGTGGTGGAGCCGCACAAAGCGCCGTTCGCTGCCGGCGGCGCTGCGGTGCTGCGCGGAGACTACGGGGCCGCCCGGACCGACTTCGAAACGGCGCTCCGCACTGTCCCGGCCGGTTCCGGGGATGAATGCCTGATCAGGGTCAACCTGGCCCTGGTGATCGAACGCCTTGGTGACGAACGGCTGGAGGCCGGGGATCCGGCGTCGGCCGCTGCCCTGTACCAGGCCGCACTGTCCGCGGCGAAGGAGGCACCGGGTTGCTTGTCGCCGGACGCGCCAGCCGGGGCCGGTGGACGGTTGGGGCAAGCCGCCGAACGGCTGGAAGGAAAGCTTAGCTCGGCCGCCCAAGCGCCAGGCCCAACAGTGGCACCATCGACGGAGCCCGCGCCGGACCCTTCGGCAGAGGCGCGGCAAAGCCAGCTGGACCAACTTCGGGACAGTGCGCGGCAGGCCGAGCGGGAACGGAACAGCGGCCGTGAACGCGAGCAATACCTGGACGACTCCAGCGGAACGGCGCCGGACCGGCCCTGGTAGGGCTGGCCCGCCGGCGAAGGAAATTCTGCAGCGGGTGTGGAACACGCCGTAAAACTGCGTCTTATTCGGTTGCCGACTTGAATGCACCCTCCGTGCCCCCATAGAGTCGTAGACAAGTTACCGCGGTAACGTGTCAGCGATCCTCCGTTCCGGAGGGTGTGGGTGCCCCCATGTGGGCCTGACATTTGCTCACGGACTACTTCATTCCAGGCGTAACAGTCGCGGCTGCGTCCTCAATGGAGTCCCTCCGTGTTCCCCAAACTCAATTCATTGCGGGTTTCCCTGTAGATTTACCGGCAGGCAACCCCAGTGGCCCAAAGCCAAGGACGCAAATGTCACCACCAAGCCTCATTGAAGCACACCCAAACCTCTCGGACACCGCCCCGGTGGCACTGTCCTATGAGCTGTTCCCGCCGCGCTCCCCGGCCGCCGCCGAGACGCTCTGGACCACCATCCGTGAACTCGAGACCACGGCGCCCGACTACGTCTCCGTGACGTACGGTGCCAGCGGATCCAACCGTGACACCGCCGTCGAACTCATTAACCGGCTCCTGCTCGAGACCACCCTCCGGCCGCTGGCACACCTGACCTGCGTTGGAAACACGCCGCAGGAGCTGGCCGGAATCATCGGCGAACTGCTGGACATCGGAGTGCGGGGCATCCTCGCGCTGCGGGGCGACCTGCCCAAGGACGGCGTCCGGCCCTCCGACGGTGCACTGCGGTACGCCCAGGACCTGATCGAGCTGATCAGGCGGGTGGAGCAGCGGCGTTCAGCCCTGCTCTGCGCCGGAAAGATCGCCGTCGGCGTGGCCGCGTATCCCTCCCGGCACCCGGAATCGCCCAGCGAGGAACACGACGTCGAGGTGCTGCTGGCCAAGCAGCGTTCCGGCGCCGACTTCGCCATCACCCAGGTGTTCTTCGAGACCGAGCAGTACGCGAACCTCCTCACCAGGGCACGCCGCGCCGGGGTCACCATCCCGATCATCCCCGGCGTCATGCCGCTCACCAGCCTCCGCCGGCTCACCCGGCTCGGTGAACTGGCCGGCGTCGAACCGGCACCCGCACTGATGGAACGCCTGGCCGCCGCCGACAGCGACCTCGAACGCCTCCACATCGGCGTCGACGCCACGGTGGACCTGGCCAATGCCGCCCTGGATGCCGGAGCCCCCGGTATCCACCTCTACACCTTCAACGAGCACCAAAGCGCGCTCGAAGTGCTGGACAAGCTGGCCCTGCCGCGCCACAGCCGCCTGGGCACCCGCCGGGACTCCGCCGCCCGGCCCCAGCTCGCCAGCTGAGCACTTCCCGGCCGAACCCCACAAACCACCCCCGCACGCTCCACACTTCCTAGGAGAACTCCATGCCTGAACTGACCGCGCCCAAAAACACCCCGTTCCCGTCGGCATCGCTGCTCGGCTACCCGCGCATCGGCCGCCGCCGCGAACTCAAGAAGGCCGTTGAAGCCTACTGGGCAGGCAAAATTGATGCTGCCGCCCTCGACGCTGCCGCCAAGGACATCCAACTGACCATCGCCCGGCGCCTGCAGGACCTTGGCCTGACCGAAGCCGCCGCCGTGCCGGGGACGTTCTCCTACTACGACCAGGTCCTGGACACCACCGCCCACCTGGGCGCCGTCCCGGCCCGCTTCGGCAAGCTCCTCGACGCCGAGGGCCGCCTGGACATCGACGCGTACTTCACCCTGGCCCGCGGCAACAAGGACCAGCAGCCGCTGGAAATGACCAAGTGGTTCGACACCAACTACCACTACCTGGTCCCGGAGATCGGCCCGGAGACTGAATTCACCCTTGCCTCCACCGCCAAGGTGGACGAGTTCGCGTTCGCGCTGGAGAACGGCATCGAGACCCGCCCCTACATCGTGGGTCCGGTCACCTACCTGCTGCTGTCCAAGGCGTCAGACGACGCACCGGCCGGCTTTGCGCCGCTGTCGCGGCTGGCGGACATCCTCCCCATCTACGTCCAGCTCCTCGAACAGCTCGCTGCCGCCGGCGCCAGCTGGGTCCAGCTCGACGAGCCCGCCCTGGTGGTCGACCAGGACCTCCCTGCCGCCCAGATCGAAGCCGCGGTTGCCCGGGCCTACGAGGTACTGACCGCTGCGGCCAACCGCCCGCAGATCCTGGTCTCCACCCCGTACGGTTCCCTCGACGGACAGCTTGGTACCCTTGCTGCCACCAACATCGACGCCCTGCACATCGACGTTTTCAAGGGCGCCGTTCCGTCCGCCGCGGCGCTGGCAGGACTGGGCAACAAGACCCTGGTTGCCGGCGTCGTTGACGGGCACAACATCTGGCGCAACGACCTTGCAGCGTCGGCGGCGAAGCTGGACGAACTGAAGGGCGCCGCCGCCAAGGTCGCCGTCTCCACGTCCACCTCCACCCAGCACGTTCCCCACGACGTCGAGGAAGAAACCCAGCTGTCCGCGCAGCTCCGCAGCTGGCTGGCGTTCTCCGACCAGAAAGCCGCCGAAGTCAAGATCCTGGCGTCCTGGCTGGGCGACCCCGCGGCCGCACAGGCAGCCATCGATGACGCCACCGCCGTGATCGCTTCGCGTGCCACCGCCCACGGTGTCCGCCGCCAGGATGTGCGGGCCCGCACCGAAGCATTGACGGCTGCCGACTTCAGCCGTTCCGAATACGCCGTCCGCGAAGCCGCCCAGGAAGCGGCGCTGCAGCTGCCGCCCCTGCCCACCACCACCATCGGATCCTTCCCGCAGACCTCGGAGATCCGTTCCGCCCGTGCCCGCAACACCAAGGGCGAGCTGAGCGACGACCAGTACGAGCGGCTCATGAAGGACGAGATCAAGCGCGTCGTGGACCTGCAGGAAGAGCTGGGCTACGACGTCCTGGTGCACGGCGAGCCCGAGCGCAATGACATGGTCCAGTACTTCGCCGAGAACCTCGAAGGCTTCGACGTCACGGTCCACGGCTGGGTCCAGTCCTACGGCTCCCGCTGCACCCGCCCGTCCATCCTGTGGGGCGATGTCACCCGCAGCGCCCCCATCACGGTCAAATGGGCGGAATACGCCCAGTCCCTCACCGCCAAGCCCATGAAGGGAATGCTGACCGGGCCCGTCACCATCCTGGCCTGGTCCTTCGTACGCGACGACCAGCCGCTGGGCGAGACCGCCAACCAGGTTGGCCTGGCGCTGCGCGATGAGATCGCCGACCTCGAAGCCGCCGGCATCAAGGTCATCCAGGTGGATGAGCCCGCCCTGCGCGAGCTGCTCCCGCTGCGCAAGGCGGACCAGGCCGGTTACCTGAAGTGGTCCGTTGATTCCTTCCGCCTGGCCACCGCCGGTGCCGCAGACGCCACCCAGATCCACACCCACCTCTGCTACTCGGAGTTCGGCGTGATTATCGACGCGATCGACGGCCTTGACGCCGACGTGACCTCCATCGAAGCAGCCCGCTCCCGCATGGAGGTTGTCCACGACCTCGAGTCCCACGGTTTCGGCCGCGGCGTTGGCCCCGGCGTCTACGACATCCACTCGCCGCGCGTTCCGGGCGAAGCCGAAGTCACCGAGCTGCTGTCCACCGCCGTCAAGCACGTCCCGTCCCGCCAGCTTTGGGTCAACCCGGACTGCGGCCTGAAGACCCGTGGCTACGCCGAGACCGAAGAATCCCTGCGCAACCTGGCCAAGGCAACCCAGACGGTCCGCGCCGGCCTGCTGGAAGCGGCCAAGTAGGAAGTTTGAGAAGCGGGCACGCGGCCGGTCACATCACGTGGCCGGCCGTCGCCGGTTTCTTCATCCGCCATGCGCCGACCGTCAGCCACACCGCCGACACCACGATGGCCGCAATGCCCACCAGCGTCGGGACCGCATTGTCGGCGGAGAACCCGGATTCCCCGATAATCCACCCTTGCGCCATATAGGCCAGCCCGGCCAGCGCCATCGCATAACCGGCTGTCCGGGACATTCGGTGCGAAGCGGCCACCACGAAACCCAACAACACCAACGCCGTGCCCAGCAGGATACTTTGATAGCTGCGCATGCCCCATTCCAGCCAGCGGATGCCCTCCGCCGTGGCGAACCGCGAGGCCTTCTCCGGTTCGGGCGAGGCAGCCCAGGCGTCCACCGCCTGTTTCAGGGCCACCCCGTCCACCGCCTGCAGGGCCGCGTACAACGCAATGGCCGCAGCAGCGAAAAGGGCACCAAAGCGTGCGGTCCACGCGAGCGACCGGCGCTGGCCACCGAGCACGGTGCCCAGGCAAACCAGGCCCGCGCCCACCAACGCCATGCCCACGAACTGGCCCAGATGCACGGCGGTCCAGATTCCACTGTTGGCGTAGGCGGTGAAGGATGCCACGTGATCATTCGCGTCGTGGGATTCGGCGTGCAGGACGCCGGCGAGGATCGACACCACGACGCCGGCCAGCAGCAGCGAGGACGCCAGCCGCCGGGTTCCGCGCCTGTCATCAAACACATCCATGGCGCCTGCACTCCTTAGTGCCGGGGTGTCACAACAGCGCCGGCAGCCTCACGACTCCCAGACGATCTCGTCGTCGACCACGCCATCCTGGTCAGCACAGGCCACCAGGACCTCATCGGTGAAGTGCTCGCCGAGGGTGAAGTCCAGGACAAAGTAGCGTTCGGGCTGGCCGGGGTAGATGCCCACATGGCCGAGCTTCAGTGCTTTGAGGAACACCTCATTGGTGAGCTGGCTGCGGTCCTGGACACCGAACACCTTGTGCAGATGTTCTTCCTTGAGCGCGTTGCAGTGGAAGTGCAGGTATTCCTGCGGGCTGGTGCCCTCCTGCTCAAGTTCCTCGGCGATCATCTCGCGGACCTCGTCCACCAGTTCGGGCAGGAAACGCAGCCGGTATTCGACTTTCCGGAGCGCGGCTTCATCGAAGTGGTCGTGGGCATTGATGTTCAGGTCGAGTTCCAGCGGGTGGCCGCGCAGCTCGTGCCGGGCGGCGAAGAGATGATCCATGCCGTGGTTCAGATCGATCTCTCCAAAGTGCTGGCTCGCTACCTTGTTCATATTCTCAACATAGACCCGAAGTCCGGCCCATTCCAGCGTTCGGGGCTAATTCACTGCGGTGCGCATGCCGGCAAGGGTTTCAGCCAGCAGGTCGACGAACAGCTGCACCCGTGCCGTTTTCCGGTCATTGATCAGAAGCGCGAACACGTTGCGTGCCAGCCGGATCTCGGGGACGTCCAGCACCACCACCCCAGCCGGTTTGTTCCGCAGCGCGAGCTCCGGGACAAGGGCGGCGCCCAGCCCGGCAGCTGCCATTTCCAGGCTTGCGTGGAAGTCGTCGCTGTGCGCCACCACGCGCGGGTGCAGGTTGCAGCCGGCGAAGAGCCGCTCAATCACCATGGCATCACTGGTGCCGGGGTGGTGCATGATCCATGGCATGTCGGAGAGATGGTCCGCTGCCACCTTCGCGTCGGCCCGGAATCCCCAGCCGGCAGGCAGCACCACCCGGAAGTCGTCGTCGCCAATCCATTGCCGGTTGATCGTGTTGGGCCAGGCGAAGCCGGTCTGGCCCACCTGGAACACCACCGCCAGGTCGAGGTCGCCGCCCGTCCGCAGCCCCTGGATGGTTTGGCCCGGTTCAGCCACGGACACCCGCAGGTCAATGCCCAGCTTCTTCCAGGCCGGATTTTTCAGGATCCGGGGCAGGACATAGGTGGCGAGGCTGGGGAAGATTCCCAGCCGGAGCTCCTGGCTTCCCGTGTCCTGTGCCCTGGACGCTGCCGCCATCAGGGCTTCGATGTCCGTGAGCACTTTCGCGGCGTGGCGGGTCATGACGACGGCGGCTTCCGTAGGGACCACGGCCCGCGCCGAGCGCTGGAAGAGCGTGACGCCGGTGTCCCGCTCCAGGGCGGACATCTGCTGCGAAACAGCGGAGGCAGTATAACCAAGTGTCGCGGCGGCCGCGGCGAATGAGCCAAGCCGCGTGACCTCCAATAAGGTCTTCAAGTGCACGGGGTTTACCACCAGCCCACAGTACTGCACCCATCCGCCGCCGCCACGGTACCGAATTGCCTCTGTACACCCGGTCCGGCGGCAGATGTCCAACAGAGGAGCACGAATTGTCACCTAATCCAGCAGTAGATGCAGGCGGGCGGCGGCGCATCGCCGTCATCGGCAGCGGCGTGGCCGGACTTACGGCCGCCTACGTGCTGAACCGGCAGGACAACGTCACCTTGTTCGAGGCAGATTCACGCCTGGGCGGCCATGCCCACACCCACGACATGCCCCAGCCGGACGGCAGCGCCATCGGCGTCGATACGGGTTTCATTGTTCACAATGAACGGACCTATCCCACGCTGCTGCGCTTGTTCGCTGAACTGGGCGTGGAAACCCAGGACTCGGAGATGAGCATGTCCATCCGCTGTGACGGCTGCGGACTCGAATATGCCGGCGCCCGGGACGGTGCACGCGGCATCATCGCCAAACCGTCGAGCCTGCTGCGCGGCCGCTACCTGCTGATGCTCCTGGAGGTCACCCGCTTCTACCGGAAGGCGCGCGAACTGCTCAGGACCGCGCCGCCGTCGGCCGTCAGCGGCGGGGTGGACGTTCCCGACCTGACGCTCGGCGCCTTCCTGGAGCGGGAAAAATTCAGCCCCTACTTCATCTCGCACTTCATGACCCCGGTAGTGAGCGCCGTCTGGTCCTGCGACCCCACCACCGCATTGTCCTACCCTGCGCGGTACCTCTTCACGTTCCTCGGCCACCACGGGATGCTGGGCATCAAAGGCTCACCGCAGTGGCGCACCGTTACCGGCGGCTCCGCCCGCTACGTCGAAAAGCTGGCTGCGGCCCTTCCCGATGTCCGGTTGGAAACCCCGGTCACTGCCCTTCGGCGGACCCCTGACGGTGTGGAACTGGCAACTGCCGCTGGGCTGGAAGCCTTCGACGCCGTCGTCATCGCCACCCACCCGGCGCAGGCACTGGGGTTCCTGGCCGACGCCACGCCTGCGGAGAAGGAAGCGCTCGGCGGCATGCCGTACTCGGTCAACCACACCGTCTTCCACCGGGACCCCGCAGTCCTGCCCGCGGCGGAGAATGCCAGGGCTTCATGGAACTACCGGCTTCCCGGCTGCGACGCCCGACCGGACAAAGTCCTGGTCAGCTACGACCTGACGCGCCTGCAGCGGCTTGAACCGGCCGACGGCAGGCCGTACCTGGTCAGTCTTGGCGAGTCCGAACTGATTGCCGACGTCGCCGTCCTGGACAGGATGGTCTACGAGCACCCGCAGTACACCCCCGAGTCCCTGCAGGCCCAGCAGGCCATCAAGGCTCTCAGCAACGACCGGATCGCCTATGCCGGGGCCTATCTTGGCTGGGGCTTCCACGAAGACGGCGCCCTCTCCGGGGTCCGTGCCGCGGAGCAGCTCGGCCGCACCTGGCCGGTGGCCAGGGCCGATGACGGCGGAAACTCCTCCGGCGAGGGGGAGCGGGAACTGCTTGCCGCGGAACCGGCGTGACCATGGGTGCCGCCATCTACCGCACCGCCATCGCGCATGTGCGGCAGACCCCGCTGAAGAACGCGTTCACCTACCGCAGCTACAGCTGGTTCGTGGACGTGGATGACCTGCCACGCCTGCCCCGCCTGCTCCGGCCACTGGCGGAATTCCGCGCGGGAGACCATCTGGGCGATCCCGGGGCCAGCTTCAGGGCCAACGTGGAGCGTTACCTGCGGACGCAGGGAATCGAGCCCGACGGCGGCCCCATCCACATGCTGACCAGTGCCAGGGTTTTTGGCTACGTCTTCAACCCGCTGACGCTTTTCTGGTGCTACGGCACCAACGGAGAGCTGCGGTGCGTGGTGGCCGAGGTCCACAACACCTACGGCGAACGGCACTGCTACCTGCTCCGGACAGACCCCTCGGGACGCGCGTCAGTGCCGAAGGCTTTCTACGTTTCACCCTTTAACGACGTTGACGGCGAATACCGGATGAAGCTTCCCGCCCCCGGAGAGCGGCTGGCGGTGTCAATCGTCCTGGAACGCGAAGGGCACCGACCCTTCGTGGCAACCATGGACGGCAGGCGTAAACCGGCCACCATCCGGAACATCCTCGCGGCAGCCGTTGCAGTGCCTGCCGCGCCGATGCTGGTATCCGCACTTATCCGGCTTCAGGGCGTTAAGCTCTGGGCAAGACGCCTGCCCGTCGTCGCCAGACCACATCACCCCCCACAGGAGGCAGTTCAATGACAATGACGGACGATAACGGCACCGCCTCGGCTGAGCGGCCGGCGGACCATCACGGTTCCGCCGCACCGTACACCGTGCCGCGGCCACCCGCGTCCATCGATGCGGGCATCTGGCCGGGAATCGCCGCCGTGCCTTCGGGTTTCAAGGCGAACGGTGCAGCGCGGATTGCGGACGGGATCTTCAAGGCCGCGGTGCGGCGCCTTCCGCTCGAGGTGCGCTATCCCGATGGCCAGGTGCTGGGTTCTGCCCCGGCCGGCTCGGGCGCACCCGTCATGACCATCCACCGGCCCGCGCAGTTTGCCCTGCGGCTGGGCGACGGGGGCTTGATCGGCCTGGGCGAGTCCTACATGGCCGGCGACTGGGATGCGGACAACCTGACAGCAGTGCTGGAGGTCTTCGCGGAGCGGGCGGGCACCCTGATACCGGCTCCGCTGCAGAAACTGCGGTCCATTTTCCTGCCGCGCCAGCCGCGGACGGAACGCAACTCCCTGAAGAACACCCGCTCCAATATCTCCCGTCACTACGACCTCTCCAACGAACTGTTCGCCACGTTCCTCGACGAGACCATGTCCTACTCCAGCGCGCTCTTCCCTGCATCGGGAAGCGCCGTGAAGGACATGCCGTGGGAGGGCTTCGCCGCCGCCCAGCAGGCGAAGATCGACCGACTGCTGGACAAGGCTGGCGTCGGACCCGGAACCCGGGTGCTTGAGATCGGCACCGGGTGGGGCGAACTGGCGCTGCGTGCAGCCGCCCGCGGCGCCACCGTCTACTCGGTCACGTTGTCCAGCGAGCAGCAGGCGCTGGCCCGGAAACGGGTGGCGGAGGCAGGCTACGCGGACCAGGTGACCATTGAGCTGAAGGATTACCGTGCCGTGGAGGGCGAATACGACGCCGTCGTTTCGGTCGAGATGATCGAGGCCGTCGGTTACGAATATTGGGCCACGTACTTCCAAACCATCGAGCGTGTCCTTGCCCCCGGCGGAAAGGTGGCCATCCAGGCCATCACCATCGCGCATGACCGGCTCCTGGCCACCCGGACCGGATACACCTGGGTGCACAAATACATCTTCCCGGGCGGCGTGATTCCGTCGGTGCGGGCCATCGAGGAAGTCACAGAGAAGCGGACCGGACTGCAGGTGCGTGAACGCCTTGCCTTCGGCGAACACTACGCCGAGACGCTGCGCCTCTGGGAGGAACGGTTCATGGCGCGGAAGGACGAGGTTGCTGAACTCGGCTTCGACGCCGTCTTCCAGCGGATGTGGCTCTTCTACCTTTGCTATTCAAGGGCCGGTTTTGCCTCGGGCTACCTGAACGTCCAGCAAATTGTGCTGGACCGGAGGAAGAACGCTGCCGTCAACGGAGGCCGCTGATGACCGCTGCACTTGCCGAAACGATCGCAGAGGTGCTGCGGCCCGTGGTGGGCGGGGACCTGCCTGTCCGCCTGAAGGCCTGGGACGGTTCGGAAGCGGGGCCGGTGGACGCCCCGGTGGTCCGGCTCAACAGCCCGGACGCCATCCGCCGGTTGCTGTGGAACCCCGGCGAACTTGGCGCCGCACAGGCTTACGTCACGGGTGAACTGGACATTGACGGTGACCTCAATTCGGCGCTGCAGCAGCTGTGGGAAGTGGTCCGGCAGCGCCGGTTGTCCGGCATCCGCCTTACGCCCGGAGTCATCGCCGGCATCGGCAGGATCGCCCGCTCGGCCGGGGCCCTGGGGACACCGCCGGCGCCCCCGGCAACGCAGGCCAAGGTCCGGGGACGGCTGCACAGCCTGATCCGTGACCGCGCCGCGATCAGCCACCACTACGATCTCAGCAACGACTTCTACGGCCTGATCCTGGACCCGCAGATGGCCTACTCCAGCGGTTACTGGACGGAAGCTCCCGGTCCCGGCTACGGCGTCGAGGATGCCCAGCGCGACAAGCTGGACCTGGTGTGCCGCAAGATCGGGCTGGAACCGGGTATGCGCCTGCTGGACGTTGGCTGTGGATGGGGTTCCCTCAGCCTGCATGCCGCGCGGCAGTATGGAGCCAAGGTGGTTGGTGTCACTCTCTCCGTGGAACAGAAAGCATTCATCGACGCGCGGATCAACGAGTACGGCCTGGCGGACCAGGTGGAGATCCGGGTACAGGATTACCGCGAGATCCCGGACGGGCCATTCGACGCCGTTGCCTCCTTGGAGATGGGCGAACATGTGGGGCAGAAGAACTATCCCGTTTACGCCCAGGCCTTGTTCGATAACCTGGCGCCGGGCGGGAAAGTGCTGGTACAGCAGATGTCCCGGCGCGGCCGCCACCCCGGCGGCGGTCCGTTCATCGAATCATTCATCGCGCCGGACATGCACATGCGCCCGGTGGGGGAGACGTTGAACTTCCTCGAGGGCGCAGGGTTTGAGGTGGAGGGGGTCGAGGGCATGCGCAGGCACTACGTCCGCACCCTTGACGCCTGGTACGCGACGTTCGAGCAAAACCTGGACCGGGCCCGGGAAATGATGGGCCCGGAAGTGGTCCGTGTCTGGCGGCTGTACCTGGTGGGGGCCCTCCGCAGCTTTGCCGAAGGCCGGATGGGCGTAGAGCAGATCCTCTGCAGCAGGCCCGCCCCGCTGTAGCGGCTCCCGCCGCTTCCACCAGCACCAGGCGGTGGGTGCGATTGGTCACCCCAAGGGGTTCCGAAGGTCACTTCGGGACCCCTTTTCCGTGCCCGGAAGCCCTGTGGACAACGCCGCGACACGCCGTCGTTTTCGCGACACGCTGGCCGTTAATTGTGGCTAAGTAGTCCACAGGGTGTGGACGGAACTTCCAAAAATCCCGGGATCCCGGCCATTTTATGGGGCCCTGCCTGTGGATTAACGGTGCATTAAATGACATACTTGTAATACATCATCTTGGGGTCCAAAAGAGGCGCCTGCACTACATGTAGTATCTACATACGGCTTGGACGGGGACACCGCACCAGCAAGAGATTTCAACTAAGGGGACAGCGACAATGACCGTAACGGTTTACACGAAGCCTGCGTGTGTTCAGTGCAACGCCACCTACCGTGCGCTCGACAAAAAGGGCATCACCTACCAGAGCGTCGACATCTCCCAGGACGCCGAGGCGCTGGAGCGCCTGAAGGCACTGGGCTACATGCAGGCTCCCGTTGTGGTCACCGACCAGGATCACTGGTCAGGCTTCCGCCCGGACAAGATCGAGGAACTGGCACTGTCCGCCGTTTCCTCCGTAGCCTAAGGTTTCCGCTTTTCCCGACAGCAACAAGCTGAGGTGACGTCCATGGTGGCACCCACAGCACAGCGTGACCATGCGGCTCAGCGCATGGAGGCGTCCGCATTGGCCGGTGCACAGGCTGATGCAGGGCCGGTCAGTACCGGCAGCCAGCTCATCTACTTTTCCTCCGCATCCGAGAACACCAGCCGCTTCGTCAGGAAGCTAGGCCGTGAGGTGGCCCGGATCCCGCTCTACGCGAAGGACGCACCCCTCCTCGCCACCCGGCCGTTCGTGCTGGTGGTGCCTACCTACGGTGGCACCGGGGGAGAGGGGTCCGTTCCCAAGCAGGTCATCCGGTTCCTCAACAACCCGCAGAACAGGCAACTGCTCCGCGGCGTGATTGGTGCCGGCAACACGAACTTCGGGGACAACTACTGCATGGCCGGTGACATCATCGCCGCCAAGTGCAAAGTACCCCACCTTTATCGATTCGAACTTATGGGAACGCCGGAAGACGTCACCCGGGTCAACCAAGGATTGGACACGTTTTGGACACGACTGTCGCAGACACAGAAGTAACCAGGGCCGGGAAGCCCGAGATGCCGGCCGCCTACAAGGGCCTGGGCTACCACGAGCTGAACGCCATGCTGAACCTCTACGGTCCCAGCGGCGAAATCCAGTTTGAGGCGGACCGCGAGGCCGCCCACCAGTACTTCCTGCAGCACGTGAACAACAACACCGTGTTCTTCCATGACCTGGAGGAGAAGCTCGACTACCTGGTGAAGAACCAGTACTACGAGCGCGAAACGCTGGACCAGTACACGATGAACTTCATCCGTGAACTGTTCAACCGTGCCTACAAGAAGAAGTTCCGCTTCGAAACCTTCCTCGGTGCCTTCAAGTTCTACACCTCGTACACGCTGAAGACCTTTGACGGCAAGCGTTTCCTGGAGCGCTACGAGGACCGTGTGTGCATGGTTGCCCTGCACCTGGCCCGCGGCAACGAGCAGCTCGCCCTGCAGATGGTGAACGAGATCATCGAGGGCCGCTTCCAGCCGGCCACCCCCACCTTCCTGAACGCCGGCAAGAAGCAGCGCGGCGAGCTGGTCTCCTGCTTCCTGCTCCGCATCGAAGACAACATGGAGTCGATCGGCCGCTCCATCAACTCCGCGCTGCAGCTGTCCAAGCGCGGCGGCGGCGTGGCCTTCGCCCTGACCAACATCCGCGAGGTGGGCGCGCCCATCAAGCAGATCGAGAACCAGTCCTCCGGCGTCATCCCCGTGATGAAGCTCCTCGAAGACAGCTTCTCCTACGCCAACCAGCTCGGAGCCCGCCAGGGCGCCGGTGCCGTATACCTGCACGCCCACCACCCGGATATCTACCGCTTCCTGGACACCAAGCGGGAGAACGCGGACGAGAAGATCCGAATCAAGACCCTCTCCCTGGGCGTCGTCATCCCGGACATCACGTTCGAGCTGGCCAAGAAGGACGAGGACATGTACCTGTTCTCGCCGTACGACGTCGAACGCGTCTACGGCATGCCGTTCTCCGACGTCTCGGTCACCGAAAAGTACTACGAGATGGTGGACGATTCCCGGATCAAGAAGACCAAGATCAAGGCGCGCGAGTTCTTCCAGACCCTCGCCGAAATCCAGTTCGAGTCCGGCTACCCGTACATCATGTTCGAAGACACCGTGAACCGGGCCAACCCGATCGACGGCAAGATCATCATGTCCAACCTGTGCTCGGAGATCCTCCAGGTCTCCCAGCCCACCACGTACAACGATGACCTGTCCTACGCCGACACCGGCAAGGACATCTCCTGCAACCTGGGCTCGCTGAACATCGCCAAGACCATGGACTCGCCGGACTTCGGCCTCACCATCGAGACTGCGATCCGCTCGCTGTCCGCCGTCTCCGACATGTCCAACATCACCTCGGTGCCGTCCATCGCCAAGGGCAACGACCAGAGCCACGCCATCGGCCTGGGCCAAATGAACCTGCACGGCTACCTGGCGCGGGAGCGGGTCCACTACGGCTCCGAAGAGGGCCTGGACTTCACCAACATCTACTTCTACTCGGTGGTGTACCACGCGGTGCGCGCCTCCAACCTGCTGGCCATCGAAACCGGCCAGACGTTTGGCGGCTTCGAGAAGTCCAAATACGCCTCGGGGGAGTTCTTCGATAAGTACACGGAGCAGGAATGGGTTCCGCAGACCGAGAAGGTCCGCGAGCTCTTCAAGAACGTGCACATCCCCACGCAGGCTGACTGGCGCGAGCTGAAGGCTTCGGTCATGGAGCACGGCATCTACAACCAGAACCTGCAGGCCGTGCCGCCCACCGGCTCGATCTCCTACATCAACAACTCCACCTCCTCCATCCACCCGGTGGCGTCCAAGATCGAGATCCGCAAGGAAGGCAAGCTGGGCCGCGTGTACTACCCGGCGCCGTACCTGACGAACGACAACCTGGAGTACTACCAGGACGCGTACGAGATCGGCTACGAAAAGGTCATCGACACCTACGCCGCCGCGACCCAGCACGTGGACCAAGGCCTGTCCCTGACGCTGTTCTTCAAGGACACCGCCACCACGCGCGACATCAACAAGGCCCAGATCTACGCCTGGAAGAAGGGCATCAAGACGATCTACTACATCCGTCTCCGCCAGCTCGCGCTGGAAGGGACCGAGGTGGAAAATTGCGTTTCCTGCATGCTGTAACCAGAATCGGTTGAGTTCTGCTTAGGAGAGAGATGGAAACGACGACGGCGGCGGGCGGCTTGGTCTACGGCATCCGGCTTCGGCGGGAGGTCGAGTACCGCTACGTCGGTATCACCACCAAGACGGCCAGTCGTCGTTTCCATCAACACCTCCGGGCAGCAGCGGAGGGCCGAAAAACGCCGTTCTACGATTGGGTCCGCAAGCACGATCCCGCCGACCTGATCGCGGACGAACTGGATTGGATCGAGGGCTTGCAGGATCTGGGCCGGGCCGAGATGGAGTGGATCAGCTTCCTGCGCCGCGAGGGTGATCGCCTGCTGAATCTTTCCGATGGCGGACTTGGTCCCATGGGCGTCATCTGGACGGACGAGATGCGGGCGGCAGCCAGTGTACGTGGTACCGGGCGTAAGGGGTCGAGCCGGCCGGGTGCAGCGAACCCCTTCTATGGCGGAAAGCACAGCGTGGAGCAGCGCAGCAAGTGGTCACAGGACCGCAAAGGTACGAATTCCGGGACCGCTAACCCGAATTACGGCAGGTTCGGGCCGGACCATCCAGGGTTCGGACGCACTGTCGGCGAAGAAGCCCGAAGGGCACTTTCTGAAGCCAGGAAGGGCGCCGGGAATCCGAACTTCGGGAAGAAGGCCAGCGAGGAAACCCGTGCGAAAATGTCAGCGGTTCGGAAGGGCCGTCCAATGCCTTCCAGCCAGCGCAGCGCACACACTAGACATCACACCAACAAAGGCATCGAGAAAGCCGACTGCAAGTATTGCGTCGAGGACTCAGCCAAACCAAGTCTCTCTTCAGAAAGCGAGTCGGAGTCATGACCGAAAAAGTGAAGCTTCTCAGTCACGTCGAGGCCATCAACTGGAACCGCATCCAGGACGACAAGGACGTGGACGTCTGGAACCGCCTGGTGAACAACTTCTGGCTGCCGGAGAAGGTGCCGCTGTCCAACGACGTCCAGTCCTGGAACACGCTGACGCCGGCCGAGCAGCAGCTCACCATGCGCGTGTTCACCGGCCTGACCCTGCTGGACACCATCCAGGGCACCGTTGGTGCTGTCTCCCTGATCCCGGACGCGCTGACTCCGCACGAGGAAGCCGTGTACACGAACATCGCGTTCATGGAGTCCGTGCACGCCAAGAGCTACTCCTCCATCTTCTCCACCCTGGCCTCCACCAAGGAGATTGACGAGGCTTTCCGGTGGTCCACCGAGAACGAGAACCTTCAGAAGAAGGCCCAGATCGTCATGGACTACTACCAGGGCGACGATCCCCTGAAGCGGAAGGTGGCCTCCACGCTGCTGGAGAGCTTCCTGTTCTACTCGGGCTTCTACCTGCCCATGTACTGGTCTTCGCGGGCCAAGCTGACCAACACGGCTGACCTGATCCGCCTGATCATCCGCGACGAAGCCGTGCATGGCTACTACATCGGCTACAAGTTCCAGAAGGGCCTGGAGAAGGTTTCCGAGGAGAAGCGCCAGGAGATCAAGGACTACACCTTCGAGCTGCTCTTCGAGCTGTACGAGAACGAGGTGCAGTACACCCACGACCTTTACGACGGCGTGGGCCTGGCCGAGGACGTCAAGAAGTTCCTGCACTACAACGCCAACAAGGCGCTGATGAACCTCGGCTACGAGGCCATGTTCCCGGCCTCCGTCACCGACGTAAACCCGGCCATCCTGTCGGCGCTGTCCCCGAACGCGGACGAGAACCACGACTTCTTCTCCGGATCCGGTTCGTCCTACGTGATCGGCAAGGCTGTCAATACTGAAGATGAGGACTGGGACTTCTAAATCGGGTGTGAGAGAAGCTGGTTGGCGGTTTGCGGCTGGTTATGAGTTGACGACTTAGTTGGCACCACTGACAAGATGGTTGGCGCTGTGACAAACAGGGGCGCGGCGCCAACTATCTTGGCCAGCTTCAGTCGCTTGGCCACTTTGACCTTGGCTTGTAATCGGCGCCGCGCCCGGTGTACGTCCACCGGCAGTTCACACTGAAATGTTTCCGCAACCGGTGCAAATGGCAATCAGATCCGGGGATGGCCGCCAGCCCCGCCGCGCTGCGAAAGATCATGAATCCGTTGAGCCTGCATTCTCGTAGTCTCCGAAGCAAGATCAGCTCAAGCACCTTGCACGGGGGCCAGTCGGGTGGTTCAGTGCAGGCATGTCAGCAGCACCGACCGGGCCTCAGAGTAGTAAGCCGGTTGCCTCTAAGGAGGAAGCCCGGCGCAGGATCAACCGAGTCGCGTACTGGTCGCTGCCCTTCATGATCGCCTTCGGGGTCTGGAATCTAATTCCGAACCGTCCTGATGCTTGGCGATTTGCAGTTATGCCCGTCGAGATCGTGTTTGTCGTCGTCTACGGAACGGCCGTTATCCGGTTCTCACTGTGGCAGCGTGACGAATACTGGCGGGAACGGGGCCGGGACCCCAAGCACCCGGAGAGGTTTCCGAAAGACCGGCCCGGAGGTGGTCCGGGCTAGGGCAGGTGCATTCACCGTATGGGGACGTTGCCAGACTAGGGGACGAGCTGGCAGTCGGGAGCGGAATCGCCAGGTTCAAACATAACGGTCGATCCAGGGCATCCAGGGCGGCTCGCACCGGCGGCTCCGCTGGTCGGTCGCAGCGAGCGATCCCCCAATCCCTCCTTGCCCGGCCCAGTCCAGCGACGGGCCTGCATGTACGTGGTGGACGGCGCTGCCGGGGCTAGACTCGATTCATAAGCGAGCTTGGGGGAAGCAACGCATATGCGCATGGCAACAGGTTGTTTGGTATCCGCAGTCCTCATCGTCGCGCTGGCCGGATGTGAGTACACCGGCCCGGAGAGCGCGCCGGTCAGTTCCCAGGCCCAGGCCGGCGGCACGCGAATGCTGTCCTTTGAGGAAAACGTTGATGAAGTTGCGCGCGCACTCATGGTTTCTTCGGATGAACCAGGGATGCCGACGGTTGGGGAACCATTAGGGAAACTATCGGTTGACCTCGCGCCAGGGGACTACGTGATCAAGAGTGCATGTGCTGGTGTTCACGGTGTCACAGTCTCCATTGTCCAAGGCGAGAAGCCAACGATAGGGGTGCCCTACACGTGTGACTCTGTCTTGGAGCGATTTGTCCGGCACGCCGGCGGCCCGATCACCATCAGTACCGTCTCGCCCGTGGACAAGCCTGCCGCCGCCGGTGTCATGCTTGAACTCAACACTGATCCGCGCGCGTCAGAGTTTGAGGACATGTCGGAATGGGTGGCTCGGCAGCTTCAACCCAAACTGCCTGGACAGTTGGCGGGTGCCGCCAGCTCAAGCTCGCCCACGAGCCAAGGATTATCGGCAGAACCGGGCAGCTACGAAGTGCAGTTCCTTTGCGACGGAGCGGCCGACGTTGAGTTTTCAGTGGCCAGTTGGACAGGGGCGGAAGTTTTGAGCCCGATGAGCATCCCTTGCAACGGAAACGTCTTCAAGGCCCCTGTTGAGCTCCGGACTCGGGGAGCAGAATTCAGCATGGTCCCGAGCAGCGGGACCAAAACCCGTTATGCCTTCAAGCTTGTTCCGAACCCGTAGTCGCTTCCGGCGGAAGTGGTGCCGTCCGCCCGTGTGGTCGGGGGCCAGCTGATGGGCGGAGCTCTTCGTCCGGATAATGGTCTGCCTATCGCGTTTCGAGTGGGTCGGAATTGGACATGGGGAGCCCGGAGGGAGGCGTGTGCTGCAGCCGGCACACCAGCTTCCGGCCCACCTTGATTGGACTTACGCAATCACTGGTGAGCTCCTTCGCGAGGTCCAGAGCGAGATAACCAGGGCTGTACCCCAAAGCAAGAACAGGGGATCCCACAACCATGCGTGTCCAATCATCGCGTTGAGGTCATAGCCACCTGAAGGATGGATCAACCCTCCTAGGACGGCACTGCTGACGACGGTGTTCACGCCCCCGTAGCTGACCAGGAGCAGGCCTCCGGCCCAGCTCACCGCACGCCAGAATCTTCGCCAGGGCATACGGTCATAGGCGACGACGACGGGGATCGTCGCTGCCAGCAACTTTCCTATCCCAACGAGGCCAAGCACTAGCCCTGCCTCAAGCGGGGCCTCCACGGACAGCTGGACCGCCCATTGGCCCACCGTGGCTACAAGCCATCGCCCACCCAGAGCCCAGTACAAGCTGAATCCGGCATGGACGATACCGGCTATGCATGCCAACCAAGCCAACGATCGGCTGAAGGACATGTTTCTCTCAAGCGTCACCTGGATCACTGTAGCTAATTGCTGAAGATCGGCGTCGGCTTGGAGGGCGCCGAGACGAACTGCGGCGCGCCGACAGCGGAGTCTCGAAGCTGGGCACCGACCAACGTGGTGGACGATTCTGGCATGCCCATGCGTGCCGCTGGGGGAAAAATGGGGCGCCAAGCCCGGACCATTCTTCGTCGCTCTCGTCCTGCGGGCGCGGCGGGGTGGCTCCGGGACGTGCAGGTCCTGGAAAAAGCCACGGTCGTCCTTGGTCCACGGGCGGCGACCAACCAGCGGAACGACGGCGTGAGCCGCCCTGGATCCCCTCATCCGTCCGGGACGGATGGGTAGCATTTCAGCCTCTATGCTCATGGCAGGACGACGACTCGCTTTGCGAACTTGGGGGATCTGATGAAACCTAAACTTGGGATGCCGTGGCCGTTGATGTTATCTGGCGGGTTACTCTTTCTCTCCGTCGCGGCCATGGTCCTGCTTGGCCAAATGGGGCGGCCCTACTTTGTTTATGCGGGGGGTGTGGCGGCGGGCGCCGCTGTACTGTTGGGAACCTGCCTTCTTGCCGACGTCCGCGGATCGGCGCAATGGCTGGGGCAGGTCGCTCAGAACAATGCCTCGCTGTATGCAAAGGGGTCGGCTCCCGACAGCGGTGTCTACCGGATAGTGGGCGCAGGGATTGCTGTGCTGGGGGTTGCCATCGGCGTGGTCCTCCTGCTGAATCTGCCGTGGTGACTCGATCGGGACCGCCAACCTGCGACGAAGACTAGGACAAGCGCATGCAGGGTGGGCTGGTGTTCCTCTATTAGCCTGTGGCGCCTACATTTCATGTCCGCCGCCGCCCACCGTTTGACGGGCTTTCTGTCGCCGTTCGTCGGCTTGGAGGATGCCGTCACGGACGGCAGCGCGGATGATGCCGTAGAGGATGTAGAAGAACACTGCCACGAAGACGACGGACAGGACCAAGCTGTCGAGTGCCATTACTCTCCGTCACCTTCCGGCCAGTACTGCCGGGCGCCGGCCGCGGCATCGCGGAGTTGGGTTCCGTCAAGGTCAATGGAGGTTTCGGGCATGCCCATGTCGGTCCATTGGGTGACCAGGCGCATGGCTCCCGCCGGCGGCAAGGGCCACAGCCAGAGGGTTCCGCTGGCCGCCATCTCGTCGTCCCCGCCGCTGCCGCCTTGGCCTTGAAAGAGAACCACCGGCGGCTCCGGCTGGGGTGCGTCGGGTGCAGGGTGGGGTCTGTTCAGCATCGCCCCGGTGGAGGCTTTGGAGCCGTCAGCAAACTCCACTCCGCAGAGAAGGGCCGCGAGAGGCATGTTGGCCTTGGCCCACCGGGCGTGCGGCTGGCTGAAGAAGGAAGCGTTGAGCTCAGCCCATTCTTCGTCGTTCTCGTCATGCCGACGCAACTTCCACGACAGATCAAAAAGGCAACCCGTGGAATACACCTTGACGGCTTCAACAGCCATGACGAACGTTGGCGACATATGAAGGAAACGGCCAACCCCCACCACCGCGGGCAGCTCATGCCGCGGGGCGCCCGCCCATACGGGCGGTACGTAACGGATGGTACGGCCCCGGGGTGGTAATTCGGGTACGGGCAGGTCCTGGAAGAAGGTCAAGGCGGTTCCTTGGGGTGCTGGCGTCGACTGACCAGCGGAACAGCAGTGCGAGCCCGCCGTGGATCCCCCAATCCGTCCTTACGCGGCCCAGTCTACCGGCCGGTCTTGCCGGATCCACCGCGAGGACCTCGCGTCTTGACTGTCGGCTGGCGGCGCTTCGGTACGAAGGGACCGCTACGTCCGTGCTGCAGCCATATCAGATGTTCGCGACTCCAGGTCCGGGGCGCGTGATGTCTTCGCGCAACTCCGGACCGTGAGAACACGAAAAGGGTGCGCCCCGTTCGCTGAGCGCACCCTTTCGATCCTCCACAACCCGGATCCCCATCCGTTACCCCTATCATAAGCATGCTGATAGTTAGCTGGTCAAGACATGGCAAACTTGTAGCGTTGGCAAAGACTGCCCGAGAACGTAGCTGACTTGGTCACGGCCCACGGCCCACGGCCCACGGCGCAGAGATCACGGACGATGATGTAGAGATGGCCCTGGAGGCCGTTCAGCGCGTGCCGGGGCAGGACTCCGAGCGCGCCGAATTATGGGACGATGCCGACGAACCGGAATGGCGCGAATCGCTTGACGATTTGGTGGAGCGGCTCCGCGCAGCCCTGCGCTATCGTCGGCTGCAGGCCGGGAAGCGGGCGTGGCGAGGAGTCCGCCGCCGGGAAGCACGCGGATAAGGGGTGCGCCCGTTCACCGAGCGCACCCCCTTTATTCCCCTCACAGCCGTCTCCCGTCGGCTGCACCTATCATAAGCATGCTTATCTTTGTTCGCGCAATACCCATTGTCTCTGAATGGCGACATCGACAAAAGAGCCTGGCCCTTGACGTGAAACGCGGGGGAGGAGGCCGGGTTCGCCAAACGATACGCTGGGATCATGACAATGGGGGAAACGGCGCAGGAGCCGCTGGTACACATTCAAGACTTCAGGATGGACTTCGGGGACACCACGGTCATCCGGGACCTGTCCTTTGATGTCCACGCCGGAGAGACCTTCGGGTTCCTTGGCAGCAACGGTTCCGGGAAGACCACCACGCTGCGGGCGCTCCTGGGTATTTACCGGCCCACGGCAGGGACGTTGCACATCGGCGGGAAGGTCTTCGAGCCCAGGGACGGGGCCAGCCTCGGATACCTGCCCGAGGAGCGCGGCCTGTACAAAAAGGAACACGTCCTGGACGTGATGGTGTACTTCGGCCGGCTCAAAGGATTGTCAAAGGCCACGGCCCGGTCCTGGTCCGAGGACTACCTGGAACGGGTCGGACTGGCGGGCAAAGCCAAGACCCGGCTCGACAAACTCTCCAGCGGCCAGCAGCAGAAAGTCCAGCTCGGGGTAACCATCATGAACAACCCGGGACTGCTGATCCTGGACGAGCCCACCAAGGGCTTCGATCCGGTCAACCGGCGGCTGCTGATGGACATCATCGAAGAGCACAAGCGGGCCGGGGCGACCGTCATCATGGTCACCCACCAAATGGAGGAAGTCGAACGGCTCTGCGACCGTGTCATCCTGCTCAAGGACGGCGTCTCCCGCGCCTACGGGACAGTGGAAGAGGTACAGGAAGAATTCGGCGGCACCGTCTACCGGGTCACCCACGACGGTCCGCTGCCTGCGTCGGCCCTGTTCGACGTCGTATCGCAGGAGAACGGCCGGGCTGAACTCTCGCCGCGGCCCGGGGCAACGGAGGAATCCGTTCTCCTCGCGCTCGTGGACGCCGGCGCCGGGATCCGGTCCTTTACCCCGGCAAGGATTTCCCTGGATGAAATCTTCATCCAGGTTTACGGCGAACAGCATGAACTGGCGGAAGGCTGAGATGGCAATGGGACAGCACAACCTCGGCACCGTCATCTCCTTCGAGTTCTTCCGGACCATCAAGAAGCGCGGATTCGTGATCGCCACCCTGGCGCTCCCGGTCATCCTCGTGCTCATCTTCGCGCTGGTGTACGCGTCCAACGCCAGCACCAAGGACACCGCGGCCGCACAGAAGAGCGCAAGGTTCGCGTTCACCTACACCGACGCGTCCGGAATCATCGTGCCAGCTGCTGCGAAACTGGCCGGCGGGACGGTAGCCGGCGACCCGGCGGCTGCCATCGCAGCTGTAAAAGACGGCACCTCGGAGGCTTACTTCGCCTACCCGGCCGACCCTGCGAAGGAATCGGTGAAGGTTTACGGGGCTGACAAAGGCATGTTCGAGAATGATAAATACCAAGCAGTGGCCAAAGAGCTTCTGGCGGTCTCAGCCCAGAACCAGGTGGGCTCACCCGAGCTGACCGCTGCCCTGACTGGAGCCGTTAAGTTTGACTCGCAAACGTTCAAGGACGGCAGCGTCGCGCCAGGCGTCGGCGGAATCATCCCGCCTTTGTTGTTCCTGGTCGTCTTCTACATTTCGATGATCCTTCTTTCGAACCAGATGCTGAACTCCACCCTGGAGGAGAAAGAAAACCGTGTCACCGAGATGATCCTGACCACGCTGAACCCAACCACACTCATTACCGGCAAGATCATCTCGCTGTTCGCCGTCGGGCTGGTCCAGATCCTGGTGTTCCTGGCGCCAGTGGGACTGGCTTACCTGTTCTTCCGGGACCGCCTGGCCTTGCCGGAGGTTGACTTGTCCTCCTTGGTCTTCGAACCCGGCCCCATGATCACTGGTGCGCTGCTCACGCTGGGCGGGTTCACGGTCTTCACCGGGGTCCTCGTAGCCATCGGGGCGATCATGCCAACCGCCAAGGAAGCCGGAACCGTCTTCGGTCCCCTCGTGGCGATGATGTTCATCCCCTTCTACACATTCAGCCTGATCATCTCCAATCCGGGTGCACTGATCGTCCAGATCTTCACCTACTTCCCGCTGACCGCTCCCGTCACCGCCTTGCTTCGCAACGGGTTCGGAACCCTCAACCCTGTTGAAGCGACCATCGTCGTCGTCGAACTCTTCGTCGTCGGGACCCTGATCCTTCGACTGGCCGTCCATCTGTTCAGGTACGGATCCATTGAATACGGCCGCAAACTCTCCATTGCCGGAACGTTCCGTCGCAACGAGCTGGCCGCCAAATGACCCTGGTCCTGGCTCGGGGAAAGGTGCCATGACACCCGGTGCCGCCGGCGACGTCCTGATCAGGAGCGGCGTGATCCTGACAGGCCGGGCGCTCTTCAAGGGCTGGGCCATCACCACGACATTGTGGCTCGTCGGCCTGTATATCGTGCTGGCCGCCACCTCGCAGGGGTTCCTGCTCGACCTTGCCCTGATGGTCCTGATGTACGGGTATGGCATCGCGCTGGTGACGGGAGTCCCGCTGGCATGGATCCTTGGCCGCCTGCTCCGACCCATCCGCAACCAGTGGATCCATGTTGCCGCGTTCTTCATCGTGCCGACACTGGGCTTCTGGGCCCTGGGATCCGTGCTCGGCTTCGGTTGGTCCGTCGGTGCCCTCGGCCTGTGGGCAACCGTTGGTTTCGCCGCTGCCCTGGGTCGACTGGCCGTCTGGCGGGATGTGGCCGTCAGATGACCGCGGGCCGGCCCGCCGCCCGGGAAGTGAGGCATTGAGGAGCCGCTCAAGCTGGGGTGTCATCCTTCTCATCGGTGCAGCCCTGTCGGTAACGGGTTTCTGCATACTTGACGATGCATATTGGGCCGCCAGGCGCGAGCACCAACTGTTGTTTGCCGGCGCCCCCTTGAACTCCCTGGCCGCTTGGCTTCTCGTCGTGGCGGTTCCCATCGGCGCCGCAGGCCTGCTGCTCCTTCTTCCGGTGCTGATCGGCCGTATTCGCAGGAGAGCGGTGCGACGGCTCGCCGGATGGGCCACCGTAGGAGGGGCCGCAGCGGCTGCGACCTGTTTTGGGGTGGTTGCCGCATTCGCCCTCCTAGAGGCCACGGGGATCGGGGATACGGTCAGGCTGGAAGCCGCGGACGGACGGTCGGTGCTCGTAACCCAGGACGGATTCGACGGAGACGTGGTGGACATTTACACGGAGAACGGCAGCTTCCGCTACAAATGGGCCCGCAGCGCCCCGGAGCTGTCCGGGTGGCCGCGGGTAAGGGACCGGGAGTGCAGGCTCGACGCGGGTGAGGCGGTGCTGCGGCTGGTGTGCGGGGAGAAGACGGTGGAAATCGACGTCGAAGAACCGGCCAGGTGAAACCGGGGGCCAGGCGCTGCCTCTATGACACACGCCAGCCGGTTACCCGCACTCCAGCCACCGCCCCCGTCCAGGGTGTGTCACCGTGTGCAGGCAGGGAAAGGTGCGCCGAAACATAGCCCTGTTGCAGTGTGATGACCTGTGACGTGGATCCCGGGCAGTCAACGGTGACTTCGACAGGCCAGAGTGTGACTTTGGGATTCTCCTGGCGGATGTAGATCGTAGCGTTTGGGGCGCCGATGCAGGCAGCCGTGACGGTGTATTCTCCAGCCGTGATGACCTGTTCAGTGGTGCCAAAACCGCTGGCGGGCCCGTCCAAGGGCCCTTCTTGAAAGAGCAGGGCGTCCCCCGGGACAGCCTTGAGGAGTCCGTCCAAATCCCGATAGTTCCGCACCTCGCGCTCAAGGACCTGGGGGTCGGGGCTTGCGACGGATTGCGCCGTCACGGCTGTGGCCGTGCCGTCAGTTTCGGCGCCGGGGCTGTGCGCCGGATCCGGGTAGTCGTAGGAACACCCGGCCGTTCCGGCCGCCGGCACCAGAAAGCAGAGGCTCATAGCCAGCCGGCGCCGGAAGCCTGTCATTCGCACGCTTCCATGGTGGGCGCGGCCACCGGTGAACGCAACCAAAACCGGCGGACAAGGTGGGGCTGGACCGGCGGCGTTTGGGGGGCGGCACCCATGGTCTCGTGGATGCTCCGGCCGCCGGTCCTGTCCCTGGTGCCAAGATCCTGCCCTCGCCGGCAGGATCTTGTTTTCAACGGTAGGACTGGAACCCCAACGGCCGCCCATGATCCCCGCAAATTTGGCTCAAGATTCGGACCGGGGCGCCGGCGATCAGGGCGGCAGCGCGCCGGTGCCCGCCCGGACCAAGCCCTCAGCGCAGCCCGGCGAGTGCCGCAGAAATTGCCGAAAGCCGCCTGGTCGAGGCAAGTCCCAGATGATACACGTGCAGTTCGTCGGCGCCGGCCGCATGAAGTGCGCCCCACTCGCCGGCCAGCCCGCCGCCGTCGGGCGCCTTTGGCGGCAGCGCCAGGACGTACGCGCCGGTGCGCACACCGTTGGCTGACATGGCTTGGACCGTCAGCGCACCGTCGTCCGGGTTGCCCCAGCAAGGCACGACGGCGGTCACGTCACCACGCTGCCTCCACAGCCGGCTCCTGCGCAGCGCCTCCACCGGCAGGAACGGTCCCGTGTTCCAGGGATCCGGGGACGCGTGCAAGGAGATTTGGGGATTGGAGCCGGAGGCTGCAACGGCCGTCAGGCACTGATCAAGAAGCGCTGCGGCGGCGTCCCACCTGACCTCCAGCAGCGGAAGGAAGTCCTGCGCCCCGGCCGCTGTGGCTGCGGTGAGCCCGGGATCCTCTGATTCCATGACTGCTGCCCGCACCCGGTCCTGCTCCACGTCAGCCGGCAGGCCGCGAGCCTCATGGGAAGCCTTGCATGCCTCGCAGAAACACAGCGACAGCAGAGCCTGCACCCATGGTGAGTACTCCGCGCCCTCCGTCTTTTCGTGCCTGTTCTGGTGGCTGAATCCCAGCGGCCCCACAGCTTCCAGGATGAGGCCGTCGGGCTGCCCGTGGGCCAGGACCTGGGCCACGATGCCGGCGGCGTAACCGCGGACCTCCGGGTGCGAGGGGCACAGAGCATAGCTGTAGACCTCGCCGAAGGCGTTGCGCACGCACATGCCGGGGTTGTTGCCCCCGGCTGCGCTTGAGTGGGTCAGGACCGTCCATGCGTCCACCGGGATGTTGGCGGCACGGAGTACCGAAGCGGCCTCACCGAACGCGTTGTCCGTGCCCGTCCATTCGCTCGCACTGCCCGGGACGATGGGGTTGGCTGCGAACGCATCCGCGGCGGGAACATAGAGTGCCGCGGATTGGGCGTCCACCACGCGGCGGCCGGGGTGCCTTGGCGTGCCGGCCCGCACCGAATGGTAAGCCGCCGCAAGCGCCACGCGATCCACGCCGCTGGCCTTGATCCAGTGAACGGCTCCGGGGTCACCCAGCACGTCCCAGGGATAGAGGTAGCCGGTGGCCCGCGGCGCCTGCGTGCCTACCACCGGGGGAGGTCCGCCGTGAAGTCGGGAACGAAGCGCTGCATGTATCCGGTGTCATCGCGGGCCGTCATCCGGGCGTCCAGGTACTGCTGGTGCAGTTCGGCCAGTTTGTCCCGGTCCAGTTCCACGCCCAATCCCGTGCCTGTGGGAACCCGGACGCTGCCGTCCTCGAAGCGCAGGGCGCCGGGCTTGACCACATCGTTGTGCCCGTTCCAGGGATAGTGGGTGTCACAGGCGTAGGTCAGGGCCGGGGTGGCCGCGGCCACGTGCACCATGGCGGCGAGGCTGATGCCCAGGTGGGAGTTGGAGTGCATGGACAATCCTATTCCGAACGTCTCACAGATGGCTCCGAGCTCCCGGGTGTGGCGCAGGCCGCCCCAGTAGTGGTGGTCGCCGAGGATGACCTGGACTGAGTCCAGTTCGACGCTCCGCTTGATGTGCTCGAACGCAACGACGCACATGTTGGTGGCCAGGGGCATGGTGGCTACGGCGGCCACCTGCCCCATTCCCTCAAGGCCCGGCGTCGGGTCCTCCAGGTACTCCAGCAAACCCTCGGTTTCCCGGGCAACCCACCGGGACGTCTCCACTGTCCATGCGGTGTTGGGGTCGAGCCGCAGCGGCATGTCCGGAAACGCCTCGCGAAGGGCCCTGATGGCTTCGATTTCCTCCGCCGGCGGGAAGACTCCGCCCTTGAGTTTGATGGACTTGAACCCGTAATCGGCAATCATCTTTTGTGCCTGCCTGACGATGCCCGCGGGGTCCAGCGCCTCACCCCACTCGTCGCCGATGGCAGGTTTGCCGTCCATGGCCGGATGCTCCTTCCACTTGTAGAAGAGGTAGGCGCTGAAGGGAACTTCGTTGCGGACGGTGCCGCCCAGCAGTTCACTGACAGTCCGGCCCGTGGCGTGTCCCTGGATGTCCAGCGCGGCAACCTCGAAGGCGGAGAAGACGGCTGCCCGTTCGAACGCGGACAGGGCGGGGTCGAGGGCCTGGTTGATCAGCTGTTCCATCCGGGTGGTCTCGAATACATTCACGCCTTTGATGGCGTTGGCCCCCACAGCAAGGTTGTCCAGCCGGCTGCGGCCGCCGGCGCATTCGCCCAGCCCCAGCAGGCCGTTGGCTGTCCGGACCTCAATGACCACCCGGTGGACCAAGGGTTCGTGCACTCCGACGGCGTTCAGCAGCGGAGGGTCTGAGAACGCAATGGGCGTGATGGTGATATCCGTGATGATGAGGTCCGCCGCTACGGGTGTGGACGCTGCGTGGATGGTGGTGCTGGTTTTCATAAGGTTTCTTTCGTGGAATGGGCGGCGGGGGAGCGAAGGGTATGCCCTACCCCTTGGTGGCGCCCGAAGTGATGCCGCGGATCATGGAGCGTTGCAGGAAGAGGTACACCAGGAGGCTGGGAATCATGGCCATCAGGGCGCCCGCCAGCAGTACGCCGGGGCCCACCGTGGTGTCATTGCGCAGCACCGAGAGCGCGACGGTCAGGGTGTAGTCGCTGGGGTCATTGGCGGCGATGAGGGGCAGCAGGTACTGGTCCCAGACCATCATGAAGCCGAAGATTCCGATGACGCCGAGGGCGGGTTTGCAGAGCGGCAGGATGATGGTGAACAGCATCCGGAATTCGCCCACTCCGTCCAGCCGGGCGGCTTCCTCGATCTCGCCCGGGATCTCCTTCATGAATTCGCTCATGATGAAGATGGAGAAACCCCAGATGCCCACCGGGAGGATGACGGCCAGGACGGAACCGCGCAGGCTGATCCCCAGCAGCGGCAAATCTCCAAGGACCAGGGACAGCGGGATGCCGATGATCTCTTCCGGCAGCATCATGGTCATCAGGACCAGGAGCAGCACCAGCGCCTGTCCGCGGAACTTCCTCCGGCTGAGGCTGTAGGCGGCGAACACCGAAACTGTCATCTGCAGCAGGAGTCCGCCGCCGGCCACCACCAGGGAGTTCAGCAGGTAACCCCACAGCCCTTGTTGCGTGGCCGCCTCAAAGTTCCGCAGCGTGAAGCTCTTGGGCAGCAGCGATATGTCCGTGGGGCTGGAATTCCGGTCAAAGGCACCGGAAATGATGGCCACGAAGGGCAGCGCAAAGATGCAGAAGACCAGCACGCAGAGCAGGACGCGGAGGACCATGTTCGGCCCCAGCCGGGGAGACCAGCCCAATGCGGTGTCGAATCGCGCGCCGGCGGAAGGCTTGGCTGGGCGCGCCTTGGGGCGGGAAACGGTATGGGTCATCGTACGGCCTTCCTTTTGCCAACAAGCTGTGTCCCCACCGTGAGCAGCAGGGTGACCACCAGCAGTAGGACGGCGGCCGCAGACGCGACCCCGATGTCATTGCGTTGGAATCCGAGAGAGTACATGCGCGTCATCCAGACTTCGGTGGACCCGGCGGGACCGCCGCCGGTGAGTACGTAGACCTCGGTGAAACTTCGAAGGCTCCGGATGGCGGCCAGGGTCAGGACAATCACCAGCGATGGGCGCAGGGCCGGCAGAGTGATATAGCGCAGACGCTGCCAGACGCTGGCTCCGTCCACCCCCGCCGATTCGTAGAGGGAACGGTCCACGCCGGTGAGGCCGGCGAGGATGATCACCATGTTGTAGGGTGCGCCGCTCCAGATGCCGACGACGGCGATGGACCACAGTGCCGTGTCCGTACCGTTGAGGAACTGCAGCGGACCGAGTCCCAGCCAGCCCAGGATATTGTTCAGCGGTCCGTCAGCGGTGGGAAAGTACAGGATCCGCCAGATCTCGCCTACGACGGCCAGGGCCGTCACAACAGGCAGGAAGATGGTGGTGCGCAGGATCCACAGGGACCGGGCCTGGCCTTCAAGGAGGAGGGCCAACGCGAACCCGACCACGAGGGCGCCCAGCGTCTGGGTTACGCCGAGTACCACCGTGTGGCCCAGGGCTTCCATGAACCGGGCGTCCGTCAGGACGCTGATGTAGTTGTCCATGCCGACAAACACGTCCCCCAGGAACGGCTGGACCTTGAAGAAGCTCAGCCGGATGCCCTCGACCATGGGGATGAACTTGAAATAGAGGCCCAGCACGGCCGCCGGCACCAGGAAGAGCCAGATGGCCAGGAGTTGCTTGCCGTTGCTGCGCTTCCTGCGCACCGGCACCTGCCCCGTGTCCGGAGCTCCGGTCAGCGACCGTGCTGGTTTGGTTGGGGCTGTGGTCATGACTTCGCGTTCTGGCTTGTCAGTTCGTTGTTGATGGCGGTGTCAAGGTCCTTGAGGCCGGACGACACGTTGTCTGCAGCGCAGTCGGAGGCGATCTTGTTCAGTGCTTCCGCGGCGGCCTGCTTGATCGGGACGAAGTTGATGGCGGACGGGAAGGCCTTCGAAGAGTTCTTCAACGCATCCTGGACCACGGCCCAGCGCGGATCGTTGTAGACGGCGGCGGCATCGACGCCCGAATTCACGGGAACCCGGACGATCGGCTGCTTGCCGGCGGTCATGCCCGCCTTCTGCCCCTCTGCCGAGACGAGGTAGTCGATGACCTGCTTGGTCTGGTCCTTCTTGCCATTGGTGGCAGTGACGTAGATGTTCTCGCCTTCTGCCAGGACGGTGTTGTCCTTGCTGCCCTTCGGGGTCTCGATGACCTCGTACTTGTCCTTGCCGAGCGAGGCATCGAACGAGGAGAAGTTGTAGGGGCCGGTCAGGATGATGCCTGTTTTGCCGGTCTGGAAGAATGGGGTCGCGGCGCTCGTGGCCGCGGTGAGGGCGCCCGGCTGGGTGTTGCCCGGGGTGCAGAACTGCTGCTTGATCCACGTGACGCCCGCTTGGGCGCCGGAGGCGGAGGCCGAGTACTTGCCGTTGCCGTCGTCCTTAAGGTAGGCCCCGCCGTCCTGCCAGAGGTAGGAGGAGGCCCACCAGCCGAAGTAGCCGCGCTCTGTGGAGCCGGGAACAGTCATGCCATAGGTGTCGGCCTGGCCGTTGCCGTCGGGGTCCTGCGTGGCGAAAGCGGTTGCGAGCTTTGCCAGGTCCTCCTGCGTCTTGGGGATGGGCAGGCCCAGCTTTTCACGCCAGTCTTTGCGGATCATCGTCACCATGGTCTGGCGGGAAAACGGTACGCCGTAGGTGGAGCCGTCCAGGCCTTGTGTTTCCTTCCACAGGGTGTCCGGGATCATGTCATGTCCTGCGACGGAGGACTTGTCAATTTTCTGCAGGTAGCCCTGGGATGTGTAGTTGCCCAGGGCAGCTGAGTCGTTGATGACGATGTCGGGCAGTTTCTTGGACGCCGCCCTGGTCTGAAGCTGCTGGTCCAGGTCCGGGACACCCTGGAAGTTGACCTGCACACCCGTCTTGGCGGTGAACTCCTTGAACAGTGCGGAGTAAGTGGTGGCGGCATCGGTTCCGGCTCGCGCCCACACCTCGATGGGTTGTCCATCATCCTTCGCCGCCGGTGCCGAGGATCCGCTGCCGCAACCGGTCAGCAAGGCAGCCGAAGCGATGGACAGCGCCAGCGCCGCCCGGGAGCGGGACTTGAATTTCGAATCCACTCTGATTCTCCTTTTTACATATATAAATGACTGTTACTATGTGAAACGTACTTCACGAGAGTATGATCATGGTCACAGGCTGTCAACCACTGGAGGAAATCTTGGCCGCACGATCGAAGCCCGTCACTGTTGCCGTCACCGGAGGGGCGGGAATGATGGCCACGCTGCTGCGGCCTTATCTGGCAGAGGCCGGATATGCCGTCCGCCTGCTGGACCTGGCAGAGGCTGCCGACCCCCGTGCCCACGAGTCGGTATACGTGGGATCGGTAACGGACCCCGACTTCATGAACGCCGCCCTGGCCGGAGTCACCGGGGTTGTGCATTGGGGCGGCCTGCACCGCGAGATGACGTGGGAGGAAATTGTGTCCACCAACATCACGGGCACCCAGGTGACGCTTGAAGCGGCCCGTCGCAACGGCGTCGACCGTGTCCTCCTGGCCAGCTCCACGCACGCCGTGGGATTCCATCCCACGCACGCGGCGGCGGCGGATGCTGTCCTGGCGCCGCGCCCGGACACCTACTACGGCGTCAGCAAAGCCGCCGTGGAGGCGCTGGGCAGCCTGTACGCCGACAAGTTCGGCATGAAGGTGGTCAGTGCGCGCATCGGCACCGGCGGTGCGCGGCCGGAAAACCTGCGGACCCTTGGTTCGTGGCTCTCCCCGGCGGATTCCTTCCGCCTGGTGGAGGCGGCACTCAGCGATGCGGGCGCGCCCGGCCACCATGTGGTGTGGGCGGTATCCGCCAACAGCCGGGGATGGGCGAACCTGGAAGCCGGCCGTGCCATCGGATTTGAGCCGCGGGACAATGCGGAAGAATTCGCCGGCGACGTTGACACCACGACTCCCGATGAATGGGCTGCACTCCTTGGCGGTGGCTGGGCGGGCAGTGACCATAAGGTGGGAATAGACAACTACCCGCACCTGGCCGTCAAATGAGTTGCGGCGAGCCGGGACTGTGGCGACAGGGGGAGCACTGATGGCATCACTCGAGGTCCAGGAGAGTCCGCGCGGGGAGGCGCCGGGCGGCGACGTGAAACTGGTAAAGTCCGCCGAGCGCACCATCGCGATCCTCGAACTGGTCGCTGCGGCCCCGCAGCCGCTGACCACCGCCGAGATCTTCAAACTGACCGGCTATCCGCGCTCCAGCCTGCACTGGCTGCTGCTGACTTTGCTTGAGCTGAACTGGATCGAGCAGACGCCGGAGGGCGCCTACCGGATCGGGACCCATGCACTCCTGTGCGGCACCGCGTACCTTGACCGTGATCCTGTGATGGAACATGTCTCCGGCATCCTGGAAAAAGTCCGCAACGCGACCACTTTCACCACCCACTACGCCCGCCTGGACCGTTCCGACGTCATCTATCTGGCCACCCGGCAGGCAGTGGACCGCCGCCGGCTTTCCTCCCGGGTGGGCCGCAAGCTGCCGGCCCAGGTGACTGCGCTGGGAAAGGCCATCCTGTCCGAATACACCGACGATGAAGTAAGGCAACGGCTTGGTCCGGGACCCTACGCCCCGCTGACCCCCAACACGGTGCCTGACTTCGGGGCGCTGCAGGCAGAGCTGGCTGAATTCCGGAAAACCGGGCACGCCGTGGAGTGGGAACAGAACACGGTTGGGCTGTGCTGTGTCAGTGTGGTGGTCCCGTACCGCATCCCCGGCACGGACGCCATGAGCTGCTCCATGCCGATCGAGCTGGCCACCGATGACGTCATCGAAAAGACCGTGGAGACCCTGCACTCAGCGGCCGGCGAACTGGCCCGCACTTTGCGCGCCGCAGGCATCCGCTAGGCCTTCCCTCAGGGCCTGGCCGCCGATCCGCCGGCCCCTGGCGGCAGCAGGGCGCTACGCCTCCCCGGCCCCGGCGTACAGGGCCAGCAAATCCCGGCTGAACTCGTGGGGCGAGGTTTCGCAGGGGCTGTGGCCACCCCGGTACACCCCGATCCGCGCCTTGATGGCCTGGGCAAACTGCCGGTGCAGGCTCAGCGGCCACAGGTCGTGGTCACCGACCGCTACGAATTTGGGCAGGGATGCCCCGGCCAGCTCCTGCCGGACATCCGGAACATGCTGCATGAGGGTGTAGATGTCCCGGATTGAGGCCCGCCGGGTGAAACGGAATCGATAGTTCACGAACCGCTGCCTGCCCCGCGGGACCCTCGCCACCCGGCCGCTGCGGATGCCCCAGATGAGGAGGGCGGCCCCTGCCCGGCCGTTCACCCACGTGCTGAACCGGCCGATCCTGCCCACTCCCTTGAAGCCCTGTCCCGGTTCGGGCGGGCAGGCCAGCAGCGTCAAGGACCGGAAAAGCCCGGGCCGCTCCACATAGGCGAGCTGGGCGATGATGGCGGCGAACGAGTACCCAACCACATGGACCGGCGTTGCCGTCGTCTCCAGGACGGCCACAAAGTCATCCACGAACAGCCGGTAGTCGTAATGGTTGCGTGGCGGAACCAGATTCTCCGGGCCGGCCCCGGCTGACTGGTATTGGCCTGCAAGGTCGTAAGCGAGAACAAAGTAACCGGCCGCGGCGAGGTCCGGCATCATCAGGGAAAAATCCTCTTTCGACCCCGTGGCGCCGGGGACCAGCACGACGCAGGGATCCTCCGGATCGCCCAACGCGACAGCCGCAAGCTTGCCGCTCGGCACGTCGATGGTGAAGTCCACCGAGCCTGGCGGCGGGACTGCCCAGTCGACGTCGCCGAGCCCCGCATCCAGCAGTGCGGCCGCGTCCACCCGGGCACGACCGAGGTCCCCCGGGTCTTCCCCGTTTCCGCTCCGGCCAGGCTTTGCCATGGTCCCAACATAGTCCGGTAAGCCCTACGCCGGGCCGCCTCCGAGAATCCGGCGTGCATCGGCCTGCGCTTGGAGTTGGGCCGTGCTGACCACGTCACCCGCCACGTTGCCGCCGGTGGAGGCCATGGTGCGCAGTTCCGCAACCGTCCGGGGCGGGTTCTCGCTGTGCGCGACCACGTGGCAGTTCCGGCATAGCGGGACGAGATCGGCTACGGGGTCAAGCTGATAGCCGTTCCCCAGCATCTCTGCCGGAACCAGGTGGTGCACGGCAACCATGGCGGCACCGGCCACTCCGTAGGTGGCTTCAAAGGAAAAGCCGCAGGCCGCGCAGGACGTGCCGTGGAACGCCAAACACAACCTGCGCGCATCCGGGTCCCGCTCGTAACGGTTCACTTGGACGTGGCGGACGGCAGAAGGGTGAAAGGTTCCACCGGGGATTTCATCAGGATCCGTCATCGCAGGACCTTGGCCACGCCACAGCCTGTGAAGGGCCGGCTCGCACTCCGGCGGGACGTCCACCAAGGAATGCGCGGACTCACCGGCAAGGAAACCGCCCGGAAACGCGCACTCAATGATTTCAGGGCCGGTCTGTTCACCAATGGGCAACAGCGTGTCGAAGACCACCGTGATGAACCAGCCAGTGTCTGCGGCATGGCCGGCTGCGGGGACCTGGTAAGGCTCGGACTCCACCAGCCCGTGGCCGATCAGGCCATTGCCCTGCCCGCCGCCGCGCAGCAGCAGCCAGGCGTCCGTTCCCGGGACTGCTTCCGGCCGGGAATCGAGTTTCCACCGGTCCACGAACCTGCCGGATTCCATGACCTGTTCGACGGCGGCACGGTAGTCCCGGCGATGCAGGTCGTCGGCGTCCACGGCCAGTATTACTGCAGCCACTGTTCACCTTGCCTTGGCGCGCGGGGCCGGCCCCCACCGTGCAGCGGGATTTAGATCGGTTCCTTGGCCAGCGCCTTGGTCTTGGCGGGTGTTTCGCGCCCCAGCCTTTCATCGAGCGTGACCCGGAGCCTGGCCGCAGCGACCTGGACCCGGCGCTCGGCGGGGGTTGCCTTCTTTGTGGCCGAGGGGGCAGCGGCTTCCCGTGCGGGGTGGACATAACGCTGCTCAGGCGACGTTGCGCTCATGGTCCAACCTCCTCGGCATTTTCTTCGTCTTTCGTTTCATTCTCGCCCAAGATGGCGCGGCCGTCCACGCCGGCCGCCTCCTCCCATGGGCCCGTGTCCGTCTCAGTGTCCTCTCCGTTCTCTTTCCCCGGAGACGCTCTTCCAGGCAATATCGAACAGCTCGAGCTCCTCGGTGCGCGCGAGCCCGCTCCGTGCCAGCACCTCCAGGGTGGCCAGCCCCAGCGCTTTGGTTCCTTCGCCCGGGTCCAGGGCCCTGTCCAAGGCCCACGGGGTCCGCCGCCACTCGGCCCGGCGGGACTTTTGGCCCTTTGTCCGGCTTGGTCCTGGTTCCATCCTGATTCCACGCAGTAAGGAGAGGGACATGGGTACTCTGGCCAGCCGGATTGGTGCGATCGTGCTTGCGCTGGGTGCCCTCCTGGTGGGGGTGCCGGCGGCGAGCGCCGCGGGTGCGCCCGTGGCCATCGTTGTGGAGGACACCGCAGGGGTGCTGGACCAGAACACGCTGGTCCCCGCCGTCGAAAGTATCCAGTTCTACGAACCCACCCGTATCGCAGTCTTCACCTACAACGGAACCGCCGCGGACAACCTTAACGAAAAGGTCCTCGCGTTTGCCCGGTCCCGGCATCCGGAATGGATCAGTGCGGATGGGCAGAAATGGGCGGACGGGTTGTTCATTTTCGCGCTCGATCCTGTGGGCCGCCACGTGGGCACATACATGGGTGAGGACCGGAAAGTGTCCTTGGAGCAGCGTAGCGACATCCAGGACGCGTCGAAGGAACTCTTCCGTGACGCCCAGTGGACCGACGGCACCGTGGCCGGCATCCGCCGGGCCGCCGAGCTCATCAACCAGCCATGGTACCGCTCTGCCGGGTTCCTCATCACAGTGGGGGTAACGGGCGGGCTGGCGGCGCTGGTCGCAGCCGCATGGCTTACAGTCCGCGGCGTGACACGAGCCCGGTGCCGCAGGCAGATTGATCGGGGGGACCGCAGCTATTCCAACGTCAGCATGGACCTGGAGGTCACGGAGCTGAACGCGGGCACCATCCCCGAATCGTCGCGCTATGGCAGCCAGGTCCTGGAGAAGCACCGCACTTTCCTGAGCCGGTACGCAGCCACCACGGACTTGTCCAACCAGGTGCATGCGCTCCCGCGGCGAGCGCTGAGTCGGCGGAAAAGCCTCAACCTTGCCCGCGAATTCGCCGACAACGCAGCCCAGCTGGATGCCCTGGATGACGTCATCGCGGACAGCAACGCCCTGCTGAACCGCGCCGCCACCTGGCCCACGGCCTGGGACCGGCAGCTTGCACCGTTCCGCGAGGACTTAGCCGGGCTGGAGCAGCTCCTGAGCAAGAGGCACGGGCAGGGCGAGTCCGCCAGCGCGGCGGCCCTGCGGTCCTTCAGGGACGAAAGCCTGCGGGAGATCGAGCGCTGGACGGCTGACCTGGCCGACGGAACAATCACGCCGGAGCAGGCACTGGACCGGCTCTACGATGCCCGTTCCCGGCTGTCGGAGCTGTTGGAGCAGCACGCCGAAACGGTCATCCAGGGGTTCGCCAGGAATGAGGACGAGGCGCGCTTGATGCGGGAGAAAATGGACGCCGCCCATGAAGGGCCCACCCACCACGGGCAGCGCAGGTACGAACCCAGCATCCTTGGCACGTGCTATCCCACATACCAGTTCTTCTCCGTTGCCACCTTCAACTCCGGGTTCACCACCGGCATCGGCAGTGTCAACTCGGCCAGGGGCGGCGGCAGCACCACCGGGTACGGCAGCACCGGCGGGAGCTTTTCCGGGTCGGGCAGTTCGTCAAGCTTCTAGTTCCGGGGGCGGTATCCGGGGGCCTACGCGACGCCGAGCGCACCCAACCGGCCGATTCCGCGCCGGATGCTGCACCGGGTGTGTGCTGCGGGAGCGAGGACGAGTCCCGCTGGTGGCACCACGTCACGGATCAGTCCGGTCCCGGCACATTCCCGGACTTCTTCTATGGCCGCGGCCGCCGACCGCTTGTTCGTGAACGGGCCGGAGACAGCCAGAACGTGGCCGTCCGGCATCACAAGCCGGAATCGGATCCTGGCGGATGTACAACCACAGCGGTGTTCCGGCCCAGACCACCATTCCAGAGGACACGGCCCGCGTTTAGGGCCCAAAGTCCCGGTTGGCCGGTTCCGGCTGCCGGGCAGGGCCCACGGCAGGGCGCCGAATACCAAGGCCACCAGCGGCAGGCTCCCGTCAAAGAGCAACACGCCCAGGCCTCTTCATGCCTGGGCTCCGCCATATGGGGCGCCGGCGTAGACAGCACCATTCGGCCCGGCTGTCAGGCGGTTCCGTTGGTTCACCCAAAGAGGTACCAAGTGCCCTGTTCTGTGGCGCCGGTCCTTGCACGTTTCCCGGGCCGCCGCTGAACCGGACTCCTCCCGAGGAACAGTGGGCCCCGGGCCTGCAGGCCAGCCTCCGCCAACTGCGCCGGGACATAGCCCGTGACGGGTGGCAACTATCTGCCCGCGGCACACAGCCCTGGGATCTGACCTTCAGCCGTGCCAGGAGTTGATCGACGGCGTCTGCCCTGCCTTAGGCAACGGGCCAAACCACCTTGGTCTGCCACGTGGCCGGATCCGGCTGCTTTTCCGGATCGCTCAAGTAGTATTCCCACACCATCCCGCCCGGGGTGGCGCCGTCTTCCTCCATGCGCTGCCGGATGGCATCGTAGGTGGTGCCCAACGTGTCATACGGGCCGCTGTGGATGGCCTCATACGCATCGGTGTCGGGAAGCGTCCCGCTGGCCACCTCGTCTGTTCGGTGAAAGCGTCCCGCGACGGGGAAACCCGCTTCAACGTCCACTGATTCGCCAGGCATACCGTGGTACAGCGCGAACGGCGGGCCTGCAGGGCTGGCTCCCTGCATCTGGACAGCCGCCATGACGGCACCGAAGGCCCTGCCAAAAAAGCCTGTCAGTGCGTCCATCGGGACGCGTTCGTGGACCACTGCCACAGCCTGCTCCGCAACGTGGGTCTTCCGCGGTTCCTGCCCATTTCCGTTCATGCCACCAGCATTGCCGCGAGGCCGGTTACATGACAGGGCCAAAGGTCACACCGCCACAAGGAGCGACGAGCCCGGTGCCGGGTCCAAATGCCCTACCCCAGGCAGTGCCGGACCGGTAGGTTCGGCTCTATGCGTGAACACCATCGGTACACAGCTTTGAAGTGTCCTGAATGAGGAAGCCGGCCGCCCCGCCCACGGCGTCGGGCGGGCGCCTCGATGGAGTTGACCCCGAAGGGCCCGCAAAGTCCCCCGCGGAGAAGGCGTGGCGATTCACCAAGCAGTATCCCGTCGTCGCGCTGACGTGCCTGGTGCTGGCGGCCACGTTGGTGCTGATGCAATCCGGCCTGGAACTGCAGGTCCGGATCCTGGCCTCTGCCTATGCCGCTGTGATCGTGGTACTGCGTTCCGCCGGGATGGTCCGCGCCCTGCGGGAAGGGCGCTGGGGGATCGACCTCCTGGCGCTCATGGCGATCGGCAGCACCGTGGCAGTGGGCGAATACCTGGCCGCCCTGGTGGTCATCCTCATGTTGACCGGCGGGGAAGCGCTCGAAAACTTCGCCCAGGGACGTGCCGCCCGGGAGCTGCGGTCCCTGCTGGACCGGGCACCCCGCTTCGCGCACCGCGAGCGAGCCGGCACCGTGCTCGAAGATATCCCGATCGGCGAGGTGGTGCCGGGGGACGTGCTGATGGTACGCCCCTCCGAGCTGGTGCCGGTGGACGGCACGCTGCTGTCTGAAACGGCCAGCCTTGACGAATCTTCGCTGACGGGCGAGAGCCTTCCCGTGGAACACGCAAGGGGGCAGGTGCTGCTCAGCGGATCGGTGAACGGTGTGGCAGCAATCCGCATGCGGGCATCGGCCACCGCGGCCGACTCCCAGTACAGCCGCATCATCGCCCTGGTCGAGGAAGCATCAAACAGCCGGGCCCCGGTGGTGAGGCTCGCTGACCGGTACGCCGTCCCCTTCACCCTCCTGGCACTGGCCATGGCCGCCACGGCCTGGATCCTGTCAGGTGAAGCGCTCCGCTTTGCACAGGTCCTGGTGGTGGCTACGCCCTGCCCGCTCCTGATCGCGGCGCCGGTGGCTTTCCTGGCCGGCACCAGCCAGGCCGCGCACAAGGGCATCATCATCAAGAACACCCGGACCCTCGAGCAACTTGCCAAGGCGCAGACAGCGGTTTTCGACAAGACCGGAACCCTCACCTCCGGGCGTCCCGTCCTTGACGAGGTCCGGGTGGCCCCGGGCAAGGGCGGGTCCCTGGGCAGCCACCGGATCCTGCAGCTGGCTGCCTCGGCTGAACAATATTCCTCGCACGTCCTGGCAGGCTCGGTGATCGAGGCGGCACGGTTGGCCAACCTGGAGCTCCTGCCGGTACAGCAGGCGGCCGAAACTGCCACCCACGGGGTGGAAGCTGTCTGCGGCGGCCGGCGCGTGGTGGTGGGCAAAGCAGCTTTGGTCAGCAATGTCTCGACCGGGTTCCGTGAAACACCGGTCCACAGCGGCCAGCTGGCCATCCACGTGGCCGTGGACGGCGAGTACGCCGGTGCGCTGGTCATGAAGGATCCGTTACGCCGCAACGCCGTGGATACCCTGGCACAGTTGAACTCCCTGGGAGTGCGGAACACCATGCTGCTGACCGGGGACGCCCAAGCCACCGCGGCGCACATTGCCGAGGAAGCGGGAATCGGCCGCGTGCAGGCGGAATGCCTGCCGGAGGACAAAGTCAACACCGTGGCCGCCATCCGGGAACGCCCGGTCATCATGGTGGGCGACGGCGTCAACGACGCCCCCGTCCTGGCCGCCGCCGAGGTAGGAATAGCCATGGGCGCCAAAGGCGCAACGGCCGCCAGCGAATCGGCCGACGTGGTAATCATGCTCGATGACCTGTCCAAGGTGGCCCAGGCCGTCGCCATCGGCAAACGGACGGTAGCCGTGGCCCTGGTGAGCATCTGGACCGGGATAGGGCTCAGCCTGCTCCTGATGGCCATCGCCATGACTGGGTACATTCCCGCCGTCGCCGGTGCCCTCCTGCAGGAGCTGGTGGACCTGG
Organism: Arthrobacter sp. 135MFCol5.1; assembly: GCF_000374865.1. Lineage (GTDB taxonomy): Bacteria > Actinomycetota > Actinomycetes > Actinomycetales > Micrococcaceae > Arthrobacter. Next base: position 367,403 of record NZ_KB895454.1, on the reverse strand, counting down.
CCACCATCCTGAACGGCCTGCGCGCTCTCCACGGTGCCGACCCGACGCGGATGGCAGGCTCCAGGCGCCCTTCGCCTGCTGCCGGCGTTGTCCGCCCGTCAGCATGACTTTCGGCCCTTCCGCCCAAATGCACCAGCGGCCAACGTGGTGGTATGAACGCAGAAACAGTGGCCAAGCCCGTCATCGTTGGCGTGGACGGTTCCGAATATTCCTCCGCCGCCCTGCGGTATGCCGGCAAGCTGGCCGCCCGCCTGGGGACCCGCCTTGAGGTCATCACATGCGTCGGGATGCCCGACTACCTGGTGACCTCACGCCTCGAGGGGGCAGACCGGCAGTTCACCGCGAGGCTGGAGGACGCCGCCGAACGGCTCGTGGAGGACGCCCTGGGCCGGGCCTTCCCGGGCGAGCGGCCGGCGAACGTCGATGTGGACGTCAAATTCGGGCCACCGGCGAAGGTGCTGGTGGACGAAAGCCGCCGGGCGCAGATGCTGGTGGTGGGCAGGCATGGAGAGGGCGGCCTCCTTAAGCAGTCCATGGGGTCCGTCACCAAGGCGTGCGCAGCGCACTCCGCCTGCCCGGTGCTCCTGGTGGGCCAGGAGGCGGACGCTGTGTGAGGACCGCGGAGGGCCTGACATCTGCAAGGGCCGCGCAACTCCTGGAACAGGCCGGCCCCAACCAGCTGCCCACTGAAAAACCCGTCCCGCAATGGCGGAAGCTCTGGGCCGAGATGACGCACTTCTTCGCCCTCATGCTCTGGTGTGCCGCCGGGTTGGCCTTCATTGCCGACATGCCCCAGCTGGCGGTGGCGATCGTCGTCGTCGTGATCGTCAACGGCGTGTTTGCCCACATCCAGCAGGAACGCGCCCAGCACGCCGCAGCCAAGCTGCGCGCCCTGCTGCCGGCCGACGTCATGGTCCGCCGGGACGGGAAGGTGCAGACCGTCCACGCCAGCGCACTGGTGGTGGGCGACGTGGTCCTGCTCGCTGCCGGAGACCGGCTCCCCGCCGACATGGCCCTCATGCTGGCCTCGGCATGCGCGGTGGATGAATCGATGCTGACCGGCGAAAGCGAATCGGTCTCCAAAGCGGCGGGAGACCGGGTCTGGGGCGGCACCTTCATGGTCAACGGTTACGGGGAAGCGACCGTCACGGCGACCGGCGCCAACACCAGGCTGGCCGGAATCGCCGACCTCACCAGCAAAGCGGTTTCGCCCCCCACACCACTGTCCCTGGAACTTCGCCGGATCGTCCGGGTCACCGCGGCGATGGCGCTGGGAATCGCCGCCGTCTTCTTCATGGCCTCATTGCTGGTGGGTTTCCAATGGCGCGATTCGTTCCTCTTCGCCATTGGCGTTGCCGTGGCGCTGGTACCGGAGGGGCTCCTTCCCACCGTGACTCTCTCCCTTGCCATGGGCGCACAGCGGATGGCTGCACGCAACGGACTGGTGCGCAACCTCGAAGCAGTCGAAACGCTCGGGTCCACAACATTCATCTGCACCGACAAAACCGGCACCCTGACCCAGAACCGGATGAACGCCGTCGAAGTCTTCACCGCCGATGGATCCGTCCACGTGACCGGCGACGGGTATGGCCCCGACGCCGACGTGCAGGGACACGGAATGGACAAGGCGGCCGCCGCCGCACTCGCAGCACGGGCGGCGTCGCAGGGCCGGGCCGAGCTGCACGGCGGGCAGTGGCGCGCGCAAGGAGATCCGATGGAAGCAGCCCTGGACGTCCTGGCCCGCAGGCTGACTGGAACCGGACCCGGGGCAGCCCCTGCGCGGCGGTTGCCTTTTGACCCGGTGCGGCGCCGGGAATCTGCCCTTGTGGGAGCGGACCTGTTCTGCAAGGGCGCCCCCGAAACTGTGCTCCCGGTGTGCGGCTCCGTGCCGCCGCACGTCAAGGAACATGTTGAAGTGATGGCATCACGTGGCTTGCGCGTCATCGCCGTGGCGCGGCGGAGACTCGGGGGAGTGCCGGCAACATGGCAGACCGGCACGCCGGCCGACCTCGAAACCGGGCTGGAATTCCTCGGCCTGATTGGCCTCCAGGATCCGCCTCGCCCCGATGTGGGCGACGTGATTGGGACTGCGCGCCGGGCCGGCCTGAAGATCGCCATGATTACCGGTGACCACCCGGGGACCGCGGCAGCGATTGCCCGCCAAATCGGTCTGACGGGATCACCCGAATGTGTCCTTGAAGGTTCGGACCTTCCCGCGGACGACCAGGTTCTGGGGGCCCTTTTGGACCGGGACGGGGTAGTAGTCAGCAGGGTATCGCCCGAGCAGAAGCTCCGCGTCGCCAGGGCCCTGCAGGCCCGTGGGCATGTGGTGGCCATGACCGGCGACGGCGTCAACGACGGCCCTGCCCTCCGCGAAGCCGATATCGGCGTGGCCATGGGGCTCAGCGGGACCGACGTGGCGCGGGAGGCGTCGGACCTGGTGCTCCTTGACGACCACTTCGGCACCATCGTCGCAGCCATCGAGCAGGGCCGTGCCACCTACGCCAACATCCACCGCTTCCTCACCTACCACCTCACTGACAATGTGGCGGAACTGACCCCCTTCGTCATTTGGGCACTTTCCGGCGGGCAGTTTCCGCTGGCGTTGGGGGTGCTCCAGATCCTTGCCCTGGACATTGGCACCGACCTGCTGCCGGCCCTGGCGCTCGGGGCGGAGGCGCCGGGCAAACGTGTCCTGTCCCGTCCGCCCGAACGCCGGCACCTCATGGACAGGCGGCTGATCATCAGGGTTTTCTGCATCCTGGGGCCGGTGGAGGCCACGACGGAAATGGCGGTGTTCGCCGCTGTCCTCGCGGCCGGCGGCTGGACCCGGGGGCAACCACCGGCTCCCGGCCTCCTGGCGGCCGCATCCGGCGCCGCCTTCATGGCGGTGGTCCTGGGGCAGCTCGCCAACGCCTTCGCGTGCCGGAGCGCCACCGTGCCGCCGTGGAAGCTGGGATGGGGGACCAACAGGCTGCTGGTGTGGGCCGTGCTGGCTGAACTGGCCATCCTGGCAGCATGCCTCTACGTGCCCTATCTTGCGGCAGTGCTGGGCCAGGCCCCGCCTACCCCCATGGGCATGGCCCTCGCCCTCCTCGCCGCCCCCGCCGTCCTGGCAGCCGACTGGATCCACAAAACTGTCCGGAACCGCCTGCGGCCGGCCCAGGGGTCCGCTGTTGCGTAAGTACTGGTGCCGCTGAGGGGGCGGCACCGGGACCAAAGACTCTGCCTGCCCTGCCCGGCGGCCGCCAGAATCGAGCCATGAGTGCCCCCGCAGAAGCCGTCCTGGCCAACGTCAATGTCACCTGGATCGAAGACACCGGGCTCGCGGACATACCTTCGGTTGGCGGCAAGAACGCATCCCTGGGTGAGCTGAGCCGGTCCCTTCAATCCTCGGGAGTGCGGGTTCCCGAAGCATTCGCCACGACTGCCGCCGCCTACCGGACCTTCCTGGCAGCCAACGGCCTGGAACCGGGGATCCGGCAGCACATGGATGACCACCGCGCCGGCCGGGCAACGCTGCGCCAGGCGGGCGCAGCCATCCGGGAACTGTTCCTGCAAGCGAGTTTTCCCGACGCCATCGCCGCAGACATCCAGGAACACTACCGTGACCTGTGCCGCCGGACGGGGCAGGCCCAGGTGCCCGTGGCCGTGCGCAGCAGCGCCACGGCAGAGGACCTGCCCGATGCCAGCTTCGCCGGGCAGCAGGAGACCTTCCTGAACGTGGCGGGCGAGCGCGGCGTCCTTGATGCCTGCAGGCGCTGCTACGCATCGTTGTTCACCGACCGCGCCATCAGCTACCGGGAGATGAAGGGCTATGACCACCTGGACGTCGCCCTTTCCGTGGGGGTCCAAAGAATGGTCCGGTCCGACGTCGGCGCTTCCGGGGTGATGTTCTCGATTGACACCGAATCAGGCTTTCCCGACGTTGTGGTGATCAGCGCCGCCTGGGGGCTGGGGGAGACCGTGGTCCAGGGCACCATCAACCCGGACAAATACCAGGTGTTCAAGCCGCTCCTGGCCGACCCGCGGTTCAGTCCCGTCATCGAACGGGCCGTGGGCGCCAAGGAGCGCAAGATGGTGTACAGCCAGGGCGGTGATGCACGGACCCGGACCGTTGACACCAGCGAACGCGAGCGGCGCTCGCTGGTGCTGAGCGACGCGGAAATTGTCCTCCTGGCCCGGTGGGCCGCCGCCGTCGAACAGCATTACGGGCGGCCGATGGACATGGAGTGGGCAAAGGACGGCCTGACCGGTGACCTTTTCATGGTGCAGGCGCGGCCGGAAACTGTCCAGGCGCGCAGAAGCGCCTCCACCTTCCGGACCTACCACCTCCTGCACCCCGGCCCGGTCCTGGCAACCGGGGCGGCGATTGGCGATGCCATCGCCAAGGGCGCGGCGTGCGTGATCCGCGATGCGAAGGACATCGAGTCTTTCGTTGACGGTTCCGTGCTGGTCACCCGGATGACCGACCCCGACTGGGTGCCGGTCATGAAGCGCGCCGCCGGCATCGTCACCGATCACGGCGGGACCACGAGCCATGCCGCGATCGTCAGCCGTGAGCTTGGCGTGCCGGCCGTCGTCGGAACGCGCAACGCAACGGAGATACTGTCCGACGGCGCCCCGGTCACCTTGTCCTGCGCGGAAGGGGAGGAGGGGCGCGTCTATGAAGGACTGTTGGAGTACTCAGTGGAGGATGTGGACATGGCGGGTCTTCCCGCCACCCGAACGGATGTGATGGTCAACATCGCCAGCCCGGCCGCGGCGTTCAAATGGTGGCGGCTGCCTGCAGCCGGGGTGGGACTGGCCCGGATGGAGTTCATCATCAACAGCCTGATCCGCGTCCACCCCATGGCCTTGGTCCATCCGGAAAAAGTGACCGATCCGCAGGAAGCAGACCTCATCAAGCGGCTCACCAGCGGCTACGACGACCCGCAGGAGTACTTCGTGGACGTGCTGGCGACGGGAATCGCCAAGATCGCCGCTCCCTTCCATCCGAAACCGGTGATCGTCCGGCTCAGCGACTTCAAGAGCAACGAATACAGCCACCTGGTGGGCGGCAGGTTCTTCGAACGTCCGGAGGAGAACCCCATGATTGGCTTCCGCGGCGCCTCCCGCTACTACAGCAACCACTACAGGGAAGGGTTCGCCCTGGAGTGCAGGGCCCTCAAACGGGTCCGGGAGCAGGCAGGATTCCGCAATGTCATCGTCATGGTCCCCTTCTGCCGCACAGTCGGCGAAGCGGACCAGGTCATCGAGGCGATGGCGGAGCACGGCCTGGTCCGTGGCGCTGACGGCCTGCAGCTCTACATGATGTGCGAGATCCCATCCAACGTGGTCCTGGCCGAGGAATTCGCCAAGCGCTTTGACGGCTTCTCCATCGGGTCCAACGACCTTACCCAGCTGGCCCTGGGAGTGGACCGCGACTCCGAGGAGCTTGCCGGCCTCTTCGATGAACGCGACCCCGCCGTGACGGCGCTCATTGCCGAGGCCATCCGCAAAGCCCACGCGGCCGGCATCAAGATCGGAATCTGCGGGCAGGGGCCCAGCAACCATCCGGACCTTGCCGAATTCCTGGTCGGCCAGGGCATCGACTCCGTTTCGTTGAACCCGGACACCTACGTCAAAACAGTTCCGGTCATCGCCGCAGCGGAAGCTGCGGCCGGCAAGGCGTCCTAAGCCCGCTGGACAAAGTGCCTGGTCCCCGCGGGGGCCAGGCACCGACGTCGTCCGCCCGGCGCTGCTCAGCCCCTGGTGATGGGGATCTTCGACGCGCTGGCTTCGACCGCCTGGTCAGGCATCGGGGCACGGACCTCCAGGACGCCGTCCTTGTAGGCGGCGGTGACGTCCGCCTGTTGGACGCCACCGGGAAGCGGAATACGCCGGACGAAGGACCCGTACCGGAACTCGGAGCGGTAACTGCCCTTGTCCTTGTGTTCCTTCTTTTCCTCCCGCTGCGCCTTGATGGACAGCACGCCGTCGGAAACGGTGACGTCAACATCCTTTTCGGGGTCGATGCCGGGCAGCTCAGCCCGTACTACGAGGGTATTGCCGTCCACCATCTCCTCCACCCGGATGGCGGAAGTTCCCACGTCACCTTCAAAAAGCCGTTCGATGACGTCCAAGGGTGAGCGCCGTGAATCGAACCATTTCATCAGGTCAGTCATTACTGCCTCCTGCTCAAGTGGAAGCCGGACCATCGGATCGCCCGGCATTTCCACCATCCCCTCTTGGCAGGACAGCAGCCAGAGTCCAAGGTCCCAGCGCCGCTTTACCCGGCACGGGCGCGCCTGTGCCGGGTAAACCGGCCCACCCCTTCGATGGCCGCGCAGCCTGCCAGGCCAAACCCGACCGCGAGGGCCAGCAGGCCCGGGGGAGGCCAATCCACCCGGAAGAAATGCCGGGTCAGGGGCACACTGAACAGGAGGACCAGGCCCGCGTACATACCGGCCAGGATCAGGACCTTGGTGCCGTTGAGCGGCCGGGACGCCATCACCAGGATCCACGCAGCCAACAGACCCAAGGTTACGGTGGCTGCGGACTGCGCGTTCTCCCGGGTGTGCCCGCCGAAGCCTGTGGCGAGTGCACTGACGGCCAAAACGCACACGGCGGTGCAGAACCCCGCCGGCACGGCAAAGGCCAGGGAACGGCGGAGGAACCCGGGGGCGTAGCGCTCGCCGCCCGGCTGCAGGGCCAGGAAGAAGGCCGGCAGGCCGATGGTCAAGCCGTCGAGTGCGGACAACTGCCGTGGCAGGAACGGAAAGGCCAGCAGCAGGATGCCGCACACCACGGAGATGACCGTGGCGTAGACGGTCTTGCTGAGGAATACCAAGGAAACCCGCTCGATATTGCTGATCGCCCGGCGCCCCTCATCCACCACCGCGGGCAGCCTTTCGAAGCGGCCGTCAAGGAGAACCAGCCGGGCCACCGCCTTGGTGGCCGGCGAGGCCGAGTCCATGGCGATGCCCAGGTCCGCCTCTTTCAGTGCCAGGACGTCGTTTACGCCGTCTCCGGTCATGGCCACCGTGTGCCCGCGCCGCTTCAGGGCCCTGACCAGATCCCGCTTTTGGGACGGCGTGACGCTGCCAAAGAGGCTCTGCGCGTCCACTATGTCCTCCAGTTGGGCCGGATCCCCGGGAAGGAGGCGTGCGTCGTACGCGGCCCCGTTGCCGAAGCCAACTCCCCGTGCCAGGGCCGCCACCGTCCGGGGGTCGTCGCCGGAGATGATCTTCACGGTGACGCCTTGCCGTCGGAAGTAGTCCAGTGTCGCGGCGGCGTCCGCCCGGATTCTTTCGCGGAAAGTTATCAGCAGCACCGGCTCCAGTGTCGTGGGGAGACCCGTCTCGCCCGCGTCCGGCGGCAGGATGTCCGGAAGGTAGGCCAAGGCCAGCGTCCGAAGGCCGGTGGAGGCCAGGGCGGCGGCCTCCCCGTGTGCCGCCGCGCAACCAGGGGAGCCTCCGAGGACGGCGTCCGGCGCCCCGAGGATCCACGTGCCGGCCGCGCCGGATTCCGGCCCCACAGTGACAGAACTCCATTTCCGGGCGGACGAGAAGGGGATGGCGGACCGTTCCGCCAGCGGCGGGGCCGCGGGAAAAGCCGCACCAATGGCCGCTGCAGTGCTGCCGCCTTCCGATTGGGCCCCGAACCACTCCAGCACCGGCTGCCAGCGTGCTGCCCGGAAGGCCCCCTGAGCGTGGACGGCGTCGAACACCATGGAGCCTGAGGACAGCGTGCCCGTCTTGTCGAGGCACAGGACATCCACCCTCGCCAGCACTTCCACGGCCGCCAGCTCCTGGATCAGGACCTTTTGGCGTGCCAGCCGGAGGCCTCCAACGGCGAATGCCACGCTGGTCATCAGCAGCAGGCCGAGGGGGATCATCGCCATGATCCCGGCCACTGCCCCCACCACGGCGGGGATCCACCGCCCCGAGCCGAAGGCACCCGTCCACCCGCCCCGGTCCTGCATCTGCGCGTTTACCAGCAGCAACGCAGTGGGCAGCAGCAACCATGTGATGACGGCGAAGACCTTCCCCAGGCCCCTGCGGATCTCCGACGTGACCAGCGAGAACCGGCGTGCCTCCGCCGCGAGGCGGTACGCGAACGTATCCGGCCCCACCCTGAGCACGGTGGCCCGGCCGCTGCCCGCCAGGATCAGCGACCCGGAGAGCAGCACGGCGCCGCCCATCTTGGGAACCGGCTCGGATTCGCCGGTCAACAAGGATTCGTCCACCTCCAGTGAGGCTCCGCCCAGCAGCAGGAGGTCAGCCGTGACCTGGTCGCCGCCGGCCAGGACGACGGTGTCGTCGGGGACCAGCCCCGCCGACGGGATCCGTTCCCGTGCGCCGTTTCTTATCACCGTGTTCGTCGCCGCCTGCGTGATGGCCAACCGGTCGAGCGAACGCTTGGCCCGGTACTCCTGGACTATCCCGATCAACGAGTTGCTGATGGCCGACAACCCAAAGAGGGCGTCACGCCACTGGCCCAGGACGAACAGCAGGATGAAACAGCCGCCCACAACGGCGTTGAAAAGCGTCAACACGTTCGCCTGGACGATCGCCCGGACCGTTCGGCTGGTGGCCGTGGGCACGCTGTTGATCCGTCCGGCAGCGGTCCGCTCCTGGACTTCACCGGTTGTCAGCCCCTCACGGGCACGGCGGGCCTCCACATCGGGGGCGGAGGCCCCGGCTTTCCCGGCGGCCGGCATGGCATGCTCCACCAAGCGGGCGCGCTCAATCGCCGTGCTGCGGTACGTGCATCCGCGTGATGATGGTGGGGCATGGCGGCTGTGCCAGCACCGCGTGCACCGTGGAGCCCAGCAACAGCCGCTCGAAGCCGCCCTTGCCGCGGCTGCCCAGCACCAGCAGGCGCGCCCCGGAGGCGGCCCGGACCAGGGCAGCCGCGGGCTCCACGACGGTTTCCATCACCGTGTGCACGGTGAGGTCAGGGTAGTCCTGCCGCAGGCCTGCCTCCGTTTCGCCCAGGACAATCTGCTCCTCCTCGAGCACATGGGTGGCAAAACTGCTTGAGGGCAGTCCCGCCGCGATCCAACGGTTGGGCCCGGTGAACGCGTAGAGGACCGTCAGCTCCTCGCCCAGCATATCGGCCTCGGTGGCAGCGTAGGCCACCGCCTGCGTTGACTCCTCGGAACCGTCCACCCCCACGAACACGCCGCGGCCGGCCTCTTGCCCCCCGCCGATGACCGCAACCGGACATTCGGCCGTTGCAGCAGCCTGGAGGGCACGGTCTGTCAGTGCGCCACGTGAGTGGCCGCTGGTACCCAGGACAAGCATTGCGGCCTCTTTCGAGTATGCGCCCAGCGCCGAGCCCACCCCTCCTTCGAGGAGTTTCAGCGAAAGGCTCAGCCCCGGGTAGGCGGCACTGACCTTCTCGCCGGCCTCCTTGAGCAGGCCCAGGCCTGATTCACGCAACACCTCAAAGTAGGGCAGTACTTCGGAGGCCATCCACCGGTCATCGACCACGGTGACGACGGCGAGGGGAGCCTTGAGCCTGTCGGCCCGTGCGGCGGCCCACATCAGGGCGGCGTCGGACGCCGGTGTGTTGGTGATGCCGACGGCGATTGGCTTGGCAGGTGCCATGGGGGCCATCCTTTGGAGTGTTGTGGCGTTGGCTGGGGCGAGGTCGAAAGTCGGGTTCCTGGCCGCTGCGATCTTCAGTCCGCTGCCGGCTCCCGGGGCGGCCACCAGTGCGTAGGTGCCGCGATGACGAACCTCCGGCCGCTGATGTCGTGGGGCGTAACCCGGATCAGGGTGTTCTTCTGACCCGGTTGCCACGGTGAGAGTCCGGCATCCATGGCGTCCTGGGTCTCCTCGGCATCGGAAACCACTGTGGCGTGCCCCTTGAGGATGACACTCCACGCGATGGTTCCGTACTGGTTCATGCCGTCCGCCTCAACAGCCACGGCCTTGCCGTCGAAGGAGGAGAGTTTTGTTGCCCCACCCGTCCGCATCAGCAGGGTTCCGTTGGTGGTGACAAAGTTCATGGGAAAGTTCTCGACCGAGTCGCCGTCCGTGAACGCGATCCTGCAAACGGATGTGGAATGAAGGAGTTTCCAACAATCGTGGACACCGAGTTCCTTGATTTCCGGATCTGCCCCTGCTGTGTTCATGGCCGTAGCCTAGGTCCGCGATCATTCGGCCGGTAGGGGAAAAGGTCCCGCCGGTACAGGGGGCTGGCGGCGGTGAGCCGGACTCAGCGTCAACGGCAGGGACTGCCTGCCGTTGACGCGGCCCCTAGACTACTCCCAGAGGATGTCTTCGAACACTTGATTCGCGCTACGGGCCTGCTGCCTTGCGGGCTTTTGCCGCCGGAGGTGGGACGTGAGCACTGAGCAGCCGTGGCGCTCCCCAATGCGGGACCAGATGGAAGACCTGCTGCGGGATTTCACAGCCAGGGGCGATGAGCTGCTGGATACCCGCGAGCGGATCAACGGCCTCTTGGCGGCCGTCATAGCCGTCGCGGAGGACCTGAGCCTTGAAGCGGTCCTGGACCGGCTGGTGCGGTCTGCCTGCGCCCTGGTGGGTGCCGGCTACGGGGCGCTTGGTGTCATTGGCGAGGACCGCCGGCTCAGCCACTTCATCACGGTGGGAATTGATGAGGCGGGCATCCGTTCCATCGGAGACCTGCCCACCGGGCACGGTGTCCTCGGGCTCCTGATCCGCGAACCCAAGCCGCTGCGCCTTCATGACCTCGGCCAGCACCCCATAGCGTCGGGTTTTCCACCCAACCATCCGCCGATGAGGACATTCCTGGGTGTGCCGGTCCGCGTCCGGGACGAGGTATTCGGAAACCTGTACCTGACCGAAAAGCAGGGCGGCGTTGATTTCACGCAGGAAGACGAAGACCTCGCAGTGGCCTTGGCGGCCGCAGCCGGGGTCGCGATCCAGAACGCCCGCCTCTTTGAAGACAGCAGCCGCCGGCAGAAATGGCTGGAGGCCGGCATGGAACTGAGCAGCCGACTGATCATGGAGCCCCATGCAGGGGATGCGGAAAGCCTGGATATCGTGGCCGGGACCGCCCTCAAGGCAGCCGACGCCTCGGTGGCCTTCATCGGAGTTCCGGCCGGCGACGGCGTGATCCGGTGCCGGTCGTGCCTTGGCGTGCAGGGCATCAAGGCAGGGCAGGAACTGGTGGTTTCCAGTGCAGTAACCGGAGTCTTCGCAACCGGCGAATCTTTCGTGGCTCCGGAGCCGCGCCAGGTCTTCGAGCACGCGATTGTCGAAACGCTGGGGCCTGTCCTTGTCTGCCAACTGGGGCACGGCAACAGCGGCAACGGGGTGCTTGTCCTGGCCCGTGCCCACGGAGCTGCCGCTTTTACCCAGGCTGACGCCGAATCCAGTTCGATCTTTGGGAGCAGGATCGGCTTGGCCCTGGACCTGGCACGCGTGAGTGCCCTGCGCGAGCAGGACCTGCTCCTGACGGATCGGGAACGGATTGCCCGCGACCTGCACGACCTTGTCATCCAGCGGTTGTTTGCTGCCGGCCTGAGCATCCAAAGCCTGCGACGCTTCACCACAGACCCCGTGGCCCATGATCGAATTGCTGCGGTCACCAAGGAACTTGATGACACCATCCGCAAGCTGCGGGACACCATTTACTCGCTTCGCACGGCAGATGTGGAACGGGAACCCCTCACCGGCCGGATCCTCCGGGTTGTCCGGGAAAGCTCGCGCAGCTACGGGCTGATTCCCAAGGTGTCGCTCGACGGTCCGGTGGATTCGGTCAGGGAAGATGTGGCTGCCCAACTGCTGCCCGTGCTCTCCGAAGCGCTCAGTAACGCGTTGCGGCACTCCGGTGCCGAGGAGATCCAGGTCAGCCTCACCGTTTCCGGCGATGACGTCCAGCTGTGCATTCAGGACAACGGCCATGGATTCAGCGGACCCGCCACGGAAAGCGGGCTTGCCAACATGCGCTACCGCGCCGGGCTTCTTGGCGGCCGCTGCGACATCGACAGCATCCCCGGCGAGGGCACGTCAGTGAAATGGGTTGCCCGCCTGTCCTGAGTGCGCGTCGGCCGGCGGCGCGGCACCCCTGTTGGGGGTACCCGGTCAGGCGCCGTCCGTACTGTTCCGGGTGACGTAGACGGCGGCCTGCGTCCGCCGTTCAAAACCGAGCTTGGCCAGGATGGACGAGACGTAGTTCTTGACCGTCTTTTCCGCCAGGAACAGTTCATCGCCAATCTGCCTGTTGGTCAGGCCCTGGCCGATCAGGGCGAGCACTTTCTTCTCCTGGGTGCTCAGCCCGTCCAGGCGGGGGTCCGTGGGTGCTGTGGAAAGGCCCGCGATGATCCGTTGCTCAACGCCCGGTTCAAACAGGGACTCGCCCGCCGCCGCCCTCCGGATGCCGGCAAGGAGGTCATCGCTCCTGATCTGCTTCAGGATGTACCCGGATGCGCCGGCCAGGACGGCGCCGCGAAGGGCCTGCTCGTCGTCGTAACTTGTGAGGATCAGGCAGCGCAGGCGTGGATCAAGGGACCTGACGTCGCGGCACACCTCAATTCCGGTGCCGTCGGGAAGGCGCCCGTCAAGGACGGCAATGTCGGGGTGCAGGGCCGGGATACGGCGGGTGGCCTCGGCCGCCGATCCGCTTTCGCCAACCACCACGAAACCCTCGCCCTCAAGGAGGTCCCTCAGGCCCTGCCGGACAAGTTCATGATCGTCAAGGATGAACACCCGGACCGGCCCGGAGGACCCGGTGGCTTCACTGCCGGCAGTTTCATGCATGTGCACCCACGCTCCCAAACGCTTGCAGGACCAAACCGCACCTGTGCGGGCAGCTCCCCGGAGCGGCCACACCCCATTCTTACCCGCAACCGGCCCCGCCGGAAGGGACCAAAGTCCGCCGCGCCGGTCCTGTCGCTGCCGGGTGCACCGTCCGGACCGCGGAGCTGCTGTATGCCGCATGACTTTTGGCCCTGGTCCGGCGGCCGGCTCCGGTCCACGCTTGGTCCGAAGGGCAACGGGAGGAAATGTGGCAACAGCAGGGAACCAAGGGCCGTCCGCGGCACCTGAACGGCGCCCCAGGATCATCGTCGCAGTTGATGGTTCCGACGCGTCGGTCGCGGCGTTGCGCGTGGCGCGGGCGGTGGCTGAACCCCTGGGGGCTCCGGTTGAAGCATGGGCGTGCTGGGATGTCCCGGCCGGTTACGGGATTTACCTGGCCGTAGGCATTGAGGGTTTCAAGTATGCCGCCGAGCAGGTGCTGGGCCAGGCGATCCGGGACGCATTCGGACAGGCGCCGCCCTTTGTGCACCCCCGGGTGGTCCGCGGGAAGCCCGGCCCCGTTCTCCTGGACGCGAGCCGCACCGCATCGCTCCTGATCGTGGGACGGCGGGGCCACGGCAGCTTTGTCCTTGGCTCGGTCAGTTCAACCCTTGTCAGCCATGCCCACTGCCCGGTACTCGTGGTCCACGCCGCGGAAACCGGTGCCGCGGAAGAAGTTGCGCTGACCGACGCGACGGCACAGCCCTGAAGCGCCCCTGAAGCCCTGCACCGCCGGCCCGCTTGAACGTCGACCCGCCTGGCCCGATGCCGCCCGGGACGCTTGGCCCCGCACAGCCGGGACGCCGGCGTCGTCCTGCTATTCGCTGGTGGTGCCTTCCATCCGGGTGGCGTGCGGGGCTGCCTTCCGCGGCGACCAGTGCAGATCTTTGATGGCCCAGTACCCGGCACCGTTCATCACCGTGAAGCCGGCAATACCAACGACAGGGGCGTGGGCCACCAGGCCAAGCAGCAGGATGCAGACCCCGGCCGCGAAGAGCACCACTGCGCGCCGGAAGCTTGTCCGGCGGGACAAGGCGAAGGCGTCGTGGTTCAGCAGTACGGCGAGCCTGGGGTCGTCTTGCTCCAGGCCGTGCCCGATCAGTTCGAGTTCCCTTTTCTCGAATTCGGAAAGAGGCATCGTGGGCTCCCCGTGTCCGTTTCCTGCGGACTTTGGCTCAGGTGCCCGGGCGGCCGCGCAGGACGGCCAGCCTGTTCTGGTACTCCGCAACGTCGATCTCCCCGCGGGCGAAACGCTCCGCCAGCAGGTCTTCCGCCATCCGCGGAGACGGAGGCTGTGGATTGTGCGGGGAGGGGGCCCGCAGTGATCGGGCCAGCAGCACAATGCCGGTGATGATCGCTCCCCAGACCACCAGCATGCTGATGCTCATCAGGGCATAGCCCCACAGGCCCATGCCGTCGTTCCAGCCGTACACTTCCCCGACCTCCGATTCACAGAAGGCCGCCGCCAACCGGCTGCCTTCCCTTCCAGTATTGGATTGCGGGGTGGGCGCAGGCAGAGCCATTAGTCCCGTTCCGGCCGGCACCGGAGCCCTGCGCCGGCAGATCCGCCGCCGCTCGTGAGCCAGCGGGAAAACGATCTAGAAACCCTGCCGGCGCAGGCGCTTGTCGACGGCGACCGCCAAGGATGCGAGCATGGCCAGGCCGAGGATCCGCAGCCAGGCATCCAGTCCGATGGGGGCGGTATGGAAGAGTTCGTTCATGAGGGGAACGTAGGTGAGGGCCACCTGTCCGGCGGACTGGAGGCCCACCCCGAGGAGGAGCCAGCGGTTGCCGAATGGCCTGATCCGCCAGGCCGGCCGGGTAAGGGACCGGCAGCTGAAGAGGTAGGAGACCTCAACGGCCACGAAGAGATTCACGGCGGACGTCCGGGCCTGGGCAACGGATGCACCGACGGTGAGCTCGTGGCCAAAGAGCCACCAGGTGCCCGCGACCAGGAGCGCTGAGACGAGCATGACGCGCACGGTGAGGGCCCAGGTCAGGAGCGGACGGTCCGGTGCCCTCGGCGGCCGGGTCATCAGTCCGGGCTCTTTCGGTTCGAAGGCGAGCATCAGCCCAAGGGCAACGGCTGTGGTCATGTTTATCCAGAGGATCTGGGTAGGGAGGATGGGGAGCGTCCCGCCCGCCAGGATGGCCGCCAGGATCACCAGCCCCTCTGCCATGTTGGTTGGCAGGGTCCAGACCATGAACTTGACCAGGTTGTCGAAAACGTTCCGTCCTTCTTCAACGGCAGCCTCAATGGTGGCAAAGTCGTCATCCGTCAGGACAATGTCCGAGGCTTCCTTGGCCACCTCGGTTCCGCTGCGCCCCATGGATATGCCAACATTGGCCTGCCGGAGGGCGGGCGCATCGTTGACGCCGTCCCCGGTCATGGCCGCCACATGGCCCCGGGACTGGAGGGCCTGAATAAGGCGGAGCTTCTGTTCCGGGGAAACCCGGGCGAACACCGTGGCGCGTTCCACCGCATCCGGCAGCCGATCGGCTGGAATGGTGTCCAGCTCCGCGCCGGTGAGCGCTGCTCCGGGTTCTGGACCGTTGGTCAGCCCTACCGCCGCGGCGACAGTCAGGGCGGTCCGGACGTGGTCGCCGGTGATCATCTTGACGGCCACCCCGGCGCGTCGGCACGCCAGGACTGACGATGCCGCCGCTTCACGCGGCGGATCGTGCATTGCCTGGAGCCCGGTCAGGGTCATGCGTCCTTCCAACTCCGTGCCGTCAAGGGCTCCGGTAGCCGCGGGGAGGCGCATCATGGCCGTTGCCAGCACACGCAGTCCACCGTCGGCGAGCGCATGTGCAGCATTGGCCACGGCCTGCCTGCGGAGCGGCCTGGCGCCGCCTTGTGCGTCCATCTCGCCACCGCAGAGTTCAAGGACACGTTCCACGGCGCCTTTGACAAACACGAACCCGGTACCGTCCGGATGCGCGGAGCGATGCATCGTGGCCATGAACTGACGCTCAGGAGTAAAGGCCAGTTCGGCGTGCCGCGGCCAGCCGGCGAGGAACTCCGCAAGCGAGATGCCTCCCTTCCCGGCGGCCACCAGCATCGCGGCCTCGGTGGGATCTCCGCGCACCTGCCAGGTTGCTCCCTCGCGGCGGACACCGGCGTCATTGCAGGCTGCCCCAGCCAGGAGGCACCATCGCAGTGCCTCGTCCCGGATCCCGTCGCGCCCCAGGGACACCGGCGGCTGCGCTGTGCCGCCGGTGTGGATGGTGCCTGGGGGAATGATGTGTCCCTCCGGGCTGTAGCCGGTGCCTGTCACGCCATACCTGCCGGCAGGGGTCCAGAGGACTCGGACGGTCATCTGGTTTTCGGTGAAGGTTCCTGTTTTGTCCGAACAGATCACGGTGACACTGCCGATCGTCTCCACAACCGGAAGCCGGCGGACCACGGCACGGCGCCTCGCCATCCGGCGGACGCCGATGGCAAGGGCCACCGTGACAGCGGCTGGCAGGCCTTCGGGGATGGCCCCAACGGCAAGGGCGACGGCTGCGGTGAACATTTCTTCGGGCGGTTCACCGCGTGCCACGCCGGCAAGGAAAGCCACGCCCGCCAGGGCAAGGATGGCCGCGGTAAGCGTTGTGCTGAACCGTGCCAGCTTGCGCGTAAGGGGCGTGGCCTCGGGCCGGATGTCGCCGATGAGCCGGTGGATTTCGCCGAGTTCGGTTTCGCCGCCGATAGCGACGACGATCCCTGCCCCGGTTCCGGCAGTCACCAACGTGCCGCTGTACAGCATGTTCCGCCGGTCTGCCACGGGTGTGGACCGGGGGAGCACCACCTGGTCCTTGGCAACCGGTTCGGATTCGCCGCTCAGGGCGGATTCATCCACCCGCATCGCTGAAAGGCGGACCAGGCGCAGGTCGGCGGGGACCCTGTCACCCGCTTCCAGCAGCACCAGGTCTCCGGGCACCAGGTCTTCGGAGGGAACGCTCAACCTTTCGCCGCGCCGCACGACTGCCGCATGGGTGCGAACCATGGAGTGGAGGGCATCGAGGGCCGCGTCGGCCCGAACCTCCTGGATGAAACCGATGAGCGTATTGACCAGAACCACGGCGAGGATCACCCCGGCGTCCAGGAACCCGCGAAGGAACGCGGTCACCGCGGCGGACGCCAGCAGGACGTAAACCAGCGGGTTGTTGAACTGGCGCCCGAGTTTGCCGGCAATACCCCCGCGCCGTGGCCGGGGAAGCATGTTCGCGCCGAACTGCGCCCGCCGGCGGACCACCTCGGCCGGGTCCAGGCCTATGGCGGTGTCCGTGCCAAACAGCAGCACCACTTCGTGGACGGGCAGTCCATGGTGGGCCGGGCCCGGGGTGCCTGCCGGGGTGGTCCCTGCCGGCGTCTTGTTGCCCATGATGGTGGTGCGGCCGGAGGCTAGCGCGCCAGCAGGGCATCGAGAGTGACAAAACCGTAGCCAGCGGCCCTGATGCGGTCGATGACCCGGGGGAGGGCGTCCGCGTCGAGCGTGGTGCCGTCGTCGGGATTTGAACCGATGTGCATCAGGATGATCTCCCCGGGCTGCAGCCCGGCCTGGACACGGTCGGCCACCGACTGGACGCTGGCGCCGCCACTGGTTCCTTTCCACCCCAAAGTGTCCACCGTCCATCGAACAGCCACATATCCCAGGGCGTTGACGGCCGCGATGGTCCGCGCATCACGGTCCCCGTAGGGGAACCGGAACAGGGGCCTGGGGTCGGCGCCCGCGGCCAGGATGGCCTGTTCTGCACTTCGCACCTCGTTGACGATGGCGTCCCCTGCCAGCCCGGTTAACCCTGGATGCGTCATGGAATGGTTTGCCACCCGGTGCCCGGCTGCGGCAATCTGTGCCACTCCCTGCGGGTTGCTGGCAGCCCAGTTTCCGGTCAGGAAGAAAGTGCCGGCAACGCCCTTGGCCGCGAGGGTGGACAGGATTCCAGCCAGCCCTGCCGCGTTGGCTCCGGCATCGAAGGTGAGTGCGACGTTGGGGCCTGCCCCGGGAACGACTGTGAGGTCCTGGCCGCGGAGGGCTTCGGGAAACTCCGGGAGCGGGGGAGCCGGGGGAGCCGGAGGTGCCGGGGGTGCCACCGGTTCATCCGGTACCTCGGAGGGCCCGGCCGGCGGGATCGTGGCTGGAGGTTCCACCGGTGTCCCGCCCGCTTCGGGCGTGTCCGTTTCTGCCGGCGGCGCAGTGCCGGGGGCAGCATCCGCGCTGGCTGATGCGGACCGGATGGGTTGGGTTGCGGCCGGGGCGTCAGACGCCCCCGACGGGGTGGGCAGGGGCGGGCCGGCCGCCGGTGCGGGGCGAAACAGGGCCAGGGCGACGGCGAGGACCACCAGCGCGCCGGCGATCGCCAGGGCGAGCGTCCGTCGTCGTACGTCATCCGCCGGCACTTGCCTCACCCGCCCGGCACGCCGGTGGCTGTTGGCGTCGTCGCCGTCGCCGTCAGGAGGCCTTGGAATCGGCGGTGCTGGCCTCCGGGGTGTGAACCACCAGGACCGGGCAGTGGGCATGGGCGACGACGGCGGAGCTCACCGAGCCCAGGAGCAGGCCGCCGAACCCGCCGTGCCCGCGGCGCCCCACCACGACCATGTCAGCCTCGCGGCTGGCGTCGATCAGCGCCTCCCGCGGATGGCTCCGGACCAGCGTGGCGGTGACGTTCGACGGCGTGTCGGCGCCGAAGGCCTGCGTCACGGCGCCGTCGAGGACTGCTTTAGCGCCTTCCTCGAAGCCTTCCACGCCCATCATCACGTAGCCGGTATACACCTGGGGGTAGTCCCAGCAGGCTACCGCCTGGACTTTGGCGCCCAACGGGACGGCCATCCGCTGGGCCTGGCGGAGGGCTTCAACGGACGCCTCCGATCCGTCGACGCCCACCACGATGTTGGTTATCGGTGCCCCGGCAACGCTCATGTCTGCTCCTTCATCGGACCCGGCTGGTCACGCCCATCATCGTTCGCCCCGGCGGCCGGGAGGTAGGGGCGAAGGTCACTGCACCGGCCCCACGCTTTGGGGCCCGCCCGCCGGCGGCGGCCCGGCCGCGGCGGGTGGAAGGCCCGCCGGGGGAGCGGCCGGGGCCACGCCGGGCTCACCGGCACCTTGGTCAAGCCGGAAGGGCGGGTACTCGTCACTCATCAGTGAGGTGTACACCAGGACCCGGTAGATCCAGCGGTCCACGCCGAGGATGAAATCGAACAATGGACGCTGGTAGCGGCCGGTGAACAACAGGATGACCGCCGCAATCAGCACCAGCAGGCCCAGGAGGGACAGGCCCGATCCGCGTTCATACGTGCCACCGATGATGTCGTTCCCTGCCTCCCACCGCCATACGGCGCCCGTGGTGCCCGCGAATGCGGCCACGAGGAGAAGATGCGGGATGGCCAGGAGCCACCATTTCACCAGGACCAGGCCGCGGGAGAGCCGCTCAGGGTAGTCCACGTCGAAGTCGGCAGGATAGTTGGTGCGCCTCAGCGTGAAAGGCGGGTAGAGATCGGTGCCGACGGCGGCGTAGGCGTAGAAGGCCACCCGCCAGTTCCAGCGCATCACGCCGACGTTGAAGTCGAACAGTGCCCGCGGGTAGTGGCCGGTGAACAGGATGGCGAATCCTGCCACGATCGTGGTGATGACAAAGGCGAACCAGAGGAAGAACAGAAGGATG
The DNA here is from genome assembly GCF_000374865.1 of Arthrobacter sp. 135MFCol5.1. Taxonomy (GTDB): domain Bacteria; phylum Actinomycetota; class Actinomycetes; order Actinomycetales; family Micrococcaceae; genus Arthrobacter. The sequence goes on along the minus strand of NZ_KB895454.1, from coordinate 347,973 downwards.
AAGTGTGGAATGGCCAGGAACCACTTGACCAGCCACAACCAGCGGGAGAGGCCTGGATCCAGTTCGCCCACCAGCCTCGCCGGGTAGCCCGTGGGGGGAACAGGTACCGGAGCGAAGGCTTGTGGTTCATGGAATGCCCCGTACGGCGCCGGAGTGCCGGGTACTGCTGGTCCGGCGGCCTGGCCTGGCCCGGCCATGGCCATCGCCGGGCCTGCGGTTGCCGGTGCTCCCACCGGCGGGCCGCCCCTTGGGGGTCCTGCGTGCCGCCCCAGCCCAGCCGCGCCGACAATGATCAGGGCTATCCCGATCAGCAGGGCAATAATCCCGGCCACCAGCAGGGCCGTGGCCGCCGGACGGAAGAGGTCTGAGTGGAAGCCCGCCTGCAGTTGGACGTCCACGCCGGAGGAGGCGTCAGCGTTCATCACCACGATTTCCCAGGCCCCCGGTGCCAGGTTCCAGGTGAGTTCCTGCTGGCCGAAGCCGGAAACCGAGGCGCTCCAGATGCCTTGGTCCGCCGGCGGGGTGGCAGGACTGGTCCCGGGAACATCACGATAATCGGCCCGGAACGGCCGCTGGGAGACGTTGAGCAGTTCGGAGTGGTGCACGCCGGCCAGGTACTTTTCGACGTCGGCCTGCGGTGCGATGCCAATGAAGACCGCCTTGCCCGCCGTCTCGGATTCTGCCCGCAGCCGCAGGGTACCAATGTCAAAGGGAAGCCGGCCGGGCACTTCCTGCCCCATGGTGTCGCCGCGTGGGGAAGTCAGGGCGAAGGAGTTCACCGAGAACCGTGACGTACCGGACGTGAGGAATCCGTCTCCCTGGATCGACCCCACTGCGGAAGCCACGGCGCCTCCCGCCAGTGCTGCAAGGCCCGGGAGTGCCAGCAGGATCCCAAGGATCAGCATGATGATTGCGGCGGGTTTTTTCATGGCGCCGGACCTTCCGGGTGGGGTCATGGACAGGTGGGGAAGAGGACCTGCAGGCTCTGCGGCTAGATGGTGTCCTTCATGGCCTGGGTCCGGGTAATGATGGTGGGGCAAGGAAGGTGCTTCAGCACGCCATGGGCGGTGGAACCAAGGAGCAGGCGCTTGAAGGCGCCCCGTCCGCGGCTGCCCACCACCAGGAGGCGGGCCCCTGCGGCGGCGTCGACCAGGGCGTCCACCGGGCCCTTGTCCGATACAAGGCGCTGGTGCACCGTCAGGTCGGGGTAGTCTTCCTTGAGCCCCGCGACGGTTTCGGAGAGAACAACGCGTTCCTCATCGACGATCAGGTCAGCGAGGGCGCCGGGTGTCAGGCCCGCATCGACGACCGGATTCGGGATGTTAACGGCGTAGACGACCGTGAGTTCGTCACCATTGCGGTCTGCTTCGGCAGCGGCGAACGCGACAGCCTGGGTCGATTCCGCGGACCCATCCACGCCCACCACGACGCCCGTCCTGCCCTCAAGGTCCTGGGTTCCGATAACGGCGACCGGGACTTTCGCCGCGGTGGCAACCTGGAGCGCCCGGTCGGCCAGGGTGCCGCCGAGGTGTCCGCTCCCGGAGCCGATGACCATCATGGAGGCCTTCTTGGAGTATTTGGCCAACGATCCGCCCACGCTCCCGGTGAGCATTTCCGTGGCGGGCGTGATCGGGACGGATCCTTCAAGGCGCGCGGCGGCGGTCTTCAGGAGTTCCTCGCCAGCGTGCTGCAGGGTCCCGAACCAGGGGTAGGGCTCGGCGATCCACCGGTCATCGACGACGTGGAGGATCACCAGGGGCAGCTTGGCGTCGTGTGCACGGCGGGCAGCCCACAAGACTGCGGCCTGGCTTTGTGCTGAATCGTTGGTGCCCACGGCGATGGGTTTCTGGGATGACATGGCCGCACTTCCTGCTTGTCGTGAAAGGGTCTTCCTGCCCTTCAAGACTGGCCCCCGCCCCACCGGCACTCTAGGGCCTAAAGTCACCGAAGCAGGCGTGCAGGAGGGCCGCTAGGCCGAAGGTGCCGGCGGCGGTGCCGGTGGATCGCCGGCCGTTGCTTCGCGTCCGGACAGCGTCCTGTAGATGGTCCATCCGACGGCGGCCAGCGGGACTGCGAGCAGCGCCCCGACCACCCCGGCCAAGGTGGCCCCGGCCGTCAGCGCCAGGATGATGACCAGCCCGTGGATCCGCAGGACCCGGCCCATGAAGACTGGCTGCAGGATGTGGTGTTCGAACTGGTTGGCAGCCACCAGGATGATCAGCACGATGAGCGCCGGTACCGGCCCGTTTTCCACCAGGGCTACCAGTACGGCGAGGCTGCCGGCGGTGGTTGCCCCGATGATCGGAATGAACCCGCCCAGGAAGACCACGGCGGCCAGCGGCACGGCCAGGGGGACCCGAAGGATGAGCAGCCCCACCAGCACCAGGATCGCATCGATCGCGGCAATGATGAGGGTGCCCCGGACGTAGCCGCCGAGCACCAGGAGGCTGCGTTCCGCGGCCAACTGTGCTTTTCCTTGATGGTTGCCGGGAAGGAACCCGATCAGGAACGACCGGATCCTCTCGCCGTCCTTGAGGAAGAAGAAAAGGATGACGGCCGTCAGGACCGTGCCGGCAGCTATCTCCCCGGCGGTCCTGAGTCCGGTCAGCGCATCGGCTCCCAGGGTTCCGCCGGCAAGGAACTTCTGGAATTCGTTGCGGGCCGCGTCGATTTGTGCGCCGGTCAGTGCGACGGGTCCCGTGGTGATGAATTGCTGCAGTTGGCCAATCCCTGCTTCCGCCCGTGCTGCCAGAACCGGGGCCTGCTGGCGGACCAGTGCAACGATGCCGCCCACCACTCCGGCCGCGACGGCGATGATCACCAGGAAGGATGACAGCACGGCCAGCGACCGGGGGAACCCGCGGGCGGCGAGCCACCGCACGGCGGGAGCCATTGCCGACGCCAGGATCAGGGCGACCAGAACGGGTACGGTCACCAGCGGAACCCGGGTGGCGGCCACCACGGCCACCCAGGCGAGCGCCAGCAGCGAGAGCGCCTGGACGGCCCTGATGCTGGCCCTGCCCAAACCATCCGCCCAGAGCGCTGACATCCTTGCCGCGGGGGACTGGGTCCGGGACGGTTCTGTCCCGTGACTGTCCGGGGATACATTGCTGCGTTCCATCGGTTCTCCTTGCTTGCGGTCAACGCCCGGCCCACGACATGATGCACCTTGGTTACCTTGTACCCCGCGTCCCCCTCAAAGTCGAAACAAACGCACGTGTTGACTGGGGCCGCCTGTTCACGGGCATTATGTTTACTCAGTAACCTTATTGTTCCCCCGACCGGGCAACCCGAAAGGCGCCAGATCCATGGATTCAAAAGAATTGCTCCTCGAGTCCTTTGGCCGCCTCCCGGGCCTGGTCCGGCAGGTGCTCGACGGGCTCGACGAGGAACAGCTCCAGCACCGCCCCTCCGGCCGCGGCAACTCCATCGCCTGGCTGGTGTGGCACCTGGGGAGGGTGGAGGATGCGCAGGTCGCCTCCGCCTCGGAGTTGGAACAGGTCTGGACGTCGGAAGGCTTCGTGTCGCGTTTTGGCCTCCCGTTGGCGGAAGGCGACACGGGCTATGGCCACTCCAGCGGCCAGGTGGATGCTGTCCGGGCATCCGGTGAGCTCCTGCTTGAGTACTGTGAAGCAGTCCACCGGCAGACCACGAAGGTCCTCGAAAGCCTGGAAGAACAGGACCTGGACCGCGTGGTGGACAGGCGCTGGGATCCGCCGGTGACCCTTGGGGTGCGGCTTGTCAGCATTCTGGGGGACTGCCTCCAGCATGCCGGCCAGGCGGCCTATGCCAAGGGGCTGGATGATGCAGGGGCCAGCGGCGGCAGGGCCTGAAGCTCTCCGTGCAGGAAGGGCGGGCGGCACCACGGCGATAGGGTTAACCCATGACGGCAGCAGCTGAATCCACGGTCACCTTCGACGGCCACTTCGCCCGTGAACTGGCGGAACTTGCCGTTCCCTGGCAGGCCGAGGAAGCTCCGGACCCCGAACTCCTGGTCCTGAATGAAAAGCTCGCAGCAGGCCTGGGCCTTGACCCGCGATACCTCCGCAGTCCCGAAGGGGTGCGCCTCCTCGTGGGCAACCACGTTCCCGCCGGTGCCACCCCGGTGGCGCAGGCTTACGCGGGCCACCAGTTCGGCGGCTACTCCCCATTGCTCGGCGACGGACGCGCGCTCCTGCTGGGGGAAGTCACGGACCGCGCCGGCCGCCTGCTGGACATCCACCTCAAAGGCTCGGGGCGCACCCCCTTCGCCCGCGCCGGGGACGGCCGGGCCGTCGTCGGGCCAATGCTGCGCGAGTACGTTGTCAGTGAGGCCATGCACGCCCTGGGTATTCCCACCACGCGCTCCCTCGCCGTCATGGCGACGGGGCGGCAGGTCCGGCGCGAGGGCATGCTGCCCGGTGCTGTCCTGGCACGGGTGGCCAGCAGCCACTTGAGGGTTGGGAGTTTCCAGTACGCCCGGGCCACGGAGAACATGGACCTGCTCAAGCGGCTGGCTGACCACGCCATCAGCAGGCACTATCCGGACGCTGCAGTCGCCCCAAACCCCTATCTGGCACTGTTTGCGTCCGTCTGTTCCGCCCAGGCCGGGCTGGTGGCCCGGTGGATGCTGGCGGGATTCGTGCACGGGGTCATGAATACGGACAACATGACCATCTCAGGGGAAACCATTGATTACGGCCTGTGTGCGTTCCTGGATGCCTTCGATCCCGCCGCCGTGTTCAGTTCCATCGATGTCAGTGGCCGTTACGCCTACGCCAACCAGCCAGTCGTTGCCGAATGGAACCTTGCCCGCCTTGCCGAGGCAATGCTGCCGCTCGTTGACGAAGACGAGGACAAGGCTGTTGCTGCAGCGGTGGAGGTGCTTGGTGGATTCCGTGGACAGTACAGCACGGCGTGGACGGGCGGCATGAAAACCAAACTGGGTCTTGCCGCTGGAAACGCCAGCGACGACGCCGCGTCCAGCCTTATTGACGATGTGGTGGCCATCCTCAAGGACGGCCCGGTGGATTACACCCTGTTCTTCCGTAACCTTGGCAGGGCGGCCCGCGGCGACCTGCGCCCGGTGCGCGGGATGGTGATGGATTTGGCCGGCTTCGACGCCTGGTCGGAGCGGTGGTTGGCGCTGCAACCCGACGCAGGGCTGATGGACAGCGTCAACCCGGCGTACATTCCACGGAACCATCTGGTGGAGGAAGCCCTCGCCGCCGGCACGGAGGGAGATCCTGCCCCGTTGCACCGCCTGCTTCAGGCCGTGACCGATCCTTTCACCGAGCGGGCCGGGCTGGAACGCTACATGGACGGTGCCCCGGCGGACTTCGGGACCTATACGACCTTTTGCGGGACCTGATCCGACGACAACAGGAGGGTGGCAACCGGAGACCCGGCTGCCACCCTCCTGTTGGGAGCAGGCTTTACTGCGCGAAGACTAGGCGACGCGGACCACTGAGTAGCCGCTGAGCCAGCTGATGGAGTGCACCTGCGTGGTGTAGCCGTTGACGCCGCCACTCACAACCTGGCCGTTGCCGGCGTAAACGCCCACGTGGCCGGAGGTGATGATGAGGTCGCCGGGTGCCGGGCTCCCGACCACGCTGCCGTACTGGAAGAACTGCGTGGGAGCCAGGTCGCCGACGCTCTTGCCGACGGAGCGCAGGGCCTTTTCAACCATGGCGGTGCAGTCCTGGCTCACGCCGACCTGGCCGTAGGCGGAGGCCAGGATGGCAGCACCGGTCCCGCTCCCGGTGGTGGACGCCACCGGCGTTGCTGATGCGTAGGACATGTTCATGCCGGTGTTCGCCGGTGCGGTGGCGGCTGCCGCCTGGACGGGGGCCGCTGCCGGCGCCGGGGCAGGTGCTGCCACGTAGCCGGCGCCGGGGATCTGGATCTGGTCACCGGGGTAGATGATGGACGACAATCCCAGGCCGTTGGCAGCCAGGACGTCATTGAGGCTGACTCCGTACGCGGCCGAAATCGCGCCGAGGGTGTCCCCGGAAACGACGGTGTGGACGGTTGCTGCCGCGGCTGCCGGAGCAGTTGCAGGAGCTGCGGCGGCCTGGACGCTGGCCTGCTCAGTGGTGTCCGCGCCCGTCACGCCCGCATGGGCCGGGGCGCCGACGCCGAACGCGATGCCGGACGCGGCGGCAACAGCGAGGGCCGGACGGCCAAACGAACGGGCCTGTGATTTGGCCGTCACGGCGAGTCCCTCGAGCGCAATGGAGCGGGCCGGGGTCGCGCGGTGGCGGGCAGTGCTGAGATTCTTTGACACGATTGATCGCCTCTCCCATGCCTGCGGGGTGAGCTGTCGGGTTCGGGTTGGAGATACCCGGCCGAACATATCTCCGCGGTGGGCGGAGGAGCTGTCCGACTTAACCCCAAGACCTGAAAGGTCGTGGAAACTTGGTTCCCCCGTCCCTGCCAGCATGAATGCGGTTGAATCCCGGTATCAGCGGCAGGGCTCGGCAAACTGATGGGAGTGTCCCGTTTGGGGAGGGACACCAGAAGACCATAACCCGCCGACCCTCCCATTGTCACGTTTAGATAACATGCGAGGTTCTTCTCTCGTATTCAACCAGCGATTGGATGGGTCCGATCCACCCTCGCCGGGCTCCCGCCGGTCCGGCACCGGACCAAACGGGTAACAAAGCAGGCACGGCCGCCTTTCCGCTCCGGCGTGCCGCCGGTATGCTTCGGGACTATGCCCCTGTTCGTGACCATGCCCACGTCCCCGCTGGTGGGGGGACTGCTCGCCATCGCAGTGGCAGCGGCCACGGTCCTGCCTGCCACGGCAGACGAGCCTGCACCTCCCGGTGGGTATCCGTCCTGGGCTGACGTGCAGCAGGCGCAGTCTTCCGAGGCAGCGAAAGTGGCAGAGATCACCACCATCAACGGGCTCCTGGACGGCCTCCAGACCCAGGCTGAAGCCGCCGGTAACACGGCGGTCCGGGCAGCGGCCGACTACGCCGCAGCCGACGCCGGGCTGCAAGCGGCATCGGTCAGGCTGGATTCATTGTCCACCCAGGCTGCCCGCGCCAACGACGAACTGGCCCGTCATCGCAAGGAAATCGGAGCGCTTGCCGTCCAGGCGTACAAGACGGGCGGGACCAATACCGGATTCTTCGTGGCCCTTGATGCCCTGCGGAACAACAGCGTCCAAGGGCTCAACCTCGTCCAGCTGGTGGGCGACAAGACTGCTGCTCTGGTGGAGAAAGCTGCGGCTGCCGGAAAAGTTGCCGCATCCCTGGCAGAGCAGGAAAAAGTGGCCCGCACTGAGCGGGAACGACTGTCCGGGGAAGCAAAAGCCAAACTGGACGCAGCCCGCTCCGCCCAGGACGCGCTTGCCCGGCAGGTAAATGACGAACAGCAGCACAGCACCGAACTGACCGCCCAGCTGGCCTCGCTGAAGGGAACGACGGCGGCACTTGAGGGGGAGTATCGCCAGGGCCAGGCGGCGCTGGCTGCCTATGAAGCGGCCCAGGAGGCCAAGCGCGCCGCTGCGGCGGAGCAGGCCCGCCGGCAGGCCGAAGCCGCGGCGCAGGCTGCCGCGGCCGCAGCCCGGCAGCCCAAACCCGCGGCTGCGGCTCCGGCCGGCAACGCGGCGGTACCGGCCCCGCCGGCCGACCCGGTTCCCGGCAGTCCGCCGCAGCCTGCCCTGCCAGGCCCGCCGCCCGTCGTCGTTCCCTCCGTCCCGGGCGGTGCCGTCAATGATCCTGCCGGCGCCAAGGCCTATGCCTCAGGACGCCTGGGTGCCCTCGGCTGGGGCGCCGACCAGTTCCAGTGCCTGTCCCAGCTGTGGACCAAGGAATCCGGCTGGCTGACCACGGCCACGAATGCCTCATCCGGGGCCTATGGCATAGCCCAGGCCCTGCCGCCGGGAAAGTACGCCAGCGCCGGAAGCGACTGGCTGACGAGTTACCGGACGCAGATTGACTGGGGGCTCGGCTACATCCGCGACCGCTACGGGTCCCCGTGCGGCGCCTGGAGCCATTCCGTCGCCCTGAACTGGTACTGACTGGCGCGCTAGGCTTTCCGCATGCCAGATTTCGAACGGTTCAGGGTGCTGCTCGAAGAGGAACGGGCCCGGAGGTTGGCCCTGTTGCCGGCGCTGCGGGCTGATATCGACGCGGCCAACGCGGCCCGGCAGGACTCCAACGTCGATGACGAACACGATCCCGAGGGCGCCACGATCGCCTTCGAACTGTCGCAGGCGTCGGCATTGTTGAAGCAGAGTTCAGCCGGGCTGGACCAGGTGGAGGCAGCCCTGGAGCGGCTGGCCAACGGCACATATGGAACCTGTGCGGTCTGCGGCGAGCCCATCGCGGCCGGCAGACTCGAGGCGCGGCCTTGGACCCCATTCTGTATCCTTCATGCCTCTGCGGGGCGGGGGCGGTGACCGAGGTGCCCGACGTCGCGGCTGCTGCTGAATTTATCGACCGGACCCTTCAGAACGAGGGTGCCTGGTATCGGGCCGACGAGGTGGGCTACCGGCTGGGCGGAGCCCTGGCCTCCTACGGGTCTTCGATCGGCGCAGTCCGCGGCACAGTCCGGGACGCCCTTCGGAAGTTCAAGGACATGGGCCATGACACCACGGTCATGCTGGCCTCCGCCCTGTGGGGCCAGCCGAAACCAGGCTCGCAGCCGGTCTTCGAACGCCGGCTGGCCGCCGTTGTCCTGCTGCAAACAAAGGTGCAGGTGCTGCGGCATTCGGACCTCACCCGGCTGGAGGGCTTTCTCCGCTCGGCCCAGGCGGCAGAGCTGGCCGGGCCTTTGGTCTCCGACGTCCTGGTGCCCTTGCTGGCCGGCTTGGACCACCGAGACCGCCAGCGGGCCGCGGCTGTCCTGGCGCGCTGGCGTGAAGACCCTGAATCCCAACTCCAAACGGCAGCACGCCTCCTGGAGAAAGAGTTGACACAATGACCTGCAGGCCACAGAGGAGAGCCCATGAGTGAAGCGTTTGACCTGGAACGATTCGTCGCCGCCCAAGACAGTGGGGGAACCTACCGAAGCGCGCTTGGCGAACTGCAGCTCGGCAACAAGACCGGGCACTGGATGTGGTTCATTTTCCCCCAAGTTGCCGGGCTGGGGCAGAGCGCCACCTCGCGGACTTACGCCATCTCGTCCCTGGCAGAGGCACGGGCCTACCTGGACCACCCCGTCCTGGGCCCGCGCCTTCTTGAGTGTGCCTTGGCTCTCACCACGCATTCCGGCCGTTCGGCGTCGGACATCCTTGGCGGAATCGATACGCAGAAGCTCCGTTCGTCCATGACACTGTTTCTCCGGGCCGCGCCCGGAGAAACAGTGTTCAAGACGGTCCTGGCCCAATTTTTTGATGGCGAGCCGGATCCTGCCACGGATGAGCTCCTGGCCGGCCAGGAGGCCGCCGAATAACCGGAGGGCCCGCCGTGTTGGGCGGCCGGGAGCCTAGGGCGTGGGGCTGCCGCCGTTGACATTCAGTGTCTCGCCGACCACGTAGCTGGACTCGGGTGAGGCCAGGAAGACGTAGGCGGGGGCCAGTTCAGCGGGCTGGCCGGCGCGGCCCAGGGGAGTGGATTGGCCGAACTCGGGCAATTCTTCCTTGGGCTGGCCGCTGCTGACCTGCAGCGGAGTCCAGATGGGCCCGGGCGCCACCGCGTTGACCCGGATTCCCTTGGGCGCAAGCTGTTGAGCCAGGCCCTTGGTGAAGTTGTTGATGCTGGCCTTGGTGGTGGCATAGTCCACCAGGGTCGGCGACGGGTTGTAGGCCTGGATGGACGTGGTGTTGATGATGGTGGAGCCGGCGGGCATGTGCGGCACGGCAGCCTTCGTGACCCAGAACATGGCGTAGACGTTGGTCTTGAGCGTGTGGTCGAACTGCTCATCCGATATGTCCTGCAGATCCTCCTGTGCAACCTGCTTTCCGGCGTTGTTGACCAGGACGTCAACCCCGCCCAGCACTGCCACGGCAGTATCCACCAGTTCGCGGCACGCTGCGGAATCCTTCAGGTCGCCCGGCACCTTGACCGCCTTCCGGCCTGCGGCCTCAATGATCCCGGCGATGCGCGCGGCGTCTTCCTCTTCCTGCGGCAAGTAGGAAAGGACGACGTCGGCGCCTTCCCTGGCGAAGGCGATGGCCGTCGCGGCGCCGATCCCGGAGTCCGCGCCGGTAACGATGGCCCGGCGGCCTTCCAGCCGGCCGGTGCCGCGGTAGGTTTCCTCACCCAGGTCGGCCTTGGGCTCCAGGTCGGCGTCCAGGCCCGGTTCGGGCTGGTGCTGCTTGGGCGGGGAGATCTTTTCGTAGGCGGTCACGGGATTGCGGAAGGTGTACTGGTCAGTCATGGTGGTCCTCCTGTTCGGGTGGGACGCGGGCCCATTGGTGGCCCGGGACATGAAGCAGCCGGCAATTGCGGAAAGGGTAGCCAACAAAAACTAAGCTTGCTTACTGTTCCAGCCTAGGCAATTCCGGCCGCCGTGCCAAGCGGCTCACCGCGGGACCTCCACCAGCCGGACCCCGGCAAGGGCGCCATCGTCGAGTACCGCCTCCATATAGGTGCAAACCGGCTGGCGCCGGCGGTCCGTAGGCGACCCGGGGTTCAGCAGCCGAAGCCCGCGCGGTGACACCGTGTCCCAGGGGATGTGGCTGTGGCCGAAGACCAGCACATCGGCGTCCGGGTACAGCGCTTCGCACCGGAGCTCGCGTCCTGTGGCCGGCCCGGTCTCATGGACCATGGCAAAGCGGACCCCATCCAGGGCGGCGGTTGCCGTTTCCGGCAGGCGCCGGCGCAGTTCGGGACCGTCGTTGTTGCCGTAGACGGCCAGCAGCCGTTTGCTCCGGCGTTCGAATTCGTCCAGCAGGGCTGCCTCCACCCAGTCGCCGGCGTGGAAAACCACATCGGCATTTTCGACGGCGGACCACACCTGCCCCGGCAGGTCCCTGGCGCGTTTTGGTACATGGGTGTCGGCGAGCAGGACGAGGTTCAGCGGCATACCGGAAATCCTGCCATGCGGCACTGTTCCGGTGCGCCCGCGGGTCGTACCCTTGGGCCGTGGAGGTGATTGCCATGGAGGCAGCCCAAGGCGACCGGATCGTGGTGCGCGGCAGGAACGTGGGGTCCGCGGACCGGCACGGGGTGATCCTGGAGGTGCGCGGCCAAGGCGGCGGCCCGCCCTACCTGGTCCGGTTCGACGACGGCCACGAAACAGTCATGTACCCGGGCGGTGATTTCGCCGTCGACCACGGACAGGGCACCTGACGTCCCGCCGCTTCACCTGTCAAACTGGGGCAATGGACCATTACCCGCCCTCCAGCCTGTCCTCCACTCCGCCGCCGCGGACCGGCCCCCGCGATCCGGGCGACGCCTGGGTGGAAGGTGACCGCGGCCGGTTCTGGGGCAGGTTCGGAGCGGCCGGGGTCCTGGCCTGGGATCCCGCCAAGGGAGTCCTGCTGCAGCACCGCGCGGTATGGAGTCACAACGGCGGAACCTGGGGCCTGCCCGGCGGGGCCCTGCACCAGGGCGAAGAGCCGGTTGACGGCGCCCTCCGGGAGGCCTACGAGGAAGCGTCGGTTCCGCCCGGCAACGTCGACGTTCTCTTTACCTCCGTGCTGGACCATGGCTACTGGTCCTACACCACCGTGGTGGTCCGTGTGCGGGAGTCCTTTGAGCCGGTCATCAGCGATCCGGAGAGCATTGCCCTTCTCTGGGTTCCGGTGGCTGAGGTCCACGGCATGGAACTCCACCCCGGTTTCGCAGCAGCCTGGCCGGACCTGATGGCACAACTGGACGCCGGGGAGTCCTGGTAATTGGCGGCGTTGCAGCCGGGCCTAGTAGCCTTCGCCGTACTCGGCTGTCACCAGGATGGGCAGGTGGTCTGAATTGCCGCGCGGAAGGGTTTCCACGCTGGCGATATCCAGCCCCAGGGAGGTGGCGAAGTCGAAATGGCCCTTGAAAACCTTGTACCGGGTGTAGGTGCGCCGGTTGCTCAAGGAGAGGGCATAGCCGGAGTTCTTCATGTGCATATCCAGGTTCTTGGTGAAGAACGGATAATTGAAGTCGCCCACCATCAGCGTCATCAGGCCTTTGCCCATGCTGAGCAGTTCCGCGTGGGCCGCGTGGATCTGCTTTCGCCGCAATGAGTTCGACGCCGTCAGGGGTGCTGCGTGGAACGAGCCGATCACCAGTTCGTGTTCGGTCTGGTTGTCCATGACCCGCGTGCCGATCAGCCGCTCATGGGCCGGTGCAAGGACCCTGTCGTGCATCGATTTCTTCAACGCGAAGGACTGCGTGTCCAGGGCCGTGAACCTGCTGGTCCGGTAGTAGATGGCCAGGCCCAGCCTGTTGCCCTTGGTGGCATCCGCCAGATGGAGGGGGCCCAGGGTCTCCGGGAGGTCGCTGGAATCCACCTCCTGGAGGCACAGCGCATCGACGTCGTGATTCCGTGCCAGGGCGAGAAGTTCGCCGCTTGCGGCATGCTTGCGGAGGTTGTAGCTGATGACGCGCATGAAACACCTCTTTTGAGGGTTGCTGACAGGACCAGTTCCTGAGTGTAGTCCGCTTGGCTGTGGTACCCGCCAACATTTCGTTGCCTGCCGCGTCGCGGCGCACTCACTGGCGATAGGGTTAGTGGCAATTCACTGAACTTTGCTTAAGGGGCCAGCTTTGACTGCAGACCTGCCTGAACTCGCCGAGGGCAACTTCTATTACCAGGAACTGGGCGGGGGCCGGTTCCGGTCAACCATCCATGCCCAGGGTGCCTGGAACACCCACGAGCAGCACATGGCGCCGGCCTCGGGCCTGATGGCTGACCTCCTGGAACGGCACCAGCCGCGCGACGACATGCGGATGGCCCGGATCAGCTACGAGATCCTGGGATTGATCCCCGGTGGCGACTTCCGGATCGAGACCACCACGCTGCGGCCAGGCAGGACCATTGAACTTGTGCAGGCCGAACTGGTGGCCGGCGGCCGTACCGCCATCCGTGCCACGGCGTGGCGCATGCTGACCAGCGATACCAGCCCGGTAGCAGAGGTCGAAGACACGGCCATACCGGGCCCGGACGAATGCAAGCCGTATGACGGCTCGGCCGTGTGGCCGGGAGGCTACATCCGTTCCCTGGAAATGCGGGTGGCTGAGGGGCACCGCCCCGGCGCCGGGAAAGTGTGGCTCCGCACCGGGCACCCGCTGACCGACCGGGCCGACACTGGCGACCTGGCGCGGCTGATGGGAATGGTGGACACGGCCAACGGAATCGCCGCCAGGGTCCCGCCCGGCAAGGACAGCTATGCCTTCCCCAACCTGGACCTGCAGATCCACATGTACCGCCGGCCGCAAGGGGAGTGGCTGGGGCTGGACAACGCCGTTTCCTTCGGCTCGGACGGGATTGGGCTGACGTCCACGGTGCTGCACGACCGGCAGGGACCTTTCGGCCGGGCGGAGCAAATCCTCACCTTGCGCAGGACCTGACGCCGCCTGGGCCTTTCCGGCCCCGGAAACCGGCCGTCCGGCTATGGTGCCGGAATGTATCGCTGAGTATCGTTGTGTATCGTTCGCGATTGACGAAGGAGTGCATCATGCGTGGTTCAAACCCTGCAGGCGGGTTCGGCGGGAACAACCTGGACGGAATGTGGCAAGCGGTCGAAGAGTTTCGCTCCAGGTTCGAGAAACGGGCTGGAACCCGGGCCGGGAAAGGCGAGGTCCGGGCGGCGATTCTGGCGCTGCTCGCTGAGCAGCCCATGCACGGTTACCAGGTCATCCACGAGATTGAGGAGCGCAGCGGCGGCAGCTGGAAGCCGAGCGCAGGGTCCGTCTACCCCACCTTGCAGCTCCTGGCAGACGAAGGGTCCATCAGGGCCGAGGAATCCAACGGCAGGAAGATCTACTCGCTGACCGATGCGGGCCGCGAAGAGGCGGCTGACTTGCACGGGTCCGCGCCCTGGGATCCCGCGGCCGCCACCTTCGGAACCGGCGGCGCCTCCCTTCCGAAGGCCGGGATTGAGCTGGCCCAGGCCGCGGCGCAGGTGGGCAGGACCGGTTCACCGGACCAGGTGCAGCAGGCAGTGGCGGTGCTCGACGAGGCCCGCCGGCGGCTGTACGCCATCCTCGCGCAGGACTGACCCGGGTGGCGCTGACCGTACGGGACCGGGCCGACCCGGCGTCGCCCATGCGGGAACACCGCGGCCGGTACCGGCGGATCCTCCGGTTTGCCGCCTGGCATCTTGCCACCACGTGGTGGTTCGAACTGCTGCTGCCCAGGGTGGGGCTGGGCAGCATCTCCACGCGGACACGGTCCCGACGGATGCAGAACTTTGCCCGCCGGTTCCACGACCTGGCCATCGACCTCGGCGGCCTGATGATCAAGGTGGGGCAATTCCTGTCCTCCCGGCTCGACGTTCTCCCGCCCGAAATCACCAAAGAACTCGAAGGGCTTCAGGACGAGGTGCCGCCCGTGGCCTTCCCGCTGATCGCCGCCCTGGCAGAGCGTGAACTGGGTGCCCCCGTGGGCCGGGTCTACGCCAGCGTGGACGAATCCGCGATTGCGGCCGCCTCCCTGGGCCAGGCCCACCGCGCCCGCCTGAATCTCCTGGACGCCGAAGATACGGGCCTGGACGCCGTCGTCATGAAGGTACAGCGTCCGGGCATCGGCGCGATCGTCGACGTCGACCTCGCCGCCCTTCGGAAGGTGGCCGGTTGGCTCAGCCATGTCCGCCTCGTCTCCCGACGCGCGGACATGCCGGCGCTGGTGGAGGAATTCGCCCAGATCAGCCTGCAGGAGATTGACTACCTGCGCGAGGCCGTCAACGCCGAACGCTTCGCCGCAGACTTTGCCGGCGACGCCAGGGTCGCAGTGCCGGAAGTCGTCTGGGAGCGCACCACCCGCCGCGTACTCACGCTCGAGGACGTCACGGCCATCAAAATCACCGATGCGGGAGCGCTCCGGACCGCCGGCATCGATCCCGCCGCGGTGGCCCCCGTTTTCGCGTCCATCATGTTCGACCAGCTCTTCACCAACGGGTTCTTCCATGCCGACCCGCATCCGGGCAACATCTTCGTCACGCCTGTCCCTGCAGGGACGGGGGGACCTGGCTGGAAGCTGACGTTCATCGACTTCGGCATGATGGGGGAGGTCACGGCTTCCACGCGCAGCGGCCTGCGGAAGCTCCTGATCGCTGCGGCCGCGCGCGACGGCAAGGGACTCGTGGCGGCGATCAACGACGTCGGCGTGCTGATGCCGTCGGCGGACAGCGCAGGACTGGAACGGGCCATGACCCAGCTTTTCGCCCGCTTCGGCGGCATGGGCTTTGCCGAACTCCGCGAGGTGGACCCCCGCGAGTTCCGCGACTTCGCGGTGGAATTCGGTGACGTGGTCCGCTCGCTGCCATTCCAGCTGCCGGAGAACTTCCTCCTGATCATCCGCGCCATGTCCCTGACGTCAGGGGTATGCAGCGCCCTGGATGAGCGCTTCAACCTCTGGGACTCAGTGGAACCCTACGCCGCGCAGCTGCTGCGGAACGAACGCGGCAACGTGGTCCAGGACGTGGCCCGGCAGGCCCTCGATGCCGCCGCTACCGCCTTCCGCCTGCCCGGCAGGCTGGACGCCCTGGCCGGCCGGCTCGAGGAAGGATCGCTTGAGGTCGCAGTCCCGCGGCTGGAGCGGCAGGCTGCCCGGCTGGAAAGGGCGGCGCGGCGCTCCGGTTCGGCCCTGGTGTTCGGTGCGCTGCTGGTGGCGGGCGCCATCGTCCGCTCTGACGACCTGGTTTTCGGCAACGTCCTGATGGCCGTTTCTGCCGTTCCCTTGATGCACGCAGTGTGGGCAGGGCGCCGGGGCCGTTAAGGCCCGTGCCGTCGTCGGGCGTAACCTAAGGGAGGCCTGTCCGCCGGCGGCCATCGACCCCAGGGAGTTCAGCAACAATGCACCACACCGGTACCGACGCCCGCCCGCTGACTGTGGTGCGGCAGGACGTGTCCCTCGGCGCGGGACGTGACCTCGAATTCGGGCTGGAGCTGCTGGCCAGGGCCAGGTCAGGCAGCCTCGGTCCCACCCTGCGCCTGTACCGGCCCGCTCCCACCGTCGCCTTCGGGCAACGGGACACCCGGTTGCCCGGATTTGATGCGGCCGCACGGGCCTGCCTGGCCAACGGATTTGAGCCCTTGGTCCGCAGGGCCGGGGGACGGGCCGCCGCCTACCACCAGGGGACCTTGGTGGTGGACCACATCGAACCGGACGCCGACGCAGTAGCCGGGTCCAAAGCCCGGTTCGCCTATTTCGGTGAGCTCTTTGCCCAGGCTCTGCGAAGCGTCGGGGTCCAGGCCGCGGTAGGGGAAATTCCCGGCGAATACTGCCCCGGCGAGTTCAGTGTGCACGGAACCGATGCGGCCGACAGCTCCCGCCGCGTGAAGCTGGTCGGCACCGCCCAACGGGTGGTTTCCGGTGGCTGGCTGTTCAGCTCGGTGATTGTGGTGGAGGATTCAGGCCCGATCCGGAAGGTGCTCACGGACAGCTATGCCGCCCTCGGCCTGGACTGGGACCCGTCCACGGCCGGCGCCGCCGACGACCTGGTACCCGGGCTGGATGTGGCGGCCGTGGAGCATGCCCTCCTGGAAACGTATGCGGGCCACGCCACCCTGGAAACTGCTTCCTTCAGCAGCCTGGGGGCGTGACCCGCATCAGTTCTTCGGCGCGAAGCCGGCTGTCTCCTGCCGCTTAGGCAGCGAGCCTGCTTTGGACCTCAGCAGCTGACGGGTTGGTGGCAGCGGAGCCGTCCGGGAACAGGACGGTGGGAACGGTGCGGTTGCCGCCATTCAGCTTCTCCACGAGTTCGGCGGTGCCGTCCACCTCTTCGATGTTGATTTCCGTGTAGCCGATGCCCTTTGCGTCCAGCTGCTTCTTCAGCCGGTTGCAATAGCCGCACCAAGTAGTGGAAAACATGGTGATGGTGCCGGATTCGGGAGTGAAGTCCACGCGGATCTCCTAAACGTCGCTTGAAAGGTTTCCTTACGGTCAACGGTAGCGTGGCCGCCGGTATTCCCGGACTTTCCGGGGCGGCGGGGCGGCTGCATGACAGTATGTGGCGACGGTGGCATGCTGGTCCCATGTGTGGACGCTACGTAATGGCACGCGCCGTGGGGGACCTGCTGGCCGAGTTCGACGCCGAGTTGGAGGAGGAGGTCAGCATCCCGCCGTCGTGGAACGTAGCGCCAACGGACGCCGTCCCCATCGTCCTGGAGCGGCTGGTGGAGGATGCTGCAGGGGCCCGGCAGGTACGGCAGTTGCATGTGGCCCGCTGGGGCCTGGTCCCGTCCTGGGCCAAGGATCCCGGGATCGGGTCGCGCATGATCAACGCCCGCAGCGAATCGGTGCTGGAGAAGCCTGCGTTCAGGAAGGCCGTGAAGTCACGCCGCTGCGCCGTCCCCGCCGACGGGTACTACGAATGGAAGCAAGGGCCCGGGAAGTCCAAGCAGCCCTATTATGTGCACCCCGGTGAGGACCACGGGCTGGTATTCGCCGGCCTTTACGAGTGGTGGAAGGACCCGTCCATTCCGGAAGGGGAACCAGGGCGCTGGCTGCTGTCCACTTCCATCCTCACGGCGGACACCCCACCGCCCGGGACTGAATCCACCATCTTCGGGAAGCTGACGGAACTGCACGACCGCGTGCCCCTGCCCATGGACAAGGCCACCACGCAGGCTTGGCTGGACCCGCAGGCTGACGACGCAGCCGCCCTTGTGGACCTGGTGCGGGCCGGGGTCAAGGAAGCTGCCGCCGACTGGCACGTGGAGTCCGTGGGCAAGGACGTGGGGAACGTCCGCAACAACGGACCGGACCTGATCCGCCCTGTGGAGGCACTGTTCTAGCAGCCACTGCCCAGGGTGCGGACGCCGTCACACGGTGACCGTGCCGGCGTCGTCCACGGTCCACGTGGGGTTGTAGGCGACTTCCCAGCGGAAGCCGTCAGGATCCGCGAAGTACCCCGTGTAGCCGCCCCAGGGCTGGGTAACGGGTTCGGCGATGATGGCTGCCCCCGCCGCTGCGGCCTCTTCCATGACCCGGTCCACGTCCCCGGCGCTGGCCAGGTTATGGCTGAGGGTGATGCAGGGAACCCCGTCCGGCGGGCTGACGCCTGCCTCCGCCTGCATCTGCCGGGCGTCCCAGAGGGAGAGCACCAGTCCGTGGTTCACCTGGATGAACAGCACCTCCCCGGCAACCTCGCGGTGGACCGGCCAGCCGAGGCCGTCGATGTAGAAAGCCCGCGACCGGTCAACGCTGCGGACGCCGAGGGAGATAAAGTCGACTCTTGGCTCCATGCTTCGATACTGTCAGATGATGGCGACAATTCAAGGAAACGATCGGGATGCCCAGGCCGACAGGGAACAGCTCGCAGCTGTCCGGGTTGCCGTCGATGAGGTGGATGACCAGATTGTTACCCTCATCGCCCGCCGCGAGCGGCTGATCCGGATCGCCGGCACCCTGAAAGGCGACGACGCCGAGGTGCGGGCCCCCGGCCGGGTGGAGCGGATCATCGAGCACGTCCGGGCCGCGGCAGAGAAAAAAGACATTGACCCGGACATCGTCGAGTCAACCTACCGGGCCATGATCTCCGCGTTCATTGAACTCGAACTGAAGATCCATAAGGAAAACAGCTAAGGAAACCCCTACAGGGTTTCCTCTACCGGAACCCCATGCTGGAACTCCCGCCCGTCCGCCTCGCTGAAGGCTGACAGGACGTGTCCTTTCCCGAGCCCGTTCAAGGCCGTGGCGGGAAAGCTCCCGGTAATGGTGTTTTCCGAGTGGGATACGCCGGACAGGTCGTAATCTTCTTCGATTCCCTGGTCCCGGTTGAACGCGTAGCAGGCAATGGCCTCACCGTTCATGAATTCAATGCAAAGCCGCCGCTGCGTTGAATAGTCCGGCGTGGCTCCCATCAAGCCCACCACGTAGGCGCCGGACTCCGGAATGGCGCCATCGATATCGAACGTGGCCACCAGGGTGGAGTCCTGGGTCTTGATGCTTGCCTGCTTCAGGAGTGCGTCATCGGTACTCATGCCATCATCCTGCTCCCTGCCGCACGGTCCGTCCACCCCCGCCTATGTTTTGCCGGCTCCCCGGCGTAGACTTGATTTATTCGAACACATATTCGAATGGAGCATTTGGGAAGAACCGTCCGGGAGGCGCGCATGGGCATGTTCAGCGAGTCCATAGACGTGGCATGTTCCCCCTCCGGGCAGCCTGAATCGTTAACGTGGGCAGGCAGGGACTATCTCGTCTGCGCAGACCCCGTCCGGTGGTATGAACGCCGCCAGTGGTGGGCTGAAGACGCCAGGGCTCCCCTGGGGAGCGGCCCTGGCGTGGTGGACCACGAAATCTGGCGAATCCAGGTGCTTCCCGCTGCTGGGAACAATGCTTCAGAACCCCTGACCCTCGACCTCACCCGGCATGTTGGCAGCGGCCGGTGGCGGCTGCTGCGGATCCATGACGCCCTTCGCCCCAGAACAGCATGAGCTTCACCCACCTTCACGTTTCCACAGCATTCAGCGCCCATTACGGCGTCTCCTGGCCGGAGGAACTTGCACAGGCCGCCGCAAGCGACGGCGCCACTGCCCTGGCATGCACCGACCGGGACGGCCTGTATGGCACCATCAAGCACCTCAAAGCCTGCATGGCTGCAGGCATCGACCCCATCGTGGGGGTGGACCTTGCGGTCTTCGACGACGACGGGGACCACCGCACGCAGGTAGCCGGGCGGGTGGTGGTGCTCGCCCGCGGGCACAACAATGGCGCGGGTTATCGTGCTCTATGCCGGCTGGTTTCCGATGCCCACGCCCGGACCTCCGGGAAGGCCGGGGGAACAGTGCCGGTAGCGGTCACCCGCGCCGAATTGGCCTCCCGGACCCTCGACCCGGCAACGCTCAAACCGGTGCTGACCGTGCTGATTGGACCGGATTCCGACGTCGGCAAGGCCATGGGAGGCAGGCGGTACCTCCGTCCCCGAACCCTTTTCAAACAATGGCTGGATGCCATGCCCGCGGGAACCGTCGTTGCAGAAATCGTCTCCCAGCTCAGCGCGCCCGGCTTCCCCCTCAGCACTGCCCATGCAGTCCGCATGCTCCGGCTCGCCGAAGAACACCACGTCCCCGCCATCCTCAGCAACGCGGTGCGGTATTGCGCTGCGGACGGGGCGCCAACCGCGGATGTCCTTGACTCTGCCCGGACGCTGAAGTCCCTGCCGGAGCTGGCAGGGGAACCGCTGCTCCAGCCCACAGGCCAGGGGTGGCTGAAAACCGCGGAACAGATGCTCGGCCTGGGAAAGGAAATCATTACCGCAGCAGGGTATGGGGCCGCTGACCTCAAGCAACTGATGGCCCAAACCGAGGCGCTCGCCGACCTCTGCCGGATGGACCCCACCTCGGACATGGGATGGAAGCAGCCCGTGGTGCCGGAGGCATCAGTCATTGGCATTACCCGGGATCCGCATATGGAACTCATCCAGCGGTGCCATGCCGGAATTGGCAGGCGGTTCCCGGGGATCGGCGGACACGACGAAAAAACGATGATGGCACGGCTTGAGCATGAGCTGGGGATCATCCGGAACCTGGGCTTCTCGTCCTACTTCCTGACTGTGGCAGAGGTATCCCGGATGATCCAGGACATGGGAGTCAGGGCGGCAGCCCGTGGGTCCGGGGCGTCCAGCCTGGTCAATTATTTGATCGAGGTAAGCCACGTAAATCCGCTGCAGCACGATCTCATCTTTGAACGGTTCCTCTCCAACGACCGTGCCACCCTGCCGGACATCGACATCGACGTTGAAAGCGCTGAACGCCACAACGTCTACCGCCAAATCTTCGAACGCTTCGGCTCAGAGCGCGTCACCCTGATGAGCATGCAAAACGGCTACCGGGCCCGCGGGGCAGTGCGCGACGCCGGGATGGCGTTGGGGATGGACGATGACGAGGTGGGGGAGATTGCCAAGCAGTTGTGGCGGTTCTCGGCCAGGAAATTCCGCGAAGCGCTGCAGGAAAAACCCGAACTCAAGGAGTTCGCCGGCCGGGTGGAGCACAAAGACGCCGACGGAAACCAGCAGCTGGACCTTCTGGTCGACCTGACGGAGCGGCTGGACCGGCTGCCCCGGCATATCTCGATGCACCCCTGCGGTGTCATCCTGGGAGACGCCACGCTCCTGGACCGCACCCCTGTCCAGCCCAGCGGCCTGGGCCTGCCCATGAGCCAGTTCGATAAACACGACATGGACCCCATGGGAATGCTCAAACTCGATGTCCTCGGCGTCAGGATGCAGAGCGCCATGGCCTTCGCGGTCCGGGAAGTGATCCGCCTGCACCCTTCCAAGGCCGAGGTGGTGGCTGCTGGCCGCCACCCGGCAGGTCCGGATGGCAGGGGACCTGACTACATCGCCGCTGACGGCCGGATCGACCTCAACGCCGTCCCCCTCGATGACGAACCGACCTATGAGCTGATCCGCAGCACCCACACCCTCGGGTGTTTCCAGATCGAATCCCCGGGCCAGCGGGAACTGATTGGAAAGCTGGCACCCCGGGAGTTCAACGACCTCATTATCGACATCTCCCTGTTCCGGCCGGGACCCATGAAATCGGACATGGTCCGTCCCTTCCTGGAACACCGCCATGGGTTCGCCCCGGAGGTGTATCCGCACCCGGACCTCAAGCCCGTTCTCCAGGAAACCCATGGAGTGACGGTCTTCCATGAGCAGATCCTCAAGACGTTCAATGTCATGACCGGTTGTGGGCTGGCCCGCGCGGACGAATTCAGGCGCGCCTTGGGCAACGAAGCGCTGGAGACTGCGGTGGAGGAATTCTTCCGCCGCGAAGCCCGTGCCCGCAATTACGCTCCTGACGTGGTGGACAAGGTCTGGGGAACCCTCAAGGCCTTTGGCAGCTTTGGTTTCTGCAAGGCCCACGGTGCCGCTTTTGCCGTGCCCACCTACCAGTCTGCCTGGCTCAAGGCCCACCATCCGGAAGCGTTCCTCGCCGGGCTCTGGGAGCATGACCCGGGAATGTATCCCAAGCGGCTGCTGGTAGCCGAAGCCCGGCGTCTTGGCATCCCCATCCTGCCCCTGGACATCAACCGCAGCCAGGCGGAGTACCGGGTGGAACGGGTGGAGGAAGGCAAGGACCAGGGAAAATTGGGTATCCGATTGAGCCTGAACGGTATTTACGGGCTCTCAGCGACGGAATTGAAGCGGATTGTCGCCGGACAGCCCTACGACTCTTTGGCGGACCTCAGGGCGCGCTCGCGGCTCAGCAAGCCCAGCATCAGGCGCCTGGCGCAGCTGGGCGCCTTCGATTCACTGCACCGTGAAGCGGGAGGCCACGCAAACCGGGCCGATCTTGTGCAACACCTCCAACAACTCCAAGCAGGCAAAGGGGCACGGAAGGGAGTTGAAGTCCTTGAAGGGCAACTTTCCCTGCCCTTGGGGGATGTTGAACTGCGAAATATCAAACCCGGACTCCCGGCACCCACCCTGGTGGAGAATGTCAGGGCCGAACTCGATCTCATGGCCGTCGATGTCAGCAGCCACCTGATGGACAGCCACCGGCCGTTACTGGACAAGCTTGGCGTCACCACTGCTGACTCACTCCTCAGCCTGCGCAACGGCACCGAGGTCCTGGTGGCCGGTGTGCGGGTGGCCACCCAGACCCCTCCCATGCGCGGCGGAAGGCGGGTTGTGTTCATCAGCATCGACGACGGCACAGGCTGCGTGGACTCAGTCTTCTTCCATGAAGCCCAGGAGAGTGCAGGGCCCCTCCTTTTTGGCACCCGTTTGCTGTTGATCCGGGGCACCACCAGAAGGACCGGACCCCGGGGCATCAGCCTGAGCGCGAGCATGGCCTGGGACCTGGCCAGGACCGCGACTTTGCCGTTCCCGGAATCAACACCGCATGCGGACTCTGACGGTCCACATCCCCTTGACGGCATCAGCAGGGCACTGGCCATCACCGGTTTCAGCGGCTGAACCAAGCCCCGGGCACCACCTGCCGCGTTGGTCGGCCCCAGTCGGAACCGATAGCATTGACGATGGCTGGCTGTGGTCCCCGTATGCCACAAGCTATGAAGCCTGAACTTTGAATAGGAGACACCCGTGTCAGATGCCCAGCAGATCACCCTTCTCGTCGATGGCGAAGAGACCAAGGTGACTACCGGGACAACCGGTGCGGAACTCTTCTTTGAGCGCCGTGACGTTGTTGTAGCCCGCGTCAACGGCGAATTGAAGGACCTGGACCAGGAACTTCCCGAGGGCGCCGAAGTGGAGGGCGTCACCATCGATTCCCCCGACGGCCTGAACGTCCTGCGCCACTCCACTGCCCACGTGATGGCGCAGGCAGTGCAGCAGCTGCGTCCCGACGCCAAGCTTGGCATCGGCCCCTACATCACCGACGGTTTCTACTTCGATTTCGACGTGGCCGAGCCTTTCACCCCTGAGGACCTGAAGACCCTCGAAAAGATGATGCTCAAAATCGTCAACCAGAACCAGAAATTTGTCCGCCGCGTGGTCAGCGAGGACGAGGCCCGCGAGGCCATGAAGGACGAGCCCTACAAGCTTGAACTGCTGGGCAAGAAGGACGGCGCTGCCGAGGCCGGGGAGGGCGTTAACGTCGAGGTCGGCGCCGGTGACATCACCATTTACGACAACGTGGAGCGCAAGGAAGGCACCACTGTCTGGTGCGACCTCTGCCGTGGCCCGCACCTGCCCAACACCAAGCTCATCTCCAACGCCTTCGCGCTGACCCGGTCCTCGTCTGCCTACTGGCTGGGCAACCAGAAGAACCAGCAGCTGCAGCGCATCTATGGAACCGCCTGGCCCACCAAGGACGCGCTGAAGGCCTACCAGGAGCGCATTGCCGAGGCCGAACGCCGCGACCACCGCAAGCTCGGCTCCGAACTTGACCTCTTCTCCTTCCCGGACGAGCTTGGCTCCGGCCTGCCGGTGTTCCACCCCAAGGGCGGCATTATCCGCAAGGAGATGGAGGATTACTCCCGCCAGCGCCACGTCGAGGCCGGCTACGAGTTCGTCTACACCCCGCACATCACCAAGGGCCACCTGTACGAAGTCTCCGGGCACCTGGACTGGTACAAGGACGGCATGTTCCCCGCCATGCACGTGGACGCCGAACTCAATGAGGACGGCACCGTGCGCAAGCCCGGCCAGGATTACTACCTGAAGCCGATGAACTGCCCCATGCACAACCTCATCTTCCGCGCCCGCGGCCGGTCCTACCGCGAACTGCCCCTTCGACTGTTCGAATTCGGTTCGGTGTACCGGTACGAGAAGTCCGGCGTGGTGCATGGCCTGACCCGCGTCCGCGGCATGACACAGGACGACGCCCACATCTATTGCACCCGCGAGCAGATGAAGGACGAGCTCACCAAGACCCTGACCTTCGTCCTGGACCTGCTCAAGGACTACGGACTGAACGACTTCTACCTGGAACTGTCCACCAAGGACCCGGAGAAGTACGTGGGCGACGACGCCACCTGGGAGGAAGCCACCAGGACCCTCGCCGAGGTGGCACAGGAGTCCGGGCTGGAACTGGTACCGGACCCGGGCGGAGCCGCGTTCTACGGACCCAAGATCTCCGTGCAGGCCAAGGACGCGCTCGGCCGGACCTGGCAGATGTCCACCATCCAGTTGGACTTCAACCTGCCCGAACGGTTCGAACTCGAGTTCCAGGCCGCGGACGGAACCCGCCAGCGCCCCGTGATGATCCACCGTGCGCTGTTTGGATCCGTGGAGCGCTTCATGGGCGTCCTGACCGAGCACTACGCCGGCGCGTTCCCCGCCTGGCTGGCCCCGGTCCAAGTGGTGGGCATCCCCGTGGCGGAGGCCTTCAACGAGTACATGTTCGACGTCGTCGACGAGCTTAAAGCGGCGGGAATCCGCGCCGAGGTGGACACCTCCTCGGACCGGTTCCCCAAGAAGATCCGCACTGCCAGCAAGGACAAGATTCCATTCGTGCTCATCGCCGGCGGCGACGACGCGGAGGCAGGAGCCGTGTCCTTCCGCTTCCGCGACGGCAGCCAGGACAACGGCGTGCCCGTGGCCGAAGCGGTCAAGCGGATCACCGAAGCCGTCCGCAACCGGACCAGCTAGCCGAACGGAAGCAGCAGAGTGCAGGAGAACACAGGCGCAGGGTATCCAGGTGATGCCGGCGTTACCGACGATTTCGACCTCGCCGGTGTCCCGGACGCCTTCCAGCGCCTGTGGACTCCGCACCGCATGGCCTACATCAAGGGCGGCCAGCACCAATTCAAGAACGAAGACGATTGCCCCTTCTGCACAGGGCCCGCCCGCACAGACGAAGAAGCGCTGATCGTCTACCGGGGCAGCACCTGTTACGTGGTGCTGAACCTGTTTCCCTACAACCCCGGCCACCTTCTGGTGTGCCCCTACCGGCATATCCCGGACTACACGGACCTGACCCGTGAGGAAACAGCCGAATTCGCCGAGCTCACCCAGACGGCCATGCGGGTCCTGCGCAAGGTATCCAATCCAGGGGGCTTCAACCTTGGCATGAACCAGGGCGTTGTCGGCGGAGCAGGCATTTCCGCACACCTGCACCAGCACATCGTTCCGCGCTGGGGCGGGGACGGCAATTTCTTCCCGATCATTGCCCAGACCAAGGCCATCACCCAGACCCTGGACGAGGTCCGGCAACAAGTGGCCCAGGCCTGGCCCGGGGAGTCGGATGCTGAATAGGCACGCCCGCGGATTCTTCACCGCACTGTTCACCCCGCTGGCCCGTTGGCTGCTTCGGATGGGCGTGTCCCCGGACGCGGTGACCATCGCAGGAACCCTCGGCGTGGCGGTGGGGGCTTTGGTGTTCTACCCGTTGGGCCAGCTCTTTTGGGGAACGCTTTTTATCACGGCCTTCATCTTTTCCGACGTCCTGGACGGCATCATGGCCCGGATGCAGGACGTGAAGAGCCGCTGGGGCAACTTCCTTGACTCCACCCTGGACCGCGTCGCCGATGGCGCGCTCTTTGCCGGGGTAGCCGTCTGGTTCTACACCGGCGGCAACAATGTCATCATCGCCACGGCAGCTTTGGTCTGCCTTGTCCTGGGCATGGTTGTCTCGTACGCCCGGGCCAAGGCCGAGTCGTTGGGGTTCACCGCCAATGTGGGGATCGCGGAGCGGGCCGAACGCCTGGTGTCCGTCTTGGTGGTGACCGGCCTCACGGGGCTGGGCCTCCCCGCGGTGGTGCTCCTGGCAACACTGGTCCTCCTCGCGGCGGCAAGCCTTGTGACGGTGGTCCAGCGCATCACCTCCGTGCGCCGGCAGGCCTTGGCGGAGCCCACACCCGCGGATTAGACATGATTAAGCCTGCCGTGCGGCGGGGGACTAGTATATAAGTGCCCGGTCAAGCGACCCGGCAATCCGTGCGTGCACCTCCGGCAGCTGCCGCCGCATGCCCGGCGAAGATCATCTGTCTACCCATAGGGGTTTTTGTGTCTACACCTGATGTAAGCAACGAGGCCGGTTCGTCCGCGAACAGCGTCACGGGCAGCAGCCGCGTGAAGCGTGGCATGGCCGAGATGCTCAAGGGCGGCGTCATCATGGACGTCGTCAACGTCGAGCAGGCCCGCATCGCCGAAGACGCCGGTGCCGTGGCAGTCATGGCGCTGGAGCGTGTTCCGGCCGATATCCGCGCCCAGGGCGGCGTGTCCCGCATGTCCGATCCCGACATGATCGACCAGATCATTGACGCCGTGTCCATCCCGGTCATGGCCAAGGCCCGCATCGGCCACTTCGTCGAAGCCCAGGTCCTGCAGTCCCTCGGTGTGGACTACATCGACGAGTCCGAGGTCCTGACCCCGGCCGACTACGTCAACCACATCGACAAGTGGAACTTCAAGGTTCCCTTCGTCTGCGGTGCCACCAACCTCGGTGAGGCCCTGCGCCGCATCAACGAGGGCGCGGCCATGATCCGCTCCAAGGGCGAGGCCGGCACCGGCGACGTCTCCAACGCCACCGGCCACATGCGCAAGATCCGCTCCGAGATCGCCAAGCTCGCAGCCCTCCCCGAAGACGAGCTCTACGTCGCGGCCAAGGAACTGCAGGCACCGTACGAACTGGTCAAGGAAGTTGCCGCTGCCGGCAAGCTGCCCGTCGTGCTGTTCACCGCCGGCGGCATCGCCACCCCGGCCGACGCCGCCATGATGATGCAGCTTGGCGCCGACGGCGTGTTCGTCGGCTCCGGCATCTTCAAGTCCGGCAACCCGGCCCAGCGCGCCGCCGCCGTCGTCAAGGCCACCACCTTCTTCGATGACCCCGACGTCATCGCCAAGGCCTCCCGCGGCCTGGGCGAAGCCATGGTGGGCATCAACGTCGACGAAATCCCCCAGCCGCACCGCCTCGCCGAACGCGGCTGGTAAGTCGCTTCCGCGCCCGGTGGGCGCTGATCCTCGGCGTGCTATTCCCCGCCTTCCGCTGCCGCCATTTTTGGTGGTGGCTGGGGGCGGGGCCCCTTTTACGCACGCTGCCGGATCAGCACCCACCGTCGTGCTTTTCTTTATAGTACGACGCCGGTTCCTCACCTCTCTTGGTGGGGGACCGGCGTCGTTCTTTTGCATCGATTGCTCCGTACTTGTCGTTTTGGGGGCTCTAAACGACGCTTACTGGGCAATCGATGCGGCGTTACTCCAGGCCGCGGCGCTTGAGCAGCGGATCCAGCCGGGCGTCCCGGCCGCGGAAGGCCCGGAAGGACTCCAGCGGGTCGCGGCTGTTGCCGCGGGAGAGCAGTTCGGTGCGGAAGAAGTCCCCGTTGGCCCGGGACAGGCCGCCGTTCTCCTTAAACCACTCGACGGTCTCGGCGTCGAGCACCTCGCTCCAGATGTAGGAGTAATAACCTGCCGCGTAGCCCGCCCCCGCGAAGATGTGCTGGAAGTACCCGGTCCGGTACCGCGGCGGAATCAGGCGGTGCCCGACTCCGGCCGCTGCAAGGGCCTTCGCCTCAAAGGCCAGTGCGTCATCAGGGATATCTCCCGGCTCCAGCACGTGCCAGGCGAGGTCGAGAAGTGCCGCGCCGAGGTACTCCGTGGTGGCGAAACCTTCTCCCCACAACCGCGATTCGTCCAGCCGCTCCACGACGGCCCGGGGCAACGCCTCCCCGGTGACGTGATGGCGGGCGTAGTTGGCCAGCACCTCGGGCCACATGATCCACATTTCGTTGACCTGGGATGGGTACTCAACAAAATCCCGCGGCACGGACGTCCCGGCGAAGCGCGGATAGGTGACCGCTGACAACAGGCCGTGGAGTGCGTGGCCGAATTCGTGGAACAAGGTGCGCAGCTCATCCAGGGTCAACAGCGTGGGTTCACCGGCCGCCGGTTTGGAAATATTGAGGGTGTTGATCACCACGGGCCTGGACTCCAGCAGCGCGGACTGTTCAACGAGCGAGTTCATCCATGCCCCGCCGCGCTTGGTTTCGCGGGCGAAGTAGTCACCGAGGAACAGGCCCAGGCCGGCGCCGTCTTCATCGCGGACCTCCCAGATCCGTACGTCCGGGTGGTAGCCCTGGAGGTCGGTCCGCTCGTGGAACGTGATCCCGTACAGTGCTGTGGCGGCGAAGAAGACGCCGTCCGTGATGGCCCGGTCCAGTTCGAAGTACGCGCGGAGGGCTTGTTCGTCGACGTCGTACTTGTCCCGCCGCACCATGGCCGAATAGAAAGCCCAGTCCCAGGGTTCCAGGGCGTGGCCGGCAATTTCCGCCAGGGCTGCCGCCTCGGCGTCGGCATTGCGGACGGCAGCCGGGGCCATCCGGTTGAGCATGGTGTGGACCGCCTGGAAGTCAGGCGCCGTCTGCCGGTCCGCCACGAGCTCGGCGTAATTGGCGAAGCCCAACAGCCGGGCTTTCTCGGCCCGCAGGCCGGCCGTGGACCGGGCCAGGTCCAGGACGTCCAGGCTGCTGCCATCGCTTCCCCGCGCCACCGATGCTTCGAACAGGCGGCGCCGGACGTCCCGGTCCTGCAGCGCCGCCAGGGCCGGCTGGTTGCTGGGTTGGATCAGGGTCAGCAGGAACTTCCCCTCGTGCCCAGCGGTGCGGGCGGCCTCGGCGGCGCTGGCGACATCGTCCGCCGGCAGGCCCGCCAGGTCGCTGGCATCATCGAGCAACAGGGCGGCCGATTTCATCCCTTCCTTCACCCGCTGCCCGAATTCGGTGCCCAGTCGGGCCAGCTCGGCATTGATGGCCCGCAGGCGTTCCTGGCCGGCGTCGTCCAGCTGGATGCCGGACTGGCGGAACTCCTTGAGGTATTCCTCCACCAGCCGGCCGGATTCGGCGTCGAGGCGGTCGGTGTCGATCGCGGAAAACCTGTCGAACAAGGCCCGATTGAGATATATCTCGTCCTGGTGGGCTGACAGGAGCGGCGACAGTTCCGTTTCCAGTTCCCTGATCCGCGGCGAGGCGTCGGCGGAAACCAGCGTGAAGAAGGCAGCTGCCGCCCGGTTCAGCAGTTGCCCCGAGCGCTCCATGGCAAGTGCAGTATTTTCGAAGGTCGGGGCCTCTTCAGAGTCTGTGATGGCGTTGATCTCGCGCACGTGTTCCGCCAACCCTGCCCTGACGGCCTCCCCGTAGTGCTCAGCGGTGATGAGTGCAAAGGGCGGCAGGCCATACGGCAAGGGACTCGGGGTCAGCAGCGGGTTCGTCATGGGGTAAACCTTTCACAGCAGGCCACGCTTCTCAATTATCCGAAAAGGCGGCTGCGGCGCGTGGCCCTCCCTAGAATTGCGAGTGCGTGCCACGAACGGCCCGCACTTTGCGTGTCCTTTGCCTGGATCCGCAGCAGGTTGCCACCACGAAGGGATCCGGCCAATGACCAAGCCTGCCAAGAGGCCACGGGCCGCCATCCTGGGAATGCCCCTCCGCTGGATGGGTCCCGGGGCGGTGCTGGTGTTGGCAGTGGCGTACGCCTTGTTCTGGTACGCGGTGCGTCCGGCGGGGGAACCTGTCCTTGGCTACGTGGGTCAGCTTTTCGGCGGGGAGTCGGTCCTGCTGTACTCGATTGCCTTGGTCCTGGTCAGCACGCTCCCGCACGTCGAACCGATTTTTGGCGGAATTGACCACGCGGCCATCTGGCACCGGAGGGCGGCCATCACGGCAACTGTCCTGTTGCTGCCGCACATTGAATTTGCGGCCAGCCCCGAGGCCACGAGCCTGGGCAAAACGCTGGCCGTGGTGGCCATCTGCGGCCTTATTGCGCTGGTGGTGTGGGCTGTCCTCCCGCGGTGGCGGACCATGCTTCCGGCGGCCGCCCGCCGCGTCGTCATCGCCTCGCTGCAAACCCGGGCCTTCCAACTGGCAGGCCGCGTGCTCGGTGGCTATGAACGCTGGCGCGGCTTCCACCGGCTGACCGGTCTGTTCGTGGCTGCCGGATTCCTGCACGGTCTGCTGGATGCCAGCGCCTTCGAGGCGGCCCCCGCGTTGCGGTGGAGCTACGTGGCCATCGGGGCGACGGGTCTGGCGTTCTATGCCTATCGGGAGCTGCTTTCCCGCCACTTCCTGCCGCACCACGATTACCAGGTATCGGGCGTCCGGACGGTCGCTGCGGACCTGGTGGAGGTGGCCCTCCGTCCCCTGGGCCGCCCCCTGGGTTTCAAACCCGGGCAGTTTGCCATGATCTACCTGGAAACGGCAGAAGGCTGGCAGCGGCATCCATTTTCCATTTCCGGGCCCGCGGGCGAGGGCGGCATCAGCATCACGGTGAAGGCTCTGGGGGACCACACCACCAGGCTTCCGGACGTCATCCAGCCGGGGATGCCGGCGGTGGTCGGCGGCCCCTACGGACGTTTCGACCGGCACCGCGGCACATTTGACCAGGTCTGGATCGCCGGCGGCGTGGGCATCACGCCGTTCCTCAGCTGGCTCCGGTCACTCGACGGGGAATTGCATGAAAACGTCCATTTCTTCGTCACGTCGGCGGGACCCTCCCCGTTCGCCGACGAGATCGCCGCCGTCGCCAGGAACCATCCGCGGCTTATGGTCCACATGGTGGACACCGCGGCGGACGGCCGCCTGACCCCTGAGTCGGTCCTGGAAGCCGTGGGCACCGAACCGCGCAGGCTGTCGGTGTTCATGGGCGGCCCGGACACCATGCTGCGCCAGTTCCGGAAGGCCTTCCGGGCAGCCGGAGTCCGCCGGGCCAACATCCACCGCGAGTATTTTCAATGGCGCTAGGCGGCGGCGCCCGCGTGCGGCAGTGACTTTAGCGGGGCCTGCGGGCTGCGTGCTCCCGCGCCAGGACAGCGTAGGCATCGTCCGGTGTTCCGGGGGAGAAGCTGCCGAACTTTCGTTCTGCCGCGGTCCGGATCAGGAAGTCTGCAATGGCCGGGTTCTTCGGCAGCAGGGAACCGTGCAGGTAGCTGGCCACAATATTGCGGTACCGGGCACCTTCGTGGCCGTCAGTGCTGTTGTTTCCTGTGCCCTTGGGAACCGTGCCCAGGGGCCTGACCCCGCTGCCCAGGGTGGTTTGCCCGCTGTGATTTTCGTAGCCAAGGACTTCGCCGAACTCGCTGGTTGACACCTTGACATTACCGATCAGGCGCTCGTCCGTGCCGTGGGTTTCGACGTCAAGGATGCCGATGCCCGGAATCACTGCACCGGTGCGGGTCTTGAAGAAGCGGCCAAAAAGCTGGTAGAGGCCGCAAATGACCAGCATGGGCGCCCCTTCTTCGGCCAGTTCCCGCAATTCGCCGGCCCGGGCCTGCAGATCGTCCTGGATCGCCAGCTGCCCGCTGTCCTGGCCGCCGCCACCGACGATGATGTCCACATTGTCGGGAAAAGGATCGCCCACGTTGTATTCAAGGACATCGGGCGTGTAGCCGTGCCAGGCGATCCTGCGTTGCAGGACAAGGGCGTTGCCCCAGTCGCCGTAAATGTTCATGTCCCGCGGGTAAAGCTGCACCACTCGGAGCGTGCCCTTGGACGGAGCGGCAGCGGTCGAGGCTTCGGCTGGGTTCACGAGACAACCTCCACGGTGGTGATTTTGGCCAGCTCACGGCGGATGGCCAGCATGGCGGTGTATGTGCAGAAGATCCGCTTGGGCTTTCCGCGTCCTTCCCTGATGAAAGCCGCCAGCGCGGGGGCGATCTCGGGCTGGACGGCGCCGATGCGGACGTCATCATATTGCAGCCGCAGCGCCATGTCATAGGCCCTGGAACCGGTCAGCTGGTCAACACCTTCGGCCCGGAGGGAATCGAATTCCACATCCCACAGCCAGGACATGTCCCGGCCGTCGGCGTAGTTGTCATTGATCGCGATCATGGTGGCGTACCCGCCGGCCGGGAAGGACTTGAGCCCCAGCCGGAATCCGCTGGGGTTCTTCACCAGGACAAGGTCAAGCGGCAGGCCGTCAACGGTCAGGCTTTCGCCGCGTCCAAACGCGGGCGCCACCCGGGACAGCGCCTCCAGCAAGGTGGCGTGGTTGGCGGTGGCGGCGCCGCCGCCGCAAATGCTGCGGGCCAGCGTCAGTGCCGCTGCGGCGTTGAAGATGTTGTACACGCCCCGCAGCTTCATTGCCGTGGTGAACGTGCCGCCGTCGTACGCAAACTCGGCGCTGTCCGCGCCCACCTTCAGCAGTACGACGTCGGCCTGCGGCTTCTGCGGCAGGCCCGCCGGGGCTGGGCTGCCGGGGGCTGCGCGCATGTCGTCGTCGTTGGGGAAGGTTCCCAGCAACGATTCGTCCAGGCCGAAGTACTTGACCTCCTGGCCGGTGAGGGTGTCCGCGATGCGTGCCACCCGCGGGTCCTCACGGTTCAGGACAACGGTTCCGGTGGTCTTGGCGGCGATGTGCTGGAGCAGCTGGGCGGTCTTATCGATCTCGCCAAAGCGGTCCAGTTGGTCGCGCAGCACATTCAGCAGCAGGCAGTAGCGGGGCGGGACGCTGTTCACGAAGTGCACCGCGTGGGCTTCGTCGAGTTCCAGGACCGCGACGTCGGCGTCCAGCCGGCCACGCCAGTCCACTTCGCCCAGGAGCGCCGCCGCCACGCCGCGGGTGAAGTTGCTCCCGGTGCGGTTGGTGAAAACCTTCAGACCCTGGCTTTCGAGCAGTTCAACCACCATTTTCGTGGTGGTGGTCTTGCCGTTGGTGCCGCTGACGACGGCCACGCCGTGGGGGAGGGTGCTGAGCGTCCGCCGCATGAACCCGGGATCGATTTTCTCGACCACCAGGCCCGGCAGGGCCGAGCCGCCGCCCCGAAGCCGGGATACCCGGCGGACCAGCTTGCCGAGCGGAACACTGAAGAAGACCATGTTTTGAATATATCCCAGCAACGGCATGCAACCGCTGCCGGAAAGGTGCTGCCGGACCGCGGGCCGCGGGCCTGGCCGTATGCTGGAGGGATGACAAATCCCCCTTCAGCGGCTCCTGCGCGCGTAGGAGCAGGCCTGCGGATCGGTGTCCTGGCCCTGCAAGGCGATTTCCGCGAGCACCTCCATGCGGCCGAGGCCACCGGCGCCCGCGGCGTGCCGGTGCGGCGCCCCCGGGAGCTGGACGGCCTGGACGGCCTCATCATCCCTGGCGGAGAATCGACCACCATCGACAAGCTCGCCCGGGCCTTCGAGCTCGCCGATCCGCTCCGGAAGTACATCGCCGAAGGGCTCCCCGTCTACGGCTCGTGCGCCGGGATGATCCTGCTCGCCTCGGACATCGCGGATCCCGCAACCGACCTCGCAGGCGCCCCGCAGCAGACATTCGGTGGGCTGGACATTACCGTCCGCCGCAACGCGTTCGGGCGCCAGCGGGAGTCCTTCGAAACCGACCTGGACTTCAAGGGGTTGGACTTCAGCGCCACCGAATCAGGGGTGGCCCCGGTGCGCGCCGTGTTCATCCGCGGCCCGTGGGTGGAGCGGGTAGGCCCGGGAGTGGAAGTCCTCGCCCAGGTTGAACCGGCGGACCCGGAGCACGCCTCCCACGCCGTCCCGCTGCCCGGGGCGGCTAGAATTGTGGCAGTGCGTTCCGGCCAGCTGCTGGCCACCTCCTTCCACCCGGAAGTGACTGGCGAAAAACGCGTACACGAACTTTTTATCCGCATGATCAGAGGAGAAGCGTAAAGCATGTCAGGCCACTCCAAATGGGCGACGACCAAGCACAAAAAGGCGATCATTGACAGCCGCCGCGCAAAGTCGTTCGCCAAGCTGATCAAGAACATCGAAGTAGCCGCCCGGATGGGCGGACCGGACCTCGCGGGCAACCCGGGCCTGGAACTGGCGGTGACCAAGGCCAAGAAGACCTCGGTCCCCAACGACAACATCGACCGCGCCATCAAGCGCGGCGCCGGCCTCACCGGCGAAGTGGTGGACTACACCGAGATCATGTACGAGGCCCGTGGCCCCCAGGGCTCGGCGCTGCTGATCGAGTGCCTCACGGACAACAAGAACCGCGCGGCCTCCGAGGTCCGCTTGGCCATCTCCCGCAACGGCGGCACCATTGCCGATCCCGGGTCGGTCAGCTACCTCTTCACGCGCAAGGGCGTGGTTAACCTGCCCAAGAACGGCCTGAGCGAGGACGACGTCCTGATGGCCGTGCTGGACGCGGGCGCCGAGGAAGTCAAGGACAACGGCGAGACCTTCGAGATCCACTCGGAACCGGGTGACCTGCAGGCCATCCGCGAGGCCCTGACGGAAGCCGGCATCGAGTACGACACCGACGAGGTGGAGTTCGTCCCGTCGATGCAGGTGGAGCTCGACGTCGACGGCGCCCGGAAGTTCCTGAAGCTGGCAGACGCCCTCGAAGACCTCGACGACGTCCAAAACGTCTACAGCAACGCCGACCTCAGCGACGAAGTCCAGGCTGCCCTGGAATCAGAGTGACGTCCCGCCTTGCCAGCTAAGGCCCGGCACCGGCGTTGACGCTCCGTGTCCTGGGCGTCGACCCCGGCCTGACCCGTTGCGGGATCGGCGTGGTGGACGTCGAGCGGAACCGCAGGGCCACCATGGTGGCCGTCGGTGTGGTGGGCACCTCGCCCGAGGAATCGCTGGACCGGCGGCTGCTGGTGATCGCCACCGCCATCGACGAGTGGCTGGACCGGTACGAACCCGAGGTCCTCGCCGTCGAACGCGTCTTTTCGCAACTGAACGTCAGCACCGTCATGGGCGTGGCGCAGGCGTCCGGCGTCGTCATCGCGGCGGCCGCCCGTCGCGGTATCCCGGTGGCGCTGCATACGCCGTCGGAAGTGAAGGCGGCGGTCACCGGGAGCGGTTCGTCCAACAAGGACGCCGTAACCAAGCTGGTCACCAAGATCCTCCGCCTCGAGGCGCCGCCGCGGCCGGCCGATGCCGCCGACGCGCTGGCGCTGGCCATCACCCACGCGTGGCGGGCCGGAAGCGGTGCCGCCGTGGCAACCACCGGGCCGGGCAGTTCGTCCTTGACGCCGGCCCAGCGGGCGTGGGCCGAGGCTGAGGCCAAGGCGCGCCGCGCACGCTGAATGTCCCTGCCGCTTGCTAGGGTATTCGTAGATATGTTCGGATAGCCGGGTGCTCACTGCGAGGCCGGCGATACAACGGGAGCCCGGCCTTGATCAGTTTCCTCCGCGGAACCGTAGCGCACGTCGGCCTGTCCACGGCCGTCATCGACCTCAATGGCGCAGGCATGAGCGTGAACGCGACGCCGCAGACCCTCAGCCGGCTGCAGGTGGGCGAACAGGGGCAGCTCTTCACGTCCCTGATCGTACGGGAGGATTCGCTGACGCTTTTCGGCTTCGCCTCCGACGACGAACGCGAGGTTTTCGACGTCCTGCTCAGTGTCAGCGGCGTCGGACCCAGGCTTGCCCTTGCCGTGCTGGCGGTCCATGAGCCGGAGGCGATCCGCGTCGCCGCGCACACTGGGGACAGCAAGACGTTCACCAAGGTTCCGGGGATCGGTCCCAAGGTGGCGGGCCGGATTGTGCTTGAACTGGCCGGCAAGCTCGTTCCGCACGGGACCGCTCCCGTGGCCGGCGCCGCAACCCCCGCCGAGGCCGCCTGGAAGCCGCAGGTGATCGCCGCGATGACCAGCCTTGGCTGGTCCGAAAAAGACGCGTCTGGCAGCATCGACAAGGCCTTGGCCGACGAACCCGAGGTCTCCTTCCGCGGCAATGTTCCGGAGATCCTGCGCACCACGCTCCGCTGGTTGGGCCAGGACGGCGCCCGGGCAGGCAACCGCGTAGGCAGCCGTGGCTGAACCGTCACTGGTTGCAGCGGGGGAGGAGCCGGAAGAACGGGCCATCGAGGCGGCGCTGCGGCCCAAGAACCTCGATGATTTCGTTGGGCAGCACCGCGTCCGCAAGCAGCTGTCCCTGGTGTTGCAGGCCTCCCGGATGCGCGGGCGGACGGCGGACCACGTGCTGTTTTCGGGGCCTCCCGGCCTCGGCAAGACCACGCTGGCCATGATCGTTGCCGCGGAGATGAATGCGCCCTTGCGGCTCAGCAGCGGCCCCGCCATCCAGCATGCCGGCGACCTTGCTGCGATCCTGTCCTCCCTGTCGGAGGGCGAGGTGCTGTTCCTGGACGAAATCCACCGCATGTCCCGGCCCGCAGAAGAGATGCTCTACATGGCCATGGAAGACTTCCGCGTGGACATCGTGGTGGGCAAGGGCGCCGGCGCCACCGCCATTCCGTTGGAACTCCCGCCGTTCACCCTGGTGGGTGCCACCACCAGGGCCGGGCTGCTCCCGGGACCGCTCCGGGACCGGTTCGGCTTTACCGGCCACCTCGAGTTCTACTCCGTTCCCGAACTTGAGCTGGTCCTGCGGCGCTCCGCCGGCTTGCTGGACCTGAAAGTGAACTCCGCGGGCTTCGCCGAAATCGCAGGCCGTTCCCGCGGCACCCCCCGCATTGCCAACCGGCTCCTGCGCCGGGTCCGGGACTGGGCGCTGGTGCACGGCATCGAGCAGATCGACTCACGGGCAGCTTCAGCCGCCCTGGACATGTACGAAGTGGACAAGAAGGGCCTTGACCGGCTGGACCGGGCCGTCCTTGAGGCCCTGATCACCAAGTTCGGCGGCGGCCCCGTAGGCCTGTCCACGCTCGCCATCGCCGTCGGTGAAGAAACCGAAACCGTGGAGACGGTGGCGGAACCCTTCCTGGTCCGCGAGGGCCTGCTGGGGCGGACCCCCCGCGGCCGGATCGCCATGGCGCCCGCCTGGACGCACCTGGGCTACGCCATCCCGTCGGGAGTCTTCGCGCAGGAACAGCTGGACCTTTTCGATTCCGGGGAAGAAGCCGCCGGCGCCGGCGAATGGGCCCCGGAAGGCCAATAGCAGGCTGCCTTCAGCTTTTCCCTTTAGACTGGTATGACGCCCGGCACGTTCGGCGCTTTGTTTCGCCGGTGGCCCTGACGCCTCCGTCGCTTGGGGAAGGAACCGTCAGGCTTTGCCTGCATCTACTTCCCGCCCCGGCTGAAGCGAGGCCGACGTCGCTGGAAAACCGGCAACACCCACGCAAAAGAACGGAATTCCCCTTGGATCCAATGTCAATTCTCCTGTTCGTCATGCTCGGCGTCTTCATCTTCATGATGTTCCGCCGCAACAAGAAGACGCAGCAGCAGCAGGCAGAGCTCCAGTCGAAGTTTGCCCCGGGCGTGGAGGTCATGACCAGCTTCGGCCTTTTCGGCCGGATCGTGGACATCGACGAAGCAGAGAACAAGGTCACCCTTGAACTGTCCCCCGGAAACCTTGCCACCGTGCACCGCCAAGCGGTGACCAAGGTGGTCGAGCCTGCAGCTGAGCCGGCCGCCGCCTCGCCTGCCGTCCCCGACGATGCTTCCTCGCTCACCACCCCGGAGACGGGCAGCCCAGTGACGGGCACTGAGACTCCCGAGGAAACCCTGAAGCGCCTCAACGACGAGGGCAAGAAGGACAGCTAGGCCCGCTGGCTCCTTTCCTCCCTCTACCGCTGCGGATTGCCGCCGGCGCAGGCTGCAGCCCGCGCCGGCGGTTCTTCCGCGAATAAGAGAAAGATCGACAATGGCACGAACTGGCCGCAAGAAACCAGGGCTGCGCGTCCTGGTCTGGCTTGGCGTACTCCTGGCAGCACTGACCGCCGTCCTGGCGGGCGGCACCATCGCCGGACAAGCCAGCTGGGCACCCAAACTGGCCCTGGACCTCGAAGGCGGCACCCAGATGATCCTGGCGCCGAAGGTTGAGGGTGGTTCGGACATTAACGAACAGCAACTCAACCAGGCCGTGGCGATCATCCGCCAGCGCGTGGACGGCTCCGGCGTCTCCGAAGCGGAAATCAGCACCCAGTCCGGCCGCAACGTGGTGGTCAGCCTTCCCGGCACGCCGTCGGCTGAAACCCGGAACCTGATCCAGGCATCCGCCGACATGAACTTCCGCCCCGTGATCCTAAACGGTGACGGAGCAGCAGTGCCGCCGGAATCACAGACCCCGGACGACCAGCTGCCCAAGCCGACCGCTGCGCCGGCCAACAGCAGCGACACCAACTGGATCACGCCGGAAATCTACAAGCAGTTCGAAGCGCTGGACTGCAACAGCCCCGCAGCCGAGAAATCACAGCGGTCAGATCCCACCAAGCCATTGGTAACCTGCGAACCCGCCACCGCCAAAACCCCTGCCATCAAGTACATTTTGGGGCCGGTGGAGGTCAAGGGAACGAACATCGTCACCTCGTCCTTCCAGCTGCAGCAGGGCGCGCAGGGCGCGGTCACCAATGACTGGGCCGTGAACATCCAGTTCGACGCCGAAGGCACGGCCAAGTTCAAGGACGTCACCGAGCGCCTGAACCAGTTCTACGTCGCCGCTGGGGGCGAGTCTGGCACCGATCCCAAGTCCCAGTTCGCCATTGTGCTTGACGATCAGGTCATCTCCGCTCCCCGCTCGCTGGCCGTCATCACTGACGGACGCCCGCAGATCACGGGCGGCTTCACCGAGCAAACCGCCAAGGCGTTGTCCGACCAGCTGCGCTTTGGGGCTCTGCCCATCAGCTTCGACATCCAAAGCGAGCAGCAGATTTCGGCCACCCTCGGTGGTGAACAGCTGCGTATGGGCCTTTTGGCCGGCTTGATCGGCCTCCTCCTTGTGGTGGTCTACTCGCTGTTCCAGTACCGGGCGCTCGGATTTGTCACCATCGCATCCCTGGTGGTGGCCGGAGCCCTGACCTACCTGGCCATCGCGATCCTCGGCTGGACCGAGAACTACCGGCTGTCCCTGGCGGGCGTCGCGGGCATTATCGTCGCCATCGGCCAGACGGCGGACTCGTTCATTGTTTACTTTGAACGCATCCGTGACGAACTGCGTGAGGGCCGCGGCCTGGTGTCCGCCGTCGAAAACGGCTGGAAGCGCGCCAAGCGCACCGTCCTGGCCTCCAAGGCGGTCAACCTCCTCGCTGCGCTGGTCCTGTATTTCGTCGCTGTGGGCAACGTGCGGGGGTTCGCTTTCACCCTTGGCCTGACAGCCATCGCCGACCTCATCGTGGTGTTCATGTTCACGCACCCCACGCTGCAGCTCCTGGCGCGCACCAAGTTCTTCGGTGAGGGCCATAAGTTCTCCGGCCTGGATCCGGAGCGGCTCGGAGCGGTGCCCCTGTACCGCGGTGCCGGTCGCATCCGGACCCCGGAGGACCGGCCCATGGCGGTGCGCGGCAAGAATGCCGGTGCCGCAGCTGAGGCCGAACGACGCATGACCATCGCCGAACGGCGCCTGGCAGAGAAGCAGGAACAGCTCGCCGGCTCGTCGAAAACCTCCGCGAAGGAGAACAAGTAATGTCAGGCTTCGCCAGTTTTGGTAACGAGCTCTACACCGGAAAGCGCTCCTACGACTTTGTGGGCGCCAAGAAGATCTGGTTCCTCATCGCTGCCGTGGCAGTGGCCCTGTCCATCCTCATCCCGGTGGCCAAGGGCGGCTTCAACCTCGGCATCGAATTCCGGGGCGGCTCTGAATTCACGGTCTCCAATGTTAAGACGACCGACGCCACCGTGGGTGAGCGCGCCGTCACCGATGTGGTGGCCGGCAGTGTCCCCCGCGTGGCGAACGTCGCGGGCAACACCATGCGGATCCAGACCGACAAGCTGACCGATGACGAAACCCTTAAGATCAAGCAAGGCCTGACCACGGCCTACGGAGTCACCGACAACGAAGTGACATCCACGTTCGTCGGTCCCACCTGGGGTGCTGACGTGACCAAGCAGGCGTTGATCGGCCTGGCGGTCTTCGTGCTCCTCGCGGCGTTGCTGATGGCCCTCTACTTCCGCACCTGGAAGATGTCGCTGTCGGCTCTTGCCGGCATGGCGGTGACGATGTTCATCACCGCCGGGGTCTACGCCCTCAGCGACTTTGAGGTCACGCCGTCGGCCATCATCGGCTTCCTCACGGTTCTCAGCTACTCGCTGTATGACACCGTGGTGGTCTTCGACAAGATCCGGGAAAACACCTCCGGCATTGATGCCTCCACCCGCCGGACCTTCGGCGAGGAGGTCAATCTTGCCGTCAACCAAACCCTGGTCCGTTCCATCAACACCATGATGGTGGCCATCCTCCCCGTCGGAGCCATCCTCTTCATCGGGGCCGGGCTCCTGGGTGCGGGAACCCTGCGCGACCTGTCGCTGGCCTTGTTCGTCGGCATCCTCATCGGCACCGCCGCGACCATCTTCGTGGCCGCTCCGATGTACGCGTGGCTCCGCCAGGGCGAACCGGACCTCGTCAAGCAGGCGCGGCGCGTGGAACAACGGCGGGCGGGTGCGCCGGAACGGCCAGTTCCGGCCTCGCCGGCCCAGGCCTGATCCGCCGCCAACGGCACCCGTTACTCCCGAAAGACCGGGCAACGCATCCTCTGCGTTGCCCGGTCTTCGCATATGCGGGGCCGGTTATAAAAGTCACTGCCTTGGGGAATAGACTGGGGTAATTAAATGGTGGTGAGGGGTGCTTCATTGGAAGAACGATCGGCGTCGGCGCCTACGGCAGAGGATGATAAGAATCCTGCCGGTATACAGGCCGGTATGGCATCTTCGGCGCGCCCCGGATCGTTGGTTCCCGTGGACAATTCAGGCTCGCGCGCGACGTTTCCCGGCCGCCGTGAGCGCACCAGGTCCCGGCTTGCCCGCCTGACCGGACGGGGGACGGCCACATACTCGCCCATCCTCGAACCACTGCTGCGGACGGTCCGGGCCAACAATCCCAAAGAGGACTTCGACCTCATCCAGCGCGCGTTCGATGTCGCCGAGCGAAGCCACCGCGGGCAAAAACGCAAGAGTGGCGACCCCTACATCACCCACCCAGTGGCCGTCGCCACCATCCTGGCAGAACTAGGGCTCAGCGGCACCACCCTGGCAGCGGCCCTGCTGCATGACACCGTGGAGGACACCCCCTATACCCTGGCGGACCTGAAGCGGGACTTCGGGCCCGAAGTGGCCATGCTGGTGGACGGCGTGACCAAACTGGACAAGGTCAGTTTCGGCGAAGCCGCCCAGTCCGAGACGGTCCGCAAGATGGTCGTCGCCATGGCCAAGGACATCCGGGTGCTGATGATCAAGCTGGCGGACCGGCTGCACAATGCGCGCACCTGGCGGTTCGTGTCCGCTGAGTCGTCAGCCCGCAAGGCGCGGGAGACCCTGGAGATTTTCGCTCCGCTCGCGCACCGCCTGGGCATGAACACCATCAAATGGGAGTTGGAGGACCTGTCCTTCGCGGCGCTCTATCCCAAGGTGTACGAAGAGATTGTCCGGATGGTGGGGGACCGGACCCCCGAGCGGGAAAAGAGCCTGGGCGTCATCCGCGACCAGATCACCGAGGACCTGCGTGCCGCCCGCATCAAGGCCACCATCACCGGCCGGCCCAAGCACTATTACTCGATCTACCAAAAGATGATTGTCCGCGACAAGGACTTTGACGACATCAATGACCTCATGGGTGTCCGTGTCCTGGTGGACTCCGTCCGGGACTGTTATGCAGCCCTGGGCACCATGCATTCGCGCTGGAACCCGCTGCCTGGCAGGTTCAAGGATTACATCGCGATGCCCAAATTCAACATGTACCAGTCCCTGCACACCACCGTGATCGGCCCCGGCGGCAAGCCGGTGGAAATCCAGATCCGCACGCACGAAATGCACCGCCGGGCCGAATACGGCGTGGCCGCACACTGGAAATACAAAGACCAGCCGAACCGCACCGCCGTCGGCCCCGGGAGCCCGCGCGACGGCGACATGGGCTGGCTGCGCTCCCTGGTGGACTGGCAGCAGGAAACGTCCGATCCGGGAGAGTTCCTGGACTCGCTCCGCTTTGAAATCAACGCCCGCGAAGTGTTCGTCTTCACCCCCAAGGGCGAGGTCATGGCGTTGCCGGCGGGATCGACACCCGTTGACTTCGCCTACGCCGTGCACACCGAGGTGGGGCACCGAACCATCGGCGCCCGGGTCAACGGGAAGCTGGTTCCGCTCAACAGCGAACTGAATCACGGCGACTGGGTGGAGATCTTCACCTCGAAAGCCGAGGGCGCCGGCCCCAGCCAGGACTGGCAGCACTTCGTTAAAAGCGCGCGGGCCCGCAACAAGATCCGGCAGTGGTTCAGCAAGGAACGCCGCGAAGAGGCGATCGACCGCGGCAAGGAACTGCTGACCCGCGCCATGCGGAAGCAGAACCTTCCGCTGCAGCGGCTGATGACCCACGAGGCCCTGGCCGCCGTGGCCGAGGAGTTCAAGTACACCGACATCTCCGGCCTCTACGCTGGCGTGGGTGACGGCCACACGTCGGCCCAGTCCGTCATGGAGAAGCTCATCGAGAGCCTGGGCGGCAACGAAAGCGCCGATGATGACGTCGAAGAGGTCAGCATCCCCACCCAGGTCACCAAGGCCCGCTTCTCCGATTCCGGCGTGGTGGTCCGCGGCGTGGGCGACGTCTGGGTGAAGCTGGCCCGGTGCTGTACCCCCGTGCCGCCGGATCCCATCCTCGGGTTCGTGACCAGGGGTTCGGGCGTTTCCGTGCACCGCACCGACTGCACCAACATCTCGGACCTCAAGGACCAGCCCGACCGGATCGTGGACGTTGACTGGGCGCCCACCCAGTCAAGCGTGTTCCTGGTGGAAATCCAGGTAGAGGCGCTCGACCGCAAATCGCTGCTCTCCGATGTCACCCGCGTCTTGTCGGAGAACCACGTGAACATCCTGGCGGCCAGTGTCCACACGTCCACCGACCGGGTGGCCATCTCAAAGTTCGCTTTTGAAATGGGCGACCCCAAGTACCTCAGCCACGTGTTGAGCGCGGTCCGACGGATCGACGGCGTGTTCGATGTCTACCGCACCACCGGGAACAAGCGCCGGAGCTAGCAGCGCCAGTTTTTCCAGCGCTGCCCGCTTGTGGGGAACCCGGGGTGTGGCTTCGATGGCACGGACAAGCAGCCGGAGTCCCACGTCCTGCTGCGGCCTGGCCAGTAAGGCCGTGAGGGCAGGCAG
Source organism: Arthrobacter sp. 135MFCol5.1 (assembly GCF_000374865.1). GTDB lineage: Bacteria > Actinomycetota > Actinomycetes > Actinomycetales > Micrococcaceae > Arthrobacter. Next base: position 304,598 of record NZ_KB895454.1, on the reverse strand, counting down.
GGCTCGTTCCGCTTCCACGTGGAGGGCAATATCCAGCGCCGTCCGCAGCGGGGTGGAGACCATCAGCCCGCCCAGGCTGATGACATCGAGCGGACCAAGCTTCACTTCGTGAAGGGTGCAGCCGCGCGTGTTCCGCAGGCTCGATACCCTCCGTTTCGTATCCACCAGCAGTGCAAGCCGGTCAGGTTCCGCGGCACAACCGAAGATCCAGGCAGCGGTCATCCGGCCGGCCACCACACGTTGCCGTACCGCCGCGGGGACCACTGCGGCGGCCGCCCGGGCCCGGAGCTTCGGCGAGGCGGGCATCCCGGGCAGGGTGTAGCCGTGTTGGTGGAACCGGGCCAGCAGACCGTCGGCGGCGAGTGACTGCAGTTCGGGCGCAGCAAAGGGAGCCCCGGGGGCGTAGAGCTCCGGAAAACGGGGCGCTGAGGCGGCGTCTGTGCCCTGGAGTTGGCTGCCTGCACCGGGAGTGCCCGCAACGGAAGTGCTGGGTTGCCCGGGAGCCGGAGGAACTGGTGCTGTGGCCATGTCCCTATCCTGCCCGGATGGCCGTTAACGAGCACAGGCCCGGTCCGGGTTATGTGGATAACCGGACCGGGCCCGCGTCAGTCAGGGGAAGCGTCAGGACAGCTCGCTGGCCGAGCGCTGGATCTGGTCCAGCCATGCCTGGCGGGCTTCGAGGGCTTCCTGGGCGGCCTTGATCTTGCGCTGGTCGCCGCTCTTCTCTGCCTTTGCGAGGTCCTCCTGGAGCCCTGCAATGGCGGACTCCAGCTGTGACAGGGCGCTGTTGGTGCGGGCCTTGCGCTCCGGGTTGGACCGCTGCCACTGCTCTTCCTCGGCGTGGCGGACGGCGTCCTCCACCTTCCGCAGGCCTGCTTCAATCCGGCCCATGTCTGCCCGGGGCACCTTGCCTGCTTCTTCCCAACGGTCACGGACGGACTGCAGTGCCTTCTTTGCGGCCGCGAGGTCATTCACCGGGAGGATCGCGTTGGCCTCAGCCAGCAGCTCCTCCTTGACGGCGAGGTTGGCCGTGTACTCCTGGTCAATCTCGTCGTTGGCAGCCTGGCGGGAGGTGAAGAACACGTCCTGGGCGGCGCGGAACCGGGCCCACAGTGCGTCGTCGTCCTTCCGGCTGGCGCGCGGCGATGCCTTCCACTGGTCCATTAGCCGGCGGTACTCTCCGGCGGCGAAGCCCCAGTCCGTCGAGGTGGACAGCGCCTCAGCCTCGGCGATCAGCTTCTCCTTGGCGGCCTTGGCCGCCGAGTTGTTGCTGTCCAGCTGCGAGAAATACGCCCTGCGGTGGCGGTCGAAGACGGTACGTGCAGCCCTGAACCGCTTCCACAGTGCATCCTCGTTGCTGCGGCCCAGCCGGACACCGCTCTTCTGCGCGGCCTTCCAGTTCTCGAACAACTCGTTCATCCGGGCACTGGAAGTCTTCCACTGCGTCTGCGCGGGATCCTGGCCGGAGATCTCCTCCGCTTCAGCCACGATGGCTTCCCTGGCCGCGAGTTCGGCGGCGCGGACGGCGTCGTGCTCGGCCTTTTCGGCTTTCTCGAGTTCCGTGATCTGGCCGGCCAGCTTTTCCAGCCTGGCCTCGGCGGCGCGGAGGTCGCCCACCATGTTCCGCTCGGCGAGCTGCTCGTGCAGGTGGGTCACGGTCTTCTGCATGTCAGTGCTGGGAGCCTTGGAGCTGACCCGCTGTTCCAGGAGCACGATCTGTGCCACGACGTCGTCGTACTTCCGGGCGAAGTAGATCAGGGCTTCCTCGCCGCTGACGCCGGGGTACTGCCCAACCGGGTGCTCACCGCCGTCGATCGTCAGGTAAACGTGGCCGTCCCCTTCCACCCGGCCCCACTTGGAGGCCTCGGCGACGGACGTGCTGGGAGCGGCAGGAACGGGTGCGGCGGCAGGAGCGGCTGCAGCAGGCTTCGGGCGCGACGCAAACGCGGCAGGAGAAGGCGCGGAAGGCCGGGGGCCCGCAGCAGGTGCTGCGGAAGGCGTTTCCTCGGGAGCGGCCTCTTCCGGGGCTGCGGATGCCGGTGGGTTGGTTGCTTCGGTGCCGGCGCCTTCGCTGGTGTCCGAGGCCGCCGCCACGGTCAGGTCTGTTGCTGTTTCGTCGGATTTCTGACTGTCTGTCACCGCTAAAAGTCTTTCGCTTGGAGGGAAATACTCACGTACTGCACCGTGTCCGCTTGGGCCCGGCGTCCTACTTCAGAGAAAACGAGTCTATCGTGACTGGTTGGATCGGTGCGCCGTCTGTGTCACTGGCCCCGGGCTTAATACCTGCGGCGGCAATCTTGGTCACTGCGTCCAGCCCGGAGGTCACTTTGCCCACCACCGTGTAGCCGCCGGCAGAGTCAGGATTGATGACAGTGTCCTTGTAGACAATGAAGAACTGCGTGCCGTTTCCGTAGGCGTTGTTGCCGCTCCGCGCCACGGCGATGGTTCCTGCGGGATATTTGTTGTCGGCAGGGGCATTTTCCAAGGGGCCCCAGGTGTAGTTCGGGTCACCCTGGCCGTCACCGTTGGCGGAGCCGCATTGCAGGACACCGAACTGGTCCGCTGTGGTCAAGCGGTGGCAGGTCTTGCCGTTGAAAAAGCCTTGGTCGCTGAGTGACTTGAACACTGCGGCCGCTTGGGGCGCCTTGGTGCCGTCCACTTCCACGCCAAGGGGGCTGCCGTTCAGCGACAGCTCACCGGAGAATGTCTTGCCGGCGGCGGTCTCGGCTGCGGGAATGTTCGCCCCGTTGGATACTTGCGGAGACGGGGTGGCGGAGGCGCTTGCGGACGCCGACGGGTCGGTCAGCCCGGCCTGCGCGGCAGCGTATTCGTCCTCGGTGGGATTTCCGGCGAAGGCGGTGAGTTGAAGCACGACGGCGAGCGCGACGGCGGCGGCTCCCGCGCCGGCGGCCACGAGGTTGTCGCGTTTGCGCCGCTTCTCCTGGCTGCGCCGCAGCTCGCGCTTGGCCTCCATTTGCTGGATGCGCCGTTTTGTTTCGCGGGCACTGCGTGAACTGGCCGCCAAGGGTCCTCCTCGTCGTCGGGCTGCTGATGCCCGGCGGATGGCCGCCGGGCGCAGGTGGGGCCGCCATCAGCGCCGGTCCGCTGCATTAGAGATGCACACGGATGGCGCATAAACTGGCTGCCGCACATAGTTTATGCATGGCTGGCTGTGCTGCCGCCGAACGTCGCCTTGGAGCGGCGCGCGGGCAGCCCCCGGCGCACCTTTCACCGTAAGGAGAACTTTCCCCATGGCACGCACCGCCTCCCTGTCCGGATTCCCCGAGTGGCTTCCCGAGGAGCGGCTGGTGGAGCTGCACGTGCTCGATACCCTGCGCCGGGTCTTTGAACTGCACGGGTTTGCCTCGATCGAAACCCGCGCCGTGGAAACGGTGGGCCAGTTGTTGCGCAAGGGAGAGATCGACAAGGAAGTGTACGGACTCAGCAGGCTGCAGGAGGACGAGAGCGACAACCCCGTCAAGGGCGGCAAGGCCGATCCACACGCCCTTGCCCTGCATTTTGACCTGACGGTCCCGTTTGCCCGGTACGTCGTGGAAAACGCCGGGTACCTGGCGTTCCCGTTCCGCCGGTACCAGATCCAGAAGGTGTGGCGCGGCGAGCGGCCCCAGGAAGGCCGGGCCCGGGAGTTCACCCAAGCGGACATCGATGTTGTGGGCGACGGTGAGTTGCCGTTCCGCTACGACGTGGAGATTGCCCTGGTGATCGCTGAGGCGCTCAGCGCGCTTCCCATCCCGGACTTCCGGCTCCGGATCAACAACCGCAAGCTGGCTGAAGGCTTCTACCGGGGGATCGGGCTCGATGACACCGCGGGCGTGCTGCGCAGCATCGACAAGCTCGAAAAAATCGGTCCCGCCAAGGTGGCGGAGCTGCTGAAGACAGAGCTCGGTGCCACCGACGAGCAGGCAGCCAAGGCGCTGCAGCTGGCGGCCATCCGCACAGAAGACACCTCGTTCGTGGCGAAGGTCCGCGCCCTGGGCGTCAGCGACGAGCTCCTGGACGAGGGCCTGGATGAACTGGAGCAGGTGATCGATGCCGCCGTGCAGCGCGCCCCCGGCAAGGTGTTGGCGGACCTGAGCATCGCCCGCGGCCTGGACTACTACACGGGCACTGTCGTGGAGACCGTCCTGGTAGGCCATGAACAGCTGGGATCGATCTGCTCCGGCGGCCGCTACGATGCACTGGCGTCCAAGGGTAGCCGCAAGTTCCCCGGGGTTGGCCTGTCCATCGGCGTCACCCGCCTTGTGTCCCGTATCCTCAGCCAGGACATGGCCAGGGCCTCCCGTTCCGTGCCCACCGCCGTGCTGGTGGCCCTGAGCCACGACGACAGCTGGGGCGCAGCGCAGGATGTTGCTGCTTTGCTTCGCAGCAGGGGCATCCCCACGGAGGTCGCGGCGAAAGCGGAGAAATTCGGCAAGCAGATCAAGTTCGCCGACCGGCGCGGAATCCCGTTCGTATGGTTCACGGACGACGACGGCACGCACCAGGTCAAGGACATCCGGACCGGTGAACAGGTGGTGGCAGCCCCGGAGACCTGGGCCCCGCCGCTGGAGGACCTCACCGTCCAGGTGAGCACCACGGCCACCGCACCGGCGTCGGCCTAGCGGCCGCGCGGCCGGCCGTGCTGGCGCTGCCTGAAGCGCAGCACCAGCCAACGGCCGGCCATACCCGCGGCCAGGACCGCTGCCATGGTCAGCAGGGGAGCCGGCGGCAGCGTGAAGGCCAGCACCACGCACCCCAGGAAGCCCGCCGCGTTCAGCCAGCGCGGCGCATAGGCCGGATGCGAACCGAGGGTGTAGGCGGAGGCGTTGGCAACGGCGTAATACACCAGCACCCCGAAGCTTGAGAAGCCCACCACGGTCATTACGTCCGTGGTCAGCAGGAGCAGGATCACGACGGCGGCCACGGCCAGTTCCGCGAGGAACGGAACGGTGTGCGCCCCGCCCACCCTGGCCAGGGTGCGGGGAAGGTCACCTTCCCGCGCCATGGCCAGCGTCGTGCGTCCGACGCCGGTGATCAGCGCGAGCAGGGCGCCCAGGCATGCGGCGGCGGCGCCCACCTGCACCAGTGGTGCACCCGCCGCCAGCTGCGATGCCAATACCGCGTCCAGGAGGGGAGTCCTGGCAGCAGCGAGCCGGTCTCCCAGGTGGGCCTGCAAAAGTAGGGCCAGCAGCAGGTAGATGGTGAAGGCGGAGGCCAGCGCGGCCAGAATGGCCCGCGGAATGGTGCGGGAGGGATCTTTGACTTCTTCGCCCAGTGTGGCGATCCGCGCGTACCCGGCGAAGGCGAAAAACATCAGCCCGGCTGCCGGCAGGACCCCCGCCGGGCCACCGGAACCCGGACCGGCCGCGTCCGCCGCGGGATGCGGGCCAAGGACTGCGGCAACTCCGACGAACACCAGGGACGCCACGACCACGCACAACAAGATCCGCGTGAGCTGGGCAGTGCGGGTAATCCCCAAGAGGTTGATGCCGGTCAGGGCAACCACGGCAGCGACGGCCACCGGCACGGCATAGCCCGGTGCGACGTAACTGCCGAAAGTCAAGGCCATGGCCGCGCAGGACGCGGTCTTCCCCGTGACGAATCCCCATCCGGCGACAAAGCCGGGCCACTCACCCAGTTGTTTCCGGCCGTAGACATAGGTGCCGCCGCTGGTGGGGTACCGCGCGGCAAGCGCCGCGGAGGCAACAGCGTTGCAGTATGCCACGACACCGGCGAGGACCACGGACCAGGCCAGCAGGTTGCCGGCCAGGGCTGCGGCGGGGGCGAACACCACGAACACGCCGGCGCCCAGCATGGAGCCAAGGCCCATGGCGGTGGCATCGAAGGCGCCGAGCCGGCGTTGGAGCTGCTGGGGTTGGGCCATGAGGCGGCAGTACCTTTCCAGCGGGTAAACTCGGACGGGATCGTTCCCGGAACGATCATATTGAACTTCCCACTGTTTTCCCGCAGAAAGGCGTGCTGTGCTGCGCACACATGACCTCGGATCCCTCCGTTCCGAGCACATTGGACAAACCGTAACCCTGGCCGGCTGGGTGGGCCGCCGTCGTGACCACGGTGGTGTGGCCTTCGTGGACCTGCGCGATGCTTCCGGCGTCTCGCAGGTGGTGGTGCGTGAAGAAGAGGTCTTCCATGGCCTGCGCAACGAGTACGTCCTGCAGGTCAAGGGCACTGTTTCCCGCCGCCCCGAGGGCAACGAGAACCCGGCGCTGGCCACGGGCGAGATCGAGGTCATCGCCGAGGACGTCACCATCCTCAACACCTCGGACCCGCTGCCCTTCCAGATTGACGAGCACGTCGAGGTGGGCGAGGAAGCGCGCCTCAAGCACCGCTACCTCGACCTCCGCCGTCCGGGCCCCAGCCGGAACCTGCGCCTGCGCTCCGAGGCCAACCGCGTGGCCCGTGAATTGCTCCACGACGAGGGCTTCGTGGAGATCGAGACCCCGACGCTGACCCGCTCCACGCCGGAAGGTGCCCGCGACTTCCTGGTTCCGGCCCGCCTGGCACCGGGTTCCTGGTACGCCCTCCCACAGTCCCCGCAGCTGTTCAAGCAGCTGCTGCAGGTGGGCGGCTTTGAGAAGTACTACCAGATCGCCCGCTGCTACCGGGACGAGGACTTCCGCGCGGACCGCCAGCCGGAATTCACGCAACTGGACATCGAGGCCAGCTTCGTGGACGAGGACGACATCATCCGGCTGGGCGAGAACATCGTCAAGGCCGTATGGCAGCTCATCGGTGCCGACATCCCCACCCCCATCGAGCGCATCACCTATGCGGACGCCATGGCGCGCTTCGGTTCCGATAAGCCTGACCTTCGCTTCGGGCAGGAACTGACCGAGCTCACCGAATTCTTCAAGGACACCAACTTCGGCGTCTTCAAGGCCCCCTACGTCGGCGCAGTCGTGATGCCCGGGGGCGCTTCGCAGGCACGCCGCGCCCTGGATGCCTGGCAGGAATGGGCCAAGCAGCGCGGCGCCAAAGGCCTGGCCTACGTCCTCTACAAGGAAGACGGCGAACTCGCGGGCCCCGTGGCCAAGAACCTCACCGACACCGAACGCGCCGGCCTGGCCGACGCCGTCGGCGCCAAGCCCGGCGACTGCATCTTCTTCGCCGCCGGTGAGAAGACGCCATCGCGTGCCCTGCTGGGCGCCGCGCGCGTGGAAATCGGCCACCGTACCGGCCTGATCGACCCCACCGCGTGGGCTTTCTGCTGGGTCGTGGACGCACCGATGTTCGAGCCGGCCGCCGTAGCCATCGCCTCCGGTGACGTCGCCGTCGGTGCCGGCAAGTGGACCGCCGTCCACCACGCCTTCACCTCACCGAAGCCCGAGTTCCTGGACACCTTTGACAAGGACCCGGAATCGGCGCTGTCCTACGCTTACGACATCGTGTGCAACGGCAACGAAATCGGCGGTGGCTCCATCCGTATCCACCAGCGTGAGGTCCAGGAACGGGTCTTTGAGCTCATGGGCCTGGACAAGGAAGACGCGCAGACTAAATTCGGCTTCCTGCTGGAGGGCTTCAAGTACGGCGCACCCCCGCACGGCGGCATCGCCTTCGGCTGGGACCGCGTTGTTTCGCTGCTCGCCGGCGTGGAGTCCATCCGCGACGTCATCGCCTTCCCGAAGTCCGGCGGCGGCCACGACCCCCTGACCGAGGCTCCGGCGCCCATTACGCCGCAGCAGCGCAAAGAGGCCGGCGTGGACTTCAAGCCGGAGGCTAAGAAGCCGGAAGAAAAGAAGTAGACGAAGGACGGCAGCCGCAGGGCGCCGTCCGTCACCGAAGGTTCCCCGGGGAAACCGGGGGACCTTCGGCCTTTAAGGAAGGAATGCCGGTGGCGAGCCCGGACGATGTGAAACCCAGTGCCCTGGAACTCGAATCTGCCATGGATGCAGCGTGGCCGGCCCGGGAACGGCAGGAGGCCGGAAACTGGGTGCTCCGGGCGGCGGATGGCGTCACGCAGCGGGCCAACTCCATCTGGCCGCGTGTCCTGGAGGACGGCCACCCCGACGGCGACCTGGCCGCCTTGCTCGCCGAAGCAAGGGCCTGGTACCGCCTCCGCCGGCTGCCCGTGATCTTCCAACTGTTCGACCACCCCGCCACGGCAGCGCTCCAGGACCTGCTCGACGCCGAGGGGTTCACCCGCCAGTCCGAGACCGTGGTCATGACACGCAGCGCGGCCGCGGGCGGTACCCCTGAAGGCGGCCATAACGGCGCGGCGGTTGAACTGGCACCGATGCCGTCCGAGGACTGGCTGCGGGTCTGGTGGGAGGTGGACGGCCGCGGCGGCAAGGATGCCTTGGGCACCGCACGGGCAATCCTCGAAGGTTGCCCGTCGCTGTACGCCCTGGCGCGGGACAGCGACGGCCGCCCCGCCGCCGTCGGACGCCTTGCCATGCCTGCCGGCAGCACCCTCGGTGGGGTGTATGGCATGGCCACACGGACTGGCGCGCGCCGCAAGGGGTTTGCGGCAGCCATTCTCCATGCGCTGCTGCATGCCGGCGTCGACCACGGTATGACGGACTTCTGGCTGCTGGTGACGGCGCAGAACCATGGTGCCCGGGAGCTCTATTCAAGGGCGGGCTTCAGTGAGTACGGGCGCTACCTGTACCGCCAGGAGCGGCCCCGCCGGCCGCTGACGGGCTGCTGACCAAGCGGCGGCCCACGTTAGCCGGACGGGTCGGTTACCTGGACCCGGACGGAGCAGGCGTCCGCCGCGGCCTTCTTCAGCACGGCCGCCCGCGGCTCAATGACGTCGAGATATGCGAGGCGGGGCAGCGGGAGATAGGGCCGCAACGGCGGTTGCTGCAGGACAAGGTCAGCCAGGGCCCGGTCACCGCCCGGCACCACGTACTCGAACGGCGCACCACCGAATACCCCAGCCGCTTGTTCCGCCACGGAGGCCACCAAGGCATCCGCCTGGTTGGAACGGCGCCGGGCAAACCGCTGCTGGGACTGGCCGCCCGCCGCGGTACGCGACTGAACGTACCGGGTCCCGGCCTTGGACGCCAGCAGCATGCCTTCGCATGCCACCCCGACGCCGTAGCCGCCCCGACGCACCAGGAGCAGTCCCAGCCGGCGCGGCTGGGACGCAAGGGCGGCCAGCCGATCCACCGGGCCGTTGCCGCGTCCGGGACGGCCGTCAGCCGGCCACGGCGCCTGCAGGAGCGCCTCAGTGCCGTCAGCGGCCAAAAGCCGGAGACCGTCGTCGTCATCCCGCAACCGGAAGCCGCCGTGGGAGGAGCCGAAGCGTTCCACCCAGCCGGCCAGCCGGGCGCCGGCCACGAATGCCGTCCGGACCGATGGCGGGCCGCCGGCGGAAGCGGTGGCGGGCATAAGTGTTCCTTCGCTGTGGTGGGGGCGGGAAAATGCAGGAGGGGACTGGAAGTAGCCTATCTATGTGGATGATCTCTTCGGGCACGGCCCAGAAAACGACGACGACGACGACGATGCCGTCGCCGAGGCAGGCGCCGGTACCGGAGGACAAGGCGCGCGAGGACAGGGTGCACGCGGACAGGGATCGCCGCGGAGCCCGCTGGCGGTGCGCATGCGGCCGCGCAGCGTGGATGAGGTGGTGGGCCAGCAGCACCTGCTCGGCCAGGGCTCACCCCTGCGGCAGCTGGCGGCGGGGGCCGACGCCGCAGGCCCGGCGGGTCCCAGCTCGCTGATCCTGTGGGGACCCCCGGGCACCGGCAAGACCACCCTTGCGCATGTCATTGCCCGCGGGCCCGGACGAAAATTCGTTGAACTGTCCGCCATCACGGCAGGGGTCAAGGACGTCCGGCGCGTCATGGACGACGCCCTGACGGCCCGCGACCTCTACAAGACCACCACCGTGCTCTTCCTTGACGAGATCCACCGGTTCAACAAGGCCCAGCAGGATGCGTTGCTGCCAGGGGTCGAAAACCGCTGGGTGGTCCTGGTGGCGGCCACTACCGAGAACCCGTCCTTTTCCGTGGTCTCCCCGCTGCTGTCACGGTCCCTGCTCCTGACGCTCAAGCCACTCACGGACGCCGATATAGAGGGCCTGCTGGTGCGGGCCGTGGAAGACCCCCGCGGTCTCGGCGGCAAGGTCAGGCTTGGCGACGAGGCCCTTGACCACCTGGTCCGGCTCTCCGGCGGCGACGCCCGCCGGGCGTTGACGGCGCTGGAAGCCGCGGCGGGGGTTGCCTTCGGCGACGCGGACGACGTCGAACGTTCCGTCCCGGAGGGCAGCGGCACCACAGAGCCGGTCACGGTGGAGTTGCGCCACACCGAGCGTGCCCTGGACGCTGCCGCGGTGCGGTACGACCGGGCCGGCGACCAGCACTATGACGTGGCCAGCGCCTTCATCAAGTCCATCCGGGGCTCCGACGTGGATGCCGCACTGCATTACCTCGCGCGGATGCTCGAAGCGGGGGAGGACCCCCGGTTCGTCGCCCGGCGGATCGTCATTTCCGCGGCAGAGGATGTGGGCATGGCGGATCCCACCGCGCTCCAGACGGCGGTGGCCGCAGCACAGGCAGTGCAGCTGATCGGGATGCCGGAAGGGCGGATCATCCTGGCCGAGGCAGTGGTCCACCTGGCCACCGCGCCGAAGTCCAACGCCGCCTATATGGGCATCAACAAGGCGATCGCCGATGTGCGGGCCGGCCTCGGGGTCGGAATCCCCGCCCACCTGCGCGATGCACACTATCCGGGCTCCAAGCAGCTGGGCCATGGTGTGGGCTACAAGTACGCCCACGATGCTCCGCACGGGGTGGCCAGCCAGCAGTATCCGCCGGATGACCTGGTGGGGCGGGACTACTACCAGCCAACGGGCAATGGAGCCGAACGGGACATCGCCGTGCGGCTGGAGCGGCTGCGGAAGATTGTGAGGGGCACGTAGCTGCCGTGGTAGGCTATATGTTTGTCTGGCAAGGCCCGGCGCACAATCTCCCCAATTTTACCGTTGAGAAGGTTATGCCCTGTGCCCAGTAGCAAAAGGCAGCGGTTGGCCGATGCTCTCCATCGTGGAGGCCAGTAACACTGACACACCGCAGATATTGGAAGGACACAAGTGGCTAACAACACTCGTGCTCGCCGTCAGGCCCGCCTCTCGCGGTCCCTCGGCATCGCTCTGACCCCCAAGGCCGCCAAGTACATGGAGCGCCGCCCGTACGGCCCCGGTGAGCATGGCCGCGCCCGCAAGAAGCAGGACTCCGACTACGCCGTACGTCTGCGCGAAAAGCAGCGCCTGCGCGCCCAGTACGGCATCCGCGAAGCACAGATGACCCGTGCCTTCGAAGAAGCCCGCCGCACCAAGGGCCTGACCGGTGAGAACCTCATCGAACTGCTCGAAATGCGCCTTGACGCCCTGGTCCTGCGTGCCGGCTTCGCCCGCACCATCGCCCAGGCCCGCCAGCTGGTTGTGCACCGCCACATCATGGTTGACGGCGTCCGCGTTGACCGTCCGTCGTTCCGCGTCGGCGAGGGCCAGCTGGTCCACGTCCACAGCCGCAGCGAGACCATGGTTCCGCTCCAGGTTGCCGCCGCCGGTGCCCACCGCGACGTCCTGCCTGCCGTTCCGGCCTACCTGGACGTCAAGCTGGAAGCCCTGCAGGCCCGCCTGGTCCGCCGCCCCAAGCGTTCGGAAATCCCGGTGACCTGCGAAGAGCAGCTCGTCGTCGAATTCTACGCACGCTAAATCCCAGCAGCGTATCCAAAGAAGCCCGTGGCAAGCGCCACGGGCTTCTTTGTATGTAAGGTACTTGGGGGACATCTGCGCATCGGGCCTTCCGGGCCCGGCCAGGATGGAACCCGACCACGGAATTTCGAGGAGATGAACGTCTATGTCTGGTGGCGATATTGCCGGCCTGATCGCTGCCGGGGTGTTCGCGCTCCTGGTGCTGCTGCTCGCGGTACCCATCCTGAAGCTGGGAAGTGTGTTCGACGAGGTGCGCACCGCCATCAAGTCCATCAGTGACGGCGCCACGCCCCTGATGGACGAGGTCACCGCCACCGTTTCGACCACCAACCAGCAGTTGAAGAAGGTCGACGGCATCTCGTCCAACGTCTCGGATGCATCCGCCAACATTTCCGCCCTGTCTTCGCTGGTCGCCGCCACGGTGGGTTCGCCGCTGATCAAGGTGGCCGCGTTCAGCTACGGCGTGCGCAGCGCCTTCGCGAACCGCAGGAAGCCCGCAGCCGGCCGCCGCAGCCGCTAGATTCGAAAAGAACGAACATGAAAAGAATTGTTTGGATGGGAATTGGCGTAGCCATCGGCGTCATCGCGTTCCGTAAAGTCACCGAGGCGCAGGCCAACCTCGGACCCGAAGGCCTCAACCGTGCTGTTGGGCGCCTGGCAGACGGCGTCTACGACTTCGCTGATGCCGTCCGGGCCGGGATGCGCGAGCGTGAGACCGACCTCCGCGCCGCACTGGGCGTCGACTCCGCGGAACTGGTGCGCCGCTGAGCCCCGGGGCAAGCAACGGCAGCCAACGAAAACCGGCAGGAACCAATCCCGGATCCCGCCACCTGAATTAACTTTCCGCGCCCGGCAGGAGCCGCGGACCACGAAGGGTAAGAAAACAGCTCATGAAGTCGCAGGAGATCACTAAGCGCTGGGTGGACTTTTTTGTCAGCAAGGGCCACACGGCGGTTCCCTCCGCATCGCTGGTCTCCAGCGACCCCTCGCTGCTGTTCACGGTGGCCGGCATGGTCCCGTTCATCCCCTACCTCACAGCCCGTGAGGAACCGCCCTACTCCCGTGCCACCAGCGTGCAAAAGTGCATCCGCACCGGTGACATCGAAGAAGTGGGCAAGACGGCCCGGCACGGCACCTTCTTCCAGATGTGCGGCAACTTCTCGTTCGGCGACTACTTCAAGGAAGACGCCATCAAGTTCGCGTGGGAGCTGCTCACCACGAGCGTTGACGACGGCGGCTACGGCCTTCCGCCCGAGCGGCTGTGGGTGACCGTCTACGAAGAGGACGACGAAGCCGAGGAACTGTGGCTCAAGAACACCGGCGTCCCCGCTGAACGCATCCAGCGGATGGGCAAGTCGGACAACTACTGGTCCACCGGCCAGCCGGGTCCGGCCGGGCCCTGCTCGGAGATCTACTACGACCGCGGACCGGCCTACGGCATCGAAGGCGGCCCGCTGGCTGACGAGACCCGCTACATCGAGATCTGGAACCTCGTGTTCATGCAGTATCAGATCGAGAACGTGCGCTCCAAGGTGGACTTCGACATCGTGGGCGAGCTGCCCAAGAAGAACATCGACACTGGCCTGGGCATGGAACGCCTCGCCATGATCCTGCAAGGTGTCGAGAACATGTACGAGACCGATCAGGTCCGGCCGGTCATCGACAAGGCCGCGGAACTCTCCGGCAAGGAGTACACCTCCGCTGAGACTCCCGAGGACCCCCACCACACGGACGACGTCCGGATGCGGGTTGTGGCCGACCACATCCGCTCGGCCCTAATGCTGATCTCCGACGGCGTCACCCCGTCCAACGAGGGCCGCGGCTACGTCCTGCGCCGCCTGATCCGGCGTGCCGTGCGCTCCATGCGCCTGCTGGGCGTCGAACAGGCCTGCCTGCCGGAGCTGCTGCCGGCGTCGCGGGATGCCATGAAGGGCGTGTACCCCGTCGTTGACACCGACTTCGCCCGGATCAGCCGCATCGCCTACGCCGAGGAGAAAGCGTTCCTGCGCACCATTGCGTCCGGGACTGCGCGGCTTGAGGACGCCGTGAAGGAATCCAAGGCAGCCAACAAGCCGCTGTCCGGCGAGGACGCCTTTACCCTCCATGACACCTACGGCTTCCCCATCGACCTCACGCTCGAGATGGCCGAAGAGGCGGGCTTGAAGGTTGACGAGGCTGCCTTCCGCAGCCTGATGCAGGAACAGCGCCAGCGCGCCCAGGCAGATGCCAAGGGCAAGAAGGGCGGCCACGCAGACGTCACCGTGTTCCAGGAGCTCCTGGGCCAGGGTGAGACGGTCTTCACCGGCTACACCGAACTCGAAGGCGAGTCCCGTGTCCGCGGCCTCCTGAGCGCCGGACGCAAGGTCCAGCAGGCTGCCACCGGCGACGAAATCGAACTCGTGCTCGCCGAAACCCCGTTCTACGCCGAGGCCGGCGGCCAGGCTGCCGACACTGGCCTCATTACCGGTGACGGGTTCGTCGTCGAGGTCCTGGACGTCCAGCGCCCCATCAAGGGCCTGAGCGTACACAAGGCGATCGTCCGCGAAGGCGAGATCGGCGCGGACTCGCTGGTGCGCGCCGCCGTCGACCGTGAACGCCGGCACGCCGCCGAGCAGGCCCACACGGGCACGCACATCGTGCATGCCGCCCTGCACCAGATCCTCGGGCCGGAGGCCACCCAGCGCGGCTCCTTCAACAAGGCCGGCTACCTGCGCTTCGACTTTGCCTGGGGCGAAGGCCTGAGCACGGCGACGCGTTCAGAAATCGAAGAGGTGTCCAACCTTGCCATCCGCAACAACTACGCGGTGGAAACGAAGATCATGGGCCTGGCCGAGGCGAAGGCCATGGGTGCCATGGCCCTCTTCGGCGAGAACTACGGCAGCGAAGTACGCGTGGTGGAAATCGACGGCGCGTGGTCGCGCGAGCTTTGCGGCGGCACCCACGTTGCCAACACCTCGCTGATCGGCAGCCTGTCCCTCCTGGGCGAACAGTCCGTCGGTTCAGGCAACCGGCGCGTGGAAGCCTTCGTGGGCATGGAAGCCTTCCGCCACCTTGCCGCCGAGCGGGCCCTGGTGACCGAACTGACCGACCTGCTGAAAGTCCCGTCCGGCCAGCTCGCCGACAGGATTTCCGCCACGCTGGCCAAGCTGAAGGCCACCGAGAAGGAACTGGACCGCCTCCGCAAGGAACAGTTGGCCGCCTCTGCCGCGCGGCTGGTGGACACGGCCAAGGACGCCGGGGGAGTGAAGGTGCTGGCCCACGACGCCGGCACCGTCAGTGGAGCCGACGACCTCCGCGGCCTGGCCCTGGACCTGCGCAACCGGCTCGGCTCGGCGGCCTCCGCGGTTGCCGTCGCCGGTGTCGCCAACGACCGTCCGCTGATCCTGGTGGCCACCAACGAGGCAGCCAGGGAGGCCGGCGTCAAAGCCGGTGCGCTGGTCCGGATCGCCGCCGGCGTTCTCGGCGGTGGCGGTGGCGGCAAGGACGATGTTGCCCAGGGTGGAGGGACCGACGCCGGAAAGGTTGGCGCCGCGCTGGCCGCCGTCGTTGACGCCATTTCCGCGCGCTAATCCTGTCATGACCAATCCTGCAGCTGCCGGCGGCTACCCCCAGGGCGTCAAACTGGGGGTGGACGTGGGCACCGTCCGGGTAGGGGTGGCCCTGTGCGACCGCGACGGGATCCTGGCCACGCCCTACAAGACCCTTGACCGGAACGCCAAGAAGAACTCGGACGTGCGGGTCATCGCCAAACTGGCGGAGGAACAGGGAGCCGTCCAGGTTTTCGTGGGACTGCCGCGCACCATGAAGGGCGAAGAACACGCGTCCGCCAGGATGGCCACGGACTACGCCCTGCTGCTGGTTGAAGAGCTTTCCGCCCGCGGTTTGGCGGTCCCGGTGAACCTCGTGGACGAGCGGCTGAGCAGCGTTACGGCGCACCGGAACCTGCACGAAGCTGGCATGAGCAGCAGGAACCACCGTAAAGTAGTTGATCAGGTCGCGGCGGTGGGTATCCTTCAGCACGCCATCGACATGCAGAAAGCCAGGGGAGCGGATGTCGGCTCACGCGTGACAGCGCCATCCCCGACCGTGGACCTGGGGGCCGGTGGGGTGGACGAACCAGTCCGCGCCATCTCCGCAGACACGGCCCGATTTTCAGATAATGGAAGGCAACAGTGAGCCCTGCCAACATTGACGACACTTCCGGCCCGCAGGACGCCGGGGACGCGAGGCCGTTGACCCGCAAGGAACTGCGCGCACGCGAAAAGAGCCTCAATACCGGCGGCCACGACGCCGTCCCCGAGCAGGCCTATGAGACGGGCGAGGTCCCGCCGCCTCCCGTCGCGCCGCCGGCAACCGCACCCTCGGCCGGAGAACCAACCTTTGCTCCGCTGCCGGGCGCCGAGGACGTGCCGGCTGCCCCCGATGCGCCGCGATCCATCCAGGACGGACCGCACCCCGGTGACTCCCACCCCGCTGGAGCCTGGAGTAACGGGCTTTCCGCCGGAACCCACCACGACGCCGTTGCGCCGCCGCATGACGACGTGCAGGTTGGCGACGACGTACACCAGCACGAGGAGCTGGCGCATGTCCCGGATACGGAGCACCCCGGGGACGCGTACGCCTACGCGGACGTTGCACACCACCAGGACGTACAGCACCACGACGACGTGGCCCACCACCCGGACCACGCCACCTTCGCCGACGGCCACCATGACGCCGACGGGCACCATTACGGGGAAATCCCCGACGACCATTCATACGACGCCGGATACCACGACGATGCGCATACGGATGCTGCCCACCCGGATGCCGCCCATGAGCTGCTTCCCGTGTCCTCGGCAGCCCAGTCAGTGCCCCGGCCCTCGAAGAAGGTCCGGCGCCGGCGCAGGTTGCTGGCGCTGTTCCTGACGCTCGCTGTGTTCGTGACGGCCGTGGCCGTGGGCGCGCAGTTCCTCAAGCCCCTCCTCGGCAGCGGCAAGCCATCGGACTTCCCCGGACCGGGGACCGGCGAGGTCCACGTGACCGTGGCAAGCGGCGAGGGCACCCGGTCCGTAGCTGTGGACCTTGAGAACCAGCGGGTCGTCGCCAATGCCGACACCTTCATGCAGGCGTTCCATGCCTCCGGCGCAACGCTGTCGCCGGGCGACTACGTCTTCAAGACCGAAATGAAGAACGCCGACGCCGTTGATGTCCTGGCCGGCAAAGACAAGTCCAAGGTCATCTACTTCGCCCTGAGCGCAGGTCTGCGGATCGGTGAGTCGCTGCAGGCAGTTTCCGAGGGTTCGGGCGTTTCCATCCAGCAGCTGCAGGCCCTGAGCAACCAGCCTGCCCAGTTTGGATTGCCGGCAAACGCGAAGAACCTTGAAGGTTACCTCGCCCCCGGAGAATACCGCTTCCCGCTCGGAACCCCGGCCAAGGACATCCTGCAGGCCCTCGTGAAAGCCACCACCGATGAGCTGGTGTCGCAGGGAATCACCGACCCCGCCAAGCAGTACGAGGCCGTCATTGTGGCCAGCATTGTCCAGGCCGAGGGTGGCCAGGCCGATTACGGCGACGTGGCCGGTGCGATCTATAACCGGCTCAAGCCGAACGACCAGACCGGCGGTTTCCTCCAGGTGGATTCGGCGGTGACTTACGGCTTGGGCACCAAGAGCCTGAACTTCACGGATGACCAGCGTAAGGACAAGTCCAACCCGTACAACACCTATGCCAACCCCGGACTCCCGCCGGGCCCCATTGGTTCGCCCGGCAAGACTGCCATCGACGCGGCAGCACGGCCCAAGTCCAATGACTACCTGTACTGGGTGACCGTCAACCTGGACACCAACGAAACGAAGTTCGCGAAGACGCTCGCCGAACATAACGTCAACGTTGAGCAATACAACGCGTGGTGCAAGGCTAACGCGGGCCGCTGCACATGAGCCTGCGGGCTGCCGTCCTGGGCCACCCGATCAGCCACTCAAAGTCTCCCGCGCTGCACCTTTCGGCGTATGAGCGGCTGGGCGCGGCCATCAGCTACACGGCCATCGACGTCACCGAGCAGTTGCTGCCGTCGTTCATGCGCCAGATCCGGAACCAGCCCGGCTGGCGCGGGCTCTCGGTGACCATGCCGCTGAAGACCGCCATGCTTGATGAAGTGGACGAAGTCCGCGGAGTGGCGCAGACCCTGGGGGTCGTGAACACAGTCACCTTCGAGGAATCCGGCGGCGCAGTGAAGACGGTAGGTTCCAACACCGACGTCCCGGGGATCGTGAATGCCCTGCGCCACGCCGGGACGGCTGCGGCGCCGTCCGCCGTCATCCTCGGCGGCGGCGGCACGGCGGCGTCGGCTGTTGCTGCCCTCAAGGAACTTGGCACCACCACGGTCCAGGTGTACGTCCGTGATTCGTCGCGGACGTCGGACGTCCGCGCCGCTGCGGGCAGCCTGGGGGTCGCGCTGGAGGTCCGCCCCCTCACCGCCGCCGCGCGCCCGACGTCGGAAGCCGACGTCGTCATCTCCACCTTGCCGCCACGCGCGGCCGACGGGCTCGCCGCCGAAATCGCCGCCTTGAAGACGACGACGCCGGGAGTCCTCCTGGACGTCGCCTACGATCCCTGGCCCAGCCTGGTGGCCTCTGTGTGGCAGGCCGGAGGCGGCCGCGTGGTGCCCGGCCTGGAGATGCTGTTGTACCAGGCGGTGGAGCAGGTGCGGCTTTTCACCCGGCGCGGGGAAGACGTTAACGCAGCTGTCATAGATGTGATGTGTGACGCAGTCGGCCTTGCCCGACGGGCGTTCTGACCGCCCTACGTGGCAGGATGGAAATTATGCGTTGGTTGACTGCCGGTGAATCCCATGGCCCGGCTTTGATGGGAATTATTGAGGGCGTCCCGGCTGGTGTGGAAATCACCAGCGGGGACATCGCAGACTCCCTGGCCCGCCGCCGGCTCGGCTACGGCCGCGGCGCACGGATGAAATTCGAGCAGGACGTGGTCACCATCCTTGGCGGTGTACGGCACGGCCGCACCCAGGGCGGTCCCGTCGCCATCCAGGTGGGCAACACCGAATGGCCCAAATGGGAGCAGATCATGTCTGCCGACCCCGTTGACGCTGAACTCCTCGCCGACCAGGCCCGCAACGCACCGCTGACGCGGCCCCGTCCGGGCCACGCCGACTTCACCGGCATGCAGAAATACGGGTTTGATGAAGCGCGTCCTGTCCTGGAACGCGCCAGCGCCCGCGAAACGGCAACCCGGGTGGCCCTCGGCACCGTGGCAGCCCGGTTCCTCCGGCACCTCGGCATCGAACTGGTCAGCCACACCGTCTCGATCGCCAGCGTCACCGTGCCCGAAGGCCGGCCGCTGCCGTTGCCCGGCGATGTCATCGCGTTGGACACGGATCCGCTGCGCTGCTTCGACCGCGAAACCTCCGACGCGATGGTTGCGGAGGTCGACGCCGCGCACAAAGAAGGCGAAACGCTGGGAGGCGTGGTCGAGGTCCTCGCCTACGGGCTTCCGCCGGGACTTGGCAGCTACGTGCACTGGGACCGCCGGCTCGATGCCCGGCTGGCCGCAGCGCTCATGGGCATCCAGGCCATCAAGGGCGTGGAGGTGGGCGACGGTTTCCTGACCGCTGCACGCCGGGGTTCAGCCGCCCACGACGAAATTGTCCGTGACGGCAAGGGCCGGATCGGCCGTGCCAGCAACCGGGCCGGCGGTATCGAAGGCGGCATGAGCATCGGCGACGTCCTCCGGGTCCGCGCCGCCATGAAACCGATCGCCACCGTGCCGCGCGCCCTGCGCACCATCGACGTCAGCACCGGCGAACCGGCCAAGGCCCACCACCAGCGCTCCGACGTCTGTGCCGTCCCGGCTGCGGGCGTCGTGGCCGAGGCCATGGTGGCACTGGTCCTGGCCGAAGCTGTCATGGAAAAGTTCGGTGGTGACTCCGTGCCGGAAACCGCCCGCAACATCAAGGGTTACCTGGACAACATCCCGGCTTCCCTGGACTCGATCGGCCAGTAGTGCTCCATCACAGCAGTACCGGCCCCGCAGGCGGCCGGCCGATCGTGCTCATCGGCCCCATGGCCGTCGGCAAATCGGCCATCGGCCAGCAACTGGCGCAACAGCTGGGCGCCCGCTTCATTGACACCGACGCCGTCATCGTTGCCGGCCACGGTTCCATCGCCGATATCTTCGCGGGCCGCGGGGAGCACGCGTTCCGCGAAATCGAAGCCCGGACCGTCGCCGACGCCGTTGAGGACGCGGCCGGGACCACCACGGTGATTTCCCTGGGCGGCGGGGCCGTACTGGACTCCGGGACCCAGCAGCTCATGGGCCGCTGCACCGTGGTCTACCTCGAATGCGACGCTGATACGGTGGCAGGCAGGATCGCCCGGAACTCGGGCCGGCCACTCCTCGCCGGCGACGCCATGGGCCGCTGGACAGCAATGTTTGCCACCCGCAGGCCGGTCTACGAGAGGCTGGCCGACATCACCCTGGACGTCCGCCACGGCTCCATACCCGAGCTCGGCGCACGGCTGGAAGCAGCACTGCGGCACCACGCAGCTGCCAAACAGGAAGTTGAGAAGTGAACACTCAATCAACAGTCATCAACGTCACCGGCGAAGGTGCTGGAAACAACTACGGCGTCGTCGTGGGGCGCGGCCTGCTTGGAGAACTTCCCGCCCTGTTGGGTGAACGCGTCCGCCGGGTGCTGGTGATCCACCCCCGCGCGCTGCGCCTCACCGGAGACACCGTCCGCGACGAGCTGGCCGAGGCCGGCTTCACCTCGCTTACGGCGGAAATCCCGGACGCCGAGGAAGGCAAGCACATCCAGGTCGCGGCATTCTGCTGGCAGGTCCTGGGCCAGAACGACTTCACCCGCTCGGACGCCATCGTGGCTGTGGGCGGGGGAGCAGTCACCGACCTCGCCGGCTTCGTTGCCGCTACGTGGCTGCGCGGCGTCAAGGTCATCCACATGCCCACCAGCCTGCTGGGCATGGTGGACGCCTCGGTAGGCGGCAAAACCGGCATCAACACCGCGGAAGGAAAGAACCTCGTGGGGGCGTTCCACCCGCCCGCGGCCGTCCTGGCCGACCTGGACACGCTGGAAACGCTGCCGAAGAACGAGATCATTTCCGGGCTTGCCGAGGTCATCAAGTGCGGCTTCATTGCCGACCCCGCCATCCTCGATCTCGTGGAGAAAGACCCGGCCGCAGTGGTGGACCCCCGCTCCGACGCGCTGCGCGAGCTGATTGAACGCGCCATCGCCGTCAAGGCGAAGGTGGTTTCCGAGGACCTCAAAGAATCCGGGCTCCGGGAAATCCTGAATTACGGACACACCCTGGGCCACGCCATCGAGCTGGTGGAACGCTACTCGTGGCGGCACGGCGCAGCCGTGTCCGTGGGCATGATGTTTGCGGCCGAACTTGCCCGCAGCGTGGGCAGGCTCAGCGATGCCGACGCCGACCGGCACCGAAGCATCCTGGACGGCCTTGGGCTGCCGGTCACCTATCGCCGGGACCGCTGGCAGGGTCTGCTGGATGGGATGCGCCGCGACAAGAAGTCCCGCGGCGACCTGCTGCGTTTCGTGGTGCTGGACGGAATCGCCAAGCCGGGCATCCTTGATGTGCCGGACACCTCGCTGCTGTTCGCCGCGTACCAGGAAATTGCGTCCTGATGCAGGGCGACATGAATGGCACCGCCGACTGGCCCCAGGCCGGATTTCCCGGCATCCGCATAAACCCGGATACCTTGATGCCCCAGATCGTCAACGAGGACGCTGTCCGGGAAGCCCTGTCGGCCTCCACCGACCCCGCGGACCACATTTTCGTCCTGTTGGTCGAGGGCCATGCCTCCGAAGCGGCTGAACTGCTGGCCGAAGCACGGTTCAAGGACCCGGAATCGTTCCGGCTGCGCGTTTTCGAAGCCGAGGTATTGAGCGTCACCCACCGGATGGACCGCGCCATAGAGCTGTTCCGGCAACTCCTGGCCGAGGTGCACGGCACGCCCCGCGAAGCGCTGGCACTGCAGTTCCTGGGCAAGGCCCAGTACGCAGCCGGCCAGACCTCGGCCGCCGTTGAGTCGTTCTCCAAGGCGCTGGACCTGCGGGTGGCGCAGTCCGCGGATGCTGCCCAAATCTATTCCTCCACCGTGGCGCTCCAGCGTGCACGGGACATCCTGGAATTGGCCTGCTGAGGAGGTAGGCGGCGGCAGCGGACAAGCTGCCCGGTATTTACCGGTAGAATGGTTGTGGAATTTTTGCATCCACGCGATTTTTGACAAACACGTGCAGGCGGGCCGCTTTGGTTTGCCCGCCCGGCATACAGCACCTGGCCCACACGGCCGGATAAAGGAACCAGAGGAAACCAGTGGCAACCACTAACGACATTAAGAACGGAACGGTCCTGAAGCTTGAGGGCCAGTTGTGGAACATCATCGAGTTCCAGCACGTCAAGCCCGGCAAGGGCGGCGCCTTTGTCCGCACCAAGATGCGCAACGTGATGTCCGGCAAGGTTGTCGACAAGACCTTCAACGCCGGCCTCAAGATTGAGACGGCCACCGTCGACCGCCGCGATTACCAGTACCTGTACCAGGACGGCGCGGACTTCGTGTTCATGGACACCTCCGACTACGACCAGATCACCGTTTCCGGGGCCACGGTGGGGGACGCCACCAACTTCATGCTGGAGAACCAGATGGTGAACATCGCCATCCACGACGGCAACCCGCTCTACATCGAACTGCCGCCGAGCGTCGTCCTCGAAATCACCTACACCGAGCCGGGCCTGCAGGGCGACCGCTCGTCCGCCGGCACCAAGCCTGCCACCCTGGAAACGGGTTACGAGATCCAGGTGCCGCTGTTCATCGAGAACAACACCAAGGTCAAGGTGGACACCCGCGACGGCAGCTACCTGGGCCGGGTCACCGAGTAGTGAGCGCCCGCGGTAAAGCCCGCAACAGGGCACTGGATGTTCTTTTCGAGGCGGAGCAACGCTCTGTTTCGGCATTTGACGTGCTCCGCGCACGCCGGGAAAAGACCGACCAGGTGGTCAACCCCTACACCTTGGAAATCGTTGAGGGCGTAGTGTCCCAGCAGGCAGCCATTGATGAGTTCCTGGAGACCTACTCGCAGGGCTGGAGCCTGGAACGGATGCCGTCAGTGGACCGCATCATCCTCCGCATCGGTACCTGGGAGCTCCTGTACAACGACGACGTCCCCGACGGAGTGGCGGTCAGCGAAGCCGTTGCACTGGCCAAGACGCTGTCCACGGATGAGTCTCCGCAGTTCATCAACGGCCTGCTCGGGCGCTTGCAACAGCTGAAGCCTTCGCTGCTCGCCTAGCGAAGAGCCCAGGTTTGCGGCGTCAGCCGAACGCCAAGGGGCCCGCCGGACATCCGGCGGGCCCCTTCTGCGTTCTCAACGGGCGATGGCCGCCCGGAGCTCCAGGATCCTTTGGAGCTGGTGCCGCTCCTCGGCCTGGTGAAGAGGCACGTCCCGCCCGCTCAGGATCCGCTGGCGGATATTCGCGAGCTGTGTGGCCGCCTTCAGGAACTGCTTCATCTGCGGTTTCCGGCCCGCGGTGGCGGCCCAGGACAACGCCGTGCGCCTTCCGGCGGGGGTCGCCAGGAGCTGCACCTCGTCCGGCGTGAACCAGCCCGCGGCCGAATACTCCAGCAGCCGCTGCCGGGTCAGGCGCTTCTCGGCAACCCGAAGGAAGATGATGCCTGCCACCGCCAGCAGGAAGATCGGAACCTGGACCATGATGTAGTCCAGCAGGAAGCCCCTGCCCATGCTGTTCCACCTGTTGTGCAGGAACATGGCCGGCAGCAGCCCTGCCAGGAAGGCTCCCACGGACGCTCCGGTATGCCACTTCCGCGCGGCGAACCCCATCACCAGTCCCGTGGTTCCGGTGAAGATCGCGTGCGCGAAGGGCGACATCACGCCGCGGAGGAAGAAGATCTGGGCGAGGTCGCTGGCTGGGGAAGCCGATTCGGCCACGGCCCTGCCGAAGTAGAGGATGTTCTCGGTGAAGGCGAACCCGCCGGCGATGGTGAAGGCAAAAACGACGCCGTCAACGGGCCCGTCGAATTGCCGTCGCGCTGCCAGCAGGATGATCAGCAGGCCCAGGGACTTGGCAAATTCCTCGACCACGGGCGCCTGCACGGTGGCCATATACGTCTGCAGGTCCGCCTGGTCCGTGAACTGGAACGCGATCACAAAGAACGGCTGGATGAGCAGGGTCACCGCAACGGATACCGCAGCACCCCACACGAAGGCAAACAACAACAGCCGCTTCGGCTCCGGTTCCCACCTGTCGATAATGTGGACCGCCGCCAGGACCACTGACAAAGGAACCAGGGACGCGAGGAACCCGATCAGGAATCCGCCGGCGCCGGTATTGGACAGCAGGAACGGGACCACCAGGAACAGGCTCAGGAACGCGAGCACACCGCCTGCGATGGACAGTCCCGCCAGTCCGGTCCGTGCCCGGGATACCCGCAGCGCAGTCCCCGGGAGGTGCGGACCGACCGTGGCCAGGGGCTGGCCGCCGTGCCCCGGTGCCGGGCGGTAGTGTCCTGGATGGACCTGGCCCATCCAGCTGGGGTTGGCCTGCCGGGGGACCGGCCCGGGTGCTTCGCGGTAGGGGTCCTCGGGGAGCCCTGGTGTTGGTTGCTGCGGATACGTCGGCATAACGGAAAGCCTAGGCGGGGGGCGCCGGAGCGCCAAGGAACCACGAATCCGCGCCAGCCGATGTGACCAGCAACGCGTCTCCCGGGCGCAGGCACGGCGAGGCGATGTGGTAATTTTGAACAGCAAATGTTCCTTTTTTAATTCCGTCCTGTGAGGCGGGGAAAGGGGAGACGAGCGTTGACTTCTGTCACCAGCGCACCGGTTCCAGCCAGGGTTGTCCTCAGCCAGGCGGACATCGACCGGGCACTCACTCGTATCGCCCACGAGATCCTCGAAGCCAACAAGGGATCCCGGGACTTGGTCCTGCTGGGCATTCCCCGCCGCGGATACCCGCTGGCTGTCCGGCTGGCCGAAAAAATCGCGGCTGCCGACGCCACCGTGGACGCCGCCGCCATCGTGGGCCAGCTTGACGTCACCATGTTCCGCGACGATCTTTCCCACCAGGGGACCCGGCCGCCGTACCCCACCAAACTGCCCCGGACGGGGATCGACAACAAGGTAGTGGTGCTGATTGACGACGTCCTGTACTCGGGACGCACCATCCGCGCCGCTCTGGACGCCCTCGTTGACCTCGGCCGCCCGCGCATCGTCCGGTTGGCCGTCCTGATCGACCGGGGCCACCGCGAACTTCCCATCCGTGCTGACCATGTGGGCAAAAACCTGCCCACCTCCTCCGCCGAAAAGGTACGGGTCCGGCTCGAGGAGACCGACACACCCCAAGGCGGATCACCGGTCAACGAAGTCGTGATCGAGGGCGGCGCATGAAACACCTCCTGTCCACCCAGGACCTCAGCCTTGAAAATGCCATCCGCATCCTGGACACCGCCGAGGAAATGTCTGCCGTGGGCGAGCGGGAGGTCAAGAAACTCCCGGCCCTGCGCGGACGCACGGTGGTCAACCTTTTCTTCGAGGACTCCACCCGGACCCGGATCTCCTTTGAAGCCGCAGCCAAGCGGCTCTCTGCCGATGTGATCAACTTCGCCGCGAAGGGGTCCTCGGTATCCAAGGGAGAATCCCTCAAGGACACCGCCCAGACGCTGTCCGCCATGGGGGCCGACGCCGTCGTCATCCGCCACTGGGCTTCCGGCGCGCCGCATCGGCTCGCCGCAACGGACTGGATCGACGCCGGCGTCATCAACGCCGGTGACGGCACCCACGAACACCCCACCCAGGCCCTCCTGGACGCCTTCACCATGCGCCGGCACTGGGCGCGGCTGGCCGGAACGGCGTCGGAGGGAACAGACCTCAAAGGCCTGCGCGTCGCGATCGTCGGCGATGTCCTGCACTCACGCGTGGCACGGTCCAACGTCTGGTTGCTCCGGACCCTGGGCGCGGAGGTCACCTTGGTGGCGCCACCCACCCTGCTGCCGGTCGGCGTCGAACAATGGCCCTGCAGTGTCAGCTATGACCTCGACCAAACCCTGGCAAACGGCGTGGACGCCGTCATGATGCTCCGGGTCCAGGGCGAACGCATGAACGCCTCGTTCTTCCCCAGTACCAGGGAATACTCCCGCCGCTGGGGCTTCGACGACAACCGGCTCCGCGCCCTGGACGACCTCGGCATGACAGACACCATCATCATGCACCCAGGTCCCATGAACCGGGGCCTGGAAATCAGCGCCGCCGCAGCCGACTCACCCCGGTCCACCGTCCTGGCACAGGTCCGCAACGGCGTGTCCGTTCGGATGGCCGCACTGTACCTGCTGCTCTCCGGGGATTCCCGCGAACCAGCCGCAACCCGGGCCCCGGCCTACACCACCGCCGCGCCCATCAAGGAGAGCATCTGATGACGACCACCACCGGAACCTACCTCATCAAGGGCGCCTCCATCCTGGGCGGCGAAGCCTCGGACGTGCTGATCCGTGACGGCATCATCGCCGAGATCGGCCACGGCCTGGATGCCGGCGGAGCCACGGTGATCGACGCCGCCGGCTGCGTGGCGTTGCCCGGCATGGTGGATGTCCACACCCACCTGCGCGAACCCGGCCGCGAGGACGCCGAAACCGTCGAAACCGGAACCCGCGCAGCGGCCTTGGGTGGTTACACGGCTGTCCATGCCATGGCCAACAGCACCCCCGTCGCCGACACCGCCGGCGTCGTCGAGCAGGTCTACACCCTGGGCCGGGCCGCAGGCTGGGTGGACGTGCGTCCGGTCGGGGCCGTCACGGTCGGACTGGCGGGGGAGCAGCTGGCGGAACTTGGCGCCATGGCCGACTCCCGCGCCCGGGTCCGGATGTTCTCCGACGACGGCATCTGCGTCCACGATCCCGTCCTGATGCGCCGGGCGCTGGAATACGTCAAGGCGTTCGACGGCGTCGTGGCCCAGCACGCGCAGGAACCCCGCCTCACCGCCGGGGCACAGATGAACGAGGGCGACGTCTCCGCGGTTCTCGGCCTGACCGGCTGGCCTGCCGTCGCCGAGGAAAGCATCATCGCCCGCGACGTCCTGCTGGCCCAGCATGTCGGCTCGCGGCTGCACGTCTGCCACGTATCCACGGCAGGCTCCGTGGAAATCATCCGCTGGGCCAAGGAACGGGGCATCGACGTCACCGCCGAGGTGACCCCGCACCACCTGCTGCTGACCGATGACCTCGTGCGCAGCTACGACCCCGTCTTCAAGGTCAACCCGCCGCTGCGCACCGATGCCGACGTCCAGGCATTGCGTGCCGGGCTCGCAGACGGCACGATCGACGTTGTGGGTACCGACCATGCACCGCACCCCAGCGAGCACAAGGAATGTGAATGGGCGCAGGCCGCCATGGGCATGACCGGACTTGAAACGGCCCTCTCAGTCGTGCAGCACGCCATGATCGAAACCGGACTGATGACGTGGGCGGACTTCGCCCGCGTCACCTCCACGGCCGCGGCGAAGATCGGGCGGCTGTCCGACCAGGGACGGCCCATCGAAGCCGGTGAGCCCGCCAACCTCATTTTGGTGGACCCGGCAGCCCGCTGGACCGTCGATCCGTCCACGATGGCCACCATGGGCCGCAACTCGCCGTTCAAGGGCCGGGAACTGCCGGGCAAGGTGGTGGCCACCTTCTACAAGGGACACCCCACGGTGCTCGAGGGTGCACTGAACACGCCCCACCCCGACGCCGCAGCCACCACGGCGGGCGTTGCCTGATGGACAAAATCCTCCCCGGACTTGCCATGCTGGCGGTCGTCGCCGTCGTCTTTGTCCTCCTGGGCATCGGCTGGCGCAACCGGCTCAGGCGCCAGGCCGACGTCGAACAGCTGCCCGAGGTGCCTGCGGCACCCGGTGAACCCGCCGCCGTCGCCGAAGGGCAGTACGTTGCCACCACCACCGCCGGTGACTGGCTCGACCGGATCGCCGTCCACGGCCTCGGGATCCGCACCAACGCAACCCTCGCGGTCTACCCGCACGGCGTCCTCTACGAACGGGCCGGAGCGCCGGCGCTCTACATCCCTGCCGCTTCCCTGACAGGTGTCCGGCAGGACAGCGGCATGGCCGGGAAGTTCGTCGAGAAAGACGGCTTGCTCGTGCTGGCCTGGATGCTCGGCGCGCATGAGCTTGACACCGGCTTCCGGACCCGCCGCGCCGCCGACAAAGAAGTGCTTTACCAGGCCCTTCAGGAATTGATTTCGTCAGCCCCAGCGGCTGGTGCCACCAGTGGAAAGTAAGACAGTGAAAGCGAATACATTGACAGCAACCACCTCCGCTCCTGTGTCAGCCCCCGCTGCGCTGGTTCTCGAAGACGGCCGCATTTTCCGAGGCACCAGCTATGGCGCCACCGGCACCGCCCTGGGCGAGGCCGTCTTCGCCACCGGCATGACCGGCTACCAGGAAACCATTACCGACCCGTCCTATGCCCGCCAGCTTGTGGTACAGACGGCACCCCACATCGGCAACACCGGTGTGAACACCGAGGACGCCGAGTCCCGGCGGATCTGGGTGGCCGGCTACATTGTCCGGGACGCTGCCCGCCGGCCCTCCAACTGGCGCTCCGAGCGCTCCCTTGACGAGGAACTGGTGGCCCAGGGCATCGTCGGCATCCAGGGCGTGGACACCCGAGCCATCACCCGCCACCTGCGCGAGCACAAGACCATGCGCGCCGGCATCTTCTCCGGCGGGGCGGCAGGGGCCACGGACAAGGAACTGCTCGACGCCGTCCTGGCCAGTGCGCCCATGGAAGGTTCCCGCCTGGCCGAGGAGGTCAGCGTCGACGAAGCCTACGTCGTGGAACCGAAGGACCACGGCTGGGAAGGTGAACCCCGGTTCACCATCGCGGCGATCGACCTCGGCATCAAGGCCATGACCCCGGTACGGTTCGCCGAGCGGGGCGTCCGCGTCCACGTGCTGCCGGCCACCGCCACCCTTGAGGATGTCAAGGCCGTCAACCCGGACGGTTTCTTCATGTCCAACGGCCCTGGCGACCCAGCGACCGCAGACGCCCAGGTCAAGCTGCTCCGCTCAGTCCTGGACGAAAAGCTGCCGTACTTCGGCATCTGCTTCGGCAACCAGATCCTGGGCCGGGCATTGGGCTTTGGCACGTACAAGCTCCGCTACGGACACCGCGGCATCAACCAGCCCGTGATGGACCGCCGCACCGGGAAGGTCGAAATCACCTCCCAGAACCATGGCTTCGCCGTGGACGCCCCGCTCGACGGCGCCACCCAGGCGCCGGAATCACGGTACGGCCGGGTGGAAGTCAGCCACATCAGCCTGAACGACGATGTTGTGGAAGGCCTCGCCTGCCTGGATATCCCTGCGTTCTCCGTGCAGTACCACCCCGAAGCTGCCGCCGGCCCGCACGACGCCGCGTACCTGTTCGACCGCTTCATCGACCTGATGGCGGACACCAAGGACGCTGAAACCAAGACTGCCAACGACAACAAGACCGAGGACAAGAAGTAATGCCAAAACGTACAGACCTCAAAAGCGTCCTCGTCATTGGTTCCGGCCCGATCGTCATCGGCCAGGCCGCCGAATTCGACTACTCCGGCACGCAGGCCCTGCGTGTCCTCAAGGAGGAGGGCCTTCGCGTCATCCTCGTGAACTCCAACCCGGCCACCATCATGACCGACCCCGAGTTCGCCGACGCCACCTACGTTGAGCCCATCACCCCTGAGGTGGTGGAGAAGATCATCGCCAAGGAACGGCCGGACGCCGTCCTGCCCACCCTGGGCGGCCAGACCGCGCTGAACACCGCCATCGCCCTGGACAAGAACGGTGTACTGGAGAAGTACAACGTCGAGCTGATCGGTGCCAACATCGCCGCTATCGAGCTGGGCGAGGACCGGGAAAAGTTCAAGGGCGTCGTGGAGCGCTGCGGCGCGGAATCCGCCCGCAGCCACATCATCCACAGCATGGATGAAGCCCTCACGGCAGCCGACGACCTGGGCTACCCCATGGTGGTCCGCCCCTCCTTCACCATGGGCGGCCTGGGCTCCGGACTGGCCTACAACGAGGACGACCTGCGCCGCATTGTCGGCCAGGGCCTGCAGTACAGCCCCACCAGCGAGGTGCTGCTCGAGGAGAGCATCCTGGGCTGGAAGGAATACGAGCTCGAAATGATGCGGGACAAGAACGACAACGTGGTGGTCGTCTGCTCCATCGAGAACTTCGACCCCGTGGGCGTGCACACCGGCGACTCCATCACCGTTGCTCCGGCGCTGACCCTCACTGACCGCGAGTACCAGAAGCTGCGCGACGTCGCCATCGCCGTCATCCGCGAGGTGGGCGTCGATACCGGCGGCTGCAACATCCAGTTCGCCATCGACCCCGCCACCGGCCGTGTGGTGGTCATCGAAATGAACCCGCGCGTCTCCCGCTCCTCCGCACTGGCTTCCAAGGCCACCGGCTTCGCGATCGCCAAGATCGCCACCAAGCTCTCGCTGGGCTACACCCTGGACGAGATCCCCAACGACATCACCCAGAAGACCCCGGCGTCCTTCGAACCCACCCTCGACTACGTGGTGGTCAAGGTGCCGCGCTTCGCCTTCGAGAAGTTCCCTGCGGCGGACAACACCCTTACCACCACCATGAAGTCGGTGGGCGAGGCCATGGCGATGGGCCGCAACTTCACCGAAGCACTGCAGAAGGCACTGCGCTCCCTGGAACAGAAGGGCTCGCAGCTGGACTTCAGCAGCGTCCCTGAATGGGAAGTGGCCGAACTCATCGAAAAGGCCAAACGCCCCACCACCGAGCGCCTGCACCAGGTCCAGCGCGCCCTCCTGGGCGGCGCCACCGTGGATCAGCTTTTCGAGGCCACCAAGATCGATCCCTGGTTCCTTGACCAGCTCCAGCTGCTCAACGAGATCTCCCGCGAAATCCGCCAGGCCGGTGCTCTGACAGCGGACATGCTCAAGCGCGCCAAGCGCCACGGTTTCTCGGACGAGCAGATCGGCTCCCTCACGCACAACCCTGAGGCAGTGGTCCGGGGCGTCCGCCAGGCCCTCGGCATCCGCCCCGTCTACAAGACCGTGGACACCTGCGCCGCCGAATTCGCCGCCTACACGCCGTACCACTACTCGGCCTATGACGAGGAGGACGAGGTCGCGCTGCACTCCAAGCCGTCCATCCTGATCCTCGGCTCAGGCCCCAACCGCATCGGCCAGGGCATCGAGTTCGACTACTCCTGCGTCCACGCGTCCATGGCGCTCCGCAAGGCCGGCTATGAGACCGTCATGGTCAACTGCAACCCGGAAACCGTCTCCACCGACTACGACGTCTCCACCCGGCTGTACTTCGAGCCCCTTACGCTGGAGGACGTCCTCGAGGTCATCGCGGCCGAGGAACGCACGGGCGGCGTCATGGGCGTGTTCGTCCAGCTCGGCGGCCAAACCCCGCTGAAGCTGGCGCAGCAGCTCGCCGACGCCGGCGTGCCCATCCTGGGTACCTCACCGGAGGCCATCGACCTCGCCGAGCACCGTGGCGCCTTCTCCCGCGTGCTGGACAAGGCCGGCTTGGTGGCGCCGAAGAACGGTACGGCCGTCTCCTTCGAGGACGCCAAGAAGATTGCCGATGAGATTGGCTACCCCGTCCTGGTCCGCCCGTCCTACGTGCTGGGCGGCCGCGGCATGGAAATCGTCTACGACGAGCCGAACCTCTCGCGCTACATCGCCAACGCCACCGAGATCACCCCGGACCACCCGGTCCTGATCGACCGGTTCCTGGAAGACGCCGTCGAGATCGACGTCGATGCCCTCTTCGACGGCACCGACATGTACCTGGGCGGCATCATGGAACACATCGAGGAAGCCGGCATCCACTCCGGTGACTCCGCCTGCGTCCTGCCGCCCATCACCCTGGGCAGCAACGTCATAGAACGGGTCCGCGTGGCCACCCGCGCCATCGCCGAGGGCGTGGGCGTGCGCGGACTGATCAACATCCAGTTCGCGCTGGCCTCGGACGTCCTGTACGTCCTGGAAGCCAATCCGCGCGCCTCCCGGACCGTGCCGTTCGTGTCCAAGGCCACCGGCGTCCAGATGGCCAAGGCCGCCGCGCTGATCGGCACCGGCGTGACCATCAACCAGCTGCGCAGCGCCTACAAGATGCTGCCCGAAACCGGCGATGGATCCACCCTCCCGCTGGACGCGCCCGTGGCCGTCAAGGAAGCCGTACTGCCGTTCAGCCGGTTCCGGACGCTCGAGGGCAAGGTGGTGGACTCCCTGCTCGGGCCCGAGATGCGTTCCACCGGCGAAGTCATGGGCATCGACAAGCACTTCGACACCGCCTTCGCCAAGAGCCAGGCGGGCGCGAACAACGCCCTGCCCACCGAAGGCAAGGTCTTCGTGTCCGTGGCCGACCGGGACAAGCGCTCGGTGATCATGGGCGTCAAGCGGCTCTCGGACCTCGGTTTCGAGATCGTCTCCACCGGCGGCACCGCCGATGTCCTGCGCCGCAACGGCATCCAGGCCACCCCGGTACGCAAGGTGGCCGAGGGCAGCAGCGCCGAAGGGGAAGGCACCATCGCCGACCTCATCGTCGCGGGAGAGATCGACATGGTCTTCAACACCCCGTCCGGCGGCGAAGCCCGCAGCGACGGCTACGAGCTCCGGGCCGCGGCCACGTCCATCGGCATTCCGTGCATCACCACGGTGGCCGAGTTCAACGCCGCCGTCCAGGCCATCGAAGCCATGCGCACCTACGAGTGGTCCGTCACCAGCTTGCAGGAGCACGCGGCCGCCCTTGCCGAGTCGCAGCAGAAGGCGGCCCTGCAGCATGCCTGAGCAGGTACCGGGCGCCGGCCGGGAGTCCTTTGGCTCCCGGCTGGGCGCCGCTATGGCATCCCGCGGTCCGCTCTGCGTAGGCATCGACCCGCACCCGGCGCTGCTGGAAAGCTGGGGCCTGGACGACGACGCCGCCGGGCTGAGGCGGTTTTCGCTGACGGTCCTCGAGGCCGTGGCTCCGCTCGCTGCCGCGGTGAAGCCCCAGGTGGCCCTTTACGAACGGCATGGATCCGCCGGCATTGCCGTGCTGGAAGAGGTCCTGGCCGGGGCCCGCGAGCAGTCGGTGCTCAGCATCGCCGATGCCAAGCGCGGGGACATCGGATCCACCATGGCCGCCTACGCCGACGCGTGGCTCCGTGACGGCTCCCCGCTGGCGGCGGACTCGGTCACCCTCAGCCCCTATCTCGGGTTCGAGTCCTTGCGGCCGGCGCTGGACCTTGCCGCGGACACAGGCCGGGGCGTGTTCGTCCTCGCCCTGACGTCCAACCCGGAAGGCGCCTCCGTCCAGCACGTTGGCGGCAGCGATTCGGTGGCGCGCAGGATCACCACCGCCGCAGCCGCGGAGAACGCCCGCTACGCAGGAAACCTGGGGTCCGTGGGCCTGGTGGTGGGCGCCACCGTTGGCACAGCGCTGACGGACCTCGAGCTGGACCTCGCAGCAGTCCGCGGCCCCATCCTGGCGCCAGGCCTTGGCGCCCAGGGAGCTACCCCTGCCGACCTCCGGGCCACGTTCGGCGCCGCGTACCCGCTGGTCCTGGGAACCTCCAGCCGGGACATCCTCTCGGCGGGACCCCGGCCGGGCGGATTGCGGGAAGCTGCCCAGCGCACCTTGGACGGGCTGCGGGGACAATAGTCCGCCAATTCCCCGGATGCATTGCTTCAGGCTGCACCAAAGGGTATTTTCAGGACAGGTCCAAGGGCGGCCGCCCTTGGATGAAATCCGCCGACTCCGGGGGTGTCCGTGATGGTCCTGCGACCTTTATCTGCGACTGAACGGGCCGAGGCCCTGGGCAAGGCGGCGGCGGCAAGGGCCACCCGGGCAGCGGCCAAGGAAAGCCTTCGAAACGGGGACAGGTCCGCGGCGGACATCATTGGCTCAGCCCTTGAGGACGACGCCCTGGCCCGGATGAAGGTGTCCGAACTCCTCGAAGCCCTTCCCGGCATCGGAAAGGTGCGGGCCGCGGCCATCATGCAGCAGTTGGGCATTGCGGCCTCCCGCCGGGTCCGCGGGCTGGGCGTCCACCAGCGGCGGGCGCTGGTAGATTTTATAGACGAGCATTAGCGCAGGCCGGCCGCCTGCGCTTCCCCACCTCCAGCAAAAGGAATACGTGAGCAAGAAACCCGGACTGACAGTCCTCGCAGGTCCGACGGCTGTTGGCAAAGGCACCGTGTCCACCTACATCCGGGACAACTACCCCGAAGTCTGGCTTTCCGTCTCGGCCACCACCCGCGCCCCCCGGCCCGGGGAAGAGGATGGCGTCCACTACTTCTTCAAGTCCAAGGAAGAATTCGAGCAGCTCATCGCCGACGGTGAACTGCTGGAATGGGCCGTGGTCCACGGCCAGAACACCTACGGCACGTTGAAGAGCACCGTGAACCGGGCTATCGCCGAGGGCCGCTCAGTCCTGCTGGAGATCGACCTGCAGGGCGCCCGGCAGGTCAAGGCGGCAGTTCCGGACGCGCAGTTCGTCTTCCTGGCGCCGCCGACGTGGGACGAGATGGTCCGGCGGCTGGTGGGCCGGGGGACCGAAACCCCCGAGGAACAGCAGCGCCGGCTGGAAACCGCTAAACTGGAACTTGCTGCTGAACCGGAGTTCGACCACACCGTCATCAATGATGACGTCCGCCGGGCAGCGGACGAGCTTGTTTCACTCATGGGGCTGACCCCGCATCCACATCTGCCGGAACCGTCAGCCCGCTAGGAATTTGGAGAAATTCGTGTCTACGAACCTTGAAGGCATCATCAACCCGCCGATCGACGATCTGCTGAAGGTAGCGGATTCCAAGTACGGCCTGGTGATCTTCGGTGCCAAGCGTGCTCGTCAGATCAACGCCTACTACGCCCAGCTGCACGAGGGCCTGTTCGAATATGTCGGCCCCCTGGTCGATACCAAGCTGAACGAGAAGTCGCTCTCGATCGCCCTGCGCGAGATCAACGAAGGCAAGCTGGTTTCCACGCCGATCGAAGCCGCAGAGTAGTCCTGCAGCCGAACTGACTTGCTGTTGACGGAGGTCACGTGCGCATAGTCCTCGGAGTCGGGGGAGGGATTGCCGCCTACAAGGTGGCGTCGCTCCTCCGGCTTTTTACTGAAGCCGGCCATGACGTCTCGGTGATCCCCACCGAGGCGTCCACCCGGTTCGTCGGTACCGCCACCTGGGAGGCTTTGTCCGGGAACCCGGTCAGCAACAGCGTTTTCGATGACGTGCACCTGGTCAACCACGTACGGCTGGGCCACGAGGCCGACCTCGTGGTCGTCGCACCCGCCACGGCCGACCTCCTTGCCAAGGCAGCCACCGGCCAGGCCGGCGACCTCCTGACCAACACGCTGCTTATGGCCCACGGCCCGGTGCTCTTTGCCCCGGCCATGCACACGGAGATGTGGCAACATGCCGCCACGCGCGCCAACGTGGAAACTCTCCGCGGGCGTGGTGCTGCAGTCCTTGAACCCGCCTCCGGCAGGCTGACAGGGGCAGACTCGGGACCGGGCAGGCTCCCGGAACCCCAGGCCATCTTCGACGCCGCCATGGCGCTGGTGCAGGGCCGGTCCGATTACCAGCTTCCGCTGGCGGGACGCACCGTCACCATCAGCGCCGGCGGAACCCGGGAACCCCTGGACCCGGTCAGGTTCCTCGGCAACCGGTCCTCCGGCAAGCAGGGCGTGGCGCTGGCCGTTGCCGCGCGGAATGCCGGGGCCACCGTGCGCTTGCTGGCAGCCCACATGGAGGTCCCGGCGCCGGCAGGGGTTGAGGTGCAACGTGTGGAGACGGCCCTGGAGCTCCGTGAGGCCGCACTGGCTGCAGCAGCCGATTCCGACGTGATCATCATGTCCGCTGCCGTGGCCGATTTCCGGCCCGCAGAAGTCTCGGACACCAAAATCAAGAAGCGGGACGACACCGCCGACCCCGTGATCACCCTGGTCCGCAACCCGGACATCCTGCAGGAACTCGTGGAGCAGCGCAACGCATCCCGTGCCGGAAGCGGCCAGCTCGTGGTCGGTTTCGCCGCCGAAACGGGAGACAGCCAGGGCGACGTCCTGGCCTACGCCGAAGCCAAACTGCAGCGCAAGGGCTGCGACCTGCTGGTGGTCAACCACGTGGGGATGGACAAGGTCTTTGGGCAGGACTCCAACGCCGTGGTCATCCTCTCCCGGGCCGGCTCCGAACCACAGGAGGCGTCCGGGACCAAAACCGAGGTTTCGGAAGCCATCGTCAGGCGCATCAGCTTTGAACTGAACCACGTTTCGCCCCGCGCCTGAAGTGTTTCAGGCCACGTTTGCTTAGCACGGGGACATCTCCCGCCTGGCAACCAACACCAACCAGTAAGGTAGTTGAGTGACTTTACCGCTGCACCTTCCCCAGGCCCACGGGGCCACGCCCGCCGCGCTCCGGCTCTTCACGTCCGAGTCGGTCACCGAGGGCCATCCGGACAAGATCTGCGACCAGATCAGCGACGCCATCCTGGACGCGCTGCTGGCAGCCGACCCCGAGTCGCGCGTGGCCGTGGAAACCATGGCCACCACGGGCCTGGTGCACGTGGCAGGCGAAGTCACCACCGACGCCTACGTCGAGATCCCGCAGATCGTCCGTGAGACCATCCTGGGAATCGGCTACGATTCCTCGGCCAACGGCTTCGACGGCGCCCGGTGCGGCGTCTCCGTCTCCATCGGACAGCAGTCCAACGACATTGCCGGCGGTGTGTTCAACTCACTCGAGGCGCGCGAGGGCCGCCAGGAGGACGATTACGACCTCCAGGGCGCAGGGGACCAGGGCCTGATGTTCGGCTACGCCAGCGACGAGACCCCTTCCTACATGCCGACGCCGATCTGGCTCGCCCACCGGCTGTCCGAACGACTCACCGAGGTCCGCAAGACGGGCCAGCTGGCCTACCTCCGCCCGGACGGCAAGACCCAGGTGACCGTCGGCTACGACAAAGACGTCCCCGTCTCCGTGGAGACAGTAGTGATCTCCAGCCAGCACGCCGACGGCGCAAGCCTCGAGCAGCTCCGCGCGGACCTCGCCGCCATCGTGATCGAACCTGTGCTTGCCGGCGCCAACCTGGACCTCTCGCGCACCGCGAACATCCTCAACCCTGCCGGTGAGTTCGTTATCGGCGGACCGGTTGGGGACGCCGGACTCACCGGCCGCAAAATCATTGTGGACACCTACGGCGGCATGGCCCGCCACGGCGGTGGCGCCTTCTCCGGCAAGGACCCGTCCAAGGTGGACCGCTCTGCTGCCTACGCCATGCGCTGGGTGGCCAAGAACGTGGTGGCCGCAGGACTGGCCAAGCGCGCCGAGATCCAGATCGCGTATGCGATTGGCCAGGCCCGGCCCGTGGGAACGTACGTGGAGACGTTCGGCACCGAGACCGTGGACCCGGCCAGGATCAGCGCCGCCATCGCCGAGATCTTCGACCTGCGCCCGCGCGCCATCATTGACGCCCTTGACCTGAAGCGGCCCATCTACGCAAAGACCGCCGCGCACGGGCACTTCGGCCGCGACGATCCTGACTTCACCTGGGAACGCCTGGACCGGGTTGATGACCTGAAGGCATTCTTCAACGCCTGACAGTCCCCGTGAGGCGTCCGGAAGACCAATGTCAGTGCCCGGTGCTTGGCTGTCCTTGTCCAACCCGGTACCTGAACGGAGGTAACCGCCATGGTTGCTGACAGTTCCGTCCAGCCATCGTTGCTGCAGGGATTTCCGGTTCGGACTCCGTCCGCCGGAGCCATGGCAGCACAGCTGCCGGTGGCGCGGGTCCTCGTGGAGTCCTCCCTCCCGCACCTGGACCGGCCTTTCGACTACGCCGTCCCGGCCTCCCTTGACCGGGAGGCCCGGCCCGGGGTGCGGGTCAAGGTCAAGTTCAACGGCCAGGACCTCAACGGCTTCCTCCTCGAACGGGTGGCGGAGTCCGACGCCGGACATGCCCTGGTGCCCCTGGCCAAGGTCGTTTCACCGGTTCCGGTCCTCACGCCCGCCGTCCGGGACCTGGCCACCGCAGTCGCCGCCCGGTACGCCGGTACTGTCAGCGATGTCCTCCGACTCGCCGTTCCACCCCGCGTCGCCAGGCTGGAGAAGGATTACCCGGGCGCCTACGCGAAAGCGGAAGCCGGAACCACTCCCGCCGCCGGCCCCTCAGCCTGGGCGGACTACCGCACCGGTGCGGCCTTCCTGCGGCACCTGGCCGCCGGTGGAGCGCCGCGCGCGGTGGTCAACCCGCTCCAGGGCTACGGACACGCCGGGTGGCCGCACCTCCTCGCCGAAGCCGCTGCCGCCGCCTACACGTCGGGCCGCGGCGCCCTGCTGGTGGTGCCGGACTACCGCGACCTTGACCGCCTCGAGGCAGCACTCAAGGATGTGCTGCCGGATGACGCCGTGGCACGGCTCACCGCAGACGACGGCCCCACGCCCCGGTACCGCAACTACCTTCGCCTGCTGGCCGGCACCGCCAAAGTGGCCATCGGCACCCGGTCTGCCGCCTTCGCACCGGTACCGGACCTCGGCCTGGTCGCCTGCTGGGACGACGGGGACGACCTCCACATCGAGCAACGCGCACCCTACCCGCACGCCCGGGAAGTTCTGCTCCTGCGGGCGGAACAGGAAGGCGCCGCCTGCCTCCTGGCCGGGCACTCGCGCAGCACGGAGGTCCAGCGGCTGGTGGAGTCCGGGTGGGCCATCCCCGTGAGCACCCCGCGTAACACCCTGCGGGCCACCGTTCCGCGGGTCGTCAGCACCGCCGACACCTTCGAGCAGGCCCGCGACCCGCTCGCAACGGTCGCCCGGCTTCCGCACGCGGCCTGGCAGGCCGCCAAGGAAGGCCTGGAGCGCGGACCTGTCCTGGTGCAGGTGGCCAGGTCCGGCTACGCGCCGTCACTGGTCTGCGAAACGTGCCGCGAGCCGGCACGCTGCGGAACCTGCCAGGGGCCGTTGGCGCTGGCAGGCACGTCGGCGCTTCCCCAGTGCCGCTGGTGTTCGACGCCGGCACCGGACTGGAGCTGCACCCACTGCGGCGGCCGGCGGCTCCGGAAAGGGGCCACCGGGGTCCTGCGTACTGCGGAGGAGCTGGGGAGGGCTTTTCCCGGCAAAACCGTCGTTACCTCCTCCGGTGACCAGGTAAAGGCCAGGGTGGGGGAGGCAAAGGCCCTGGTGGTGGCCACGGTGGGGGCGGAGCCGGTCGCGGCCGGCGGCTATGCAGCGGCCCTGCTCCTGGACGGCGACTCCCTGCTGCGGCGGGAAACCCTCCGCGCCGGCGAGGACACGGTCAGGCGGTGGCTGAACGCCGCGGCACTGGTGCGCCCTGCCCCGGACGGCGGACTGGTGGTGGTGACGGCCACGGACACCGCTGCCACAGGCGCCCTGCTCCGTTGGGATCCTGCCGGCTATGCCCAGCGGGAGCTGGCCCTGAGGGTGGAACTCCAGTTGCCCCCGGCGGTCCGGATCGCATCCGTCACCGGGCCGCGACCCGCCGTCGAACACTTCACGGCCGCCGTGGAGGCCGGGCTCGGCAGCGCCGGAATAACGGTGCGCACCGCAGGCCCGGCGCCGCTGGTGCTGACCGCTCCGCCGTCCGGGAGGCGCTCGGCCGAGGACGTCCGGACCCTGCTGTTCTTCCCGTATGGCCAGGCGGCCGCCGTCGTCCGTGTCCTGCGGGCCACCCGGGCAGCCGCGGCCGCCAAGCGGACCGTGGAGCCGGTACAGTTGCGCCTGGACGGCGTGGACGTCCTGTAACGGGTTGGCAGCACGGTGCTTGTTGCCTCGCCTGCGTCACCGGACTGGAGACGCGCTCAGCGCCGCCTGTTCGCCACCACTTCGTGTGCCGCATCCACCAGTTGCCTCGCCGATTCGTCCCAGCTGAATTCGGCGGCCCGCGCCACGGAACGCCGGGACATGTCCTGCCAATGCCCGTCATCCTGCAACTGCGCCACCGCGTGCGCGAACTGTTCGGGGGAGCCCGGGTCCACGTACAGGGCTGCGTCCGCGCCCACCTCGCGGAAGATCGGGATGTCGCTGGCGATCACCGGCGTCCCCACAGCCATGGCTTCCACCAGGGGGAGCCCGTAGCCCTCGGCCCTGGACAGGCTTACCAGTGCGGTGGCCCGCCGCAGCAGCCCGTCATACTCCTCGTCGGTGACGCCGTTGTGGAACACCACGGCGGCGCCCGCCGGCACCAGGCCTTCGAGTTCCGCGCGCCGTTGTGGACTGATCCGGCTCAGCAGGTGCAGGGTGTAGCCGGGCAGCCCGGACATGCCGGCCACCATGGTTTCCACATTCTTGTAGGGCATGAACGAGCCCATGTAGATGAGCGTCTTGTCCGCGCCGTCACCCGGGGTGCGGTGGACCTGGGCCGGCTGGGGGGCGTTGGCGATGATGCGCACCGGCCGGCGGGTCAGGCGGTACTTGGCGATGAGCGCCTCCGTGGTCCGGCTGATGGTGGCCACCGTGTCGGCCCGGTTCAGCAGCAGCCGCTGGGGCCAGAACGCCTTGTGGTAGAGGCGCCAGAGCAGCCTGACCGGGGCCGGCAGGAATCCCGGGGGAGCGGGGTGCTCGTAGTAGATGAGGTCGTGCAGCGTCAGGATCAGGCCGTACTTCCTGCCCCAGGTGCCCATGGTCTGCATGGGGCACACCACCACATCGGCGCCGAGGCCGTTGACCTTGCGGGCCACGAACAGCTCCAGCGGTGAGAGCGGACTGTTGATCAGCGTGTACGGAACATCCGGCAGGAGGGCGAGCTGGCGGACGTCGGAGACCAGCATGGAGACGTCTGCGATTTTCGCCGTGGCGGCGATCAGGCTGGCCCCGTAGCGGCTGATGCCGTCATGGTGGTCGGTGCGGGTAAAGCGGGCGTCGATAACTATCTTCACGCGGGATGATCCTTCAGGAAGCTGCGGATGTGGCGGGCGGCGGGCTCCGGCGTTTCGTAATGGATCAGGTGTCCGACGCCGGGAATCACCTTCAGCTCCCCGTCCGGCAGCAGTGCCAGGAGGCGCTGCTGGCTGGGAAGCGTGGCTATTTCGTCCCTTTCGCCGGCCACCAGCAGCACGGGGAGCTCCAGCCGGCCGGCCACCTGGGCCACGTGGTTGCTGACCGACGCCGTGAAGGACTCCAGCAGGCTGTCGCGGTCGGCGAAGGAACTGAAGTACGCGTGGTGCTGGCCGTGGATGAATGCCCGCAGTTCCTTGTCGCGTGTCTTGGCCATGGTCTCGCTCATGACGCGCACAATCAGCCGGTTGCGCAACAGGGCCAGCCCCGGTTTGCGGGGGAGCCTTGCCGCCAGCCGGTAGTACAGGACTGCCAGCCGCGTCATCACGCCTTTGGGCCCCTCCAGCGCCGGGGCAGCAATGGGGTTGATGAGGATCAGGGGACGGACTGCGCCGGGGTGGCCGGCCACAAAGTGCGCTGCCACGATCGAACCGAAAGAGTGGCCCAGCAGGACGGTGTCCGGTCCCAGCCCGCGGGCCGCCATGAAGTCGCTGACAAACTGTCCGTAGCGTTCCACCGAATGCTCGTCCTGCCCGAAGGCGTCGGACCTGCCAAAGCCCGGCAGGTCGGGCATGATGATGCGCATGTCCGGCAATTGGTCCGCGACGCGCAGGAGCCCGTGATGGTCGCCCCGGAAACCGTGGATCACCAGGATGGTGCGGGTTTCCGGTGTTTCCTCCAGCGGCTCGTAGGTCCAGAACGCCACGCTGCCGCCGTCGAGGGTTACGGTGCCGGCCGAAGTCCGCGCTGCCAGTGCGGCACTCACGTATGCCGGCGCAGTGGAGGTCCCCGGGTTCACGGTATCCATGCCCGCGCCTAGTTGACGTTGTCCGGATGCGAACCGGTGCGCTGCCCGCGGTCCAACGCAGTAATCGCGGCCAGGTCCCGTTCGGATAGCTCGAACCCGAAGACGTCCAGGTTCTCCCGGATGCGGGCCTCCGAACTTGCCTTGGGGATGGCAATGTTGCCCAGCTGCATGTGCCAGCGCAGGATTACCTGCGCCGGGGTCCTGCCGTGCTCGGCGGCGCAGGCTTCGATGACCGCATCCGCAAGCACCTGGCCGCGGCCCAGCGGGCTCCATGCTTCGGTCCGGATACCCAGGTCAGCGTGCTTGCTGCGCAGTTCTTCCTGCTGCAGCCAGGGGTGCAGTTCGATCTGGTTCACGGCAGGAACCACTTCGGCGCTTTGCAGGAGCCGGTCAAGGTGGGCGGGCTGGAAGTTGCTGACGCCGATGGCGCGGACGCGGCCTTCGCGGTAGAGGGTCTCCAGTGCGCGGTACGTTTCCGGGAACAGCCCGCGCCGCGGGCATGGCCAATGGATCAGGTACATGTCCACGTAGTCCAGTCCCAGGTTGACCATGGAGTCGTCGAAGGCACGCAGCGTGGAGTCGTAGCCGTGATGGTCGTTCCATACCTTGGTGGTGATGAAAACGTCCTCCCGGGTCAGGGAAGGGGACAGCTCCCCGGACCCGCCGCTTCCGGTTCCGTCGCCAAGCTGGGAACTGATGCCGCGCGCGACGCCGGTCTCGTTTCCGTACATGGCCGCGGTGTCGAAGTGGCGGTAGCCTGCCGCGAGCGCCGTGGCCACCAGGCCTTCTGCGTCCGCCGCCGGCACCTTATACAGCCCAAAGCCAAGCTGG
This sequence comes from Arthrobacter sp. 135MFCol5.1, assembly GCF_000374865.1. GTDB lineage: Bacteria > Actinomycetota > Actinomycetes > Actinomycetales > Micrococcaceae > Arthrobacter. The sequence continues at coordinate 262,208 of NZ_KB895454.1, read as the reverse complement.
TCGATCAGCACGCCGTTGTTCAGGCTGAGCCGGGGTGAGGTTCTCATGGAAACGACTCTACCCACTTCAGCTTGTCAGGCCCTCGTAATCGACCAGCCGGCGGGCGGTGGCTTCGTCCAGGATCAGGTCCGTGGCCAGCCTCGCGGCCAAGGCCCCGCGGAGGCCGTTGATCTTGGAGACACCTGAGACCACGCAGATCCTCCGGCGCACCTGGCGCAACTGGGCAAGTGCCGGCCCGGTGGAGCGTTCGTTCAGGACGATCCCGTTGGAGGAACCGTCGGCCCGGAAGAACACGGTGGCTACGTCGCCCACCACGTCCGAGTTGGCCAGCGCGTTCAGGTCCTCCTCGTCGAGGTATCCGCCCGCGTAGACGTGGCTGGGGTAGTCGGCGTGCACCGAACCGACACCGAAGATGGCAATGCTCATCTTGGCCTGGAGTTCCAGGACGCGCTGCACGCTGCGTTCATTCCACATGGCCGTCTTGGTGGCGGCGTGGTCGAAGAATGCCGGGACGGGAAACTGCTCCACCCGTGCGCCGTAGGCGCTGCCAAACCTTCGCATGATGTCGCTGGCGTAGGTAATGCCCGTGGTGTGCATGTTTCCTGCGCCGTTGAGCTGGACGATAACGCTGTCGTGGGTGATCTTCCGGGTGAGGTGCCGGCTGACCGCGCTGAGGGTGGATCCCCAGGCAACGCCGATGATGGCATTGGAGTCCACCAGGGGACCGATGGTGCGTGCGGCCTGCATGGCCACGCGGTCCAGGGTTTCGGCTTCGTTGAGCGTCCCCAGGACCGGTACAACGTGCACGTCAAGGTTGTACCTGCGCCGGATCATGCCTTCCAACTCCGGGCCGGTATCGAGCGGATTGCGGATCTGGATCTGCACCAGCCCCGATTCCCTGGCGGCGGACAGGAGGCGTGAAACGGTGGACCGGGAGGTACGCAGTTCGCGTGCGATCGCATCCATGGTGAGGTCCTGCAGATAGTACATTTGTGCAGCTCGGAGGGCATCTGCGTCCCTGGAGAGAGTCATCTCATTTCCCATCTGCACGTTTGTGCATAGTGCTTGACTCCATTTTCCATATCTCCAAAGAATAGAGCAGAACGGCGGCACGCCAAGGTGGCAGCCGCATCACTCAAAGCCCCAAGGGAGTTTGTTTTGGGACCCAAGGAACCAACTGTCCAACTGTCTGCCGGCGCGCCCCGGGCCGGAGCCGAACGCTCATCGGTACACAGCCTCCGGCGCAGGCCGCACGCCAAAGTACTCGTGGTGGGCGGCGGCATTAACGGGGTAGGTACGTTCCGCGACCTGGCTTTGCAGGGCGTCGACGTCGCGCTCGTGGAACGCGGAGATTACTGCCAGGGGGCCAGCGGCGCATCCTCGCACATGATCCACGGCGGGATCCGCTACCTCGAAAACGGCGAGTTCCGCCTGGTGCGCGAATCCGTGGTGGAACGCAACCGGCTGCTGAAGATCGCGCCGCATTACGTCAAGCCGCTGCAGACCACCATTCCCATCTTCAGCACGTTCTCGGGCATCCTGTCCGCGCCTATGCGCTTCCTGACCCACAAGCAGCAGGGCAAGCCGAAGGAGCGCGGTGCGTTCCTTATCAAAGTCGGGCTGAGCCTCTACGATTCGTTCTCCCGCGACGGTGGCACCGTGCCGCGGCACCAGTTCCGCACGCACAAGTCCGCCCTCAAGGAGTTGCCTGCCCTCCGTCCGGACGTCAAATACACTGCCACCTACTTTGATGCCTCCGTGCACAACCCGGAGCGGCTCACCCTCGACGTCCTGCAGGACGGCGTGAAGGCCGGCCGCCCCGCGGGGACGGAGCAGGCCCACAACGCACAGGGCAACACGGCGCGTGCCAGCAACTACCTGTCCCTGCAGTCCATGTCTCCGGCACCCAACCCGGGGACCGGGCGGGGCAGCACCGTCCGGCTCCGTGACGAACTCACCGGCGAGGAGTTCGATTTCACGGCGGACGTCATCGTAAACACCACCGGCGCGTGGGTGGACCTCACCAACGGAGCCATGGGTGCCGCGTCATCCTTCATGGGCGGCACCAAGGGCTCGCACATCGTGCTTGACCACCCGGGCCTCCTTGCCGCGTGCCGGGGCCGCGAAATCTTCTTTGAGCACACTGACGGCCGGATCGTCCTGATCTACCCGATGGGTGACCGGGTCCTGGTGGGTACCACCGACGTCGACGCCGACATGTCCGAGGACGCCGTCTGCACCGACGACGAGATTGCGTACTTCTTCGACCTGATCGGGCACGTTTTCCCGTCCGTCGACGTGACTCCTGAACACATCGTGTATACGTTCTCCGGGGTCCGCCCCCTGCCACGCCATGACGCCACCCAGCCCGGCTTCGTCTCCCGCGACTACCGCATCGAACGCCGCACCTCCGGACAGGACGCGGGCTCCGCCGTCGTCCTGAGCCTGGTAGGCGGCAAGTGGACAACGTTCCGCGCCCTCGCAGAGCACCTCGCCAACGACGTCCTCGCCGAACTCGGCATGCAGCGCAAGGTTTCAACCGCGCAGATGCCCATCGGCGGCGGTGCCGGATTCCCCGCTGACGATAACGGCGTCCAGCAGTGGATCAAGGCGCACATGTCGGCCGGCCGGGACGCGGACCGCACGGCGGGCCTGCTGACCCGCTACGGAACGCGGGCCGAAGAAGTGATCGGGTACCTCGACGCCGCCCCTGACCAGGCGCTGCGTTCCACCCGTGAGCTCAGCGTCCGGGAACTGGAATACATGGCGGCACACGAACAAGTGGGCCATCTGGTGGATGTCCTGATCCGGCGCACCTCCCTGGCCTTCCGGGGACTCGTCACCGGCGAGCTGCTCAACGAGCTCGCCGAGGTGCTCTCCGGACCGCTCAATTGGGACGCTGCGACTCGCACCGCAGAGATCAAGCACGCCCAGGACGTGCTGCAGCGTTTCCACCGGGTGGAAACGCACAGCCTGGTCTCCTGAGGCCGGGCGGGGCCGGGGGAGCGAGTTACCCCGGCCCAACGGCCCTCCACCCGCGGAGGGCCGACAACTAAAAACAGAAGGAGTCAAAGATGTCTCTAGGAATAGTTTTCCTCTCCGAAGTCTTTGGTACCGGCATGCTGACCCTCTTGGGTTGCGGCGTCGTTGCCAACGTGGCTTTGCGGGGAACAAAAGGCAACAACGGCGGGTTCCTCATGGTCACATGGGGGTGGGGAATAGCCGTCTTCGCGGGTGTCTTCGTTGCCGCCAAGTCGGGCGCGCACCTGAATCCCGCCGTCACGCTCGGCCTGTTGCTTAACGGCAAAGCCGAGTACGCCCCGGGAGTCACCGTGGATTTCGCCTCCACCCTGACCTACTTTGGCGGCGAAATGCTGGGCGCGTTCCTCGGCGCCGTGGTCTGCTGGCTGGCATACAAGCAGCACTTCGACGACGAACCTGAGCCCGCCGGCAAGCTCGGCGTGTTTTCCACCGGGCCGGCCATCCGGTCCACGCCCTGGAACGTCATTACCGAGGTCATTGGCACCTTCGTGCTGGTGCTGGTCATCCTGACCCTCGGCGGAACCCCCTCCGGGCTCGGCCCGCTCGCCGTTGCCCTGCTCGTGGTAGGCATCGGTGTTTCCCTCGGCGGCCCGACGGGCTACGCCATCAACCCTGCCAGGGACCTTGGACCCCGCATCGCCCACGCATTGCTTCCCATCAAGGGCAAGGGCTCCAGCGACTGGGCCTACTCCTGGGTGCCCGTCGTCGGACCCTTGATCGGCGGCGCACTCGGTGGCCTCGTGGCCCGCGTTGTCCCCATCATCGTCACAGCAGCATCCTGAACCCACACGACAGATCAACAAACCGGACAAGGACGTCATCATGAACCAGTACGTAATCGCTATCGACCAGGGCACCACCAGCACCCGCGCCATCATCTTCGACCACAGCGGCGCCATTGTCTCCTCCGGCCAGATGGAACACGAACAGATCTTCCCGCAAGCCGGCTGGGTGGAGCACGACGCCACGGAAATCTGGAACAACACCCGTGAGGTCATCGGCTCCGCGCTTTCCAAGGCGAACCTGACACGGCACGATATTGCCGCCGTCGGCATCACCAACCAGCGCGAAACCGCCGTGGTGTGGGACAAGACCACCGGCAAGCCGGTCTACAACGCCATCGTGTGGCAGGACACCCGGACCCAGGACATCGTCGATGAACTGTCCAACGACGGCGGCGGAGACCGGTTCAAGCAAAAAGTGGGGCTCCCGCTGGCAACCTACTTCTCCGGGACCAAGATCAAATGGATCCTGGACAACGTCGACGGCGCCCGCGAAAAGGCAGAGGCCGGGGACCTGGTGTTCGGCAACACCGACGCCTGGGTCCTGTGGAACCTGACAGGCGGCGTGGACGGCGGCGTTCACGTCACCGATGTCACCAACGCGTCCCGCACGCTGTTCATGGACCTTGACACCCTCCAGTGGGATGACGAAATCCTTGGCATCTTCGGCGTGCCGCGCAGCATGATGCCGGAAATCAAGTCCTCCTCCGAGGTCTACGGCGAGGTCCACGGATCCCAGCTGCTCCGCGAGACACCGGTAGCAGGGATCCTGGGCGACCAGCAGGCGGCAACCTTCGGGCAGGCAGCCTTCGACACCGGCGAAGCCAAGAACACCTACGGCACCGGCTGCTTCCTGATCTTCAACACCGGCGAGGAGATCGTCCATTCCAAGAACGGGCTTCTGACTACCGTTGGCTATAAGCTCGGCGACGCCAAGCCGCACTACGCCCTTGAAGGATCCATCGCCGTCACGGGTTCCCTCATCCAGTGGCTGCGGGACAACTTGGGCATGATCAGCAGCGCGCCGGAGGTGGAGACCCTGGCCGCGGCCGTAAAGGACAACGGCGGCGTGTACATCGTCCCCGCGTTTTCCGGTCTCTTCGCTCCCTACTGGCGCTCGGATGCCCGTGGCGCGATCGTCGGCCTGACCCGCTTCGTCAACAAGAACCACATCGCCCGTGCGGCCCTGGAAGCCACCGCGTTCCAGACCCGCGAGGTGCTGGACGCCGTCAACGCGGACTCCGGCGTTCCGCTGAGCGAGCTGAAGGTCGACGGCGGCATGGTCGCCAACGATGCCCTCATGCAGTTCCAGGCCGACATCCTGGGCGTTCCGGTGATCCGGCCCAAGGTCGTGGAAACCACGGCGCTGGGCGCCGCCTACGCGGCCGGCCTTGCCGTGGGCTTCTGGAAGGACCTGGGCGAACTGTCCGCCAACTGGTCCGAGGACAAGCGGTGGGAGCCGCAAATGGACAAGGCGGAGCAGGAGCGCCAGCTGCGCCTCTGGAAGAAGGCCGTGACCAAGTCCATGGACTGGGTCGACGAGGACGTGAAGTAGGCCGACGAGCCGATGCCTTCACTGTTGAGGGGGCCCCGCCCGCTTCGCGGACGCCCGAAGCCGCTCCCGGGCCCCCTCAACAGTTCGGCATTTCCGGGCCGGCCGATTCAGCCGCTCGTGGCGACTTACGTAACGCTGGCAAGCCGTGCGCTAAAGTGGTGGTATGCGTGCGATCCTCCTTCTTAGCTAGCCGCCCGGCATCCCGGCCAGACTCCCGGATTGTCGAGCGGCAGCCCCTCCGTGTGAGGGGCTTTTGTGTGTCCGGGACGAAGTGCGGGCCCGGAGCAGGGGACCGAAGGATCAGGCGCGACCCGTCCTGATCGGACAAGATCGAAAAGAATAGAAGAGGCCAGCAGTGGGCGTTCAGCCGGAGACAGAGACCGGAACAGCAACAGTATCGGCAGGGCCCGAAGAGGGCACCTACAGTTTCACCGCCATGGAGGCCAAATGGCCCCAGGTGTGGGAGGACCTCAAGGTCTTCACCCCGGTGGACGACGGGTCCCGGGAACGCCGCTACGTGCTTGACATGTTCCCGTACCCCTCGGGCGACCTGCACATGGGTCACGCCGAAGCGTTCGCCATGGGCGATGTGGTGGCCCGCTACCTCCGCCAAAAGGGCTACGACGTCCTGCACCCGATCGGGTGGGACTCGTTCGGCCTGCCCGCGGAAAACGCAGCCATCAAGCGCAACGCCCACCCCAGTGAGTGGACGTACGCCAACATCGACACCCAGGCAGCCTCATTCAAGCGGTACGCGATCTCCGCCGACTGGTCGCGCCGCCTGCATACGTCCGACCCCGAGTATTACCGCTGGACGCAGTGGCTGTTCAAGCGCTTCTACGAGCGCGGCCTGGCCTACCGCAAGGACTCGCCGGTCAACTGGTGCCCCAAGGACCAGACCGTGCTGGCCAACGAACAGGTGGTCAACGGTGCCTGCGAGCGCTGCGGCACCACCGTCACCAAGAAGTCCCTCAACCAGTGGTACTTCAAGATCACCGACTACGCCGACCGGCTGCTGGACGACATGGACGAGCTCCGCGGGCACTGGCCCGAGCGCGTGCTGGCCATGCAGAAGAACTGGATCGGCCGGTCCGAGGGCGCCCACGTCACCTTCGTGATCGAGGCCGACGGCGGCAAGCCCGCCAAGGACGTCACGGTCTTCACCACCCGTCCGGACACGCTGTACGGGGCAACGTTCTTCGTGGTGGCCGCTGACGCGCCGCTCGCCGTCGAACTCGTCACCGACGAACACGCCGCCGCCCTGGAGGACTACCGGGAGAAGGTCAAGGCCCTTTCGGAAATAGAACGGCAGTCAACGGAACGGGAGAAAACCGGTGTCTTCACCGGCCGGTACGCCATCAACCCGCTGAACGGGGAGAAACTCCCGGTCTGGGCCGCAGACTACGTCCTGGCCGACTACGGCACCGGCGCGATCATGGCCGTGCCCGCCCACGACCAGCGCGACCTGGACTTCGCCAAGACCTTTGACCTGCCTGTCCGGGCGGTCCTGGACACCGGCGAGGAGGATCCGGCCGTGTCCGGCACGGCGACTGCCGGCGAGGGCACCCTGATCAATTCCGGGGCCCTGGACGGGCTGCCCAAGGCCGAGGCCATCCCGGCCGCAATCAAGATCCTCGAAGAGCAGGGCACTGGCGAGAAGTTCGTCAACTTCCGGCTCCGCGACTGGCTGCTGAGCCGCCAGCGGTTCTGGGGCACCCCGATCCCCATCATCCACTGCCCGTCCTGCGGGGAAGTGCCCGTTCCGGACGAGCAGCTGCCGGTGACGCTGCCGTCCGACCTCCGTGGCGAGGACCTGTCGCCGAAGGGCACGTCCCCGCTGGCGGCTGCCGAAGCGTGGGTCAATGTCGAGTGCCCCTCCTGCCACGGCCCGGCAAAGCGCGACACGGACACCATGGACACTTTCGTGGACTCGTCCTGGTACTTCCTGCGCTTCGTCTCCCCCCAGTTCACCGAGGGCCCCTTCGACCCGCAGAAGATCAACGACTGGATGCCTGTTGGCCAGTACGTCGGCGGCGTGGAGCACGCCATCCTGCACCTGTTGTATGCCCGGTTCTTCACCAAGGTCATCCACGATCTGGGCATGATCGACGCCGACGAACCGTTCAGTGCCCTCCTCAACCAGGGGCAGGTGCTCAACGGCGGCAAGGCCATGAGCAAGTCCTTGGGCAACGGTGTGGACCTCGGTGAACAGCTGGACAAGTACGGTGTGGACGCCGTCCGCCTGACCATGGTGTTCGCCTCCCCGCCCGAGGACGATGTGGACTGGGCCGACGTGTCGCCGTCGGGTTCGGCCAAGTTCCTGGCCCGCGCCTGGCGCCTCGCACAGGATGTTGCCAGCGACCCCGGGGTGGACGCCGCAGCCGGTGACCGTGCCCTGCGTTCGGTAACGCACCGCACCATTGCCGACGCCGCCGAACTGCTGGATGCCAACAAGTTCAACGTGGTGGTGGCCAAGCTGATGGAACTGGTCAACGCCACCCGCAAGACCATCGATTCCGGGGCCGGCGCCGCGGACCCGGCCGTCCGGGAGGCCGCAGAGGCTGTAGCCGTGATCCTCAGCCTGTTCGCCCCGTACACGGCCGAGGACATGTGGAACCTGCTGGGCCACCCGGCATCGGTGGCCAATGCGGGCTGGCCGGCACACGATCCCGCCCTCCTGGTCCAGGACACGGTCACCGCCGTTGTCCAGGTGCAGGGCAAGGTGCGCGACCGCCTGGAGGTGTCTCCGGACGTTTCCGAGGACCAGTTGCGTGAGCTGGCCCTGGCCTCCGAAAATGTCCAGCGTGCCCTCGACGGCCGCGGCATCCGGACTGTGATTGTCCGTGCGCCTAAGCTGGTCAACATCGTTCCGGCCTGACCGCTGCACCCGCAGTATCCACCGGCCGTCGGATATTTTCCGGCGGTCGGTGCCGCCTGAGCCGGACACCGTATCCAGGAGGCCCCTTGCCTGACAGTAACGCCGCCGCCTGGCCATGGGTACGGTCCCGGCTCTCGGCGCTCAGGCCCTCTGCCCGTCCGGGGACCACGCGGCAGGGCCCCGGCGCCGCGGTCCGCACCGCCGTCGTCACAGACTCTGCAGCCGCCCTGCCGGCCAGCTATCTGGCGGGGCTTCCGCACGACGGAATCCTCACCGTAGTGCCGATGCCCGTCATGGTGGGCGCGGAGATCTATGGCGAAGGCGAAGACGACATCCTGGAAACCATCGCCGTGGCCCTCGCTTCGGGAACCGCCGTCAAAACGTCCCGGCCTTCACCCGGGCAGTTCGAGCAGGCGTACCGCGCGGCCCAGCAGCGCGGCTTCGAGGCGGTGGTGTCAGTCCACATCTCCGGTGAACTCTCCGGTACGGCGGACGCCGCAAGGCTCGCTGCGGCACGGGTTGGAATCCCGGTCGAGGTGGTGGACACGGAAACTGTCGGCATGGCCCAGGGAATGGCCGTCCAAGCTGCAGTCGCAGCCGCGGCAGCCGGTGCAGGCTGCGCCGACGTCGCCGCGGCCGCCCACGCCCAGGCAACCCGGACCAGGGTCTACTTCTACGTTCCCAGCCTGGAACAGTTGCGCCGCGGCGGCCGGATCGGCGCCGCAGCGTCGCTGGTGGGCACCATGCTCGCCATCAAACCCATCCTGGCGGTCGACGGCGGCAGGATCGTTCCGCTGGAACGCGTGCGTTCCGCGGCGCGAGCCGTGGCCCGGCTGGAAGAGATCGTTGCGGCAGAAGCGGTGCCCCGCCCGGGAGAAACCGTGCGCCTGGCCGTACACCACTTTGGAAACCAGGCGGAAGCGGACGGCCTGGCTGCCAGGCTGGCAGCGGCTTTGCCCGACTGCCCTCCTGCCCAGATCAGCGCCCTGCCCGCTGTCCTTGCGGCCCACGCCGGGCTCGGAGTGCTTGCCGTCATCGTCGGCAGGGGAACCGGCGGCGCCAGCCTTTCCACATAGGAGCCTCGCTGCCTGTCGACCGGTGGCAGGGCTACCTAGGGTGGAGCTATGTCACGCCGGGATGCTGGAGCAGCAGGTCAGCAGGCGCGGCATGCGAGGGACCGGCTCCAGTCCACGCTGGGCGGGGGACGCCCGGGCCTCCTGCTGGACGGTCCGGGCCCGGGTGGCTTTGAGTACCATGGCCCGGGACAACCGGACGAGGCCGGCATGGGGGCCGCCGCGGATGGCAGGAAAGATGCGGGCCTGCGACTCCGGTGGCGGATGGGACTGCGCGTTGCCGCGCTGCTCACCGCGCTGGCGTTGGCTGCCGGAGCCTGGTTCTGGTGGCAGGCGGGGGCCGGCGCCCCCGAAATCCTGCCACTGGGCGGCACAGGCATTTCCGGTGGCATCCATGCGTCCTCCAAGGACCCGGTTGCCGGTGCAGCAGAGGGCCGCCCGGACTCGCCAGCGGATTCCGGCCAGGCCCAGGGGGAGCCCGTGTCCGGCGGCGGCCAGGTGGTGGTGCATGTGACCGGGGCCGTGGGCAGCCCCGGGGTCATCCGTTTGCGGCAGGGCAGCCGCGTTGACGACGCCATTGTTGCAGCGGGCGGTCCTGCAGCCGATGCTGACGTGGACCGGCTCAATCTCGCACTTGTCCTGGAAGATGGACAGAAGATCCAGGTCCCGAAGGTGGGGGAGCCGCTTCCGTCCGCCCAAGGGACAGGAAGCGCTGGTGGCCCGGACACCGCCGGTCCGGTTGCCGGATCAGGCCAGCCAAGCGGGAAGATCAACCTCAACACCGCAAGTGTGGCGGAACTGGACACCCTTCCCAAGGTCGGCCCCGTGCTCGCGCAGCGGATCGTCGACTGGCGAAAAGACCATGGCCCCTTCAAGAGTGTTGAGGAACTGGACGCGGTGGATGGCGTCGGGCCCAAGATGCTTGAGTCCCTGCTGCCCCTGGTGACGGTCTGAGATGGCGCCGCGTGGTGGTGACACCGGGCCTGGATTGCCTGAGCAGGACCGCCATGCCCGGGGCCCGCAGCAGAACTCATGGAGCAAATTCGTGGAGTCAGCGGTCCGGGGAGAAGCACCCGGGCGGCCAGGGAACGGGCAGGGTCCGGTACCCTCAAGAACCGCGGGACACTCACGAACGGTTCCGCTTGGTTCACGTCAACGCCGGCTCCTCCAGGGCTGCCTGATATGGTGCGCCGGCTTTGTGCGCAAGCACGCGGCGGAAGCGCCGGACGCCCCGGCAGCGGCGGATTCTCCTGTTACTGCGCCCCGGCGCCGCACCGATCTCCGTCTCGCCCTTCCGGCAGCACTGGTGTGGGGAGGCGCCGTGGCCGGGATCTGGTTGCCGCCTCCGTCCCTGGGATTGCTGTGCGCCGTCTTGGCGGCCGCCGCGGCAGCGTTCATTTCCGGCGCCGCCAGAGGCAGCCGCCGGGGAACACGTGAACCCGTCCAAGGGCCGCGGGCCACACCAGGCCGGAAGGCCCGGGCCAGGAGTTTCATGGCTGCTGTCGGGGTCTCCCTGATGCTTGCCGCTGCCGCTGCCGCGCAGTCGGCGGCGGGCTCAGCTCAGCGCTTCGACGGACCCCTGGCAGAGGCGATCGCAGCAGGCAGGTCGGTCGTGGCCATCGTGGAGGTAGCCGGAAGTCCACGGGCGGTGACGGGACCAGGGGGAGCGGCGGAACGATGGTCGGTGCCAGTGGTGACCCAGGAAGTCTCGACCGGCGGGGCGCGAGTTCGCACGCATGCCCCGCTGGTTGTCATGGGCGGACAGGACTGGGGCTCGTTGGTCCCGGGACAAACGGTGCGCGCGGCCGGCACGTTGCGGCCGGCCGAACCGGGACACACGGAAGCGGGAAGCCTCGCGGCCTCCACTGCGCCCGCACGGACAACGGCCGGTCCAGTCCTGCAGGAGGCTGCACGGGAGCTTCGGGACCGGTTCGTATCGGCTGCGTCCTTCCTGGAGCCGGACGCCCGCGGTCTCCTGCCGGGAATGGTCACCGGAGACACCAGCGCCCTGGACCAGGGATTGGGGAACGCCATGAAAGCGGTGGGCATGACACACCTGACCGCGGTGAGCGGGGCAAACTGCAGCCTGGTGCTGGGGGCTTTGCTGGTGTTGTGCCGGCGGTTCCGGTTGCCCCGTGCGCCCGCTGCGGGAGTGGCCCTTGCCGGGCTGGCGCTGTTCGTGGTCCTTGTGGGTCCGGATGCCAGCGTCCTGCGTGCGGCCCTGATGGGAGCCATCGGGGTTGCAAGCCTCGCCGGGGGACGCTCGGGACGTGGGCTGAGCTTCCTCTGCCTGGCCGTTATCGGTCTCCTGCTGTCAGATCCAGCACTTGGCACCAGTTTCGGCTTTCTTCTATCAGTGCTGGCTACGCTGGGCATCATCCTCCTGGGCCGGCCGATTATCGACTGGATTCCCGTGGTGGTGCCGAGGTGGCTGGCCGCTTCGGTAGCCGTCCCGCTGTCCGCCCAGCTGCTGTGCGGGCCCGTCATCGTCCTGTTGCAGCCACAGTTCGCCACATATGCCCTGCCGGCCAACGTGGTGGCCGCGCCCCTGGTTGCGCCTGTGACCCTGCTGGGGACCGCCGCAGTGCCCCTGTTGGCCCTCATTCCTTGCGCCGCCACGGTCCTGATTGCCGTGGCGGGAGCCTTCAGTTCAGCGGTTGCCGCCACGGCGAGGTTCGCGGCGCAGCTGCCCGGGTCCGCTTTGCCATGGCCGGAAGGGGTACTCGGCCTGCTCTCCATGCTGCTGCTGTCAGTCCTCACGTTCGCCGTGGTGTGGGCGACTGCCCGGCCAAGGCACCTCCTCCGTCGGATCCAGGAGGCGCACACGGGGACTGAAGCATTGATCGAACTGCTCGAGATCCGGATGCATCGGGTCCGCGCTGCGGGCAGCTTGGAGCCCGGGCGCGGACATGGCAGGCTGGGATACTGCACCAAAACCTCCGGAAGGGACCTTCGATGGCCGCTGCGCAAAAGCGTGAAACCCGCTCTCCGGCGTCGAACGCTGCCTCCTGGCGGGACGTGACCCCGGCGCAGATCGTGCTGGTCACCGGGCCGGAGGAATACCTTGGCATCCGGGCCATGGACAGGGTCCGGGCGCAAGTCCGGACGGCGGCGCCGGACGTCGAACTCAGCCGCATCAACGCCGCCGGTTATGAGCCGGGGGCCCTGACCATGCAGGTCAGCCCCTCGCTGTTCGGCGAGAGCAAACTCATTGAAGTCGAATCTGTGGAAGCCATGAACGAAGCCTTCCTGGCCGACGCGCTGGCTTACGTGCAGCACCCCGAGCCGGATGCCGTCGTCGTGCTTCGACACGCCGGCGGCGCCCGCGGAAAAAAGCTGCTCGACGCCGTCAAGAAGGGCGGCTGGCCAGTCGTTGACTGCCAGCCCTTGAAGAAGGACGCTGACAAAATCTCTTTCGTCACCTCGGAATTCAAGGCGGCCGGACGCCGGATCAACCAGGACGCCGTCCAGGCCCTGGTGAACGCCGTGGGTGCAGACCTGTCCGAACTCGCTGCCGCCTGCAGCCAGCTGATCGCTGACGCCACCACTACCGTCACGTCCGAGACTGTGGACCGGTACTACGGAGGGCGCATCGAAGCCACGGCCTTCAAGGTGGCGGACGCCGCCATGGCGGGAAACGCGCCGCTGGCGCTGTCCACCCTCCGCCACGCCCTTGCCACGGGCGCGGATCCGGTACCCCTGGTTGCCGCCCTCGCCGCAAAGCTGCGGACGGTGGCGCGGGTGGCCGGCGCATCAGGATCGTCCGCCCAGATTGCGGCGGAACTCGGAATGCAGCCCTGGCTGGTTGAACAGGCCCAGCGGGACGTCCGCCGCTGGACCCCCGAGGGCCTGGTGCGCTCCATCCAGGCCACGGCAGAGGCTGACGCCCAAGTGAAGGGCCTGTCACGGGATCCGGTTTACGCCGTCGAACATGCCGTGACGGTGATCGCCATGTCGGTCCAGGGCAGGTAACGCCGGCAGACGCGACTGCCGGCGAGGCGCCCGGGGCATCCTGCTGCCGGCGTCCAGGGTCGGCTGCGTACCACTGTGCCCGCTGCCTGGCAGGCCGCCGCTTAAACGCGTGTGGCCGGCACCTTCCGGTACCGGCCACACCATCAGTTCGCGGGAACTGGAAACCTTAGAGTGCGTTGACCTTCTTGGAGATCGCCGACTTGCGGTTCGCTGCGTTGTTCTTGTGCAGAACACCCTTGCTGACAGCCTTGTCCAGCTTACGGCTGGCAGAAACGAGCGCAGTAGTAGCAGCTTCCTTGTCAGCGGACTCAACGGCGGTGTTGACGGCGCGGATGGCCGTCTTCAGCTCAGACTTGACTGCGTTGTTGCGCAGGCGGGCCTTCTCGTTGGTCAGGATGCGCTTCTTCTGGGACTTGATATTCGCCACGTGTGAACTCTCTTTGTAATGCGGAAATGGTCTAGAGGGCTTTCCGGCTGGCCTTGACTGAGCGGCGTGGGGATACCTATGGCGGCCAACCATCAGTGACCGTCGACCTGCACGGACACACAGCAATAAAGAATAGCAGGTCAGGGACGGGACTGGCCATTTCCGGTGCCTATGTCCAACCGTGCCGCCGGCGCAGTCCGGAGGCAACTTTCTCAAAACGCGCCTTGTCCAGGACGGCGCCCTCCCGCCGAACGCTGTCCGGCCTGATCTGCAGGACCCGGTCCAGCCGGACCTCGCTGGCCCTGCCCTGCTTGTCCCAGGCGCCGGAGCCCAGGTCCACGTAGAGGTCGGAGGCCGTACCCGGCGCCACCCGGTCCCTGCTGGTCATCATCAGTCCCAGGAGATATGTCCCATGATGTCCCACCAGCAGCACGGGGCGGTCCTTGCCCCTGCTGTGGTCCTCCTCGTAAGGGACCCAGGTCCACACCACCTCACCGGGGTCCGGATCGCCGTCGGGCCGGGGTGCATACCGCACGGCAGACCGGCCGGTGAAGTCACCCGGATAGGCGGACTTGGGAGCACCCTCGACGGGGCCTCGCAACTGCAGCATGCGCAGGCCGCGGCGGACGGCGTTAGCCACGGAGCGGAGGTCGATAGCCATGCTGAAACCCTATCGCCCTGCGCGGCCGGCGGAACGCCCCACTGTGGCGCGGCAGGATGCGGTGCCGCGGCCCGGGACGTGGGACACTGGGAGTTCAAGATGTGCGGCCATACCGCCCGGCACCTTCGGGGTTGCCTGCCGGCTGGCTGCGAACAATGCCAACAGTAAGGACCCTGCGTGTCTCCCATGGCCCGCACCGCACCGGTGCCCGCCGCGACAGATCCGGCCATTATTCGGAACTTTTGCATCATCGCGCATATTGACCACGGCAAGTCCACGCTGGCTGACCGGATGCTGCAGTCCACCGGGGTTGTCCAGGCGCGCGACATGAAGGCCCAGTACCTGGACCGGATGGACATCGAGCGTGAGCGGGGCATCACCATCAAGTCCCAGGCCGTGCGCATGCCATGGGAAGTGGACGGGGTCAGCTACGCACTGAACATGATCGATACGCCCGGCCACGTGGACTTCACCTATGAGGTCTCCAGATCGCTGGCCGCCTGCGAGGGGGCAATCCTCCTGGTGGACGCAGCGCAGGGTATCGAGGCGCAGACACTGGCAAACCTGTACCTGGCCATGGAGAACAACCTCACCATCATCCCGGTGCTGAACAAGATCGACCTTCCGGCAGCGCAGCCGGAGAAATACGCAGCCGAACTCGCCAACCTCATCGGCGGCGATCCGGAGGACGTCCTGCGCGTGTCCGGCAAGACCGGCGTCGGTGTGGAGGCGCTCTTGGACAAGATTGTCCGCGACCTCCCCGCCCCGACGGGCGACCCGGATGCACCGGCCCGTGCCATGATCTTCGATTCCGTCTATGACACCTACCGTGGCGTCGTCACCTACGTCCGCGTCGTGGACGGCATGCTCCACCCCCGTGAGCGCATCCAGATGATGTCCACCAGGGCATCGCACGAGCTGCTGGAAATCGGGGTCAGCTCCCCGGAACCCACGCCGTCAAAGGGCCTCGGCGTCGGTGAAGTGGGTTACCTCATCACCGGCGTTAAGGACGTGCGCCAGTCCAAGGTGGGCGACACCGTCACCAACCTGGCCAAGCCGGCCGCAAAGTCACTGCCCGGCTACGCCGACGCCAAGCCCATGGTGTTCTCCGGCCTGTATCCGCTGGACGGGGCCGACTATCCGGTACTCCGCGACGCCCTTGAGAAACTCATGCTCAACGACGCAGCCCTGGTGTACGAACCGGAAACCTCCGCAGCCCTTGGTTTCGGTTTCCGTGTCGGATTCCTCGGCCTGCTCCACCTTGAGATCACCCGCGAACGCCTGGAACGCGAATACAACCTGGCACTCATCTCCACCGCACCGAACGTTGAGTACGAGGTCACCCTGGAGGACAAGAAGGTGGTCCAGGTGACCAACCCCAGCGAGTACCCCACAGGCAAGGTCGCGGAGGTGCGCGAACCCATGGTGTCCGCCACCATCCTGGCCCCCAACGAGTTCGTCGGCGCCATCATGGAACTCTGCCAGGCCCGCCGCGGCGTGCTGGGCGGGATGGACTACCTGTCCGAGGACCGGGTGGAGATCAGGTACCGCCTCCCGCTGGCCGAGATCGTGTTCGACTTCTTCGACATCCTGAAGTCCAAGACCCGCGGCTACGGGTCTCTGGACTGGAAGGCCGACGGTGACCAGGCAGCCGACCTGGTCAAGGTCGACATCATGCTCCAGGGCGAACAGGTGGACGCGTTCAGTGCCATCACGCACAGGGACAAGGCGTACGCGTACGGCGTGATGATGACCGGCAAGCTGCGCGAACTCATCCCGCGGCAGCAGTTCGAGGTGCCCATCCAGGCGGCCATCGGCTCCAGGATCATCGCCCGTGAAAGCATCCGCGCCATCCGCAAGGACGTCCTGGCCAAGTGCTACGGCGGCGACATCTCCCGTAAGCGCAAGCTGCTGGAAAAGCAAAAAGAAGGCAAGAAGCGCATGAAGATGGTGGGCACGGTGGAAGTTCCGCAGGAAGCGTTCATCGCCGCCCTCACCACTGACGATTCAAAGGACAAGGCCAAGAAGAAGTGACCACCGCGCAGCGGGGGACCCGCTGATGCCCAGCGTTCTTCCCCTTGGCGACCCGGCGCCGTCGGACGGCCTGCTGCCTGCTCAGGCAGCGGACGGTGCGGCGGCCCGGGCTTTCGGCTTGTACGTCCACATCCCGTTCTGTGCCGTGCGCTGCGGGTACTGCGACTTCAACACGTACACGGCCACGGAACTCGGCGGCGGAGCTTCCCAGGATGCCTATGCGGGCACGGCCGTCTCGGAAGTGGGGCTGGCCGCGCGGGTACTGCAGCGTTCAGGCGTCCCGGCACGCAAGCTCAGCACCGTTTTCTTCGGCGGCGGCACGCCTACGCTCCTGCCGGCCGGCGACCTCGCCATGATTCTTCGTGCCGCCATCGACCAGTGGGGAATCGAAGAGGACGCGGAAGTCACCACGGAGGCCAATCCCGACTCAGTCACGCCCGAATCCCTCGCCATCCTCAAGGAAGCCGGTTTCACCCGGGTGTCGTTCGGCATGCAATCCGCTGTCCCGCACGTCTTGAAGGTCCTGGACCGCACCCACACCCCGAGCCGGGTTCCGCAGGTGGTCCGGTGGGCCCGGGAGGCGGGACTTGCCGTCAGCCTGGACCTGATATACGGCACGCCCGGTGAATCCCTTGCCGACTGGCGGTACTCCCTCGAAACAGCCTTGTCCTACGAGCCCGACCACATCAGCGCCTATGCGCTGATCGTCGAGGAGGGCACCAAGCTCGCCGCACAGATGCGGCGCGGCGAGGTCCCGGGAATCGACGACGACGACCACGCCGACAAGTACGAGCTCGCCGACCAGCTGATCACCGAAGCCGGGCTGGGCTGGTACGAGGTCAGCAATTGGGCCCGGACCCCGGACCAGGCCTGCAGGCACAACCTGGCCTACTGGCGGGGCGACGACTGGTGGGGGATAGGGCCTGGCGCACACTCACACGTGGGCGGCGTGCGCTGGTGGAACGTCAAGCACCCTGTGGCCTACGCCAACCGGCTCGCGCAGGGCTATTCGCCGGCTGCGGGCCGCGAAACCCTGGATTCGGACACCAGGCGACTGGAGCGGGTGATGCTGGAGGCGCGGCTGCAGTCAGGGCTCGACGTCTCGACGCTCAGCACCTTGGGCCGCCATGAGGTGGCGGGCCTGATCGCGGACGAACTGGTGGAACCGGCCGCGGCGTTCCACGGACGGCTGGTCCTCACCCTGAAGGGCCGGCTCCTGGCGGACGCCGTGGTCCGCAGGATCCTGCCCGACTAACCGCAGCACGAACCCGGCCGGGCTTGCGGGGGCTTGATTGCGCTGGGAGCCGCTGGGAGCCGCTGGGAGCCGCTGGGAGCCGCTGGGGACTATTTGATCCAGCGCAGGTTGTACGGGTAGCGGTGCGGCTGGCCCCGGTTGACATGGATCCCTGCGGCCACCGAGAAGCAGGTCAGCGCCACCCAGATCAGCGTGGCGATCACGGCGAAGATGTTGCCCACGTAGGGAATGAACACCAGGATGTTGGCCAGGACCGCGGCGATGGTGGGCGGCAGGCTGAAGTTCAGCGCTTCCTTCGACTCCTGCGCGGTGAATGGTCCGCGGTCCCGGAAGATCAGGTAGATCAGCAGGGACGGAATGCACCCCAGGATCCCGCCGAAGTGGGCCAGCGTGGCCCATTGGCGGTCTTCGCTGGCCGTGAGCGGCAGCGCATTGGCGGGGACGCCATGGTACTCGGAACGGCCTTGGCCATCCCTGTGATCACGTGCGTTTTCTGCCACAGTCTGTTTTCCTTCTGGGGTGCAAGTGGTGCTGACGACTAATAAGGACTCGGTGACATGCTGTGAAAAGCAAGGCATCGCAGTATCCAGAATACTGGGTCGCGGGGCGGGAGCGGCTTTCAGGGCACGGTGAGGAAGTCGATCACTTCCTCAACCCGCCCCAGCAGCGACGGTTCCAGGTCGGCGTACGTGCGGACGGCGCCGAGGAGCTTTTGCCACCCCAGCCCGATATCTTCCTTGGTGGAGTGCGGCCAGCCAAAGGCCTTCAGGATGCCGGTCTTCCAGTCCTGGCCGCGGGGAATCGCCGGCCATTGCTGGATGCCCAGCACCGCGGGGCGGATGGCCTGCCACACATCCACGTAGGGGTGGCCGACGATCAGGACATTTCCGGCGGCACCAGGGGAGGCCATCACAGCCTCGGCGATGCGCGATTCCTTTGAATCGGGCACCAGGTGGTCCACGAGGACCCCAAGGCGGCGCCCAGGTCCCGGCCTGAAGTCCGCCACGGCGGCCGTGAGGTCGTCGATGCCGTGCAGGGGTTCGACGACGATGCCTTCCACCCGAAGGTCGTCTCCCCACACCTTCTCCACCAGTTCAGCGTCATGCTTGCCTTCCACCCAGATCCGGCTCGCCTTTGCGACCTGGGCGCGCTGCCCTGCCACCCGAACCGACCCGGACGCGGTCCGCCCTGCGGCGGGACCGGCCCCAGCGCGGGCGGGCGCCGGCGGCATCAGGCGGATCGGCTGTCCTTCCAGGAGGAAGCCGAAGCCCAGCCGGAAGGATCGCGATTTTCCGCGCCGGTCCTCGAGGGCAACCACGTGCATTCCGCCGGACTTCTCCACCCGGGTGACAGCCCCAACCCAGCCGGACTGGACTTCCTCAAGCACCATGCCGCGCTCCACGGGAACCTCCGGCAGTTCGGTCCGGGCAGGGGCGGAAATCCCGCGGGGGCCCCAGTTCTGGTAGTCCATGGATTCGATCCGCCTCGCATTAGGTCCTCACCCCCGGAGTTTCGCCCGGAGCGGTACCAATGCTAACAACGGGCCGAGGCATAATAGACTGTTAGCACTGAGGCATGTCGAGTGCTAACCCCTGGGCGGCACCGGACGGGGCACGCGCCCCGGACCGTGGATGGAGGTGGAGAGTGAGCGAGCCACGCAAACTGGAAGTGCTGCGGGCGATCGTGGAGGACTACGTCCACTCCCGCGAGCCGGTCGGCTCAAAAGCGCTGGTGGAGCGCCATCATCTCGGTGTGTCCAGCGCCACGATCCGCAACGACATGGCGGCGCTGGAGGATGAGGGCCTGATCACCGCGCCGCACACCAGCGCAGGGCGGATACCCACGGACAAGGGCTACCGCCTGTTCGTGGACCAGATCTCGGCGGTCAAGCCCCTGTCGGCCGCAGAGCGGCGGGCCATCCAATCACTCCTGGAAGGAGCGGACGACCTCGACGACGTCCTGGACCGCACGGTCCGCCTCCTGTCCCAGCTGACCAACCAGGTGGCCGTGGTCCAGTACCCGCACTTGAGCAGGGCCCTGGTCCGCCACATCGAATTCGTGCTGCTGGCACCGCGCAAAGTACTGGTGGTGCTGATTGCCAACAGCGGCAAAGTCGAGCAGCGCGTGATCGACGTCGGCCAGGACCTCGGTGACGAGGCGCTGGCTGAGTTGCGGACCCGGTTCCTCGGGGCCTTGGGCGGCACGTCGCTGAGCCACCTCGCGCAGGCCTTGCCCGCCGTCGTCGCCGCCGCGCCGCACCCTCAGCGCCAGGCCGCGCACGCACTCGCGCTTGGGCTGGAGGTTTTGGCCCAGAACAGCCGGGAAGACCGGATGGTCATGGCCGGAACGGCCAACCTGGCCCGGTCCAACGTAGACTTTCCACTCAGCATCGGCCCGGTGCTCGAAGCACTCGAGGAGCAGGTGGTGATGCTGCGGCTGCTGAGCGAAATGGCACAGGACCACCGCGGCGTGGCCGTCAGCATCGGACGGGAGAACCCTTACGACGGCCTCGCGGAGGCATCGGTGGTGGCCACAGGCTACGGACCTGACAGCGCCGCGAAGGTAGGGATCCTTGGCCCCACACGGATGGACTACCCCACCACCATGGCCGCCGTCAGGGCCGTGGCCCGCTACCTTTCCAGGATTTTGGGGCCCTGATCCTCCGTTGCCGGACCACGTCTTGCAACGGGACCGGACACCGGGCCCAACGGCACGCAGTACAACAAGGAAGAGATACGAACTTTGAGCAGCCACTATGACGTCCTTGGAGTCTCCCCCGAAGCTACGGGCGAAGAGATCAAAAAGGCCTACCGCAAACTGGCCCGCACCCTCCACCCGGACGTAAACCCCGGGGCGGACGCGTCGGAACGCTTCAAGGCAGTCACTCACGCCTACGAGGTCCTCTCCGACCCCCAGAAGCGCCGCATCTACGACACCACCGGCAATGAGAACGGAACAGACAACGGCTTCGGCGGTGCGGGCTACGCGGGCCAAGGGTTCGCGTTCCAGGACATCTTCGACACCTTCTTCGGCGCCGGCGGCACGTCCGGTCCGGCGTCCCGGGTGCGCAGGGGCCAGGACGCGCTCATCAGCGTCCGGATCGACCTCCGCGACGCCGTCTTTGGCGTCAACAAGAAGCTCGAAGTGGACACCGCCGTCGTCTGCCCCACCTGCG
The DNA here is from genome assembly GCF_000374865.1 of Arthrobacter sp. 135MFCol5.1. GTDB lineage: Bacteria > Actinomycetota > Actinomycetes > Actinomycetales > Micrococcaceae > Arthrobacter. The sequence goes on along the minus strand of NZ_KB895454.1, from coordinate 241,354 downwards.
ACGGATCGTGCTGCCGCCCCGGCACACACCCCGAACGCTGCGATATCTGCGGCGGCAGCGGCCAGGTCCAGCGTGCTGTCCGCTCCATTCTTGGCCAGGTCATGACGGCGGCCCCCTGCGGCACCTGCGAAGGCTTCGGCACGGTCATCAAGGATCCCTGCAACGAATGCACCGGCCAGGGCCGCATCCGCAGCCGCCGCTCACTGACCATCAAGGTCCCTGCCGGTGTTGCCACCGGAACCCGCATCCAGCTCTCGGGGCAAGGCGAAGCCGGCCCCGCCGGTGGCCCCGCAGGCGACCTCTACGTGGAGATCCGGGTCAACAACGACGCCACCTATGTCCGCGAAGGCGATGACCTGCACGCCACCTTGCACATCCCCATGACAGCGGCTGCCCTCGGCACCGACGTCAGCCTGGAAACCTTCGACGGCAGCCAGGAGATCGACGTCAAGCCCGGCACCCAGTCCGGCGAGGTCATTACCCTCCGCGGTCTGGGCGTCACCCACCTGAGGGGCTACGGGCGCGGAGACCTGAAGGTCCACCTCCAAGTGGACACTCCCGCCAAACTCGACGCCGCGCAAGAGGACCTGCTGCGCCAGCTGGCCAAGCTCCGTGGGGAACAGATCACCGAGGGTAAGCTCGCTGCCAGCGGCGGGATGTTCGCCAAGCTCCGGGACCGGCTCGGTAACCTGTAGCGGTGAGCAACCCCGTATTCTTTGCCAGCCCCGGCTCGCTGGACGGCCTGGCGCCCGGCCAGGTCTTTGTCCTGGAAGGCCCTGAAGCCCGGCACGCAGTCACCGTGAAGCGCTTGTCGCCGGGGGAGGCCGTGGACATCGTGGACGGCGCCGGCGCGCGCATGACCGGCAAGGTGGCATCAGCATCGTCCTCCGCGCTGGAAGTGGAGTGCGGGACCGTGGTGGCCGAAGACAGGCCCGAGGTCCGGCTGGTGCTGGCGCAAGCGCTGGCCAAGGGCGACAGGGACGAACTGGCCATTGAGACCGCAACGGAACTGGGCATCGATGCCGTCATACCCTGGCAGTCGGAACGGTCCATCGTCCGCTGGAAGGGGGACCGGGCCGCCAAGGCCCATGCCAAGTGGCAGTCGGCGGTTGCCGCTGCCGCCAAGCAGGCCCGCCGCGCCTGGATTCCCGAGGTCCGGGACGCCGTTGAAACGTCCGGGCTCTGCAACGCCGTGGCCGCCGCGGACCTGGCCGTGATCTTGCACGAAGACGCTGTCAGGCCCCTGCGCACCGTCCTGGAAGGATGGCAGGGGAGCGCGGGCACCGGGCCCCGCGAGATCCTGCTGATTGTTGGCCCCGAAGGCGGCATCAGTCCCCGCGAGGTGACGAAGCTCTGTGACAACGGCGCGGTGACGGCCCTGCTGGGGCACCACGTCCTGCGGTCCTCCACTGCCGGCCCGGCCGCCGTCGTGCTGGCCAGCGATATCCTGGGACGCTGGGCTACCGCACCCTAAAGGACCGGGTGTCCTCGTTCCGGTCCGGTTCTCCACCGGATCCGGCCTGCGCCACGTGGAGTTCATAGTCACCGGCCGGCAGGTTAAGGGCCAGTGTGAAGACCCCCGCCTGGCCCTGCTCCGCGGCCGCCGTCGTTTCGCCGCTCAGGAAAGGCGTCTTGCCGCCACCGTTGTCCGCAACCTGCAGGATTTGCCAGTGGAGCTTGGCTCCCGGCGACGTGCTGCGGCCCGTGATCTTCACGGTTCCTGCCGGGACTTCGGTATTTTCCTGCGGATCAGTGATCCAGACCGGCGCCACCAGGCCGGCAGCACGGGTCATCAGGGCGCCCAGCTGGACCTTCCCGAAAGCGACGTAGTCGGTGTGCCCGTCCACGAGGATCCGGACCCGGACCTGCTGGCTGGTGTCGATCAGCCCCGAACTGGCGGCCGCCGCGGTGGCCGTATAAATCAGTTGCTGGATGGCGCGGGCAGCCATGTCGGCGTCGAGGTTGCTGTTGAACGCGTCAGCCGAAACGTCCACCGTAATGACGTCTTTGCCTGAAATCGAGGTGGCCAACTTATCCGGATTCTGCCATGGCGTGAAGAAATCGGGGTCGAGCGGCTTCTCCGACATCATGGCCCGCAACGCACGCGTTACCGGGTTGTCCTGCTCCGGGACATCGCGGAATTCGCGGTACAGGAAAATGTTGCCGCCGCTGCGGCCGATCCAGTACACGGGCGCCTTGTTGGAGGATTGGGTGGTCTCCAGCGGAGCGCTGGTGGACGGTGCGTCCGGCATGGTCCCGCCGGACGCCGGGACCGAGGCGAGGGTGCCGGTGGGCGATGGGCCGCCCTCAGCGGTGCAGCCTGCCAGTATGGGAACGAGCACCAGGACGCCTGCCAGGACCGCCGGGCGCAAGGGGCCCATCGTTCGGCCTGCCCTTTTGGGCACAGAGGTATCCGGCACTGTCCTGCCCTTGTCCTTTCGTGGCGTGGCGGGCCGATCCCCTGACGGCCTGGAGTCCCAGCAGTTGCTGGATTTCCAGCATTGCACAGCGGTGCAGCCCAGCAGCGGTTCTGTGGCCCTCACGCCCCAACTGCAACGGGAACGATATGAGGCCGATATGAAGTTGATACCAAACGGCCGCGCCTGTGTGATGGGCAGCAGCCCGCCGTGCCCGCAGACGCCTGCTGCTGGCGTAAGATGATGGGATCGCTGGGCAAGGAGCACCGTGCAACGGGCGCCCCTTTCCGGCACGGAAAATTGGATTGAAGAACTTCGAGGGGACCACAGGCCTGCGGGCCAGCACCATGACTGAATCAGCGAATGGTAAGCGCCGGCTCAACACAGGCGACGGCAGCCCGGGGGAGTTTCCCCACTCACTGCCGGGCACCAGGACCGAAGTTGTCCTGTTTGAGAATTCGGACCAGATGGTTCAATCACTTGGCAGCCACGATGAGGCGTTGCGGTTCATCGAAGTCCAGTTCCCGGACGTCAACTTCCACGTGCGCGGCAACGAGCTCTCCATCAGCGGTCCGGCCAGCGACGTCCCCCGGATCATGCGGCTCCTCCAGGAGGTCCGTGGCCTCGTGGCCCGCGGCACGGTGATCACCCCTGCTGTGCTGCAGCAGCTCGTGGCGCTCCTGCGCACCCAGTCACTGCAGAACCCGGTGGACGTCCTCACCCATGACATCCTCTCCAGCCGCGGCAGGACCATCCGGCCCAAAACGCTGAACCAGAAGAACTACGTCGACGCGATCGACGCCAATACGGTGATTTTCGGGATCGGGCCCGCAGGCACCGGCAAGACCTACCTGGCCATGGCCAAAGCCGTCCAGGCCCTGCAGCAAAAAGAGGTCAGCCGCATCATCCTCACCCGCCCTGCGGTGGAGGCAGGGGAACGCCTTGGCTTCTTGCCCGGAACGCTGAGCGACAAGATCGATCCATACCTTCGGCCGCTTTACGATGCGTTGCACGACATGATGGATCCCGAGTCCATCCCTCGGCTGATGGCCGCCGGGACCATCGAGGTGGCACCACTGGCTTACATGCGCGGCCGGACACTCAACGACGCCTTCATCATCCTCGACGAGGCGCAAAACACCACGCCGGAACAGATGAAGATGTTCCTCACCCGTCTCGGGTTCGGCTCCAAGATGGTGGTCACCGGAGACGTCACCCAGGTGGACCTGCCGTTTGGAACGCGTTCGGGGCTGCGGATCGTGGAGGAAATCCTGCAGGGCATCGAGGACGTGAACTTCTCCGTCCTTGACGCCGCGGACGTGGTCCGTCACCGCTTGGTCGGCGACATCGTCAACGCCTACAGCGTCTGGGACGAAGCCCAGCGGAACCGCGTCAAGCACTCAGTCAACAGGGAAAAGCGGGGGGAACACGCGTGAGCATCGAGGTGAACAACGAGTCCGGCGTCCACGTCGAAGAAGCCGAACTCGTTGCATTATCGCGGTACATCTTTGAACAGCTCTACATCCATCCCCAGGCCGAGCTGTCCATCCTCCTGGTGGACGAACCGGCCATGGAAAAGCTGCACATTGAACTGATGGACGAACCCGGCGCCACGGATGTGCTCTCGGTCCCCATGGACGAACTCACGCCCGGAACCCCGGGTCGGCCGACGCCCCAGGGCATGCTGGGCGATATCGCAATTTGCCCGCAGGTGGCGAAGGTCCAGGCCAAGAACGCCGGCCACTCGCTGCAGGACGAAATGCTGCTCCTGACCACCCACGGAATCCTCCACCTGCTGGGCTACGACCATGCGGAACCGGAGGAAAAAGCGGAGATGTTCGGCCTGCAGCGCGAACTCCTGACCGGATTCACCGGCAAAGAAGCACCCGCCGAGACGACCCAGTGACGCAACTGCTCCTCGTCGCGGTGGCACTGGTCTTCCTTGCCGTCGCGGCCCTGCTGACAGCGGCCGAAGCCGCCTTCAGTTTCCTTCCCCGGCACGACGCGGAAGCGGCACTGCACAAAAGCCGCGGCACGGCCATGCGCCGCATCCTCGCGGAGCCGGTGGCACACACCCGGGCCCTCCGGTTCTGGCGTGTCTGGTTCGAGATGGCCTCGGCCGTGGCAGTGGCCGTCCTGGTGGCCAGCCTCCTGGACAACGTCTGGCTGGCAGGCCTCGTAGCCACCGGCATCATGGCCGTTCTCGGGTTCGTGATCGTAGGTGTCTCACCCCGACAGCTCGGGAGACTGCACTCCACGACCGTGGTGCGGTTCACCGCCCCGATGGTCCGTTTCCTCACCAGTGTGCTGGGCCCCATTCCCGGCTGGCTCGTGGCCCTCGGCAGTTCCGCCGCCCCGGGAGCCCCGGGCGGGGATGACGCATTCTTCAGTGAGCAGGAATTCCGTGAGCTCTTGGACCGAGCCAGTGAATCGGACATGATCGAGGACACCGAGGCGGAGATGATCCAGTCGGTCTTCGACTTCGGCGACACCCTGGTCAGGGCCGTGATGGTGCCGCGGACCGACATTGTCAGCATCGACGCCGGTTCCAGCCTTCACCAGGCGATGTCACTGTTCCTCCGCTCCGGATATTCACGGATCCCGGTGATCAGCGAAAACACCGACCACATCCTGGGCATCATCTACCTCAAGGACGTCGCAGCGGTCATCCACCAGCTGGAAACCGGTGAGGAGCCACCCGTCGTTGAGGCGTTGGCCCGGGAAGTGCGCTACGTGCCAGAGTCCAAACCCGTCAGTGACCTCCTGCGCGAATTGCAGAAGGAATCCACCCACGTGGCAATCGTGATCGACGAGTACGGCGGTACCGCAGGCCTGGTCACGCTGGAAGACCTGATCGAGGAAATCGTCGGCGAGATCGTGGACGAATACGACACCGAAAGTGCCGAGGCTGTGGCGCTGGGTGACGGCTCCTACCGGGTCAGCGCCAGGATGGGCATCGACGATCTTGGCGAACTTTTCGACCTGGAGCTCGACGACGACGAGGTGGACACCGTCGGTGGCTTGCTGGCCAAGGCACTTGGCCGGGTCCCGATCGTGGGCAGCAGCGTGGAAGTACAGGGAGTGTCCCTTCGCGCTGAGCGGCTGGAAGGCCGGCGCAACAGGGTCAGCCACATCATTGCGGCGCCCGTACCAAGAGTAGAGACTGACTTTGAAGGCCTCCTGGAAGAGGCCGAAACAACCCAGCAGGGAGTTCCACGTGAGCAAGAAAAATAAGGACGCGGCGCCGGACGATTTCGGCGGCTTCCGCGCAGGGTTTTCGATCCTCGTCGGCAGGCCGAACGCCGGCAAGTCCACCCTGACCAACGCGCTGGTGGGCAAGAAGGTGGCCATCACCTCGGCCAAACCGCAGACCACACGGCACACCATCAGGGGCATCGTCCACCGTGAAGACGCCCAGCTGATCCTTGTGGACACCCCTGGACTGCACCGGCCACGCACCCTGCTGGGCAAGCGCCTCAACGACCTCGTCGCCGACACCCTGTCCGAAGTTGACGCCATCGGATTCTGCCTGCCGGCCAACGAGAAGATCGGCCCCGGTGACAAGTTCATCGCCACACAGCTTGCCGCCGTCGGGCGCAAGCCCGTCATCGCCATCGTCACCAAAGCTGACCTGGTGGACAAGCAGGCTCTGACTGAGCAGCTCCTCGCCGTTGCGGCCCTGGGCCGCGAGGTGATGGGGGAGGACGGCTGGAAAGACATCGTGCCCGTCTCAGCCGCTGACGGTTTCCAGGTGGAAACCGTGGCCGACGTGCTGATCAGCCACATGCCGCCGTCGCCTCCGCTGTACCCGGACGGTGAGCTCACGGACGAGCCCGAGGCCGTCATGGTGGCCGAACTGATCCGCGAGGCGGCGCTGGAAGGCGTCCGGGATGAGCTTCCCCACTCCCTGGCTGTCGTCGTCGAGGAGATCGTCCCCCGGGAGGACCGTCCCGATGACAACCCGCTGCTGGACGTCCGGGTCAACCTTTACGTGGAACGGCCCTCGCAGAAGGCCATCATTATCGGCAAGGGCGGCAGCCGATTGCGTGAAGTGGGCACCAACGCCCGAAAGGGTATCGAAGCGCTCCTGGGAACCCGCATCTACCTCGACCTCCATGTCAAGGTAGCCAAGGACTGGCAGCGCGACCCGAAGCAACTGGTCAAACTGGGTTTCTGAGCAGCCCACAGGGCGCCCAATGGAGCCGTCCTGCCGCATCTCCAGACTGGACCACTAAAATGGACCGGACTTTGTACTAAGAGGAAGGTTCACCCCGTGGGTCGAGGCCGCGACGAACGCGACAACGAGGCTGACCTCTCAGCCGGACCGGGACCGGTATCCCGGCACGCGGACGGCGGTGCCGCAGGGGCGGCGCGCCACCTGGGGCCGCTGCGCACCGTGCCCCTGTGGCTGAAGATCCTCACCGGCGTGGTGGCCGCAGTCCTGGTGGGCGGGATCGCTTTTGCGGGCTTCTGGTTCTTCCGGCTGCAGGGCAACATTTCCAAGGCCCCATTGAACGCCGGCGGTGGCAGTACCGAATCGCCTGCCAATGATGCCACGGGCCGGATGCAGATCCTGATTCTCGGCTCGGACACCCGGGACGGGAAGAACTCCCAGTACGGGTCCGCTGACGATTCCACCGGCTATGGCAAGTCGGACGTGATGATGCTGATGGACATCTCCGAGGACAACAAGCGCGTCAACGTCATCAGCTTCCCGCGTGACCTCCTGGTCGACATCCCGCAGTGCACCGACCAGAAGACCAAAAAGGTCTACCCTGCCCGCAGTGGCGTGATGATCAATGAGGCCATGGGTGAGGCCGGCATCGGATGTGCCGTGGATACCGTCAACAAACTCACCGGCATGCAGGTGGACCACTTCATGATGGCCGACTTCAACGCCGTCAAGGAACTCTCCAACGCCGTCGGTGGCGTGGAGGTATGCATCAGCGACGCCGTCTTCGACCCCGACTCGGGGCTTCGCCTCCCCGCCGGGACATCGTCCGTCCAGGGCGAGATGGCCCTTTCCTACCTCCGGACCCGGCACGCGTTCGCCGACGGCGGCGATCTGGGCCGGATCAAGGCCCAGCAGGGGTTCCTGTCGTCGCTGACCCGCAAGATCAAGGACGAGGGGACGCTGTCCGACCCCGCCAGGATGCTCAAGATCGCTGACGTCGTCACCCAGAACCTGACAGTGGACGATGGCCTGGCCTCCGTTCCGGCCCTCCTCACCATCGGCAACCGGTTGAAGAACATCGACATCGGCAAGGTTGCGTTCGTGGCCGTGCCCACCACGCCGGCACCCACCGACCCCAACCGCCTGGTGATCGCCGAACCTGCGGGCGCCCAGCTTTTCTCCGCGCTCCGGAAGAACGTCGACCTGACCGACCCGACGGCACCCACCACCACAGCACCGGCCCCTGGCGAGTCTGCCACGCCAACGCCCTCGCCGACGGAGACAGCGGCGCCGGTACCCCCGTACAACAAGGCGATCCAGCCCGTCACCGTTGCCAATGGCAGTGGCGTCCCCGGCAGGGCGCAGGAACTTGTGCAGGCCCTGGTCAGCGGCGGCTTCGCCGCAACGTCGCAGTTCCAGGCACAGCCGGTGGCCAAGACGGCCGTTTACTACGGCCCCAACTTCGCCGACGTGGCCACCGACGTCGCCGCCCTGCTGGGCATTCCAGCCGAACAGGTAATTCCGCTGCCGGCCATCCAGGGCGTCCAGGTGTACGTGGGCAGTGACTTCACCACCGGCACTGCCTTCGGTTCCGGCGCGCCCGCGCTGCCGTCTGACATCGTCAACCAGACCGCAGGGGACAAGGTCTGCCAGCAGGCCAACCCTGCACTGATCGTCCGGCAGTAGCAGGCAGCGCTTTGCCCGGAGCAGGCGAAGGCGCCCGCAGACGAACAGCAGGCCCCGCCGGTACCGACGGGGCCTGCTGTTCGCCCGGAATCCCGCGCGGCCGCTACCAGATGCTGACGCGGTCAGCGGCGGGCATCCACATGCCATCAGCCTCCGTCACGTCGAACGCCTCATGGAATGCGTCAAGGTTCTTGGCGATCGCGTTGGTGCGGAATTCGTTCGGGGAATGCGGGTCCGTGGCCAGGCGACGGACGGCTTCCTCCTGGCGGATGACCTGGCGCCAGCCCGCGGCCCAGGAGGCGAAGAAGCGCTGTTGCCCGGTGAAGCCGTCCAGGACCTCGGGTTCCTTACCGTCCAGGCTGATCAGGTAAGCCTTGTAGGCGATGGTGAGCCCCGCCAGGTCGCCGATGTTCTCGCCCAGCGTGAGCCTGCCGTTGACGTGGTGGCCAGGTGCCGCGGTGGGGGACAGGGCGTCATACTGCGCCACGAGCCGGGCCGTCAGGGCCTCGAATGCTTGGCGGTCCTCGTCCGTCCACCAGTTGCGGAGCGCCCCGCCGCCGTCGAACTGGGAACCCTGGTCATCGAAACCGTGGCCAATCTCGTGCCCGATCACCGCACCAATGCCGCCATAGTTGACGGCGTCGTCGGCGTCGGCCGTGAAGAAGGGCGGCTGCAGGATGGCTGCCGGGAACACAATTTCGTTCATCATCGGGTGGTAGTAGGCGTTGACCGTCTGCGGCGTCATCAGCCACTTGTTGCGGTCCACGGGTTTGCCCACTTCATCCAGGTGCCGGTCCACATCGGCGTTGTGGGCGCGCTCCACGTTGCCCAGCAGGTCATCGGGCTTGATTTCGACGGCTGAGTAGTCGATCCACTCGTCCGGGAAGCCGATCTTGGCACGGAAGGCCGAAAGCTTGCGGAGGGCCTCCGCCTTGGTGTCCTCACCCATCCAGGCGACATCGTTGATGCTCCGGCGGTAGGCCTCGGTCAGGTTTGCCACCAGGGTCTGCATCCGGGCCTTGTGGGTTTCGGGGAAATGCCGTGCCACATAAATCTGGCCCACGGCCTCGCCCAGACCGGATTCGACCACCGCGACCCCCCGCTTCCAACGGTCCTTGTTCCGCGGGGTGCCGCTGAGCGTGGTGCCGTAGAACGCGAAGTTGGCGTCCACGAAAGGCGAGGACAAGTAGGGTGCGGCGGCGCTGACGACGCGCATCGCCAGCCATTCCTGCCACGTGGAAAGCGGCACTTCGTCCAGGAGCGCGGTGGCCCCCGAAAAGAAGTCAGGCGTGCTCACCACGATTTCGGCCCGTTTGGCCGGCTCAATCCCGGCTGCCTCAAACCAGGTACCCAAAAGCGGGAAGAGCGCAGTGGCTTCATCTGCCGTTTTCAGGTTGTAGGTCTTCTGCGGATCCCGCAGGGTGACGTTGTCCCAGTGGTGGGCGGCGAGTTTCGTTTCCAGCTGGACCACCCGGTCCGCCGCACCATTCGGATCAGCCACGCCGGCCAGTTCGAACATCTTCCCAAGATGTCCGGTGTATGCCGAGACAATGGGAGCGAACTTCTCTTCGCGGTAGTAGGACTCGTCGGGCAGGCCCAGGCCGCCCTGGCCGGTGTAGAGCAGGACCCGGTCCGGATTACCCGCGTCCGGTGCCGGGTAGATGTAGAAGAGGCCGCCGACGTCGGCGCGGAAGAGCCGGCCTGCCAGCGCCATGAGCTCTTCGACTGACGCGGTGGCGAAGACTTCGGCCAGCCGGGCCCGGATGGGTTCCAGGCCTTTGCCCTCAACAGTTGCCTCGTCCATGAAGCTGTTGTAGAGGTCGCCGATCTTCCGTTCGATCCCCGTGGCATCCGCGCCCTTGGCCGCCGCTTCCTCGATAATGTCCCGGACGGCGATCTCGGACCCGTCACGGAGGGCAGTGAACGTACCTTCCAGGGGCCGGTCGTCGGGAATCTCGGTGGCTTTCAACCAGGCGCCGTTCACATGTTGGTACAGGTCATCCTGCGGCCGGACTGTGTGATCAATGGTGGACAGATCGATCCCCGAAATGGGCACTGAAACTCCTTTTTGCTGCGACGCCGCTGCCGGGCGAACACGGAGGCGTCTGCATGCTGGACTTTACGGACGGTAGTGCCCTTTCATCTTACGCACCCGTGTTACGCTCAAAGTGTGCGTGCAGAGCTCCTTCTCCTTAGCTGCCGCGGCGAGGCCACAGACGCTATCTAGCGCACGGCCCACCCTCGCTGCGGAGTTTGTGTTGCCCGGCCACCCTTTCACTGAAGATCGATAGAAAAGGCCACGAACATCATGCGTAACGCACAAAAGCCCTCCGGAATGCCTGCCCACCGGTACACCCCGTTCCAGGACCAGATCAAGGTCGAACTGCCGGACCGCACCTGGCCGGACAAGGTCATCACCAAAGCCCCGCGCTGGTGCGCGGTGGACCTGCGCGACGGCAACCAGGCCCTGATCGATCCCATGAGCCCGGCGCGCAAGATGAAGATGTTCGACCTGTTGGTCCGCATGGGCTACAAGGAAATCGAGGTCGGTTTCCCGTCCGCGTCGCAGACGGACTTCGACTTTGTCCGCCAGCTCATTGAGGGAAACCATATTCCTGACGATGTCACCATCCAGGTCCTGACCCAGGCCCGCGAGCACCTGATCGAGCGGACCTACGAGTCCCTGGTGGGCGCCAAGCAGGCCATCGTGCACCTGTACAACTCCACGTCGGTCCTGCAGCGCCGTGTGGTGTTCAACCAGGACGAGGACGGAATCCTGGACATCGCCCTGCAGGGTGCAAGGCTCTGCAAAAAGTATGAGGAAACGCTCGTTGACACGCACGTGACCTACGAGTATTCGCCGGAGTCTTTCACCGGCACGGAACTTGAGTACGCCGTCCGCGTCTGCAACGCCGTCGCCGATGTGTTCGAGGCGTCCGCCGACCGCCAGGTCATTATCAACCTCCCCGCCACGGTGGAAATGGCGACGCCCAACGTCTACGCCGACTCCATTGAGTGGATGAGCCGCCACCTGCACCCGCGCGAGGGAATCATCCTGTCCCTGCACCCGCACAACGACCGCGGCACCGGTGTCGCCGCCGCGGAGCTGGGATACATGGCCGGCGCCGACCGCATCGAAGGCTGCCTCTTCGGCAACGGCGAGCGGACCGGCAACGTGGACCTGGTGACGCTGGGCTTGAACCTGTTCGTCCAGGGGATCGATCCCATGATCGATTTCTCCAATATTGACGACGTCCGCCGGACCGTGGAGTACTGCAACCAGCTGCCCGTCCCGGAGCGGTCCCCCTACGGCGGCGACCTGGTGTTCACCGCCTTCTCCGGCTCCCACCAGGACGCCATCAAGAAGGGTTTCGAAGCCCTGGAGCGCGATGCCGCTGCGGCCGGCAAGGCCGTGGACGACTTCACCTGGCAGGTGCCGTACCTGCCGGTGGATCCCAAGGACCTGGGCCGCAGCTACGAAGCCGTGATCCGGGTCAATTCCCAGTCCGGCAAGGGTGGCGTTGCGTACCTGCTCAAGAACGAGCACAGCCTGGACCTGCCGCGCCGTGCCCAGATCGAGTTCTCCGGCGTCATCCAGCGGCGCACCGACACTGTCGGCGGGGAGGTCAGCGGGGCCCAGCTCTGGCAGATCTTCCAGGACGAGTACCTGCCCTCCGGCCAGGCGGACGGGCAGTGGGGCCGCTACTCGCTGGGTGCCGTCAAGACGGAAACAGATGACGACGGCGGCATGACGCTTCACGCCTCGCTCACCATTGATGGCGCGCAGGTCCGGCGCACCGGTACCGGCAACGGTCCGATCGCCGCGCTGCTGAGCATCCTGCACGACGACGGCGTGGACGTCCGGGTGCTGGACTACAGCGAACATGCCTTGTCCGAAGGCGGCAACGCCATGGCCGCCGCGTACGTCGAGTGCGCAGTGGGGGAGCGGGTCCTGTGGGGTGTCGGCATCGACGCCAATACCAGCATGTCGTCGCTGAAGGCGGTCATTTCGGCCGTCAACCGCGCCATCCGCGACGCCCAGGCCTGACGCCTGCGAGGTTGTGCCGCCGGTTCCGACGGCGGCACAACCGCGTCCTGGCGACCTACGGCCGGGCAGAATGGGAAGATAGAGCGTGGTCCAACAGTCTTTTGCCTCCCGGGCGTACCGGGACGACGCCGTGGTGCTCCGCACCCACAAGCTGGGCGAGGCGGACCGGATCATCACGCTCCTGACGAAGCACCACGGGCAGGTCCGCGCGGTGGCCAAGGGCGTACGCCGCACCAGCAGCCGGTTCGGTGCCCGGCTTGAACCGTTCATGGTGGCTGACCTGCAACTGGTATCCGGACGCACCCTTGATATCGTCACCCAGGCGGTGGCCAAGGGTGCCTACGGCGGCAGCATCGCAGCGGACTACGGGCGGTACACGGTGGCCGCCGCCATGACCGAGACGGCGGAGAAGCTGACAGACGTCGACGGCGAGGCCGGCACGGCGCAGTACAACCTGCTCGTGGGTGCCCTGGCTGCGTTGAGCCGGGATGAACATGCTGCCGGCCTGATCCTGGACTCCTACCTCCTGCGTGCGTTGTCCACTGGCGGATGGGCGCCGAGCTTCACTGATTGTTCCCGCTGCGGCGCGCCGGGGCCGCATTCGGCATTTTCGGCGCCCCTTGGCGGCATGGTGTGTGCCCGGTGCCGGCCCCCCGGTTCCCCTGCCCCGGCGCCCGAGACCGTCGGCCTGCTCGCTGCCCTGCTGACCGGTGACTGGACGACGGCGGACGCATCGTTGGCCCAGCACCGCAAGGAAGCGGCGGGCCTGGTGGCGGCGTACCTGCAATGGCATTTGGAACGAGTCCTGAAATCCCTCAAACACGTGGAGCGTACCTGACAGTGGCCCTGGGTAAGAAGAACAATGCAGCCCGCAGGCGGACCCATCCGGTAACGGCACCCTACCCGCATCCTTCAGGCGAGGTGGCGCCCAAGATCCCGGCGGAGTTCATACCCCGCCACGTGGCCATCGTGATGGACGGCAACGGCCGCTGGGCCAACCAGCGGGGCCTTCCCCGGATCGAAGGGCACAAGGCGGGGGAGCCGGCCCTCCTTGACGTCATGGCCGGTGCCATCGAACTCGGGATCGAGTACGTCAGTGTTTACGCATTCTCTACGGAAAACTGGCGCAGGTCTCCGGAAGAAGTCCGCTTCCTGATGGGATTTAACAAGGATGTGCTGCGCAGGCAGCGGAACCAGCTGGACGAGTGGGGCGTGCGGATCCGCTGGGCAGGCCGGCGGCCCCGGCTGTGGGGGTCCGTGATCCGCGAACTGGAGGAAGCCGAGGAGTTCACGGCGGCCAACAGCACCTGTAATTTGACCATGTGTGTTAATTACGGCGGCCGTGCTGAGATCACGGACGCGGTGTCGGCGATAGCCGCGGATGTGGCCGCGGGACGGCTCAAACCGGGTTCCATCACTGAACGGACCATCCAGAAGTACCTCGACGAGCCGGACCTGCCGGACGTGGATCTCTTCCTGCGCAGTTCGGGTGAGCAAAGGCTGTCCAACTTCCTGCTCTGGCAGTCCGCCTACGCCGAGTTCGTCTTCATGGACACGCTCTGGCCGGACGTGGACCGGCGCACCCTGTGGGCCGCCGTCGAAGAATATGCGCGCCGGGACCGCCGCTACGGTGGGGCTGTCGACGCCGCCGCACCGGCCGGGTCAGAAGCGGAACGGCCTCAGCCGTAAGCCCGCAGCCAGCGTGCCAGCCGCGCGTAGGCGTCGGTTCGGACCGCCTCAGGGGACAGGAAGACGTCGTGCAGCGCGCCGTCGATTCGTTCCACGGTCACCGTGGTGCCCAGGGTCAGGGCACGCGCGCCGATGATTGCCACATCCAGGACCGCATCGGTCCGCCGCATGTCCTCCGACCAGAGGAGCCCGTTGGCGCTTCCCGCGGACAGCAGCACCAGGATGGGCACCCGGATCCCCAGTCCCCGTGCCACCCGGGCGTGGCCGGCGAGGACAGCCCTCAGCCAGCCGGCACGTACCGGGAACGCCATGCGCGGGCGGTACCGCTCGTCAAGCGGCCACTCGCCGTCGGCCGCACTGCTGATGGTGCGCCAGTAGTGGCCCCGCTGGGGAAGCCGGAGCACCGCCTGGGGCCGGAACCGGGCCACCGGCCCCACCATGCCTGACGCGGCGCGGCGTACCAGTGCACTCCCGTGCATCTCCAGCCAGGGGCTGTTGAGGATCAGTTGCGACACGGCGCCAGGGTGGCGGCTCGTCCAGAGTGCCGCCACCAGCCCGCCCGTGGAGTGGCCCATCAGTGCCATGGGCCCGGGCCCGCCGGCACGGGCGATGAGCCTGCACGCCTCCTGTATTTCCGCGTCATAGGCGGCCAGGTCGCCAACATAGCCGCCCGGGAAATCCGGCCGCAGGCTGCGCCCGTGGTTGTGCATGTCCAGCGCGTAGAAGTCGTACCCGGCCCGCGCCCAAAAATAGGCCAGGTCTGCGTTGAAGAAATAGTCGCTCCACCCGTGAAGGAACAGCACTGACCGTCGCGGGCCATCCGAAGCGGCCACATCGCCGGCCGGCCGGAGCCGGACCAAGGTTGCCGTCCGCTCCACGCCGTCGGCACTGGTCGCCACGAAGGAACAGGACTCGAAGTCCCCGCCCAGGATGTCCCGCTGCCAGTGCATGCCATCATGCTAATCCGGCGCTGCGGGTACGGCCGCCTGCCAGGGCGCTTCTCCGTTTTGGTGTGGGACGCCACGAGACGGGAAACTGGAGGCATGCGCGTTTATCCCACTTTCTTCAAGCTGGCCTTTTCATGGATGGACGCCGAGCGCGCCCACAAAATTGGATTCAAGGGGATCCGGCTCGCGCATGCCACAGGCGCGGGAAGGGTCCTGCAGAAGCTCACGGCTCCCGCGCCGTCACTGCGGACCACCGCGTTTGGCGTGACTTTCCCCTCGCCCTTCGGCCTTGCCGCGGGGTTCGATAAGGAAGGGCTTGGCATCGAAGCCCTCAGCGAGCTTGGATTCGGCCACGTGGAGGTGGGAACCATCACCGGCCAGGCACAGCCCGGCAATGAGAAGCCCCGGCTTTTCCGCCTGGTTCAGGACAGGGCCGTGATCAACCGGATGGGATTCAACAACGACGGCGCCGCAGCCGTCGCGCCCCGGCTCAAGGCCGCGCGCGCAGCGCTTCAGCGCCGGTACCCGGACGTTCGTCCCGTCATCGGTGTGAACATCGGCAAAACGAAGGTGGTGGAGCTGGCCGACGCCGTGGACGACTACCTCGTCAGCGCACGCAGCCTGGCCCCCGCCGCCGACTATCTGGTGGTCAACGTCAGTTCACCCAACACTCCGGGGCTGCGGCTGCTCCAGGACGTGGAAACGCTCCGCCCGCTCCTGGTCGCCGTGGGGCAGGAAGCCGACAGGGCCGCCGGGCGGCACGTACCGCTGCTGGTGAAGATCGCCCCGGACCTAAGCGATGAGGACATCGACGACGTTGCCCGGCTTGCATTGGACCTGAAATTGGACGGCATCATCGCCACCAATACAACAATCGCCCGTACGGGGCTTTCCTCGGCGGCCGGCGATGTGGAAAAGTGCGGAGCCGGCGGACTGTCCGGGGCTCCCCTGAAACAGCGCTCACTGGAGGTCTTGAAGCGGCTCAAAGACGCCACTGATGATGCGCTGGCTTTGGTGTCAGTTGGTGGCGTGGAGTCCGCCCAGGACGTCCAGGACAGGCTCGACGCAGGGGCCACCCTGGTGCAGGGATACACCGCGTTCCTGTACGAAGGACCGTTCTGGGCCGCACGGATCAACAGGCAGCTGGCGAAGCGCGGGCACCGCTGACCCCCAGCGTTAAACGCAGGAACCCCGGTGGGCTGACCACCGGGGTTCCTGCGTTTAAGTGGTCCCGCGCGTCAGGACGGGTACTGGCCGCGGCCAACCTGCGGTTTGGGCAGGCGCAGCTTGCGGAACTGCAGGGAGCGCATGGAGCCGTACCAGACGGTTCCGCGTTCCACCTCACCAAACTTCTGGGCCAGGTTCTTCCGGAGCTTGCGGGAGAGGATGAAAACGTCAACGAAGACGGCCAGGAACATCACCCAGAACGCGCCGAGCACGTAGACCATCATGTCGCTCGAGGCCGGAACCACCAAGGACACCAGGACGAAGAGCAGCGCACCGAACATCAGGTATTCGCCGAGATTGAAGCGCGCATCCACAAAGTCCCGGGCAAAACGCTTTTGCGGCCCCTTGTCCCGCAGCGGGAGGAACCTCTCATCTCCGGTGTCCAGCGCGCGGCGCATCTTCAAGCGCTGGTCCTGGACAGCCTGGCGTTCGGCGGCCTTGGACGCCTTGCGGTCCTCCGGCACCAGCGGACGCTTACGGGCAGCTTCCTGGGCCTTCCGGGTGGGGGTCGGGGCACCCTTGCCCACCGCGCTGTTCTGCCGGGCTGCCGCTTCCGCTGCCTGCTGGTCTACTGTTTCCTGCGCCGAGGGCGCTTCTTTTCTACGTCCGAACACCTGACAAGAATACCTTGCGGGAACACGCCCGCCGCCTGTCCGCCCGGCTGCAGGCGGCCTGCGGCCTAATGTGGCGGGGGTAATGTTTTGGCCATGACTTCATCACCTGCGGCGACCCCGCACACCACTGCAGATACATCAGGACAGGGCGCTGCCGGCTGGACGGACGATCTCCGTTCGGCGGTGGACCGGTCCTTCGACCAGACCCTCGCCCGGCTCAAGGATCTGGTGGCCATTCCAGGCATTGCCTGGCCCAGTTTCGACCGCACCCCGCTCGAACGCAGCGCGGACGCCGTCGCCGCCCTGGTCCGTGAAGCAGGATTGCCCGAGGTCCAGGTCCTGACCGTTAACAAGGAGGACGGCACCCCCGGCGGCCCCGCCGTGGTCGCCCGCCGCCCTGCGGCGGAAGGGAAGCCGACCATCCTGCTCTACGCCCACCACGACGTCCAGCCTGTGGGTGACGAAGCCCTGTGGGAGACCGCGCCATTCACCGCCGTCGAAAAGGACGGCCGGCTGTACGGGCGCGGTGCCGCCGACGACAAAGCCGGCATCATGGCGCACATTGCCGCCTATGCTGCCGTCTCCGAGGTCTTTTCCGACTCCCTTGGACTCGGCGTGACCTTCTTCATCGAAGGCGAGGAGGAAGCCGGCTCGCCAACGTTCCGTTCCTTCCTGGAGACCAACCGCGAACTGCTGCGTGCGGACGTCATCGTTGTTGCGGATTCCAGCAACTGGAAAGTCGGGATACCGGCGTTGACCACCAGCCTCCGCGGACTGGTTGACGGCGTCATCGAGGTCCAGGTCCTCAAGCATGCCGTGCATTCGGGCATGTTCGGCGGCCCCGTCCTCGACGCACCGACCCTGCTGTCCCGCCTGATCGCCACCCTTCACGACGACGACGGGAACGTCGCCGTCGAGGGGCTGGTCGCCGCCGACACAGCGTCCGTCGAGATGCCCGAGGCCGACTACCGCGCCGATGCGTCGGTCCTGGACGGAGTGCGCCTCGCCGGCACCGGAAGCATCGCCTCACGGCTGTGGACCAAACCCGCGTTGTCAATCATCGGGTTCGACGCGCCCGCCGTCGATGTCGCCTCGAACACCCTGATTCCGCGGGCGCGGGCCAAGTTCAGCCTCCGGCTGGCGCCGGGGCAGGCGCCGGCGGAGGCCATGGAAGCGGTGCGCCGCCATGTGGAAGCGAATGCCCCGTTCGGCGCGAAGGTGGTCTTCACGCCGGGGGAGGCCGGGAATCCGTTCCGCACCGACACCTCTTCGGCCGCCGCTTCGCTGGCCATGTGGGCCCTGGGCGAGGCCTGGGGAGTTCCCGCCGTCGAAACCGGGATAGGCGGTTCCATCCCGTTCATCGCCGACCTGACGGAGGTCTACCCTGATGTGCAGATCCTGGTGACGGGTGTGGAGGACCCTGATTCCCGCGCCCACAGCGCCAACGAATCCCTGCACATCGGGGACTTCCGCAACGCCGTCCTGGCTGAAGCCTTGATGCTGGCCCGGCTCAACAGCGAAGGCCTGGCCTAGGCGGCGCTCCCAGGGAACAACCGGCAGGTTTTGACGGTTACGTCAGGAGTTAGAGCTACAGGACTGCCGCGCGTAGCATGTAGCTATAGCCCATACCGTATCCGTAGGGGCAGGCGCCGTCTGGCGGCGCCGCCAGACCGTCCTAAGAAGGTAGGCCAATGAGCACCGTAACCAACGAAAACAGCACCGCGACCACCGCTGCGGCCAGTGAAGAACTGCCCGTTCACGAGGTTGACCTGACCGACGTCGCTGCAGGCAAGGTACGCAGCCTCCTCGAGCAGGAAGGCCGCACGGACCTGCGGCTCCGCGTGGCTGTGCAGCCCGGCGGCTGCTCGGGGCTGATCTACCAGCTCTACTTCGACGAGCGGCTCCTCGACGGCGACGCCGTCCGTGACTTCGACGGAGTTGAGGTCGTCGTGGACAAGATGAGCGTTCCGTACCTCAGCGGGGCCAGCATCGACTTCGAGGACACCATCTCGAAGCAGGGCTTCACCATCGACAACCCGAACGCCGGAGGCTCCTGCGCCTGCGGTGATTCGTTCCACTAACCCGGTTATTTCGCCCGATGTCCGCGCCGAGCTTCCCGCCGTCCAAAACGGCACGGAGGCTCGGCGCTGACATGTGGGCGAAACGCCCGGCAGAGCGGTAAGCTCTACACCGAGTAGTAAAACTTTTAGTGTGCCCGGAGCGCCCATGGCAGCCCGGACAACAGCAACAAGTAGGAAGGGCCGTCTGTGAGTTCGCAGAACCGAACCGGCAGCCGACGCAAAACGATCACAACGATCTCAAGCTTGGCTATTGCCGGCGCGTTGGTTTTGACCGGATGTTCGCCAGAGGTAGAGAAAGGGTGGATGCCCACTGAACGTGGCACCACCAGCAACACCGACCGCATCATGGACCTCTGGGTCAACTCATGGATTGCTGCGCTCGTGGTGGGCACCATTACCTGGGGCCTGATCATCTGGTGCCTGGTGGCCTACCGCCGCCGCAAGGGAACCGTGGGCTTCCCGCGGCAGACCAGCTTCAACCTTCCCCTCGAGGTCTTCTACCTCACTATCCCGATCTTCATGGTCCTGGTGTTCTTCTACTTCACCGACCGTGACCAGCAGGCGATCGATGACCGTTCGCAGCCTGCCGACGTCGTCGTCGACGTCCGCGGCAAGCAGTGGGCGTGGGACTTCAACTACAAGTCCGGCGACGTCATCCAGGAAGACCTCCACGAGGCCGGTGTCCAGGCCCACCTGACCGGCAACAACATCGACATGGAACAGCTTCCTACGCTGTACCTGCCGGTCAACAAGTCCGTTGACCTCGAACTCAATTCCCGCGATGTCATCCACTCCTTCTGGGTTCCCGCCTTCCTGCAGAAGCGCGACATGATCCCCGGCAAGACCAACTACATCCGGTTCACCCCCACTAAAGAGGGCACCTACGACGGCAAGTGTGCCGAACTCTGCGGCGAGTACCACTCCGAAATGCTGTTCCGCGTCAAGGTGGTGTCGGAAACCGAATTCCAGGCACACATGGACCAGCTCAAGGCTGAAGGCAACACCGGCCTGCTTGGTGCTGAGTACGACCGCAACCCGAACCTGAACGAAACCAAGTAAGGGGAGCGACGTGGCTACGTACACCCAATCCGCACCCGCGGGAGCCCTGTCGGCGCCCGTGGTACCAAAATCCAAGGGACGCATCGTCGTCAACTGGATCACCTCCACAGACCACAAAACCATCGGGTACATGTACCTGATCGCATCGTTTGTGTTCTTCTGCCTCGGCGGCGTGATGGCGCTGCTGATCCGTGCCGAGCTCTTCGAGCCCGGCATGCAGATCCTGCAGACCAAGGAGCAGTACAACCAGCTGTTCACCATGCACGGCACCGTCATGCTCCTGATGTTCGCCACCCCGCTCTTTGCCGGGTTCGCCAACGTGATCATGCCGCTGCAGATCGGTGCCCCCGACGTCGCGTTCCCGCGCCTGAACGCCCTCGCGTTCTGGTTCTTCCTCTTCGGCTCCACCATTGCGGTGTCGGGCTTCATCACCCCCCAGGGTGCTGCGTCCTTCGGCTGGTTCGCCTACGCGCCGCTCTCGGACACCACGTTTACCCCTGGCATCGGCGGTGACCTGTGGGTATTCGGCCTGGCACTGTCCGGCTTCGGCACCATCCTCGGCGCGGTCAACTTCATCACCACCATCATCTGCATGCGCGCCCCGGGCATGACCATGTGGCGGATGCCCATCTTCACCTGGAACACCCTGATCACGGCGATCCTGGTGCTCATGGCCTTCCCGCCGCTGGCCGCAGCCCTCTTCGCCCTCGGCGCGGACCGGAAGTTCGGTGCGCACATCTTCGATCCCGCGAACGGCGGTGCAGTCCTCTGGCAGCACCTGTTCTGGTTCTTCGGGCACCCCGAGGTATACATCATCGCGCTGCCCTTCTTCGGTATCGTCTCTGAGATCTTCCCCGTGTTCAGCCGCAAGCCGATCTTCGGTTACAAGGGCCTGGTTTACGCAACCATCGCCATTGCTGCCCTCTCCGTGACCGTCTGGGCCCACCACATGTACGTCACCGGCGCAGTCCTGCTGCCGTTCTTCTCGTTCATGACCATGCTCATCGCGGTGCCCACCGGCGTGAAGTTCTTCAACTGGATCGGTACCATGTGGCGGGGGTCGCTGACTTTCGAGACCCCCATGCTGTGGAGCATCGGCTTCCTCATCACGTTCCTCTTCGGTGGCCTGACAGGCATCATCCTGGCTTCCCCGCCGCTGGACTTCCACGTATCGGACTCCTACTTCGTGGTTGCGCACTTCCACTACGTGGTGTTCGGCACTGTCGTGTTCGCCATGTTCGCCGGGTTCTACTTCTGGTGGCCCAAGTGGACCGGCAAGATGCTCAACGAACGCCTGGGCAAGATCCACTTCTGGCTGCTGTTCCTGGGCTTCCACGGCACCTTCCTGATCCAGCACTGGCTCGGCGTCATGGGCATGCCCCGCCGCTACGCCGACTACCTGCCTGAGGACAACTTCACCTGGATGAACCAGTTCTCCACGGTGGCATCCTTCGTGCTCGGCGCTTCCCTGATTCCGTTCTTCTGGAACGTCTACATCACGTGGCGGAATGCCGAAAAGGTCCAGGTGGATGATCCTTGGGGCTTCGGAGCGTCGCTGGAGTGGGCCACGTCCTGCCCGCCGCCGCGCCACAACTTCACGTCCCTGCCCCGGATCCGCTCAGAGCGTCCTGCGCTGGACCTCCACCACCCGGAACTCCGACAGGTACACACCGTCGATTCGCCTGCCCCCGCAGCCGCAGTGCTCGGCAACGCTGACCAGAAGGACACCGCACAGTGAAAATTGAATCCTGGATCTTTGGCTCTGGAGTCTTCTTCTTCGTCCCCGTCGCCCTGGTCTACGGCTTCCTGACCAACTGGAGCGAATGGGTCGGCATCCTGGGCATTCTCCTCGTCGGCGGCCTGGCAGGCATGATCGGCGCCTACCTCGGATTCACCGGTAAGCGGGTTGGGCTGCGGCCTGAAGACCGCAGCGATGCCGAGATCCACGAGGGTGCCGGCGAGCAGGGACACTTCAGCCCCTGGAGCTGGTGGCCCCTGGTTCTCGGGATTGCGTGCGCCACCGGTTTCCTCGGTATGGCAGTCGGTTTCTGGATCGTCTTCATCGCCGGCGGCATTGCCGTCGTGGCCCTCGTCGGCTGGGTCTACGAATACAGCCGCGGTGACCACGCGCACTAGGCCTCTGCAGTAATATCGACGTCGGGCCCCACCTTGCGGTGGGGCCCGACGTTTTTGCATTTCCTAGACGCCCTGGGTGGCCCCCTGGGACTCCAGGAGCCTGCAGAGGTCCCTGAGTGCTTCCAGCGCCCGCCCGCGGTCCTGAGCGCCGTCCAAGGCGTCGTCGCTGACCACCAGTTCCACTTCGCAGCCCTGCCGGAAGTCGGCCGCCATCACCTGGAGCAGGGAATGTGCGTCTACAAGCCCGCCACCGTCCTTTCGAATGGCCAGGGGAAACCCTGTGTCGGTAACGGCACGGACGAACACGGCGGCAGAGCGTGCGTGCAGGCCCTGAGGTGCTGTCACTACGGCCTTCAGTGTTGGCAAAGGGGACTCCTTCGTCACGACGGCCCCATCCGTCGGCGGTCAAATTTTCCTGACTAAATATAGCGGGCGGGCAACCCGCGGCACTAAAAAGGCCAGCGGTCACCCACTGGTCTAGACCGTCCTAAAATGAGGGAAGACAACCACGGCAGGAAGAGGGACCATGGCAGCTGGCGCCACCGCTATCACCGGCGAAATTGACCGCACCAGCGGCACCGCAATCTATGTGCAACTCCGCGAGATCCTGAGGGCGTACATAGCCGAATCCTGCCTTCCGGGTTCAGCGCTTCCATCTGAGCGTGACCTTGCCGAACGATTCGGACTTGCCCGGATGACCGTCCGGCAAGCCATCGATGCCTTGGTGGGGGAGGAGGTCATCGAACGTGTAGTCGGGCTGGGAACGTTCGTCCGGCGGCCGAAACTCGACCTTCAGGTTAAGCTGACGTCCTACAGCGAAGAGATGCAACGCCGCGGCATGGTTCCCGCGGCAAAAGTCCTCAGTTTCGAGCAGATAGGAGCCAGTGCCTTCCTGGCCCGCGAACTCCAGCTCGACGAAGGAACACCGGTGGTACGGTTCCGCCGGCTCCTGCTGGCGGACGGGGAGCCGATGAGTGTCGACGAGAACTTTATTCCTGCCCACCGCGTCCCTGGCCTGCTTGACCACGAACCTCCCACGTCGTTGTACAACGTCCTCAGCGAACAATTCGGCCTGGTGATGGAGTGGGGCGAGGACATGATCGAGGCTACGGCTGCATCGCCCTCCACGGCGCGGTTGCTGAACGTGGAGGTGGGGGCGCCATTGTTGAAGATCCAACGGCATGCGTTTGTGGCGCGCGCCATGGTCGACTATTCCGTTTCGTACTACCGCGCCGACCGGTACAAGCTGTGGGTTCCGTTGCAGCGGCCTGGTGCCCGCAGGACGCGCAACCACTGAAACAGCCCGGGGGAGTACTGCCGGCGGTGTTCAGGGTACAGAGCCCGGACGACAAAACGAAGGGCCCGATCCGGCATGGATCGGGCCCTTCGTTACAGCTGGAGTTTCCTAGTGCGTCAGGCTCTTGGTGCCCTCTGCAGCTTCGACAGCCTCGTGGCCGTGGCCGTGTGCTGCTTCCAGCTCCGCGGGGGTTGCCGGAGCAACGCGGTCCTCGAAGAACCAGCGGGAGAGCAGCGCGCGCCGCTTTTCCTTCCGGGTGACCACGCCGTGCTCGTTCGGCACAGCCGGCTGTACCTGGGGTGATTCGAAACCAACCAGCTTGTACCGCTTGTATTCATCCAGTGGCGCGTGCACCTCGATGAACTCACCGTGCGGAAGCCGAACAATCCGGCCAGTCTCGCGGCCGTGAAGGGCGATTTCGCGGTCCTTGCGCTGCAGGGCCAAAGCCACGCGCTTGGTGACGATAAACGCGATGATCGGGCCGACGAAGAACAGTGCACGCAGCCAGTAGGTGACATCGTTCAGGGAGACACCGAAGTGGGTTGCGATGAGGTCCGAACCTGCGGCCGCCCACATGACGCAGTACCAGACGAAGCCGGCCATGCCGATGGCGGTACGGGTCGGAGCATTCCTCGGACGGTCGAGGACGTGGTGCTCACGGTCGTCCTTGGTCACCCAGCGCTCGATCCACGGGTAGGTGAACATCACGGTGAAGAGGATCCCGGCCGGTACCAGTGCAGGCAGGAGGACGTTGAACGTGAACACGTGACCAAAGAAGATCTGCTCGACGTGCCAGTTGCCAAGCGTCCCGGGCATGAGCCGGAGGGCGCCGTCAACGAACCCGATGTACCAGTCAGGCTGGGTGCCTGCGGAAACCGGGGAGGGGTCATAAGGTCCGTAGTTCCAGATGGGGTTGATGGTGAAGAACGCGGCCATCAAAGCGATCACGCCGAAGACGATGAAGAAGAATCCACCGGCCTTCGCGGCGTACACGGGTCCGAGGGGGTAGCCGACGACGTTGTTGTCGTTGCGGCCGGGGCCGGGGTACTGGGTGTGCTTGTGGACCACGACCATGAAGAGGTGCATAACGATCATCAGTAGGATGAGTGCCGGCACCAGCAGGATGTGCAGCATGTACAGGCGGCTGATGATGGCCGTGCCCGGGAATTCTCCGCCGAAGAGGAAGAACGAGATGTACGTGCCGATGACCGGAATTGACTTGATCACGCCGTCGATGATGCGCAGGCCGTTGCCGGAGAGCAGGTCGTCGGGAAGCGAGTAGCCGGTGAAGCCGGCGGCCATGGCCAGGATCAGCAGGACACAGCCGACAACCCAGTTCATCTCACGCGGGCGGCGGAACGCGCCGGTAAAGAAGACCCGGAGCATGTGCACGGCCACCGACGCCACGAACAGCAGTGCTGCCCAGTGGTGGACCTGGCGCATGAAGAGTCCGCCACGCACGTCGAACGAGATGTTCAGTGACGAGCTGTACGCCACCGACATCTCCACGCCCTTAAGGGGGACGTAGGACCCGTCGTAGTGGGTCTCCGCCATGGACGGATCGAAGAAGAACGTCAGGAAGGTTCCGGACAGCAGCAGGATGACAAAGGAGTACAGCGCCACTTCGCCGAACATGAATGACCAGTGATCGGGGAAGACCTTGCGGCCGAACTCGCGGAGGATCCCCGAACCGCCGACACGCGAGTCGACGAAGTCGGTGATCCGGCCTGTCTTGGTTTTGGCGACGAAAGCCGGCTCAGCTGTTGATGCTGCGCTCATGCGAATCACGCTCCCAGTAACTTGGTCCTACGGGTTCATGGAAGTCGCTGGTAGCGACGAGGTAGCCCTCGTCATCAACTGCGATCGGCAGCTGGGGGAGAGGACGGCTGGCGGGGCCGAAGATCACCTTGCACTCTTGCGTGAGGTCGAAGGTGGACTGGTGGCACGGGCACAGCAGGTGGTGCGTCTGCTGCTCGTAGAGAGCAACGGGGCAGCCAACGTGGGTGCAGATCTTCGAGTAGGCAACGATGCCGTTGTAACCCCACTCTTCACGGCCCTTGGACGGGTTCAGCGAGGCGGGATCCAGGCGCATGAGCAACACAACGGACTTTGCCTTCTCGTTGAGCTTGCCTTCCTCGAGTTCGTTGAGTCCCTCGGGGATGACGTGGAACGCCGAGCCGATGGTGACATCCGAAGCCTTGATAGGGGTTCCGTCAGGGTCGCGGGTCAGGCGCTTGCGCTTGCCGTCCTGCGGAGCCCACATGGTATGTGCAAGCTTGTCGTCAGGGCGGGGTCCGAGGTCGCCGAAGATCGCGATTGCAGGAAGCGGAGCCAGGGCCACCGCACCCAGGAGGGTGTTACGGATCAGCGGGCGGCGCTTGATGCCGGTCTCTTCCACGATGTCGTCGACGATGCGGACCGCAGCCTGGCGGTCTTCCTCGTAACGGATCGCGTGACGCTCTTCGGAGACTTCGTGATCGGGCATCAGGGCTTTGGCCCAGTGCACGATGCCGGTTCCGATACCCAACATGGCAAAGGCAGTGCCAATGCCCAGCAGGGCGTTCTGGAGCCGGATGGTGGCGATGCTGGAGTCGTCACCCAGATCGATGGCGAAGTACGCCACCAGGAAGATCAGGGTGCCAACAACAGAAATGCCAAACAGTAAGGCGACCTGCCGTTCTGCCCGCTTTGCGGCTCTCGGGTCCGTGTCAGCCAGGCGCAAACGATGCGGGGGAATCCCAGGATCCTGGAACTTCTCCACCTCATTCTGACCAGCCGTAGCTACGGTGCCCGAGTGGTTCGGACTGCCGTCACTATGGTTGCCCATAATTCGCCTCATCCTTCTCTCGTCCCGGCAGTTGCCGGGTTAGTTTCTAATTTCAAGCTGCTGACAGGGCAGCAGAAGTTTTGTGTGTCCTGCGGGACGTCAGGAAGTCCTGGAGGTCAGCCAGATGGTGAAGGCGATGATGACGCCGAGACCGGCAACCCACACGAACAGGCCTTCAGCTACCGGGCCAAGGGATCCCAGGTCGGCTCCGCCCGGGGATCCGGTGGACTCGATCTGCTTCAGGAAGGTGATGATGTCCTTCTTGCCCTCGGGGGTGATGTTGGCGTCGTTGAACACCGGCATGTTCTGCGGGCCCGTGACCATGGCCTCGTAGATGTGCTTGCCGGTTACGTCGGCAAGAGCAGGAGCAAACTTGCCGCGGGTCAGCGCACCGCCGGCGGCGGCGGCGTTGTGGCACATGGCGCAGTTGGTGCGGAACAGCTCTCCACCGGCAGCAGCGTCGCCGCCGCCGTTTGTCAGCTCGTCTGCAGGAATTGCCGGGCCGGCTCCCAGGGAAGCGACATAGGCTGCAAGCTGTGAGGTCTGCTGCTCGTTGAACTGGACAGGCTTCTTCATCGCCTGGGGTCCGTTCATCTGCATCGGCATGCGGCCGGTGCCAACCTGGAAGTCAACAGCTGCGGCGCCGACGCCCACCAGCGAGGGACCATCCTTGGAACCGCTGGCACCCATGCCGTGGCAGGTGGCGCAGTTCGCCGCGAAAAGCTTGCCGCCCTCTTCGACGTCGCTTGCGCTTGCCGTGGTGGTGCTCGCCTTGGCCTCGTTCATGCTGGTGGCCACGGCGTAGAGCCCACCAGTGATGAGGAGCCCCATCAGGAGCAGCGCTATTGCTGCAAGTGGGTGACGCCGCTTTTGTGAGAGTGCCTTCACGTGGTGGTTCCTTTATTCGATCCTGCGCCGGCTCCGGGAGCCGCTACCTGAAATTCTGCCTCTTGTAGAAAAAGAATCAAAGCTGGCTACTTGAGTACGTAGATGACCAGGAAGAGGCCGATCCACACGACGTCAACGAAGTGCCAGTAGTAAGAGGTGACGATTGCGGACGTTGCTTCGAAATGTCCGAACTTCTTCGCGGCGAAGGACCGGCCCATGATGAGCAGGAAGGCAATCAGGCCGCCAATGACGTGCAGGCCGTGGAAGCCGGTGGTCATGTAGAAGGCAGAGCCGTAAGCGTTGGAGGAGAGCGAGACGTGCTCGGAAACCAGCATTGCGTACTCGGTGGTCTGGCCGGCAACGAAGAACGCGCCCATCAGGAACGTCAGGGTGAACCATTCGTTCATTCCCCAGCGGGCGAACTGCAGGGCTCCGCCGGCGCGGCGGGGTTGCAGCCGTTCGGCGGCGAACACGCCCATCTGGCAAGTGAAGGAACTGGCCACGAGGACGATCGTGTTGACGAGCGCAAAGGGGAAGTTGAGCTTGGCTGTCTCTTCCGCCCACATCTGACCGCTCGTTGAGCGCAGCGTGAAGTACATGGCAAAGAGACCGGCGAAGAACATCAACTCGCTGGACAGCCACACTACGGTTCCGACAGAAACCATATTGGGGCGGTTCAGCGTGGGGTGCGCCGGGGTACTGGGGGCATGGGTCGCAGATGTCACATAGACATTATGTCTGCAAAAGTCCGTGCTGCCCAACGCAAACCGCCTTTTCGGGGGACTTTTTCTACAAAGACGCGAATTCGTCCCGAAAAGTTCCGGCCGACGTTCATATTGGTCAGCGCGCACCATCGCTCGATAGCATCAGCAGGTGACTTCACAGGCATCTGCAGCGTCCGGCAACACCTGGCCCCGGCTCATCTCGGCGCTGATCAAGGGCGCCGATCTTACGGCCGACAACACGTCGTGGGCCATGGACACCATCATGTCCGGCGAAGCGACGCCAACCCAGATCGCC
This sequence comes from Arthrobacter sp. 135MFCol5.1, assembly GCF_000374865.1. Lineage (GTDB taxonomy): Bacteria > Actinomycetota > Actinomycetes > Actinomycetales > Micrococcaceae > Arthrobacter. The sequence goes on along the minus strand of NZ_KB895454.1, from coordinate 213,244 downwards.
GGTTTCCTCGTGGCACTCAGCGCCAAGGGGGAGACAGTGGCCGAGCTCTCCGGCCTGGTGGAAGCCATGCTGACCCACGCCAAGCCGGTGGCAATCTCCGGGGAGAAGCTCGATATCGTCGGCACCGGTGGTGACCAACTTAACACTGTCAACATCTCGACGATGGCCGCCCTGGTAGCGGCGGGTGCCGGCGCCAAGGTCGTCAAGCACGGCAACCGGGCGGCGTCGTCGTCGTCCGGCTCTGCCGATGTGCTCGAGGCGCTCGGTGTCCGCCTTGACCTGCCTATCGACCGGGTGGCACGCAATGCGGAGGAAGCCGGCATCACGTTCTGCTTTGCCCAGGTCTTCCACCCCTCCTTCCGGCACACGGCCGTTCCCCGGCGCGAGCTGGCGATTCCCACCGCGTTCAACTTCCTGGGGCCTCTGACGAACCCCGCCAACGTACAGGCGTCGGCCGTCGGCGTTGCCAACGCAAGGATGGCGCCCCTCGTGGCCGGCGTCCTGGCGCGGCGGGGGAGCAGGGGATTGGTGTTCCGGGGGAACGACGGCCTCGACGAACTGACGACAACCGGTCCGTCGACCGTGTGGGAAATCCGCGACGGTGCCGTCAGCGAGCTCCGTTTCTCACCTGAAGACCTGGGCATCAGCCTGGCCACCGTGGAACAACTGCGCGGGGGAGACGCCACTGCAAATGCCGGTGTGGTCCGGGATGTGCTCTCCGGGAAGCCAGGTCCGGCCCGGGACGCGGTCCTGGTCAACGCGGCCGCCGGCCTGGTCGCCTTCGATCTCGACGCAAGTGGTCCGTTCCTGGCCCGTATGCAGGCGGCTTTCGTACGGGCGGCGGACTCAATCGATTCCGGTGCAGCCGCTGCGGTGCTGGACCGCTGGGTTTCGCTGTCCCGCGCCTAGGTCCGCCTACTGTTCGAAGCCAAGCGAGAATGCGGCGTCCAAGTCGTGCTGCGAGTAGGCGCGGAAGGCAATATGCGTGGTGGTGTGGACCACTGCTGGCACCTTGGAGAGCTTGTCAGCGATGACGTCTGCCAGGTCCTCGTGCCTTGGCACCCTCGCCACGGCGATAAGGTCCCATTCCCCGGTGACGGAGTACACCTCGCTGATGCCCTCAATGGCCGATATTTCCTCGGCCGTCTCCGGAATGCGTGCGGCGTCAGTCTTGATCAGAACAAATGCGGTGACCACGTTTGAACCCCTTCAATCAGTTCCGCCGCGGCTAAGCCCGGCAGCTGTTTCCCTGCTGCCAGCCTATTACACGGGCGGGCATCTTCCGGATGCCTTCCAGGCTGGGGATTTCCCCGTTGAGCTGAGGCTTCACCTGCGACGCAGGCGTACCACGCCGGCAAGCAGCAGCCGGTAGCCCACCAGGAAAACTGCCAAGGCCAATGTGGCCACGATGATGAAGGGGAGGACCACGGTCTGGGCGGTGAGCGCCCGGAGGACCATTCCACCGACCAGGCTGCCAACCCATACGGGAACTCCTGCACGGAGTGCTGACAGTGGATTCCTCCATGCCCGTGCTGCCATCCAGCCGGCGGCTGCGCCGGCAAGGAATGGCCACGCTGTGAGCAAGACACCCAGGACCGGTTCTTCCCGGTGGTGGGCATCGCGTCCAATTGCCGCAAATGCCAGGATGAGGATGAGGTCAGCCGCGGCGGCAAGGATAACGGTTCGCGCCACAACTGATGGTGCAGGCTTCGTCTTGAGGGAATCCATGGCTTTCACTCTAGCTGTCCGGGGCAGCATGAGCAGCTGCCGGGCTGGTAGGCAGGGCCAGGGGAGTGGGGTGGTCAGGGTGCCTCCGGAAGGGGGTCGCCGGCAGGCGCTCGGCGCACCCTGCGGACAAGCCAGCTCGCCTCCCAGCTGAGCTGGTACCCGGCGTCACCATCCCACTCAACGAGGACGTCTGTGACTGTTTATGCGATGGCGATGGCCCGCAGTGACCGGACCTTAACCGGGGCCGGCCGCAGTAGCAGGATCGGACGTCCCGGAGCCCGCTTCAGGGCTTCCCCACGCAAATGGCTATGACACGCCTGCCCGTTCGCGGGGCAGGCTGGGCAATGTTGAACGCAGGCAAATTCTCGCATCGGGCGTCCTGGGAGACGTGGGGGTGTGGGGCGCCGGCGCCAGCTTCATGAAAAGGACGGCATCCGAGGAACCGCTCCACCGTGTGGCCCGCAGCAGGCCTTTCGGCTTGCCGCCATGTGCAACAGGATAGGACCGCAAAGAGCCGCCGCACACCAGTCGCAGCTACCTATTTGCTGCAATGGCGGGTGTTGTCTCTTCGAAGCAGTTATGGGGGCATGCAGTAATGTCGGCAGGGATCGACGTCACTCCCTGCATCCGGAGAGATAGTGAACAAACCGTTATGGATCTGCACGCTGGTCGGGGCCGCTATGGGATTCAGCCTGGGCCTGGCTCTGTTTCAGAGCCCTTTCTGGGGTTGCGCCGTGGGGCTCGCGCTCGGAGGCGTGGTTGGGGCCTCCATACGCCGGCGCCACTGAGCGTCCGCCAAAATCGGGAGCCGGGAGAGGGCTGCGAAGCGCTCCAGTCCAGGCTCTCCGAAAACGTTACTTTACATAATGTAGATTATCGGCGCTTTGGGAATCTTCGGGAGCGGGGCGGATCCCCAAGGCCCAATCCCGCGAATCGGCTGGTCAATCGGCATGGGGCCCATTGTCTTTGGTGCGGCGCGCGTCAAGAATGAACCAATGACGGCCTACGTGTGTTCCCTGGAAACTGCAGTCCCGACGACCAAGCTGATCCAGTCCGAAGCCCGCGATGTCTTCGCTGCGCAGCCGGGATTGTCGCGTCTGGGATCCCGGCTGGTGAACACCTGCTTTGACGGTGCAGCCATCGAGACACGGTTTACCGCCGTAGAGGAAATGACGAACGCATCCCGCTCGGACAACCCGCAGTTCTACGACCAGGAATCCGGACTCCTGCTGAATCCCAGCACCAAGGTCCGCAACGATATTTTTGCCCGGGAAGCCACGAAGCTCTTCATTGAGGCAGCCCGCGCTGCCCTGGCGGCCGTCCCGGATCTTGGTTTACTTGACATAACTCACCTCATCACTGTTTCATGCACTGGATTCTTCAACCCCGGCCCGGACTACAAGGTGGTCCGGGAGCTGGGGCTGAACCCGGCCGTCCAGCGGTACCACTTGGGCTTCATGGGCTGCTACGCGGCATTTCCCGCATTGCGCGCCGCAAAGTTGTTCTGCGAGGCCGATCCCAAGGCCGTCGTCCTGGTTGTCTGCGCGGAACTGTGTTCCCTGCACGTGCGCACGTCCAACGATCCCGATGCCATCATGGGTTCAGCGCTGTTCGCCGACGGAGCCGCTGCCGCCGTCGTCACGGCCCGGCCCGGAGCCCGCGACACCGCTTTGCTCGCCCTGGACCACTTCGAAACGGTCCTCACACCTGTCGGCGAAGACTCGATGGCCTGGAACATCGGCGACAACGGGTTCGAAATGGTGCTCGGCAACTACGTGCCCCACATCATCGACGAACACATTGTGGGCGCCCTGGTGCCCCTGCTGGCACGGGAACCGGAACTGGCGGCACTCCCCTACACCTCAATCCCCCACTGGGCCATCCATCCGGGCGGCCGCAGCATCCTGGACAAGGTCGAGTCCCGGCTGGACCTCACGGAGGAGCAGCTGGTGCCCGCCCGCGAAATCCTTCGCAACTACGGGAACATGAGCAGCGCCACGGTGCTTTTCGTCCTCAAGCACATCCTGGAACAACCACTCCGGGACGGAACCGGCGGGGGTGAACGCATTTGTTCCATGGCCTTCGGCCCAGGACTCACCGTGGAAACAGGCCTGTTTACCAAGCTCCGTCAGGCCGTTGCAAGACACGGAAAGACGTCCGATACGGCCACCGCCGAGGCAGCCACAGTCGGCTGACCGGGTCCGGGCGATGGATTTCATGCTGGCCCGCCGCGCTGCTGCTGCCGTCGAGCAGATGGACCGCGCCGACTGTGATGCCCGGCTTTTGGACAACACCTACCGCCAGTTCGGCGTCATCAACAGAGTCTTGTCCGGGTGGCGGGGACTGTACGCGAGGGAGCTTCGGCCCATCGTTCCGCCACAGCCACGCCCGCTGACCATCCTGGATGTCGGATGCGGCGGCGGCGACCTCGCCGTCACGCTCTCCCGCTGGGCCGCCCGGGACGGGAAGAAGATGCACATCACGGGAATCGACCCGGATCCCCGAGCCGCCCGCTTTGCCCGGCAACGTGCTGCTGCCTCCGGTGTGGACTTCCGGCAGGCCCACAGCAGCGACCTCGTCCGCGAGAAGGCCCGGTTCGACGTCGTCATTTCCAACCATGTCCTGCACCACCTGTCTCCCGAAGAGCTCCGGCACCTGCTGGCAGATTCGGAAATCCTCGCGGAAAGGACATCGCTGCATAACGACCTCATCCGCAGCCCGGCAGCCTTCGCCCTCTTCAGCGTTGCCGCAATGCCGTTCCGGCACTCCTTCATCCGCGAGGACGGCCTGACCTCCATCCGGCGCAGCTATAAACCCGCTGAATTGTCCGCCGCCGCTCCCCCGGGCTGGTTCGTGGAACGGTCGTCGGCATTCCATCAAGTCCTGACGTGGCGACATGGCTGAGCTGGCTGCCGATGTTGTCATCGCCGGCGGCGGCCCTGTTGGGCTGTTCCTTGCCGGGCTCCTGCTCCAGGAGGGCGTCACCGTCAAGGTGCTGGAACAGCGTACGTCACGGAACCAGCACACCCGGGCCATCGGTATCCACCCGCCGGCGCTGCAGGCACTTAGCCGGATCGGCGTGGTACCAACCCTGGTTCGGGAGGGTGTCCGGATCCGTGAAGGCGTTGCCCTGAGCGGGGGAAGAACAGTCGGCACCATGGCTTTCGGCACCGTGTCCGCCAACTTTCCCTTCGTCCTTGCGCTGCCCCAGTTCAAGACGGAGCAAATCCTGGCGGACCGTGTGCTGGCCTTGGACCCGAACGCCCTGGTCAGGGGCGCAACCGTTACGGGGTTCACTGACGACGGCGCCGGGGTCACCGTCGCGTTCGAGTCCCCGGATCATCCATCGCTCGCGCCGGCCCGGGCCTCGGCCGCGCTGCTGGTGGCCGCGGACGGTGCCCGCTCCCGGCTCCGGGGCGCCCTGGGCGTGGCTGCCGCCCGCAGGACGTATCAGGACCATTACCTCATGGGGGATTTCGACGACGACAGCGGACTGGGTGAAAAGGCTGCCCTCTTCCTCGAGCAGCAGGGCATCGTGGAATCGTTCCCGCTCCCGGGCGGAATCCGCCGCTGGGTGGTGCGGCTCGACTGCCCGGCCGGTTCCGCAACGGCCACCGACCTGGCTGGCCTGGTGGGCCGGCGGACCGGAATCGTTCTCGACCCGGCCACCACTTCCATGCTGAGCGCCTTCAGCGTCAGTTCGGTCATCGCCGGCCGTACTGTGGCCGGACGGGTAATCCTGCTGGGCGACGCGGCCCATGAAATCAGCCCTATCGGCGGCCAGGGCATGAACCTGGGCTGGCTTGATGCCGAAGCACTCGCCCCGTTGGTTCTCGAGGCCCTCCCCGGCGGCCCTGCGGACAGCCACTTCAGTGACTTCGAAAGGGCCCGGCGAAGGGCAGCGGTCCGTGCGCGCCGCCAGGCCGAAATCAACATGGCGCTCGGCCGGCCCCTGCCGGCTCCGTTGCTTCGAATCCGTACGGCGGCACTCGGTACTGCCGCCTCCATTCCGGCAGTCAACCGGTGGGCAGCCATGCGGTTCACCATGCAATGAACCAGTGGTGGGCCGGGGCGTGCCTAGCGGAAATAGCAGTCGTAGCTGTCCTGGCTCACAATAAGGCCGTCTTTCACCTCAAAGACGGAGGACGTCCTGGCCCGGATGGTTTCGCCGCGATCCCAGTACCGCAGATCCATCAGCAGGGTGGCCGACCAATCGGCTTCCACGGCCACGCGGCCGCCCTCGCATGTCGTCCGACGGACCACGAACTCCTGGTCCTCCACTACCTGGCGGCTCTGGTCAGCACCGGAAAGCACGCCCTCCAGCGTCCGGGTGGATCCCTCCGGTGCCAGCAGGTGCGGCGCTTCCGTGAGGACAAATCCGTCCGAGAGGAACGGGCGGATTTCAGCGGCGCCACCTCCCGCTTCAAGGACACGGATAAACTCCAGGACACGCGCCAGCGGCGAGCCGTGCGCCAACTCATCAACCATGCAATCGACCCTAGCCGAGGTTTCCGCAGGCCGTCCCCCAGTAGGCTGTCATCATGATCCAGAGTGCTCCCCCGACGACTGCCGGACCCGACGAAATCCGCGAGGCCGTGGAGCGGATCCTGTCGACCGGTTCCCTGCCGCCGATCGTCCAGGCCGGCCACCCCGCATTGCGCCAGCAGGCCGCAGAGTTCCACGGCCAACTTTCGGCGGAGCAGCTTGGCCGCCTCATCGAGGTCATGCGCCAGGTCATGCACGAAGCCCCCGGTGTCGGCCTGGCCGCGCCCCAGCTTGGCATCCCGTTGCAACTCGCGGTCCTGGAAGACCTGTACGACGTCGACCCCGGCGCCGCAGCGCTGCGGCACCGGAGCCCGCTGGAATTCCTGGCAATCCTCAACCCCCGCTACACCCCGCAAGGGTCCGGGCAGGCAGCGTTCTACGAGGGATGCCTTTCCCTCAACGGGCTGCAGGCCGTGGTGTCGCGGCCGGACACCGTGCTGCTGGACTACCTGACGCCCGACGGCGCGGCGGAGCAGCGCGTGTTTTCCGGCTGGCAGGCCCGCATCGTCCAGCACGAGACGGACCACCTCAACGGCATCCTCTATATCGACCGCGCCCAGCTCCGTTCCCTCAGCAGCAATGCGGAATATGCGGCCCACTGGGCGGAACCGGGCATCGGCAGGGCAAGCACCGGGTTGGGGTTCGACGCCGGCCCCGCGGGAATATCCCTCGGCTGACCTCGGGCGGGCCACCCTCTGCCCAGCAACGGGCAGCAGGACGGGCAGGCCACCATAAACTGGTGTCCATGCCATCCGCGGACCTCCCCCTCCTGTGCCCCGTCTGCTCGAATCCGTTGGTACTCCTCGGACCCGGCGCCGGGACGCAACCCCGGCTGGCTTGCGCTGCCGGTCACCACTTTGATGCCGCCCGGCAAGGCTACTTCAACCTGCTGGTTGGCAAGGGAACGTCGTTTGAGGCGGACAGCGCCGCCATGGTGCAGTCCCGCGTCAATTTCCTGGGGAACGGCCATTACCTGCCGCTGGCACGCGCCGTAGCTTCCGCCGTCGTCCCTTATCTCTCGGAAACAGGTGCCGCGGTGCTGGATTCCGGAACCGGAACCGGCCATTACCTCCGCGAGATCCTCGACGCCGCGGACGCTGGCGGGCGGCACGTGGCGGCCATCGGCCTGGATATATCCAAGTTTGCGCTGCGCCGCGCCGCGCGGCTCAACCCGGAAGCCATCAACATGGTCTGCGACATCTGGCAGCCCCTTCCGGTGGCCACCGGCTCGGTGGACGCTGTCACGGTGGTGTTTGCCCCGCGGAACCCGGCCGAATTCGCCCGGGTACTGCGCCCTGCCGGGGCGCTGGTGGTGGTGACTCCCCGGCCCGGCCACCTCGCGGAACTTGCCGCGGTCACCGGGATGCTCGGCATCGAAGAGGGGAAGGATGACCGCCTGGCGGAGGGCATGGCCGGCTATTTCGACCTGGACAGCTCCTCCGACGTCGACATAGCCCTCACGTTGACCCGCGCGGCCGCCGCGGACCTTGCCTTCATGGGACCGGCGGGACACCACCTGGATCCCGGGCACATCGCGGAAAGGCTGGAGAGCCGCCCCGAACCCGTGACGGCCGGCGCACGGTTCAGGCTGATGGTGTTCCGGCCCAGGAAACACGGCGCCGCGTAACGACTTGGCCACTATCCCCGGGCCGGCGCCTGCGTCCGGCGCGCTTGCCCGGTCCCCGGACTAGGATGAAAAGACAGTTGCAGGCGGGTCCGCAGACGCGGCTCCCCCGTGACGAAGGGGGAAACAGGATGTTCGAGTGGCTTGGGGAAAACTGGTGGGCGCTGTGGCTCACGGCGTTCCTGGCGTTTGCCGTGATCGAGATGATCACCCTTGACCTGTTCTTCATCATGCTCGGTGGCGGCGCTCTTGCCGCCCTGGCAGCTGACTTTGCCGGCGCCGAACCCTGGCTCCAGGTGGTGGTCTTTTGCATCGTATCCCTGCTCATGGTCGCGTTCGTGCGGCCGGTGGCACTCTCGCACCTGAAGAAGGGCCCGTCCGAGCAGCGGACCAACGTTGACCGCCTCATCGGCGAACCCGCAATCGTCATGGAGGCCGTGACCTCGGACGGCGGTTTGGTGAAAATCGGCGGCGATATTTGGAGCGCACGCTCCGCGGCGGGAGTTCTTCCCGCAGGCCAGAAGGTGGTCGTCTCGGCCATTGACGGCGCAACAGCAGTGGTTTCGGTGCCGCCGGCGGCGGCCACCGGCCCTGAAACAGCCTGACATTTGGGGGATAAGGAGTTTTATGGAAAACGCAGGCGGAACCGCACTGGCCGTTGTGTTGGTGGTCCTGATCGTGTTCGTCATCATCGTTTTGGTCCGGTCGGTCCGGATCATCCCGCAGGCACGTGCCGGCGTCGTTGAACGCCTGGGCAAATACCAGCGGACGCTCAACCCGGGGCTGACCATCCTGATTCCTTTTGTGGACCGGCTCCTGCCGTTGCTGGACCTGCGCGAACAGGTGGTTTCCTTTCCACCGCAGCCGGTGATCACGGAAGACAACCTGGTGGTGTCCATCGACACGGTGGTCTATTTCCAGGTCACCGATCCACGCGCCGCCACCTATGAGATCGCCAACTACATCCAGGCGGTGGAGCAGCTCACCACGACAACGCTGCGCAATGTGGTGGGCGGGCTTAACCTCGAGGAGGCCCTGACTTCGCGTGACCAGATCAACGGGCAGCTCCGCGGCGTTCTTGATGAGGCGACGGGCCGCTGGGGCATCCGCGTGTCCCGGGTGGAGCTGAAGGCAATCGATCCGCCCCACTCCATCCAGGACTCGATGGAGAAGCAGATGCGTGCCGAACGCGACCGGCGCGCCGCCATTCTTACCGCCGAGGGGACCAAGCAGTCCGCCATCCTTACCGCTGAAGGACAGCGGCAGGCCGCCATCCTCAAGGCCGAGGGCGAGGCCAAAGCCGCCATCCTCCGGGCAGACGGCGAGTCGCAAGCCATCCAGAAGGTCTTCGATGCGATCCACAAGGGAAACCCGGACCAGAAGCTCCTGGCCTACCAGTACCTCCAGACGCTGCCGAAACTGGCCGAAGGCTCGGCAAACAAGCTGTGGATCATCCCCAGTGAAATCGGTGAGGCCCTGAAGGGAATCGGAAGCGCCTTGGGAGGCAACGCACCGGAACAGGCGGCGAACGGACTGTTCGACGACGTTCCGGCCCAGCGGACCGAGCCCTAACCAGACCCTGAAACAGGGAGGGACCCGCGCCGCGGGCCCCTCCCTGTTTTGGTTCCGGCGGCAAAAAGCCCGTATAATTGTGTATTTGTCCGGCAGGATACCACCAGCTGGAACAACACAGCTTCGCAATGCGTTGAATCCAATGATGCAGCACAGTGCACACAAGAGTCCGGCGGCGCATCGTCACCACCGGCAGTCGCGGAGTTTTCATCCGCGAACCGACCAGAGGGAGAAATCATGAGCGATCGCAGCCTGCGGGGCATGCGCCTTGGTGCGCAGAGCATGGAGACCGAGTCCGGAGTTGAGCCGGCTCCGCGCCAGCGGGTCGAGTACCGTTGCGAGGATGGCGAGCAGGTCTTCGTCACGTTCTCCTCCGAGGCGGAAATTCCTCCGGTATGGGTCTCCAAGACCGGCAAGGAAGCGCTCCTGGTAGACGGCGAAAAGCCGGATACGAGCAACGACAAAGCAGTCCGCACCCACTGGGACATGCTGCTGGAACGCCGGTCCCTTCCTGAGCTGGAACAGATCCTTGAGGACCGCCTCACCATTCTGCGCGAACGCCGTGGAGAGCGCCGCTCCGCTTAGGCCACGCAAAAACGAGGGGGCGTCCCCGCACTTCCAGTGCGGGGACGCCCCCTTTCTTTAACCGTGGTAAGGGCTACGAGTTCGTGTTTTTCACTTTGCCGGCGAGCGTGTTCCAGCGAGCTGCGAGTCCCCACTTGGTGACGTTGATCATGGCTTCCACCACGATGTTGCCGCTCATCTTCGAGGCGCCCAGTTCGCGTTCGACGAAGGTGATGGGGCGTTCTTCGATACGGAGGCCGAGTTTGGCGACGCGCCAGGCGAGGTCCACCTGGAAGCCGTAGCCCACCGAATCCACCTGGTCCAGGTTGAGCTTTTCCAAAGTGCTTCGGCGGAAGGCGCGGTAGCCGCCGGTGACGTCCTTGATCCGGAGGCCGAGCATCAGCCGGGCGTACGTGCTGCCCACACGGGAGATTGCCTGCCGGTACAGCGGCCAGTTGACCACGCTGCCGCCGGGGACCCAGCGCGAGCCCATGGCCAGGTCTGCGCCCTGCTCAATGGCTTCAAGGAGTTGCGGGAGCTGTTCGGGCTGGTGCGAGCCGTCGGCGTCCATTTCGACGAGGACGTCGTAGCCGGCTTCCAGTCCCCACTTGAAACCTGCGATGTAGGCCGCCCCAAGGCCTTCCTTGCCTTTGCGGTGCAGGACGTGGACCTGGGGATCCTCCGCGGCGAAGCCGTCGGCCAGGGTGCCGGTACCGTCGGGGCTGTTGTCATCGACCACCAGTACGTCCGACGCCGGAACAGCCGTCCGCAGGCGCTGGAGCGTCTTGGGCAGCGATTCCAGTTCGTTGTAGGTGGGAATGATCGTAAGGACGCGCACGAAGGGCCTTTCCTGGTGGAAGTGGTCGGAGCACCTGGTGCCGGGCTGGCCGGCGGTGGGCGCAACTACCCATTATAGGGCGGTAGAAACCTGGCTCAGGAACGCAAGGCCGGGCTGGCAAACAGTTCGGCTCCGTCTTTCACGGTTTGGAGGCACACGGGATCCGAACCCGTGTCCAGCGCCGGCAGCAGCGGGGTCCTGGCACGCGGATCCGTGCTCCATGATTGGACCCGACCGTCAGCCACCTGGACCATCAGTTCTTCCACCTCCCATACGGCGAAACTTGCCGGGGCTCCGGGGACGAGTTGCCCGGCCATCGGGTTGGTGTGCCGGGCGGCCCTCCAGCCGGCGCGGGTGTGGCCCAGGAACGCGGCACGTGCGGAAATTCTTTCGCCCTCGTTGTGGTGCTCCACGCACGCGCGGACACTGGACCAAGGACGCGGCGGGGTCACCGGGCTGTCGCTGCCAAAGCAGACTGGGACCCCTGCTGAGTAGAACGAGGCGAACGGATTCATGGACCGGCTCCGCTCCCCCAGTCGTCGCTCATAAAGCCCGCCGGGTCCGCCCCAGGCTGCGTCGAACGCCGGTTGGGCGCTCACAGTCACCGAATAGGAAGCCAGTTTTTCGACGGCAGCGGCATCCACCATTTCAACATGCTCGAAGCGGTGGCCGGCGGCACGCACCCGCTGTGCGCCGACCGCTTGGGCGGCGCGGTCAAGCGCCTCCAGGGCAACGTCCAGCCCGGCGTCTCCAATCACGTGGAAACCGCCTTGGATACCGGCCAGAGAACAGGCGGCCAGATGGGCTGCGGCCTGCTCGACGTCAAGGTACGCAGCGCCGTGCTCGTGGCCGGCGTCGCTGTAACCGGCCCGCAGGGCGGCAGTCCGGGAGCCAATCGATCCGTCAATATTCAGGTCCCCGGCGAGCCCGCGGATGCCACCGCCGAACTGCGCAACGAGGGCGCGGGCCTGCTCCTCGGAAGATACCGCCTCGCCCCAGTACGGCAGGATTTCGGGAACCGGCCGGGCCGATGCATCCTGTGCGTTCCATGCGACGGCGCTCTTGAGATCGTCCAGGCCGCCGATGTGGGGCGCCCCCATCTCGGCGAGGGCGACGTACCCGTTGGCGGCAGCCTCGGCCAGGGCGCGGGCCTGGTGCTGCTTCAGGGCCCCGGCCGGCAGCTTCCGTGTGGCCAGCCGCGCTGCGGCGTGGGCTGCCCGGATGACCCTGGCTCCGCCGTCGAACCCGTCCTGGCCCTGAAGGGCCGCGGACCGGGCAAGCGACGGTGAGACGAGCGCCGAGTGCACGTCAACCCTGGAAAGGTAGACCGGCCGGCCTCCGGCCGCCCGCTCCAATTCGTCCGCCGTGGGCAGCGTGGGGTCGGCCCATGTGGTCTCATCCCAGCCGTGCCCCAACACCGTGCCTTCGCCCTTAGCGCCGGCGACGGCGTCCAGGAGCTCCCGGGCAGACGTTGCTGATCCGAGTTGCAGGGAGTCCAGGGCGATGCCGGTTTCCGTCAGGTGCATGTGCGAGTCCACGAAGCCCGGTGCCACCAGTGCGCCGCGGAGGTCGATGACCTCCATCGAGCTGTCGGCGATGGACGCAGCCGCCTGTTCAGAACCAACCCAGGCGACGGTGTCGCCATCCACCAGCATGGCTGTCGCGAATGGGTCCGCAGCGGTGTAGACGGATCCGTTGCGGTACAGGACCGGAGCGGCGCGGGACGTGGCAGCGGGATTGGGCATGGTGGGCAGGACTCCTGGGGTGTGAACAGGCCGGCGCCGGCCGGCGGGGTAGAAAGATCAGAGAACAGACGAGTAAGCGACGACGCCGCGGCGGATCAGGGTGATGGCTTCAACGCACAGCCGGGACAGGCGTGGATCAAGGCCGGGAATTTTGGCCAGTTGGTCAAGCAGGTCCACAACCTGCTTGACCCAACGGACGAAGTCGCCGGCGGCGAGGTCCGTCCCGCTCAGGACATCCTGCAGATGCCGTCCCCGGGCCCACTTGTACAGCGGCCAGACGAGTCCAAGTTCGGGTTCGCCGGTCAGCGGAAGCTTGTTCTCCTCCTCCACGTCCTCCAGGGCGGACCACTCCCTGACCACAATGTCCACGGAGGTCTCCAGCGAGACGCTGGGCATCCGTGGCCGCAGTCCCCGGTCCTCCCGCTTGGCCTGGTACACCAGGACGCTGGCCAGCGCTGCCACCTCTGTGGCATCAAGGTCGTCGAAGGCACCCAGCCGCAGGGACTGGGAGATGAGCAGGTCCTTCTCGCCGTAGATCCGGCGCAGCCGCTGCCCGTCGGGACTGATGACAAGCCGGCCGTCTCCCGTGTCTTCCAGGTAGCCGTAAGCGGACAACACGTCGCAGACCCGGTCGAAGGTTTTGGCGATGGTGTTGGTCCGGCCCTGGATCTGCCGGACCAGGCCATCCGTTTCCCGCCGCAGCTTCCACCAGCGCTCGGACCACCGCGCGTGGTCTTCCCGTTCGCTGCACCCGTGGCAGGGGTGCGCCCGGAGGGCACGCCGGAGATCGGCAATGCGCTTTTCCTGGTTGGGCAGCGCCGCTCCGCGGCCGAAGTCGTGGTTCCGGTTCTGGCCGGGCGCGGGTGGGCGGTTCTCCCGCAGCGCATTCCGCGCCGAGGAGGCGAGGTCCCGGCGTGACTTGGGCACCTTGGCGTTGAAGGACTTGGGGATCCGGATCCTGGTTACGGGCGCGATGGGACCCTCAAGGTCGTCCGTGCCGATCCGCCGGAGCTGGTTGTCCAGCGTGAGGACGGCCGGTCGCGGTTCGCGGCTGCCGTGGTCGGAACTGAGGACGACGGCGGGTCCTGGCGCGCGTCCACCCGGAACGTTGACCACGTCTCCGGGCAGCAACCGGGCCAGCGAGTCGTCGCTCAGCGACTTCTGCACACGGGACTTGGTCCGGGACGTGGCGTTCTCGGCGTCCGACAATTCCCTCCGCAGCCGGGCGTACTCGGTGAAGTCGCCCAGGTGGCAGGTCATGGATTTGGCGTAACCGGCAAGGGATTCTTCCCTGCTTCGGACCTGCCTGGCGAGACCCACCACGGAGCGGTCGGCCTGGAACTGGGCAAAGGACGATTCGAGGATTTCGCGGGCCCGGGACCGGCCAAACTGTGCAAGCAGGTTGATGCTCATGTTGTAGGTGGGCCGGAAACTCGAGTTCAGCGGGTAGGTGCGCCGTGAGGCGAGGCCGGCGACCGCCGTCGGGTCCGTCCCGGGCTGCCACAGCACCACGGCGTGGCCTTCGACGTCGATGCCGCGCCGGCCGGCGCGGCCGGTGAGCTGGGTGTATTCGCCCGCGGTGATGTCCACGTGGGCCTCACCGTTGAACTTGTCCAGCTTCTCCAGCACCACCGAACGCGCGGGCATGTTCACGCCGAGGGCAAGGGTCTCCGTGGCGAAGACGGCTTTGACCAGTCCGTCGGCAAAGAGTTTCTCCACCACCTCTTTGAAAGTGGGCAGCATTCCGGCGTGATGGGCAGCGAAACCCCTGAGCAGTCCGTCGCGCCAGGTCCAAAAGCCCAGGACATCAAGGTCGTCCGGTGGGATGTCCTGCCCGGCTTCGTCTACCCGCTGCGCGATGATCCGCTGTTCAGTCTCCGTGGTGAGCCACAGGCCGGATGCGACGCATTGGGCGACTGCCCCCTCACACCCGGCACGGGAAAAGATGAAGGTGATGGCCGGCAGGAGGTCCATCCGGTCGAGGCTGGCGATCACCTGGGGGCGGCTGGCCCTGCGCACCCCTGCGGGTTCGCTGCCACGGACCGGGCGGTCATCGCCGCGCCGGCCGCGCTGGCCGCGCTTTCCCGGTCCCTGCCGGCTCCGGAAGCTTTGCTGGATTTCGCGGCGTGCCACATCAAGCAGTTCAGGGTTGACGTCAAAGCCACGGCCTTTGCCGTCTTCGCGGGGTTTGGCCTGCGCAGGCGCCTCATCAATCCCGTCCCCACCGGGCGGGGCGATCTCGTCGAAGGTGGTTTCGCCGGCGAACAGGTCCATGATCCGGCGGCCCACCATGACGTGCTGCCACAACGGTACCGGCCGGTGCTCAAAGACAATGATGTCTGTGTCGCCGCGCACGGTGTCCAGCCACGCCCCGAATTCTTCGGCATTGGAGACGGTGGCGCTCAACGAAGCTACCTGGACCTCGCTGGGCAGATGGATGATGACTTCTTCCCAGACCGCCCCGCGGAACCGGTCGGCCAGGTAGTGCACTTCGTCCATGACCACGTAGCCAAGGTCGCCAAGCGTGGCAGAGTCGGCATACAGCATGTTCCGGAGGACCTCGGTGGTCATCACCACCACCTGCGCGTCGCCGTTGATGCTGGTGTCGCCGGTAAGGAGCCCCACGTTGTCCGCGCCGTACTTCGCGGCGAGCTCGCTGAATTTCTGGTTGCTGAGCGCCTTGATGGGCGTGGTGTAGAACGCCTTCAGGCCCCGTTGCAGGGCCAGGTAGATGGCAAACTCGCCAACGATGGTTTTGCCCGCGCCGGTGGGGGCCGCCACCAGGACTCCCCTGCCTTCCTGCAGCGAACGGCAGGCCTGCCGCTGGAAGTCGTCAAGCTCGAACTCGAGGGTTCCGGAAAACTGTCCCAGGTACGTGGCGGCTTCAGCCCTGCGTTCGGCGCTGGCGCGGTACCTTTCAGCGGGAGACAGTTCTTCTGAATCGGTGGGCCCGGTGGAGAACGGCCCGGTGTTGGAAGACATATCCCAAGCCTAGCGGCAGGCTAGAGCTTCTTGAGTTCACTGCTCGGGGTGGCTACGTCTGCGGTGGCCTCGGTTTCGGCAACCTGCTTGGCCTGGCGGCGGTCACGCCGCTTGTCATTCATGATGCAGATCCCAATGGCGGCAAAGAACAGCGCCAGCAGGGGCCCGGCGAGCATGAACATCGAGATGGCATCCGCGCCCGGGGCGGCGATAGCTGCCAGGACGAAAACGAGGAACACCGTGATGCGCCACGCTTTGAGGATGGTGCGGCCGGACACAAGGCCTGCCATATTGACGCCGACCAGGACCACCGGAACCAGGAACGCCAGGCCCAGCATCAGCACCATGCGCGTGACGAATTCGATGTAGGTGCGTGCATCGATCACACTTGAGGAGCCCGCGGGGGTGAATTGCGTCAGCGCATGCACCACCTGGGGAACCACCAGCCACCCCACCCAAATGCCGGCAAGGAACAGCGGGATGGCGGCGGCCATGTAGCCCAGGGTGTAGCGGCGTTCCTTGGACGTCAGGCCGGGGGTGATAAACGCCCACAGCTGGTAGATCCAGATCGGGCTGGAGATCACTGCCCCAATGAGGAGCGACATCTGGAGCTTGAAGTCAAAGGGTGAGGCGATGGTCCCGAAGTTGATGGCGGCCAGGCCGCCGGTTTCATCGGAGATCCTGTTGACCGGCTCGGCCAGCGCCTTCAACAGCGGATCGTAAAGTATCCAGCCCCCAATGCCGCCGATAACGACGCCGATGGCCGACTTGATCAGCCGGTTCTTCAGCTCCTTGAGGTGCTCCCAGAGGGACATCCGTCCCTCTGGGTTGGCTTTACGGGCCCGCGACAGTGCCACGGGAGGTCAGGCGCGGGTCGACGGCGGAACGTCAGTGCCGTCTGTCGGCTCACCGGGCTTCGCCTTGGGATGGTTCACGATGGTGCCTTCCACCGGCCCGGAGGGCTCGGCGGGCTCGGCTTTTCCGTCGTTCTTCATTTCCTTGACCTCGGATTTGATAATCCGCATTGACTGGCCCAGGCTGCGGGCCATGGCCGGAAGCTTGGGGGCGGCGAAAAGAAGCAAAGCTACGACGATGATAATGACGATTGGCCAGGGGCCATCAAAGAGTCTTCCCACGGGAAATCCTTTCCTCTAAATACATCCTACTTCTATGTGAAGTCGAGATCTCCGAACGCCTGCGGCTGGCCCCGGTCCTTTTTGCGCTGCACTCGACGGCGGCGGCGTTCTTCCTGCCTGGCCGATTTGGATGCCTCGTAATCATGTCTCATGACAGCTGGCGAGGCAAAAACGGCCGAACCCGGCGCGACACCTAATGGAGCGGCGGGCTCCTCCGGCAATCCGGCCGGACCCAGGCTTCCCAGCCTGGCGGCAGCCTCGCTGAGGTCCCTTACCGTAGCCATGAACTGGCGGTAAAGGCGGATGCCCAACAGGACATAGAACAGCAGGGACACCGCAACAAGCGCTATCCAAATCAGGATCCAGGACCACCAAGGCATGCTGGAAGTCTATCCGTCGTAGGTTGCCAGCGACGCCGCGAGCCACTCGCTTGCCGCCGCGGCAAGTTCCGCCGGCGCCAGGATCCTGGCCGTGCCCCCGTGCTGGGCCACGAACATGGGCAGCCACGCAGTGCTGCCAAACCTGATCTCGGCCACCAGGCCGCCGTCGGGCAATTCCGCGGTGCGCTCCGCGTAATAGTCGTCCGCCAGGCCCCTCCCCTGCCGGGTGAGCTGGATGATCACTGTGGTGTCGTCGTCGTTGGGGGTGAAGAGTTTGGCGGGCACGCCGCCGCCGGGCGTGGCGTGGCGGCCTGCAGGTGCGCCGTTGGGGTGCACCTCCTGCACCCGGTCCAGGCGGAAGTTCCGAAGTCCTGACACGCTGTGGCACCAGGCTTCGAAATACCAGGTGTTGTCCAGCGAATAGAGCCGTAGGGGGTCGACATCCCGGATCGTGACCGCGTCCCGCTGGGGCGAGAGGTAGGTCAGCCGCAGCTGGGAGCGGGTTTCAATGGCCTGCCGGATGGTGGCATGGGTGTCGGCGTCTGCTGGTGCCACCTGGGGTCCGGCAATGGAGGCCGCCTGGAGGCCTTCCTCACCGGCTGCGGCGAGCAACTTGAGGGTGACCGATTCCAGTGCACCGCCGCCGGGCAGGTCGGGCAGGCCGTTGAGCGTTTCGAGGCCCGTCAGCAGTGCGCAGGCTTCCTCCACGGTGAATCGGACGGGACGCTTCAAGTCCAGATCCTGGGAAATGAAGACGTGGCCGTCTTCCCATTGGATATCAAGCAGGTCATCCGGGTAACCCTCGGGCAGCCCGGAGCAGATGAGGATCTGGAGATCAGCCTCCAGTTCCTCGCGGGTGATCCCGAAATGCTTTGCGACATCCTGGATGTGCAGGCCCTGGTTGTGGACCAGGAAAGGGACCAGTTGGAGCATGCGCTTGAGCTGGTCCTCGGAGGTCCGCTTGCGGGCGGCCCGGGCGTGGACGTCGACGAACGTGTAGGCGGGGATGGGTGCGGCGCTGAAGGCGGCGGCGGCCCTAAGCCGGCGGCGCACGGCAGCGGCGAGGTCTTCCGGGTCCACCACCAGCGCGTCCGGCCCGTAGGAGGCGAGTTCCTCGGCAAGCACTTCCGGATCCCGGTATTCCAGGACAAGCCGGTCAAAGCCGTCGGCGGGCGGTCCGCCCGGCACCTGCGTTGCGGCGGCTCCGGCACGGCTCCGCAAGGCGAGGAGGCGCCCCTTCCTGACGTCCACGACGGTGGCGCGCAGCGGCAGTTCAGGCAGCCGGTCCAATGCGGCGCGGATACTGAAGTCCGCGGGCGGGGCGTACTGGTCTTTGCTTAGTACCGTGACGGCGCTGGTGAACCGGGAAAGACGGAAATGCCGGGGCGCGTTGCGGATGCGGTCCTTCCCCATCAGGTACCACTGGCCAAAGCGGCTGCCAAGGCCCCAGGGTTCCACCACCCGTTCTTCCTCCTTGCCGGTGCTGCCGGCCAGGTAGGTGAAGCTGACCGGATGCCGGGCATGCATGGCGGTGACGATGTCATCAAAGGCTTGTCCGGCGGGCTTGATCCGGGGTTGGACACCGGCGGGCAGTTCAACGTCCGCCAGCTGTCCGGAGGCCTGGATTTTGCGAAGTGCGCTCTGGGCCGCCGCGCCCAGGGCCGCCCGCTCCCAGAGCTGCGAGGCGAGCAGCAGGACGGTCCATTCTTCTGGTGCCAGCTGGACGTCGGGGAGCCTGTTGGATTCCTTGCCGATCCGGTAGCGCGTGGTGGCGGGGTCGTCTTCGCTCCAGCCGGTGTCCGTGAGCGTCTCGACGTCGAAGCCCATCGCCCGCAGGTCGTTTTTGTCGCGCTCGAACATCCGTCCAAATGCGACGTCGTTGCCGGAGGCGTCGTGGTAGACCTTCTCCCGCAGTTCACTGCGCCGCAGCCCATAGCGGGTATTCAGGAGCGCGATCAACAGGTTGAGGAGTCGTTCAGTGCGGGATACGGACACCTTGGCTACGTTACTAAACTCCTCCGCCTTAAACCGAAAGCGCGGCAGCACCGGGAAACATCCCCGTGCTGCCGCGCCTGTGGTTGGTGCGGTGTGCTGAAAGTCAGCGGACCCCGACGAGGTCCACAACGAAGATCAGCGCCTCGTTGGGCTTGATCGCTCCACCGGCTCCTCGGGAGCCGTATGCCAGTTCTGAGGGGATCTCGAGGCGGCGGCGGCCGCCGACCTTCATGCCCAGCAGGCCTTGGTCCCAGCCCTGGATGACCTGGCCGACGCCGACACGGAAGTCCAACGGTGCGCCGCGGCCCCATGAGGCGTCGAACTCTTCGCCCGTGGACCAGGCCACGCCAACATAGTGGGTGGAGACGGTGTCGCCCGCCTGGGCTTCCCGGCCGTCGCCCTCAATGATGTCGGTGATGACCAGTTCCGTGGGGACGTCGCCTTCCGGAAAATCGATTTCGGGCTTCTGGCGGTCGAATTCCCGCTGTCCAAACGACATGTTTGCTCCTCTGCGTGAGTGTACTGGTGGGTGCCGCGAAAGGATGCGGCCTCCTTGTAAGTGTTGCTACTTGACCCCGAGGATGTCCACTACGAAGACAAGGTCACCCTTCGCCTGGCCCTGGCCGGCGTCGCCATAAGCCAGGTCCTTGGGGATGACCAGCAGGACACGGGAGCCTACCGTCTTGCCGGCCAGGCCCTGGGTCCAGCCTTTGATGACACCGGTCAACGGGAAGGTTGCCGGTTGGCCGCGGTCGAAGCTGGAATCAAACTTTGTGCCGTCGGCGAGGTTGACGCCAACGTAGTTCACGGTCAGGGTGTCGGATTCCTTGACGGTGGCGCCCGTGCCCTTGATCAGGTCCTGCGATACGAGGGATGTGGGCGCGGGGGCACCCGCAACGTTGATTTCCGGCTTGCCGTCTTTTTCCGTCACGGTGGGCAGGCCGGGAGGCGGCGTCACGGTCTCGCCTTGGGGCTTGTCCAGGACGGGCGTGGAGTCGGCAGCGGAAATGACTTTGATGATCAGCAACTGGGTGGGATCAGCTGCAGCGCTCGGGCTGGGGCTGGCGCCGTCGGACGGGCTGGGGCTGGCTGACGGGGCACTTTGCTGGCCGGGGACGGCCAAGGCCAGGCTGGATCCGACCTTCGCGCCAACGAAGGCGTTGTAGATGACCGGGCTGCTGGTCTTGAGGTCGTCGGTCAGCTCGAGGCTCTCGGGCTCGCTGGGGAACGTGTCCTCCAGCTGGGATCCGTCGGTGCCGTTCAGGGCCAGGATCGAAATCTTGGCTACCTGGTTTGCCTTGACGGCGTCGCCGCTGCCTTGGGAAACGACCTTGATGGTCGGTTCAGTGACGGACAGGGGCTTGTCGAAGTCCACGCCCGGGGCCTTCTTGTCCCCGTTGTCCGTGAGTTTGAGGGAGTCGAACTTTGCAGTCTCCCCGGCGGACTGGCTGGTGGGCTCAGGCTGTGAAGCTGTGCCTCCACAGGCGGTCAGCAGCAGCAGGCCGGGAAGGAGGATTGCTAGTAGTCGGCGCACGTAGGAAACTTTCGTCGGGGCAAGATGGATACGGCATTCCGCATGGCAGCGGACAATGCCGTGGCAGGTCCCGTTAAAAGGACCTTATCCAGAATAGACCCTGAAGCTGGACGTCAGCCCATAGAGTCGAGCAGGGCATCCACGCGCTCATCCACGCTGCGGAACGGATCCTTGCAGAGAATGGTCTGGTGGGCACGGTCGTTGAGCTTCAGGTGCACCCAGTCCACCGTGTAGTCGCGGCCCAACTCCTGCGCGCGGCGGACAAAGTCGCCCCGCAGCTTGGCACGCGTGGTTTGCGGCGGCGCGTCCACGGCTCCCTTGATGACGGTATCGTCAACGATCCGGCGCACGGCACCGCGGGACTGCAGCAAATAGTAGATGCCCCGGCTGCGGGAGATGTCGTGGTACGTCAGGTCCAACTGGGCGATGCGTGGCGCCTCCAGGCCCAGGCCATGGCGTTCGCGGTAGTTGTCCATCAGCTTCTTCTTGATGGCCCAGTCGATTTCGGTGTCGATGCTCCTGGTATCACCGGTCTCGATCGCGTGGAGGGTCCGTTCCCACAGGTCCAGGATTACTGGAACGTGCGGGTTGTGCGCGCCATGTTCCTGGACGAAAGCGGTGACCTTGGTGAGGTACTCCTGCTGGATCTCCAGGGCGGTAAGCTGGCGGCCGTTGGCGAGCCGCACGAGTGCCCTGCCGCTGAGGTCATGGGAAATTTCGCGGATGCTCCGGATGGGGTTTTCCATCCGCATGTCGCGCATGATCACGCCTGCTTCGATCATCCGCAGGACCAGGTCCACGGTGCCCACCTTCATGAGCGCTGTGGCCTCTGACATGTTCGAGTCCCCGACAATGACGTGGAGCCGACGGTAGAACTCGGCATCCGCGTGTGGCTCGTCCCGGGTGTTGATGATGGGGCGTGACCGGGTGGTTGCGGAGGATACGCCCTCCCAAATGTGGTCGGCACGCTGGGAGAACGCGTAGGTGGCTCCGTGCGGCGTCTTGAGGATTTTTCCGGCCCCTGCGATGAGCTGGCGGGTCACCAGGAAAGGGATCAGGATCTCCGCGAGGCGGGAGAATTCCCCGCGCCGCGGGATGAGGTAGTTCTCGTGGCTGCCGTAGGAGTTCCCGGCGGAGTCCGTGTTGTTCTTGAACAAATAAACGGTGCCATTGAAGCCCTCCGCCGCGAGCCTGGCTTGGGCTTCGTCCACGAGGTCGTCGAGGATCAGCTCGCCCGCGCGGTCGTGGGCGATCAGCTGGGCAAGGTCATCGCACTCGGCGGTGGCGTACTCGGGGTGGGATCCAACATCGAGGTAGAGCCGGGAACCGTTGGTGAGGAAAACATTGGATGAGCGTCCCCAGCTGACCACCTTCCTGAAGAGGTACCGCGCCACCTCTTCGGGAGCAAGAGGCCTCGAATCGGGGCTTGAATACGAGATCCCGAATTCGGTTTCGATACCGAAGATTCTCTTGTCCATGTGGTCCTCCTAGGCCAGCAATGCCGTAATGTCCGCGTCGTTCAGCCTGCGGAAGGCGCGCCGTGTCCCGCGGGAGCTTTCGGAACGCCTGTCCAGGACCGCCACTTCGAGGGCGCTTGCGGGCAGCGGGGTGGGCGGTTGGTCCGTGTCCGCGGCGGGGGTCAGCCCTTTCAGGGCCAGGCGGACGGCGTCGGCGAACCCCAGGGAGGCCTGCCAGCCGGCGTCGATGGCGGAGGAGACTTTCTCGGCCTGCCCACCCATGACGACGAAGCTGTGTTCGTCTGCGATCGAGCCGTCGAAGGTCAGGCGGTACAGGTGGTCGTCGGCCTGGGTGGGGCCCACCTCGGCGACGGCAAGCTCCACCTCGAAGGGCTTTTGCTCGGCGGTGAAGACTGCTCCGAGGCTTTGCGCGTACACGCTGGCCAGCCCGCGGGCGGTGACGTCCTCGCGGTCATAGGAGTAGCCGCGAACGTCGGCGTAGCGGACACCTGCCTGGCGGAGGCTTTCAAATTCGTTGTATTTCCCTACGGCTGCGAAAGCGATCTTGTCGTAAATCTCGCCGATCTTGTGCAGTGACGGGGAAGGGTTCTCGGCGACCAGCGCGATGCCGTCCGCGCAGCTGATCACTACCACCGAGCGGCCGCGGGCGATGCCCTTCCGCGCGAAGTCCGCGCGGTCCTTCATCAGCTGTTCAGGCGAGACATAGAACTGCTGCGTCATCTCAGGCCTCCCGTCCGGCGATGGTGCGGGATTCGATGATGTTCCGCGACGCGGCCGATAGTTCGGCGTCCGGAACCCGCCGGGCGCCCGTCCTGTCCACGGTATAGACCACCGGCCACAACTGCCGGACGGTATCCGGACCGCCGGTGGCGGAGTCATCATCCGCCGCGTCGTAGAGTGATTCCACGGCCACGGACAGCGCCTCGGCGGCGGTGAGGTTGGGCCGCCAAAGCTTCTTCAAGGCCCCGCGGGCGAAGACTGAACCCGAGCCCACCGTGTGGTGCTCGTGTTCCTCGTACCTGCCCCCGGTGACGTCATAGGAGAACAACCTGCCCACGTTGGCGCCAGTGTCGAAGCCGGCGAAGAGCGGTACCACTGCCAGGCCCTGCAATGCCATGGGCAGATTGCCCCTGATCATGGCGCCCAGCCGGTTTGCCTTTCCCTCAAGGCTGAGCTGGGTGCCCTCGATCTTTTCGTAGTGCTCAAGTTCAACCTGGAAGAGCCGGGTCAGGTCGATAGCAATTCCTGCGGTTCCGGCGATGCCAAGGACCGAGAAGCGGTCGGCGGGGAAAACCTTCTCAATGTGCCGGCTGGCAATGACATTGCCCATGGTGGCCCGCCGGTCGCCCGCCATCAGGACACCGTCGGTGTAGCTCATCGCTACGATCGTGGTGGCGTGGGGAACCTGCACGGGGGCAGCCGCTGACGCGCTGCCGGAGAAGGACCGGCTAAAGGGTAATAGCTCCGGCCGGTCCCGCTGCAGATGCTCGGTAAAGGACGAGGTGGCGTTGGCGGCTACCTGGTTGGCGGTTGATTCCTGCATTCATCACTCCTTGAACGTGGTACCTCAACGTCGGTACAGATTCCGGCCGGCCGCGGCTTCCGCCACCCATCGGGTCCGGGTTACTGGCCGCCCTTTTGGACGAAGGCCCGGACGAATTCTTCGGCGTTCGATTCCAGCACGCCGTCGATTTCATCCAGGAGGTCGTCCACGCCTTCGGTCGACGCCGATGCCTGCGCCTCGGGCGGTGCCGGGGGTGCCTCGGGAATGTCGTCTTCGACCTGGCTGTCACGTGACTGCGGCTGCTGTTGCTCCTGGCCTGCCATCGGTTTCCCTCCTCGTTCTTCCGGCGGATCCGGCGGATCCTCCGATATCCCCATCCTGCCACGGGACGGGCACTCCGGCGCGGTTTACGCCGCAGGCGGAGTGCTGTTGTGTCCCAGCAGTTCTCCCAGGAACGGTCCGGCTTCCCGGTAGCGCTCAAACAACGCTCCGGTCAGCTCTTTGGTTCCCCTCAAGGGCTCCCGGGTGGGCACGCGTTGGAGCCGTCCGTAACCCGGCACGTCGAAGATCACCGAATCCCAGCTGGCGCCCACGACGTCCTTGCCGAAGCTGCTGATGCACTTGCCGCGGAAGAACGCCCGCGTGTCCTCCGGAGGCTCCGCCACTGCGGCGGCGATGGCGGAGTCGTCCACCACACGCTGCATCCGGCCCCTGGCGAGCATGCGGTAGTACAGGCCTTTTTCAGGCCTGATGTCGGACCACTGCAGATCCACCAAGCCGAGCCGGGCATCACTCCATTCCAGTCCATCGCGTTGCCGGTAGCCGTCCAGCAGGGAGAGTTTCGCCAGCCACTCCACCGACCCCGCAGCCGCGGTGCGGTCGTTGTCCAGCTGCGTCAGGACGGTAGCCCACCGTTCCAGGACGTCGTGGGTGTGGCCGTCGCCATCCACGGCGTCACCCACGCCGGTGTCCTGCGCAAGTTTTGCGGCGGCCTCGTGGTACATCCACTGAAGGTCCAGCGCCGTCACCCGACGGCCGTCCAGGAGGCGCAGCTTGGCGGTCAGCGACGTGTCGTGGCTGACCGTCTTCAGTGCGGTAACAGGCTCGTAGACCTCGATTTTTGGTGCCAGCCCGGCTTCGATCAGGCTGAGGACCAGGGCGGTGGTACCGAATTTGAGGTAGCTGGACACCTGGCTGAGGTTGGCATCCCCAATGATCACGTGCAGGCGCCGATACTTGTCCGCGGTGGCGTGCGGCTCGTCCCGGGTGTTGATGATGGGCCTGCGGATGGTGGTTTCCAGCCCGACTTCCGCCTCAAAAAAGTCGGCCCGCTGGCTGACCTGGAAACCGGGGACGGAACTGTCCTGGCCGAGTCCCAAGCGTCCGGCTCCACACACCACCTGACGGCTGACGAAGAAGGGTGTCAGTCCACGGACAATGTCGCCAAATGGTACGGATCGGGGCATGAGGTAGTTTTCATGCGACCCATAGGAAACGGACTTGTTGTCGGTGTTGTTCTTGTAGAGATTGACCGGAGGAAGGGCAGGGTCGGCTGCCAGGCGCCGGACAGCGGCCAGGACGACCATGTCGCCCGCTGCGTCCCAGGCCACGGCATCGCGCGGGTTGGTGACCTCGGGGCTTGAGTACTCCGGGTGGGCATGGTCAACGTACAGCCGTGCCCCGTTGCCAAGGACCATGTTCATTAACAGGGACCCGGACTCGTCCTGGCCGTCGAGCTCAAGTTCCTCACGGCCGTAGGCCAACGCTACGGACTCGGCGTCAAGCACCGGTGGCTGGTCGGTCAGCTGGCTGGGATGCGCCGATCCGCGGTCTACCGTCCAGCCCCGGGCATCGTGCAGGGGTTCTTCATCCGTGTAGTCCCACCGGGTTTCCGCTCCCCCGGCGGCCCGCTGCCGGGTGACCTGGGCATAGGCCTGGACAACGCGGGCACTCATCATGGTGGCGTTGGCCGAGGGTGCCGAGGGAGCATGGATGCCGTATTCGGTTTCCGCTCCCATCACCCGCATGGCCCCGCCGGCAGGGAGGGCGTCCCCGACGGCGGGTCCTGATGCACCCGTCACAGATACTGTCCCGTGGTGGGCATGGTTTCGATCGACTTCCCGGGCTCCTGCCCGGCTTTGCCTTGGACGATGGTTCGGATGTAGGTGATCCGTTCGCCCTTCTTCCCGGAGATGCGCGCCCAGTCGTCAGGGTTGGTGGTGTTGGGCATGTCCTCGTGTTCGCGGAATTCATCCACCACGGCGCGCAGGAGGTGTTCGATCCGCAGTCCCTTCTGGTGCGAGGTCAGCAAATCCTTGATGGCGTACTTCTTGGCCCGGTCCACCACGTTTTGGACCACGGCGCCCGAGTTGAAGTCCTTGAAGTAGAGCATTTCGGTATCACCGTTGGCGTAGGTGACCTCCAGGAACTCGTTGGACTTGTCCGTGGAGTACATGGCTTCGACGGTGCGCTGGACCATGGCGTCTACCGTCGCCTGGACGTCACCGTTGTGTTCGGCCAGGTCCGATTCGTGGAACGGCAGGTCGGGTGTGATGTATTTGTTGAAGATGTCTGCGGCGGCTTCCGCGTCCGGGCGCTGGATCTTGACCTTCACGTCCAGCCGGCCCGGCCGGAGGATCGCGGGGTCGATCATGTCCTCACGGTTGGACGCACCGATCACGATCACGTTGTCGAGGCGTTCCACGCCGTCGATCTCGCTGAGGAGCTGAGGCACGATGGTGGTCTCGACGTCGGACGAAATCCCGGTGCCGCGGGTACGGAACAGCGAGTCCATCTCGTCGAAGAAGACCACTACGGGGCTGCCGTCGGAAGCCTTTTCACGGGCGCGGGAAAAGATCAGCCGGATGTGCCGTTCCGTTTCGCCCACATATTTGTCAAGGAGTTCGGGCCCCTTGATGTTGAGGAAGTAGCTCTTGAGATCCACGTTCCCGGACCGCTCTGCCGCCCGGGCGGCCAGGGAATTGGCCACCGCCTTGGCGATCAGCGTTTTGCCACAGCCGGGGGGACCGTAGAGGAGGATGCCCTTGGGGGCCTTCAGCCCGTGCTCCCGGTAGAGGTCCGGATGCAGGAACGGCAGTTCGACTGCGTCTCGGATCTGTTCGATCTGGGGCCCGAGGCCGCCAATGTCCTCGTAGGTGATGTCCGGGACTTCCTCAAGGACCAGGTTCTCCACCTCGGAACGCGGAACCTTTTCCAGCGCATATCCGGTGCGTGAATCGATGGAAAGGGCATCGCCGACCCTGAGCTTTTCGGCCAGGAGGGCGCCGGACAGGCGGACGACGCGTTCTTCGTCCGCACGGCCCACCACCAGGGCGCGGTCGCGTCCCAGCATCTCCTTCAACGTGGCGAGCTCGCCGGCCCGCTCATAGCCGAGCCCGGCGACGATCAGGAGCGCCTCGTTAAGCAGTACTTCCTGCCCGACCGCCAGCTGGTTGATGTTGACCAGGGGGCTGATGCCCACCCGCATCTTCCGGCCGGCATTAAAAATGTCCACTGATTCCTCGGTGGCGGCCTGTCCGCTGCTGCCCGGGGCGGGTTGCCGTTTGGGATTGATCTGCAGGATGGTGCCGAAGCTGTACGGCGGCTGTCCTTCCTGGTCCAGGGCGTTCTTAAGCCGAAGGATTTCCGCTTTCGCGGTCTCAAGCATGGTGACCAGCTTGGTGTTGTTCTGGGTTGCCGCTGCGAGCTGGCGGTCGATGTGCCTGAGCTTGTCCCGAAGTATGTTGACCTGGCGGTCAGCAACCGAGAGGTCGTTGGCGGCAGACTGCTCTGCCGGTGTACGTCCGGAGTCCTGGTTTGGAGTCTCCATGATGTATCAGCCCCTTCCTGCGCTTCTCTTAAGACATTAGTCCCAAGAAGGCGGGTAGGGATGGAGACTCCCGAAATATGGACTAGTTCGTAACCTCGGGTGTGTCCACGACGTTCGTGCCGGCAATGGCGTCGCGGGCGGCCCGGCGGAGTTTCTTGTCCGACACCGCCCGCTCCCCTACGGCACCGGGGGTCCAGGCATTGACGTCTTCTTCGTTGAATTCGGTCTTCGAAGGACGGCGCTTCACGGAGATTCCGGTGACCCCGTCGGCGAGCCGGCGGGTGACCAGGAGGAACCCGGTGTGGGCCACCATGCGGTGGTCGGGGCGTACCGCCAAACCTTCAAGGTGCCAGCCGCGGACCATTGACTCCCAGGCATCGGGTTCCGTGAAGCGCCCGTCGGCGCGGATGGCCTCAGCCGTCCGGGAGAGCTGCGTGACGGTGGCGACGTAGTTGATCCACACGCCGCCGGGGGCGAGGACCGTGGCCACGGCGTCGAGGCATTCCCAAGGTGCCAGCATGTCCAGGACCACCCTGTCGACGGAGCCGGGGGCCTCGGCCTTGACCACTTCCTCCTGGAAGTCGCCGAGCGAAATCTGCCACGCAGGGTGCGGGCCGCCGAAGATGGTTTCCACGTTGCCGCGGGCGATGTCGGCGAATTCCTCGCGGCGTTCGAAGGAGTGGAGGTAGCCGTTGTCGCCGACCGCACGCAGGAGCGAGATGGACAGGGCACCCGAGCCGACGCCGGCTTCCACCACGCGGGCGCCGGGGAAGATGTCCGCCATGGTGACGATTTGGCCCGCGTCCTTGGGGTAGACGACGGCGGCGCCGCGCGGCATGGAGAGGACGAAGTCGGAAAGCAGCGGGCGCAGTGTCTGGTACTGCTGGCCCACATTGTTCACCACGACGGAGCCATCCACCTTGCCGATGATCTCGTCGTGATTAAGGAAGCCGCGGTGGGTGTGGAAAGCGCCGCCACGCTCCAGGGTGATGGTGTTCATCCGGCCGCGTTCGTCGGTCAGCTGGACGCGTTCGCCCTCGCGGAAAGGGCCGCGGCGACGGGCGGCTCCCACCGGCTGCGAGCCGCTGGCGGCAACACTGGATGGTGCTGCACCCTTGGCGTCGTTGACGGCAGTTTCGCTGCTCATGATTTTTCCTCGCTCCTGTAAACCTGGTGGTGCCGCGCTCCCCTGGTCCCTCGGGGCGCCAGTTGGCGTTGGCGGCGGCAATGCATGACCGGCAGGTAACTCTACCGGTTCTGGCCCTGAGGGGAGCTATTGTTCCGCGGACTCTTGCCGGTGATGGTTGCGAGGACGGCTTCCTGCGTCAACAGTCCGGTGACCTGTCCATTGTGGTCCACCACCGCATAGTGGCGGCCCGCAACCTGGGACAGGAACTGGACCAGCTCCTGTCCCTTGGACCACTCGGGAACGTACGCGCCGCCCGCGAGCGGGAAGGAAACGGCATCAACCGGCGTCGAATCCGCCGCGGCAGCGGGGACTGACTGGAGTGCCTCCGGGTCCACCACGGCTTGCGGCCGTCCGTCCGGTCCGCAGACCACCACTGCCCTTGCCCCTCCCTCCGAGAGGCGCAGGGCGTCTCCGGCGGTTGCGGTCGCAGGCAGGCCGACAGCGGGCATGGACAATGCCGCGGCACTGACCAGTGGGAGCCTGCCGCGCAGTGTCCCTTGTTGGATGGACGCCGACGCGCCCATCCACAGGAAGCCGCCAACAAGGATGGTGATCATCAGGAAACTGAAGTCCGGGCTGTCACCGGCAAGGAAGGGGCGTACCAGGAACCAGTAGGCGATGGCGAGGACGATGATCCGCCCGCCCCAGCCGGCGGCAACGGTGCCCTTGGCCTGGCTGCCGGTGGCTTTCCAGACGATGGACTCGACCATCCGGCCCCCGTCCAGCGGAAGGCCAGGAAGGATGTTGAAGACGCCGATGAGGAAGTTGGCCCACATGAAGATGTTCGTCAGGATTTCGGCGACGCTCCCCAGGCTGTTGGTGCCCAGCACCAGCCACGCGCCCCCGGCCAGGACGAAGTTGGCCGCCGGTCCGGCAAGGGCCACCACTACCGAGCGCCCCGGGGAAGCTGTGAAGCTCTCGAACTGGGTGTGGCCGCCCCAGAGGTTCAGGACGATTTTCTGGGTGGGCCAGCCGTAGATTTTCGCGGTGAGGGCGTGGGCCAGTTCATGCACGAGCACAGAGATCAACAGCAGGACGGCGTAGGCGAAAGCGACGAAGTATGCACTGGCGCCCAGCACGGGGTTGTTCCGTGCCAGTACCGGCCCGTACACGATCACCGTGAAGGCCGCAATGACGAACCATGAGTAGGCCAGGACCACGGGGACGCCGGCGATCCGTCCCAGCGGGATCCCTTCGCGGCGCCCGGGGGCCTCCTGGCCGGTGCCAGGCTTCGTGCTGTGCTCAGCCATGGGGATCACCCGACGCGGGTGCCGCGAGGCCTTGGGAACCCGCACCCACCAGCAGGGCTTCGAGCTCTCCCAGTGACCGGCCGGCCAGGGAGTCCCAGAGCTCGTAGCTCTCATGGTCGGGCAGGGGAACGATGTGCGGCACTGCCACCGTTGCGACCCCGGAGGCAACCGCTGCAGCCACGCCCGGCACGGAATCTTCCAGCGCGACGCAATGGTGGATACCGAGCTCGGGGTCGGCTTCCTGCAACAACTCCACTGCCGTCAGGTAGGCCTCCGGATGCGGCTTGCCCTGGGTAACGGTGTCACCGGTGACCAGCACGTCGAAGTAGGGCCTGGGAAGGTTGGCCACCACCTCCCGGGCCAGTGGACCTTCGGACATGGTGACCAAGGCGCACCGGACCCCGGCTTGGTGGAGTTCTTCCAACAGCTCACGGGCACCGGGCCGCCACGGCACCTGCTGCTGGACGTTGCTGATGACCTGGGCCGTCAGGGCGTCGATGATGTCCCGGATTTCCAGCTCCACACCCGCCTGCTGCAACAGTCCGGCAGAAAAAGTCAGTGACTGTCCAACCAGCTGCATGGCCTGCTGGTGGCTCCAGGTTCCTCCGTGCGCCTCAACCAGTGCCCGCTCGGCGGCGATCCAGTACGGCTCGGTATCCACGATGGTCCCGTCCATATCCCAGAGGACGGCCTTGAGCGGTGAACTGGCGGCAGGTATTGACATATAGCCAGTCTACGGGGCGTGGCTGGGCGGAGGCTGTGGGCTACGCCCTTGGCGAATATGACGCGGCATGGGTGCCACAAGGACGGGTTTACGGGGATTTGCGGCGCTTCAATCCATGCACGACCAAGCACCTTGGACGTAGGGTGAAGAAATGAATAGCTTCGAGGGAGCCACGGCGGAAGAGGGTGCCGGACCCGAGCGGGAACGGTTCCTCCAGCCGGTGGCAGACGGACAGCGCGTAACGGTGATGCTTGCCGCCTTTGAAGGGTGGAACGACGCCGGAGAAGCGGCCAGCGATTCGTTGCGCTACCTGAACAAATTGTGGGGCGGCAAGAAAGTCGCCTCCATCGATGCTGACGAGTACTACGACTTTCAGTTCACGCGCCCCACCGTCCGCAGGAATGCGGCAGGCGAACGTAAGATCAAGTGGCCTTCCACCCGGATCTACAAAGCCAGCGCGCCAAATTCCAATGTGGATGTCATCTTTGTGCAGGGCACCGAGCCATCCTATAAATGGCGCGCCTACACCGCTGAGCTCCTGGTTCATGCGGAAGCGCTGCACGTGGATTACGTGGTCCTCGTCGGAGCGCTCCTGGCGGATGTCCCGCACAGCCGCCCGATTCCGGTGAGCACGTCCTCCGACGACGCCCCGCTCCGGGAGCGGATGGACTTGGAAGCGTCCCAATACGAAGGGCCAGTGGGCATTGTCGGCGTGCTGTCCGAGGTGTCCCTGCTGGCAGGCATTCCCACCGTGTCCTTGTGGGCTGCCGTACCGCACTACGTGGCCCAGGCACCCTCGCCCAAGGCCCAGCTCGCCCTCCTGCACCGGATCGAGGAACTCCTCCAGGTGCCCCTGGATACCCATGAGCTGGCCGAGGAGGCCGAGGCGTGGGAGCGCGGGGTGGATGAGTTGGCCACGGAGGACCCGGAGATCGCCGCCTACGTGCGCCAGTTGGAGGAAGCCAAGGACACCGCCGATCTGCCCGAAGCGAGCGGCGAGTCCATTGCCCGGGAATTCGAGCGGTATTTGAAGCGGCGGGGCCAGGACAGGGGCTGAAACCCGCCGGACGCGGAAAGGGCCTGGCCCGGAGGAATCCGGGCCAGGCCCTTTTTGTGCCGCCCGAAGCGGAGTTCGTTACAGCTGGATGCCCAGGAGGGCGTCCACCGCGTCCTTGACCAGGGCGGCGTCGGCGGCGCTGGCAGCAGCGCCGGCATCATTGGCTTTGCGTGCCCACCGGGATACGGCGGCAACCGCTGCGGGCGCGTTGAGGTCCGCTGCCAGCGCTTCGCGCATCTCGGCCAGGAGCGCCGTCCCCGAACCTGCGGGGGCATGCTGCAGGGCAGTCCGCCATGCCGCGAGGTCTGCCTTGGCCGCGGAGAACCCTTCATCCGTCCACGACCAGTCGGAACGGTAATGGTGGGACAGGATCGCCAGCCGGATGGCAGCCGGGTCCTCGCCGGCGGCACGGAGCTTCGAAACCAGCACCAGGTTGCCTTTGGACTTGCTCATCTTCTCGCCGTCCAACCCCACCATGCCGGCGTGTGCATAGTGCTTCGCCAGGGGGACTCCAGCCAGTGAGTAGGCGTGGCCGGCGCCCATTTCGTGGTGCGGGAAGATCAGGTCGGAGCCGCCGCCCTGCACGGTGAATGGTGACGGGAGGTACTTCTGCGCGATGACGGTGCATTCGATGTGCCAGCCGGGCCGCCCTGGGCCCAGGCTTCCACCGGGCCAGCTTGGTTCGCCGTCCCGCGCCACCCGCCACAGCAACGGATCCAGGGCCTGCCGCTTTCCGGCGCGCCCCGGGTCGCCGCCACGTTCGGCGAAAAGCTCCAGCATGGCGCTTTCACCCAGGTGGGAAATGGCGCCCAGTGCCCACGCGTCAGGTGCGGTTGACTGCTTGCCGGCTGCTTCGACGTCGTAATAGACGTCTCCGTCGGGTTCGCCGTTGCTGCCGCCCACTGTGTAGGCCAGGCCCATGCTCACCAGCCGTTCCACTTCGGGCACGATCAGCCCGATGGACTCAACAGCGCCAACGTAGTGGTCCGGCGCCAGGACGTTGAGGGCTTCCATGTCGGTCTGGAAGAGCTCCACCTGTTGTGCGGCCAAATCGCGCCAGTCAACCCCGGTGGCGGTGGCGCGCTCGAGCAGGGGGTCGTCCACGTCGGTGACGTTCTGGACATAGGACACCTCGCTGCCGGCGTCGCGCCACGAACGGTTCAGCAGGTCGAAGGCGACGTAGCTGGCGGCGTGACCCATGTGGGTTGCGTCGTAGGGGGTGATGCCGCAGACGTACATGGAGGGCCTGGCCTCCGGTTCGAGGGCCACTTCGCGGCCTGCCGCAGTGTCGAACAGCCGGATGGCGGGCATGTTTCCGGGCAGGGCGGGAACGGGGCGGGAAGTCCAGGATTTCACAGGTAAAGCCTAGTCCTAGGCGCTGATGACGTTGAAACCGAGGAGGAGGTAGAGGGCGAGGCCAAGGAAGATCCGGTACCAGACAAACAGCCTGTAGCTGCGGGTGGAGACAAACTTCAGGAACCAGCCGATGATCACGTACCCCACCACCAGTGCGATCACGGTGGCCAGGGCGGTCTCCGGCAGACCGAACGGCCCCGTAATGCCTTCCTTGGTGACCACTTTGTAGAGCTGGTAGAGCCCGCTGCCGAAAACGGCGGGGATGGCGAGCAGGAAGGAATACCGGGCGGCGGCCTCACGGGTATAGCCCATCAGGAGTCCGGCGGTAATGGTGCCGCCGGAGCGTGACACGCCCGGGATCAGGGCCATGGCTTGGGCCAGGCCGTAAAAGATGCCGTGCTTGTAGGTCAGGTGGGCCAGGTCCCGCTTCTGGGCGCCGATGGCGTCCGCCACGGCGAGGATGAGGCCAAAGACAATCAGCATGGTGGCAACGATCCACATGCTGCGCAGGACCGATTCGATCTGGTCCTGGAAGAGCAGCCCCAGCACGATGATCGGCAGGCTGCCCAGAATCACCAGCCAGCCCATGCGGGCATCGGGATCCTGCCGCGGCACTTTGCCGGCCAGTGAGCCTGCCCAGGCTTTGACGATGCGGACAATGTCACGCCAGAAGTAGATCAGCACGGCTGTTTCTGTGCCCAGCTGGGTGATGGCCGTAAAAGCTGCACCCGGATCCTGCGCGTTGGGAAGGAATTCCCCCACAATCCGCAGGTGTGCGCTCGATGAAATCGGTAGAAATTCGGTCAGTCCCTGCACTAGGCCCAGCAGGGCCGCTTCAAACCAGTTCACGCTAAGACCCTACGGCATGGCGGTGGCGCTTCTGCCCGTAAGCTTGCTGCTATGCAGCAGCGTTACGTCGGCAACAGTGGATTGCGAGTTTCAGCCCTCTCCCTGGGCACCCGTTCCTGGGGCCGGGAGACCGACGAGCAGGACGCCTCCGAGATGCTGCGGACGTTCCTTGGTGCGGGCGGCCGGCATGTGGACACGTCCGCGTCCTACGCTGGCGGGGGCTCCGAAGCGATCCTGGGCGCGCTGCTGGGCGACGTGGTATCCCGCACGGAAATTTCCATCTCCACCAAAGCGGGAATGACGACGCCGGATGGCCGGCGCGCCGTGGATACCTCACGGAATGCGATGCTCACCGGGCTGGACGCCAGCCTGGCCAGGCTGGGCACGGATTACGTGGACCTCTGGTTCGCCGAAGAGTGGGACGGAAACGTTCCCCTCGAGGAGACGCTGGCAGCACTGGAGTTCGCTGTCCGGTCGGGGCGGGCCCGGTACGCCGGAATCTCCAATTTCAAAGGCTGGCAGGCGGCTAAGGCTGCGGCGATCAGCAGCGTTCCGCTCGTGGCCGCCCAGGCCGAGTATTCGTTCCTTAACAGGTCGGCGGAATCGGAACTC
Source organism: Arthrobacter sp. 135MFCol5.1 (assembly GCF_000374865.1). Lineage (GTDB taxonomy): Bacteria > Actinomycetota > Actinomycetes > Actinomycetales > Micrococcaceae > Arthrobacter. The sequence continues at coordinate 178,753 of NZ_KB895454.1, read as the reverse complement.
ATGCCGGCCCTCGAAGACGCCGGGCTGGGCCTGATGGCTTGGGGTCCCCTGGGCCGGGGTGTCCTCACGGGCAAATACCGGGGCAGCATTCCGGCCGGTTCGCGCGGCGCCTCCGCGGGCGAGGCCGATTACGTGGAGCCCTACCTGGAAGAGAAGCCGTCCCGCATCGTGGACGCCGTGTGCATGGCAGCCAACGGGCTGGGACGTTCACCGCATGATGTCTCATTGTCCTGGCTGCTGTCCCAGCACGGCGTCGCCACAGTTGTTGCCGGGGCCCGCACGAACGTGCAGTTGAAAGAGATCCTCGACGCCCAGCTCTCCCCGCTGCCGCCCCAAATTGCCAGGGCGCTGGAAGACGTGTCCGCCTAGCGCCCCACCACCGGGATCCCGCGGGCTCCAGAGTCTTTCCCCGCTGCGCTATTCCTCCACAATCTCCAGGTCTTCGTCGTCGTCCACGTCGGCTTCATCATCGTCGTCTTCATCGTCGAACACCTGCAACGGGGTAACTTCGTTGTAGGCCTCATAGAGGGCGTCTTCATAAACTTCGAACGCATCTGCAACTGCAAAAAAGGCTGCCTCCACGGAGGGGTCACCGTCCCCGCGCCGGTTCGATGCTGCTATAAGGTGTTCTTCCAAAGCGGTGGTCAGGGACGAAAGCGCGACACGCGGATCGATGCTCATGACTTCACGTTAGCCGGAAAAGGACGAAAATGGAGAGCAAATGAAGGAGCAATTTCTCACCAGCTCAGTCCAGCGGGAGCGGGACTATTTACGGCAGTACGAATACCTCGTACTGACGCTCAGCCCTGAGGATTCCCTGCCGGAGGCGCGGCGCCGCCTGGTGGAACACTCCGAGTACGGCAAGTGGGAATTGGAACGCAGCAAGCTTTACATGGGCGGCGGCCGGCGGTTTTGGCTGCGCCGCCGGGTCATGCAGGTCCAACGCACCGTATAGGGCGGGCTTTGGGGAACCAGCGGCCCTTGGGGGAACGAACAGGAGCAGGTGCCCCGCGCCGGGGTTACTCCTCCAGGGGACCGAGCCAGGCGTTGGCGACGGTGTTGTGGGCTGACTCATCGTCGGAAGGGTGGAACATGCCGGCCAGCACGTCCCTGTACAGCCGCTCCAGTTCGGAGCCCCTGAAGTAGCTGGATCCGCCGCTGACCCGGATGGCCAGGTCCACTACCCGCCTGGCGGTTTCGGTCGCATTCACCTTCAGCCCCACCAGCTTGGGGAACCACTGGGACCCGTGATCAGCCAGCGCGTCGACGTCCGCCGCCACGGCGTCCAGCTGGGGGTAGAGCGCATCCATGGCCATGGCCGCTTCGGCGACTTTCCAGCGGATGTCGGGGTCCTGGGCGTAGCTGCGTCCGCCGTTCTTGAACGATGTGCGCCGCTTTGCCGTCTCCACGCCCACTGTCAGGGCACGCTCCCCCAGCCCCGTATAGACGGCGGCAAGGAGCGTCTCGAAGCAGGCGAAGATGGCGAAGATGAGGGGGTCGGCGTTGGGCCCCACCGGCAGCTTCCGAAAGATCCGGTCCGCCGGTACTGCCGCGCCTTCCAGCACCGTGGTGGCGGACTGGCTGGCCCGCATGCCCAGCGTGTCCCAATCGTCAAGGATCCGGTAGCCCGGCGATCCGCGGCGGATGAATCCATGGACAAGCTCTCCCGCTCCATCCCTGGCCGCAGGGTCCTTGCCGAAGATCCCGAGGCGGGTCCAGGCAGGCGACAAGCTCGTGAAGATTTTCGTTCCGGTAAACGTGTACCCGCCGTCCGGGGCCGGCGCCGCGATGGTCCGTGAGTCAAAGAGGACGGAGTCGTTGCCCGCCTCGGAGTTGCCGAACGCAAACACTTCGCCCTGCGCGGCTTCTTCCAGGACAAAGGACAAGGAGTCGTCGCCCCGGGCGGCCAGGACATATGCGACGCCGGTCCAGACCAGGTGCATATTGACTGCCAGTGCGGTGGCGGGGGCAGCCGTTGCCAGCCTGCGCTGGCACTGCGCCGCCGCCCGGAGCCCAAGGCCCGGACCGCCGTCGGACGCCGGCACGAAGAGCTTCAGGTATCCCGCAGCCGCCAACTCCTCCAAATCCTCGTGGAAGAAGGCGTTGTCCCGGTCGTAACCGGCCGCGCGTTGCCGGATCCGCTCCAGGAGAGCGTCCGGCAGCAGCTGTTCCGGAGTCACAGCCGTCCCCTAGTAGTTGGTCAGCAGGGTGTTCAGCACCCGTGCGCCGAATTTGAGGGAATCGGCCGGGACCCGCTCGTCCACCCCATGGAACATACCGGTGAAGTCGAGCTCGTCCGGAAGCATCAACGGTGCGAAGCCGTAGCCGGTGATCCCCAGCCGGCTGAGCGACTTGTTGTCCGTGCCACCGGAGAGGGTGTAGGGCAGCACTTTGGCGCCCGGGTCCTCCTTGTGGAGGGCATCGATCATGGAGTCCACCAAATTCCCGGCGAAGGGAACCTCCAATGAGACGTCGTTGTGGACATAGCTCACATCCACGCCGGTGCCGGCGAGCTCGCGGACGATTTCCAGGACCTGCTGTTCCTGGCCGGGCAGCGTGCGGCAGTCGACAAGGGCTTCGGCCGACTCCGGAATGACGTTGTGCTTGTAACCGCCCTTGAGGAGGGTGGGGTTGGTGGTGTTCTGCAGGGTGGCGCCGACGAAGCGGGCCACGGTGCCAAGCTGGTCCAGCAAGAGGTCCGGGTTGTCGGCGTCGAACTCCACTCCGGTGAGTTCAGTCACTCCGTCAAGGAACTGGCGGGTCGTGGGGGTGAGCTCGATGGGCCATTTGTACTCGCCGATGCGGGTGACAGCCGCGGCCAGTCGGGTGATGGCGTTGTCCGTGTTGATCTGCGAGCCGTGGCCGGCCCTGCCATGGGCCACCAGCCGAAGCCAGGAGATCCCCTTCTCGGCGGTTTGCAGCAGGTAGGTGCGCTGGCCGCCGATGGTGGCGGAGAAACCGCCCACCTCCGAGATTGCCTCGGTGGCGCCCTCGAAGAGTTCGGGACGGTTGTCCACGGCGTACCGGGCGCCGTAGACGCCGCCGGCCTCCTCATCGGCGAAGAACGCAAAGATGATGTCGCGCTTGGGCTTCCTGCCGTCCCGGGCGAAGCTGCGCATGACGGACAGGATCATGGCATCCATGTCCTTCATGTCGACGGCGCCGCGTCCCCAGATAAGCCCGTCCTTCAGTTCCGCGCCGAACGGGTCCACTGACCACTGGTCACGCAGGGCGGGCACGACGTCCAGGTGGCCGTGGACCACCAGGGCGCTTGCCGAAGGGTCCTCCCCCGCCAAGCGGCTCACAACACTGGCGCGGCCCGGGGCGGATTCGAAGATCTCCGCGTCCAATCCCACTTCCTCGATCAGCCCTGCGGTGTATTCAGCAGCTGCCCGCTCGCCCGGACCCGATCCGTCACCGTAGTTGGACGTGTCGATCCGGATGAGTTCCTGGCAAATCCGGACAACTTCATCCTCGGGCAGGACGTCAGGCATTGGTATCTCCTTGGTAGGGAATGACTGGGTGGCACGAGCTGAACCGCTGTCCTCAGCCTACCCATTCGGCCCGATTCGTTCTTCCCGAAAAGTCATGTTAGAGTTTTTCTCGCTGCTTCGGAGAGGCGCGAAACGCTGAAAGGCGGGACGGCTTCCCGAAATACCACCTGCGCGGGTGGCGGAATGGCAGACGCGCTAGCTTGAGGTGCTAGTCCTCGAAAGGGGGTGGGGGTTCAAGTCCCCCTCCGCGCACATTGGGAAACCCCGGAAAATCAATGATTTTCCGGGGTTTTTCTGTATCCGGGCAACCCCAGGCGATCCCCGGGGTTCCTTCCCGGCGTCGCACCACCAATCCCACCGGGAAGGCAGCCATGACTACCAGTACCGTCCTTGTCGCCGGAGCCACCGGCGATCTCGGCCAACGTATTGTTCGTGAGCTGCTGCGCCACGACACGCTCGTCCGGGTCCTTACCCGTCCCGGGAGCGGCAGGGCGCAGAAAGTCTTCGGCGGGGCGGATCGCGTGCAGGTCCGCGAGGCCGTCTACACGGACCACGCCGGCCTCGTCTCTGCCCTGTCCGGCGTCGACACGGTCATCTCGGCTGTCAGCGGGGCGCGTCCGGTCATCATCGACGCGCAAAGGTCGCTCCTCGCAGCCGCCATCGAGGCAGGTGTGGCGCGGTTCATCCCGTCGGATTACTCCGCCGACTACCGTCGCGTCACTCCCGGCAGCAACCGGAACTTCGAGCTCCGCCGTGATTTCGCCGCGGAACTCGACGCCGCTCCCCTCCGCGTGACGTCCGTCCTGAACGGTGCGTTTGCGGACATGCTCACCGGGCAGGCGCCCATGATCCTGTTCTCGCGCCGCCGGGTCCTCTACTGGTCCTCAGCCGACCAAATCCTCGACTTCACCACCAAAGATGATGTGGCACGCGTCGTCGCGCTTGTCGCGCTCGACAAGGACGCGCCCCGGGTTGTCGAAGTGGCCGGTGACCGGGTCACTGCCCGTTCCGTTGCCCGGAGCATGACCGAACTCACGGGAAAGCCCTTTGCGCTGCAGTGGGCCGGAACCACCGGGACCCTGTCGGCGATGGGCAGGATCGGCCGCCGCTTCTCGAAGGACAAGGAGGGAACCTTTCCGGCCTGGCAGGGCATGCAGTATTTCTTCAGCATGTTCAGCGGCCAGGCCGAACTCCGCCATGTCGACAACCACCGGTACGGGCCGCACCGGTGGACTTCGGTCCGCGATGTCCTCCAAGGTCACCTGGCACGGACAACGGCCGATCGCTGATCCCAAACGCTGCAGCCGGCACCTGCCGCCACCCGGGAATGCGACGGGCCCAAGACATGAAAGAGGGGAAGACCATGGTGGTCTTCCCCTCTTCCTTACCCCCGCCTTTCCGGCGGGCCGGCAGCTGGGTTATTGAGTGGGCTGGTCGAACCGCTGCCCGGCCGGGTCCGGCCCCATGAGGGTGAAGACCAACAGGATGATCGCTCCCGCGAACGGAATGAGTCCCAGCAGGATCAGCCAGCCGCTCTTGTTGCTGTCGTGCAGGCGGCGGACCGTCAAGGCCAGCGACGGGACGATGGTGGCCAGGCCCCAGATCATGACCAGGATCAGTCCGACAACTGCTCCAGGACCCAGCTGCGGAGCGCTGCCGTAAGTCGACGTTGACGCCACCATGCCGGAGCTGATGATGATGTTCAGGACGATGCCGACGATGATGGCGACGAGCGTCCACCACCAGTATTCGCTCCTGCTGGCCCGGCCGGAGAAGGCTGCATACTTCTTGAAGAACCGCTTGACCGCCACCGGGAACGGGGCGCCATAGTAAGGGGCCCAGAGCGGGGGTTCCCCGCCGGGCCAGGACTGCTGGGACGGATACTGCTGCGGCGGATAGGGCTGCTGCGACGGGTATTGCGGATAGCTCAAGGTTTCCCCCAGGTGTCAGAAGTGACTGGAACGTGCTCATCGTACTGTCGATGCGGTCGAAATAACCTGCACAGGGGTAACAATTTTCCCAATTTTCCCCGGAACAACAAGGAAACGGCCACTCCCGGAGATACCGCCGCGGGCCGCGTCCATGGGCTAGTTTGGGAACGAAGCGGCCTGCCCCGGGGCCCCGACAAGGAGCGCCGATTGGACAACATCGCCCGCAAGTGGTTTTTGAGCAGGTCCGAGCGCGGAAATCCTGCCAGTGCCGTGCAAGCGTTGAACGACGGATCACCAGCGTGGTCGGAGGGAAACCTGGTGCGGCCCTTGATTCACGGGGCGTCCTACTTTTCCCGCTTGCACGGGGAATTGTCGGCTCTCAAGGCCGGTGACCGGGTGTGGTTCACGGACTGGCGGGGGGATGCCGATGAGCGGCTTTCCGCTGACGGCCCAACGATTGGCACGGTGCTGGCGGAGCTGGCCCGGGCAGGGGTGGAAGTCCGTGGACTCGTTTGGCGGTCCCATGGAGAGCGGATATCGGCCCCCATCAGTGGACGCTCCAACGAACTGCTCAGCAGGCGAATCAACGATTCAGGCGGCGAAGCGCTGCTGGACCAGCGGGTGCGCCTCTTCGGTTCCCATCACCAGAAACTGGTGGTGATCCGCCGTCGCGACGACCCATCGAAGGACGTCGCTTTCGTTGGCGGGCTGGACCTCTCACACAGCCGCCGGGATGACGCCCGCCATGGCGGTGACCCGCAGGCGGTGAAGATGGACCCCAAGTACGGTCAGCGGCCCCCCTGGCACGACGCCGCGCTGGAGCTGCGTGGCCCCGTAGTGGCTGATGTCCTGGCGGTCTTCGCTGAACGCTGGAACGATCCCCACCCGTTGGACCGGCACACGCCATACCGCATGTTGCTGCAGCGCCTGGCCCGGATGCCCCGTCACCCCCGGCCCCTGCCTGACGCTGCCCCACCCCCGCCGCCGGCGGGCCCGCACGCGGTCCAGCTGCTGCGTACGTACGGCCGGAAGCATCCACCCTTCCCGTTCGCTCCCAACGGCGAGCGCAGCATTGCCCGCGCCTACGCGAAAGCCTTCTCGCAGGCCCGTTCCCTCATCTACATCGAGGACCAGTATTTGTGGTCAACAGATGTCGCGGCCGGAATCGCAACCGCGTTGGAGCGCAACCCTTCGCTCCAGGTGATCATCGTCGTCCCCCGCTATCCGGACTCTGACGGTCGGCTGGGCGGCCCGCCCAGGCGGCTGGGCCAACAGCGTGCCGTCTCCATGCTCCGGCGGGCCGCACCGGACCGGGTTGGCGTCTTCGACCTGGAGAACAGCGACAGCACGCCGATCTACGTCCACGCCAAAATCTGCATTATCGACGACACCTGGTTTACCTGCGGATCGGACAATTTCAACCGCCGGTCCTGGACCACTGACAGCGAACTGACGTGCGCCGTCGTCGATACCTCCCAACCGGAAAGAGGCAGCCCCGGCGAGGCCGGCCAACCTGCCCGATCCGGGCCGTTGGCCAGGGAGCTACGGATCCAGCTGTGGACCGAGCACCTGGGGCTGGACCCCGACGACCCGCGGCTCCTTGAGCCGACGGCCGGCCTGGACTTGTGGAACAGCACTGCCGATGCCCTTGCGCAGTGGCACCGAAACGGGCGCCGCGCTCCTCGGCCTCCCGGACAGGTGCAGCGCCACACCATAGAGCCCCTGCCGCCCCTCCACCGGCTCTGGGCCGATCCCCTGTACCGGCTTGTCGTGGACCCGGACGGGCGCCCTCGGTCCCTCCGCGGCACAGACCGGTTCTAGGCGCCGGAAGCGGGAAGGTTTCGGGCCACGCAACGGGGGCCACGCGGCACGAACAACCTGCAGTGGCACTGTGCGGGCGCGGTAAGTTGGAGCGGTACTTACAGCCGAACGTGGATAGGGAGAAGACATGAAGGCCATCGTGTACGAAGAGACGGGCCCATCGGCGGTCCTGAAGCTCCGCGACAGGCCCTTGGTGGACCCCGGCCAGGACGAGGTCAGGGTCCGGCTGCTGGTGTCCGGAGTGAACCCTACTGACTGGAAGTCACGCTCCGGCGGCGGGAGCAGGAAACTGGACGCGCCCAAGGTTCCCAACCAGGACGGAGCCGGGGTGATCGATGCCGTAGGTGCCGGGGTAGCCAGGTTCGGCGTCGGGGACCGTGTCTGGCTCTGGGATGTCGCGTGGGGCGGCAACGAAGGCACCGCACAGGAGTACGTCACTGTCCCGGCCGGAAAGGTTGTGCCTCTTCCGGACGGAGAGTCCTTTGACGCCGGCGCCTCACTCGGCATCCCTGCTTTGACTGCCCACCGGGCCCTCACCTCAAGCGAAGGCGGACCGTCCCGGCTCTCCCCCGGGGCCCTGGCCGGACGGACCGTCCTTGTCACCGGCGGCGCGGGGGCAGTGGGTCATGCAGCCATCCAGTTGGCACGATGGGCCGGGGCAACCGTCATCACCACCGTCAGCGGCGACCACAAAGCGGAACTGGCCCGGCGGGCGGGAGCAGGCACGGTCATCAATTACCGGACCGACGACGTGGTGCGTGCTGTCCGCGACGCGGCCCCGGACGGTGTGGACACCATTGTGGAGGTTAACGCTCCGGCAAACATCGAGGCAGGCCTGGAGGTGCTCAAGCCGGGCGGGACGATCTCCGTCTACGCCGCAAACCCCGGGGAGTCACTGACCGTGCCCATCCGCGAGGGCATGACGAAAAACGTCCGGCTGCAATTCATCCTCACCTACACGGTGACTGACGAACAGAAACAGGATGCGGTTGCTGCGGTCTCCGGAGCCCTTGAGGCCGGCGCGCTCCGGGTCGGCGAAGACTACGGGCTGCCGCTGACCCGCTTCCCCCTTGAAGAGACCGCCGCTGCGCACGACGCCGTTGAACAGGGCATCGTCGGAAAGGTGCTCATCGACGTCGCGCCGTAACCGGCGGGGACCGGCGGCGGCGACGCCGCCTGGGCACTATTGCGAAAGCCGGTCCCTCGCCGCATGCTCGACAAGCACCGGTATGAAAGCGCGCACCCTCCCGGTATCAAGCATGCTGTGCTCCTGCTGCACCACGTCTTCGATCTGCTCCCTGGACAGCGTAGGAAACCTCGCTGCCAACCGGTCCACCACTTCGCCGAGGGCCCGCAACTCTTCGCTTACTCCCATCGTGAAAGTGTCAGCGGCGTTGAGAACCTCGTCAAGACTTGACTATGCAGCCGGCTTGCGGTGTGTGGAGGGCTCCCAGGGAGCGTGTCCAACGGTGGGCGCCGAGCCGCACCGGGCAGCCTCGCCGCCCGCCTGGTCGCCGTGTGCCCACCCGCCCACAAGCCGTCAGTGCGGATGCAACCTGCGGGGACGGGAATGGCGGTGGATACGCGAACCGGCCACGGCAGGCCGGTACTCGATCCGACGTTTCTCCGTCCGGACATCACGCCGTTCCTGGCGCCGCGCTTTGCGTTCCGGACGGTCAATGGCGGACAGGATGGTCAGCGTCACCGCCATCCACAGGAGTGCGGTCCCCAACACCAAAGCGATCTCCAGCTCCGTGCTCATAGTCCCAATTTTAGGGCCCCACGGCTCCGGCTGACCCTGCGCAGATCCACATCGAAGCCGCCTAAATCCACAGCGTCCGCGGCGCTTCCTATTGGGGAATACGGGCCGGATGCTGTACGTTTCATACCCGACAGCCAATCAAAGAAAAGAGAAGCACCTAAAGTGGCAACCGATTACGATGAACTGCGTTCCGACGTCAAGGAATCGCAGGACAACTCACTTGAGCAGCTCCAGTCAGCAAATGCTCCCGACGCCCGCAGTGTTGTGCAGGAGTTGGACGAAGCTGACGGGCTGGACGGCGCCGGCGTCCCTGGCGGCGAATTCGTCGCTGAGGAACTCGTAGTCCAGGTCATTCCGCAGGCAGAGGACGAATTCACCTGCTACTCCTGTTTCCTGGTCCGGCACCGGTCCCAGATTGCGCGCCAGAAAGACGGCCACAGCTACTGCACTGAGTGCGAAGGCTAGGAAGAAACAGTTCCGGGCAAAACACCTGGACCCTCGTGAAAACCATCCGGAAGGCACGCCGCACAAGGCGTGCCTTCCGGTTTTAAGCGTTCACCCAGACAAAGTGGGTAACGTGCCGTCAAGGAACTTACGACGACGACCCGGCAGCCAGGAGGCAGCGTTGGACAGCCCAGCTGGCGTATGGAACACCTTCGCGGCGGCCTTCTCCCAGGCACCCGTGCCCAACATCACCTGGGTAGAGATGTTGCTGTCCCTGGCAGCAGCCACGGCGCTGTCCATCCCGCGCCGTTCCTGGCGCTACTTTGGACTCCTTGCCACCGCAACTCACGAACTGGGCCACGCGGTTGCCGCCGTAACCTCGGGCCAGCGGCTGTCCGGGATCCGGCTCCGTCTGGACCACTCCGGAACAACGACTGCCTACAGCCGGAGCCGTGTTGCCGCTGCCTGGTCGTGTTTCTGGGGCTATCCGGTCCCGGCACTCGTTGGTGCGGCGTTCGTGTGGTGCGGAGTCACCGGGTGGGGTGCCGCAGCCATGGCGGCAAGCGTGGTGGTCCTGGCCGCGTCAATACTGTTCCTTCGCAACCTTGCCGGATTCCTCATCACCCTGACCGCCATGGCCGGCGCCGCTGCCCTCACGTTCCTGGCAACGGCCTCGGCTGCCGGACATGCCGCCGTCATCTTCGGCCTCGCCTTGCTCGTGGCCGCAGTCCGGGACCTGGCCAAACTCACCCACGTCCACCTCCGGCGTCGCGACCGCCTGGAAAGTTCCGACGCATACCTGCTGTACCGCGCCACCTCCGTGCCGTCCGCCGTCTGGATCACCATCTTCAGCGCGCTCGTGGCCGGCTCATGGCTTGCGGCCTGGCTGCCCGTCTCCCGGATCCTGCTTGGCGGCGCCTGAATTGTTGAGCCGGACGCATACGCTAGTGCCATGAGCCAGGAAACCGACAGCAGTCCCACAGCGACGGACCACAGCACCGAGCACAGCACCCGAGGCGCATATGTGACCGGCGGTGCGGAGTTCACCCGTGACACCAACTACATCGAAGACCGCATCACCAGGGATGCCGCCCCCGGCAGCAACGGTGAACCCGGCTGGCCGGTGGAAGCGGGACGGTACCGGCTCATTGCCGCCAGGGCTTGCCCGTGGGCCAACCGAACGGTCATAGTCCGCAGGCTGCTGGGCCTTGAAGACGTCATCTCACTGGGCCAGCCCGGACCTACCCACGATGCCCGGTCCTGGACGTTCGACCTCGATCCCGGTGGCGTTGATCCCGTCCTGGGCATTGAGCGCATCCAAGAGGCCTATTTCAAGCGTTTCCCTGACTATCCGCGGGGCATCACCGTCCCCGCCGTCGTGGATATACCAACCGGCGAAGTCGTGACCAACAACTTCCCGCAGATCACGCTCGACTTTTCCACCGAATGGGTGGATTTCCACCGGCCGGGCGCACCGGAACTCTACCCGGAGCACCTCCGCGGGGAGATCGACCGGATCAACAAGCGCGTCTTCACCGAAGTCAACAACGGCGTCTACCGCTGCGGTTTCGCCGGTTCGCAGGAGGCCTACGACGCCGCGTACGACCGGCTCTGGACGGCCCTGGACTGGCTCGAAGAGCGGCTCTCGCGCCAGCGGTACCTCGTCGGCGATACCATCACCGAAGCGGACGTCAGGCTCTTCACCACGCTGGCCCGCTTCGACGCCGTTTACCACGGCCACTTCAAGTGCAACCGGCAAAAGCTCAGTGAGATGCCCGCGCTCTGGGGCTACGCCCGGGACCTGTTCCAAACTCCGGGCTTCGGTGATACCACCGATTTCGTCCAGATCAAGCAGCATTACTACATCGTCCACGAGGACATCAACCCCACCGGGATCGTGCCGAAGGGGCCGGACCTGGCTGGCTGGCTGACCCCGCATGGCCGCGAAGCGCTTGGCGGCCGGCCCTTCGGGGACGGCACACCGCCGGGTCCGGTACGGCCGGGCGAAGAAGTGGCTGCCGGACACGGAGCCGTGGGCTAGTCCGCAAAGCCCGGGCAGGAAATCGCTTTCCCCTATGCTGGGAGGCATGCTGACTTCCCTTGGCTTCGTCGCCCCCGGATACGAGAACGTGCTGGCCTTGTTCGAGACCCTGCTCGCTGAGGACCCCCGGTACAGCGCCCAACTGGCGGCCTACCAGGGATCCCGGCAGGTGGTCCGGCTGACTGGAGGCCCGGACATGGCGCCGGACACCCTGACGGGGGCGTACTCCTGTTCAAAGGGCGTCGGTGCGATGGTCATCGCACTGCTGGTCCAGGACGGCCTCCTCGATTTGGACCGTCCGGTGGCCCACTACTGGCCGGAGTTCGCCGCCCACGGCAAAGACAGGCTGCTGGTCCGGGAAGCCCTGTCCCATCAGGCCGGATTATTGGGTATCGACGGCGGGTTCGGGCTCACCGAGTTCACCACGCCCGAGGCTGCGGCGCGGCTCGCCGCGTTACCGCCCCTCTGGGAGCCGGGGCGGCAGTTCGGATATCACGCCCTCACTATTGGAATTCTGATGGAGGAGCTGTGCCGACGCACCGCCGGCGAGCCATTGCAGGCTGTCTACGAAGCAAGGATCCGCGCGCCCCACGGCGTGGACTTCTTCCTCGGCCTGCCGGAAGAACTGGAACCGCGGTACCGGGACGTCCTCTACCAGGACACCCCCGACCAGGGATGGGTGGACCCGCTGAGCCTGGAAGGGATTAACGGCAACGCACCCGTCAGCACCATCATGGAGCTGCCGAACATCCGCGCAGTCCGGGCAGCAGGCATGTCCGCGGCCGGAGGAGTGGGATCCGCCGAGGGGCTGGCCCGCCTCTACGCCGCCGCAACCACCGGCGTCGACGGCGGCCGTCCCTTCCTCGAGGCCACAACCATCGAAGCAATGTCACGGGAACAGGTGTGGGGCCTTGACCGGTCCTCTGGGCTCGATAATGCGTTCGCCGTCGTCTTCATGAAACCGCACCCGTCAAGGAACTTCGGCAGCCACCGCGCATTCGGGCATGAGGGAGCGAACGCTGCCCTTGGCTTTGCGGATCCCTCCTACGCCCTTGGCTTCGGATATGTCCCCCGCCGCCAGGAGGAAGGGCGGACCCCGGGCAGGGCCCACCGGCTGGCCTCCGAAGTGCGGCGTTCCGCGGCCGGCTTGTCCTGACGGGATGCCGGCCTTACTGTGGCCGGATGGGCAATACTCAAGCACGACCGGACGCACGGTGGGCTCGGGGGACCCAACTTCTCAAACAATCGGTGGAAGGAATTTCCGCTGCCTTTGCAGCGCAACGGCTGCAACTGGCGGCGAAAGCCGCGCTCGCAGCGGGCCTGGCTTTCACGATCGCTCCGCTGATGCCCGGGGCGGCGTCGCACTACACGTATTATGCGCCGCTGGGCGCCCTGGTGGCCATGTACCGCAACGTCGCGGGCTCGGTCCGGAACGGACTCCAGGCCATCGCAGGACTTGCGGTGGGGATCGGTTTGGCGTTCATCCTGGTCAGCATTTCCGATCCCTCACCGTTGACGGTGGCTCTCTTCATGGGCGTCGGAGTGCTGTTGGGCGGGCTGCCAGGCATCGGCTCCGGCAGTGACTGGATTCCAACGGCCGCGCTCCTGGTCCTGCTGGTCGGCGGCAGGAATGCCGAGGACTTCTCCTACGGCTACCTCCTGCAAATGGCCGCTGGAGTGGCAGTGGGCATCGCCGTGAACTTCCTGATCTTTCCACCCCTGCACCTGAACGCGGCCGCCACCAGCCTGGCCGAACTCAGGCGCGCCCTTGGCAGGCAACTGACCGACATGGGTGCGGCCCTGACGGAAAAATGGCCGCCGGAACACGAGGAATGGTCGCGCAGGTCGGAGGAGCTGTCCGACGCGGCAAGATCGGTACGCCACCTGGTCAAGGAAGCTGATGCCAGCCGGCGCGCCAACCCGCGGCGAAAGCTGCATCCGAGGGACATCGACCAGGACTACCGCGAGTTGCAGAACCTGGAGCAGGTGACATTCCATATCCAGGACATGACCGATGTTCTTTCCGACGTGATCTGGAACAACGACCTGCCGTATGAGATTCCCCTCGAGGACACCGAACCCCTGGCCGCTGCGATCACGGCCACTGGAGAATTGCTGTCTATCGATGTCGAAGGTGAAGACAACAATCACCAGGACCGCTATGCCGCGGCCAAGGCGGCAGTGGAAGCCTGCATGGCCGCCACCACCGCCAGGCAAGCCGAGGAGGGCACCGTCCCGGCCTCCGAATCGGTCCTCCTGAGCCTGCACCGCATCCTGCGCGCCGCCAAGCCGAAGGACTGATCCGGCGCACCGTCATACTGCCTAAAGCGCTGAGACTGTACCGTGGAAGTGGCGCCGCCCCGAACGTGGGTTCCAGGCCACATAGCGCGAATGTTTCCACGCACCGGACGAGGCCTGGTCCGTGCTGATCTCCAAAGCCACCCGGCACGGCAGGAAAACCGGCGCTTCAAACTCCACGTCCCAGCTGAAGGCGTCGCCCCGGGCGGGACCGACGTCGGCGAGCGCACGCGAGGCGAGGTACATTCCGTGGGCTATCGACCGGCGCATCCCCAGCGCCTTGGCCGAGAGGACGCTCAGGTGGATTGGATTAAAGTCACCTGACACGGCGGCGTACGCCCGTCCTGTGTCCACCCCCAAGTGCCACAGCGCCGTCGGTGCCGGAGCAGTGAATTCCGGTTTCGGCGCCGCGGCGGTTGGTTTGTCGATGCCGGGAAGGAACAACCCCTTGGCCAGGTAGGTGGAAACTCCGCGCCAGTGAATGTCCGCCGAGCCCGCGCGTCGCACCTCAGCCACGACGTCCACCTGCGTCCCTGCCCGGTGGCCTCGAAGATTTTCCACCCTGGCGGTCATGTCAAGCACGTCCGTGAAGACCAACGGCGTCCTCTGCTCGACGCTGTTGCGCAGGTGGATCATCCCCAGCAGCGGCAGCGGGAAGTCGTCGCGGTTCATGACGCTCATGGCGAGGGGAAAGGCCAGGGCATGGATGAAGCCGGCAGGCAGGACGTCACTGGCGGTCTCACCAATGAGGTGCTGGTACGCCGTGAGGTTTCCAACGTCCACGGTGACGCCCCTGACGTCGTGGCTCTCGGCCGGAAGATCGGCGGAATCATGCGTTCCCAGGAGCCTGCGCCGTGCTGCCTGGGCGGCGGCGTTGACATACAGCTTGGACAGCGAGGGCATCTCCGCCAGGATCACTGGTTGCTGGAGTGTCATGCCCCCACCAGGTTTTGACCGCACACCCGCAACACCTCCCCGTTGATACCACCTGCGGCGTCGCTGGCCAGGAAGGCAATGGTTTCCGCCACGTCCGCGGGAAGGCCTCCCTGTTGCAGCGAGTTGAGCCGGCGCGCCACCTCACGGACCGCAAAAGGGATCCGCGCAGTCATCTCGGTCTCAATGAACCCGGGCGCGACGGCATTGATGGTGCCGCCACTGGCGGCGAGCAGCGGTGCCGTGGCCCGCACCATTCCCATCACGCCTGCTTTGGAGGCGGCGTAGTTGGTTTGGCCCCTGTTGCCGGCAATGCCACTCGTGGAGGCAACTGACACGATCCGCGGTGACGAGCGGAAGTGGTCCGCGGCGAGGAGGGCTTCGTTGATCCGAAGCTGGGCTGCGATGTTGATGTTGATGACCGAGTTCCACCGGGAATGGTCCATGTTGGCCAGCAGTTTGTCCCGGGTAATCCCGGCATTGTGCACCACGATATCCAGGCGGCCATGCCGCTGCGCTGCATGCTCAAGGATCCGCGCCCCGGCGTCTGCGCCGCTGATGTCCAGCTGCAGCGCCGTACCCCTCACCTCGTTGGCCACGGCCGCCAGCTGGTCACCCGCCGCCGGAATGTCAACCAGGACCAGCATGGCACCGTCGCGGTGCAGGGTCCGGGCAATCTGCGCGCCGATACCCCTGGCTGCGCCTGTCACCACAGCGACCTTGCCCTCCAGCGGCCGGTCTGTGTTGGCGGGAAGCGCACCGTCCGGGGAAGAGACCGTCAGGAACTGCCCGTCAACAAATGCCGAGCGGCTGGAAAGGAAGAACCTGATGGCGCCCAGTGCGCTGGGACTCGTGGTGGTGGTGCCGTCCGAGAGGAGGACACCGTTGGCCGTGGCGCCCGCCCGCAACTCTTTGGCCAGGGAACGCAGGAAACCATCCACGCCCTGGCGGGCAGCCGCTGCTGCAGGGGAAGAAACGCCCGCCGCGGGCCGGGACACCGTAATGACCCGACCTCCGGCCCGCAGGTCCCGCAACGAACCTGCGGCGGAGAGTACCGGCTGTTCCAAATCCGCGGGATGCTCCAGCTCGTCGAGGACCAGGATGATGGCGCCCAGCTTTTCGGCCGGAACGGCGTGCCTCCGGACATCGAGGTCCCACGACAGCAGTTCGGTGGCGAGGCTGTCCGCCGCAGGACTGTTTCCGACAACGACGACCGGGCCAACGACCAGCGGTTGTCCTGGCTGGTAGCGCCGAAGCACTGCGGGCTGCGGGAGTCCGAGCTTTCTGGCCAGGTTGCGGCCCGCGCCGCTGTTGACCAGCCGGGTATATGTATCCGTCATGACTGCCCCCTACACCGATTCCAGGATCGCGACGACGCCCTGGCCACCTGCCGCGCACACAGACACCAGGCCGCGGACGGGCCGGCCCTCCGCGTCCGCCTTGGCATGCAGCATCTTGGCCAGCGAACTAACGATCCGTCCGCCGGTGGCGGCGAAGGGATGACCCGCCGCGAGCGAAGATCCGTTGACGTTGAGGCGTGAACGGTCGACGCTGCCGAACGCGCCGTCAAGCCCGAGACGGGTCCGGCAGAATTCCTCGTCCTCCCATGCGGCCAGCGTGCTGAGGACCGTGGCGGCGAAGGCTTCATGGATTTCGAAGAAGTCGAAGTCTCCCAGTGTCAGGTTCTGCCTGGCCAGGAGCCGCGGCACGGCGAAGACCGGGGCCATCAACAGGCCATCCTTGCCGTGTACAAAGTCCACTGCTGCGGCTTCGGCGTCCACCACGGCGGCGAGTTTGGGCAGGTCGCGGGCATCGGCCCAGTCGTCGGAGGCAAGAAGGACGGTTGAGGCGCCGTCGGTCAACGGGGTGGAGTTGCCTGCTGTCATGGTGGCGCCGGCGCCCAGGTTCCTGCCGAACACCGGCTTCAGCGATGCCAGTTTTTCCAAGGAAGTATCAGCGCGGAGGTTGGCGTCCCGCGTCAGTCCCCGGTAGGGAGTCAGCAGGTCGTCGAAGAAGCCTGAATCATAGGCGGCTGCGAGGTTGCGGTGGCTGTTCAGTGCCAGTTCGTCCTGCGCTTCGCGGGAAATCTGCCACTGCGCCGTGGTCAGCGCCTGGTGCTCCCCCATGGACAGGCCGGTGCGCGGTTCCGCGGTACCGGGTGCCAGCGGCGCCAGGTCCTTTGGCCGGAGGCGGCTCAGGATCTGGAGCCGCTGTGGAAGCGACTTGGCGCGGTTGAGGTCAAGGATGATGTCGCGGAGCCCCTCGCTGACCACCACGGGGGCATCAGAGGCTGAGTCCACGCCGCCGGCGATGGCGGAATCGATCTGTCCCAGCTTGATCTTGTTGGCCAGCCCCACCACGGTTTCGAGACCGGTGGCGCATGCCTGCTGGAGGTCGTACACCGGGGTTTCGGCGGACAGTGCAGACCCCAGGACGGCTTCCCGGGTGAGGTTGAAGTCCCTGGAGTGCTTCAGGACGGCTCCTGCGGCAACCTGTCCGATCCGTTCGTCCTGGAGGCCGAACCGTGCGATCAGGCCGTCAAGGGCTGCGGTCAGCATGTCCTGGTTGGAGGACTTTGCGTAGGCGCCGCCGGCGCGCGCGAAGGGAATCCTGTTGCCGCCAACAATCACCGCCCTGCGCGGCGCGGAAACTGCTGGTCGAACTGATTCGTCAGGTGCTGGCGTGGACTGTCCGTCGATGGACATGGGTGGCTCCTCTGCTCACATGCGGTTACCGATACCCAGCGTACCTGATACGCTGGGTATCGTGAACTTCCACACTTCCAGCCTTCCGCTTACCGTCGAGCTCCCGCCTGCCGCCAGTTCAGACGGCCGCTCGGCACGCTGGCAGAGTCACCGCGAGGAACGCCGCCGGGAGCTGATCAAGCAGGCCCGCAGAGCGGTCCATGCCCTCGGAAGCGATGCGTCCATGGAGGAGATCGCCACCGCGGCAGGAACCTCCAAGTCTGTTTTCTACCGCTACTTCGGGGACAAAGCCGGCCTGCAACAGGCGGTGGGGGAAGTGGTCCTGAGCCAGATGCAGAACCGCATCAAGGAAGCCGCGCAGAGTGCCGTGACGCCGCGGGAAGGCTTGCTCGCGATGGTCTCGGCCTACCTGCAGATGGCGGACACCAGCCCCAGCGTCTATGCATTCGTCACCAGCTACACCCCCGCCGAGGCCACGGAACCCACGTCTCCCGCGACGTCGGCCGGCGCCCTGGGCCACTTCTTCGATGCCATTGCGGACATGATCGCTGCGCCCATGCGCTCCCATCTGGGTGATGTGGGGGAAACGGTCATCGGATTCTGGCCCCGGGCCGCGATCGGCCTGGTACGGAACGCTGGAGAGCAATGGCTCAACACTCCGGACTCCCCCACCAAGCCCAGCCAGGAAGCCATGGCCCGCCACATTACGGCGTGGCTGTGTGTTGGCATAGCACCCGAACTCACCCCCGCCCCACCGACCACCAAGTTATCCGCCAAAGAAGGACTGTGACATGACTGACGTAGTGGACCGCACCGCCCGAAAAGGGCTCCGCTCCCCGGCAACCCCGGCAGCCAACCCCGTAGCCGACACCCCTGCACCCGCCGTCGACGTCGCGGCCCTGGGCCGGCAGCTCCTGGGAAAGTGGGCCGATGTCCGGCTCCAAGCCCGGGACCTGGCTGCACGGCCGGAACTGCACAAGGTCGAAGGCCTGACACATACGGACCATCGCCAACGGGTATTCGGCCAGTTGCAATACCTCGTGGACAACAACGCCGTCCACCGCGCATTCCCGGCGGAACTGGGCGGCTCCGACGACCACGGCGGAAACATCGCCGGGTTCGAGGAACTCGTGGTGGCGGATCCTTCACTGCAGATCAAGGCCGGGGTCCAGTGGGGGCTGTTCGGTTCGGCCGTCATGCACCTGGGCACGGCCGAACACCACGCCAAGTGGCTGCCGGGCATCATGAGCCTGGCCATCCCCGGTTGCTTCGCCATGACGGAAACAGGGCACGGCTCGGATGTTGCCAGCATCGCCACCACGGCCACCTATGACCCCGATACCGAGGAATTCATCATCCACACCCCGTTCCGTGCAGCGTGGAAGGACTATATCGGCAACGCTGCCACGGACGGACTGGGAGCAGTGGTGTTCGCCCAGCTTGTCACCAGGGGAGTCAACCACGGCGTCCACGCACTCTATGTTGACCTCCGGGACCCGGACACCAAGGAGTTCCTGCCCGGCATCGGCGGCGAGGATGATGGCATCAAGGGCGGCCTGAACGGGATCGACAACGGCCGCCTGCACTTCACGAACGTCCGCATCCCGCGCACCAACCTCCTGAACCGGTACGGCAACGTGGACGCCGATGGCGTCTACACGTCCCCCATTGCGAGTCCCGGCCGCCGCTTCTTCACGATGCTGGGAACGCTGGTCCAAGGCCGCGTGTCCCTGGACGGCGCTGCCGTTGCCGCGTCCAAGCTGGCGTTGAAGGCGGCCATCCAGTACGCCACCGAACGCCGCCAGTTCAACGCTTCGTCCCACACCGACGAGGAAGTCCTGCTGGACTACCAGCGGCACCAGCGGAGGCTTTTCACCCGCCTCGCCACCACCTATGCTGCCGGCTTTGCCCATGAACAGCTGCTGCAGAAGTTCGACGACGTCTTCTCCGGCGCGCACGACACCGACGCGGACCGCCAGGACCTCGAAACCCTGGCGGCGGCGCTCAAGCCACTGAGCACCTGGCACGCGCTGGATACCCTGCAGGAGTGCCGGGAGGCATGCGGCGGTGCCGGATTCCTGATCGAGAACCGGTTCGCCTCGCTCCGGGCCGACCTTGACGTCTATGCCACGTTCGAGGGCGACAACACCGTGCTGCTGCAGCTTGTGGCCAAGCGCCTGCTCGCCGACTACGCCAAGGAGTTCCGGAACGTGGACTTCGGCGTGCTGGCGCGCTACGTGGTAAACCAGGCGGCCGGCGCCGCGGTCCACCGCACCGGCCTGCGCCAGGTGGCGCAGTTCGCGGCGGACACCGGGTCGGTCCAGAAGGCTGCGATCGCCCTCCGCGACGAGGAGGGCCAGCGCGCGCTCCTGACCGACAGGGTGCAGACCATGGTGGCTGAGGCGGGTGCCGCACTCAAGGGCAGCAAGCGCCTCTCGCAGGACAAGGGCGCCGCCTTGTTCAACAGGCACCAGAACGAACTAATCGACGCTGCCCAGGCACACGCAGAGCTGCTGCAGTGGGAGGCCTTTACCGAGGCGCTCCAGCAGGTGGCCGACCCGGGCACCAGGAAGGTCCTGACCTGGCTGCGGGACCTCTTTGGCCTGTCCCTGATCGAGAAGAATCTGTCCTGGTACCTCATGAACGGCCGCCTCTCCATGCAGCGGGCACGGACAGTGGGCGGCTACATCAACCGGCTGCTGGAGAGGATCCGTCCCCACGCCGTGGACCTGGTGGACGCTTTCGGCTACGGGGAGGACCATGTCCGCGCCGCCATCGCCACGGGTGCCGAAAAGGTGCGCCAGGACGAGGCCCGTGCGCACTTCCGGAATGAGCGTGCCAGTGGCCAGGCTCCGGTGGACGAGAAGGTCCTGATCGCTAAGACCGCGGCCGGCCGCAACGGCTGAGACACACGGGCCGCCCCCTCGGGTGGCATAACGACGACGGCGCCGCTCCCCTTCCACGGGGGCGGCGCCGTCGTCGTTTTCTGCGTGGAACGCTCAGCTGGTGGCGGGCAGCACCGAACGGTAGACCTCAAGGGTGGTCTCGGTGATGGATTCCCAGGAGAAGTGTTTTTCGGCACGTTCCCGGCCGGCCTGTCCCATGGCGCGGGCACGCTCGGGATCTGACACCACTTCGGTGAGGGCTGCTGCGAACTCCTTGACGAACTTCTCCGGATCCAGCGGCGTTCCGGTACCGTCGGTCACCTGCTCCAGGTCCACCAGGAGCCCGGTCGTGCCGTGCTCCACCACTTCGGGGATGCCGCCGGTGGCGCTGGCCACCACGGCTGCCCCGCAGGCCATCGCCTCAAGGTTGACGATCCCGAGGGGTTCGTAGATGGAGGGGCACGCGAACGCTGTGGCGTGGCTGAGCACCTGGATCAGCTCATGGCGCGGCAGCATCCGCTCGATGAGGACAACGCCCGTGCGCTGCTTCTGCAGGTCCTCGATCAGTGCGGCGGTTTCCGCTGCCAGCTCGGGGGTGTCGGCCGCGCCCAGGCACAGGACCAGCTGAACGTCGGCGGGAAGCTTCGCGGCGGCCCGCAGGAGATAGGGGACGCCCTTTTGCCGCGTGTTTCTTCCCACAAAAACGACGCTTGGTTTGGCTGGATCGATGCCCAGGGCGCGGACGGCGTCGTCATTCTCGTCACGCTGCCACAGCGCAACATCGATGCCGTTGTGGACCACCCGGACCTTCTCCGGGTCCACGTTGGGGTAGCTGCGCAGGATGTCCTGCCGCATGCCCTCCGAAACGGCGATGATGGCGGCCGCAGCTTCGTACGCCGTCTTCTCCACCCAGGACGAAAGGGCGTAGCCACCGCCGAGCTGCTCAGCCTTCCAAGGACGCAGCGGCTCGAGGCTGTGGGCACTGAGAACGTGCGGAATTCCGTGAAGCAGCGACGCCAGATGCCCCGCCATGTTGGCGTACCAGGTGTGCGAATGGACCACGTCGGCGCCTTGGACATCCGGCACGATGCGGAGGTCCACGCCCAGGGTCTGGACCGCGGCATTGGCCCCGCCGAGGTCCTCCGGCACCTGGTAGGACGTCACCGTCGCCCCGTGGTAGTCAGCGTCGCGCGGCGCCCCGAAAGCACGAACCTGCAGGTCAACATGCTTACTAAGCACCCTGCTCAATTCGGCGACGTGCACCCCGGCGCCACCGTAGATCTCCGGCGGAAACTCTTTAGTCACAATGTCTATACGCACAAGACCCAAGGTAGTCCTTCACGCATAACTGTTCTAGTGTGAAGGAGTCCGGGTGCACCGGACTGTCTTGGGAGTTACGAAGGCGTACAGGAGCGACCACCATGCCGTTAAATAAGAAAGTCCTGGCCATTGTCCTCGCAGGCGGCGAGGGAAACAGGCTGATGCCACTGACGGCAGACCGGGCCAAACCCGCCGTCCCCTTTGCCGGCAGCTACCGCCTTATCGATTTCGCGTTATCCAACCTTGTGAATTCCCGCTACCTGCAGATTGTCGTCCTGACCCAGTACAAGTCGCACAGCCTTGACCGCCACATCTCTGAGACCTGGCGCATGTCCACCCAGTTGGGCAACTACATCGCTTCCGTTCCCGCCCAGCAGCGCGTGGGCAAGAGCTGGTTCCTTGGCAGCGCCAACGCCATCTACCAATCCCTGAACCTCATCCATGACGCCAACCCCGACATCGTCGTCGTGGTCGGCGCGGACCACGTCTACCGCATGGACTTCGCCCAGATGGTGGCCCAGCACGTCCACAGCGGCGCCAAGGCCACGGTCGCGGCCGTACGGCAGCCGCTGCACATGGCCGATCAGTTCGGCGTCATCGAAGTGGACCAGAACGACTCCCAGAAGATCGCCGCGTTCGTCGAAAAGCCGGCCAGCACGCCGGGCCTGGCCGCGGACCCGTCCCAGTTCCTGGCCTCCATGGGCAACTACGTATTCGACGCTGACGCCCTGGTGGCAGCCCTGCATGTGGATGCCGAGCGGCTGGACACCAAACACGACATGGGCGGCGACATCATCCCCTACTTCGTCAACCGTGGTGAAGCCGGTGTCTACGACTTCACGCTCAACGACATTCCCGGCTCCACCGACCGTGACCGCACCTACTGGCGCGACGTGGGCACCATCGACTCCTTCTACGATGCCCACATGGACCTCATCTCCCCGATGCCGGTGTTCAACCTCTACAACTCCGAGTGGCCCATCTACACCCGGCAAAGCATCTCGCCGCCCGCGAAGTTTGTCCGGGGCGACAACAACACGGTGGGAACGGCCCTGGACTCGATCGTGGCCAGCGGCGTGGTCATCTCCGGCGGCATCGTTGAAGGCTCCGTCCTTTCCAACGACGTCTACGTGGCCACGAGCGCCAGGATCACGGACTCGGTCCTGATGGACAAGGTTCAGGTTGGAGCGGGCGCCGTGATCAACCGGGCCATCCTGGACAAGAATGTCAAGGTGCCGGCAGGGGCTGCCATCGGCCTGGACCCGGACCTGGACCGGGCGCGTGGTTTCAAGGTCACCGAATCTGGCATCACCGTCCTGGCCAAAGGCCAGCAGGTACCGGAACCCGGCGACGACGAACGGCAGCTGGCCGCCCAACACCTGGGGCTCATGCCAAACGCCGTCAAGGCTGCGGCTGACCGGTACCCCGAGGTCCGCGAGACCGTGGGCAAGGTGGCCGGAACGCACGCGGCCGCCGCGGCGCAGGCCTCACCGGACGGCGCCAGGGTCTCCTGACCTAGTACTGACGGCAAGAGCATACGGCGCGGGCCGGAGCACCTGGACGGTCCTCCGGCCCGCGCCGTACGCTGTAAAATTTGGCTAATGAGCTCCCCCGATCTGACCCCTGAGGAAATCCAGGCCTGCCTCAAGGTCCTGAATACGATCCACGCGTACGACGAGGAGCACCCCGACTACGTTTCGGTGCGCCGCGCCACCGGCAAGATGTTCAAGGCCGTCAAGCGCCACCGCAGGGTCACCAAGCGCGATTCCATTGCCGAAGCCGACCGGGCAGTCATCGCCCAGACCGCCACCGCTGCCCCGGACCGGATCGACGACGAAACCCGCGGCAACAAACTGGCTCCGTCCGCCACCGGAAACATCGCCGGCCACCTCATCCGGTCACGCCCGTGCTACATCTGCAAGCAGCATTACACCCAGGTGGATGCCTTTTACCATCAGCTCTGCCCCGAATGCGCGGCCTTCAGCCACAGCAAGCGCGACGCACGCGTTGACCTCACCGGCCGGCGTGCGCTGCTCACCGGCGGCCGCGCCAAGATCGGGATGTACATTGCCCTCCGGCTGCTCCGGGACGGTGCCCATACCACCATCACCACCCGCTTCCCCAAGGACGCCGCCCGCCGGTTCGCCGCCATGGAGGACAGCGCCGACTGGCTGCACCGGCTCCGGATCGTCGGCATCGATCTCCGTGATCCGGCCCAGGTGATGGCATTGACCGATTCGCTGGACGAGGCCGGGCCGCTGGACATCATCATTAACAACGCGGCGCAGACCGTCCGCCGGTCAGGCAACGCCTACAAGCCGCTGGTGGATGCCGAGGATGAGCCGTTGCCCCCAGCCCTGGAACACGCCAACGGTGGTCCCGAGTTGCTGACCTTCGGCCACGCCCATGACAAGCACCCCCTGGCCCTGGCCGGCAGCGTGACCGAACACCCGGTCCTGGCCGGCGATGCGATCACGTCGCTCGCCCTGTCCACCGGCTCGGCGTCACTGGAACGGATTGCGTCCGGGACGGCCATCGACGCCGGGGGGCTGGTCCCGGACCTGGCCACCATCAACAGCTGGACCCAGGTGGTGGACGAAGTGGATCCGCTGGAAATGCTCGAAGTCCAGCTCTGCAATGTCACGGCCCCGTTCCTGCTGGTCAGCCGCCTTCGCGGGGCCATGAAACGGTCCACGGCGCGACGAAAGTACATCGTGAACGTCTCCGCCATGGAAGGCCAGTTCTCCCGGGCCTACAAGGGGCCGGGACACCCGCACACCAACATGGCCAAGGCAGCGCTGAACATGATGACCCGCACCAGCGCCCAGGAGATGCTGCACACCGACGGCATCCTGATGACGGCCGTGGACACCGGGTGGATCACCGACGAACGGCCCCACTTCACCAAGGTCCGGCTCATGGAGGAAGGCTTCCACGCTCCCCTGGACCTGGTGGACGGCGCGGCCCGCGTCTATGATCCGATCGTCATGGGCGAAAACGGTGAGGACCAGTACGGTGTCTTCCTCAAGGACTACAAGCCCAGCCCCTGGTGATGGGCGTATGCTCACGGCATGAGCAACGAGTCATCAACCCAAGTGGAGAACCTGGAACACCACGATTGCTGGGCATTGCTGCGGACCGTCTCCGTGGGCAGGCTCGCGGTACTGGTGGACGGGCGGCCGGACATTTTTCCGGTCAACTACACAGTGGACGGGGGCACCCTGGTGTTCCGCACCGGCCAGGGCACCAAGCTCTCCGCCGCAACCGGTGAGGACGCCGCCGTCGCCGTGGAGGCAGACGGCGTGGACCCGGCCACTGGCCTGGCGTGGAGCGTGGTGATCAAGGGGACCGCCGCACTGGTCACCAGCACCGAGGAGGTCCTCGATACCTCCCGCCTCTACCTGTTCCCCTGGCAGGCAGGACGCAAGGATGCGTTCGTGCGCGTCACCCCGGAGTCCATGACCGGGCGCCGCTTCAAAGTCACCGATCCGATGACCTGGTGGACGCAGATCAGCAGTTCGGCCAGGTCAGCACCGGAATAGGACGACGCCGGCACCTCCCCCGGCCGCGAGGGCCGGGGGCGCCGTGGTCAGGCGAGCTGGGTGATCTCGACGCTTACGTTGAGGGCGGACCCGCCACCGCCGGACAGGATGCCCTTCAGCGGAGGCACGTCGCGGTAGTCCCGGCCACGCGCCACCGTGACGTGGAAGTCCCCGGCCGGTTTGTGGTTGGTGGGGTCCCAGCTGCGCCAGTCCCCGTCCCACCATTCCAGCCAGGCGTGCGACTGCCCGGCCACGGTTTCGCCGATCCCGGCACTGGACCGCGGGTGCAGGTAGCCGGAAACATACCGGGCCGGAATGCCGCAGCTCCGCAGTGCACCGATGGCAAGGTGGGCCAAGTCCTGGCAGACACCCTGGCGCTGGCCCCAGGCCTCTTCCGCATTGGTGGTGACGGCGGTGGAGCCGGACATATACGTCATCTCGCCCCGCATCCAGGCAAAGACCGCCATGGCCGCCTCGTGCGGGTTCTTGCCGGCCACCACGCCGGGAACGATGCCCAGGACTTCCTCACCGGGGCCGCTCAGCCGGGACTGCGGCAGCCAGTCGCTGAACGTGTTCAGGGTGTCCGGCGACGCCAGGACGTCCCAGCCCACGATGTCCGCCTCGGTGGGGATCTTTTCCGCCCGGTGCACCTCCACAGTGATGTTGGAGACCACTTCGAGGTTGTCGTGCGGCATCTGCATGTCAAAGGCCGTCACCCGGGTGCCCCAGTAGTCACGGTAGGTGCTGACGGCTGCCTGGGACGGGGACACCTTGACCACGGATTCCAGCACTACCTGCTGGGAGTCCGTCAGCGGCGTCATCCGGGCTTCGTTGTAGGACAGCGTCACCCGCTTGTTGTATTTGTAGGCCGTCCTGTGGACGATGCTCAACCGGGTCATGACACTTCTCCCACCCAGGCAAGTTCGTCCGCCTGATTGAAGTACTTACGGGAAATGGCATCCGAGGCCTGGGAAACCGCCTTCTGCACCCGCTCCATGTGCTCTGGCAGTTCGGACATGAGGTCATCCGTCCGGTGGAACTCGAGGAAGGTCCGGGCCTGGCCAACGATGCGGCGGGCGTCGTTGATGAAGCCAACCCGCTGCGCGGACGGATCCAGCTTGGCAAGGCACTCGTCGGCGTCGCGCAGCGCGTAGACAATCGACCGCGGGAACAACCGGTCCAGGAGCAGGAATTCGGCCGCGTGCTGGTCGCCGAACGCTGCCCGCCGGGTCCGCAGGAACGATTCGTAGGCACCGGCGCAGCGGAGCATGTTGACCCAGGACATGCCCGCAGAGAGCACGTCGCGGGTCGAGAGCATCCGGGCCGTCATGTCGGCGCGTTCCAGGGATCGGCCCAGGACCAGGAAGAGCCAGCTTTCGTCGTGGCTGACCGTGGTGTCGGCCAGGCCGCTGACCATGGCCGTCCGCTCCAGGGTCCAGTTGCAGAAGCGGTATGTGCCCACCACATCCTTGCGGTGCTGGCTGAGCCCGTAGTACGTGGTGTTCAGGCTCTCCCACAAACCGGACGAGACGGTTTCCCTTGCACGGCGGGCGTTTTCCCGGGCTGCCCCGAGGGACCCGGCGATGGACGTGGCGCTCGTCTTGTCGTAGGCCAGGGCGTGCAGCAGTTCGGGCAGGCCAAAGTCTTCGCTTTGCGGCCGGGCTCCCATTACCGCCAGGAGTTCCTGGGCAACGCTTCGGCGTTCCTCCATCGGGAGGTGGTTCAGGCGCTCCAGGTGCACGTCGAGGATGCGGGCGGTGCCGTCCGCCCGCTCCACATAGCGGCCGATCCAAAACAAGGACTCGGCAATACGGCTAAGCATTCGCGGCTACCTCCTGCGCGTCCGGAACGTTGAAAGAAAAATGCCCGACGGCGGCGCGGCTCACTGCTGCTGCTCCGACTGGCGGTCCCGCCAGTTGCTTTCCACGGGCCACACGGAGACCCGCTCGCGGACCGTGACCGACTGGCGGGGAACAGTTTCCACCGGCATCTGGGGTGAATCGGCGAGGACCCAGGTGTCCTTGGATCCGCCGCCCTGGCTGGAATTGACGATCAGGGACCCTTCCTTCAGCGCCACCCGGGTGAGCCCGCCGGGGAGCACCCAGACATTCTCGCCGTCGTTCACGGCAAAGGGCCTCAGGTCCACGTGCCGGGGACCGAATTTGTCCCCGCCGAGGGTGGGAACGGTGGATAGCTGCAGCACGGGCTGGGCGATCCAGCCGCGCGGATCTGCGATGATCCGCTGGCGGAGGGCGTCCAGTTCATCCTTGGAAGCGTCCGGGCCGATGACCAGTCCTTTGCCGCCGGACCCGTCCACCGGCTTGACCACCAGTTCGGCAAGGTTGTCCAGGGTGTACTCCCTGGCTTCCTTCTCCTCGAGGCGGAAGGTGTCCACGTTCGCGATGATGGGTTCCTCGCTGAGGTAGTAGCGGATCAGGTCAGGGACGTAACTGTAAACCAGTTTGTCGTCCGCCACGCCATTGCCCACGGCATTGGCGATGGTGACGCCGCCGGCGCGGGCGGCGTTGACCAGGCCGGGGCAGCCGAGCATGGAATCGGAGCGGAATTGCAGCGGGTCCAGGAAGTCGTCGTCGATCCGCTTGTAGATGACGTCCACGCGCTGTTCGCCCGCGGTGGTGCGCATGTAGACACGGTTGCCGCGGCAGATGAGGTCGCGGCCTTCCACCAGTTCCACGCCCATGAGCCCGGCCAGGAGCGTGTGTTCGAAGTAGGCGCTGTTGAACACGCCGGGGGTGAGGACGACGACGGTGGGGTCGTCGACGCCGGCCGGCGCGGTCTTGCGCAGGGCCGAGAGCAGCCGGCGGGGATACTCCTCGACGGGCCTGATGAGCTGCTGGCCGAAGGCTTCGGGCAGGCCCTTGGCCATCGCGCGCCGGTTCTCCAGCACATAGCTCACGCCGGAGGGAACACGCACGTTGTCCTCCAGGACGCGGAACGTGCCGGCGGCGTCGCGGACGACGTCGATGCCGGAAATGTGGACCCGGACCCCGCCGGCCGGTTCAAAGCCGTGGACCTGGCGGTGGAAGTGTGCACTGGTTGTCACGAGCTGGCGCGGGATGACGCCGTCGGAGACCACCGTCATCTTGTCGTAGACGTCGTTCAGGAAAGCCTCGAGGGCGCGCACACGCTGGGCGACGCCGCGTTCCAGGACGCTCCACTCGGCGGCCGGGATGACGCGGGGAACGATGTCCAGCGGAAAGGGCCGTTCCTCGCCCGCGTAGTCGAACGTGACACCGCGGTCCAGGAAGGTGCGGGCCATCGAGTCCGCGCGCGCACTCACGTCCGCCAGCGAGAGCTTCCGGAGGGCGTCCGCCACCTGCCCGTACGAGTCCCTGGCCTGCTGGCCGGGGGCGAACATCTCGTCGTAGGCCCCGGTGCGGCCCGCGGCCTCGGAGTAATCCTGGAATAGGTCTGACATGTTCAATAGCCAACCATCTTTTTGTTTCGAATTCATTACTGCCATCCATTCTGGCGTGTTGGCACCGATGGCCCGGTTCGTACTTTACGGGCCTCTTCGGGCACAGTAGGTGAGTGCCAGACAGCAGAAGCCTCCCAGCGCCGGGCCGCGGCGGTTCCCGTCGCCCGCTGGTCCGGCTCATGGCAGGCATACTGACCGCGGCAGCCGCCGTTGCCGCCGCATTTCTCGTGCACGGACTGGTTCCTGCCCTGCCGGCCATGACCGTTGCCGTGGTCCTGGGCGTCCTCGCCGCCAACCTGCCGGGATCGGGAGCGTGGACGGCCGGCCGTGCCAGGCCGGGTCTGGATTTCGCCGGCAAGCACCTGATGCGCGGCGGGATCGTGGTCCTGGGCCTGAAGGTCAGCGTCATGGACGTCCTGGGCCTGGGCTGGCCGGCGCTGGTCCTGATCGTGGGCGTCGTGGCTGCCAGTTTCGGCGGGACCTACGCGATCTCCCGCCTGTTCCGCCTGCCGCCGGTGACAGCGCTGCTGGTGGCCACCGGGTTCTCCATCTGCGGCGCCTCGGCAATCGGCGCCATGGCCGCCGTCCGCCGCATCCGGCACGCGGATACGGTCCTGCCGGTGGCCCTGGTGACCCTCTGCGGAACCCTGGCCATTGGTGTCCTTCCCCTGCTTTCCCATCCGCTGGGGCTTTCCGCGGCCGTCTTCGGCGCCTGGACGGGTGCCTCGGTGCACGACGTCGGCCAGGTGGTGGCCACGGCGCAAACCGCCGGCACCGCGGCGCTGGCGATCGCCGTCGTCGTCAAGCTCACCCGGGTCCTGCTGCTGGCCCCGGTTGCCGCGCTGGCGGGGGCGCACCACCGCAGCGGCGCCCGGCCCCCGGCCGGGCCGGACGGTTCCACCGCGAAAAGGCCGCCGCTGGTGCCGTTGTTTGTCCTGGGGTTCGTTGCCATGGTGGCGCTCCGGTCAACGGGTTGGCTGGGTCCCGGCTGGCTCGAGGCCGGTGCCACCCTGCAGGACATCCTCCTGGGCGCGGCCTTGTTCGGGCTGGGCTCTGCGGTGCGGATCCGCACCCTGCTGCATACGGGCGGGCCGGCGCTCCTCGCGGCGCTCGCCTCCTGGCTCCTGATTGCCGTGCTGGGCCTTGCAGCCGCCTTCGTGATCGCGGGCTGAGTCAATCAAACGGCACCATGATTAGATAGCCGGGTGTCACATGAGAATCTGCAGCGCCGCGAAGCCGCTGAACGTTCAGTCCTGATCAGCACCACCAGTTACGACATCTCGCTGGATGTGCGGCAAGCGGCGGATCCGGCCGTCGCAGGGTACACGAGCCGCAGCGTCATCAACTTCACGGCTTCAGAGCCCGGCGCCAGCACGTTCCTGGATTTCATCGGCGGCGAAGTGCACAGCGTGTTCCTCAACGGCAAGGGCCTGCCGGTGGCGGAGGTGGTGGATGGCGCCCGGATCCGGCTGGACAACCTGCGGGCCGAGAACCAGGTGACCGTTACCGGCACGGCGTTGTACAGCCGCTCGGGCGAAGGCATGCACCGCTTCGTGGATCCGGCCGACGGCCAGTGCTACCTCTACACCCAGTACGAGCCGGCCGACGCCCGCCGGGTCTTCGCCAACTTCGAGCAGCCGGACCTCAAAGCCGCCTACACCTTCCATGTGACGGCGCCGGCCCACTGGCAGGTGGCATCCAACGGGGCAGAGGTGAACCGCACCCTGCTCACCAGCGATCCGGCTACCGCCCGGTGGGACTTCGCCACCACGCTGCCCCTGTCCACGTACATCACCACGGTCCTCGCCGGCCCCTACTTCAAGGCAGAAGACCGCTGGGAGGCAACGCTCGACGACGGCACCCGGCTGGACGTGCCGCTCGCCCTCTACTGCCGGGCGTCCATGGCGGCGTCCTTTGACCCGGAGGCGCTGTTCGGGCTCACCAAGGCAGGCCTGGACTTCTTCAACCGCCTCTTCGACTTCCCCTACCCTTGGGGGAAGTACGACCAGGCATTCGTGCCCGAGTACAACCTGGGCGCCATGGAAAATCCCGGCCTGGTCACCTTCACGGAAAGCTACGTCTTCACGTCCCGCGCCACGGATGCGCAGTACCAGGCCCGGGCCAACACCCTGATGCACGAGATGGCGCACATGTGGTTCGGCGACCTGGTGACCATGCAGTGGTGGGACGATCTTTGGCTCAAGGAGTCGTTCGCCGACTACATGGGCACCCTGGGCGTGGACCAGGCCACCGGCTGGGGCACCGCCTGGGTCAACTTCGCCAACAAGCGCAAGGCCTGGGCCTATGTGCAGGACCAGCTCCCCACTACCCACCCGATCGTGGCGGACATCCCCGACCTCGAAGCCGCCAAGCAGAACTTCGACGGCATTACCTACGCCAAGGGCGCCTCGGTGCTGAAGCAGCTGGTGGCCTACGTCGGCTTTGACGCCTTCATCGCCGGATCGCGGGAGTATTTCCGCAACCACGCCTATGGAAACACCACGCTGGCCGATCTCCTTGAGGCCCTGCAGGCCGCTTCCGGCCGGGATTTGACCGGTTGGGCCCACCAGTGGCTGCAGACCTCCGGGATCTCCACCTTGTCCGTTCAGGTAGGCGCCGGCGGTTCCGGCGACGGCCTGCCGGCAGGGGTGGCCATCGTCCAGGAAGCAGTGGACCCGGCCACCGGACGCGAAGAGCTGCGGCCGCACCGCCTTCGGGTCGGCTCCTACGATTTCGACGGCGAGGGCGCGCTGGTCCGGACCGGGAGCTTTGAGACCGACGTGGCGGGCGCCAGGACGGAACTCCCCCAGCTTGCCGCACAGCCACGGCCTGCCCTCATCCTGGTCAACGATGACGACCTGACGTACGCCAAGGTACGGCTGGACCCGGACTCCCTGGCGACTGTCCGCGCCGCCCTGGACCGGATCACCGACCCCATGGCCCGCGCCCTCTGCTGGACGGCCTTGTGGAACTCTGCCCGCGACGCGCAAAGCCCAGCCGCCCTCTATGTGGACGCCGTAGCAGCGTTTGCCCCCGCCGAGACCGGAATCGGCGTCCTGTTGAACGTCCTCGACAACGCGGCCACCGCCGTCGAACACTATGTCCCGCCGGCAGCCAGGGACTCGGTCCGCGCGTCCTTCCTCGCCACCGCGGCAACCGAACTGGACCGGGCCACACCGGGGTCAGACCAGCAACTGGCCTGGGCGCGGACCTTGGCGGGCTTCAGCAGGCACGATCCCGCCCTGCTCCCGCGGCTCCGCGGCCTGCTGGACGGCTCAGCTCCCGTGCCAGGCCTGGCCGTCGACGCTGAACTGCGCTGGCAGCTGTGGCACGCGCTGGCCGCCAACGGACAGGCCACCGCCGCCGAACTCGATGCCGAACTCGCCCGGGACACCACGGCCTCCGGCCGCGCCGGCCACGCAACGGCGATGGCGGCCCGTCCCGAAGCCGACGTGAAAGCGGCAGCCTGGGACGCCGCCGTGAAGAAAGACGAGCTTTCCAACCAGTTGCTGTCAGCCACCATCAATGGTTTCAGCACGGCACCGGCACAGTTGCTTGACCCGTACGTCGGCCCGTACTTCGATTGCCTGCGGACCGTTTGGGCTGAGCGGAGCATCGAAATCGCCAGCCGGATCGTGCGCGGGCTCTACCCGTCATCGCAGGACTTGGCGCAGGGCGCGGCTCCTGAACAGCATGCAGTGGTCCGGCGGACGGATGACTGGCTGGCGGCCAACGGGGATGCACCGCGAGCCCTGCGCCGGATCATCATCGAACAGCGAAGCCACCTGGTGCGGGCGCTCACGGCGCAGGCCGCCGGCGTTTCGTCATCGGTCGGCGGGTAACCGCCGTGAGGCTACGGAACCCGGTAGAGCCACTCCTCGGTGCCGAATTTCGCAGCCACGCGTTCCTCGGCGGCTGCGAGCTCGTGCCCGGCCAGCTGTGACGGGGCGGCCCCGTAGCGCTCGCTGAACACCTCGATCATGGCTTCGATGATCGCCATCCGGGCAAGGCCCGTCTGCCGGCGGAGCGGATCGACGCGCTTCTTTGCGCTGCGGGTGCCCTTGTCAGAGAGTTTTTCCTTGCCGATCCGCAGCACCTCGACCATCTTGTCGGCGTCGATGTCATAGCTCATGGTCACGTGGTGCAGCATTCCCCCGTTGGCCAGGCGTTTTTGCGCGGCGCCGCCGATCTTTCCCTGATCCGTGGCGATGTCGTTGAGAGGGACGTAGAAGGCGTTGATACCGAGCTTCTCCAGTGCCGCCATGACCCAGGCGTCCAGGAACGGGTAGGAGTCGGCGAAGCTCAGCCCGTCCACCAGCGTCTGCGGCAGGTAGAGCGAGTACGTGATGCAGTTGCCGGCTTCCATGAACATCGCGCCGCCGCCGCTGATCCGCCGCACCACGTTGATGCCGTGCTTGGCCACGCCGTCGGGATCCACCTCGTTCTGGACGGACTGGAAGCTGCCGATCACCACGGACGGTTCCTGCCAGTCCCAGAACCGCAGGGTGGGAGTCCGCTCCCCCGCTCCGACGGCCTCGGTGAGAACCTCGTCCAGGGCAACGTTGATTTCCGTGGGGAGCACCGTGGGCGCAATGACGTTCCAGTGGTGGTCCGTCCAGGAGGTCGCCTTGGCAAGCGCGCGGCGGACCGTCACGGCCACGGCGTCGGCCGAAAAGCCGAACAGGACGGCCCCGGCCGGGAGGGCGGCCGTGACGGCAGCAGCAAGGTCCGCGGCCGTCGTCGTCTCCGGCAGTCCGGTCAATGCCCGGTTGATGTCTTCCAGGGCTTCGTCGGGTTCGAGAAAGAAGTCGCCGCTGACGGAGACCTCCGCCAGAGCCCCGTCCTCGACGGAAAGGTCGACCACGACGAGCTTGCCGCCCGGGACCTTGTATTCGCCGTGCAGTCGCGGGGTGCCGGCAGGATCAGTGGCAGGAAAGGGCTGGCTCATGCTTCCCATCCTGCCCCAAAAAACGGGTGCACGGTTAAAGCAGAACGCCCGCACCGTTTCCGGTGCGGGCGTCCAGCAACAAGCTTGGGCGAAGGAATTACTTCTTGCCGCCGAAGCCCTTGAAGCGAGCGTTGAAGCGCTCGACGCGGCCTGCGGAGTCCATGATGCGCTGCTTGCCCGTGTAGAACGGGTGGGACTCGGACGAGATTTCGACGTCGATGACCGGGTAGGTGTTGCCGTCTTCCCACTCGATGGTCTTGGAGGAAGACACGGTGGAGCGGGTCAGGAACTTCGTGCCGGAGGCCAGGTCGTTGAAGACAACAGCTTCGTACTTCGGGTGGGTATCAGACTTCATAATTGGACCTTTGTTCGCGCAACTGGATTTTGCCAGTTGCCAGGTATGAATGGGATGGCTGGGATCTGTCGGATCAGCCGAAGCTGAAAAAGCAGGACAACCAGCTATCCATCATAGACCAAGCCGAGGGGGCTGACGAACCGGCGCCCCTGTGAAGGTGCAGGTCACCCCCGTGCGCGCAACTCCCAGAACGCCACGGCTGAGGCCGCGGCCACGTTGAGGGAATCCACGCCGTTGCGCATCGGGATTTTGACGGCGAGGTCGACGGCGGCCAGGGTGCCGGCGCTCATGCCTGCACCTTCGGTGCCGAGCACCAGGGCGAGCTTGTCCGGATTGCGGGCTGCCACGGCGTCGACGTCCTCGGCGTCCGGCGTCAGCTCCAGCGCGGCGACCGTGAATCCGTGGTCCTTGAGTACCTGCAGGTCCCCGGGCCAGTCCTGCAGGCGCGCCCAGGGCACCTGGAAGACGGTGCCCATACTGACCCGGACGCTCCGGCGGTAGAGCGGATCGCCGCACCTCGGCGAGACGAGCACCGCGTCAATATCCAAGGCTGCGGCAGAGCGGAAGATAGCGCCCACGTTGGTGTGGTCCACGATGTCCTCCAGCACGGCCACGCGGCGGGCACCGGCGAGGAGCTCCGGCAGGGGCACCGGGGCCGGGCGCTGCATCGCCGCCATCGCGCCGCGGTGGAGGTGGAAGCCGGTGATTTCCTCCAGCAACGCGGCCGAGCCAATGTACGCGGGAACGTCAGGGTAGGCCTGGAAGACGTCGTCGAGGTCCGCCATCCATTTCTCTGCCAGGAAGAATGAGCGCGGCGCATGGCCTGCCGCCAGCGCGCGGCGGAGCACCCGCGACGATTCGGCGATATACATCCCCTCGGCAGGCTCGCGGAGCTTGCGCAAGTGGACATCGGTCAGCGTGGTGTAGTCGCTTACGCGCGGGTCATCGGCGGATTCGAGGTAGTGGAAGGTCACCCGGTGATTATTTCAGCAGGTTGGCGATCATAACGCCCAGGGCCACGATGCCCAGGCTGAAGATGACCGCCCGGAGGACGCGCGGCGAGAGCTTCCGGCCCACCTTGGATCCCATCAGGCCGCCGATGGTGGAACTGACGGCGATCAGCAGCACCACCAGCCAGTTGATCCGGTCGAAGGCGAAGACCAGGTAGGAGATGGCGGCCACCATGTTCACGCCGAGGACCAGGATGTTCTTCATGGCGTTCGCGTTCTGGATGGTCCCGGTGAGGAACACCCCGAGGATTCCTACCAGCAGGATTCCTTGTGCTGCGACGAAGTAGCCGCCGTACACGCCGGCCAGGTACACAAGCACCACCAGGAGGATCCCGTGGCGTTTGTCCCGTACGGCGTGCTCCGGATTGGCCTCGCGGTTGCGGACCCAGTCCTGGAGCCTGGGCTGGAACACCACCATCAGCAGCGCCAGTACCAGGAGCACGGGTGCGACGTAATGGAAGACCTGTTCGGGCAGGTGCAGCAGCAGCCAGGCCCCGGTGATCCCGCCGAGGACCGACGCCGGCAGGAGCCGGAGCACCTGGCGTCCCCGTCCTGCGAGCTCCCGGCGGTAGCCGAACGCACCGGCCGCGGTACCGGCGACGAGTCCCATGGCGTTGCTCATGGAAGCCACGACCGGGGCCACCCCCAGGGCGATGAGGACCGGGAAGGTGACCAGGGTCCCGGAGCCAACTACTGCATTGATGGTCCCGGCCCACAGGCCGGCGATGAACACAATGATGCTGCTGAAAAATTCCACAACGGTTGGGCAGGCGTGGCTTAACGGCGCGCGGTGGCGGTGTAACGGCCCGCGTTTTCGGACACGTCCAAGGGAAGGCCGAAAGTGGTGCTCAGGTGTTCTTCGGTGAGGACCTCGGTGATGGGGCCGGCGGCCACCACGCCTCCGTCGCGGAGCAGCATGGCGTGCGTGAAGCCGGGAGGCACTTCTTCGAGGTGGTGCGTGACCAGGACCATGGCCGGAGCAGCTTCGTCGCGGGCGAGCTCGCCAAGCTTGTGCACCAGTTCTTCACGTCCCCCAAGGTCCAGGCCGGCGCCCGGCTCATCCAGCAGCAGCAGCTCGGGATCGGTCATCAGGGCGCGGGCGATCTGGACACGCTTCCGCTCCCCCTCGGACAAGGTGGCGAAGGTCCGGTTGAGCAGCGGTCCCATGCCCCAGTCGTTCAAGAGCCGGAAGGCGCGCCGTTCGTCGTCGCGCTCGTACCCTTCCCGCCAGCGTCCGGTGACGCCGTACGCCGCGGTGACCAC
Organism: Arthrobacter sp. 135MFCol5.1; assembly: GCF_000374865.1. GTDB lineage: Bacteria > Actinomycetota > Actinomycetes > Actinomycetales > Micrococcaceae > Arthrobacter. The sequence goes on along the minus strand of NZ_KB895454.1, from coordinate 142,562 downwards.
CACGTTGAGGACGTTCTCATGCTCGGGGATCTGGGTGGCCAGGGCTGCCGATGACAGGCCAATGCGTGGCCGGAGCTCGAAGACGTCCACCCGGCCAAGGACTTCGTCAAGGATGCCTGCGGTGCCGCTGCTGGGGTGGAGCCGGGCTGCCGCAATCTGGAGGAGGGTGGTTTTGCCGGCGCCGTTCGGGCCAAGGATGACCCACCGCTCGCCTTCGTTGACCTGCCAGTCGACCTTGTCCAGCAGGGTCTTTTTACCTCGGACAACGCTGACGGAGTCCAGTTCCAGAACATCACTCATAGGAATAGACACTAGGACAAAAAAGATGATGACTGATAACCGGTGTGAAGGTCCCAGGGAACCCCGAAGGCGGGTGCGCAACGAATGCAGGGGACCTTGTTGCCGCTCGATAAGATTGCAGGCATGACTTCGAACGTGACTGCGGTCAGCTATGGCCAAAATTTGACCCCCAACGGGCTGGAGCAGCTGCGTTCCGTCCTTGCTGCACAGGGCGCCGAGGTGCTGTCCGAGACCGGCCTGGGCGATGACCGCTACCAGGTGTCCTTGGCCGAACTGGACTTTCCAGACGACACGGCGGCCGGGCTCGCGTCCCTGCGGCGGGCCGTGGCGGAGGCCGCGATCGGGGGTTTTGACACCGCTCTGGTACCGGCTGGGCTGCGCGCCGCCGAACGGAAGCTGCTGATCATGGACGTCGATTCCACCCTGATCCAGCAGGAGGTCATCGAACTCCTGGCCGCGTACGCCGGCAAGCGGGAGGAAGTTGCCGCCGTGACCGAGGCCGCCATGCGCGGCGAACTGGATTTCGCGCAGTCCCTCCACGCCCGGGTGGCTGTCCTCGCGGGGCTGCCGGCCGACGTCGTCAATTCCGTCCGCCACGAAGTGAAACTCAGCGAAGGCGCCGCCGAACTCGTTGCCGCGTTCAAGGCCGCAGGCCACGTGGTGGCTGTGGTCTCCGGTGGCTTCAACCAGATCCTCGCGCCGATCGCCGCGGACCTTGGCCTGGACTACTGGCAGGCCAACGAACTGGAAATCGTGGACGGTGCGCTGACCGGCAAGGTGCTCGGCGCGGTGGTGGACCGGGCCGCGAAGGAGAAGTACCTGCGCGAGTGGGCCGCGGCGGAGGGCATCGCCCTTGAACACACTGTTGCCGTAGGTGACGGTGCCAACGACCTGGACATGCTCGGCGCCGCCGGCATCGGCGTAGCGTTCAACGCCAAGCCGGCCGTGAGGGCGGTCGCGGATGCCGCAGTGAACATGCCGTACCTGGACGCCGTCCGCTACATCGCCGGGGTCTGAGTCCCTGTTAACCAACTGATGGGCTCCGCCTGGCGGAGCCCATCAGGGGTTTAAGGGGTACAACAGCGGGCGGCTACTGGACGCCCTTGCCGAAGTAGTCTGCGCCGCCGGCGTACTCGGTGTGGCCGGACTCGACGTCGGCAGTGGCCATGCCGGCCACAACCTGGGCGAATTCCTCCACGGAATACAGCTTCCCGGCTTCGGCGCGGCGTGCCTCGATGGCACCTGGCGTGGAGCGGTCCAGGAGCGTGGCGGTGACGGTGCCTTCGATCATGTCCCCGGAGACCACCACGAGGGAGATGCCCTTCTCCGCGAGGTTGGGGATCAGTTCCCGGAGGGCGTCCTCACCGGCGCGCTTGCTGCGGGCAACGGGCTCGTAGGCTTCCATGGTGGGAACGGTGTTGATGAAGTGGGCCTGGTGGCTGGTGACAAACACCACGCGGGAGCCTTCCCGCATGAGGGGCACGGCGGCGTTGAGCATGTTGACCTGCGCGTCACGGTTCAGTTTGAGCGCGTAGTCCTCCCCCATTCCCGTTTCCATGCCGCCGGAAGCGTTCAGGACCAGGATGTCCAGGGACCCGAAGTTTTCCATGGCCGCGCTGGCCAGCGCCTGCACGCCTTCCTGCGTGGTGAGGTCGGCACCGATGGCTACCGCCCGGCCGCCGTCAGCCTCGATTCCCTGCACCACTTTGTTGGCGCGGGGCGCCTTCTGGCGGTAGTTGACGACGACGGCGGCCCCTTCCGAGGCGAGGATCTTGGCTACGTCCGCGCCGATGCCCCGCGATGATCCGGTGACGATGGCCGTCTTGTTGTCCAGCAGTCCCATACGAGCTTCCTTTGTTCGAAACATCCAAATCGTTGTGGCCTGCAGTCCATCATGCCAGCGGCTGTTCCCAATGCCTTTGTCCGACCTCGACAAATAAGCGCCGCCGGCCTAGTTCGCTGCATGGCCGTGGGCAGGACCGGTCAGTGCCCCATGCCCAGGCCGCCGTCCACCGGGATGACGGCCCCGGAGATGTAGGCGGCTTCGTCGCTGGCGATCCAGCGGACCACATTGGCAACCTCTGACGCTTCGGCGAAGCGGCCGGCCGGAATGCTGGCCAGGTAGTCCTTCTGGGTTGCTTCGGGGAGTTCGGCGGTCATGTCGGTATTGATGAAACCGGGGGCCACCACGTTGGCGGTGATGCCGCGTGAACCAAGTTCGCGGGTGAGGGACCGGGCGATGCCCACCAGTCCGGCCTTGGACGCGGAGTAGTTGATCTGGCCCGGAGCGCCATACAGGCCGGACACCGAGGAGATCAGGACGACGCGGCCCTTGCGCAGCCGGATCATCCCTTTGGACGCACGCTTGATGACGCGGAACGCGCCGGTGAGGTTGGTGTCGATCACGGAGGTGAAGTCGTCCTCGCTCATGCGCAGCAGCAGCGTGTCCTTGGTGATGCCGGCATTGGCCACCAGGACTTCGACGGGGCCGTGGGCGGCTTCCACTGCCTTGAAGGCTGCGTCCACGGAGGCCTCGTCGGTCACGTCGGCCTTGACCCCGAGGATTCCCTCCGGCAGCTGCGATTCACTGCGGTAGGTCACGGCCACTTTGTCGCCGTTGGCCAGGAATGCCTGTGCGATTGCCAGGCCGATACCGCGGTTTCCGCCGGTGATCAGGACGCTGCGGGCTGCGGAAACTGCTTCAGTCATAGAGGGCTCCGGTTTTCTGCGGCAGGCTGGGCCGCGGTTGCAGTGAGTGGTTTGGGCTGCCTCCGATCTTAGCGGCAGCCCCGGTACGGGTTTGGGCAGCACTGCCGATGGTGCGAGAATTGAGGGAAGCCTTTGGAGCGTGATTATTCACCGTGACCCTTGAAAACCATGCGGGACATTCCGCGCCCGGAGAACCGGGCCGGTTCTCCGGCGATACCGAGGTACACAGCATTACCGAAGCTGCTGGAGCGCACTCGGAGGACATGCGACAGCGGATGATCAAGTACGCCCTGGCAATGGGCATCCGCATGGTTTGCCTGGTCATGATTTTCGTAGTGGACGGCTGGTTCAAGATCATTGCGGTGGCCGGCGCGGTGTTCCTTCCCTGGGTGGCGGTGGTCATAGCCAACGGCAACGACAAGGCCGAAGGGCACAGCGACCTGCTGATCGATTCCGCGCCCCTGGCGGAGCTCGAAAGCCCAGCTCCCCCGGCCGAGGACGAAGAAGCAGGGAGCGCGGTGCTCCAGGGCGAACTGGTAGCAGACGACGAGGAACAGGGAGAGGAGCGGCAGGCGCCATGAGCCTTTTCGATTTCGCAGCAGGATCGGACATGGCATCGGAGTCAACGGCTCTCTGCTCGCGGAAGGCCTGCAGGTCCGAAGCGTCCTGGCAACTCCTCTGGAACAATCCCAAGATCCACGCTCCCGAGCGGCGGAAGACCTGGCTGGCCTGCGCGGAGCACCGGGTATGGCTTGAGGACTATCTGCAAACGCGGGGACTCTGGAAGGAAACCCTTCCCCTGCAGGCGGACGCGGTCCCCCTGGAGCAGGACATCTGAATGTACCGCTTCCTCTTCTCCAGCAAGTGGCTGGGCTATCTCCTGCTGGCCGCCATCTTTGCCACGGCCTGCGTCTTCCTGGGCCGCTGGCAGATGGACCGCCGCGCCGAAACCCTTGCCGAAATCAACAGGGTCGTCAACAACTATTCGGCAACCCCCATCCCTTTCTCCCAGGCGAAGGACCAGTTCGCGCAGCTGGACCCGGCCAAGGAATGGACCCAGGTTGAGCTCAAGGGAACCTACGATGCTGCCGGCCAGCGCGTGGTGAGGAACCGGCCCCTCAACGGCCAGCCGGGGTACGAGGTTGTTGTCCCGTTCCGGCTGGACAGCGGCGAAACCGTGGTGATCGACCGGGGTTGGCTGCCCATCGGAAACAAGAATCCCGGCAGTCCGGATTCGGTGCCGGCGCCCCCGGCCGGTGAGGTGACCGCCGTCGTGCGCTTGAAGCACAGCGAGCCCGAGCTGCAGCGCGGGGCACCCACGGGACAATTGGCGTCCATCGACCTGCAAACTTATGCGGCGCAACTGGGCTATCCGGTGTTCACGGGGGCGTACGGCCAGCTGGCCTCGGAAACGCCCGCTGTTGCCGACATGCCCGTGGCGTTCCCCAAGCCGTCCACGGACGAGGGGACGCACCTGTCCTACTCCCTGCAGTGGTTCGCGTTCGGCGTGCTCATGTTCGTCGGCTTTGGCTATGCGGCGCGGCAGCAGGCGCGCAACGCCGCGATTGACGCCGAGGATGAGGAGACGCCCGCCGACGGGGCCGTCCACTCCGCCGTCCCGGCTGCCCGCCGTCGGCCGGCACCAGCGCGGAAGCGCACCAAGGCGACGGCCGAGGAAGAAGAGGACGCCCTGCTGGACGCGCAGGGGTTCTAAGAATGAGCGGGTACGACGCCGGCCCGGTCGCCTTGGTGCGCTCGGCACTGCTCGAAGCAGGGTTACCGGATACGGTGCGGACTTTTGCTGCCGGCGTCCCCACCGCCCTGGCAGCGGCGGAAGCCCTGGGGTGCGACGTTGCGGCCATTACCAACAGCCTGGTTTTTGAGCTGGACGGCCGGCCGCTGCTGATCCTCGCCAGCGGCGCGGCGCGGGTGGACACGAAGCTGGTAGCCGGGCAGCTGGGCCACGGCAGGATCCGCCGGGCCTCCCCCGACTTTGTCCTGGAGCACACGGGCCAGCAGGTGGGCGGCGTGGCACCGGTGGGCCACCCCGCGCCCATCAGGACCCTGCTGGATACCAGCCTGCGGGAACACGAAGTGCTCTGGGCCGGAGCAGGCGACCATAACTCCATGTTCAGCATCACCTACCAGCAGCTGCTCCGCATGACCGCGGCCCGGGAACTGACCGTCCGCTAGGCCAGGGTGATCAGGTCCAGGTAGTCCTCGTTCCAGAGGTCCTCCACACCGTCCGGGAGCATGACGACGCGTTCGGGGTTGAGGGCCTCCACCGCGCCCTCGTCGTGGCTGACCAGGACGACGGCGCCGGTGTAGTTCCGCAGGGCGCCCAGGATTTCGGCGCGGCTGGCGGGGTCCAGGTTGTTGGTAGGTTCATCGAGGAGCAGGACGTTGGCGCTGGAAGCCACGATGGTGGCCAGGGCCAGGCGGGTCTTCTCTCCGCCGGAGAGGACGCCGGCGGGCTTGTCGACGTCGTCGCCGGAGAACAGGAACGAGCCCAGGATGCCGCGGACCTCGGCGTCCTTCATGTCCGGCGCGGAGGAGCGCATGTTCTCCAGCACGGTGCGGTCGTGGTCCAGGGTTTCGTGTTCCTGGGCGTAGTAGCCCACCTTGAGCCCGTGGCCCGGGATGACCTCGCCGGTGTCCGGTGCGTCCACGCCGGCGAGCATGCGCAGCAGGGTGGTCTTGCCGGCGCCATTGAGCCCCAGGATGACCACCTTGGAACCGCGGTCGATCGCCAGGTCCACGTCGGTGAAGATTTCCAGCGAACCGTAGGATTTGCTGAGCCCGTCCGCGGTGAGCGGGGTCTTGCCGCAGGGCGACGGATCGGGGAAACGAAGCGCTGCCACGCGGTCCTGCTCGCGGACCGCTTCCAGGCCGCTGAGCAGCCGTTCGGCACGCTTGGCCATGTTCTGCGCGGCGACGGCCTTGGTGGCCTTGGCCCGCATCTTGTTGGCCTGGTCCATGAGGACCTGTGCCTTCTTTTCGGCATTGGCGCGTTCACGCTTGCGGGCGCGCTCATCCGTTTCGCGCTGCTGGAGGTAGCGCTTCCAGTCCATGTTGTAGAAGTCGATCTGGGCACGGTTGGCGTCCAACAGGAACACCTTGTTGACGGTGGCTTCCAGCAGGTCCGTGTCGTGGCTGATGACGATCAGGCCGCCCTGGTGGTTCTTCAGGAAGTCACGCAGCCAGGCGATGGAGTCGGCGTCGAGGTGGTTGGTGGGCTCGTCCAGCAGCATCGTCTCGGCATCGGAGTACAGGATGCGGGCCAGCTCCACGCGGCGCCGCTGCCCGCCGGAGAGTGTCTTTAGCGGCTGGTTCAGCAGGCGGTCGGGGAGGGCGAGGTTGGAACAGATCGACGCCGCTTCAGCCTCGGCCGCGTAGCCGCCCGCGGCCAGGAACTCCGATTCCAGCCGGTCGTAGCGGTTCATGGCCTTCCGCTGGACCTCGGGGTCCTCGCTGGCCATCTCATCGTGCGCCTTGCGGAGTTTGCCGACGACGATATCGAGGCCACGGGCAGAGAGGATCCGGTCCCGGGCCAGCTGTTCCATGTCAGGGGTCCGCGGATCCTGGGGAAGGTAGCCGATTTCGCCGCTGCGGGTGACCTTGCCGGCAGCCGGAAGCCCCTCCCCTGCAAGGACGCGGGTCAGCGTGGTCTTGCCGGCCCCGTTCCGGCCCACCAGGCCGATCTTGTCCCCTTTGTCGATGCGGAAGCTCACCTGGTCCATGAGGAGCCGGGCGCCGGCACGCAGTTCAAGATCCTGGACAGTAATCACAGCAGGTAAGGCCTTTCACAAACAGGGATAAGCCGCGGCCCGGAGCGTCTGTGGTTGGGCGGGGCGGTAAACGGCCGGAGAACGGCACAGTCCAGTCTACCGTCCAGCGGGCCGCCGCAATTTCAACGTCCGGGCCAGTGGACTATCGGTGCCAGCATCGGCCGTGGCGTGCGGATGCCGGCTTCCTGCACCCATGGAGAATGGGGTGCATGGAATTTGACCGCCTCCTCCAGGTCCGGCGCATCTATGCCCAGCCTGAAGCTTTGGAGCTGCCCCGTGGCCAGGAGATCGTGGCACGCTGGCCGGATGCCGACGTTGTGCTGGTGGAGAACCATTGGAACATTCCGGACGTGCACGGTGACGAAACGAACGTCCCGCGCTGGTCGCGGATCAAGACGGAGGCGCTGGTACTCGGCGTGAAGAAGTCGCTGGCCGTCAAGCCCAACGGGCGTTCGGCGGACTTCATCGCACCCTCGACCGCCAACGGGTGCGCCATGGCGTGCGCCTACTGCTATGTTCCCCGCCACAAGGGCTACAGCAACCCGGTCACCGTGTTCGCCAACATCGGGCAGATCGCCGGAGCCATCGAACGGCATGCCGCCCGCCAGGGGATCAAGCTGGAGCCCAACCAGTGCGACGCTGAGCTCTGGGTCTATGACATCGGAGAAAACAGCGACTGCTCCGTAGACGCCCTGATCAGCGACAACGTGGAAGAGCTGGTCGCGTTGTTCCGCGAACTGCCCAACGCCAAGCTGTCCTTCGCCACGAAGTTCGTCAACCCCGCGATGCTGGAATGGGACCATGGCGGCCACACCAGGATCCGCTTTTCATTGATGCCCGCGGACCTGGCAAAGTCCATCGATGTCCGCACATCGCCGGTTGCCGACAGGATGGCCGCCATCAACGATTTTGTTGCAGCCGGCTACGAAGTGCACGTGAATTTCTCCCCGGTCATCATCACGGATACCTGGCTTGCGGACTGGGAACAACTGCTGCGCCAACTCGACGCAACCCTGACCCCCGAAGCCAAAGCCCAACTGGCGGCGGAGGTCATCTTCCTCACCCATAATGAGCAGCTGCATAAGGTCAACCTTGGCTGGCACCCGCAGGCAGAGGAGGTGCTGTGGCGTCCCGGCCTGCAGGAAGCCAAGGTCTCGTCGAACGGCTTCAGCAACGTCAGGTACCGCGCCCGGGCGAAGGCCGGTTACGTGCGGCAGCTCTCCACACTCGTCGCCGACATAGCGCCGTACTGCCGGATCCGCTACGCGTTCTAGCGGAGGCTGTTGTTCGCCGCGCGGCGTCAGCCCTGGTGATTCTCCGACTGCCGGCGGGCGGCCGCGTCATGGCCGTCCTTGGCTTCTTTGGCCTTGCCAAACGGCAGCACTTTCATCAGCGGGCCCACGACGGCCAGGACCACCAGGCCCCAGGCAAGTCCCAGTACCGCCGAGCACAAAGTGTTGACGAGCCACGCGAGGAGGCCGCCGACGGCTGGAACGGATTCCACCGGGTGCTCCAGGGCGTGGACGAGGTCGTAGGGTGCGTGCCAGCCGAGATCGTGGGCCCCCTGCAGCATGATGTGGCCGCCAACCCACAGCATGGCAATCGTGCCGACGAACGTGATGGCCGCCAGGACGGCCGGCATCCCCCTGACGAGCAGTTCACCGATGCGCTTGGAACGTGACGAGTCCTTGTCCATCAGGTGCAGCCCGATATCGTCCATTTTGACGATGAGGGCCACCGCACCGTAAACCAGCACCGTGATGGCAAACGCCACCAGCACCAGAATGAACGCCCGGACCCAAATGGATTCCGTTGCGACCTCATTCATGGAGATGACCATGATTTCGCAGGACAGGATGAAGTCGGTGGTGATGGCGCCCTTGACCACTTTTGCTTCGGCATCGTGCCCGCGCTCCACGGCCGGAGCCTCCCCGGCGTCATGATGGCCGCCACGGAACTTGTGCCAGACCTTCTCCGCTCCTTCATAGCAGAGGTAGGTACCGCCGAGCATGAGGATGAAGGGGATGATCCCGGGAACGAACGCACTGATGAGCAGCAGGGCCGGGAGGATGATCAAGAGCTTGTTGCGAATCGAGCCCCAGAAGATCTTCTTGATCATTGGCAGTTCCCGGGCCGGGTCCGCACCTGAGACGTACTGCGGGGTGACGGCGGCGTCGTCGATGACCACGCCCGCGGCCTTGGCTCCGGCCTTTGCGGCGCCGGCCGCGACGTCGTCCACCGAGGCGGCCGCGATCCGGGCCAGCGCTGCCACGTCGTCGAGCAGGGCGACGAGACCGCCGCTCACAGCCGGCCTCCGCGCAGAGTGCTATTGCGGCGGTGGGGATTTGGGGCAGGGTGCGTGATGGGCATGTTCGGAGTATATTGCAGGCCGCCGGGCGTCCTCAGCCCTTCTGCAGTTCCTCGGCGAACATCACAATGATTCCGCTGGGGCCGCGCACATAGGAGAGTTTGTAGACGTCGCCATACGTTGCGACGCCGCGCAGCGGGTGGCAGCCGTGCCTGGCAGCAATGCCAAGGGCATCCTCGATGCTGTCAACGGAGAAGGCCACTCGATGCATGCCGATTTCGTTGGGCAGGGTGGGCTCTGTGGGGATTGCATCGGGGTGGATGTATTCGAACAGTTCGAGGCGGCCGTTGCCGTCCGGGGTCTGGAGGAGGGCAATTTTGGCGTGGTTGCCGTCCAGGCCCACAGCCGTGTCTGCCCAGTCGCCGCTGACCGTGTCCCGGCCCAGGACGGTGAGGCCGAGGTCGGTGAAGAACGCGATTGTTGCTTCCAGATCGCTGACGGCGATGCCGACGTTTTCAAGTTTGATGGGCATACGGCACAGGGTACCAAGCAGGCGCTTCCCGCAAACCCCTGTTTTGGTGCGCAGTCTGCTGCCTGAGCCTGAGTCCCGCTCATGGCGGCAGACAGATGTGCCGACATGTCGTGTGACAGTCCTTAAACCGGCGTAACCAGTATTCGGCAGGGTTGGGGTCGTCCAGTGGTCGAGCGATTGTCCGGCTGGAAGTCAGTGGCGAAGCCACAGAGGACCCGGGCGGGACGCCTCGGCAATGCGGCAGCGCCCAGCCCAGTTGCGGACCGCCGCTGGGATCTTGACCTCATACTTGCATCTTGCAACTATGAGCCGCATGAGCCTCTTCATCACCTGCCCGGTTGACAGCGTTGAACGCGCCACCGCTTTCTACACCGCACTGGGCTGGACTCTCCAACCGGAAATGTCCAATCAGAACGTGTCATGTTTCGCGATCGCACCAGAGCAGTTCGTCATGCTCGGCAGCCGCGAGATGTATGCGAGCGTCGGCGGCGCCGAGGAGCTGGTAGGCGGACCCGATACGCCGTCAAAGGTCACTGTCTCGTTTGATGTCGGGAGCCGTGAGGCGGTCGATGAGCTCGCCGAGCGCGCCGGTGCCGCCGGCGGGCGGATCGGTGATACCGACGACTACCCCTTCATGTACCAGCGCCAGTTCGACGATCCTGACGGTTACCACTACTCGCCGTTTTGGATGAAACCGGACGCCGATCCGGCCGAGTGAGTGATCCGCCGCGGCCCGGCGTGGCGCGGGATCTTCCCTGCAGGCGAACTGACACTGATGAGCATCCATCTGATCTCAGCTTCAGCTAATACTGGTCCCGTTCAGACCATCTACGAGCCCGTGGGCCCTGACAGAATGGTCGGGACGTATTCAACCAGCTGGATGCGTCCATCGAAGGTCCGGCTGCCGATCATGTCGAGGGCGACGTCGGGGTACCCGTCGTAGATCCTCTCTCGGCCGGTGCTCCCGGTGATGACGGGGAAGATGACCACGCGGAAGCGGTCCACGAGACCTGCCTTCAGTAGCGACCGGCACAGCCTGAGGCTGCCTATCGTGCGCATTGACGTCGTCCCGGCTGCCTTCATCTCTCGCACGGCCTCAACGGCGTCCCGCGCGACGAGTTGAGCGTTCGCCCACGCGAGGGGTTCGCGCAATGTCTCCGAGAACACGATCGTCGACAGACCGGCCAGAGGTTCGGTACCGGGTTCGCCGGCAGCGGAGAGGCCTGACATGACGCGGTACGTCGTTGCCCCCATCAGTACGGTGTAGTCGACTTCGGGGGAATCTCCGAGCCATGCCAGGTATTCGGGCCCTTCAAGCCCCCACCAGCCCGGCCAACCGTCCGCAGCGGCGTAGCCGTCGAGCGAGGTGATGAAGTCGATGAGGAGTTCGGGCATCGTCGGGTCCTTGTCCGAGAATTTCAGCTGGTGCGTTCATCCTCTCTCCGATGTAAGGCGGCTACAACGCCTGCTTGCCTGCCCACCAATGCAAAGCCCGAATGCCGGAAGCTTTCGCCATCCCCGAAACCGACGTTCGGGCAGCAGGTCAGCCCGCCAGGACAATGACCTTGCCGGGCACGCGGCCAACGCTCGCCTCCGCGTGGAGGGCAGGCAGTTCCGCGAGGGGAATGCGTCGGGTGACTTCGACGGTGAGTTGCCCGTCGTCGACCAGGGATACCAACTCTGAGAGGCGTTCGCGGTTGGGACGGACGTAGACGGTGGCAGCACGCACACCACGCGTCTCGTCGCCCGGCGTCTGCATGAATGCCGTGGTGCTGACCACCGCGCCGCCATCGCGCACCAGGGCCACCAGCGCGGCAAATTGCTCGGGCTCGATCGGAGCCAGGTTGAGCAGCACATCGACCTGCCCGTCGACGGCGCCGAGCAGGTCGGCGGCCGTATGGTCGATGACCTCATCCGCGCCTGCCGCGCGGACAGCGTCGATACTGCGTGGACTTGCGGTTGCCACCACGTGCACGCCGGCGCGCTTCGCGAGTTGGATGGCGTATTTGCCCACCACACCGCCGGCGCCGACAATGAGCAGCCGCTGTCCCGCCTCCAGCTGCCCCTCGTCAACGAGGGCTTGCCAGGCCGTCAATGCCACAGAAGGCAGTGCCGCTGCATCAGCCAGTGGAATGGTCGCCGGGGCGGCCACGACCGCATCGGCGGGGGCAATGACGTAGTCCGCGGCGCCGCCGTCCTGTTCCATGGGCAGGAACCCGATGACCGGATCGCCTGCCGAAATACCCTCGACGTCTTTGCCTACCGCATCGACGATGCCGGATACGTCATAGCCGGGAACGTGCGGCAGCACCACCGGGATCGGCAGGAATCCCGCCCGCATTCCGTTATCGGCCGCATTGAAGGCGGACGCGGCTACACGCAGCCGGACCTCTCCAGCGGCCGGCACCGGCTGCTCGATCTCCGTGAGCTGAAGCACCTCGGGGCCGCCTGCCTCGTGAAACTGCACTGCCTTCATGATTGTCCCTTTCAGTTGATGCTTCGAATTTGAAGCAATGGAATGAAGGTAGCATTGCTTCGAACTCGAATCAACCCCTAGGATGGAACCATGGACGAAGCACCCTTGAACCTGACCCCCACCCAGCTCGGGGCGTATTTCGCGTTCACGGAGGTCAGCAGCCTGCTCCGCCACGCAGTGGAGAAACAGCTCCGCGATGCCGGTGACCTCAGCTACGTCCAGTTCCAGCTCCTGGCCCGCCTCGGAGACGCCCCGGACGGGCAGCTGCGCATGACGGACCTCGCCGACGGCGTTGTCTACAGCCGCAGCGGGCTGACCTACCAGGCGCAATCGCTCGAACAGCGCGGCCTCGTCTCCCGCTCCCCCTCCCCCGAGGACGAACGCAGCACCGTCCTGACACTCACCGACGCCGGCCGCACCGTGCTCGGGGCCGTGTTCCCCGGCCATATCAACGCCGTGCGGAGCTTGCTGTTCGCGGCCCTGTCAGACAGCGACGTTGACGACCTCGCGCGCATCCTCGGCCGGGCATCCGCGCACCTCCGCGCAGCTCCGCCGCGCTCAGCCGCACCACGCCGTCGGAAGGCAACCTAGGAGCCAATTTGTACCCAGCCCAACGCAGCCCGCACCCGGCGTAGTAGACCCCCTACAAAATAGGCACCGTTCCACCCCGGTAACGTCGGCGGTACATTAGATTCCGCTTGTACAACCCCGACAGGACCGCCATGAGCAACACCCGCACCACTACACCGAACAGCCAACCGACAGGACGCCGCCGCTGGAACGGCACCGACCTGGGGCTTATTGCCGTCTTCGCCGCCCTCGTCGCCGGCGCAGCACTCGTGCCGGGGTTGGCCCTGAACGGTTTTGGCGTCCCCATTACCTTCCAGACCCTCGCCGTGATGCTCACAGGCCTGGTGCTCGGTCCTGCCCGCGGACTTGCCGCCGTCGGGCTCTACACCCTCCTGGGGCTCGCCGGCCTGCCCATCTTCAGCCAGGGCCGCAGCGGCCTGGGCATCCTTGCCGGCCCCTCAGCCGGCTACATCATCGCTTTCCCCATCGCGGCGGGAGTGGTGGGCTGGCTGGCCACCATCATCATCAGACGCACCAGGAAGGCCCGCGCGCTCTGGTTCTTCCTCGCCGCCACGGCCACCAGCGTTGTGGTGGTCCACACCCTGGGCATTATGGGCATCGCCCTGAACTCGAAGGCAACCCTGGAACAGGCCTTCGTGGGCGACCTTGTCTTCTACCCCGGCGACGTCATCAAGAACATCCTTGCGGCGGCCATCGCCGTCGCGCTGCACCGCGCCTTCCCCGATGTCCTGGTCCGCCGGGTACGGCGGCAGGCCGCCACCCCTGCAACGGCGTAGGACTGCAAGCCATGCCCACCGTGACATTCGACAAGGTAACCGTTGCGGTCCAACAAGAGGATTCCCCGCAGCCCAAGGTCCTCCTTGATGAAGTCAACCTCCGGCTGGACGAACCACGCGTGGGCGTCATTGGCGCCAACGGCTCCGGCAAGTCCACGCTGCTGCGGCTGGTCAACGGGCTGGTCCAGCCCACCACGGGCACGGTGGCGGTCGACGGCGACGACACAGAACGTGCCGTGCGGAAAGTCAGGCGGAACGTCGGTTTCGTCTTCACCGACCCGCTCTCCCAGCTGGTGATGCCCACCGGCCGGGAGGACGTGGAGCTGTCACTGCGCCGCTCGGTGAAGAACGGAGCCGAGCGGCGCAGCCGGGCCGAGGCTGCCCTGGGGCGGCTCGGCCTCCTGACGCTGGCAGACCAAAGCATCTACGAACTCTCCGGCGGCGAACGGCAGCTGATGGCCCTCGCCGCCGTCCTGGCCATTGACCCCAAGGTCCTGGTCCTGGACGAACCGTCAACACTGCTGGACCTGCGCAACCGCGAGCTGCTCCGGAGGACCCTGGCGGGCCTGGACCAGCAGATCATCATGTCCACCCACGACCTGGACCTTGCCCTGGAAATGGACCGGGTGCTGGTTATCGAACAGGGGCGTGTGGCTTTCGATGGCGCACCGGCCGACGCCGTGGCAGCCTACCGTTCCTGGTGCATGGACGGGCTCAACGGGATCAACACCGCAACTGACACGCCATGAGGGGCCACGGATTCCTCCTGGCCAATTACGTGCCGGGGACCTCGTTCCTCCACCGGTCACCGCTGGCGCTGAAGTTCCTCCTCGTGGTTGGGTGCGGCCTGGCATCCTTCGTCATCGTGGACTGGGGCGTCTCCGCTGCGGTCCTGGCAGTTCTTGGCGGACTCTTCCTGGGGGCAGGCGCCGGGGGGAAGAGGCTTTGGGGGGCTGTCCGGCCGCTGGTCCCCGTGCTCCTGGTGGTGGGACTCTTCCAGGCGTGGCAGCTGGGCGCACCCACCGGCGCAAGGATTGTGCTGAACATCCTGGTGTGCGTCGTTGCTGCGTCCCTGCTCACCGCCACCACTCCGGTGCAGCAGCTGCTCGACGGCGTCGTCCGGCTGGCACGACCCTTCGAAAGGTTCGGTGCCGACCCTGAGCGTTTCGCCCTGACCATCGGCATCATGCTCCGCAGCATTCCGTACATCGCGGGAACATTCGCTGACGTACGGGACTCCGCGCGGGCAAGGGGCCTGGAACGCAATCCGCGGGCCCTGGTCCTGCCGGTGTTCATCACCTCCGTGGCCTACGCACGGCAAACCGGGGAAGCGCTCGCCGCCCGCGGCCTGGGCGAGGCCGAGGACTGACGGGGCACGCCAAAACCCGGCTCAGCAGCCCAGGCGCCGGTACTCCAGGAGCGCGGCCGTTCCCATGCCGCCCGCCATGCTGATCATCGCCATCGCCAAGGTGCCATCGACTCCCGATTTCCTAGCCTGCGCGAACAGCCGGGTCACCAGGACCGCCCCGGACGCCCCGTAGGCGTGCCCCAGGGCCAAAGCACCGCCATCCAGGTTCACCCCCGCCGGATCGATCCCCAGCTCGTCGAGGCATGCGAGCGTTTGCGAGGCGAACGCTTCGTTGAATTCCACGAGGTCCAGGTCCCCGGCCGCGACACCGGCCCCGGCCAGCACCTGCCGGGCCGCGCTCGCGGCACCGATCCCCAGCACCCCCGGAGCAACCCCGGCGGTGTGGGTACCGCGCACCAGCAGCGCGTCCCGGGCGCCCAGTTCGCGTGCACGTTGCAGCGAGGTCATGACGACGGCGGACGCTGCGTCCGCGTCGAAGCACGAGTTCCCGGCGGTGACCGTGCCCCCGGCGACGAAGGCGGCAGGGAACCGCGCCATGATTGCCGGGGTGAGGCCGGCCCGCGGTCCGTCATCGGTGGCGACGGTGCCTCCCGGGGTGGGCAGGGCCACGATTTCGCCCTCAAAGGTCCCGTCCCGCCTCGCCGCAAGGGCTTTCCGGTGGCTGGCCAGCGCAAACGCATCCTGCCGGTCGCGGCCGACACCGTATTCCTGCGCCACCGTCTCGGCGGCCACGCCCATGTCCGGATCGCCGAAGCTGTGCGGCACAAACTGGGCGCGATGGTAGAACTCCGGACCGCCGTCGTCGTTCCGGTGCGCCCGCAACGGCGCCGTGCTGGTGCTTTCCACTCCGCCGGCAAGGTACACCTGGTTGCCGCCGCCGGCCACCAGCCGTGCGGCGAGGACGATGGCGTCCAGGCCGGATCCGCACTGCCGGTCCACGGTGAGCCCCGGAACGGTGACCGGCAGCCCGGCTTCCAGGAGGGCAAGACGGGCCACATTTCCGCCGCCCCCCACGGCATTGCCGATCACCACGTCGTCAACGGAGGACGGATCGAGGGCGGCTCCGGCAACCAGTTGTTGCAAGACCGGTGCCAGGAGTTCATGGGAGCGCAGGGCCCGCAAAGGCCCGTTGATCCGGCAGACCGGTGTCCGGAGGGCGGCGATGATGACCGGCTGCCGTTCCGCCGGGAGATCCTCAGCCACCAAGGCTGCGCACCCGCGGGTCCCTGGCGTTGATCCATTCCAGCAGCATGCTGCGGCTGACCTTGCCGCGATCCGTGGTGGGGAGTTCGGGCAGGACGTAGTACTGCAGCGGCCTTTTGTCCCTGGCCAGGATCTCCTCCAGCCCGGCCCGCAGCTGGGTGGCGGTGATTCCGCCCTGGGACGGGACCACGCCGGCCACCACACGCTGCCCGCGCAGGTCGTCCGGCATGCCGGCAGCCACCGCTGCGGCCACCCCTGGAACGGCGGCCAACGCCAGTTCAACCTCATGCGGGTAGACGTTCCGCCCGGCGGTAAGGATCATGTCCGCACGCCGGCCCAGGATGTGCAGCTCCCCGTCCGCAAGATAGCCCTGGTCCCCCACCGTGAACCAGCTCCCGAACGAGCGCAGGGCCTCGCCGTCGTCCCCCCACAAATAGCCGTTGCTGACCATGCCGCTGCGGACGCAGATATTGCCGTAACTGCCCTCCGGCACCCCGGTGCCGGCGTCATCCCGGATGCTGACCTCGACGCCGGGAAAAGGCCGGCCAATGCCGGTCCCACCCGGAGTTCCGGGCTGCCCGGCCGCCAGTCCGAGTCCGGAGACGAAGCTGAGCTCGGACGCACCGTAGTACTCGTAGATCGTCGCATTGGGCGCCCAGCGCCGGGCGGCTTCAAGGGTCCTGGCATCGAGTTTGGAACCGGCACAGATGATGGTCCGGATCCCCGATGCGTCAACGCATCCGGTCATGCCGCGTTCACTGAGCATCCGCAGTATGGTGGGCACCAGCACCAGCCGGGTTACCCGGTCGTGCGTAATAGCCGCATGGACGTCGCCGACGTCGAACGACTCCAGCGTTTGGAACTCGGAGCCGGCATAAAGGCATTCGGCCAGGGCATACAGGTTCAGGCTGGCCGCCAGCGGGCCGGGCGCGAGGGTCACATCATCCTGGCGCAGGCCGAAGAACTCGATGGACGCGTCAAAAGACTGCTGCCACGAGTGCCGGGAGCGGGTGAAGGCCTTGGGCACCGACGTGGTTCCCGAGGTAAGGCCAATGAGGAATCCGGTGTCCGGCGGCCCGTCGGCCAGGGCGTCGTCCGGATCCACCTGGGCAGGAACCGCGCACGCCTCAACCCGGCGGACAATGTCTTCCTGCAGGGCGGCGGGCCAGGAGGGGTCGAGGACCGCGCACTGCCGGGTGCCGGCGACCGCCGCAGCGAACCTCACCGCGAAATCCACCGAATTGGCCTCGCAGAGGGTGGTCACCGACTTTGTCTCCGCCACCAGCTCTGCGGCAGCGTCCCGCAGCTCCGCCCAGTCCAGCCGGCGCCCGGCGACCACGACTGCGGTGTGGTGCGGCCGCTGCTCCGCCCAGCGCTGGATCTTGTTCAGGAAAGGCACGGACCAACTTTACCGGCAGGCACGGATTCAGCCTCCGGGCCGCGGGTATTGTGACGTTATGAGTTTCAACGACAATGCGCAGCTGGATCCGTCCCAGGTCCAGGACCGGCGGGGCATGGGCACCGGGGTCAAAGTTGGGGGCGGGATTGGCGGCGGATTAGTGCTGCTCATTGCGCTGCTCTTGGGCATCGACCCCAACCTCCTTGGCGGGTTGACCGACGGCGGGACCGCCGGACAATCCCAGGGCACCGCGCCTGCCTGTAAAACCGGCGCGGACGCGGACGCCCGCCTCGACTGCCGGATCACCGGTACGGTCAACAGCCTCAACGCCTTTTGGCCCGGCTACCTGAAGAAGTACAACGTGCAGTATCCCCGCCCCGAAGCAGTGATCTTCAGCGGCGGCACCAATACCGCTTGCGGGGCCGCCACCTCGGAGGTGGGTCCGTTCTACTGCCCCACCGATACCACCGCGTACTTCGACCCAGGGTTCTTCCAGGAACTCGTGGACCGGTTTGGCTCCTCCGGCGGCCCGCTGGCGCAGGAATATGTGGTGGCCCACGAGTTTGGCCACCACATCCAAAACCTCCTGGGCGACCTGGGGCGGGCCCAGCAGGACCCCCAGGGACCCGAATCCGGTTCCGTGCGGACCGAGCTGCAGGCTGACTGCTACGCAGGATTGTGGGCCAAGTATGCCTCCAGCACTCCGGACCCGGCCACCGGCCAGCCCTACCTGGAACCGCTCACCCAGCAGGATGTCAACGATGCCCTCTCGGCGGCCGCGTCCGTGGGTGACGACCGGATCCAGAAGGCGGCCACGGGGCGCGTCTCCCCGGAGGGCTGGACGCACGGGTCCAGCGAGGAACGCCAGCGCTGGTTTGCCCGCGGCTACCAGTCCGGGGACATCAAGCAGTGCGACACCTTCAGCGCCGCCACCCTTTAACCGGGCCCACGCCTGGCCCTACGCTACCGAGGGGCGTAAAGGGCCGGTGGGGACGACGACGGCGGGCCACCTTCCCCTGGGGAAGGTGGCCCGCCGTCGTACTTATTCAGATGTTGAAGCCGAGGGCCCGCATCTGGTCCTTGCCGTCGTCGGTGATCCGCTCGGGACCCCAGGGCGGCATCCATACCCAGTTCAGGCGCCAGTCGTCCACAACGCCGTCCAGGGCCTGTCCCACCTGCTCCTCGAGAACATCGGTGAGCGGGCAGGCAGCAGTGGTGAGCGTCATGTCGATCAGCAGGGCGCCGTCGTCGTCGGAGTACTTGAGGCCGTACAGCAGACCCAGGTCCACCACGTTGACGCCAAGCTCAGGGTCGATGACGTCCTTGAGCGCCTCTTCGACGTCCTCCAGGGCCGTTCGGCCCGGCTTGATTTCGGTCATGACAAGTCCTTACTAGGCCTGTGCTGCGGCAGCAGCCGCGATGGTGGCTGCACCGGCGCCCGTGGCGTAACGGTCGTAGCCCTCTTCCTCGAGGCGGTCGGCCAGTTCGGGGCCGCCTTCCTCGACGACCTGACCGTCCACGAACACGTGGACGAAGTCAGGCTTGATGTAGCGCAGGATGCGCGTGTAGTGAGTGATCAGCAGGGTGCCCATGTTGCCTTCGGCGTGGGCGCGGTTGACGCCCTCCGAGACGATCTTGAGGGCATCGACGTCCAGGCCGGAGTCAGTCTCGTCGAGGACGGCGAACTTGGGCTTGAAGAGCTCGAGCTGCAGGATCTCCACGCGCTTCTTCTCGCCGCCGGAGAAGCCTTCGTTGACGTTGCGCTGGGCGAAGTCGGCGTCGATCCGCAGCTGCTCCATCGCGGCCTTGACGTCCTTGGTCCAGGTGCGCAGGGCCGGCGCCTGGCCGTCAATGGCGGTCTTGGCGGTGCGGAGGAAGTTGGTCATGGTGACACCGGAAACCTCGACCGGGTACTGCATGGCCAGGAAGACACCGGCGCGGGCGCGCTCGTCGACGCTCATGGCCAGGACGTCTTCGCCATCCAGCGTGATGGTGCCGCTGGTCACGGTGTAGCGGGGGTGGCCGGCGATGGTGGATGCCAGCGTGGACTTGCCGGAGCCGTTGGGGCCCATGATGGCGTGCGTTTCGCCGGTCCTGATGGTCAGGCTGACGCCCTTCAGGATCTCCTTGGTGCCCTGCTCCGTGTCAATGCTGACGTGCAGGTCCTTGATCTCAAGAGTTGACATGCTCTTCTTTCTTCTTCGTTCGTAAGTCCGGTGCTGCGGGCGCTCAGTAGTTGTTTACTGCCGCGCCGTTCAAAACGTTGGTGACGTCCACGTAGACGTCGTCGCCATCGAGTTCGACGGCAAAGACGGGCACGGGATCGTAGGCGGGGAGCTGGAGGGGCTGGCCGCTGCGCAGGTCGAACTGGGAGCCGTGCCCCCAGCACTCGATGGCGCAGCCTTCCACGTCGCCCTCGGACAGTGAGATGTCCGCGTGCGAGCAGGTGTCGCCGATGGCGTGGATGTCGCCCATCGAGTCCCTGACGACTGCCACAGGATAGCCGTCCACCAGGATACGCAGCGCCTGCTTGACCTTGATGTCATTGGCGCTGCACACCAGCTCGCCCTTGGGAGTCCCGTTCATGCGTTCGTGCCCGTCCGTCCTAGTAGTCGATTGCGGTGAGTTCGCGTTCCACAGCCTCGGTCAGGCGCTCTTCGAGGGCCGGAACCTTGATCTGCTGGATGATCTCGTTCAGGAAGCCGCGCACCACCAGCCGGCGGGCAACATCCTCGGGGATGCCGCGCGCCATCAGGTAAAACAGGTGCTCGTCGTCGAAGCGGCCGGTGGCACTTGCGTGGCCGGCGCCTTCGATCAGGCCGGTTTCGATCTCGAGGTTCGGAACGGAGTCCGCGCGGCAGCCCTCGGTCAGGACCAGGTTCTGGTTCTTTTCGTAGGAGTCGGTGCCTTCGGCCTGCTTCTGGATGAGGACGTCGCCAACCCAGACCGTGTGCGCACCCTTGCCCTGCAGCGCGCCCTTGTACAGGACGTTGGACTTGCAGTTGGCCACGTTGTGGTCCACGAAGGAGCGGTGCTCGAGGTGCTGGCCCGCGTCGGCGAAGTAGAGGCCCAGGAGCTCGGCCTCGGCGCCTTCACCGGCGAAGCGGACGTTGGAGTTCATCCGCACGATCTTCCCGCCGAGGGAGACGGCAATGTGCTTGTAGACCGCATCCTTGGCGACCTCGGCGTCGTGCTGGGCCAGGTGCTTGGCGTCGTCGCCCCACAGCTGCAGTGAAACGACACTGAGGTGGGCGCCTTCGCGGACCAGGATCTCCACGTTGCCGTTGTGGTCGGCCGAGCCGTCGTGTTCGATGATCACCACCGCACGGCTGTTCACCCCGGCTTCGATCACATGGTGGGAGTTGGTGCGCAGTCCCGCCCCGTTGCCGGTCAGGACGAGCCGGACCGGGGCGTCCAGTTCGGTGTTGGCCGGGATCGAGATGAACTGGGCCTCTTCCGAGTTGGCGGAGCCGACGACGGCGGCCCGGTCGGCCGGGACCAGGGTGGCACCGCGGGGGGCCTCACCGGCCCGCAGGGTTCCCTGGCGGACAGCCTCGGGCGCTTCGACGGAGACGCCCAGGGCGCCGGCTTCCGCGGCCGTGTCGGAAAGCAGGTTCGCCAGTTCGCGCACCGGAGTGAAGCGCCACTCCTCTTCGCGGCCGTTCGGCAGCGCGAAATCGGCCACCTTGTGGCTGGTGAGGCGCTCGGCGCGGGAGGCCATGACCTGTACGCCATGGCTGTGGTGGCGGTCCACCTTGGAGGCAACGAGGTGTTCGCCCTCCTCGGTGAAACCGGCGATCGACGGTGCGCCGATGCGCGCCTTTTCAGTAGTAGCTTCGGCAGTCATTAACCGACGGATCCTTCCATCTGGAGTTCGATGAGGCGGTTCAGCTCAAGGGCGTATTCCATGGGCAGTTCACGGGCGATCGGCTCAATGAAGCCGCGCACGATCATGGCCATGGCCTCGTCCTCGGGCATGCCGCGGGACATGAGGTAGAACAGCTGCTCCTCGCTGACGCGGGAGACTGTGGCCTCGTGTCCCAGCTGGACATCGTCCTCGCGGATGTCGATGTACGGGTAGGTGTCAGACCGGGAGATGGTGTCCACCAGGAGCGCGTCGCAGCGCACGGTGTTGGCCGAGTGCTTGGCGCCTTCCCGGACCTGGACCAGGCCGCGGTAGGCGGCGCGGCCGCCGCCACGGGCAACGGACTTGGAGATGATGGAGCTCTTGGTGTTCGGCGCGATGTGGACCATCTTCGAACCGGTGTCCTGGTGCTGGCCTTCGCCCGCAAACGCGATGGACAGGGTTTCGCCCTTGGCGTGCTCGCCCACCAGGTAGACGGCCGGGTACTTCATGGTGACCTTGGAGCCGATGTTGCCATCGATCCATTCCATGGTGGCGCCGGCTTCGCAGATGGCGCGCTTGGTCACCAGGTTGTAGACGTTGTTCGACCAGTTCTGGATGGTGGTGTAGCGGACGCGGGCGCCCTTCTTGACGATGATTTCCACCACGGCGGAGTGCAGCGAGTCCGAGGTGTAGATCGGCGCGGTGCAGCCTTCGATGTAGTGGACGTAGGAGTCCTCGTCGGCAATAATCAGCGTGCGCTCGAACTGGCCCATGTTTTCCGTGTTGATGCGGAAGTAGGCCTGCAGCGGGATCTCCACGTGGACGCCCTTGGGCACGTACACGAAGGAGCCGCCGGACCAGACGGCGGTGTTCAGCGAGGCGAACTTGTTGTCGCCCACCGGGATAACCGTGCCGAAGTACTCCTGGAAGATCTCCGGGTGCTCTTTCAGGGCAGTATCGGTGTCCAGGAAGATGACACCCTGCCGTTCGAGGTCCTCACGCAGCTGGTGGTAGACAACCTCGGACTCGTACTGGGCGGCGACACCGGAAACAAGGCGCTGCTTTTCGGCCTCGGGGATGCCCAGCTTGTCGTAGGTGTTCTTGATGTCTTCGGGCAGGTCATCCCAGGTGGCAGCCTGCTTCTCGGTGGACCGTACGAAGTACTTGATGTTGTCGAAGTCGATGCCGGACAGGTCCGCGCCCCAGGTGGGCATGGGCTTGCGGTCGAAGTACTTCAGGCCCTTGAGGCGCAGGTCAAGCATCCATTCCGGCTCGCTCTTCTTCGCCGAAATGTCCCGGACAACCTCTTCGTTGAGCCCACGGCGCGCATTGGCGCCGACATCGTTCTTGTCAGCCCAGCCGTACTCGTAGTTGCCGATGCCGTGGAGCTCGGGATTCTTTTCCAGAATCTCCGAGATCACAGTGTTTTCGGCTACTGCTTTCTCTGATAGTTGGTCCGTCATCACGGCCTTTCTTGCTGATGGTTGATTACTTCGTCCAGGCCGGCGGGGGCTGCGGCCGGCACGGTGGCCGGTTTGGCAGGCAGCCTGCCTGTAGGAATGTGGGTGGTGCAGACGTGGCCGCCGCGGGCCAGGGTGGACAGGCGGCGGACGTCCACTCCGACCAGTCGTGAGAACACTTCGGTTTCGACGTCGCAGAAGACGGGGAAGCGGGAGGCGAGCTGCTGGATGGGGCAGTGCCCCTGGCAGAGCTGCACGCTGGACAGCGCGGCGGGCAGCGGCGCCTTCGCTTCGATGGCGGCGGCGGAAGCCACGAAGTTGTCCCGGCTCAGAGCGGCCGAAAGTGCCGTGGCGCGGTCCCGGATGTCCGGGCCTGCTTCCTCGATTTCGGGTGCGTAGCGCCGCTCCATGTCCGCGAATCGTTCTTCCGCGAAGGCGCGCACCGCGTCCGGGCCGGCAACCTTCTGCAGCTGCTGGAGGGCCAAGGCGGCGATGTCCAGGTAGTCATTGCCCAAGCTCGATTGGCCCTGTGAACTCAGGACGTAGCGGCGGGCGGGACGGCCTGCACCCGCGCCGGGCTTCGCCACCCTTTTGACCTCGATGACGCCTGCACGGGAGAGGTGGTCCAGGTGCCGGCGGACAGCCGCCGGGGTGAATCCCAGCATGTCTCCGAGCTCGGCGGCGCTGACGGGTCCGTGTTCCAGGACGGCAGCGAGCACCCGGTCACGGGTACGCTCGTCGGCATCAGCCACGGGAGCCGGCCCCGCCAAGGGCACAGCAGCAGCATTGGTCATGGAATACACAACACAATCATGTCGTAATTTAGTCCACGACTCCAGTAAGGGCAGGCTGACCTTGGGTCCTGCCGGAATGTGACCGCGCGCTTCCCGTGCCACCCGGGAGTGCCGCCCGGCGCCGGACGCGCGAGCCGCAGCAAGGACGGCACTGAATACTACATCCCGTAGAATACTGTGGTGCGATCCCCCAAGTCCCCTGTCCTGTCCATTAATGGGCTCATCAAGGACGTAGGCCCCCTGTCCAACCTGGACGGAAAGATGCTTCGGGTGGTGAGCGGCGTTTCACTCATCGCCGAGCGGGGGGAAGTGACCGCGTTGCTGGGCGCCAACGGTGCCGGCAAGACAACCACCCTCGAATGCGCCCAAGGCCTGCAGAAACGCAGCGGCGGCAGCATCTCGCTGCTGGGCCAGGACCCGGCCGCGGCCGGGTCCGGCCTCCGCGCCCGCGTTGGCGTCATGCTCCAGGATGGCGGGCTCCCGCCGTCGGCAAGGCCACTGCCGCTGCTGCGGCACATCGCCGGCCTCTACGCCGACCCCTGGCCCCTTGAAGACCTGGTGGGCAGGCTGGGTATCGATACCTTCAGCCGGACCAGCGTCCGCAGGCTGTCCGGCGGCCAAAAGCAGCGCCTTGCCCTGGCCGCCGCCCTGATTGGCCGTCCCGAAGTACTGTTCCTCGACGAGCCAAGCGCCGGCCTGGATCCCCAGTCCCGCCAGCTGGTGTTCGACCTGATTGCCGAACTTCGCGACGGCGGCATGGGCATCATCCTCACGACACACCTGATGGACGATGCCCAGCGCCTTGCCGATTACGTCTACATCATCGACGGCGGCCGCAACGTGGCAGAGGGAACGGTCCAGGAACTGCTGCAGCGCAGCCCGGTGGCGGACCCGGGCGCCGAACACGTCCGGACCCTGGTCTTCGAGGCACCGGCCGGCCTGGACGTGGCCGCCGTGCTGCCCGCCGGCGTCGACGTCTCCGAAGCACGCGCCGGGAGCTACACGGTGACCGGCACCCTGACACCGCGCCATCTGGCCGCCCTGGCGCAGTGGTGGGAAGCGAAGGGAATCATGCCGGCCTCGATGAGCCTTCAGGCGCGTAGCCTTGAAGACGTCTTTTTGGATATCTCGGGAAAGGACATCCGATGAGCGCCGCAGCACCGCAGGAGCACCAGCAGCCCGCTCCCCTGCTTCGCCGCGTGCTGCTGCAGGGCAAGTACGAGGCACTGACGATGCTCCGGAACGGAGAACAGCTGATCCTTGCAGTGGTGCTTCCGCTCCTTGCCCTGGTTGGCCTGACGGTGACCCCGTTCCTGGACGGCATGGGCTCCAGCCGCGTGAACGTGGCGGTCCCCGGCATCCTGGCCCTCTGCGCGATGTCAACCGCCTTCACCGGCCAGGGCATCGCCACCGGGTTTGACCGCCGGTACGGCGTTCTGCGGTTCCTTTCCACCACGCCGCTCGGCCGTGGCGGCCTGATCGCCGGCAAGGTCCTTTCCGTCCTGGCCGTCCTCTGCCTGCAGGTGGTTGTGGTGGGCCTCGTGGCGCTGGCCCTGGGCTGGCAGCCGACGGCGGCCGGCTGGCTTCCCGGCCTGGGACTGCTGGCGCTTGGCGCCGCAGCCTTCACGTCGCTGGGGCTGCTGGTGGCCGGAACGGTGCGGCCGGAAGCGACCCTGGCCATCACCAACCTGCTGTGGATCCTCCTGGGCGCCATGGGCGGCATCGTCATCCCTGCCGAACGGCTGCCCGCCGCAGCCCAGGCCGTCATCCACTTCCTGCCCTCCGGCGCGCTCGGCGAATCCATGCGCGCCGCTTTCCTGGGCGGGGCCGTCAATGGCGGCGCCGCCCTCATCCTGCTGCTCTGGACCGTCATCGCCGGGGCCGCAGCCATCCGTTGGTTCAAGTGGAATTGAGAAAATCGTGACCACGGCTTCCCGCCTCCCCCAGCTCGCCAGCCGCCTGGCGTCCCGGCTGCCCCGCACCGTGGACGTCCGCGTCCGCCGCCTCGCTGTCGCGTCGCTGATTGGCCAGACACTCCTGGTGGTCACCGGCGGCGCCGTCCGGCTGACGGCGTCCGGGCTTGGCTGCCCCACGTGGCCGCGCTGCACTTCCGATTCGCTGGTGAACACCCCGGAAATGGGCATTCACGGTTTCATCGAATTCGGGAACAGGCTCCTGACGTTTGTCCTGGCCGCGGTTGCCGTGCTGTTGCTGGTGTACCTGTGGAACCTGCGGAAGGAACGCAAGGACCTCTTCCTGCTGGCCCTGGGCCTGCTGGCCAGCATCCCGGCGCAGGCCGTGATCGGCGGCATCACCGTGCTGACCAACCTCAACCCATGGGTGGTGGGCCTGCACTTCCTGGTGTCCATGGCCCTGGTGGTGTTCTCCACCTTGCTGGTGAACCGCGCTTTCGGCCGGACCGGCCGTTTCCTGGCGGCCCGGCCGGCCGTGCTCCCCGCTGTCCTGCGCCCGGTGACGGCCGCCGTCGCCCTCTTCTCTGCCGTGGCCGTCATGCTTGGCGTGGTGGTGACCGGGGCCGGGCCGCACGCCGGTGACGCCGACGCGCCCCGCAACAACCTCGACTGGGACCTTGTGTCGCACATCCATGCCGTACCCGCCTACCTGGTGACTGCCGGCACGGTGGTGGCCCTCGTCCTGGTGGTGCGCCGGCGGATCACCGGCCCGTTCCGGACCGCCGTGCTGGCCCTCCTCGGAGTCACGGTCCTGCAGGCTGTCATCGGGTTCACGCAGTACTACAACGGCATTCCCGCATTGCTGGTGGCGGCCCATATGCTCGGTGCCGCGTTGCTGATGGCCGCATCGACGAACGCCTGGGATCTCGCCCGCTCGAGCACAGCCACGTAGGTTCAGGCACCGCCACGAAGAAGGCGCCCCGGTCCGTCTATGGACCGGGGCGCCTTTCCTCTATTCGCAGGCCGTGCCGCAGGTGCCCGGACTAACCGGACGCCAAGGCGCCGTCCTGCAGCCTGGACCCGAGCGCCGGGTCGAGGTCCGCTATGCCGTCCGGCGTCACTTCGAGGACCCGCGCGGTGGCAATGTCGTAGAACAGGCCGGTTGCCTGGACCTGCCCGCCGGCCAGGGCCGGCCCCGCGTGCGGATGGTTGTGGAGCTTGCCCAGCTGCACGGCGACGTTGACCATCGCCAACTGGTCCACCGTGCTGTACCCGGCGGCGGCGGCCTGCCTCCCCACCGGGTGGCCCGCCAGCAGTTCGGCATGGCTTTGCCGGGCGTGCCCCAGCCAACGCCCGAACGCCGGGCCCAGGGAAGCGTGGTCCGCGCCGTCCGCCTCGGCGATCAGCGCCTTCATGGCGCCACAGTTTGAATGCCCGCAGATCACCAGCGACTTCACGCCCAGGCCCGTGACGGCGAAGGACAGGGCCGAGTCGATCGAGGAATCCTGGCCGTGGTTGCACACAACGTTGCCGATGTTCCGCAGGGTGAGCAGATCGCCCGGACCACTGCTGGTGATCAGGTTGGGGTTGACGCGCGAGTCAACGCAGGCCACGAACAGGCTGTCCGGGTTCTGCACTTCGGCCAGGTCGTGCACCAGGGGACGCACCTGGTCCGCGAACCGGCGGTGATACTTGTTGATTCCCTGCAGCAGGGATTCCTTCCGGGGTGGCAGCGGCAGCTCGCTGGCTTCTCCGCGGCGGGGCGATTGGTGGGCCGCGTCCCGGAACAGGGTGTTCCCGTGCTCTTCGAGGTTCACGGTGCCGCCTGTGGCCTGGTGCTGGACCTGCCAGGCCAGCAGGGCTTCGCGGAACGAATGGTCTACGTAGTCCGCATTCAGCTCCACCACGACGTCCACGGCGGCGGGGATTGACTGCAGCGTCCCGTTCAGCCGCGGCAGGGCGAAGAAGCTGCAGGATCCGGCAACGGTCACCCGCCAGGGCGACGACGCGGCGGCGGGCGGGTGGGCCTGGATCGGGGCGCGCAGGACCCGCCACAGCACGCACGCGGCGGCCAGGGCGAGCCCGATCATGACGCCCTCCAACAGGTTCAGGAAGACGACGCAGCCAAGGGTCACGGCGTAGATCAGGAGGTCACCGGTCCGCAGGCTGGTGCGGATATCGGCCACCTTGATCAGGCGTGCACCGATGACCACCAGCAGGCCGGCGAGGACGGCCAGGGGGATGAGCTGGATCAGTCCGGCGAAGAGCGCCGAGAAGGCGAGGACCCAGATGCCATGCAGCACGGCGGACGTGCGGGTGGCCGCGCCGGCTTCCACGTTGGTGGCGCTGCGGACGATCACACCCGTGACGGGAAGGCCGCCCAGTGATCCGGAGACGATGTTTGCGGCGCCTTGGCCGACGAGTTCCTTGTTGAGGTTGGTTCGCGGTCCGGTGTGCATTTTGTCCACTGCAACCGCGGAAAGGAGCGATTCGATGCTCGCGATCAGGGCCATGGTCAGGACTGCGAAAGCGAACGCCCGCCAGTTTCCGTCGGGAAGCTGCGGCAGGGCGATCGCATCGAAGATCGAACCGTCGAGGGAGATGCGTTCCACCCCCGGGGCAAAGGCGACCGCCAACGCGGTACCGGCGGCAACTGCTGCCAGCGGGCCGGGCACCCGGCGGACAATGGCGGGAAGGAACCGCCAACACAGCAGGATCACGATGACCGCCAGGCCCAGCAGGGCGGCATGCAGTTCCAGGTTGATAATGGCGGCGGGCAGTCCTGCGAGGTTCTCAAGCGCAGAGCCTGCGGGCCGCGATCCCAGCAGCACGTGCAGCTGCTGCAGGATGATGGTGACGCCGATGCCGGCGAGCATGGCTTTGACCACCACGGGGGAAACGGCCAGGGCTGCCCGGCCGACACGGCTGATGCCCAGCAGCAGCTGCACGACGCCGGCGGCCACGGTGATGGCGCACGTCACCTGCCAGCCGAACTCCTGCACCAGGCCGGCCACGACGACGGTCAGCCCGGCGGCGGGACCACTCACCTGAAGCGGCGAGCCGCCAAGGCTGCCGGCCACGATGCCGCCGATGGCGGCGGCGATCAATCCCGCCATGATCGGGGCACCGGATGCGGCCGCAATGCCAAGCGAGAGCGGGAGCGCGACGAGGAACACCACCAGTGAAGCGGGAATGTCGGCACCGAGATGGGAGGCAAACCCGGGGATGCCGGGTTTTTTCCGGAGCGGATTCCAGTTTCCACCCGGTGGGCTGTGGCTGGGAGCGGGGACGGCTGTGGGACGGGCTTCCATGGGCTCTTTCCTTTGCTTGCGGGAAGGGTCCGGTCCACCGTAAGCAGCTGGTCATGTTCAATGACAGTCAACGTGACAGATATGACAAAGATGTCATATTGTTCGCCAAGGCAACGAATCAGTGGCTTACCCCACGCTTGCCGCCCAACAAGGCTCAACAACAAAAAGCGGCCCCCACCGTGAGGTGGGGGCCGCCGGCAGGTTGGAGCGGCGTTTCAGCTAGCCGCCTGCCACCGCCCGGCCGATGAAGGGATCGACGGCGAGGGCGATAAAGAGCAGGGTCAGGTAGCTGATGGAGCCGTGGAACACTTTCATGGCCCGCTTGTCGGGGATGTCCTCCCGCTGCGCACGCGCATACAGGGCATGGGATTCATAAAGGAACCATGCGCCCGCCAGGACGGCGGTGGCCGTGTAGACCCAACCGGCACCGCCTGCGGGAATCATCAGCAGCGAGCAGGCGACCATGGCCCAGGCATAGAGGACAACCTGGACGGAAACCACCTTGGCGCCGGCGATGGCGCCGAGCATCGGGACATTGGCGTTGCGGTAGTCCTCGCCGTAGCGCATGGACAGCGGCCAGTAGTGCGGCGGTGTCCACAGGAAGATCACCATGAAGAGGATGACCGCCGGCCACTCCACCGAATTGGTCACCGCAGCCCAGGCAATCAGGACCGGGAAGCACCCTGCCGCGCCGCCCCACACAATGTTCTGTGCGGTACGGCGCTTCAGGATCATGGTGTAGACCACCACGTAGAAGAAGATGGCGCCCAGGCCGAGCCAGGCTGACAGCGGGTTGGCACCAAACCAGAGGATCACGATCGCCGCCGCACCCAGCAGCCACGAGAAGACCAGCGCTTCGCGGGGCGTGACTTCGCCCGTCACCAGCGGCCGGTTTTCGGTGCGGTGCATCAGCTTGTCGATATCCCGGTCGATGTAGCAGTTGAATGCCCCGGCACTTCCGGCGGCGAAGGCGCCCCCCACCAGGGTGGCAAGGATCAGGCCGATGGGCGGGAAGCCCCGCTCGGCGTAGATCATGGTGGGCAGGGTGCTCACCAGGAGCAGTTCGATCACGCGGGGCTTGGTGAGGGCGAGATACGCCTTTGCCTTGCGGGCATACCCGGCGCCGGAGGCCCGGGATGCGTTTAGCGGCGTATCTGTTGTGCTCACGGTGGCAGTCACCCGTTCTGTGTGGCAGTTGAGGCTGGCTGTGCAGCTCCGGTCGTGCGGCCCCGCCCCGGGCATGGCACGACGAAAAGAAATTGCCATGTGCCTGCATCTGCCGGGAGACTCCGGCTGCAGTGGTGCCCACCGGTGTTGGCCTCCGAATATCATACCGTGCCGGCACCCCCGTCCGGGGCCTGCCCTATGCGCAGTTGATCGCTCGCAGGCCCATTCGAGCAGATTAACTCAGCCTTCCGCCGGAGCCTTTCACAAAAGGGGAAATTGCGTCCAAAACGTGAGATTCGGGCCGCCCGGACTATGGATAAGAGCTAAGCTGTCACCAGATCAGCACGCAGCAAGTAAGCGGTGGAAAACGCATTCCCACTTGCTGTTCGTGACTGAATGCAAAGATCAACGTTTCGATGGTGAACGGCTGGTACACACCAAAGCGGCGCCACAGAGCGCGCCCTTAGCCGGATCCGGTGTACCACTGCCACCAGCACAGAGAGGGGCCCGGTTTTCGTGCCACATTTGGAAGAGCAAGAACTGTCATGGACCAGCCTGGACCAGCGCGCCGTGGATACCATCCGCGTGCTGGCAGCGGATGCCGTAGAAAAGGTGGGCAACGGCCACCCGGGTACGGCGATGAGCCTGGCCCCGGCCGCGTACCTTCTTTTCCAGAAGCTGATGCGCCACGATCCGCGTGATCCGCACTGGCTGGGCCGCGACCGCTTCATCCTGTCCCCCGGCCACACCTCCCTCACGCTCTACATCCAGCTGTTCCTTTCCGGCTATGGGCTGGAACTGAAGGACCTGGAAGCGCTCCGCACCTGGGGTTCACTCACCCCGGGCCACCCTGAGTACAAGCACACGGCCGGCGTGGAAATCACTACCGGCCCGCTGGGCCAGGGCTTGGCGTCCTCCGTGGGCTTTGCCTACTCGCAGCGCCGCCAGCGCGGTCTTTTTGACGCCGACGCTCCCGCGGGCGAATCGCCGTTCGACCACACCATCTGGGTTATCGCCTCCGACGGCGACCTCCAGGAAGGCGTGACCTCCGAGGCATCCTCGCTTGCCGGCCACCAGGAGCTTGGCAACCTCGTGGTGATCTACGACGAGAACCACATTTCCATCGAGGACGACACCGACATCGCGTTCACCGAGGATGTCCTGAAGCGCTACGAGGCCTACGGCTGGCACACCCAGCGCGTGGACTGGACCCGTACGGGCGAATACAAGGAAGACGTCCAGGAGCTCTACTCGGCCCTGCTCGCCGCGAAGGCCGAAACCTCCAAGCCGTCAATCATCTCGCTGCGCACCGTCATCGGCTACCCGGCACCCAAGAAGCAGAACACCGGCAAGATTCACGGCTCGGCCCTGGGCGCCGAGGAAGTCGCCGCGCTGAAGGAAGTCCTGGGCTTCGACCCCGCCAAGTCCTTCGACGTGGACCAGGAAGTGCTCGAACACGCCCGTGCGGTGGTTGAACGCGGCGCTGCCGAACACAAAGAGTGGGAAGAGTCGTTCAACGCCTGGCAGGCAGCCAACCCGGAAGGGGCAGCACTGCTGCAGCGCATCGAAGCCCGCGAACTTCCCGAGGGCATCGACGACGCCCTGCCGGTGTTCCCCGCAGGCAAGGACGTTTCCACCCGCGCGGCGTCCGGCAAGGTCCTCAATGCGCTGGGCCCGGTCATGCCCGAACTCTGGGGCGGCTCCGCCGACCTCGCCGAGTCCAACAACACCACCATCGAGGGCTCGCCGTCCTTCGTGCCGGCCTCCAAGCAGACCGACGCGTGGTCCGGCAACCCGTACGGCCGGGTGCTGCACTTCGGCATCCGCGAGCACGCTGCCGCGTCGATCGTCAACGGCATCAGCCTGGCAGGAAACACCCGGGCGTTCTCGGGCACCTTCCTGATCTTCAGCGACTACCAGCGGCCCGCCATCCGCCTCGGCGCCCTGATGGGTGTGCCGTCCCTGTACGTCTGGACGCACGACTCCATCGGCCTGGGCGAGGACGGCCCCACCCACCAGCCGGTGGAACAGCTGGCCTCACTGCGCGCCATCGTGGGACTGGACGTGGTCCGCCCCGGCGACGCCAACGAGGTTGCTGCCGCCTGGAAGACCATGCTGGAAAACCACGCCAACCCCGCAGGCATCGTCCTGACCCGCCAGAACATCCCCACGTGGGAACGCGGTGCGGGCGACGCCGACGGCGACACCTTCGGTTCCACGGCCGGGGTTGCGAAGGGCGGCTACGTCCTGGCCGAGGCTTCGAAAGACGGCGCCACGGTACCTGCCGACGTGATCCTCATTGCCACCGGTTCCGAGGTCCAGCTGGCCGTCCAGGCACGCGAAGCGCTGCAGGCCGGCGGTATCGCCGCCCGCGTCGTCTCCATGCCGTGCGTCGAGTGGTTCAAGAAGCAGGATGCCGCCTACCGCGAATCCGTCCTGCCGGCCGCCGTCAAGGCACGCGTCTCGGTTGAAGCCGGACTGGCCTTGGGCTGGCGGGAATTCGTCGGCGACGCCGGCCGTTCCATCAGCCTCGAGCACTACGGCGCTTCCGCCGACTACAAGCGCCTTTTCCAGGAATTCGGCATCACGGCAGAAGCAGTTGCTGCCGCCGCCAAGGATTCCCTCTCCAGCCTCCAGGGCTAAACCTCATCTTTTAGGAGATACAGAAATGACTACTCCCACCCAGCAGCTCTCCGACGCCGGAGTCTCCATCTGGCTCGACGACCTCTCCCGCGGACGCCTGGAAACCGGCACCCTCCGCAAGCTCATTGAAGAGAAGAACGTGGTTGGCGTGACCACCAACCCATCCATCTTCCACGCAGCCATCACCTCCGGCACGGACTACGACGCCATCATTGCCGGCAAGGCCGCAGAGGGCGCCAGCGTGGAAGACACGATCTTCGAGATCACCACCACCGACGTCGCCGACGCCTGCGACCTCTTCGCCCCGGTGGCCGCAGCCACCAAGGGCGTCGACGGCCGCGTGTCCATCGAAGTCGACCCCCGCCTGGCCTGGGACACCGCAGGCACCATCGCCGAGGCCAAGCACCTCTACCAGCGGGTCAACAAGGACAACGTCCACATCAAGATCCCGGCAACCCTGGAAGGCCTCGAGGCCATAACCGCCACCCTGGCCGAGGGCATCAGCGTCAACGTAACGCTGATCTTCTCGCTGGAGCGTTACCGCGCGGTCATCAACGCCTTCCAGTCCGGCCTGGAGCAGGCCAAGGAGAATGGCCACGACCTCGCGAAGATCCACTCCGTGGCCTCGTTCTTTGTCTCCCGGGTGGACACCGAGATCGACAAGCGCCTGGACAAGATCGGCACCGACGAAGCCAAGGCACTGAAGGGCAAGGCCGGCGTTGCCAACGCCCGCCTTGCCTACCAGGTCTACGAGGAACTCTTCTCGACTGAGCGGTGGGCACTGCTCGCCGGGGCCGGGGCACTCCCCCAGCGTCCGCTGTGGGCCTCCACCGGCGTGAAGGACCCGGCGTACCCCGACACCCTCTACGTCACCGAACTTGTCGCTCCCGGCGTCGTCAACACCATGCCGGAGAAGACCCTGGACGCCACCTTCGACCACGGCGTGGTCACCGGTGATACGGTCACCGGCACGTACGCCGAGGCGAACGCCACCCTCGACGCCCTGGAAAAGCTCGGCATCTCCTACAACGATGTCGTCGCCCTGCTCGAAACCGAAGGCCTGGACAAGTTCGTGGCCAGCTGGAAAGAACTGCTGGCCGACGTCGAAGGTGCCCTCGCCTCAGCACGGAAGGCCTCCTAACACACAATGAGCACACTCAGCTTCGACGCCACCGGCGCTGCCCAGCAAGCCCTGGACCAGCACCTTCCCGCCCTGGTAAATGACCGGATCGCCACCCGGATCTTCGCGAAGGACCACACCCTGTGGGGTCCTGATGCGGAGTCGGAGTCGGCCATCCGCCTCGGCTGGGTGGAGGCGGCCACCGTTTCACAATCCTTGGTCAAGGACATCCTGGAACTCCGCGACGCCCTGCGCGCCGAAGGCGTCACCCGGATCGTGCTTTGCGGCATGGGCGGATCCTCGCTGGCCCCCGAGGTTATCGCAGGCACGGCCGGCGTCGAGCTGACGGTGCTGGACAGCACGGACCCCGACCAGGTCCGTGCTGCCCTTGAAGACCGGCTGGCCGAGACCGCAATCGTGGTCTCGTCCAAGTCCGGTTCCACCCTGGAAACCGACTCACAGCGCCGCATCTTCGAGCAGGCCTTCACCGAGGCCGGCCTGGACGCCAAGAGCCGGATCATCATCGTGACCGATCCCGGTTCCCCGCTGGACAAGTCGTCCCGCGAAACCGGCTACCGCGCGGTGTTCAACGCCGATCCGAACGTCGGCGGACGCTACTCGGCGCTGACGGCGTTCGGACTGGTGCCCTCAGGCCTGGCCGGGGTTGATATCCAGGCCTTCCTGGATGAGGCCGAGGAAGCCGCCGAGGTCCTCAATGACGACGCCCCCGAAAACATCGGCCTCGCCCTGGGCGCCGCCCTCGGCGGTACCAGCCCGCTGCGGAACAAGATCGTCATTGCCGAGGACGGCTCCGGCATCGTTGGCTTCGCCGACTGGGCCGAGCAGCTCATCGCTGAATCGACGGGCAAGCTGGGGACGGGCATCCTGCCTGTCGTGGCGGGTCCCAACGCGCCCGAGGTGACCTCCGGCGCGCCGGACGTCCTGGTGGTGCGGCTGGTAGCCGCGGATGCCGACGTCGAACTCGGAGACAACCAGGTGGCCATCGCAGGAGGCCTCGCCACCCAGATGATGGTGTGGGAGTTCGCCACCGCCGTTGCGGGCCGGCTGCTGGGCATCAACCCCTTCGACCAGCCTGACGTGGAAGCCGCCAAGGTGGCTGCCCGGGGGCTGCTGGATGCCCAGCCGGAGCCGACCCCTGCCGCTTTCGTGGACGGTGCCATCGAGGTCCGGGGCGGCGACTGGCTCGGCGGCGCCACCACCGCCGCCGAAGCCGTCAAAGCACTCCTTGGCACGCTCGCTGCCGACAGCTACCTGAGCGTCCAGGCGTACTTCGACCGCCTGGCCTTTTCAGGCCTTGAAGGAATCCGTGACGAGCTCGCCGCGGCTTCCGGCCGGCCGGTGACGTTCGGCTGGGGCCCGCGCTTCCTGCACTCCACCGGGCAGTTCCACAAGGGCGGCCCCGCGATCGGCGTCTTCCTGCAGGTCACCGCTGCGGCGGCCGAGGACCTCGCGATCCCGGACCGGCCGTTCAGCTTCGGCGAGCTCATTGCCGCCCAGGCTGCAGGCGACGCCCAGGTCCTGGGCCAGCACGGCCGGCCCGTGCTGCGCCTCCACCTCACCGACCGTGCCGCCGGTGTGGCGCAGCTGCAGGACCTTGTCGCAGCGCTGTCCACCCGCGCATCCGCAACCGAGAGCTAAGGCGCAGAAGCAACCATGCCAGAAACTGAATACGGCAGGAAGGGCGCGGGCCGCGGGCGTAATCCGTTGCGCGACCCGCGTGACCGCCGTTTGAACCGGATTGCCGGTCCTTCGTCGCTTGTCCTCTTCGGGGTGACAGGCGACCTTGCCCGGAAGAAGCTCATGCCGGCGGTGTATGACCTCGCCAACCGCGGGTTGTTGCCTCCCAGCTTTGCGCTGGTGGGATTCGCCCGCCGTGAGTGGGACAAGGAGGACTTCGCCGCCGAGGTGAAGGCCTCCGTGCAGGAGCACGCGCGCACACCGTTCGATGAGGCGGTCTGGAACCAGCTGTCCGAGGGCATCCGGTTTGTCCAGGGCGAGTTCGACGACGACGCCGCGTTCGAGCGCCTCGGCGAGACGATCAAGGAGCTCGACGACGTCCGCGGCACCCGCGGGAACCACGCGTTCTATCTGTCGATCCCGCCCAAGGCGTTCGAGCAGGTGTGCCGGCAGCTCTCCAAGCACGGCCTGGCGCAGGCTGACGGGGACAAGTGGCGGCGGGTGGTGATCGAGAAACCGTTCGGCCATGACCTGGAATCGGCGCGGCAGCTTAACGACATTGTCGAGTCCGTCTTCCCGCCGGACGCCGTGTTCCGGATCGATCACTACCTGGGCAAGGAGACGGTCCAGAACATCCTGGCACTGCGTTTCGCGAACCAGCTGTTCGAACCGCTGTGGAACGCCAACTACGTGGACCATGTCCAGATCACCATGGCCGAGGACATCGGCACCGGTGGCCGGGCCGGGTATTACGACGGTGTGGGTGCGGCCCGCGACGTCATCCAGAACCACCTCCTCCAGTTGCTGGCACTGACGGCTATGGAAGAACCGATCTCCTTCAATGCCGATGACCTGCGGGCGGAGAAGGAAAAGGTCCTCGCCGCGGTCAAGCTCCCGGACGATCTCTCCACGCACTCCGCGCGCGGCCAGTTCACCGGTGGATGGCAGGGCGGCGAGCAGGTCCAGGGCTATCTGGAAGAGGAAGGCATCCCCGCCGACTCCACCACGGAGACCTATGCGGCGATCCGGGTGGACATTCACACCCGCCGCTGGTCCGGGGTTCCGTTTTACCTGCGTGCGGGCAAGCGCCTGGGCCGCCGCGTCACCGAGATTGCCGTGGTCTTCAAAAGAGCCCCGAACCTGCTCTTCCGCGACCATGGCGAGGACGACTTCGGGCAGAACGCCGTGGTGATCCGGGTCCAGCCCGACGAGGGCGTAACCATCCGGTTCGGTTCCAAGGTCCCCGGCACCCAGATGGAAGTCCGTGACGTGACCATGGACTTCGGCTACGGGCACTCGTTCACCGAGTCGAGCCCCGAAGCGTACGAGCGGCTGATCCTGGACGTTCTGCTTGGTGAGCCGCCGTTGTTCCCGCGCCATCAGGAAGTGGAGCTGTCCTGGAAGATCCTGGACCCGTTCGAGGAATACTGGGCCACCCTGGCCGAACAGCCCGAACCCTATGCCCCCGGCTCCTGGGGCCCGGCCAGCGCCGATGAGCTGCTGGCCCGCGACGGACGAACCTGGAGAAGGCCATGATCGTAAACCTGCCCGATACCACCACCTCGAAGGTATCCAAGAAGCTCATGTCCCTGCGCGAGCAGGGCGGGGTGATCGCCCTGGGCCGGGTCCTCACCCTCGTGGTGGTGACCAAGTCCGGGCTTGAGGAAGAAGCCATTGAGGCCGCAAATGACGCCAGCCGGGAACACCCCTGCCGGATCATCGTCCTGGCCGACGCCGGAAAGGACGCCGAGGACCGGCTCGACGCGCAGATCCGCGTGGGCGGGGATGCCGGCGCATCCGAGGTCATCGTGCTCCGCGGCTACGGCCAGCTCGCGCACGAGTCCGAATCCCTGGTGGCCGCCCTGCTGCTCCCGGATGCCCCGATAGTGGCCTGGTGGCCGCATGGGGCACCGGAAAACGCGTGCGAGACCTCCATCGGCGCGATCGCGCACCGCAGGATCACGGACTCTGCCAACGAACCGGACCCGCAGGCAGCACTGGAACGGATCCACCACACCTACAAAGCCGGTGACACCGATCTCGCCTGGACCCGGCTGACCAACTGGCGGATCCAGCTGGCCGCGGCACTGGACGAAGTCGATTCCTCCCCCGTCACCGCGGTCGCGGTCGAAGGCGCTTCGGACTCACCGTCCACCATCCTGCTCGCGGCATGGCTCACGCTCACCCTGGACGCGCCCGTGACCATCGTCGCGGACCCGGCCGGGACCGGGATCCGCCGCGTCCGCCTCAGCCGGCCCGGCGGCGACGTGCAGCTCTTCCGCCCCGGACTCTCGGTCGCCGAACTCACCCAGCCCGGCCAGCCGGCCCAACGGATCACCCTCCCCCGACGCAGCCTCCGCGACTGCCTCGCCGAGGAGCTGCGCCGGCTGGACCCGGACGAAGTGTTTGGCGAAGTGATTACTATTGGACTGCCACGTACCAATCTAAGGAGCGTCCGACCCAGTGAGCGTTGACCCCAGAGTAAGCATCCATCCTGATTCGTCTGTCCTCATGGCCGCCATCGCGGCCCGCCTGATCACCAAGCTCGTTGATGTGCAGGACAAGTACGGCGAAGCCACAGTGGTGCTCACCGGGGGGACCGTGGGGATCGGTACGCTGAAGGCAGTGGCCGATTCCCCGGCGGCGCCCGCCGTCGACTGGTCCAAGGTCAACTTCTGGTGGGGTGACGAACGCTTCGTTGGTACCGCGGACCCGGACCGGAACACCAAGCAGGCGTACGATGCCCTGCTCTCGCACATTCCGGTGGACCCGGAACGGGTCCACTCCCCGGGTTCCGCGGACGAGTTCGGCACCGCCGAGGAGGCGGCCGAAGACTATGCGCGGCAACTCAGGGACGCTGCAGCGGCCGAACATGCAGCCGACATGTCCGATGACCGCCCGGAGGAGCCGTCAACGCTGCCACGCCTCGACGTAGTGCTCCTGGGCGTCGGCCCCGACGCCCACATCGCGTCCTTGTTTCCTGAGCAAGCCGGCATCAGGGAAAAGAACCTCACAGTGGTGGGCGTCCGCAACTCGCCCAAGCCGCCGCCGCTGCGCATTTCACTGACCCTGCCAGCCATTAATACGGCGTCAGAAGTCTGGATGGTGGTGGCCGGAGAGGACAAGGCCGGGGCGGTAGGGCTTGCCCTTGCCGGCGCCAACCCGGTCCAGGTACCTGCCGCCGGACCGCGCGGTACGTCCCGCACCCTGTGGCTGATTGACGAGAACGCCGCCTCACGTGTCCCGCAGCAACTCGTCCGAAAAGACGCCGCGGGCGCGTAGCTTTTCCAGCGCTCCGGCCAGGACGTCTTCCGCGTCCCGGTCGGAGCGCCGCTCTTTAACGTATTCCAGGTGGCTTTTGTATCCGTCGTCGAACGGATCAGCCAAGGCGGCCGCCTGGCCGTCACGGGAGGCGGGACCCCCGCAGCGGCGGCAGTCCCAGGTCACGGGAATCTGGTCCTCGGGGAGCTTAAGGAAGACTGGCTGGGTCTCGTGTCCCTTCGCGCACCAGTAGGACACCCGGATGCGAGGGAGGGGCTGGGCGGAAGAATCGGTGGACTGCAGGCTCGATCCGGACCCTGCCGTCACCCCGGCGCGGGTCCCCCGAAAGCCCGATGCTGGATGGACCATGACATCTCCTGCCTCGAAGCGGATGGCCGGTTTCGGCAGCTTTAACGCAACTGTGGCCGCCGGTAAACCGACAGCCACAGTTTAGATGCCCGATCCGGGCAGCGGGAGGGCCTCAGGACCCTAGTCAGCGGGACCCTTAGGAGTCGCCACCGCCGCTGAACCGCATAATCAGGCCGAGGGCAATGATTACCACGCCCCACGTAACGCCCAAGACGATGGTGAAACGGTTGAGGTTTCGTTCGGCTACCCCGGAGGAGCTCAGGCCCGAGCTCATGCCGCCGCCGAACATGTCGGAAAGCCCGCCGCCGCGACCCTTGTGCAAGAGGATCAGCAGCGTCAGCAGGAGGCTGGTGATGCCCAGGAGGATCTGCAGGATGACATGAAGAACGTCCACGACGGCCTTTCGGAAGTTGGGATGGCGGGAGTTTGTACTGGCGCCGGACTAGTCCGTGACCAGGTGGCTCTCGAACCTGACAATATTAGCAAACTCGGCAGGATCAAGGCTGGCACCGCCCACCAGGACCCCGTCCACGTCGCGCTCCTGCAGGATGGCGGCGGCATTGTTGGCCTTGACCGAACCGCCGTACAGCAGGCGGGTCTTGGCGGCAACGTCCGCACCGAAGAGGCTGCCGAGCTCCGCCCGGATCGCAGCGCACATTTCCTGCGCATCCTCGGGGCCCGCGACCTCGCCGGTGCCAATCGCCCAGACGGGCTCGTAGGCGACCACCAGTTCGGCGGCCTGGTCGTTGGTGAGCCCTGCAACTCCGGCGCGGAGCTGCTGGAGCGTGTGTTCCACATGGGTTCCCGCCTGGCGGATTTCCAGGCCCTCCCCGACGCACAGGACCGGAGTGACCCCATGCTTGAAAGCCGCCTTGACCTTGGCGTTCAGGACGTCGTCGGACTCGTTGTGGATGGTACGGCGTTCGCTGTGGCCCACCAGGACGTAGGTGCAGCCAAGCTTGGCGAGGAATTGGCCGGAGATGTCGCCGGTGTAGGCTCCGGAGTCGAACTGGGAAAGGTCCTGGCCGCCGTAGGCCACCTGCAGGTCATCGCCCTGGACCAGAGTCTGGACGCCGCGGAGGTCCGTGAATGGCGGGAAAACGGCGACCTCGACCCGGCTGTAGTCGTGCTTGGCATCGGAGAGGGTCCAGGCCAGCTTCTGCAGGAGGGTGATGCCCTGCACGTGGTCCATGTTCATTTTCCAGTTGCCCGCGATGAAGGGCTTGCGGTCGAAGGCGCCGTTCGTTGACGTAGTCACGTGATCTCCATAAAAGTCTTGATATGTGTGCGGCCGGCAGGCTGCCGCGGGCAACCTGCCGGCCGGAGGACTGTTCAGTCCGATACTGCTGTGGCAGTTGTGCTACCGGTCCAGGACGCTGAGGCCGGGAAGCTCCTTGCCTTCAAGGTATTCCAGGCTTGCACCGCCGCCAGTGGAAATATGGCCGAACTGGTCGTCTGCGAATCCCAGCGTACGCACCGCAGCCGCGGAGTCGCCGCCGCCCACGACGGTGAAACCCCCGGTTTCCGTCAGCGCCTGCGCGATGGCGCGGGTGCCGGCGGAGAACGCCTCGAATTCGAAGACGCCCATGGGACCGTTCCAGAAGACCGTGCGGGCTCCCTTGATGCGCTCCGCGAACGCGGCAGCGGTGTTGGGGCCGATATCCAGGCCGATGCCGCTGGCACCGAAGCTGCTGCCTTCGATGGCCTCCGCCGGCACCGTTTCGTGCGCGGCGTCGGCAGCAAACTTCTCTGCCACCACGACGTCCGTGGGCACGACAAACTCGGTACCCGCATCCGCGGCCCGCTTGAGGTAGTCCTGGACCACGGGGATCTGGTCTTCCTCCAGGAGGCTGGAGCCCACCTTGTGACCGGACGCTGCCAGGAAGGTGAACAGCATGCCGCCGCCCACCAGGATGGTGTCGGCTTTGCCAAGCAGGTTGTCAATGACCGCAAGCTTGTCGGAGACCTTGGAACCGCCGAGCACCACGACGTAGGGACGCTGGGTGTCGGTGGTCAGCTTCCGAAGGACTTCCACCTCCGTACGGACCAGGTCGCCCTGGTATGACGGCAACCGGGTGGCGACGTCATAGACGCTGGCGTGCTTGCGGTGGACGGCGCCGAAGGCATCGTCCACGTAAGCGCCGTTGTCTCCGGTGAGTGCCACGAGTTCGTCGGCGAAGGCGCCGCGTTCGGCGTCGTCCTTGCTGGTCTCCCGGGAGTCGAAGCGGACGTTCTCCAGGACCAGCACTTCGCCGTCCTGCAGGGCGGCAGCAGCCTCCTTGGCGGCACCACCCACGGTGTCAGCTGCCAGGGTGACCTTGAAGTCCGCCAGCTCGGCGAGGCGGTCCACGGCGGGGCGAAGGGAATACTTGTCCTCCGGGGCGCCCTTGGGGCGTCCGAGGTGGGCTGTTACCAGCACGCGGGCACCGGCGTCCGTGAGCTTTGACAGCACTGGAAGTGAGGCCTTGATGCGGCCGTCGTCAGTGACTGTAGAGCCGTCGAGCGGCACATTCAGGTCACTTCGAACCAGAATGTACCGCCCGCGGACACCTTCAGCGATCAGTTCGTTGAGGGTGTGAGATGTCATGTGTCTAACCCTAGCCCAGCTTGGATGCCACGAGCTCCGTGAGGTCGACGAGGCGGTTGGAGTAGCCCCATTCGTTGTCGTACCAGGAAACAACCTTGACCTGGTTGCCGATGACCTTGGTCAGGCCGGCGTCGAAGATCGAGGACGCGGGGTCGCCAACGATGTCGGAGGAGACGATGGGCTCGTCCGTGTAGGTCAGGAAGCCCTGCAGTTCCTCGGACTCCGAGGCGCGCTTGAGGGCGGCGTTGACTTCCTCCACGGTGGTCTCGCGGGAGACGGTGACGGTGAGGTCGGTGGCGGAGCCGGTGGGCACGGGGACGCGGATGGCGTAACCGTCCAGTTTGCCCTTGAGCTCGGGGAGGACAAGGCCGATTGCCTTGGCGGCGCCGGTGGAGGTGGGGACCATGTTGATGGCCGCAGCACGCGCACGGCGCAGGTCCTTGTGCGGGCCGTCCTGCAGGTTCTGGTCCGCGGTGTAGGCGTGCACGGTGGTCATGAGTCCACGCTCAATGCCGAATTCGTCGTTGACCACCTTGGCCAGCGGGCCGAGGCAGTTGGTGGTGCAGGAGGCGTTGGAGATGATGTTGTGCGTGGCGTTGTCGTAGAGCTTGTCGTTGACGCCCATCACAATGGTGATGTCTTCGTCCGAGGCCGGAGCTGAGATCAGGACCTTCTTGGCGCCTGCATCGATGTGCTTCTGGGCGTCTGCTGCCTTGGTGAAGAACCCGGTGGATTCGATCACGATGTCCACGCCCAGTTCGCCCCAGGGGAGCTTGGCGGGATCGCGTTCGGCCAGGACCTTGACGACGTTGCCGTTGACGACGATGTTGCCGTCCTTGACCTCGATGGTCTCCTTCAGGCGTCCGCCGACGGAGTCGTACTTGAACAGGTGGGCCAGGGCTTCGGGGCTGGTGAGGTCGTTGACGGCAACGATCTCCAGGTCCGCGCCTTGTGCAAGTGCTGCGCGGAAGTAGTTGCGGCCAATGCGGCCGAAGCCGTTGATACCAATACGGGTCGTCACTTTTACAGTCTCCTTGGTGCTTTGAGAAGCACTACTAGTTGAGCGGGCGTTCAAGCCAACTAACAGATCCCGCACGCCATTGGGCAGAGATGATTAACACGGAGGGCGACCAGCCTCATTGCTGAAGGCTAACCGCCTTCCGTGACCCATCTTACGTTTAACTGGGTCCGCCCCCGCAAGTGCGGGGGCGGACCATCCACATCCCGGCCGGTTTAAGTCAGAATGTGAAGTTTGTTACATCGATGTATAACGCAGCTCACTACGGGAGGGTGATGAGTCCCGTGGCGTTGGCGCGTGCAGCCTCGAAGCGCTGGGCGACGTCGGCCCAGTTGACGATGTTCCAGAATGCCTTGACGTAGTCGGCCTTGACGTTGACGTAGTCCAGGTAGAAGGCGTGCTCCCACATGTCCAGCATCAGCAGCGGCGTGGTGCCCAAGGCAACGTTCCCCTGCTGGTCGTACAGCTGCTCGATGACCAGGTTTCCACCGATGGGTTCGTAGGCCAGGAAGCCCCAGCCCGAGCCCTGCAGGCCCAGTGCCGCGGCGCTGAACTGGGCGCGGAACGCATCGAAGGAACCGAACGCGTCGTCGATGGCAGCTGCCAGCTCGCCTTCGGGCTTGTCGCCGCCGTCCGGGGACAGGTTGTTCCAGAAGACCGAGTGGTTGATGTGGCCGCCGGTGTGGAACGCGAGGTCCTTGGAGAGACGGTTGATGTTGGCGAAGTCGCCCTTTTCCCGTGCTTCGGCAAGCTGAGCCAGTGCGTTGTTGGCGCCGGTGACATAGGCTGCGTGGTGCTTGCTGTGGTGCAGCTCCATGATCCGCGCAGAGATGTGCGGCTCAAGGGCGGCGTAGTCGTACTTGAGTTCGGGCAATACGTACTCAGTCACAAAATCCTCCAATATCGTGGACACGCGGTCCGGTTGGTGACTCTCGGATTGTGCATCCGGGCGTCTGGCGCCCGGAATCTTTTTGATTCTATGGGGCGCTTACTCGTCCAGCATTT
Source organism: Arthrobacter sp. 135MFCol5.1 (assembly GCF_000374865.1). Taxonomy (GTDB): domain Bacteria; phylum Actinomycetota; class Actinomycetes; order Actinomycetales; family Micrococcaceae; genus Arthrobacter. Next base: position 98,918 of record NZ_KB895454.1, on the reverse strand, counting down.
CCGGCGTCACATTGGCGTCGGTTCCGGGAATGCCCAGGTCAAGGGCGCGTTTGTCCGCCATGGCCAGGAGCCGGCGGATCCGGCCGGCAATCGCGTCCTTGGTCATCACGGGGTCGGCCAGCCGGCCCAGTTCGTCCAGGCTGGCCTGTTTGTGCGCCACGCGCAGTTCCCCGGCGTATTTCAGGTGGTCCGGAACGTCGTCGCCGAGGATCTCCAGGGCCCGGTCCACCCGGGCGCCTGCGGCCACCGCGGCCTGCGCGGAACGGCGCAGGTTGGCGTCGTCGAAGTTGGCGAGTCGGTTGGCCGTTGCACGGACTTCCTTGCGCATGCGGCGTTCTTCCCAGACCATCAACGCGTCGTGGGCGCCCATCCGGGTCAGCAGCGCCGCGATGGTGTCGCCGTCGCGGATGACCACGCGGTCCACTCCCCTGACCTCACGCGCCTTGGCCTGGATGTCCAGGCGGCGGGCCGCCCCGACCAGGGCGAGGGCCGATTCGGGCCCCGGGCAGGTGACCTCCAGCGAGGACGACCGTCCCGGTTCCGTCAGTGAGCCGTGGGCCAGGAACGCCCCGCGCCATACGGCTTCGGCATCGGCCGCCGAGCCGTTGACGACGGCGGACGGCAGCCCCCGCACCGGGCGGCCCCGGCCGTCCAGCAGGCCGGTCTGCCGGGCCAGTGCTTCGCCGTCGCGGACCACACGGACCACGTAGCGGCTGGCGCGGCGCAGTCCACCGGCCGAGACCACGATGATTTCGCTCTGGTGTCCGTAGACTTCGGCGATGGCGGCGCGGAGCCGGCGGGCCGTGGACGCCAGGTCCACTTCCGCTTCGATGACGATCCGGCCGGAGATGATGTGCAGTCCCCCGGCGAACCGGAGCATGGCGGAGACTTCCGCCTTGCGCACTGATGACTTCTTGATGTCCAGACGGGACAGTTCTTCTTTGACTGATGCTGTCAGTGCCATGGCACCTTCCTAACTGTTCCCAAAAATGTCCTGGTACGCCGTGGCCAGCCGCAGTGGCTCGTGGACTGGGCGGCGTCCCGACGCCCCTACTTTACCCAAGACCACCTCCGCTCCAATCATGGCGGCGGCCTTCTCGAACTCCTGCCGGTCGGGTACTGAAGCGGGATCGGCGAGGACCACGTCCACGCTGAACTCCGGAGCGTAGCGCCGGAGGACGTGGAGATGGTCGGCGGCGCTCATGCCCGACGTTTCTTTGGTATCGGTGGCAAGGTTCATGGTCAGGCAGCGCTTGGCCGGCGTGCTGCACAGTGCCTGGCGCATCTCGGGCAGCAGCAGGTGCGGCAGGACCGAGGTGTACCAGGACCCCGGGCCCAGGACCACCCAGTCCGCCAGCTCGATCGCCGTCAGGGCCTCCGTGCAGGCGGGCGCCGATTTCGGCAGGAGCCGGACTTCTTCGAGCGACCCGGCGACGGCGCAGCGCGCCTGCCCGTGGATGGTCTCCAGCCCCGTTCCGCCGCCGGGGGTGGTGACGCGGACGTCGCCTTCGATCGTGAGCGGGACGGTGGACATGGGCAGCACCTGGCCACGGGCGCCCAGCAGCGCACCGGCCCACTTGAGTCCGGCGACGGCGTCGCCCAGCAGTTCCCACAGGGTGACGATCAGCAGGTTGCCCATGGCGTGTTCATCGAGGGAACCGCCCGGGCCTTTGCCGGCGCGGAACCGGTGTTGCATGACGTCGCGCCAGGTGCGGCCCCAGTCGGTATCGTCGCACAGGGCGGACAGGGCCATGCGGAGGTCGCCGGGCGGGAGCACGCCGTACTCCTCGCGCAGGCGCCCGGACGAGCCGCCGTCGTCCGCCACGGTGACAATTGCGGTGAGCTCGGAGGTGAGCAGGCGCAGGGCCGACAAGGAGGCCGCGAGGCCGTGTCCGCCGCCCAGTGCTACAACGTTGGGGCCCTTGTCCTGGCCGGGCGACGTACCGCCGGCCGGTGGCACCAGGGGCAGGGCGCCGGTGAAAAGGGCCATTATTCGCGGCCCAGATCCCGGTGCGCGGTGGTCACGGTGACGCGCGGGTACTGGGCGAGCTTCTTGGAAAGCTCGACGGCGACCGCGACGGAGCGGTGCTTGCCGCCGGTGCAGCCAACGGCGATCGTGGCGTAGTGCTTGTTTTCCCGCCGATATCCCTCCAACACGGGCTCCAGCGCGAGGACGTAGCGGTCCACGAAGTTCTTGACCCCTTCTGCCTCAAGCACGTAGTCACTGACGTCCTTGTCCAGGCCGGTCAGGGGGCGCAGCTGGGGCACCCAGTGCGGGTTGGGAATGAACCGCACGTCGGCCACGTAGTTGGCGTCCACCGGGAGGCCGTACTTGAAGCCGAAGCTCATGACGTTCAGGCGCAGGGCCACGGGACCGGTTTCGCTGAACAGCTCCGTAATGGCCGTGGCGAGTCCGTGGACGTTGTAATTGGAGGTATCGAGCACGACGTCCGAGCTGTCGCGCAGCTCCTGCAGCAGCTCGCGTTCCGCGGCGATGCCGTCAAGGATGCGGCCCCCGCCCTGGAGCGGGTGGGGGCGGCGGCCCTGTTCGAAGCGCCGGACCAGGACGTTGTCGCTGGCGTCCAGGAACAGCACCCGGAAGGTGACCCCGCTGGCGGCGAGTGCGCCCAGAGCGGACCGGATGTCGGCGAAGAGTCCCTTGCTGCGGACATCGATGACCACCGCGAGCCGGGGAATGGACTGGGGAGCGTGCGAGACGAGTTCGGCCAGGGTGCCGAGCATCTGCGGCGGCAGGTTCTCCACGACATACCAGCCGTGGTCCTCCAACGCGTCGGCGGCGGTGCTCCGCCCGGCGCCGGACATTCCGGTGACCACCAGCAGCTCCGCTTCGAGCGGCTTGACTGTCTCCAGCCCGTCCTGCCCGTCCTCGGATCCCGCCGTCGTGTCTGCCATGAAGTCCGCCCCGTTTCGTTGTTGTGCCAGGGGCCGCCGCAGTGGCGCCGCCCCGTCACTTACCCTAGCTAAGTTTCAATGATTTCGCCGGTGGCCATGTTAATTGCCGGGACGGACACGGCGTCGTCCGTGCCGGTGGCGAAGTGGTTCACGATGGCGCCGGCCAAGGCGGGTCCGATCCCCTTGGCTTCGGAGAGCTCTTCCACGGTGGCGGCCTTGACGCCCTTGACCGAACCGAAATGCGCCAGCAGGGCCTTCCGTTTGGACGCGCCCAGGCCCGGGACGGCGTCAAGCGCGGAGACGGTCATGGCCTTGCCGCGCTTTTGCCGGTGAAAGGTGATGGCAAAGCGGTGGGCCTCGTCACGGATCCGCTGCAGCAGGTACAGGCCTTGGGAAGTTCGGGGCAGGATCACCGGAAAATCGCTGTCCGGCAGCCATACTTCCTCCAGCCGTTTGGCCAGGCCCACCACGTAGACGTCATCGATGCCCAGCTCGGCCAGGGCGCGCGCTGCCGCGTTCACCTGCGGCTGGCCGCCGTCCACCACCACAAGGTTCGGCGGGTAGGCGAATTTGGCCTTGGGCGCCGGCGTGGTGGTGTCCAGCACTGCGTCCCCGGCCACGGGGTCTTTCCCATCCGCGGCAAGGAGGGATTCATCCACCTGTGCGGACTTGTCCTGCAGGTAATGGCGGAAACGCCGGGTCAGGACGTCATGCATGGCCGCCGTGTCGTCGGAGGCGGCAGGCCCGGTGATGGAGAACTTGCGGTAATCGGACTTCTTGGGCAGGCCGTCCTCCACCACCACCATGGAGGCCACCACGTTGGTCCCCTGGACGTGCGAAACGTCGAAGCATTCGATCCGGAGCAGCGGAACGGGCAGGTCAAGGGCTTCCTGCAGTTCCTGGAGTGCCTGCGACCTGACGGTGATGTCACCGGCACGCCGGGTTTTGTGGAGCTTGAGCGCGTGCTCGGCATTTTCTCGCACGGTGGACATCAGCGCCGCCTTGTCTCCGCGCTGCGGGACGCGGATGTCCACTTTGGCCCCGCGGATGCCGCCAAGCCAGGTGGCGAGGTCCTCCGCGTTGCTGGGTGCGACAGGGACCAGGACCTCGCGCGGCAGCCTGCCGTGGGTCTCGCCGTCTTCGCCGTAGACCTGCTGGAGCAGGTGCTCCACGAGGTCCGGGGTGGTGAAGTCCTCCACCTTTTCCACCACCCAGCCGCGTTGCCCGCGGATCCGGCCGCCCCGGACGTGGAACACCTGGACTGCGGCTTCGAGCTCGTCCTCGTGCAGGGCGAAGACGTCGGCGTCGGTGTCTTCGGACAGCACCACGGCGTTGCGTTCGAAGACTTTGCGCAGGGCGGCGATGTCGTCGCGCAGCCGCGCGGCGTGTTCGTAGTCCAGTTTCGCCACGGCGTCGGCCATCTGCTTTTCCAACTTGTTGATGAACCGTTTGGCCTCGCCGCCCATGAAGGCGCAGAAGTCGTCGGCCAGCGCCCTGTGGTCGTCCGGCGAGATCCGGCCCACGCAAGGTGCGGAACATTTGTCGATGTAGCCCAGCAGGCACGGGCGGCCGCTGGCTTCGGCCCGTTTGAAGACGCCGGCACTGCAGCTGCGCACAGGGAAGACGCGCAGCAGGGTGTCCATGGTTTCGCGGATGGCACCGGCGGTGTAGGGCCCGAAGTAGCGGGTACCCTTCCGCTTGTCCCCGCGCATGACCTGGACCCTGGGGTATTTTTCGCCCATGGTGACGGCGAGGTAGGGGTAGGTCTTGTCGTCCCGGAACACGACATTGAACCGGGGCTTGAATTCCTTGATCCAGGTGTACTCAAGCTGCAGCGATTCCAGTTCGCTGCCCACCACGGTCCACTCGACGCTGCTGGCCGCGTGGACCATGGCGTAGGTTTTCGGCAACAGGCCCGCCGGGTTGGCAAAGTATGAGTTCAGGCGGGACCGGAGGCTCTTCGCCTTTCCCACGTAAATCACCCGCCCATGCGGGTCACGGAACCGGTAGACGCCCGGGTTGGTGGGGATTTCACCGGTTTTGGGCCGGTAACTTGCTGGATTTGCCACCTATCAAGTCTACTAAGGCGCGCCGGGCATCTGCGCCAGCACGGCTACTCGGCGGACTTGCTCTGGTTGTAGCTGGTGGAGCGCTCCTGGCCGGTCAGGGCAGCGATCGCGTCCATGATCCGGTCCGTGACCTCACGGCGCGCGGGCAGCGAGTGGTCCGGGCCGGTCTTATCGAAGTACAGCGGCTCCCCCACCTTCATGGTGAAATGCTGTGGCCTGACACCCTTTTCGCCGGCCCGCTGGAGTTTTTCGGTCCCGATCAGGCCCACCGGAATGACCGGTGCCCCGGTGGTCAGCGCGAGCCAGCCGACGCCGGTGCGTCCGCGGTACAGGATGCCGTCGCGGGACCGGGTGCCCTCAGGGTAGATGCCGATGCCGCGGCCGGACTCAAGGATGTCCAGGAGTGTCTTGAGCGCCTGGACGCTGGCTGCCTGTTCGCCGCGCTCCACGGGGATGGAACCCACGGATTCGAAGAACGCCTTCATGACCTTGCCTTTGACGCCTCCGGTGGTGAAGTACTCGGCCTTGGCGAAGAACGCGACCGGGCGGGGCATCAGCGCCTGGACGATCACACTGTCAAAGAACGACAGGTGGTTGGGGGCCACGATGAAAGGGCCGTCGGAGGGGACATTGTCCAGGCCGACGACGGTGGGGCGGCAGGTGCCGGAGATGAGGTTCCGCGTCGTCCAGCGGACGGCATCAAACATTTCCATTGTTGCTCACCCCGCTCATGGCCGCGGTGTGGACGGCTTGCAGCCGTTCGATGACTGTGACCAGTTCCTCACCAGTGCTGACGACGGCGACCGACCCGGCCTCTTCAAGTTCGCCGTCTGGCGCGAATCCCCAGGCCACGCCAATACAGTCCAGGCCGTTGGCAATCGCTCCCGAAACGTCCTGTGCCCGGTCCCCCACCATGATGGCGTGTTCGGTATCCAGGTCCCGCAGGGCTGCGGCAATGATCTGGGTCTTGCCCAGCGGAACGCCGTCCACGGCAGCTTCGTCGTCGGCGGACCCGTGGATGCCGTGGAAGAAGCCGTCGATGCCGTGGTGTGCCAGTACGGTGTGCGCAAGGCGCTGCGGCTTCTGGGTGGCCACGGCAACGGGCCGTCCGGCCGCTGCGAAGGATTCGAGGATTTCCTGGATTCCGGGGTACAGCCTGCTCTGGGCGATTCCGGTGGAGACGTAGTGTTCCCGGTAGCGGCGGACCACCTCTTCAAGGCGGTCCGCCGGCACCTTCGCTACGTTGAGCAGTGAGTCGCTCAATTTGGGGCCGATCATCGCATCCAGCAGGTCCTGGGCGGGCACCGGCAGCCCCAGCCCGCGGAGGGCCGATGCAATGCCTTCTGTTATTCCACCGGCCGGGTCGACAAGAGTGCCGTCCAGGTCAAAGATCACGGGCACTGTTGTTGAAGTCACCGGGTTAGTTTCTCACGACAGCGCGAGTGCCTGAAACTCGCATTCCCGTACAGGAATATTTCCGGACAGATTCCGCTGCTGGTCAGCCCAGTATTTCTGCCAGGAACTTCCCCGTATGGCTGGTGCTGGACTTGGCGACCTGCTCCGGCGTTCCCGCCGCGACGATCTGGCCGCCACCCGAACCGCCGTCGGGCCCGAGGTCCACGAGCCAGTCCGCACTCTTGATGACGTCCAGGTTGTGCTCGATGGTGATCACCGTGTTGCCCTTGTCCACCAGCCCTTGGAGGACCATGAGGAGCTTGCGGATGTCCTCAAAGTGCAGCCCCGTGGTGGGCTCGTCCAGGACGTAGATGCTGCGCCCGTTGGACCGCTTCTGCAGCTCGGCCGCGAGTTTGACGCGCTGCGCTTCACCGCCGGACAACGTGGTGGCGGGCTGGCCCAGCCGCACATAGCCCAGTCCGACATCCACCAGGGTGTTCAGGTGGCGGGCGATGGGCGAGAATGCCGCGAAGAACTCGGCGCCCTCCTCGATGGGCATGTTGAGGACGTCGGCGATGGTCTTGCCCTTGTAGTGGACTTCCAGCGTTTCCCGGTTGTAACGGGCACCGTGGCAGACCTCGCAGGGGACGTACACGTCAGGCAGGAAGTTCATTTCGATTTTCAGCGTGCCGTCACCGGAGCATGCTTCGCAGCGGCCGCCCTTGACGTTGAAGGAGAACCGGCCCGGCAGGTAGCCGCGAACCTTGGCTTCGGTGGTCTCCGCGAAGAGCTTGCGGATGTTGTCGAACACTCCCGTGTACGTGGCCGGGTTGGATCGGGGGGTGCGGCCGATGGGGCTCTGGTCCACGTGGACCACCTTGTCCAGGTGCTCGAGGCCCTGGACGGTCTTGTGCCGGCCAGCCACCTGCTTGGCGCCGTTGATCTTGTTGGCGAGCACCTTGTAGAGGATTTCGTTGACGAGCGTGGACTTACCGGAACCGCTCACGCCGGTCACCGCAGTAAAGAGTCCCAGCGGGAAGGCTGCGTCGACGTTGACGAGATTGTTCTCCCGGGCGCCCACCACTTTGATTTCGCGCTTTTTGTCGTACTTCCGGCGCTTTTTGGGCACGGCGATGGCCTTGCGGCCGGACAGGTAGTCGCCGGTCAGGGATTGCTTGTTTTCCAGCAGCTCCTTGTAGGTTCCGGAGTGCACCACCTGGCCACCGTGTTCTCCTGCGCCCGGTCCGATGTCCACGATCCAGTCAGCCACGTGGATGGTGTCCTCGTCATGCTCAACCACGATGAGGGTGTTGCCCATGTCGCGGAGCCGGGTGAGGGTTTCGATGAGCCGGCGGTTGTCGCGCTGGTGCAGGCCGATGGAGGGCTCGTCCAGGACGTACAGCACGCCCACCAGGCCGGACCCGATCTGGGTGGCGAGCCTGATGCGCTGTGCTTCGCCGCCGGAGAGGGTGGCTGAGGGGCGCTCGAGGTTAAGGTATTCGAGGCCCACATCCAGCAGGAAGGTAAGCCGCGCCTGGATCTCCTTGAGGACCTGGTGCGCGATCTGCGCTTCACGTCCGGTGAGGACCAGGGTGTTCAGGAACTCCGCACAGTCCCGCATGGGCAGTGCCGCTACTTCGGCGATGGACTTGCCGTTGATGAGGACCGAGAGCGAGGCCGGGTTGAGCCGGGCACCGTTGCAGGAAGGGCATGGGACCTGGCGCATGTATTCTTCGTAGCGGTCGCGGGCCCAGTCGGAATCGGTCTCGCCATGCTTGCGGTGGACGTACTGGATGGCACCCTCGAAGCCGGTGCTGTATTTGCGTTCCCGGCCGAACCGGTTCCGGTACTGCACCACCACCTTGTGGTCCTTGCCGTGCAGGATGGTCTGGCGGACGTCCTTGCCGAGCTTCTCCCACGGCGTGGCCATGGAGAAGCCCACTTCCTTGGCGAGGCCTTCCAGGAGACGGTTCCAGTATTCGGTGGTGGCGGTTCCCAGGGACCATGGCGCGATGGCGCCTTCGGAGAGCGAGAGTTCCGGGTTGGGAACGATCAGTTCCTCGTCCACCTCCAGCCGGGTACCGATGCCGCTGCAGGCCGCGCAGGCACCGAAGGGGTTGTTGAAGGAGAACGAGCGGGGCTCGATCTCGTCGATGGCCAGCGGGTGCTCGTTGGGGCAGGCGAGGTTCTCGGAGAAAGCCCGGATCCGTCCGGGATCGTCGGCGTCAAGATCCACGAACTCGGCCAGGACGCGGCCTTCCGCCAGCCCCAGGGCCGTCTCGATGGAGTCGGTGAGCCGCTGGCTGATGCCTTCCTTGACCACGAGGCGGTCCACCACTACCTCTATGGTGTGCTTGAATTGCTTGCCCAGCTTGGGCGGATCGCTCAACTGGACCAGGTTGCCGTCCACCCGCGCACGGGAGTAGCCCTTGGCGCTGAGCTCTTTGAAAAGGTCAACGAACTCGCCCTTGCGGCCGCGCACCACCGGCGCCAGGACCTGGAATCGGGTTCCGTCTGCGAGTTCCAGGAGCTGGTCCACAATCTGCTGCGGCGTCTGCTTGGATACCGGCTCACCGCACACGGGGCAGTGCGGCCTGCCGACACGTGCCCACAACAGGCGCATGTAGTCGTAGATTTCGGTGATGGTGCCCACGGTGGACCGCGGGTTCTTGCTGGTGGACTTCTGGTCGATGGAGACCGCCGGAGACAGCCCTTCGATGAAGTCGACATCGGGTTTGTCCACCTGGCCCAGGAACTGGCGCGCGTAGGCGGAGAGCGATTCGACGTAGCGGCGCTGGCCTTCGGCAAAGATGGTGTCGAACGCCAGGGACGACTTTCCGGATCCGGAGAGGCCTGTGAAGACAATCATGGCGTCACGGGGCAGGTCCAGGTCCACGTTGCGCAGGTTGTGCTCCCGCGCGCCCTTCACGACGAGCCTGGAGAGGTCCGGGCGCTGCGGGACGGCAGCGGGGGCGGCGGTGAAGGAGGAGGCGGGGGCAGAGGTTTCTTCAGCTACGGCTTTAGGCACCCCATAATGCTAATCGAAAACTTCTTCGAACATGCGCGGTTCCGCCCTCAGGGAACATCGTAGGCGGCCGCCAGCAGCTTGACGGCCTCCGCGAAGCTGGCCCCCTGCGCCTTGGCCACGTCCGCGTACGCCGCCGCGGCGGCGGCCAAGCCGCCGAGCCTCTCATCCCGCGCCGAAACCACCGTGCCATTCCGCCCGCGGGTGGCTACAATCCCCGCGGCTTCGAGCTCCTTGTAAGCCCTGGCCACGGTGTGCGGGGCGACGTCGAGCTTTTCCGCCAGGGCACGCACGGCCGGGAGCCTGGTGCCCGGGGCAAGCGCGCCGTTGTCAGCAAGGTGGATGACCTGCAGCCGCAGTTGCTCGAACAGCGCCACGGTGCTGGCGGGATTCGGCCGCCAGGCGCCGGGGAAGTCCGCCGGGGCGCTCACAGGCCACCCTCCAGGACACCGGCGCGGCCGTCACGGGCGGCGAACTGTGCGTTGTAGAGCGCGGCGTAGTAGCTGTTGGCGGCCAGGAGGCTCTCGTGCGTTCCCTGCTCAACGATGCGTCCATGGTCCATGACCAGAATTAGATCAGCGTTCCGGACCGTGGACAAACGGTGGGCGATGATGAAACTGGTCCGGCCGTTCCGGAGCCGTTGCATCGCCTGGCGGATCAGGAGCTCGGTCCTGGAATCCACCGAGCTGGTGGCCTCGTCCAGGACCAGCACCGAGCGTCCGGCCAGCTGCGCCCTGGCTATCGTGATGAGCTGCCGCTGTCCTTGGCTGAGGGGCTCGCCGCCGTTTTCCAGTACGGTACCGTAGCCGTGGGGCAGGGACCGGATGAAACGGTCGGCATGGGTGGCCTCCGCGGCGGCGACGACGGCATGGTCCGAAGCCTCCGGAAGGCCATAGGCGATATTTTCCCGGATGGTCCCGGCGAACAGCCAGGCATCCTGCGGAACCACGCCGAACCGGGAGCGCAGCTGGTCGCGGGGAACGGAGGAGATGTCCTGCCCGCCAATGGAGATCCGGCCCGAGGAAGGCTCGAGGAAACGCATCAGCAGGTTCACCACGGTGCTCTTGCCGGCGCCGGTGTGTCCCACGATGGCCACCGCCTGCCCCGGATCAACCGTGAAGGTGAGGTCGCGGACCGCGGGGACCGAACCCGGGTAGCGGTACGTGACACCATCGAAAACGATGCGGCCGGCAACCGGCCCGGCCGGTGCCGTGCCGGCCGGTTCCGGGGGGTCCTCCACCGCGTCCAGGAGTGCGAAGACTCTTCCAGCCGACGCCGCACAGGACTGCATGACGCTGAGCAGGCCGCCAATCTGCCCCACGGGCTGGGTGAACAGCCGGCTGAACTGGATGAACGCCTGGACCCCGCCAATGGTCATGGACCCGGACAGGATCTGCAGGGCTCCCACGACCGCCACCGCAATGTAGTTGAGGTTGGACATCAGGACCATCAGCGGCTGGACCACGCCCGCGGAAAACTGGGCCTTGCGGCCGGCCCGGGCCAGCCGTGCGTTGCTCTGGCCGAACACTCCCGCAGCCTGCTCCTGCCAGCCAAAGGCCTTGACCACCTCGTGGCCGCTGATGAATTCCTCCACGTGCGCGTTGAGCTCGCCGGTCTCCTTCCATTGGCTGGCGAAATGCTCCTGCGAGCGGCGAGCCACCAGCACGGTGATCCACGTCGAGACCGGGACGGTGGCAACGGCAATGGCGGCGAGCAGCGGCGAGATCCACAGCATCATGGCCAGCGAGCCGCACAGCATGAGGACGGAGACGATCAGTTGGGTCAAGACCTGGTTCAGGGCCTGGGCAATGTTGTCGATGTCGTTCGTGGCGCGGCTGAGGACGTCGCCCCGGGACCGCTCCCGGAAGTAGGTGGACGGCAGGCGGTGCAGCTTGTCCTCCACCGAGGCGCGGAGCCTGAACATGAGGCCCTGGACGGCACGGGCCGTCAGCGCCCCCTGGATCCAGTTGAACAGTGAGGCGAGCACGTACATGCCGGCTACAACCGCGAGCAGGGTGCCGAGGCGCTGGTCCAGGCTGCCTTGGGCGACGCCGTCCACCACCAGGTCCGTGGCGTCACCAAGATACTTGGGAGCGGCAACGTTGAGGCCGGCGAAGGCGCACGTGGCGCCGACGGCGCCCAGGACCCGCAGCCGGAAAGGGCGGAGGAGGCCAAGGAGCCTCGCCGCGGTGGGCCGGAAGGAGTGGGCAGCAGCCACGGCTTCGCCGGCCGCCGTCACAGGGGGCCGTCCAGCGCGAGCTGGGACTCGGCGATTTCCCGGTAGGTGGCCGAGTCCTGCAACAGCTCCGTGTGCGTTCCCTGGGCGGCGAGCCGGCCGTCGTCGAGCACCAGGATGAGGTCTGCGTCCTCGACGGCGGACAGGCGTTCAGCAACCACGACCACCGTGGCGGCCGCCAAAACCTGGTCCAGCGCCAGCCTCAGCCTGGTGTCGGTGCGGTAGTCGAGGGCGGAGAAGCTGTCGTCGAAAAGGTAGAGGGGCGCCTGGCGCAACAGTGCCCGGGCAATGCACAGCCTCTGGCGCTGCCCGCCCGACAGGCTTGCGCCGCCCTGCCCCACCGGCGTGGCAAGACCCAACGGGAGGTCGCGCATGAACCGCATGGTCTGCGCCGTCTCCAGGGCCGCCCACAGTTCCTCGTCGGTGGCCTCCGGCGCACCCAGCCGCAGGTTATCCGCAATGGTTCCGGTGAAGAGGTGGGAGTTCTGCGGCACGATCCCCATGGCTCCGCGCAAAAGGTCCAGGGGCATCTCCCGGACGTCGCGGCCGCCCACGGTGATGTGGCCTTCCGTGGGGTCGAGGAACCGCGGAATCAGGTTCAGCAGCGTCGACTTCCCGCTTCCCGTTGAGCCGACGATCGCCAAGGTGGTACCCGGTGCTGCGGTAAAGCTGATGTCTGCGAGCACCGGCGCTTCAGCTCCCGGGTAGCAGAAGCCAACCCCATGGAACTGGAGGAGGCCCGGCCCGGGTGCCGGTGCGCCCGCGTCCGTACTCCGGCCGCCCGGCCTGGCTGGTCCATTACCGGCGCCGGGAATCCGGGCCGCCGCGTCGCGGACCGACGGCTCGGTGTCCAGGACAGCCTGGATGCGTTCGGCGCAGGCAGCCGCGCGCGGCGCCGTCATGAGGACGTACATGGCCATCATGATGGCCAGCAGGATCTGCATGATGTAGGCGATGAAGGCGGTGAGGGCGCCGAGGTTCATCAGGCCGTCCTGGATGCGGTGCCCGCCGAACCAGACCACGGCGACCGAACTGATGTTGACCACCAGCATGATCATCGGCAGCATCCCCGCCACCAGCAGCGCAGACTGCAGGTTGTTCGCGGTCAGTCCGGCGTTGGCCCGGGCAAACCGCCGTGCTTCGTAATCCTGGCGGACGAAGGCGCGGATAACATCCACGCCGATGATTTGTTCGCGCAGGATTCCGCCCGAGCGGTCCAGCAGGTCCTGGCCCTCCCGGTAGAGCGGAATCAGGCGGCGCACGATCAGGTACATGATCAGCAGGAGCAGCGGAACGATGACGATCACCACCACGGACAGCGCCACGTCCTGCTGCACGGCCAGGACGATTCCCCCGACGCCCATGGCGGGTCCGGCAAAGAGCATGGTGAAAACCAGGACGGCGAATGCCTGGATTTGCTGGGTGTCGTTGGTGGCACGCGTGGTCAGGCTTTGGGTTCCGAACAGAGCCACGTCCTGTGACGACAACGACTGGATCCGGGCAAAGACTTCCGCCCGCAGCCGGCGCCCGATCCGCATGGCCACCACTGCTCCCAGGTAGCCTGCCCCGATGGCGGACGCCGCCTGTACCACGGCGATGACGGCCATCGCCGCGCCCAGCCTGGATATGGCGGCCGTATCCCCGGCCACAATGCCATCGTCAATGATCGCCGCGTTCACTGTTGGCAGAAGCAGGTTGGCCGCTGCCTGGACCAACTGGAGCAGCACGATGGCCCACACCTGGGCTTGCTGTCCAGCGAGTTGCCGCCTGATGAGACCGACCAGCAAAATACCCCCCGTAGATGCACCCGGTCGAAGCGGGCCGGCGACTCGACCCTAAACCACAGACCACATTGTAAGCCAGATCACTTTTCGCCGCTGTCACGCCTTGTGACCAATGCATCAAACAAGAGTCGTCGCCCGTTTCAGCCGTCCCTGCGCCCGACGGCGAAGATCCTGCGGAACGGGAAGACGGTGCCGTGGGGTCCCCGCGGATAGGCGTCACGCAGTGCTGCGGCGTATTCGGCTTCGAAGCGCTTGGCGTCATCCTCCGCCAACGCGGCCAGGACGGGACGCAGCCCCGTGCCCCGAACCCACTCAAGGACCGGGTCCGGCCCGGGAAGGACCTGCTGGTAGCTGGTTTCCCACACGTCCGCGGCGTACCCGGCGTCGAGCATGATCCCAAGGTAGTCCCCCGGCTCCCCCACGGACTCCCCGCCACGCAACACCCCGCCAAGCTTGTCGGCCCACGGGGCTGAGGACGCCAGTTCCCGCATCAGTGCGTGCGAGGGAGCGTCGAAATTTCCGGGAACCTGCAGGGCGAACCACGCACCCGGGCCGAGCGCCGCGAGCCATCCCCGCAGCATGTCCTGATGGCCGGGGACCCACTGCAGGGCGGCGTTGCTGACCACGACGTCCGTGTCCGGCGAGGGCGTCCACTCGGCGATGTCGGCCTGTTCGAACCGCAACGACGGGTGCTCCTGCGCGAGGCGTGCAGCCTTGGCCAGCATTTCCGCGGAGGAGTCCACGCCCACCACGTCGGCCCCGGGCCAGCGGTCGCTGAGCGTCGCCGTCAGGTTGCCCGGCCCGCAGCCCAGGTCAACCACCTTGGCAGGGTGTCCGGCAAGGATCCGGGCGGTGAGGTCGAAGAAGGGCCGGTTCCGGTAATCGCCGAATTGGACGTACTTGACGGGGTCCCATTTCATGAGGTTCTCCAGGTTCTGCTGCGCACACGGCCAGGCCGAGCCTAACCCGGCCATGGGCGGGAGCACGGACATGACGTGGCACTAAGGTGGAAGTCAATGAAACTCCTTGACCAGCTGACCGATCTGTCCGTCCCCAACCAGGCCTCCGCCGTCGACCCGGACGCCCTCTACACCCTGTTCGTGGAGTGGACGGAAAGCCGGGGGCTCGCGCTCTACCCGGCGCAGGATGAGGCAATCATGGAGCTGGCCACCGGGGCGAACGTCATCCTGGCCACGCCCACCGGATCCGGCAAGTCCCTGGTAGCCATCGCAGCGCACTTCCAGGCGATGGCCCAGGGCAGGCGCAGCTATTACACGGCGCCCATCAAGGCCCTCGTATCGGAAAAGTTCTTTGCGCTCTGCGACATCTTCGGCGCGGAGAACGTGGGGATGATTACCGGCGACTCCGGCGTGAACCAGGACGCCCCCATCATTTGCTGCACGGCCGAGATCCTCGCCAACATCGCCCTGCGCGAGGGCTCCGCGGCAGAACTGGGCGCCGTGATCATGGATGAATTCCACTTCTACTCGGACCCGCAGCGCGGCTGGGCCTGGCAGGTGCCGCTGCTGGAGCTTCCGCAGGCACAGTTCCTGCTGATGTCAGCAACGCTGGGGGACGTGACCCGCTTCGAGGAAGGCCTGACGTCCTTGACGGGCCGGCCCACCACCACCGTGAGCTCTGCGGAGCGGCCCATCCCGCTGCACTACTACTACCACCAGAGCCCGGTCCACGAAACGCTGGAAGAGTTGCTTTCCACCAAACAGGCGCCGGTCTATGTGGTGCACTTCAGCCAGCTCGAAGCGATCGACCGCGCCCAGAACCTGATGAGCATCAACGTGTGCACCCGGGAGGAAAAGGACAAGATCGCCGAGCTGATTGCCAACTTCCGGTTCGCCGCCGGGTTCGGGAAGACACTGAACAGGCTGGTGCGCCACGGAATCGGCGTGCACCACGCCGGCATGCTGCCCAAGTACCGCCGGCTGGTGGAGCAACTGGCTCAAGCCGGTCTGCTGAAGGTAATCTGCGGCACGGACACCCTGGGCGTCGGCATCAACGTCCCCATCAGGACAGTGCTCCTCACCGCCCTTAGCAAGTACGACGGCGTCCGGACCCGGCTGCTCAACTCACGCGAGTTCCACCAGATTGCCGGCCGCGCCGGACGGGCAGGGTACGACACCGCCGGGACCGTGGTGGTGCAGGCACCCGAGCACGTCATCGAGAACGTGAAGGCGATGGCGAAGGCCACCGCCAAGTTCGGCGATGACCAGAAGAAGCTGCGCCAGGTGGTGAAGAAGAAGCCGCCTGAAGGTTTCGTCTCGTGGGGCGAGCCGACGTTCAAACGGTTGGTGGAATCCGTGCCGGACCCGCTGACGTCGAGTTTCACCGTCACGCACGCCATGCTGATGAACCTGATGGAGCGGCCCGGGGACCCGTTTGCCGCGGCCAGGCGGCTGCTGACCGAAAACCACGAGCCACGGTCGTCCCAGCTGCGGCTGATGAAGAAGGCGCTGGGGATTTACCGGGAACTCCTGGCCGCCGAGGTGGTGGAACGCATCCCGCCGGAAGAACAGGGACCTGACGGCCGCACCGTGCGGCTGACCGTCCACCTGCAGCCGAACTTCGCCTTGAACCAGCCGCTCTCCCCGTTCGCCCTCGCGGCGCTGGACCTCCTCGACCCGGAGTCGCCGTCGTACGCCCTGGACGCTGTGTCCGTGATGGAGGCGACCTTGGAGAAACCGCGGCAGATCCTCTCCGCGCAGCAGAAGAAGGCCCGCGGCGAAGCGGTGGCCGCCATGAAGGCGGACGGTATCGACTATGACCAGCGGATGGCCATGCTGGACGAGGTCACCTACCCGCAACCTCTTGCGGAGATCCTGGGCGAGGCCTTCGAGGTGTACCGGAAGGCTGCACCGTGGGTGGGCGACTTTGAGCTCGCGCCGAAGTCGGTGGTCCGCGATATGTATGAGCGCGCCATGAATTTCGGCGAATTCGTGCAGTTCTACGGCCTGGCCCGTTCCGAAGGGATCGTGCTGCGCTACCTGGCCGATGCCTTCAAAGCGCTCCGCCAGACCGTGCCCCAGGACATGCTGCGGGAAGACCTTGAGGATCTGACCGCCTGGCTCGGCGAGCTGGTGCGGCAGGTGGATTCCAGCCTCCTGGACGAGTGGGAGGAACTGGCCTCCGGCGCGGCGCCCACGCCGCACGACGCGCCACCGCCTCCCCCGCCGTCGTTGACCTCCAACATCCGCGCGTTCCGGGTGATGGTGCGCAACGAGATGTTCCGCCGCGTGGAACTGTTCGCCGACGAGGACGCCGCCGCGCTGGGTGAACTCGACGCCGGATCCGGGTGGGGTGCCGAGCGCTGGGAAGACGCGCTGGACGACTACTTCGACGAACACGACGACATCGGTACGGGCCCGGACGCCCGCGGGCCGGGCCTGCTCATCATCACCGAGGAGCGCGGCACGTGGAAAGTCCGCCAGATCTTCGACGACCCGGCAGGCAACCACGACTGGGGGATCTCGGCCGAGGTGGACCTGGCCGAGTCGGACGACACCGGGACCGCCGTGGTCAGGGTGACGGACGTGAACCGGCTCTGACGCGGGACCGGCGGTAAGCTCGAGCAATGAGTGTTATCCGCCCCGCCACCCCGCACGACGTTCCCGCCATTCTCCGGATGATCCACGAACTGGCCGATTACGAGAAGGAACCGGACGCCGTCCGGAACACTCCCGAACTGCTGGAGCGGGCCTTGTTCGGCGACAACCCAAGCGTGTTCGCGGCCATGGCTGAGAACACGGCCGGTGAAGTGCAGGGTTTCGCCCTTTGGTTCCTGAACTATTCCACCTGGGAGGGCGTGCACGGGATCTACCTGGAGGACCTCTACGTCAGCCCCGGAGCGCGGGGCGAAGGACACGGCAAGGCGCTGCTGCAGCACTTGGCCGGGATTGCCGTCGAGAACGGCTACGCGCGGGTGGAATGGAGCGTGCTGGACTGGAACGAGCCGTCCATCAACTTCTACCGCCGCGTCGGCGCCGTCCCCATGGACGGATGGTCAACCTTCCGGCTCACCGGCCAGGCACTGGACCGGTTCGGCCGGGCGCAGTCCGGCACCTCCGTCCCCGCAGCCGCGCGTGGCTGAGCGGCACAGCGCGGCACTTGCCGCCAGGCATCGCGTTGGCGCCAGCCACGCCTTCCGGGGTATGCGGACCGTCGAACACTGGTTCACCGTCCCCCTGGACCACTTCGCTCCAGATGATCCTTCCGCCCCGGCGGCTGAGACCATCACCGTTTTCGCCCGCGAATACGTCTCCGCCGCGCACAGCGAGGAGGCGGCGGCCGCGCTGCCCTGGCTCCTCTTCCTTCAGGGCGGTCCTGGCGGCCGCGGCAACAGGTGGGCTTCCCTGGGCGGCTGGGGAAAGGCTGCGGCGGCAGAGTTCCGCATCCTGATGCTGGACCAGCGGGGCACGGGCCTGTCCACCCCCATCGACAGGCATACGCTGCCGGCGCGGGGGGATGCAGCCGCACAGGCTGCCTACCTGGAGCACTTCCGGGCCGATTCGATCGTGGCGGACGCGGAACTGATCCGTGCCGCCCTCGAATCAGCGCCCTGGACCATCTACGGCCAAAGCTACGGCGGCTTTTGCGCCCTGACCTATCTCTCCTTCGCGCCGGAAGGACTCCGCGAAGCACTCATCACCGGCGGCCTGGCGCCGCTCGCCGGCAGCGCCGACGAGGTCTACCGTGCCACGTTCCAGCGCGTCGCCGCCCGGAACGGGGAATACTTCGGCTGGTACCCCGAGGACCGGGAGACGGTGGAACGGATCGCCCGGCACCTGCGGTCCACTACCGAGATCATGCCCGACGGCGCGCCCCTCACCGTGGAGCGGTTCCAGATGGCCGGGGCATTCCTGGGCGGCAACACGCGGGTGGACAGCCTCCACTATCTCCTGGAAGATGCCTTCGTCGCCGCTCCCGGTGGACCCCGCCTGTCCGATGCCTTCCTGGAACAGCTCCAGGCCGTCGTCTCCCGCCGCTCCAACCCGCTGTATGCGCTCATGCACGAATCCATCTATGGCCAGGGGCAGGCGACCAACTGGTCCGCGTGGCGGATGCTGGGTGAAAACCCCTGGTTCAGGCCCGACGCCGAGCCGCTGCTCCTGACCGGCGAGATGGTGTACCCGTGGTACTTCGAGCAGGATCCCGCCTTGCAGCCGCTCCGGGACGTGGCCGAACTGCTGGCAGCCAAGCGGGACTGGAAGCCGCTGTACGATTCGCGGGCGCTGGCTGCCAATACCGTTCCCGTGGCAGCGGCCGTCTACACCGACGACATCTACGTTGACCGGGACCTCTCCCTTCGGACGGCGGCAGCGGTCCGCGGACTGCAGGTGTGGGAGACCGCCGATTTCCATCACGATGGAATCGCCGACGACGGCGAGCGGATCTTTGCCCGCCTGCTGGGGATAGCGCGTTCAGGCGGCCGCTGACCGGCGGCGTGAGGCGCGGGCGAGAATGGCCGCCGCCAGCACCGCGGCACCGATGGCGGCACCGATGAGGTTCAGGCCGAGGTAGCCGGCGGCGCCCAGGACGAGCCCCGACACCGCACCGGCTGCCGCTCCGGCAGCGCCCATCAGCATGTCCGAGACGCCCTGCACCGCCACCCGGGCGTCGCGTCCCACGCTTTCGGCCAGCAGCGTGGACCCGGAAATGGTCGCAGCCGACCAGCCAACGCCCAACAGGACAAGGCCTGCCGCAACAGCGGGGGTGGAAGACTGTCCAAGGCCTGCGACCACCACCGCCGCGACCAACACTGCGAAACCGATCACGATGGTCTCGATCCGGCCGGCCCTGTCCGTCAGCCAGCCCATGACCGGCGACAGGGCGAACATCCCGGCGATGTGCAGCGAGATGGTGAAGCCAATGATCACCAGCACGTCCCCCTCGGCGACGTGCCCTGGGTGGAACGCAGGCCCTTCCACCAGGTGCTGCAGATGCAGCGGCGTCATGGACATCACGCCCACCATCACTGCGTGGGCGGCGACGACGGCTGTCACCGCCAGGACCGCCGTCCGGGAGTCCCTGATGGCATGGAGCCCGCGGATGAGCGAACCGCCGGAACGCCCGGCCGCCACAGCGTCCGGGCGTGCCGGGTCATGGTCTTGGGCGGTGTTGGCTCCCGCAGCCGCGAGCTGGCGTGCCAGCAACAGCGGGTCGGGGCGAAGCCCGGCGAACATCAGCACGGAGGCAATCAGCAATCCCGCCGCGGCGATGACGAATGGTCCGGCCACCGGCGGCAGGCCCAGTGCCGTGCCCACCACCGTGCCGGGCTGGATGAGGTTTGGCCCCGTCACGGCGCCGACGGTCACGGCCCAGACCACCGTCGACAGCGCCCTCCCCCGGTGTTCGGGGGCTGCAAGGTCCACGGCCGCGAACCGTGCCTGCAGGGTGGCCGCAGTGCCGACGCCGATGCCTGCGGCACCCAGAACCAGGAGGATAAAGAGCCCGGACACGACGGCCAGGACCATAAGAAGCGCACCTGCCAAGGCCGCTGAAAGACCCGCCACCTGGCCCGCCCTGCGCCCTCGGTGGTCGGCCAACGTCGCCAGCGGAAGTGCGGCTGCCGCGGCCCCCAGCGTCATGACCGTTGCCACGGCCCCCGCCCACGCGCTGGAACCGGACAATTCCACGGCCAGGATGGAACCGATCGACACGGTTGCCCCGGTGCCGATGCCGCCGAAGACCTGGGCTGTCCCCAGGAGCACAACGGTGCGCCGCTGCACCTGGCGCACGCGCTGGTCCGCTGCTGTGCTGGCCATGATCCGAGCATAGTCCTGCGCTGCCGCCTGATGCAGGGGCTTAAACAGGTAATCCCGGCGGGGCCGGGATTACCTGTTGCAGAGGTGCAGCGGACGCCTAGTCGACGTCGCTGTGGCTCTTCCGGGCGTCTTCCTCGAGCCGCGGATCGATCGCCGCCGCCTTGGCCTTGGAGCTCAGCAGGCTGGCCACCACGGCAACGATGATGGTGCCCACGATGACTGCCAACGACACGAAGGTCGGAATCTCGGGTGCCCACTCGATGTGGCGTCCGCCGTTGATGAAGGGCAGTTCGTTGACGTGCATGGCGTGCAGGACGAGCTTGACGCCGATGAACGCCAGGATGAAGGAGAGTGCGTGCTTGAGGTAGATCAGCCGGTTCATCAGGCCGCCGAGGAGGAAGTACAGCTGACGCAACCCCATCAGGGCGAACAGGTTGGCGGTGAAGACAATGAAGGGGCTTTGGGTGAGGCCGAAGATCGCCGGAATGGAGTCCACGGCGAACAGGAGGTCCGTGAGGCCGATGGTGATGAAGACGATCACCATGGGGGTGAACACCTTCTTGCCGTTCACCGTGGTCCGCAGCTTGCCGCCGTCGAACTTCTCCGACATGGGGATGACTTTGCGGATCCTGGCGATCAGGGGGTTCTCGCGGTCTTCTTCCTCTTCGCCTTCGTCCTGGGCCTGCTTCCAGGCCGTCCACAGCAGGAATGCGCCGAAGATGTAGAACACCCAGCTGAACTGTTCAATGACAATGGCGCCGAGCAGGATGAAGATGCCGCGCAGGATGAGCGCGATGATGATCCCCACCATCAGCACTTCCTGCTGGTATTTCCGCGGTACTGAGAACCTGGCCATGATGATGATGAAGACGAACAGGTTGTCGATGCTCAGGCTGTATTCCGTGACCCAGCCCGCGACGAACTGGCTGCCGAACTCGGGGCCGGTAAAGGCGAACATCGCTCCGGCGAAGGCCATGGCCAGTGCGACATAGAAGGCAACCCAGAGGCCGGCTTCCTTCATGGAGGGTTCATGGGGCCGGCGGACCACCAGGAGGAGGTCGGTCAGGAGGATCAGGCCAAGGATGGCAAATGAGCCAACCTCGAACCATACGGGCAAGTCGAGCACAGGGACAGCCTTTCGCAGGGTACACAAAATGGTGTAAGTCTCTCCGGCCTGCCAGTGCACTTGGTGCTGAAGCGGCGGCCCGCTACGCCCGGCGGGGCAACCATGCCCTGCGTGTTGACGATCGTAGCGCTTTGGGATACTCCCCTACGTGCCTTCAACTCTACTCCAGCAACGCCGTTGGATAACGGTTTCCCGGAACCATTGACCCCCGGCAGACGCTGCTGTCATAATCACATCCAGTGAGAAAGCGGTTTCTCGCCCCATCTGTTAGACCCCTCCAGAAAGTCACGGTCAATGAAGACTTCGCTTCGCACCAGCACGATGGTCAAGTCGCTCGCAGCTGCGGCCACCCTCGCCTTGCTTGCCACCGGCTGTTCTCCCTCCTCAGCCGGCGACAGCGGCGGGAACGTCACGGTCCGCTTCACGTGGTGGGGCAACGACCTCCGCAACAAAGAAACCCAACAGGTGATCGACGCGTTCCAGGCCTCCCACCCCAACATCAAGATCCAGGCCGAGCCCGGAGTGTGGAGCAGCTACTGGGACAAACTGGCCACAACCACCGCCGCCAATGATTCCCCCGACGTGATCCAGATGGACCAGGCCTATATCGCTGAGTATGGCGGCCGGGGCGCCCTCCTGGACCTGTCCAAGCAAAGCAATATCGACACCTCCAAGATCGACCAGGACGCCCTTGACTCAGGCCAGGTCAGCGGTAAGCAGTTTGGCCTCAGCACCGGGCAGAACGCCAAGGCCGTCATGATCAACGCCAAGATGTTCCAGGACTACGCTGTGCCCATCCCGGACGACAAGACCTGGACGTGGGCTGACTACACCAAGACCGCCGCCCAGATCGCAAAGGCCGCTGCCAAGGCGGGCCAAACCAACTACGGCAGCTCCTACTCGCTGACGGACTCCGACCTGAACACGTGGGCGATGCAGCACGGCGAATCGCTCTACTCGGCGGACGGCGGCCTCGGCTTCAAGGAAAGCACCGCCACGTCCTTCTTCCAGAACCTCGTGGACCTGCGCAACGCCGGGGCTGCCCCGCCGGCCAACATTGCCACCGAGGACATCAGCGCCCCGGTGGAACAGACCCTCTTCGCCACCGGCAAGACTGCGATGTCATGGTGGTGGACCAACCAGGTCAATGCGCTTCAGTCGGCGCTCAAGACCGACGTCAAGATCCTGCGCGCGCCCAGTTCCACAGGCAGCGCGAAGGACAACGGAATGTCCTACAAACCATCCATGTTCTGGTCCGTGTCTTCGCGCAGCAAGCATCCCAAGGAAGCTGCTGAGGTGGTCAACTACATGCTCAACAACCTGGACTCAGCCAAGACCATCCTGACCGAGCGCGGCTTCCCCACGAACTCAGAAGTCCAGGCGGCAATCGACCCGCTGCTGAC
This sequence comes from Arthrobacter sp. 135MFCol5.1, assembly GCF_000374865.1. Taxonomy (GTDB): domain Bacteria; phylum Actinomycetota; class Actinomycetes; order Actinomycetales; family Micrococcaceae; genus Arthrobacter. The sequence continues at coordinate 76,191 of NZ_KB895454.1, read as the reverse complement.
CCCGGCGGACAAGTCCGCGGCGGCATTCCTGAAGGACATCAAGCCTGACCTGCAGAGCGGCCCGCCGGTGCCCCCAACCGGCTCCTCCGGGGTTCAGGCGCTGATCCAGCGGTACTGCACGGACGTCTTGTTCGACCGGAAGTCCCCCGCTGACGCAGCCAAGGGCCTGATGGACGAAGCAAAGGGAATGATCGACTCGGCCAGGAAGTGAAACCCCGGCACCACATGCGTTAACGACGGCGGGCACCTCCCCACGGAGGTGCCCGCCGTTCCATGGGCAGCCCATCCCGTCCTCCGGGCAGGCCTGGAACGAGACCGCCTAGGCGTGGCCGGCGGCCTGCATCTGGCGCAGTTCTTTCTTCAGTTCGCTGACCTCGTCGCGGATCCGCGCCGCCACTTCGAACTGCAGTTCGGCGGCGGCTCCGTGCATCTGTTCGGTAAGCTGCTCGATCAGTCCCACCAGGTCCTCGGCCGGAGCTGCCGCCAAACCATCCGCACGGACCTGGGCCGCACCCTTGGCTCCGGACTTGGCCCGCTTGGCGCCCTTGGCGAGCCGGTTGTTCTTGAGCAGTTCCTCGGTGTCGGCATCTTCCTTGGCCAACTGGTCCGTGATGTCGGCGATCTTCTTGCGCAACGGCTGGGGATCGACGCCATGGTCTTTGTTGTAGGCGACCTGGATGGCGCGGCGGCGGTTGGTTTCGTCGATGGCGAGGGCCATGGAGTCGGTGATCCGGTCCGCGTACATGTGCACCTGGCCCGAGACGTTGCGGGCTGCACGGCCGATGGTCTGGATCAGCGACGTGGACGAACGCAGGAACCCTTCCTTGTCCGCATCCAGGATGCTGACCAGGGACACCTCTGGCAGGTCAAGGCCCTCACGGAGGAGGTTGATGCCCACCAGGACATCGAAGGAGCCCATCCGCAGCTCGCGCAGGAGTTCCACTCGGCGCAGGGTATCGACATCCGAGTGCAGGTACTCCACTTTCACGCCGTGACCCAGCAGGTAGTCTGTGAGGTCCTCCGCCATACGTTTGGTCAGCGTGGTCACCAGGACGCGTTCGTCCTTCTCTACCCGGGTCTTGATCTCACCGAGGAGGTCATCGATCTGTCCCTTGGTGGGCTTGACCACCACTTCGGGATCCACCAGCCCGGTGGGACGGATGATCTGCTGGACGAATCCGTCCGCCTTGCCAAGTTCGTACTTGCCCGGGGTGGCCGAAAGGTAGACGGTCTGGCCCACCCGCTGGAGGAACTCGTCCCATTTCAGCGGCCGGTTGTCCATGGCGGACGGAAGGCGGAAGCCAAAGTCCACGAGGTTCCGCTTACGGGACATGTCGCCCTCGTACATGGCGCCGATCTGCGGAATGGTTACATGGGACTCGTCCACCACCAGCAGGAAGTCGTCCGGGAAGTAGTCCAGGAGGCAGTGCGGGGCGGTCCCCGGTTCCCGGCCGTCGATATGGGCGGAGTAGTTTTCGATGCCGTTGCAGAAGCCCATCTGCTGCATCATTTCGAGGTCGTACGTGGTCCGCATCCGCAGCCGCTGGGCTTCGACGAGCTTGTTTTGGCTTTCCAGCACCTTCAGCCGGTCCGCGAGTTCATCCTCGATCCGCTTGATGGCCCGCGCCATCCGCTCCGGTCCAGCCACATAGTGCGATGCCGGGAAGACGTACATCTCTTCCTCGTCGCGGATGACCTCACCGGTCAGCGGGTGGAGGGTGTGGATGTTCTCGATTTCGTCGCCGAAGAACTCGATCCGGATGGCCAGTTCCTCATACATCGGAATGATTTCCACGGTGTCCCCGCGGACCCGGAAGGTGCCGCGGTGGAAGTCGACGTCGTTGCGCGCGTACTGCATGGAAACAAACTTGCGCAGGAGGTCGTCCCGGTTCATTTCTGCACCCTTGCGCAGGGTGACCATGCCGGAGATGTATTCCTCCGGGGTTCCCAGGCCGTAGATGCAGGACACGGTGGCCACCACGATCACGTCCCGGCGGGTCAGCAGCGCGTTGGTGGCGGAGTGCCGGAGCCGTTCCACTTCCTCGTTAATGGAGGAATCCTTCTCGATGAAGGTGTCCGTCTGCGCCACGTAGGCTTCGGGCTGGTAGTAGTCGTAGTAGGAGACGAAGTACTCCACGGCGTTGTTGGGCAGCAGTTCGCGGAATTCGTTGGCGAGCTGGGCGGCAAGGGTCTTGTTCTGGACCATCACCAGGGTTGGCCGCTGGACCTGCTCAATGAGCCACGCGGTGGTGGCGCTTTTGCCGGTACCGGTGGCGCCGAGGAGCACCACGTCCTTCTCCCCGTTGTTGATGCGTTCGGTCAGCTCCGCGATGGCGGCCGGCTGGTCACCCGCGGGCTTGAATTCGCTGATGACTTCAAAGGGCGCTACAACACGGTTGATCTCCTGCGCAAGGCTCATGGATCTAATTTACAGCCGGGCACCGACAGTGAAGCGTCCAATCCGTTACGGGCGAACAAGCGCCGGGACGGGGCGGCAGTTCACGACGCGTACGACGGCGGCGCCCACCCGGTTATCCGGGCCCATGCGGACATCGCCGGCCAGGCAACGTCGGTGAACCACGGTTCCTTCGCCTCAGCGTAGGATCCGGTTCCGGCGGAGTCGGAAAAGCGGCGGGCGAGGTCCGCCTTGTGCGCCTGGTAGAGCGCAAGCGCGGAAGGATCGTTCCGCAGCCAGTCCCGGAACATCAGCGCATATCGCCATCCGGCCGAGCCGGCCGGCCGCACATGCACGTTCACCGCCCGGCCTGGATCCGCGTTGGCGTGGAATCGTTTGAGCCATGACGCGGGATCCGGCGTACCGGGTTTCGGCGTGTCCGATTCGATCCCCCGCACCGCCGGGTATCCGGCAGCGGCCAGGAGCGGCGCGATCGCAGCTGCGGCCGCCATGTCAGGCACGGCCACCTGGAGGTCGATGACGTCCTTGGCAGCCAGGCCGGGGACGGCGGTGGAGCCTATGTGGTCCACCGCCAGGATGGCGTCAGGGGCGGCCGCCCTCAGCCGCGCCGCGATCAGCGTGGCCTGCCGGGACCAGTCCCGGCTGTGCGGGGCAAGGACCGGCCCGCCGGTACGCGGGGCCCGGGTCCCGGCAGCGAGGTTGCGGGCGTAAGGCTGCAACCGCTGTTCCCAGAGCCGGTCCACCTGGTCCAGGAGCTGCTCCACGGTGCCGGAGTTGTCCAGGACGACGTCGGCGGCTGCCAGGCGTTGCTCGCGGGTGGCCTGGGCGGCCATCCGTGAACGCGCCGCTTCCGGGGTCATCCCCCGCAGCGCCTGCATGCGCTGCAGCCGGACGTCATCGGGAGCGTCCACCACCACGACAAGGTGGAAGCTGCTCCCCTGCCCGGTCTCGACCAGCAGGGGAATGTCCTGGACCACGACGGCGTCATCCGGTGCCGCTGCCGTCAGCTCGGCCGCGCGGGCCCGCACCAGGGGGTGGACGATGGCGTTCAGGGCCGCCAGGCGCTCCGGCTGGCCGAACACCGCTTCGCCGAGGCGCGCGCGGTCAAGCCGTCCGTCGCCGTCGAGCATGTCCGCGCCGAACTCGGCAGCGATCTGTTCCAGGCCTTGGGTCCCGGGCTCCACCACTTCCCGGGCCAGTGCATCCGCATCCACCAGGATCGCGCCGTGCTCCTTCAGCCGGGCCGCCGCCACCGATTTTCCTGAGGCGATTCCGCCCGTCAAGCCGATTTTCAACACCCTCCCACCCTACTGAACCGCGTGTGAAGCCGGCGTCCGTGGCGTCACGGAATGTCCACCGAACCCCGAAAGCGCCGGTTCCCGCCGCCGCTAGACTGGGCCGGGTGCAAGCGCAAGACAGCAGGACCACTACTTACACCACGTTGGCGGCCGGCCATGACGTCCGGCACGAGCTGGAGATCAAGCGGTCCAGGTTCATCACCGTCCTCCGCAGGGCCGGAACGGAGGAGGACGCCCGGGAACTGGCTGCCGGGCTTCGCCGCGAGTTCCACGATGCCCGGCACCACTGCTCCGCGTTCGTCATCGGCCCGGACCGCAGCATCCAGCGCTCCAGCGACGACGGCGAGCCCGCGGGCACCGCAGGGATCCCCATGCTCGAAGCGCTGGTGAAAAGGGAAACGGCACCCGGGGTGGCCGACCTCAGCGACGTCAGTGCCGTCGTCGTGCGCTATTTCGGCGGAGTGCTGCTGGGCGCGGGCGGCCTGGTCCGCGCCTACTCGGAATCTGTCTCCGCGGCACTGGAACAGGCACCCCTGATCCGGCGCAGCAGGCTGCGGATCTGCTGGACGGCGGTGCCGCACGCCGGGGCCGGCCGGCTGGAGAACGACCTGCGCGCCGCCGGCCTGGTAATGGCGGAAACGTCCTACCAGGACCGCCTCACGGTCCTGCGCATCGCCGTACCCGACCATGCCGATGCCATTGCGGCAGCAACTGAACGGATCCAGCAGCTCACCGCAGGCTCCGCTGCGCTGACTCCCGAAGGAACGGAGTGGGTTGATGAACGCCTTGCCTGAGGTCACCATCGTGGATGTGGACCGGGCTGTCGCGGACCAGCTGCTCGAACTGGCCAAACGTGATGCCTCCCCTGACGAAGTGGCTCCCCCGCTCGGCGGCCCCGGCTGGAACCTTGAGCGCACCGCCTGGTTCTTCAGCTACCACCACGCGGCAGCCGCCGGCCTTGACGGCCCCGCGGCGGAGAAATCCTGGGCCGTGTTCAGTGGCGGTGACATAGCCGGTTCCGTCCGGCTCAAACGGGAAGCCCACACCGATGTGCTTTCGGCCGAAACCGGCATCTGGCTGGGACGGAGCTTTCGCTCCCGCGGGGTCGCCCGCGCCGCCCTGGGGCTGGTCCTTGAGGAGGCCCGCATGGCGGGCCTGCACCGCGTCACTGCCCGCACTTTGGCCGGTAACCTCAAAGCCCAGCGGCTCCTCGAGGCGGCCGGCGCCGTTCTGACGCCCGACGACGATGGAACGGTCCACGCCGTCGTCCACCTGTGAGGGCGGGAGGCGCTGTCGCCGCAGCAGCGCCCGGGACCCGCAGCAACGAGAACAGGCCCCCTGCCAGAGGCAGGGGGCCTGTTCGCGTTGGTGCCGGGATGAACCCGGCACCGGTGGCAACTAGTTGCCGGTCAGCTTCTCGCGGAGAGCAGCAAGTGCCTCGTCCGAGGCCAGGGTGCCGGCACCGGTGTCGGTGGCAGCAGGCTCGGAGGAGTAGCTGGTAGCGCCGGAATCGCTGTCACCGGACGTTGCAGCTGCAGCGTCGTCGGCAGCGTGCTGGGCAACCTGCTTCTTGTGTGCTTCCCAGCGGGTCTGGGCGTCAGCGTACTGCTGTTCCCAGGCGGCGCGCTGGTTCTCGTAGCCCTCGAGCCATTCGTTGGACTCGGGGTCGAAGCCCTCGGGGTACTTGTAGTTGCCCTCTTCGTCGTACTCTGCGGCCATGCCGTACAGGGCGGGATCGAATTCGGTGCTGTCGGCGTCGACGCCCTCATTGGCCTGCTTGAGGGACAGCGAGATGCGGCGGCGCTCGAGGTCGATGTCGATGACCTTGACGAACAGTTCGTCGCCAACGGAGACAACCTGCTCGGCCAGCTCAACGTGGCGCACGGCGAGCTCGGAGATGTGGACCAGGCCTTCGATGCCGTCTTCGACGCGGACGAACGCACCGAACGGAACCAGCTTGGTGACCTTACCCGGGACAACCTGGCCCAGGGCGTGGGTACGGGCGAAGGTCTGCCACGGATCTTCCTGCGTAGCCTTGAGCGACAGGGAGACACGCTCGCGGTCCAGGTCCACCTCGAGGACCTCGACGGTGACTTCCTGGCCAACCTCGACAACCTCGGACGGGTGGTCGATGTGCTTCCAGGACAGCTCGGAAACGTGAACCAGGCCGTCGACGCCGCCCAGGTCCACGAAGGCACCGAAGTTGACGATGGAGGACACGACGCCGGGACGGACCTGGCCCTTTTCGAGCTTGTTGAGGAAGGTGGAGCGGACCTCGGACTGGGTCTGCTCGAGCCATGCACGGCGGGACAGCACAACGTTGTTGCGGTTCTTGTCCAGCTCGATGATCTTGGCTTCGATCTGCTGACCGATGTACGGAGCCAGGTCGCGCACGCGGCGCATTTCGACCAGGGATGCGGGCAGGAAGCCGCGCAGGCCGATGTCGAGGATAAGACCACCCTTGACGACCTCGATGACGGTACCGGTGACGACGCCGTCTTCTTCCTTGACCTTCTCGATGTCGCCCCAGGCACGCTCGTACTGAGCGCGCTTCTTGGAGAGGATCAGGCGGCCTTCTTTGTCTTCCTTGGTGAGCACCAGGGCTTCGACCTGATCGCCGACGGAGACGACGTCTCCGGGATCAACGTCGTGCTTGATGGACAGCTCGCGGGAGGGGATGACACCTTCGGTCTTGTAACCGATGTCGAGCAGGACTTCATCGCGGTCGACCTTGACGACGGTACCTTCGACGAGGTCTCCGTCGTTGAAGTACTTGATGGTGGCGTCGACTGCTGCGAGGAAGTCCTCAGCGGTACCGATGTCGTTAATTGCGACTACGGGGGTACCGGGCTTCTCGGTGGAGGTGATGGTCATGTAGTAGGGGCTCCGTTGTGGATAGTTAGTCGGTCAGGCAAACCGGCGCGCCCGCGTTATGGAACGCAGGCGCGATTCACGGTGAATCCGACGGATCCTCCGGGTCATCCTGATTCTGTGGATTACTTTCAATGCGGCCTGGGACCGTAAGGACGTGCACGTGGTACACGCCCGTTTATTCTAGTCGGTGCCGGCAACGCGGGTCAAAGCGGCCGGGACCGGGGACGGGGACTCAGAAGTGGGTCAGGCAGTGGGTCGCCCGTTCTACCGCAAACATCTGCCGGGCCTCGAGGGCGGCGCCCGGCCGTGGCTCGCCGATGGCGCCGGCAGCCTTCAGGGTCACCGGGCACACAGCACCGAGGAAGATCGAGGACAGCGCGGAGACGCCCAGTTCGAGGTCGGCGGCGGTGCCTTCGGGCAGGCGTTCGACGCCGGCCTGGCCGCCCTCCACGGTCAGCGCAAAAATTCCCGGCGTGAGGCCGAGCGGATCATCGACTTTGAGGACCAGCCGGCCATCGGCCGGGTAGTGGCGCGCAGCGAGGGCTTGTGGAACGTCGAGGATCCTGAGCCAGAGCATGTCGCGGCTGTCCGAGGCGTCGATGCAGCGCGGGTCAGCCAGGGCCCAGGCAAGGGGATCATCCACGGGCGCCTCGTTCCAGGTGACCCGCTCCACGAGGTCGATCGCGGCCAGGTACTGCCAGAGTTCGAGGTAGGCATGGTCGGTGGCGGCGACAAGGTCCACCACTTCCACCGTGTAGGGGGTGGTGTCCCAGCCAAGGAACTTGTAGGAGACATAGCCGTCGATGGTTGCGTCCGGGCCGTAGTGCAGCGCCACCTTGATGGCGGGATCTTCCTTGCCGTCGCGTCCCAGCGACCCGGAGGCCAGGTGCCGGTACCATTCCTGCCGGCCGAGGGACCCTGGCGTGTGCCGGTGGACGCGTTCGAACACGGCGGGGGCCACGTCCAACAGGGTTTTGGGGTCCGCCACTTCCACGGCGCCCGTGGCCGTGTGCCGCAGGGCAAACCGGGCCGTGGTGTCCACTTTCACGGTGCGCTCAAGGCTTGCCACGCCGTAGCCGAACCTGCCGTAGATACTGCCCTCCGAGGCCGTCAGCGCTGCCATGGCGATGCCGTCGTCCTTGGCGGCCTGGAGGTCTTCGGTCATCATGCGGCGCAGGAGGCCGCGCCGGCGGTGCGATGTACGGACGGTCACGGCCGTAACCATCTGCGTTTCCAGCATGCGGCCGAAGCCAATGTTCAGGGTTTTGCGGAAGGTCCCGAAGGTGGCAACGGGTACCTCGGCAGGCAGCGAGGAGGGGGCCACGGGACCGGTCTGGTAAACCCCGGTGAAGATCCGGCCGTCGACCTCATAGGTGGCAAGGGACCGCTCCCGGTGCTCGGGGGTGCGGGTGGAGTCGTGGAAACCGAACCCGACGGCCTTGGCCCAGGTTTCGGCCTCCGCGTACCCTTCGTTGCCTTTGGACACGGCGGGAAAGCGCCGGATTTCATAGTTTCCGCTCAGATCACCCATTTACCCGAGCCTAGCCAATGAATCCGGCGCTTGACCAGCACAAACACGCCGGCCGTCTGCTGGACCGGCAGGAAGCCTAGTGGCCGGCGTCGTACCAGCTGGGGCCGACGCCGATCTGCACTTCCAGGGGCACGCTGAGGTCGGCGGCGGCTGCCATCTGCTCGGTGACCAGCTTTTCCACGGCGGCCCGCTCCCCCGCCGCCACCTCGAGGACGAGTTCGTCATGGACTTGGAGCAGCATCCTGGACTTCAGCCCCTGGGCCCTGAGCTCGTCATGCACACCCAGCATGGCGCGCTTGATGATGTCCGCAGCGGAGCCTTGGATGGGGCTGTTCAGGGCAATGCGTTCGGCGTTTTCGCGCAGCTGGCGATCCGTGCTGGTGAGATCGGGGAGGTAGCGGCGGCGGCCTTCGATGGTGGCCGTGTAACCATCCACCCGGGCCTGGTCCACCACGCCCCGCAGGTAGTCGCGGACGGCGCCGAAGCGGTCGAAGTAGTCCTTCATGAGGGTCCGGGCCTCGTCGACGGAGATCTCCAGCTGCTTGGACAGGCCGAAGGAGGTCAGGCCGTAGGCCAGTCCATAGGACATGGCCTTCACCTTGGACCGCATGGCGCTGGTGACCTGGTCCGTGGGGACGTGGAAGATGTTCGAGCCGACGAACCGGTGCAGGTCCTCGCCGTCTTTGTAAGCCTGGATCAGCCCTTCGTCGCCGGACAGGTGCGCCATGATGCGCATTTCGATCTGCGAGTAGTCCGCGGACAGCAGGCATTCGTAGCCGTCGCTGACCACGAAGATGCCGCGCACGCGGCGGCCTTCCTCGCTGCGGATGGGGATGTTCTGCAGGTTGGGGTTGTTCGAGGAGATGCGGCCGGTTGCCGCGACGTTCTGGGCGTAGGTGGTGTGGATGCGGCCGTCCTCTGCCACCGATTTCTTCAGCGACTCGAGCATTTGGCGCAGCTTGGCGGCCTCGCGGTGGGCCATGAGCTGGACCAGGAACTCGTGCCCGGTTTTTTCCAGGAGGTTCTTCAGCGATGCCGCGTCCGTGGTGTAACCGGACTTGATCTTCTTGGTTTTGGGCAGCTGCAGTTCGTCGAACAGTACCGTCTGGAGTTGCTTGGGCGAGCCCAGGTTGACCTCGTGCCCGATGGCGGCAAACGCCTGTTCCTGGGCCTGGTCGATCACCCGCGCCAAATCGGCGAGCTGTTCGTCCATTTTGTCCATGTCGATCGCGATGCCGGCGAGTTCCATGTCCGCGAGGACGCGGCCCACCGGCAGCTCAAGGGTGGACAGCAGGTCTTCGGCCTTGCGCTCCTTGAGTTCATCCTCGAAGAAGCGGCTGAGGGCGAGGACGACGGCGCCGGCCTGGACCAGGGCATCGGCGGCGGCGGTGTCCTCGCCGTCGAACGACAGCTCCAATTGCCCGGCCTTGGCCGTGGCAGCGGGGATTCCCACGTTGAGGTGGTGCTGGGCCAGTTCGGCGAGCTCGTAGGTGCGCCGGTCCGGCTCGATCAGGTAGCCGGAAATGGAGGTGTCGTCCACCACGCCCTCCAGCTTGAGGCCACGGGCGGAGAGTGCCTTCAGCGCGGCTTTGAAGCCGTGTATCACCTTGGCCGCCTCCGGGTCCCGGAGCCACCCGGCCAGGACATTCTCTGTCTCCGCGTCCTGGCCGGCGAGGTCGATGTAGACGGCGGCGTCACCACGGACGATCGCCAGCGCCGCGGCGTCCTCGCCGATCCGTCCGGGCACGAGGTCGACGGCGAGGGCCGAGCGGTGGCCCGCTCCCGCAGCCAGGAAGGCGGCAAGTTCAGAGGCATCCGCGGGAGTGCTGTACTCCGGGGTGTCGATACTGTCCCGTTCCGCTGCCGGGGTGTCGGCGTCGCCGTAGAGGGCGAAGAGGCGGCCGCGGATGGCCTTGAATTCGAGCTGGTCGAAAAGGTCCTCAAGGACGGCCTGGTCGGGCCGCGGCTGGTAGAGGTCGTCGAGCGTGACCGGCAGGTCGAGGTCGGTGTGGAGCTGGTTCAGCCTGCGGTTGCGCTTGACGGCGTCCACATTCCCGCGCAGGGCGTCACCTACCTTGCCGCCGATGGAGTCGATGTTTTCCAGCACCCCTTCGAGGCCGCCGTAGAGGTTGATCCACTTGGCTGCCGTCTTGGGCCCGACACCGGGCACGCCGGGCAGGTTATCCGCCGTCTCGCCCACCAGGGCGGCGAGGTCGGAGTACCGGGACGGGCTCACGAAGTACTTGGCCTCGATGGCCGCGGCGTCCATCCGGGGAATGTCGCTGACGCCCTTCTTGGGATAGAGGACGAAGACGTTGTCCGTGATCAGCTGGAAGGCGTCCCGGTCGCCGGAAACGAGGAGGACCTCGAAGCCGGCCTTTTCGCCCATGGCGGCAAGGGTCGCGAGGATGTCGTCGGCCTCGTAACCGGGCATCTTGATGGTCTTGATCCCCCAGGCTTCCATCACCTGCCCGATGAGGTCGATCTGCCCGCTCATCTCGCGGGGCGTCTCGTTGCGGCCGCCCTTGTACTCGCTGTACTCGGCCTTGCGGTGCGTGGATTCGTCCGAGACGTCGAAAGCGACGGCGATGTGCGTGGGCTGCTGTTCCTTGATCAGGTTGATCAGCATGGACGTAAACCCGTGGATGGCGTTGGTGTGCTGGCCGTTGGCGGTGGAGAACTTGTCCGCCGGAAGGGCGAAGAACGCCCGGAAAGCCATGGAGTGCCCGTCAAGCACCAGGAGGCGCGGCTGGCCGGTGATGGGGACAACGGGGGCAACGGTAGCGGAAACCGACCCGCCGGCAGCAGGGGAAGCGTCACTGGCTCCCGGGTCCTGGAGGGTGGAAGCAGGCTGCGCCGAGGGCTCTTCCTCCAGGACTTGGGACGGGAAAGGGGCCGGTTTGGTTGTTTCACTCACAGGTGCCAGCCTAGTTGCCATGACAGACAATTTCACGCCGGGCCCCTTCGCCGAAGAGCTGGCAGCGGCCGGAATCCCCGACCATATGCACGGCTGGCTGGGCGCGTTTGGCGTCGGCGCACTGGTGGTCAAAATGGGGATCCATTTCCTGGAGATGAGCCCGGAACGGACAGTCGCCACCATGCCGGTGGAGGGCAACACGCAGGTCGCGGGAATCCTCCACGGCGGCGCCCACGTGGTGCTGGCGGAAACCCTCGGTTCGTTCGCCGCCGGAATGCACGCGGGTCCGGGAAGGCACGCCGTCGGCATCGAGGTCAACGCCACCCATCACCGTTCGATTGCGCAGGGGCTGGTTACGGGTACGTGCACCGCGATCCATTTGGGCCGGACGCTCACCACCCATGAGGTGGTCATGACCGACGCCCGGGGGCGGCGGCTGTCATCTGCCCGGATCACGAACATGCTCCGGGACAACGCCGGCTGAATCAGGCAGCGCCGGGCGGTGTTGTTTGCGCGGCCAGCAGGTAGCGCAATTCAACGATCCCCCTGCCGAGGGTGCGGGAGGCGGCCAGTTCGAGCGGGGCCGTCGGCCCCTTCAGCGGCAGCAGCCGCTTTCCCTCCCCCAGCACCACGGGAATCAGGGAGAGGATGATCTCATCCAGCAGCCCGGCGTCGGCAAACTGGGCGGCCAGGTTGCCGCCGCCCACCACCCAGATGTTCCGGCCTTGCGCGGATTTCCGGAAGTCAGTTATGAATTCGGCTACGTCGCCGCGGACGAAGGTGACGTCGGCCCCTTCGGCGACCGCGTACTCATGGTGCGTGAAGACGTACGTCGGAGTGCCCGCGTAGGGCCAGGTGCCGGCGTCGTGCTCCTGCAGCCAGGCGTACGTCTCCCCGCCCATGACGATGCACCCCACCCCGGCCATGAACGCGTCGTAGCTTTCCGCCCCGCCCTCGAATCCGTCGAACTGCAGGAGCCAGCCGAGGTCGTCCGTTGAGGTGGCGATGAATCCGTCCAGGGAGGCGGCTACGAAGTACTGGATGCGCGGCATGGGCCCAGCCTAGCCAACCCCGGCCGTGCTGCCCATGGTCGGGTCCAGCCGGAGGAACCCGCTACTTGGTGAAGTAGGGGATGATCAGGTACAGCCCGAAGAGCACGGCCACGCCACACAGGGAGAAGCACAGGTAGGCCACCGAGCGCTTGATCCCCGGGGAGGGTTGCTGGGCGTCGGCGGCGATTGCCGTAAACCTGACGCCGAGCGAGTAGAGCGTAACCACCAGTGCGGCGGAAATGAGCGTGGTGCCCGCGACGGTCAGGAGTTCCAACCACTTCATCGCTGATTCTCCTTCGGGGTGTTGGCGGCAGCGCCATTGTCAGCCTTGGCCTGTTCCTTGGCCTGTTCCTTCGCTTTGGCCCGGGCGCGGGCCATGGCCTTTTTCTTGGCGAAGCGGACCGCCTGGCCGGCCTCCTCGACCTCGACCGCATTTTGGTGGCCCACGGAAGACTTGCGCGAGTAGAAGAACATGAACAGCACCGCGCCGCTGCCGGCCACGGCAGCAATCAGCACGCCCACCGCGCCGGTCTTGACCAGCAGGGCAGTCAGGGCACCGACAATTCCCGCTGCCGGCAAGGTGAAGAGCCAGCCGAGTGCGATCTTGCCCACCATGTTCCAGCGGACGGTGGTACCGCGGCGTCCCATTCCGGAGCCGATGACCGAGCCGGACGCCACCTGGGTGGTGGAGAGGGCGAAGCCAAGATGGGAGGAGGCGAGGATCGCGGAGGCGGTGCTGGTCTCGGCCGCGAAGCCCTGCGCGGGCTTGACCTCCGTCAGGCCGGAGCCCATGGTGCGGATAATGCGCCAGCCGCCGGCGTAGGTACCGATCGCAATGGCCAGGGCGCAAGCTGTGATCACCCAGAGTTGCGGGCCCGAACCGGGAGCCTGGCTGCCCGCGGCGATCAACACCAGGGTGATGATGCCCATGGTTTTCTGGGCATCATTGGTGCCGTGGGCGAGGGCTACCAGGCTGGAGGTGAAAATCTGGCCGGTGCGGAAACCGCCGCGCTTCTGGGTGAGCTTGCTGCCGGTCTCGGGATCGTGGCGGGCGGTGAGCGCATAAGCAAGCCGGGTGCAGACGTAGGCCGCGAGCCCGGCGATAACCGGGGCGAAGACAGCGGGAAGGATGACCTTCTGGAGCAGGCTCTCGAAGTTGACGGAACTGAACCCTGCACCGACAACGGCGGCACCAATCAGGCCGCCGAAGAGTGCGTGCGATGAGCTGGATGGCAGCCCCTTGAGCCAGGTGACCATGTTCCACAGGACGGCCCCCATCAGGCCGGCGAAGATAATCTCCGGGGTAATCTGCACGCCACCGGATCCTTCGCGGATGATTCCACCCGACACCGTCTTGGCCACTTCGGTGGACAGGAAAGCGCCCACAAGGTTCAGGACGGCCGCCAGGGCCACCGCTGTCCGCGGCTTGATGGCGCCCGTTGCGATGGGTGTGGCCATGGCGTTCGCGGTGTCGTGGAACCCGTTCGTGAAGTCGAAAAATAGTGCCAGTGCGATGACCAGCGCCACCATGAAGGTGATATCCACCTGTTGCCCAATCTGCAGAGTCGACGTTCAGCAGTTTCTCCTACCAGGCTGCCTTGCACAGCATAGTTCACCAGCTGTTTGCGTGGAATGACTTGCGGTGGGGGCCGGGACCGGCGGGAAACCTTATCGATCGTACGCGTCCCCGGCATGAGGACAAAACAGTGGCGGGCGCCGCCAACGGGTGTCCGCCGGCGTTGGTCCGCCTCGTTTCCACGCCATCGCGGCGGGGACCGGGGCTGTCTCCTGTCGCGCGGCTTCAGCCCTGGTGGAACTGCGCGGAACGGGGCGGCGCATCCAGTTCCGGCGCGATCTTCTCTTCGATCGCGGCGACGGTTACATCGGGCAGGACAATCAGGCCGTCCAGTTCGCGGCGGGCCCGTTTGTAAGCGGCCTGGCGTTCAGCGGGCGTGGCGGCCTGGTTTTCCGCGATCATCAGAAGTTTCCGTGCCGTGGCAAGCCGTTCGCGCTCGGGACCGCTGAACCTGCTGTCCCTGATCCGCTTTGCTTCTCGTTCCGCGACGTCGAGCGCCACCGCAAAGTTGTTGACTGCCTGCCGGTACGACTCAAGTCCAGTCACGGAAGTCAGGTCCGCGGCAGATGCCGGCCGCTTGCCGTCTGCTTCCCGTTTGGCTCGCAGGAAGGCGACCGTGAGCGGCTCACGGACGTCGGTCATCAGCGGAAAGTCGATGAGCTTGCCGACATCGAGTTCGTACTCGAGCCACCGTTTGTTGGTGGTGTCATGGGCATCCATCAGCGCCTGCACCTCTGCCAGGGAGGCGCTCTCGACTTCACGTGCCTGGTTCTTCAGGTTGTACAGTTCAACCCGGCGCCGGTGGCGCCGTTCGGCGGCACGCCGCCAGCCGCCGGCCCAGCGGCCGGCGAAAGCCATCAGCGGGAAAACCAGCCACCATTTGTCGGAAAGAAATTCCATGAGGGGACTCACCCCTCCATCCTCGCAGCACGGCGGGCCCGCCTCAAGGAGTGGGCAGGGTGGATTCGTCCGGGTCGCGGCAGGAACTGCAGTGGCCGGCCGTCCCCGCCACGTAGGCCCGGGCAGGTTGCGGTCAGGGAGCCTGCGTGGCTTGCGCGCCGTTGACGTTGACCAGCCAGGACACTCCGAAACGGTCCACGCACATGCCGAAAACGTCGCCCCACGGCGCTTTTTCCATGGGGACCGTGACCGCACCGCCCTCACCGCTGAGCTTCTCGAAGTAGCCCCGGAGCTCCCCTTCGTCGTCCCCGCTCAGGGACACCGAGATCGATGAACCCGGGTGGTATTCCATACTGTTCGGGGTGTCGGCACCCATGAGCACCAGGCCTTGGGTGGTGGTGAGCATGCCGTGCATGATCTTCTCGGCTTCGGCAGGATCGTCGCTGGCCTGGAAGTCGGCGAACGTGCTCAGTGTCAGTTCGCCGCCAAAGACAGACTGGTAGAAGTTCATTGCCTCCCGGGCGTTGTCCCGGAAGCTCAGGTAGGGGTTGAGGATGGTGGGCATAGCGGGGTCTCCTTAACATGGCCGGAACGGGTGCAGAAACCATCCTGCCCGATCCGGCGCCGGCCCGGTAGGGGATGCCTCCCCTGTTCATCCCGTGTTTGAGCGATCGAAAGGGCAGCCTCAACGTGCCCCGGGTGATGGTGCGGTGCGGCCCAGGGAACGTAGGCTCGGGTGATGGCCAGATTCTTTGATGTTCATCCGCACGACCCCCAGCCGCGCGCCATTGCGCAGGCAGTCAAAATGATTCGCGACGGCGGACTGATCGCCTACCCCACGGACTCCTGCTATGCCTTGGGAGCCCAGATGGGCAACAAGGATGCCTTGGACCGGATCCGAAGCATCCGCCACCTGGATGACAAGCACCATTTCACCCTCGTGTGCCGGGATTTCGCCCAGCTGGGCCAGTTCGTGAACATTGGGAACGATGTCTTCCGCAGCATCAAGGCCGTCACTCCGGGCAGCTACACGTTCATCCTTCCTGCCACCAAGGAGGTTCCGAAGCGGCTGCTCCACCCGAAGAAGAAAACGGTGGGGGTGCGCATTCCGGACAACCGGGTGGTTCAGGCATTGCTCGCCGAACTTGGTGAGCCCCTGCTCTCGAGCACGCTCCTGCTGCCGGATGAGGACGAACCGCTGACCGTCGGCTGGGAAATCAAGGAGCGGCTGGACCACCAGGTGGATGCGGTGATCGACGCCGGAGACTGCGGCGCCGAGCCCACCACTGTGGTCGACTTCTCCAGCGGGGTGGCCGAGGTGGTCCGGCGCGGCATGGGCGACCCGTCCCGCTTCGAATAGCCTCGCCGCACCTGCGGTGGCGTGGCCCTGTGGCGGCGCCGCCGTCGTACTGTCCGACGACGACGGCGCCGCCACAGGGCCAACGTGCCCGTCGTGTCGGGCCCGGGTCAGTCGTTGTTGGCGTCGGCCGGCTTTCTTGCCCGGCTGGGCTGCACCCTGGGCGGTTCGCCCGGCATCTTGGGGTAGTCCGGCGGGAAGGGCATCTCCCCGAGTCCGTCCTTGCAGTCCCGGTCCCACCATTCCAGGAGCGTGTCGATGGTGCCGGGCTTGGCGCTGAAGTCAGCCCAGGGATCTCCCACCGTCTTCAAGCGTTCCGGCACCGTCAGGATGGTGAAGTTCTTTGGATCCGCTTTTTCCAGTTCCGCCCAGGTGAGGGGGCAGGACACGGGGGCGTGCGGGAGGGCCCGCGGGCTGTAGGCGCCGGCGATGGTACGGTCCCGGTTGGCCTGGTTGTAGTCGAGGAACACCCGGCGGCCGCGTTCTTCCTTCCACCAGGCCGTGGTCACCTTGTCCGGGATCCGGCGCTCCACCTCCCGGGCGGCGGCGATGACGGCGTGCCGGACATCAAGGAACTCGCGGTTTGGCTCGATGGGAGCGTAGACGTGCAGGCCGCGGTTTCCGGAGGTCTTGACGAAGCCGGTGAGCCCTGCCTCCGCAAGGACGTCCTTGAGCACCAGGGCAGCGGGGACGGCGTCGCCGAAATCTGTCCCGGGCTGCGGGTCGAGGTCGATGCGGAGTTGGTCCGGATTGTCGGTGTTTTCCGCCCGGGACGGCCAGGGGTGGAAGACCACGGTGTTCATCTGGACGGCCCAGACGGCAGCTGCCGGTTCGTCAAGGACCAGTTGGGGATGGGACCTGGCGCTGGGGTACACCACCTTGACGGACCTGACGAAGTCCGGCGTGCCCTTTGGCGGGTTCTTTGAGAAGAACATCTCGCCTTCGATGTTGTCCGAGTACCGCTGGAGGGACACGGGCCGGTCCCCGTTGGCGGCAATGAAGGCCTCCCCCACGTCGCAGATATACCTGGCGAGGTCCAACTTGGTCAGGCCCAAGTCCGGCCAGAGGACGCGGCTGGGGCTGGAGATGCGCATTTCGCGCTCGCCGTTGGGACCTTGGACGGTGATGGTGGTCTGTTCGCTCGCCATGGGGACAACGTACACCCGGCCGCCGGCAGACACCGGCATATGCGGCCGCCCTCGGGCATGATGGATCCATGCCCCACCCCGACCATCAGCTCGTCATCGCTGCAGGTGACGCCACGTTTTCGGCCATCTACGCGCGCCCGCACCAACCCACCGCAACAGTGGTGGTGGCGCACGGCGCAGGAGCCGGGATGGACCACCCGTTCCTGCGCGGATTCACGGACGCCCTTAACGGCCTGGGCCTGGCCACCCTGCGCTTCAATTTTCCGTACCGGGAGGCAGGGCGGAAGTTCCCCGACCGCCCTCCGGCTGCCATCGCCGCCTGGCGGGCCGCTATGGACACAGCCCGCGCCCAGGCGAAGGCCAACGGCGACAGCGGCCCCGTCTGGGCGGCGGGCAAGTCATTCGGCGGCAGGATGGCATCCATGGCCGTTGCCGACGGCATGGCCGCCCAGGGCCTGGTGTACCTGGGCTACCCGCTGCATGCCCCCGGCAAACCGGAGAAACTCCGGGACGGGCACCTGTACGGGATCACGGTGCCGATGCTGTTCCTGCAGGGAACGCGCGACACGTTTGCCACCCCCCACATTTTGACGGACGTCGTGGCCCGGATCGGCTCCAATGCGGTCCTGGAGTGGGTGGAGGGCGGTGACCACTCCTTTGCCGTGGCGGGAAACAAGCGCCCCACCGACGAGGTGGGTGCGTCGCTGGCGCTTCCAGTGGCCCGGTTCATCGCCGCGCACGCTTAGGGCGCCTGGCAGCGTCGCCCGTTCATCTGATACCTCACGGGCAGGCCGCGGGTGCTGCCCGCCGCCCCCTAACGGCCCTATGTGCGTGGCTTGGCGCGTGCGCTCGCCGGGGCTGACCACGGATCCTCCGGCCAGGGGTGCTTGGGGTAGCGGCCGCGCATTTCGGTACGCACCTGGGCATATGGGCCGGACCAGAAAGAGGTCAGGTCGTCCGTGACGGCCAGGGGGCGGCGTGCCGGGGACAGCAGGTGGAAGAGCACCGGAACCCGTCCGCCGGCAAGCCGGGGTGATTCAGCCAGCCCGAAGCATTCCTGGAGTTTCACCGCCACCACGGGCGCCGCGCCGTCGTCGCCAGGCTCCGGGTACTCGATCCGGACCCGCGAACCGCTGGGCACTTCAAGCCATTCCGGAGCGAGCTCGTCGAGCCTGGCGGCCTCGGGCCACGGGAGCAGCCCGCGCAGCGCCCCGGCCAGGTCGAGGGAATCCAGCGGCGCCCCCGCGGCGAGGGCTTCCAACCCGGTTCCCAGCCACTCTTCCAGCCGGGCCAGCAGGGCCGTATCCGAGACATCGGGCCACGGCTCCCCTGCCTGGCGGTGCAGGAAAGCGAGCCGGCTCCGGAAGGAGGCCGCCGCCGTCGGCCAGGAAAGGGCTGCCAGCCCGCCCGCCTGGAAAGCGGCTGCCACCGCGGCCCTGCCTTGGGCGGCCGTGGGACGCACCGGTGTCGAGGCAAGTACGACCGCCCCCAGCCGCTTGGTCCTGCGGGCCGTCAGCCGCCCTCCGCTGAAGCGCGTGTCCACGGTTTCAGCCAGCAGGTGCGCGGCCGCAGTTTCGGCCATGGTGGCGGACAAGGGTGCCGCGGCGCGGATCACGGCACCGGTTCCGGCCGCGTCCCGGCCACCGGCCCGCGAAACGTCGGCCACGGCCAGCCATTCGTGGCCTGAGAGGGTACTGCCGCCGGGGAGGCCCGCCCGGGTGCCCGACGTGAACAAGTACTGCCCCGACCCCTCGCTGCCGGGGACGCGGCGTGCCACGCGGTCGGGATAGGCGAGGGCGACGACGGCGCCCACAGCTTCGCCCCGGCCAGGGGGCAACGCCGCGGGAACCGGGGCATGGCGGTCCGGCTGCCGGCGGGCCAGGGACGCCAGGCGTTTGGCTTCCTCGGCCCAACGCCGGCCGGCAGGCCCGGGATCTGCCCGCAGCTGGGCCAGGAGCCGGGGCAGGTCCGCCCCGGGCGTGCGGTGGTCCCCGGAGAGCGCAGCCACCACCTCAGCGGCCAGCCGGGTCCCGGCGGATGCGGCACCTTCAAGCAACGCCCGGGCGAGCCGGGGGTCGGCGGGTACGGCCGCGAGCAGCCGGCCTTCGGCCGTCACGTGGCCGTCGTCGGTTACGGCGCCGAGCTCCCGCAGGACCTCGACGGCGTCAGCCATGGCCTGGCGGGGCGGCGCGTCCGGCAGGGGCAAGCCCTTCCCGCCGGGCGAGCCCCAGCAGGCCAGGGTCAACGCCGCGCTGGTCAGGTCCGCCACGTTGATCTCCGGCGTGACGTGCGCCGGCGCGGCACCGTAGGCCTGCTGGCTGTAACAGCGGACCACGGTGCCCGGGCCTTGCCGGGCCGCGCGTCCTGCGCGTTGCTCAGCGGATGCCCGGGAACAGGAAACGGTGACAAGCCCGCTCATTCCGCGGCCCGCATCGCGCCTGGGCTCCCGGGCCAGGCCGGAATCGATGACCAACCGCACGCCGGGCACGGTCAGGGACGACTCGGCAAGGTCCGTGGAGACGACGATCCGTGGGCCGTCCCCGGGGTGCCGGCCGGACACGGCCCTGTCCTGTTCGGCCGCACCAATCCGGCCGTGCAGTTCCAGGACATCCACGCTGCTGCCCAGCCTGCCGCGCAGGGCCGCGGCCACGTGCGAGACCTCCCGGGCTCCCGGAACGAAGACCAGGGCGTCCACGGAGCTGTCTGCCGCAGCGTGGGCCTCCGCAGCCGTGGCGGCCACTTCGTCAAGGAAAGCGCGCGTCACTCCCCCGGCGTCAAGGCGCGGGCTTTGTGCCGGGAGCCACTGCACCTCGAGCGGGTAATGCACCGCCGGGCAGTCCACCACGGGGACCGGGCGGCCGGATGTGCCCAGCAGCGCAGCAAACCTGGGTGCGTCGAGGGTCGCTGACATGGCGACGACGGCAAGGTCACCGCGCAGCTCGCGGACCTCGGCGAGCATCCCGACCAGGAGGTCGGTTTCGAGGCCGCGTTCGTGCACCTCGTCCAGGACGACGGCGGACGTCCCGTCCAGGCCCGGGTCCGCCAGGAGCCGGCGCAGGAGGATGCCGGGGGTGACGAACTCAATCCGGGTGTCCGGGCCTGCCCGGCGTTCGCCGCGGACCGTGTAGCCCACCCGCCCGGCAGCCGGGCTGCCAACAAGTTCCGAGAGCCGCCGGGCTGCTGCGCGGGCTGCGACGCGCCGCGGCTGGGTGACGACGACGCGGCCCGAGGTGCCCACAAGGTTGGCCAGCAGGGGCGGGACGAGGGTGGTCTTTCCGGTTCCCGGCGGGGCCTGCACCACGGCGGCGGCCCCGGGGCCGGTTTCCAGTGCCTGCCGCAGCCGGGGAACGGAGGCTGCGAAGGCAAGGCCGGCGCCAATGGCACGGAGGTCAAAGCCGTCGTCGGCTTGGCCTGCAGCAGGAATCATCCATCTATTCTCCCCTGACCGGGACGAGTTCTTTGGCGCCCGGTCAGGGCTTGCCTTGGCCTTTGGCCTTGCCCTTGGCTTCCTTCGCCGCATTCGAACGCCCCGCGCCCGGCGGATCGGCGGCGGGCGCCGGTTCAGGCGCCACGGCCGCCACGGCCGGTTCGGCCGGTTCGGCCGGTTCGGCCGGAACGCTTCCAGCCTCACCCGGTGCTGCGGACAGCTCGCCGCCGGCCGGAGCAGCCTGTGGTGCCTCGGGGGGCGCAACTGCCGCGACCTTTGCTGCGATGTCGGCCCGGACGGAGGCCAGTGCGCTGTGGATGCCGTTGTACCGCTCGGGTGAAAGCCGCCCGTCCGCCGCCGCCTCGCCGAGGTCTTTCTCCAGTGCCTCAAGGGCTGACAAAGCGCCGTCCATCCTGTTTTCGGCCGCCGCCTGGCTGATGCCCAGCACCCGGACCTGGAAGCCCCGCAGCACGCCCTGGTCGGTGCGCCCGGGACCGATGCCCGCAGCGCCGGCAACCAGTATGGCCGCGACGGCAACGCACACGAGGATCAGGGCACGCGTTCCGCGGCGCCGCCGGCTGCCGGGCTCTGTCACGCGGTCATTGTCCGTGTCGCGTCCGGCTTCAGGCCGCATGCCGGCCACGGAGCGGGACGACGGAGGGTGCGCGCTGGGGCAGGGCGGTAACGGTGGCGGGGTCCGCGTGCTCCTGGGCTGCCGGCGTCCTCCGCGAGCCGAAAGTCGACCGCGCCAGGAAGTGGCGGACCGCGGTGCGGATCCAGGTGGTGAGGAACAAGCCGATCCCCATCCCGAGGAGCACGTGTCCGGCAACGTAATGTTGCCCGGCTCCCGGGCCCCCTTCGGCTGCCATCGCCACGCCGCCGGCGGTCAACATCACTGACAGGGCCGTTCCTGAGATAACGCCCATGGCTCCTGCTCCATCCCATTTAGTCAGCACGCTTACTGGTATTGCTCAGCAAGCTTACTACTTGGCGGGGCTGATTCAAGAGCCGGGGGTTGACGCCGGGACGGTGGGCCGGCCGACAAACCGGCCCCGGTCAGCCTGCAGCTTCGAGCAGGCGTTCGACCGGCGAGATCCCTGCATAGCGTCCCTTGAAAAACAACAGCGGCTCAGCGTCCACCCGGGCATCCAGGTGCCGTACCGCGGCCACCACGATGGTGTGGTCACCGCCGTCGTATTCCGCGTGCAGTTCGCAGTCGAGCCAAGCCAGGGCGTCATCCAGGACGGGATTGCCCAAGGGCGACGACGTGTGGCTGACTCCGGCGAACTTGTCCGCCCCGGAGCGGGCGAACTGACCTGCGAGGTGCTGGTGTTCAGCCGGGAGGATGTTGATGGCGAAGGTGCCCGCACTGCGGAGCACAGGCCAGGTGGTGGACGTACGCGCCGGGCTGAACGTGACGAGCGCCGGGTCCAGGGACAGGGACGCGAACGACTGGCACGTAAAGCCTGCCGGCCCTTGTGGCGTGGAGCTTGTGATTACCGTCAATCCGCTGGCAAAAGTTCCAAAGATATCCCGAAGCCGGCGTGGAGCGAGATCTGATGTGGCGGTCATAATGTGGCCTCTCGTTTGGATCGTTACCTCACCAAACCATCAGCGGATTGCACGTTCAAACCGCCTGAAATGAGCCGACGCCCGCCGCAACGAAACGTCACGGCCGTACACCCGGCGTCATCCAAACCTGGCTCCGGGACGTCCAGCATGTCCCGGTTTTACGCAATAAACAGTCATCCCGGACCCGGCTGGCAGCACCGGCGTCGTCCGTCAGGCTTGCTGGTCCAGTGCGGCGAGCAGCCGGCGGACCGAGCCTCCGAGGTTCCAGTCCCCGGCCGCCTGCTCAAGCCCGGCGCGCCGACTGCCGGTCACGGGCCGGAGCCGGGCCCCCGCCTCGTCCAGGGTGGGCAGCTCCAGGTTGCGGACCAGGCGCACGACGGCGGGGGCGGCTTCCAGGTATTCGGCGGCGGCGTCCAGCCTGGCCCGGACCGGGCCGGATACCCCGCCGCCGGGCTCATCGGCTGCTGCCAGCAATCGTTCCAGGGTGCCGTACTTCAGGAGCAGTGACGACGCCGTCTTCTCACCGATCCCGGCAACGCCCGGCAGTCCGTCTGAGGCGTCCCCGCGCAGGGTGGCGTAATCGGCATACTGCTGCGGCAGGACCTTGTATTTGGCCACCACGGTTTCCTCCGTGACCACCTCGAGGTTCTTCATGCCGCGCGCGGTGTAGATCACCCGGACGCCGCGTTCGTCGTCGCAAACCTGGAACAAGTCCCGATCTCCTGTGACTACGTCCACCGGGAAGGCGGCGTGGCTGGCATAGGTGCCCACGACGTCGTCGGCCTCATGGTCTGCGGCCCCCACGATGGCAATGCCGGCGAGCTCAAGGGTCCGGCGGATCATGGGCAATTGGGCCTCAAGGCCCTCGGGGACCACCTCGATGTCGGTCCCGCCCGGTACCGCCTTCGCCACCCGGTGTGCCTTGTACGTGGGGATCAGGCTAACCCGCCACTGGGGCCGCCAGTCGTTGTCCCAGCACGCCACCAGATGGGTGGCTTGGTAGTCGGTGGTGAGCCGCGCGATCATGTCCAGCAGGCCGCGGACAGCGTTTACCGGCGTACCGTCCGGCCGCCGGATGCTGTCCGGAAGGCCGTAGAAGGCACGAAAGTACAGGGAAGCAGTGTCAAGCAGCATCAGGCGCTGGGGCATACCTGATCCTGACACGGATTTCCCGCCTGCGGCTGCACCGGGCAACCGACGCCGCGCTGCCTAGAAGGACGGCATGGTGAATTCCATGCCCAGCAGGCCGCGGCCCGCCTGCTCCAGGATGGGGTCGAGGCCCAGGGTGGGGTGGCTCAGGAGCACGCCGACGTCGCGCTGGATCCGCTGCAGCGGATGGGACAGGCGGTGGGCACTGGCGCCCGATCCGGCGACGGCTAGCCGGACCGCCTTCTGGGCGGCTTCCGCGCTTAGGGCCAGCGACAGCCGGAACGAGGCCCGCTCCCGCGCGGCAGGCCCACTGGCCGCCGGCCCGTCCCCCGGCAGCAGGGACAGTGCCGCCTGCCAGTGCAGTTGGGCGGTGGCCACCAGCCCGGACGCCTTGGCGTAGCGGGTTTGCGCCGGGACATAGTCTGCCTGCCGGGTGATGGTGCCGTTCTTTTCGTTCCGGCGCAGCAGCTGGTCCCGGAACAGCTCCAGGGCATACTCTGCGGAGCCAAGTGCCGCCGCCGGGGCCACCAGGTTGAGCAAGGTGGACATCGGCGCAGAGATCAGTGGTTCGGAGTGGAGCTCTGCGCCGGGATTGTCGGGGCCGCTGAGCACGGCCCAGTCCATGACCCGGTCCGCCGGAACGAAGAGCGAGTCCGCGCGGAGGTCGTTGCTGCCGGTTCCCCTGAGCCCGTCCGTATGCCACGCGTCCACCAGTTCCAGGTCGGTGAGCGGAACCAGCGCCTGCAACCGGATGCCGTCGTGCTGCACCGCCAACAGGGCCCATTGCGAGTGCATGATGCCCGAGGCGAAGCTCCAGTGGCCCGAAACCGCATATCCGCCCGGCACCTTCCGCGCCGAACCAACCGGGGCACTGGTTGCGGCGGCGAGCGGCATCACGCCGCCGGAAAAAACGTCGTCCTGCACCTTCCGGGGCCAGCGTGCCAGCATCCAGGCGTGCTCCGCCAGGTGCCCGGCGGTCCAGGCCGTGGAGGCGCAACCCCGTGCGAGGCCCCTGATGGCTTCCCCGTACGTCTGTGCGCCCAGGCCATACCCGCCGACACCCGCGGGCGCCAGGAGACGGAAGATGCCGGCGGCCCCCAGGTCCCGCATCGTCCCCTCCGGGAGCCGGCGCAGCTGCTCGGCCTCCTCCGCCCTGGCGCGCAGGGCGGGGATCAGGGCTTCCACGCGGCCCAGCATGTCCGCGTGACCGGGGGCGCGGCCCGAGCCTTCCGGGGCGGCGCGGACGACGGCGGCCTGGCCGAGCTCCAGCGTATGTCCGGTCCGGTCCCGCTTGGCGGCGAGGTAGCGGGAGTTGGCCTCGGAGAGGTGGACACCGGTGGGGATCTTTTCGGCGGTGGCGATGCCGAGTGCGGCCAGCTGCGAAGCTTTGTCGGGATTGTTGCTCAACAGCCTCACCGACGTGGCGCCCAGGGCATGGAGCATCTGGGCTGCCGCCGTATAGTCGCGTTCATCCTCGCTATGGCCGAGGGCAAGGTTGGCGTCATAGGTGTCAAGGCCCTGGTCCTGCAGGGCGTACGCGTCGAGTTTGGGGTAAAGGCCAATGCCGCGGCCTTCCTGGCGGAGGTAGAGCAGGAAGCCTCCGGCGGCAGCAATGCGTTCCACGGCTTCCCGGAGCTGCGGTCCGCAGTCGCAGCGCTCGCTGCCAAAGACGTCCCCTGTCATGCATTCGCTGTGCAGCCGGACCAGGGGCGCCGTTGCGCCGCCGAGGAGGGCCTGCTCCCAGTTACCCAGGGCCAGCAGCAGGTGTTCGCGGCCGTCCACCAAGCCATGGAACGTCATGACGACGGCGGTGGTGGCGTAGCCGTCGACGAACCGGAGCGGGACGCTGACCTGGCTGCGGACGGTGGCCGCGGGCAGGGCGGACGAATGCGGTGCGGAATGGGCAATTGCTGTCATTGCGGGCCTCGGCGATCATCATAAATGGTTGAAGATTAAAGTAAGGGTATCCCGCATTAGTTCAAGCTTCAAGCATTGTGTCCGGATAAGTCGGGGCTGCCTGAACGTTCGAATCCGACCGGTTTTGGCCACACCCTTGACCACCGCATCCGGGCGCGCCGATACTTCCATATGGTCCAACCACACAGCCCATGACGGCTCCGTGGCCGACGCCAGGCGGCGCACCCACGGGTGGAACCCACCCCACAACGAGAGCAGGATTCCGATGCCCGGCATGCAGACCACCATCAATGACAACGGCGCATGGTGCTGGTTCCAGGACGAGCGCGCCCTGGTGGACCCGGCCAACAACACGCTGCTGGTGGGCTCCGTGGCAGCCCCCGGGGGCGCCGGGGGCGACAGGCGGGGCGGAAACATCGAGGTTGCCGTACTTGACCTTGCTACCGGTGACAGCCAGGTCCACGTTGTCCACACAAGGCTGGAGCCGGACGACCACAACGCCCCGGCGCTCCTGATCAGGCCCGATGGCCGCTACCTGGCGATGTATGCCAAACACAAAACGGACAACTACTCCCGCTGGCGGATCTCCACCCGGCCACATGACGCCTCCGAATGGGGCCCGGAGGAACACTTCGACTGGACGGAGCTGGCCGGCGGCCGCGGCGCGACCTACTCGAACCTGCACCGGCTCGCTGCCGAGTCCCGGGTGTACAACTTTGTCCGTGCCATCAACGACGACCCCAGCCTTCTGGTGTCAGGAGATGACGGCACCACATGGCGATTCGGCGGAAAACTCTTCACCCGCCCCAAGATCGGCTACGTCAACGGCTACACCCGATACTGCGGAAACGGGACGGACCGCATTGACCTCATCACCACCGACCACCACCCGCGGGACTTCAACAACAGCATCTACCACGGCTACATCCGCGACGACGCCCTGCACGACGCCCGGGGCCAGGTGGTCAGCAAGCCGCTGATCGGCTCGCCGGGGATCAACCAGGCTGCACTGACCACAGTGTTCGCGGCGGGAACGGACATTGACGGCGACATCCTTACCCACGGCTGGACCGTGGACCTGCGCCGCCAGGGGCAGGACCTGGCCGCCATCGTCAGCTGCCGCGCCAACGACGTCAACGGCCCGCTGCAGCGGGAGCAGCCGCTCGACGTCGATGATCACCGGCTGCTGTACGCCCGGTTCGACGGGAGGCAGTGGAACCTGCACCCGCTGGCGGCCGCCGGACCGGCCCTGCTGCCGCACGAGCAGGACTATACGGGCCTGGGCGCGGTGGACCCGCATGACCTCAACCAGGTGTACATCTCCACTCCCATCGACCCGCGGACCAGGCAGGCCACCGGCCACTACGAGATCTACCGGGGCAGGACGCGGGACGGCGGTGCCACCTTTGGCTGGGAAGCGGTCACAGAAGGCTCCGCAGTGGATAATCTCCGGCCCATGGTGCCGCCCGGGGATCCCTCCACCCACGCTGTCTGCTGGTTCCGCGGCAGCATGACCTCGTCCCAGGACTATGCGACAGACGTGGTGGTCCTGCATTGATGCCGGGCGCCCCGACCACCCGGGCCCGGTGACCGAGTGTGATCGAACCGGCGCCGGCCGTTGACCCCGCCGCACCCCGTGCGCCAGTGTTGAAACGTTATTACCGACTGCGAACGGCCAGGACGACGAATGCACCACCGAGCGGAGCTCGAACCAACACTGACGGTGTCAACACTGGGGGCGCCTGGCGAAAGCCTGGACACGGTCCTGTCCTGGTTGGTGGCGCACGGTGCACGGGGAGTGGAGCTGCGGCTTGGCCCCGGCCAGATCGCCGCCCCGGCCATGACCCGGCGCGAACGCTCCGAACTCCGGTCCCGGATCGAAGATTCAGGCCTGGCCGTCACCGGGGTGGCCAGCTACATCAGGGTCGCGGAACCGGTTGCCGATGAACTGGTGGTGGGGGCGCTCGAAGCGGCGCTGATCCTGGCCCATGATCTCGGCGCGCCGGCCGTCAGGGTATTCCCGGGAGCCCCCGTCCACCCCTGCGGATACGACAGGGTTCCCGAAACCATCCAAGCCAGTCAGGAAGCCAACGCCCTGGCAGCCGGACGGCTCACAGCCGTCGCACGCTTGGCCCGGGATCTGGGAACGTACCCGGCGCTTGAAACGCACGATTCACACCCCCGCGGCAGCGACATCGCCGCCATCCTGGACATGGTGGATGGGCCCGCAGGCGCCGTCTGGGACCTCATGCATCCGTGGCGGGTGGGCGAGACCCTCGGCGAAACGTGGCGGGCCCTGCAGCCCTGGCTCACCGGCGGAGCGGGCAGCGTCCAGGTCAAGGACGCCCGGTTGCCCGCCAGCCGGACCCCGGCCTTTGTCGGCACAGGCACCCTCCCGGTCGATGCCTTTGCCGGGCTGCTCCGGGACGCCGGCTACGCCGGTCCCGTCTGCCTGGAGTGGGAGAAGTCGTGGCACCCCGACGCACCGCCACTGGACGAGGCACTCGGATCGGCGGTGCGGTGGTTCCGGCGCCACTGGCCTGCGCGGCCAGGAGCCGACACCGCCGCACCTTTTCAGCCCCAGCCCTTCCCTGGAGACATCATGATGGAGCCGTGACCTGAACTCACCCCTGGAACTTCCGGGGACAACAGCACCGCCAACGCCTTCACCGCGCGGCGGCTGCCCAACTCTGGATTCAGCCTGTCGTGGGCTCTTCGCCGTTGGCGACAGCTTCGATCCAATCCACGGCCCCATCAGTAAGTTGGGGACCGTCAGCTGATTCTCCAGCCCACCATTCAGGATCGGTCGAGCCGCCGGTGACGGCCATGATGTCCGTGATGACAAGGGCCGGCAAGGGCTCGCCGTTGTGCTCAATGAGCCACGTGCGTGTTTCGTCGCCTACCAGCGGCCACCAGGCGGATATCTTCATGAACGCAGTATCGCACCGACGATGGTGCGTGCCTACACTCATTCGCGGGCGCAATGTCCGGGCACCCGCGGCAATCCGATGTCGCAACTTTTCGGAGGGCAGTCCTCGGACATGTGGTCACCACCCACCGGTTGAGTCCGCTTCCACAAGCCGGTGCAGAAATGCTAAGCCCCTGTTAGCATTTTCCCCACATGCATGTGACCCGTGCCACAGGCATGTCGATTCGACGACCAAAGGGGTGCCCCATGGTGAATCCGCTGCAATGGCCAGTGCTGCGCCAACTGCTCGAGAACGATCCCACGGGCAGGCATCATGCCGTGAAGTCACCCGCCACCGAAAACCTCACGCCCCGGACCGCCACCGCAGACCACGTGGTCCCTTCGGTGTGCCCCTACTGCGCTGTGGGATGCGCCCAACGGGTCTACGTCAAAGACGGGACGGTCATCCAGATCGAGGGCGACCCGGACTCCCCGATCAGCCGGGGACGGTTGTGCCCCAAAGGCTCGGCCTCGCTGCAGCTGACCACCGGTGACTCCCGCGAAAAGTACGTTCTCTACCGCCGGCCCCACGGTACTGACTGGGAGCGGCTCGACCTTGAAACAGCCATGGACATGGTGGCCCAACGCGTGGTGGACACCCGCCGGAAGACCTGGGAATGGGAATCCGGGGGCCTCCGCACCCGCCGCAGCATGGGAATCGCCAGCTTGGGCGGCGCCACCCTGGACAACGAAGAAAACTACCTGATCAAGAAGCTGTTCACCTCCCTGGGGATCGTCCAGGTGGAGAACCAGGCGCGGGTCTGCCACAGCTCCACGGTGGCCGGCCTTGGCACGAGCTTCGGCCGGGGCGGCTCCACCACCTATCTCCAGGACCTCCAACGCGCCGACTGCATCCTGATCCAGGGATCAAACTTCGCCGAAGCACACCCCGTCGGATTCCAATGGGTCCTGGAAGCGAAGGAACGCGGGGCAAAAATCATCCACGTGGATCCCCGGTTCTCCCGCACCAGCGCCATGGCCGATACGTTTGTTCCAATCCGCGCCGGGACGGACATCGCCTTCCTGGGCGGCCTGGTCAACTGGGTCATTGGCCACGATGCGTACTTCCACGACTACGTCGTCAACTACACCAACGCCGCTACCATCCTCGGCAAGGATTTTCGCGATACCGAAGACCTCGACGGCCTCTTCTCCGGATTCAACCGGGACGATTCCTCCTATGAAACCGAAAGCTGGCAGTACGAGGGAGGCTTCGCGGCTGCGTCCTCCGGTGAACGGGACGCGGACGAGCAGGAAGGCAGCAGGCTGGGTGAATCCTCGCACGCCCAGTCCCATGGTTCCGGCGGGCCCGGCGTGGCCGGGAAGTGGCACCGCGACGAGACCTTGCAGGATCCGCGCTGCGTGTTCCAGGTCCTGCGCCGGCACTACTCGCGGTACACCCCGGAGATGGTGGAAGAGGTGTGCGGGGTACCGCAGGCCTTGTTTGAGGAGGTGGCCGAAGCGCTCACCAGCAACTCGGGCCGGGACCGGACCACGGCCTTCGCCTACGCCGTGGGCTGGACGCAGCACACCACAGGGACGCAGTACATCCGGGCCGCATCGGTTTTGCAGCTCCTGCTGGGCAACATCGGCCGGCCCGGTGGCGGGATAATGGCCCTCCGCGGACATGCCAGCATCCAGGGCTCCAGCGACATCCCCACCCTCTTCGACCTGCTGCCCGGCTACCTGCCCATGCCGCACGCCAAGCAGCACCTGGACTTGGCCGGCTACGTCGGGGCGGACTCCGCCAAGCAGGGCTTCTGGGCCAACATGTCCGCCTACACCGTGAGCCTGCTCAAGGCCTGGTGGGGGGACGCCGCCACGGCAAGCAACGACTACTGCTTCGACTACCTTCCCCGGATCACCGGCAGCCACAGCACCTATGACACCGTCATGGCGCAGCTGGAAGGAATCTGCAAGGGCTACTTCCTCATGGGCGAGAACCCCGCCGTCGGATCCGCCAACACCCACCTGCAACGTGCCGGGATGGCCAACCTCGACTGGCTCGTGGTCCGCGATTTCTCCCTGATCGAAAGCGCCACCTGGTGGAAGGACGGCCCGGAAATCGCCACCGGCCAGATGCGCACGGAGGACATCGGCACGGAAGTCTTCTTCTTTCCGGCCGCAGCCCACACGGAAAAGGCCGGCAGCTTCACCAACACCAACCGCCTTGTCCAGTGGCGCGAGCAGGCCGTGGAGCCTGGCGCCGAGCGCCGCAGCGACCTCTGGTTCATCTGGCACCTTGGCAACCGCATCCGGAAGCTGCTCGCGGACTCGCGCGACGACGTCGACCGTCCCATCCTGGACCTGACGTGGGACTACCCCACCATCGGCACCCAGGATGAACCGGACGCAGACGCCGTTTTCGCCGAGATCAACGGCCGCGGCCCCGACGGCAACCCGCTCTCCGCCTACACCCAGCTCAAGGACGACGGCTCCACCTCATGCGGCTGCTGGATCTACTGCGGCTGCCGCGCCGACGGCGTCAACCAGGCGGCCCGGCGGAAACCCCACACCGAGCAGGATATTTCCAGCCGCGAGTGGGGCTGGGCATGGCCGGCCAACCGGAGGGAACTGTACAACCGGGCCTCCGCCGATCCGGAGGGACGGCCGTGGAGCGAGCGGAAAAAGCTCATCTGGTGGGACGCGGACGCCGGGACATGGACCGGCGACGACGTCCCCGACTGCGAGCCCGCCAAACCACCGTCCTACCGTCCCGCCGAGGACGCCACGGGCACCGACGCCCTCTCCGGCATCGACCCGTTCATCATGCAGTCCGACGGAAAAGGCTGGCTCTTCACTCCCGCCGGCCTGACCGACGGGCCGCTCCCCACACACTATGAGCCGCAGGAATCCCCCTTCGACAATGCACTCTACGGGCAGAACCGGAACCCGGTCCGGAAGCTCCTCAAACATGACGGCAACCGGTACCAACCCAGTGGCCGGGAACCGGGGGCGGAGGTTTACCCGTTCGTGCTGACCACCTACCGGCTCACGGAACACTTCACCGCGGGGGCCATGACCCGTTGGCTGCCCTACCTTGCCGAGCTGCAGCCGGAGTCGTTCTGCGAAGTGTCACCGGAACTGGCGGCCGAGCGGGGACTCACCAACAACGGCTGGGCCACCCTGGTCTCGGCCCGCGGAGCCATCGAGGCCAGGGTCCTGGTGACCGGCCGGATGAAACCGCTCACCGTGCAGGGCCGCACCGTGCACCAGATCGGGATGCCCTACCACTGGGGCCCCAACGGGCTCAGCCGCGGCGATGCGATGAACGAGCTCTCCTCCATCGCCATGGACCCGAACGTCCACATCCAGGAGGTCAAGGCATTGACAGTGGACATCCGTCCCGGGCGGAGGCCGCAAGGGCCGGCCTTGCCATCCCTGGTGGCGGAATACCGTCAGCGGGCAGGCATCGATGAGCACACCGGCCAGGAAGGAATCAAGGCATGAGCGTCACCCAGTTGGGAATGCCCGCCATCGGAGCACCCGGTGAAGCACGCAAGGGCTTCTTCACGGACACCAGCCTCTGTATCGGCTGCAAGGCCTGTGAGGTGGCCTGTAAGGAGTGGAACTCGCTGCCGGCGGAGAGGCCGTTACAACTCACCGGTGAGTCCTTTGACAACACTTCCCGGCTCAGCGCGGACACCTGGCGGCACGTGGCCTTCATCGAGAAGAAGGTTCCGGCTCCGGCGGCTGGCGGAACCGAGGGCATCAAGTGGCTGATGTCCTCGGATGTCTGCAAGCATTGCACCAACGCCGCCTGCCTGGATGTGTGCCCCACCGGGGCGTTGTTCCGTACCGAGCATGGCACGGTGGTGGTCCAGCAGGACATTTGCAATGGCTGCGGGTACTGCGTTTCGGCGTGTCCGTACGGCGTGATCGACCAGCGGCCCGACGACGGCCGCGCCTTCAAGTGCACCATGTGCTACGACCGCCTGGGTGTCGGCGAAGAGCCGGCCTGCGCCAAGGCATGCCCCACCCAGTCCATCCAGTACGGTGAGCTTGATGAGCTCCGGGAACGGGCCGACGCCCGGGTCGCGGAGCTCCACGAGCGGGGTGTGGATGAGGCCAGGCTCTACGGCAGGGATCCCGACGGCGGGGTGGGCGGTGACGGGGCCTTCTTCCTGCTGCTGGATGAACCCGAAACCTACGGGCTGCCGCCGGACCCGGTAGTGACCACCAGGGACCTGCCTGCCATGTGGCGGCGGGCCGCGGGTGCTGCTGCCGGGCTCCTGGCGGGGGCCGCCGTCGTCTTCTGGGGAGCCAGGAAGTGAGCCGCCGCCGGGAGCGTGAGGAATTCACCTCATACTATGGCCGGCCCATTCTCAAGGAACCCACCTGGGAGGCGGCGGACATCGCGGGGTACATTTTTGCCGGCGGCGTGGCTGCGGCCTCCTCCATGCTGGCGGCCGGCGCGCAGTACACGGGGCGGCCCGCACTGGAACGCCGGGCCAAGCTCACGGCGCTGACCGCGATCTCGGTGTCCGCAGCGGCGCTGGTGCATGACCTGGGCCGGCCGGAACGGTTCCTCAACATGCTGCGGGTGGCCAAACCCACCTCGCCCATGAGCATGGGTTCGTGGATCCTTTCCGTGTACGGCCCGCTCGCCGGCGCGAGTGCGGCCGCCAACATCACGGGACTGTTCCCGGCGGCCGGGCGGGCCTGCGGCCTCGGCGCAGCTGTCAGCGGTTCCGCGGTGGCCACGTACACGGCGGTGCTGCTGGCCGACACCGCGGTTCCCACCTGGCATGACGCCCACGAAATCCTGCCGTTCGTGTTTGCCGGTTCGGCCGCCGCTGCCGGCGGCGGCATCGCAGCCGCCCTGGCGCCCGTCCCGGAGGCCGGTCCTGCGCGGCGCATGGCAGTGGCGGGTGCGCTGCTGGAAACGGTGGCGAGCCTGCGGATGGAACGCAGCGGCCACCTGAGCACGGAGACACTGCGGGAGGGCCGGGGCGGTACGTTGATGCGCCTGTCCAAGGCCTTCAGCATCGGCGGCGCCGTGGGGCTGGCCCTCGGCGGTCACCGGTCGCGCACCGTCAGCGTCGTGGGTGGCCTCGCCGTGGCTGCGGGGTCGGCCCTGCTGCGGTTCGGTGTCTTCGAGGCCGGAAAAGCGTCGACGCGCGACCCCAAGTATGTGGTGGTCCCCCAGCGGGAGCGCCTCAACGCTGCCGAAGCCGTCAGGAGGGAAGCCGCCGGCATCGACGCGGCAGCCTGAGCCGGCCGCCTGAACGGAAGCCGCAGCCCGGGCCGGGACGCTGCGGAGCGCCCGGCCCGGTCAGAACCAGTCGCCGTCGGCGTAGGCGCTGCGGACGTGCGCCCGGAGGTATTCCCCCACCACGGCTGCGCCCAGGTCGCCGACGTCAGGGGCCACCACGCGGCCGTCCACCCGGCGTGCCAGGCGCTGGATGAAGCGCTCCAGCCCGGGATCGTTCCCAAGCCGGAAAAACGTGGTCTGCGTCCCCGCCCTTCCCAACCGGTCCAGCTCGGCAACGGTGGCCCGGATGGTTTCCGCGTCCGGCGGCCAGTTGAACCAGGAGTCTCCGTCCGGCAGCAGGTGGGCGGTCGGTTCCCCGTCCGTCACCACCAGGAGCACCGGCTGCATGGAGGGGTGCCGGCGGAAGAAGCGGCCGGCCAGCAGCAGCCCGTGGTGGAGGTTGGTGCCCTGTTCCCGCAGGGCCGGCAGGGCCGTCAGTTCCGCGATGTCCATGGACTGGGCGTAACGGCCGAAGGTCACCAGCTGCAGCCGGTCACCGCGGAACCGGGTGGACACCAAGTGGTGCAGGGCCAGCGCCGTGCGCTTCATCGGGACCCACCGCCCCTCCGCGGCCATGGAAAAGGAGACGTCCACCAGCAACGCGACGGCGGCCTGGGTCCGGGCCTCGGTTTCGGTTACCTCGATGTCCCCAACGGCGAGGCGCAGTCCGCGCGCCGGATCGCCGCCGTCGGCCATGGTGCGGCGGATGGCGTTGGTCAAGGTGCGCGTCACGTCCCACGGCTCGGCGTCGCCGAACTCCCACTGGCGGCTGGAGCCGGACTGTTCACCGGCCGCCCCTGCCGTCCGGGTATCCCTGTTTCCCTGCCGCCCGGACAGCTGTTTGGCGGTGTCGCGCAGCAGCGACTTGCCGAGCCGGCGCATGGCCTGCGGCGAGAGCCGGAGGTCGCCGTCGGCGCCGCGGCGCAGGTAGCCGCCCTCCTGCATGGCCCGCTCGATTTCGGCAAGAGTGCGGGCGCTGACGGCCGCACCCTCACCAAGTTGACGGGCCAGCGCGTCAAGGTCAAGGTCATCGAGCCGGGATCCGTTGTAGGACTGGGACAGCTGTTCGGAGAGCTCATCAAGTTCCGCGATGTCCTGCAGGACGCCGGTTCCGTCGCCCAGGCCGAGTCCTTCCTGCCCCTCGAACCGTTCCAAGCCGCTCCAGTCCTCCCCTGGGCGCAGTGCCTGCAAGGAGGCGTCGAGCTCGCTGAGCTGGGCCATCAGTTCCGGCGAGCCGAATGCCTGGGCGGACAACTGCATCAATTCCGCGCGCTGTTCGGCGGACATGGACTGCAGGAGCCGCTGGGCGGCGGCGGCACGTTGCGCCAGGGCATCCACGAGCTCTTCCACTGATTGCGGGTCTTCCGGGAAGAACTGGCCGTGCTTGGCCATGAACTCCTGGAAATCGGCCTCGGTGTCTTCGCCGCGGCGGTGCTTCGCCAGCAGCCCGTTGAGGTCCCGGAGCATGGCATTGACGGCCTCGCGGTCCTCATCGGTGGCGCTCTCCAGCGCCTGTTTCATTCCGGCAAACCGCTGTTCCAGGACCTCCCGGCCCAGCAGGTCCTTGATCCGGTCGTACGCTTCCTTGGCGGTTCCGGACTGCCAGTCGTAGGAGGCGAGCTCGTTGACTGCTGCGGCGGTGGAGGCCGGCAGGTTCTCGAGCTGCATCTCGCGGAAGTCGCGTTCGGTGTTGTCCATCATGGCGTCCCGGGCCAACTGCTTGCGTTCCTCCAGCACGGCGGTATCCAGCAGCCTTTTAACTTCCTCCAGGGTGCCGTCCAGCCGGTGCCTGCTGAGCAGGTCCCGCCGCCGCTCCTGCACGCGGCGGGCAAGGTCGTCCAGGCCTTCGCGGTTCCGTCCACCGCGCCGCAGGAACTCCTGCAGGGCATGCCGCGGCGAATAGCCTGCCATCACGTCGTCGGCGACGGCGTCGAGCACTTCCGCCAGGTCCACCGGCGGAGCCAGGGGGTCCGGGCCGCCGGTGTACCGGCCGTACCTGGCGGACCTTTTGTGGATGGCCATGCTGCCTCCTGCGCCTAGCCGTAGGTGGTTTCCTCGTCGTCGGACTCCTTGGAGATCCGCCGGCCCAGGTAGAGCCCTTCCAAGGCCAGTTCGACGGCGGCAGCCCGCTGTCCGTCGTTCGTCGCACCCAGGCGGCGACCGATTTCGTCGTAGAGGCCGGAGCCGTTGAGGGACGGGAGGTTAGCGAGGAACTCCTGTGCCGTGACTTGCTCCCCGGTGGTGACGGTTCGGTGGCCGTCCAAGGCCGATACGAGCGGTCCCATATCGAGGCCTTGGAAGTGGGCCCTGACGGCCTCTGCGGTGGCGGTGCGGAGGAGGTGGTCGAGGATGCCTTGTTCGCGGCCTTCCTCACCCGATTCGAACTCGATCTTGCCGGTCAGGACTTCCACGGCAGGTTCGAGGTCGATGATCCGGGCCACGGCGTGGTCCTCCCCGCGGAGCCGGGCCCGGCGGAGCGCCGCCGCGGCCACGGTTTCGGCACCGGCGATCGCGAACCTGGCCGAAACTCCGGAGGTCTGGTTGATGGCCGGGGACTCGCGCAGCGCCCGGGTGTAGCGGGCAAGGATCTCCAGGATGAAGGGCGGGACGTCAGCCACCAGCCGGCCCTCCTGCCGGATGACGGAGACCTCGTCCCCGAGTTCGATCGGGTAGTGGGTCCTGATCTCGGCACCGAAGCGGTCCTTCAGCGGGGTGATGATCCGGCCGCGGTTGGTGTAGTCCTCCGGGTTGGCGGAGGCCACAACAAGCACGTCGAGGGGTAGCCGCAGTACGTATCCGCGGATCTGGATGTCACGTTCCTCCATCACGTTCAGCATGGACACCTGGATGCGTTCGGCCAGGTCCGGGAGCTCGTTGATGGCGATGATGCCGCGGTTGGAGCGCGGAATAAGCCCGTAGTGGATGGTCTCCGGATCCCCGAGCCTTCGGCCCTCGGCCACGCGCATGGGGTCGACGTCGCCGACGAGGTCCGCCACGGACGTGTCCGGCGTTGCGAGCTTCTCGACGTACCGTTCGGAACGGTGCCGCCAGCCGATCCTCAACCGGTCCCCCTCGGCCCGGACGCGGGCCAGGGACTGTTCGGTGATCGGCTGATAGGGGTGTTCGTTCAGTTCCGAGTCCTCAATCACCGGAGACCATTCGTCCAGCAACCCGGCCAAGGTGCGGAGCAGGCGGGTTTTGCCCTGTCCGCGTTCTCCCAGCAGCACGAGGTCATGGCCGGCGATCAGGGCTCGCTCAAGCTGGGGCAGGACGGTCCGGCTGAACCCATAGAGGCCAGGCCACGGGTCACGACCTGCTGCCAGGGCGGCGAGGAGATTGTCGCGGATTTCGTGCCTCAGGTCCTTGAGGACATGGCCCGCTGCTCGGAGTTCACCAACGGTGTAGATTTCGGGGCGGTCAGTCACTCCTCTACCGTAATCCCCGCCCTGAAGGTAATCGATAGATTCCTCCAGATTCCTGGACCGACATGCCGGCCGCCGGCAGGAGCCGGCGTATCACTGGAGTTCGGGGCGTCCTTGCACGGCCGCCGCGGCAGCCGGCGCCGCCTGCTCAAGGTAGGCGCCGATGTGTTCCAGGAGGTAGTGCTGTCCGGCCACGGTGGGGTGGTCGCCGTCGGGGCCGATCAAGTCATCGAAGTCGCCGCTGATCCAGCCCTCGGCGATGGGGTCCACGAATTCGCCTCCGGCCCGGGCCGTGGCGGCCTTGAGCTGGCTGCTGATCTCCAGGAGCCCGGGGTCCGGGTCCGGGGAGTACGACGGCGGTCCCACCACAATGATTTTCGCTTCCGGGGCGAGCGTCTCGGCCCGGTCCATCGCCGCCAGCGCGGCGTCGCCAATTTCATCGGACGCGTAGCCGAGGTCGTTTTCCGAGCCGAAGAACACCACAATCCCCGTTTTGGCGTTGACGAGCTCCTCAACCTGGGTGCCAAACGTTCCGTCAAAATCGCCGGGGCTGACGTATCCACTGCCGTCTTCTGCTGCGTTGACCACTTCCAGGCCGGCGCCTACGGGGTCGTTGCGCATCAGGGCCGGCCAGGCTTCCTGCGGCGAGGTGCCGTGGCCGGTGCTGAGCGAGTCCCCCACCACTACCACCCGGACCGGGGCCTCCCCCGTGGCCGGCGGCTGGGTTTGCGCCGCGCTGCCTGACGTAACGGCCAGCAGGACGCCGAACGTGCCGGCAGCAACGAGCCTGGCGGGGTGCCCGCGCAGCGGCACGGTGTGTTGCATGGGTGCCGCCTCCTGCCTGGAATCCGGCGGCGGCTAAGTCGCCGGCCGCCACGTTATTGTCGTTTGTCCGTGTCCCATCGTAGGCATTCAGTGAGGATACTGTAGTGCCGGCGGGGCCAATGCGACAGATCGCACAGCAACTCCACGGCCAATTCACACCTTCTGCATCGGTTGCCTGCCGGGCGGCCGGACCCGTCCGGCAGGCCTGGAGTGGCCGCCCGGGACCGGCCCCGGGTGGTCAGCCCTGGTGCGGGACAACCACCGCCCGGGCGCTCAGCTTCCCCTCCGCCAGCCGGCGGTAGGCGTCCAGGCTGTCGTCAAGGGAGAAGGTCTCGATCTCCGGTACGATCTGGCCCGCCCGGTACATGTCCACCACCTCGTGGAGCTCCTCGATGGTGCCCCAGTACGTGTTGGTGATGGTGGATTCGTAGGGCGTGTTGAAGAACGTCCATTCGTGGACTCCGCCGGCGATGCCCACCACGGTCAGCCGTCCGCCCTGGGCCATGGACCCGGTGGCGGTGGCGATGGTGGGGGTGACGCCCACGAAGTCGAAGGCCGCGTCCACGCCCCGGCCGCCGGTAAGCTCACGGATTTTGGCCACCTGGTCCGGACCGCCGGGCACGGTGACGGCCCCTGCCGCTTCAGCCTTGGCCATGGCCTCCGGCTTCATGTCGGTGGCAATGATGGTGGCGCCCGTGAGTGCCGTGAGGATCTGGACTGCGATCTGTCCCAGCCCGCCGAGTCCCACCACCAGCGCGAAGCGGCCTCCGCCGTTCAGGTGCGGAAGGGCAGTCTTGATGGCGTGGTAGGGCGTCAGGGCGGCGTCGGCCAGCGGTGCCGCGGCAATCGGATCCGCCGCACCGAGCGGAATGAGGTTGCGCACCGGGACGGTGACGTATTCGGCCATGCCGCCGTCCCGTCCAAGTCCGATACCCAGGTAGGGGTTGGTCGCCGCATTCTCGCAGTAGGTGTCCTGGCCGCGGGAGCATGCCTTGCAGTGCCCGCAGCCGATGGGCCCGTACACCAGGTAGGCGTCGCCGACGTTGATGCCGTCGACGCCGGGGCCGAGCTCTTCAACCCACCCGGAGTTCTCGTGGCCCAGGATGAAACCTTTTGACATGTTTCCGGGCACCTCAGCCGTGAAATCCTCGAAGATGCTCACATCCGAGTGGCAGGCACCCGCGCCGGCCACCTTGAGCAGGACTTCGCCGGGCCCGGGAACGGGCCGGGCCACTTCCTGAAGCTCGGGAAACTGCTTCCATTCGTTGAACACTATGGCGCGCATGCTGCTGCCCTCTTCTTTCTGTTGCATTGTTGTGGGTTTCTGCTTCAGCGGGCGGTGTAGCCGCCGTCGAGCACGAGTTCGGACCCGGTCATGAACGCGGCGTCGTCGCTGGCGGCGGGCAGGATGCCGCCGCCACATCCTCAGGGCGGCCCAGCCGAGACATGGGAATGGTGGGGCTTGCTTTCAACCGTGAGCCGAAGGTACAGTGGCCCGATCGAACTATCCAACAAATGTTGGATAGTTAGAACGCTACGCCCGCGGGGGCGGTATATCCACCGCCGGCGGCCAAGATCACCAGGGAGTGTGACCGGCATGACAAAAGGACCGGATCAGGGCACGGAGGTACCGGCTGCCCGCGATCCCCGCGCGGCCAGGAGTTAT
Source organism: Arthrobacter sp. 135MFCol5.1 (assembly GCF_000374865.1). Lineage (GTDB taxonomy): Bacteria > Actinomycetota > Actinomycetes > Actinomycetales > Micrococcaceae > Arthrobacter. The sequence continues at coordinate 36,922 of NZ_KB895454.1, read as the reverse complement.
GCCAGGCTCGCCGCCGCCATCCTGGCACTGGCAGCGGTCCACGACGCCGGGACACTGGGGGCCGCGCAGGTCGCCGCTGCCGCGGGGGTCAACAGGTCGACGTTCTACCAGCACGCGGCATCCCCCGCCGCCTTGCTGCGGCAGGTCCTCTCCGCCGAACTGGATGCCCTGCGGGACGAGCACCTCTCCGTGTCCGGCGGCGACATTGGCCACGCCGTCGCAGCCGTAACCGCCGGGGTGGTCCGCCACGTGGATGCCCACCGCCGGATCTACCGCCACGGCCTGGCCGCCGAGCCGGGAACTGCGGGGTTGCACGGCATGCTCGGCGCCCATTTCGAGGGTTCGGTCCGCCTGCTGATCGAACGCCGGGCCATCGCCGTTCCGGCACCGGGTGGCCGCGACGTCCCGCCGCCCATGGTGGCGCGGTTCATTGCCTACGGCGTGGTGGGGGCACTGGAGTCACGCCTCCTGGAGGATCAGCCCCGGCCGGCGGAGGAATTCCTGGCGGACCTGTGGCAACTGCTTCCGGACTGGTGGCCCATCGGCTGACAAGACCGCTCCCTAGAACTTGCCGTACCGGGCCCGCGCCATGGAGTACACGCCGTAGCAGATGAGGCCGGCGGCGATGGCCGCGAGCAGGAACACGCCGTAGGGCTGTGAACCCAGTGCCTTCAGGCCGCCATCCAGTCCCGAAGACTTGGACGGATCGGCGGTCGCAGCCGCCACGATAATCAGGACACCAACGACGGCGAGGACCACTCCTTTGGCGATGTAGCCCACGGTGCCGAGCCACTCGACAGCGGTGCGGGCGTTTCCGGGATCCTGCAGGTCTTCCATGAACTTTCGGGTGAAGCCCCGGTACGCGTAGTAAACGCCGGCGGCAACGATCGCCAAGCCGACAACGACCAGCAGCACCACTCCAGCGGGCGCAGCCATGAGCTTGGCCGTGAAGTCACTGGCCGACTGGCTGGAACTCTTGGAACCGCCCGTCGCGAACACGGCGAACGTGAAGGCCAGGAAACCGAACACCACGGCCTTTCCCGCAGCGGATCCTGCCTCTTTCAGCTTCTTCTTCGAATCACTTTCGGAACGCGCACCAAACACGGCTTCGCCGACCATCCACAGAGCGAGGGCCGCGCAGGCAACCGCCCCTACCCACAGGAGGATTCCGCCGCCGGGTTTTGAGGCAAGGGATCCGATCGCCCCTGACTGGTCCGCTTCCCCGCCCTGGCCCCGGTCCAGCTGCAGGGCGATCACGCCGATCAACACGTGGACCAGGCCGATGAACACGAAGCCGGCACGGGCCAGAATGCGTAACGCCGGGCTGCGGCTGGCCGATGCCGCTTCCGAAACTGCCCGGTTAGCTCCCTGCGACGCGTTGCCCATGGTCCGCCCTTCCAGCGATGTAGTTGATCCTCTGTTCCCACGCCAGCTTTCCCCGGCCGCAACGTGTCGCGGGATGCTTCAGTGTAGATCCGCGGGGACCATCCGGACAGGCCCCGGGTGCGGCCTTAGGCGCGGCTGACCGGCGCGTTTGTGCTCAGCGGGCAGGCTGGCAGAGCCTGTCCAGCGCCTCGTTGAGGGTGGACTCGATCTGGCCGTTGAGGAGGTCCCGGCGGCCGGTGCTGGCGGGGTCTTCAACCTCGCCGGGCATGGGCGGCGCCGTGACCGTCATTGCGGCTTGGTAGCGCCCGTCGTCGCTGCTGACGGCAACGGTCTGGAAGTCCCGGAACGAGCCCTTGCCTTCCTGCCGCATGGCCGGTGAACACTGATCCGCGAAGCGCCACAATCCCAGCCCGAAGCGGCCAAAGCCGGGGCTGGTCTTCATCTCCCGCAGCGAGGACGGGGAAACGGCCCGGCCTTGGAGGAGTGCGGCCATAAAACGGTTCAGGTCCGCCACCGTTGACACCACACCGGATGCCGGGGAGCCGGCGACGGACGCGTCGTCGGTGGTGTCGATACGCTCGCCGTGAAGGGTGACGTAGCCATGGAGGATGTTTGGTGCCCGCGCGTCCGGCCGGTCCAGGGTGCTGTCCTTCAGCCCCAACGGGGAGAACACCTGTTCCAGCATGACCTGCGCGAATGGCTTATGGCGCAAGGCTTCCACCACGAGGCCCAGGACCACGTAGTCGGTGGTGGAGTATGTGAACAGTCCGACGTCGGAGGCCCGCCAAGGCAGCGTCCCGGCGGCCTGCACCTGCTGCTCGAGGTCCAGGGCCTGCGACAGTGCCGGGCGGAAGTCCACGTCATGGGGCAGTGCCGTGGCGGCGTCCGGCATCCCGGAAGTGTGACTCAGCAACTGGCGCACAGTGAGCGGTCCGGGCGGCCGCAGCAGGCCCGCGAGTTCAGGGACGGCGTCGATAACAGGGTCATCAAGGCCGATGAGATGGTCATCGACGAGCCGAAGCACCGCGACGGCGGTCATCGCTTGGGTGACGCCTGCTATCTCCACCCTGTCCGTGGGCTGCGCCGGGTCCAGGGAGTCGAGGTCGCGCACGCCAAAGGCCTGTGACCATTCGCCGCCCGGCCACCGGACCTGGACAACGGCCGAGACGGCGCCCTGGTTCAGGAACAGCTGGATCTGCTGCACCATAGGCTCCAAGGCAGGGGGAAAGGTACCGGGCGGAAGGGGGTCGTCCGTGTAGGTGCAGCCGGAGACGGAGAGTGCCACCGCGAGCGCCGCCCGCCTCACGATGCGGTTTTTCGAGCCCACACCTCATGGTAGGGCGGCCCGCGCCGTATTGACATGCCGGGGCCGCTGCCCATAATTGGTGGCAGCACTTCAGTGAGACCGGAGAATGGCATGACGCGTTTGGTGAGCTCACTGCTGAGGCCCCGCAACAATTCAGAGCAGCGCGGACACGACCTTCTGGTCCACACCGACGGCAACCAGCGGCAGGCCGTCCTGGTGGAACTGCAGGTGGGGCACGGGACGCTGGCCACATCCGCGGGGGCCCGGTTCGCCACGCTCTTCAACGACACCTTTTCATCGGTTGCGGATCCGCCTGCCCCGCCGCTGCAGGTCTCAACCCTGTACCTCCAGTGCCGGCTCCGGCCCGACGAGCTGACCGACCTCCTGGCCGCAGATGCGGCACACGGGGTTGCGGAGCGCACCATCTACCGTGTGTGGCCCGACTACATTGTGCGTCCGCACATCGACAGGTCGGCCGCCACCGTGCAGGCCGATGCCGCCCTGCGCACATTCGGGGCCTCGGGCCGCGGATGTGTATGGGCCGTCATCGACTCGGGCATCGACGGCACGCACCCGCATTTCCTTCCTGTCCACGCGGGAAAAGCTGACAACCTGCATGACCCGCGGGTGGCGGATCTCCACCGCGACTTCACGGCTCTGGTCTCCGGCCCGGATGCCGACGGCTCGGCTCCCCAGGACGCAGGAGCCGTCCGCTCAGCCAAGGACCTGGTCCCGCAGGACCCGGCACCTGCCCTGGTGGACGACGTCGGACACGGGACACACGTGGCAGGGATCATCGCCGGCTCCGCTCCCCCGGCGGCAGTCATCATGATGAGCCGCTCCACCCCGGACGGGCTGCCTGAATGGACACCGCGGGAACTGGACCCCGGCCGGTCTCTGGCCGGCCTGGCTTCCGAGGCCCTGCTGGTGAGCCTGAAGGTCCTCAACAACCAGGAGCACACGCTGTCCAGCGCCGTGATCGCCGCACTGAACTACGTCAGGGCGGTCAACTCCTACGGCCGCAACATGGTGATCCACGGCGTCAACCTCTCGCTCGGCTGCGATTGGTACCCCGGTGACTTCGCAGCCGGCCAAAGCCCCCTGTGCCGGGAGATCGACCTGCTGGTGGGCTCCGGCGTCGTGGTGGTGGTCAGCGCAGGCAACGGTGGCGACGCCCGGGACGATAACGGCGACTTCTACGGCCGGCTCTCCACCATCACCGACCCGGGAAACGCAGCCAAGGCCATCACGGTCGGCTCAACGCACCGGGACCAGCCGCACGTCTTCGGGGTGTCCTATACCTCCTCCAAGGGGCCCACCCTTGACGGGCGCCTGAAGCCGGATCTTGTAGCCCCCGGCGAGCGCATCACGTCAGCAGCAGCCGGAAAGACCCGCAGCCAGGTCCCGGGCTTCAAGGACGCGACCGCTCCCATGCCCTGCTACGTCGAGGACAGCGGAACCTCGATGGCTGCCCCGCACGTTTCAGGAGCCATCGCCGCGTTCCTCTCGGCACGGCCGGAATTCATCGGCAAGCCTGAGGTGGTCAAAGACCTGTTCATGCAAAATGCAAGCTCTCTGGGCCGGCACCCGTTCTTCCAAGGCAGCGGCCTGGTGGACCTGATGCGGGTCCTGAACTCGATCTAACCACCCACCAGCCAGGAGCAGCCATGACCGGTCGCATCGGTGACCTCGACTACTACGAGCTGGCCTTCGCCGCCGATGGCAGCCCAGACCCTGGAAACCCGGCAGACGGTGCTTCCCTGGCCGCCGCCGTTGCGGACGGCGGCATCCGTGACCTTTTCGTCTTCTCCCACGGCTGGAACAGCGATGTCCAGTCCGCGCGCAGCCTCTACCAGTGGATGTTCGGCAATCTGTCCGGCCAGCTGGGACAACAGGCGGAAGGCTGCGCCGCCGTCGGAATCATCTGGCCGTCCCTGCTCTTTCCCGAGGACCAGGCAACCGCCGCGCCGGCGGCCCCGTCCACGGGGGCGGCACTGGCGGCGCACCTGGCTCCGGCGTTCCCCCGGAACGAGCAGGACCTCGGCGCGATCGGAGACCTGCTGGACCGGCAACCGGAAGATCCGCAGGAACTCGAACGCTTCCACCACCTTGCGCTCCGGCTGGTCAGCTCCCCCGTGCCGCCGCCGGAATCCGAGGACTCGAACCTGCAGGCAGCGTTGGCAGCCACCACAGCGCCCCTCCTGACCCACGCCGCCGCGCTCGCCGCCCCGTCGCAGTCGAGTGCGCAGGACATCGGGAACCCCTTCGGCATGCTGTGGAAAGGCGCGCGTGAGGTGCTGCGCGCGTTCAGTTACTACGAAATGAAGAACCGTGCCGGCGTCATCGGCAGCAAGGGACTGGGCCCGTACCTCGGTTCCCTCGCAGGACCCGGCGGCCAACCGCGCATCTACCTGATGGGGCACAGCTTCGGGGCCCGGCTGGTGGCCAACGCGCTCGCCGGGCTGCCGGCCTCCGCTGCCGGCCCTGCCAGCCCCGTCAAGCTGCTCTACCTCATCCAAGGAGCCTTCTCACACTTCAGTTTTGCGTCCCCGCTCCCCACCGATCCCGCACGGTCGGGCCTCCTGGCATCCTGTGCCGGCCGGGTGGACGGGCCGTTCATCGCCTCCTTCAGCAAAGCCGACCGCGCGGTGGGGACCTGGTATCCGACGGCAAGCTTCCTCCAGCGCCAGGACAACGAGGACGTACACGACTTCATGTACCGCTGGGAGGGGATGGGCCATGACGGCTACCAGCAGGCCGGCGCAACGACGGTCCCCATGCGCCGGCCGGGTGAGTCCTACGGATTCAGCGCGGGCGGGTTCTACTGCCTTGACGCCAATGCGGTGATATCCCAGGACCAGAACCCCTTCGCCGGCGCCCACAGCGATATCCGGCACCCCGAGGTACTGTGGCCGGTCGTGGACTCCTTCACTGCCGCCGCCGGACGGTGAGGCTCGCCGGCCAAGACTGGACAGCCGCCGACTCCCCCGCAGGCCGCCCCGTTTTCTGTTGCCGCAGGCAAATATCAGCCCAGCTCTGGACTCTTGGGCGGGGCCCAACCAGACTGTCTACAACAGCTGGCCGGGCGCGCCGACGGCGAGGTTTATTTCTACGGCGGAATTCCCGACGGCTGCATTTATTGGGGCTTTACCGTGATGCCTGTTCCGCGGCATCGAAAGGACCTGGTCATGCCGGATTTCACCGCATTCTTCCCGCTTATTGCCACCATTCTGGCGGTGCTCGTCGCCATCGGATTCATTTGGACGGCAACAAAACTGATGTGGAAGGTGGCCGAACCCAACGAAGCCCTGATCATTTCCGGGCTGACCCGCGGAACCCTCGAAACCCGGGCCGGAATGGACTTCAAGATCGTCACCGGCAAGGGCGCCCTGGTGCTGCCCGGACTCCAGACGGTGCGGACCCTCTCGCTCACGCTGAATGAGACTGAGCTCAAAGTGTCCTGCGTTACTTCCCAAGGCATCCAAGTGATCGTGGAAGGGGTTGTCATTTACAAAATCGGCGATGCCCCGCCTTTTATTGCCAATGCGGCCCGACGTTTCCTGGGCCAGCAACCAAAAATGGAAAGCCAGGTCTATAACGTTTTTGAAGGGCACCTGCGGTCCATTATTGGCAGCATGACCATGGAGGAAATCATCCGCGAGCGCGACAAGCTGGGTTCGCAGGTCCGCAGCGCCAGCGGCGTGGAAATGGAGAAGCTGGGCCTCGTGGTGGATTCGCTGCAGATCAAGGACCTGCAGGACCCCACCGGGTACATCCAGAACATCGCCAAGCCGCACATCGCGCAGGTGAAGATGGAGGCCCGCATTGCCGAGGCCACCCGCAACCGCGAGGCGGCCGAAAAGGAGGCGGAGGCTGCCGCGCTGATTGCCGACGCGCAGAGCGTCTCGGCGATCAGGCAGTCAGTGGCCCAGGCGAACGCCGAACGCGCCAAAGCCAACGCTGCGCAGGCCGGCCCGCTGGCGGAGGCCACGGCCCGGCAACAGGTGGTGGTTCAGGAGACCGAAGTTGCCAAGCTGGAGGCGGACCGGGAAGAGCAGAAGCTGCAGACCACCATCCGGAAGCCTGCCGATGCGAAAGCGTACGCCAAGCGCACCGACGCGGAGGGCCAAAAGGCCGCCGACATCTCCGCCGCAGAGGCCCTGGCCCGGCGCACCGAGCTTGAGGCCACGGCCAATGCCCGCCGAACGGAACTGCAGGCGCAGGCCAACGCCAACGCCGCAGCTGCTGCCGCCGGCGCCACGAAGGTCACCGGTGAGGCCGAGGCCGCAGCCACCAAGGCCAAGGGCGACGCGGCAGCCTCGGCAATCAAGGCCAAGGCCCTGGCAGAGGCGGACGGCATCAAGGCCCGGGCCGAGGCTTTGGGAACCAACCAAGACGCCGTGATTTCGCAGCAGCTCGCCGAAAACATGCCCGCGATCATCGCCGCAGCGGCCGAGCCCTTCTCCCACGTGGGGCAGATGACGGTCCTGAACGGCGGCGAGGGGGTCAACAAGATGCTGGGCGGGATCCTGGCCCAGGTGGGTGACTATCTGCCGGCCCTCTCGTCAGCGCTCCGCAAGGGCGGCGAGGATAAGCGTGCGCCCAAGGCTCCGGGCGCGTAGGGACCGCCGATGCACAAAGAGGTGGACCGGAGCCTGACGGGAAAGATTGGGCGGGTGACCGGCCGCATCGGGCCGGGCACCATCGGGGAGGTCATGCTGCCGTACCTGGGCGGCATCATGGCGTTCCACGCCTACCCGTATGACAAAATAAGCGGCTTCGCGGTGGGCGAGGAAGTGCTGGTGATCTACTACGACCCGCCGCAGACGGTGTACGTGGACCAACTGCCCGATGTGCTGAAGCACCCGGCGTAAAGGCCCACGCACCGCCGCCGTTCCTAGCGGCCGCCCTCCATTTTGCGGCTGCGCTGCTCCTGCGCCATCGGCCCATACGGGTAGACCCCCGTCTGCGGCAGGCTGGCCTCGGTCAGCCTGCCGACTTCTTCACTGCTGAGCCGCAGGTCGGCAGCAGCCATGTTGTCGGCCAGCTGTTCGGTGGTGCGGGCTCCCAGGATCACCGAGGTCACGGCCGGCCGGTCCGCGAGCCAGGCCAGGGCCACCTGGGCGGGGCTTACCCCGTGGCCGGCGGCGATGTTTTCGACGGCGTCAATGACCGCCCAGGTCCGGGGGTTGTCATTGCGTGCCTTCCACGCCTCCATGCCGCGTTCGGGGTTTTCACCGAGGCGGGTTGCGCCGGCCGGACGCTGGTCCCGCTTGTACTTGCCGGACAACCAGCCGCCGCCCAACGGGGACCACGGCAGCAGGCCAATCCCTGCGTCGAGGGCCGCGGGGACAATCTCGAATTCGATGTCCCGGACCAGCAGGCTGTACTGCGGCTGCAGGCTCACGGGCGCGCTCCAGCCCTGGTTGCGCGCCGTGTGGACGGCCTTGGTCAGCTGCCAGCCGAGGAAGTTGGAGAAACCGTAGTAGGCGATCTTGCCCCGGCTCACGGCGTCGTCGAGGAAGCGGAGGGTCTCTTCCAGCGGCGTGATGGGGTCCCACGCGTGCAGCTGGTAGAGGTCGATCTGGTCCACGCCCAGCCTGCGGAGGGAATCGTCCAGGGCGCGCGTCAGGCGCCGCCGCGAGGTTCCGACGTCGTTCGGTGCCGTTCCCATGGGGAAGCGTCCCTTGGTTGCGATGACCGCTGTTTCCCGGAGCGCGGGACGCTGGGCCAGCCAGCGGCCAATGGTCTCCTCCGACGTGCCCGAACTGTAGACGTCGGCGGTGTCGATGAAGTTTCCGCCCGCGGCGAAGTAGCTGTCCAGGATGGCGTGCGAATCTTCCTCAGTGGCTTCCGCGCCGAACGTCATGGTTCCGAGCGCGTAGTTGGTCACGACAGTGCCGCTGTGGCCCAGGGTTCTGTACTGCATGGATGTCCTCACGTTCAGGGGTGGGTTGATGGAATGTTCCGGCCGGCCGCATCGCGGGTTCTGGTGCGGATCCGGTACAGGCTGGTGGTCGCGGTGAGATAGAGGTCCCGGCCGTCCGGGCCGCCGAAGCAGAGGTTGGAAACCGTCTCCGGGACGTCGATGGAAGCCAGCAGCTCGAAAGATGGTGAGTAGATCCTGACGGCGGGGCCTGCGGAGGTCCAGATCCTGCCCTCGACATCGACCCGGAGGCCGTCGGCTGCCCGCCCGTCGGGGAGTTCCACCACGACGCGGCCGGGCCCGCAGGCGGCATCGCGAACGTCGTAGGCCACGATCCTCAGCGGCACCCCGTGGCTGGGCCCGGCGGTGTCCGCCACGTACAGGACAGTCTCGTCCGGGGAGAACGCCAGCCCGTTGGGGTGCACGAGGTCGGTGATCACGGCGTCAAGGTTTCCGGACGCCGGATCGAGACGGAACACGTAGCAGCCTCCGTATTCCTGCTCGCCCTCGTGCCCTTCCGTGGTGCCGGGAAGGATGCCGTAGGGCGGGTCGGTGAACCAGATGGACGCGTCGCCGGCAATGACCACGTCGTTGGGCGAGTTCAGCCTGTGGCCCCGGAAGGAATCAACCAGGCCGGTCACGGTGCCGTTCCTGTCCCGTTCCACCCGGCGTCGGCCGTGGCTGCACTGCACCACGCTGCCGTCGTGGTCGAGCGTGCGCCCATTGGTGAATTCGACGTTCTGCGCGTAGTCGCGGACGGCACCGGTGGCGGGGTCGAATTCCAGGATGCGGTTGTTGGGGATGTCGCTCCAGCGCACGGTCTGCGTCGAGGGTACCCACAGGGGCCCTTCTGCCCAGACGGTTCCCGTGTAGAGGCACTCCAAGGCGCCCGTCGTCAGTCCATCAGCCATCGGCGCACCTTCGCATAGGCACCACCATAGCCCCACGGCCGGGGCGGGGCGCCTGTCCCGCGCCGACGCCGTGGATCAGGCCGGGAGGCCGTGCAGCCCGGGTGGCTGCGGGGTTACCAGACGGAGTCGCCGCGCAGGACGGCGTCGCTGCCGCCGTCGATGTAAACCACCTGGCCGCACAGGTGGGTATTTTCCTCGCCGCCGAGCCAGGCCAGCAGGCGGGCCACGGCGATCGGTTCGGCGATGCCGTTCAACGGCATCGGGACCATCGCAAGCAGGGCTTCCCGGCCTTCGGCTGTGTCAATCAGGCCCGCCGTCATGGGGGTGGCAATGATGCCGGGGGCGACGGCGTTGAGCGGGATGCCTGCGCCGGCCCATTCCGGGGTGGCTGCCTGCCGCCGGACCCAGCGTGAGAGCGCCAGCTTGGTGGAGGCGTAGATGAGTCCCCCTGTGGTTTCCGGTTCCCGGGCCAGGACCTCGGCGCGGGCAAGCGACGCCGCTTCGTCCCCTGCCGTGAGCAGGGAAACGAGGTCGGGGTCGCTGGGCATCAGGGCGGCCATCGAGGAGACCAGCACGGCCCGCGGGGAAGGGGATCCGGCCAGGAGCGGGCGCAGGCCATCAAGGGTGGCGACGGTGCCGAAGAAATTCACCGCCACGGTAGCCGGCGTGGGGGTGGCCAGGCCGGCCACCGCGTACACGGCGTCCACCTGCCCCGCCAGGTCCCGGACTCCCTGCACCAGGGCTGTCCGCCCTGCGGGGGTTGAAAGGTCGGCGGTCACGTCAGTGCCGTGGATGTCCACGCCAATGACGCGGCCGCCCCGCTGCTCCAGCAGCTCTTTGGTTGCTTTGCCAATGCCGGAGGCGGCGCCGGTGACGACTGATATCCGGGTCATTCGATCCCCTTAAGCGTTGCTGCGGTGACGTGTTCGGTTTCACGGTAGAGGGGGTGTTGGCGGGCAGGACAGGGTCCAACGGCCCCTGTCCTGCCCGGACCGGGCCGATGGCACCGGCGCTCCCTTGACCCCGCCAGAGGCCAGGCGTATACCGAAAGAATCATCATGCTGGCCCCCGCTGGGCCCTGTATGGAGCCGGCTGCCCCTGGTCTTCGACACAAATATCTGGAGTTGTGATGGGTAGCGAACGTTTCAACGTGCTCCGCGAACAGGTCCGCGGGCAGGTCATCGAAGAGGACGACGCCGAGTATGAGGCCGCGCGCCTTGTCTACAACGGCATGATCAGCCGCCGTCCGGCAGCAGTCCTGCGGGTCTCGCAGGTGGCGGACGTCCTGGCGGCCGTCCGGTTCGCCAGGGGCCTCGGGATCGAGGTCGCCGTGCGTGGCGGCGGACACAGTGCCCCGGGATTTGGGACGGTCGACGGCGGCCTGGTCCTTGATTTCTCGGCCCGCCGCGGCGTCCGCGTAGACCCCGCGGCACGGCTGGCCCGGGTGGAGCCCGGCGCCACGTGGGCGGACTACAACCACGCTGCGCATGCGTTCGGGCTGGCCAGTACCGGCGGGATTATCGGTTCAACCGGGGTCGCCGGCCTCACGCTCGGCGGGGGCATCGGCTACCTATCGCGGAAGTATGGGCTGAGCTGCGACAACCTTGCTTCAGCGGACGTGGTCCTTGCCGACGGGACCTTCGTCACGGCCAGCGAAGCGGAAAACGTGGACCTTTTTTGGGCGCTGCGGGGCGGAAGCGGCAACTTCGGCGTGGTGACGTCGATGGAATTCCGGCTGCACCCGGTGGACATGGTGCATGTGGGGATCATGTTCTTCGATGCATCGGCCGGTGCCGCGGTGGGCGCTGCCTACCGGGAGTGGATCGCCGCCGAGCCCGACGAGATGGGGGCCTTCCTTGGATTCCACCAGGGACCGCCAGTCCCGTTCCTTCCCGAAGAATGGCACGGGAAGCCGGTGGCCGTGATTGCCGGCATGTGGACGGGCGATCTTGACGCGGGACCGGCACACTGGCAGAAGATGCTTGACGCGGGGACGGTGCTGGGCAGCTTTTTCGCACCCATGCCGTACCCGGCGCTGAACGTCATGTTCGACGGACTCAGCGGCGTTCCGGGACTGCAGGGTTACTGGAAGGCTGATTTCCTCCGCACCCTCAGCGACGAGGCGTTGCGGACCGCCGTCGAGTACGCACCGGGTATTCCCAGCGTCCACTCGGCCAACCACTTCTATCCGATCGACGGGGCGGTCCAGAGGGTGGCGCCCGAGGCCACCGCGTTCGCGTACCGCGACGTTGACTTTGCGCCGGTCATCGCGGCGCAGTGGCCCGACCCGGCGGAAAACGAGCGAAACATTGCCTGGGTCCGGGAATATTGGTCCGCGCTGCACGAGTTCTCCGAGCCCGGCGGCTACCTTAACTTCCAGGACGCCGACGACCAGTCCCGGATCGAGGACACCCTCGGATCGAACTATGCGCGGCTTGCCCACCTGAAGGCCAAGTACGACCCCGACAACTTCTTCCATGTGAACCAGAACATCAAGCCCGCCGCGGCAGGGGCCACGGCGCCATCGGAAGCGGCGCCGCACGAGGCCGCTGCGCCGCCCGCGGCACATCCGGCCGAGGGCGCCGCAACGTCCTGAGGTGCAGTGGGCCCGTGCGGAAGGTGCCGGACCTACGGCCGGAGCTGAGCCCACACGGCGGCGGGGTCCACGGCAGTGCCGTCGGCAAACACGAACAGGCCGTCCCCGCGGAAGCCGGCGGCGTCCAGTTCGGTGGTGAGTCCGTTCCCGCCGAGTCCGACGACGGCCGCGTAATCTCCGTCAGCCGCCGGACCGGCGGTGCCGGCCCACGGAATGGCCACCTGCTCCCCCACCGGGTGCGGCGCCTCCGACTGCCACGTGCCGGCGTCGTCAAGGTCCTGCCCCCAGCCCACGGGACGGACCATACTACTGAGCGTGGACCCGGCGGGGACCGGCCACCCGCCGATCCGCAGCCGCGCGGCCGCCCCGGACGCCCCGCGCACACGCACCAGGCGAAGCTCGACGGCGCCGCGCGTCACCGAAACAACCGTCACTTCCGGACCGGGCGTGGCAATCCCGGCAGCTCCGCTGCCGTGGTCCGGACCGCCGTCGGGATCGATCGCGATCCAGTGCGTGGCCGCACGGGAGGCGCCCACCTGCACCCCGCCGGCGCCGAATTGGCCCAGGAAATCAAACCCGGTGCGGTGCGTCAGCCGCCCGCCGGCATCGGCGAACACCACCGCGTTGTCCAGGGACTCGGACGCCAGGTCCGGGAAGGTGGCCGTGGAGTAACCCAGGCGTGCGTACAGCGGTGAATCAGCCACCCGGGTTCCGGGGTTGGCGTGGTCGGTTCCATGGTTACGGACCCGGACCACGCCGTCCGCTGCCGTGCCATCCACCTGCCAGCCCGGGGCCGGGATGAACAGCCGGGTGTCTGCGGTCTCCACCGGCAACGGCTCCTCGACGGCGGTCCACGCCGGATGGTCCGCCGGAAGGGCCAGGCCCAGCATCCCCTTGGCCGCCCAGTAGGGCGAACCTGCGCCGGAGTAGGACTGCTTCATGCCCGGGAACTCGCCGTGGAACCCAATGGTGAGCAGGCCGTCGTCGTTCGTCGCCCCACGGCCCATGAAATAGGCCAGGACACCGGACGCTGCCCGCCGCGAAACACCGGGGCTCAACCGGGTATGGCCCAGCAGCTGGCCGCTCCAGAACGGGGCTGCCGCCGCAAAGCGGTAGATCAGGCTGCGGCCCTGGACCAGGGGCGCGCCGTCCGCCCCCACCAGGTGGATGGCGTCGTCGAGGAAGTCCGCCAGCCGGCCGCCGTCCAGCGCCGCCCGCGCCTGCACCCGGGGATCCCCGGGCGCCATGAGCTGCAGCAACTGCGGATACACCTGGAAGGCCCAGCCCACGTAGTGGTCGTACGCGCGCTCCGGCCCGTCGGCGAACCAGCCGTGGCCGCGGTGGAGGGAGTCATGGACGGCCAGGCCGGCGTCGATATCGGCATCCGAAGACCTGCCGCCAACGCCGGCGAGGAAGATCTCCACCACGATCTGGAACCACACCCAGTTGATTGGTGGGTAGGTTTCACCAATCACCGTCTCTAACCAGGCGATCAGTTGTTCCTGCACCCGGCGGGGCAACGTGTCCCAGAGGACGTCGCGGGTCAGGGCCAGTCCAACGGCCAGCGATGCGGCTTCCACCTTGGCCTGGTCCAGTTCGCCCGGCGTGGGCCAGCGGTCGGGGTTGGCGGGGTCGGTGCCGGCGTCGAGCCCTTTCGCGTACCAGTCCGCGAGCCAGCGGGTGCCCTCCGGGTCTCCGGCGATCCGGAAGGAGGCGAGCAGGAATGTGCGGGCGAAGGCTTCGAGCGAGTCGCTTCGGCGACCGTAGGCGCTGGTGGCGCCCGGCAGGAACAGGTTGGCGTGGTCGTCGGTGGCGAATCTGTGCGCCGAGCGCAGCAGGTGGTCCGCGTAGGCGCACCAGTGCTCACGGGTGAGGCCGGTGTAGGGCGACAAGTCCCGGTCCAGCGGGGGAAGGACAAGGGCGAGGGGACGTGCAGGGACAGGCATGGATTCCTAGGGGTGTGTGTTGCCCGCGGGCCGGGCAGTGGGCGGCCCGCGGAGCGGCATCGTGATTACGGCGAGTCCAGCAGCGCACCCGCGGCAGCGCGCGGCGCCCCCACCGATGAATCACGCAGGATCAGGTCGGGATTCAGTTCCACCCGGTGCACAGGCCGCATCCGGCCCTCGGCGAGCCGGGCGGCCACGAGCTGGACCGCCACCTTGCCCACGTACTGCTTGGGCGGGCGGACGGCTGAAATGGCGGGTTCGCCGAGGTAGGCCACCTCGTCGTCATATCCCACCACAGCGATGTCCCCCGGCACGGCAAGTCCACGGTCCACGCAGTGCTGGACGAATGCGACCGCCTGGGTGTCCGAATGCACCAAGATGGCGGTGGTACCGGTTGCGGAGCAGAGTGCCAGCACCTGGTCGAAGTGCTGTGCCCGGTCACCGTTGACCTGTTTCACGGAGTCTTCGAGGACGGCTCCCTGGACTGGAATCTTGAGCGCGGTGAGGGCCTGCTGCCAACCCCGGACGACGTGCGGGCTGGTGGGGCTGGAGGAGTCCGTCAGGCAGCCGATCCGCCGGTGCCCTTCCTGCCACAGGTGCCGTACGGCCATGCCGGCGCCAAAGGCATGGTCCGTGGCCACCCACTCGAGCCGGTGCGCCGGAACCTCGGGCGGCGAGCGGCGTTCGGCCAGCACCACCGGGATGGGCAGCGCGTTAAGCCACCGCAGCAGCTCCTGCCCGTGCTCCCCGCCCATGTCCGGTGCCACGATCAGTCCGTCGATGTTTTGGGTATCCAGGAGGGCCTGGACCTGCCGCCGGTTGTCTGCGGCGTCGTAGGCGGAGCCGCGGACCAGGATCCGGAGGTTCTGGACTTCCGCTTCGGCACGCGCCCCGCTGATCACCTGCGGCCAGTAGTAGTCCAGCGACGGGACCACCATGCCGATCGAGTAGCTGTGGTTGGCCGGTCGGACCGCCGCGGTGCGGTCCAGGGGGCTGGGCAGCGTGGCGCC
This sequence comes from Arthrobacter sp. 135MFCol5.1, assembly GCF_000374865.1. Lineage (GTDB taxonomy): Bacteria > Actinomycetota > Actinomycetes > Actinomycetales > Micrococcaceae > Arthrobacter. The sequence goes on along the minus strand of NZ_KB895454.1, from coordinate 21,841 downwards.
GCCGTGGACCCGGGACACCAGCCCTTCATCCGCCAGGGTGTTCACGTCGCGGCGGATGGTCAGCTCACTGACCCCGAACCGCGCCGCAATGTCCCTGACGGTGATGGCGCCATGGGCGCGCAGCTCCTCCATGAGCCGTTCCCGGCGCTGCAGGGAAAACAACGATTTCCCTTCCGCGCCGGCGGATGGATCATGACTCATGGTGTTGCCTCCACAGTGAGGGTGAATGCGCCTGGGGCGCCGGACGGGGTTGGCGCGCGGAAACGCAGGCGGGTGAGTTTCGGTCCCCAGACGGCGGACAGCAGCGGGTCTTGCAGGTGCCATTCATCCACGAGGACGACGGCGGATCCACGCTCCCAGCGCAAGGCGGCTCCCCGCCCGGTTGCCGCGGCGCCTCCGCAGTCCGTGCCGGGAATACCGGCCGGGTGGACTTCCGCGCTGCCCGCCGGACCGACGCGGACGGTGCCGGAGGCCAGGAACGTGATGTCGACGTCGGACGCCGCTCCGTCCGGTGCTGGAGCGTGCGGGCCTCCACTGTGCGGGCCGGCCCGGAGGTCCCAGTGGTCGGCAATAGTGACCCGGCCTGTGGCCCGGTCCAGGGTGGACGTGCGGATCCACTGGTGCGGCTGCAGCCCGTAGGCTGCCCCCAGGGCGAGTCGGAGTCGTGGCTGCTCCGCCGTGGGCAACCCGAGGACTTCGGCGGCGAACCCGCTGCCTGTTCCCTGCTCCATGCCGAACGGGGCAGGGACGTTGTGCCAGCTGCTTTGCATGGCGCGGATATCGTAGCGGTCCGGACCAAACGTCTTTGCGGTGTACGTGGGCTGGCCGGCGTCCACCAGCACGGGGGTGCCGTCCACGGCAACCACCACGGATCCGACGTCGCGGTGGTTGTGGTGCTCGCCGTTGTGGCCGCCCTTGGCGGCGAGGAGGAGGCCGCGGGTGGAACCTGCCGTTTCCCGGGCAACCATGATCTGGACCGACGGCAGGTAGGTGAACGCCACCAGCGGGAAGGCGCCATTGACGCCTTGGGTACGCCCGGGCGCCGACGCACTCCGGAACAGCGAATGCAGGACGCGGCCCAACCCGGCGGCCGCATCCGGCGCCCCGGCGAGCATCGAGGCCGCGTGCCGTGCCGCGTCATCGTCCCCCAGGCGCACTGCCCAGCGGTGGAGCATGTCCCACGGAAGGGCCGTGGCGGCGCGTGCGGGCCCGTCCGCCACATTCAGGAACCAGGGGCCGCCGATGTGCATCCGGTGCGGGAAGGCAACGAGCTCCCGGATCACCGGCAAGCCGGCACCGAGGACGCCCGCGGTGGCCTCCTCCAGCAGCGCCAGGCCCTCCAAGGCGCGGCCCGCCCCATTCCACCAATAGGCAAAACCTTCGTCGATGGCGCCGTCCGCCGGAATGGCGGCCAGGAAACGGTCCATCCCCTCGATGCAGCGGGCCAGGACCCGGGCCTGCAGGCGGGAATCGTCCACCAGGAACAGCGCCGCGACGATGAGGTTCGAATGGATCCACGGATTCCAGTTGTGGACGTCACCGTCCAGGCCCAGCCAGTGCCAGTCGAGCCGTTCCAGGAAGGGCTGGATCACGCGTTGGTGGACTTCCTCGCGCAGGCGCTTCCGCAGGCCGGGCGCCCGGCTGTCCAAGCGGGCACCGAGGACGTGGTCAAGCCAGGCCAGCTGGGCGGCCACCTCGCCGGCGCCCAGGTCGAGGAACGGCCGCCCCCGGTCCGGAACCACGTCCCCGGAGCAGCGGAAAACGTCGTCGTGTGCCGCCCAGGACCAGGAGCTTTGCTCGCAGAGGAGGTAGGCGCCGTCCACAACATCGTCAAGCCACCCGTCAGCTTCATCACCGTCGGCAGCGGTCAGGGCCATCACCACGGCTCGGGTGAGTCTCTGCTGCCTGGCAGCCACCAGATCCTCGTAGGCGGTGCGGTTGCCGTCACGGAAGTAGCGCGCGTAGTGGGAGACCAGCGGCTGCGGCCAAGGGGTTCCGTGTTCCAGGACCGCCTGATGCTGCAGCGCCGCCAGGCTGGTTCCGGACACAGCGCGCCAGGCTCGATCGCCCGACGGGCGGACGGTGATACGGGCCTCCGCGCCCTCGAGGGCGCGCAGCAGCTCATCCGGCCGGGCGTGCGTCCCCCACGCCGATGCAAGGGGGGTGCCGGGCGGCGTTGCCGCGCCGGGAATTAACGTAACAGGCATCAAAAATCGATTCTGTTGTTCGATCATGATCGTTTAAGGGTGATCTAGATCATCTTGGTTGTTCTGTCTTGTTCATGAGTATGTACTGATTGTTAGATGTGATGCAAGACATGAACAGCGGCCCGATCCGCTCTCCAACCAATGAAGAAAGGAGGCCCGAATGTCGCGTAAACCCAAGGCCCTGCTGGTCATGAACCAGGGAACATTTGCCGACCAGTTCGATTCCCTGCGGCTCGACCGGCTGGCGGGCCTGGTGGACCTGGGCGAAGCGCCGTGGACCGATTCCCTGGACAACCCGGCGATCACCGGCCACCTGGCCGACGTCGAAATCCTGCTGACCAGCTGGGGGGTGCCCCGCCTCGACGCGCCTGCCCTGGCACGGATGCCCAACCTGCGTGCGGTGTTCCATTGTGCCGGTACAGTTCGCAGCTTCGTCACTCCGGAGCTGTGGAAACGCGGCATCGTGGTGACGAACGGCGCCGACGCAAACGCCATCCCGGTAGCCGAGTTCACTTTCGCTTCGATCGTGCTGGCCGGCAAGAAGGCCCACGTGCTCGCGAACGACGCACGCATCCACCGCGAGGACTGGGGCTATGCCACGTCACGCGGGGAGTTGGGCAACATCGGCCGGGTGATCGGCGTGATCGGGTTCTCCCGCATCGGCCGCCGGGTGGTCCGGCTGGTCCAGCAGCTGCAGGACGTGACCTGCCTGGTCAGCGACCCCCATGCGGACTCCGCGGCGGTGGCGGCCGCCGGCGGGAAACTGGTGTCCCTGCAGGAGCTGCTGGAGTCCTCGGACATCGTCACGGTCCACGCCCCGGCCCTCCCGGAGACCCGGCACATGATCGGGTCCGCCGAGCTGCAGGCCATGAAGGACCACGCAACACTGATCAACACCGCGCGGGGTTCACTGGTGGACACCAAGGCCCTCGAAGCCGAGTGCGCCACGGGCCGGATCCAGGCCTTGTTGGATGTCACCGAACCCGAGCCGCTCCCGGCGGACTCGATTCTCTACGACCTTCCCAACGTGGAGATCACTCCGCACATCGCAGGCTCCCTGGGAACGGAAACCCGGCGGATGTCCGATGCAGCACTGAACGACCTTGAACGCTACCTGACCGGGCAGCAACTCGCGGCGCAAGTGGTCTCAGCAGACCTCTCCCTCAGCGCCTGAACTACCTCACGCCGCACACGGCACACAACCAAAACCTCAAAGGAGAACGCAATGAAGCGCAGGACTTTCACCGCCATGGCGCTGGCCGTCACCGCAGGGCTCGGCCTGTCCGGATGCGCCGGGGCCGCAGGCACGGCACCGCAGGCCCAGGACGGAAAGACCACGTTGACGGTATCCGTGTGGAACTACGCAGGGACACCGGAATTCAAGGCCCTCTTCGACGGCTACGAAGCCAGCCACCCCAACGTCCACATCGAACCCGTTGACATCCTGGCCGACGACTACCCGCAGAAAGTCACCACCATGCTGGCCGGCGGCGACACCACCGACGTCCTGACCATGAAGAACGTCATCGACTATGCCCGCTACGCGAACAACGGCCAGCTCCAGGAAATCAACAACGTGGTGGACGCCGTGGGCAAGGACAAGCTGGCAACCCTTGACGCATTCAACATCAACGGCAAGTACTACGCAGCCCCGTACCGCCAGGACTTCTGGCTGCTCTACTACAACAAGGACCTCTTCAAGGCGGCCGGCATCGACGACCCCAAGGACCTGACCTGGGACAAGTACGCCGAGATCGCCAAGAAACTCAGCGGCACCGCCCCCGACGGCAAGAAGGTCTACGGTACCTACCAGCACATCTGGCGCTCGGTGGTGGAAGCCATCTCCGCGGCCCAGAACGGCAAGGACCAGAACAGCGGCGACTACAGCTACTTCAAGGACCAATACACCATGGCCCTTGACCTGCAGAAGAGCGGCGCCTCCCTGGACTACGCAACGGCCAAGAGCCAGAAGACCAGTTACAGGACCATGTTCGAAAGCGGCCAGGCCGCCATGATGCCCATGGGCACCTGGTACATCGCCGGCCTGCTGCAGGCCAAGAAGGACGGCAAGGCCAACGTCAACTGGGGCCTTGCACCCATGCCGCAGAAGGACTCGAACGGCAAAACCACCACCTTCGGCTCCCCCACCGCCTTCGCCGTGAACAAGAACGCCACCCACTCCGACGAGGCCAGGAAGTTCATCGAGTGGGCCGCCGGCGAAGAAGGAGCCAAGGCCATCTCCAAGGTGGGCGTGGTCCCGGCCCTCCAGGACGACGCCGTGACGGACGCCTACTTCAAGCTCGACGGCATGCCCACCGATACCCTGTCCAAGAAGGCATTCGCGCCGGACAGCACCGCCCTGGAGATGCCGGTCAGCGACAAGTCCGCGGCCACGGACAAGATCCTGAACCAGGAGCACGACCTCATCATGGTCGGTGAGAAGTCGGTTGCCGACGGAATAGCCGAGATGGGCAAGCGTGTCAAGAGCGAAGTCCTGGGCCAGTAACAGGCAGCCATGACAACCAAAACCATCACCCCGGCCGCCGCGCCCGCTGCAGCCCCGGCTCCCGGCCGGGGCAACCGGAAACAGGCGCGGCGCAACACCCTGATCGGCTGGACGTTCATCCTGCCGAACTTCCTGGGATTCCTGGCCTTCACGCTCATCCCGGTGCTGGCCGCATTCGCCCTTTCCTTTATGGAATGGACCTCCTTCAGTGCCCCCAAGTGGGTGGGACTGGCGAACTTCCAGCGGATGCTGGCCAGCGACTCCTTCTGGGTGGCCCTGCGGAACACCGTGGTCTACGCGATCGGGCACGTGCCGCTGACCATGGCCCTGGCCCTGCTGCTGGCCATGCTGCTGAACCGCAAGCTCAAAGGCATCGGCTTCTTCCGGGTGGCCATCTTCTTCCCGTACATCACCTCCCTGGTGGCCGTCGCCGTCGTCTGGAACATGCTCTTCAGCCCGGACAACGGACCCATCAACCAGTTCCTGCACGCGATCGGCATCGCCAACGCGCCGGGCTGGACCTCCAGCTCGGACTGGGCACTTCCCGCCGTCATCATCACCAGCGTCTGGCGGGACATGGGCTATTACATGGTGCTGTACCTGGCGGGCCTGCAGGCCATCCCCTCGGAACTTTACGAGGCAGCGGAGGTTGACGGCGCCAGCGCCTGGCAGCGGTTCTGGAACGTCACCATTCCGTCCCTGCGGCCCACCACGTTCTTCGTGGTGGTCATGCTGACGGTTTCCAGTTTCAAGGTCTTCGACCTCATCGTGGTGATGACCAACGGCGGTCCCGGCCGCTCCACCACGGTCCTGTCCCAGCTCATCTACCAGGAGGGCATCGGCGAGGGGAAGTTCGGCTACTCGTCCGCGATCTCGCTCGTGCTGTTCCTGATCGTGCTGACGGTCACCGTCCTGCAGTTCAAGATCCAACAGCGGAGGGAACGCTGATGACCAACATGGCCGAAGACCTCAAGGCCGAGTCCCGGCTCCTGGGAATCGGGCTTCCCCCGAACACCGCCGAAGAGGACCGCCGCACCGAACGCCGCCGTTCACCGCGGGAGCAGAAAAAACGCACCACAGACCTTGTCATCTACGCCGTGCTGGCCGTGCTGGTGGTGGCGCTCATGGTGCCGTTCATCTGGATGGTCTCCTCCTCGCTGAAGGAAAACAACCAGGTCCTCACGGTGCCCATCCAGTGGATTCCCAGCGAGTTCGTGTGGAGCAACTACACGGACATCTGGACCCGGATCCCCATGATGGGGTACCTGCAGAACTCGCTGTACCTGGCCGTGATCATCACCTGCCTGCAGGTGCTCACCGGATCGCTGGCAGCTTACGGCTTCTCCAAGGTCCGTTTCCCGGGCCGGGACGTCCTGTTCCTCTGCTACATCGGCACCATCGCCGTGCCCTGGCAGGCCTACATGGTGCCGCAGTACATCATGATGCAGAACCTGGGCCTGACCAACAGCTTCAACGCCCTGATCCTGCTCCAGGCGTTCGGCGCATTCGGTGTTTTCCTGATGCGGCAGTACTACATGACCATCCCTGATGAACTGTGCGAAGCCGCCCGGATAGATGGCTTGAGCGAATACGGGATCTGGGCCCGGGTGATCCTGCCGCTGTCCAAGCCGGCGCTGGCCAGCCTGGCACTGCTGACGTTCGTGAACACGTGGAACGACTACATGGGCCCGTTCATCTACCTCACCTCCAACCGGCTCTGGACCGTTCAGCTGGGGCTGCGTTCCTTCGTGGGCCAGTTCGACGCCGAGTACGCCATGATCATGACCGGGTCCGTCATCTCGGTGATCCCCATCCTGGCCATCTTCCTCATCGGGCAGCGGTACTTCATCCAGGGCATCGCCACGAGCGGGATGAAGGGATGACCTCCGTGGCGCAGGACCACACGTCCCGGCCGGGTGGGCCCCCGCGGCGCGGCCTGGCCGGGCGCATCCCCGGCCCCGGGTTCGACGCGTTCGGCAGCATCTTCGGCTTCATCTACACCTTCCTGGCCGGTAATGTGCTCGTGGCGCTCGCCAACGCCCCGCTGGTGCTGTGCCTTGCCCTGGTGGCGGATCCGGCCGCGGCATGGCCTTTCTTCCTGGCGCTGTGCGTCACCGTTCCGCCGTCGCTCGCCGGACTCTTCGCCTCCTTCCAGGCATTGCACGACGACGGCGCCGCGGCCAAGCCGGTGGCCTCCTTCCTGCGGGGCTACCGGCGCGGTTTCCGTCGGGCGGCCCTGCTCGGAGCCGCGGCCGTGGCGGTACTGCTCTTCCTTGGCGTGGACCTGGCGATCGTGCAGTCCATGCCGGCCGCCGCACTCCTGGTGCCCGTGATCGTGGTGGCCGCCGCGATGACCGTGAGCGTGGCCGTGATGGCGATTGCCGGCGTCGTACTCCTTCCCGGCAAGGGGCTGATAAGCCTGCTCAAGGCGTCCCTCTACCTGTCCGTCCAGCGCTGGTACCTGAGCCTGGCCATGCTGGTGCTGCTGGGGATCATTGCCTCCGCGGCCGTGCTGCAACCGGTCCTGGGCGTGGCCCTGGCACCGGCACCGCTGCTGTTTGTGGCTTGGAGCAACGCCGCCTATGCCTACTCTTCCGTCCTGCGTACTTCCTAGGATTCCCTCCGTGCACACCTTTGCCATCGGCAGACGCGACTTCCTGCTGGACGGGGAGCCGTTCCGCATCCTCTCCGGCGGCATCCACTACTTCCGCGTCCACCCGGACCTTTGGGCAGACCGGATCCGCAAGGCGCGGCTGATGGGCCTGAACACCATCGAAACGTACGTGCCGTGGAACGAGCACTCCCCCACTCCCGGAGTGTTCCGGACCGGCGGCGGCCTGGACCTTGCCCGGTTCCTGGACCTGGTAGACGCGGAAGGAATGCGGGCCATCGTGCGGCCGGGGCCGTATGTCTGCGCGGAATGGGACAACGGCGGACTGCCGGCGTGGCTCTTCACCGATCCCTCCATCGGTATCCGCAGCAGCGAACCCCGTTACCTGGCGGCGGTGGATGGTTTCATGGATAACCTGCTGCCCATCGTGGTGGAGCGGCAGGCCACCCGCGGCGGGCCGGTCATCCTGTTCCAGATCGAGAACGAGTATGGCGCCTACGGCTCGGACAAGCCGTACCTGCAACACCTGGTGGAGGTCGCAAGGCGGGCAGGCGTGGACGTTCCCCTGTTTACCTGCGACCAGCCGTTCGGGACCATGATCGAGGACGGCTCACTGCCAGGGCTGCACAAGACCGGCACTTTTGGTTCCCGCGCCGCCGAGCGGCTTGCGTTCCTGCGGGAACGGCAGGCGGACGGCCCGCTCATGTGTGCAGAGTTCTGGAACGGCTGGTTCGACACCTGGGGAACGCACCACCACACCACGGACGCCGCCGCGTCCGCCGCCGAGCTGGACACCTTGCTGTCCGCCGGGGCGTCGGTGAATATCTACATGTTCCACGGCGGCACGAACTTCGGATTCACCAACGGCGCGAACGACAAAGGCATCTACGAACCCACCATCACCTCCTACGACTATGACGCCCCGCTGTCCGAGGACGGATACCCCACCGACAAGTACTTTGCGTTCCGCGAGGTCATAGCCAAACATTTCCCCGTTCCTCCGGAGGTCCCTTCGCGGCGCCCGGCCGCTGCCGAGGCGGCGGTGGTTGTGGGGTTGAGCGCCGCGCTGCTGGACGTTGCCGGCGCCCTGCCCGCCGCAGCGGTCCCCGGCCCCGTGCCACCGGGCGAGGCCACCGGCCAGTACCGGGGGTTCGTCCTCTACGAACGGCACATGCCCGACGCCGGAGTCCTCACCTTCAGCGACGTGCGAGACCGCGCCCAGTTCTTCCTGGACGGCATCCCGGCGGGTGTCCTGGCCCGCGAACTCGGCGAGCGCACCATCGTCCTGCCGTCAGGTGGGAAACTGCAGATCCTGGTCGGAGACCAGGGCCGGGTCAACTACGGGCCACGGATCGGCGAAGCCAAGGGCCTGATCGGGCCGGCGCGGCTGAATGGCGTTGAGCTTGCGGACTGGACCATCCGGCGTGTGGACCTTTCGTCCCTTGCGGCTTTCCGGGCCGCTGCAGTGCCGCTGCCCGGTTCCGGGGGCGGTGCGCCGCACGGCTCCGGCGGCGTGGCCGGACCTTCCGTCTCCTTCGCCACCTTCACGGCCGACGCTCCCGGCGACCGGTATTTGCGGCTGGACGGATGGACCAAGGGCAACGCCTTCATCAACGGCTTCAACCTGGGCCGTTACTGGAGCCGCGGGCCGCAGCGCACTCTCTACGTGCCAGGGCCCCTGATCCGGGCCGGCAGCAACGAACTCGCCATTCTCGAACTGCAAGGCAGCGCCACCCGCGCAGCGCAGTTCGTGTCCGGCCCGGACCTTGGGCTGGACGAAAAGTAGGCTCCCCGCGTCTCAAAGCGGCAGCGGCTGCCGCGGTCCGGCGCTCTTAAAGGATGCGCTGGTACATGCGGTGGTCCTGCCACTGGCCGGCGATCCGCAGGTAGGCCCGGGCGGTGCCGTACGCCTCGAAGCCGTTCTTCTCCAGCACCCGTTGCGATGCCGTGTTGTGCAGGAGCGTGGCCGCCTCGAGGCGGTGCAGGCCGAGTTGGGCCTTGGCAATGATCATCGCCGCGGCCAGCGCCGACGTCATGAGCCCTCCCCCTTGGGCGTCCTGTGCGGTCCAGTAACCCACGTGGGCGTTTTGGAAGGCGCCGCGGACGATCGAGCTCAGGGTCAGCAGGCCGACCACTGCCTTGTCCGCCACGAGGACCATCGGGAGTGCGGTGCCGTCGTCGAGGTCCTTCAGCCGCCGGGTGAGGACGTCATGCTGGCCCTGGACCGTGTAGAACTCCTCGGGCCTGACCGGTTCCCACGGTGCGAGGTAAGCGCGGTTGGCCTGGAACGCGGCGGCCAGCGGCGCGGCGTCAGACAGGTGGACGGGACGGAGCACGATGCCGTTGGCGAGTTCGCAGGAGAAGTCCACGCGCCCAGACTACCTGCCGTGCGGGTGTGGCGGATTGCCCTGGCAGGTGTCTAACCACGCCCCTAATTGTGTGCTACTCGGCCGTGCCCGTCTTCGCGGCATAGGCAGTGGCCTGGGCGCGCACCTGCCGGACGTAGGCATCTGACTGGTTGTACGAGTAGATGGCATTAGTCCACCCCTGCGCTGTGGTCAGGTCGCGGCCGTGGCCGCACAGGTACGTCGCGGCGGTGAGGGCGGCGTCGTCCAGGTTGAACGGATCCGCCAGGCCGTCGCCGTTTCCGTCCAGGCCCGCCATCTTCCAGGTGGAAGGGATGAACTGCATCGGTCCAACGGCATGGTCCCAGCGGGCGTCACCATCCAGGGCACCGCCGTCCGTGTCAGGGATGGCGGCGAAGCCGGCGCCGTTGAGGCTTGGGCCCACAATGGGGCCCGTTGCGTGACCGTCCTTGTCCAGGCTCCCGCCGCCGTAAGTTCCGTGCGCCGATTCGACGAAGCCCACGGCCGCCACCGTGTTCCAGCCGATCCCGCAGCCAGGATTGGAATCGTTGGCAGCAGCAGCTGCGGCAACATACACCCGCAGCACGGTAGCGGGGATCCCGGTCTGCGCGGCCGCCTGCGCGAGCCACCCACCGTCCGGGGCCCTGGTCACCTTCACCGCCGTCGTCATGCCGGCGGACAACGCATCCATCTTTACGGCCGCCCGGGGCGGCGGCGAAAAGGCCCCGTGTGCGTCCGCGCCCCGCTGCCCGATGGCCCAGAACGAGAACGCGGTCATAACGCCCACCAGGAAGAGGCAGAGAACCAGGTAGCGTTTGAAACGGAGCACTGACCAATCAAACCATTTCCGGCCGCAGCCGGTTGACGGCTGGGTACCATCAGGCATGGGCAGAGGGAATTACCTGGTGGAAGGTGGTTCAGGGACCGGAAAGACCGCCGTATGCAACGAATTGCGGCGGCGCGGCTTCCAAGCCATCAATGGCGACCGGGAGCTGGCCTACCAGGGTGATCCGGAAACCGGCGAACCACAGGCGGGCATCAGCGGCGCCGCTGCGCATCATCACCACCTCTGGCGGGTGGGCGACGTGGAAGCCCTCGCCTCGGACCGGAGTGAGGCGGTGACCTTTTTCTGCGGAGGTTCAAGAAACCTCGGAAAGTTCATCCACCTGTTTGACGGCGTCTTCGTCTTGGAGGTGGACCTGGAGACGCTGAAACGGCGGCTTGACGGGCGCCCCGATGAGGAATGGGGTGGGCGGCCGGCGGAGCGGGCACTGATTGAGCAGCTGCACAGGACACGGGAGGACATCCCGCCTGGCGGCATCGCCATCGACGCCACCGCGCCGCTCCATGACGTGGTGGACGAGATCCTGCGGCAGGTCCAGGCGACGGGCAGAGCCTGAACCTCCCCGCGGTGCCAGTCCAGGGCGGCCCATTGAGGCGGCCGGTCCCGGGGCCGCGGTGCCCGCCGGGAAGTCACCCTGGTCCGGCGCCGGGGACTTTAAGTGCGGTCTTCCATCGAGCGCGCGGCGGGAGCAAACTGCGAGAACGCGGGTGCCCGCGTACACACCATCCAGCAGAAAGGCGTTCCAATGACCACTTTCGAACCTCTCCTTGGGATCGGCGTCAGCGAGATGCAAAGCGCCGCGGGGAGGGAAGTCAAGAGGATCATGGCCGAGGCAGGCGGCGACCGTCTCAGGGCCGACAAGATCGTCCTCAACAAACTCCTTGAGCTTCAGTTCGTCACCGAATCGGAGCTGCCCGTGCTGACGCGCATCTGCGAACTGGGATACGCCGTCACGGGCGGCAAACACGACGCTGCCGCGGCCCACACCGAGGTCAAGAAGGCGTACGAAGAGCTCCTGGTCCGCGGCAACGCCACCCCCGTGGCGCTGTCCTATGCATCCGGCGCCATGGGCTCCTACGTGCCAACCAGTTCCGGTGGACAGACCACAGTCGTCTACAAGAAATCAGGCGGCAACTGGCAAGGGACCCTGGCCGGGGCGGGAGCCATCATCGGAGGATACTTCGGGGGGCCGGGCGGCGCGGCCGTCGGCGGCGCCATCGGCGGTGTCCTCGGCAAGATTGTCGACGACTGCTGACCGGGAGCACTGAAACACCCGGGCCTTCAACAGGTGCACCGTCACGAGATGCGGCGTGAAGATGTACCCCGAGAACGCGATAGGAAACTACTCGAAATGCGGCGGATCGATTCCGGGCAAAGAAAAATGCAGCGCGCCATTGGCGCGCTGCATTTTGTGGCCACTCCTGAGGTGGCCCTAGCCGTCGCTTCCGGCAGCGGACGTGCCGGCGGATGACGTGCCCGGCCTGGGGTGGCCGAGGGCCGAGGAGCCTGCGGCAGGGGAAAGGCCCAAACGGCGGACGATTTCGGCTGCTTCCTCTGCGGGAGTGCGGCCCACGTCGATGACGACGGTATTTTCCTCCGGTCCCGGAGGTTCCAGGGTGGCGATCTGTGAATCCAGCAGGGTGGCCGGCATGTAGTGGTCCATGCGGCTCGTCAGGCGCCGTGCGATCTGTTCCTTGGAGCCAGACAGATGCACAAAGACGACGTTCTTCTCACGGAGGCGGTCACGGTAGATCTTCTTCAACGCTGAGCAGGTAATGATGCCTGGTATCCCGGCCATGGTGTGTTCGATGATCCATGAGGCGATCGTGTCCAGCCACGGCCAACGGTCGTCATCGGTCAGCGGGATGCCGGACGCCATCTTTTCGATGTTCTCAGGTGAATGGAGATCGTCGCCCTCCTCAAGGTCCCAACCAAGCTGGCCGGCGAGGATGCCTGCCACCGTGGACTTGCCGGAACCTGAGACACCCATGATGACGAGGACGGGCTGTTGGTCCTGCCCTGGTGCGGGCACTGGATCCTGCGTCATGGAATCACCACGGAAAGAAGCATCACCAGGCCGAAGCCGACGAGCGAGATCAGCGTCTCCATCACTGACCAGGTCTTGAAGGTCTGGCCCACGGTCAGGCCGAAGAGTTCCTTGACCAGCCAGAATCCGGCGTCGTTGACGTGGGAGAGGAACAGCGATCCTGCACCCACCGCGAGTGCCAACAGGCCTGCGTGCGCCGGGGAAAGGGACGTGGCCAATGGGGCGACGATGCCGGCCGCCGTGACGGTTGCCACCGTGGCCGAACCCGTGGCCAGCCGCATGGCCACGGCGATGAGGAACCCGAGGACCAGCACCGAGATGTTCGCGCCGGTGGCCCATTTCGCGACGGCGTCTCCGACGCCGGCGCCGATCAGTGTCTGCTTGAACCCGCCGCCGGCGCCGACGATGAGGATCACCGCGGCGATCGGTCCCACGGAGGCACCGATCTTGCCGCCGATCTTGTTGCCGGAGAAGCCGACGGCGTAGCCGAAGGTCACCAGGGCCAGGAGCACGGCGAGGGTCATGGCGACGAGCGGTTCACCGATGAAGTCGAAGAACACGCGTGCCGCGCTGGGGTTCTTGGCGTCCGGGGAAATGATGTCAACGATGGCCTTGAGGAGCATGAGCACGACAGGGAAGACGATGGTCAGCAGGGTGACGAGGAAGGTCGGCTGGCGTTTGGCGTCCGGGTCCGCCTGCGTGTGTTCGGTGTCGATACCGCCGGCCAGCTTCGGTGCGTCGACGGGGACCCAGCGGGCGGCGTAGATCGCGAAAAGCGGTCCGCAGATAATGACGGTGGGGATGGCGATCAGGAGGCCGAGGGCAAGTGTGATGCCGAGCGGGGCGTTCAGGCTGGAAATGGCAACCAGGGGGCCGGGGTGCGGCGGGACCAGTCCGTGGAGCACGGAGAGGCCGGCAAGGGCTGGAATGGCGACGCGCATCAACTTTCCGCCGGACCGCTGGGCGACCAGCACGATGACCGGCAACAGGAGCACCAGGCCGATCTCGAAGAACATCGGCAGACCGATGATCACCGCCACCAGGGCCATGGCCCACGGCAGGAGCTTCGGGGAGACCTTGCCAAGCAACGTGTCCACCACGCGGTTTGCCCCGCCGGAATCGGCAAGCAGTTTGCCCAGCATCGCGCCCAGGGCAATCAGCAGGCCCACTTCCTTCAGGGTGTTGCCCACGCCGTCTTCGAAGTTGCTGATGACCTTGTCCAAGCCGACGCCTGACGCCAGCCCGACAAAGGCCGAGCCGAGCACCAGTGACAGGAAGGGATGAAGCTTGAATTTGACGATCAGCAGCACGATGAGGGCGATGCCGATCGCGGCGACCACCACGAGTTGGGTGTCGTGGCCGTTCCAGGGCTGCGCTGCCGCAGGAAGGAGGAGGGGTGTCATGGGTTTCCTTGGGTTGGGGCGGAACCGGGATCTGTTTGTTTTTGACCGGACCGCCAAATATGCTGTGGATCACCGTACACACTAAATACGATTTATGGAACCCGGCGGCGCTGCCAGCAAATTGACGTGCGCCTCCGGCCCAAAGGGGGACGCTGCGATGACTGATCAACCAGGGACCGCCCGGCACGTCAGCAGGCATTCTGCGATCGTCGAGCGGCTCGGGAGTGACATTACGTCCGGCAAGCTGGCCACCGGACTGGTGCTCCGCTCCGAAGACATGGAGCAGCAGTACGACGTCACGCGATCCGTGCTCCGCGAAGGCCTGCGCGTCCTGGAAACGCTGGGAATGGTGACCTCCCGCCGCAGCGTGGGCGTATCCATCCGCCCCCAATCCGAATGGAACGTTTTCGATCCGCTCGTGGTCAGGTGGCGGCTGAATGGTTCAGGCAGGGCAGCCCAGCTTCGGTCACTGACTGAGCTCCGCTCCGCCGTCGAACCGCTGGCCGCAAAACTCGCTGCCACGCGGATAGCGGCGGAGGACGGCCGCCTGCTGCTTGAACTCGCGGCAGGACTTGAAGTCACGGCCGAAGCCGGCGACCTCGAAGCCTTTCTTCCCCTGGACATCCAATTCCACGCGTTGATCCTCAAAGCGTCCGGCAACGAGATGCTGCTCAACCTGGAATCGGCGATCGGAGAGGTCCTGACCGGCCGGACCCACCACGGGCTGATGCCCGACCGGCCCGAACCAGAGCCGCTGCGCCTGCACCTCGAAGTCGCACGGGCCGTTGTCGCCAGCGAACCCGCGGCGGCACATGCGGCCATGCAACGCATCGTGGACATCGCGGGCCGGGAAATGGACGCAATTTTGGGATAGGGATCCGGAGTACAGGCATGAACCCAGGATTCCCTCCCCGGAGGCAGGGGCGTTAGGCCCTGTCGGCGCCCACAGGTCAGGTATCTACTGAAAGGACGGCGGGCCCTGCGTGGCCCTTTACGGCCAACGAGTCGAGCGCAGGGTTGAGTCACCCAGCCAGGCGGATCAGGAGCACGTATGAGCGGGCAACATCCACCAGCGCTGCAGTTCCTGGGCGCTACGGACACGGTGACAGGTTCCCGATACTTGGTCCGTTCGGAAAATCACCGGATCCTTGTTGAGTGCGGACTTTTCCAAGGCTATAAGGTCCTCCGTGATCGAAACCGCACTCCGTTGCTGGTCAGCCCGGCGAGTGTCGATGCGGTGGTCCTCACCCATGCCCATTTGGATCACAGCGGGTACATCCCCGCCTTGGTACGCGATGGTTTTCGCGGTCCTGTTTACTCGACACCCGGTACCGCGGAACTGTGTTCCCTCCTGCTCCCGGACAGCGGTTATCTCCAGGAGGAGGAGGCCCGGTATGCGGACCGCACCGAATCGTCAACGCACCATCCGCCCATGCCCCTCTATACCGCTGAAGACGCCGTCCGGTCGCTGGACAGTTTTCAAACCCGGACCTTCGACTCCCCTTTCCTGCTGCCAGGGGGCATCGAGGCAACATTCCTTCCGGCCGGGCATATCCTTGGGGCAGCACAGGTACACCTCGCACTCGCAGGCCACACCGTGCATTTCACCGGCGATCTGGGACGCAGGAACGACCCCCTGATGTACCCGCCTCGAGACCTTGGGACCACTAACGTCCTTGTCACGGAATCCACGTACGGCAATCGGACACACCCAGGAGGAAACCCGGAAGCTGAACTCGGCGAAATCATCAGCCGCGTGGCCAAGCGACATGGAGTCATCATGGTCGCCGCGTTCGCCGTCGGCCGGGCCGAGACCGTCCTGCTGTACCTCTCCCGCCTCCTGGCCCGGCATGCGATTCCCGCCATCCCCATATACCTCAACAGCCCGATGGCGATCGACGCCTCCGGTATGTATCAGCGCCACCGCGAGGAACACAGGCTGGCACAGCACGACTTTGAAGCCATGTACAGGGTCGCGAAGCCCATCCGCAGCGCGGACGAATCGAAACTGCTCAACCTCCGCGGCGGACCCATGATCATCATCTCCGCCAGCGGCATGCTCACGGGCGGCCGGATCCTGCACCACCTCGCTGCCTACGGCCCAGACAAGCGCAATGCCATCATCCTTAGCGGATACCAGGCCGGAGGCACGCGCGGCGCAGCACTCGCCGCAGGTGGAAAACACCTCCGCATCTACGGGCAGGATGTCCACATCGAAGCAGAAGTCATCCAGATGGAAGGCCTCTCCGCGCACGCGGACTCCAATGAATTGCTCCAATGGATGCAGGCAGCCCCGCAGGCACCAGACATGACCTACATCACGCACGGGGAGCCGGACGCCGCTGACGCTCTCCGTGTCCGAATCAAGCGTCAACTTGGCTGGAAAGTCCGCGTTCCTGAACACCAGGAGACTGTTTCGATCGAAAACCCCCGCTGACACCCGGCCTGCCACGTCCGCCGTGCTGGTTAGCTCCGTGGCAGACGCGCGCAGCCGGCCACTCCACACACTCATTCGTTTGGGGGGCCGGCGGCCGGTTGGCCTCGGCGTTCGATTCTCCGGTGCCTGCTTGACCGTCCCGCACTGTCGCGTACCAGGCAGGGGCCCCTACAGTCCGGCGGCGATGGACCGGAGCGCTTCGAGGTGGTGCTGGTAGGCAGTCCGCCCGGCAGGCGTGAGGGAGAGCCAGGTCCGCGGGCGTTTTCCGACGTAGCCTTTTCGGATTTTGATGTAGCCGACAGCTTCGAGTTGGGCAGCCTGCTTGGAGAGCACCGGGGCCGTCACCTCGATCGTGTCGCGGACGTGGGCGAACTCGGCTTCGTCGACCTGCGCCAAGGCGGCAACGATACTGAACCGGACGGGTGCGTGAATGTGCTCATCCAGCCTGTGCCGGGCATGCTGGCCGGCACTGCTCACCTGGAGATCCAACGGATAGCTGCAGCGGCCGCCAAGGCTGGGGCGGCGGCGAGGACGGCGCCCAGAGCGACCATGGGCCACGTGTTGTCGGCGGATTGGGACGCATGGTTGAGCCAGGGCAGAACGGCGATCAAGGACAGGACGAAGGATCCTGCAATGCCTGTCCTTGACCACAACCTCGCCCTTCGAGGGACCGTTTTCGCTGCCCGTTCGATCCACCAGGCAACGAGCAGCCACAAGGCAATGAAGGCAACGGTCTTCACGGCATGGGCCATGCCGCCGGCGAGGATATTCTGACTCGCCATGTAAAAGGCCGTGGTAGCACCGAACACAGCCGTTGCCAGGGCGTGGACCGAACGGTCCCGCTCTGAGGTGATGCTGCGGGCCTGGACGGCAGAGAGCTGCTCACGGGCTTGCTCCGGGGTTGGATGGTTTGTCACGGAAACTCCTCGCTCAGTTGAATGTCTGTCCATCTAAACAAGTAGTTTCCAAATTGGCAACTACTTTCCATTGGGCGTTCGCAGCTCATATGCGGGCTCTAACCAGGAATCAGAGGACGGGCGACGCAGGCACCTCCTCTAATTGCAGCCCTTAAGGGTGCGGGCGATGGAATCATGCTCGGCCGGAGTGACCCAGAGGCTGTACTTGGCCTTGACGGTAGTCTGGCGGGCGACGTAGTCGCAACGGAAGGCTTTGTTCGGCGGCAGCCACGTTGCCGCGTCGCTGTCACCCTTGGCGGCGTTGGTCGGTCCGTCCGCAGCCATGAGGTTAAGCGGGTCGTTGGCGAATTCCTTGCGCCGCTCTTCACTGAGCTGCTGTGCACCTTTCTGCCATGCATCACTGAGTGGAACGATATGGTCGATCTGGACCCTGGAACTCGTGTCCTGGCCGCGGACGAAGCCGATCCTCGTGCCGGTGTACTTGTCGGCCAAGGTGCCGCTGGCAACGACACAGCCATTGGTGCCGGGCTTGAAAGTCTTGTCCAGGAGATCACGCCCAAGAATGTCATTGCGGGTATCACAACCGTTGTGGTCGACGTCCGCCCACGCCGGCCCGAACTCATCGCGGGTATAGCCGGTCTTGGGCGCCCGACCTTTTACTTGGATGGTTTCCAGTTGGGCGAGAGCTCTCGCGGCGTCAACGGAAGCTTCGGCATGCCCAGTTGCTCCTGAAGCGATGCCTGGGCCAGGCTGGCCGTCGTCGAAGGCGTGGGCTGTGGCGTCACATCCTGCTAATGACCCACCCAGCAGCAAGACAACGGCGGCCGTTAGGGCTTTGGAAGGCAGAAGGGCGGTTTTCATGGTCCTCTGGATCGCTGGGGGTCATTCCACGCTAGCTTCGAACCACCGCTGCCGCGCGCAACGGCGCCCGTGGTGCCTGCCACACTCGTCGGACCCGCGGTCCCCCGGCAACATCCGCCCAGACACCGTGTTCTCGCTCCCCTGGGCAAGAAACGCCGTGTACGCTGTGGGCCATGACGGCGCCGCAAATCTATGTCATGTTCCCCGGCACGGCGCGTGAAGCACTTGGTTTCTACGCGGACGTTTTCGGCGGCGAACTCTCCTTGTTCACGTACCGGGAGTTCAGCCGGAATGACGGACCACCGGATGCCATAGCCCACGGCGTCCTCTCAGGCCCGGTCGCCGTGGCCGGGGCGGACGCGGCCACCGGCGAGAATGCTGTCCAATCTGAGGGGCTGATGCTCTCGCTGCTGGGAACCGCCGTACCTGCCGTTCTTCACCAGTGGTTCGACAAGCTCGCCTTGGGCGGCAGGGTGGTCGATCCCCTTGGCCCGAAGCCATGGGGCGCGGCGGACGGCCAGGTCATCGACCGCCACGGGCTCCACTGGCTCATCGGCTATGAGACGGCACCCTGAAGCACGCACACCTGTGACCTCGCCTCGTCGTCAGCAGATCGACGCCGCGGATGTCGGTCCGGGAGTTCCACCGCAGGCCGGTGGGTCGAGACGCTCTGGACACCCGCGCGCCCTGCGGCCAGGCCCCAGTACACTGATCCACACACGATTAATCGGGACAGTACCTGAAGGATGGCCAAGAGATGACGGACAAGCTGCGCCTCACCCCGGACGACGACTTCCCGGAGGATCTGGAAGTGATGACCGATAACGATGTTCAGGTACTGGACAGCAGGATCCAGCGACAGCTCGATCATGAAATCGTCACTACGGGCGAATCGGATCCCGAAACGGAATTCCGCCACTACGAACTCGATGATGAGTTCACAGAACGCGGCAAATAAACCCGGTAGGTAGACATGCGGGGTTTGCGCTTTAACCAGGCGGTCTCGAAGGCGGCGGTTCTGGTGCCCAGGCATGTCGTCGTCACCGACGACGACCCGTGTCACGGGTGCGGCAAGCCCGTCATTCGTAGTCGATGGCGCGGCCTTTGGCGAGGGTTTCGGCCCACCACTTGAGCCCTTCGGCGAGAGCTTTGAGCCGGGGCTCGATAGGCTCGAAGACGCTGAAGTCAGCAGGGTCTTTGGATTTCAGTGCCGGGCGTATGACGTCAGGCAGGATGTGCACGGCCTGGCGGATGGCTGCCATGTCAAGTTCCACGGCCACCAGTCGGAGTTGTTCGATCACCCGGGCTCCCCCTACGCCGCCCCAGCCGACGAAGCCAACAGGTTTGCGCTGCCACTCGATGAAGGTGTGATCGATGGCGTTCTTCAACACTGCGGGGTAGCCGTGGTTGTATTCACCACTCATGATGACGAACCCGTCCGCTTCATCAAGTTTGCGGCCCAGCGCCGCGATTGCCTCGGTTGGGTAGTCACGCCCGGTGACGGACGGCGGTTTTTGGTCGAAGAACGGCAGCGGATAGTCGCGGAGATCCAGCAGTTCCACGTCCAACCCGTGCTCCCGCAGCCGCTGCTGCACCCAAGGGGCGACACGTTCGCTGAAGCGGCCCGTCCTGGTTGTTCCCATGATGACCTGGATCCTGGTCATTGGCGCCTCCTGGCCGTACTCCCACTCATTGAAGAAACGCCGGCGCGGATGCCGTTATTTCATCACGGTTACCACCGCGCCGGCCAAGTGGTGAACCCTCCCTCGGATGCCACCGCCGACGGCGCCCTGGAGAGACGGCCGTCTTCGGCGTGCCCGAGAAGCGCCAGGCGGTGTTCATTCCCGATGGGCTGATGCTTCGAGACAGGGCTGTTGTAGGTATCGGCGCCTGTCAGGACTCCGCCCGCGTGTCAAACCCGGAATTGTACGGAGATCTCCAGTTAGCTCCCCCAAAACAGATTAGGGAGGCAGGACAATAGCTATACGCGCTAAATGATCCTTAGAATTGGCGGACCCAAACGCGGCCTGTCATGGCCCCAATATCCAGGTTTTCCCACCCGCTGCAGGGAGTGCAGGGGCTCCCCACCGAATTCAGCTCGTCATTAATTGCCAGGAGGCAACAATGAATTCGCTCCCCCGCAAAATCGCAAAGTTTCTCTCGATGACCGCATTTTTTGCCCTGGTCATATCCGGCTGCAGTTCGCAGCCCGCCACACCTGCCAACCAAGGGCCACCCGCCGGCCCAGCAACCTCTGCCGCTCCCACAACGGATTCTGCAACGATCCCAGCGACCATCACGGCCCAACCGCAATTTGAAACTCCCACGCCGGCCGCCACCCCTACAGCGCAAAGGCAAACCGTCACCCCCACGGCTCAACCGCCAACCGCCACGGTAACTGTCAGTTGCTCAAGCACCGACAGGCTTAACCCGGGCCATTGCATCGAGAGCGACCCATTGGGTGATGCACCGCTCGGTGCTGCGCCTCCGCAAAGCCAGGTCATCCCGGGTAGCGACTACTCGTACACCGTGGAGCAGTACCTGAATTTCGTTATGGACGATGTAGGAAACCAATGGGCGAAGTGGTTCCCTTCAGTTGGCCTGCCTCAACCGTCCGTATACTTCATCCTCATCGAGCCAAATACGACAACCACGAGCAAATGCTTCACCGTGCCCCTCACCAGTGATCATCCGAACTCTTATTACTGCCCCAAGGACAGCGACAGCCAACATGACGGGACAATTATTCTCCCCGTCACGACCTTCCAGAAGATGTGGACAGGGGACGTCTTCGAACGCAACAGCAAGACCAAGGGTGACTTTGCTGCCGCCATCCTTGTGGCCCACGAGTTCGGCCACCACGTTCAGAATGCGATCCAGCTGGGTTACAACAAATTGCATCCGGAATCGCCAATATCGGCCGCACCGCAAGGAAAAAACATTGAACTCATAGCCGACTGCTTCGCAGGCAATTGGATGGCCACCGCCTATTACGAAGGGCTGCTGGAGCCAGGTGACTACGAAGAAGCCATTGCCGGCCTGGAGTCCATTGGCGACACACTCCCCGGCGGAACGGCCCCGCACGGCTCGGCAGACGAACGGAAGGCGGCGCTCTTGACCGGCTACAACGGCACGGCGGAGACGAAATCGGGCGATCCCCTCGCCTGCATCTCCACCTACTGGAAATAGGGGCCCCTCGGCTGCTCGCCACCGTGTCGTCGAGGGTGCCTGGCCTGGGAGGATCCGGTCCCCCAGTGGAACCCAGTAGATCGTCAGAGCCTGGGACTGGAGTGACGGCGCATCTTGTAATACAAGTTTTCAGCTTGTATTATATGTGAGCGGGGTAACGTTGCCCCCTTTCCCAGGAGTATCAATGAGTACTGTCGATCTGATCCGGCACGTCAAGCTGTCCACCGCACGCCTGCCGCTCACTGTCCCCATCAGCGACGCCAAAGTCTTCACCGGCCGGCAGAAGCCCATGACCGAGGTGGTCTTCCTGTTCGCCGAGATCACCACCGAACTCGGGCATTCGGGCATCGGCTTCAGCTACTCCAAACGGGCCGGCGGACCGGCACAGTACGCCCACGCCAAAGAGGTCGCCGAGGGCCTGATCGGCGAGGACCCCAACGACATCGCCAGGAT
>NZ_KB895453.1:435827-564115 GCF_000374865.1 Arthrobacter sp. 135MFCol5.1 | reverse complement strand
CCACCACGGCCTCACGGGGTCGATGGGCAGGGTCGGTGCGTGTGCGGATAACGCCGCTATGGAATCGTTCTTCTCGCTGCTGCAGAAGAACGTTTTGGACCGTCAGCGGTGGCTCACCAGGCGGGACCTCCGGCTGTCCATCACAACGTGGATCGAGCGGACTTACCACCGCCGGCGACGGCAAAGACGGCTGGGAAAGCTCACGCCCATCGAATATGAAACAATCAACCGGACCGAGCTCATAGCGGCCTAAGACCCCGAGTCAACAAAAGCCGGGGCAGTCCCGACTCTCATAAAGCAGACGTAAGTGTGGACACTGTCCACACCCAATTTGGCAGGACAAATCGAGCGCATACGGCTCCGGCGGCGGTTGCAAGGAGCCCTTCAAGAAAATTGCCGTACCAACGGCGGCTACGTCATGTTGTACCCGCCACCTCGGACCATGAATGGGTGTTGGGCAACCACGCCCACCACACAGAACCGAAACGAGGAAGCATCTAACCGCACCACAGCAGGCGGAAGGCCCACCAGCTAGGGACTTGAACCCGCCACCCCACACACCTGAACAGGCCCCGCGGCGGCCAGGCACCAGCCCGCGACCCACCCGCCAGAGCGACGCGAAACAAGCTTTGTCAACACGTCAAAGCAAAAAAGCCCCTGACGAGGGAAAACACTGTGCCCGAGGTGGGACTCGAACTACATTCCAGCCTTAGAGACACTGGGAACCCGCGAAATCATGCGGAATCCTAGCCAGTCCGAAGGCTGTTTGACCCAGTACGATACGAAAAGTGTGGACATTGTCCACACCCTGTATTTCGGGCCAGCTCCGCCCCCTCAGGCTGACGGAATCTCCAGTCTCGGCGCTTTGAACTACTCAGAGGGCCGCCGCCGGCGGGAAACCATTGGGGTCAGACGTAGCTGTCGCCCCATACGTGCGGGTCGGACAGGGCTGTTCCCCATCGACTCCTGCCACCACCGGTACTTTCATTCGCCGTGGCGTCGAACGAGCCCCCTCCGCACGCCGGTGCCGGACCGGACGACGCAGTGGTTTTGGTTATGCGCGTTAAAGGTATCCCCTTTCCGTGAAACTTGTCAGCGGGAGCAATCTCCTTTAGTGCCCCCTAGACTCGTTCAAAGTCGGCGCGTTCTTCAATGATGTCTTCGATCTTTTCCCGTGCTGTCGGTCGGGCGTCCGTCGGTAGCCCGTGCTCCCTGATCCGGCCTCGTTCGCAGCGGAGCCTGCGGGCGATCACGGGACGTTGAGCAATCGCTGCCGCCGCTTCTCTCTGAGGCGGGCTTCAGTGCTGCACCGGGCCGGTGCCCACTTTCAGGGCCTCGAGGAAGGCCTTCAGGGCCCGGCGTCCTTCCGGGACTGGAAGCAGGACGTGAACGTGCGCCATTCCGGGATCTTCACGATAGACATGCGGGGTTTGCGCTTCAACCAGGCGGTCTCGAAGGCGGCGGTTCTGGTGCACAAGCATGTCGTCGTCACCGACTATGACCCATGTCGAGGGTAGGTTGGTCACGTCACCGTGGAGGGGGCTGACACGTGGGTCGTCCAGTGGAAGGTCACCTGCGTAGGCTTTGGCTGATTGTGTGAGCCTGCCATAGTGGAGCATGGGATCGGTTGCGGCTTGCTCCCTCCAGTCGGACATTGTGAGGTCAACCCAGGGTGCGAACAGGCCGAGCATGGCCGGCATTGGCAGGCCCGCTGCGGCGGCTGCTTGCACGGTTGCCAGGGCGAGGCCGCCGCCTGCTGAATCACCGGACACTGCGACGGCCTCCGCGGACCACACGGCGATGAGCTTTTCGTAAATAGCCAGCGCGAGGGCGACCGTCGTTTCGGCTGTTTGCCGGGGCGCCAGGCGGTAGGCCGGTATCCATACCTCTGCTGCGGTGTCCTTGACGAAGCGCGCACTGATCATCCAAGTCCCTGCTGACGGGCCCTCGATGTAGCCGCCGCCGTGAAAGAAGAGCACGGCTCTTTGGGGCGCCCGCCGCCTGTGCCGCAGACGAAACACGACGGTATCGGCGATGACCATTCGTGTGATGGTTATGCCTGAAAGGGCCAAAGCGCTGGGTGTTGGGTCAGGTCTGCCGTTGACTTCTTCCGCCTCTTTTTTGGCGAGGGTGGCGGTGATGTCGCTGGTGTTCTTGGCGCGGAGCAGGATGGATCGAAGGATGCGGCTGCGCAGGGAGGGACTGCGTGGTGGGGTGAGGGTTGGCATGGGTTTATTCCTTGAAGGTGTGATGTCCCGGCCCGGCTGCGTGCTGTGTCCCGGCGGGCATGACAATGCGGGCTGTTGCCCCCGCGGGCACGGTCACATCAAGTGTGAACGTCTCGTCGTCGAGATGCCATGTGCTGGTAATGACTCCGCGGGCAGTTCGGAGGTTGGCGCGTGCCCATGTCAGTCCGTGCCCTGGCTTGGGTTCGACGGTGAAGTGCTCATACCCGGGTTGGTTTTCATCGGGCCGGACACCGGCAACGTATTCGTGCAGGAACGTGATGACCGCCCCCTTGGAGTAGTGGTTCAACGACTCATGCGGCATGCCGTCTTCCGTGATTCCTTCCCAGGATTCCCAAATCGTGGTCGCGCCCCTGTCGAGCATGGTCATCCAGCTCGGAGCGGTGTCCTGGAACAGAAGTTCGTAGGCGATGCCGGTCCGGCCGTAGTCCGCCAGGACCGGCAACAGAAATGGTGTGGAGAGGAATCCTGTGGATAGATGGGTGTCCTCTTCCCGGATGAGC
The DNA here is from genome assembly GCF_000374865.1 of Arthrobacter sp. 135MFCol5.1. Classification (GTDB taxonomy): domain Bacteria; phylum Actinomycetota; class Actinomycetes; order Actinomycetales; family Micrococcaceae; genus Arthrobacter. The sequence goes on along the minus strand of NZ_KB895453.1, from coordinate 561,366 downwards.
TCGACAAGACGGTTGACGGCGTTTGTTTGGAGTGCAGCAGGGATCAGCCCGAAGGCCAGGCCCCGCACGTAGTTGGCCTGCGATTCGAGGGTCAGGTGGCCTTCGCGGGTGAGGTACTCGGTGCGCCAGGCTTCAACGGCGTTGGCATGAAGTTCCCGGTAGTGGAGGGCGAGCCCTTCTTTTCCAAGGATCGTGGCGGCCTTGGAGACGATGTCTGCGGACCGGGCCATATACGCGGTTGCCACGATGCCTTTGTCCCCGAAGAAGTCGAAGACTCCCCCGGGCTCGGCCCATTCTCCCCAGTGGAAGCCTGAGTCCCACAGGAACCTTTCGTGTGGTGGCGGCTCCGGTCGGTTCTCCTGCCGGGAGGGGTGCCGCCCGGTGGCGGCAAGGCCGGCGATATAGTCCACCCATCGGGCCATCATCGTGAAATTCTCTTCGAGCACGCCGGCGTCGCCGTAAGTTACGTAGAGCTGCCAGGGCACGATGGTTGCCGCGTCCCCCCAGCCGGCGGACCCGTCGAAGGAGAAAGGGATCTCCGGGTTGTCCACCACGCCCGTGTTGGGGGCAACGTTGGTAATGCAACCGTTGTCGAGCTGGTCGTCAGCCAGCGACCGCAGCCATTTCCTCGAGAACCCGTAGACGTCGTCAAGGAATGCGGCGCTGCGGACAAAAATTTGGTAATCGCCGGTGTATCCCCAGCGTTCCCGTTGCGGGCAGTCTGTCGGTACGTCGCACGCGTTTGCGTGCCAGCTGGCCTCGGCGATGCGGTGCAGTCGGTTAAGGCGTTCATCACTGCAGTCGAACGTTCCGGCCGCTGCCAGGTCCGTGTGCACGAGGACGGCGAGGATGTCGGCCGGGTTGAGGTCCTCTCTGAGGCCATCGACGGCAACGTAGCGGAACCCGTGGGTGGTGTGGCGAGGTTCGAACACGTCACCGGATTGCCCGCGGGAGACGGCGGTGTCGATTTGGCCTGTGGGCAGCGGGTTGGGGTCCGGGTACGGAGTATAGGCAAGGTGGGCGGTGGTCAGGTCGCCGGCGGCGTCAAGGGCTTCCCCATGGGTGAGCCTGATGGTGGTTCCTGCTGGTCCGAGCACTGCCAGTCGAACCCAGCCGTTGAGGTTTTGTCCAAAGTCAACGATTTGTCGTCCACCAGGAAGCCTGGTGATGTCAGTGGCCGGGTATTCACGGATGCGGCGCACGGGGGGCGCGGGCGACAAGGCCAGTCTGGACCGGTCCAGGGTCAACGCGTCGTCCGCGATCCTAACGGGCTGCCATGAGATGTCGTCCAGCCTCGTGAAATCGGTTGTTTGCCCGTCCATGAGGTCTGCGGCGGTGATGGCGCCGGTGCCGTATTCCCAGTCAGGGCCCGTGGCAACGATCATGGTGCCTGCCGCTGTTTCGAGGTCGACTTGTGCGACAAGAGCGGTATGTGTGCCGAAGTTGTCAGGAACCCGGCTGGGGCCGCAGCGTCCGCGGAACCATCCGTCGCTGAGCACCAGCCGCAGTTCGTTCAGACCCGCCTCGAGCAAGGCTGTGACTTCGTGGTGCTGAACGTAGAGGGTTTTGGCGTAACTGGTCAGGCCGGGAGCCAGTTCCTCATCGCCAACACGGACCCCGTTGATGAAGGCTTCATAGATCCCGTGCGCGGTGGCCGCCAGGGTGGCGCGCCGTGGCGCCTCGTCAAGGGTAAAGATAGTGCGGAATTCATAGGCCGGGCGCGCTCCGGCCGGGGGGACAGTGTCTTCAGCGGCCTGGATCCAGATCGCTTTGGCGAGCAGGTCCTGGGCAGTGGCATCGATTGGGGCAGTCACGGGGGTACTTTCTGCAGTCCGTCGGAGATGATGGCTCGATGTGTGGACGGAACAGTCAGACAGCTTCAGCCGGCTGGCGGCTGAGTTCCAGCAGCTGGTCAAGTGCTTCGGGCGGGAGGGCGCCTCCGAGGAAGCCGACGAATTGCTTCATTGGCAAGGATTCCACCATCCGCATACTGTCTTGGTTGGCCGCGGCGGACAATGCTTGTTCCTCTGACATCGAGGCCGTGATCCCCTTCAGGAGTACCGGGCCCACGACGGGGTGCCCGAACCATTCACCGACAGGGGAATCCATGCTCAGTTCACGGGCAATGGTGTCCCCCACCAAACTGACGGTGGTTTCGGTTTCGACGGTTCCGGCGTTGACACCGATCTGGATTGCATAGTCACCCGGTGCAACCAGCCAACGCCCGAGCGGTTGGTCATAGTAGGCAAAGGACCGATGATCCAGCTTCAATTCCACGGTGCTGGTCTGACCGGGGCCCAGATCGATCTTGGTGAAAGCCCTCAACTCGCGGGCCGGGCGTTTCACGGGGCCCGCAGTGGTGGCCACATAGAGCTGGATGACATGTCTCCCGGCGAGGCTTCCCGTGTTGGTGACGGTCACGCGTGCGCATGCTGTGGAGGGTCCTGTGACTTCCACGTCAAGGCCGTCGGTACGGAACTTTGTGTAGCTGAGCCCGTGTCCGAAGTGGTAGCGGACTGGGACCTCGGCGCTGGTGTAGTAGCGGTACCCGACGAACACGCCTTCCCCGTAGCGGACATGCTGCTGTTCTCCCGGGAAGTTGAGCCAGCTGGGATTGTCCTGAAGCCTCAACGGAATAGTTTCGGCAAGGTGCCCGGAAGGGTTGACCACGCCGAACAGTACGTCGGCGATCGCTGCCCCGCCTGCCTGGCCCAGCAGCCACCCTTCAACGATCGCGTCGACGTCGTCATGCCAGCCCTCGAGGGACACAACGCCCCCGTGGGACAGGACGACGACGGTCTTCGGGGCTGCCTGCGCGACGGCACGTATCGCACGGACCTGATGAGCTGGAAGGTCCAGGTGGCTTCGGTCGAACCCTTCGGATTCGTCCTGTTCGGAGAGTCCGGCGAAGACGATCGCCATGTCCGAAGCGCCCGCAGCTTCAACGGCTGCGCCCATCAGTGCGGCCTGCTCCGGGGCGAGGTCACTTGCGGTGAAGCCCGGCGAGTAGGTGACCTCGGCCCCGAGCCGTGCGGCATGTTCGCGGATGGATTCGAGGGCGGATTCCTCCCGCGTCGCGTTGATATGGGAGCTGCCACCGCCCTGGTAGCGGGGCTCGGCGGCGAAGTGGCCGATGACAGCAATCCGGGAATTGGCGGCCAGTGGAAGCGCCGGGCCGTCGTTCTTGAGCAGCACGATGCACTCCCGGGCCAGCTCGTGTGCCAGGTGATGGCTATCCTCGACGTCGTTGTGGCCCTGTGAGGCCACGGAATTGTGTGTCAGGGAAAGAACACGAGACACCGCACGGTCGACATCTTCGATATCCAGCGTCCCGTTCTTAACTGCTTCGACAATTTCACGGTCACTGGTTCCGCCGTTGCCTGGCATGTCGAGATCCAGTCCGGCTTTGAGTGCGGCGACACGGTTTGAGACCGCGCCCCAGTCGGACACCACGGCTCCTTCGAAGCCCCATTCGTCCCGGAGCAGTTCGGTAAGAAGCCACCGGTTTTCCGAAGCGTAAACCCCGTTGATCTTGTTGTAGGAGCACATCACGGTGGCGGGCCTGGCTTCCTTGACGATCCGCTCGAACGCCGGAAGGTAGATTTCCCGGAGGGTGCGTTCGTCAACCTCGACGCTGACCCGCATCCTTTCGGTTTCCTGGTTGTTGGCCGCGAAGTGTTTGACGCTGGCCCCGACGCCTTCGGTCTGGAGTCCGGTAACGTGCGCGGCTCCCAGGATGCCAGAGAGCAGCGGGTCCTCGGAGTAATACTCGAAGTTCCGGCCGCACAGCGGCGATCTTTTGATGTTCACGCCCGGCCCCAGGGCGACGGACACGCCCAGTCGGCGGCCTTCCTTGCCGACACCGGCACCGAGCTTCCGGGCGACCACTGGATTCCAGCTGGAACCCACCGCCACTGCCGGTGGGAAGCATGTCGAGGGTTCGCTGTGGTGCAGGCCGAGATGGTCTTCCCCTGCCAGTTGGCGGCGGATACCGTGCGGCCCATCTGTCAGGACAACGGCGGGGATGCCCGCATCTGGCAGTTCTTTCGTCTGCCAGAAGTTCGCTCCTGAAAGCAGCGATGCTTTTTGTTCCAAGCTCAGGTCGGGCATGTTGGTGCTCATCAAACTCTCCATGGGTCTGGTGGCTGTTCGGCCCGGCCAGCAGGCGGGCCGAACAGCGGTGGCAGTCTTAGGCGTGCGCGGCGGCTTCGGTCAGGGCGTTTTCGAGGTCCATGCGGAATTCTTCGGAGGCACCCGGGACGTACTGCAGCAGAAGGGTCAGCGAGATACCTTCGGCTCCTGGCCCGTTGCCGTCGATGGGGACGCCGGGCAGGTGGGAGGCGAAAACCCGGGTGAGGGCGTCCCAGGTAGTGATGTCTTTGGACAGCTCTGCCAGGGGCGTGTCCATGGTGAAGTCAGGACGGGTGCCGTAGGACTCGGGCAACGCGTATTCCCAGTGGTGCCGCCCTTCCCCGATGCTGATTGTCCTGTTGTCCGGGTCGAGTGGCAGGACCACTTCGGCCTCGGCTCCGGCAGGGATGCGCACGTCCAGGCTCATGGTTTTGGATGTGATCCGCCAGGAGACTTCAGCGGAACCCAGGACAGTGTCGTGCCGCGCGGTGGCGTGGGTAATCCCGCCTCCTGGGCGGGGTGCTATGCGGATGCGGCGCCACCCCGGGGCTGCGGCCTGGAGGCCGGCGACCACCCGGTACAGCCAGGACGTGACGGCTCCGAAAGCATAGTGGTTCAGGGAAGTCATGCCTGAAGGGTTCACAGTGCCGTCCGGCCGGACGGAGTCCCAGCGTTCCCAGATGGTCGTGGCACCCTGGGTGACAGGGTAGAGGAAGGAAGGACACTGGGTTTGGGTGAGCAGCTTGTAAGCCTCATCCAGGTGGCCGGTGAGTGTCAGGGCGTCCGTTACGTGAGGTGTGCCCGCGAAGCCCGTCGAGATGGTGTAGCCGGATTTCGCCACGAGCTGGGCCAACTGGTTGCCGGCGTGGCACATCTGGTCCTCCTCAAGGATGCCGAAGCAGATTGCCAGTGCGTAGGCTGTCGCTGACTCGTTCACGATCCTTCCGGCCTCGGTGACGTATTCGCGCCGGAACACCTCGCGCACCCGCCTGTTGAGCGCGCGGAAGTACGTTGCGTCCTGTCCTTTTCCCAGGATTTCGGCGGTGTCGGCCATTTCCCTGGTGGTTTTGCAGAAGTAGGCGGAGGCGACGAGATGGCGGTCGGTTTTGCCTCCGGCGGGGTTGTCGTCCGGGGCGTCCGGGTCCAGCCAGTCGCCGTACTGAAACCCCGAGCTCCATAGCCCGTTCTCATCCAGCAGGCCTTCGACTTGGCGGACGAAGGTGGCCATGGAGTCGTAGGACTCTTCCAGGATGGCTGTGTCACCATATTCCTGGTACAGGGTCCAAGGCAGGGCGACGGCCACGTCGCTCCACAATGCGGTCGGTGACGACGGGGTGGAGAGGATATCGGGGACGACCCAGGGGACGAAGCCCTTTTCGTTCTGCTCTGCCCGGAGATCTGCCAGCCATGATCTGAGCACCCCACGGACGTCGTGGAGGAGTACGGCGGTGGGTCCGAAGGCGTGCAGGTCCCCTGTCCATCCCAGCCGTTCGTCCCGCTGCGGGCAGTCGGTGGGGACGCCGACAAAGTTGTCGCGCATGGACCAGACGGTGTTCTCGTGCATCCGGTTGACCAGCTCATGTGACGATGAGAACCACCCGGTGCGTGCCATGTCGCTGTGTACAACGACGGCGGTGATGTCCCGGGCGGAAAGATCGCCGGGGTAGCCGGTGACTTCGGCGTAGCGGAAGCCGTGGAAGGTAAAGCGCGGCTCCCAGGTGGTGTCTTCAGGCCCGGCGAGGATCCAATGATCCGTGGCCTTGGCCGTGCGCAGCGTCTCGGTGTCGAGTTCGCCGTCGAGGGTGAGCAGTTCGGCGTGCCGGAGGGTGATGGTGTCTCCCGCCTTTCCGCCCCGGGCGCGCAGGCGTACCCATCCTGAGATGACCTGGCCGAAGTCGATGATGGTTCTGCCGCCAGCGAGGGTGGTGATGAATGCAGGCTTGATTTCTTCGGTGGCCCGGATGGGCGGCGCGGTGGGTTCGATCAGCGTGTCGAGGTTCCATTCGAAAGGTTTTGCCTGGGTCCAGTGCCCGTCATTGAAACCGGGCAGCGTCCAGTCGTTGCTTTCCAAGCGTGCGTCGAAGGTCTCGCCGTCGTAGATGCTGTTGGCGCGGACCCCGCCGGTGGAGCAGCGAAAGCTGCTGTCGGAGAGGACGTACTCCGTCCGGTCGCCGTACTCCAGTTCGATTTCCAGGTACAGGGCCGGGGATTCGGAGTAGAAGTGGCTGTTGTTCTCCCAGCCGAGGCGGCCGAGAGCCCACCCCTGCCCGACGATGGCGCCCACCGCGTTCGCACCAACGGCGATCGAGTCCGTGACGTCGTAGGAGCTGACGACGAGCCGGTTGCGGTAGGAAGTCCAGCCCGGGGCCAGCACTTCGTCGCCGACCTTGCTGCCGTTGAGGTGGGGTTCGACCAGACCGAGAGCAGTTGTTTTGAGGGTGGCTTTGGTCAGGCCCTCGGCGACGTGGAATTCCTTCCGGAAGTACAGGGCCGGGTCGTCCAGCTCGCCGTTGGGAAATGCCGAGGTGATGAACTCGGCGTGCCAGGTGGGGGTCATGAAAAGTCCTTGAGTGTCGGGAAGGAAGGGCTTGCGGTCGTCGTGGCGGTCATGCATCGACGACTTGGGCGAGGAACTTATTGTGTTCCGCTTGCCGGCGGTAGCCTGCGGGATCGGCGGTACATGTGGGGCACCAGTGGCCGGCCTGAAGCACCAGCCTGGGGCTGGCAGCGAATTCATGGCCCGACCCGCAGGACCACATGAGCGGCGCCGACGGAAGCCCAGGCATCACGTCTTCGGTCAATAGCCTGCCGCCGCGAAAGGTGGCTGCCTCCAGGTAATCGATGGCGGACCATTCGGATGCCGGCTTGTCCTCGTCATATCCGTGGTCGAGATAGGACGGGGTGCGGGAAGGTGCTGGTGGCGTAAAAGTGGACCAGTCGCCGATGCTCCGCCATTCCTGCAGGCTGCCGAAATGGGCGCGGACCTCGTGATCGTTTCCTGACCGGACAGCTGCCATCGTTCCCCGGGGTTTGCGGGACAACGGCTTCATGACGAGGTGTTTGACGATCCAGGCCGGGACTTGGCCGGCATTTTTTACTGACGAGGGGGCCGTGGCGATGGCGCGGCAGAGGGCACCTTCGAACGTGTCCTGACGGAACGGGACCAAGGCGTGCAGCCGGTCGCTGTCCGTGTACCACTGTCCATGGAAGTTCTTCAGTGCGAACCAATTCCGGTCATACCACTTCCGGATGTCCTTCACGCCCACAGCTTCGCCGATCGCCGTCTGCAGTTGCCAGTTACTGAGCCGCCAGCCCTCGCCCCCACCGATGTTGTAGACGCCTCTCCATAATTCGTCAGGGACATCCGGTTCGCAGAGGTTGGCCAGCAGCCGGGCCGAGTCTTCAACCGAAGCCCATTCCATGACTCCTCCGAATGGCGAGTGGGTCATGATGGGGTCCCGTATTTCGAGCATCCCGGGATGGAAGATTCCCGTCTGCCTCAGCCAGACCCACTTCGGCAGGCCGGCCTCGACAAGTTCCCGCTCGGCTGTCACCTTACTTTGGCCGTAGGCGTCGAACTGGGAAACGCGGATAGGGTCACCGACCCTGCCCCAATGGAGCGGGGGGTTGCGGTTCCCGGTCTGCGCCACCGACCCGACGCCCACAACGCTGATCCGGCTGGGATCGGGCTGGGCCTTCACCGCCCGGATAATGTTCCGCATGCTGCCCACGTTCACACGGGTAGCCAGCTCGGGCTGCTCATCGGCCAAAGGCGAAACAACCGCGCCCACATGGAGCACCACATCCGCCCGCGCTACACACGTAGCAACAGTGGCGTAATCCGTCAGATCGCCCCAGACAACATCCAGGTTCTCCATGGCTGAGAACTCCGACAGTACTGTCTTGTCCTTTTCGCCTGGCAAAGACAGCACCAGTACGGTGACGCGGTCGGAACGCGAGGAGAGCTCTCGCAGGGTGGCCCTCCCCCAGTTCCCGGTTGCCCCGGTGAGAAGCACTGTGGTGCGTGGTTTGGTCATGCTCAATCTCGAATCTCCATATCGTGCATTTGGCTGCTCCGGACCGCGCCCTGGAAGGCCGGCCGGCCCATCGCTCGGCTGGTCAGCGTGCGGAGCGGATCCGCATGATGACGCCCCCACCGAGCAGAACGAAACCTGCCGCGACCACGAAGAGCAGTGTGTAGTTCTTCTGGTCTCCAGCGGCACCGATGGCAAGGAAGACCGGGGCGATCAAGGGTGCAGCCGACTGTGGGATAGAGGTGGCGAAACCCGTGATCCCCATAAAGCGCCCGGCGTCGGTGGCCTTCTCAGGAAGAACGTCCAGCAACAGGGCCTGATCCACCGCTGAAAACATCCCGATACCCATCGACGTGATCAAGGAACCGGCAATGAGGAGAGGGAGATCAGACGAAAAGGCCATCAAAATCATTCCGGCAGCCATCAAGATCCCGCCGAAGAGCACGAACAGGCGGCGGCGGCGCAGACGGTCGGACAGAAAGCCCCCACCCAGCGCGCCCGCTGTGGTGGCCAGGACGCCGGCACCGCCGAGCATGGCGATGATCCCGCCTACCTGTTCCACGGGGATGCCGAGGCGGCTCGCGAAGAAGAAAGCACTAAATGTCGTGTTCAGCGTCAGGCCGAAGTAGAAGAGGAACCGTCCCAACCAGTTCCAGGAGAAATCCGGATACCGGCGGGGGTTGTAAAGGTAGTTGCGGAGCATTGAAGCTGGCGTCATTTTTGCGGAGAAGACCATCCCGCGGCTGTCAGCCTCGTGAACGAAGAGAACGAACAGTGCTACGAGAACCACGCCTACCACACCGGGAACCATGAAAAGCAGCAGCGGGTCGGCCGCGAAGCCACCAGCGATAACGACACCAAAGACGGGTGCAACCTGGGTGGAGAAGCCCGTCAGGCCTGCCACCTTGCCCCGCTGCGATTCAGGCAACCGGTCCGCCGTCGAAATCTGGAGATTGCTCAGTACCTGACCCCAGCCCAACTGGGCCAGAATCCAGCCGGCTCCAAGGATCAGCACAGTGGGGGCATAAGCCATGACCAGGAGCGATATGACCCCCAACACTGTTCCGGCGATCATGAAGGGGCGCCGGCGGCCGATCCTGGTCCTGGTCCGGTCACTGACCATGCCAAGGAACGGGCTGGTCACCATGACGGCCAACGCACCCGCCCCGGTGATGTAGCCCAAATATTCCTGATTGGCGGGCGCCAACTGGTTCACCCTGATCGCCAGGGAAATAGCCAAAGGCGTGATAAATGCTACGAACACACCAAACTGCGCGAGCACCATCAGCCAGATGTAGCGGGCGCTGACCTTGGGGACGTCAAGGGCCGGAGCGGGAAGTTCCGCTTCCACTGCCACGGCGGGCGCCAAGGCGCCGGGAACTGCAGCATGCGTTTCATGCGAATTCATATGGACTCCATTGTCGGGGAGAAAAGTGAAGAGAATCACTAGCCCGCGCTAGTGATTGCACTGATGCTACTGTAGAGGAACTAGCCCGCGCAAGTGGCTAATACTGAATCGCTGAAAACGGAGGATCGGTGGCGACTTCTATGCCAACGCGGCGGGTGACCACATACGACATCGCCAAGTCACTGGGAGTCTCGCGGGCTACCGTCGGCTTCGTCCTCAACGACACCCCGGGGCAAACGATCTCCGAGGCAACGAGGACGAAAGTTCTCCAGGAAGCCCAGCGTCTGGGGTACCGCCGGCATTCAGCGGCCCGGACCCTGGCGAGTGGACGAAGCCACATAGTGCTCCTGGTTCTGCCTGACTGGCCGCTGGACTTCAGCCTCCGACGGAACATCGAGGAAGCATCCCTCACCCTGGACCAGGCAGGCTACACCCTGGTTACCTACACTCCGCACTCCAGCGGCCAGGCCCGTCCTCTCTGGGAAAGCATCCAGCCCGACGTAGTGCTCACCTTGAATTCCTTCGCACCGGGGCAGGCAGAGGCGATCCGCGCCGCCGGGATCACCCGCCTGATTCCCGATCCAGAAGCTCCCCCTTCCGAGGACTACATCGATAACGGCCCAGCGCTGCAACTCGAGCATCTCGCGGAACTCGGCCACACCGTCATTGCGTACGCAGGTCTCAACGATCCAAAGGTTGCCGACCTGGTGAACGGCCGCCGAGACCGCGCCCAAAAGACCGCCACAGCGTTGGGCCTTCGTCCCATCTCGTGGAGGAACATCAACCTGACCGACGAGTCAGCCCTTGCCGCCATCCATGATTGGCGCACAGCCGGAGTCACGGCCATAGCTGCCTACAACGACGACGTTGCAGCCGCGCTCACAGGAGCCGCCCTCCGAGGCGGACTGACAGTTCCCGGAGACCTCTCGATCATCGGACTCGATAACACACCACTTTCCTCGATGTTCCAGCCCCAGTTATCCACCATCAACGTAGACACCGCGGGGCTGGGACGTTACCTGGGGCGTTTAGCACTCAGCTCCATCGAAGGAACTCCACCACCAGCGGCAGGGCCCGAAATGCGGGCAACCCTCATCCCCCGAGCTTCGACCGCCCCATTACAGGAGACTGAGAATAGTTAGGAGTGGCTGGGTTAGTACGAGGACTGATGGTGAGACGTAGGGACTTCGAGTACACCCCTCCTCAACGGCTGGAAGCGCGCCCTTTCGCTTCCCAACAGACGCCGGGAAACACTTTCCGGACGTCGCTATCGCGTGGTCTCTAGCCGCAACCCTGCCGTCGGACTGCAGCCTGTCGGATCCTCGAATAAAGCAGGCATACGTGTGGACAGTATCCGCACTCCTTTTTGCTACGACAAATACCAGCGCCCCGCGCCGCGGGAGGCGTCCTCGGGCCGCCTCCCGCTACGCATTGTGGGGCATCCTCCACCGGTCATGTCGTTCTAGCCCCCCGTCCCCATGAGTAGGTGTAGGCCACCAACGGCCCACCCGAAAGACGGGATCGAGCGACCGCAAGAAAACATTCTCAGCAGGCGGAAGGCCCACTAACCACGGCCTTGAACCCGCCGGACCACACACCTGAACAGGCTCAGCGGCAGCCAGGCCAAAGCCCGCACTCACAGCGTTAGAGGCGCATCAGCGCAAGCTTTGTCATCACGTTAAAGCAAAAAACCCCTCCGACGAGGGGATCTGCTGTGCCCGAGGTGGGACTCGAACCCACACACCTTTCGATACCGCATTTTGAGTGCGGCGCGTCTGCCAATTCCGCCACTCGGGCGCGGAATACATGGAGTGAAACGCTACGCCCACAGCTGACTGTGAGCAACGCGATCGCTTCACGTACGCGGAATTACTCTACATGCAGATAGGCTGAATTCCAGAATCGCGCCGCCGTCGCCGCAAACAAACCCTGCAAGCCAAGTACAGCCGCGGTGGCACCTAAGATAGTGATGTCCCGCCGTACCTTTTCAAGGAGATCCCGTGACTGAACAGACGGAGTCCAAGCCCACGTCCCAGCCGGCGCGCCGCGTTATTGTGGCGGAGGATGAAACCCTCATCCGCCTCGACATCATCGAGATCCTGCGCGGCGAAGGGTATGACGTTGTGGGCGAGGCGGATAACGGCGAGAAGGCCGTCCAGCTCGCCGAGGAACTGAAGCCGGACCTGGTCCTCATGGACGTCAAGATGCCCGTCATGGACGGCATTTCTGCGGCCGAGAAGATCGTCAAGGCACGCATCGCCCCCGTGGTGCTGCTGACCGCCTTCAGCCAGAAGGAACTGGTGGAGCGTGCCCGCGACGCCGGCGCCATGGCCTACGTGGTGAAGCCGTTCACGCCCGCCGACCTCATCCCGGCCCTGGAGATCGCGCTTTCCCGCCACGAGGAAATCAAGGCCCTCGAGAGCGAGGTTTCCGACCTCCAGGAGCAGTTCGCCACCCGTAAGCTCGTGGAGCGCGCCAAGAGCCTGCTGACCACCAAGATGGGCCTGACCGAGCCGGAGGCCTTCCGCTGGATCCAGAAGACCTCCATGGACCGCCGTCTCAGCATGCGCGAGGTCGCCGAAACCATCATCAACCAGGTCAACTAGCGCTCCGGCCGGGGCCCAGAGAATTACGACGGCGGCCCGGCCCCCACGCGTAAAGTCCCCTAACGCGCACAGCACCAAAGCAAAGGACCCCTGCCAACCGGCAGGGGTCCTTTGCTTTGTCCGAAGACCAGGCTAGGCCTTCTTCTTCTTTTCCGGCCAGGGGCCGAGCTTTTCCTTGTTGCTGCTGACTTCACCGGCGCGGGTGGAGTCGGCCAGGTCGCCTACCTTGTGCACCTTCAGCGAGTTGGTGGAACCGGCCTTTCCGGGAGGCGAACCGGCGGCGATGACTACCAGGTCACCATCTTCCACCAGGCCCATTTCCTCGAGGCTGCGGTCCACCTGGGCGGTCATGGCGTCTGTGTGGTCCACCATCTGCACCAGTACCGGCTGGATGCCCCAGGTGAGCGCCATCTGGTTCCAGACCTGTTCCACCGGGGTGAACGCGAAGACCGGCTTGATGGGCCGCAGGCGGGACAGGCGGCGGGCGGAGTCGCCGGACTGGGTGAACGCACAGATGTACTTGGCGTCCAGCTGGTCGGCGATTTCGACGGCGGCACGGGTGATGGCGCCGCCACGGGTCTTGGGCTTGGTCCCCAGCGGGGGGACGCGCTCCAGGCCGTGGACCTCGGTGGATTCGATGATCCGGGCCATAACCTTGACCGTTTCGATCGGGTACTTGCCCACACTGGTCTCGCCGGAGAGCATGACGGCGTCGGCACCGTCGAGGACGGCGTTGGCGCAGTCGGAGGCCTCTGCACGGGTCGGGCGCGGGTTGTCGATCATGGACTCGAGCACCTGGGTGGCCACGATGACCGGCTTCGCCCAGCGCCGGGCGAGCTCGATGGCGCGCTTCTGCACGATCGGCACTTCCTCCAGGGGAAGCTCCACACCGAGGTCGCCGCGGGCCACCATGATCGCGTCGAACGCGTCGATGATCTCCGGCAGCTGCTCGACAGCCTGCGGCTTCTCGATCTTGGCGATGACCGGCACGCGGCGGCCTTCTTCGTCCATGATCTCGTGCACGCGGGTGATGTCGGACGCATCCCGGACGAAGGACAGGGCCACCAGGTCCACGCCCCGGCGCATTGCCCAGCGGAGGTCGTCCTCATCTTTTTCGCTCAGCGCGGGAACGTTGACTGCCACGCCGGGCAGGTTGATTCCCTTGTTGTTGGACACCATGCCGCCGACGGTCACCTCGGCAACCACCTTGACGTCGTCGACCTCAATGGCGCGGAGGGCCACCTTGCCGTCGTCGATCAGCAGTGCGTCTCCCACCTTGACGTCCTCGGTGAGGCTCTTCAGGGTGGTGGAGCAGATCTCCTGGGTGCCGGGGACGTCCTCGGTGGTGATCGTGAAGATGTCACCTACCGCGAGTGCGTGCGGGCCATCCACGAATCGGCCCAGGCGGATCTTGGGGCCCTGCAGGTCGGCCATGATGGCCACGGCCTTGCCCAGGTCCGCTGCCGCCTTGCGGACGTTTTCGTAGGTGTTGTCGTGCACGGTGTAATCGCCGTGGCTCATGTTCATGCGGGCGACGTCAACGCCGGCCTCCAGCACAGCCAGGGTGTTCTCGTAGCTGGCAATTGCCGGGCCAAACGTAGCCACAATTTTTGCGCGTCTCATATACCTACCCTATTGGTCTCTTGCATTGGTTAAGTTGTCGGCGAGGTGAACCCTCGATGCACCCCTAGAGGACGGCGATGGCGCGGTCCGTCGGCGCGACGGGAGCGGGAAGGATAGTGCTTCCCATCAGGTACTTGTCCACGGCTGCTGCGGCGGCGCGGCCCTCGGCGATGGCCCACACGATCAGGGACTGCCCGCGGCCGGCGTCACCGGCAACGAAGACACCGTCGGTGTTGGTCATGTAGTAGCCGTCGCGGGCCACGTTGCCGCGGCCGTCGAAGTCCGCGTGCACCTGTTCGGTGATGCCGGCCGGTTCGGCTCCGGTGAACCCCAGGGACAGGAACACCAGGTCTGCGGGGATGATCCGCTCGGTGCCCGCCTTGGGGAGTCGCTTGCCGTCGACGAATTCGGTTTCGGCCACCTTGACGCCGGTGAGCTTGCCGTTTTCGCCAACGAATTCCACGGTGGACGCGAGGTAGGTGCGTTCGCCGCCTTCCTCGTGGGCGCTGGCCACTTCGAAGAGGTTGGGGAACGTGGGCCACGGCTGGTGGCTGGCACGTTCGGCCGGCGGCTGCTTGCCGATCGCCAAGGTGGTGACGGACGCTGCGCCGTGCCGGTGGGCGGTGCCGAGGCAGTCGGCCCCGGTGTCACCGCCACCGAGGATGACCACGTGCTTGCCGTTGGCGTGGATCTGGTTTTCGATGGCTTCCCCGGCCACCACGCGGTTGGCGGGTACCAGGTAGTCCATGGCGAAGTGCACGCCTTCCAGGTCCCGGCCCGGGATGGGCAGGTCCCGCGGGACGGTGGCGCCGGTGCACACCACGACGGCGTCGTAGCGCCTGCGCAGCTGCTCCCACGTCACGTCGGTCCCAACGGCCACGCCGGTCCGGAAGCGGGTGCCTTCGGCCTTCATCTGCTCGACGCGGCGGTCCACCTGCTCTTTTTCCATCTTGAAGTCGGGGATGCCGTAGCGCAGCAGGCCGCCGATCTTGTCGTCCCGTTCGTAGACAGCGACGGTGTGGCCCACGCGGGTCAGCTGCTGGGCGACGGCCAGGCCCGCCGGCCCGGAACCCACCACGGCGACGGTCTTGCCGGTCAGGCGCGTCGGCGGCAGCGGGTTGACCCAGCCGTTCTCGAACGCCTCGTCGATGATGGAAACTTCGACCTGCTTGATGGTGACGGCGGGCTGGTTGATCCCCAGCACGCAGGAGGCTTCGCAGGGGGCGGGGCACAGCCGGCCGGTGAACTCGGGGAAGTTGTTGGTGGCGTGCAGCCGCTCAATCGCTTCCTCGCCCTTGTCCCGCCACATGAGGTCGTTCCACTCGGGAATGAGGTTCCCCAGGGGGCAGCCTTGGTGGCAGAACGGAACGCCGCAGTCCATGCAGCGGCCGGCCTGCGCCTTCAGGACGCCTTTCTCCTGCGCTTCGTAGACTTCCTTCCAGTCCATGATGCGCACGGGAACGGGACGGCGCGGCTGGGTTTCACGCTGGCGTACTTTCAGAAATCCGCGTGGATCAGCCACCGGTCACCTCCAGGATTCGAGACCATACTTCTTCGCCGTCGGGGTCAAGGCCCTCTTCGATGGCGTCAAGACGGGTTTGCAGCACGGCCGCGTAGTCGCGCGGCAGCACCTTGGTAATGCGGGCAGCGGTGTCGTCAAAGTTTTCGAGGAGCCGCGCCGCCAGCTGGGATTCGGTTTCTTCGATGTGCTTCACCAGCAGTCCATGGACAATGTCGCGGTCCTCGGCGTCGAGCTCGCGCAGCTGCAGCTCGCCGGACTCGAGGGCCTGCTTGTTGACGCGGGTGGTCCGCAGGTCCAGCACGTAGGCGGTGCCGCCGGACATGCCGGCGCCGAAGTTGCGCCCGGTGCGTCCCAGGATCAGCGTCTGGCCGCCGGTCATGTACTCGCAGCCGTGGTCCCCGATGCCTTCGACGACGGCCGTGGCACCGGAGTTGCGGACCAGGAAGCGTTCGCCCACCTGGCCGCGCAGGAACATCTCGCCGCTGGTGGCGCCGTAGCCGATGACGTTGCCGGCGATGACGTTGGTCTCTGCCTTGAAGACGTTGGTACGGTCCGGCCGGACGATGATGCGGCCACCGGACAGCCCCTTGCCCACGTAGTCGTTCGAGTCGCCGAACAGCCGCAGGGTGATGCCCGCCGGCAGGAAGGCGCCGAGCGACTGGCCGGCAGTGCCGTTCAGCGTGATGTCGATCGTGTCCGTGGCCAGCACGTCGGTGCCGTAGGTCTTGGTGACGACGTGGCCCAGCATGGTGCCCACGGAACGGTCGGTATTGATGACGTCCACGTTAATCTTCACGGGGCTGCGGTCCGTCAGCGCCTCGGTGGCCATGGTAATCAGCCGCTGGTCGAAGTGCTTGTCCAGCTCGTGGTTCTGGCCGGTCATGTTCCGCAGCGGCGCGTCGTCGTCGAACTCCAGGCCGTGCAGGATCGGGTCCAGGTCCAGGCCGTCGGCCTTCCAGTGGTTGACCGCGTCGCGGGCATCCAGGACTTCCGCGTGGCCGATGGCCTCTTCGAGGCTTCGGAAGCCAAGCTCGGCAAGGATTTCACGGACTTCCTCAGCCAGGAACTCGAAGAAGTTGACCACGAATTCCGGCTTGCCGCTGAAGCGGGCACGAAGCTCCGGGTTCTGGGTGGCAACGCCCACCGGGCAGGTGTCCAGGTGGCAGACGCGCATCATGATGCAGCCTTCCACCACGAGCGGGGCGGTGGCGAAGCCGAATTCCTCGCCGCCCAGCAGGGCGGCAATGACGACGTCGCGGCCGGTCTTGAGCTGGCCGTCGACCTGGACCACCACGCGGTCGCGCAGGCCGTTGAGCATCAGCGTCTGCTGGGTCTCGGCCAGGCCAAGCTCCCAGGGGACACCGGCGTGCTTGAGCGAGTTCAGCGGCGAGGCGCCGGTTCCGCCGTCGTGCCCGGAAACCAGGACGACGTCGGCCTTGGCCTTGGTCACGCCGGAGGCCACGGTGCCGATCCCCACTTCGGAGACGAGCTTCACGTGCACCCGTGCGGACGGGTTGGCGCGCTTGGCATCGTAGATCAGCTGCGCCAGGTCCTCGATCGAGTAGATGTCGTGGTGCGGGGGCGGGGAAATGAGTCCGACGCCGGGAGTCGAGTGGCGGGTCCGGGCCACCCACGGGTAGACCTTCTGCGCCATCAACTGGCCGCCTTCGCCGGGCTTGGCGCCCTGGGCCATCTTGATCTGGATGTCGTCGGCGTTGGTCAGGTAGAGGCTGGTGACGCCGAAACGGCCGGAGGCGATCTGCTTGACCGCGGAGCGCCGCTTGGGGTCCAGCAGGCGGTCCACGTCCTCGCCGCCTTCACCGGTGTTGGACTTGCCGCCCAGCTGGTTCATGGCGATGGCCAGCGTCTCGTGGGCTTCCTGGGAGATGGAGCCGTAGCTCATGGCTCCGGTGGAGAACCGCTTGACGATGCTGGAGACCGGTTCCACTTCTTCGAGCGGAACGGAGGGGCGCTCGTTCTTGAACTTGAGCAGCCCGCGCAGGGTCATCAGGTTGGTGGATTGGTCGTCCACGCCCTTGGTGTAGGCCTTGAAGATGTCGTACCGGCGCTCACGCGTGGCGTGCTGCAGCCGGAAGACGGTCTCCGGGTTGAACAGGTGCGGTTCGCCGTCGCGGCGCCACTGGTACTCGCCACCGCCCAGCAGGGGCCGGTGCGGCTGTTCGATGCCGCCTTCCGGGTATGCCATCTGGTGGCGTGCGGAAACTTCGGCAGCGATAACGTCCAGGCCAACGCCGCCGAGCTGGGAGTGCGTGCCGGCGAAGAATTCGTCCACCAGTTCCTGGCCCAGGCCCAGTGCCTCGAACGTCTGGGCGCCGGTGTAGGACGCAACAGTGGAGATGCCCATCTTGGACATGATCTTCAGGACGCCCTTGCCGAGGCCCTTGATCAGGTTGTAAACGCCGTCCTGCGGGGTAACCCCGGTGACGTCGCCTGCGGCAATGAGCTGTTCCACGGATTCCATGGCCAGGTAGGGGTTGACGGCGGACGCGCCGTAGCCGATCAGGACGGCCACGTGGTGCGTCTCGCGGACGTCGCCGGCCTCCACCACCAGGGCGGTCTTGGTGCGGTTGGCGCTGCGCAGCAGGTGGTGGTGCACGGCGCTGACCAGCAGCAGGGACGGGATCGGGGCCCACTGGGCGTTCGAGTCACGGTCGGAGAGCACGATGTACTGGACTCCGCGGTTGATGGCGCCGGAAACCTGCTCGCAGATCTCGGTCAGCCGGGCGCGCAGTGCGTTCTCGCCACCCTCCGGGCGGTACAGGCCGCGGACCTTCATGGCCACGCGGTTGCCGTCGGCGTCCTCGATGTTGGCGATCTTGGCGAGCTGGTCGTTGTTGATCACCGGGAACGGCAGCTGGACCTGCGGCTGGCGCACCTGCTTGGTGTCCAGCAGGTTGCCGTTGGGGCCGATGGCGCATGTCAAGGAGGTGACCAGTTCCTCGCGGATGGCGTCCAGCGGCGGGTTGGTCACCTGCGCGAAGGACTGCACGAAGTAGTCAAAGAGCAGGCGGGGGCGCTTGGACAGGACCGCCACCGGGGTGTCGGAGCCCATGGCGCCGAGGGGCTCGGCGCCGGTGCGGGCCATCGGGCCCAGCAGGATCTTCAGTTCCTCGGTGGTGTACCCGAAGGTGCGCTGGCGGATGTTCACCGACGCGGCGGTGTGGACCACGTGCTCGCGCTCGGGCAGCTCGTTGAGGTCGATCAGGTTGTCCTTGACCCACTCGGCCCACGGGTTGGCCGCGGCGACTTCGGCCTTGACCTCTTCGTCGTCGATAATGCGGCCGGCCTCGGTGTCCACCAGGAACATCTTGCCCGGGGAGACGCGGCCCTTCTTGACCACCTTGGAGGGCTCGACGTCGATCACGCCCACCTCGGAGGCGAAGACGATCAGGCCGTCTTCGGTGATCCAGAACCGGCCGGGGCGCAGGCCGTTGCGGTCAAGGGTGGCACCCACCAGGTTGCCGTCGGTGAAGGAGACGGCGGCAGGGCCGTCCCACGGTTCCATCAGCAGTGAGTGGTACTCGTAGAACGCGCGCCGTGCCGGATCCATGGTGGCGTGGTTTTCCCACGCCTCGGGGATCATCATCATGATCGAGTGCGTGATGGGGCGGCCGGAGAGCCAGAGCAGCTCGGCGACCTCGTCGAAGGACGCCGAGTCGGATGCACCCGGGGTGCAGATGGGGTACAGCTCTTCGGGAGAGTCGCCCAGCAGCGGGTTGGCCAACTGTGACTGGCGGGCACGCATCCAGTTCCGGTTGCCCTTGACGGTGTTGATCTCACCGTTGTGGGCGATGGTCCGGAACGGCTGCGCCAGGGGCCAGGACGGAAAGGTGTTGGTGGAGAAGCGTGAGTGGACGATTGCCAGCTTGGTCTTGAACCGCTTGTCCGAGAGGTCCGTGTAGAACGGCTCCAGCTGCGCGGTGGTCAGCATGCCCTTGTAGACGATGGTCCGGGAGGACAGCGAGGGGAAGTAGACGCCGAACTTGTTCTGGGCGCGCTTGCGGATCCGCCAGGCGCGGGAGTCCAGTTCGTTGCGGTCCAGTTCCTCACCATTGGCCGAGGCCAGGAAGGGCTGGGAGAAGTAGGGCATGCAGGCGCGGGCCATGGCGCCCACGAGGTCGGCGACAACAGGTACCTCACGCCAGCCGAGGACCTTCAGGCCTTCGTCGGCGGCGAGGCCCTCGATGCCGGCCTTGGCTGCGTTGGCCTCACGCTGCTCGGCAGGCAGGAATGCCGTGCCCGCCACGTACTGGCCGGGGGCAGGCAACTCGAACTCGGTCACCGCCCGGAAGAACTCGTCGGGGATCTGCATGAGCAGGCCCGCGCCGTCGCCCGTGCCCTCGTCGGCACCCACGGCACCGCGGTGTTCAAGGTTGCGCAGGGCCGTCAGGGCGGCATCGACGATGTCATATCCGGGCTCGCCGCGCAGGGTCGCGATGATGGCGAGGCCGCACGCGTCCTTTTCCTGCTCCGGGTTGTAGAGCCCGGCAGCTTCCGGCATGGCGGCGAAGCGCTTGAACGGCGACAGTGCAGTCTCAGGCTGGTCCGGTTCGGACCAGCTGGGAGTGTTAAGAGTTTGGGTCATGGGAGACGTCCTTCCTCCTGATCGTGCGTATGGAAGGGACACCGTTGGCCCCACTCGTCGGCGCCGTTGCAAGGGCACAACAAAGTGTTGATTACTGGAAATTGTAGGTCAGCGCAGCCTGCTGAACTAACGGTTACGCAGGCACCTGCCCGGAGCTTCATCCGTCAGCATCTCTTTGCTGCCAGGAGTGGCCCCATGCCACGACATTGTGGTTTCGGGCCCTTCGAGCGGTGGCTCTGCTGCCCTGCCTGGCCGGCTTCCTATTTACCGGCGCCGGCCTCCGATGCGGGTCCTGTGGCTGTGCTGCCGGATGTTCCGGAAGCCGTGGCATCCGTGCCAGGCTTGGAGCCTGCCGGAGCCGCCGCGGGTTCTTCCGTGGAATCGGAAGCATGCCGGGAACCGCTTTGGTTATCAGGGAGATTACCACGCGAATCACTATCTGAGACAACAGTGTCCGGATCACGGACCTCCTGTGCGTCCTCGGCGGCTGCCCCGGGCAGGGCTGCTTCGGCCGCGGCTGCTTCGGCCGGTTCACGGCCGGGCAGGTACACGGTGTCCGGCTCCGGCCGGCCCTTGAGCCCCAGCAGGAGGAAAGCAAGCAGGGCGGCCAGGAACACGAAGATGCTGGTCCACACGTTGAGCCTGGTGGTGATGCCGAGGATGTTGATCTGTTCGGCGTCGTCGATGCGCAGCAGTTCGATCCAGACACGGCCCAGGGTGTAGTACATGGCGTAGAGCCAGAAGAGCCTGCTCCGGCGGAAGTTGAAGCGCCTGTCCAGGGCGAGCAGGATGAGTACCCCTGCCACATTCCAGAGCGATTCGTAGAGGAAGGTCGGGTGGAACAGGGTATCCGCCGGCAGGCCGGCCGGGAAGTTCGGGTTGTTGGCGTCGATCTGCAGCCCCCACGGCAGCGTGGTGGGGCCGCCGAAGAGTTCCTGGTTGAAGTAGTTGCCCCAGCGTCCCAGGGCCTGGGCCAGGAGCAGGCCGGGTGCGGCGGCGTCGACGAAGGCGCTGAGCTTGACGCCGCTGCGGCGGCAACCGATCCAGGCACCGACGGCGCCCAGGACGACGGCGCCCCAGATTCCGAGCCCTCCACGCTGGATCTGCGGAATCAGCGAGAGGTCGCCGGTGCCATCGAAGCCGGGGCCGAAGTAGGCATCGGGGGACGACACCACGTGGTACAGGCGCCCGCCAATGATGCCGAAGGGAATGGCCCAGATGACGATGTCCCAGACGCTGCCTTCGGGGGCCCCGCGCTTGGCCCAGCGGACGGAGGTCAGCCACAGGCCAACCACGATGCCGGCCAGGATGCACAGCGCGTAGGCGTGGATCCGCAGGCTGCCCCACGGCAGGGGGATGTCGAACCCGGACCAGCTGGGGCTGGGGATGCTGCCCGGTACCAGTGCGGGTGCCAGGGCGGCTGCCTGGATCAGTGCCTGCATGGGTTATGCCCCGTCCGTGGTGTGGCCGGCTTCCGGCGCCAGGCCGGTGCTGAGGTCCTTGGTGAGGGCCTCGACGGCGTCCACTCCCCCGTCGCGGAGGGCCGCAACCAGGGCGGTGCCCACAATGACGCCTTCAGCGTAGGCGGCAATCTCGCGGACCTGGTCCGCGGTGGAAACTCCGAGGCCTACGCAGACGCGTTCCGCTCCGGCGTCGTGCGCGGCGGCAACCACGTCTTTGGCGGCGGTGCTGACGGACGTGCGGGCACCGGTGACGCCCATGATGGAAACGGCGTAGACGAACCCGCGGCTTGCATCCACGGTCCGCTGCATGCGCTCGGCGGTGGAGGACGGGGCAACCAGGAACACCCGGTCAAGGCCGTACTTGTCCGACGCTGCCATCCACTCGGCGGCCTCGTCCGGGATCAGGTCCGGCGTGATGAGCCCGGCTCCCCCGGCCTCGGCAAGGCGGCGGGAGAATTCGTCCACGCCCATGCGGACCACGGGGTTCCAGTAGGTCATGACCAGGACGGCGGCGTCGGTCTTGCTGGTGATGCCGGCGACGACGTCGAAGACCTGCTTGACGTGGAAGCCCTTGGCCAGCGCCTCGGTGGTGGCAGCCTGGATGACCTGGCCATCCATGACGGGGTCGGAATAGGGGATCCCGATCTCGATCAGGTCCGCGCCGTTCTCCGCCAGGGCAATGCCGGCGGCGATGGTGTCCTCGACGCTGGGGTAGCCGGCGGGGAGGTACCCGATCAGTGCCGAGCGGCCCTGGGCGCGGGCGCGGTCAATGGCGGCTGCCGACTTGCTGGTCATCTCTGCGCTGTTCACAGCTGCTCCCCCTCTTTGCCGATTTCCGATTCGGCGGAATCCTTGTCAAGCAGATCAAACCATTCGGCGGCGGTGGCCACGTCCTTGTCGCCGCGGCCGGAGAGGTTCACGATGATGATCTTCTCCGCCGCGTTGGCGGGGTCTTCGGCGGCGAGCCGTTGGCCCACCTTGATGGCACCGGCCAGCGCGTGCGCGGATTCGATGGCGGGAATGATGCCCTCGGTGCGGCACAAAAGGCGGAAGGCTTCCATGGCTTCGGTGTCGGTGATGGGTTCATAGCTGACCCGTCCGATGTCCGAGAGGTAGGAGTGTTCCGGGCCGACCCCGGGGTAGTCCAGGCCGGCGGAGATGGAGTGTGATTCGATGGTCTGCCCGTCGTCGTCCTGCATCAGGTAGGAGCGGGCGCCGTGCAGGACGCCGGGCTTGCCCAGCGAAATGGTGGCGGCGTGCCGGCCGGTCTCCACGCCGTCGCCGCCGGCCTCGAAGCCGTAGATCTTCACGGACGGGTCATCCAGGAAGCCGTGGAAGATGCCGATGGCGTTGGAGCCGCCGCCGATGCAGGCGCAGACGGCGTCGGGGAGCCGGCCCTCCTGCTCCAGGATCTGGGCGCGGGCTTCCTCCCCGATGACCTCGTGGAAGTAGCGGACCATGGCGGGGAACGGGTGGGCTCCGGCCGCTGTCCCGAGCAGGTAGTGGGTGTTGGCGACGTTGGCCACCCAGTCCCGGAGGGCGTCGTTGATGGCGTCCTTGAGGGTCTGTGATCCGCTGGTGACCGGGATGACCTTGGCACCCAGGAGCTCCATCCGGGCAACGTTCAGCGCCTGCCGGCGGCAGTCTTCGGCGCCCATGTACACCACGCAGTCCAGCCCAAGCAGGGCAGCGGCGGTGGCGCTGGCCACGCCGTGCTGGCCGGCGCCGGTTTCGGCGATGATCCGGGTTTTGCCCATCCGCTTGGCGAGCAGCGCCTGGCCCAGGACGTTGTTGATCTTGTGCGAACCCGTGTGGTTGAGGTCCTCCCTCTTGAGGAACACCCGCACTCCCCCGGCATGCTGGGAGAACCGCTTGGCTTCGGTCAGCAGCGACGGCCGGCCGGAGTAGTTCTTGTTCAGGTCGGCAATCTGGGCCCGGAAGTCGGGGTCGTCCTTGGCCTTGTTGAAGGTTTCCTCAAGTTCGTCCAGGGCGGCGATCAGGGACTCGGGCATCCACCTGCCACCGTAGCCGCCAAAGTACGGTCCCGGCGCGTGGCGGAGGGATCCGCCCTGCAGGAATGCTTCCGCGGTGTTGTTCTCAGCGTGCCCTGAGGGTGCGTCGGCCATCAGTCCCGTCCTGTTCCAAGTTGATCGGTCAAAAGTGTGCTGTTCCGGCCTGGGCCGGATCGGTGGTTGCAGGCACTGCGGGGCCGGCACGGGCCGGCACCGCAATGCAGGGTGCGCCGGGGTGCCGTCAGCGCGCGGCGATCGCGGCGGCACCCGCGGCAGCGAATTGGGCGATTCGTTCCCGGGGAGTCGCATGGCTCACCAGGGCCTCGCCCACCAGTATGGCGTTGGCGCCGTTTGCGGCGTAATGCGTGACGTCCTCGGCGTCGCGGACGCCCGATTCGGCGACCACCACTGCGTCGCCCGGGATCAGGCCCGCCAAGGAGGCGAAGACTGAACGGTCGACGTCGAGCGTCTTCAGATTGCGCACGTTGACGCCGATGATCCGGGCGTTGGCCGCCACGGCGCGCTCGATTTCCTCTTCGGTGTGGGTCTCCACGAGCACGTTCATGCCCAGTTCGGCGCTGAGGGCGCTGAACTCGGCGAGTTGGGCGTCGGAGAGTGCGGCAACGATCAGCAGGATGAGGTCGGCGCCGTGGGCACGGGCCTCCCAGACCTGGTACTCGTCAAGCGTGAAGTCCTTGCGGAGCAGTGGGACGTCGACGGCGGCGCGCACGGCGTCAAGGTCGGCGAGGGATCCGTTGAAGCGGCGCTGTTCGGTGAGGACACTGATGACGGACGCGCCGCCGTCGGCGTACTGCCTGGCCAGCGACGCTGGATCCCCGATGCTGGCGAGGTCGCCCTTGGAGGGGCTGCGGCGCTTGATTTCCGCGATGACTTTCAGCTGTTCCCGGGTTGCGGAGGTGCCGCCGAGGGCCGCCCAGGCGTCGCGTGCGGGCGCGGCGGCCTGGGCCCGGTCCTTCAGCTCAGCCAGCGAAACGAGACGCTTCCTGGCCTCCATGTCCTCCCGGACACCGGCGTTGATGTCGTCGAGAACAGTTGCCATCAGTGGCCGGAGTTCTTCAGCTTGCTGCCTTCGACGCCGTAGCCTGCCTTGCGCATGACGTAACCGAGGATCAGCCCGATCACCATGACCACGGCTCCGCCGATGAAGATGGGGGTGCTGGCGATGACGAACGCGATGGCTGCG
Source organism: Arthrobacter sp. 135MFCol5.1 (assembly GCF_000374865.1). GTDB lineage: Bacteria > Actinomycetota > Actinomycetes > Actinomycetales > Micrococcaceae > Arthrobacter. The sequence goes on along the minus strand of NZ_KB895453.1, from coordinate 536,757 downwards.
ATGAGCGCGCCGACGAGCATGACGATGACGCAGGTCCAGGCGGCCGGGCTGTTGCCGTGGCCAAGTTCCTGGCTGTGGTCAATGACGCCGGGGGCCACCGTGCGGGTGCCGGACGTGGAAGCGGACGCAGGTGCTTTGCTCATGGAAATCTCCTCAGGATGGATACTGCTTACATTCTGCCATTTTTTGGTTGCCGCCCGCGTACCGTCAGGCGTCCCGCCGGTTCCGGCGCCGGCGGCGGCGCCGGCGGCGGCGCCGGCGGCGGCGCCGCTCAGGTGGGGTCGTCGCCGCGCGACAGCCGGTCCCAGCTGTCGATCTCGTCCACGGGTCCGGCCGGCGCCGCCTGCCCGGCTCCGACGGGCGCGTCATATTTGGTGCGCGCCTTCCAGTGCCGGGATGCGGGAATGATCAGCAGGGCGCCCAGGGCCAGCAGGCAGCCGGCGACGACGGCCACTGCCGGGAAAGCGGTGAGTTCAACGTGCGCCTGGCTGCCGGAGACGCCGGTGGCGGTGGCAATCGTTCCCTGCGCCGCTGCCAGCGGGTCCGCAAGGACGGTGGCGGCGGCAGTCACGATGCCGGCCGAGGCAAGGACGATGATGGCGGTGATGACCCACCGGGCGATCCTGCCGGCAATGGACGCTGCCAGCCCGCCGGCCAAGGCCACCAGGGCCAGGGCCGTGACGGTGGTGGCCGCTTTGCTCCCCTGCACGGGCAGGACGCTTTGCGCGGCGCCTGCCTGGTTCGGGTCCAAGGTGGCGGTCATCCACGTCTGGGTGGTGGTGCCGAACGCGGCCAGGGCCAGGAGGGTGATCAGCAGGACCAGCGTGGACTTGCGCGCCCACGCGGGTGTGGTCCGGCCTGCCTTGGCTTTGCCCGCTTTGCCTGCTTTTCCTGCATTGTCCGCTGTTCCCGCGCTGCCGGCAGCCACTCCGGAGTCAGCCATCAGGACTCCGTCCGGCCGGGAAGGGATTCCGCAGAGATGTTGTGCAGGGAGCCGGCGGTGTGGACCGCGCGCAGCGGGGCGGCGGCCTTGTTGACGGTTTCGAGGGCCTCCGTGGGGTTCACGGAGTCGGCCACGATGCCGCCGCCGGCCTGGACGTAGGCCCGGCCTTCGCGGATCAGGGCGGACCTGATGGCGATGGCCATGTCCATGTCGCCGGCGAAATCGAGGTAGCCCACCACCCCGCCGTAGATGCCGCGGCGGTGCGGTTCGAGTGCGTCCAGCAGGCGCAGCGCCCGGGGCTTGGGCGCGCCGGAGAGGGTACCGGCCGGGAACGTCGCTTTCAGGACGTCGTAGGCCTTGGCCTGCGGTGCCAGCCTGCCCACCACGGTGGACACCAGGTGCATGATGTGGCTGAAGCGCTCCACCTCCATGAACTGGGTGACGTCCACGGTGCCGGCCACGCAGACCTTGGAGAGGTCGTTGCGGGAGAGGTCCACCAGCATCAGGTGTTCGGCACGTTCCTTCTGGTCGGCGAGCAGTTCCTCGGCGAGGGCCTTGTCCGCTTCTACTGTCTTCCCGCGGGGACGGGATCCGGCGATCGGGTGGGTGATGACTTCCTCGCCGGTGACCGTGACCAGGGCTTCGGGCGAGGATCCGACGATGGAGTATTCGCGGCCCTCGGCGTCGGCCAGGCTGAAGATGTACATGTAGGGGCTGGGATTGGTGTTGCGCAGGACCCGGTAGACGTCCAGGGCGGACGCGTGGCATTCCATCTCGAACCGTCGCGAAATCACCACTTGGAAGACCTCGCCGTCCACGATGGCTTCCTTGCCGCGGTCCAAGGCGGCCAGGTACTCGGCCTCATCCCAGCGTTCCTGGACGCTGGACGCAAAATCCAGTGCCGCCGGTTCCAGAACGGAGACCGGCTGCGGGACGGGGGCGCTGATCTTGGCCAGGAGTTCCTTTACCCGCGCGACGGCGTCGTGCCAGGCCTCGTCCACGCGCTCGGAGCTGTTGTCGAAGTTGATGGCGTTGGCAATGAGCAGGACCGTGCCGTCAACGTTGTCGTGCACGGCCATGTCGGTGACCAGGTTCAAGGCCATCTCCGGCAGCTGCAGGTCGTCCTCGGGCGGGCTGACCAGCCGCTCCCAGTGCCGGACGGTTTCCCAGCCCAGGAACCCCACCAGGCCGGAAGTGAAAGGCGGGAGCCCCTCGAAGCGGTCGGTGCGCAACGCGTCGATGGTGTCGCGGACGGCGTCGACGGGGCTGCCGCTGACGGGGACGCCGGCGGGCGGCTCGCCCAGCCAGTGCGCCTGTCCGTCCTTGGTGGTCAAGGTGGCGCGGGACCGGGCACCGATGAAGGAGTAGCGGGACCAGGCGCCGCCAACGGCCGCGGATTCCATCAGGAACGTTCCGGGCTGGCCCTGCGCCAGCTTGCGGTACAGGCCGATGGGTGTTTCGGCGTCGGCCAGCACCTTGAGCCTGACGGGGATGACCCGGCTGTGGCCGGCGAGTTCCCGGAATTCCTCAAGGCTTGGGCTGATGGTTCCAAGGTCCTGCATGGCTATGCTTGTCCGCCTGTTCTTCTGAAGGGCCGGCCGCGCCGGACTCCTTGAGTGTGCTTGCTGGGTTGGCCGCGGCCGGCTGGGACGCCGTGGCCCGGCAGCCGGTCCGGCCTAGCGTGCGTGGCCTGTGACGACGGTGAGGTCCCTGCCGTCGAAGCAGGTGCGGGTGCCGGTGTGGCAGGCGGCACCGACCTGGTCGACGCGCACCAGGAGTGCGTCGCCGTCGCAGTCCAGGGCAACCGACTTGACCCATTGGACGTGGCCGGAAGTGTCGCCCTTGCGCCAGTACTCCTGGCGGGACCGCGAGTAGAACGTGACGCGTCCGGTGGTCATGGTCCGGTGCAGTGCCTCGTCATCCATCCAACCGAGCATCAGGACTTCGTTCGTGTCGAACTGCTGGACCACCGCTGCCACCAGGCCGGCGGCGTCGCGCTTGAGCGCGGCTGCCACGTCCTCGGGAAGCGGTCCGGAGCCGGGTGTTGCCGGGTCGGATTCAGCGGACGACGACGGTACCTGGGATCCGTTGGATCCGGCGGTTGGGGCGGGGGTTGGCTGCTCAGACATCGGGTCAAGTCTAGTGCCTTTGGCGGCCGCCCTCCCGATGTGAATAACGGCACGCCACCGGGCGGTGGGATGCTGCCCAACTTCGCGGCTCTCGTGCTAGTTTCACAAGTGATGCATTTCGTCGAACCGTCCCGAGAAGTCCTGGCCGAGACCCTGCTTGCGGCCGGCCCTGATGCGCCCACGCTGTGCAAGGGCTGGCGCACCAGGGACCTTGCCGCGCACCTCTACCTGCGGGAGCGCAAGGCCGCCGTCGGGCTCGGTTTGATCATCAAGCGACTGGCCAAGGCCTCCGACCAGGCCACTGCCAAGCTTGCGGCCAAGCTGACCACCACCGAGGACTACGCCCGGCTGGTCAACACCTTCCGTGCCGGGCCGCCGGCCCTTTCGCCGATGAGCATCAAAGCCCTGGACGAAAGCGCCAACCTGATCGAGTACTTCGTGCACACCGAGGACGTCCGCCGGGCAGTGGACCGGTGGGCGCCGCGGGCCCTGGACGAGGCGTACTCTGATGCGCTCTGGGACGAACTGGTCAAGCGTGCCGCCATCCTGTACCGCGGCGTGGACCTCGGCATCGTGCTGGTCCGTCCGTCCGGTCCCCGCCACGTCGCCAAGCGGGCGCCTGTCTCCGTGGCCATCGTGGGCGAGCCGGGCGAACTGCTGATGCACGCCCACGGCCGCACGCGCCACGCCCTGGTCACCTTCGAAGGCCAGCCGGACGCCGTCGCCCTCCTGCAGTCAGCCGAAGTAGGCCTCTGACCGAAACTGGCTCGCAGTTGTTGCCGTTAAGAGCGTTCATAACGACAACAGCTGCGAGCCAGTCGGGTTAACGGACTTCGAAGCCGGCGTCCCGGATGGCGTCCTTGACCTGGGACATCATGTCATCCGGGCCCCAGTGGAAAATTGACGCCGCCAGCACGGCATCCGCGCCGGCAGCCACCGCCGGCGGGAAGTGTGCGGGCTCCCCTGCGCCGCCGGAGGCGATGATCGGCACCCTGACGGCGGCCCGGACCAGCTTGATGAGTTCGAGGTCGAAGCCGTCCTTGGTGCCGTCGGTGTCGATGGAGTTGAGGAGGATCTCCCCCACGCCGCGGTCGGCGGCTTCCTTCGCCCACGCGATGGCGTCAATCCCGGTCCCGGTGCGGCCGCCATGGGTGGTCACTTCGAATCCCGACGGCGTGGGCCGGGACCCCGGGCGGGTGCGGCGGGCGTCGACGGACAGAACGAGCACCTGGGATCCGAAGTGGCGGGTGATTTCGTCGATGACGTCCGGCCGCGCCACGGCAGCGGTGTTGATGGAGGCCTTGTCGGCGCCGTACCGGAGGAGTTTGTCCACCTCGGCGACGCCCCGGACGCCGCCGCCGACGGTGAGCGGGATGAAGACTTCCTCGGCGGTGCGGCGGACCACGTCGAAGGTGGTCTCGCGGTTTCCGGAGGAGGCCGTGACATCGAGGAAGGTCAGTTCGTCGGCGCCGGCATTGTCATACCGGTGGGCCAGTTCCACGGGGTCCCCGGCGTCGCGGAGGCCCTCGAAGTTGACGCCCTTGACGACGCGTCCGGCGTCGACGTCGAGGCAGGGAATGACGCGTACTGCTACTGCCATGGGAACTCCTGGATTTTCAGTGCTGCTGAGGGTCGCCGGTGATCAGATGCGGCAGGCGTGGATGCTGCTGACCAGGATGGCGCGGGCGCCGAGGTCGTACAGTTCATCCATGATCCGGTTGGTTTCCTTCTTGGGAACCATGGACCGTACGGCGACCCAGTCCGAGTCCCGGAGCGGCGAGACCGTGGGCGATTCCAGGCCGGGGGTCAGGCCGGCGGCCTTCTCCACGAGTTCCTTGCGGATGTCGTAGTCCATCAGCACGTATTGGCGGGCCACCAAGACACCCTGGAGGCGCCGGATGAGCACCTCGATTTCCTTGGCGGTGCCGTTCGCCGCGCCGCCATTGCCGGTGCGTCGGATCAGGACGGCTTCGGACTTCAGGATGGGCTCGCCGAAAATTTCCATGCCGGCGGCCTTGAGGGTGTTCCCGGTCTCCACGACGTCGGCTATGGCATCCGCGACGCCAAGCCGGACGGAAGACTCAACGGCGCCGTCGAGCCTGACCACCTTGGCGTTGATGCCCCGTTCGGCGAGGTAGTTGCGCAGGAGTCCGTCGTAGCTGGTGGCCAGTCGCTTGCCTTCGAGCTCTGCGGCAGAGCTGAAGTCGCCCACCGGACCGGCAAAGCGGAAGGTGGAGGCGGCGAATCCAAGCGGCAGCAACTCCTCGGCTTCCACCTCGGCGTCCAGAAGGAGGTCGCGGCCCGTGATGCCGACGTCGAGCGTTCCCTGGCCGACGTAGACCGCGATGTCGCGGGGGCGGAGGAAGAAGAACTCGATGTCGTTGTCCGGGTCCACCATGACCAGTTCGCGGCTGTCGCGGCGTTGGCGGTATCCGGCTTCGGAGAGCATGGCGGAGGCGGCTTCTGACAGGGAGCCCTTATTGGGGACGGCTACTCGCAGCATGGGAAATTCTTTCTGGGGTGGAAGGTCTGGATTTTCAGGCAAATGAAGGCCACAGCGGGGCCGGCGGCAGGCGCCGGACCGGTGGCTACAGATGCTTGTAGACGTCTTCCAGGGTCAGGCCTTTGGCGAGCATCAGAACCTGCAGGTGGTACAAAAGCTGGGAAATTTCCTCTGCCGCGGCTTCATCGGATTCATATTCGGCAGCCATCCATACTTCGGCTGCTTCCTCAACGACTTTCTTGCCGATGCCGTGAACACCGGACTCCAATTCTGCGACGGTGCGGGAGCCTTCCGGACGGGTGGCTGCCTTCTCGCTGAGCTCAGCGAACAGCGTCTCGAAATTCTTCACGCCCTCCAGCCTACTTGCTGCGGCCGCACGGGCGCTTCCCGGGCCGTTGCATGACGGGCGCGATGTGAGCGAATACACACCGCGCCCGCCACGTGGACATCGGAGTTATGCGTACTGTTTCAGGACCACGGCCGTGGCCAGGGCAGCGGTGACTGCCTCATGCCCCTTGTCTTCCTTGGAGCCGGGAAGTCCTGCGCGGTCCAGGCCCTGCTGCTCGTTGTCGCAGGTGAGCACGCCGAAGCCCACCGGCACCCCGGTGGAAACGCTGACGTCGGTGAGGCCCGACGTCGCGGCCCGGCAGACGTAGTCAAAGTGCGGCGTTCCTCCGCGGATCACGACGCCGAGGGCCACCACGGCGTCGAAATGCGGGGCCAGGCGTGCGGCGGCCACCGGCAGCTCGAAACTGCCGGGAACGCGCAGGACGGTGGGTTCGCTGATGCCTGCGTCCTTCGCGGCCCGCAGGGCGCCGTCCAGGAGGCCGTCCATGATCTGCGTGTGCCAGCTGGCTGCCACGATGGCGAGCTTCAGCTGCGAAGTCTCGGCCGGGTTGAGGGTGCTGAGGTCGATGTCGGGGGCGCCGTGTCCGCTCATGGGTGTGTCGTGTTCCGTTCAGTCTTGTTCGTGGTCGTAAGGGGATTCGGGGGCCGGTACGGGCACCGGTGCCACGCTGGTGTCCAGCAGGAGCCGGTGCTCCATCCGGTCCTTCTTGGTGCGCAGGTACCGGATGTTCTGTTCGCGGGAGGGGACCTCGGTGGGGACCATTTCCACCACCTTGACGCCGGCCTGGGCCAGCCTGTTCTGCTTGTCCGGGTTGTTGCTCAGCAGCCGGACCTCGTGCAGGCCCATTTCGGCGAGGATCTGGGCCGCGGCCTTGTAGCACCGCGCGTCAACCGGCAGGCCCAGCTGTTCGTTGGCTTCCACGGTGTCGAAGCCCGCTTCCTGCAGCGCGTAGGCCTTGATCTTGTTGGCGAGACCGATGCCCCGGCCTTCCTGCCCGCGCAGGTAGAGCAGGGTGCCGCCGTTGTCGCGGATCAGTTCCAGCGCGAAGGCAAGCTGTTCCCCGCAGTCGCACCGGTAGGAACCGAAGACGTCGCCGGTGAGGCACTCGGAGTGCAGCCGTACCAGCGGTGCCTTGCCGTCAGTGGGCGCGTTGGGCGAGCTCACGGCCAGGTGCTCCACACCGGTGAGGACGTCGGTCCAGGCCTGGGCCACAAAGTCGCCGAAGGCGGTGGGCAGTTGCACAATGGGACCTCCGCTGACGGGGTAGGTCCCGGCACCGGGTACCGAGTGGTGGTCCCTGTGGCCGTCCTGGTGGCTGTCGTCTCTGGCTGCCGATGCCGTCATGGCTTCTCCTTCTCTTCGCCCGGCGTGACCCGGACCTTCTCGCGCTGGGTTCCCCCGGCCCCGGCTTCAAGATACGCCACCAGGTCCTCGATCGAGATCAGCGGGCACCCATGGTCGGCCGCAAAAGTCCTGAGGCCGTCCAGGCGCATCATTTCACCGTCGTCATACACTACTTCCGCGATCACCCCGACAGGCTCCAGGCCGGCAAGGCGGCACAAGTCCACCGCGGCCTCGGTGTGGCCCTGGCGTTCCCGCACACCTCCCTCAACCGCACGAAGCGGGAAAATATGCCCCGGCCGGGTCACAGAGGCAGGAACCGCGTGCGGGTCCGCCAGGATGCGGGCCGTCAAGGCACGGTCCGTCGCGGAAATTCCCGTGCTCACGCCGGTGGCCGCGTCGCAGGAGACCGTGTAGGCGGTGCCCTTCGCGTCCTGGTTGACGGCCGTCATCGGGGGCAGCTCCAGGGCATCGGCCCGGGCACCCGTCAGCGGCACGCAGATTACGCCCGAGCTGTAGCGGATGGTCCAGCCCATCAGCGCCGGTGTGGCGTGCTGGGCCGCGAAGATGATGTCGCCTTCGTTCTCGCGGTCCTCATTGTCGACCACCAGCACCGGCCGGCCGGCGGCCATGGCGCGCACGGCGTCCTCGATCGGGTCCAGGCCTTTGCCCGGCGCCTGGGCCACCGGCTGGCCGGTGGCCGGGTCTCCGGCGACGGGCGTGTCCAGGTGTACCGCGGCGTTCACCGTGCACCTCCAGCGGTGGCAGCCTCGCCGGCACCGGCCGCGGAGGCCGGTTCGCGGAAGGCCAGCAGCCGTTCGGTGTACTTGGCCAGCACGTCGACTTCCAGGTTCACCCGGCTGCCGGTGTGCTTGGTGCCCAGGCCGGTCTCAGCCAGCGTCGTGGGAATGAGGCCTACCTCAAACCAGGGTTCCTGCTCGGACGCGGGGCTGACGGCAGTAACGGTGAGGGAAACGCCGTCGATGGCGATGGAGCCTTTTTCTGCAATGTAGCGGGCCAGGTTGGCGGGAACGCCGAAGCGCAGCCGCTCCCAGTTGCCTTGGGCTTCCCTTTCCAGCAGGACACCTACGCCGTCCACATGGCCTTGCACCACATGCCCGTCCAATCGGCCGCCGGCGGGGACGCAGCGTTCAAGGTTGACGGAGTCGCCGGCAGCGAGTTCGCCGATGGTGCTCCGGAGCAGTGTTTCGCCCATGACGTCGACGCTGAACTCCTTGCCGTCAATGGCGGTGGCCGTGAGGCAGACCCCGTTGACGGCGATCGAACCGCCAAGTGCCAGGCCCTCCGTGGACCCGGGTGCGTGGAGCCGGACGGTGGCGCTGGTGTCGCCGTCGCGCTCAACGGACAGCACCTGCCCCTGCTCGGCGATAATTCCGGTGAACATCAGCGGCCTCCCTGGGCTTGCTCCGCGGTACCGCGGGTTGGTTGGTGGTCCAGTGCAACTCTGCGTTGCGGTCTTAGGTGAAGTCTCAGGTCCCGGCCGAGCGTCCGCACGGCGCCGCCGTCGGACTGGTCCCATTCCCATTGCTGGGCGTCGGCAAGGGTGGTGATGCCCAGCCCGTCCAGGGCTGGGGTGCCCGAGCCCAGCAAAGTGGGGGCGAGGTACATGATCAGTTCATCCACGAGCCCGGCCGAGAGGAATGAGCTGAGGATCCGTGATCCTCCCTCCACCATGATGTGGCGGGCGCCTGCGTCGTACAGCATCGACAGGGCTTCGGCGGGGTCGCGGGTGGGCAGGTGGACGGCCAGGCCGTCACCGCCGCGGATTGCTGCGTCGTCGGGAATGTCCCGGAGCCCCATGACGGCCCGTACGGGCTGTTTGGCGGCCAGCCCACCGGAGGGGTTTCGGGCGGTCAGGCGCGGGTTGTCCACCAGCACGGTCTGCGTGCCCACCAGGATGGCATCGATGCGTCCGCGGATCCCGTGGTTGTCCGCCAGCGATTCCGGGCTGGAGATCCACTGGCTGGTGCCGTCTTCGGCGGCGATCCTGGCGTCCAGGGTTTGTGCGATGTGCAGCGTGACGAAGGGCCGCTTGGCCGCGACGGCCTCAAACCATTGCCGGTTCAGGTCCAGCGCTTCCTCGGCGCCGAGGCCGCTGCGGACACTTATCCCGGCGGCGCGGAGGGTGGCTGCTCCCCCGGCGGCAGGGTCATGGGGGTCGTCGATGGCGTAGACCACGTCGGTGATCCCCGCCGCGATGATCGCTTCCGTGCACGGCCCGGTGCGCCCCACGTGGTTGCATGGTTCGAGCGTGACCACCATGGTGCAGCCGGAGAGGTCCATGCCGACGGCGGCAGCCTGGGCTATGGCGTCGGCTTCGGCGTGGGCGGTGCCGGCACCGCGGTGGTGGCCGGTGACCAGGTGGCGGCCGTCAGGGCCGATGACGACGGCACCCACCAAGGGATTGGCGCCGCGCGGACCGCGCAGGGCTGCCTCGAGGGCTTCCTCCATGGCCCGGATTTCATCCGCGCTGAAGGCTGTGACTACTCCGGAGGCTGGTTTCAGTTCAACTGCACCGCTCATGCGGCGGCCGTCGGGGAGTTGGTGCCTGCCGTGGAAGCAGCAGGACTTGTGGCGTTGAAGAGCCATCGCTGGGGGTTCATTCGTGTCGTTCCTTCCCTCTCGAACCGCGATGGCTCCGGGGATATACGACAGCAGAACGCTGCGGAGCCCAAAGGCCCGCAGATACAGCTGTACGTGCTTCTCTCATCCAGACTTTAACTGTCGGTACCGGAATTCCACCGGTTCAACCGTCTGCCGGGTCCCTGTGGAAAGGGCACCGGCTCGCGGGTCGCGGACTGTCACCGCCGGTTCGGACTTACACCGACCCCGGAGCACGTATGTGTGTTGTTATTGTGCCACAACCGGCAGGGGCAGCCGGTTATTCCGTCGCCGCACGTAACGTCCGGCTGGCCTTTGCACGGAGCAGCTCGATGGCTGCGGCCGGATCCTCCGCACCGTAGACCGCGGAGCCGGCGACGAAGACGTTGGCGCCGGCTTCGGCGGCGCGGGCGATGGTGTCCTCCGAAATACCGCCGTCCACCTGGATGGCCACTCCCAGTCCCGAACCGTCCACCGCTTCCCGGGCCCTGCGGATCTTGGGCAGCGTGATATCCAGGAAAGCCTGGCCGCCGAAGCCCGGCTCCACGGTCATGATCAGCAGCATGTCCAGTTCCGGCAGCATGTCCAGGTACGGTTCAACCGCCGTGGCCGGCCGCAAGGCCATCCCGGCCTTGGCGCCCCTGCTTCGCAGTTCCCGCGCGAGCTTGATGGGGGCGATGGAGGCCTCGGCGTGGAAGGTGACCGAGGCGAGCCCGGCGTCGGCGAACCCGGGCGCCCAGCGGTCGGCATCGGCAATCATCAGGTGCGCATCCAGCGGAACGGGGCTGACCACCTGGATCCGCTGCACGACCGGCAGCCCAAGGGTGAGGTTGGGGACGAAGTGGTTGTCCATCACGTCCACGTGCACGGCGTCGGCGTTGCTGATCCGCTGGAGTTCGGCCTCAAGGTTGACGAAGTCGGCGGAGAGGATGCTCGGGTTGATGCAGCATTGCGCCACGGAAGTGCCTTTCGCTGAAGGTGTGGGGGTGTTGCCGGGAGTGTCCCTGCCCTGGCAGGGACACTCCGGGTCAGGATGTCTTTTTGATGAGGGCCAGGAACATGGCGTCGGTGTGGTGGACATGGGGCCAAAGCTGGGCGGTCAACTCATGTCCGGCGCCAAGGTTGCCGGTGAGGCTGACCGCGTCCAGGGCGGCGCCGGCATCAAGGAGCTCAAGGTCGTCGCGTTTCCGGAGTGCGTCAGCCACGACGGCGCTGGTTTCCGCCGGATGCGGCGAACAGGTCACGTAGGCAACGACTCCCCCGGGACGGACCGCTGCCAGCGCGGATGCCAGCAGCTCACGCTGCAGCGGGCCGAGGTCCGCGATGTCCTTGGGTGAGCGCCGCCACCGGGACTCCGGACGGCGGCGCAGCGCTCCCAGGCCCGTGCACGGGACGTCCACGAGGACGCGGTCGAAACCGCCGGGCTGCTCCGTTCCGACATCGCGGCCGTCTCCGGTGCGGACCTGCCAGCTCTCGTGCGGCACCGCGGCCAGGGCCTGGCCCACGAGCTTTGCCCGGTGCGGCGCCGGTTCGTTCGCCAGGAGCGTGGCGCCGCGCTGGTGGGCCAGGGCCCCCAGCAATGCCGCCTTCCCGCCAGGCCCCGCACAAAGATCAAGCCGCGCCTCCGGGGAAACGGCCGCAGTTGGCCCGCCAGCGGCATCCGCCGCCGGGCCGAGGTCGACGGCGGCAAGCGCCCTGGCCACCAATTGGGAACCGACGTCCTGCACGCGGGTGGTTCCGGCCCGGACAGAGGCCAGGCGGCCCAGGTCCCCGCCGCTGGACAGCGCGGATCCCTCCACCAGTTCACCGGGCCTGGCACCGGTTTCCAGGGCTTCCTCCAGGCTCCCGAGCCCGGGCAGCGCCACCAGGTTGACCACGGGTGCCGCATTGTCAGCTTCGAGCAGCGCGTTGATCTCGGTGGCGGGGCGGCCGTGCGCCACCAGCGATTGCCGCATGGCCCGGACAATCCATTCCGGGTGGGCGTACCGCAGCGACGCGATCTTCGTGTCGTCGGTTTCGCCCGCCACCAGAAGGTCCAGCCATTCATCAAGGGTGCGGGCCGTGACCTTGCGCAGGACTGCATTGATCAGTGCCGAAGGGCCTGCACCGATGACGGCGCGGGCCAGTCCAACCGTTTGGTCCAATGCCGCATGGGCCGGGACCCTCATGGCCAGCAGCTGGTGGACGCCGATCCGGAGGGCGTCGAGGACGGCCGGATCAAGCTGGTCAAGCGGCCTGTCCACGCACCGGGCCAGGATGGCGTCGTAGGTGCCTTGGCTGCGCAGCGCACCGTAGCTCAACTCGGTGGCGAAGCCGGCGTCCCGCTTGTCCAGGTGGTGGTGCCGGATCCGTGCGGGCAGCACCAGGTTGGCGTAGGCATCCTCCTGTGCGACGGCGCGCAAAACCTCGAAGGCCACCAGCCGTGCGGGGTCGGCGCGCCGGGTCCGCTGCGACGGCGCCTGCTCGGTGAAGCTCCGTTGCGGCCCGCGGTTGCGTTCCCGTCCCTTGGCGTTCCGCCGGCTGGCATCGCCGGAACCACCGCTGCCTCGACCGCGGCCGCCGGAAACGCCGCTGCCGCCTTGGCCGTTCCGCCCGGCGTTCCCCCGCCCTCCGGGCCTGCCCTGGCCGCCCGGGTTTTCTCCGGAACCGCTCATTCGAACACCACGCCCTCCATAGAAGCCATCCCGCGCGCCCAGTCGGCGGCAGCCATCATTTTCTTGCCGGCGGGCTGGATCCGGGTGAGTTCCACCGCGTGCGATCCCGTTCCCACCATGACGCTCTTTCCCTGGACGGACACCGACCCCGGCGCCAGGCCGGCAACATCCGGCCGGAGCCGGACCGGCTCAAGCTTGATCCGCTGGCCATCCAGCATGGTCCAGGCTCCCGGCTCGGGGGTGACGCCGCGCGCCTGCCTGCTGATGGCAAGCGCCGGGTGGGCCCAGGTGAGTCGGCCGTCGTCCAAGGTCAGCTTCGGGGCGAGGGTGACATCGCCCGTTTGCGGCTGCGGCACCGCTTGTCCGGCGTCGATGGCGGACAGTGTCTGGGCCAGCAGGACCGCTCCGCTGCGCGACAGCCGCTCGAGCAGGTCGCCCGCGGTGTCGTCGGCGCCCACCGGCTCGGTCAGCGTCCCGAAGACGGGACCGGTATCGAGCCCCTCTTCAAGCCGGAAGGTGACGGCACCGGTGAGGTCGTCTCCGGCCATCACGGCCCGCTGCACCGGCGCTGCTCCACGCCACGCCGGCAGCAGGGAGAAATGCAGGTTGACCCAGCCGTGGCGGGGCACGGCCAACGCGGCCGGCGGGACCAGGCCGCCGTAGGCAACGATGGCTGCCACGTCAGGCGCGGCAGCCGAGATGCGTGCGGTGGTGGCGGCGTCCACCTTGGCCGCGTGGATGATATCGATGCCCAGCTCAGCCGCGCGCCGGGCAACCGGGGAGGGCGTCAGCACGCGCTTGCGCCCCAGCGGCGCATCGGGGCGGGTCAGGACTGCGACGACCTCAAAGCCGGCGTTGACCAGGGCATCGAGCGAGGGAACGGCGACTGCCGGAGTACCGGCAAAGAGGACCCTCATTCGGCGTTGCCAAAGCTGCCGGGGGCACCAAAACTTGTGCCGCCGAAGCTGGACCCGACGCTCTTGGCGCGCTTGGCCGTGGTGCGTTCGGCGACGGCGTCGTAATTGGCATTGCGGATGGAGCGCAGCGCTGCCTTCCGGTCTTCACCCTCCAGCCGGTCGGTGTAGAGGATGCCGTCCAAGTGGTCGTTTTCATGCTGGAAGCACCGCGCCAGCAGACCCTCGCCGTCGACCGTCACCGGATTGCCGTGCATGTCGACGCCGGTGACCCGGGTGGTGCGGAAACGGCGGACCGGGAAGCCGAGGCCGGGGATGGACAGGCAACCCTCCACCTGATCCGGTTGGTAGTCCTCGCTGTTCTCCAACACCGGGTTGATGATGTGGCCCTCCACGCCGTCAATGCGGTAGGTGAAGACACGCTTGCTGACGCCGACCTGCGGCGCGGCCAGGCCGGCGCCTTCCACGTCCTCCATGGTCTCGGTCATGTCGGCGACCAGTTTGGCAAGCTCGGGTCCGAATTCCGTCACGGGATCGGCCACGGTGCGGAGCACGGGATCGCCGATGATGCGGATATTCAGGATAGCCATGCGCAGTTATTCCTCACGGTTGGCGGCAAAGGGAACCTGTCCAGTTTAGGTGCAGTCCCCCGCCGCTCGGCTCGGTCCTAGGCGGTACGGGCGGCCTGTGCCAGCGGCGGCGGCGCGATGGGCAGCAGCGCCGTGCCGGCGCTGAGGGTGTCCGCGGACAGTTCCCACACCCGGCGCAAGGCGCAGAACTTCCACCAGTGGTGCTTGAGGACTTCGGGATTGGCACGGACCGGACGCACCTCGGTTTCACCGATGGCGACAGCCAGCAGGACCGGGTTGTCGCCGTATTTCCAGGGCTCCCAGGTTCCGGCCTCCGCATCCACCAGGCTTTCCTCCGCCTTCATGCCGGCAACCAGCTGCATGACCACCTTGTCATCGAGCGGTTTGACCAGTCCGTCGCGGGTGGTGCCCTTGGTTTTGTAGTCGATCAGGCAGACTCGTCCGTTGATCCGGGCCACCAGGTCAAGGGTGCCTGCATAGCCCACCGTGTTGTTCCAGACCGTGATCTCGGGGGCGATGGGTTCCACCCGGAAGAGCTCCCACCACTCGTCAAAGCGGACGGCGAAGGCTTCTTCCCCGTTTGCGGCCAGGGCCCCGCGGGCTTCCTTCATGGTGTGCGGGCGACCCAGCGCGCGGAGCGCCACCTGCTCGCAGTAGTTGTGGACCCGGTCCCCCCGCCTGGCGGCGTCGTCCCGGTAGGTCTCGGCTGCCTTCGCCGCGCGGTTGACGGCCTGCTTGATTTTCGCCGGACTCCCCAGGCAGTCCGCGAGCAGGGGGTCGTTCGCCAGGCTGCTGGCACCCATGTATCCGAACCAGCCGTCCAGGCCGTGCGGCTGCTGGCTGATGACGGTGGTGATGGACGGCACGGAAAACTGTTCAGACGTGGACCGTGCGTACATCCGGCCGTATTCAGTAGCGTGGGCAAGAAGCGGATCAGTCATACAAAAGACTCTTTCACAGGGGGCCGACAAAATCTCCGGACGCTGGATCCGAACACAAAAAAGGTCCGTCTCCGCTGCGTATGAGCGGAAACGGACCTTTGCGGTGGGCGATACTGGGTTCGAACCAGTGACCTCTTCGGTGTGAACGAAGCGCGCTACCACTGCGCCAATCGCCCCGATGCATTTGAATGCTAGCCGACCTTCCGGCCATTTCAAAAATCGGCTTCTCGAGGCAGGACGCATGCCCGTGGGTCGGGGGATGGGCACTGCTTCCCTCACCTTCGAGAGAGGCCCGGGTCGAGGTGGACGGTGGGCCCGCGGAACCTATGCGCGGCAAACGCACCATGGTGGAGGCACCAGGGTGAGCCCCCGCGGCCGCTTCCGCCGGATCCCGGCCACGATCGAATTACACGCTTGTAAGTCAAAAAATCCGCGTCATGACGCCGAAGTGGAGCCGCATGACCATTGCCGGCCGGAGGCAATTTGGAGAATCCCGGAACCTCCTATATTGTTTTTACTCGTTGGAACGCGAGGAAATGCCGGAAACGGCAGGGAATCAAGCCTCCAAAATGCGGACGTAGCTCAGCTGGTAGAGCACCACCTTGCCAAGGTGGATGTCGCGAGTTCGAATCTCGTCGTCCGCTCGCAGGACACTGTCACAGCAAATATTCTTCGGAATTGACGCTAACACGGTGGGTTGGCCGAGAGGCGAGGCAGCGGCCTGCAAAGCCGTATACACGGGTTCGAATCCCGTACCCACCTCGGTGAAAACCATGGTTTCCGGATCTTTCGGAGGCAATGGGCGATTGGCGCAGCGGTAGCGCGCTTCCCTGACACGGAAGAGGTCACTGGTTCGATCCCAGTATCGCCCACTCGGCAAGGAAACTTGCCGGCAGTACCACCGGAATATCCGGGACAAGCTGCAAAATGCGGACGTAGCTCAGCTGGTAGAGCACCACCTTGCCAAGGTGGATGTCGCGAGTTCGAATCTCGTCGTCCGCTCTCTTTTATCCCATACCGGTCTTCCGGTTCCGGGCGATTGGCGCAGCGGTAGCGCGCTTCCCTGACACGGAAGAGGTCACTGGTTCGATCCCAGTATCGCCCACACTTATGCAGCAGCTCTCCGGAGCTGCTTTTTTGTTGCCCTGGTATACGCTGCGGGCGAACGGGATTTCCTTGGCATGCCTTCCCTCCGCGGCTAGGATCGATTGCGCGAGGAGCGACCTGGCTCCGCGATCGAAGGGAGGTGCTCGTGGGTTTACTTGACGATCTAAAGGGCAAGGCTCAGGGTCTGATCCAAGGCAACGAGCAGGCCATCAAGGACGGCATCACCAAGGCCGGCGATTTCGTCGACACCAAGACCGGCGGCAAGTACGCGGGCCACGTCGACAAAATCCAGGATGGCGCTTCGAAGCTCGTTGACAAGAACGGAACTCCCGGCCAGGCACCTGCCGCCGGGCAGGTTCCGCCGGTTGCTCCTGAAACCCCGGTTCCGCCGGTTGACAGGACGCCGTAGAGGATTTGGCCAGGGGCCCTTGCCCCGGCACGTCAAGGAGGTGCAGGTCCCGCCGGGAGGCGGCACCTGCACCTTTGTCGTTTAACGGCAGGCCCTCGCTGCGACCAACCAGCGGAGCACCCAATTGCCGGTTCGCCAAGCCGCGCCGGTAACCTGCCGGTATGCCAAAGTCCGCAGCATCTCCCACAACAGCCTCCGGTGGGCGGTCCCGGCAGGATTCCCGGCCCGTGGTCGCCGGAATCGTCACGGCGCTGGTGGGCTTTACGTCGTCCTTTGCTGTGGTCCTCGCCGGCCTGAGGGCGGTGGGTGCCGATCCTGCCCAGGCTGCCTCCGGTCTGCTGGCGGTCACGCTCGCCGTCGGGCTTGGTGTGCTGCTGCTTGCCTGGCGCTCCAAAGTTCCGGTGACGCTGGCATGGTCAACGCCGGGCGCCGCTTTGCTGGCAGCTTCGGGAATGCCCGACGGCGGCTGGCCGGCCGCCGTCGGGGCCTTCCTCGTGGCGGGGGTACTGCTGGCACTGATCGGCCTGGTGCCCGCGCTCGGCAGGCTGCTGACAGCCATCCCGCCCACGCTTGCGCAGGCGATGCTGGCAGGTGTCCTGCTTCAGTTGTGCCTGGCGCCCTTCAAGTCCTTGGGCACGGTTCCATGGTTCGTAGCCCCCGTGATCCTGTGCTGGCTGGTGATGATGAGGTTCGCTCCACGGTGGGCCGTGCCGGCCGCGCTGCTGGTCGCCCTGCTGGTGATCGGGATCCATGTCGCGGCCGGCGGGACTGCCCTCGGCGCCGCGACCCTCATGCCCACCGTGGTGTGGACCACACCCGCCTTCACCCTGCAGGCGTTGATGGGCATCGCGGTCCCGTTGTTCGTGGTGACCATGGCATCCCAGAACGTCCCCGGGGTGGCAGTCCTGCGGTCGTTCGGATATGAAACCCCGTGGCGGCCGGCCATGCTGGTGACGGGTGCGGGGACCGTCCTGGGGGCACCGTTCGGCGGCCATGCCATCAACCTTGCAGCGCTCAGCGCGGCTCTTGCCGCCGGCGAGGAGGCAGGCGCGGACCGGAGCAGGCGGTGGATCGCCGGTTTCGTGTCGGGCCCCGCGTACCTGCTGTTGGCAGCGTTTTCCGCTGCCCTCGTGGCCGTGGTGGGTGCGGCACCGGCGGGGATGCTGGAAGCAGTGGCCGGGCTCGCGCTGCTGGGGACCCTCGCCTCGGCGGTGTCGGCCGCGCTGGCGGACCCGGAAGACAGGATAGCTCCTGCGGTCACGTTCCTGATGGCGGCGTCCGGCCTGGCCTTCGCCGGAATCGGGTCCGCGTTCTGGGCGCTCCTCGCCGGCCTGGCGGTGCGGGCGCTGCTGGTTCCACGACGGCGCGCCGCCCCGGAGAGGGCCGGGAACTAGGAGGGTTCGTGGTTCTGGCCTTCACGGGCCAGCGCGGTGAGGCGGGAAACAGCGCGGAAGTACTTCTTCATGTATCCGCCGGTCATCATTTCCTCGGTGAACAGCTTGTCGAACGGGACACCGCTGGCCAGGATGGGAACGTCCTTGTCGTAGAGCCGGTCCGCCAGGACGACGAACCGCAGCGCCACGGCCTGCTCGCTGATGGTTTCCACGTTCCGCCACACCACGCCGTCGATGCCGTCGATAAGTTGCCGGTAGCGGCTGGGATGCACGCCCGCCAGGTGGTGGATCAGGGTGGCGAACTCGTCCTGCGCCACGGTCTTGCCGTCGAACTCCGCTTTCATGTGCGTGTTCAGTTCGCTGTTCTTCAGCGGTGCCGGGGCAGCGGGAAGGCCGCGGTGCCGGAAGTCCTCACCGTCGATGCGGATGACCTCGAACTGGTCCGCAAGCACCTGGATCTCGCGCTGGAAGTCGACCGCCGCGAAACGGCCGTCGCCCAGGGAACCGGGGAGGGTGTTGGACGTGGCAGCGAGCTTGACGCCGGCGTCGGCCAGTTCCCGCATGAGCCGGGACATCAGGACGGTGTCGCCCGGATCGTCAAGTTCGAATTCGTCGATGCAGACCAGCTTGTAGCTGCTCAGCGCTTCCACGGTCTTGCGGAACGACAGGGCGCCCACCAGGTTGGTGTACTCCACGAAGGTACCGAAGGCCTTGGGACCGGGCGCAGCGTGCCAGAGCGATGCGAGCAGGTGCGTCTTGCCCACGCCGAATCCGCCGTCGAGGTAGATGCCTGCCCTGGATTCGCCCTTCTTGCCGAACAGCTTCTTGAACAGCCCGCCCCCATTGCCCGCTCCCACGCCGCCGGCAAATTCCTCAAGGGCGCGCACTGCTGCGGCCTGGCTTGGCTGCTTGGGGTCCGGACGGTAGCTCGAAAAGGAAACCTCCCCGAACCGCGGCGATGGGTAGAAGCCTTTGAGGAGCTCGTCCACCGAAACTGCCGGCGTACGGGCGGCAAGCTGTTCGATCTGTACCAAGGTGGTCCGTTCTGCTCGTGGTTGGTCCCCAGAAAGGATACCGGCAACCGGGACCGCACCCGGGGTTGGCGGTATCTCCGGCACGCCCGCGTGACCAAGCCAACATTTCGTCCTGTTAACGGAATACGGACAACGCCGGGGGCGCTGGCTAGGGTGGGAACAGGTTCCAATGCCGGTCCCACGGTTTCCCGTGCCCTTAGTGAAAGGCCAACGCCATGCCCTACCCGGTTGAACAGAATGAGAAGTTCGCAGCCTACGCCCACCCCGAACGGCTTGTATCCACGGAGTGGCTGGCCGCCGCCATCGAAAGCGGCGCGGTAGCCAACGGCGAGCTCATCGTGGTCGAATCTGACGAGGACGTGCTCCTTTACGAAACCGGGCATATCCCCGGTGCCGTGAAGATCGACTGGCACACGGACCTGAACGACGACGTCTCCCGCGACTACGTCAACGGCGCAGCTTTCGCCGAGCTCGCGGCATCGAAGGGGATTTCCCGGGACAGCACCGTGGTGATCTACGGCGACAAGTCCAACTGGTGGGCCGCGTACGCCCTGTGGGTGTTCACGCTGTTCGGCCACCAGGACGTCCGGCTGCTCGACGGCGGCCGGGACAAGTGGATTGCCGAAGGCCGCGAACTGACCAGGGACAAGCCCTCCCCCGCACCCGGCAGCTACCCGGTGGTTGAGCGCGAGGATGCGCCCATTCGCGCGTTCAAGGACGACGTCCTGGCGCACTTGGGCAAGCCCCTGATCGATGTCCGCTCCCCCGAGGAATACACCGGCCAGCGCACGCACATGCCGGCCTACCCGGAGGAGGGCGCCCTGCGCGGCGGCCACATCCCCACTGCCGCATCCATCCCGTGGGCCCGTGCGGCCGCCGAGGACGGGACGTTCCGCAGCCGCGAGGAACTCGAAGCCATCTACCTTGGCGAGGCCGGACTGACGGAGGGCGACGACGTGGTGGCGTACTGCCGGATCGGCGAGCGGTCCAGCCACACCTGGTTCGCCCTGAAGTACCTCCTGGGCTTCGAGACCGTCCGCAACTACGACGGTTCCTGGACGGAATGGGGCAACGCCGTCCGCGTGCCGATCGTCAAGGGCGCCGAGCGCGGTTCCGTTCCGGTCGGCGTCGGGGCCTGACGCCCGGCGTGCCCGCGTAGACTTGGAACGATGAGTACTCAAGCGTTGCCCACCGCCCTGGCGGCGATCGTGGACGATTTCCAGGCCCTGTCCGAACCCGAGCGGCTCCAGCTGTTGCTGGAGTTCTCGGAGGGGTTGCCGGAACTGCCCGACCGCCTCAAGGACCACCCTGAACTCCTTGAGCAGGTGGTGGAGTGCCAGTCACCGCTGTTCCTCACCATCGAGACGGAGAAGAACGACGACGGCCCGGCCGGCGTGGTGCACCTCTACTTCAAGGCCCCGGCCGAGGCTCCCACCACGCGGGGTTTCGCCGGTGTGCTGCACGAGGGCCTGGATGGCTTGTCCGCCGGGGAAATCCTGTCCGTCCCCGATGACATGCCGGAACTGCTGGGCCTCACCCGGGCCATTACCCCGCTCCGCATGCGGGGCATGACGGCCATGCTGGGCCGGATCAAGCGCAAGGTGGCCGCCGCTTCACGCGTCCACAGCTGAGAGCGTCCACCCGATGGCGCGCAAGAATGCTTTCCAGGGAACCCCGGCCACGGCGGCATTGACCGCGGCCGGGGTTCCTTTCGTGCTGCACCCGTACATCCATGACCCGGGCGCGGGCAGCTACGGCGCTGAGGCAGCCGCTGCCTTGGGAATCGATCCGTCCAAGGTTTTCAAGACCCTGATGCTGGACGTGGAGGGGAGGCTTGCTGTCGGCATCGTGCCGGTCAGCGGCACCCTTGACCTCAAGGCAATGGCCGCGGCGCTCGGGGCAAAGAAAGCGTCCATGGCTGATCCCGCTGTCGCCCAGCGGCGCACCGGCTATGTCGTGGGCGGCATCTCGCCCCTCGGCCAGCGCCTGCCCTCCCCCACGGTCCTGGATTCCTCCGCGTTGCGGCTGGAGACCCTGCTGGTCTCCGGGGGCAGGCGCGGACTGGACATCGAACTGGCGCCAGCGGACCTGATCCGGCTCACGGACGCTGTTTCGGCGCCCATTGGTTCGCCGGCTGCGGGCAGCTCCCGTCCCTAGCAGTGCAGGGGCTGGGAGCCCCCGGCTACTCGATCAGGTACCGCTGCATCATGTCGTTGTCCTCGTGCTCCAGGATGTGGCAGTGCCAGACGTATTCACCCGTGAAGGAGGTGCCCATGGCCAATGGGGCTCCTCCTGCCGCGGCCGCACCGAAGGGCACGCGGATCCGCGTTACTTCGCCAGGCATCGCCACCACGGTGTCCTTCCATCCCTGTTCATTGGCCGGCGCGGCCTTGGGACGGCCGATCAGGAAGGGCTTGACCGGTACAGCGCACCCCCTTCCGGGAGTGACGAGTCCGGTTTTGGGGTCCACGAAGTCTGAGGCCTCAAGGTAGGAGTCGGCATCAAACTTTTGCCGGTTGAGCACCTGGAACTGGGTGAAGTGAAGGTGGATCGGGTGGGCGTCCACGGTGGTGTTGATGAGCTCCCACTGCTCAAGTGTGTCTTGCTTCACTACCGTGATGTCGGGGCTGTCGAACATCCTGTTGTTCAGCAGCGCCATGATGGGAACGTCATCCGCGTTCGCCACTTCCACCAATGCCATGGACCTGGTGGCTACGGTGGGCAGTTCCACGAGCCGGGTGAGAGGCTCGGACCGCAGCTGGGCCGGCAGCGGCACCGTGTAGCCGGACTGCGCCAGCACGGTGAACTGCATGATCTGTGGGAGCGGGATGGCGCCGCGCTGGACAGATTCCGGCCCGTTCGGGAAGGGCACCCGGGCGCTGTTGGCCAGGACCACCTTCGAACCTGGCTTCAGCCCGGCGAAGTCCACCACAATGTCTGCCCGCTCACCGGGTCCCATCACCAGCCTGTTGAGCCTGACCGGGGCGTCCAGCAGGCCGCCGTCGGACCCTATCTGGTGGAAAATGGCCGCGCTGCCGTCCGCGATGAATGTGAAGTCGTAGAACCGCGCGTTGGAGCCGTTGAACATCCGGAAGCGGTACTTGCCGCGGGCCACGTCCAGGTTGGGCCGGCATCTTCCGTTGACCGTGGCAACGTCGCCGAAGAACTCAGGGGCCCAGGGCCGGGCCGTGCCGTCTGCGCCCACCAGGTCAGGGTTGGGCGGGTAGGCAAACGAGCCGTCCTGGTTGAACATGCGGTCCTGGATGACCAGCGGCAATTCATATGGCGGCGGTGGAAGATGTGTCCCGTCGCCGGTGTCGATGCCCGTGCTGCGGGTGTCCCGGAGCAGGTAGCCACCAGCCAGCCCGGCGTAGACATTCAGGCGGGTGAGGCCCAGCGCGTGGTCGTGGTACCAGAGGCCGGCCGCATCCTGGGTGTTGCCATAGTGGTAGGTGTACGAGGCGCCGGGCCGGAAAGTCTGTCCAGGGCCGCCGTCGGACGTTGGTGCAGTGTTGCCGCCGTGGAGGTGGACAGCCGTCCTGGGAGATCGGGCGTCGTTGCTGCCGGGCGGGACCAGCTCGGGGTCGATGGCGAAGGCAAGGGGATGCCGCCCAATATCGTTGTGGACGGTGAGGCTCAGGGGCGTACCCTTCCGGGCAATGATGACCGGCCCGAGGTAACTCCTGGATGATGCAGCGTCCTGGTACGTCAGCGTGTCGGTCAGGCCCATTTCGGCCTGGAAGCGGTGGCGGGAGTTGCGGGCCCACAACTCAAGGTTGCCGCCGGACCGCATGTCGATAACCCCCAGGTCGGAGAGCGTGGGAAGCTGCTCCGTAAAGGTGCCGGACGGGGAACCAGGGGCCGCCAGTCCCGGGCTGGCCCCGGATCCATAAGCCTGGGTCAGAACACCTGCACCGGCTACAGCGCCGGCCTGCAGCAGTTGTCGTCGTGTGATGCGCATTTTGGGGCCCCATTTCTTCGCAGCGGTATCCCCCCTTGGGCAGCAGGATAAACTTGTGCTTTAGTCCGTCATAGGGTCCCGGGTCCCCTCTGTAAGGGGGTGGGCCACCCCGGTATTCCCTCCAGTCCGCCCCGCGGCCCGGCCGGTGAAATGGTCCATGGTTTGGTTGACCCCCAACACGTCCATGACCCGGTCGAAGACGCCAACCGGAAGGATCCGCAGCACGGGCAGCAGGTTGACGACCGGCGGCAGGAGCAGCTTGCGGCGGCCGGCCTCGACGGCGTCAAGGACGCGGCTTGCCACCTGCTCTTCATGCAGGATGGGCAGGAGCCGCGGCCACCGGGTCCGGACGCCGTCGAACATCCCGGTGTCAATGTAATAGGGGCAGACCACCAGGGTGTTGACCGGCGTGTGCGCGGCCCGGAGCTCGGCGCGGAGGGACTCGTCGAAGCCGAACGCGGCGAACTTGCTGGCAGAGTAGTCCGTCTGCCGGGCGACTCCCACCAGGGCCGCAGCGCTGGCGATGGTCACCACGGTTCCACGGCGCCGGCTCACCATGCCGCCAAGGAACGCGCGCGTGACCCAGTACAGGGACAGGACGTTGACCTGCATGGTCCGTTCGATGTCCTGCTCCGCGGCCTCCAGGAGCCTCCTGCCGCTGACCACGCCGGCGTTGTTGACCACAATGTCCACGGGCCCTGCCAGTTCTGCGGCAGCCTTGACGGACTGGTTGTCGGTGACATCCACGGCCTGTGAATCGGCGGCGCCGCCGGCGGCGCGTATTTCGTCGCGGACTGCTGCACCCCGTTCGGCGTCGACGTCCCAGATCACCACCCGGCTCCCGCGTGCGGCGGCGCCAAGCGCCAGGCGCCGGCCCAGCCCGCGTCCGCCTCCCGTGACCAGCAGCGTTGCACCGGAAAGCCGGGTTCCTTTGGCCATGTCATTCCTCCTGGGATGTCGGCGCCACGGACACTGTCCTAGCGGCCTCTGGGAAGTCGGCCCATCAGGGTGATGGCCCGTTTCATGATGCGGGCGTATGCCTTGTTCGACATGCCGGCGGCCGGAGCCACCCGCAGCAGCCGCTGCACCGCAATGGTCTGCGGCTCGGTGTACTTCAGCATGCCTTCCCGGCCGTGGCGGCGCCCCGCCCCGGAATCCTTCATGCCGCCGATCGGTGCGTCATGGGAGGCCCAGGTGGCGGCATAGCCTTCGTTGACGTTGACCGTGCCCGTCATCAGCCGGCGGCCAACCTCTTCGCCGTGGCGGGCGGACCAGACGCTGGCGTTCAGGCCGAAGTCGGAGTCGTTGGCCAGGGCGACTGCTTCGTCGTCGTCGGCAGCCCGGTAGATGGCAACCACCGGACCGAAGGTTTCTTCGCGGGCCATAAGCATGTCGTCGGTCACGCCTGCCAGGACGGTGGGTTCGTAGAAGAGCGGTCCCAGGTCAGGCCGCCGGCGTCCACCGGCGAGAAGTTCAGCGCCCTTTGCGAGCGCGTCCTGGACGTGGCGGTCCACCCGATCGATCTGTGCCTGGCTGATAAGCGAGCCCATGCCGATGCCCCAGTCGGGGCCCGGCCCCAGGCGGATGGCCTTCACCCGGGCGGTAAAGGCGGCCACGAAGGGGGCGTGGACTGCCGCGTGCACATAGATCCGTTCAATGCTGACGCACAGTTGGCCGGAGTTTGAAAAGCAGGCGTGCACCGCACCCGCGGCCGCCCGGCCAACGTCTGCATCTGAGAGCACGAGCATGGGATTCTTGCCGCCGAGTTCGGCGGAGAAGCCGATGAGCCGGGCGCTGCACTGCCGGGCGACGTTCTTGCCGGTTTCCGACGATCCGGTAAACATCAGGAAATCGACCTGCCCGATCATCGCGGGGCCAATCTCCGTGCCGGGCCCCGTCACCACCTGGAACAGGGCTGCCGGAAGTCCGGCATCCCGGAGCAGCCTGAGCATCAGGAGCGCCGTGAATGGCGTCTGCGAATCCGGTTTCAAGACGACGCTGTTTCCGGCCAGCAGCGCAGGAATGGCGTCCGAGACCGCGAGCGTCAACGGATAGTTCCACGGGCTGATGACGCCCACCACGCCCTTGGGCAACAGATACTCGGTGGTGCGGGTCAGGACCGGCAATGCTCCCTTCCGGCGGCGCGGCCGGAGGTACCTTTCCACGTTGCGTTGGTAGTAGTCCGCCGTCATCACGACGTCCGCAAACTCTTCGAAGGCGCTCAACCGCGATTTTCCGCTTTCGGCCTGGACCAGGTCCAGGACGTCCCGCTCCCGGTCCAGCAGGAGCTCCCGGAACCGCCGGATGACTGCCCGGCGTTCGGCAACCGGCATGGCCGCCCAGCTAAGCTGTGCCTCGCGGGCCGTGCCGACGGCGGTTTCGACGTCGGCGGTGCTGCATACCGGGACGTCCCCTACCGGCGAGCCGTCGAACGGTGCATTCGTGGCGTGCCGCGGGCGGCCCGGAGCCGCGGACACCAACCCTTGGAGTCCGGCAGCCAGGTCCCGGCCGCGGGCCGTCAAGGCGGCGACGCCGTCCGGCGCGCCCAACTCAGGCTCCGGCCGGGGTGACCCGGCCAACCGATCCCGGATTGAGCCGGGGTGCGAGTTGTTGCCGGAGCCACGCTTTGACCAGGCGCTCCCAGCGGTCCGGGTCAACATTCCATTCCTTGGTGTGTCGCGCGTGGTTGAACGTCTCGAACGTCACCATTTCGGGGTTGCGCTCGGCCAGCATGGCTGAAGGTCCATAGGGCACGTACTCGTCATCCACGCTGTGGATCACGAGCGTGGGGGTCCGCAGCTCGACTGCACGGGACACCCAGTCCATGATTTTCAGGTCAACGGGAGCCGAGAGGCCGGTGAGCCGGCGTCCCAGCGGATGGCCCAGCATCAGTTGCCCGTACCGGCCCACCAGCGAGGGGATCCGGTTCAGCTGGGCGTGGTGGGCCAGCACCGTCACCCAGTCGATGACCGGCGCATCAAGCACCATGGCCCGGATCAGGTGCCGGTAGCGGGACAGGTCCGCAGTCTGCAGGCAGATGGCCCCGCCCATGGACCAGCCGAACAGGACCACTTCCTCTGCGCCGTTGGCCAGGGCGTACTCGATGGCGGCTTCGATGTCCTGCCATTCCGTTGAGCCCAGGCCATAGCGCCCGTCATCGGCCGATGGCGCCAGGCCGTCGTTCCGGTACGACACCAGCAGGCTGGTCAGGCCCAGTTCCAGGGCCGGGCCCACCGCGCGCAGGGCTTCCTGCCGGGTTGCGCCGCGGCCGTGGACCATGATGGCCCACGTCCGCGCAGCCCCCTTGGCCCGCACCAGCCAGGCGGGCGCCTCCCCGCGCTCCACGGGGATGGGCACATCCTCGAACGGAATCCCGGCCGCGGCCGGGTCGGGATAGGTGGCGCCGCTCCACCATCCCCAGCGGGCCGATGCGAGGTCCCCGCTGTAGACGGCTTCCACCTCGCGCAGGACTGTCCGCTCCGCGGGCGAGTAGGACACGATCCGGCCGATCCGGGCGTGGCCCTTGCCGCCGTCGAAAAAGAAGCCGTACACACCGTCAACGGTGGTGTCGTCGTTGGCTGCCAGGATCACCTGTTGTTTGTGGCCGTCACGGATGACGGCCAGGACTTCCTTGTCCGCCGTGCGCTGCCGCGCCGGAGTAATTACCCTGCGCGCGAAGTAAACGGCCAGGGCGGAGGAACCGGCTCCCAGGATGCCGGCCAGTGATCCGCCGGCAATCGCGCCGCCCACTGCCCACTTCGCTCCCGGCGACATCCCGCCGGAATCCCGGGTGGGTGCAGTCATTGCAGGGCGCGCTCGCCGGAAAGGTGCCATGGCTCTATTCTTACCGGCGTTGAGTCAGATACCCGCATTCCCTGCCGGCCGCGGCATGCCCTGCGGCAATCCGCCGGTGTCCGCGGGGCGCGGTGCAGGCGTGCACGGGCCCGACTAGGCTATGGCCATGAGTGATCCAATCATCATCCTGACAGAAGAACCCCTGGGCGCGGACGACCGCCTGAACATCGAACAGCTCGTGGACGGGTCCGACAGCAGCCTGGTGGTCCTGGTGCCGGCCAACACCGAGCGGCACCTGCTGGTGGACTTCCTGGAAAACCTCTCCATGCTGGACGTGGCGAAGGCGTTCCGGGAGCTTGCGGGCGGCACTCCGGATGACGCCACCGAGCGGGCTCATGCGGATGAGACGCTCGCAGCCTCCCTCGCAGCACTGGCGGGGCTGGGCTCAGGGGTCACCGGACAGGTGGTGGCCGGCAAGGCGGTGGACAGCCTCGTCGCCAAGGTCAAGGCAACCGGTGCCTCGCAGGCGGTGGTGATCACGCGGCCGCATGCCGTGGCGGATACGTTCCACACCGACTGGGCCAACAAGGCCCAGGACCAGCTCGGCGTTCCCGTCCTGCACCTGTACGCGGGTTCGGGATTTATCGGCGACTCCTGAGCGTTGGTATTGCCATGAGCATCTTTGGAAACAGCATTTTCGGTCATAAGGCAACGGGCATGGTGGATGTTGGCGGGCAAGCGGACACCACGGCAAGCGCGACTGAATCGCCCGTGCAGAAAAGCGATGCCCAATGGCGGGAAGAACTGACGCCGGAGGAGTACCGGGTCCTCCGCCAGGCCGGCACGGAACGTCCCTACACCGGCGAATACTGGGACACACATACGGCTGGGGTCTACCAGTGCCGCGCCTGCGGGACTGAACTGTTCACCAGCAGTGAGAAGTTCGATTCCCATTGCGGCTGGCCTTCCTTCTGGGCACCCCTGGCCGAGGGAACCGTGCGGTACATCCACGACCGGACCTTGGGCATGGACCGCGTGGAGGTCCGCTGCGCCGCGTGCGACTCCCACCTGGGCCACGTGTTTGAGGGGGAAGGCTATGGCACTCCCACCGACCAGCGGTACTGCATCAATTCCGTGTCCCTGCGGCTCGTGCAGAAGGAAAACGCGGACGACGTTCCGTCCGGGAACTGAAGGACTCCCCTGAGGCCACCGATCAACCAGTTCCATGCAGGCCTCGACGGTCGTGAAAGCACATGGAGACCAACAGTTTCTTACGCTCAGCACTGCCAGGCATAAGTCATTCTGGTTGCTTGTTACGCTCGCCAGAGAAGCAAGCAACCAGAAAGGCAGCCGACGATGACAGAGGCCCTGACCACCGCTGTGGCGGGAATTTCCGCCCGGAACGAAGACTGGCTCCGGCTCAAGGGTGCCGCGACCGCCCTGCAGGCCCTCCAGGCCCAGGACGGCTCGGTTCCCGAGGCCGGAAACCACCCCGAGGCCTCCCGGCAGGTGTCCGCCATCGTCGACGCCATCGAGGCCCTCGCTCCCGCGTTCCCCCACGACGCGGCCTACCTGGACGCCCTTCGCCAGGACTTCTCCGTGTGGGCTGCCGGCGGGTTCGCCGTGCCTGACTTCCTGGCCTCACTGCTGGCGTTCCAGCCCCAGCAGCAGCGCCAGGATGGCCTCCAGCACCTGGTGGTCTTCCCCATGTATACCCAGAACGGCAGCAGCCACCGGCTGGTGGAGGCCGTGCTCATCGAGGTCATCTGGCCCGAATTCATTGCCGGGCTGGAGGCCGGGGATTATTCGAACAAGCTGTTCGTCCCCATCCGTTTCCTGGACTTCACTCCCGGCTACGACACCAACTCCGCCGTGCTCTTTCCCGAGACCGTGGCGGTCAGCCAAACTCCCACCTTCACCTGGGGCGCCATCTTCGCAGACCGCGAAGCAGCGAGGTTCCGCCGCGTCCTCAAGGCCGCGGCGGACATCACCTCGCTGGAACTGCCGCCAGGCGCCGCCGAGCTGCTGGCCGACCAGGACCTGACCGAAGCCACCTTCGTCATGTGGGACCTTATCCACGACCGGACCCACATGCGCGGCGACCTGCCCTTCGATCCGTTCATGATCAAGCAGCGGATGCCCTACTTCCTGTACTCCCTCGAAGAACTTCGCTGCGACCTCACGGCCTTCCGCGAATCTGTCCGGATTGAGAAGGACGACGACGCCGACCCGCAAGCCCGGCGCCATGCGAAGCTGGTGCAGTACGCCATCATCTTCGACCGGATCTTCCGCTTCGCCATCACCGGCAGCCGGGTCAGGAACTATGACGGCCTGGGCGGCCAGCTCCTCTTCGCCTGGCTCCACCAGCAGCATGTGCTGCACTGGACGGACACCCGCCTGACCATCGACTGGGACGAGGTCGCAGACGCCGTGATCGCCCTGGGCGAAAGCATCGACGAACTCTACTGGCGCTCGATCGACCGGCCCAAGACAGCACACTGGCTGGCCGCGTACCAGCTGGTGTCGGCTACCGTCACCCCCAACCCGGCCTCCGTCTGGGCCAAGGGACCTGACGCCCTGCCGTTGACTGGAACCCCGCGCGGACTGACGGACCAGGTGCTGGACGACGAATTCCCGCTGTCCATGTTCTACGAAGCATTGGAGAAGAAGATGCGCCCGGTCATCGATTCGACCGCGGGAATCACCGGCCGGTCAGCACTGTGAGCCAGTTGCCGGACGGCACGGCATTGACCGTCCTGGTCGCCGGCGGCAGCGGTGCGTCCGGAATTGCCGTTGCCCGGGCCCTGGCCGCCGCCGGGCACCGGGTAGCCACGGTGGGTTCTGATGCAACCCGCATCAAGGCGGCCGCAGGGGAGGCGGGCGACGGCGTCACGCCCTTCACGTGCGACCTCGCCGAGATGGCCGGGGTCCGCCGGCTGCGCGATGACGTCGGGGACGCCTTGGGGACGGTCGACGCGGTGATCCACCTGGTGGGCGGCTGGCGGGGCGCCACGGGCATCGCCGACCAGTCCGACGACGACTGGGAGTTCCTGGAACGGAGCGCCATCACCACCCTGCGCAACGTCTCCCGCGTCTTCTTCGACGACATCGCCGCCTCCACGCACGGCCGCTTCGCGATGGTGTCCTCCACCTCACTCGATAAGCCCACCGCAGCGGTGGCCAGCTACGTGGCCGCGAAGGCAGCCGCCGAAGCCTGGACCATGGCCATGGCGGACGGCTTCCGAAAGGCTTCGAAGGACGGGGGCGGGCAGGCAGCCGCTGTGGTCCTGGCAGTGAAGGCCCTGGTGGACGACGGACTGCGCCGCAAGCATCCGGAGCGGTCCTTCCCGGGGGCGACGGACGTGGCTGACCTCGCTGCCGCCGTCGTCCGGCTGCTCGGCACCCCGGCCGCCGAACTGAACGGTGCCCGGCTCCGGCTGGCGGACTGACCGCCGCGACTGTCCCTACACTGAAAGCGTGAGCAATCCAATGACGACAACAGCAGAAACACGCGCCCCGCAGCGGCTGCACGACCCCGGCGTGCGCGGGTTTGCCTCCGACAACTACTCGGGGGTCCACCCCGAGATCCTGGCAGCCCTGGCCGCCGCCAACGAAGGGCACCAGGTCTCCTACGGCGAAGACGACTACACCGCGCGGCTGCACGAACTGATGGTTGACCACTTTGGCCCGGGCATCGAATGCTTTCCGGTCTTCAACGGCACCGGCGCCAACGTGGTGTCGCTGCAGTCGCTGCTCCCCCGCTGGGGCGCCGTGGTATGCGCCTCCACGGCCCACATCAACATGGACGAGAACGGCGCACCGGAACGCATCGGCGGCCTGAAGCTGCTCCACGTCCCCACCCCCGACGGCAAGCTGACGCCGGAACTCATCGACCGGGAGGCCTGGGGCTGGGGTGACGAGCACCGCGCCCAGCCACTGGCAGTCTCGATCACCCAGACCACGGAACTGGGCACCTGCTACACCCCGGAGGAGGTTCGGGCCATTGCCGACCATGCCCACGCGAAGGGCATGAAACTGCACATGGACGGGGCGCGGCTGGCCAATGCGGCCGCCCACCTGGGCGTCCCGCTGCGGGCCTTCACCAGCGATGCGGGCGTCGACATCCTATCCTTCGGCGGCACCAAGAACGGGCTGCTCTACGGGGAGGTGGTGGTGGCCCTGAACCCGGAGGCGGCCCACGGCCTGGTGTACCTGCGCAAAATGGACATGCAGCTTGCCTCGAAGATGCGATTCCTGTCCGCCCAGTTCATCGCCTTGCTCGAAGGCGACCTGTGGCTGCGTTCGGCCTCGCACGCCAACGCCATGGCCACCCGGCTCCGCGCCGCCGTCGACACCATCGACGGCGTCCGGCCCACCCAGGAGACGGAGTCGAACGGCGTATTTGCCGTCCTTCCCCCCGGCGTGGCCGACCGGCTCCGCGGCTCCTTCCGTTTCTACGACTGGGATGAGGCAGCCGGCGAAGTCCGGTGGATGTGCTCCTTCGACACCACGGAGGAGGACGTTGATGCCTTTGCCGCCGCGATCCGGCACGAACTCCGGGACTACCGGGACGGCCGGACCGGGTGACCGGGTGACCGGCCCGCGACGGCGAGCCTTCCCGCGGTGCCGCGTCCGGCCCCGTAATCTGCCAAGGTGAACGCACTTGACCAGGTTCCCCCGGCTTTCGTCCATGCCTTGGGAACCCTCAGGAAGGCACAGTGCCGCAGTGAACTGCGCCTCGCCGAGATCCCGGCACCCGCCCGCCTGGCACCCTTCGCCGTCGCTCTGGGCGCCGAAGTCATGGCGCCCGGCGCCGGCGCCCCCGCAACTCCGGTGCACGGCCCGGCAGCCATGGCCTTCGCCTCGGCCCCGGCCCCGGCCTCGGGGGACGAGGACGAAACGGAACTCGCCACGGGGCGTTTCATCCTGCTCCACGACCCCGACGGCTCGGCCGTCTGGGACGGCGAGTTCCGCATCGTCACCTATATCCGCGCTGAACTCGAACCGGACATGGGCAACGACCAGATGCTGGGGACCGTGGCCTGGACCTGGCTGGTGGAGGCGCTCGAAAACCACAAGGCGGCCTACCGGGCGGCCGGCGGCACCGCCACGCGTGTCCTCTCCGAAAGTTTCGGTACCCTGGCCGGCCGCCCGGGCTCCATCGACATCGAACTCCGGGCCTCCTGGACACCGGATTCCTCCGACGTCCAGGCCCACCTGGAGGCGTGGTCGGACATGGTGTGCACCTTCGCCGGGCTGCCGCCGCTCCCCGACGGCGTCACCGCCCTCCCGCACCGGCGCCGAAACTGACCGGGCTTTGACGGACCTGCCCGGTAAACTGGGGAAACCATGACCCCAAACATTCCGGAAAACACCACAGCCGGCGTCCCGGCTGCTGCTGCCGCACCCCATATCACCGTGGAGGGCTTCGACAGCCCCATCCCCGAAATCATCGACCTTGACTCGCCCCGCGACGGCGTTCCCCTGGTCATCGAAACGCAGTCCGGGCTGGAACGCTGCGCCGCCGCCATCGCCGCCGGCACCGGACCGGCGGGGGTGGACGCCGAGCGCGCTTCCGGATTCCGCTACGGCCAGCGGGCGTTCCTGGTCCAGATCCGTCGCGAAGGCGCCGGGACCTGGCTGATTGATCCCGAACCCTTCGGGAACCTGGGCATCATCAATGACGCCCTGCGCGGTGTGGAGTGGATCCTGCATGCCGCCAGCCAGGACCTGCCCTGCCTTTCGGAACTTGGCATGTGGCCGGACAAGCTCTTCGACACCGAGCTCGCCGCACGCCTGGCCGGGCTGCCCCGGGTGGGCCTTGCCGCCGTCATCGAGCAGCTGCTGGGGTTCGGGCTGGCCAAGGAGCACTCCGCGGCCGACTGGTCCACCCGCCCGCTTCCCGAACCCTGGCTGCGTTATGCCGCCCTCGACGTCGAGGTCCTCACGGAGCTGCGCGAGGAACTCATTGAACTGCTGCAGGCTGACGGGAAGCTGGAGTACGCGGAGCAGGAGTTCGCCGCCATTCTTGCTGCCGGGATCGCTCCCCCGCGGGTGGATCCTTGGCGGAAGACCTCAGGCCTGCACCAGATCCGGGACCGCCGGCAGCTTGCCGCGGTCCGGGAGCTCTGGCTTGAACGCGACTCCCTCGCGCAAAAGCGCGACGTCGCGCCTGGCCGTCTCATTCCGGACTCCGCCCTGGTGGCAGCGGCCAAGGCCATGCCCGCCACGGTGCCCCAGTTGCTGGGAACCAAGGGCTTCCACGGCCGGGCGGCGCAGCGCGAGGCACCGCGCTGGCTCCGGTGCATTGCCGCCGCGCGGGACCTCGAGGACCTGCCTCCCCTGCACCTGGCCACCAACGCCCCACCACCGCCGCGGGTCTGGGCAGACCGGGATCCGGAGGCCGCCGCCCGGCTGGCCACCGCGCGGCCGCTGCTCCAGGAGAAGGCCGAGGAACTGAAGTTGCCCCTGGAGAACCTGCTGACGCCGGACTTCCTGCGGCGCGTGGCCTGGCGCCCGCCTGCCGAGGTCACGGAGGAAACCATTTCCGCCGAACTGCAGACGCTCGGTGCCCGCCGGTGGCAAGTGGAACTGGCGGCACCGCTGATCGCGGCGGCTTTCCTGAACCCGCAGCCGCTGCCGCCCAGGGAGCCCAAATCCGCTGCCGCCGCGGACGACCAGTAACCAAGGCCTCCGGCCCTTGCGGCCTAAGTTACTCACGAGTAACATCGGTGGAACCGACGCCATGCTGCTGCCGTCCTCCGGCATGCATCCGGCGCTACGTCTCGATGAGGAGTTACACGTGAGCCAGCACGGAAGCGGCGCATCCCCGCGCACTGTCCGCGACGTCGTCTTTGTGGACGGCATCCGCACACCCTTCGGCAGGGCCGGCGAGAAAGGAATCTACGCCGGGACCCGGGCCGATGACCTGATCGTCAAATGCATCCGCGGCCTGCTGCGCCGCAATCCGTCCCTTCCGGCGGAGCGGATCGATGAAGTAGCTGTCGCCGCCACCACCCAGACCGGGGACCAGGGGCTCACCCTCGGCCGGACCGCCGCGCTGCTGGCGGGGCTTCCGCGCACAGTCCCGGGCTTTGCCATCGACCGGATGTGCGCCGGCGCCATGACCGCCGTGACCACGACGGCAGGCAGCATCGGTTTTGGCGCCTACGACGTGGTGATCGCCGGCGGAGTGGAGCACATGGGCCACCATCCCATGGGCTCCGGCGCAGACCCCAACCCGCGGTTCATGTCCGAGCGCCTGGTGGACCCGGCGGCCCTGAACATGGGCAACACCGCCGAAAACCTGCACGACCGGTTCCCGGCGATCACCAAGCAGCGTACCGATGCCTACGCGGTGGCCTCTCAGGACAAGCTTGCCGCCGCCTACCAGGAAGGCAGGATCCAGCCGGACCTGGTTCCGGTGGCCGCCCGGAAGCCGGGCCAGGGCTGGACCGTCCACAGCAAAGATGAACCACCCCGCCCCGGCACCACGATGGCGGACCTCGAATCCCTTCGCACGCCCTTCCGCGCGCACGGCAGGGTCACCGCCGGAAACGCCGCCGGGCTGAACGACGGCGCGACAGCCGCTGTCCTGGCGTCCTCCGAGGCCGCCGCCGAACTGGGGCTGCCCGTAAAGATGCGGCTGGTCAGCTACGCGTACGCCGGCGTGGAACCCGAGGTCATGGGCATCGGACCGGTACCGGCCACCGAGAAGGCCCTCAAGAACGCCGGCCTGACCATCGACGACATCGGCCTGTTCGAGATCAATGAAGCTTTCGCCGTGCAGGTCCTAAGCTTCCTGGACCACTACGGCATTGCCGACGACGACCCCCGGGTCAACCGCTACGGCGGGGCGATCGCCGTGGGCCATCCGCTGGCATCATCAGGAGTCCGGCTGATGATCCAGCTGGCCCGACAGTTCGAGGAGGACCCCTCGGTGCGCTACGGCATCACCACCATGTGCGTGGGACTGGGAATGGGTGGCACAGTGATTTGGGAGAACCCGCACCACCCCGACTACAGCGGAGCCCCCTCGGGGCAGACCGCCGCCACCACCGTTTCCGAAGGAGCCACCGCATGAGCGCCGCAGATTACCGCAAGTTGGCGGATCTTTTCCCCAACGAAACTGTCACCCACTCCTACGTGCAGGACATCGTCCTTCCGGGCACGGACGGCAAGCCGGGACCTGGCACATTCGCCCTCATCACCCTCGATAACGATCTCGACCACACCAAACCCACCACCCTGGGCCCCAACACGCTGGTGGAACTCGGTACGGCCCTGGAGGGCCTGCGCGAACGTGCTGTTCGCGGCGAGATCGTGGGCGTCGGCGTCACCGGAAAACCGCACTACCTGGTGGCCGGTGCGGACCTCTCCGCGGTGAAATCGCTGGAAAAGCGTGAGCACGGCCTGTGGATGGCACAGTTGGGCCACGACGTCTACGCCACCCTGGCCAACCTTGGCGTCCCCAGCTTTGCCTTCATCAACGGGGCAGCGCTGGGCGGTGGCCTGGAAATCGCCCTGCAGTCCACGTACCGCACCGTGTCCACCGGTGCCGGGGCCCTGGCCCTGCCGGAGGCATTCCTTGGGCTCGTTCCCGGGTGGGGCGGCGTCTACATCCTCCCCCGCCTGGTGGGCCCGGAGAACGCCGTCAAGGTCATGATCGAAAACCCGCTCAGCAACAACCGGACTCTGTCCGGCCCGCAGGCGTTCGCGCTGGGCATCGCCGACGCCCTCTTCGAACCCGCGGATTTCCTGGAACAGTCGCTGGCATGGGCCGCGGACGTCATCTCCGGCGACGTCGTTCCGGAACGCGCCAACGCCGTCGACCCTTCCGCCACCGGGGTGGAAGCCCGCTGGCAGGCCGCAGTTGCGGCCGGCCGCAAGTTCGTGGAGGCCAAGACGTCGGGCGCGTCGCCGGCGCCGGGCAAGGTCCTTGACCTCCTCGAGGCCAACCGCACCATGACGGCGGCGGAATCCGCCGCCGTTGAGTGCGAGACGCTGGCCGAGTTGATGCAGACCGATGAGTTCCGCTGCACCGTGTACGCGTTCCTGGACCTGGTGCAGAAGCGCGCCAAGCGGCCCGCCGGGGCGCCCGACCGCAAACTGGCCCGCCCCGTCACCAAGGTGGGCGTGGTGGGCGCCGGACTCATGGCCGGCCAACTGGCGCTGCTCTTCGCACGCCAGCTCAAGGTGCCCGTTGTGCTGACGGACATCGACCAGGCCCGCGTTGACAAGGGCGTGGCCTACGTCCATGCAGAAGTGGACAAGCTGCTGGGCAAGAAACGCCTCAGCCAGGACGCTGCCAACCGCACCAAGGCGCTGGTGACCGGCTCGGTATCCAAGGACGCCTTTGCGGATGCGGACTTCGTGATCGAGGCGGTCTTCGAAGAACTCAGCGTCAAGAAGCAGGTGTTCAAGGAGGTTGAGGCGATTGTCTCGCCGGAATGCATCCTGGCCACCAACACGTCATCCCTGTCCGTGACGGCGATGGCCGAGGACCTGGAGCACCCGGAACGCCTGGTGGGGTTCCACTTCTTCAACCCCGTGGCCGTGATGCCGCTGCTGGAGGTTGTCCGCGCCCCGCGGACAGACGACGCCGTGCTGGCCACTGCATTTGAACTGGCGAAGGCCTTGAAGAAGAGCGCCGTGCTGGTCAAGGATGCGGCCGCGTTCGTGGTCAACCGCATCCTCCTGCGGCTGATGGGAGAGGTCACCGCGGTATTCGATGAGGGAACCCCGGCCGAGGTGGCCGACAACGCCTTGCGGCCCATGGGACTTCCCATGACCCCCTTCACGCTCCTGGCCATGGTGGGCCTCCCCGTGGCACAGCACGTCCAGGAGTCACTGCACGCAGCATTCGGCGACCGCTTCCCGGTCTCCGCCAACCTGGCTGCGCTCATCGACAACAACGTCAAGGCGCTCTGGGAAACTGCACCTGACGGCACCCGGGCTATCCCCGCCTCCACCCTTGAACTGCTGTCCTTCGGCTCCAGCCCCTCCACCGGGGAGCAGGTGCTGCGGCGCGTCCAGGATGCACTGGCCGAGGAGATTGGCCTGATGGTGGACGAGGGCGTCGTGGCAGGACCTGAGGACGTGGACCTGTGCATGATCCTTGGCGCCGGCTGGCCCCTGTTCCTCGGTGGCATCACGCCTTACCTGGACCGGGTGGGAGCGTCGGAGCGTGTGAACGGACGGCGTTTCCTGGCCCCCGGCGTGGCGTCCCGCCCCGCCTAGGCGCTTCGGTCCAACCTGGCCATCCCCACCAGGCGCTGCGGGCGGGGATGGTCAGGCAGGAACCAGGCGGCCGCCGTCGAGCGCCAGAAGGCGGTGGGCCGCCGAACGTGCGTAGCCCAGGTCATGGGTAACCAGCACGACGGCGGCGCCTTCCGCGGCTGCCCGGCGGACGGCTGCATCCAGCAGGGCCAGCCCGTCGCCGTCCAGCGCCACAGTGGGTTCATCCAGTGCCAGGACGGCCGGCTTGCGCGCCAGGACGGTGGCCAGGGCCAGGAGGCGCTGGGCTGACGCCGGCAGTTCGGCGGGGTGTTCGCGCGCAGCGCCTGCCAGCCCGACTGACTCCAGCGCCGCCGCAGCACGGCGGGCTGCCTGGGCCGGACCCACCAGGCGGTCAAGGCCAAAACCGACCTCCCGCACGGCGGACCGTTCGAACAGTTGGTCGCGGGGCTGCTGGAACAGCAAGCCCACCGAGGCCGCCGTCCGCCCCACGGGTGCGCCGGAGATGTTGGCACCCCGCACCTGCACCGACCCCGCGCTGGGGCGAAGCAGTCCGTTGAAATGCCGCAGGAGGGTGGATTTTCCCGCCCCGTTGGGTCCGGTCACCGCGACGATCTCCCCCGGATGGACGGCAAGCTCGACTCCCCGCAGCACGGGTGCAACGCCATTCGGATGCCCCGCTTGAACAATTCTTCGCCGCCACCTGCCGGCCCCCGGCCCGCCCGGGTACGCGAAGTCGACACCCCGCAGCTCCAACGCGGGGGTACCCGTCTGCGGCACCACGGGACGGGGTCCGGCAACCGCTGCCGCCGCGGCGGCGGGGCGGCGGATGGCCGGCGGCACCACCCCGGAGCAGGCCCCCATGGCGGCGGGCGGACCGCTCGCGGTGACGGTCCCCCCGGACAGCACCACCCACGTCCCGGCCTCCAGGAGCAACGGATCGATGGACTGGCTAAGGATGACGACGGCGGTCCCCCGGGCCAGGAGGTCCCGCACCACAGCGGCGAGCCCGTCGGCGCCGGCCGCGTCAAGGGAGGCGAACGGCTCGTCCATGACCAGCACCGGCGGCCCGGTAATGATGGCGCAGCCGATTGCCAGCCGGCGGAGCTGGCCGCCCGAGAGCCGGGCCGGGTCCTGTTCCAATTGATCGTGCAGGCCCAACAACGCTGCGGTGCGCCCCACCGCGGCTTGCATGGCGGTACGTTCCATCCCGGAGTTCTCCAGGCCGAACGCGAGTTCCTCGGCCACGGTGGACCGGACGGTGGACAGGACCGTGGCTGCATCCTGTGGAACGAAACCCACGTGCCGGCCCCACTGGGCGGGATCGATCCGAGGGTCGTCGGGGCCGCCGTCGAACTCGAGCCGGGAACCGGACAGCTCCAGGAAGCCGGCCAGCGCTCCGTGGCCACCCGGCGGCAGCCACGCAGCGAGCAGGCGGCCCAAGGTTGACTTGCCGCTGCCGGAGGCACCCAGGATCGCCGTGAAGGAACCTGCCGTGAAGGAAACCGTGACGTCGCGCAGGGCCGCTGTTTCGTCGTCGTGGAATGTGAAGGACCGGATGCCGGCCGCCAGGACCGGGAGGTTGCCGTGAACGGCGGTGTCGGCGTCCCTCAGGCGCTCAGGCACTGGCACCTGCCTGTACCAGCCGCAGCACCAGCGCCGCCGCGGCCGCCAGCACCAGGACGGCCCGTGCCGTGCGCTGCAGCCGCGAGTCGGGCACTTCCCGGTAGCTGGTGCGGGGTCCGGTGTTGCTGAGTCCCCGTGCTTCCAGGGCCGCGGACCGGGTGCCGGCATCCTCCACCAGGGACAGGACCAAGGGGACAGCCTGGAGCCGGAACGCGGCAAGCCTGGACAGGAGGTTCCGTGTCACTACCAGCCCCCGCGACTCCTGGGCCTGGCGGATCCGCCGCTCCCGGGCGCTGATGGCCGGCAGCAGGGTCAGGGTGGAGGCCAGGACGAACGCAAACCGGCCCTGCACGCCGCGGGCGGACAAAGCCGCCACGAGGTCCGGGAGGCTGACGTTGAAGGAGAAGACCAGCAATGCCAGGACCACGGCGCCCAGCTGGAGGATCCGCTGGCCGGCGAACCCGAGTCCTTCCACCGTGACCCGGGCAGGCCCCCATGCGGCCAGGACGGTGGTCCCCTCGGGGAAGAACAGCCCGTGCAGCATCAACAGTGACAGGCCCAGGGGAACCAGGATTGCCGCGGCGGCAGCCAGGACGCGGCGGGCGGTCCCGCCTGCCGCCGAAAGACCCAGGGAGGCGCCAATCACGGTGAGCGACAGCGGCCAACTGCCGGCCGCCGTCGTGATGACCGCTGTACTCCCGGCAGCAGCCAGCAAGGTCAGCGGATTCAGGCGCACCGGCCTGGCCGGCCCGGCGGCACTGCGTTCAGGGGATGCGGTCACGGCGGTGCGGTCAGTGGTCCCGGGCAGCGCCCTGTGCCGGCGCCTCGGTGGTCCCGGCCGGGGCCTTGCCTGCCAGGACACGGTGGCGGCGCAGGAACGGGAACTGCTGCCGGGCCCTGCGCGGCAAAGCATAGACGAGGATGGCCACGATGGTGAACACGATCGCCTTGTCCATGGGGTCGGAGATCAGTGCCTGCTTGGTGATGGCCGCCAGGAGGGTGTCACCCATGGCACGGAAGGCGCTCACGATCGCGCCGGTGGCCACGCCCGAGGTTCCGCCGAAGACAAACGCGGCCACGGGGGCAGACACCACACCGGCGATGATGCCGGTGACGAAGCCGGCCACCGGGGCGAGGTAGAAACGGCGGAAGAGGCCGTAGCGGGCGGCGAGCCCGGCCAGGCAGCCGATGAGTGCGGCGCCTGCCGCGAAAGGCAGCACGGTGGGGTTGAAGAACGACCAGACGATGCTGCTGAGGGCGCCCGTGGCAGCGCCCGCGGCGGGACCGGCCAGGACGGCGATCAGCACGGTACCGATGGCGTCAAGGTAGAAGGGCACCAGGGTGCTGCCGACGAACTGGCCCAGCACGATGTTCAGGACCAACGCCACCGGGATCAGCACCAAGGTGGATGCGGGAAGCGTGGGCAGGACGGCCGCGATGAGCAGGACCGCCCCGGCCAGGAAGCCGGAGAGTGCGATCAGGGCCGAGGCACTGCCGGGGCCTCCGGTGATGTCCGCGGGCTGGTTCAGGACCAGGTAGACGTAGGTTGCGGCGATGGCCAGGGCGCCGAGGATCTCCAGCAGCCGGCGGCGGCGGGCCGCCGGGCGTTCCTGGGACGGAAGCGTCAGGGAGGGCGATGACATGGGAAATGTTCCTTCGGGTGCGGGCAGTGGCCCGGCAGAACCGGGCTGGGGTGGGGCTGCCTATGTCACCTCGGCAGCAGCCGGCGGCAACTGCGCCGGGCCGGTCCGTGGCCCATTCTACCGGGCATTTCGGGGGTGGAAGCCGGCCGCGGTCCGGTAATCCTTCGCCGCCTGGTGGGCAGTCAGGCCGGCAGTCAGGCCAGCGGCAGTCCCAGCCGCCGGGCCAGGCCGCCGACGGCGGACACCAGCTCGCGGAAGGCCTGCTCCGGGTTGTTGCCGGAAACAATCCTGGCGTTCGGCGGAGCGCCCCATAGTCCGCGGAAATCGGCCACCGTGGTTCCCATCAGCAACGGCGACCTGGTTTCGACGTCCACCGTGGCCGGGCGGACGTCGTACTCGAGCGTGCCGGCGGCAACTCCGGCGGCGAAGAAATCATGGACGTGTGCCACATAGCCCTGGTCGTACAGCCGGTGGAACTCGAAGTAGAACCGCAGTGCGTCGGACAGATGGCGGATGAGGGTGTTGCCGGATGTGCTGCGCAGGCCCTCAGGCTGGTCCGGCAGGACCAGTTCCGGCACGGCTGCACCGGCGGACTCGGCGAGTTGCCGGACGTGTTCCGGGCGCAGCTCCATCCGCTCGGTGGTGTCCAGCGAACAGACGATCGGCAACTTGGCCAGCGGCTTGCCGCGGTACGCCGCGAACACCTCCTTGGCCGCGTGCGGGTCCACATGCGTGTTCCACTCGGCCGTCGGGGTGGTGTTCCCCTGGTGGTAGAAGCTCCCGCCCATGATCACCACGCCGGCCAGGAGGTCCGGCAGGCCGGGCTCCCGGCGGAGTGCCAAGGCGAAGTTGGTCAGCGGCGCCGTGATCAGGGCGGTGAGCTCCCCCGGCCTGGCGCGGGCGTGTTCGATCCACAGGTCGACGGCGTTCCGCGCCGAGACCTGTCCGGCGGGCTCGGGCAGCACCGCGTATCCGATCCCCTGCGGCCCATGCGTTTCGGGGGTGGTGGTCAGCGGAATGGACAGCGGCCCGCGCGCCCCGATGGCCACCTCGACGCCCGGCCTGCCGCACAGCTCCAGCAGTGCGAGAGTATTCCGGGCCACCTGGTCGGCGTCCACGTTTCCCGGTGTCGCAGTGACGGATACGAATTCCGTCTCCGGCAGCGCGGCGAGGTAGGCCAGGGCGAGGGCGTCGTCGATGCCGGTATCGACGTCGAGCAGATATGAGGTCACAGTCGCGGTACGGGGCGTGTGGGTCTCCTGTGTCCTAGAAGAGGGCAACCTTGGGAACGGTGGGGAAAATCGCATCCAGCTCTGCGAGGTCTTCGGCCGTGGGCTGCCAGTCGGCGGCCGAGGCGTTCTGGCGGACCTGCTCCGGTTTGGTGGCACCCGCGATCACGCTGGCCACGGACGGCTGTGCAGCCAGCCAGGAGAAGGCCACCTCCACCTCGGTCAGGCCGCGTTCCTTGGCAAACAGGCTGAACCGGCCCAGCTGGTCCCAGTCGGCGTCCTCCACCATGTTGGTGCGCGTGTGGCTGAGGCGGGAACCGTCGGGCGCGTGGCCGGGCGCGTACTTGCCCGTGAGCAGGCCGTTGGCCAGCGGGAAATAGGGCAGGACGCCCAGGCCAAGGGCTTCGGCGGCGGGGGTGACTTCCTGCTCTGCCCGGCGGTCCAGGAGGTTGTAGTGGTTCTGGGTGGAAACGAAGCGTGCGCCGCCGAGTTCCCGGGCCACGTACTCGGCCTGGGCGATCTGCCATCCGGCCCGGTTGGAGTGGCCGATGTACCGTACCTTGCCGCTGCGGACGAGGTCGTCGAGAGCGGCGAGGGTCTCGTCGATGGGCGTCAGCGGGTCCGGGGTATGGAACTGGTAGAGGTCGATCCAGTCGGTGCCGAGCCGCCGCAGTGACGCTTCGACGGACTGGATGATGTAGCGGCGCGAGCCCCGGTCACCGAAGTCGGGGCCGTTCGCGCCCTTGGCGTCCATCCCGAACTTGGTGGCCACCACAGCCTGGTCCCGCCGGTTTCCCAGCGCCTTTCCCAGCATGGTCTCGCTCAGTCCCGGTTCCCGGCCGTAGTTGTCCGCGACGTCGAACAGCGTGATCCCGGTCTCCAGGGCTGCGGAGACGACGGCGTCCGTGCCTTCCTGCGACTCAGTGGCGGTGTTGGCGCGGCCCAGGTTGTTGCATCCGAGGCCCACCGTGGAGACGGTGAGGCCTGATTTTCCAACGCGGCGGTAACTGGTCACGGACGACTCCTAGAGGCTGAAGCTGTTGGCGGGCTTGGCTGAGTGCTTGAGTTTGAACTGCCCGGGTTCGGTATAGGGGGCGGCACCAATGCTGAGCTTGGTGAAGTCAAGGTCCTCGCCGCGGGCGCACACCTTGATGGCATTCACGGCCTTGTTCACCTCCGGGCAGAGGCAGAAAATGTTGAGTTTGTAATCCGTGAACTCAGACCGTTCCACCGTTCCAAGGCCCCGCCAGGCAAGGTGGCTGATGAGGGCATCTTTGGCCTTCTGCTCCAGGTAGCGGTCCCGCTCCGTGCCCTCCCTGGTCTTGAGGGCGAACTGGGCCACCACCCAGGACTGCTCCTCGTTGGGGATTTCGGCGTAGCCGTCCTCCTGGCACTGGGCTGCGAAGGCATCCAGCAGGCTCTCGGCACCCTCGGCGTCGCTGACGTCGGTTTCCTCGGTCTTGCTCTGGTGCCCCACGACGCCGAAATTCATGACGAACTGGGAGTACTCCTCATCGAACCAGGCTTCCCGGAAGTGGAGGGTGCCCTCGTCGTCGCGCTTGTAGACCCTGACTATGCCGCTCATATGCGTCCCTTTGTAAACCATTCAACGTCGGTACCGTCGAAAGGCGCCTGCTGCGCCTTCACGGCATGGAAAAGCTCATCCGCGGCCGCCTGGATGTCCTCGACCAGCCGTTGGGGGTAGCGCATGGACACGCTGTGCTCGGCGAATTCGTCCTGGTCGTCGATGAAGACGCCGCGAGATTCGGTGCGGATCACGTCCAGGTCCATGTCGATCACATGGAACTCCGTGACGGCGGGCCGGATGTCCGTCCATTCGTGGCCCACGGCGAGGTCGATGTAGAGCCGCACGCCGGCGGGATGGGCAGAATCGTAGAACGTGGCCACCCAGTCGCCCTGCCGCGGCACCAGGAGCACGGCGTCCGAGCGCGTATAGAACGCGGCGCCGGGGCGCGAACAGAACTCGTTGGTGCCCTGGAAGATCCACCAGCCATGCCGGTCTTCGCCAAGGTACCGGCCGGGGACCACCCAGTGCGCCTTGCCGTTCCATTTCCGGTTGCGGGAGACCACCAGCTGCCCGGGCTGGAGTTTTCCGGGCACGCGGGTGGTGGTGGTATGCAGAACCGGACCCGACTCCCCCACGGCCCCCGGGTATTTCAGTGCGTCTTCGTCCCTCACAGGATCGGGAGGCTGCCAGTGGTGGGGTGCTGCTGCCCGGGCAGGGGACGCGCGAACGGGACCTTTGTACCCAAAACCTGCGCGACGATGTCGTGCGTTATTTGCTGGGCGGTGAGCCCCACGCGCTCCATGACCTGGGCGCGGGTGCCGTGGTCGAGGAACTCGACGGGCAGGCCAACCTCGTTCAGGGCGGTGTCCACCCCTGCCGCGCGCATTTCCTGCCGGATGCGGGAGCCGACTCCGCCGGCCCGGACGCCGTCCTCGATGCAGACCACCAGGCGGTGGTGCGAGGCCAGCGCGATGATGGAGCGGCGGACCGGGAGCACCCAGCGCGGATCCACCACTGTGCTGCTGATGCCTTGGGCACCGAGCCGGTTGGCGACATCGAGGGCGAGCTCGGACATGGCACCCACACTGACGATCAGGACGTCGTTCTCGGTGGATCCGGAGGGTCGGCGGGCCAGGATGTCAACGCCGTCGCTGAGCCGCTCGAGGGCGTCCACTTCGGGACCCACGGATCCCTTGGAGAAGCGGACCACACTGGGCGCGTCGCTGATGGCCACCGCTTCCCGCAGTTCTTCCCGGAGGCGGCTGGCGTCGCGTGGTGCGGCGAGGTGGAGGCCAGGAACGATCTGGACCATGGCCATGTCCCACATGCCGTGGTGGCTGGCGCCGTCCGGGCCGGTCACGCCGGCGCGGTCCAGCACGATGGTGACGCCGGCCTTGTGGAGGGCGACGTCCATCAGCAACTGGTCGAAGGCCCGGTTCAGGAAGGTGGCGTAGACGGCGACGACGGGGTGGAGGCCGCCGAACGCCATGCCGGCAGCAGCGGTGAGGGCGTGCTGCTCTGCGATGCCGACGTCGACGACGCGTTTCGGGTGCTTGGCCGCGAACTTGTGCAGGCCCACCGGGATCAGCATGGCGCCGGTGATGCCGACGATGTCTTCGCGTTCGTCGGCGATGGCGGCGATCTCGTCGGCGAAGACGGACGTCCAGGACTGCGCGCCGCCGGTGCCCGTTGGTTCGCCGGTTTCGGGATCGATGATGCCTACCGCATGGAACTGGTCCGCTTCATGGGCGCGGGCCGG
This sequence comes from Arthrobacter sp. 135MFCol5.1, assembly GCF_000374865.1. Taxonomy (GTDB): domain Bacteria; phylum Actinomycetota; class Actinomycetes; order Actinomycetales; family Micrococcaceae; genus Arthrobacter. The sequence continues at coordinate 492,050 of NZ_KB895453.1, read as the reverse complement.
CGCGTAGCCATGGCCCTTTTCGGTCATGGCGTGGACGATGACCGGGCCGCCGTAGTTCCTGGCGGTGGAGAGCGCATGCTCCATGGCCTGGAGGTTGTGGCCGTCCACCGGTCCGATGTACTTCATGCCGAGGTCCTCGAACATGCCCTGCGGAGCCCACCAGTCCTTGATGCCTTTTTTCATGGCGTGCAGGCTCTTGTAGGTGAACTGTCCTGCGGGGCCGCCGTTCTGGAGCTTCTTCTTCCACCAGTCCAGGGCGCCTTCATAGGCGGGTGCGGCGCGGAAGGAGTCGATGGTGGGGCGCAGGGACGCGAGGTAGTCGGCAAATCCGCCCACGGTCGGGGCGTAGGAACGGCCGTTGTCGTTGACGACGATGACAACCCGGCGTTTCTTGTCCGCGGCGATGTTGTTGATGGCTTCCCAGGCCATGCCACCGGTCAGGGCGCCGTCGCCCACGATGGCCACCACGTGCCGGTCGCCTTTGCCGGTGAGCTGGCGGGCCCGGGAGATGCCGTCGGCCCAGGACAAGGATGAGGATGCGTGCGAGCTTTCCACGATGTCGTGTTCGGACTCCGCGCGTGAGGGGTAGCCGGAGAGGCCGCCTTCCTGCCGGAGGGTACTGAAGTCCTGGCGTCCGGTCAGGAGTTTGTGGACGTAGGACTGGTGGCCCGTGTCAAAGACGATGCTGTCGCGGGGGGAATCGAAGGTGCGGTGGACGGCCAGCGTCAGTTCCACCACGCCAAGGTTGGGTCCGAGGTGTCCGCCCGTCTGTGAGACGTTCGTGATCAGGAACTCCCTGATCTCCGAAGCCAGCTGCTCCAGCTGTTCCTCGGTCAACTCGTTCAGGTCCTGCGGATTCCGGATGGTGTCCAAGATTCCCAATGACCCCTCCTTCGGGTGGTAGACGTGCCGTTTAACTCTAACGCCTTGGCTTGGTTGCAAAGCCGAAGCCCCGGCTGGTCGGTGACCGGCCGGGGCTTCGGGGAGGATGCTGGCTGCGCAGCTGTTCCGCTAGTTCGCGGAGATCTGCCGCAGCACGTACTGCAGGATGCCGCCGTTGCGGTAGTAGTCGGCTTCACCCGGGGTATCGATGCGCAGGACCGCGTCGAAGCTCGTGGTGGTGCCGTCTTCGGCCGTCGCGGTGACCTTCAGGGTCTTCGGCGTGGTGCCTTCGTTCAGGGCGGTGACGCCCTCAACCGCGAAGGTTTCCGTGCCGGTCAGGCCCAGGCTGGCGGCGTTCTGGCCGGCCGGGTACTGCAGCGGAAGGACGCCCATGCCGATCAGGTTGGAGCGGTGGATGCGCTCGTAGCTTTCGGCGATGACGGCCTTGACGCCCAGCAGCGCCGTGCCCTTGGCGGCCCAGTCGCGGGACGAACCGGAGCCGTACTCCTTGCCTGCCAGGACCACCAGCGGGGTGCCGGCTGCCTGGTAGTTCTGCGCGGCGTCGTAGACGTAGGCCTGGGGGCCGTCTGCCTGGGTGAAGTCGCGGGTGAAGCCGCCTTCGACGCCGTCGAGCAGCTGGTTCTTGATCCGGATGTTGGCGAACGTGCCGCGGATCATGACCTCGTGGTTGCCACGGCGCGAGCCGTAGGAGTTGAAGTCCTTGCGCTCCACGCCGTTGGCCAGGAGGTACTGGCCCGCCGGGGTGTCGGACTTGAAGGAACCGGCCGGGGAGATGTGGTCGGTGGTGACGGAGTCGCCAAGCTTCAGCAGCACGCGCGCACCGGTGATGTCCTTGACCGGCTCCGGCTGGGCCTGCATGCCCTCGAAGTACGGGGGCTTCCGGACGTAGGTGGACTTCTCGTCCCAGGCGAAGGTGTCGCCGGCGGGGGTGTCCAGGGCCTTCCAGCGGTCGTCGCCTTCGAAGACGCCCTCGTAGCCGCGGGCGAACATGCCTTTGTCGATCGAGGAGTCGATGACCTGCTGGACCTCGACCGGATTCGGCCAGATGTCCTTGAGGAAGACATCGTTGCCGGCCTCGTCCTGGCCCAGGGCATCGTTTTCGAAGTCGAAGTCCATGGTTCCGGCCAGGGCGTACGCGATGACCAGCGGCGGGGAGGCCAGGTAGTTCATCTTGACGTCCGGGTTGATCCGGCCTTCGAAGTTGCGGTTGCCGGAGAGGACGGCGGTGACGGAGAGGTCGTTGGCCTGGATGGCCTCGGAGATCTCGGGGTCGAGCGGGCCGGAGTTGCCGATGCAGGTGGCGCAGCCGTAGCCCACGATGTAGAAGCCGAGCTTCTCCAGGTACGGGGTCAGTCCCGACTTGTTGTAGTAGTCGGTGACCACCTTGGAGCCGGGAGCCACGGAGGTCTTGACCCAAGGCTTCGCGGCCAGGCCCTTTTCCACGGCGTTGCGGGCCAGCAGTGCGGCGGCCAGCATCACGGAGGGGTTGGACGTGTTGGTGCAGGAGGTGATCGAGGCGATCGACACGGCTCCGTGGTCCAGTTCGAACTCGCGGCCGTCGGCGGTGGTGACAGCCACCTTCTTGGACGGACGTCCGTTGGACTTGGGACCGTGGGCGTGCGGGGCCTGCTCGGTGAGGTGGGTCGCCGAGGCGGTGAAGGACGGCGAGTCGGAAGCAGGGAAGCTCTCGTCGATCGCTTCGTCCAGGCTGCCGTCGGCGAGGTCCACCTTGACGTAGTTGCGGAGGTCCTCGCGGAACTGGGCCTTGGATTCGGTGAGGATGATGCGGTCCTGCGGGCGCTTCGGTCCGGAGATTGACGGAACGACGGTGGACAGGTCCAGCTCGAGGTACTCGGAGAACTTGATCTCACGGGAGGGGTCGTGCCAGAGGCCCTGTTCCTTGGCGTAGGCCTCGACCAGGGCGACGTTCTCGTCTGACCGGCCGGTGAGGCGCAGGTAGTCGAGGGTGACGTCGTCGATCGGGAACATGGCGGCGGTGGAACCGAATTCGGGGCTCATGTTGCCGATGGTGGCGCGGTTGGCCAGCGGCACAGCCGCGACGCCTTCGCCGTAGAACTCAACGAACTTGCCCACCACTCCGTGCTGGCGCAGCTGTTCGGTGATGGTGAGGACGACGTCGGTGGCGGTGGCACCGGCCGGGATGGATCCGGTCAGCTTGAAGCCGACGACGCGCGGGATCAGCATGGAGACGGGCTGGCCCAGCATGGCAGCCTCGGCCTCGATGCCGCCGACGCCCCAGCCGAGCACGCCCAGGCCGTTGACCATGGTGGTGTGCGAGTCGGTGCCGACGCAGGTGTCGGGGTAGGCGCGCAGGGCACCGTCAACCTCGCGGGTCATGACGGTGCGGGCCAGGTATTCGATGTTGACCTGGTGCACGATGCCGGTTCCCGGCGGGACGACCTTGAAGTCGTCGAACGCGGTCTGGCCCCACCGGAGGAACTGGTACCGCTCGCCGTTGCGCTGGTACTCGATCTCCATGTTGCGCTCCAGTGCGCCGGAGTTGCCGAAGGCGTCGATCTGCACGGAGTGGTCGATGACCATTTCCGCCGGTGCCAGCGGGTTGACCCGCTTGGGGTCGCCGCCGAGTTCCTTGACGGCTTCACGCATGGTGGCGAGGTCCACAACGCAGGGCACGCCAGTGAAGTCCTGCATGATCACGCGCGCCGGCGTGAACTGGATTTCAGTGTCGGGCTCGGCGTTGGGATCCCAACCGGCCAGTGCGCGGACGTGGTCGGCCGTGATGTTCGCGCCGTCCTCGGTCCTCAACAGGTTTTCAAGCAATACCTTGAGGCTGAACGGAAGGTTTTCTGCACCTTCAACGGAGTTCAACCGGAAAATTTCGTAATCGGTTCCGGCTACATTAAGTTTGCCTTTTGAACCGAAGCTGTCCACAGTGCTCATCGCAGGACTCCTCTCGCAACAGTTTCATCTTTGTCGCGCGGTTGACCGCCTGCTAGTTAGGATGCCCTAAGTAGTTCGAGGGCCCGAAAATTGCACACGGCCGGCCGAGAATTCGGGCGCGACGTGGGACTACTACGGCCATCGTAGTCCAAAACGCCGGTGGCATCACGGACCGGGAGCCAGCAGTGCCACGGTCTCCAGGTGGTGGGTGTGGGGGTACAAGTCGAAGGCACGGAGCCCGGCGAGTTCCCAGCCCGAGCGTCGAAAGTAACCGAGGTCACGGGCAAACGACGCCGGATCGCAGGACACATAGGCAATGGCACGGGGCTGCGAGGCAATGAGTTGCCCGACGACGGCTTTCCCTGCCCCCGCACGGGGCGGATCGAGGACAAGAGCGTCGAAATTCCGCGGTTTCTGGCGGAGCACGCGCTCCACGCGGCCCTGGACCACCTCCACCTGCGGAGCTGAATGGAGGTTCTTGCGTGCATCGCGGCTGGATCCGGGCGCACCTTCGACCGACAGGACGGACCCGGTCTCCCCCACGGCATCGGCCAGCGCGGCAGTGAACAATCCGGCCCCGGCGTACAGATCCGCCACCACCGCCCCGGGGTGCAGGAAGCCGCCGCCGCTCAGGAATTCCGTGACGGCGCCCACAAGTGTCCCGGGCGCGTCGCGGTGGATCTGCCAGAAGCCCGCGCCCGACACGCGGTAATCGTGGCCGGCCGCCGTTTCCTGCACCCACGTCCGTCCCCGGACCTGGGTCGCGTCGCCGCTGACCGGATCGAACGCCGCCACGGATACCTCCGCCGGCAGTCCGGCGGCAATGGCCCGCAGCCGCTTGTCCTTGGTTCCCGGCGCCGGAGCCAGGAGCACCAGTGGGCGGGAGCCGTTCGCCGGAGCCGCCACCTCAACGCGTTCGATGCCCTGCAGGTCCAGCTCCCACAGGCGGAGGGCGTTGACCGCTTCCGTGGCCAGCGGCATATCCCGCACCGGAACGATATGCCCGGAACGGTGCGCGTGCATCCCCAGCTTGCCGCCGGGGGTGACCGAAAAGCTCGCCCGTGTCCGCCACCCGAGGCCGGAGCCGTCGTCGTGCGCCTCCCCCACGGCTTCGACGCTGCCGGCCCACACAGACGGTGCAGGGTCAACGCCGGCGAGCCGGGTGAGCTGCTCGGCCAGGACGTCCGCTTTGAGTTGCCGCTGCCGGGCCAGCGTGATGTGCCCGAATTCGGCGCCGCCCACCGGCGGATGGCCGTGGCCCCAGGCCCGGGCTGAATCGGCGAGGTGCCAGAAGTGCTCCACCCGGTCCGGTGACGCTTCGAGGATCTCCACGGCGTCCGCCCGCCAGAACTTGGCGTGGTCGCCGGCATCGGTCAGCCGGACACGGACCTTTTCGCCGGGGATGGCGTGCCGGACAAAGACCACCCGGCCTTCGTGGCGGGCCACGCAGTGCCCGCCGTGGGCAACCGGCCCGACGTCGAGCACGGCTTCTTCGCCGGCGTGGCCGGCCTGGTCGGATGCCGGCACTGCCGTGGGCGAGGTTCTTGCGGTCACTGGACGTCCTGCAGATTCTTGGCTTCTTCGGATGATTTGAGCTGCCAGGGAACGCTGGCCACCATGACGCCGGGTTCGAAGTGCAGCCGGGTCTTGATCCGCAGCGCGGTCTGGTTGTGCACCAGCTGCTCCCACCATTTGCCCACGACGTATTCCGGAATGTAGACCACGATGAGGTCCCGCGGGGAGTCAAGGCGCATTTGCTTGACGTAGTCCATGATGGGCGTGACCGTCTCGCGGTACGGGCTGGCAAGGACCGTCAGCGGGACCGGGATTTCGAGCTTCTCCCAGTCGGTAATGGTGTGGGCGGTCTCTTCCGGATCGATGTCCACCGTAATGGCGTCCAGCCGTGAGGGCCTGGACGCGCGGGCGTAGGCCAGGGCACGCAGCACGGGCTTGCGGACGTGCGAGACCAGCAGCACGGCGTGGACCCGGGTGGGCAGCGCGCGCGGCGAGGAGTCCTCGTCCACGGCAAGTTCCTTGGCCACATTGTCGTAGTGCGCCCGGATGCTCCACATGATCAGGAAGAGGATGAACATGGCCAGCAGTGCGATCCAGGCGCCTTGCTGGAACTTGGTGATGAGGACGATGACCAGCACCAGGCCGGTCATGCCGAACCCGATGGTGTTGATGGTGCGGGATTTCAGCATCCGGCGCCGGACGGCCTTGTCCTTGACGAGTTTGAGTTCGCGGCCCCAGTGCCTGATCATGCCGAGCTGGCTGAGGGTGAAGGAGATGAAGACGCCCACGATGTAGAGCTGGATCAGCTTGGTGACGTCGGCGTCGAAGGAGATGATCAGCACCAGGGCGCCGGCGGCAAGGGCCAGCACGCCGTTGCTGAAGGCGAGCCTGTCGCCGCGGGTGCGCAGCTGCCGGGGCAGGTAGCCGTCCTGCGCCAGGATGGAGCCCAGCACGGGGAAGCCGTTGAAGGCGGTGTTGGAGGCGAACACCAGGATGACGCCGGTGGCTGCCACCACGATGTAGAACGGGATGGAACCGGGGCCGAAGATGGTCTGTGCGATCTGGCTGATGGCGGGGTTCTGGATGTAGCCCTCGGGCAGCGGCTTGCCGTCGAGCAGGAACTCCTTGGCCGGGTCCAGCACGATGTGGACCTTCGTGGCGTTCGCCAGGTAGATGATGCCTGCGAGCATCGCGGCACCGATGATGCCCAGGAGCAGCAGGGTGGTTGCCGCGTTCTTGCTTTTGGGGTGCCGGAAGTTGGGAACGCCGTTGCTGATCGCTTCGACACCCGTCAGTGCCGCGGCGCCGGAGGAGAAAGCCCGCAGGAGCAGGAAGGCACCGGCGAGGCCCACGAGGCCCTGGTCGAAGCCTTCGGTCGGGACGATGGTGAAGGCTGCAGACGGCGCCTGGCCAAGCTGCCCGGTGGCCGCCTGGAAGATGCCTACCGCGGTCATGCCCAGGATGGAGGCCATGAAGATGTACGTGGGGACCGCGAAGACGCTGCCCGCTTCCTTGATGCCGCGCAGGTTCACCAAGGCAAGGATGACGACGCCGATGGTGGCAATGATTGCCTGCTGGCCGTGCAGCGACGGTACAGCTGTGGTGAGGTACGCCGCGGCCGAGGACATGGACACGGCAACCGTCAGGACGTAGTCCACCAGCAGCGCGGAGGCAACAGTCAGGCCCGCGTACTTTCCCATGTTCACGTTGGCAATCTCATAGTCGCCTCCGCCGGAGGGATAGGCGTGGACGTTCTGCCGGTAGGAGGCAACGACGGTCAGCAGGACCACCATCACGGCCAGGCCCACCAGCGGTGAAATCGCCACCGCACTGACGCCGGCCAAGGCAAGGGTCAGCAGGATCTCATCCGGGGCATAGGCAACGGACGACAACGCGTCCGACGCGAAGATCGGCAGTGCGATCTTTTTCGGCAGCAGGGTATGGGCAAGGCGGTCATTCCGGAAAGGCCTGCCCACCAGCACGCGTTTGACGGCGTTCAGTATTGTCAACACCCCACAAAGCTAGTCGGAATCGCGGACGATGTCATGACGGAGCCGGGCCGGGCCGAACCGCGGACGTGCCGGTAGAGTTCTAGCTGCACGATCGTGACGTACATACAGAGGAGATACGGTGGCGCATTTCGTGATCATGGGATGTGGCCGGGTGGGGGCAACGCTGGCGCACACGCTGGAGGATGCCGGCCATTCCGTGGCCATCATCGACCAGGACGACCGAGCGTTCCGCCGGCTCCGCCAGGGGTTCACGGGCCGGAAGGTCACGGGGGTGGGATTCGACCGGGACACCCTGAAGCAGGCCGGCGTCGGTGAAGCCTATGCCTTCGCGGCGGTGTCCAGCGGCGACAATTCGAACATCCTGGCCACCCGCGTGGCCCGCGAGACGTTCCATGTCCCGCACGTGGTTGCCAGGATCTACGATCCGGGACGTGCCGAGATTTACCAGCGCCTGGGCATTCCCACCGTGGCAGCCGTCCGCTGGAGCGCGGACCAGGTATTGCGTCGGATCCTGCCGGAGCAGCACCTCGCCGGCGATTTCCGCGAACCCTCCGGGCGCCTGGTCCTGGCTGAGCTGGACCTGGACGGTGGCTGGATCGGGCACCGGATCAGCAGCATCGAGAAGGCAGCCGGTGTCCGCGTGGCCTATCTCACGCGGTTCGGCGAAGGCCTGCTGCCGGACGCGGGCACCGCGTACCAGGACGGCGATACCGTGCACGCCATGCTGCAGGTGGACCGCAGCGCCCTGATCGCCCAGATCCTCGCCAAAGCCCCTGCCAAGGAGTATCAGTGAAAGTAGTCATCGTCGGCGCCGGCAGCGTCGGATCATCCATTGCCCGGGAGTTGCTGGCGCACAAGCATGAGATCCTCCTGATCGACCTGAAGCCGGAAGTGATCGGGCGCAGCGGCCTGCGCGGTGCCCATTGGCTGGTGGGTGATGCATGTGAGCTCTCGACGCTCCAGGGCGCCAAGGTGGAAGATGCCGACGTCGTGGTTTCCGCTACGGGTGATGACAAGGTCAACCTGGTGGTGTCGCTGCTGGCGAAGACGGAGTTCGGCGTGGGCCGTACCGTTGGCCGGGTCAACAACCCCAAGAACGACTGGATGTTCAACGACTCCTGGGGCGTGGACGTGGCGGTCAACACCCCGCAGCTGATGACTGCCCTGGTGGAGGAAGCCGTTGAGATCGGCGACCTTGTCCGGCTTCTGACGCTCCAGACCGGCGTTGCATCGCTGGTGGAGTTCACAGTGCCGCACGACTCGCACGTTATCGGCATGACCGTTGGGGACATCCACTGGCCGGAAGACGCCACCCTGGTGGCAATCCTCCGCGACCAGGCCCCCATCACCCCGAGCCGGGACGATGTCATTGACGGCGGCGACGAACTCTTCTTCGTCACCACGATCGCCGCCGAGGACAGGTTGCGTGAGCTTCTCTCCTCGGCTCCCGGCAGCATCGACGCCGGCACCCCGCCGCAGCCCGCCGTCGGCGTCCAGCATGCCGCAAGCGAATACGGTCCGGTGCCGGACGACGACGGCTTCGACGGCTAGGTGCCCCGGGCCCTGGGTCCTCAGGCGGCTGGGGGCATCAGGTGTCCTGGCCGGCGCCTGCCCGGTCTTCGGCTTCGGCCGGAGCCGGGCGGGTGACGAGCCACGCCACCCACACTCCAAGAATGTACAGGGGCGCGCCCATGATCAGGCGCGTCGTGGCGAGGGCGGCCAGGCCGTCTGAGCCCATCAGGTACAGGGGAACCTGCACGATGAGCCGGAGCCCCAAGACCGCAACGATGATCCAGGTGCCCAGCCGGTAGGCCTTGACCCGGTCCGGGTCTTTGCGCCATTCCACTCCCTCGTTGCGGATGAAACCGAAGAGGAGCCCGGCGACCGGCCATTTAACGATGATTGAAACCACCATCGCCAGGATGTAGGCGGCGTTGGTGAAGAAGCCGGGCAGGTAGAAATCCTCAGCCTTCCCGGTGGTGTTGGCCAGCCATGCCGAAATGCCGACGCCCACCACGCCCGCCAAGGCCTGGGTCAGGGGGCGCCGTTGTGCCAGCCTGGCGATGGTGAACGCAGCTGCCGATGCCAAGGCAGCAACCAGGGAGAGTGTGAGCTCCCGTGTCACGGTGAACGCCACGAGGAAAACCAACCCGGGAACAATGCTTTCCGCAATGCCCTGGACTCCCCCGGCGCTTCGCAGGACGTCCACCCTGCCGTCGTGGGTGCGGTGGAGCCCCGCCTTGGCCGCGTACTCCGCGGCCAGCCCGGCTACCGGCGACGGCGCGGCTGCCGGTGACGGGTCCGTACCCTGCCGCCGGCCCGGGGCGGCGTTTTCGGAGGACTGTTCGGGCTGCTGCTCGGTCATTCGTGCTCCTGGCGGGACATGATCTCGTAACGGGGATTAAAGATGGTGGGCATGTCCTTGCCGCGGGCAAGCATTCCTTCGACCCGGATCTCGGCGCCCGCTTCGATGCCCGGCACCCGTCGTCGGCCCAGCCACACGATGCGGAGCCGTGCGGGCTTGTTCCGTCCGGGGCCGGGGCCCGGCCGTCCGGTTCCGGTCTCGGAGACGATGGCAATGAACTCTGCCGTCCGGTCCGCGGGTACGAAAGTCACAGATTCGATGTGCCCCTGGCACAGCACGCGTCCCTTGTCCGGGAGTTGGGCCAATGGGGTCAGCCCACCGGACGCCTGGGCGGGTCCGCCATGTGCGGCCTCAGCCGATTTGGGTGATTTCGGGACCACGTTCTGGTTCCTCCAATGTGGGACCGGCGGGCGGAGGAGTAGCGGAGGCATCCTTGGGCAGCCGCAGCTGCAGGAGATCCCGCGGCGGCATGGGGCTGTCGCCCCGGACCACCACCACCTTCCGGAACAGGGTCTCCAACGGTTCGGCGGCGGGTCGCTCCAAGGCTGCGGGTCCACCCAGGACGCCGCGCAGGAACCAGCGCGGACCATCGACGCCGATGAAACGGGCCACGCGGTAGCCCTGGCTGCCGTCCGGAAGCCCGGCTGGGAGTTTGGCAACCAGCTCCGTGCCAAACGCGCCCTCCACCTCCTCGACCTGGCCGCCCTGGGCGCCGACCGACTGGCCGATCTGTTCGCGGATTTCGTCCCACAGCGTTTCTGTCTTGGGGGCGGCGAACGCCTGCAGTTGAAGGCTGGATCCGTTCAGGTCAAGGGTTACGGCCACCACCCGCTGCGTCGCCTCTTCAACCTCGAGGCGGAGCTGGAGTCCCTCGCTGGGCGTGATCAGCAGGGCACCGAGGTCCACGAAGCCGTCCCGGCTGCCTACCTCGGATTCGTCGAAGGGGCCATCCTGGCTGCGCGTTGAAGCGGCGGTTGGGCCTTCTTCGGATTCCGCTGCCGTCAGCTCTTCGGCCGGTTGCGCCGGCTCTTCCTTCTTGGCTTTCCTGCCGAGCCCAAAGACCATGGGTGACTCCTTCGTTCCTAGAATGTGCCAGTTCTCAAAATCTGCCGGCCGGGACCAGGTCCCGCCGTCGTTCGCGCTGGCGTGGCAGCGGTTGTGGGTGGAGGTGTCAGGCTCCGGGAACGTTGAACCCGCCGGTGGAGCCGAAGCCTCCCGCGCCGCGCACGGAACCGCTCAATTCGCTGACAGGAATGAAGTGCGCGTGTTCCACCCGCTGGATAACCATCTGGGCAATTCTATCGCCGCGGCGCAGCTCGATCGGCTGGGACGAGTCGGTGTTCAGCAGGGTAACCGATATCTCTCCGCGGTAGCCGGCATCCACGGTGCCGGGTGCGTTTACGATTGTCAGCCCGTGCTTGGTGGCGAGTCCGGAGCGCGGGTGGATCAGGGCGACGAACCCGTAGGGCAGGGCAATGGCCACACCCGTGGGGACCAGTTTGCGCTCCCCCGGCAGCAGGACCACGTCTTCGCGCGCGCGAAGGTCCGCTCCGGCGTCGCCCGGGTGTGCGTAGGAAGGAGCTTCCAGGTCCGGATCCAGCATCTTCAACTGGACCTGCACGGTAGGTGCGGCCGGGGATGCCGTGTCCGGGACGAGGTCTGCTGCAGTGGGATGTTCAGTCACAGTCACTCACTCTAACCCGCGCCCCCGCACCAGTCCCAGATGGCAGGATCCGGAGCCGCGGCACCCAAGATGAAATAGCGGACCAAAGGTGGAAAGCTTGGCATATGCCCGAATCAAGCACGCCAGCGTCCGTTCCCAGCACCCCCTCGGCCGGGACACCTGTCACGTACCAGGAGAAGCTCTGGCCCAACGCCTGGATTTGGGTCATTGCCGTGGGCGTCTCCGCGGCCGGCATCCTGGTCTTCGCACCCATCAGCATGGCGGCCGGGTATACCGCGGCGGTGGTGCTCCTCGCCATCATCAGCGTGCTCCTGGTCCTGTCCACGCCCACCATCACCGTTACCAGCGACGCACTGACGGTCGGACGGGCCAGCATCGACCGCAAATTCGTCGGCAGCGTTGAGCCGTTCACCTCCGGGGAGGCCACGGCAGAGCGGGGCACGAGGCTCAACGGGCTCGCCTACCTCTGCATCAGGGGCTGGATCGACCCCGTCGTGAAGATCGAGATCACCGACCCGGCCGACCGCACTCCGTACTGGCTCGCCTCCACCCGGCATCCTGACAAGCTGACCGCCGCCCTGACCCGGGGCTGAGCAAACAAGTATCCGCGGCAGCCTCCCCCGCCTGCGGGTTCTCCTCCTCCGCGCAGGGCGGTCCCTGACTCTTCGAGCCGGAATCAGGCGGAAAATCACGGCGCGCCCTGCCCCTTGAGCCAATTCCGCGCCACCGGGTGGCAGAGTTTCGATTGATAGTAATGCCAGGGTGGAGGATTTGTATGCAGGATCTACGGCTTGTAGGCGTGCACGACGACGGGACGCATCTCCTGTTGAGCGGGGCCGGCGGCGAGATGTTCCAGCTGCCGATCGATGAGGCCCTCAGGACGGCCAGCCGGTCAGCGGCCAAACCGCGGGCGGAGCGGCCGGCCGTTCCGATGTCCCCGAGGGATATTCAGGCCCGGATCCGCGCCGGTGCCACCGCTGCCGACGTGGCCGAGTTGTCCGGCATGCCGCTGGCCAAGGTGGAGCGTTACGAAGGTCCGGTCCTCGCCGAGCGCGAATACGTTGCGCAGCAGGCGCGGAAAGTCGAAGTAGCGGCGCCCTCTCCCGGCCACGACATCTACCGGTCCGCGTTCGGCGATTCCCCGGCCACCCTGGACGACATGGTTTCCCACCGGTTGTCCGCACACGGCATTGATCCTGCGACGGTGGAATGGGATTCGTGGCGGCGCCAGGACGGCACCTGGACGGTATCCGCGAGTTTTGAGGCCAAACCGGGCGGGACCTCCGGCATTGGCGAGGAGCCTCCGGCCCTGTGGACGTTCAGTCCGGCACGCAAGTCGCTGCAGAACACCAACCGGTGGGCACAGCAATTGAGTGAGCTTGAGCCGCTGGACGGACCTGTTCCGGCCCGCCGCCTCACCGCTGTATCGGACCGCCCCTTCGACTTTGAAACCGACGCGGATTCGTCTAAGGCGTCCGGCAGCCCAGGCGCCACGGCCCAGGAGTCAGGCAAGGAGTCCGACGGCCTCCTGGATATGCTGCGGTCGCGGCGTGGCCAGCGGATAGGCGTCGACGAAGATTCTGATGACGCCTTGGCGCTGCTGCTGACCCATGGGGTACCGGCGGCCCATCCCCGCCCGTCCGAGGTGGTTCCCGAACCAGAGTCAAACGAACCGGAGCCCCAGGACGACCAGCGTGACGGACCGGCAGCCCAAGGTGATTCGTTTATCCGCCGCAGGGATGCCAGGCCGTCCATGCTGTCCAGGCTCAGCCTTATCCCGCCGCACCGCGACATCCAGGACGATGCTTTGCGGCTTCACGACGGTGTCAGCACGGACACGAGGGAAATCACGATTGCCGCGTCCCCGCAGAAACCTTCGGGCGGCAGCCAAGGTGCAGCACCAGGCGCCGGGCTGGATGAGTTGCTTGGCGGGAACGCCCGCCGCACCACGGCGAAGCCGGACGACGCTTCCCCCGCCACTGGCCAACTTCCGGAGGCCGAGGCGCCGGAACGGTCGGTTAAGCCAAAGCGATCCAGCGTCCCGTCGTGGGATGAGATCGTTTTTGGAACCCGAAGCGACTAGGAGCTTTTCTCGCAGCCCCTGATGGACTTGGGCACGTGCTAGGATCCCCAGCACGCGGCCGCGTGTAAAGCGCAATTACCAGGAGGTTCTCGGTGCCGGACACAACCTGCCATATGTCCATTTCGCTGGACGGCTTTGTCGCCGGACCGGACCAGAGCCGCGAAAACCCGCTGGGTAAACGCGGGCTCGAGCTGCATGGCTGGCATATCGGCGACCCCCGGGCCACCGAAACCAACCAGGTCGCCGCCAATTGGCTCATGCGGCCTCGCGGCGCCTATGTGATGGGCCGGAACATGTTCGGTCCCATCCGCGGTGAGTGGAGTGGGGAATGGAACGGCTGGTGGGGGCCGGAACCGCCTTATCACGCACCCGTTTTCGTCCTCACCCACTATGAGCATGACCCGATCCAGATGGAGGGCGGGACCACGTTCCACTTCGTCACCGAGGGATTCGACGCCGCCTATGCTGCCGCGTCCCAAGCCGCCGGAGACAAGGGCGTGGACATCGCAGGTGGAGCCTCGACCGTCCGCCAAGCACTGGCTGCCGGCGTCGTGGACGAATTGACGCTCGACATCGCCCCGGTGCTTCTCGGTTCGGGCGAACGTATCTTCGACGGCATTGAGTCTTTCGACTTCGAACCCGTCGAGGTGCTTCACTCGCCGTTGGCAACCCACATCCGCTACCGGCGCAGGCAGTAGATCCGCCTGGTGGCGTTGGCTCCGCCTGTCCCAGCGACGGCGTTCACGCGTGGGTGTGCAGGTATCCCTCCCGGCCATCCCCTGGGCCACACGGGTGGTTGCCAGTCTTGGTGTTCGCTGTGGTAGTGGCGGCCGGCCGGTGAGGTCCAGCCCGGTGGTTCGGTCTTGCTGGCCGGGGTGGGTTTCCAGCCGGTGGTGTGCCGGAGCCGGTGGTGTTTCGGGCAGGGCTGTCCCAAGTTGCTGACTCCGGTGGTCCCGCCGTTGGCCCAGGCCAGGATGTGATCGGCCTCCGTGTCCAGTGAGCTGTTGCTGCAGCCGGGGAACGGGCACTTACCATCCCGGAGCCGGAGCCAGTTCCGCATCGCCTTGCCCACCCGGTAACTGGCCCTGCCGATCTCCAACGGTGCCCCGTCCCGCGGATCCACGAGCACCCGGTAAAACGAGCCCGCACCCTCCGCGACCAACCGGCGGGCCATCGAAGCCGGAATCGGCCCATACCCATCCAGCACCGCCGCCTCATCCGTCAACCCGAGCAACGAAAACACCGGCACGGTCACCAACACCTGCGCCCGGACCGCATCAGGCGGGACATCGGCAGGCCTCTCGAGGTCATCGGGGCTGGTGCAACCTTCGCCTGGCCCCGCGTTCCTCCCGGCAGCCTGTCCCGTGCTCAGACCGACGGTCAGAAGGGACGTGGCAAACACATCGGCCCGGAGCTGGGTGAGGGTCCTGGCCTCGCCGGGTCCCTGCACGCCGCGGGCCACAGCGGTCAGCCGGTTCCAGCCCGCTGCTGCCTGGTCCGCGGGCAGATACGCGGCGAGCCAGGCCATTCCGTCCCGGTCCGGCCGGTACTCCACCCGCCGGTCCACCACCCCCTTGGCGTGACGTTGTTTGATGCTCGCGGCATGGTGGCGTTCCCGCCAAACCCTGGCCTTGGCCCGGAACCGGTGCGCCGGCAACTCCCCCACCGCACACCCCCGGGCCGGATCCGGTGCATCGGGGTCCAGGAAATGGGCCTCCAACCCCGCCGCCCCCGCAGCATCCAGCCCGGCCGTTTCATCGGCCATCACCGTGGCGTGCTGCCAGGACAGGGTCCCGTCGTTCAAAGCAGCCGCAGTCCGCGGCAACCCCTTGACCACAGCCTGCGAGGTGGCCAGGAACGAAGACGCAGCCCGCGGACCAAGCGCCAGCACACACCCAACCTCCGCCGCGACCGCCATCTCCTGCGCCACCACCGGCACCCCCGGCCCCGCCACAACACCCGCAGCATCCGCAAACGCCACCGCAGCCCGCGCCTTCAAACCAGCGACCCGGGCCTCCACCTCACGGACACCGGCCAGAACATCAAGGCAACCATCCGCCAACCCAGCCAACGGATCAGCCACCGAGAACGGCTCCGCACCACACCCGTCCACCTCGGCAACCAACACCGCAAGGGCAGCACGAATATCCGCCAACGCCCCCACCACCGCCGCTTTCCCCATAAACCCATCATGGCAACGGGGTACGACATTCAAGGTCCGAGATTTAGGGGCCGGCCACGACAACCGGGCACCAAGACTGAACAGGCTTCGACAAGCCCACTACCGGCAGGCTCAACCACCGGGTCTGCGCGGACACTTACGTCCCGCGGGGCTCCCCTGGTCCACCTGAACCGCGCCAGAGGCAGGCGTCCACTTCGAACGGCAGCAATTCGTCCTGCTGGGCCATCAGTTTGGCGCCGTGCGCCGTCACCCTGCGCATGAAATGCCGGCGGCACAGCGTCTCGTAACCCACCACGGGGACGTGTTCGGCAGCCTGCGCGGTGGCGGCGTCGGCCACCATGTCCACGTCGCCGACCACCACCTGCGCACCCTCGGTGACCATGACGCCGTCGACCGTTCTGGCGTTGTGCGTGGCCCGGCGGCCGCACCAGCACAGCGCCTCCACTTGGAGCACCTGCACCCGGTCAGCCAGCTCAATAAGGCGTTGGGACCCGGGGAACAAACGGGTGCGGAAGTCGGCGGTGATGCCGAATGCGAAGACGTCGACGTCGATCTCGTCCACCACCTTGGCCAGTTGCTCCACCTGCACGGGGGTGTAGAACTGGGCTTCATCGCAGATAAGGTAATCCACCCGCCTGCCCTGGGTGCGCCGGACCATGACTTCCTCCCAGAAGTCCGTGCTGTCCAGCACCTCCACGGCGTCCGTCTCCAGGCCCAGCCGGCTGGAGATGCGGGATTCGCCGGCGCGGTCGTTGCGGCTGAACCGCACACCGCCGCGGCCGCGTGCCCGGTGGTTGTAGTCCATCTGCAGGGCCAGCGTGGATTTTCCGCAGTCCATGGTGCCGGAAAAGAAAATGAGTTCAGCCACGCCGGCGGCTCCTTCCGTCGGCTGCAAAACAGAGCAGCGGGACCTCACGCTCGGCTTTGGTCAGGGAGCCGTGCTGGCCTACCACTTCCATGGCGGTGGGCCGCATGCGCCGCCCGTCATAGAGGGCGACGGCGTCCCGCGCCGCGATCATGACGTCACCGATCCTGCCCTCCACGGCAGGCCGGACGTCACCAAAAAGTCCCCCGGCGATTGCTTCTTCCCGGGTGAAGGCCCATACCCGGTCGCCAAACCTTGATTTCCAGGCAGCCACCAGCCGTTCCCGGCCGGCAGAGCCGTCCAGGTGCGTCTCTTCGAGGTACAGGTGGACCATCCGGGGTTCGCCGGCAGTATGCCGGACGCCGTCAACCAGCGCAGAGTCGGCGGAGAAGTCGATCCGCTGGGACTCGGGAATGTCGAGCATGCCGTGGTCTGCGGTGAGCAGGATCGTGGTCCCGGCGGGCAGTGAGGAGTTGAGCCGCTTGACCGTGGCGTCGAGCTCCTCCAACTGGTGTTCCCACTGTTCCGACCGGCAGCCGTAGCGGTGGCCGGCTTTATCCAGCTCATTCACGTAGAAGTACATCAGGGATGGACCGGCGCCCGCCATGGCGTCGGCGGCAGCGCCGGTGCGGGCATGGGCGGTGGTTCCGGAGATGAACCTGCCGCCGCGCAGGGCGGCCCGGGTCATGGGCGAACCGTTGAACTGGGCGAGGCTGACGGTGCTGACATCCGCCTGCCCGGCCACCCGCTCAAAGACCGTGGGGAACGGCTGCCAGGTGGCCGGATCGACGCCGGGGTCCCAGTTGCCCAGGAGGTTGACTACCTTGTCCTGCCCTGGGTCCAGGACGTCGTACCCCACCATGCCGTGCTGGCCGGCGGGGAGGCCGGTCCCGAAGCTGGCCAACGCTGCGGCCGTGGTGGAAGGAAACGCCGAGTCCAGCCATACAGGGACGTCGCCCTGGCCTGCCTGGACCACCGAACGCAGGAAGGGGGTGTGGGCGGCTTTCTGCTTTAGCAGGTTCCTGCCCAGGCCGTCGGCGAGGACCACGCAGACACGGCTGGCGGCGGGGAGGCCCAAGGTGTTGTCGAAGCCTTCCATCCCCAGGCTCGCCGCAGCACTGGTCAGGACTTCGGCGACGGAACGGTGCCCGTAGGCAGGAGCGGGCGGAAGATCGGGGGTGTATCCGGAAGCGGGAGTTTGTTCGGCTTGGTGGCTGGCTTCGGGCATCTCAGCGCTGCTGGTGCCCGCGGCTGAGCCGGTTTCCGAACACCCCGGACCGCGGACGGGGAGCCATGGACTGCACGTGGGGCACGGGCGCTGCCGATGCGGTGTTGACGGCGCGCAGGGCCCGGGCAAAAAGCTTGGCGTCCTGCACGGCCTGCAGCCCGTCGGCCTCGGCGCTGATGCGGAGCACGATGTCTTCCTGCGCGATGGTGCCCGTGTAGCCGTGGTCCGCTTCGCACTGCGGGTCCCCGCAGCTGGCGGGACCCATGTCCAGGCGTTGCCCGCCGGACCACGCAATCGACAGGGTCAATTCGCGGACGGGATCCGAGGGCTTGTAGTTCTGCGGCTGGGCGTACATGTAGCTCAGGACCACGGAGCGGATCTGGGCCACGGGAACTGATTCGGTGGAGATCTGCGCGACGATCTGCTCCCCCGCCTCGTCCAGCTGCTGGTCGTCCACGTGGGTGATGACCAGCATGTCCGCGGTGAGCACCAGCACCGTGATGTGGCGCCGCACCTCCGCCCGGTCAAAATGGGTTTCCAGGTGCACCAGGTGCGCTACGCAGTCCCGACCATCCAGGGCGTCGTCAACGACGTCGGAGACCAGTCGCGGGTAGAAGCCGGCCTTCTGCAGCGCGTCTTCGAGGCTCTGGCCCTGGAGTCCGTGGTGGTGTGAGCTGTGCTGGCGGAGTGCCTGGTTTTCATTGCCGGGCGTTTCGGGCGCCGACGCGGGAGGCTGGAAGCTCATGCCCCCATTTTCACAGATCGGCCGGTCACTTGCTAACCGCCTCAGCCCAGCATTGCCCTGCGGGCACTGTCTGTCCGCTGCGCCGCGTTGCCAATCCGCACGTCAGCGGCGAGGATCGTGGCCGCGGACGTGCCGCACAGGACGGGGTTGAATTCCACGAGCGCGATCTCCGGGTGGTTGTCCTTCATCCAGGCCAGCCTGGCGGCCAGGTCCTCAAGGGCCGGCACATCAACGGCCGGCAGCCCTTGGTACCCGAACAGTTTCCTTGATGCCCTGGGGGCACGGATGAAGTCGTGGACGTCGGCGGCGGACAGCGGCGGAACCCGGTGAGCCCAGTCGTCGAGCAGGTTGACGGCGTCACCGGCGAGGCCGAACGAGATCACCGGGCCAAGCAACGGGTCTTCGATGGCCCGGAAAGTGCAGGCCTGGCCCACCGGTGCCATGGACTGGACCTCAAGGGCCGGGTCACCGTAGGCCGCGAGCGCCCGCCGCATCTGCGCCACGTTCTGGCGCAGCGACTCGGCGTCCTCGATGCCGAGGCGTACCCCGCCCAGGTCCAGCCGGTGCCGGAGGGCCGGGTCCGTGGTCTTCAGTACGACGGGCCAGCCGAGGGCTTCCGCGGCCTGCACGGCCTCATCCGGTGTGTTGAAGGCTGTCGACGGCAGGACGGTGATGCCGTAGTGCCCCAGGAGGGACGCCGCTGCTGCCGGTTCCAGTTGCTTGAGCTGTTCACCGGTGACGTCCCGCAGCAGCTCGTCGAGTTCGGCCTCGGCCTTGCGGGGATCGCAGCCGGCCGGTTCCACGAAGTGTCCTTGGTCGCGGGCAGCCCACTCCGCATACCGCACCACGGCGGCAAGGGCAGCAACGGCGGCGCCGGGGTTGGAGAAGCAGGGAACAGTGGACCCGTCGGCGCCCACCAGGCCCTCCACGTTGATGGCGGGGTCCAGGATGCCGGTGAAGGCAGCCACCACCGGTTTCCCCGCGGCGGCCGCACACTCCGCCAGGACCCGGGCCACGGCGTCTACGGTCAAGCCCCTTGCGGGCAGCAGGGCTGCGACGGCGGCGTGCACGGTATCCGAGGCCAGGGCGTCAAGGAGTGCCTTCCGCAGCGCTGGCAGCGCCACCGATTGGCCCGTGTCCAGGTCGAGGCCGGAGACCACCTGGGCAACGCCCAGCCCGTGCGCCACTGCGCTGTCCGCCACCACGTTGCCGAGGGCCTGGGAGTTGCTGAAGATGGCGACGTCGGGCCCGGCCGGAAGCGCCTGGCCCGACACCACCTGGGCGACGTCCACGAGTTCTTCCACGGTTTCCACGCGGATCACGCCCGACTGGCGCAGCATGGCGTCCAGGGCACCGGCCGGTGCCTGCGTGGTCCGGACGGCGTGCCCGGGCGGCAGCCGCAATCCCATGGTGTCCGACTTGGCAACGATCACCGGCTTGGTGCGGGCCAGGCGCCGGGCGATCCTGGAGAACTTGCGCGGGTTGCCAATGGACTCCAGGTACAGGCCCACGGCGGTGGTGTCGCCGTCGTCCTCCCAGTACTGCATCATGTCGTTGCCCGAAACGTCTGCCCGGTTGCCGGCCGAGAGCAGGCTGGAGAGCCCCAGGCGGCGCCGGCTGGACGCCGCGTACAGCGAGACGCCGATCGCCGCTGACTGGCTGAACAGGCCCAGCCCGCCACGCAGCGGCATGGTGGGAGCCATCGACGCATTCAGCGACACGTCCGGGTGCGTGTTGGCGATGCCCAGCGACGCCGGGCCGATCACGCGCATCCCGTTGGCCCTGGCCTGGCGCACCATGGCGCGCTGCCGCAGGAGGCCGCGTTCGCCGTCGTCCGCGAAGCCTGCCGTGGCCATCACCACGCCCTTGACCCCGGCGGCTGCGCAGTCTTCCATGACGCCGGCCACCTCCTCGTAAGGAACGGCGACGATGGCCAGCTGGACGGGTTCGGGAACTTCGGAGAGCCTTCCGTAGGACATCATTCCCGCCAGTTCCAGCGCCTCCGGGTTGATCGCGTATACGGACCCGTGGAAGCCGCCCTCGATGATGTGCTCCAGCAGCTGGTACCCCACGGTGCCCCACTTGCGGCTGGCACCGATGACGGCAACGGACGACGGCGCCAGCAGGCCCCGGACGCTCCTCGCCTCGGCGCGGTGTTCGCGGGATTCCATGACGGCACGCGATTTCTCGGTAGGCTCCACGTTGAACTCAAGGCTGACGACGCCGTCATCGAAATGCCGCTTGACGTCGTAGCCGGCGTCGGAGAACACCATCAGCATCTTGCGGTTCTCCGGCAGCACCTCGGCGGTGAACTTGCGGATCCCGTTTTCGTGCGCGGCGGCGGCCAGGTGCTCCAGCAGGATGGAGCCGATGCCCCTGCCCTGGTGGGCGTCGGCGATGTTGAAGGCCACCTCTGCTTCGGTGGGGTCGGTGAGGCGGTCGTAGCGGCCGATACCGATGATCTCGCCGTGGATGGTGATGACGAACGCCACCCGGTCCCTGTAGTCGACCTCAGTGAAGCGCTTGAGTTCCTTGGCGGACAGCCTGGCCTTGAACGCAAAGAAGCGCATGTAGATTGAATTCTGCGACTGCCCGGTATGGAAGGCCTGGACAGCGTCGGCATCCGACGGGTGGATGGGCCGCAGGTGCGCCGTTCCGCCGTCACGCAGGACGACATCGGCCTCCCAATGTTCCGGATATTCGCCGTCCCCGGGCTGATCCACCATAGGCTTAGCCTAGCCAAGAACTCGCAGCATGCCCGAAAAGCTGCAAGCACCCCCAGAAGGATCCACCAAACCCCATGGCCCGCCGCCAAAGTTCAAAACCCATCGTGGAAGACACCTACACGGAGAACATCGTCGATATCGATGTCACGTCCGAAATGCAGGGCTCCTTCCTGGAGTACGCGTACTCGGTGATCTACTCCAGGGCACTCCCGGACGCCCGCGACGGGCTCAAGCCGGTGCAGCGCCGCATCCTGTACATGATGAGCGACATGGGCCTGCGCCCGGACCGCGGCCACGTCAAAAGTGCCCGCGTGGTGGGCGAGGTGATGGGCAAGCTGCACCCGCACGGGGACGCAGCCATCTATGACGCCATGGTGCGCATGGCCCAGGACTTCTCCTTGCGGCTGCCGCTGATTGACGGGCACGGCAACTTCGGCTCGCTCGACGACGGCCCGGCCGCGCCGCGGTACACCGAGGCACGGATGGCGGCGGCGGCCCTCACACTCACCAACCACCTCGATGAAGACGTGGTGGACTTCGTCCCGAACTACGACAACCAGCTGACGCAGCCGGACGTCCTGCCGGCAGCCTTCCCCAACCTGCTGGTGAACGGGGCCACCGGCATCGCCGTCGGCATGGCCACCAACATGGCCCCGCACAACCTGGTGGAAGTGATCGCGGCCGCCCGGCACCTGATCGCCCACCCGGACGCCACGCTGGAGGACCTCATGCGGTTCGTGCCAGGCCCTGACCTGCCAAGCGGCGGCAGGATCGTGGGCCTGGACGGCATCCGGGACGCGTACGCCACCGGCCGCGGCTCCTTCAAGACGCGGGCCAAGGTGGAGATCGAGCAGCTCACGGCACGCCGCACCGGCCTGGTGGTCACCGAACTGCCGTACATGGTGGGCCCGGAAAAGGTCATCGAGAAGATCAAGGACGCGGTCAACGCCAAGAAGCTGACCGGCATCAGCGACATCGTGGACCTCACGGACCGCAAACATGGGCTGCGGCTGGTCATCGAACTGAAGAACGGCTTCAACCCCAACGCCGTCCTGCAGCAGCTGTACCGCTACACGCCGATGGAGGACTCCTTCGGCATCAACAACGTCACCCTGGTGGACGGCCAGCCGCAAACCCTGGGCCTGGTGGACCTCCTCTCGGTCTACGTCAACCACCGCATCAACGTGGTGCGCCGCCGCACCGTCTTCCGGCTGGGCAAGAAGAAGGACCGCCTGCACTTGGTGGAGGGCCTGCTTATCGCCATTGTGGACATCGATGAAGTCATCCAGATCATCAGGTCCTCGGACGAGGCCGCCGCCGCCCGCGAACGGCTGATGTCCATCTATGACCTCACCGAGGTCCAGGCCAACTACATCCTGGAACTGCGCCTGCGCCAGCTGACCAAGTACTCCCGGATCGAGCTTGAAAAGGAGCAGGACGAGCTCCGCCGCGAGATCGCGGAACTGCAGGCCATCCTGGACTCCGAGGAACTGCTCCGCACGGTGGTCTCCGACGAACTCGGCGCGATCGCCGAGGAACACGGCACCCCGCGCCGGACCGTGCTGCTGGAATCCGAGGCCGTGTCCCCCACGGTCGCCGCCGAGCTCGCAGCGGCCCCCGGGAAGGGCAAGGCAGCCCCGCTGGCGCTGGAAATCGCCGACGACCCCTGCTGGGCGATCCTCACCGCGTCAGGGCAGGTGGCGCGGACCAGCAACCAGGAGCCCCTCGCCGAAGCAGGGCCCCGGAACAAGCACGACGTGTACGCATCGGTGGTCAAGACGTCGGCCCGCGGCGAGATCGCGGCCGTCACCTCGCTGGGCCGCATGCTCCGGCTGCAGGTCATGGACATGCCCGTCCTGCCGCCGGTATCCGGGCTGCCCAACCTGGCCGGCGGCGTGCCGGCCAAGGAATTCCTCACCCTGGTCAAGGGTGAGTCCCTGGTGGCATTCGTCCGGTTGGATGAGGTCCTGGCCATCGGCACCGCCCAAGGCGTGGTGAAGCGCGTGCAGCCGGACTACCCGCTGAACCGCGAAGACTGGGAAGTCATCACCCTCAAGGACAAGGATTTCGTGGTGGGTGTGGCTCCCGCCGGCACGGATGAGGCCGAGCTGGTCTTCGTGACCAGGCAGGCACAACTGCTGAAGTTCCCCGCCGCCGTCGTCCGCCCCCAGGGGCGCACCGCAGGTGGCATGGCCGGCATCAAACTGGCTGCGGGTGACCAGGTGATCTTCTTCGGCGCGGTCCAGCCGAACGATGCCGCCGCCGTCGTGGTCACCATCGCGGGGACCAACGGCGCCCTTCCCGGCACTGCGCCCGGGACCGCCAAGGTCACCGCCTTCGATGAATATCCTGCCAAGGGACGCGCCACCGCGGGCGTCCGGGCACACCGGTTCCTGAAGGGCGAGGACACGCTCCTGCTGGGCTGGGCAGGACATGGGCCGGCCAAGGCGTCGTCCGCGGCCGGCGTGGCACGGTCACTACCGCAGGAGCATGGCCGGCGCGACGGCTCGGGTGTCCCCCTGTCCCAGGCTGTGGAGGTCGTGGGACCTGCCATGGCGTGGGAGCCGGAACCGGCCGCCGGAGACTAGCAGCCGCTGCCGGGGACCCACCCGGCGTTCAACCCGGGGGTTACCCGGCCACGTCACGGCGGCGGAAACCGGCGACGGCGAGCGCCACGAGCACGGCGATGGTGGCTGCCGACACCAGGACGCTGTCCCAGGCGGTGCCCTGCCGCAGCGGATCGTGGCCGATGTACTGGAAGAACGGTGACACCTGGTGGATCCGGTCGAAGGCATCCACCAGCGGGGCGAGCGCGTTGACGATGTAGGCGAGCACCGCCAGGACGGCGGGTATGCCGCGGCTGAGCCCGGTCCGTCCGGTGCCGGCCGACAGCGCCAGGGCAAGGCTGCCAAAGACAACACCCAGCAAGGCCAGGTGCAGCATGGCGGCGGCCACTTTGTCGGCCGGCAGGACCATATCCACCAGGCGGCCCTCCAGCACCAGCGAAACGCCCATGACGGCGGCCAGCAGGAAGGTGCCCAGGGCCATGGCCGCGAACTTGTCCACTACCACCCTGCCGCGGCCCACCGGGTTGGAGAGCAGCAGGTCCATGGTGTGCCGGTCCTCTTCCCCGCCGATGGCGCCCGCGCCGGCGCTGACGGCGTAGATCAAGACGGCGATGGGTCCCATGAAGGACATCAGCTCCACTTGGATGTATCCCGTGGGGGTGGACATATCCGCGCTGGAGGTGGCGAACAAGGAGCGAAACGCCTCGGGCATCTGGTCGATGAAGCCGCTGATGGACGGTTGGGACTGGACCGCCGGCCACACAGCAGCGTACATGGCGACGATCAGGGCCAGGGAGACGGCCCAGGCCAGCAGCGTCCTGCTTTGGTCGCGGAGCGTTTTCACCAGGACGTTAGCCAGCATGGCGCGGCCCTGTCCCCGCTGTGTCCAGGGTATCGGCGCCGCCCTGGTCCGAGCCGTAGTAGGTCAGGAAGGTTTCCTCCAGCGGAGCCTCGGAGCACTCAAAGTCCTCCACGTCCCGGGCGCTCACCAGCTTCAGGAGTGCATCCAGGGCCGACTGCGGGGCGTTGCAGCTGAGCGAGCGGCCATCCACCGTCAGGTCCCGTACGCCCGGGACACCCGCGAACCCTGCCGCGGACACCGTGGTGGTGAACCGGGCCCGCACCCGGTGCAGGGACCGCGCAGCGAGATCCTGCAGCCGCTCCACCGCCACGAGCTTCCCCGCCCGGACCACTCCGATCCTGTCCGCGACGCGTTCCACCTCCCCCAGGACGTGCGAGGAGAAGAGCGCGGACCCGCCGCCGGCCGTGTGCTCGCGGAGGATCGAGTGGAATACCTGCTGCACCAGGGGGTCGATCCCGCTGGTGGGCTCGTCCAGCACCAGCAGCCGTGGACTGGACATCACCGCGAGGACAACGGCAAGCTTCTGCCGGTTTCCGCGCGAGAGGGTGCGGGCCTGCCGGTTCAGGTCCAGGTCGAGCCGGTCCGCCAGCTCGGCGGCGCGCGGGGCATCGTCCCGGTTCCGCAGGTGGGCGCAGTACGCCACATGCTGGTGGCCGGTCAGGCGGTCGTAGAGCGCCGGCTCTCCCGGCACATAGCCCACCAGCCGGTGGACGTCCCGGGCCTGCCGCCAGGCGTCCAACCCCAGCACCGCCGCTGTGCCGGACGTGGGCCGCAGCATGCCCATCAGGAGCCGGATGGTGGTGGTCTTGCCCGCCCCGTTGGGGCCCAGGTACCCGAAGACCTCTCCCGGCCCGATGGTGAGGGTCACGTCGTCGAGCGCTGTGTTCCGGCCGAACCGCTTGGTCAGGCCGGACAGCTGCACCATGCTGTCCGCATCCACTGGTGCTCCCGCATCCCGGCGGCCATCCGCACTCATGCTGCAAGGCTAGGCAGGCGTCCCCTGGCGTCCCAGAGTCTTTCGGCCCGGACCCCCTAGACTGCTCTCATGCCTATCGTTCCTGATGAAAAGGACTGGACCTGGGTCCTGTCCCGCACCTGCCCGGAATGTTCCTTCGACGCTTCCACCGCGACCCCGGCAACCGTTCCCGGCATCATCGAAAGCATGCTGCCCCGGTGGCGGGCCGTCCTGCGCCGGCCGGATGCGGCGGAGCGCCCGGACGACCGGACGTGGTCCGCACTGGAGTATGCCTGCCATGTACGGGACGTCTTCAGCCTCTTCGACCACCGGCTCAACCTGATGCTCGCCGAGGACGGCGCCCGCTTCGAGAACTGGGACCAGGACCTGACCGCGGAGGAAAAGGACTACGCCAATTCCGATCCAGCCGAGGTGAGCGCCGAACTGGCCGCCGAGGGGCACCAGGCCGCGGATGCCTTCGCCGGTGTCCGCGAAGAAGACTGGGCACGGAAGGGCCTGCGCAGCAATGGATCCGAATTCACGGTCCTGACCCTGGCCCAATACTTCCTGCACGACGTCGTCCACCACCTGCACGACGTCGACGGCTAGCGGCGCGGGCAGCCGAGCTAGCAGCGGCGCGGGCAGCAGGCTCAGCGCGACGCTGGCACGCGGTCCCCGGGCACGCCGGACACGGCCGGAAGTTCCAGCCGGGCGTCCGTCCCGGCGATATCCGCCCCGTTGTGGGTTACCAGGACCACGGTACGGTCCCGCAGCCCCCTGCGAAGGTCCGCCAGCATGGCTGCGGCAGCTTCCGCATCCAGGTGGGCGGTGGGTTCGTCCAGCAGGATCACGTCCGCGCCGGTCAGCAGAGTCCGCGCCACGGCCAGGCGCTGCCGTTCGCCACCGCTGAGGAAGGCGCCGCCGGGGCCGATCCTGGTATCCAGGCCGGCAGGCAGCCTCTCCACCAGCCCGTCAAGTCCCACGGCGGCCAGCACCGCGCCCAGGTCATCCTCGGAAACCGGCGGCCCACCAGTTCCGGCGGCACGCCCCAGCAGCAGGTTGCCCCGGATGGTGGAATCGAAGAGGTGGGCCTCCTGCGGGCACCAGGCCGCGCGGCCGGACACCTGGGCCCGGCCCGCCGCCGGCGCCAGGAAGCCGAGCAGGATGGAGAGCAGGGTTGATTTCCCCGAACCGGACGGCCCGGTGACTACCAGCCAGCGGCCGGGCTCCGCCACGGCATCCAGCCCCGTGAAGACCGGGGGCCCATCCGGCCATGCTGCGGCCAGCTCCGTCAGCGCTATGCCCGGGGCGCCGCCGTCGCGGGCCGTGAGAGCGTGCAGCCCGGAGGTATCCCCGTCCGGAGAGGCTACGCCCGTGCCGCTGCCGGACGGACCGCCGTCCAGGGCCCCGGACTCCCCCACCCGCTGCAGGACCTCACGCAGGGCAGGGAACTGGCGCACCGCCGTCGTCATGGCTGCGTAGGGTTCCACGAGCGCGAGCAGAAGCAGCACCACCACGGCTGCCGTGGCCGGGGCAACCCGGGCAGCCAGTACGTCGGGGCCGGCAAGCCAGGCAGCGGCCAGGGCCGCGGCACCGCATCCGATGGTGGCAATGGCGTGTCCCAGCCCGTCCGCCCAGGCGGAGCGCCGCGAGGCGTCCGTCGCCTCCCGGTCCTCGGCCCGGAGCGACTCGAGCACGGGTGCTGCCAGGCCGTTCGCGTGCAGGTCTGCCCGGGCGTCCAGCGCCGCCGCTGTCCGCCGCAGCACACCGGAGCGCAGGGACTGCTCGGCAGTGGCCGACCGCCGGTCCCCCCACAGGGCGGCCGCCGGCGCGAGCAACAGGCCACCGGCAGCTGCGCCGATCACGGCAGGCAGCGCGGCGGGCACCAGGATTCCCGTGGCAGCCAGGGCCAGGGCGGACACTGCGACCGCTGTGACGGGCGGCAGGACCACGCGTGGCAGGAGGTCGCGGATGGTGTCGACGTCGTCAATCACCGTTCCCAGCACGTTGCCGCCCTGCAGGAGCCGGCGCAGCGACAGGGCCCTGCGGCTGAGGGATTCCCAGAGCCTGCCGCGCAGGCGGGTGAGGGCGGCGAAGACGGCATCGTGGAGCAGTAACCGTTCCCAGTAGCGGAGCACCGCGCGGCCGATGCCAAAGAACCGGACGCCCACAATAGCGGTCAGCAGGTAGAGGATGGGCGGCTGTTCGCTGGCCCGGATGATGAGCCACCCGGAGAGGCCCGACAAGGCGACGGCGAACATGGCCGCCAAGGTGCCCACCACGGCTGCGGCCGCGAATTTGCCGCGCACCGGTTCCAGGAGCGCCGCGAGGAGTCCGGCCGCGCCCGAGGTGGACCGGGCAGTACGGTTGGGGCCGCTGGGGTCAGTGCCGGGTGCGCTCGACGCGGCATCAAGGGAGGCGGGGTCTTCGGACGGCGGATTGCCCGTGCCGGCGTAAGCGGCCAGGACCGGGGCATGCGGGGGCTCGTGCGGTTCCACGGCCTGCCCGGGACCTGCCACCGGAACCAGCTGGTCCGCAAGGTGCCGGGTGCGGTGGTTGTGGGCCACCAGGATCACGGTCACCTGGCCGCGGAGTCGGCGGATGGCATCTTCGACGACGGCGGCGGACGCGTCGTCCAGGTGCGCGGTGGGTTCATCGAGCAGCAGGATCGACGCCCCGGCATCAATCCTGGCCAGTCCGCGGGCCAGCGCCACCCGGCGCAGTTCCCCGGGGCTCAGCTCCGCCTGGTGTTTGGCCGCCAGGTGGCCGGCGCCTGCCCGCTCGAGGCAGCTCCGGGCGGCATCTTCGGCGGCGAACCGGTCCGGGCCGTGGCCCGGGTCCCGTGTCAGGTACAGCAGCACCTCGTCCAGGACCGTCGGCGCCACCATGACGGGGTGTTGCGGCACCCAGGCAATGGCAGCGCGGTCCAGTCCCCTGATCGAGCCCGAGATACTGGTGCCGTTGCCCGCGCCGACTGTGCCGGCCAGGACGCCGAGGATGGTGCTTTTGCCCGCACCGCTGGGGCCGTCAAGGGCGGTGATCCTGTCCACCGGTGCGGTGAAGGTGAGGGGCCCGACGGCGGTGTCGGACCGCCCGGCATAGCGCACCGTCAGCCTGGTCACTTCGAGGGGGGCGCCCGGCCGGCCGGCTTTGGCGGCGGGCAGCGGTGCCGCCTCGGGGGCGCCGGTCACCGCTGCCGCTTCCGCCAGGGCCACGCGGCCATCGTCACTGGCGTGGTGGGCGGTGCCCAACTCCCGGAGCGGGAGGTAGCAGTCCGGTGCCAGGAGCAGCGCCAGCAGGCCTGCCTCCAGCGGCATGTCCCCGTGGACCAGGCGGACGCCGATGAAGACCGCCACCACCGCCACCGAGATGGTGGCGATGAGTTCCAGGGCCAGCGCGGAGAGGAATGCGGTGCGAAGGGTGCCCATCGTGCGGGAGCGGTATTCCTCGGAAATCTCTTCCAGGGCTTTGCGCTGCTCGGTGGCACGGCCCAGGCCCACCAGGACCGGCAGGCCCTTGGCGAGTTCGAGCATGTGCGCTGACAACCGTGCCAGCGACGCCTGGGCCTGGCGCACGCTGTCCTGGGTGTAGCGGCCTATCAGCACCATGAAGACCGGGATCAGCGGGACCGTGAAGACGATGACCACGGCGCTCACCCAGTCCGCGAAGAGGATCCGCGCCCCCAGGAGCAGCGGGATGGCCGCGCAGTTGACCAGGGCGGGCAGGAACTGGGTGTAGTAGTTGTCCAGTGCGTCCAGTCCGCGGGTTGCCAGCACCGCCAGGCCTCCGTCGCCGGGCCCGGATCCGCGGACGCCGGTGCGGAGGGCATGCTCCAGCAGCCCGGCGCGCAGCTCCTCCTTGACCCCCAGGGCGGCGCGGCGGGCCGCGACGGCCTGTCCCCAGACGGTCAGGGACCTTAGCACCACGCCGGCAAGTCCGGCGGTGATGTGGGTTCCCCACGCGGGGTTGCCGGCCACCAGTCCGGCCAGGACGGCTGCCACCGCCTGGCCGATCAGGACGAGCGAGAGTGCCTTGAGCGCCGCCAGGACCCCCAGCCAGTAGATTGCTGACCGGGTGGACGGGCCTGCGGGGAACGTAGGCCGCACGTCAGCCCTTGATGGTGAACGCCTTGGCGGCCACGGCCGGCAGGAAGCTGTGGGCTTCCGGGATGTGGGCGGCGCTGACGCGGCGGCGGAACACCCAGTAGGTCCAGGCCTGGTACGCGATCACCAGGGGAAGGCCAACGGCTGCGACAATGCTCATCAGGCCCAGGGTGTAATCCGAGGAAGAGGCGTTGGAGATGGTCAGGTCAAAGGCACTGTCCAGCGTGGAAGGCAGCACCACCGGAAACACCGCCCCGAAGATGGCAGTGGTGCCCAGCACCAGGAAGGCGCCCAATGCGAGGAATGCCCGTCCCTCGGAGCCCTTCCGGGCCAGCAGCCAAGCCGTTGCGGCAGCGCCCACGGCGAGGACGACGGCGGCCCAGGTCCAGGGCTTGCCGTCCATGAACTGGATGGCAAGGGCCCATGCGGCAATCGGCAGGAGCAGGACCGGCAGGAGCCGCACGAACCACCGGCGCGCACGGTGCCGCACGTCGCCGTCGGTCTTCAGGGCCAGGAAGGCCAGGGCGTGCAGCAGGGAGAATCCCACCACGGCCGCACCCCCCAGCAGGGCGTAGCCGCTGAACCATGCCATGGGGCCACCTTCCCGGTCGCCGTTGGCGTTCAGCGGCAGGCCGGTGGTGGTCAGGGCCAGGGCGGCTCCAACGCCGAAGGCCGCGAAGAAGGAGCCCAGGGCAATGGCCCAGTCCCAGCGGCTCCGCCAGCTGTCGGTATCCACCTTGCCTCGGTATTCGAAGGCCACGGCACGGAAGATCAGGGCCAACAAAACCACCAGGAGCGGCAGGTAAAGCGCGGAGAACAGGGAGGCGTACCAGAGCGGGAAGGCCGCGAACGTTGCGCCGCCGGCGGTCAGGAGCCACACCTCGTTGCCGTCCCATACGGGTCCGACGGTGTTCAGGAGCACCCGGCGCTCGGTGTCGTTGCGGGCGAAGATCTTCATCAGCATCCCGACGCCCAGGTCGAAGCCCTCCAGGAAGAGGTAGCCGGTCCAGAGCACCGCGATGGCGATGAACCAGATGGTGGGAAGCAGTTCCATTGTTCGTTTCCTCTGCTCGTTGGAGCCTGTTGGGTCCGGTGCGGCTAGTAGGCGAAGGCCAGGACGTCGTCGGCGGCCCTGGCTTCCCCGGTGCCGTCGTCGCCCGGGGTCCGGTCCTCATTCTCATCGGCCGGTGCGTGGGCAAGTTCGGGCATCGCGGAGACCACGCCGCCGCGGATGTACTTCACCAGCAGTTTCACTTCCACCACCAGCAGGACGGCGTAGACGGCGGTCAGTGCCACCAGGGAAGCGATCAGCTCGCCCGCGGAGACCCCGGGGGAAACGGCGGCGGCGGTGAACATGAACACCTGGTCGATGCCGCTGGGGTCCGGGTTGGGGGCCACAACGAACGGCTGGCGGCCCATTTCGGTGAAGATCCAGCCGGCGGCGTTGGCGCCGAAGGGTGCCAGGATGCCGAACACTGCCAGGCGCATCAGCCAGCGGGATTCCGGTACCGTCCCCTTGCGGGTGATCCAGAGTGCCACCAGCGCGGCCAGGGCGGCAAGGCCGCCAAAGCCGATCATCATCCGGAAGCCCCAGTACGTGACTTCCATGACGGGTACGTACTGGATCTCCTGGCCGGCGCGGTCACCGTAAATCGGGTTGTCCGGCAGGTTGGTTCCGTATTTCTCCTTGTACTCGGGCAGCAGGCTGTTGACGCCCTTCACCTCGGTGGTGAAGTCACCCTTGGCCAGGAAGGACAGGATGCCGGGGACCTCGATGACTGCCACGACGTCGTCGCAGTTCTTCGATCCCACGTTGCCGACGCTCAGGACGGAGAAGCCCGTGCCGTCGTGGCAGGCAGCTTCGGCGGCGGCCATCTTCATGGGCTGCTGCTGGAACATAAGCTTGCCCTGGAGGTCACCGGTGACCGCTGTGCCTGCGAACGAGATCATGGCCACCACGGCGCCGATGCGCAGGGACCGGATCCACACGCTGTAGTCGGCGCGGTCCCGGCCGGGGATGCGGGCGTCCTCACCGGGGATGGCCCGGCCGTCGGCACCCACGGTGTCGACGCCGTCGTGCCGCCTCCGCCACAGGTGGTACCAGGCGATGCCGAGGAGGAAGCCGCCGGCTACGGCGAGGGCGCCGAACAGGGTGTGCGGGACGGC
Source organism: Arthrobacter sp. 135MFCol5.1 (assembly GCF_000374865.1). Classification (GTDB taxonomy): domain Bacteria; phylum Actinomycetota; class Actinomycetes; order Actinomycetales; family Micrococcaceae; genus Arthrobacter. Next base: position 460,167 of record NZ_KB895453.1, on the reverse strand, counting down.
CACCAGGGCAGTGTTGTTGGTGAAGACTGCCCAGGCGTCGGTCATCACGGGCCGGCCGTTCACCATTTCCACGCCCACCGGGTGCTGCATCCAGCTGTTGGCCACAATGATGAAGTAGGCAGAGAGGGCTGAGCCGATGACGGCCACCCAGAGGCAGGCGAGGTGGATGGCCGGCTTGAGCTGTTTCCAGCCGAAGATCCACAGGCCCAGGAAGGTGGACTCCACGAAGAAGGCCAGGAGGGCTTCCAGCGCCAGCGGGGCGCCAAAGACATCGCCCACGAACCGGCTGTACTCACTCCAGGCCATGCCGAACTGGAACTCCTGCACGATGCCGGTGGCGACGCCCATGATGAAGTTGATGAGGAACAGCTTCCCCCAGAACTTGGTCATCCGCAGGTATTCCGGCTTGCCGGTGCGGTACCAAGCGGTCTGGATCACCGCTACCACGAGGCCCAGGCCGATGGTCAGCGGCACCATCATGAAGTGGTAGACGGTGGTGATACCGAATTGCCAGCGTGCGATTTCCAAGGCGTCCATGGCAGTCCCTACTGTTAGCAGTGCAGTTTTCTACGCTTCGTAGAACTCTAACTTCTACACAGTGTAGAACATTGTCGGTGGCTGCAAAAAACCATCCGCCACACCCCTAGGATGGCGCGTCCCGGCCCGCCACGCCAGATGTTCTACCATATGTAGAAAGAAGCAGGGTTTCGGGGTAAATTTAGTTCTGTAGTTGAACAGCCGCGTGACGTCATCGGCGCAGCGAAAAGCGCACGGTGCGGGGAAATAAAGGAAAAGTGAAATGGCTAGTCTTGGTGAACTGGAACGGGCGGTCATGGACCTGCTCTGGGCGGGCCAGGAAGCGGCTACGGCCAACACCCTGAGGGACCAGTTGGCGCGCTCGTCGGCTGCACAGGGCGGGGCGGGCCACGAGGGCAAGGAACTGGCTGTCACGACTGTACTTACCGTGCTCTCCCGGCTGGAGAAAAAAGGGCTGGTGGAACGCGAACGCGGCACCCGCCCGCACCGCTACCAGGCTGTTTCCAGCCGCGCCGACCACACTGCCGAACTCATGCATGAGGTCCTCGGGTCAGCACCCGACCGCGAGGCAGTCCTCGCCCGCTTCATAGGATCGGTCTCCGAAGGTGAAGCCGCTACGCTGCGCAAACTGCTTGGCCACCTCTAGCAAACCATGTTCTGGGCCTCGTACCTGCTGGCGGTCCTTGCGATAGTCCTTGCGTGGCCGGTGCCGATCCTCCTTTCGAAGGCACAATGGCCGGCCAGGTCGCCCTTCACCGCGATGCTGCTCTGGCAGGCGATCGCCCTCGCAGGTGGCTTGTCCATGATCGGCGCCATGCTGGTCTATGGCCTGGAGCCGATTGGCGACAACCTGGTGGCCGGCCTTCGGGCCCTCGCCGGCATGGTACTTTTCAGCGCTCCCACCACGGCATTGGGGTTCTGGCACATCTTCGCCCTGTCCGCCGCGGCCCTGCTGACCGCTCACCTGGTCTTCACCCTGCTGCTCACCTACTACAAGATCCAGCGGCAGCGGCGGCGGCACCGTGAACTCCTGGCCCTGCTGGCCTCACCGTCCGGACAGGACACCGGAACCCTGGTCATCAGCCATGATTCCCCGGTGGCCTACTGCCTGCCGGGTGGGGCCCGCTCTGTGACCGTCCTGTCGGACGGCCTGATGGCCGCCCTCGAGCCGGCTGAACTCCGCGCCGTCCTCATCCATGAGAACGCCCACCTGAGCCAACGGCACCACCTGCTGCTCTGGGCGTTTGCCGCCTGGCGGCAGGCGCTGCCCTGGCTGCCCACCACCCGCCTTGCCCAGGAATCGGTCAACTCACTCATCGAGATGCTGGCTGACGACGTCGCCCTGCGGACCGAGAGCAAGGCGACCCTGATCAAGGCCATCGCCATCGTCGCCAGCGGCTCGGCAGCGAACCCCGAAGCTGGTGGCATCCGGCCGTCCTCACCCAGCCTGGCGCTTTCAGGGCTGGAGGCGGCCTCCATGGGACCGGGCTCGGACGCGGTCCGGACTGCAGCGTCCAGGGTCAGCCGCCTGCTGACACCCCAGCCCCAACTGCCGGCCGCGGCCCGCAGTGCCGTCCTGGCCGGCTGCATCCTGCTGCTCGCGCTGCCAACCGCTTTGCTCGTGGTTCCGGGGCTGCTCGGCTGACCTGCCGCCGCGGTGGTTGACCTGCCGAAGGCCGGCACCCTCAGGCGTCGATGCGCTCCCGGTCAAGGCTGGACGCCCCGGCGATGATGAAGTCCTTGCGCGGGGAGACATCCGAACCCATCAGGAGGTCGAAGATCTCCTCCGCCTGCTGGGCATTCTCGATGCCCACCTTCCGAAGGGTCCGGTGGCGTGGGTCCATGGTGGTCTCGGCCAGTTGCTCGGCGTCCATCTCCCCCAAGCCCTTGTACCGCTGGATGGGTTCCTTGTACCGCTTCCCCTCCTTGGCCAGGCGCGCCAGCAGCACGTGGAGCTCGGCTTCGGAGTAGGTGTAGATCATCTCGTTGGCCTTCTGGCCGGCGTTGATAACCTCCACCCGGTGCAGCGGGGGAACCGCCGCGAAGACCCGGCCTTCGAGGATCATGGGCCGCATGTAGCGGAAGAACAGGGTCAGCAGCAGGGTCCGGATGTGGGCGCCGTCCACGTCGGCGTCCGTCATGAGGATGACCTTGCCGTACCGGGCGGCGCTGATGTCAAAGCTGCGGCCGGAGCCGGCGCCCACCACCTGGATGAGGGCCGCGCATTCGGCGTTGGAGAGCATGTCCCCCACCGATGCCTTCTGCACGTTCAGGATCTTGCCGCGGATGGGCAGCAGGGCCTGGAAATCGGACGAGCGGGCCAGCTTGGCGGTGCCGAGGGCGGAGTCGCCTTCCACGATGAAGAGTTCGGAGCGTTCGACGTCGTCCGTGCGGCAGTCAGCGAGCTTGGTGGGCATCGAGGACGTTTCCAGGGCATTCTTGCGCCGCTGCGTCTCCTTGTGCACGCGGGCCGAGATGCGGGACTTCATCTCGTTGACGATCTTTTCCAGCAGCAGGGCCGACTGCGCTTTGTCGTTCCGGTTGCTGGAGGTGAGCTTGGCGGTGATCTCCCGTTCCACCACCCGCGCCACGATGGCGCGGACGGCGCTGGTGCCGAGGATCTCCTTGGTTTGCCCCTCGAACTGCGGCTCGGCGAGCCGGACGGTCAGGACTGCGGTCAGGCCGGCGAAGATGTCGTCCTTGTCGATCTTGTCGTTGCCGGCCTTGAGCTTGCGGGCATTGGTTTCCACGGCTTTGCGGAACGTCTTGACCAGGGCTTGCTCGAAGCCGGACTGGTGGGTGCCGCCTTTCGGGGTGGCAATGATGTTCACGAAGCTGCGGACGGTGCTGTCGTAACCAATGCCCCAGCGCAGGGCCACGTCCACTTCGCAGTCCCGTTCGACCTCCGCCAGCTGGCTGTGGCCCCGTTCGTCCAGGACAGGGACGGTTTCCTTGAACTTGCCGGAACCGTGCAGCCGCCACACATCGGTGACGGCCGGATCGGCGGCCAGGAATTCGACGAACTCCGAGATGCCGCCGTCGTGGTGGAAGATTTCTTCGTGCGGGCCTGCCTCACCGGGGGTTCCCGGGAGCTTGCGTTCGTCGCGCACGGTGAGCTTGAGCCCGGGAACCAGGAACGAGGTCTGCCGGGCACGGGCTGCGAGGTCCTCGTAGGAGAACTTCGCGTCCGGCGTGAAGATCTGCCGGTCCGCCCAGTAGCGGATGCGGGTCCCCGTGACTCCGCGCTTGGCCTTGCCCGCGACGTCCAGGACAGAGTCGTTAACGAACGGCGTGAAGGGCGCTGCCGGATCCGGCTTGGACCCGGTGTCTTTGAACCGGCCGGGTTCGCCGCGGCGGAACGACATCCGGTAGGTCTTCCCGCCGCGGTCCACCTCAACGTCGAGGCGTGAGGAGAGGGCGTTGACCACCGACGCGCCCACGCCGTGGAGGCCGCCGGACGCGGTGTAGGAGCCACCGCCGAACTTGCCGCCTGCGTGCAGCTTGGTGAATACCACCTCGACGCCGGTGAGCCCCGTCTTGGGCTCCTTGTCGATGGGAATGCCGCGGCCGTCGTCGTGGATTTCGACGGAATTGTCCGCGTGAAGGATGATGCGGATGTCGTGGCCGAAGCCTGCCAGGGCCTCGTCCACCGAGTTGTCGATGATTTCCCAGAGGCAGTGCATAAGGCCGCGCGAGTCGGTTGAGCCGATGTACATGCCCGGGCGCTTGCGGACAGCTTCGAGCCCTTCCAGGACGGAAAGGTGCCGGGCGGTGTACTCAGAGCTTGGTGCCACTGGTGATGAACTCCTTCAGGGACGTGGGAGCGGCACTGGAACCGCTCCCTCTAGGGTAGTCGGCGGCAGCGACAGGAGCCTGCTGCCACACCCGCCGGCCGCTGTGCGGCGCGCCACGGGCAGGGTCCCGGCAGTCGGTGGGACATTCTTGACCCAACCTTGCGGATACGCGCACAGCGAACTTGCCCCATCCTTGCGATGGATTGGATACGAATGCTGGTTATATAGATGTACTGATCTACTAAGGAGGCCGACATGACAACAGCAGTGGCAGACCGCACGCTCAACGCACTGGACCGGTGCGACCGTTGCGGAGCTCAGGCATATGTCCGGGTTGTACTCGAGTCCTCCGGCGGTGAGCTGCTGTTCTGTGGCCACCACGCCCGTGCAGTGGAGGCGACGCTTAAGCCGTTGAGCTCCGACTGGCACGACGAGACGGGAAAGCTTCACGAGAAGGCTCCCGTCGAGATCGACTAGATGAGGCATCGGTAACAACGAACCCGGTGGGACCTGTCCGAATGGATGGGTCCCACCGGCGTTTAACCGTCCTTAGGGGGAACCTCACGGGGGTTAAGAAGCCAGGCCGCCCCGGGCCCACCGCAGGGTGGGGTCGGGGCGGCCTGGCTTTTTGCGCTGGAGATCTAGTCCAGGTAGTCGCGCAGCACCTGCGACCGTGACGGGTGGCGGAGCTTGGACATCGTCTTCGATTCGATCTGCCGGATCCGCTCGCGGGTGACGCCGTAGACCTTGCCGATTTCGTCTAAAGTCTTCGGCTGCCCGTCGGTGAGGCCGAACCGCATGGCAACGACGCCTGCTTCGCGCTCGGAGAGGGTATCCAGTACCGAGTGCAGCTGTTCCTGCAGCAGGGTGAAGCTCACTGCGTCGGCAGGGACCACCGCCTCGGAGTCCTCGATCAGGTCACCGAACTCGGAATCGCCATCCTCACCCAGGGGAGTGTGCAGCGAGATTGGTTCGCGGCCGTATTTCTGGACCTCGACAACCTTTTCCGGGGTCATGTCCAGTTCCAGCGCCAGTTCCTCGGGCGTGGGTTCGCGGCCGAGGTCCTGCAGCATCTGGCGCTGGACACGGGCCAGCTTGTTGATGACCTCAACCATGTGCACCGGAATACGGATGGTACGGGCCTGGTCGGCCATGGCGCGGGTGATCGCCTGCCGGATCCACCAGGTGGCGTACGTGGAGAACTTGAAGCCCTTGGTGTAGTCGAACTTCTCCACGGCGCGGATCAGGCCCAGGTTGCCTTCCTGGATGAGGTCCAGGAAGAGCATGCCGCGGCCTGTGTAGCGCTTGGCCAGGGAAACCACGAGGCGGAGGTTGGCCTCCAGGAGGTGGTTCTTGGCGCGCTTGCCGTCGTGGATGATGAATTCGAGTTCGCGCTTGTACTTGGGGTCCATGGTGTCCCCGTCGGCAGCGATCTTTTCTTCGGCGAACAGTCCGGCTTCGATCCGGAGAGCCAGGTCGACTTCCTGCTCGGCGTTGAGCAGTGCCACCTTGCCGATCTGCTTCAGGTAGTCCTTGACGGGGTCGGCGGTGGCGCCGGCGGACATGACCTGCTGGACCGGGGCGTCGTCGTCGTCGGCGTCGGAGTAGACGAAGCCCTTGCCGCTGCCGGCGGCACCCTTGACGGGATCGGCGTCGGCATCCTCGACCGCGTCGGGGCCTTCGAGGACGATGTCGTCGATGTCCTCCTCGACCTCCTCGACGTCGTCCGGGTCAACGTCACCGGTGGACTTGCCGGCAGCCTCTGCTGCAGCTTTGGCGCCCGGTTTGGGCCCGCGCTTCTTCGGCTCGCGCTTGCCGTCCGCTGCAGCCTCACCGGACGAAGCCTTGTTGGCTGCCCGCGTAGCTGCCCGCTTGGCGTTGGTCGCGGCCTGCTTCTCCTCAGGGGACAAGACATCCTGGGCGGCGGAATCCTTCTTCGTGGAAGACGGGGTCACAGAAAACCTTTCTAGCGGTGGTCTGTGGAATCACCATACGGGCAACACCACTATGACCCTGTCAAGTCCGTGGTGGAAACCAAGCGCCACCACGGCCGGCAGAGTCACTTAAGACAACTCCCGGAGCGGCTGTAATGTTCCCTTGCGGGCACGGTTACAAGCACTCGATACACGGACCCAACCGGGTCTCGGCATCCATTGTCTCATGATTTGGCCGAATCCGGCCTCTCCTGCCGGCATCCATTACCACCCCAGCGCTTCCGGCGCCCCTGAGAGGCGTGGCCCGGGGCCACCACGGCCGGGCGTCAGACCACACCTCCGCGCTCCGGCCCAAAGGGATCCGGCCCGAATTTCTGCCAGGCAGCGTCCTTCCGCGCCGCCCAGCCGCAGAGCGCACCCCGCGCGACAATGTCCAGCAACAATTCCGCCAGCCTGTACCCGGGCTCAAGCCGGAGCGCCTCGCCCAGGTAGGCGGCCGCGTACGATCCGCGGCCGCGGCACCAGGCTATCCATCCCCTGCCGGCCAAGGCTGCAGCCCCGGCCCGTCCGCCCGGCGCTGCCAAGTGTTCAAGGACGCGGTCCAACATGTCCAGGGCCGCCCAGCAGGGCACCTCAGGCGCCACTCCCATCAGGATCTCGCCGTAACCGGCAACCGGAGGTCCGGCGGGGTTCAGTAAACGTGGCCGGCGGTCCCGGCCCAGCCGCGCAGGCGCTGTTGCAGCCCCGAACCCCGGCGTCCGCAACCGCGGCGCCGTGTCCAGGCATGCGGCCGGCGAGGCTAACGGCGCGAACACGGCGGAGTCGCCGGCAACCTCAGACGCACCCACATCGTCAAGGGCCCCGAAAAGCTCAGCTCCTGCCTCCGCGGCACTCCTGCCCGCTGCTGCCATGACCAGAACGGCATCGCGCCAAGTCGGCACGAAGATGGTGGCGCGAAGGAACGCATCGCGCTCGGCGTCCGGTTGCCACGGCGTCGCGGCCGGCTGGCCCAGGATCCTCTCCCAGAAGTCCAGCACGGAGCTGAACTGGGCCCTGCTCCGGGTCCGCCCGGCCAGTTCTTCCATCCAGCCGTCCTCCCGCGCCAGGACGGAGGCCACATATTTGCCCGGCAGCGCCGGCACGTGCGCAGTGCCCGATCCCGGCGCTGCCTCGATGCTGCTGCCCCGGTACACCATCTCGGCATTAAGCGTGCTGTCCCTGATCTGCTGGACCGGGCGGCCGGGCGGTGGGCAACACGACGAGTCCCGGCACAGGGCGTCCCGCCAATACGCGTCGCCCACGAACCACGCGTGACGGACAGGCATGCCCGCCTGGTCCAGGACAGCCTGCACGTCGCGGACCAGTTGGTCGTAGGCGGTAGGCGGCGCCGCCCCGGCGTCGGTGGTAAAAATCGCCAGCAGCGAGCCGTCGGCCTCAACGTCAGACTGCAGGTAGCGGCGGACGGCGCGGGCGAACCCCGACGGGTCCACCTGTGTCTCCAGGTCGGGAAGGTCAAGCCGCAGCGTGGCTCCCAGCGTGGTGCCGCGCAAGGTCATGGCCACGAGACTCGATGCCGGCCAGTATCCCAGCGAATGCGGGATGAAGCCGAGGATGTCTTCGGGGCCGTGGACTGTCAATCGTTCCGGAGCTGTCATGGCTCCAGCATTGGCCCCCTGCCGCGCAGCGCGCACCGGGCCGTTCGGCTATGTGGGAAACCCGAGCGGTGGAGGACCAGTGGCCTGCGCCCTTAGTCGTCGGTAGGTGCAGGCTGCCGGCGGCGGGCCAGGCTCTCCCGGCGCTGCCGCGCCAAGGCACTGCGCAGGGGCGGCACGACGATTCCCTGCGCAGCCATCTGCCGGCGCACCTTTCGCCTGGAGGCAACGATCGCTGCCGATCCAATCGCGAGCAGCAGGAACTGGACGCTGAGGGCCAGCCGGAACGGGTCCAGGCCATACAGGACACCCTGCGAGAATCCGGTGGCATAGAGCAGGTCCAACACCAGGCCGATCAGGAAGATGGACACCAGGGCGGCAATGAAACCGCCAACATTGACGATGCCGGTGGCCGTCCCGATCCGGTGCGCGGGGTTGAAAGTCCGCGCGAAGTCAAAACCGATCATCGACCCCGGGCCGCCGATGGCGAGGACGACCACCAGCATGGCCAGCAGCCACAGCGGAGACCTGCCGGGCAACAACAGCACCGCGGCCCAGGCGGCGGCCGTGAAACCGGCAATGAGCAGGACCATGGTGGAGCGGCGCAGCGGGTGGCGGGAAACGAAGCGGCCAATGAAAGGGCCCACGGCCATGGCAGCGGCAACATACAGCGCCATCAGAGCTGCAACGGTACCGGCGTCCAGGCCCTGGCCGGAGATCAGGAACGGGTAGCCCCAGGTCATCGCGAACACGGTGCCGCTGAACTGGATGGTGAAGTGGCTCCACATTCCCAGCCTGGTTCCGGGCTGGCGCCAGGCGCGCGCCAGCGAGACGCCGGTTGCTTTCAGCCCCTGCCGGGCGTCCGGGCGTTCGGTGCCCGGCGGAACGTCCTGCAGCAGCAGGAGGACCAGCACGACGGCGAGGGCCGACATCCCGGCCAGCATCAGGAAGGCGGGAGTCCAGCCCGACAGGTGCAGGACGAGCGCGAAGGGAAGGACGCTGAATAGCTGCCCCAGCTGGCCGGACATGCCGGTCAGCTGGGTCACCAGGGGGACGCGGACCGGAGCAAACCACAGCGGGATGAGCCGGATCACCGAGATGAAGGTCATGGCATCGCCGGCTCCCACCAGCACGCGGCCCAGGACCCCGCCCGGGATGCTCTCGGCAAAGGCAAGCTGCAACTGGCCCAGCCCCATCAGCACGGCACCGCCGGCGATCATTGCCCGGGAGCCGAACCTGTCCACCAGCAATCCGACCGGGATCTGCAACCCGGCGTAGACCAGCAGTTGCAGGACCGTGAAAAAGGATATGGCCGAGGCCGTGGCATGGAAGCGCTCGGTGGCCTCAAGGCCCACTACCCCGAAGGAGGTGCGTTGCGCCACGGCCACCAGGTACCCGAAAATTCCAACGGTCCAAATCAGCCAGGCGCGGGGAGCAGTCACTTGTTCATTATGCCCGGCCCCGGCAGGCTCCCCCGAAGCCGTGACGCGCCGCTACGGCTTCGGATTCTCCCTGGCCAGGTATGCCTCCACGGCGGCGCCGAGGTCGTCGGCGTCGGGAAGCTCGTCATTTTCGTTGGCCAGGAGCGAGCGCCGCACCATGCCGTCGGCCTTCTCGTCGTAGCGCGTTTCGAGGCGGGCCACCACCTGCTGGACTTCCTCGGACGCCTCGATCTGCTCGGCGATCTGGCGGCTGACGTCACGGCCCGATTCACGAAGCCGGTCGGTGGGCAGCATGAGCGACGTCGCAGCACCGAGGTATTCGAGGCCGGCGACGGCGGCCGTGGGGTACTCTGCCTCCGCAAGGTAGTGCGGCACGTGGATGACGTAGCCGGCGACATTGCGTCCGGCTTCGACGAGGCGCAATTCCAGGATGTGGCCGACGGCGGCTGGAACTTCCACGGTGGGCTTCCACACCGAAATGCCTTCAATCAGCTCAGGCCGGTTTCCGTGCACGGTGACGCCCACGGGACGGGTGTGCGGGACCGGCATGGGGATCGAGTGGATCCACGTGACCAGGTTGACATCGAGTTTCTCCACGATGTTGACCACGGCGCGGGCGAACCGCTCCCACTGCAGGTCGGGTTCGAATCCAGCCAGGAGGAGGAACGGTTTGCCGAGGCCGTCGACGAGGCGGTACAGGGCCAGGCGGGGCTCCTGGTAGTCCTGGATGTGGTCTTCCACGAAGCTCAGGTGCGGGCGGCGGGACCGGTAGTCGATCAGCTGGTCGGCGTCGAAGACCGCCACCGGCTGGGCATCGAGGGTGTCCAGCAGTTCGGCGTTGATCTGCTTCACCACGTGGCCGGCGTCGGCGAAACCGGTGAAACCCATGACCAGGTTCAACCCCCGCAGATCGGGGCTGTGGAACAGCTCGATGTTGCTGGCGTAGAGCGCGTCGGGGTCCAGCAGGGAGCCGGAAATCCGTTCAAGCACGGCGTGTTCCTTTCAGGGTTCGGGTGGACATCTTGCATAACGCGGCGGACGGGCCGGGCATTCCGGCACCCCGTGTGGCGCACATCTCAGGAAATTCTCCCGCCGTGGCGCGGAAGGGCTACGATCGGAACTGGCCTGCCAGGCGGGCTGGCACGCCCCCGGAGCGGTCCACGACGGCCGGAGCCGGGCCACCATGGCAGAGCGCCCAACATGCATTCCTGCCCGAACGTTTCGAGAATTGAGGACTCATCCCTGTGGTCAAGAATACTGAAATCAACCTTAGTACCGTCTCGCGGGACATGAAGAAGAGCGCCAGCGAGGCAGTGGTCATCGGGGTGGGGCAGGGAACCGACGGGCCCGTTCTCCTGGACAACCCCTTGACGGCAAAGTCCGCGGAAGCCCTCACGGAATCCCTCAAGGCGCTGGGCGTTACCGGCGCGGCAGACCAGCTTGTACGCCTGCCGGGGCTGCCCGAAACCGGAGCCGGTATCCTGGCCCTGGCCGGGGTTGGCAAGGTCGCGGCCGGCGAACCGCTGGCAGGCGAGGCTCTTCGCCGCGCCGCAGGCTCGGCGGTCCGCCAGCTTGCGGGCCTGGCCACAGTCACCCTGGCGTTTCCGACGGCGACCGTGCAGGACGTCGCTGCCGTCGCCGAGGGCGCGGCGCTGGGCGCCTACTCCTTCACCGAGTTCCGGTCCTCGACTGACGGGCTGAAGGACCCGGTCCGGAACGCCGTGATCTTCACCGAACTGGCCGGCACCGCCGGGGTGGACTCCGCGCTGAAGCGCGCAGGCTTGGTGGCCAAGGCCGTGAATGCGACCCGGTCCCTCGTTAACACCCCGCCCAGCCACCTGTACCCGGAATCCTTCGCAGAGGCCGCCAAGGATCTCGCCAAGGGCCTTCCGGTGAAGGTGACCGTTTGGGACGAGAAGCGCCTGGAGAAGGAAGGCTTCGGCGGCATCATGGGCGTTGGCAAGGGCTCCTCGCGGCAGCCGCGCCTGGTGAAGGTCGAATACTCCCCCGCCAAGGCGACGTCGAAGATTGCCCTCGTCGGAAAGGGCATCACGTTCGACACCGGCGGAATTTCCCTCAAGCCGGCCCTGAACATGGGTGACATGAAGAGCGATATGGCGGGCGCCGCCGTCGTCCTTAACACTGTCCTGGCCATCGCCGGGCTGGGCCTGCCCGTCAAGGCCACGGCCTGGCTGTGCATCGCCGAAAACATGCCCGGCGGTGCCGCCTCCCGCCCCGCCGATGTCCTGACCATGTACGGCGGCAAGACCGTGGAAGTACTTAATACGGATGCCGAAGGCCGGCTGGTCATGGCGGACGGCATCGTCGCAGCGAGCGGCGAATACCCGGACGCCATCATTGACGTCGCCACCCTTACCGGCGCGCAGCTTATCGCACTGGGCAACCGCACCGCGGGCATCATGGGCTCGGACAGCGTCACCGGCGCGCTCAAGGTTGCCGCGGACCGCGCCGGCGAGCTGGTCTGGCCGATGCCCCTGCCGGAAGAACTGCGCCCCAGCCTGGACTCCCAGGTGGCGGACCTTGCCAATATCGGAGAGCGGCACGGCGGCATGATGACCGCTGCCGTTTTCCTGCGCGAGTTCGTGGGTAAGGATAAGGCGGGCGCGCAGATCCCGTGGGCGCACATCGACATTGCCGGGCCGTCATTCAACAACGGCAGCCCGTACGGCTACACACACAAGCAGGGCACCGGCTGCACCGTCCGGACCCTGGTCGCGTACGTCGAGGACATCCTCGCCGCGGCCTGATCAAGGCTTGACGGGCCGTGCCGCGCGGCTTTGCGGCGGGGGTGATCCCTCCGCCACAAAGCCGCGTGACACTGGCCACAAGCGCTCCACAAACGCGCCGCCAAGGTGGAGCATGGATAGGTGGTTCGCTAAGGTGAACCACGGTAGTCACAAATGCAAGAGAGTTGCCCTGCTGACATAATCACGGCAGTGCAAGTTCCAAGACCAGATGATGCGCGCTGATCGCGTCATCGTTCACGCGAGGGAGCGTTTTAGTGGCCGATCAGGCAACTGCGCAAGAATTCGACATCCTGGTACTCGGTGGCGGCAGCGGCGGGTACGCCGCGGCGCTGCGGGCGGTACAGCTGGGCCTTACCGTCGGCCTCGTGGAGAAGGGCAAGCTGGGCGGCACCTGCCTCCACAACGGCTGCATCCCCACCAAGGCCCTGCTGCACTCTGCAGAGCTGGCAGACCACGCCCGTGACTCCGCCAAGTACGGCGTGAACGTCACCCTCGACAGCATCGACATCAACGCTGTCAACGCCTACAAGGACGGCATCATCGCCGGCAAGTACAAGGGCCTGCAGGGACTCATCAAGTCCAAGGGCATCACCGTCATCGAGGGTGAAGGCAAGCTGCAGGGCACCGACACCGTCGTCGTGAACGGCACCGCCTACAAGGGCAAGAACATCGTCCTGGCAACCGGCTCCTACTCCCGTACCCTTCCCGGCCTGGAAATCGGCGGCAAGGTCATCACGTCGGACCAGGCCCTCACCATGGATTACATCCCCAAGAGCGCCATCATCCTCGGCGGCGGCGTCATCGGCGTCGAGTTCGCCTCGGTCTGGAAGTCGTTCGGCGTGGACGTCACCATCGTCGAAGGCCTCCCCTCCCTCGTTCCCAACGAGGATGCGACGATCGTCAAGAACTTCGAGCGTGCCTTCAAGAAGCGCGGCATCAAGTTCTCCACCGGCGTGTTCTTCCAGGGTGTCGAGCAGAATGACGACGGCGTCAAGGTCACCCTCGTGGACGGCAAGACCTTCGAAGCCGACCTGCTGCTGGTTGCCGTTGGCCGCGGCCCGGTCACCGCCAACCTGGGCTACGAGGACGCGGGGATCACCATTAACCGCGGCTTCGTCATCACCAACGAGCGCCTGCACACCGGCGTCGGCAACATCTACGCGGTGGGCGACATCGTTCCCGGCGTGCAGCTGGCGCACCGTGGTTACCAGCAGGGCATCTTCGTTGCCGAGGAAATCGCCGGCCTGAAGCCGGTGGTTGTCGAGGACATCAACATCCCCAAGGTCACCTACTCCGAACCCGAAATCGCCACGGTTGGCTACACCGAGAAGGCTGCCAAGGAAAAGTTCGGCGACGACCAGGTCCAGACCCAGGAGTACAACCTGGCCGGCAACGGCAAGAGCTCCATCCTGGGCACCTCCGGACTGGTCAAGCTGGTCCGCCAGAAGGACGGCCCCGTGGTTGGCGTCCACATGATCGGAGCCCGCATGGGCGAGCAGGTGGGCGAGGCCCAGCTGATCGTGAACTGGGAAGCCTACCCGGAGGACGTCGCCCAGCTGGTGCACGCCCACCCCACCCAGAACGAGGCCCTCGGCGAAGCCCACCTGGCGCTGGCCGGCAAGCCGCTGCACGGCTGATTTTCCACAGTATTACCAGGCCTGGTGCACCCGGCCGCGCAGGCCGGGTGCACTAGGCTTCCACCATGGCAGCAATCATTCGCACTAAAGATCAATAAGGAGAACGGGGACGACATGTCTGAATCCGTTAACTTGCCCGCCCTCGGTGAGAGTGTCACCGAAGGAACCGTCACCCGCTGGCTCAAGCAGGTAGGTGACCGGGTAGAGGTGGACGAGCCGCTGCTCGAAGTCTCCACCGACAAAGTAGACACTGAAATCCCCTCTCCCGTAGCTGGCGTGATTGAAGAAATCCTGGTCGCTGAAGATGAGACCGCCGAGGTAGGCGCACCCCTGGTGCGCATCGGCGACGGCTCCGGCGGCGGTTCCGCACCCGCCGAAGAAGCCCCTGCGCAGGAAGCACCGGCCCAGGAAGCACCCGCACCGGCTGAGGCTGCTCCCGCCCAGGAAGCACCGGCCCAGGAAGCTCCTGCCCAGCAGGCACCGGCGGCCGGCGGCGAAAGCCACGACGTCACCCTGCCCGCGCTCGGCGAAAGCGTCACCGAAGGCACCGTCACCCGCTGGCTGAAGGCCGTAGGCGACTCCGTTGAGGTGGACGAGCCGCTGCTCGAGGTTTCCACTGACAAGGTGGACACCGAAATTCCGTCTCCGGTGGCAGGCACCCTGCAGGAAATCCGGGTCAACGAGGACGAAACCGCCGAGGTCGGCTCCGTGCTCGCCGTTATTGGCTCCGGCGCTCCCGCTGCTGCGGCTCCGGCTCCGGCTGCCGCACCTGCTCCCGAGGCCCCCAAGCAGGAGGCACCGAAGCAGGAAGCCCCCAAGCAGGAAGCTCCTGCCCCTGCCGCGGCTCCCGCCCCGGCACCTGCGGCGGCTCCCGCCCCGGCTGCAGCACCCGCTGCACCCGCAGCCCAGGAGGCAGCCCCGGCCGGCGGTTCCGAGTCCGGCTACGTCACTCCCCTGGTCCGCAAGCTCGCCAACCAGCACGGCGTTGACATCTCCTCGCTGTCCGGCACCGGCGTCGGCGGCCGCATCCGCAAGCAGGATGTCATCGCCGCGGCCGAGGCAAAAGCCGCTCCCGCCGCAGCTCCGGCTGCAGCGCCTGCCGCGTCCGCTCCGGCCGCTTCCGGCGCTGCTGCCTCCTCCCTGCGCGGCACCACCCAGAAGGCTCCCCGCATCCGCCAGGTCATCGCCCGCCGCATGCGCGAATCCCTCGAGGTCTCCACGCAGCTGACGCAGGTCCACGAGGTGGACATGACCAAGGTCGCCAAGCTGCGCGCCCGGGCCAAGAACTCCTTCCAGGCCCAGAACGGCACCAAGCTGACCTTCCTGCCCTTCATCGCCAAGGCTGTGGCCGAGGCCCTCAAGCAGCACCCGAAGCTCAACGCCGCCTACGACGAAGACAAGCAGGAAATCACCTACCACAACGCCGAGCACCTGGCGATCGCCGTCGACACCGACAAGGGCCTGCTGGTTCCAGTCATCGCCGACGCCGGCAACCTGAACCTTGCCGGCCTCGCCGGCAAGATCGCCGACGTCGCATCCCGCACCCGCGACGGCAAGATCGGTCCGGACGAACTCTCCGGCGGCACGTTCAGTATCACCAACATTGGTTCCGTTGGTGCCCTGTTCGACACCCCGATCATCAACCAGCCGCAGGTGGGCATCCTGGGCACCGGCGCCATCGTCAAGCGGCCCGTCGTGGTTGCTGACGAAAACGGTGACGACTCGATCGCCATCCGCTCCATGATGTACCTGTCCCTGACGTACGACCACCGCCTGGTGGACGGCGCGGACGCCGGCCGCTTCCTCCAGACCTTGAAGGCACGCCTGGAAGAGGGCGCTTTCGAAGCTGATCTGGGGCTCTAGCCTCCGCAGCAAAGACAGCGACGGCGGTGCCGGCGCAGGTGGGAAACCGCCCGCGGCCGGCGCCGCCGTCGCGGTTTAACCAACGCAGCCGCTCCCGGGACCGCCGTGGCGTGGCTTTGCTACGGGCCGTAGAACTGACTGGCTAAGCTGGTGCCATGACTATTCTCTTCAACATCCTGGTCTTCCTGCACGTCGTGGGAGCCGCCATGATCGTAGGCTACTGGATTGCCACGATGCGGACCCCCACCGTCCACCCGCGCCAGCGCGATGGCGCGTTCCTGCAGCTCCTCACCGGCATTGCCATGATGGGCATCCTGCCGTTCCTCCCGGACAAGGATCCGAACTACGCCAAGCTGGGCATCAAATTCGTCATTGCCGTCGTCGTGGCAGTCCTGGCCGTCATCGGAACACGCAAGGTCAAGAACGGGCAGCCTGTCTCCACCGGCCTGGCCCACGGCGTGGGCGGCCTGGCACTGGTGAACGTGGCCATCGCCACCATCTGGCAGTAGCCCCGCACCAGCCGGCCGTAAACGTCTGTCCGGTCATAATCCTCTGAGAGCGGACAACCCGTGCACCGGACGGACGTGGTCCCTAGGATGGGAAACGGCGGGCCCGGCCGCGGGTGGCCGGCCCGGATTCGAACCGACGTTGAGGAGAGACATGGCGACAACACGCAATGCGCACACTGTATGGACCGGAAGCCTGACGGAGGGTTCGGGCAACACCACCCTGGACAGCTCCGGCCTTGGCACCTTCGATGTCACCTGGAAGGCGCGCACCGAGGCCGCCGGCGGAAAGACCAGCCCGGAAGAGCTGATCGCCGCCGCCCACTCGGCATGCTTCTCCATGGCGTTCAGCCACGAACTGAGCCAGGCCGGCTTCACGCCTGAGGAAGTCAACACCAAGTCCGAGGTCGGCTTCCAGCCGGGGACCGGCATCACGGGCAGCCACCTGACCCTGAATGCCCGCATCCCCGGCATTTCGGAGGAGGACTTCCAGCGGATCGCCGAGGCCGCGAAGAAGGGCTGCCCGGTCTCCCAGGCCCTCGCCGGGATCGAGATCACCCTGGATGCCACGCTTCAGGCCTAAGCCTTGCCGGCATAGAGCACCAAAAAGGCCCTGTCCCGCCGGATGTCCGGCGGAGCAGGGCCTTTTGGTTTACCCGGAAAAACCTAGGCAGGCGTCTCCGCCTGGCCGGCCTGCCGGCGGGCGGGCAGCGGCGCAGGCTTCAGGCGGCGGTATCCGGAGCGGGCCGGCGGACGGTCGGTGGGCAGTTCCTGGATCATTTCCTTGAGCGCGCCGATGCCGTACTCAAGCTGGGGATCGCGGCCGGCGGCGTAGGCGTGCGGTGGGTAGGTCACTTCGATGTCCGGGTCCACGCCGTAGTTTTCAACGCTCCACCCAACACCGCCGCCGAACCAGGTGGCGTACCTGGGCTGGGTGACTCCCGTGCCGTCGGCCAGGGAGAAGCGGTTGTCGATGCCCACCACGCCGCCCCAGGTCCGCGTTCCGATGACCGGCCCGATCCCCCGCAGTTTGGAGACCTGGGTGATGATGTCACCGTCCGAGCCCGCGAATTCGTCGGCGAGAATGATCACCGGCCCGCGCGGAGCGTGGTGCGGATACGTCCGGGGCTTCTCCCCGCGCGGCATGCTCCAGCCGGTGACCTTGCGGCCGATCAGCTCAGCGACCAGCTGGGACGTGTGTCCGCCACGGTTCCGGCGCACATCGACAATGAGTCCGTCCAGCGCGGTTTCGGTGTCCAGGTCCCGGTGCAGCTGGGCCCAGCCGTTGGCCATCATGTCCGGAATGTGGAGGTAGCCGAATGTTCCGTCCGAGGCCTCGCGGACGGTGCGCCGGTTGCCGGCGACCCATTCCTGGTACCGCAGCCGTTCCTCGTCCTTGACAGGCACGACGGCGACCCGCCGCTGGGTCCCTGCAGCGCCGCCGTGTCCCGGGCCGTTGAGCAGGGTCAACTCCACTGCGCGTCCGGCCGCACCCACCAGCTGCATGGCCGGGGTGACGGCCTGTGACAAGGGGACACCATCGATGGCAAGGAGGATGTCCCCTGCCTTGGCGCTGACACCCGGCCGGGTCAGCGGCGACGTGGCGAGCGGATCGGAGGACTCACCGGCCAGGATGCGGGTGATCTCCCAGCCCTGCGGTGTGTGGGTGAGGTCGGCGCCGAGGCGGCCCTGCCCGCGGCTGCCCCGCTCGGTCACTGCGGCCGGGCGCACGTAGGCGTGGGATGTGCCGAGTTCGCCGTGCAGCTCCCACAGCAGGTCAACCAGGTCATCGTGCGAGCCGAGGCGGTCCACCAGCGGACGGTACCGGGCGCGGATGGATTCCCAGTCCTGGCCGGCCATGTCTTCGGTCCAGAAGAAGTCGCGCTGCAGGCGCCAGGCTTCATCGAACGCCTGTCCCCAGACGCTAAGCGGGTCCAGCAGGACCCTGATCCTGCCCAGGTCCACTTTGACGGCTTTGCCGGATTCCTCATCCGCCTTGGCATCGGATGGAACGGCAGTGACCTGCTTGTCCGAGACCAGGACCACCTTGCTGCGGTCCCCGGACAGGCGGTAGCTGTCAACGGCGTCCACCAGCGTGGCTTGCTTGCGGCGGGCGACGTCGTAGCGGACCAGGCTGGGGCGGGCGTCCTTGTCCTCCTGGCTGGCCTTGCCGTCGCCGGTCACGCCGGCCAGGACGGAGTCGAGCCACAGGAGTCCGCCGTCCACGGCCTTCAGTGAGCTGTAGTTGCCCTGGGGTACGGGAACCCCGATGACGCGGTGCGCCAGGCCTTCCGGGTCGACGTGGACAGCTGCCGTGCTGTCCTGCTGCCCTTCACTTGCGTCCGCGCCGTTCTTTACGGTTTCGGGTGCGGTCTCCTCGCCGGCGGGATCCACCGACGGGCCAAAGGGCGACGGCGTGTCAGCTGCGAGTGCCACCAGGTAGGGCTTGATGGGGCTGGGGAAGGAAAGGTCGAACGAGTGCCCGTCGTAGACCGGATCGAAGCTGCGGTTGGACAGGAACGCCAGGAACTTGCCGTCAGGGGTGAACGACGGCGAGGCGTCGCGGAAACGGCCGTCAGTGACCTCCACGGGATCGGCATCGAGGCGGTCCACGGTGGCCAGGCGCAGGCGGCTGCGTGAGCCGAAGGACGTGACCGGTTCCGACCACGCCAGCCAGCGCGAGTCGGCGGACCAGGCCAGCTCGGAGATGCTGCCTTCGCCGATGCTGGCAACGCGCGTGAGGTTACCGGTTCGGGTGTCGGCCACGTGGACGTCGCCGAACGAGGTGCCCAGTGCTATCCACCGGCCGTCCGGGCTGGCTTCGAGCGAACTGGCCCGCGACGGCGTGGGGACGGTGATGCCGGTGGGCGCCGTGTCCTCCCTGTTTTCCGTGGCGGCCGTCGAGTCCTGCGGGGCGACGTCTGCCTGCTGGTCGTCGTCGGCGGGAACATGTTGGTTTCCGCCCGCAAGGACTGCGGCGCCGGAGGCCGGGACCGGTTGCGGCAGGTTGGGCGTTTCGGGGCCCTCCGTGCCCGTTTGTCCGGCGTCGGCGGAGTGGTCCGCCGTAGGTTCCTGGCCCGGTGCCGTCGCCTGCTGGGCACTGTGCGGGACAGGTGCGGCGATGTCCTTGATGTGCAGCGCCTCGACGCCGTCGTGGTCGGCGATGTAGGCGATGCGGCCGTCGCCCAGAGGCCGGGGCAGGCGCCCGCGGACACCCGGGGTTGCCTCGATGATGCGGGAGGGCCCGTCCTTGTGGCGCACCCAGTGGATGGTTCCGTGCGATTCGACGGCGCTGGCGGCTCCGGTGGTATCGGGTGCCACGGCGCCGAGGTGTTTTGCCGGGTCGAGGAGGGCCGGACGCCTGGTCTGCGAGGCAGAGCCCAGGGAGATCTCCAGCTTGACCGCCTCCGATTCGAGGTCACTCAAGACCCAAAGTTCACCGGCGGATTCGAAGATGACCCGTTTGCCGTCGGTGGCGGCGTGCCGGACGTAGAAGTCCTGGTGGTCGGTGTGCCGGCGCAGGTCCTGTCCGTTGGGCAGCACCGAGTAGAGGTTGCCGTAGCCCTCATGGTCGGAGAGGAAGGCGATCCGGCCATCCACCCACAGGGGGTCGGCGAGATTGCCGTCCAGGTCGGGCAGCAGCCGTTCGAATTCGCCGTTGCCGTCGTTGTCGATCCACAGCTTTCCGGCGGTACCGCCGCGGTACCGCTTCCACCATGCCGGTTCGCGGGACAGCACGGTCCCCAGCACCACCGGACGTTCGTCGCCCACCTCGGGGCCGAACGCAACCGATTCAACCGGGCCGTACGGCAGTTCCTGCGCCCACCCGCCGTCCATCGGGACACTGTAGGCGTAGGTGTGCCGGCTTTCGGCCTGCCGGAATGCGCTGGTGACCACCACGGAACCGCCGGCGGTGAACCCCTTGACCCTGGTGCTGCTGTGCCCGAAGTAGGTGAGCTGCCGGTATCCGCCGCCGTCGACCTGTGCCGAGACAACCTCCGGCGCCGTGCCCTGCACCACCGTCCACACCAGCCGCTTGCCGTCCGGGGTGAACCGCGGGTTGCGGGCGGGTAATTGGAGGGACGAGACGCGCCAGGCCCGGCCGCCGTCCAGGGGCGCGATCCAGACGTCGTCCTCGGCCACGAATGTGACCAGGTCGCCGTGCAGATGCGGGAAACGGAAGTAGCTCGAGGAAGTCATCGTTCGATCATAGTCAACCACCGCCTGCCCCCGCGGGAGGTGCCGGAGCCGCGCTGGCGTGGTGAGATGGACCATGCACATCGTCATGGCCGGCGCCTCCGGGCTCATCGGCACCTCCATGTCCGCAGCCTTCCGCGACGCCGGCCACTCGGTGGTGACACTGGTCCGCCGACAACCTGCGGGAGCATCAGAGATCAGGTGGGATCCGGCGGCCGGCGTCCTGGACCCCGGCGCCCTTGCCGGCGCCGACGCCGTCGTCAACCTGGCCGGCGCCGGCATCGGCGACAAGCCCTGGACGCGGCGCAGGGTCGAGGAACTGTTCAGTTCGCGGCTGGCACCCACCAGGACCCTGGTGCAGGCCATGGCGCAGCTTGAAACCCCGCCTGCCACCTTCATCAGCCAATCAGCGTCAGGCTATTACGGCGACGCCGGCAACACGGTCCTGCGCGAGGACGCACCTGCCGGTTCAGGCACGTTGGCACAGATCTGCATCGAGTGGGAACGCGAAGCCAACCTGGCGCCCGAGGGTGTTCGCGTCGTGACGCCCCGCACCGGGGTGGTGTTCAGCCGTTCCGGCGGAGCACTGGGCAAGCTGCTCCCCCTGTTGCGGCTGGGCGTGGGCGGCCCGTTCGGAAACGGCCGCCAGTTCTGGCCGTGGGTGACGCTTCCGGATGTCTCGGCCGCCTTCCTGTTCCTCCTCGAATCCCAGGTGGCGGGGCCGGTAAATGTCGCGGCCCCCGGGCAGGCGGACGTCAATGCGATCGTTGCGGCGCTGGCGCGCGCACTGCACCGGCCTGCCGTGCTGCGGGTTCCGGCGCCCGTGCTGCGGACCGTGATGCCCGGGCTCGCTGAAGAGCTTCTGTTGTTCAGCCAGCGGATTGAGCCTGCAGTTTTGTCGGCTGCCGGCTTCCAGTGGCAGCACGGGAACCTTGACGCCGCAGCCCGCTGGGTGGTCGGGAAGGACAACGCCGGCTGACCAGGGGCACTGGTGCGGCAGCCCTGCCCGCGGGCGCGTCATCAGCCGCCCGAAAGGATGTTGCTGATCTTCCACCGGCCGTCCACGGACACCAGGACCAGCCTGAGCCGCTGCGCCGGGCTGGCCGGCCCTGTCGCCAGCACCTCGTTCTCCGGGCCCACGGCCTGGTAACCCGAGGAGGCGGAGGTCAAGCGCACGACGGCGTGGTCCTGCGTCGACCCGGATTCGGGCGTGACCTCCGAGACCATCGTGGCGAAACCGTCGAGGCGCTGGCGGGAAGCACCCAATGGCCCGGCAATGTCCTGGTCAGCGGCCGCGGCGGGCGATCCGGGCGCGTTGACGGCGGACAGCAGATCCACACTCCCGGTATTGAAGGCATGATCCCGCAGCGCGGCCAGCCCCCGAACAGCCACCGCAGGATCGGCAGCCGCAGCTTGCTGCCGGGCCTCGGCCAGCACGTCGACGGGGCTACGCCCGGCGTCATGGCCTGGCGCGGCCGGTCCTTGCGGAACGCCGGCAGCGGACGGCATGCCCGGAGCGGAGTCGCCGAGCCACGGTCCGGCGCCGGCGGAAGCGGCCAGCCACCACATCCCAGCCGCCGCCACGCCCACTGCCGGCAAGGCGAGCCGGGCCGGCAGCCGCGGGATATGCAGTGCCCGGACCCCGGCAGGGGCGCCCGCATGCTTCCCATGTGACGTTGCTTCGGCCTGGGGCGAAGGAAAGGGCCGGATCCGGGCCCCCGCTGCCGGGCCCGGCCACCGCAAGGTCGAGAGCCGCCGCCGCACTTTCCGGAGTCTCGTGCCCAGCGCGGAACCCTTCGCTTCGGCCGGGATACTGCGGCGGGTGAGCAGCTCCGGAAGGACCGTGGGATGGACGGCACCCGAGAGGTCAAGAGGCAGCGCCTCCGCACTGCGGAAGACGGCAGTACCCAGCGCCATGGCAGTAGGCCGCAGCCGGCGGTCCTCGTTCAACCCTTGTTCGAGGGCTGCGGCAAGCTCCTTCGGGACACCGGGAACCAGCAAGGACAGCGGCGGGCGGTCCAGCGTGCGGCCGGGCGCTTCACCGGTCAGGCAAAACCAGCCAATCGCGGCCAGCGAGAACACATCGCGTCCTGGCTGAAGTCCCGCGCGGGCGGCATCAACCGGCGACGGGTCAACGAAGCCGCCGGTTCCAGCCGTCACTGCCCGGCCAGGATCGCCGAGCATCCGGGCCACACCGACGTCGGACAACATCGGTTTCCCCTGCCCGGTGAACAGGATATTCCCGGGCGCCACGTCCGAGTGCGTGAAGCCTTGGGCGTGCAGGTATCCCAGGGCCTGCGCAACGGGAGTCAGGACGGTGACGCTTTCCCCCACGCTGAGCCTGCCCCGGGATGCCACCAACTGCGCCAGCGAACCGCCAGCGGCGAAGTCCATGGTCAGGGCCGTCCCCGGCGCGGGCCCGGCGACGCGCACGGCATCGTGGGCCCTGATGAGGTGCGGGTGGTCCAAGACACTGAGGATGCGGATTTCCCTCCGCACTTCCTCCTCCCGCATGGCCTCGTCCCGGGCTCTGCCGTCCGGGGCACGGAAGCACTTCAGCGCAAAGTCCCTGCCCGTGCGCTGTTCCGTGGCCAGCCAGACATCCGCGCTGCCGCCGCGGCCAAGCAGCCGGCCGACGTCGTAGCCCGGGACTTCGGGAGCCTGTGCACCATCCATGCTCCATGTCTATCGGAATCCGGGGCGGGCTGCAGAAGTTATCCACAGGCCGTGGCCGCTGCAGTCACATTGGGTGCGCGCCGGTGAGCTTGGACACTAAACCGGGCCGGGACGGCTTCGGGGTCTAAGCTGGATTCCATGACTCTTGAGTTTTCACAGCTGGGTCTTGCCCCCGACTTCGTTGACTACATGGAAGGCTGGGAAGCCCAGCGCGAGCTCCATGACAAGGTTGTCGCCGGAGTTGCCCCCAGCACAGTCCTGCTCCTGGAGCACGCAGCCGTTTATACGGCCGGCAAGCTCACCGAGGACCACGAACGGCCGTTTGACGGCACGCCGGTCGTCGCGGTGGACCGCGGCGGCAAACTCACCTGGCACGGCCCCGGGCAACTGGTGGCCTACCCCATCCTGAAGCTGAAGAACCGTGCCGGCATCCGCGACTACGTGGAACGCCTCGAAGACATCATGATCACGGTCATGGCGGACTACGGCATCAAGGCGGAACGCATCAAGGGTCGCGCGGGCGTCTGGATCAAGGCGGACGCCAACGGTCCCGACCGCAAGATCGCCGCCATCGGCATCCGGGTCTTGAACGGCGTCACCATGCACGGCATCGCCATCAACTGCAGCAACGATCTCGCCCCCTACGGCCAGATCATTGCCTGCGGCATCACCGATGCAGGCGTGACCACCATGTCCTTGGAAACAGGACAGGACATCCGTCCGGCCCATATTGTGGACCGGTTCGTGGAGGAATTCCACAAGCACGAAGAAGCATTGGTTTCGAGCCCTGAAGGAGCTCTACTGTGACATTGGCACCTGAAGGCCGGAAGATGCTGCGGATCGAGCAGCGCAATGCTGCCGTTCCGGTGGAGCGGAAGCCGGAATGGATCAAGGCCAAGGTCCAGATGGGCCCGGAGTTCGTCGGGCTGAAGAACCTGGTCAAAAAGGAAGGCCTGCACACCGTCTGTGAAGAGGCCGGCTGCCCGAACATCTTCGAATGCTGGGAAGACAAGGAAGCGACCTTCCTGATCGGCGGTTCCGAATGCACCCGCCGCTGCGACTTCTGCCAGATCGACACCGGCAAACCCTCCCCCGTGGACATGTTCGAACCCACCAAGGTGGCCCGCTCCGTCCAGTCCATGCAACTTCGCTACGCCACCGTCACCGGTGTGGCCCGCGACGACCTCGAAGACGAAGGCGTCTGGCTCTACGCCGAAACCGTCCGCAAGATCCACGAACTGAACCCCGGCACCGGCGTGGAACTGCTCATCCCCGACTTCTCCGGCAACCCCGACCACATCAAGGCGATCTGCGACTCCGCCCCCGAAGTCTTC
>NZ_KB895453.1:0-435727 GCF_000374865.1 Arthrobacter sp. 135MFCol5.1 | reverse complement strand
GCCCGCGCCTTCAAACCAGCGACCCGGGCCTCCACCTCACGGACACCGGCCAGAACATCAAGGCAACCATCCGCCAACCCAGCCAACGGATCAGCAGCAGAGAACGGCTCGGCTCCCGCTCCGTCCACCTCGGCAACCAACACCGCAAGGGCAGCACGAATATCCGCCAACGCCCCCACCACCGCCGCTTTCCCCATAAACCCATCATCACAAGGGGGTACGACATTCAAGGTCCGAGATTTAGGGGCCGGCCACGACAACCGGTCACCCAAAGAAGGCAGATTAAGTTTCGACAAACCAAACCACCGGCTCCCGGTTTCGGCAAGCTCAACCACCGGTGCCCTCAACCACCAGCGGCGAGCAGTTCCTCCAGCCCTTGTTTGAAGCCCGAGCGGCCGCCGTGGGCCGGATGCCTGATCTTGGGCGCAGCCACCCCGCTGCGTTGCAGGCTGTGCTGGGCCACGTTGCCCACCGCAACGATGGAGCTGATCCCAAACAATCCGGCCAGTTCCTGCCAGAAGGGCGTGCCGAGTTTGGTTTCGGACGGCTTGGGCGTGCGGTTGGACCACGGCTTGCCGGGTTGGTGCGGGTGCCAGGGGAAGGCACTCCACAGCAGTGGGAGGAAATTTACTTCTTCCAGGACCTGCCACAGCACCGTTGCCGTTGGCTCGGCAGCTACCCCAGCAGCTTCGGGCGGCACAACGTACCCCTTGCCCGGGCCAAAGAGCCCAAAGCTGTTAAGCGGGCCCTCCAGGATGGTCCGGTTGGTAAACGGCACGCCGGTAATACGCATGCCCCTGAAACCCGGCGCCTCCCCCAGCAACAGCACGCCGGGCTGCCGGTCCCGCATTTCCTGCAAATAAATCTCCAGGTTCCGGCGGCGCAGCGCATTCTCCGGCGCCGCGTCGGAGAAGAAGTTGGTGCAGGCCGGTCCGGTTTCCGCGGCTGCCAGCCGCGCCACGAACTCCTTGATGCCGCTGCCGGAACGCACGCCGATACCTGCGGACAGGTATTACCAGCGGGGGTGGATGGCCTCGCGGAAGTAGTGGTCGTAGATCCAGCGGACCCCGTCGTCGAACTCCTTGCCAACACTTACACCGGCAGCGGCGGCGTTGCCCTGGGCCTGCTCCACGTTGCGCGCGCCGGGAATGACGGAGCTGACGCCGTCCTGCGCCGCAATCCAGGCGATGGCGGCCTGTGCCGTGGTGGCCCCGGCGGGCACCAGTTGCTCGAACTCCGCCACGGCCTTCAGGCCCAGCTCAAAGTCGACGCCGGAGAAGGTCTCTCCCACGTCGAACGCTTCGCCGTGGCGGTTGTAGTTCCGGTGGTCGTTCTCCGCGAAGGTGGTGTCCTTCGAGTACTTTCCGGACAGCAGGCCGGAAGCGAGCGGCACCCGGGCGATGATGCCCACGCCGGCAGCCTTGGCCGCGGGGAGGACTTCATCCAGCGGCTTGAGCCGGAAGGCGTTCAGGATGATCTGTACCGATGCGGTCCCTTCGTGGCGGATCGCCTCCAGCGCCTCGTCCGTTCGTTCCACGCTGACACCGTAGTTGCGGATGGCGCCTTCGGCGACCAGCGTGTCCAGCGCGTCATACACCTCGTTGTTGCTGTAGACGGCACTTGGCGGGCAGTGCAGCTGGACCAGGTCGAGGGTTTCGGTGCCTAGGTTCTTCCGTGAGCGGTCCACCCACTGGCGGAAATTGGCCAGTGAATAGTTTTCCGGCCGCTGCTCCATCCGGCGGCCCATCTTGGTGGCAACGGTGACGCCGTGCCCCGGGTTGTCCGCGAGGAACTTCCCGATGGCCTGCTCGCTCTTTCCGTCGCCATAGACATCGGCCGTGTCAAAGAAGGTGACGCCTGCCTCCACGGAGGCGGCGAGGATGGCCTGGGCCTGTGCCGGGTCCACGGTGCCCCAGTCCGCGCCGAGCTGCCAGGTGCCCAGCCCCACGATGGAGACGTTCCGTCCGGTCTTACCTAAAATCCGCTGTTCCATCCCCTGACTATATGGGTTTGGCGTAAAGCTGGGTGAATCCTCCGAAGGAATTTAGCTGCCCGGCACCGGTACGCCGCCCAAAGACCCGGGGTGCCCCAGGGCGCCCGTCCGCCGCCGGGCGAAGGTCCTGGACCGTTCGCTGGAGAGTGCGAGGATCAGCAGGATGTCCAGCGACAAGCTGACCAGCGTGGTGCCCAGCGTGATGGGCGGTCCGCCCGAGGCAGTGGTGGCGAATTGGGTGATGATGGAAAGGCTCCCCAGTGTCATGGCAGTTACCCGGGCGCGGTTTCCGCCCCGGGCGATGAACCATGCAAGGAGGAACTCAGCGAGGGCGAAGACCCCCATGACGATGGCCCCCGGAAGCAGTGCCCCGGACACGTCCAGGTCGCCGGCGGAACCGCCCAGGAGCGGAGGCGCCAGGGTTTCGTCGGATGCGGCGGCCAGGAGCAGGAAAGCCAGGAAGAGGGCGGCGAATCCCCTGCATGTGACCAGGACTGCCCCGAAGAGAGTGGGCAGTGGCCGCCGCTCCTTCGCAGCCTGCACCCGGGCCGGTCCAGGACCAGCCGCCGGTATCCGGGTGAGGTCCACAATGGGCAGGTCGCCGTCGGTCATGATGTTGTCCCCTCCCCCGTTCCTGGAGTGGTAGCCGGTGGAGAAGTCCTTGATGATCGTCACGGCCGCTTCCGGCGCAGCCGCTTGGATGGACCCCACCACGTAGTCCCGTTCCTCGTCGATGCCTGGGGCGATTTTGTGCGTTACCTGCAGCGTGAACAGGGAAAGTCCCACGGCCCTGTCGTAGGTCCCGGCGGCGAGCCAGTCCACCGGGATGCCCCCGGGAAGCAGCCAGCCCGGGGGTACCTTCCAAAAGCGGATGTGGTGGCGTTTGCCTGGGTTGCCGTCCACCTCCTGCTGGTAGGCGAAATCCTGCTGGCGGCCAAAAAGGAACAGTGGACTCACCGGCGCCTCGTCGTAGCTGCGCCTGGTCAGCGTGGAAGTGATGATGCGGCGGCTTGAGGCGAAGGTCACCGGATCGGCGAGGGTCCATCGGGCCTGCCGCATGGCTGCATGGATTTGGGCCTCCCGGCCACGCAGGGCCACGTTGACCGGGTCCCCAAGCAATCCGTCGCTGGTGCGCGAACGGCCAATGAAGTAGTCGGGCAGGTAGATCCTGGTGAGGATGCGGTGCAGGCGGGGAAGCACCAGGTAGGCAAGCGCTGCCCAGAAGACCACCAGGACCCAGATGTGCGGCCATTCCAGGCTCGACTGCAGGAGCAGCACGGCAAACCAGATCGAGCTGAGGCCGCTGAACGTAAAGAACAGCCGGTCGACCACGGTGTCCGCCGCGGCCGTGGCGGCGGGCGCGGGGCCCGGCATGCCTCCGTCCCGGCCCGCATCCATGGCTGTCTCGCCCGTCATGGCCACAGGCTACACCTGGATTACCGCACCGCGCCCGCCTCAGCCGGAACGAGGCCTGCTTCCTTCAGCCCCAGGTAGATCCGGTCCCGGGCGATGGGAAGCTGCGCGAAGCGGACTCCGGTGGCGTTCCTGATGGCGTTGGCGAGCGCCGGGGCCACGGGGTTGAAGGGACTCTCGCTCATCGATTTGGCGCCGAGCGGGCCCAGCGTGTCATTGGTGTCCGCGAAGTACACCTCGCTGCGCGGCACGTCCGCAAAGGTCGGGATGTGGTACTGACGCAGGATGTCGGTGGTGACCTTGCCGTCGTCGTTCACCACCACTTCCTCGTAGAGCGTGGCACCAATGGCCTGGGCGATCCCGCCTTCGATCTGTCCACGGCACTGTCGCGGGTTGACCACCACGCCGGCGTCGGCCGCCTGGACGCTCTGCAGGATTTTCAGCTCGCCGGTGCCGCGGTTCACCGCCACCCGGAACCCGTGCACGTTGAAGGCAACCGAACGCGGCGTGCCGCCCCAGCGTCCTTCGGCGGCGAGGTCGACGCCGGCTTCCTCGGCGGCCTGCGCCAGCTCAGCAAGTGCCACGCGGGTTCCGTCGACCACCACGGCGTCGCCGTCGAGGACGCACGCGGAGGCCTGCGTTTGGCGGATGCCGGCCGCGAACGCCCGGATCCGGACGGCCAGCTCTTCGGCAGCTTCAAGGGTGGCCTTGCCGGCCACCACGGTTCCGGCCGAACCGAACGCGCCCGTGTCGTGCTCCACCAGGTCCGTGTCCGATTGCCGCACCGCCACCCTGGATGCCTCCGTGGACAACGCCGTGGCGGCAAGCTGGGCATGCACCGTGGTGGTCCCGTTTCCGAACTCGGCGGTCCCGACGTCGGCCTGGTACGTTCCGTCCGGCAGGAGCCGGAGCCGGGCATGGGCAAAGTGGCCACGCGGCGGGACGGTATCGATCATGGAGAGCGCCGCGCCTTCGCCCACCATCCAGTCCGGCCCGAGGTCCTCAAGCCCAGCCTGCCGGTAGCGTTCGCTGCCCCGGTCCAGGGCGTCCCGGACCAAGTCCAGGCACTGGTCCAAACCGTAGCTTCCGTAGAGGACGTCCTCCTCCGGCTGGGGCTGGGTGGACAGCATGTGGTCCCCTTCCCGGACCATGTTCCGGCGGCGGAACTCGAGCGGATCCATCCCGATCCCGGCGGCCAGCTCATCCATCGCGGACTCGATCGCAAAAATCATCTGGCTGAGGCCGTAGCCGCGGAACGCGCCGGCCGGGACGGTGTTGGTGTAGACCGACTGGGCGTCCACCTTCTTGTTGGCGCACTTGTAGACCGCCAGCGATTCACCGCAACCATGGAACATGACGCCTGGGCCGTGGTTGCCATAGGCGCCGGTGTTGGTCACCACGTCCAGTTGCAGGGCTGTCAGCCGGCCGTCCTTGGCGGCACCGGCTTTCAGCTTGATGGTGAAGGGGTGCCGGGTTGTGGTGGCGGTGAACTGTTCCGTGCGGGTCAGTTCCAGCTGGACCGGCCGCTTCAGTTTCAGGGCCGCGAGCGCCACGAGGTCCTCGGTGAGGACTTCCTGCTTGCCGCCGAATCCGCCACCCACGCGTCCGGCCACCACGTGCACGCGGTCCTCTTCGAGCCCGAACACCCGGCACAGCGTGCGGCGGACCAGGAACGGGACCTGGCTGGAGGTGCGGACCTGCAGCCGCCCGTCGTCGTCTACGGTGGCGATGGCCGCATGGGTTTCCAGGGCGACGTGCTGGACCCTCTGGGTCTGATAGGTCTGTTCGTGGATGAAGTCGGCGCCCGCGAAGCCGCCGGCGACGTCGCCCAGTTCCGAGTGCAGTTCAGCCACCACGTTCCGCTCCGGGCGGGAGATGCGCGCTTTCACGGCATCCTTGTCTCCGTGGACCAGGGGGGCACCAGGCAGCAGCGCTTCCTGCGGCGAGAAGACGGCGGGAAGTTCCTCATATTCCACCTGGAGTGCGCGGACACCGGCTTCCGCGGCGGCCACCGATTCAGCCACGACGGCGGCCACCCGCTGCCCGATGAACCGCACCACGTCATCGAGCACCCTGGTATCGTCCGGGTCGTCAGTGAAGAGTTCGTGCTGGGCGGTGGAGAACAGCTGCTCCGGGGCGTCCTCGGAGGTGAAGACCGCCACCACGCCTGGCACGTTCAGCGCTGCGTCCTTGGCGATGGAAAGCACCCGGGCGTGCGGGTGCGGGGAACGGAGGATCTTCAGGTGCAGCAGCCCTTGCTGCTCCTCTTTGGGCAGGTCCAGGGTGTAGCGGGCAGCGCCCGTGACTACGGCGCGGCTGGCTGGAGCCGGGACGTCGTCACCCAGCCGGCCCGGCGCAGGATCCGGTTGCCCCTCCCCTGCGATGCCGGAGCCCGGCCCCTCGGGATCAGGGTGCCCGGGGTGCCCGCAGACGGCGTCGGCGATGGCGCGGTAGCCCGTGCACCGGCAGAGGTTGCCTTTGAGGTTCCGGGGCAGGTTGTCCTTTTGGGCGTCGTCGAACGAGGCCGCCGTCATCACCATGCCGGCCGTGCAGAAGCCGCACTGAAACCCCTGCCGCTCCATGAACTGCTGCTGCACCGGATGCAGGGGGCCGCCGGCGGTACCGGCCAGCCCCTCAATGGTGGTCACCGAGCGCCCCTCGGCCCGGACGGCGG
Source organism: Arthrobacter sp. 135MFCol5.1 (assembly GCF_000374865.1). Classification (GTDB taxonomy): domain Bacteria; phylum Actinomycetota; class Actinomycetes; order Actinomycetales; family Micrococcaceae; genus Arthrobacter. The sequence continues at coordinate 429,647 of NZ_KB895453.1, read as the reverse complement.
GATAGATGCAGCTGTGAACGGGCGTGCCGTCCACATGTACCGTGCATGCGCCGCAGTCGCCGCCGTCGCAGCCCTTCTTGACGCCGGTGTTGCCCTGCTCCCGCAGGAACGTCCGCAGGCATTGGCCGGGGCGCGGAGCCGCCCCGGACGCGGTGCCGTTGATCTCGATGCCCATGCTCAGGCCCCTTTCGGAAGTGCTGTGGAAACGGGAGCGGAATCGCTCCGGGGCGGCCAGAAGTCGCCGGACACGGGCAGCCCGGGCGTTCCCGCCGGCGCAGCGAGCTCGGCGCGGATTTCCTCGGCCAATCGGTAGGTCATGTCCCGGCGCCAGGCGGGCAGGCCATGGATGTCGTCGTGGTAATGGTCCGCGGGAATGGCGTCGTCCAAGGCAGCTGCCAGCCGGTCGGCATCGGGCAGGCCGTCGAACCGGAGCTGAACGGGCCGCTTGGTGGCCGCGGTGACGGTCAGGACCAGGGAGGTAGCGGCGTCGAGCCGTCCGATCAGGAGCACCCCGGACCGGCCCAGGTTGCTCAGCGACAGCCGGCGGAACGCCACCCGGGAAGAAAGGGCCGACGCCGGGAGGTGGACGCTGCGAAGCAGCTCGCCCGGTGCCAGGCAGTTGGTGGCGTCACCGGTTACGAAGTCCGCCACGGGAACGGTGCGGCTGCCGCCGCCTGGTGCGAGGACCGTGGCAACGCCGTCCAGTCCGGCGCAGAGCGAGATGACGGGCCCGGCGGGCAGGGACGTGCACAGGTTGCCGCCCACGGTGGACATGTTCCACACCTTGAACGAAGCCACGAAGGAATCGCAGCAGGCCCGGACCAGGTCCAGCCCGGGCCAGACGCGGCCGTCCGCGCCGGCGCCGGCCGGCAGGGTGTACAGCTCGGCAATGGTGCAGGTGGCGGCGAGGTCGATGCCGTCGTCACTGACGGTTATGGGAGTCCAGCCGGCTGAGCCGAGGTCCAGCAGCCGCTTGAGGGGTTGAGGCCCAAAGGCGTAACTGCCGTAGGAGAAGAGGACCGTTCCGCCGGCCAGCCAGGCGTCGCCGTCTCGCCAATCTGCGGGGTCGGTGGTGCGGACCACCGCCTCGATGGTGTTCATGTCCATGCGATCTCCTGCGGGGTAAGGTCTGTGGGCGCCGGTGCCGGCGCGCGGTGGTGGATCGTGCCGGCGGTGTCGCGCAGCGGCGCGCACGTGGCGTCGCGGCTGCGCGCGGCGATGAGCTCGGCGGTGACGGAGACCGCCACCTCGGCGGGGGTAGTGGCGCCGAGGTCCAGTCCGATGGGTGAGTGCAGCCGGGCAATCCGTTCCGGCAGGACCCCGGCGCTGAGGAGTTCCTCGACCCGCTGGAGGTGGCTGCGGCGCGATCCCATGGCGCCCACGTAGGCGAGGTCCAGGGCCAGCGCGGCCTCCAGCAGCGGAAGATCGAACTTGGGGTCATGGGTCAAGACGGCCGCCACGGCGCGGCTGTCCAGGCGGCCGGCGGCTGCTTCCGCCGCGAGGTAACGGTGCGGCCAGTCCGTCACCACCTGGTCTGCGGCGGCGAACCGTGGCTGGCCGGCAAAAGCGGGCCGGGCATCCACCAGGGTCACGTGGTAGCCGAGCAGCTTGGCCGCCGGCACCAGAGCCGCCCCGAAGTCGTTGGCACCGAACACCAGCATGCGTGGCGGGGCGAGCCGGGACTCCACCAGGACGGCGGGCCCCCCGGGATGCCTGCTGTGGCCGTCGCGGTCCGGCAGGCAGTCCCCTGCCTGGACCAGCGGGACCAGACCGGCGCCGCCGCTGCGCAGGATGGATTCCACCCGAAGCGCTGACTCTCCGTGCAGCAGCGGGGCCAGTTCGGGGGATGCCGGTCCGTGGTGCCGGGCCGGGTCCGGGAGTACGACGGCGGCACCGCCCGATGCTCCCAGCAGCCGTACCAGCGCCACGGGTTCGTCGTGGCGGAGGCCGGCGAGTTGCCGGACGGCGGCCCGGAGCGGTTGCTCCGGTTCACCGGTAACGGCTGCAGGAACCGGCTGGATGTGGATCTCCAGCTGTCCCCCGCAGGTGAGCCCGGCGGCGAAGGCATCGGCGGAACTGAAGCCGAAGACCTGGTGGCGCGGGCCGCCGTCGTCCATTGCCTCCCGGGCGAGCGCCACCACGGCGCCTTCCACGCAACCGCCGGAGAGGCTGCCGAGCACCTCACCGGACTCCGTGACGAGCATGGAGGTCCCCACAGGGCGGGGCACCGAACCCGAGGCGGCAACGATGGTGGCCACTGCGAACCGCTTGTCCGCGAGTCGGGGCAGCCAGGGGCCGAGCGAAGGGATCAGGTCAAGCATGGCGGCACTCCTTCTTCCGCGCGGCGGTGGTGTCCATTGTCTGTCCTGTCAGGGGCCGGGCCAAGGGTTGGCCCGGCCCCCTGTGCGGCTGGGGCAACGATCAGCCGCCCAGCAGGAGGTTGATCGGCCCGCGGGCGAAGTACACCAGGAACCCGGCGCTCACCACCCACATCAGCGGGTGGATCTTTTTCGCCTTGCCTGATGCCGCCCCGATGACCGCCCAGCTCACGAAGCCGACGCCAATGCCGTTGGCGATCGAATAGCTCAGCGGCATGGTCACGATGGTGAGGAAGGCAGGCAGCGCCACGGTGAACTTGGTGAACTTGATCTCGCGGATCTGCGCCATCATCATGGCACCCACCACCACCAGGGCGGCGGCGGCGACTTCCAGCGGGACCACGCTGGTGAGCGGGGTGAGGAACATTGAGCCGAGGAACAGCAGCCCGGTGACCACTGATGCCAGGCCGGTCCGGGCGCCTTCGCCGATCCCTGCCGCGGAGTCGATGTACACCGTGTTGGAGGAACCTGAGGTTGCCCCGCCGGCCACGGCGCCGAAGCCTTCGACGATGAAGGCGGATTTCAGCCGCGGGAACGTGCCGTCCTTGTGTGCGACGCCTGCGCTCTTGGCCAAACCGGTCATGGTCCCCATGGCGTCGAAGAAGTTGGTGAACACGAGCGTGAACACCAGCATGGTGGCCGCAAGTCCGCCGATCCGGCTGAACGACCCAAAGAGGTCAAAGTGGCCCACCAGGCCCAGGTCGGGCGCGGAGACCAGCTGGCCGGACAGGACAGGGGTGTTCAGGTGCCAGCCGCCGGGGTTGGTGGCGCCGGCAGGACCCAGTTTCATGATGGCTTCCACGACGGCGGCCAGCACGGTGGTGCCGACGATGCCGATGAGCAGCCCGCCTTGCACCTTGCGCGCCACGAGGATCCCCATGGCCAGGAGGCCGACGACGAACACCAGCGTTGGCACGGAGGTGATGGAGCCGCCGTCGCCCAGCTGGACGGGCGGCCCGCCGGTGGTGGGCCGGACGAAGCCGGAGTCGACGAAGCCGATGAAGGCGATGAACAGGCCGATGCCCACGGTGATGGCGGCCTTGAGTTCCTTGGGAACGGCCCTGAAGATGGCGGTCCGGGCGCCGGTGACGCCGAACAGGACGATCAGGATGCCGTTGATGACCACCAGCCCCATGGCCTCGGGCCAGGTGACTTCGTGGATCACCGAGACGGCCAGGAAGGAGTTGATGCCCAGTCCGGCGGCGAGCCCGAACGGCAGGTTGGCGATGAGGCCGAACAGGATGGTCATGACGCCGGCGGTGAGGCCGGTGACGGCACCCACCTGGGATGCGGACAACCAGCCCCCGGCAACGTCGGTGGGGGCGTTGTCGGCGCTGAAACCGCCGAGGATGAGGGGGTTCAGGATGACGATGTACGCCATGGTGAAGAAGGTGACCAGGCCGCCCCGGAATTCCCGGGCAACGGTTGAGCCACGGCGGGTGATCTGGAAGAAGCGGTCCAGGTAGGATCCCGACGCCGGCGGGCCGGGTACGGATGGGGTACGCGGCGACCGCCGCGAGGTGCTGGTGGTTGGAGCCGGATGCTCCTCGTGGGAATGGTCCAGGATGGTCATCTCAGCCGCCCGGCCTAGTAGTCGATCCTGGATTCGAGCGTGTTCCAGGTATTGAACGGTTCCAGCGGTGCAGGTGCCTGGGGATCGCCCAGCTCCAGCTTGGATACCGGCATCAGGGAGTCCCTGTCCTGGTTTTCGAAGTATTCGTAAAAGACGGCGTCGTCGAAGCCCACGGAGGCGGCATCGTGCCGGTCGGCGGCGTAGACCACGCGGTCAACACGGGCCCAGAGGGCGGAGGCCAGGCACATGGGGCATGGCTCGCAGCTGGTGTAGAGGACCGCACCGCTGAGGTCGAAGGTGCCGAGTTCGCGGCAGGCGGTGCGGATGGCGGTGACTTCGGCGTGGGCCGTGGGATCGTTGTCCGCGGTGACGCGGTTGACGCCGTCGAACGTTTTGCCGTCCGCGGTGACGATCATGGCGCCGAAGGGGCCGCCGCTGTTCAGGACGTTGGCTGTTGCCAGCCGAATGGATCTGGCCAGGAACTGCTCGGCCGTGACGGTGGTACTCATGATGCGACTTCCTTTTGCCGGGAAGCCTGTTGCCGTGCAAGGACCAGTAGAACCAGGTGCGACGGTTACCAGGCTTCAGCATGTGCTGTGAAGGTTAAGTTGCGCCTGGTAGATAGCTTCCCGGGTTCGGGTGCCCGCCTTTGGCAGAATCGAGATTAGCACCGCTTTGTGGCCCGCGCCATAGCTTTCTGGAAATTTATTTTCGCTATGTGAAATCCATGTTTCGGTCCGCTAACCCCCTCCAGTCACATCCCGCCGGTGTTGACGCCCCGCGCCCGGGCTGGCTAATCTCATCGGATCCGCGGTCCGCCGCGGCCACCTGGATCAGCAGACAGGGCCTCACTGAGCTGGAAAAATTGCCACCGCGCTCAGGACAGGAACACCCCATGCACCAGCCCCTTCCCGCACCCGCACCCCGGCTCTGGATCCGGAATCCGCAGGCCGCATTCACCGCCAACAACCTTGACGCCTCGGGCGGGGTTGTCATCAGCGGCGGCGTCATCACCGAGGTCCTGGCGGCCGGACAGATACCGTCCGAACCCTGCGCCGAGACATTCGACGCCGGCAGCCACGTGCTGCTGCCGGGACTGATCAACACCCACCACCACTTCTACCAAACGCTCACCCGCGCCTGGGGTCCGGTGGCCAACGCCCCGCTGTTCCCCTGGCTGCAGAACCTCTATCCGGTCTGGGCCCGGCTCACACCCAAGGATGTGGAGCTCGCCGCCACCGCCGCCCTCGCTGAGCTGCTGCTCAGCGGCTGCACCACCGCCGCCGACCACCACTACCTCTTCCCCGCCGGCCTGGAAAACGCCATCGACATCGAGGTGGCGGCCGTGCGCCGGCTGGGCATGCGGGCAACACTCACCCGCGGCTCCATGACGCTGGGAACGGACGACGGCGGCCTGCCGCCGCAGTCAACGGTCCAGGCACCGGAGGTGGTGCTGGCGGACAGCGAGCGGCTGATCGGCGCGTACCACGAGCGCGGGGAGGACGCCGTCATCCAGATCGCCCTGGCGCCGTGCTCGCCGTTCTCCGTCACGAAGGAAATCATGGCCGAGAGTGCCGCGCTCGCCGAACGGCTGGACGTCCGGCTGCACACCCACCTGGCCGAAACCCTTGACGAGGAGGACTTCTGTCGCGAGATGTTTGGGCTGCGGACCGTGGACTACCTGGAGAGCGTGGGCTGGCTGACGGACCGCACCTGGCTGGGGCACGGCATCCACTTCAGCCACGAAGAAATCGGCCGCCTCGGTTCGGCGGGGACCGCCGTCGCCCACTGCGCCACCTCCAACATGCGGCTCGCCTCGGGCACGGCCCGGGTCCTGGAACTTGAGGATGCGGGCGTTCCGGTGGGGCTGGGAGTGGACGGCTCGGCGTCGAACGATGCTTCCAACATGATCCTGGAGGCGCGGCAGGCGCTGTACCTCCAGCGCCTCCGCTATGGCGCTGATGTCCCCGTGGAGCGGGCACTCGGCTGGGCCACCCGTGGTTCGGCCGCAGTGCTGGGACGGCCCGGGCTGGGCCAGCTGGCGCCAGGGATGCAGGCCGACCTTGCCCTGTTCACGCTCGAAGACCTGCGCTTCTCAGGCAGCCATGACCCCGTCGCCGCCTTGTTGTTGTGCGCCGCCGACCGCGCCGACCGGGTGATGGTGGGCGGCCAGTGGCGCGTCGTGGATGGACAAATCCCCGGCCTGGACATCGCCGGGCTCATCGCTGAGCACTCAGCGGCGGCCAAGCGCCTGGTAAACGGGGTCCGGTGAACGGCTGACACGGATCGTGGCCACTGCTACCGTGGCGGCATGACTCCGTCAAAGACGCCGGCCGAAGTCCTGGATATCGAAGGTGTTGAGGTCCGGATCTCGAGCCCGGACAAGGTGGTGTTCCCGGACCCCGGGCTGACCAAGCTGGACCTGGTGCGGTACTACCTGGCCGTGGCGGACGGGGCGCTGCGCGGCGCGGGTGGAAGGCCGATGGTGCTCAAGCGGTTTCCCAAGGGCATCAACGCCGAGCCCTTCTTCCAGAAGCGCGTGCCGGAGAACCATCCACCCTTCGTCGACACCACCACACTGCATTACGCGTCCGGAACGTCGGCGGAAGAAGCTGTCATCCGGGATGCGGCGGGCCTGGCCTGGGTCATCAACCTTGGCTGCCTGGACCTGAATCCGCATCCCGTCAGGGCCGAAGACCTGGAGCACCCGGACGAACTCCGGGTGGACCTCGATCCGATGCCTGGCGTGGACTGGTCGCAGATCGTGGACGTCGCCTACGTGGCCCGGGAGGTCCTGGCCGACGCGGGGCTGGTGGGCTGGCCGAAGACGAGCGGGTCGCGGGGGCTGCATATCCTGGTGCGCATCGCCCCGCAGTGGTCGTACCGCGATGTCCGGCTCGCCGCCGAAACCCTTGCGCGGGAGGTGGAAAACCGCGCGCCCGGCCTCGCCACGGCACGGTGGTGGAAGGAGGAGCGCGGTGAAAGCGTGTTTGTGGACTTCAACCAGAACGCCAAGGACCGCACCGTGGCCTCCGCCTACTCGGTCAGGCCCCTGCCTGACGCCCGGGTGTCTGCGCCGCTCACATGGGAGGAAGTCCGCACCGCACGGCCGGAGCAGTTCACCGCGCAGACGGTACCGCAGCGCTTTGCGGACATCGGCGACCCGCATGCCGGCATCGATGACGCGGTGGGCACACTCGGCGGGCTCCTTGCCTTGGCCGAAAAACTCGGCCCGGCAGAGAAAGCGCCCCGCAGCGGCAATGGAACCGGCCGCCGGCAGTCGCTGATGCCGCTTATCGAAGTTGCCCGGACCAAGACAAAGCCCGAGGCGCTGGCAGCCCTTGACCAGTGGAAGGCCCGGCATCCCGCAGCCGTTGGCGGCCTCCAGCCGGCCGACGTCCTTGTCGACGGGATGCGCGGGTCCAGCTCGCTCTGGTACCGGGTCCGCGTCAACCTCCAGCATGTCCCCGAGGACAAACGCCCGCCGCAGGAGGACCTCATCGCGGACTACGACCCCTGGGCAGGCAAGCAGTGGCCGGGACGCCCCGGTTCCTGAGCCTTGCCGCTACTGCCAGACCCGCACCCAGTCGACTTTGATGGCTCCGGCCGGTCCGAACGTCCTCTGGTTGGGGTTGAGTCCCACGTTCAGGAGCAAGTAGTGCGGCGCGTTGCCGTCCTGAGACGAATATGAATAGACCTTGCGGCCGTCGAAATAGATGTCGTTGACACCCGCCATCCGATGCACGCCGTAGGTATGGTACCCACCGGCCCAGCACCCCACGATGGCACTTCCCAACTCGCCGCCACTCGCAGAGTGATACACGGTGCTCATGTTCCCCGCCAAGGGCTCCGCTATGTCAATCTCACCGGTTTTCGGATAGGACTGTCCGGTGGTCCACCAGGCTGGCCAGTTGTAGATGCCGCCCGAGCAGGTACCCGGAAAATAGATGCGGGCTTCGACGTATCCCGTGGTGTATTGGAAGCCCACGTGGCCGGAGACCCCATCCTTGGGATTGGTGGACAGCAGCGCCCCGGAATCGGAGTCGGAGAGCTGGAGGACGGCCTCGCCGTTGGCAACCGTAATGTTGCTGGAGCAGGTTTTGACACCGTTCATCTTGGACTTGGGATCACAGTCGTTGAACCAGTAAGGGGTCCAGACACCGGGGGTCAGGGTGTTGAATTCCTCATCGAACACCAAGTGCCAGGCGCCGGGAACCCCGGCGGGGCCCAGTCCCTGGCTGGAAACGACGGGTTTGCCTTCCAGCGGGTCGCCCTGGGCTGTGTCATCGGCGGGTGGCGCAGCGGGAGGAACGGCCTCCGAGGGGGCGGCGTCGGCCGGCGCTGCAGCCCCGGTTGAGGCATCCAATCCGGGTACTTCCGGGGCCTCCGGCGGTGCTGCCGGTGCGGCGGAGCCGGTAGGCCCGGGACTTCCAGAGGGTGCAGGGATAATGACTCCGGACGACCCGGAAGCCGCCTCCGCGGGATCCGCGGGCAGTCCGGACTCCGCCGGGGCGAGGACCGCACTGGCCGAAAGGCCGCCAACCACCAGGAGGCAGCATACGCATTGCAGGAGGCGGGTCTTCATGGACATGCCCCGCACGTCCCACGTCGGGAATCGGGCTGCTTCACACGTTCCTGCATCCTCGCCTCCCCGGCGCTCAACGGAAATCCGGCCCGGGCAGGCACGCAAGCCCAACTCCGGGCAACGACTTACCGCCTCAGGCTATGGGAGTTCGCTGCCGGGGTCGCCAGTAGCGACTACTTGTGTTTGGCCGGCGTGGTTCCGCAGGTAGGCAGGGGCGGTACTCACATCCGCCGGCCGAATACCGGCAACGCGTGGACCCAGCGCGAGAACAGCCCGCGTTCGTGGTGCCGTTCTTCCGGAACAAACAGGTCCGGGTCAATCCCGCCGCCGGTGGGGAGGTAGAACTCCTGCGCGCCGGTTCCCGCGGCCGGGGCGGCCGGCACGGGAGGGGTGTCCTGCTGGTACATCGAAACCTCCTAATTTCGTAATGTGGAAAGTAAATTCTACTTTGTGAAAGTTTAGGATCAACGCGCCGGGCCGTCAATAGTCGGCCGGGAACCCCGGACCGGGCAATCCGGTCACAAATTGAATTTTGAGGCTGTGATGTACACCACCGGCCGGCGGGGGTACGCTGGTAGGCAACTCGTGGCGCACGTCACGTAACCTGGGAGCAGCAGGCAGGGTCGTAATGAGCTGGCATCAATGGATGCCGGCTCTTTTTTGTTGGGTCGGCTCCACCGGAAACGCGCATGAAACGCGCGCTTAATTTCAGTGATGGAACCTTGGTTCCACTTACCGGAGATTGGGAAAAGACCATGAGCAGCAAGATCATTCTCGGCGAAAACCAGTACGGCAAGGCCGAAGTCCGCGTCGTCAAGATCACCAGGGACACCAACCGCCACGAGATCGAAGACCTGAACGTCACCTCGCAGCTGCGGGGCGATTTCGCCGCGGCCCACCTTGAAGGCGACAACGCCCACGTGGTGGCCACGGATACCCAGAAGAACACCATCTACGCCTTCGCCCGGGACGGCATCGGTTCGCCCGAGGCGTTCCTGCTGCGCCTCGGCGAGCACTTCACCTCCAGCTTCGACTGGGTCACCGGCGGCCGCTGGGAAGCCGAATCGTACGCCTGGAACCGCATCCAGGCGCACGGAAGCGAACACGACCACTCATTCGTCCGCAACGGCCAGGAAGTGCGAACCGCGGTCCTGGTCCGCGACGGCGCCGCCACCCACCTGATCTCCGGACTGAAGGACCTGACCGTCCTCAAGTCCACAGAGTCCGGCTTCGTGGGCTACCCCCGCGACCGCTACACGACCCTTCCGGAGACCACCGACCGCATCCTCGCCACGGACGTATCGGCCCGCTGGCGCTTCAAGGCAGGCACGGACTTCAGCAGCCTGGACTTCAACAAGAGCTACGACGACGTCAAGGGCCTCCTGCTCGAAGGCTTTACGGAGAAGTACTCCCACGCACTGCAGCAGACCCTGTTCGACATGGGCGCAAAGGTGCTGGAGGCGCACAGCGAAATCGACGAGATCAAGTTCTCCATGCCCAACAAGCACCACTTCCTGGTGGACCTCTCCCCGTTCGGCCTGGACAACCCCAACGAGGTCTTCTTCGCCGCCGACCGGCCGTACGGCCTGATCGAGGCCACCGTCCAGCGTGATGACGCAACTGCCGCACCCGCGGCGTGGTCGGGCATCGCCGGCTTCTGCTAAGACGCCACGCCCATGGCTTCGACAGGCTCAACCATCAGTGGTCGAGCCTGTCGAAGCCAACCCGGCACCACTCCCCCATCTTCACAACACCTGTTAGCCAGACACCAGTTAGCCAGACGATGACGTCTGCCATGAACCAAGAAAGTCTGCCATGAACACCAAGAAGAAACTTGCCGCCGCAGCCGCTGGAAAAGGCGCACGGCCTGCCCGTCCCGAGGACCAGCGGCTCCCCGTTGGAAGCATGTTTGCCTATGGCTTCCAGCACGTCCTGACCATGTATGGCGGCATCATCGCCCCTCCCCTGATCATCGGTGCCGCCGCGGGAATGAACTCCCAGGACATCGGCCTGCTCATCGCCGCCTGCCTGTTCGTCGGCGGCCTCGCCACCATCCTGCAAACCGTCGGCATTCCGTTCTTCGGCTCGCAGCTGCCGCTGGTGCAGGGTGTGTCCTTCGCCGGCGTCTCCACCATGGTGGCCATCGTGCACGGCGGCGGCGGTATCCAGGCGGTGTTCGGATCCGTCATCGCAGCCTCCCTGATTGGCCTGCTGATCACTCCGCTGTTCTCGAAGATCATCCGCTTCTTCCCACCGGTGGTGACCGGAACCGTGATCACCACCATTGGCCTGACGCTGATGCCGGTGGCTGCCAACTGGGCCATGGGCGGCAACAACAAGGCTCCAAACTACGGCAGCGTGGCCAACATCGGCCTGGCCGCCGGCACCATGGGCATCGTCCTGCTCCTGAGCAAGGTGGGCAGTGCGGCCATCTCCCGGCTCTCCATCCTCCTTGCCATGGTCCTGGGCACCCTCATCGCCCTGGTTTTCGGCATGGCCGACTTCTCCAAGGTGGGACAGGGCGAGATCGTCGCCTTCCCCACCCCCTTCGCCTTCGGACCGCCGACGTTTGAGGTCGCAGCCATCATCTCCATGCTGATCGTCATCCTGGTGACCCTCACGGAGACGTCTGCGGACATCATCGCGGTGGGCGAGATCGTGGGCACCAAGGTGGACTCCAAGAGGATCGGCAACGGCCTGCGCGCGGACATGCTGTCCAGCGCCGTCTCGCCCCTTTTCAACTCCTTCACCCAGAGCGCCTTCGCCCAAAACGTGGGCCTGGTAGCCATCACCGGCGTCAAGAGCAGGTTCGTGGTCAGCGCCGGCGGCGTAATCCTGGTGGTCCTCGGGCTGCTTCCCGTCCTGGGCCGGGTGGTGGCCGCGGTGCCGACACCCGTCCTGGGCGGTGCCGGGGTGGTGCTGTTCGGCACGGTGGCAGCCAGCGGCATCCGGACCCTGTCCAAGGTGGATTACAAGAACAACATGAACCTGATCGTGGTGGCCGCGTCCATCGGCTTCGGGATGATCCCCATCGCCGCGCCCACGTTCTACGACCAGTTTCCGTCCTGGTTCGGCACCATCTTCCACTCCGGCATCAGCTCGGCGGCCGTCATGGCCATCCTGCTGAACCTGCTCTTCAACCACTTCCGGGCCGGAAATTCGGACAACCAGTCCGTCTTCGTCGCGGGCACCGAGCGGCTGGTCAAGGCGGAGGACCTGCGTTGCCTGGCGGACGGCGACAGGTTCGAGAACGGCAAGCTCATCGACTGCGATGGGAAGGAAGTCCGGATCGACTCAGCCGAAAAGGCATCGGAGCATTAGCAAGGACACTGCGAACGACGACGGCCCGCACCTTCCAGCGAAGGTGCGGGCCGTCGTCGTCAGCAGTTCAGCAGTATCAGGTGCGGTTGAGCTCGCGGGAGATGGCCTCCGCGGCCTCGCGGAGGACGGGAACGGCCTTGTCGGCGAAGTTCTCGTCCACCCGGGACACCGGGCCGGACACCGAGATCGCGGTGGGCGTGGGGGCATTGGGCACCGCCATCGCAAAGCAGCGGACACCGAGCTCCTGCTCCTCCTCGTCGATGGAGTAGCCACGTTCGCGGATGAGCTTGAGGTCGGCCAGGAGTTCTTCGACGTCGCCGATGCTCTTGGCGGTGGGGGTGGGCATTCCGGCGCGGGCCACGATGCCGCGGACGGTGTCGTCGTCGAGCTGGGCCAGGATGGCCTTGCCGACGCCGGTGGCGTGGGTGTGGGCGCGCCGGCCCACCTCAGTGAACATGCGCATGGAGTGCAGCGAAGGGACCTGGGCCACGTAGATCACCATGTCCGAATCAAGCACGGCCATGTTGGAGGTCTCCCCCAGGCGGTCCACCAGGGTTTTGAGCTGGGGGCGGGCCAGGGCGCCGAGCTGCTTGTTGGCGCCTTCGCCCAACCGGATCAGCCGGGGACCCAGGGCATAGCGCCGGTTGGGCAGCTGGCGGATGTAGCCGAGCGATACCAGCGTGCGGAGCAGGCGGTGGATGGTGGGGAGCGGCAAATCGGTCGACGAGGACAGTTCACTGAGCGTGACGTCGCCGCCGGCATCCGTGATGAGCTCCAGCAGCTCGAAGACGCGCTCCACCGACTGCACTCCGCCGGAGGCTTTTTCTGCCATTCCGTTGTCTCCTATGGCTCGGAATCCGACAACTCTTATCCGCATCGTGAAAAGAGTTGCTTAGACCACCCAACATACAGCACGGCAGGATGCCCGGCGATGTCCCTCGGCAGTCACATCGCGAGGGGGTTGTGTTTCCATAAAGTAGATAATAATATCCATAATACGAAAATATTCGGATCAGAGCAGAAGCCGGACAAGGCCTAACAGGAGGACATTCAATGGCGAACCCCAGCCCCGGAAATTCGATCACCCTGCGCGTGGAAGCACCGTCGAGCTTCAGCGCCACCAGCGAACTGGCGGCAGCCGTCGGAGCAGCCGGCGCGGCAATTACCGCACTGGACGTCACCGAGTCCCACCACGAAACCCTCGTCGTCGACGTCACCTGCAACACCACCGACGACGCCCACGCCGCGCGGGTCAAGGACGCCCTCAACGCCCTCGACGGGGTCACCGTCCAGCACGTCTCGGACCGCACCTTCCTGATGCACCTCGGCGGCAAGCTCGAAGTGGTCCCCAAGGTCCCGCTGCGCAACCGCGACGACCTGTCGCGCGCCTACACCCCCGGCGTGGCCCGCGTCTGCCTGGCCATCGCCGAAGACCCCGCCGCCGCCCGCAACCTGACCGTCAAGCGCAACACCGTCGCCGTCGTCACCGATGGCTCCGCAGTGCTGGGCCTGGGCAACATCGGCCCCGCCGCCGCCCTCCCGGTCATGGAAGGCAAGGCCGCCCTCTTCAAGCAGTTCGCCAACGTGGACGCGTGGCCGGTCTGCCTCGATACCCAGGACACCGAGGAAATCATCCGCACCGTCAAGCTCCTGGCCCCCGTCTTCGGCGGCGTGAACCTGGAGGACATCGCCGCGCCGCGCTGCTTCGAAATCGAGGCCCGCCTGCGCGAGGAACTGGACATCCCGGTGTTCCACGACGACCAGCACGGCACCGCCATCGTGACCCTCGCGGCACTGGTCAACGCGCTGCGTGTGGTGGACAAGAAGATCGAGGACGTGAAGATCGTGGTTTCCGGCGTCGGCGCCGCAGGCTCAGCGATTATCCAGCTGCTCAAGGCCCAGGGCGCCCGCCACATCGTGGCGGCAGGTCGCTCGGGTGCCATCCACCAGGGCGAGACCTACAACGATCCGCACCGCACCTGGATCGCTGAAAACACCAACCAGGAGGGCTTCTCCGGCAGCCTGCACCAGGCCCTGGCAGGCGCGGACGTCTTCATCGGCGTGTCCGCCCCGAACATCCTCGACGAAGAGCACGTGGCCTCCATGGCAAAGGACTCCATCGTTTTCGCCATGGCCAACCCCACCCCCGAAGTGGACCCGGCCATCGCGTCCCGGCACGCCGCCGTCGTGGCCACCGGCCGCAGCGACTTCCCCAACCAGATCAACAACGTCCTCGCCTTCCCGGGACTCTTCCGCGGGCTCCTGGACGTCGGAGCGAGCGACATCACCCCGGAAATGCTGGTGGCCGCCGCGGAGGCAATCGCCAACCGGGTGAATGATAATGAGCTCAATGCCAGCTACATCATCCCGAGCATCTTCGACCCGCACGTGACCGCCAACGTCGCGGCAGCCGTCGCGGCCGCGGCCCACGCCTCGAACGTGGCAACGGCTGCCGTTCCCGCCGATTCCGCCAAGGAGCCGGTGGCAGCACTGGCCTCCGCCTGACCGCCCGACTTCCCGCACAAGGAAAGGACCAGAAATGGCCATCACCGTCACAGATCCCCGGCCGATCAACCGCGCTGAGGAGATCCTCACCCCCAAGGCACTGGCCTTCGTGGAGGAGCTCCACAACCGGTTCGCCGGCACCCGCAACGAGCTCCTGGCGGCCCGCGCCGCCAAGCGGCAGCGGGTGGCAGAGACCGGCAAGCTGGACTTCCTGCCGGAGACGCAGGACGTGCGCGACGGCGACTGGAAAGTTGCGCCCGCACCCGCCGCCCTGCAGGACCGCCGGGTGGAAATGACCGGGCCTGCCTCACCGGCGAAGATGGCCATTAATGCCCTGAACTCCGGAGCCAAGGTGTGGCTGGCGGACCTCGAGGACGCCAGCACCCCCACCTGGGCCAACGTCATTGACGCCATCCTGAACCTCCGGGACGCCGCCCAGGGCACCCTGAGCTACACCTCGGAGGAAGGCAAGGAGTACCGGCTCCGCACCGACGCGCCGCTGGCCGTTGTGGTGGCACGGCCCCGCGGCTGGCACATGCAGGAGAAACACCTGCTGCTCAACGGCGAACCCGCCGTGGGTGCCCTGGTGGACTTCGGACTGCACTTCTTCCACATCGCCAAGCAGCTGGTGCTCAACGGCCAGGGCCCCTATTACTACCTGCCCAAGATGGAGAGCCACCTTGAGGCCAGGCTGTGGAACGACGTGTTCGTGTTCGCCCAGGACTACCTGGGCCTGCATCAGGGCACCATCCGGGCAACGGTCCTGATCGAGACCATCCCGGCAGCCTTCGAGATGGACGAAATCCTCTACGAACTGCGGGACCACGCCTCGGGCCTGAACGCAGGCCGCTGGGACTACCTCTTCAGCATCATCAAGTACTTCCGCGATGCCGGCGAGGAATTCGTCCTCCCGGACCGCGCCTCCGTGGCGATGACCGCCCCGTTCATGCGCGCCTACACCGAGCTTCTGGTCAAGACCTGCCACAAGCGCGGCGCCTTCGCCATGGGCGGCATGGCCGCGGTCATCCCCAACCGGCGCCACCCGGAAGTGACCGAAGCCGCGTTCGAGAAGGTGCGGGCGGACAAGACCCGCGAGGCCAACGACGGCTTCGACGGCTCCTGGGTTGCGCACCCGGACCTGGTCTCCACCTGCCGGGAGGTCTTCGACTCCGTGCTGGGCGACAAGCCGAACCAGGTGGACAAGCAGCGCCCGGAAGTGTCGGTCACGGCGGAGCAGCTGCTCGACGTCTCCTCCGCCGACGGCCAGGTCACCGAGGCCGGGCTGCGCCTGAATCTCTATGTGGCCGTGGCCTACACGGCGGTGTGGCTGTCCGGAAACGGCGCCGTGGCCATCCACAACCTGATGGAGGATGCCGCCACCGCGGAGATCTCCCGCTCGCAGGTGTGGCAGCAGATCCGCAACAAGTCCATCTTGGCGGACACGGGCAACACGGTGACCAAGGAGCTGGTGGAACGGATCCTGGGCGAGGAAACCGAGCGGCTCCGGACCGAGTTCGGTGACGAGGCCTTCCGCCGCTACTACCAGCCTGCCAGCGACCTGATCGCGGACATCTGCCTCTCGGACGGCTACACGGACTTCCTCACCACCCCCGCGTACGAACTGGTGGGCTGAGATGGCAGCACCCAAACCCTCCCTTTCGGCTGCGGACCTGGCCCACATCGACGGACAGCTGGCCGCCACGGACCGGCTGCTGGAGCAGAACTACCCCGGTGACGACGGCTCACGCCAGCCCGTGCACACGGTGTACGTGCCCGCTGACCGTTTCACGCCGTCGCTCGCCGCGGACTGGGGCGCCCAGGCAACTGCGACGGCGGATGCGCACGGCGGCTTCGAAAAGCTGGGGCGGCTCCTGGGCCACGACGAAGGCCTTGCGGGGGCGGTAGCCACCCGGGTGGCGGCCAAACTGGCTGCCGAGCCGATCGAGGACTTGCGGCTGGACTTCGAAGACGGCTTCGGGGACCGGGGCGATGACGCCGAAGACGCCGCGGCCGTTGCCGCGGCGTCGGCGGTGGCCGCCGCCGTCCAGGCCGGGTCCGCTCCCCCGTTCATCGGTATCCGCTTCAAGTGCTTCGAGGCGCCCACCCGTGCCCGCGGCCTCCGCACCCTGGACCTGTTTGTCTCCGGCCTCGCCGCGGCCGGCGAACTCCCGGAAGGCCTGGTCCTGACCCTGCCCAAGGTCACCACCGTGGCCCAGGTCCAGGCGATGGACTACGCGGTGTCCCGCCTGGAAGAAGTCCACTCGCTGCCCGCCGGACGACTCCGCTTCGAGGTCCAGGTGGAGACGCCGCAGCTGATCCTCGGCCCTGACGGCACCTCCCCGGTAGCGCAGCTGCCGCATGCCGTGCCCGGCAGGATCAGCGGGCTGCACTACGGCACGTACGACTACTCGGCATCGCTGCAGATCTCTGCCGAGTACCAGTCCATGGAGCACCCGGTGGCCGACTTCGCCAAGGAAGTCATGCAGCTGGCCGTGGCCGGTACCGGCATCAGGCTCTCCGACGGTTCCACCAACATCATTCCGGTGGGCGACAACGTGGAGAACGCCTGGCAGCTGCACGGCCGGCTGGTCCGGCGGTCGCTGGAGCGCGGCTACTACCAGGGCTGGGACCTGCACCCCGCCCAGCTGGCCAGCCGCTTCGCAGCCACCTATGCCTTCTACCGTGAGGGCCTGCCTGCCGCGGCGGGCAGGCTGCGCAACTACGTGGAACGGACCGAAGGCGGGGTCATGGACGAGCCCGCCACCGCCCGGGCCCTGGCCGCATTCGTACTCCGCGGAGTCCAGTGCGGCGCCGTCGGTGCCGAGGAAGTCCAGGCGCTTGCCGGCGTCGGAATTCCGCAGCTGACCGGCCTGGCGCATCCTCGGCTCGCCACCACTTCCAACTCCTAGGCAAAGGATCCCTCTCATGGGCAAGTACTACTCCCCCACCGGCGGACTCCCGCCGCAGACCCACCTGACCACCGAGCGTGCCATCGTGACCGAGGCGTATACGGTGATCCCCAAGGGCGTCATGACGGACATCGTCACGTCCAACCTGCCCGGCTTTTCGAACACCCGGTCCTGGATCATCGCCCGTCCCATCTCCGGCTTTGCCACCACGTTCTCCCAGCTGATCGTGGAAATCGGCCCGGGCGGCGGGGCTCCCAAGGCCGAGTTCGAGGCCGGCGTCGAAGGCGTCATCTTCGTAACCCGCGGCAAGGTCAACCTCACCCTGGACGGCGAACTGCACCCGCTGGAGGAAGGCGGCTATGCCTACTTGGCCGCTGGTTCGGAGTGGGGCCTGGAGAACGTTTCGGACGACGTCGTGTCCTTCCACTGGATCCGCAAGGCCTACGAACGGCTTGAAGGATACGAGGCGAAGTCCTTCGTCACCAACGAGAAGGACGTGGAGCCCACGTCCATGCCGGACACGGACGACGTCTGGAAGACCACCCGGTTCACGGACTCCAACGACCTCGCCCACGATATGCAGGTGAACATCGTGACGTTCCAGCCCGGCGGCGTGATCCCGTTCCCGGAAACCCATGTCATGGAGCACGGCCTGTACGTCCTGGAGGGCAAGGCCATGTACCTGCTGAACAACGACTGGGTGGAGGTGGAAGCAGGTGACTTCATGTGGCTGCGCGCCTTCTGCCCGCAGGCCTGCTACGCCGGCGGGCCCGGCGAGTTCCGCTACCTGCTGTACAAGGACATGAACCGCCAGGTGAAGCTCACCTAGGCGCGCACTCCGGGCCTGTAAAGACAAAGCAGGGGCTGTTACGGAAGATCCGTAACAGCCCCTGCTTTGGTATCCAGGCACCCGGGCTCAGGCGCCCGGGTTAAGGACCACTTTGATACAGCCGTCTTCTTTTTTCTGGAACTTTTCGTACAGGGCGGGCGCGCCATCCAAGCCCGCACGGTGGGTGACCAAGTCCATTACGCCCAGAGGATCGTCGTCGTCCTCCACCAGGGGGAGCAAGCGGTCCGTCCAGTTACGCACGTTGCACTGCCCCATCCGGACCTGAAGTTGCTTATCGAACATGGTCAGCATGGGCAGCGGGCTGGCCTGGCCGCCGTAGACGCCGCTCAGCGACAGGGTGCCGCCGCGGCGGACCGCGTCGATGGACGCATGCAGGGCGGCCAAACGGTCCACGCCGCCTGTCTCCATGGCTTTCTGCGCCAGTTTGTCCGGCAGCAGCCCAAGCGCCTGGTGTGCAAATCCTGCCAGGGGGGAACCGTGGGCTTCCATGCCGACGGCGTCCACCACCGCGTCCGGGCCGCGCCCAGCGGTCATCTCCCGGAGTTCGTCCCCAATGGTCTTGCCGTAGTCGAGCGTTTCCACGCCGTGCCGCGCCGCCATTGCGCGCCGTTCGGGGACGGGATCAATACCGATCACCCGGAAACCACGATGTACGCCAATGCGGCCGGCGAACTGGCCCACGGGTCCCAGCCCGAACACGGCAAGGGTGCCGCCGGCCGGGACATCCGCGTACTCCACGGCCTGCCAGGCGGTGGGCAGGATGTCGGAGAGGAACAGGTACCGCTCATCCGGAAGCTCCTTGCCAACCTTCACAGGACCGTAATCCGCGTGCGGCACACGCAGGTATTCGGCCTGGCCACCCGGAACGGAGCCGTAAAGCTCGGAATACCCAAACAGCGCCGCGCCGGAGCCCTGCTCCGTGACCTGTGTGGTTTCGCATTGAGACTGCAAGCCCTGCCTGCACATGAAGCACGTGCCGCACGAGATATTGAAAGGGACCACGACGCGGTCGCCTTTGCGGAGGTTGGTGACCCCGCTGCCCACCTCCTCCACGATGCCCATCGGCTCATGTCCAATGACATCGCCCTTGTGCATGTAGGGGCCCAGTACCTCGTAAAGGTGCAGGTCGCTGCCGCAAATGGCCGTGGACGTGATGCGGACGATCGCGTCCGTCGGTTCCTGGATCACCGGATCAGGAACTTCCTCCACGCTTACAGAACGCTTGCCTTGCCACGTCAGTGCTTTCACAGTTTCCCTTTCGCGCTGCTTTCCCTGGTGCAGTTCGGGTGGATCAGTTGCTCCCGCGCGCCAGCAGCCGGCCAATGGCGCTTGAGCCAAGGTTTTCCAGCAGGTGACGGGGGCTTTCATAGACCTCGACGGCGCCCGCGGCCCTGAGTTCAGTCGCGCTGATTCCGCCGCAGGTGACGCCGATGGCGGGAATATCCAGCGCAGCAGCAGCCTTCATGTCCCACACGGCGTCACCGACATACACGGCGTTCGCGGCGTCGATTCCGAGCGCTTTCAGGGCCGCCGCGAGGATGTCCGGCGCAGGCTTGCTTTCCTCAGCGTCCTTGGAACTCGTGGCGGCATCGATAAAGGCGTCCGCGTCCAGCACGGAGCGCATTACCTGCAAGTCCCTTTCCCGGGCCGAGGACGCCAGTGCCACCGCCAAGCCGTCCGAGTGGCATTGCTCCAGGAGCTCCTTTGCCCCTGCGAAAGCACGCAGCGAGGGCCAGTGCGAGGCATACAGGGCGCCGTGGCTGGCCATGACGTCGTCGTCTTCGGAGCGGTCCCGGTCCGGCGGCAGGAGGTTGTCCACCAGGCGGGCGCCGCCCATGCCGACAAAGTGGTGGATGGCCGCCATCGGAACATCGTGTCCGTACTGGCGGAACGCGCCCCACCACGCGAGCGTATGGATATAGGACGAGTCGATCAGCGTCCCGTCAACGTCAAAAAGGACTCCGTGGCGTCCATTGTCAGGCGGGGAGGAGGCTCCGGGCATCAGCCGACGGCCGTCCGCCGCACATCCGGCGCTTTTTTCCGTTTCGCCGCGTCTTCCTTCGGGGAGCTGACGGGCCGCACCCGCTCCCGTATCACCGAACCCGCGCCATCCAGGCTCTTGTCCCGAATGAGTCCCGTGCCCGCGATCTCCCTGGCCATGGCAATGCCTGCGACGGCCGCCCGTTTAGTCGGGAAAGTCACTGAAATGGCCATCAGGTTCCCGCTTCCGTCCATCATCCTGATCCGGTATCCGCCGTCAGGGGCATCCACGAGTTCAAAAAATCCGGCCACAACTATCACTCCTCCGTCAATCACGGCATTGTGCTGGGGAGCACTCCATGAGGTGTTAGTAAGTATACTTATCTATCCCGCGAAGGAGAAGTTGCGGCCCCGGCCCGCGCCGCCTCAGCGCGAGTCCGCCCCTTCCGGCGGAATGGGAGCGTCACTGCGCCGAACCGTATCCTGATGCAGCTCCAGGGCGCTAGTCACAAGGGCGAAGTGGCTGAACGCCTGTGGCGTGTTACCCAACTGGCGGCCGGCTTTGACCGCCCATTCTTCGCTCAGCAGCCCCACATCGTTGCGCAGTTCCAGCAACCGTTCGAACAGTTCCCGTGACTCTTCGTGTCGTCCGGCGCCGAGGAGCGCCTCCACCAACCAGAATGAGCAGGCCAGGAAGACGCCCTCATCCCCAGGCAAGCCGTCGTCGCTTTGTTCCGGCCGGTACCGGAGCACGAACCCGTCCTGGGTCAGCTCCTGTTGGATGGCCTCGATGGTCCCCACCACTTTGGGATCGTCCGGGGGCAGGAAGCCCACCCTGGGAATCAACAGCAGGCTGGCGTCCAGCTCAGGCCGGCCATAGGACTGGACGAATGTGTTGCGCTCCGCGTCGTAGCCGTTGGCCAGGATGTCCTGCCGGATCCGGTCCCGCAACGCCTCCCAGCGCTCCACCGGGCCAGGCAGCCCGGAGTCCCGCACTCCCTTGACCATCCGGTCCGCGGCCACCCATGCCATGACCTTGGAGTGCGTAAAGTGCCGGCGCGGCCCCCGCATTTCCCAGAGCCCGTTGTCCGGCTGGTCCCAGATGGTCTCCAGGTGCTCCATCAGGGCAATCTGGACGTCCCAGGCCTCGTCCGTGTGCTTGAGCAGCGAGTTCCGGGTCAGCGCCAGGCAGTCAAGGACCTCACCCCATACGTCCAACTGGAATTGCTCGGCCGCCGCATTTCCGATCCGCACCGGAGCGGAATTCTCGTAGCCCTTCAACCAGGGCAGTTCCATCTCCGGCAGCCGCCGCTCGCCGTGGATCCCATACATGATCTGCAGGTCCGCGGGGTCTCCTGCCACAGCACGGAGCAACCAGTCCCGCCAGGCGGCCGCTTCGGCCTTGTACCCGGCAGCCAGCAGCGCCTGGAGGGTCATGGTGGCATCCCGCAGCCAGCAATAGCGGTAGTCCCAGTTGCGTTGGCCGCCCGGCTGTTCCGGCAGCGATGTTGTGACAGCGGCGACGATCCCCCCGGTGGGCGCGTAGGTGAGGGCCTTGAGGGTTACCAGGGAGCGCACCACGGCATCCTGGTACTTCCCCTGGACCGTGCATTGCGAGGACCAGCCCTGCCAGAACTCGAACGTGCTGTGCAGGACTTTTTCCGCCTCGACCGAAACCGGCCGGCCCACATGGCTGGGAGCCCACGTCAGCACGAACGGCACTGTCTCGCCCGCATTGACCGTGAAGTCGCTGACGGTATGCATGTTCTCGCCGTGCAAGGGTGCGGGGGTCACCAGGTAGACGGCGTCCGGGCCGGCGATGGCGTGCAGGCCGCGCTTGTCCTTGCGCACCCATGGCACGATATGCCCATAGTCGAAGCGAAGCACCAACTCGCCGTGCATCTTTACGCTGCCGCTGACACCCTCGACGATCCGGACGATGTCGGCCACGGAGTCGCGGGGCGGCATGAAGTCTGTGACGCGAACCGTTCCGTCCGGCGTTTCCCACTCGGTATCCAGGATCAGGCTTCCGTCGCGGTAGCTCCGGCGGGTGCAGGTACCACCGCCTTCCGGAGCCAGCAGCCAGCGTCCGGCGTCCGGTGAGTCCAGCAAAGCGTTGAAACACGCAGGGGAATCGAACCGCGGCAGGCAGAGCCAGTCGATCGAACCCTCCTTGCTGATGAGGGCACCTGTGTGAAGGTCGCCAACGACCGCATAATCCTCAATTCGCGCCATGGCATTACCCTGCCACACAACACTGTAGGAACATCGAAGAATGGCAGTCCACATCGGTACCTCCGGCTGGAGCTACGACCATTGGGAGAACGTCCTGTACCCGCCCGGCCTGCCGGTCCGGGACCGGCTCCAACGCTATGCCGCCAAGTTCAGCACAGTTGAGCTGAATGCCAGCTTCTACCGCTGGCCCCGCGACACCACCTTCGCCGGCTGGAACAGGCGGCTGCCACCCGGTTTCAGCATGTCCGTCAAGGCTCCCCGCGGCCTTACCCACGCCCGCAAGCTGTACGCACCCGAAGTCTGGGTGGAACGCATCGCCCGGTGCTGGCATGAACTGGGGGACAAACGGGCTGTGCTCCTGGTCCAGCTGCCGCCGCAGTTGGGCCGCGACGACGCCCGGCTGGAGTACTTCCTGGCAGCGGTTCCGGAATGGATCCGGGTTGCCATCGAGTTCAGGCACCCCAGCTGGGACTGCCCGGAGGTGTTTTCCCTGTTGGAGCGGCACCAGGCGGCCTATTGCATCATGAGCGGCGCCAACCTGCCGTGCATCCTGCGCGCCACCGCGCCATTTACCTATGTCCGCCTGCATGGTCCCGACCACGAGCACTTGTACGGCGGCTCCTACTCGGAGGCCGACCTGCACTGGTGGGCGGACCGGATCCGCGAATGGGACAGCGGCGGCCTGGACGTCTACGCGTACTTCAACAACGACGGCGGCGGGAACGCCGTGCGAAACGCCGAAACACTGCGTGGGATCCTCGGCGCCGGCTGATCCGAACTCCACGCTGTGGCAGAGTGGTGGCATGGACACGGCTCCCCAGCATCCGGCCCGGAAGACGGCACGCAAGCCCACGCAGGCGGTGCTGGCCCAGTACGCCCTCTCCGGGAACCAGGCCTTCCGGCTGGCCCACCGGGTCTCGGACGCGGTCAACAGCCTGCGGATCCGGCTGGCGAAGCGCTGGAATTTCGTGCCGCAGACCATCGCCTACCAGGGGTACGGTTCCACGACCCGGGTACGTGTGCTGGGCCGCGTGCTGCTGACGCAGAAGCCGCTGCCGGGAAGCCGGGCGGAGCGGGAAGCGAAAATCGGCAACCAGAACATCCGCGGCTGGCGTGCCTTCACTGGCGTGCCGCTGCAGTTTTCCGACGTCGAGATCACCATCGGCGACGTCGTCACCCACATGACCGCGGACCGGGGCGGACTGATCGACACCGAAGTGGACGTCCAGCTTCCCCCCGGCTGGCACACGGCGGTCCTGCGCGCTGAGGGAACCGAACCGGCCGAGGCGCTGATCCAGGTGATCGCACCGGAGGTGAAGTTCGGAATCGTCTCGGACATCGACGACACCGTCATGGTGACCGCGCTGCCCCGGCCCTTCCTGGCGCTGTGGAACACCTTCGTGCTCAGCGAACGGGCACGGATGGCCACTCCGGGCATGGCGGTGCTGCTGGACCGGCTGACCATCGAGCATCCCGATGCCCCCGTCATTTACCTGTCGACGGGCCCCTGGAATGCGGCCCCCACCCTGGGACGCTTCCTGACCCGCAACATGTACCCCAGGGGCGCGCTGCTCCTGACGGACTGGGGCTTGACCCAGGACCGATGGTTCCGGAGCGGCCAGGAACACAAGCGGCGGAACCTGGATCGCCTGGCGCAGGAATTCCCGGACATGCGGTGGCTCCTGATCGGTGACAACGGCCAGCACGATGAAGCAATCTATTCGGCGTTCGCCGCGGAAAACGCCGACAAGGTGGCGGCCATCGCTATCCGGCAGCTGTCCGTCAGCGAATCGGTGTTCGCCGGCGGCCACTCCGAAGACGGTGACCACACCTCATCAAAAGTTCCGTGGATCTACTCCCCGGACGGGGCAGGCATCGCCAAGCAACTGGCCATGCTGGACCTGCTCCGGGGCTGACCCCGAACCGGCCCGGCCCCGCACGGTCTAGGCGCTGGCACCCAGCGCCGCGCCGTCGTCGGGCGCTTCAATGCCGTCCAAGGCCTCCGGAACAACGGCCTGGGCGATGGCGGCATCCGCGGCCAAGGCGAGGTCGCGTTCCTCGATGAGCTCCTGGAACCAGAAGTAGGAGGCCTTGGGCGTCCGCTCCAGGGTCTCGAAGTCCACGTGCAGGAGGCCGAACGGCTGCTTGTATCCGGCGGACCATTCGAAGTTGTCCAGGAAGGACCATACGTAGTAGCCGCGGAGGTCAACCGATTCCGCTTCGCCGCCTGGGGCCGTGGCCTTCAAGGCGGCCTCAAGGTGGTCGGAAATGTACTTCAGCCGGCGCTCGTCGGGAATGAACCTGGTATTGGTGGACTTGTCCCGGACAATGATGTCCTCAAAGCTCGCTCCACCCTCGGTAATGATCACCGGAGGCAGGTTGGGGTACCGCTCCGCCATCTCCTTCAGGGCGACCGCCATGTACTCGGGCTTGACCGGCCACCCGTAGGCGGTGATGTCCGCTTCAGGCCACGCCTCGACGTGGAACGGTGTGGCACCACCGCCTGCTGCGTTGAGGTCGCTCCCCATCGCCTCCGCCATGCTCGGCGGCACCGCGCCGCTGCCGGGCCCCACGGCGACCTTGGTGGGCATGTAATAGTTCAACCCGTAAAAATCCAGGGGCTGCGAAATGATCTGCATGTCCTCCTCGGGATGCTCGAAGGAGCTGAAGAACTTGGCCGCCCGGATCACGTCCGGGTACTTGCCGGTCAGGACCGGGTCCGCGTACAGCCGGTTCTGGCCCAGGTCCATCAGGCCGGCGCTGAGCTTGTCCAGCGGGTTGATGGAGTTCGGCACCATGGGGGAATAGACGTTGGTCATGCCGATCTCTCCCGGCACCCCAGCGGCACGGAGTGCCTGGACCGCCAGGCCGTGGCCGAGCAGCTGGTGGTGGACGGTGGGGAATGCACCCAGGGCCAGCTCCTTGCCGGGTGAATGCACTCCCAGCGAGTAGCCGTTGGCGCTCACCGTTGCCGGTTCGTTGATGGTGACCCAGCGGGCCACCCGGTCGCCGAACGCATCGGCTACGAGGCCCGCATACTCCCCCAGCCGGTAGGCCATGTCCCGGTTCATCCAGCCGCCCGCCTCGTCCAGCTCCAGCGGCGTGTCCCAGTGGTAGATGGTGGCCATGGGTGAGATCCCGTTGGCCAGGAGTTCATCCAGGAGCCGGTCGTAGAACGCCAGGCCCGCACGGTTTACCGGCCCGGTTCCGCCGGGCTGGATGCGGGGCCAGGAGAACGAGAAGCGGTACGAGTCCACGCCCAGCTGCTTCAGCAGGGCCACGTCCTGCGGCATGCGGTGGTAGTGGTCGGTGGCTATGGCCGGGCTGTGGTCCCCCACGATAGCCCCGGGCTTGGCGGCAAACACTTCCCAGCCGGACTTGCCGCGGCCGTCTTCGTCCAGCGCCCCTTCAATCTGGAATGCTGCGGTGGCGACGCCAAGCGTGAACCCCGGGGGGATAAGCGCTGCGAGGTCCTTGGCGGATTTGTGCATGGAGGCCAGCCTTTGTTGCAGTGGTTCGGGTACGTCTCAGGATTACACAGCAGGGACAGGCTGACGAACAGCCACTCCCTTGGCCGGCACGTTGGCTACTGCGAGCCAAAGAGGAACTCCTTGGCGTGCGCCACTGCCTTGCGGAAGGCGTCATTGCGCAGGGTCACCAGATGCTCTGCGTCGCCGTCGGACGGTTCCAGGTACCCGGTGTAGCCGGGCCGCAGGACCCAGATATCGCCGGCAGGTGGAAGGTAGAACACGCCGAAGGACCGTTGCTGCGCCTCATCGGCCGTCCAGATGGGGACCACTGCCAAGGCAGCACCGGTGGCCGGGTTGATCCACTGCGCCCGCGGCATGGGCTGCTCATGTGCTTCCGGGTCCAAAAACGGCGCAGTTCCCGGGCCCCACCGCTGCTCGAAGCGCTCATGGAATGCAGGAATCAGCGGTGAATCGTAGCGCCGCCACTCACTCATGGGGTTTCCGCCTCCTTGGATGAAGTCCTCTGTGCCCGCCAATGGCTGCCGGCGTCCCCACCCGAAGGCAGGGACGCCGGCGCAGCGCCACGGATCCTAGGCGTCGATCTGCTGCATGCCGCCTTGTTGGGTCTGGATCTCGATCTTTCGCGGCTTGGCTTGCTGGGCAACCGGGATCCGCAGGGTGAGCACGCCTTGGTCGTAGGCGGCCTTGATCCTGTCGGTATCCAGGGTGTCGCCCAGGATCAGTTGGCGGCTGAACACGCCGCGTGGACGCTCGGACGCCACCAGTTCCACGTTGGGCTGCGTGGGGTCCTTGCGTTCGGCCCGCACCGTCAGGACGTTCCGTTCCACGTTCAGGTCCACGGAGTCCACGTCCACGCCGGGAAGGTCGAACGCCACCACGAATTCGCCGTCTTCCTGCCAGGCGTCCATCGGCATGGCTGCCGGGCGGGCGGCGGTTCCCAAAACCTGCTGCGCGAGCCGGTCCAGCTCACGGAACGGGTCCGTACGCATCAACATCATTTCCCACTCCTTCAGCTTCAAGGTGTCGGATATCCGTCCACCCACCACCTACCTATCTATGGTGGTGAATGTAGATTTTTTATAGCACCAGTGGGAAAATCGGGCAAGACCCTGTTGCGCGGATTTTTTGGGAGAACCCATGACGGAACCTGCAGGCGGCCGGCCCGGCCGCTCCCCCGGCCCACGCGCCCTGTACGCGATCTCGGTAGCGGCGGAACTGGCAGGCACCGGACAGCAGAACATCAGGCTGTACGAGGCGAAAGGTTTGCTGACGCCTGCCCGGACCGCAGGCGGCACGCGGCAATACAGCGAGGAGGACATCGCCGTGCTGCTTCGGATTGGCGAACTCCTCCAGGAAGGATTGAACCTCGCCGGTGTCGCCAAGGTCCTGGAGCTGGAGGCAGCAAACCTGAAACTGCACCGGGCGCTGAAACGGGCGCGGTCAAGGCCTTAGCGGGGCAGGAAGCCAACCGGCTCGTCGCGCCGGTTCACTCCTGCGGCGATTCCGCCTTGGAGAGCTCCCCGGTGATCGGTTCACCTTCGATCCTGGCCGTCCGCCAGGTGTCGAGGGCGATGACTCCGCCGAGGATCATCAGCGAGAGGGAGAACGACGCCAAGGTGTCAGTGGGCCAGTGGTAGCCCAGGTAAAGGCGGCTGGCGATTGCCAGGACAATTCCGATGCCGGCTCCAATAAATCCGAAAAGGGCTGCCCGCCGGCTGCGGCGCCGGGACACGATCAGGTACGCGCCCACCAGCAGGAAGTCGCAGGCACCCAGGACATGCCCGGATGGGAACGAGAACGTTTGGTCGGCACCGAACAACATCTGGTCCACCGGCGGCCGAGAGCGCTGCACGATGTGGAGGATGATCTGCGAAACGATCACCCCCGCCAGCATCGCGGACGCCAGCAGGATGGGCCGCCAGGCATGTTTGGCCGCGAAGCCCCAGACGAGGATCACCACCAGCACAATGATGGGCAGGGCGATGGGTCCAAAGAACACCGCCAGGAAAATCATGATGGCGGTGACGGTGCCCGAACGCGTGGTCAGCAGCCAGTCATGCACGGGTTCGTCGGCCACCGTCAATCCAGTGGACTGCACCACGCTGACAAGGATGGCGATAAAGAGCGCCAGCCCCACTACGGAGAGGATGACCGACGCCCGGTACAGCCCGCGCCGGTCCGCCACGTCCACGTAGCGCTCCTCCACGACGAACTTCTCGTTGAAGGTATGCCACTTGCCGGCCTTGTGCTCCGCAACCCCGGACCCTGATGATCTCTGTACCAATGTGCTGCCTTGTCCCTGCGCCGTGATAAATGCTTAGGGCTGAACACTATCCCGGTGAGGGCCCATTCACTCCATCATGCGCCCGGCAATCGCGGCGGCCGCGGGAAAAACGCAGGCGCTACCCGATGCCGCCCGCCGTGCCGGCAGGAGCGGCTGCGTGGTTCCGCCAACTGTGCTCGGGTTCGAAGCCAAGCATGCGCCGGGCTTTGTCGATGGAGAGCATGGTTTCGTGTTCGCCCAGTTCCTTGGTGACCTTGACGCCGGGGAAGACCTCCGCGGCCAGGCTGGCGCTCGAGCGGCTCATAACGGTGTCTGCGTTGGCGATGATGAAGGCTTCAAAGCCGGGCTTTGCGTTCTCCAGTGCCCGGGCCACTGCCTGCGCACCGTCCCTGCCGTCGATGTAGCCCCAAAGGTTCCACTTGCGCAACGTTGCGTCCTCATCGAACGAGGGGAACCGCTCGTAGTCAGACTCGTCCATGACGTTGGAGAAACGCAGCCCGGTGATGCTCAGCTCCGGGTCCCAGCGGGTCAGTTCCACGGCCATCCGTTCCTCCAGCGTCTTCACCAGGGAATAGGTGCTCTCCGGCCGGGGAGGGTATTCCTCGTCCACCGGAATGTAGGGCGGGTCGACGTCGAACGGCAGGCCGAGCACGGTCTCGCTGGAGGCGTACACCACCTTCTTGATGCCGGCCCGTCGCGCTGCTTGGAAGACGTTGTAGGTGGAGAGCATGTTGTTCTCGAACGTCGCGGCGTCCGGAAGGATGCCAGGGGCGGGGATGGCACCAAGGTGCACCACGGCGTCGAATCCGTCGTGGCGGTCATCCACGCCCAGGAGCGCATCCACCACCTGGCCGTAGTTGCGCAGGTCCACCACCAGCAGGCCCGGGCTCCGGCTACCCGCGCGGTCCAGGTTGAGGACCTGGTGGCCGTCGTCGGTAAGCCGGCGCACCACGTGCCGGCCAAGTTTTCCGCTTCCGCCTGTAACCGCAATTCTCATCAGTGTTTCCTTCTGTTCGAGTCCACCATGCTTTGCTCCGGTCAGGATGGCCGTCGCGATGCTGCCAGGAATTGTTCGACGGCGGCAATCGCCAATGCGGTAATCTCCCCCGGATCCCCGCTGCCGTTGACGGATACCAGGATTCCCCGGCCCGCGTACACCGAGACTACTTCATGCGTCTGGCGGTGGTAGAGGTCCAACCTGCGTCGGAAGACGTCGATGGTGTCGTCGGTGCGGCCTTGTTCCTGCGCCCGCCGGTGCATGCGCTCTTCCAGTTCGGCGTCGGGAGCGCGCAACTCGATGACAGCGTCCAGCCCGTGCCCCTGGGCGGCGAGCATACTGTCCAGTTCCGTTGCCTGCGGCGCCGTGCGCGGGTAACCATCGAGCAGGAAACCGTGGCTGACGTCGCCATCAAGGAGGCGGTCCTTCACGAGGGCATTGGTGAGGTGGTCGGGAACGAAACGGCCGCCGTCGAGGTATTCGGCAGCCTGGTTCCCCAGCTCCGTCTTCCGGCTGACGTTGCTGCGGAAGATATCCCCCGTGGACACCGCCGGGACCCCGAAGTGCCTGGCCAGGTGTTCAGCCTGGGTTCCCTTGCCGGAGCCCGGCGGGCCGATGATAAGAAGCCTGGTCATGTTCCTGTCCTCCCCGGCGGGCTGCCTTTGGGTTGGCGCCGCATCCGGTGGCCGGCTCCCGCTTCATTGTGCCGGTTACCCCCTGCATGGCGCCAGCGTCCGGGCTGTGACGGCGCAGCGGGCATGACGTTTCGCCTTCCTTGCGGATGTATATACTCTGGTTATCGGTTTAGCAGCGGGCCGTTGGAAAGTTCTTCGATCCAGCGACCATCACCGACTCCCCGCCCACATTGCGGGGCGTTTGTGTGTTGCCGGCTCGTTTTGACCTGAGCGAATGGCACCAAGAAACAGTGGCCAGCGAGTCAACAGCTAAACCCGATACATCCATAACCGAGTACCTGCATGAAATTGTCCTGGACAGCTCCGACGTCGAGGACTTCCTCAATGAGTTGGCGCAGGTCTCCGCGCGCAACCTCTCCGAACCCGGCGATGAGATGCTGTGCGCCGTCACCCTGCTCAGGCAGCGGAAGGGCACCACGGTAGCCAGCAGCAGCGCTGAGGCACGGGTCATTGGACGGTTTGAGCACCGGTTCACCGAGACACCGGGCATGACTGCAGCAACAGCCCAGGAAACTGTCCACGTCCCGGATCTCAACGCTGATGGCCGCTGGCCCGACTACTCCTCAGCTGTGCAGGCAGAGGGGATCCGGTCCGTCGCGGCGCTCCCGTTCCGGCTGGAGGGCGACACCAAGGCAGCCTTGCTGCTCTACTCCGGCCGTGCGCACCGTTTCGAGGGCCGCATCATGAAATGCGCCGAGGATTTTGTCAGCCAGACCTCGCTGGCCCTGCGGCTGGCGATCCGCTTTGCGCACTTCAGCGAAACGGCGGCGAACCTCCGCGCCACCCTGGAAAGCCGGACCGTCATTGACATGGCCGTCGGGATCATCATGGCCCAGAACCGGTGCAGCCAGCAGGACGCCTTCGACATCCTGAAGACGGCGTCAAGCACCCGCAATTCCAAGCTTCACGATGTGGCCGCCGCCGTGGTCCACTCCCTGGGGCAGGGACCCGCGCGGACACATTACGACGGATAGGGCCAGGGCCCCGGACACCCGGCACAGGGGCGATAGACTGTTGCCAACTTTTTCGCCCGGGGGGCTTGGATGGAACAGCAGCGCACCTGTCTTGTCGTTGAAGACAACGACGACATCCGCGGACTGATTTCAATAGTCCTTTCACGTGCGGGCTTCGTAGTGAAAGCCGTTGGCACCGGGTCGGAAGCCATCGCCGCGGCGTCCGACCCAGGCATCGCCCTGGTCACCTTGGACCTGGGACTCCCGGACATGGACGGGCACGTGGTTGCCCGTGCCATCCGCGCCAGGAGCTCTGCCCCGTTACTCTTCCTCACGGCCCGCTCGGAGGGGGATGACGTCCTGGCAGGCATGGCGTCCGGGGCCGCCGCCTACCTCACCAAGCCTTTCCACCCCAGGGAACTTGAAGCGCTGGCACGGCGGTTGTGCCCCACACCATTGGCAGAGGAGCCCAGCACCACCGGCACCTCCCTCTGCTGAGCGGAGCGGCATAGGGCGACGACGGGAGTCCCGCCGCCGCCCCGAGGATTCCTTACTTGGAAAGGAACCCGAGCAATGCCTCGTTGACCTCTGCGGCGTGCGTCCAGAGCAGGCCGTGCGGCGCGCCTTCGATCTCGACGTATTCCGCCGTGGGCAACGCCTTGGCGATCTGCCGCCCGGTCGAGTCGATGGGCAGGATGTTGTCGGCGGTGCCGTGGACGATCAGGGCGGGAACATCGATCTTGGGGATGTCCTGCCGGAAGTCCGTCAGCCACGTGGGCTGGGCGGCAACGGACGCGGTGGCACCGGCACCGGCGGCGAGGTTCCAGCTGGCGTCGACGGCTTCCTGGCTGAGGCGCGGAGTGCCCAGGAAGGTCTCCGAGTTGTAGAAATTCTTGAAGAATTCGGTGAAGAACGCATACCGGTCGGCAGTAACGGCGGCCTTGAGGCCGTCAAAAACGTCCTGCGGAACGCCGTCAGGATTGTCGTCGGTCTTGAGCAGGTAGGGCTCCAGGGATCCGAGGAATGCGGCGCGGGCCACCCGCGCCGAGCCATAGGTGCCAAGGTAGCGGCCCACCTCGCCGGTGCCCATGGAGAAGCCCACCAGCACCACGTTGTCCAGGTCCAGGGTGGTCAGCAGGGTGTTGAGGTCTGCCGCGAAGGTGTCGTAGTCGTAGCCGTCGGCAGGCTTGCTGGACTTGCCAAAGCCGCGGCGGTCGTAGGTGATGACCCGGTAGCCCGCGCCAAGGAGCGCGGCAGTCTGTTTTTCCCAGGACGATCCGTCCAGCGGGTAGCCGTGGATAAGCACCACGGGCTGGCCCGAACCGTGATCCTCGTAGTAGAGCTCGATGTCGGTGCTGTTCTCCGTACCAACGGTAATGAAAGCCATCGGGGTAAATTCCTTTCGAGACTGGCCGAAGCGGCCGGCATCACGCCGTGCCCGTACCCCTCCTACTGTAGGTGGCCGTGCTGGCTCGCCCGCGATGGCCGTCCGACAGACAGGCGTGCAGTGCGTCCGGGTCCGCGTTGTGACACTATATGCGCATGAATGCAGATAAGAATGCTTGCTCGCTGGGGACGGACAGCCAGTACGTGGAGTTGGCCGTGGAGGTCTTCTCGATGCTGGCTGACGCCACGAGGGTGCGGATCATCCTTGCCCTTCGCGACGGCGAAATGGCAGTGGGCGCCTTGGCCGACACGGTAGGCAAATCCCCCGCTGCCGTGTCCCAGCACCTGGCCAAAATGCGGCTGGCCAGGATGGTATCCACCCGGCAGGACGGGACGCGGGTGCTGTACCGGCTGGAGAACGAACACGCCCGGCAATTGGTGGCTGACGCCATTTTCCAGGCCGAACACGCACTCGGCGGCGAACCGGCGCACCACCGCGCACCCGCCCACCACGCACAAGGGAGCGCCTCATGACCGGGCCGCACCAGGAATCAACGCATGCGCACACCCATCACGACGACGTCCACGCGGGCCACCATCACCACCACGATGACGATGCGCACGATCACGACCACCAGCACGGGCACGGGCACGACCACGGGCACCATCACCATTCCGGTTTCAAAGGATGGCTTTTCGAGCTGTTCGTGCCGCACACCCACGATGCCGCGGATTCCATCGATGACGCCATGGAGGCCAGCACGGAGGGCATCCGGGCGCTGAAGATCAGCATGTTTGTCCTGCTGGCCACCACGCTGCTGCAGTTCCTGGTGGTCCTGTTCAGCAGTTCCGTGGCCCTGCTCGCGGACACCATCCACAACTTCTCCGACGCCCTGACCGCAGTGCCACTGTGGATCGCCTTCATCCTGGGGCGCAGGGCCGCGACCCGCCGGTACACGTACGGGTACGGCCGGGCAGAAGACCTCGCCGGCCTGTTCATCGTGGCTGTAGTGGCCCTTTCCGCTATTGTGGCGGGCTGGCAGTCCGTTGACCGGCTCATCCATCCGCAGCCCCTGCAAAACCTGGGGTGGGTCATGGCGGCGAGCCTGATTGGCTTCGCCGGGAACGAGGCGGTGGCAATCTACCGCATCCGGGTGGGCCGCAGGATCGGTTCTGCGGCGCTCGTGGCGGACGGTGTGCACGCCAGGACGGACGGCTTCACGTCGCTGGCCGTGGTGATCGGCGCCGTTGGCGTCATGCTTGGTTTCCCCTTGGCGGACCCGATCGTGGGATTGGCCATTTCTGCCGCGATCATGGTGCTCCTGTGGGGAACGGTCCGCAGCATCGGGCGGCGGCTCATGGACGGCATCGAGCCGGAACTGGTGGAACTCGCCCAAGCCGCACTCGGAGGGACTCCCGGGGTCCTCGCGGTCCGGCAGCTGCAGCTGCGGTGGTCCGGCCACCGGCTGCAGGGGACTGCCCGCCTGGAACTGGCCGAAACCGGGTTGTCGCAGGCGGCAGAGACCCTGGAGCGCGCCGAGCACCGGCTCCGGCACGCCCTGCCGAAACTGGACCACATGCTCCTGGCGCCGGAAGCCCGGCGCTAGGGCCCAAACGCAGGAAGTGACCCCGCCGGATTTCGCCGGCAGGGTCACTTTTTGCGTCGTGTGTGGTTCCTAGGCCCGGGCAGCCTTGCCGGGCAGCGCCAGCTTGAACACCTTCGCCCAAGACGAACCCACCTGCTTGAGCAGCGGACCGGTGGTGTATTTCAGGCCATAGCGCTGGCAGATCTCGCGGACCCTGGGGGCCACCTCCGCGTACCGGTTGGAGGGCAGGTCCGGAAAGAGGTGGTGCTCGATCTGGTGCGACAGGTTGCCGGTCATGAGGTGCATGAACCGGGACCCCGAAATGTTGGCGGAGCCGATCATCTGGCGAACGTACCAGTCGCCCCGGGTTTCACCCTCCACCATTTCTTCGGTGAAGGTGTCGGTGCCTTCCGGGAAGTGGCCGCAGAAGATGACGGCGTGGGCCCACACGTTGCGGATGGCGTTCGCGGCGATCGTGCCGAACAGGGCCTGCTTGGCGGAGCCGGTGATCATCGCGAGCGCAGGGGTGGCAGCGTAGTCCTTGGTGAATTGGGTGATCACCTTGCGGCCGAGGGCCTTGAGGTCCTTGAGCAGGGCCTCTTTGGACTTGGTGCCTTCCTTGTATTCGGTCAGCTCGAGATCGTAGACGGCGATCCCCCACTCGAACACCGGCGCAAGGATCGCATTGAACAGCGGGTTGGCCAGGTTGATGGGCTTCCACGGCTGGTTCTCATCCATCCGGAGGAGGTTGTATCCGACGTCGTTGTCCTTGCCCACCACGTTGGTCCAGCGGTGGTGGAGGTCGTTGTGCGTGTGCTGCCAGGAGCGCGACGGGGTAACGAAGTCCCACTCCCACGTGGTGGAGTGGATATCCGGATCCCGCATCCAGTCCCACTGTCCGTGCAGGATGTTGTGGCCGAGCTCCATGTTTTCCAGGATCTTGGCCAGGCTCAGGAGCGTGGTGCCGGTAACCCAGGCTGCTTTGTTCTTGCTGACCAGCAGGGCGGCCCGGCCGGAGATTTCAAGCCCGCGCTGGATCTTGATCATGCGGCGGATGTAAGCGGCGTCTTCCGCACCGCGCTTTCCCAGGATTTCGTCCCGGATGGCGTCGAGCTCACGGCCGAGCTCCGCCACTTGTTCGTCGCTGAGGTGCGCTGCCGCCGGGGGCCGGACCGTGGGGCTGCCGGATTCTGCGAGCTTGCCGGGGCGCGTTCTTGAGCTTCCCGTGGCCGTGGCCTTGGCGGGTGAGATTACTGACATACCGTGGTGCTCCTCAGATTTCGAGGTTGACGGGTCCGGCGGCTGCCGAGACACACGTTTGGATAAGTTCGCCGGGTTCGCCATGGACTTCCCCGGTGCGGAGGTCGCGGACCTGGCCAGCCAGGAGCGGGGTGAGGCAGCTGTGGCAGATACCCATCCGGCAGCCACTGGGCATCAGGACCCCGGCGTCCTCGCCGATGTCCAGGATGGGGGTGTCGCCGTCGGCCTCCACCTCCCGGTCGGAGGCCTCAAAGGTGACCAGGCCGCCGTCGTGGCCTACACCGGCGTTGAAGGTGGTGTTGAAGCGTTCGATCATCAGGTTGCCGGCGTCTCCGGCCACTGCGACGTCGGTCCCGGGCGCGCCGGTGGTCAGGGCTGCCCGCTTCCACAGCGCTTCGGCGTCGTCCAGGAAGCTGTCCGGGCCGCAGGCGTAGGCTGACCGTTCCTTCCAGTCGGGACAGATCTCGTCCAGCTCCCGGGTGCTGGAGAAGTCCATCCGGCCCTGTTCGCCCGTGTACCAGTGCGCCAGCCGGAAATTCGGAAACTGGTCCGCCAACTCGGCCAGTTCCTCGCGGAAGAGGCTGTCACCCGGGGTGCGGGCGGAATGGACCAGGACGACGTCGGCATCAGGCCGCCGCGGGACAAGGGTGCGGATCATGGACATCACCGGGGTGATGCCACTGCCGGCCGTGACCATGAGCAGGGGCCTGGGGTGCTCAGGAAGAACAAAATCACCCTGCGGCGGGGCAAGGAACAAGACGTCGCCCGGCTTGGTGGTGCGCACCAATGTGCCGGAAACAGCTCCGACATCGGTGACGGTGATGGCGGGGTCCTTGCCCGCCGGGGCGCTGAGGGAGTAGGAGCGCCAGTGGC
Organism: Arthrobacter sp. 135MFCol5.1; assembly: GCF_000374865.1. Lineage (GTDB taxonomy): Bacteria > Actinomycetota > Actinomycetes > Actinomycetales > Micrococcaceae > Arthrobacter. The sequence goes on along the minus strand of NZ_KB895453.1, from coordinate 393,786 downwards.
GTACGCCGTCGAGTTCGACGCCGATGCGCGCCCACTGCCCGGCAAGGTGCGCCTTCCAGCCGCGCCCGGGACGGAAGAAGATCGTGGCCGACTGGGCCGTCTCCTGGACCACGCGGGTCACGACGCCCCGAAGCTGCCGGGCCGAGTAGACAGGGTTGAACAGGGACAGAATGTCCTCTGGCGCCAGAGGCGTGGTCAGCACAGAAGCCGCTTGGGCCAGCTGTCGTAGCCGGATCATGCGATCAAGCCTAAGGCGGTGTGAGCCATATTTCTCTCTCTCCGTCATATGACCGTTCCGCAGTCACACAGTAGTAGGGGCGCGAAGCCCCCACCACGCTCTTCAAGAGTAACGGTTAGGTCTCACGGAAAGTTCCCCGGCGTCAGCGGCGGCGCCATCCCAGGGCCGGCGCAACGTGTTCCACGATGGTGCCCAGGAGCTTGGAGTTGTACTCCACGCCCAGCTGGTTGGGGACGGTCAGCAGCAGCGTATCGGCCGCCTGCACTGCCGTGTCTGCCGCCAGCTGCTCCGCCAAGAGGTCAGGTGCGCCAACATAGCTCTTGCCGAACCTTGCGGTGAAGCCGTCAATCACGCCCACCTGGTCGCGGCCGTCGCGGAGCGCGCTGCCCGCAAAGTAGTAGCTGTCCTCGTCATCCACGATGGGAAGGACGCTGCGGCTGACCGACACCCGTGGAGGGCGTGTGTGTCCTGCCGCGGCCCACGCCTCCCTGAACAGCTGGATCTGTTCAGCCTGGAGTTCATGGAACGGAACGCCGGTGTCCTCCGTGAGCAGGGTGGAGCTCATCAGGTTCATGCCGAGTTCAGCAGCCCACACCGCGGTCTTCCGGCTGCCTGCGCCCCACCAGATCCGGTCCGCCAAACCGGGCGACTGGGGCTGGACGGGCAGGAGTCCGGTGGCACCGCCGGCGTACCGGGGGTCTGCCTGGGCCACGCCCGCACCCGTGATGGCCTGGCGGAAAGCCGCCGTATGGCGCCGGGCCATGTCCGCGTCGGTCTCCCCGGGCTCCGGCCGGTATCCGAAAGCCGAAGCGCCGTTCCGGGCAGGTTCGGGTGAGCCGCGGCTGATTCCCAGCTGCAGCCTGCCGCCACTGATCAGGTCTGCCGCAGCCGCTTCCTCCGCCATGTACAGCGGATTCTCGTAGCGCATGTCAATAACGCCTGTGCCGATTTCCAGCTTGCTGGTGCGCGCGGCAATGGCAGAAAGAAGTGGGAACGGGGAGGCCTGCTGGCGGGCGAAGTGATGGACACGGAAAAATGCGCCGTCAACTCCGAGTTCTTCGGCGGCTACCGCAAGATCAATCCCCTGGAGCAGGGCGTCGGCCGCTGTCCGGGTACGGGAACCCTGTCCGGGACCCCAGTGGCCGAAGGAAAGAAATCCGATGCGCTCCATACTTTCCCCCAACCGCGCGGCAGCCTGCCGAATTCCCGGCTGGCATGATGGCTGCGTGGATATTCCTGAAGGAACCGTCAGTGTCTTCAAGACGATTGTGCTGTTCGTCCTCGCCGCCGCAGCCGAAATCGGGGGCGCATGGCTGGTCTGGCAGTCCGTCCGCGAGGGCAGGGACTGGTGGTGGGCCGGACTGGGCGTGATCGCCCTGGGCGCCTACGGCTTTGTGGCCACCCTCCAGCCCGACGCGCACTTCGGCCGGATCCTGGCGGCGTACGGCGGAGTGTTCGTGGCCGGTTCCCTGGCCTGGGGCATGGCGTTCGACGGTTTCCGTCCTGACCGGTGGGACATTGCGGGGTCCGTGGTGTGCCTGCTGGGCGTAGCACTGATCATGTTCGCGCCGCGGAGCGGAGCGTGACGGGTAGCTAGACTCTAGCCACGACGAAAGGCGGAGAGCCGTGGAACGGACGGACTACTGCATCATTGGTGGCGGAATCGTGGGCCTTGCCACCGCCTACCACCTCCTGCGGAAAGAGCCCGACGCATCATTGGTCCTGCTGGAGGCGGCCCCTGTGCTGGCTTCGCACCAGACGGGGCACAACAGCGGCGTCATCCACTCCGGCATCTACTACGCCCCGGACAGCCTCAAGGCCCAATTCTGCAAGGCCGGAGCCCGCCAGACCAAGGATTTCTGCCGCGACCACGGCATCAGGTATGCCGAGCCGGGCAAACTTCTGGTGGCAACCTCGGCGGTGGAACGGGAACGGCTGGACCGGCTTGAGGAGCGTGCCGCCATCCACGGCCTGGACTGCGAGCGGATCGACGGGGCCGAGCTCAACCGGCGCGAACCCAATGTTGCTGGGCTGGGGGCCCTGTTCATCCCAAGCACCGGCATCGTTGACTACCCGGAGGTGGCGCGCAAGCTGGCCGAACTCATCACGGCCGCCGGCGGACGCGTCTACACCGGAGCCCGGGTCACCTCCATCGTGGAACACGCCGGCCACGTGGAGGTTGGGACCGACGGGGACGTCTACGCCTGCCGCCGCCTGGTGGCCTGCGCCGGGCTGCAGTCGGACCGGCTCGCCGAATTGGCGGGTATGAAAATCGACGTCCAAATCGTTCCCTTCCGCGGCGAGTATTTTGAGCTGCCGGCCGCAAAATCGGACTACGTCAAACACTTGATCTACCCGGTGCCCGACCCGGACTTGCCCTTCCTGGGCGTGCACCTGACGCCCACCATCGACGGCGGCATCACCGTAGGACCCAACGCGGTGCTGGGCCTGTCCCGGGAGGGGTACGCCAAGTTCTCGGTCCATCCGAAGGACGTGGCCCGCTACCTGCGCTTTCCGGGGTTGTGGCACGTGGCGAGGTCCAATGCCGCCACCGCCGTGCGGGAGGTCCGGAACTCCCTGTTCAAGGGAAGCTACCTGCAGGAATGCCGAAAATACGCGCCTGGCCTGGCCAAAGGCGACCTGCTGCCCCGCGAGGCAGGCATCAGGGCGCAGGCGGTACGCCGGGACGGCACGCTCCTCCACGATTTCCTGCTGGCAGGGACCGACCGGATGCTCCACGTATTGAACGCCCCGTCCCCCGCAGCCACTGCCGCGCTCCCCATCGGTGAGCATCTGGCCGGCAAGGCGGCACTCCGCCGGGCGGCCTGACCGGAGTCCGTGCTTTGACGGCGCGGCTACACTGGGCCCGTGACCAACAGTGAGCATCCGCCCGGGACCGCAGCCCCGCCGCCGCGCGGACGGCTCGCCGAACGCCTGTTGCCGGGCGGCGAGGAACCGGATCCGCGGTTCACCCTCGCGAACGAACGCACCTTCCTCGCATGGATCCGCACCTCCCTTGCGCTGCTCGCCGGTGGCATTGCCCTCGAAGCCTTTACCTCAGGCCTTTTCATCGAACCGGTCCGCAAAGGCCTGGCCATCATCCTCCTTCTCATGGGCATGATGCTCAGCGGCGGCGCTGCCATGCGGTGGCTTCGCGTGGAGCGCAGCATGCGCAACAAAGCACCGCTTCCGCTGCCTTTCTTCGTCCCCCTGCTGGCCGGGGCAGGCGCGCTGACGGCCGCCGTCGTCCTCGTTTTTGTCCTTCTGCGCTGATGGCATCCGGCGCACCCCGGCCGCACGGTGATCCGGGTCTCCAACCCGAACGGACGGCGCTGGCCTGGGGCCGGACCATGTTGGCGCTGGTGACGGCGAGCGCCTTCTTCCTTCGCTGGCTTCCCACGTACGGGCCGCCCATCCTGATGCTCCCGGCGGTGTCCGGAGCCGCCGCCTTGGCCATCTACCTCACCCAGCGCCGCCGCTACCGGGCGAGGTCCCACGGCCTGGCCGGGGAGAGCATCGAAGCGGACCTTTCGGCTGTGCTCTGGACCGCCTTCGCGGGCGTGGTCCTGGGCGCCCTCGGCGTTGTGGTGGTGGTGACAGGTTAGCAGCCGAAGCTAGAACATCGGCAGGACGAAGCCGCCCAACAGGGCCACGGTGCCGATGGCCGTCAGGCAGCGGCCCAGGACTGACGCCGTCCTGCCCGCCTCTTCCGGTACGGTGGACTGCCACTGGGTTGGGCGTTTGGGGTGGTAGTAGATCGGCAACGTGTCCCCCACGGCCATGTCCCTGATGTCGTACGGGGACATGGGGGCGTTGTGCACCTGGTGCTTCCGGTCGTACCAGCGGAACCCTACGCCGGTGGAGTCCGAATACACCACGGCTTCTGCCACGTCCCACGGGTGGATGAAGCGGCGGAGGAACCCGGTGTAGAACAGCAGTCCCAGCCCGGCGGGCAGGCACAACCAGGTCAGTACTTCCAGGATGGGACCTGCCATATCGAGCGCAGTGGACATGAAATCGATGGTACAGCGCGGGACTGGTGGCTTCAGCACCAGCTACGTAGGCTGAAGGTGACCGGACCGGAGTGAGGGGAAGCCCAATGAATGATCAGGATATTTTGACGCACATCCAGGCCCTCGTGGAAGAGGAGCATGCGCTGCGCGAAGGGTCTACCGGAGGCCAGGCCCCGGACCAGGCGCGCCTGAAGTACGTGGAGGAAAGCCTGGACCAATACTGGGACCTGTTGCGACAAAGGCGGGCCAAGAAGGAATCCGGGGAAAACCCCAACGAGGCCCAGGCCCGTCCCGTCAGTGAAGTGGAGGGCTACAGGCAGTAGCTTCGCGGCGCGGAAGGGTTCCGCCGCCCCTGGTGGGGCGGCGGAACCTTTTTTATGCCGTTATTGCCCCGGTGCAGCGCTTAGCCGATGGGCTGCGGCATTTGCTCCACGACGTACTGGACGTCCAGCGATTCTCCCGTCTCCGGATCCGCCATCTCCACCTTCCAGCTGCGGGCGAACTGGTTGACGCCGCCCGTCATCGCCACGGTGCCGGAAATCAGCACGGTGCCCGGCTGGTTGAGCCCGCGCGCGGCCAGCACCTCCAGCCAGTAGTCCGGGGTCAGCAGGGCCTCGAGGGAACTGTCCTGGATGAGGGTGTCCGGGGTCTCCCCCTCCCCTACCCAGCCGCGCAGCGTGATGCGGTCCAGGTGGTCCCGCACATCGTCAAGCCGCCACGCCTTGCGGCCAAGGACGTCAGGGCTGGCATTCTTGCTCCACGCCACACCATGCACTTCGAGCTCACGGTCCGTGTGATCGCAGGCGACGGTGAGCAGGACGCCGTCGTCGGTGATGACCAGCGCCCATTCCGCCTCACCGGACGTGCGTCCATGCTGGACGCGGACCTCGGATACCTGCTGCGCGAGGTAGGGCGAGACGGGGTACATGGCCGGAGTGGTGGTGGGGCCGGGGACCCCGAGCTCAGCAAGTTCTGCGATGTGGGCCTGCACCTCATCCTGCTCACGCCCCGCGTAGCCGGCGTTGAGGAGGTGCCGGACCTGCACGTTCTTGATGCTGCCGTCGGGAAGTTCAAAGCTGAGAGCCGTCATGGTGCCGTCCTTTTCGAAGGCCGCGGAGCCGGTGCACCGCGGGAAAATTAACAAACCGGAAACCGGAAACAGTCGCCAATGTACATCCAGTATGCGTAATGTATACATTTAACGCCAGCGTGACAGGCGTCACCTCAAAATCCACTGTGGAGGACACAATGAGCAATTCTCCGGTTTCCGGTGCGGGCGCAGCGCCCCAGTCAGGCCCGCCAATCCGCCCAAAGGGCCTGGTCAAGGCATTTGCGGCAAGCCTGACCGGCACGGCACTGGAGTGGTATGACTTTGCCGTCTATTCCGCGGCGGCCGCTGTCGTTTTCCCCATCGTTTTCTTTCCGTCCTCCGATCCCCTGACCGGCACCATCCTCGCCTTCTCCACCTACGCGGTCGGCTATGTGTCACGGCCCGTGGGCGGTGTGGTCTTCGGACGGCTCGGTGACCGGATCGGACGCAAGAAGGTCCTGGTCACCACTTTGATGATCATCGGCGTGGCAACGGTGCTGATCGGCGTCCTTCCTGGCTACGACAGCATTGGCATTGCCGCGCCGATCATCCTGGTGCTCCTGCGCTTCGCCCAGGGCGTGGGCGTGGGCGGTGAATGGGGCGGCGCAGTGCTGCTCTCCAGCGAATACGGCGACCCGCAGCGGCGGGGTTTCTGGGCCTCGGCCGCGCAGGTGGGTCCGCCCGCCGGGAACCTGCTGGCCAACGGTGCGCTGGCGGTCCTGACCCTGATGCTCACCGAACAGCAGTTCATCAGCTTCGGGTGGCGCATCGCGTTCCTGGTCTCCGCACTGCTGGTCGGTTTCGGCCTGTGGATCCGGCTCAAGCTGGAGGACACCCCCATCTTCAAGGCGATCGAAGCCCATGGAGAACAGCCCGCCGCGCCCATCCGGGAAGTGTTCAGTACGGAACTGCGGCCACTCGTTGCCGCCATCCTGTGCCGGGTGGGCCCGGACGTGCTGTACGCGCTGTTCACCGTCTTCACCCTCACCTACGGCATCCAGGCGCTCGGCTACGAACGCAACCAGGTGCTCACCGCAGTCCTGGTGGGCTCGGCCTTCCAGCTGTTCATGATTCCCCTGGCCGGCGCAGTCTCGGACCGTTTCAACCGGCGCCTGGTCTACGGCGTGGGCGCAGCGGCCGGCGCCGTGTGGACCTTTGTCTTCTTTGGCGTCCTTGGCGGCAACAATGAGCCGATGCTGATCGTGGGCATTGTCCTGGGCCTGGCGGCGCACTCCTTCATGTACGGGCCGCAGGCCGCCTTCATCGTGGAGCAGTTCTCACCCCGGCTCCGGTCCACGGGCAGTTCACTGGCCTACACCTTCGCAGGCGTCATCGGCGGCGCCATCGCCCCCTTGTTGTTCACCGTGCTGCTGTCGCAGTTTGGCACCTGGATTCCGGTGGCCATCTACGTTGCGGTCGCAGCGGCCGTAACCCTCGTGGGGCTTGCCCTGGGCCGCGACAGCAACACCGTGGAGGACCAGGACTACCGCCTGCTGCTGGAAGGCGGTGCTGAATCCAGGGCGGCCGGCGAAGCGGCCCGCGTGTCCGGCGCAGGCGAAGCCCGGTGATCAGCTCCGCAGGAGGATGTCCCGAGTCACCGCGAGGTGATGGTCGATAGCCTCTTTGGCACGTGCGGAATCGCCGGCCACCAGGGCATCGAGGATGTCCTGGTGTTCGGCGCACACCGCCTCGCGCCTGCCTCCGGTGCGGAACAGTGCGGCAACGCCCACCAGGACCTGGCGGACATGCAGCTTGCTGTACGTTCGGGAAATGAGTTCGTTTCCGGCGGCGTCGATGAGCTGCTGATGGAAGAGCGTGTCCAGGCGGATGAATTCGCGGGCATCGTCCGGTTCATCGTTGTCCGGAATCTGCGCCTGCTGCCGCAGGGTGTCCTGCATTTGCTTGGCGGGCACCCGGTGTTCGTCAATGACAAGCTTGGCCGCATGGCTTTCCAGCACGCCGCGAAGTTCCATCAGCTCGGAAATCTCCCGGCCGGTGACCACCGGAACGTAGGCGCCCCGTTGCGGAATAAGCTCCACCAGCCCGTCGGAAACCAGAAGCAACAGCGCCTCGCGCACCGGAGTGCGGGACACCCCGATGTCCGCCGCAAGCTCCTGTTCGTTGAGGAAGCGGCCTTGCAGTTCCGGGTCCGTCAGGACGTTCTCGCGCAGGTAGGCGTACGCCTTTTCGCGGCCCGAAGCGGCCGAACCCGAAATTTTTACCATACATTATGTATACAACAGATCGGAGATCTTCCATGCGTATCGCCATCGCCCAAATCATCAGCAGCGCCGACACCGCGGCCAACCTCGGCATCATCAGGGACTACGCGGCCCAGGCGAAAAACGCCGGCGCACAGTTGGTGGTCTTCCCGGAGGCGGCCATGCGGGCCTTTGGGAACTCGTTGAAAGACATTGCCGAACCACTTGACGGCCCTTGGGCAGGCGAGGTGCGCCGCGTCGCCAAAGACCTGGACATCACCATCGTGGCAGGCATGTTCACCCCCGGCGCGGAAGGGCGCGTCCGCAACACGCTGCTGGTCACCGGCCCCTCCGTGGAGGCGTCCTACGACAAGGTCCACCTTTTTGACGCATTCGGCTTCACCGAATCCAAGACGGTGGACGCCGGGCAGGCGCCGGTAACGTTCGAGCTCGACGGCACCGTGTTCGGCCTGGCCACCTGCTACGACGTCCGTTTCCCGGCCCTGTTCACGGCCAACGCCAACGCGGGAGCACACGTCAACATTGTGTGCGCTTCCTGGGGAGCCGGCGAGGGCAAGGCCGAGCAGTGGGACCTGCTGGTGCGTGCCCGGGCACTGGACAGCACCACGTTCGTGGTTGCGTGCGGCCAGGGCGATCCCGAAACCATCGGCGCAGGCCCCGCAGGTGCGGCGCCCACCGGAATCGGGCACAGCGCCGTCGTCACTCCCCTGGGTACCGCCGTGGTGTCACTCGGCGGAAAACCTGAACTCGCCGTCGTCGACATCGATCCGGCGTCCGTGGACTCCGTACGCGCCACGCTGCCGGTCCTGGCCAACGCCCGCAGCTTCTGAACGGGCGAATCGCCGTTCACGGCGCCGAAACATAAGGCGAAAAGACGCACGACGGCGGATTCTCACCCCTGGAGCAGCCGGAAACCCCGCGAAGTCCGCAGCATCGCGGGGTCCGGCGGCCAGGACGATTCCTCACGGTGGGGGCGCGTTTACATTCCTGAAACATGGCTGATACGTGAACTTCACGCAGGAGCGATTTGTGTAACGCGGCCGCAACTTTAAGCGGCACTGGCTGAAACACGCGGCACGAAAAATGGACCGCGGGGGAAATGCCGCGGGGCCAAAAGGGCCCCGCACAACGTTCACGCTGCGAAGGGACCCACCAGTGGAAATCACTGCCCAACACGTCTGGCTGATGATTTCAGCCGCGATGGTACTGCTGATGACTCCTGGCCTTGGCCTCTTCTACGGCGGCATGACCCGCGCCAAGGCCGCCCTGAACATGATCATGATGAGCTTCATCTCTGCCGGCATCGTCGGCGTGGTCTGGGTCCTGTGGGGTTACTCCATGACCACCGGCGACGGTGTGCTGGGAGTCTTCGGCAACCCCTTCACCAGCTTCGGCCTGCAGAACCTCATTGGGTCCCCGGACCTGCTCAAGGCCGGGTACAGCGCCACTTTTGCCATCATCACCGTGGCTTTGATCAGCGGTGCCATCGCCGACCGCGCCAAATTCAGTGCCTGGGCCCTCTTCGTGCCCGTCTGGATCACGGTGATCTACTGCCCCCTCGCCTACATGATCTGGGGCGGCGGCCTGATGAGTGCAGGCGGCGCCGTCACGGCAATCTTCGGCCAGGTCATCGACTTCGCCGGCGGCGCGGTGGTGGAAATCAGCTCCGGCACGGCCGCCCTGGTGCTCGCCATCATCGTTGGCCAGCGGCACGGCTTCGCGAAGGACCCCAACCACCGACCGCACAACATCCCGTTCATCATGCTGGGCGCAGCAATCCTGTGGTTCGGCTGGTTTGGCTTCAATGGCGGCGCCGCAACCAGCGTGGAGCAGGCCGGGCTTATCTGGGTCAACACCCTGATAGCCCCCGCCGCGGCGATGCTGAGCTGGCTGGTGACCGAGAAGGTCCGCCACGGGCACCCGACCTCCCTGGGCGCCGCCTCCGGCGTGGTTGCCGGCTTGGTCGCCATCACGCCGTCCTGCGCAAACATCAGCCCGCTCGCGGCCGTAGGACTGGGCCTCGTTGCCGGGGTTGCCTGCTGCGTGTTCGTGGACCTCAAGTACCGCTTCGGCCTCGATGATTCGCTGGACGTCGTGGGAGTCCACCTGGGCGCGGGCCTCATCGGCACCTTGGCGCTGGGATTCATTGCCCTGCCCGTAAACGGCCAAGGAGGCGGACTCTTCTACGGCGGCGGCATCCAGCAGCTGGTGGCCCAGGCGGCCGCCGTCGTCATTACCCTGCTGCTGTCCGGAATCGGGACGGCAATCATTGGCCTGGTCATCAACAAGACGGTGGGGTTCCGTGTCAGCCATGAAGCTGAGACCGCCGGCGTGGACCTGTCCGAGCATGCGGAAACGGCCTACGCCTTCGGAGAAATGGGCTCGGGCTTCAGCGCCCTGGGCCACATGCTGAACCACCACGCTGCCCACGCCGCCGCGGGCCCGGCCAAAGCCGCTGCACCAGCCGAGGCCGGGGTGCCCGCCAAGGAAGACGCGTTCGCTTAGCTTCTCCGCCCGGGAACTCTGTTCCCGGGACCTGCGGCCGGGCGCAGCCGGCGCCTGCCGGCCCGGACCGCCTGGAGCTGCTAGTCAGCAAGGATCTTGTAGAGGGCCCGGCGCGTTTCATCCATCTTTGCGACAGCTGCAGCGCGCTGTTCCCCGGTCACACCCGCGCGGAATTGATGGATGGCACCCATTAGCTTTCCAATGCTCTCGTGGAAGTCCCGGTCTGCACTGTCGGGCTCTGCATTCCAGGCGTTTTCCATCTCCTCTGCATGCTCTGCCACATAGGCCCTGCCCGCATCGGTGAGCGCGAACTCTGTTCCCCGGCCTTCGCTGAGCGCCTCGATCAGGCCTTCGTCCACCAGTTGCTGGAGGGTGGGGTAGATCGATCCGGGGCTGGGCCGCCACATCCCACCGGTCTTCGTGGCAATGGTCTTGATCAGTCCGTACCCGTTGGATGGCGCCTCGGCCAGGAGGGAGAGGATGGCCGCGCGGACATCCCCCCGGCTGGCGCGCCGGCCGCCGCGGCCAAAACCGGGACCGAACCCGGGACCAAAGCCCGGGCCAAAACCGGGTCCAAAACCGGGTCCGAAGCCGGGCCCAAACCCCGGCCCACGGTGCCCGTGCGGCCCCTTGCGGGCCCTCCCCCGCTCGAAGCGGCCTTTGGCGAACTCCGGGCCGGGGTGCTTGTCGTCGAATATGCCTTTCATAGCGGCATCGTCCTTTCACTTCAGGTATCTCGCTGATTACTTCAGCGATAGTTAACGATATGTCGGTAACTATCGCTGGTCAAGACCTTTGCCGTGACCAAATCCTGACCGTCAGGCCTCTGTTACGGCGGTGGCCGGCGGCGTATCCTGATCACACCCTGGAGCACGAGGGCTGAGGAATGGCGAAGAAGCGGAAGCGCAGGCATGGATTTGGCGCAGCCGTGGGACGGCTCGTGGGGTTCATTGCAGCCAGCATCCTGTGTGGCGTATTGGCTGCCAGCCTGGTGGTCCCGGCAGTGGCAGCCGCGGGCCTCGGCGTCAGCTCCTCCATTGGATTCTTTGACAACCTGCCTGCGGAACTGACGGTGCAGCCGCCGTCACAAGCCACCAGGGTCCTGAGCGCCGACGGCCAGCCGATCGCGACCCTCTATGCGGAGAACCGCGTTCGGGTGCCACTGGACCAGATGTCACCCTTCATCAAGGACGCCATTGTTTCGATCGAGGACAGCAGGTTCTACGAGCATGCCGGGGTGGATCCGCAGGGCATCCTCCGCGCACTGTTTTCCAACCTGACCAAAGGCGGCGAGCAAGGGGCGTCAACCATCACCCAGCAGTACGTCACGAATGTCCTCAATGAGTCCCAGCTTTCACAGGACAGGCCGGATGCGGTGGTCCTGAGCGGGCAGAAGAACCTGGGCGACAAGCTGCGGGAGATGAAGCTGGCCATCGCCCTCGAGAAGAAGTACACCAAGAACCAGATCCTTGAGGGCTACCTGAACATCGTCTTCTTCAGCAGCAACGCGTACGGGATCGAGGCGGCGGCCCGCTACTTCTTCAGCACCACGGCAAAGGACCTTACCCTGCCGCAGGCGGCCCTGCTGGCCGGGCTGGTGAACAGCCCCACGTTCTACAATCCGGCCACCCATCCGGACAACTCGGCAGTACGCCGGAACCAGGTCCTGTCCGAAATGTTGCGCCTGGGCAAGATCACCCAGGCCCAGCATGACGAGGCGGTGGCCGCTCCCATCGAATTGAAGATCACGCCCCCGGAACAGGGGTGCGCCAATGCCGCCCTGGCGCCGTACTTCTGCGATTACATTTCCCACTTGATCCTGGACAATCCCGCGTTCGGGCAAAGCGAGGCCGAGCGGGAGCGGCGGTTGTACCGGGGCGGACTCACGATCGTTACCACCCTGGACAGCAGGCTCCAAGCTGCGGCCCAGGCACAGGTGGACGGGACGGCAGGCGCCAACCCGGACCGCTGGGCCGCATCCCTGGTGAGCATCCAGCCGGGCACCGGCAAGATCCTGGCGATGGCCCAGAACACGGTGTTCCTTCCACAACCGGGCAAGTTCGACACGAACCTGAATTTTAACGTGGACGCCAAGGACGCGCAGGGGAACGACCTCAACGGGGCAGGCGGGTTCCAGCCGGGATCGACCATGAAGCCGTTCACGTTTGCCGAGTGGCTGAACGAGGGGAAGGCCCTTACCGCGGTGGTGGACGCGTCACGCCGGGTCTATCCCCTCGACTTCCCGTGGAAGGACAGCTGCGGCAAAGTACTGGGCGCCTATGACACAGCGCAGAACAATCCCACGCTCGGCGCGGCGGACGACCTGCAGAACGCAGAGGACGGCTTCTACCGGCCAATGCCTGTCAATTTCGGCCTCTACAACTCGATCAACACCGCCACGTTCGCCTCGGCAGCACAGCTCGACTTCTGTGGCATCCAGAAGATGGTGGACTCGGTGGGCCTGCATAGCGGACTGGACAGCACCCCGGTCAACATGCACCAGCTGGGCAACTTGCTGGGCGGCACAGGAGTCGCACCCCTGACCCTTGCGAACGCTTTTGCCACCTTCGCCACCGAGGGCCGCTATTGCACGCCCATCGCCCTGGTGGAGGTCACTGATGGCGCGGGCGCGAAACTTCCCGTACCGGCCCCGGACTGCCGTGACGCCGTCAAGCCTGATGTGGCCCGTGGCGTGAACTCGGTGCTGCAGGACGTTTTGAAGCGGGGATCAGGCGTGTGGATCAACCCGAAGGTGCAGGACAAGTTCCCCACCGCAGCCAAGACCGGAACGTCGAACAATAATGGCTCCACCTGGGTGGTGGGCTACACCACCGGCCTGGTCACCGCGTCCTTCTTTGGGGATGCCCTGGGAGGCCAGACGCGTGCCGGCCAGAACGTCACCATCAACGGCACGTTCTATCCCAGCCTGGACGGTTACATGATTGCCGGGCCGCAGTGGGCCAACTACATGCTCAAGGTGGCGGCCCTGTATCCCGCAGCACCGTTCGCTCCGCCGCCAGCATCGATGATTGGCCCAAATCCGACACCGAAGCCCTAATACCCGAGTCCCTGGTACCCGAAGCCCTGATACCAGCGCGGGATCGGCCTGCGCCGCAAATTGCGCTAGCCCCGGCCGGGCCCTTTCCACAGCCGCTGCCACCAGGAACGCACAGGCTCCGGCTCCGCGGGTACTTCCACAACGCGCGCTGCCCGGCGGTTCCGCCAGCGGTCCAGTTCCACTTCTACGTCCCGCGTCTTCGTAATGACCGGCGGACCGCCCTGCAATTGCCGGCGTGCATCGACAACCCGCTTGTTGAAGTCCTGCAGGAGGTCCCGGACCTGCTGCTCCGTGGACAGGGCGTCGAGAGTCGCATCAAGGTGGGCATCCTCAGCGCGGAGCAGGATGGCTGCCGGCCCCAGGCCGCTGATATTCTCCCGCTGGATCAGCCCCTTGACCCACCAGTCCGGATCATAGGAATCGCCAAGGCCGGGAATCGGTTTGCCGGCGTACTTGAGGTTGTCGAACTTGCCCTGCGCCATGGCATCGCGGACCAGGTATTCCGCGCGGGCGGCGTCGCTGACCTTCCGGCGCTTGTCGCGCTCCTGAGCGTCCAGGGCATCCAACGTGGCTTCTTCCTCGGCGCTGATGCCCGCACCGCGGTATGAACGCACTTCGGCCGCCCGCTCCAGCCGCCTCCGGAACCCCGCCGACCCCCCACTCATTGCCGCCACCGCCTCACCTCAGGTTGGTCCGCCTTCCAGTATTGCGGCGCCGGCCTGCGCGTTCAACGCCCGCAGGTGGGCGGACGACGGCGGGACGTCCCGCCGTCGTCCGCCCACCTGGCGCCGCCGCAAGGTTCCTGCCGGTTGCCGGGTTCAGATGCAGGTTCAGATGTTGGCGGGCTCTGCGAGGATGCCGTCGATCTGGCCGGCGGCCAGCGTCATCCCTTCCTCCATCCCCATGGCAACCATCTTCTCCAGCTGCTCTTCGGACTCGAACGCGGAATGGATGGTCATGCGCGTCCGCTCCCCCAGCGGCTCGAGCGTGACCGTCGCATGGGTGACGCCCAGGTCGCCCGTGGGGTTTCCGTCGCTGTCCGCGAACCCGTCGTCGAACTGAAGCTCCCGGGGTGCCTCGATGGCCGTAAACTCCCACCAGCCATGGGCCTTCTCGCCCTCCGGGCCGGTCATGTAGTAGTTTGCGCGCCCGCCGGGGACGAAGTCGTGCCGGTGGAACGTAGCCGGCCAGGTGGGTGGTCCCCACCAACGCTCGAGCTGGCGGGGATCTTCCCAGAGCTGCCAGACGCGTTCGACGCCGGCGTCGAACTCGGCGACCAGCGTGAGGGAGAGCGCCTCGGGGTTCTTGTCCATACTGATGACTGCCATGGCCGTGCCTTCCTAACCTTCAGCAAGAATGTCTGCCATCCTGGCGGCCCGCTGCCGCCAGATCTTTTCGTATTCGTCGAGCAGCCGCCGGGCTTCCTGGAGCCCTTCGTGGTTGCCCCGGACAACCTGCTCCCTTCCGCGTTTTTCCTTCGTGACCAGCGATGCGCGTTCCAGCACCGCCACATGCTTCTGGACGGCGGCGAAACTCATGGAGTAGAAGGCCGCGAGCCCGGACACGGTGTACTCGCCCACCGTGACCCGGCGGACGATGTCACGCCGGGTGGAATCGGCGAACGCCTGGAAGAGGCGGTCACGTTCGGACTCACGGAGCTGATCTACAACCATTTGGTTGTACGTTAGTCCGCCAGTATGGAGGTGTCAATGGGGCTCCTGAACAGCCTTGGACGCCGGAACGGCCGGCATACAGTTACGCCTCGAAATGGGTCCTGACGCCATTCCCGGTCAACTGCTCGATGAGTTCGTTGGCGACATCCCGGAGTTTCCGGTTGCGGTTGCTGGAGACCCGGGCGAGGATATCCATCGCCTCCTGCTGTGAGCAGCGGTTCTGCGCCATGATCACCCCACAGGCAAGGTTGATGGCGGTCCTGCTCTCCAGGGCAGCCTCCAAGTTGTCCGCACGGTTCCGGGCGGTATCGATGCGCACCGACAAATGCAGTGTGTTCTGGGCGGCGGCCGCAAAGCCGAGTGCCTTTTCGAGGACGTCCGCTGTGAATACGCCGGGCCGCGAGGCGAAAAAATTCAATGCCGCGGCGGTCTCGCCCGTGATCTCCAAGGGAACACCCAGCGAGCTGTGGACGTTGGCCGCCAGGAGCGCCCGGTTGTATTCAGGCCATCGCGAATCGGACTCGACGTCGTCGATCAACACCAATGACATCTCACGCAACGCCTTCACGCAGGGACCATCACCCAACGCCTGTTCCAGCTGGTCCAGCTCCAGGGCACGTGCACTGCTGGCCGCAGCCGTGGTGGGCCGTCGCTTCATCTTCAGGGTGACGGCACACTCCACCACACCCCCGCCTGCCTCTGAAACGGCGGCGGCGGCAAGGCGTGAGAACCCGGAAAGGAACTCGATGCCATTCTCTGAGCCCACCAGGATGCTCTGGAGGTCTTGGGCAGATTCAGGGTCGGATGAACTCAACATGTCCTCCAGCGAACCGCCACCCACCCATCCAGTCAAGCCCTCCCTGCCTGGGCGGGTTTCGGACGGTCCGGGCCATGCGGAGCCCCGGTGCGGGTGTGGATCTATGCTGGGACCATGGCGCAACTTCCCCTTGACGAGCTAACCGCAGTGATCGCTCGCATCCAGGGATTACTGCTAACGGAAGAAAAGGTCACAACCGCCATCCGTTTGCTGGCCCGGGCCGCCAAGGAATCAGTCCCCGGCACCATCGGGGCAGGCGTCTCACTCATCGACGGCCGGGGACGCCGTACCAGCAGTGGATACACCGACACGATCGTTTCCCAGGCGGACACGGTTCAGTATGAATATGGCGAAGGACCTTGCCTTACGGCGTGGGCGTCAGAGCGACCCGTGCTGGTCACCGACCTCAACGTGGAACAGCGGTGGCCCCAGTGGCGCAACGGCATCGCCGGGCTGCCCATACTCGCAGTAGTCAGCGCGCCGCTGTTGGCGGGGAAGGAATCCCTGGGTGCCCTGAAGTTGTACGCCGCAGCCCCCGACACCTACGACCACGGGAGCGCTGCACTGCTCCAGCTCTTCGCAGCGCCGGCCGCCACGCTGATCTCCCATATCCAGGCCAATGAGGCTCCGCATCGGATGACGGCGGAACTCCAGGCGTCGCTGTATACCCGCGACCTGGTCAACCGTGCCACCGGGGTCATCATGGAACGGATGGGTTTGCGGCAGGAAGACGCCGTGCGGTTCCTCATCAGGCAGGCCCGGGAGGAAAAAACATCGCTGCAGCAGGTCAGCGAACGCGTCGTGGCCGGGACGCCGGCCTCCGGAACCTAGGTTCGCCATGGGCTTCGACCCCAACGAACCGGAACAGCGACGCCAACTCAGAGCCGCGATGAAGGCTGCCGACATCTCGGTCCCCGACCTCTGGCTGAAGTACTTTGGCCTCTCCGGAGACGCCGGCGAGTACGAAGTGGAGGCCTACCTGCAAGGGCTTCTCTCCCTCCCACCGATCCAACGGGACCTGCTTGCCTTGGCGGCGAACGAGCTGATCGACGACCTTCCCCGGCCCCGGGCGCCCTACTCCGACGATTTCAACGGATCCCACCGCTCCGAAACGGAAGACAGCGGCGAAAAGGACGGCGGCGACCAGGACGGCGGCCACCGTGCAGGTTCCGACGGGTAGCGCGTGCCGGCGCCCGCGTACCAAATGCAGGTGCGGAGGCGTAGTGTCGGAAATAGGAGATTTCCGGATAGCCAGCAGATCCAGGGGTTGCCACACGGGCCAGCCGCGCAGAGAGCGGGGGTCGCAAGCCGGGAGCAGCAACCCTGGCGTACTGAGGATCGAGGCCCGATGGCCAAGGAAAATATCATCTCCCCGTCAGACAGGCTGCAGGACCTGCTCCTGGACAGCCCCGGCTTCCCGGACTTCCTCCTTGGCCTGGCCACTATCTCCGCTGCGCAGCTGGGCGCGGACGGCCGCACCATGGAGTGCACCATCACGGTGGAGCGGAACGGCGGACTCGCCACCGTGGCCGCGAGCAGCCAGGAAGGGTACCGGCTCGACGAGACGCAGTATGGTTTCGACATTGGCCCCTGCCTTACGGCCCTCCGGCAGCAAAGAACGGTACTGATTGGCGACCTGGCCAATGATCTGCGCTGGAGCCGGTACTTGGACAGCATCGCTGAAGACAATGTCCGCTCCGTACTGGCGGTCCCCATCCACACAGACTCCTCCGCACGTGCAGCGCTGAACTCCTACGCCTACACCACACACGCCTTCAATCCGGCCGCCATTGCCTTCGTGGAGGACCACGCGGCCTCGATGTCCCGCATCCTCCGCCTGGCGCTGCGGCTGCATGCGCCGGAGGCCCCTGGAGACGATTTCCGATCTGCGCTCAAATCCCGCGCCGTTGTGGACGCGGCCGTCGCCCTGGTCATGCTCCAGACCCGCGGCGGCAGGAACAGCGCCCTCACGGTGCTGCAGGCCGCTGCCGCATCAAACAACAAGCGGATCCGGGAAATTGCTGCCGAGATCGTTGATGGGGGCTACATCCCGGGATCGCCGGATGGACGGCAATGATGAACGCGGACTGGATGGGTGGCCCGGACCAACTGAACGAGGCAGATGCGCACCGCCGGATTGCAGCGAAGCGGTTCCAGGCCTCCAAGGTGACGCTGGTTGAACTCTGGACGTACTACTACGGCATCGGCGGGGACGTTGACGAACTGGCTCTGGATGCCTACCTCAATGAAGCCCTGCACCTGCCCGCAGCACAGGTGGGACTCGTCACGCTGGCTATGAACGAATTCATTGGAGGCGACGGCGCATGACCGACAACGAAGGTTCCCTTCCCACCGGATTCAGGAGTGGATGGGATGCCGATTTGTCGCTGCAGGAACTCGTCCTTGAGAGCAGCGACATCAGGGCATTCATGACGGAATTGGCCGTCCTGGTGTCTTCCCGGCTGAGCGTCCCCGGCAACACCATCCACAGCGGCGTCACGGTTATCCGGCAAAAGAAACCCGAAGCCGTTGCCGCCAGTGACGCCGCCGCGAGCGCGTTGGATGAATTGCAGAACGGCTTTGGCGAAGGCCCCTGCCTGACAGCGCTGCGGGAGGAGCGCACCCTCCTGGTTCCCGACCTTGCCGCCGAAACCCGCTGGCAGGACTACGTCCGGACCGCCTTGCATCAAGGGGTCTCCTCCATCCTCGCCGTCCCGTTGGATCTCGGTGGAGATGGCGAGGCAGTGCTGAACCTCTATTCCGGCCGCACCAACGGCTTCTCGGTCGAGGACATCGCAACCGTGGAGACTTTCGCCGGGCACGCGGCAAACTCGCTGCGCCTGGTCTTGCGGATTGCCCGCTTGCGTGAAACCAGGAACGACCTCTCCGCGGCCATGCAGTCCCGGACAGTCATCGATATGGCGGTGGGGGCGGTCATGGCCCAAAACCGCTGCACCCGGGACACGGCGTTCGGCATCCTCACCCGCGCCTCGAATACCCGGAACATCAAGCTCCGGCAGGTGGCCGCCGCCGTCATTGCATCCATTTCCGGCGAGCAAACGATCCCGGCGCACTTCGACGAATAGACGCCGCGCCCCGCTTAAACGTGACGAGAAACACCCGCAATAAAGCGCTTTTTGGTTTCGAGCGCCGTTCCGGCTTGGGCACTATGGATATGGAGGGCGGGCAAGCTCCCGCTCCGAAATCCTGGTGACGCAACGAGGCCCACCGGTGAGCGCAGGCCACCGATCCCCGAAGCGTGGACAGGCCACTCCAGCGGCCCGAAGGGGGCCGCACTGACGAAGGAAAGTACTGAACAATGACGTTTAACGCTGCCAAATCCGTGACGCTGAAGATCTGGGACCGGGCGTCTTTCCACGAGACCCTCGACTCCGCGGTAACGGACCTTTCCGCCCGGCACAACACCACCACCTGCCGCATCGCCGTCACGTGCAGCGGCCCCAACACCTTCACGCTGAGCGTTCGAGGCGACGAAGCGGCCCTGGCGGCCGTCTAAGCGGCGCCCCATGGGGAGTGGACGACGACGGGACCTCCCGTCGTGGTCCACTCCCCTTTTTCACGCCCCCAGTCAGGTGTGACAGGGGTCACGCAAAAAACTGCGTGACGTTTTCCGCCCTGGCCCCGTCCTTACTTGTGAAGGCGCACAACGCGCCCTTGGAACCCTTTCCAGAGCAAACAAGGAGTGACGCAATGACTACCCAGGCGCAGAACCCCGCAGCAGTCCAGCAGAAGAAGGCAGCCACCGCACCCGGCCATGAACTGTCCCCCGCCAATGGCGCGGACGGCCGCGGACGCACCACGGTGGCCGACGGCGTGGTGGCAAAAATCGCCGGCATCGCCATCCAGGAGATTGACGGCGTGTACGCGCTGGGCGGTGGGGCAGCCCGCGCCATTGGCACCCTCCGCGAGAAGGTGGGCCAGAAGGACCTCACCCAGGGTGTCAGCGTGGAGGTCGGCCAGACCCAGGTGGCCGTGGATGTCACCCTGGTGGTCGAATACCCGCACCCCCTGCAGCAGGTGGCGGACCGGGCCCGCGATGCCGTCTACACGGCAGTGGAAGACCTGGTGGGCATGGAAGTCACCGAGGTCAACATCACCATCACCGATATCCATGTCCCGTCCGAGGGCGATGACGCGGACGACGCCGAGCGCGAACCGAGGGTCGCATGACCCCCGTCGTCGCCGGCACGGCCGCAGGGGCCGTGCTGGCTGTGGCCGCCCTCGCCTTCGGTTTCTGGGGCTTCCTGCTGACGGCCATCTTCATGGCCATCGGCGCGGTCCTGGGCCGGGCGGCCGAGGGGCAACTGGACCTCGGCGCCGTGCTGGACGCCCTGCGCGGCCGGCGCTCGTCGTCGTGACCCGCCGGGGCCATACCCGGATCGCCCCGGCTGCCCTGCGGCATACCTTGGAAGCCGTGGCCGCCGGCGCGTACGGCGTGCCCCGGGATGACGTTTCCGCCGCCCTCCGGGACGATGCCGGAAAACTCGGGGTCGATCTCCAGATGCGGCTCCCTGTTCCCCCGCTCCTGGCCGCGGCCCCGGCGGGAAGGGAGCAACACTCCACCTTCGAGCAGGCGAACATTGCCCGGCTGAGGATCGCCTTCGCCGGGCGGCGGATCACCGGGATGGACATTGGCCGGGTCAACATCCGGCTCACCGCGGCCCCACGGGCTGCCAAAGCAGCCCGCACGGACCGGGCACGGAAACAGGACGGGAGGCAGCCATGAACCAGGGCCGCATGCAAAAGCGGATGCTCCGGAGGGAGACGCACTCATCGCGCACCGGACTGTCCGTGGCCACGGCCGTGCTGCTGCTCGCCGGCTTCGTGTGGCTGGGGGCCGAGTGCGTCCTCGCGCTCCTGGGCCGCGGCCCGCTCGTGGCCGGCCCCGATGCCATGGCGAATGCCATAAGGGACCTGCCACAGGCGGTGCAACCGGCCGGGCTGACAGCAGCCGGCACCGCGGCGGCGGTACTTGGGGCAGTGCTTCTCGTGGCTGCGGTCAAGGGCGGCCGCCGGGGCCGGCGGACCATGCACAGCGAGCGCCTGGCGTTGGTGGTGGATGACGAAGCCATTGCCGCCGCCGTTTCACGCCAAGTGCGCCTGGCCGCCAACCTGGCGCCGGAGCAGGTGAGCACAACGGTGGGACGGCGCCGCGCGCACGTGTCGGTCCGGCCGACGTCGGGCCAGCCCCTTGACCGGGAAGCGCTCACCGAAGCGGCAGCCCGGGAAGTCGCTTCCTGCCGGCTGGCCAGGAACCTGGCAGCGGATGTGGCCATTGCCGCGGAAGGGGCAGTAGGACGATGAACAACACGAACAGGGCAATGAACAGGACCTTCCTGGCCCTTGCCGGATTGATCCTGGTCGGCGCTGGAATCCTGGTGGCGGCCGCCGGGCTGAGCGCGGACGTACGCACGGGCTGGACCGCCGTCGCCGGCAGCGCCTTGACGGCGTGGCAGGCCCTCCGGAACACCGCGCCGTCGCCGGAACCGCTGGGCAGCTGGTGGTCCTTGGCCGTGCCAGCGGTTCTGCTGCTGGCGGCACTCACCACCATTCTCTGGCTGGCCCGCCAAGGCGGCGGCCGGACCAGGACGGCGGCGCGGGAAGACGACCCGGAACTGGGGGCTACCGCAGTGGAGGTCTCCTACCTGGCAGCCGCCGTGGAGGCGGCGCTGGAAGGCAACCGGTCCGTCGTCGGCAGTTCCCTGACCGCGTGGCGCCGGCGCGGCTCCAAAAACGCCGCGCGCACCTCCCTGCGCCTGACCCTCCAGGCACGCCGCGGCGCCTCGCCGCGGGAGGTGGCGGACGTGGCCGAGGAACTGGTCCGCAGCATTGATGCACTGCTGGGCCATCACACCGACGTCCTGGTCCGAATAGGAACTGGAACCAGGACCACACTGGCCCGGGCACTGCGCGCGGGCTAGCACGAAACCGAACACGACAGAAAGGCACACCATCGTGGGACTCGACGACAAGCTCAACAACGCGGCAACCAACCACCTCGGCGCCGCCAAGGAAGGTGCCGGCAAGCTGACCGGCAACGAGGAGCTGGAACGTGAAGGCCAGCGGGACCAGGCGCAGGCGAAACTCCAGGAAGCGGGCGAGAAGGTCAAGGACGCAGCCAAGGGCATCGGCAGCAACCTCAAGGACGCTGCCGCCAAGGTCAAAGAAGGTTTCCGCAAAGACTAGCCAATCCCCGCGGCAGGCCCGCGGCACCGCCACGGCGGTCCGCGGACCTGCCTGCCGCGCGTGAGGCGTTCGCGCCGATAGTGAAAGCAGGGTTCGGTGACAGGTTCACCCTTGATGCGGGACCAGTTGGATCTGGTCCCCGATGCCATTTTGGTGGGCAGGGCGGCCGACGGCGACACGGCGGCCTTTGAAGCCCTCGCCCGGCGCTACGGCCCACACATGCGGGCCTCCGCGCGCAGGCTGACAGGTTCCTACGCGGACGCCGACGACGCCGTGCAGGAAGCGCTGGTCCAAGCGTGGAAGCAACTGGACACCCTGCGCGACCCGGCGGCCGTCAAAGGGTGGCTGCTGCGGCTGACCGGCAGCCGGAGCATCGATTTGCTGCGCCGCCGCAGGAACCACACCAGCCTGGCCGGCGGGGAGGACGACGCGCCGCCGGACACTGTCTCGCCCGGAGCCGGGCCCGAGACGACAGCGGTGGCCGGCGCCGGCATCGAATCGCTGAAGGCGGCCCTGGCCACCCTGCCCGAAGAGCAGCGGCGCTGCTGGATCCTGAAAGAGATCAACGGACAGAGCTACGAAGAAATTGCGCAAACCCTGAACATCAGCCCAGCCAGTGTCCGGGGGCGGCTTGCCCGTGCCAGGACTGCCTTGGTCCGCGAAATGGAGGATTGGCGATGAGCATGCCCCACGACACATTCGAGTGCGGCCACACACTTGAGGAACTCAGCATCTACCTGGACACGGGTGAATTCGCCGACCCGCACCACCTGGAATCCTGCCCGGAATGCCGCAACGGGCTCGACTCCCTCCGCCGGCTTTCCGCCGCCGGCAACGAGCTCTTTGCCAGCGACGTTGCCGCGGCCGGCAGTGGCACGGACGAGTGGATGAAGGACATCCTGGCGAACCTCGCCTTGGAACTGCGGCCCGGCAGGACCATCCCGCTGCGGTCCGACGACCCCGCCGACACGCTGTCCGAAACGGAAGGGGCCGTGCTTGCGCTGGTCCGGTCCGTGGCTGACAACCTGCCAGGGACAGTAGCCGGACGCGTAAAGCTCGACGGCGACGTCACCCTCCCCGGAGAGCCGGTGACGGTCCGCGCGGACCTCGCCGTGCTGTTCGGCCAACACCTCATGGACAGTGCGGCATCGCTGCGGCAGGATCTGGCCGAGGCGCTGGCCAGGCACACGGAATTGACCATTGCGGCCATCGACATCACCATCACCGACGTCATCGACGCCCCCCGGGAGGAACAGTGACCACACCATTGAAGAGCGTCGTCATATCGGTCGACGGCGTCACGGAAGTATTTCCCGCACGGAGCCTGTGGCAGCGCCTGCCGGCCCGGGCCGCGTCCGTACTGAACCCGCGGGCCGCGGAGCCGGAAAACGACGCCCTCGTGGACGTCCGTGACCAGGACGGCCGCACCGAGGTGACCGTGCGGGTAGGCGTCAGCTCGGAGGCCCGTACCCCGGATGTGGTCCGTGGTGTTGCCGCCGCGGTCCGGAAGCACTTTGCCCCGGCGGACGTTTCCGTGAAGGTCACGGTGGCGCGGATTGCGCCCGCAGGCCCGGTGGCGGCAGGAAGCCACGACGCCTAGGGACGTTCCCCCGCACGCCCCGGCCCTGTCACGACCGGTCCATACCGGCGGGTCCTTACCGGCGGCTCCATCCCCGCCGCTTCGTGCCGGAGCAGGACCGGCGTAGCATTCGTCAGGTAGGCGCAGCCGGCCCGGGAGGCATGAGTTGAACAGCGAGCGGAAACCACGTCGGTTCAGTCCCAGGTCCCTGGAACTGCCCGTCATCCAGGCGCCCATGGCGGGCGGGCCGTCCACTCCGGAGCTGGCGGTTGCGGTCAGCGCCGGCGGCGGCCTGGGTTTCCTGGCCGCCGGGTATAAGACGGCGGACGCGATGCGCGCCGACATTGACGCCGTCAGGGAACACACGGGCGCACCCTTCGGTGTCAACCTCTTTGTCCCCCAGCCCTCCGTCATCACTCCCGACGCCCTGCAGCGCTATGCCGCCTCGCTCGCCCCCGACGCCGAACGCTTCGGCGTCGAACTGGGGGATCCACGGCACGACGATGACGGCTGGGACAGGAAGCTCGAGGTCCTGCTGGACCTGGCACCGGCGGTGGTGTCCTTTACCTTCGATTTTCCCGGTGCAGACGTTGTGGATTCCCTGAAGAAACGCGGGGTGTACGTCATGGCCACGGTGACCGGCCGGGACGAGGCACTCCAGGCACTTACCCGGGGTGCGGATGCCCTCTGCGTCCAAGGGCCCGAGGCCGGCGGCCACCGCGGCACCTTCGACGCCGCCGGCGCCCCGCCGGAGGTGCCCCTGCACGGGATCCTCGAGGAGCTGTCCGACCTCGACGTGCCCCTGGTCGCGGCCGGCGGGATCACCACCGCGAACGAAACGCGGGCCGCCCTCAGCATCGGTGCAGCAGCCGTCCAGGCCGGCACGGCTTTCCTCCGTGCCGGCGAAGCCGGAACCAAACCGGCGCATCGGGCGGCACTGGCGTCCCCGGAGCATTTCACCACCACCGCCGTTACCCGTGCGTTTTCCGGCCGCAATGCCCGCGGGCTGTACAACGCGTTCATGCGCCGCCACGACGCCGATGCCCCCTACGGGTACCCGGAAATCCACCACCTCACCACTCCCCTGCGTGCCGCGGCTTCAGCCGCAGGGGATCCGGAAGGGCTGAACCTCTGGGCAGGCATCAACTACCGGACCACCACGGCGGGCCCGGCCGCGTCGATCCTGCGAAGCCTCGCGCCGTGAGGCCGGTCCGGCGTCGTCCTTCACCCACGGGTTAAGCACGACGGCGGGCCGGCCCCTTTCGGAGCCGGCCCGCCGCACGTGGTGGTGCTTTAGAGGGTGGCGGTATCGATCACGAACCGGTACCGGACATCCGAGGCGAGGACGCGCTCGTAGGCCTCGTTGATCTTCTCGGCCGGGATGACCTCGATCTCGGCGCCCAGGTGGTGCTCGGCGCAGAAGTTGAGCATCTCCTGGGTTTCACGGATCCCGCCGATCATGGAACCGGCGAAGGAGCGGCGCCCGCCGATCAGTGCGAAGGCGTTGACAGGAAGCGGCTCGGCCGGGGCACCGACGTTCACCAGCGCGCCGTCCAGCTTCAGGAGGCCCAGGTAGGAGCTGATGTCGATCGAGGCACTGACCGTGTTGATGATCAGGTCGAAGGATCCGGCGAGCTCGGAGAAGGTGTTCTCGTCGCTGGTCGCGTAGTAGTGGTCGGCGCCCAGCTTCAGGCCGTCTTCCTGCTTCTTCAGCGACTGCGACAGGACGGTCACTTCGGCGCCCATGGCGTGGGCGAGCTTGACGGCCATGTGGCCCAGCCCGCCGAGGCCGACGACGGCTACGTTCTTGCCGGGGCCGGCACCCCAGTGGCGCAGGGGCGAGTAGGTGGTGATGCCTGCGCACAGCAGCGGCGCGGCAACGTCGAGGTCGATGCCCTCAGGGATGGTCACCACGAAGTCCTCGGTCACCACGACGTGGGTGGAGTAGCCGCCCTGGGTGATGGTGCCATCGCGGTCAACGGCGCCATAGGTGCCCACGTTGCCCTTGAGGCAGTACTGCTCCTCGCCCTTCTGGCAGTTGACGCACTCCTTGCAGGAGTTGACCATGCAGCCAACACCCACGCGGTCGCCGACTGCATGCTTGGTGACGGCCGAGCCAACCTCGGTGACGATGCCGGCGATTTCGTGGCCGGGGACCAGCGGGTACTGCTGCGGGCCCCAGTCGCCGCGGACGGTGTGGATGTCCGAGTGGCAGATGCCGGCGAACTTGATTTCGATCATGACATCGTGCGGACCCACCTCGCGGCGTTCAATGGTGGTGGCCACCAGGTCCTCCGTTGCGGACGGGGATGCATAAGCCTTGACGGTAGTCATGGTTCTCCTCTGATCTGTTGGGGGATAACTCGATGCTACAAGGGCTTCCCTGGTGAAACCCTGTGTGTTGAGGCGGCCAGGGTGGCCCTGTTGTAACTGGTCTTGGGAGTCCTACCCTCGACGGCCTCCAGTCGGGGGCAGGACCGTGGTCACGGGCGCAGGAGCACCTTGATGGCCCGGCGTTCGTCCATGGCCTTGTACGCCTCCGCTGCCTGTTCCAGGGGAAGTTCAAGGTCAAACACCTTGCCGGGATTGATCTCGCCGCGGAGGATCCGGTCGATCAGCTCGGGCAGGTACTGCCTGACCGGGGCAGGGCCGCCGTGCAGGTGGACGTGCGAGTAGAAGAGGTCCCGGCCGGGCAGCGCCACATCATGGGAGACGCCCACGAACCCTACGTGGCCTCCGGCGCGGGTGGCGTGGATGGCCTGCAGCATCGATTCCTGGGTGCCCACGGCCTCGATAACCGAGTGTGCGCCGAGCCCGCCCGTGAGTTCCTTGATCTTTTTCACGCCAGCGTCACCACGTTCTTCGACAATGTCGGTGGCACCGAACTCGCGGGCCAGTGCCTGCCGGTCCGCATGCCTGGACATGGCGATGATCTTCCCGGCGCCCATCTGCTTGGCTGCCAGGATCCCCAAGAGCCCCACCGCGCCGTCACCCACGACCGCTACAGTCTTGCCAGGGCCCACCTCGGCTGCTTTGGCGGCGAACCATCCGGTGCCCAGCACATCGGAGGCAGCAAGCAAGGATGGAATGTGTGCGTCGTCGGGCATTTCCGGGGTAGCCACCAGGGTGCCGTCCGCCAGCGGGACGCGCAGGTATTCGGCCTGGGCGCCGCCCACGCCCTGGCGGTGGACGCAGCCGCTTTGGTAGCCGGAACGGCAGATCTCACAGGTGTTGTCCGAGGCGAAGAAGGACCCCACGACGAATTGGCCCGGTTGGACGTTCTTCACGTCGGCGCCGATTTCTTCGACGATGCCCACGTACTCGTGGCCCATGGGCTGCGGCCGGGCCAGCTTGTCGGCGCCTCGGTAGGGCCACAAATCGGACCCGCACACGCAGGCGGCAACGAGCTTGATGACCGCGTCCGTGGGCCGCTGGACGGCTGGTTTGTCACGGTCCTCGACGCGGACGTCTCCGGGGGCGTGCATGATGGTTGCGCGCATGCTGGGTCCTCCAAATGCTGAACGGCTGAAAGCGGACAAGTACATCAAACCCGCAGCGCCGGCAGTTGGCGAGGGTCTTGCCGAAACTGGTTTTGGCAGACCCTCCTTACGGTTCGCGGAATCGTCGTAACGTGGTCCCTATGGATAACCGAGCCGAGGTACGGCAGTTCCTCTCCTCCCGCCGTGGACGCATCACCCCCGAGCAGGCAGGCATTGAACCGTACGGCGGCCGGCGCCGGGTCCCGGGGCTGCGGCGCGAGGAGGTAGCCCGGCTGGCGGGCGTCAGCGTGGACTACTACACGCGCCTGGAACGGGGCAACCTCAATGGCGTCTCGGACAGCGTCCTGGATGCCATTGCCGGCGCCCTGGAACTGGACCGGGCCGAACACGACCACCTCTATGACCTGGCACGGACAGCCAACACCTCGGGACGCAAGCGGGCTGCGGGCGCCGGCGGTTCCGCGTCCACGGCGGTGCGGCCGGAGCTGCAGTACCTCCTGGACACCATCACGGGGGCACCGGCCTTTATTGGCAACAACCGTTTGGACATCGTGGCTGCCAACACCCTGGGCTATGCGCTCTATTCGGACATGTACCGCACTCCGTCGCGGCCGGCCAACCACTCGCGGTTCATCTTCCTGGACCCCCGAGCCCACAACTTCTACACGGACTGGGAGCGGGCAGCGAACACCAACGTGGCCATCCTCCGCCGCGAGGCCGGCCGCAATCCGCATGACAAGGGGATCGCGGAACTCATCGGCGAACTGTCCATGCGCAGCGACGAATTCCGCAGCCTGTGGGCCGCGCACAACGTCCGGCGCCACTACGCGGGCACCAAGTTCTTCCAGCACCCGGTGGTGGGGCTCCTTGAGCTGAACTACCAGGTCCTCGGGCTGGAGGAGGACCCCGGACATACCCTCACCGTGTATCCGGCCACCCCCGGCAGCCCCTCCGAGGAAGCCCTCAAGCTCCTTGCGTCCTGGGCGGTCACCGAGAATATTGCCGGCTTGGCCCAGGGCCGCGTGCGGGCCTGACACCGGGCCACCGTTCCATCCTCAGTCAACAGAAAGCCGGTGACCTGTCCGTGCGTGACCTAAGAGCGGATCCGTTCGTCATTGAAGGGCTTGAACGGCTCAGCCGTGAGGCCTTTGGTCCCGCCGGGTTTGCCCGCGGGACTGAGGAAGTGGTGCAAGTGCTGGTCCACCGGGGCTCCAGTACCCTGGGCCACGGCTGTGCCCGTACCGGCGGCAAACTTCGTGACCTTGCGGATGGCAAGGAAGAGTTCTCCTACGAGGCGCTGATCGTATGGCTGGACGAATACCGCAGCCGGGCCTACGAACCGGGTATCGGAACCTGGACCTCGGCGGAGGTCCATGTTTACCCTGACCGCCCCGGAGTGGTGGAGCTCTTTGATGAGGAACTTCTCAAGAAGACGGACGACGGCCGGTGGCACCCCGGCGCGGAACCGGCTGGTGCGTCCATCTGGGCACGCCAACTCCTGGCCTACCCCCGGACGGCGGACTGCATCCCTGACTGGATGTGGGCCATCTTCACTGCGGAAGGGGTAGACCCGCCGCTCTACAATCCGGAGTTCGGGGCGGTCGACTGGAACAACAGGCGCCGGCCGGTGGAACGTTGGGGGACGGATCCCGGTGCACGGCCGGCCGTCATCGACCCTGCGCTGGAACCGGGGTTCTTCCAGGGCCTCGGCAGGAGGCTTTTCCGCGCCTGACGACGGGCCTTCGCGGACGTCCAGTCACATTAACGTCCGTTGCGGTTCATGGCGCCGGGTTGCCTGCTTTGTCTCCAGGATGGCGCCATAAGTAGCGCCATTTCGCCGCGTTGAGCGTCCGTTGCGTGGTGCTGGCCAAGATCCCACAGGCCGTGTTTAGGTGTTTCCACGGCACCGGCCAAGCCGTACGCACCACCTGAGGCATCAGCGCAAAAACACGCACCCAGCGCCGTTCAGGCGCCACCAACCTCCCACGCCCACCCGGGCACCCATCCCGGGTGCCGTCGTCGTACCCGGAATCTTCCCGAAAGGAACACCATGTCCTTCCCAGCATCCCCGCCCCGCCCCGGCCCCGCTCGGACGTTTACCCGCCGCCGCGCCCTGGGCGCCCTCCTGGCCCTGCCTGCCGCGGGGCTGCTCTCAGCCTGCGGCGGTGCCGCCACCGCGGGCGGCGAACGCATCAGCCAGTCATCCCTTGGACCGCTGGCCGCCTCCGTCCCGGCCGGGACCACCATCACGGTGGGAGATCCCAGCATCAAAGTGGCCTTGGAACTGTCCGGCCTGATCAAGGACCTGGACGGCTTTACGGTGGAATTCGCCAACATCTCCGGCGGCCCGCAGACCACCGAGGCCTTCCGCGCCAACGCCCTGGACGTCGGGTCAGTGGCGGACATTCCGCCCATCCACGCCACCTGGACCGGGCTGGACGTCCGCATCATCGCCGCCGGCTACCGGCAGGACGCGGTGAACCACCCCATCTACGAGCTCGGTGTGGCGCCGGGAGCCGGCATCCGCAAGCTCGAGGAGCTGCGCGGGAAGAAAGTGGCCTACTCCCCGGGCCAGGCACAGGGCGCCCTGGTGCTGCGCATC
The DNA here is from genome assembly GCF_000374865.1 of Arthrobacter sp. 135MFCol5.1. GTDB lineage: Bacteria > Actinomycetota > Actinomycetes > Actinomycetales > Micrococcaceae > Arthrobacter. Next base: position 364,282 of record NZ_KB895453.1, on the reverse strand, counting down.
CTGGACAAAGCCGGCCTCAAGCAGGAAGACGTCAAGCTCGTGGAGCTCCCCAGCACCGGGGACGCCTACGCCACGGCGCTGGCCAGCAAGCAGGTGGACGCGGCTCCGCTGGGCGGCGTCCAGATCAAGCGCTACCTGGCCAAGTACAAGGCCGACGGCGCCAGCACCCTCCGCCACGGGCTGCGCGATGATCCCAGCCTCCTCTACTCCCCCGCCAAAGTCCTGGCCGATCCCGCCAAGGCTGCCGCCCTTGCCGGCTACGCGAAGGTCTGGGGCAAGGCGCAGCGCTGGATCGAGGACCACCCGGCCGAGTGGCTGGAGGGCTACTACGTCAAGGACCAGGGCCTGTCCCGTGAGGATGGCCAGTACCTGATCGACGCCACCGGCAAACGCGACCTGCCCACCACGTGGACCGACGCGATCGCCCGGCACCAGGAAACCATCGACCTGCTGGCGCGCGAGCAGAAGAAGCCGCAGTTGACGGCGGCAGATCTTTACGACACCCGCTTCGAGGCCATCGCCGGCACGGCGTTCGCCTCCGCCGCCAAGGCTGGCGCGGCATGAGCGCGGTCCTGGACCGTCCCGTCGTCGCACCGCACCAGGACCCGGCGCAGGCTGGCCGGCCAGACGTGCGGCCCACAGGCAGGAGGCTCGGGCCCGGACGACGACGGCGGCTCGCCTGGGTGGGCCCGTCCGCTTTGCTGCTGCTGTGGACAGCTGCTTCCGCCACCGGGGCTCTGGACCCGCGCATCCTCTCCGAACCCTGGACCGTCGTGGCCGCCGCCGGTGAGCTCATCGCCGACGGCCGGCTCCAGGAGAACCTGGCGATCTCCGCCCAGCGCGCCGGCCTGGGACTGTTCTTCGGCATCCTGGTGGGAGCGGTGCTGGCCCTGCTGTCCGGGCTGAGCCGGATCGGTGAAGCACTCATCGACGGGCCGGTGCAGATCAAGCGCGCCATCCCCGGCCTGGCCCTGATCCCACTGCTCATCCTGTGGTTCGGCATCGACGAGACCATGAAGGTCCTCACCATCACCCTGGGCGTCTTTGTCCCCGTCTACCTGCAGACCCATGCCGGGCTGCGCGGCATCGACCTGCGGTTCGTCGAACTTGCCCAGACGGTGGGCCTGGGCCGGGCCGGCTTCATCCGCAAGGTGGTCCTCCCCGGAGCCCTGCCCGGTTTCTTCCTGGGCCTGCGCTTCGCGGTGACCGGCGCCTGGGTGTCCCTGGTGGTGGTGGAACAGATCAACGCCACCAGCGGGATCGGCTACATGATGGAGCTCGCCCGCACCTACGGCCAGACCAACATCATCATCCTGGGCCTTGCCGTCTACGGCATCCTTGGCCTCCTCTCCGACGGCATTGTCCGTTTCATCGAACGAAAGGCCCTCTCATGGCAGCGCACCCTGGCGGGCTGACCGCCCTCGCCCCCTCCCCCGCCGGCACTAAGTCCGGCGCCGCTGTTTCAGTCCGCGGGCTCATCCGCAGCTTCGGTACCAAGAGTGTCCTGGACGGTGTGGACCTGGACATCGCGCCCGGCGAGTTCGTGGCCCTGCTCGGACCCAGCGGCTGCGGCAAGAGCACGCTGCTGCGCGCCCTCGCCGGGCTGGACCACGACGTCCGCGGCAGCGGCGTGATCAGCGTCCCGGACCGCGTCTCCGTGGTCTTCCAGGACTCCCGGCTGCTGCCGTGGGACAGCGTGCTGGGCAATGTCACCCTGGGCGTCCGGGAGCACGACGCCGGGGCCCGGGCCCGCAAGGCCCTCGCGGAAGTGGGGCTCGCCGGACGTGAAAAAGCATGGCCGCACCAACTCTCCGGCGGCGAACAGCAGCGTGTGGCGCTGGCCCGTTCACTGGTCCGCGAACCCCAGCTGCTGCTGGCCGACGAGCCGTTCGGCGCCCTGGACGCGCTGACCCGGATCAGGATGCACGGACTGCTACAGGACCTGGTGGCAGCACATCGTCCCGCCGTCCTGCTGGTCACGCACGACGTGGACGAGGCCATTGCGCTTGCTGACCGGATCGTGGTCCTGGACCAGGGCCGGATCGCCACGGTCCGGCCCGTGCCGGAACCCATCCGCACCTCCGCAGACGCCGCCGGACACGAGGCCCTCCGCCGCGATCTCCTGGCCGCACTCGGCGTCGAAGCAACGGCGGGCCACTGACCCCGGTGGCTGCGCCTGCCGAAACCCACGCCCCTTCCCTCCATCCAGCAAGGAAACAGCCATGACTGCCAACAACCAGCCCACCGACCGCCAGCTTCACCTCAACGCCTTCCTGATGAGCACTGGCCACCACGAAGCATCCTGGCGGTTGCCGGAAAGCGACCCGCACGCGGGCACGAACATTGGGCACTACCAAAAGCTCGCCCAAACAGCCGAGCGCGGCAAGCTCGATTCGATCTTCTTTGCCGACTCCCCCGTCCTGTTCGGCGAGGTGGGCCGCCGCCCGGGCGGCAAGCTGGAGCCCACGGTGCTGCTCACGGCCATCGCGGGCGCCACCGAACGCATCGGGCTGATCGCCACCGCCTCCACCACCTACAACGAGCCGTTCAACCTGGCCCGCCGTTTCGCCTCGGTGGACTGGGCCAGCGGCGGCCGCGCCGGCTGGAACGTGGTAACCACAGCCGGCCCCGACGCCGCCCGGAACTTCGGCGTGGACGATCAGCCCGCCCACGCCGTCCGGTACGAGCGTGCCGCCGAATTCATCGAGGTGGCGCAGAAACTCTGGGACAGCTGGCAGGACGACGCCGTGCTGGCAGACAAGGCCGGCGGCGTATGGGGCGACGCGGACAAGATCCGCACCATCGACCACCAGGGCACGCACTTCAAAGTCCGCGGCCCCCTCAATGTTCCCCGGTCGCCGCAGGGCCATCCCTTGGTTGTCCAGGCCGGTTCGTCCGAGGACGGCAAGGACCTCGCCGCCCGTTATGCGGATGCCGTCTTCACCGCACACCAGACCCTGGCCGACGCGCAGGACTTCTACCGCGACCTCAAGGCCCGCACCGCAGCCGCCGGGCGCGACCCGGAAACCATCAAGATCCTGCCGGGCATTGTCCCGGTCATCGGTGCCACCGAGGAGCAGGCCCTGGAGCTGGAGCGCGAACTGGACCGGCTGATCAAGCCGGAGTACGCCCGGATCCAGCTGGCCAGGACCCTCCGCGTGGACCCGGAGGACCTGCCCCTGGACCGCCAACTGCCGGCCAACCTGCCCAGCGAGGATGAGATCGAGGGGGCCAAGAGCCGCTACACCTTGATCGTGCAAATGGCCCGCCGCGAGCAGCTCACGGTGAGGCAGCTGATCGGCCGGCTGGGCGGCGGCCGCGGACACCGCACCTTCACCGGCACGCCCGAGCAGGTGGCAGACGCCATCCAGGAATGGTTCGACGGCGGCGCGGCGGACGGCTTCAACATCATGCCGCCGGTGCTCCCCTCCGGGCTGGAAACCTTTGTGGACCAGGTGGTGCCCATCCTCCAGGAGCGCGGACTGTTCCGCACCGAGTACACCGGACGGACCCTGCGGGAGCACTATGGGTTGGCGCGTCCGGAGAACCGGTACGCCGGAGCTGCCGCCCCTGAACTGGCCTCGATCGGTTCGGCGTTTTGATGGGCAGGCAGCGGCGGCGTTTGCGGCAGCAACTGTGTGATACCGAAGCATGACGGGGGTACTCCCTAGACTGGCAGGTGGACATTGCGCCAGGACTAACGAAGGAGTGCAGGATGAGTGGAGTAGTGGTTGTAGGCGTGGACGCGAGCCCGTCGGCACGGAAGGCAGCGGAAGTGGCCTTGGGCCTGGCGGAATCGCTGGGAGCATCACTGCATGTGGTGACCGGGTTTGAAAGCGAAACCGCCGAAACTTTCGGCGTGGGTTCGGACAAGGTCAGGATTTCCAATGCGGACAGCTCGGAGATCGTGGCGAAGGACCTGGCCAACTCCCGGCCCGGGGTGGAGGTCACCCACTTCGCTGCCCGGGGCAAGCCCGCCGATTCCCTGATCAAGGAAGCGATCCGCCTGGACGCCCGGTTGATCGTGGTGGGTAACCGCAGGATGCGCGGCATCGGCCGGCTCCTGGGCAGTGTCGCCAACAGCGTGGCGCACAACGCCCCGTGCGATGTCTACATCGCCAACACCTACGACGACTGACCCTTCCCCGCGACGAGGAGAGCGGACGGCGCCGGATTCTTCCGGCGTCGTCCGCTCTTTTTCCTGTCCGGGACGGGAGCTAGGCCCCGTATTCCTCGTCAGTGACGTGGTCGAGCCAGGTGACCACCTGGCCGTCCGCATCAGCTTCCTGCATGGCCACGTGCGCCATGAACCGCTCGGGGGTGGCCCCGTGCCAGTGTTCCTCGCCGGGCTCGATGTAGACGACGTCGCCCGGACGGATTTCCTGGACCTCGCCGCCGCGGCGGGCCACCAGCCCGATGCCGTCGGTGACGTAGAGGGTCTGGCCCTTCGGGTGGTGGTGCCACGCGGTGCGGGCACCCGGGGCGAAACGGACATGGGCGCAGCCGATGGCCGACTGTTCATCGGGATTGCGGATCCCGTCGATCTGCACCGTCCCCGTGAACCATTCCTTTGGCCCGGCGCCGGTCTGGCCGCCGCTCTTGGTGAACTTCATGGTCTCCTCCTGTTGATTCGGTTGGCTGGAAATCTGTTGGTCACGCCATCCGGTGCGTGGCCTTGGCAGTCACGAAGGCCAGGACGCCGGCGGCGGACAGGACCGTTGCGCTGGCAACGAAGGTGCCGCCGTAACCGGCGGAGTCGAACAGGAGGCCGCCCAGGGTTGAGCCAATGGCGATCGAGGTCTGGACTACGGCCACCATCAAGCCGCCGCCTGCCTCGGCGTCGTGCGGCATGGCCTCGGCGACCCAGCTCCACCAGCCCACCGGCGCGGCCGTTGACAGCAAGCCCCACAAACCCAAAAGAACCACGACGGCGGCGAACCAGCCGCCCGCCGGCACGAGCAGCGCCGCAATGACGGCCATGAGCGCGGGAATGGTGGCGAGCGTCCGGTACAGGCGTTTCCCCAGGAACCGGCCGATCAGCATGGTGCCGGCAAAGCCTGCCACGCCCAGCACCAGCAGGACCAAGGAAACCGTAGCCGCATCAACCCGCGTCACCCGTTCCAGGAACGGGCGGATGTAGGTGAACAGGACGAACTGTCCCATGAAGAAGGACCCGCATGCGGCCATGCCCCAGGCCACCTGGCGGTTCTTGAACGCGGCGAAGATCGCCAGGATGCTTCCCGCTTCCCGCGGCTTGTCCACCGACATGGACGGAAGGCTGAACCACTGCCAGGCCAAAGCAACGGCGGCCAGTGGAACCAGGCAGAAGAAGGCTGCCCGCCAGCCCATGACGGCGCCCAGCCAGCTGCCCAGCGGGGCGGCCAGGACGGTGGCGAGGGCATTGCCGCCATTGAAGATCGCCAGGGCGCGCGGCACCTGGTGGGGCGGGACCAGCCGCATGGCGGTGGCCGCGGAAAGGGACCAGAATCCCCCGATCACCACGCCGATGAGGGCGCGGCCGATCATGAAGAGCAGGTATCCCGGCGCCAGGGCCACCAGTGCCCCGGAGACCGCCATCAACGCCGTGAGGCCCAGCAGCAGGGCCTTGCGGTTAAGGCTGCCGGCCAGGCGGGAGACGGACAGGCTGGTGAGGACCGCGAACAGGCCGGAGACCGCGATGCCCTGCCCCACCATCCCTTCGGAGACCTGGAGGTCCGCTGCCATTGGTGTGAGCAGGCTGACCGGCATGAACTCCGAGGCGATCAGGGCGAAGACGCACAGCGACATCGCAAAGACGCCTCCCCAGTGGGCCTGGCGATGCTCGCTGCCAGAGGTTTGTTGCGGCGCGCCGGTACTGATGGTTGTGGTTTCGGGAGACATACAGTCCATCAAAGCGTGGTCCCGAAGCCCTAGCGAGGGCCCTGCTGAAACGGGTCTTGGCAGACCCCCTTTAGCGCGGCAGTGCAGCCGACGGAATGTCCCTGCGTCGTATGCCTCGTGGTTCCGGCGGCCGGGGCTTGTAGACCCAGGCCACCAGCACCACGGAGATGAGCATCAGCAGGAACCAGGCCACGAGTTTCTCCTGGCCCACCGGATGCCAGCCTGCGGCCTGGCTGGGGTAGAGCCAGGCCCCGGACCAGGTGGCAATGTTCTCGGCGATCCAGATGAACAGTGCCACCAGCAGGAAGGAAACCACCAGCGGCATGCGGAACTCCTTGCGGAAGACACGGAAGTGCATCACGCAGCGGCCATAGACAACCACGACGGCGGCCAGCAGCACCCAGCGCAGGTCCCAGATGTAGTGGTGGGTGAAGAAGTTGGCGTAGATGGCGCCGGCGAGGATGGCAGTGATCCAGCGCCTCGGGTAGGCAGCGAACCTGAGGTCGAAGAGCCGGTAGACACGCACCATGTACGAGCCCACGGCGGCATACATGAAGCCGCTGAAGAGCGGTACAGCCCCGATCCGGAGGACGCCCTCGGCCTCGTAGGACCAGGAGCCGACGTCCGTCTTGAACAGTTCCATCACGGTCCCCACCAGGTGGAACAGGACGATGACGCGCAGCTCCTTCAGGGTTTCCAGTTTGAACGCGACCATGAGGACCTGGATGACGACGGCGGCGAGCGTCAGGAAGTCGTTCCGCGCCAGCACCGCATCGTCCGGGTACCACAGCCGGGCGGCCATGAGCACGGCCAGGAGCGCGGCTCCGAAGATGCAGGCCCAGCCCTGCTTGAGGCCGAAAACGGCGAACTCGGTGAGCCGTGCCTTGGCGCCGCGGGCCGGGGCCGTGGCCAGGAAGCGGCGGGCGTAGTCGTCGATCCTCTGCTCGACGGGGGTGGAACTACGCACGGCTCCCCTGGCGCTGCTGCAGCCGGCCGTTCCCGTGCAGGTCCTTGTCGAGCTCGCCCAGGCAGTAGTCCTTGAACCAGTGCCGGGTTCCCCGTGGAAGTTTGGGGTAGGCCACCGCCAGGACGCGCATGGTCAGGTTGAAGCGCCGCTCGTGACGGTCGCTCCAGGCGAGGCCGAAGTCCTTCCGCAGCTGGCCTGGCAGCAGCCCGGCGGTCAGGAAGCGTGCCGAGGGCATCATGGCCCGGTACCAGAAGGCGGTGTTTTCCGGGTACAGCAGGCCACGGCCAACCTGGGCGCCTTCGGCTTCCACCCGCAGGGCGGCGAGCTGCTCCTGCCAGTAGCGGCCGAACGCTGCCCGGTCCGCGGGCCACATGGCCGGCGGGACCTGCAGCGCCGTACCGAGCCGTGCATAGTCCCGATACATGGCGTCCGCGGCGGCTTCATCGAGCGGGCCGTAGATCTTCTCAATGACGGTGAGCGCTGTGTCGTAGAGCGTGGCCGCCACCCAAAGCTGCAGCGCGGGATCGAAGGCGCTGTACCCGGCGGACGATTCGTCGGGAATGCGCCGCACGGGGGCATGGGCCCGGTTCACCCTGCGGCGCACCTCATGCACCTGCTCATCGGTTCCGTACACGACGGCGTAAACATAGGTGAGCGTGCCCTTGAGCCGGTTGACGGGACGCTCGGTGAAGATGCTGTGTGCCGCCACCCCGCGGCCGATGGCGGGATTGGCAAGCTGCAGCAGGATGGCCCGTCCCGCCCCGGCGAGCAGGATGCCTTCCGCCCGGTAATCGGCCACTTCCTGCACCATGTGAAAAGGGTACCGGAGGGGCAGGACGGCAGGGCGGGGCGTTGGTCCCCCATTGGCCGGGCGCCCCCCTGCCAACAGCGTCCGGCTAGTGCTGCACCGGCCGCAGCGAGGTGATCATCTTCCTGATATCCGAATACTCGGACGTGCCCCGGTACTTCCGGGCGAGGTCCAGGTACGGGAGCGACGGGTCCCCTGGCGTCGCGTTGTTGTTGGGGTCGTAGGACGCCCCGAACATGGCAGCGTTTGGGGGCCACCTGAAGAACTGGAAGATGGGGCACGCGTCCGGTCCGCTGGCCGCGGGGCCCGAGGTGATGCCGTAACCGGCAGCCGGGGTGCTGTACAGGCCGGGGGTCGGGGCATTCGCACGGGATTCGAACACGAACTGCGGCACCTCTCCGCCCTGGACAAGCGCCGGGACGTCCACCGTGTCCAGGATTTCGTAGGGGTACCTTTCGGTGCAGGTGGATCCGGTGGCCATGTTGGTCCTCAGCGTGGCCATTATCTTTCCGGCCTGGTTCCGGACCTCGGCGAATGCCCCGCCACCCTCGGCCAGTTCACCCGCAGGGTCCTTGACGCGCCAGTCGGCGGGAAGGTCGAACGCCATGCTGCCATCCGCCGTCGTAAACGTGGTCCAGGCCGCCGCGGCGGAACTGACCGCGGGAGCGCCGGGCGCTGTTTCTGCGGGCGGTGAGGACGGAACGTCCGACGGCGTCGGCGGGGCGGGCGCTCCGGTCGCCGCTGCGGAGGCAACAGCGGAGGACCGCGAGGGCTGTGGACTTGCCGGCTGCGGAGAGCAGCCCGCCAGCAGCACCATCACGAGGGCGGCTGCCGCGAGGGACGGTTCAAACCTGCGCACCACACCTCCCCGGGCCCGACGATGACCCTTCAAGTGTGGCGCCGAATTCCCTGGCAGAGGAGGGCCAATGGACCTGCCCTTCCCCCGCCAGGAACCAGCGTTACCGCTCCAGCAGCGACACGTCCCGGACGGCACCCTTGTCCGCCGAGAGGGCCATGGCGGCGTAGGCGCGCAGGGCAGCGGAAACCTGGCGGTCCCGGTCCTTGGGCTTGTAACCGCCGTTGACCTCCAGCTTCTCGCGGCGCTCGGCCAGGACCTCGTCAGAGACCTCCAGCTGCATGGAGCGCTGCGTGATGTCGATGCTGATGATGTCGCCGTCCTCCACCAGGGCGATGGCGCCGCCGGAGGCAGCCTCCGGCGAAATGTGGCCGATCGACAGGCCGGACGTGCCGCCGGAGAAACGGCCGTCGGTGATGAGGGCGCACTTCTTGCCCAGGCCGCGGCCCTTGAGGAACGACGTTGGGTAGAGCATTTCCTGCATGCCGGGACCGCCGCGGGGGCCTTCGTAGCGGATGACCACCACGTCGCCTTCCTTGACGGTCTTGTTCAGGATCTTCTCCACGGCTTCATCCTGGGATTCGCACACCACGGCCGGGCCGGAGAAGACCCAGATGGACTCGTCAACGCCTGCGGTCTTCACCACGGCGCCGTCGACGGCCACATTGCCGTGGAGCACGGCCAGGCCGCCGTCCTTGGAGTACGCGTGCTCCACGGAGCGGATGCAGCCTTCCGCCGCGTCCGTGTCCAGGGAAGTCCACTCGTTCGACTGCGAGAACGCGGTGGAGGAGCGGACGCCGCCGGGGGCCGCGTGCCAGAGTGCCTTCGCTTCTTCGGTGGCCTTTCCGCCGCGGATGTCCCAGTCATCCAGCCAGCCGTCCAGGTCATTGGAGTGGACGGAGTGGACGTCCTTGTGCAGGAGTCCGCCGCGGTTCAGCTCGCCCAGCAGGGCCGGGATGCCGCCGGCACGGTGCACGTCCTCCATGTAGTAGGTCTTGTCCTTGGCGACGTTGGGTGCCACCTTGGCCAGGCAGGGCACCTGGCGGGATTTGGCGTCCATCTCGGCCAGGCCGTAGTCCACGCCCGCCTCCTGGGCGGCGGCCAGCAGGTGCAGGATGGTGTTGGTGGAGCCGCCCATGGAGATGTCCAGGGCCATGGCGTTGTCGAAGGCCTTGGCGGTGGCGATCGAGCGCGGCAGCACGGACTCGTCGTCGCCGTCGTAATAGCGCTTGACCAGCTCGACGACGGTGGCGCCGGCCTTCTCGTATAGCGCCTTGCGGGCGGTATGGGTGGCCAGTACGGAGCCGTTGCCCGGCAGGGACAGGCCGATGGCCTCGGTGAGGCAGTTCATCGAGTTGGCGGTGAACATGCCGGAGCAGGAACCGCAGGTGGGGCAGGCATTCTCTTCGATGAGGTTGATGTCGGCATCCGAGATGGACTCGTCCACGGCGTCGGCAATCGCGTTCACCAGGTCCAGTGACCGGACGGAGCCGTCGGTCAGGGTCACGCGGCCGGCTTCCATCGGGCCGCCCGAGACGAAGACCACGGGGATGTTCAGGCGCAGGGCCGCCATGAGCATGCCCGGGGTGATCTTGTCGCAGTTGGAGATGCAGACCAGGGCGTCGGCGCAGTGCGCGTTGACCATGTACTCCACGGAATCGGCGATCAGGTCGCGGGACGGCAGCGAGTACAGCATGCCGCTGTGGCCCATTGCGATGCCGTCATCCACGGCAATGGTGTTGAACTCGCGCGGCACGGCACCGGCGGCGAGGATCGCATCGGAGACGATCCTGCCCACGGGGGCAAGGTGGGTATGGCCGGGGACGAATTCGGTGAAAGAGTTGGCCACGGCGATGATCGGCTTGCCGATATCCGCGTTGGCGACGCCGGAGGCGCGCAGCAGTGCGCGGGCTCCGGCCATGTTGCGGCCGTGGGTGACAGTTTTAGAGCGAAGTGCAGGCATGCTTACCATCCTGCGGGCATGGCCCTCCATACGGAAGACGCTCTTACTACTAGTAGCAGGAGTACCAGAGTAATAGTATTTTCTGGTGACTGAACCAGGGCGCCGCAAAGAACTCGGCCTCTTCCTCCGCGCCCGCCGGGACCAGGCGCTCCGGGCGGATTACGGCCTGCCGCCGATCGGCCGGGCGCGCGACCGGGGACTGCGCCGCGAAGAGGTGGCGTTCCTTTCCGGCGTCAGCGTCACCTGGTACACATGGCTGGAGCAGGGCAGGGACATCAGCCCGTCCCGGCAGGTGCTGGAGGCGGTCAGCCGGGCCCTGCATCTCTCGGCAACCGGCGTGGGCTACGTCCTGTCCTTGGGCGGTTACGCAGCAGCGGCCCCTGCCGGCCCCGCAGCCGATTCCGCCCCGCCCCATATCCAGCGCCTGCTCGATGCACTGGACCCCAATCCGAGCTTCGCGCTGTTTCCGGACTGGGGCGTGGCCGGCTGGAACACGGCCTATGCCGCCCTGTTTCCGAACATCGCCACGGTGGCCCCGGCGGACCGCAACCTCCTCTGGCTGGTGTTCACCGATCCCTACGTCCGCAACCTCCTGCCGGACTGGGAAACCACCAGCAAGCGGTTCCTTGCCGAATTCCGCGCCGAAGCCGGGCAGCGGCTCGGTGATCCGGACATCCAGTACCAGGTGGAACGGCTGAAGGAAGCCAGCCCGGAATTCCGGCAGGGCTGGGACCTGTACGACATCCTGGGCTTCGAATCCCGCGAGCGCCTTTTCCACCACCCGGCCGTGGGTGTGCTCCAGTTGGAACACCACCAGGTGTCCCCGTCCGACCGGCCGGACCTCCACATCGTGGTGTATACCCCTGCACCGGGCAGCGACGCGGCCGCGCAGATGCGGTCCCTGCTGGCTCGAAGCGGCTAGGAAGCCGCGTCGCCCAGGTACGCGAGGGCCGCGGCAGCCTGCGCCTGCGTAGCCACCCGCAGGGTGGGATCCACGGCGGGCAGGAAGAACGGTGAGTGGTTGGCTGGAATATCGGTGTCCACGGCGCCCGTTGCCACCGCCTGCCGGTAGGTTTCCCGAGGCACCGACCCGACAACCCAGTACACGTACGGGGCCCCGAAAGCGTCGGGAATGCGGCTGAAATCCTCCGACGCAGTCTGCGGGGCGGTGCGGTAGACGGCGTCGGCACCGAACGTCGTGGTGAAGGCCGCTGTGACCCTGGCGTTGGCCCCGGGATCGTTGCTGGTCAGCGGGTATTGGTCGTAGTACTCGAACTCCGGTTCCTGAGGCGAGCCGGCCGCGACGCACTCTCCGCGCACAATCCGCTCGATGGCGGCGAGCATCTGGCTCCGGACGGCCATGCTGTAGGTACGGAGGTTGAGCAGCAGTTCCGCCCGGTCCGGGATGATGTTGGCCGTGGCACCGGCGGTCACCGAGCCGATGGTCAGCACCGCAAACTCCCCCGGGCGCGTTTCACGGGACACCACGGTCTGCAGGCGGAGGATGATCGAGGCAGCCAGCACCACCGGATCGACCGACTTGTGCGGCATGGATCCGTGCGCACCCCGGCCGTGCACGGTGATGCGCACCGAATCGCCGGCCGACAGCACGGGACCCGGCGTGGTGCCGATGGTTCCCGCCTCGGTGGGCATGACGTGCTGGGCCAGCGCAATGTCCGGCCGCGGGATTCCGGCGGCCAGGCCGTCGTCGAGCATTGCCCGGGACCCCGCCGCCGTCTCCTCCGCCGGCTGGAACAAGGCAACGTAGGTGCCCTGCCAAGTGTCCCGGTGGCCAGCCAGATACTTTGCCGCGCCGAGCATTGCCACCACGTGCATGTCGTGCGCGCAGGCGTGCATCACCCCTGGAACGGCGGAGGCGTACGTCGCACCGGTGGCCTCGGCGACGGGGAGGGCGTCCATGTCCGCCCGGGCCAGGACGCAGGAACCGGCGCCGTTGGCGAGAACGCCCACGACGCCGGTGCGGCCAAAGTGCCGGACGTCAAAGCCCCAGCCGGCCAGCAGGTCCGCTGCCGCGGCGGACGTTGCGTGTTCGGCAAGGCCAAGCTCGGGGTTCCGGTGGAATTGCTCGTACAGGGGAATCTGCCAGGCGAGTTCCTGCCCGATGCTGTCCGTAAGGTTGGCCATGAGGTCCATGCGGGCACTCCTCCCGGCCGGCGGCCCCGGCCCTTTCGGCCACTCTAGGCCAGCACCCCCTGCCGCACCACGGCCGGCTGGAATTGTGCACCCGCGCCCGGGAATACCGGCACGTCAATCCGCGCGTGGGTGTGGACCTCCGTGACCGTGGCCTTGGTGTGCCGGGCAATCTGTTCCATGGTGGCGACCCACATGCCGTCCATCGCCTTCACCCGCTCAATCAGCTGTTCAAGGGCCACGGCCTTGGAGGGCCGGCCGGAGATGAACGGATGGTTGGTCAGGACGAAGCAGCTGCCCTGGGAGTGGTGCGCCTCGGCCTCGAGGGTCCACATTTCCAGGACCTTGGCCGGGCTTTCGATGACGCCGCTGCCGGTCACGCCGGGGTAGAAGGCGTACTGCTCCCAGTCATCAAGGGTCCAGTCCACGGGGATCTCCACGATGTCCCGGGGATCATCGGCGGCGACGGCGAAGCGGTAGGGGGCATCGCCGTCGAGCAGGCTGGAATCGTAGAGGAAGCCGCGGTCCGCGAGGAGGCCCGGGGAATGCCAGTTCAGTTCCCACCACGGTGCCCGGTACCCCACCGGCCGGACCCCGGCCACCTTCGCCAGGGCTTCGAGGCCGCGGTCAAGGTAGCCGGCCTCGGTGGCGGCGTCGATGCCCTGCATCGGTTCGTGCAGGTAGCCGTGGTGGCCAACCTCATGCCCGCCGTCGACGATCCGCCGGACCACGTCCGGGTAGGACTCGGCGGTGAAGCCCGGGATGAAGAAGGTGGCTTTGATGTCCTGGCGCTCAAGGATTTTCAGGAGCCGCGGTACGGCGACTTTGGGACCGTACGACTGGTGGGTCATCAGCGACATGCGCCGGGTGGAGCTGGGGTCGTGGGCGATCGTGCAGGACTCCGCGTCCACGTCGAAGGTGAAGGAGGCTGCGGCTTTGGCGCCGTCGGGCCAGGTGACCGGATGCAGGGCGTCCGCGATGGCGGGCTGGTTCACGGGAAATCCTTTCGGCGGGCGCAGGGCGCCCGCCAGGTGTTGGGGGATGGGAAGCTGTGCGGCCTAGCGGGCGGGCAGGACAGGGGCGGCGTCCGTTTCCTTGCCGCCTGCTCCGGGGGCGGGGCTCACGGCGGTGACCGTCCGGGGCTTCACTGCGAGGTACCGGATGTGCTGCCGTGGCCCGAGGATGGCGTACACCCCGGCGCTGGTCAGTCCGCCGGCCAGCCAGGACAGGTCCCAGCCGCCCAGGGCCACCGCGATGGGGCCCTGCATGATGGGGATCAGGCCGTACATGAAGAGCCAGGTTGCGACGATCCCGGCCACCAGGGAGATGACACCGGCCCAGTTGACGCCGGGCAGCCGCTTGGTGCCCACGGCGTCGAACAGGCGCTCCGGCTCGCCCGGCCAGCGCTTGTCCAGCCAGAAGTAGTGCACCAGCATGATGCCGCCCCAGGCGGCCACCCAGGCCACCAGGCCGATCAGCCAGGCGTCGAGCACCGCGGCGAAGTCCTCCTGGAAGATGAAGAAGACGACGGCGGCGAGCGAGAAGACGCCGACGAACAGGTTGAGCTTGCGGCGGCTGATGGAGATATCCAGTGCCTGGGTCGCGACCGAGAACGTGTAGATGTTGAGGATATTGGTGGCGATGGGGCCGTGGAGCACCATGAGCAGCACCGGCAGAGCCATGGCGCCGAAGTTGAGGACGATCAGCTTGCCGGGGTCGATCTCCCCGGAGTTGGTAGCCAGGCTGGCGCCCAAGACACCCAGCCAGACCACAGGAATGAACTGGCCCAGGACCGAGGCCAGGTAGACCTTCTTCTTGGGGACGCTGGTGCTGACGAACCGGGAGTAGTCCGCGGCGTAGGTGAACCAGGTGATACCCCAGCCAATGCCGATGGCAGTCATGACGGCGCTCATGGCGGCGATCCGTTCCGAGCCTTCCAGGATGGCGCCGGCCGGTCCGGCGTAGCCCCAGTCGATGTCCATGCCGAACCAGGCGACGGCGGACATGACGGCCAGGATGAGGATGGTTGGCGGTACCGTCCATTTTTCGAAGGCCGCGATGGCTTTGTAGCCGAACCAGGCGATAGCGACCTGCAGGGCCATGATGAAGGTGGCGACGCCGATCTTCCAGGCGTAGTTGGGGGCTTCAGGGTCAACCCAGCCGAGGGTTCCGAAGAGTGCCATGACCAGGTCGAGGATGATCCAGGTGTTCACCGCGCACCAGCCGATGACCAGCAGGGCCTGGATGGCGGCCGGCAGGTAATTGCCGCGGCGGCCGAAAGCGGCCCGGGCCAGGACCATGCCGGTGGCTCCGGTCTTTTGGCCCAGGAGGACGAAGCAGCCAAAGAGGAGCATGCCGATCAGGTTGCCCAGGACCAGGACGGTGACGGTGTCCGCCAGGCCGAGTCCCAGCTGGATACCGAGTGCCCCCAGCACCCAGTTGATGGGAGCCAGGTTGGCGCCCGCCCAGATCCAGAACTGGCCGGATACCTTGCGTGTGCGCGCTGATTCGGGGATGGGCTGCAGCCAGGCTTCGTGGTCCACGACGTTGTGGTCCTGGCCGGCAGGGGCCGCGTGCCCGTGCGTTGCTGGTGAAAGCTTTTCTTGCATGGGGGCCTCCGTGAGGTGGATAAGTACTCAAAGGCTATGTGGCCCCCATCACAAGGAACAAGATACAATCTGTCGAACAGATTCCCCTACTACGTTACGGAATGTCGTGTCAGTGTTTCTTGGCGAAATACTCGCCCACCCCGCCCTTGCCGCCGCCGATCCCGTACTCCATCCCCTGGGCGTGGTGGCCGATGCGCAGCCGGTGCGCTGGGTCCATTCCAGCGAAGTCCTGGACATCGCTCCCCTGCTCCGTGGCGGCGAGCTGCTGCTCTGCGGCGGGATCACCCTGGCCACGGCCACCCCCGCCAAACGCGAGGACTATGTCCGCGAACTGGCCCAGCGGGGTATCGCGGCGCTCGCCATCGAGACGGGGGGCGCCCTCCCGGAAATCCCTGCGGACATGCTGCGGACGGCCGAGGCATACGGTCTTCCGGTGGTCGAGCTGCGGAAGGTGGTGCCCTTTGTGGGCGTCATGCAGGCCATCAATTCCATGCTGGTCAGCGAGTCGGTGGGGCACCTGCAGCAGGCCGACGCCGCCACCCGTGCCATGGCGGCGGAGCTGGCCCATGGGGCCTCGCTGGACAAGATCCTGGCCGTACTGGCGGGCATCACGGGTTCCGCCGTGCACCTCACCTCCCCGTGGGGAGTGACCATGGGCAGCGCCGCCCCCGAGGGGTGGAGCACCGGGGTGGACGCGGACGCCGGGGAGGGGCCGGCGGACGACGACGGCTCCGGACCGGGCGCTCACGGCAGCCTTGCCGGCGGGGCCGGGCTGCCCGGCGGAACGGTGGTCAGCGTGGACATTCCCGTGCGCGGCGTCCTGATGGGGCGGCTTGAGGTGCGGGTACCGGAGGCCGCAGACGTGGCGCTGGCGCAGGTGGCCGGGGAACGCTCCGTGGACATCCTCGGGCTGGCGCTGCTGCAGCACACTCCACCCGGACTGCACGCCCTGGCCGGAGCAGAACTGATGCGGGCAGTGCTCAATTCCGCCCCGGAGTGGCGGCTTGAGCAGCTTGCCCCCGGGGCCGGCTTTCCCACGGATTCCCCGGCAGTGGTGGCGGCAATCCATGCGGCGTCACCGCAGGAGGTGCGCTGCGCCGTCGAAACCTTCCTGAGCTCACGCCGGATTCCCTGTGCCGCGTACCTGGACGACGCCGAGCTGGTGGTGATGATCGGCCTCCCCTGCACCGATGCCGCCGGTGAGCGGCGGCGGCTGTTGGGATCGTTGCAGGGCCTGGCGGGGGACCCTGACGCGGTGATTGCCGTGGGGCCCCTGGCCGGCGGGGTGGCTGGGGCTTCCTGGTCGCTGGCAGAGGCGCGGCGGGCCTTGGAGGTGCGCCAGATCCGGCGGCGGAACGCCTCGGCACGCCGGCAGTATCCGGCCCGCGGCCTGGTGGTGGTGGACGCGGAGGATTCCGCGGTTGAAAGCCTGTCCCTGACCTGCCTGGATGCCTCGGCGCGGGAGGCGTTCGTGAACCGGCAGCTGCGGGCGGTCCTGGAGCATGACGCGCAGCGGCAGTCCCAGTTGCTGGAGACTTTGCGGGTATGGCTGGACTCGGGCTGCAACACCGCGCAATCGGCGCGCGAACTGCACTTGGAACGGCAGTCCATGCACCACCGGCTTCAGCGGATCTTTGAGCTGTGCGGTGGCGATCCTCGCGGGACGGGGCGGCTGGCGGCATTGCATCTCGCCGCCCGGATGGCGGGGCTCCCCTGAGAGGCCCGTCCCGGTAAATTTGCCGCCCTATCCCCAAGCGCGGAGGCAGGCCGCTTTGAGTCTTGGCCTGCTCAGCGACGAACGTCGTACCGGGCCAGGACCGCGCCACCGGGAAAGGCCCTGGTCTCCACAAGCTTCAGCTGCACCCAATGGTCCAGGGAGGTAAAGAAGGGCGTCCCGCCGCCCACCAGGACCGGATGGGTGACCATCACGTACTCGTCGATCAGTCCGGCCCGCATGGCCGCCGCGGCGAGCGTGGCACCGACGATATCAATCGGACCGCCCTCCCCTGCCTTGAGCCGCGCGATCTCCGGAACTGCATCGCCGGTGACAAGGCGGGTATTCCAGTTGACCGGGCGGGGCTTGGAGGAGAACACCACCTTCGGCATGTCCCGCCAGCGTTGCGCGAACTCAATCTCCGCCGGCGTGGCACCAGGCTCCTGGTCCGCGGTGGGCCAGTGGGAGCTCATCGCCTCCCACAGCCTGCGTCCGTACAGGGCCAGGCCCGTCGCCGACACGCGGTCGGACCACCATTGGAACAGTTCATCGTCCGGCATGCTCCAGCCGAGGTCGTCCCCGCGAGCTGCGGTATAGCCGTCCAGGCTGACGTTCATGGCGAAGGTTAGTTTGCCCATGGCGCCAGTTTCCCGCGGGCCGGTGCTGGTTGTACAGACCGGCACGGCTCCGACGAGCGCCCGGACAGGCCGTGAAGAAGCCCGGGGCCGCGCTCCCTTGCGTCCATATAATGAGACATTCGGCATACGACGGCGGCCATCTTCCGGATGCAGTGTTTGTGGACATGGACGCCTGGTTGTCCGGCGATCCTGGACCCATCACAGAGGTCCGGGCCGCACTCGCGGAGGTCGGGCCGCCGAGCGGAGCTGGGCTGATAAGGGGCAATGCCCGACCGGACCCGCATCCACCTCCCGTCACGCCTCCGGCTTCGGACGTATGCTTGCCGTGCATTGCTCTTGGGGCCGGCGCCACGCGTCCGGCGGCCCAGCGGGATTCGAGGGGGCGCACTATGGCCAAGCGGGATACGTCGTCGGTAGGTGCACCCTGCTGGGTGGACACGTGGCAACCGGATCCCCGGGCAGCCAAAGAGTTCTACGGCCAACTTTTCGGCTGGAGCTTCGACGAGGCAATTCCCACGTCCGGCATTGACGGTGACTACTACCGGGCGCGCCTCAACGGACGCCTGGTGGCCGGTGTGGGACAGGCCCCGCCACAGTCGCCTGCGGGCTGGCTGACGCACATCCGGGTGGAGGACGTCGCCGAGGCATCGGCACGCGCTGAACAGGTTGGGGGCCGGCGGTTGATGCTCCTGGACGCCCACGCCCCCACTGCGCTGGTTGCCGATTCCTCCGGCGTGCTGTTCTGCCTGCGGCAGGCAGGCGAAATTGACGGCGTTGAGCTTGCCGACCAGCCGAACTGCTGGGCGATGAGTTCCTTGCACACCCCGGATCTTGGAAAAGCCGGGGATTTCTACAGGTCAATGTTCACGTGGGAGCTGAAGTCACCGCCTGACGCAGCCTTCTCACTATGGCTTCTGCGAGACCGTATGGTGGCAGTGGCCACCTCAACGGAGGGCGTGGACGTTCCGCCGAACTGGAGTGTGAACTTCGCGGTGGCCAGTGCAGACTCCACTGCCGACCGGGCCGTTGCGTTAGGGGGCGGCATCCTCATGGCACCCTCGAACACCCCGGGATTCCGGAGCGCGGTGATCAGCGACCCGTGGGGTGGCGTCGTCGCAGTCAGCGCGGTCACAGCGTGAACCAGGTATTCGTCCTGGCCACCTGAACACCCGGCCACCTGAACATGCCGGATCAGCTTGCCGGACGGCCGCCCAGACGGGTGGTCACCTTGGCGGCGGCGGCAACGCAGGCTTCAGCCAGACGCTCGAACTGCTCCTTCGATACCCGGAAGCGCGGGGCCGGAATCAGGACGGCCGCTACCACGTCGCCACGATGGTCGCGGACCGGGGCCGCCACGCCCACTTCATCCATGGACGATTCACCGTAGTTGCCCGCCCAGCCCCGCCGCGCCACGTCCTGGAGCCGGGCCTCGTAAGCCATCAGGCCGGCGTCGTCCATTCCGGGAAAGGTGATGGCTCCGCTCCGCAGCAATTCACGCACCCGCTCGGCCGGCAGCGTGGACAGGAACACCTGGACGGAAGCGCTCATGGCGTCCCGGTACCGGGCGCCCAGCGGCGTGGTGTGCTTGATCTGGTGGTGGCTGGCGATCTGCTCCACGCAAATGGCTTCGTCCCCGTTCCAGAGCATGAGCGCACTGGTTTCGCCGGTCTGCTCCGCCAGTTGCCGCAGCACGGGGTACGCAACGCGCCGTTCCTCCATCTCGGCCAGCAGCGGCCCGGCGACGGCGATCAGCCCCAGCCCCAGCCGGAACCGCTTGGTTTCCGGGTCCCGTTCCACCAGGTTCTCCTGCTCGAAGGTGGCCAGGATCCGGGAGACACTGCTTTTGTGCATGCCCACCCGGTTGGCGATTTCCGTAACCCCCAGCAAGGGTTCGTCCGCGGTAAAGGTGCGCAGGACAGCGATGGCATTGACGACGACGGAAGCGCCTTTGGCGTCCGTCCCGCCGTTGGTACTGGTGCCTGTGCCGTTGCTGTCGGAAGTCGTTGCAGGAGTCATGGTGGACACCATCTTTCCTCATGGACGGCAGAAGCGGCGCCACGTGTATGGCGCCGCTTCGCTGTGGTGATGGTTAGGCCTGGACGATGTTGTGTTCCGGGCCGAAGGGGAACTTGGTGATGTTCTCCACCGTGTTGTCCTCGCCGATGACCAGGATGTCGTGCTCGCGGTAGCCGCCGGCACCCGGCTGGCCGTCCGCAACGGTGATCATCGGTTCCATGGAGACCACCATGCCGGGTTCCAGGACGGTGTCGATGTCCTCGCGCAGTTCCAGGCCGGCCTCCCGGCCGTAGTAGTGGCTGAGGACGCCGAAGGAGTGGCCGTAGCCGAAGGTGCGGTTGGCCAGCAGGCCGTGGCTGATGTAGATCTCGTTGAGTTCGGCGGCGATGTCCTTGCAGACGGCGCCGGGCTTGATGAGTTCCAGGCCGCGGCGGTGCACCTCCACGTTGATGTTCCACAGCTCCAGGGAGCGCTCGTCCGGCTGGCCCAGGAAGAGGGTGCGCTCCAGGGCCGTGTAGTAGCCGGAGGTCATGGGGAAGCAGTTCAGGGAGAGGATGTCGCCCTGCTGCAGCTTCCGGGTGGTGGCCCAGTTGTGGGCGCCGTCGGTGTTGATGCCCGACTGGAACCACACCCAAGTGTCGCGGACTTCGCGGTCGGGGAAGGTCCGGGCGATCTCGTGCACCATGGCTTCGGTGCCGATCAGGGCCACCTCGTACTCGGTGACGCCTTCGCGGATGGCGTTGCGGATGGCCTCGCCGCCGAGGTCGCCGATGCGGGCACCGTGCTTGATGACCTCGATTTCCTCGGCGGACTTGATCATGCGCTGGCGCATGGCGTCCTGGGAGACATCCAGGAGCGTGGCGCCGGGGAAGGCGGCGGCGATCTTTTCGCGGGTCAGGCCCGGGAGGAAGTCGTCCTCGACGCCCAGCCGGGTGGCCTTGACGCCGCGCTGGCGCAGTGCCTCCTGGAGGCCGAAGTAGAAGTTGTCGCGTCGCCAGTCGGTGTAGACGATGTTCTCGCCGTAGGAGGTGCGCCATGGCATGCCGGCGTCGATGTTTGCGGTGACGGTGACCGAGTCGTCCGCGGTGACAACCAAGGCGTAGTTGCGGCCGAACGTGGTGTAGAGGAAGTCGGAGTAGTACTTGATGCCGTGGTAGCTGGTGAGGATGACCGCGTCCAGCTCCTTGGCGGCCATGATCTGGCGCAGGCCGCCGAGGCGGCGCTCGAACTCTGCGTCAGAGAACGTGAGCTTGCCCTTGGTGCCGTTGTGCAGGACCTTGAGGCGCTCGAGTTCGGCGATGGATGAGGCGTTGTCGGTGGTGATGGTCACGGGTGTGCCTTTCGATATTGCGGGCAGGTATTTGGCCGCACATGGGTGGGTAGGAAGGAAGAAAGTTCCGGGGCCTCTGCAGGATCAGAGGTGCTTGAGCGGCTTGCGCGAGGTTTCGGCGGCGAACAGGACTGCGGCGAGGGACACGGCGGACGCGGCCACGAGGTACCAGCCGGGGGCCAGCTTGCTCTGGGTCAGGCCGATCAGCAGGGTGGCCATGAACGGCGCGGTCCCTCCGAAGATCGCGTTGGACAGGTTGAAGCTGACGGCGAAGCCGCTGTACCGGACCTTGGTGGGGAACAGTTCGGCCAGGAAGCTGGGCAGGGTGCCGTCGTTGAGGGTGAGCATGCCGCCCAGCAGGATCTGGACCAGGACGATCACCAGGAAGTTGCCGGTATCCAGCAGCATGAACGCCGGGACGGTGAGGAGCATGAACAGCACAGAGGCGGTGATCAGCATCCGCTTGCGGCCGAACCGGTCCGAGGCCATGCCGGTGAGGAAGATGAAGCCGATGTAGCTGGCCAGGGCGATGGTGGTGGCCAGGAACGATTCGGTGGGGCCGAAGCCCAGTTCCTCGGACAGGTAGGTGGGCATGTAACTGAGGATGACGTAGAAGCCGACGGCGTTGAGCAGCACCGCTCCGCAGGCGATGAGCAGCTGCTTCCGGTAGGTCCGGAACATGTCCAGCGCCGGCGCCTTGGGGGCGGACTCTTCCTGCTCTGCCAGGGCGCGGAAGGCGGGAGTGTCCTCGAGCTTGGTGCGGATGTAGCGCCCGATCAGCCCCATGGGGGCGGCCAGGAGGAACGGCAACCGCCAGCCCCAGTCGTGCAGCTGCCCGGTGCTGAGTACCGAGCTGAGGAGGGCCGCGATCAGCGAGCCCAGGAGCAGGCCCGCGGCCGTGCTGGCGGGCACGACCGCAGCGTACAGGCCGCGGCGGTTGGCCGGCGCGTATTCCACCAGGAAGGCCGACGCCCCGGCGTATTCGCCCGCTGCCGAGAAGCCCTGGACGACCCTCACCAGCAGGAGCAGGACCGGGGCCAGCATGCCGATGGTTCCGTAGCCGGGAATGAGGGCGATGCAGAAGGTGGAGACGGACATGATGACGATCGAGAGGGACAGTGCCTTGCGCCTGCCCAGCTTGTCGCCGATGTGGCCCCAGAAGAAGCCGCCCAGGGGCCGGACGAAGAAGGAAATCGCGAACACCGCGAACGTGGCCAGCAGCGCAGTCTGGCGGTCGGCCTCGGGGAAGAAGACGGACGAAATGACGGCCGCGAGGTAGCCGTAGACGGCGTAGTCGAACCATTCGACGAAGTTGCCGATGAAACTGGCCGTGACCACCCGGCGTCGAACGTCCTTGCTTGCCACCGGGCTGCCGGCACCCTGGCCTGCCACGGCGGGGCCGTTGGCGTCAGCGGCAACGGCTCCTGCTCCGGAGGAGTTGGAATTGGTACTCATGGAACCACCATCAGAAAGTATGAGTTGCATTGCTTGCAACGTGGTTGTTTCAAAATAGGTGGTGACGAGCGACACAGTCAAGAGGTTTCTGTATCTGCTTCATGATTAAAACCAGCGCAGAACGTCCGGCGGGCAATCACGCCTTCGCTTCATCCGTTCTGACTGGCGTTGCATATAGAGCAACATAGTTGTAACAAGCGCGAAATGTGGGCATTAACGCAGCAATGGCCGCCAAGCGAAGGCTTGGCGGCCATTGAAAGGGTTGGGTCCCTAGCGTGCCGGGACGGGCTCGGCAGCAACGACGGGATGGTCCCGATGCAAGTTTCCCAGTGCGGAGGCGCCCTGTGGCGAGCCCAGTTCACGGAAGAACTCCACGTTGGCGCGGACGTAGTCTGCCCATTCGTCCGGCACGTCCTCCGCATAGTAGATGGCCTCCACCGGGCAGACCGGATCGCACGCACCGCAGTCCACGCATTCGAACGGATGGATATAGAGTGACCGGTCGCCCTCGTAGATGCAGTCCACGGGGCACTCCTGGATGCACGCTTTGTCCTTCACATCCACGCACGGCTGGGCGATCACGTATGTCATGGGACTACACGCCCGTGTAGACGGTTTTGCCCCAGGTAAAGAACTCCAGGGCGGACCTGCCCTGCTCGCGGAACGTGTTGGTGGAAGAATCCTTGACCCCGCCGAACGGCACGTTCAGGTCCAGCCCGGCGGTGGGTCGGTTGACCTTGATGACCCCTGCCTGGGCCCTGGCGGCGAAGTCGGTGGCCAAGGCCAGGGAGTCCGTGCAGATGCCGGCGGTGAGGCCGTAGCGGGAATCGTTGATCCCTGCGAGGCCGGCCTCATAATCGGGGACCTCAAGGACTGCAACCACCGGGCCGAAGATCTCCTCCGTCACCGCAGGATCGTCGAAGTCAAGGCCAGTGAGCACGGCGGCAGGGAAGAACAGCGCCTCGGAGGAATCGCCGTCGTACTTTCCGTGCAGGAGCGTGGCGCCACGCTCAACGGCGCCGCGCACCGCCGCCTGGTCCTGCTCGAACTGCTGGGCGCTCACCACGGCCCCCATGGCGGATTCCAGGCCGTCTCCTGGGGTGTACTTTGCCGCCTCCGCCACCAAGGCGTCGAGGAATGCCGCACGGATACCGGGGGTGACGTACACCCTCGACGTGGCGGTGCAAGCCTGGCCGGTAAGGCCGAACGCGCCGGCAGCAACCACCTGTGCAGCCTTGGCTGGGTCCGCGTCGTCCAGGACCAGGACGCCGTTCTTGCCGCCCATCTCCAGCTGGACGCGGGCACGCCGGCCGTTCAGGATCTCCTGCAGTCCCAGGCCCACGCTGGTTGACCCGGTGAAGGACATCCCGGCGATGCGCGGGTCGCGGGCCAGCGCATCGCCCACCACCCGGCCTTTACCGTGCACCAGGTTGAACACGCCCGCCGGCAATCCTGCGTCATGCAGGGCACGGGCCAGGTGGGTGGCAGACAGCGGGGTGAGTTCGGCGGGCTTGATCACCACGGCATTGCCGCTGATCAGGGCTGGCGCCGTCTTCCAGGCCGGAATGGCGATGGGAAAGTTCCAGGGGGTGATCAGGCCAACCACGCCCAGCGGTTCGCGCCGGGTGGTGATGGTGGTGTCCGGCAGTCCGCTGGGCAGCACCTCTCCGGTGGCGGCCCAGCCCAGCGAGCCAAAGAAACGCAGCACGTCCGAGGCACGCTTCACCTCGCCTTTGGCCTCGGCCAGGGTCTTGCCCTCCTCCCGGACCAGGTCCT
Organism: Arthrobacter sp. 135MFCol5.1; assembly: GCF_000374865.1. Classification (GTDB taxonomy): domain Bacteria; phylum Actinomycetota; class Actinomycetes; order Actinomycetales; family Micrococcaceae; genus Arthrobacter. The sequence continues at coordinate 340,119 of NZ_KB895453.1, read as the reverse complement.
CGGCGATCGCGGACTGCCGTTCGATCAGCAGGTTGCCTGCAGTGATCAGGATGGCCCCGCGGGAAGGTGCCGGCAGGGCGGCCCAGGCAGGCTGCGCTGCCGCGGCGGCGGTGATGGCGGCGTCAACGTCCTCCGCGGTGCCGCTGGGCGAGAGTGCTGCCAGTTCGTCCGGGCGTGCGGGGTTGGTGCGGCGGGTTTCCGCGGTTCCCAGCCATTGCCCGTTGATGAGGTGCTGGGCGGTTTTGCTGCGATCCAGTGCGGTGGTGTTGGGGTCCAGGGCGGTGGAGGTCATGGCATTCCTTTGGAAGTTGGGGCTAGAGGCTGCGGATGAGGCCGCCGTCGCACCGCAGCGCCACACCGGTGATGTACGACGCCGGGGCGCTGCAGAGGAAGGCGGCGGCCGCACCGAATTCGGCGGGCTCGCCGTAACGGCGGGCGGGGATGGTTTTGCGGGATTCCAGCCGGATGTCCTCCAGCGTGGTGCCGCGGCGCTTTGCCGCTGCCTGGTCCAGTTCGGTGACGCGGTCCGTGGCGATCCTGCCGGGCAGGAGCAGGTTCACGGTGACCCCGTCCAGGGCTACCTCGGCGGCGAGCGTTTTGAGGTAGCCGGCAAGGGCTGCGCGGCCGGTATTGGAGACGGCCAGGTTGGGCAGCGGTGCTGCGACACCGCTGGAGCCAATGGCAAGGATCCGCCCCCACCGCCGTTCCCGCATGGCCGGGAGGGTGCGGGAGACCAGGGCATGGTGCGGCTTGACCAGGAGGTCGAACGCCGCGGCGATGTCCTCGCTGCCCAGTGTTGCGGCGGCTCCGGGCCGGGGGCCGGGGCCGTTCAGGACCAGGATGTCGATCGGCCCCAGGCCGGCCTCGGCCTGCGTCACCGCGGCGTCAACACCCTCGGCACCGGTGAGGTCAGCCTCGACGGCGATGGCCGCAAAGCCCGGCAGGCCGCCGAACGCCTCCTGCAGCTCGTCCACGATCTCCTTGGCACGGACGCCGCGGCGGCCCACGATGGCCACCTTGGCGCCTTCCGCGGCGAGGGCGCGGGCCACGGCGAGTCCCAGTCCCCCCGTGGAGGCGGCCACCAGCGCCGTCTTGCCGGCAATTCCCAGCTCCATCAGTTCCTCCCCGCCGGGGCGAGCGCCCGGTTCAAGTCCAGGGCCATGGCGGCTTCGCGGAGATGGACCTCCATGGCATGCCGCAGGTTCTCGGGAAAGCCGGCCGCCGGGGCACGGACGCCCGGGTCCTTGATCCAGCCCCGCTCGCGCAGGCATTCCTTGCGGATGGCCAGGGCCACCTTGGCCTGCTGCTCGAAGTTGATCAGCGGCAGGTAGGGCACCAGTTGCCCGGCGGCCGCCGCATACCCCTGCTCCCGCCAGGCGCGGACGCAGGCAATCAAGGCCTCGGGGTAGGAGAACCCGGTCATGGCACCGGCGGCGCCTGCCAGGAGCTCGTCCAGCAGCCCCTGGCCGCCGAGTCCGCCGAATACCGAAACCCCGGTACCGGCGTGGAGCTCGGCGATGGCCACACTGGTGGGCGGCGCCTCAGCCTTGATGGCGATGACGCAGGGGCTTGCCGCGACCACATCAACCAGGGCGGCGGTGGAGATGGCGACGCCGCTGGCCAGCGGATAATCCTGCAGCACCACCTTGGCTCCGGTGGCGCGGTGGATGGCGTCCAGGTGGGCGCTGACCACCTCGGGCTTCGCCGAGTTGGCCTGCACCATCACAGCGGCCAGCCGCTGCCCGGCTATCTCCTGGGCGGCGCGGATTTCCTCGATGGCCGGCCTGGTGGCCAACGCTGTTACGCCCACCACCAGGGGCAGTTCCGTGCATTCGACGGCGATTTCGAGGACCTGGCGGCGTTCCTCCGGGGTCAGCGCGGCGGCCTCCCCGAAGACGCCCAGGACGGTCAGGCCCGTGGCGCCGATGGTTTCGTAGCGTTCCACGAGGTCCGAGAGGCTGTCCAGGTCCAGGTCCAGCGTGCTGCCCTGGAACGGTGTGGCAACGACGCCCCACACGCCCGGCGTCAATGACTCCCGCATCGGGTTCTCCCTTGGTTTGTTGTTCATCTGACGGCTTTCCCTATCTGCCGGGCCACGCCGGTTTCCGCTTTTCCTGGAAGGCGCGGACGCCTTCGGCGGAGTCTTCGCTGTCCAGGGCTGCCATCAGGGCCGGCAGCCGCAGGCCGCGGGCTTCCTTGGCGGTGAGGTGCCCGGTCTGCGTGACCATCTGCTTCACGGCCCGGACCGAGGTGGGAGCGCAGGCCAGGACCTGGTCCACCCAGCGCTGCACGGCGGCGTCGAGCTCGTCCGCCGGGACCACCTCGTTGACCAGGCCCATGGCCTGCATTTCTGCCGCGTCAGCCTTCCGGCCGGTGAGCAGCAGGCCCATCGCCTGGGTGTAGGGAACGCGGCGGACCAGCTGGTGGATGCCGCCGTCGAGCGCCAACCGCCCGACTCGCGGCTCCGTCAAGCCGAACTTTGCGCTGTCCGCTGCCACCACGATGTCCGCGCCCAGGACAATTTCCATGCCGCCGCCCAGTGCGTAGCCGTTCACCTTGGCAATCACGGGGATATCCAGCGTGGTCCGCAGGCTCAGGCCGCCGAAACCGTTGGGGTCCAGGCCGGCCCAGTATTCCAGGCCCGTCTTGTCCACGGCGGATGCGGACATGTCCGCACCCACGCAGAACGCCCGGGGGCCGGCGCCGGTGATGACCACTGCGCGGACGTCCGGATCGGCCTCAAGCTGCTCCCAGATGGCGTTGAGCCTGGCCTGGGCCGTGCCGTCCACGGCGTTGAGGACGTGCTGCCGGTCGATCACCACGGTGGCCACCTGGTCCTCGATGGCCAGGGTGACCTGGTCAACCGGGGCGGAGGCCTCCGCCGGTGCCTGCGGCTCCGCTGCAACCGCCGTCACCGGAGCACCCCGAGTTCCTGCAGCCGCTTGATGGTGGCTTCGTCGAAGCCGTTCTCCAGCAGCACTTCCACATTGTGTTCGCCCAGGCGGGGCGCCGCCCGGCGGACGCTCGGCGGGGTGGCGGAGAGCCGGATGGGAGCGTTCAGCATCTTCACCGTCCCCACCCCAGGGTGTTCGGCCTCCACGATCATCCCGTTGGCCTCGGTCTGGGCGTCGGCGAGCGCCTGTTCCAGGGTGTGGACGGGAGCGTTGAGCAGCCCCTGTTCCTCCAGCTTGCCGGTCCAGTACTCGGTGGTGTTGGCGGCGAAGTGTTCGCGGAAGATCGCCTGCAGCGCGGGCTTGTTCTTGAACTGCTGTTCCAGCGTTGCGAATCCAGGGCGTTCAGTGAGGTCCTCGTCCAGGCCCAGGGCATCGGAGATCCGTGCCAGCGGGTCCGGGGTGAAGCCGCCCACCATGCACACGGCGCCGTCGGTGGTTTCAAAGACGCCGCTCAGGGGCATGGCGCCCCAGTTGACCTCGTAACCGCGGTTGAGCTGCATGCACGCCTCCTGCATCTGCAGGTGCAGCATGGAGTCGTACATGGTCACCTCCACTTTTTGCCCGGTTCCGGTGGTTTCCCGGGTCCGCAGCGCCAGCAGGATGCCCTGCATCAAGTGCATGCCGGTGATGTAGTCGCACAGGGTGGTGGGGTAGATGGCCGGTTTCTGGTCCTCCGATTCCCGCCGCCACATCACGCCGGAGTACGCCTGCGCGATCGCGTCCTGGCCGCCCTTGTGCGAATACGGTCCTACGGGGCCGAACCCGGTTCCGGAGGCCCAGATGATGCCGGGGTTGTCCGCCTTGAGCTCCTCGTAGCCGAAGCCCATCCGTTCCATGACCCCGGAGCGGAAGTTGCTGACCACCACGTCCGCGTCCGCCATGATGGCGTGCAGGACATTGCGGCCCTCCTCGGTGCGGGTGTCGATGGAGACGCTCCGCTTGTTCCGGTTGATGGACAGGAAGATCGGGTTGTCCTGGCCGTCCTTGTCCGGGAACGAGTTGCGGGAGATGTCACCGGCGCCGGGGCGTTCCACCTTGATGATGTCGGCGCCGTAGTCGCCCAGCAACTGGGTGCAGGAGGGGCCCATGAACACCTGGGTGAAGTCCACGATCTTGATGCCGTCCAGCGGAAGCGGGGTGGCCGGCCGCGCGCCCCCGGTGAGGGGCGAGGCAGCGGCGGGTGCCGTCGTCGGGCGTTGAGCCGTTGCCATGCTCATGCCGGCACCGCCGCGTCGGCATCGATGGTGGCGTTCGACGACGGGACGTCGCCGGGGTCCGCGCCGTGCCGGCGCATGCCCTGCTGGATGTCGGCTGCCGCGACGTCGCGGACCAGCATGCCGGACTGGACGGCGAGCGCTGCTGCGACGCCGACGGCCTGGCCCATGGCCATGCACGGCGGAATTTCGCGCGACATCTTCTGCGCCTCGGGGGTGGCGGAGTAGTGGCGGCCGGCCACCAGCAGCTGGTCCACTTCCTTGGGCAGCAGCGAGCGGTACGGGTAGTAGTAGTCCCGGCCGCGGGCCACGCTGTCCTGGAAATGCCGGCGGGAGGTGACGTCCTCCTTGGTCATGACGTATTCGCCTTGCAGCAGGCGGGTCTGGCGGACGCCCATCTGGGAGGCGACGTCCAGCATGTAGCACTTTTCGAATCCGGGGAGGTTGGCACGGACGTAGTCCACGGCTTCGGAGATCTTGTCGCGGGCGGCGAATTCGGCGGCGGTCATGTCCGCCGGGTCCACGCCGTCGTAGCCGGTCATGTGCGGGGCGTTGCACCAGACCACGCCTTCGATGGGGGTCTTGAGCCACCACAGTTCCCAGGCGCCGCCGAGGAGGCGCTTGATCTTGCGGTTGATGGCGCGGGCTTCCTTGGGGTTGGCCTGTTCGAAGGCCTCCGCGGCCGCGGTGTCCACGTTGCCCAGCCGGAACACCAGGGTGGTGAGGTAGTTGTCCTTGGCGTAGGCGGCGCCGGCGCGGGAGGCGACGTCGATGTCTCCGGTGGTGTCGATGACCACGTCCGCCGTGAAGGCCTGCGGGCCAAGCTTGGTTTCGCAGACCACGCCCTTGATCACGCCGTTGTCCACGATGGGGCGGGAGAACCAGGAGTGAAGCCGCAGGTCCACACCGGCTTCGCGGACCAGGTCGTTGGAGACGCGCTTCCAGCCGTCAGGGTCGAATGCGGCGGCATAGCAGATGGGCTTGGGGGTGGTGTGGGAGTGGAAGTCGAAGGTGCCGTAGCGGCCCCACTTGTTCCAGAGTTCCTCTGAGGTGCGGCGGTCTTCGGCCGGCGGGACGATGGCCAGGCCCAGTTTCTGGAGCCGCTCCACGTACTCGGAGACGATCCCGGTGACCGTGATGTCCTGGCCGTTGATCATGTCGTCCAGCACCAGCACCATGCCGCCGGAGGCGAGGCCGCCCAGTGAGGAGTAGCGCTCCAGGAGGGTGACCTTGGCCCCGGAGCGGGCCGCGGTGACGGCGGCGGCGACGCCGGCGGGACCACCGCCTACCACCAGGACGTCGGAGCGGGAGATCACCGGGGCGGTGAGGTCCGCGGTAGTGGTGGACAGTTCCAGGGACCCGGTTTTGGGCGCGGCAAAGGTAGGTGGGTTGTTCATGGGGGAAATCCTTACTTTCCGACGAAGATGCCGTTGGAGCGGCGGGCGGCGAGGTAGAAAACGATGCTGAGGACGGAGAGGGCGGCCACGTAGACCGGGAACACCCAGGTGAGGTTCAGGGACTGCAACCACACCAGGAGGTAGGAGGCGGTGCCGCCGAAGACGGCCACACCGATGCCATAGCCCAGGGCCACGCCGGTGCCGCGGATGTTCTTGGGCATCAGGGACGAGCTGACCACGTTGTAGAGGGTCATGTTGAGGACCAGCACGATCGAGCCGCCGAGCAGCACGGCCGCGAAACCGCCGATGCCGGGCTGGACGTACAGGAGCATCAGGAAGACGGAGGGAATGGCCAGGACCCGCGTCACCAGGAACCACCGGGACATGGACCGGCCGTCGGCGAGCTTGCCGATGATCCAGCTGCCCACCACCAGGATGGCGCCCAGGATGGTGGTGAGGGCGAAGACCGCGGTGGGATCTTCCTTGAAACCGCTGCGTGCTGCGCTGGGCAGGCCCACGTTCCAGGCGTAGTTGTAGGCCTGGGCAGCGCCGACCACGAACACGATGGCCAGGACGGAGAGCCAGTGCTTGCCGACTCCGGACCATACGGTCTTGGCGGTGTTGGCGGCGCGCTCTTCTTCCTTGAGGGTTTCAGGCAGGGAACGGCGGAGGTAGAGCACCACGAAGCCGAACACGGCGCCGATGATGAACGGGACACGCCAGCCCCACACCCCCATGGCCGCGCCGCCGATCACCAGGCTGCAGACGAAGCTGACCAGGGACGCGAGCAGGATGCCGATGTTGACGTAGAAGGACATGATGCCGGCCACGTAGCCTTCGCGGCCTTCCGGGGCGAGTTCCACCGCGTGGGAGGTGGAGAGCGGCGCCTCGATGCCTGTGGAGATGCCCTGCAGGATGCGGCAGGCAACCAGGATGATGCCGGACCAGGCGCCGATGGTGGCGTAGCTGGGCGTGATGGCGATGACCAGGGTGGTGCCGGCCATCAGCATGATGGACAGCAGCATCACGCGGCGGCGGCCGATGCGGTCTGCCAGCGTGCCGAGCAGGATGCCGCCCAGCGGCCGGAAGGCGAATCCGACGGCGAACACGGCCAGTGCGTTCAGGGTGGCCGAGAGCGGCTCGTCATTGGGAAAGAAGTTGGGGCCGATGAAGGCGGACAGGAGGCCGAAGACCATCCAGTCGTACCATTCCAGGGCGTTGCCCAGGCCAAGGCCCAGGAGTCCCTTGCGGACTTCGGGCGTGAACTTTTCGCGGTTGCGGGGGGATGAGATGGTGGAACGGGGTGACGGGACTGCGTTGTCCGTAGCTTGGATGTCGAGCATGGAAGTGTCCTTACGCTGGCGCCGGGAACGGCGCAGGAGGGTATGACGCAGCGGCGCCTGTTGGAGGAGGCGCATGCTGCGAAGGTGGCAAGGATTGTCCGGGGCCACGTGGGGGTCCGGGCAGTTAAGGGTGGACGTCGGCGCCGGCGGGGACCGGTATGCCTACCACTTGTGTGGTGCGTTCACCCAGATGGCTACGCATACCTCTTCGTAGCTGTTCTTGTACCAGTGCGGGGTCTCTGCCGGGTAGGTGATGGAGTCGCCCTCTTCCAGGCTGTAGCAGACGCCGTCCAAGTAGACGTCCTTGCGGCCCGAAATGATGTAGCAGAACTCTTCCCCGCTGTGGGTAAAAGGTGTCGCGCTGGTGTCGTGCCCTGGGGGCGTACTGATCCATTGCGCTTCGATGGTGCCGTCGCGGTCCGGGGTGAGCAGTTCATGGACTGCTTCGCCCACGGATTCGCGGGTGACGTTTTTCAGGTTGCGCCGTGCCGACCTGCGCACGACGGGGGATTTTGATTGTTCCTGGCCAATGAAGAACCTTCCCACGGGAATGTCGAGTCCATGGGCCAGCTGGGCAAGGGTCGTGAAGGACGGGTTGGCCATGCCGCGTTCGATCTGGCTGACGATCGCCTGGCTGAGTCCGGTGATGTCCGAGAGCTTGGCGAGGGTCATGCCCTTCTCCTTGCGCATGGCCCGCACCTTGTTTCCAACCGTGGCCAGCAGTTCGCTGGTGGCTGGAGGTGCGGTGGTGCTACTCTCGGTGGTCATCGATTGTCTTTCACTCGGTGAGCTAACTCACACAACTATAGTGAAGATTTCTGCCCAGTCAACGCTCTTTCTTAATTATGTTGAATATTGGCCCTGAACCCTCAAGGGAACGGGCCTAAAGGCACAGGTGAAAGCGGCTGCACGGATCCATACTCGTGCCATGGACGACGCAGCACGAAGACCGGACCGGATCCTCCTCGCGCTGGTGGGTGTGGTGGCCGTGCTGGTGGTGGTTGCGCTGGCAGTGGTGTTCACCCGCGGTGAGCCGGCCCCACTTGACCAGGCCAGCCCCGCCGGAGTGGTCCAGCGGTACAGCAGGGCCGTGATCGACGGCGACATACCCACCGCGGAAACCTTCCTCACGCCGGGTGCCCGGAGCAGGTGCTACGGCTCCTATTCCGGCGAACCCCGTCCGGCCCGCATCGTGTTGATTTCGACGACGGAGCGGACCGATTCGGCCACCGTACGGGTTTCGATCGTCCAGTCCCCCCGGGGCGGCCCGTTCGGTCCGTCCGAGTATGAAATGGAGGACGCCTTCTCGCTCCTGAAGGTGAATGGACAATGGATGATCGACCAGGCGCCGTATCCCCTGATGGCCTGCACGGCAGTTCCGGCGAAGCCGTGAGCACCCCGGCAGGAATCGTTGCCCCCGTCCCGGCCGGAGGCTTGGCAACCCTCCGCCGGCTGATCATGTACGGCCTGCTTTTTGCCGTGGTGGTCATTGCCGCCTCGGGCCTGGGCGGACTCCTCGAGCGGCTCTTCCGGACGGCAACCACTCTGGTTTCCGGTGATGTGGCCGGGCTTGCCCTCTCCCTCGCCTTCACCCTGATCGGCGGGCCGCTGGCCCTGCTGCTGTGGTGGCTCGTGTGGCGGCGCCTCGACGACGAAGCCGAGCGCACCGCCGCGGGCTGGGGCTTCTACCTGACCGGGATGTACGCCGTCTCGCTCATCATCGCCACCACCTCCCTGCTGGACCTCGCCTCCTCCTTCATCGGTGCGAGGGACAGCCAGTGGCCGTCCCCGCTGGCCAACGGACTGGTCTGGGCGGCCATCTGGGTGTGGCACCGGTGGATGTGGAAGCACCCCCGCAAGCCCTCGTCCCACCTCGAGGACGTGCGGGCCGTCGTCGGCTCCGTTTTTGGCTTGGTGCTGGGCGCCGGCGCGGCGATTGCGGCGTTGAGCGCGCTGCTGGACATTGCCATCCGCGGTTTCACGGCAGCAGCGTCCTTTGAACCCTGGTGGTTCGATGTCCTGCGTTCACTGCTGTGGGCGGCCGGCGGAGCACTGGTGTGGTGGTGGCACTGGTTCCACGAGGGCGGCCGGCGTTTCCGGACCGGCCTGGTGGACGTTGCCATCATCGCCGTCGGCATCTTCGTTGCCGGCATCACCGCCCTGGGTGGCCTGGGCGTGGCCGTGTTCGTCGTGCTGCGGCTGGCCTTTGACCGGACCGATCCCCTGACCGTCCTCCTGGAGCCGCTGGCCCCGGCCATCGCGGCTGCCGTCATCGGAGCCGTGATCTGGCGCTACCACCGCACGGCCTCCGTCCGGCGTTCCACCCCGACCCGGCGTGCCAGCCTCCTGGTGACATCCGCCGTTGCCCTGGCGGCAGCAGCCTCCGGGGTAGGCGTGGTGGTCAACGCACTGCTGGCTGCCGCCGTCTCGCCGCTGGCGGGCGGCGCCACCCGCACCCTGCTCCTTGGCGGCATCAGCTCGCTGGCAGTGGGCGGCCCGGTCTGGTGGCTGGCGTGGAAACCGCGGCACCAGCCCCGGACGGCGGACCAGATCCCGCCCGGGCGGCGCGTCTACCTGGTGGCGTTCTTCGGAGTCAGTGCCGTCGTTGCCCTGGTCACGCTGCTGGTGATCGGCTACCGGCTCTTCGAGTTCCTGCTCAGTGACATCACGGCCGGGAGCGTCCTGGACCGGATCCGCGCCCCCTTGGGCCTCCTGGTGGCGGCCGGGCTCGTGGCGGGATACCACTTTGCATTGTGGCGGCATGACCGGACACTGCTCGCCGCCGCGGCCCCGGCGGGCAAGCGGGTGATCGAGCACATCACCCTGGTTTGCGGCTATCCGCCGGGCACCGTAGACCCCGAGGCCCTGGCCCGCGGCATCGCTGCCGCCATTGGCGGAGCCAAGGTGACCACCTGGCTGCGGGCGGACGACGGCGGTCCCGGCCCCACGCCGTCGTCCGCCCTTCCGCCCTCCCTGGAGGAGCTCACGGCGGAGGCGGCGGAAATGCTGGGCAGCGTGGCGGCACGGCACGTCCTGGTGCTTGCCGGCCCCGCCGGCAGGATGGAAATCATCCCGCTGGCGGGCGCCGATTCGCGGGCGCCGATGAGTGGGGAACCTCGGCGCAGGGCCGCCGTTCCGGGTTCCCAGTAGCGGAGATCCTCAAGATTTGCGCAGTTTATCCCGGCTGTGGACTAACCCTCTTCCCATGCCATTGGAGGGCTCCTAGGGTGTGCATACAGGCTTGTCGAGGGGGACGCGTGAAAAGCTCAGTTGAAGATCCTCGAGGCACCGCAAACCAGGATGCGAAGCAGGCGTCCGTGCCTGAGGTAGACGCAGATACTACCGTCCCCGAATGGTCATCCGACCTCCTCCTCACGCTGCACAGCCAGGTCCGGTTCACCCGCGCCGACTGGCCCTGAGCCCCTGCGCCACCCCGCCTTCCTTCCGGGGCGTCCGCGCGCATTAAATCCGCGTTAAGATTCACGGCCCTGCCGTTAAGGATCCGTTAGGCCCGCCTTACATCGCCACAGCGGGCTATTCACTGGAACCAGGCCCCGCTTCCGGGGCAACAGTGAAAGGAACCTGATGGCCGACGTGGCTGTAATTGGAATCTTCGCCGCCTGCATGGGATTCGTCATGTGGATCGGTCACCTGCTGACCGCCGCGGCCCGCCAGGAGAAGGCGGAGGACTGGCAGTGAACGGGGACGCACTCATGTGGCTGATCCTGCTGCTGGCAGGGCTTGGCCTGTTCGGCTACCTGCTCGCCGCCCTGATCAAGCCCGGGAAGTGGTGAACGGCCGGTGGCCTTTAACGCTCCTTCCTTCCTCATCCAGGTGGCGGCCCTGGTGCTGGCCCTTGCCGCAGTCCACAAACCACTGGGCCTCTACCTCGCGCGCGTCTTCGACGGCACCGCTTCGAGCCGCCCGGAACGGCTGTTCTACCGGCTCGCCGGCGTGGACGCCGGCAGCGAACAGGCGTGGCCAACATACCTCCGCAGCGTCCTGGTGTTCTCCGCCGTCTCCATACTGGCGGTGTTCGCCCTCCAACGGGCACAAGGCCTGTTTCCCGGCAGCCCGGCGCTGCCCGGAGTGGACCCGTGGGTGGCCATGAATACCGCCATCTCCTTCGTCACCAACACCAACTGGCAAACCTATGCACCCGAATCCACAATCGGCATTGCAGTCCAGATGCTCTTGCTCGCCGTCCAGAACTTCCTCTCGGCAGCAGTGGGCATCGTGGTGGCCGTCGCCCTCATCCGCGGCATAGCCCGAACCAGGACGGACAGGCTGGGGAACTTCTGGGTGGACCTGGCCAGGACGTCATTCCGGATCCTGCTGCCACTGGCTACCCTCGCCGCCCTGGTGATGGTTCTCGGCGGTGTGGTGCAGAACTTCGCACCCACGGACGTCACCAACAGCGCCACCGGAGTCTCACAGGTTGTCCCGGGCGGCCCGGTGGCATCCCAGGAAGCCATCAAAGTCCTCGGTACCAACGGCGGCGGCTACTTCAACGCCAACTCGGCCCACCCGTTCGAAAACCCGAACGCGCTGGTCAGCCTCTTCCAGGTGTTCCTGATCCTGCTGATTCCCTCGGCGCTGCCGTATGCCTTCGGCAGGATGGTGGGCGACCAGAAGCAGGGGCACACGATAGCCGGCGTCATGGCCACGCTGTGGCTGGCATCCACCGCGCTGACCGGCTGGGCAGTAGCCACCGCGCAGGGGACCGCGACGGCCGCCGCCGGCGGAATCGGCGAAGGGTTCGAGAGCCGCTTCGGCCCGGCGTCGAGCGCGATCTTCGCCGCCTCCACCACCCTCACCTCCACGGGCGCGGTGAATGTAGCCCACGATTCCTTGCCGCCCTTGGCCGGTGGCGTGGCAATGGTCAACATGATGCTCGGCGAAGTGGCGCCGGGCGGCACAGGGTCAGGGCTCTACGGGTTGCTCATCCTGTCCATCATTTCCGTGTTCATCGGCGGCCTCATGGTGGGCCGCACCCCCGAATACCTGGGCAAGAAGATCGGCCCCACCCAGATGAAGCTCGCGGCCCTGTACATCCTGGTGACACCGCTGCTGGTGCTCACCCTGGCCGGGATCACCGTCCTGCTCCCGGATGCCATGGCCAATGCTCCGGCCACGGGACCGCACCAGTTCAGCGAGGTCCTCTACGCCTTCACCTCCGGTGCCAACAACAACGGTTCAGCATTCGGCGGCATCACCACTTCCGGCCCCTATCTTTCGACGATGCTTGGCGCGGCCATGCTGCTGGGCCGGTTCCTGCCCATCGTCCTGGTTCTTGCCCTGGCAGGTTCCCTGGCCCGGCAGGCCCGGATTCCCGCATCCACCGGCACCGTCCCCACCCACGGCCCGCTGTTCGGCACACTGCTGCTGGGCGTGACGGTCATCCTGACCGCCCTGAGCTACTTCCCCGCACTCGCCCTGGGACCCCTCGCAGAAGGACTCCTGAAATGACCCGGTCCACCATGGACACCGCCCCCGGGGCGGAAACCCAAACCTTTGCCGACGGAAATCCGCTCGGCACCCCCGGCGCGCACAAGCACCACACCAAGGCACCCGCCAAACTCACGCCGGCCGTGGTTGCAGCGGCCCTGCCGCTCGCGGTCCGCAAGCTGGCCCCGGGGCAGATGTTCCACTCGCCGGTCATGTTCACCGTCCTGGTGGGGGCCGCGCTCTGCACGGGTATCTCCGTGTTCCGGCCGTCCGTCTTCGGCATCACCGTCACCGCGTGGCTCTGGCTCACGGTCCTGTTCGGAACCCTCTCCGAAGCCATCGCCGAGGGCCGCGGCAAGGCGCAGGCTGACAGCCTCCGCGCCGGCCGCAAGGGAGTCCAGGCCCGGCTGAGGCTGCCGGACGGAACCACCAAGGAAGTACCGGGCACGGAACTGCGCCTGAACGACGTGGTGGTGTGCGAGGCCGGTGATGTGATCCCCTCCGACGGCGAGATCATCGAAGGCCTGGCCAGCGTGGACGAATCCACCATCACCGGTGAATCCGCGCCGGTGATCAGGGAATCAGGCGGGGACCGTTCCTCGGTCACCGGCGGAACCCGCGTGCTCTCCGACCGGATCGTGGTCAGGATCACGGCCGAACCGGGCCAGACCTTCATCGACAGGATGATCCAGCTCGTCGAGGGCGCTGTCCGGCAGAAGACACCCAATGAGATCGCGCTGCACGTGCTGCTGGTGTCGCTGACCATCGTCTTCCTGGTCGTCACCATCACGCTGGCCCCGTTTGCCGCCCTCGCCGGCGCAGCGCCGTCGCCCATTGTCCTGGTGGCACTGCTGGTGTGCCTGATCCCCACCACCATCGGCGCGCTGGTCCCGGCCATCGGCATCGCGGGCATGGACCGGCTGGTCCAGCACAACGTCCTGGCCACGTCCGGGCGTGCCGTGGAGACGGCAGGTGACATCACGTCCTTGCTGCTGGACAAGACAGGAACCATCACGTTCGGCAACCGCCGTGCCGTCCACTTCCACCCGGCAGCGGGCGTGGACCGGGCCGAACTGATTGAAGCCGCGCGGCTCTCCAGCCTGGCGGACGAAACCCCGGAAGGCCGGTCCATTGTGGACCTCGCGGCCGAACACGGCGTGCTGGGCCCGGACCTGGCCGCCCTGGAATCGGGCGCAGAGCCGTTGGCGGTGGTCCCTTTTTCGGCCACGACGCGCATGAGCGGGCTGGACCTTGGCGGCCGGATGATCAGGAAGGGCGCGGCCTCCACCGTTGGCAGCTTCGCCGCCGATCTGGGCGCCCGCATGCCCGGGGAGGTGGAACGCCAGGTGCAGGATATTTCGTCGCAGGGTGGCACTCCCCTGCTGGTTGCCACGGCCGATGCCGCCGGCGCACGGGTCCTGGGGACCATCCACTTGGCGGACGTGGTGAAACCGGGCATGCAGGCCAGGTTCGCGGAGCTGCGCAAAATGGGGATCCGGACCGTGATGGTCACCGGCGACAATCCGGTCACCGCCAAGGCGATCGCCGCCGAGGCCGGGGTGGACGACTACCTGGCCGAGGCCACCCCGGAGGACAAGCTGGCGGTGATCAAGAAGGAACAGGCCGCGGGCCGCCTGGTGGCGATGACCGGGGATGGCACCAACGATGCCCCTGCGCTGGCGGCGGCGGACGTGGGCGTGGCCATGAACTCCGGCACGCCGGCAGCCAAGGAAGCCGCGAATATGGTGGACCTCGATTCGGACCCCACCAAGCTGATCAACATCGTGGGAATCGGCAAGCAACTGCTGATCACCCGCGGCGCGCTCACCACCTTCTCGGTGGCCAACGACGTCGCCAAGTACTTCGCGATCGTCCCGGCGCTGTTCACGGCGACGTTCCCCGGGCTTGGGCTGCTGAACATCATGGGCCTGGCCACGCCGTCCTCCGCCATCCTGTCGGCCGTGATCTTCAACGCGTTGATCATCATCGCCTTGGTGCCGCTCGCGCTGCGCGGGGTCAAGTACCGCGCCATCTCGGCCAGCCAGGCCCTGGGCCGGAACCTGCTGGTGTACGGACTCGGCGGCCTTATTGCCCCGTTTATCGGCATCAAAATCATCGACCTCCTCATCTCCCTCATCCCCGGCATCGGCTAGGAATCCCCATGAATGCGCTCACCGGTTATCTCCGACAGTCGGGAACGGCCATCCGTTTCCTGTTCCTCGCCACCGTGGTGCTTGGCCTCGCCTACCCGGCCGCCGTCTTTGGCGTCGGGCAGCTGGTTGCCCCGTACCAGGCGAATGGCTCCATCCTCCGCGACGGTGCCGGCGCGCCCGCGGCATCGGCGCTGATCGCCCAGGTGAAGGACGACGACGGCACGCAGGACCCCGCCTGGTTCCACGCCCGTCCCTCCGCCGTCGGCTGGGACCCGGCGTCGTCGTCGGCCTCCAACCTGGGCCCGAACGATGCCAAGCTGACCGATGCCGTCAACGCCAACCGTGCCGCCGTGGCGGAGGCCGAGGGCGTGCAGCCGTCCGACGTCCCCGCGGACGCCGTCACCGCCAGCGGGTCGGGGCTGGATCCCGGCATCTCCCCCGAGTACGCCCGGCTCCAGGTACCGCGGGTTGCCGCCGCCCACCAGTTGGGCACCGAGGCGGTCCAGGCCCTGGTGGACAAGAACACCAGCAGTGGCCTTGCAGCGTTCCTGGGCCAGCCCACCGTCAACGTCACGGCGCTCAACCTCGACGTGGCGGCGGCCGGACCGCCGCGGTCCTGAGCGGCGTTGCCGGAGTGGAAGAATAACGGCATGGCACGTGGAACGCTGCGGATCTTCCTCGGGGCGGCGCCCGGGGTCGGCAAGACCTACGAGATGCTCGAGGAGGCCCACCGGCTGGCCAACCGGGGCGAGGACGTGGTTATCGCGTTCGCCCTTGACCACGGCCGGGCCGAAACCCGCGCCCTCATGGCAGGCCTGGAAACCATCCCGCCCCGGCGGCTGCCCTACCGCGGCACCGAATTCGAGGAAATGGACCTGGACGGGGTCCTGCACCGCGCCCCGGCCACTGCGGTGGTGGACGAATATGCCCACTCAAATGTTCCGGGAAGCCGGCACGGTAAACGCTGGGAGGACGTTGACGAGCTCCTCGACGCGGGCATCAACGTCCTCTCCACCGTCAACATCCAGCACCTGGCCTCGCTGGGCGACGTGGTGGGCACCATCACGGAGGTCCGGCAGGCCGAGACGGTGCCCGACGAGGTGGTGCGCCGCGCAGACCAGATCCACCTGGTGGACATCTCCCCCGAACTGCTGCGCCAGCGCCTGGGTGAAGGAAAGATCTACGCCCCGGACAAGGTAGACGCCGCCCTGGCCAACTATTTCCGGCTGGGAAACCTGACCGCGTTGCGGGAACTGGCCCTGTTGTGGCTGGCGGACAGGGTTGATGAAGGCCTGGCCCGGTACCGGGCGGACAACGACATCCAGGCGACCTGGCCGGCGCGGGAGCGGGTGGTGATTGGCCTGACCGGCGGACCGGAGGGCGAGATCCTGATCCGGCGCGGGGCCAGGATCCTTAACCGGGTCAACGGCGGGGATCTGCTGGCGGTCCATGTCCGTGCGGCGGACGGGGTGGTCCATGAGTCCCCGCAGTCCCTGGAAGCCCAGCGCCGCTTAATCCAGGACCTGGGCGGCAGTTACCACATTGTGGCCGGTGAGGATCCGGCCGCGGCCCTGCTCGATTTTGCGCGCAGCGTCAACGCCACACAGATCGTGGTGGGCATTTCACGGCGGGGCAAGTTCGCGGGCACGGTGGGCGGCCTGTTGGGCGGGGGCATCGGCACGCGGGTGGTCCGCGATTCCGGGGACATCGACGTGCACATGGTGTCCCATCCCCTGGGCGGCCGGGGAGCCGGTCCACGGCGAGAACGGGACCTGGGCCGAGTCCGCGTCACGGTGGGCTTCATCCTCGCCGCGGTGCTGCCGGTGGTCCTGCAGCTCCTGCTGGCATTGGACCCGGACCCCGGTGTGTCCACCGCCATCCTGGTGCAGCTGACCGGATCGGTCACGGTGGCCCTGGTGGGCGGTCTGTGGCCGGCGGTGCTCGCCGCCCTGTGGAGCAGCCTGCTGGTCAACTACTTCTCGACGCCTCCCGTGGGCACCCTGACCATCAGCGATCCCCACAATTTCTTCTCCCTGCTGGTCTTCGTCGGGGTTTCCGCCGCCGTCGCCGTGGTGGTGGACCTCTCCGCGCGGCGCTCCAAGGAGGCCTCACGCGCCCGCGCCGAGGCCACCACGCTCTCCGACCTCACCCGCGGCGCCGTCCGGTCCGAGGATGGCGTGAAGGACCTGCTCCAGCAGGCCCTCGACGTCTTCAGCGTCCGCGGGGCAGCTTTGTACGGCAGCGGCCCGGACGGCAATGAGCGGACGACGGCGGGCTGGCGGCTGGTTGCCGGCGCCGGCGAGGTGCCAGGACCGGGCGAGACCGGAATCCCGGATTTTGGCAGCGGGAATGCTGGCACCCGAGGTTCTGGCAGCGGGGGTTCTGGCACCGGGGATGGTGGCGCTCGAGGTTCCGGCGCCGGGAATTCCGGGGCCGCGGATTTTGGCACCGAAACGACGGAGAACATTGATCCCGCCACACGGCTGGTGTTGTTCGGCCGTGCGCTTCCCGCGGGAGACCGGCGCCTGCTGGCGGCGTTCGGCGTCCACCTTGCCGCCCAACTGGAGCGGCAGCAACTGGCGGACAGCCGCCGTGAAGTGTTGCGCCTGGCCGAGGGCAACACCATGCGCACGTCCATCCTCCGCGCGGTTTCCCACGACCTCCGCACTCCCCTGGCCGGCATCAAGCTTTCGGTGGGCATGTTGTTGCAGAAGGACCGGCACTACGCCCCGGAGCAGGAGCACGAGCTGTTGCAGACCATTGATGAATGTTCCGACAGGCTGGACCTGCTGGTGGGGAACCTGCTGGATATGTCCCGGCTCAGCTCCCCCGGGGCCGAGCCACTCCTGCGGCCCGTGCGCTGGTCCGAGGTCATCCCCAGCGCCCTCCGGTCCGTCCCCGCGGGCAGGGTTCGGGTGGAACTGCCGCCGAATATGCCTGAGATCGAGGCGGACCCCGGGATGCTGGAGCGGGTGATCGCCAATGTGGTGGAGAACGCGGTCAAGTACGCGCCGGGTTCCGATATTGCCGTGGTGGGCGGCGCCGGCGGCCTGAGCAACACAACGCTGAAGGGGCAGCCGGCCGGAGAGATCAGTATCATCGACCACGGCCAAGGCGTTCCGGCAGAGAGAGTGGTGGAGATGTTCCGTCCGTTCCAGCGGCTGGATGACATTCCGCAGACCACCGGCGTGGGCCTGGGCCTGGCCGTGGCCAAGGGATTTACCGAGGCGATGGGCGGCACGCTGACCGCGGAGGAGACCCCGGGTGGAGGACTGACCATGGTGATCAGGCTGCCGCTTTCCACCGGCTTTCCCGACGACGGACCCCACGGACAGGCGCCAGTGGTGCCCCAGTCGTTCCTGGCCCGGCGGATCCACCAGGCCCCGTTCCAGGCATCAACGGCGGATCAGCAGTGACGGGCGTCCTGGTAGTGGATGATGACCCGCACCTGCTGCGGATCCTGAAGCTTGCCCTCGAAACCAGCGGCTATGCTGTCACCACTGCCGTTGACGGGAGGTCAGCGCTGCTGGCAGCCACCCAGAATCCGTTGGCCTTGGTGATCCTGGACCTTGGGCTGCCGGACATCGACGGCGTCACCGTGATCAAGGAACTGCGGGAATGGAGCCGTGTCCCGGTCCTGGTGCTCTCGGCCCGGCATACCTCGGAGGACAAGGTTGAAGCCCTGGATGCCGGCGCCGACGACTACCTGACCAAGCCGTTCGGACCGGACGAACTGCTGGCCCGGCTGCGGGCGCTGCTGCGCCGGTCCGCGGACCTGCAGCCACCGGAGCCGGTGGTGGTCACGGAGAACTTCACGGTGGACCTGGCCAAGCACCGGGTGAGCCGGGAGGGAGCGGATGTCCGGCTGACGCCCATCGAGTGGAAGATCCTGGAGATCCTGGTGCGGAATCCGGAAAAGTTGATCACCCACCGGCAGCTCCTGACCGATGTGTGGGGCCCGGCCTATGCCAAGGACTCAAACTACCTGCGCGTCTTTATGGCACAGCTGCGCCGCAAACTCGAGCCGGACACCGGAAACCCCCGCCACCTGCTGACCGAGGCGGGCATCGGCTACCGGTTCCAGCCCTGAAGCGGCGCTGGGGGGTGCCACCCGACCTACGTGGTGCCACCCGAGCTGCGTGGTGCCACCCGACCTACGCGGTGTCACCCCAGGAACGTCCGGTGGACCTCACTGCCGTAGCGGCCGATGATGCTGCGCTTGGCTTTCCGGAAGGCGTCAAGGTCGCCGGCGTGGCCGTTCTGCTCCACCCGGCGCCGCGCCAGTTCCTCCGCGATCACGTCGAGGAACAACTCGGCCAGCAACAGCCGGGCGGAGTCACGGAACCGGCCGCGGCCATCGACGTACAGCTGCACGGTGGGCGCGGCGGTGTTGATGATGACTTTGTGCTCCGCCTCGCTGTAAACGGCCCGGTCGGTGGTGTTGTGGAGGTTGCGGAAGTCGTAGCCGGTGAAGAGGTCAACGCCATGGTCCCGGCCGGGACGGTGGGCCTGGTGGCGCGCGCCCGGCGGGGTGCCGTAACCGGGGACTGCAGGGTGCGGCGGCTGGTCCGCGCTTCGACGTGAGGCGTGTTCGGCGATGACGATTTCGCTGAGCGCCCAGTAGTCCCCGGCACGCACGGTGATTTCCCCTTGGTCTCCGGGCCGGTCCCCGGTAGCCGTCCATTCAAGCCGGGTTGTGTCCTGCACACCGGAAACGGGAATGGACACCGGGACCGGGACCAGTCGGATCGATGGCGGCAGGTCAACATCGAATTCCAGAAGCCCGCCGGCGGGGAGCTGGCCGGGATCCAGCAGCAGGGCCACGTGGAACGGATGCCCTGGCGGGCGGTAGTAGAACGGCGTGGTGAACCGCAGCGCCGCTGACGCCGGTTCCCCGGTCCCGGCGTCGCGGACTCGTCCGGTGTCCAGGCCCAGGTCCAGGACGGCGGCAGCGCTCATGTGCTGCAGCAGGCGTTCGATCATTTCGGCAGTGCGTCCGGAGGTGGTGGCGCGTTCCAGGTGGGTGAGTTTTTCCTTCTCTGCCTGCACGGCCCCGGCGATCATCCGGCTCACGGCGGCGGAGAAGGCGGCAACGAACGGATCTTTGGGGTTCAGCCCCTCGCGTTCGTCGCTGATGATTGCTTTGCCCCGGCCCAGCATTTCGGTCAGCGACGGGCACCTGACAGTGCCAAAAAGGTACTCCGTGCCTACCTGGTTTTCGTAGTCGAACATCTGGCAGTCCAGGACGGCCATACCGGATTCCACCACCAGGCCGGCGGTGCGCTCGTCGCCCTTCATGGCCAGTTCAACGCCGTTGGCCCGCTTGAGCGTGACGGTGAAGGCATAATCCACGCTGTCAACGGTGAAGGTTCCGGGACGGTCCGGGCCGATGAGCGTGGCGGCCGGGGGTTCTTCGAAGCGGATGGCGTCCCTGCTGTAGCCGTCGGTGCCCGCAGTCCCGCGCACCAGTTCCACGTTGCGGCGGCCCAGCACGTCGCGCAGGTAGATGTTGTCCGCGAGCAGCTGCAGCAGGGTCGCCTGCTGCGTGATCGTGGCACGGGGATTGTCGACGACGATGGTCACCTTGGTGCCGTTCCGTCCCTCTGCGGGGATCCCGCCGTCGTCTATTCCCAGCCGGGCGTAATCCGCAGGGAAGGCCTCGCGGTCGGCGCCGTCGTCGTCGTAGAGGTAGCCGCCGTTTTCGCCACGGAAGACGTCGATGCGGGTGAACCTGCCGCCCTGGATGGTTTCGATCCAGCCGTGGCCCAGGCCGAAGATGGCCTGTTTCAGTCCGCGCCCGAAGTACCCGCGACCGGCGCCCTCGCCGCGGGCCAGGGGGCTGTGTGCGCCGCCGTAGCTAAGGATCCGGCCGGCCTGCTCGAAGGACATTCCTTGCGCCTGGTCGCTGACCGTCAGGACCGCGCCGGCGTGGTGGCGCTCATAGCCCACCACGATCCTGCCGGTGACCTGGCCGCCGGCCCTTTCCAGGCGCGCGTAGCTGTCGTCGCTGTTGGTGATCAGCTCCACCAGCGCCTTCTCCACCGAGGCGAACCGCCGGGAGTCGATTCCGATCACGCGCTGGTCCACCTGGATTTCCGCGACGGCCATGCTGGATACCCCGCTTACACGTGAAGCTGCCGGTGGCTGGTGGCCGCCTGAAGGCTCATCGACGGACCAACTACGTGGAGCGTAGCAGGTATGCGCCGATCTCAGGAGACCTCGGCGAGCAGCCCGTCAATCCTTGCCAGCAGGCCCGGCCAGCCGTTGCCCATGCCTTCGATCGCATGGCGGCCCATGGGGGTATCGAGGCGGAAGCCGGCGTGCTCGAAGTGGAGGATCGTGCCGCCGTCAATGGGTTCCAGCCGCCAGGTGATGGTGGTGTCCAGCTGTCCTTCGGCGAAGAGGAAGCTGATGGACGTGCCCGGGTCCACGGCGAGTACCTCGCACTGCTGCCGGCCCCAGGAGTCCATGTCCATGGTGAAGCGGTGGCCCACGGCGGGTGCGATGTTGCCCGGCGCCCACCACCGTGCCAGCAGTTCGGGCGTGGTGAGTGCGGCCCAGACCGCCGCTGCGGGATGCGGGAAGCGGCGTTCGAGCCGGATGGCGTTATCTGTCATGACGGTTTCTCCTCGTCCAGAAGGTCGGCCAGCGCATCCAGCCGCTGGTTCCAGTAGTGCTCAAAGTGCTTCACCCAGCCGCCGATCTCGGCGAGGGCGGCAGGCTGCAGGTGGTACACCCTGTTCCTGCCCTGGCGTTCTTCCCGGACAAGACCTGCCTCGCGCAGGACTGCCAGGTGCTCGGAGGCGGCGGGGCGGCTGAGGTCCAGCAGCCCCGTGAGTTCACCCGCTGTTCGGGGCCCGTCCCGGAGCTCGTCGAGGATGACGCGCCGCGCCGGGTTGGAGACGGCGGTAAAAACATCAGGAAGCACAATGGCAGTATATGTCGGAATTATCCGACGTATCATCTGATGTTGGGTGAACAGCGAAAGGATTATCCCGCGCACCTGCCCGGCTGTGTCCTACTCTTGAGTAACCATTCGAGAGGACCCCAACTTTGGCATGCGACGGCTGCACCACATCTTCACGGCTTGATATCGACTTCAGCATGGCTTTCCAGCCGATCTATGACGCTGTTGCCGGCAGGGTGTGGGGCTATGAGGCGCTGGTCCGGGGCGTGGCGGGCGAAGGCGCGTACGAGGTCCTGCGGAGGGTCTCCCCGGAGCAGAAGTACCGCTTCGACCAGGACTGCCGCGTCAAGGCCATCGAACTGGCGGCGCGCCTCTTCCCGGCCGGCGAGAACCTGATGCTCTCCATCAACTTCATGCCCAACGCGGTCTATGAACCGGCCGCCTGCCTCCGCGCGACACTGCTTGCGGCTGCGAAAGCCGACTTCCCGTTGTCCTCGATCATGTTCGAGTTCACGGAGAACGAAGAAGTCACAGACACCGCCCACCTGACCAACATCATCACCGAATACCGCAAGCACGGCTTCATCACGGCGATCGACGACTTCGGGGCCGGCCATGCAGGCCTGGGACTCTTGGTCGACTTCCAGCCGGACCTGATCAAGATCGACATGAAGCTCATCCGCGGCATCGACGGCAGTCCCGCACGGCAGGCAGTGGTCGCCGGCATCGTGGCCATCGCCGGGGACCTCAACATCACCGTGCTCGCCGAGGGCATCGAAACGGAGGCGGAATACCGGGTTTTGCAGGCAGCCGGTGTCCGCCTGCTCCAGGGCTATTGGTTCGCCAAACCGGCGTTCGAGCAACTTCCCGAGATCCATGTCCCCGTTGCCACCGCTGGCGGCGTGCAGGGCCTGGCGGTCTTCCCCTGCTAGCGGCGGACGGAGCCAGCCCGACGGCCCGCAACCATGCCTGCCCAGAAAGAGAGCACCAGCAGTCCCACGCCGGCAACAGCCAGGCCCGCCTGCGTGCCTTGCGTGATGAACGCAGCCCCGTTGGCGCTGAAAGGCTGGTTGCTCAAGGGAGCGTAGGCAACCCAGCCCGTGAAGTCGCGATTAAGGTACGCGACGAGGCAGCCGGCCAGCACTGCCGCCAGACCGAGGCAGGGCACGACGACGGCGGGCAGTTTGGCGCGTTTGGATGGTCGTTCTTCCCCGGATGTGTTGTTTTCCCCCATGCAGGCGAGTCTAGCCGGACCTGCCCCGGCCGGTTTAGGCTGGGCGGATGTTGACCATCGGCACCATCGTCCTCGGCGTCAACGACGTCGCCGCCGCTACCACCTTCTGGCATGAAGCCCTCGGCTATGTCCCCCGGGAACCTGGTGACGACACCTGGGTGACCCTCGAACCGTCGTCGGGCCCCGGCGCCCACCTGTCCCTCATGCTCAGCGAAACATCTGTCCAGGCTTACCCGCGGATCCATCTGGACCTGTACGCGGACGATCAGGCCGCGGAGGTGGAGCGGCTGGTCTCCCTCGGCGCCAAGCGCGTGGACTGGGATATGTACCCGGAGGACCCGGACTTCGTGGTGCTTGAGGATCCGGACGGCAACCGGTTCTGCGTCATCGACAAGGGTCCGGAGTAGCGTCCCTGGCGGCCTACAGGCAGCCAGCCGGGCTAGGAGTCCTGGCCGGCAGCCCGGTCAACGGTGGTTCTTGCGCTGCTTTATAACGTGAAGCTCACTGCTTTCGGTTTTCGCCTTTTTTTCGGCACGTTTCTCAAGGATCGACTTGCCGACCTTTTTGGCCGCTCCGCCTTTTGATTTTCCAGACACCGGAACCACGCCCTTCTCTCGCGTTAACGGCCACCATACGCTCTTTTGCTTTTTTAGCCAGTCCCGCCGTCCTGCCCGGCCTGGGGCTTGGATTGGCGGCAGAATCGGGACCAATGACGTGACCTCGCCAGTTATGGCGACTTCATAATTTTGACCGCCTCCGACATTCTTCGCTCCTTTTGTCATCCCCTCTGAGAAGTGCCAAAGGCTCATGCGCCAAAAACTTCCGGGACGTTGGGCCCTACGCCACGGACCGGGAATTCGGCAAGGTAATACAGGACCCGATCCGGACACCGCCAGGAGGCCAACGATGGGCAGCATCTACATCCCGTACGGGACCACCGAGGGCCAGACGGCCAGGATCGCCGAGTTCATTGGGGACGTCATCCAGGCGCATGGGCACCAGGCCCGCGTTGCGGACATCAAGCAGGCAGGCGACTCGATCCCGCCCGGGTGTGACGCGGTCCTGGTGGGGGCATCGGTGCACATGGGCAAGCACGAGGAGTACGTCCAGGACTTTGTCCGGAAGAACCGGGAAACCCTGGAGCGGCTCCCATCCGCCCTGTTCTCCGTCAGCCTGGCCGCGCACGGGGATGCCGAAAACGCCGAGAGCTACGTCCGGGAGTTCGAGGAGCAAACCGGTTGGCGGCCGGCCCATGTGGCGCTGTTCGGGGGCGCCCTGCTGTACACGCACTACGGGTTCATCAAGCGCCTCATCATGAAGAAGATCGCCGGCGACAAGGGCTCCCTGGACACCGATACGTCCCGGGACTACGTCTACACCGAATGGGACGGCGTGAAGAGGTTCGCGGAGGATTTCCTGGCCACGCTGTAGCGGGGCACGTTCGACGCCGGGCGCCCACCCGCCGTCGAAGGCGTACCCGGGGTCGAACGCGTCCCCGGCGGCGTCAGCTCCAGAAGGCGGCAAGCCGCCCGGCAAGGGCCCTACCTTGGGTGTAGCCAGCCTGGGCGGCTGCGGGGCGCAGCCGCAGGTCCATGGCGTTGGCACCGAACAGGTGTTCCGAGCCGGCGTCCGGGAAGACCGTTTCCACCACGCTGCCGGCGGCCCGCAGCTCATCGGCCTGCGCTGCGAGCTGCATGTTCCACTCCAGCGGCATCCGTGTCCTGCCCCCGAAGGGCGAGAGGACCAGCACCCGCCCGCACCCGGCCGCCAGGTCGGCGTTCTCGTTGCGCCGGTAGCCGCCGTCGATATAGCTGCTGTTCCCGATCCCGTACGCGAAGCCGCTGGCGCAGCTGGCGGCCACGGCGTCCACCAGGTCCACGCCGCTGTGCCGGTGGAACACCACCGGTTCGCCACTGTGGGCATCAACCGCGGTCATCAGCAGCTCGTGCTGCGGCCATTCGAGCGTGGGGAGCCGCGTTGCAACTGTTGCGCGCCACTGCTCCCGGAGGGAACCGCCCTGGGCTGAACTCTCTTGGGGAGAACTGTCCTGCACCGGAGCGGTCGCCGTTGAAGGGTTCCGGGCAGCCGCCATTTCCAGGGCAACCGCACCCATCCGGCGGCGCATGTCGGCCGCATCCTCGGCGGCGGCAATGATCCTGCCGGTCCGCTCCAGGTGGTCGGACACCGGCCTGGCAGGGGCGTGGCCGGCTGGAGGGCGGCGTTGTGGCGGCAGCGGCGCGTCCAGGATGGCGGCATATAGTTCAGCCGGGGGCGCCCCGGCGATTTGGGCTGCGGCCGTGGATCCGGCGGAGGTACCGATGACCCGGTCGGCCCGGGTGAGGTCCAGTCCGGCATCGGCGAGGCCGGCCAGGACGCCAATCAGCCAGGCATTGCCTGTTGATCCGCCCCCGCCGAGGACCAGTGCGCGGCCGGGAAGTGGACCGTCGGAGGGGCGTGGTTGGGAGGAAGGTGTTGTATTCATGGGAGTCGCCTTTCGCGAATAGCCTGTGCGGCGCTCCCGGTGGCGGCTAGTTCAGCCGCGCGATCGTGGACTGCGAGGGAGCACCCATTGCGGATACTGCATTCATGGGTCTCACCTCCTGCGTTCGGATCACGATCCCCCGAATAGTCGCACACCGCGGCGCCGCAGGCAACCGGTACCTTTGAAGTAATGGTTTCCATAGAGCGGGACAGCCCCGAGCGCGACGACGTCCACCGGCTCCTGAGCGAGCACCTGGCCGACATGTACGCCACGTCGCCGGCCGGAAGCGTCCACGCGCTGGACCACTCTGCGCTCTCCGCCCCATCCATCACGCTCTGGACCGCGCGCGAGCAGGGTGCACTGCTGGGGTGCGGGGCGCTCAAGCTCCTAGAGTCCACGCCGGGCGCAGCCGGGAAGGGCGAGATCAAGTCCATGCGCACCACCGCATCGGCTCGGGGACGAGGCGTCGCCAGCCTCATGCTTCGGCACATCCTCGCCGACGCGCGGTCCCGGAACCTGGAGCGCGTCTACCTGGAAACCGGGACCGAGGACTACTTCGCCCCGGCCCGACGCCTCAATGCCCGCCACGGATTCACCGAGTGCGCACCATTCGCCGGCTATGTGCTGGATCCCCACAGCGTGTTCATGGAGCTCCGGCTCTAGGACGGCCGGTTTCCGGCACACGGGAAAGCGGACGACGGCGGGTGGGCGCCCGCCGTCGTCCGCTTCAGTGTGGTGCTACCCGCTGTACGGGACCTTTTCCCAGCTCAGGACGTCTGCGCCTTTGGCGTTGTTGCCTGACACGGTGACGCGGAGGTAGTCGACGGCGTTATTGGCGCCGTCCACGGTGATGCGCTGCAGGTTGTCCGCGGCCGGCGCACCGTAGATATCCAGCCAGGGCGAGCCGGCGGCAAGGGGCTTGTTCTGGGCGAAGACGTGGCTGTCGCCGTTGACGAGGTAGACAGGGGCGTCGAAGCGGTTCGTTTCGTCCACGATCGCCTGCACGATCTCCCGGAAGCCGGACACGGTGTTGGGGTCGGCGGCGGCGTCGGCGAGCAGCGCGGGATCGAACATGTCCGCCTGCTGCATGAGTACCACGGCCCGGTCGTTGCTGCGCTTGGCATCGGCGAAGGTCTGGTGGATCTGGGCCAGGACGGCGTCCGTGCGGTGTTCCACCTCGGCGAGCTGTTCCGGCGTGGGAGCGGTCTTGCCCAGCCCAGTCCACGGGAGCAGTGAGTTGTTGCTGCCTTGGACGTTCAGAACGGAGAAAGCCACCCGGTTCTTGGTGAAGCGGACGTCCTCGGGCAGCCCCAGGTTCGCCTGGCTCTTGACGGGCATGGTGGCGCCGAGCGTCTTGCCAGGTTCGTTGAAGAACACCTCCCTGATCTTGTCCAAGCGCTCCAGCGGGTTGTAGGCGCCGTTGTTGGTTCGGTGGCAGTCCACCCATTCGTTGTCGCCCGGCGTGTAGACCAGCGGGTGGGTGAAGGTGTCGAACTGGGAGCGGATGTAGGAGAAGTACTCGTTGGAGCAGACGGAGGAGCCGTTCTTGATATCGCCCACGTGTGCTACAAACTTCAGGTCCTTGTCAGCGTTGAGGTCCTGGATGTGTGACGGGAACTTTGCGATCTCAGCCGCCCCATAGGGAATGTCGCCGATGACGCCGAAGGTGAAGGCCTGGCTGCTGTCGCTTGTGTTGTCGGCAGCCTGAGCGGGAGCTGCGGCTGCTCCGGCGAGGGTGGCGAGGACGGCAAGCGTGGCCAGGGTGGATCTTACGAACACGGGTACTCCTTGGACGGTGGGCCTTCCGCCCTGCGTATCGCGAGCCGCCGGGCAGTGGGTGCCTGCCAAGGCTTGTCCGCCCGAACGAACGGTGGTGGACGTGGTGGTTGCGTAGGGATGAACGGGTTGGGACATCGCTGGGCACGGAACGGATGACGGCGCGCACAAGGATGGACACCGACACGCCCGGACGACGGCGGACACCCGGACAGACCACCGCCAGGCACCGCCCCGACGACCCCCGACGGCCGGCACGCATCAGCCGTCGTCCCCTTCGTTGCATCGTCCGCCTTCACTGCATTGGCACGCCGGTTTCGCCGCAGCAGAGTTCTAACTTTGTGCCGTGGCGTCACGAGGCGAGGTACGCCACGATGATTTCCTCGAAGGGGCTGGCCCCACCCGGCGGGCAGCCCGGCGGAACGATCCATTCGGCTGCCGGGAATCCGGGCGGCCATTGCGGTTTCTGCCAGTCAGGTTGTTCGGCCGGATAGTGACGGCCGGCAGGGGAAGTCCATCCGGGTGGCTCGTTCATGGTGGCCGGAGTAGGCGTCCACGTGGAGCTGTGTTTCAGGCGGTGGTGCTTGGGACACAGCTGCCCGAGGTTGCTGATTCCAGTGGTTCCACCGTGTTGCCAGGCGGTGAGGTGGTCTGTTTCGTTGTCCTGGGTGTGGTTGCTGCAGCCGGGGAAAGTGCACCTGCCGTCACGCATCCGGATCCACCGCTTCATGCTTTCCGGCAGCCGGTAGCTGGTGCGTCCGATTTCCAGCGGCGCCCCGTCCCGCGGGTCCACCAGCACCCGGTAGAACGAACCAGCCCCGTCTGCCACAAGCCTGCGAGCCATGGACGCCGGAATGGGACCAAACCCGTCCAGGTCGGCCGGTTCATCCGTGAGACCCAGAAGGGAAAAGACGGGCACTGTGACCAGGACGTCTGCTCTTGGTGTGGGAATCCTGCTCAGGTCAACGGCGTAAGGGTTGCCGTCCTCGGTATGGGGGCCGTTGCCGGCATCGAACGAGCGGCCGGCATCGTGGCCGACGTCGCCGGCGGCACCGGGGTTCGAGGCGTCGCGGTTCGAGGCGTCTCCCGCAGCCCCGGGGTTCGAGCCGGCCGCGGGGTTCGAGCCGGCAACAGCCGCGCCACCAGCCCTGGCACCCATCAGGAGTGCGGCCGCGACATCTGCACGCAACTGGGTCAGGGTGCGGCCCTCCCCAGGGCCCTGCAACCCGCGGGCCACAGCGGACGCCTTATTCCACACCGCGCAGGCCGTATCGCCGGGAAGGTACAGGGAAAGCCACGCCATGCCGTCCACGTCCGGCCGGTATTCCATTCGCCGGTCCGCCACGCCAATTGCGTGCCGCTCTTCCAGCGACTCCGGAAAGGTGCGCTCCCGCCAGGCCCGGACCTTCCGCCGGAAGCGCGACGGCACCAGGTCTCCGGGCGCGGCGCCGCGGGCAGGGTTCGGATCCTCGGGGTCGAAGAAGTGGGCCACCAAAGCCGCAGCACGTGCGGGATCGAGCCCTGTGGTTTCGTCGACCACGGCGCGGGCGTGCTGCCATGAAATCGTGCCCGCCTGCAACGCATCCAGAGCCGCCGGCAACGTGGTGGTCAGCGCATGGGCCTGCCCCAGCAGGGCCGATGCGGCGCGTTCGCCGATGGTGAGTACGCAGGCGATCTCCGCCACCATTGTCATTTCCTGGGCTGATTCCCTGTAAGCGCCGGCCGGGGGTGCCTCCAACAGGGTTGCCGCCTCCGCGTGGAGGGCGATCATCCGGACCTTGGCCGCGGCTGTTGCCGCCTCAATCCGGGCCAGCACTTCCAGTCCCTCAAGGGAGGCTTCGGACAGCTCCCGCAACGGATCGGGCCCTGCGCCAGCCGGGCTGCCTCCGGCCACGACCCGCTCCAATTCATGGACCAGCCCGGCCACAGAGGCGACCGCAGAGGCGATTGCCGCCCTGCCTCCCGCACCTGCCACCACACCGGCTTCCATAACCAAAATCTTCGCAGCAGGGTCTGACATTTTGGGGTGACGCCAACAACCTGCACCCCGGCTGGAACAGACAGCCCGCGAGGTACCAAAGCAGCCGCGCAGCACGGAGACGTACGACGGCGGGTGCCCACCCGCCGTCGTACGCCTCGCCAAGGTGCTGAAGGGAGCCTGCGGGTACGGGTTCCGGGCCGTAGGCTGGGATTTCAGCTTTCTGTAGGGGGAACAGAAATGAAGCACACCATTACCGTCGGCACGGCCGTTGCAGCCCTTTTCGCGCTGGCGGCCTGTTCAGCGCAGGATCCCGCGCAACCGGCTGCCGCGAGTCCCGCTCCCGCGGTCCAGCAGGAGCTCACCACCAAGCTGCTCGTCTCGGATGGGGGCACCAAGGCACTCACGGTCGAGAGTGCACCGTCAGGGCCGCGGGTGGAAGCCACGGTGGCGGGACAGGTGTCCAGGGATGGCGCCGGCTGCCTCATCCTGCTCGGGAAGGACGGCACCGACTGGACCTTGATCTTTCCGGCGGGCACCAGCCTGGACGGGGAGGCTGCGGTTTTGCCGGACGGCTCGGTCTTGACCCGCGGGGACCACGTAAGCGTGGACGGGAACAGGGTTCCGGCCAACGAGGGCGCGAGCATGTGCTTGAACTACGCGAGGCTCTTGTCGGTTGAAAGGGCCGCAGCAGGCTAGGTTTTACATCCCTGAAACGCAAAACACTGTTCGCAAACGAAATTGCAGAGTACATTAGATGCAATTGAACTTGCAGAGTGATCTGCGTTACAGGACGGGCACCAGCGTGAACCCCAGCGCTTCCACAGAGCAGGCAGAAGAGCAGGCACCAGGGCAGGCAACCCAGCCGGCAGCAGTGTCAGCAGCAGAGCCGGCACCCGGGCGCGCCGCCGACATTGACGGCAACGGCTCCGGCATCAGCTCCCACGCGTGGCTTGGTGATGCCCTGCCGGACGTTGCGCTGACCAAGGCCCAGAGCCGCGTGGTGGAGGTCATCCGCCGCAACCCGCAGCTGTCCTCCTACGCGGACATCGCCGAGATTGCCCAGCGCGCGGACGTGAACAGCTCCTCCGTGGTCCGCACGGCACAACACCTGGGCTACCGCGGCTGGCCTGACCTGCAGCGGGAACTCCGGTCCCGCTACCTGGTGATGATCTCCACCGAGGACACCCTGACCGAGCACGGCGAAACCCGCAGCCCGCTGTACGAAGCCATCACCCACGACATCGAAAACCTCCGCCTGACGCTGGACTCGAACACCCCCGAGGAAGCCGAGGCGGCCATCGCCGCGCTGGCGTCAGCGAAGTCCATCACCGTCGTCGGTATCGGCTCCTTTGCCGGCCCCGCCAGCGTCATGGCCCACCTGGGTTCCACCATGGGTTACCCGATCAGCCTGGAAAACCGTGCCGGCCCCCACCTGGCGTCCAGCACCAACAGCCTTGGGCCCGGTGATGTCCTGGTGGTGATCAACATGTGGCGCTCCGTCAAGCAGATCATCATTGCCGCCGAAGCCGCGAAAGAGGCGGGCGCAACGGTTGTTGCCATCAGCGACCTGCGCCGCGGCCGCCTGGCCACCGCCGCGGACCACCTCCTGGTGGTGGCTTCCGAAGGCATCTCCTTTTTCCAGTCCGTCACCGCCGCAAACTCACTGGTCTACGGCCTGCTGGCCGGCATGGAGGCAGCACATCCGGAGCGCAGCCGGGCCACCATCCGCCGCACCCAGCAGCTCTGGAAAGACCTGGACATCTACCTCGACTAGCTGCGCCGCAAAGACAGAACCGCGCACGCAGAACCACCAACAGCCACCCAGGAGTACCTCTATGAACGAGCCACAAAACAACCGCGTCGCCGTCATCGGCCTCGGCGCCATGGGCGGAGCCATGGCCGCCACCCTGCACAAGGCGGGCTGGGACGTCACCGGCTTCGACCCCTCGGAAGCCGCCCGCCAAGCAGCCGAAGAAACCGGCATCGGCACCACGGACACCCTGTCCAGCCTGGCCGGAACACCCTACGCAGTCCTCTCACTGCCCGCTGCCGGCATCGTCGAAACCACCGTGCCGCAGCTCCTGGCCAGCACGGGAACGGTCGCCATCATTGACACCACCACCTCCGAGCCCGCCACCAGCAAGCACATGGCCCAGCTCGCGGAGGCCGCCGGTGCGGCGTTCATCGACGCCCCCGTTTCCGGTGGCCGCGACGGCGCCGCAACGGGAACGCTCAGCGCCTTCGTGGGTGCCACGGACGCCGCGCTGAAAGCTGCCGAGCCGGTCCTGCTGGCGCTCACCGGCGGCAACTACAGCCACATCGGCGCACCCGGCAGCGGCAACGTGGTCAAGCTCCTCAATAACGTCCTGGCCGCCGCGAACCTCGCCTCCGTGGGCGAAGCGCTGGGCGTGGCCAAGGCCTACGGCATCGACCCCGCCACGGCAGCGGCCAGCATCAGCGGAGCCTCCGGCGGCAGCAAAGTCTCGGCCGCCATGTATCCCAACTGGGTCCTCACCGGCACGCACGATTCCGGCTTCTCCATGGGCCTGATGGCCCGGGACGCCGCCCTTGCCGTGGACGTTGCCGCCCAAATCGGCGAGAAGCCCGCGCTTCTGGCCGCCGTCGCCAACCAGTGGCAGGACGCCCTTGCAGTCCTTGGCCCGCGGGCTGACTTCACCGAGATCGCCCGAACGGTGGCCCCCGCCATCACCCCGGCCGGCGCCCCGGCCTCCATCTCCGCCGCTTAGAGCCAGCAGCGACAACATCCCCCAAAGGAAACAAGAATTTGAGTATCACCACAGCACCCACCTCCTCCTCCACGGCCACCGCCAGGTCGGTCCTGGACGCCGCCTTCCCGGGCGGCCTCGGCGCGTTCGTTGACGGCCGCGTCGCCACCGGAAGCGGAGACAGCATCACGCTCACGGCAGCCGCCACCGGCGAGCCCTTCGCCACCTACGCGGACCCCGGCGCCGAGGGCGCCAACGCCATCGTGGAAAGTTCGACGGCGGGCGCCCGGGTTTGGGGCGCGCTGAACGGCTTCGAGCGGGCCGCCATCCTCCGGAACGTCAGCCGCGCCGTGGAGCAGCACGCCGAGGAACTGGCCATCCTCGAGTCCGCCACCACCGGCAAGCCCATCCGGGACGCCCGGGCAGAGGCGGCCAAGGTGGCCGAAATGTTCGGGTACTACGCCGGGTGGGCGGACAAGCTCACCGGGCAGACCATCCCCGTTCCGGGCAACTGGCACACGTACACCGAGCGCGTGCCGTGGGGCGTCGTCGTCGCCATCACGCCCTGGAACGCACCGCTGTTCACCGCCGGCTGGAACTCTGCCGCCCCATTGGCCGCTGGCAACGCGGTGATCATCAAGCCCAGCGAATTCACCCCGGCGTCGTCGGTCCGGCTGGCCCAGATCGCCCATGAAGCGGGCCTGCCGGCGGGCGTCTTCAACGTCGCCGCGGGCCTGGGCCAGACCGTGGGCGCGGCACTCACCACCGACCCGCGGGTGGGCAAAGTCAGCTTCATCGGTTCGGTCCCCACCGGGCGCCGTGTCGCCGTGGCCGCAGCCCAGGCGGGTATCCCGGCCCTGCTGGAGCTCGGCGGCAAGAGCGCCAATATCGTCTTCGCCGACGCCGACCTGGACCGAGCCGCGGACGGCGCCATCTCCGCCATCTTCTCGGGTGCGGGCCAGTCCTGCGTGGCCGGGTCCCGGCTCCTGGTGGAGCGCAGAGTGCACGCCCAGTTCGTGGAGATGGTCGCCGCCAAGGCCGCCCTGCTGCGGGTGGGTGATCCGCTCAGCGCAGACACCGAGGTGGGCCCCATCATCACCGCGCAGCAATTTGCCACCGTCACCGGCCTGATCGAGGCGGGAATGGACGACGGCGGCCGTCGCCTCACCGGGTCAGCGTTGCCGGAGGCGTTGAGCGGCTCGGCGCTGAAAGGCGGCCACTGGGTCATGCCCACGCTGCTGGACGGCGTCACCCCGGCGAACCGGCTTGAAACCACCGAAGTGTTCGGCCCCGTGGTGGGGGCGGACGCGTTCGATACCGAGGCCGAGGCCATCGCCCGCGCCAACAACACCAGCTTTGGCCTGGCCGGGGCGGTGTGGACCTCGGATGTGTCCCGCGCCCACCACGTGGCCCGCGAGGTCAAGGCCGGCACGTTCTGGATCAACTCCTACAAGACCATCCATGTGGCCGTCCCCTTCGGCGGTTTCGGCGATTCCGGCCACGGACGTTCTTCCGGCCCGGGCGTGCTGGACGAGTACACCCAGACCAAGGCCGTGTGGGTGCCAACGCGCGGCGCCGGATCCCCCTTCCCGTCACTGTCCTACTAGGAGACCCGTGCACACGACTGACACAACCCCCGCCGCAGGTGCGTTGCGCACTGCCCTGGCGGACGGCGTCGAACGCTGGAAACCCCGCGTGGAGGCGCTGGCCAAGGACATCCACGGCTTCAAGGAACTCTCCTTCGAGGAAGTGAAGTCTGCCGAGGCCATCACCGCGCTGCTGGCTGAGGGCGGCTTCGAGGTGGAGCACGGCAGCGCCGGGCTGCCCACCGCCTTCACGGCGACCGCCGGCAGCGGCGACCTGACCGTGGCGCTCTGCGTGGAATACGACGCGCTGCCGGGAATCGGGCACGCCTGCGGGCACAACCTGATCGCCGGCGCGTCGGTGGCCGCGGCCCTTGCGCTGCAGCCGTACGTGGACGAGCTGGGCATCACGCTCAAGGCCATCGGCACCCCCGCGGAGGAGCACGGCGGCGGCAAGGCGCTGATGCTGGAGCAGGGAGCGTTCGACGGCGTGGGGCTGGCATTGATGGTCCACCCGGTCCAGGACGGGGTCACCTACAACCCAGCCGGGACCAGCGCCCAGGCCGTGGGCCGCTACAAGGCGACGTTCACCGGCAAGGCCGCTCACGCGGCTGCGGCCCCGCACCTGGGAGTCAACGCCGCCGATGCGGCGGTGCTGAGCCAGGTGGCGATCGGGCTGCTGCGCCAACAGATCCCGTCCGACCACCGGATCGCCTGCTTTGTGGCGGAGGCCGGCCACGTCACCAACGTCATTCCGGAGAAAGCCGTGGTGGAATTCGAGTGCCGGGCCTTCACCCTGCCCGAGTTCGAGGCGCTGCTGGTGCGGGTGCGGCGCTGCTTCGAAGGGGCGGCGCTGGCCACCGGCACCACGCTGGTGTTCGAGGACACCGAACCGCTGTACGAGCCGCTGATCCAGGATGACGACCTCGCCGCGCACTGGACGGCGGCGATGGACGCGTTCGGCAAGGACACCTCCCCTGCGGCAGGCCTGAGCGGCGGTTCCACGGACATGGGCAACATCTCCCAGGTCATCCCGTCCCTGCACCCGTGGCTGAGCATTCCCGGTGCGGACGTTCCCATCCATTCGCACGCGTTCGCCGCCCTGGCGGACACTCCGCAGGCGTACGGGGTGATGTTCGAGGCCGGCACCGCGCTGGCCTGGACAGTTGCCGCGGCTGCCTCAACCCCCTCCCAACGTCAACGCTTCACCCAAGCGGCGTACCGCCGTCGTACTTTCACCCAGGAAGGCGCATCATGAGCACTGTCACAACAGCCAGGACCGATAAGGCCGGCACCAGGCTGACCATCCCCATTGCCGCTTTGGCGTTCGTGATTGCCCTCGCCGTCCAGTTCATCGGGCAGGCGAAGATCGACCTGGGCATCGGCGCCATCATCATTTTCCCCATGGTGTGGGGCCTGATCCTGGGCCTGCTGGTGTCCATCCAGAAGTTCAAGCCGCTGGGCATCGACCTGCAGCGGGTGGCGGCGGCGCTGGTGGGCGTGGCCGTGCTGTTGCTGGTGGCGCGGCTGGCGTTCAACATCGGCCCCAGCCTGCCCACCCTGTTGAAGGCGGGCCCGGCGCTGCTGCTGCAGGAGGTGGGCCACCTGCTGGGCACCATCGTGCTGGCGCTGCCGCTGGCTGTGCTGCTGCGGATGGGCAAGGCGACGGTGGGTGCCACGTTCTCGCTGGACCGTGAGCCGTCGTTTGCCATGGTGTCCGAGAAGTACGGGCCGGACTCGGACCAGTACCGCGGCGTGCTTGCCATGTATGTGTTCGGGACGCTGTTCGGTGCCGTTTTCATCACGCTGCTGACCTCGCTGGTGGCCAACTGGAAGATCTTCGATCCGCTGGCGCTGGCCATGGGCGCCGGCGTGGGGTCCGGTTCCATGATGGCT
This sequence comes from Arthrobacter sp. 135MFCol5.1, assembly GCF_000374865.1. Classification (GTDB taxonomy): domain Bacteria; phylum Actinomycetota; class Actinomycetes; order Actinomycetales; family Micrococcaceae; genus Arthrobacter. The sequence continues at coordinate 305,025 of NZ_KB895453.1, read as the reverse complement.
GCGTCCGTCGCGAGCATCACCGCCGCGTACCCGGGCGACCAGGACGCTGTCCTTGGCATGGCCGCCGTGTCCAACCTGATCACCACGGTGCTGGGTGTGTATGTGGGCATCTACATTGCGCTGCCGCTGGCGGACAAGTTCTACCGGGTGCTGACGCGGAAGCAAGCGAGCCGTGAGGTGGTTGGTGCTGGTGCTGGTGCTGGTGCTCCCGCTGTATCTGCTGCCGACGCCGAGCGCGAGGCCGCCCAGGCTGAGGAGAACCGGCTGTTCCGTGAGCGGGTGGCGGAGTCCTCGGCCGAGATGAAGCTGCCGCTGTGGCTCTCCCTATCCGTGCTGACGGTGCTAGGTATTGGAACTGCTTCTGTTGCGGCGAAGGGGCTGTCGCTCTCGATTGTGCTGGGGTATGGGGTCCTGCTGGCGCTGGTCCTGGTGAGCATTGCGCTGGCCAAGGTCACCCGGAAGATCTCCGCGATCGTGTTCATCACGACGATCGGCGCGTACATCTCCAGCCCGTGGTTCTTCGGGGCCGAGGCGCTGAACGCGGCGGTCAAGACCGTGGACTTCCTCTCCATCGCCACCGTGATGCTGACCCTGGCCGGCCTGTCCCTGGGCAAGGACATTCCGCTGCTGAAGAACATTGGCTGGAAGATCATCCCGGTGGGGCTGGTGGCCATCACGGCGTCGTTCCTGCTGTCCACTGTGATCGCAGAGTTCGCGCTGGGGTTGTGGCACTGAGCTTCTAGTACCCCTTTTTTGGGGGGCTTGGGCGGAGCGGACGACGGCGGGTGGGCACCCGTCGTCGTCCGCTTTGGTTTTTGGGAGTTCTTTCCCCCATTCCTAAAAGATGAGTGTCGCGTAGACCTGAAGTAGCAGCAGATTCTTGCCCGTCACAACTTCATCATGAGTTCATGACGAGTTCCTTGTACAAACCGGAAGGTACATAACGCCAACTCTGCGGTGGTTCGAGCCCGTAATCATTGCGTAGCTGTTCAAGTGTGACCGGTCGCACGCTCTTAGTCACATTGTCTAACCGTAGTGCGTATGCAACGTCCGCGCCCGCAAAATATTCACAGAACTCCCTATATGTAACTCCTAATACCATTGCGTGACTTTGCCAGATTTCTTCTGGTGTTCCGATAGCCACTTCGGAGACGTCGGCATGAACAGTGATAGCTCGGTCCACTCCCGAGGAGTATATTAAGACTCGCATGCCAGCGGCGTCCTTCGGGACCTTGCGTCGCAACTCGTGCGTCTTCGAACCATCAAGAATGGATTTAACGAATCGTGTTTTAATCGACATCAAAACGGCCTTTGATGGGCTATCTCCGGACGTCATCAGCGGTTCATCCCTCTGCTGTAGATCTCGTGGAAGGCGTCGTCCGAAATTCTCCGGGCAGTAGGTACAGTTCCAATTTGGTTTCCGTATCTGGTTGTTATCAATTCGGCTTCTGCGCGCTTCACGTGGTGTCGGAAGACTTCAGTGTCGCCGAAGCGCAGCGCGACCGCTGATCCTCCCCGTGCAGACTCTTCGATGTCACGTAGAGTCCAAACACCATACTTGCGAAATCGCGAATGAAGAGCTCGGGGGGAAGCTTGATGCGTCGACAAGAGCTGCGACGATGCCACAATCACGCCACCGCCTCTACCACTGACGTACCAAAGTATCCGCCCAGGGCCCTCCGGGTGAAAGTTTGGGGACTTGTAGTACACATGACGTCGGCTGATACCTAACGTGTCTGCCCTATCCAACAAAGGCGAATCGTAACCAAGGAGCTCACTGGCATAGCTCTGTCTGATGGGAACCACATAGCAGTGGAGAGCAGAATTCCGAATCTTAAGTGGCCACAGCTCGCGTTCCAATCGGGCAAAATCACTGGAGGTGATAACCTCCGACTCCAGCCACGGTTCAAGCTCCCAGGACTCCAGTCTGCCTCGGATGATGTCCTCTAGACCTAACTGTGCATCCACGACTTCAATCGTCCATGTCCCCTCGATCCGACGAGCGCCCTCTCCGGCCAGTATTTGGTGAGCCGCTTCTCCGCCACCGGGACTGGGATCCGAAATGACAATCCGCGCCGACCCAGCACTGAGAGCCTGCTGTCGTAATTGGTAGAGCAACTGTTTCAAAAGTGTAGGTCCCAGGGGTGACTTTCTTACTCGTAAAAGCTCCACGTCGAGTACTTCTTCACGCGTGTGTGTAGCCACCAGGCCATCGGCTAGCAGGCTATCGGCTAGCAGGCTATCGGCTGTACGAATGATCCGCACGTCGGTCGTGGCCTTCGACCTGAGAAGCCTGACGAAATCGACTTTGGTTTCGCCCAGGTAGGAACTCACCATGTGGTCTAGTTCTCTATCGACGCCAGCGGTTGCCGCGGAGACTAGGAAAGAGGTGTTCTGAATCCTGTCCGGTGCGTCACGCCGGACTCCCTTCAGCTCGTCGATCACAACTATTAGCTGCGAGGGATGGAGCATCTCGAGTCCGTGGGTGTTGGCAATTCCACGGAGGAGCTTGGTGGCATTCTCGTCATTTGTAAGCATGACAGAGGCGCCGGCCACGATGCACTCGGCTACGACCCGAGCATCGTTCATAAGGCTAGGGTCCTTCTCCAGCTCCCGGTGAGCGACTGAGGCCACCAGCTCGGTTGTCAGTTCGTCGCAAACCGCAAGTTCGCCAGTCAATATTTGGAACTGGGCCAAGCGATCCATGACCTTCCGTCGGTGCCCCGGGTCCGAAACATTTGCGAGCTCGTTCTTGACCGAGCGCGTCAGACAGAAAACAACTTCGTTATCAAGTCCGGGCGCCCCAAGATACTGCGCGGTGGTGTCGCTTCTTTCCAAAAGGACGTCGAGGACCACGTTCGTATCCAGGACCGCGAGAATACGCTCCTCGTCCTCCAATGCCGCCGCGAAAAGGTCCATGCTGCCAAAGCCGCGCCACCACGCCGTCATGTCGGCCTTCTGTTTACCGCGCCCCCTCGGAAGACTCTGTGCTTGAAACCCCAACTTCGGCCAAATCTTATGGGCTTCGTAATCTCGCCGGCATTTCAAACGGATACCATCACGATCCGGATGACGTCGTTCGATGTCATCAACCAGCATTCGTGCGATACCGAGACCCCTGCTTTCGGTGGCGACACAAAGGTGAACTAAGCGAATATCGGATCGAGGTAAGTCGAAAAGCACATACCCGAGTAACTCGCCCCCTCGAAAGGCGCCAATGACACGCTCATCTCGAATGGCTTCGAGCAACGCTCCGGCGGGATACAGACCCAAATATCGCTTGAACTGATCCCCTAGTGCAACGACACTCATCCATTGGTTTGGTTGGCACAATCTGACTGTCACCGGGCTCGTAACCGGCTCGTCTTGGGCGCGTGAATCACTCAATGTTCCGCTCTGGCCAAAATCGTCAGGCACTGCTCCCCCAAAACTAGTGATCATTAATATCAAACTACAGGGGCCACACCCTAACCCCTTCCTGGCCCGCTGCACCCGGTATTGATTCGCCTGAAACGACACGTTCTAAATATGACGGGACGAAGCAATCGAGCCTCACTAAGCCTTCTAAACCTCCGCCACGGGCGCCGCGAACTGGGCCTCGTACAGCCGCGCATATGCCCCGCCGGCGGCCAGCAGTGACGCGTGGTTCCCCTGCTCCACGATCTGCCCGGCCTCCATCACCAGGATGAGGTCGGCGTCGCGGATGGTGGACAGGCGGTGCGCGATCACGAAGGACGTACGGTCGGACCGCAGGGCACTCATGGCCTTCTGCACCAGCACCTCGGTCCGGGTATCCACCGAGGACGTCGCCTCATCCAGGATCAGGACCGACGGCCGGGCCAGGAACGCCCGGGCAATGGTCAACAGCTGCTTCTCGCCCGCGGACACGTTCGCGCCCTCGTCATCCAGCACGGTGTCGTACCCCTCGGGCAGCGACCTCACGAACCGGTCCACGTAAGTGGCCCGCGCCGCCTCCAGGATCTCGTCCGAGGAAGCGGTGGGCCGGCCGTACGCGATGTTGTCCCGGATGGTCCCGCCGAACAGCCACGTATCCTGCAAAACCATTCCCATCCGCGAGCGCAGATCGTCCCGGGTCATGGTGGTGATGTCCACTCCATCCAGCGTGATCCGCCCGGCGTCCAGCTCGTAGAAGCGCATCATCAGGTTCACTAGCGTGGTCTTGCCCGCCCCGGTCGGCCCCACAATTGCCACCGTTTGCCCCGGCTCCGCCACCAAGGACAACCCGGAAATCAGCGGCTTGTCCGGCGAGTAGGAGAAGGACACATCTTCGAACACCAGCCGCCCGCGCCCGGCACCATCCGGACTCTGCAAAGAAGCACCAACGGGATCAGCAGACTGCTCCTCCGTATCCAGCAGCTCGAACACCCGCTCGGCAGAGGCCACACCGGACTGCAGCAGGTTGGCCATGGACCCCAGCTGCGCCAGCGGCTGCGTGAACTGGCGCGAGTACTGGATGAAGGCCTGCACATCGCCCAGCTGCATGGCACCGGACGCCACCTGCAGGCCGCCCACCACCGCGATCCCCACGTACACCAGGTTCCCGATGAACGTCATGGCCGGCATGATCAGCCCGGAAATGAACTGGGCACCGAAGCTCGCCTCATACAGCTCCGCGTTCTTCTGCCGGAACCGCTCCCCCACCTCGCGCTGCCGGCCGAACACCTTCACCAGCGCATGCCCGGTGTAGGTCTCCTCGATCTGGCCGTTCAGCTCGCCCGTGTTCTTCCACTGCTGTACGAACAGCTTCTGCGAGCGCTTGGCAATCAGCGCTGTGATCCCCAACGTCAAAGGAATGGTCACCAGGGCGATCAGCGCCAGCGTGGGCGAGAGGATGAACATCATCACCAGTACGCCCACCACGGACAGCACGGAGGTCACCGCCTGGCTGATGGACTGCTGCAGGCTCTGCGAGATGTTGTCCACATCGTTGGTGACCCGGCTCAGCAGCTCACCGCGCTGGATTGAGTCGAAATAACGCAGCGGCAGCCGGTTGATCTTCGCCTCGATCTTCTCGCGCAGCCCGAACACCGTCCGCTGCACCACGCCGTTGAGCACATACGCCTGCCCCCACATGAAGGCCGACGCCAGCACGTACAGCACCAGCGCCCAGGTCAGCACGCTGCCCAGCGCCGCAAAATCGATCCCTGCACCAGGCGTCAGCGTCATGGCGCTGAGCATGTCCGCCTTCTGGTTCTCCCCCGCCGCCCTCAGTTGCGCAATCAGCTGCGCCTGCGTCACGCCCGGCGGCAGCTGCTTGGACACCACGCCGGAAAAGATCAGGTTGGTGCCCTCACCCAGCAGCCGCGGACCAATCACCTGCAGCACCACGCCCGCCACGGCCATGACCAGCACCAGCATCAGCCACAGCCGTTCCGGCCGCAGGGTGGCCAGCAGCCGCTTGGCGGAGCCGCTGAAGTTCATCGCCTTCTCCGCCGGCACGTTCATCCCGGCGAACGGTCCGCCACGTCCGGGTCCGCCGGCCGGGCGCGGGATGCGTACGACGGCGTCCTGGCCGCCTTTGCCGCCACCTGCGGTTCCAGCGGGCACACCTCCGCCCGGGCCGGCTCCGGCGGGGCGGGTTCCTGCGCGGTGCGTGCTCATACCGTCTCCTCCGCTGCCAGCTGGGACGAGACAATCTCGCGGTACGTCTCCGACGTCTCCAGCAACTCGTGGTGCGTGCCGTGCGAAACGATCCTGCCGTCGTCGAGCACCAGGATCTGGTCCGCTTCCACGATGCTGGAGACGCGCTGGGCGATGATCACCATGGTGGCCCCCGCGGTGTTGCGCTTGAGTGCCTGGCGCAGCCGGGCGTCCGTGCCGGTGTCCAGGGACGAGAACGAATCGTCAAAGATGTAGAGCTCGGGCCGTTTCACCAGGGCCCGGGCGATGGCCAGCCGCTGCCGCTGCCCGCCGGAGACGTTGGTGCCACCCTGCGAGATGGGCGCGTCCAGGCCCTCCTCCATCTGCTCCACGAAGTCGCGCGCCTGGGCGATCTCCAGCGCGGTCCAGAGCTCGTCCTCTGTGGCGTCGGGGTTGCCGTACAGCAGGTTGCTGCGCACCGTCCCGGAGAACAGGTACGGCCGCTGCGGCACCAGGCCGATGTGCCCCCAGAGCAGGTCCGGATCCAGGTCCCTGACGTTGACGCCGTCCATCAGCACCGCCCCGGAAGTAACGTCGAACAGCCGCGGCATCAGGTTCACCAGGGTGGTCTTGCCCGAGCCCGTGCTGCCAATAATTGCGGTGGTCTCCCCCGCACGGGCGGTGAAGCTGATCCCGGAAAGGACGGGCTGGTCGGCACCCGGGTAAGCGAACCCGACGTCGCGCATTTCCAGCTCGCCGCGCCGCGGCTTGCCGGCGAACGCCGCGCTGGTGACCGGGTTCTCCGGCGGCAGGACGCTGGAACTGGTGCCCAGTACCTCGCCGATGCGGTCAGCGGACACCGAGGCGCGCGGGATCATTACCGCCATGAACGTGGCCATCATGACGGACATCAGGATCTGCATCAGGTAGCTCAGGAACGCGATCAGGGTGCCCACCTGCATGGACCCGTCCTCGATCCGGAACGAGCCGAACCAGATCACCGCCACGCTGGAAATATTCAGGACCAGCATCACCACGGGGAACATGAGCGCCATCAGCCGGCCGGCACGCAACGCGACCTCCGTGACGTCCGTGTTGGCACCGGCGAACCGTTCCGTCTCCATGTCCTCGCGCACGAACGCCCGCACCACCCGGATACCGGTGAGTTGCTCGCGCAGGACCCGGTTCACGGTGTCGATCCGGGCCTGCATCTTGCGGAACAGCGGCACCATCCGGGTGACAATGAGCCCGACGGCGATCAGCAGCACCGGGACGCACACCGCAATGAGCCACGACAGTTGGGCGTCCTGGCGGATGGCCATGATCACCCCGCCGATGCTGAGCATGGGCGCGGCAACCATCAGCGTGGCGGACATCAGCACCAGCTGCTGGACCTGCTGGACGTCGTTGGTGGAGCGGGTGATGAGGCTGGGCGCCCCGAACTTGGTGACTTCCTGCTCGGAGAACTCACCCACCCGTTCGAAGATGGCGCCGCGCAGGTCCCGGCCCAGGCCCATGGCCGCCTTGGCGCCAAAGTACACGGCGATGACGGCACACACGATCTGCGCGAGCGTGATCAGCAGCATGAAGCTGCCGGTGGACAGGATGTAGCCGGTATCGCCCCGGGCCACGCCCTGGTCAATGATGTCCGCGTTCAGCGTGGGCAGGTACAGGGACGCGATGGACTGCGCCAGCTGGAAAACCACGACGGCGGCCAGCAGCGGCCGGTGCGGCCGGAGGTATTCAACGAGTAGCTTCCAGAGCATGGGCGGCTCCAACCTGACGGTGTGTCCACAAACGTGGTGCGACAGTCAGTGTACGTCCGGAAACTGGGACTTGACCGGGCGTGGGTGGAGGAAGTTTCAGGGTTCACTGACGGCGTACGGCAGGCCGTTTTATGAGCCCTTTCGTCCCCCTTAGGGAATCAGATTGTCGGCGCGGTAACGGTCAAACAGTGCCGTGAAGGAGTCCAGCGTCCGCCGGTATCCCGTGAAGCCGGCGTCCCTGCTCTTGCCCATGTCCGTGACCACTTCGATGCCGCGCCCCAGGTCGCCGTCCGTGTGCCACCAGGACGCCACCCGGTCCAGTTCCGGTTCGCTGAGGTTGTGGTCTGCGGCAATTTTCCGCCATTGGTCCGCCCGCCCCGCCATGGACTGCTCGAGTGGACGGGGCGCATCCTGGTAACCCTCCCACTCCACGCCGAAGTAGGCGGCGAGTTTCGGCCACATCCAGCGCCAGCGGAACACATCGCCGTTCACGATGTTGAAGGCCTCGTTGGCCGCCGCCGGAGTGGTGGAAGCCCACAGCATGTGTTCGGCAAGCAGCCCTGCGTCCGTCATGTCGGTCAGGCCGTTCCACTGCGTCTCGGAGCCCGGGAAGACAAACGGCTCCCCGCTGTCCCGGCACAGGGTGGCCTGCGCCGCCAGGGTGAGGCCCATGTTCATGGCGTTGCCCACCGCGTGCCCGATCACCGTGTGCGCACGGTGCACGGACCAGGTGAATCCCTGCCGGGCCGCTGCCGCCCAGAGCTCATCCTCCTGGGCGTAATAGAAGTTCCGGACCGGAAGGCGCGGTTCCTCCTCGTGGAAGGGCGTGTCCGGCATTTCCCCTGCGGCGTACGCCTCGAACGGTCCAAGGTAATGCTTGAGCCCGGTCATCATGGCGACGTGGGCCACGTCCTTTCCCCGGAGGGCGGCAAGGAGGTCACGCACCATGCCCGCGTTGACGGCGATGTTGTCTTCCTCGGTGGCCCGCCGCGACCAGGCGGTGAAGTACACGTGGGACGGATTCTCCGGACCAAGCACAGCGGCCAGCGATGACGCCGAGGTCAGGTCTGCGGAGAGCCACCGGACCCCGGGGCGCTCGGCTCCGGGCCTGCGGGACAGGGCAAGGACGGCCCAGCCTTCGCCCACCAAGGTATCCACCAGGGCGGACCCTGCGATGCCGGTGGCACCCACCACCAGGGCGGTCCGTCCGTTGCCTGCCGTTGTTCCTGGTCCGATGGTCATGGTGCTCCTTCTCTAGGTGCCGGGAGTCTCCGCGCGCCGACGCGGCCTTCCGCTGTGGCGGAAGGCCCGCGCTGCATCGCGCCGGGAGGTTGGGCCGCCTGCTTGTGCCGATGACGGCCCTCTTGCGACAAGCCGCAGCCTCCGGCAGATATTCCGTCCTAGCCGGCAGCCGTTCCGGGCGCATCGGGCCAGACCCGTTCGCCGAGCGCGATGACCGGCGCCAGGGCCGGGTTGCCGGGGCCTCGGGCCAGGCAGAGGTGCAGGGCTTAGAAGGTGCCCGTGGTGTCAGGCTCGATCGCCCAGGCAAGCCGGTGGAGCGCACTCGCCAGCCGGCCGCGCAGGATGGACCAGCGGGACAAGCCGGGTTTCTTCACCCGGACCCGTTTGGGCGCGCGCGGCAACGCGCTGGTGGCAGTATCGTCGCTCCTCGCAAGGAAGAGGGCTACAAAGCTTGAACCGTCCATGGAGTTGTTTCCTGAAATTGTGAAAAGTCTCCACGCAAGAGGTGGGACCGGATGGTGTGGTCTCGGATCCGGGCGCACCTTGCAGGTCTTGGACCGCGGGATACGTGGCACCGCTCCGAAATGCGGGCTTGCGCCGGACCGGCACGAAAAAGGCCGCACTTCGATTATGGAACGGGCAAGGGGAGATCTCCCAACCGGTTGACCAACTGTTACGGATACTCCGGGACGGGACCATGAGCCCGCAAAATGGGGGGCGCCTCCCCCTGCGCCCCTATGTTCCAATGGGAGGGTTGCACCGGCTGCCCGAGTCCAACCGCGGCCTCGGCCCAACGGAAGGAAGAAGCACATGACCGAACGCCCAGACCATCCCCCGGTACCCGCTCCCGGAAGCGCGCAAAGCCCGGAGCAGAATGCCGGGGACGGGTGCCCGGTAGCCCATGGAAGCGCCACCGCCCAGGGCAGCGAGAGTGAAAACCCGGCCATCGATACACCCCAGCCCAAGGGAAACCGGCCGCGGACCAACCAGGACTGGTGGCCCAACCAGCTGGATCTTTCCGTTCTCCACGCCCACGGACGGTCCAGCAACCCGCTGGGACCTTCGTTCAGCTACCGCAAGGAATTCGAAAAGCTCGACGTCGAGGCCCTCAAGCGGGACATCACGGAGGTCCTGACCACCTCGCAGGATTGGTGGCCGGCGGACTTCGGCCATTACGGCGGCCTGATGATCCGGATGAGCTGGCACGCCGCCGGCACCTACCGCGTCCATGACGGCCGCGGCGGGGCAGGCGACGGCGGCCAGCGGTTCGCGCCGCTGAACAGCTGGCCGGACAACGCCAACCTGGACAAGGCCCGGCGGTTGCTGTGGCCGGTCAAGCAGAAGTACGGCCAGAAAGTGTCCTGGGCGGACCTGCTGGTCCTGGCCGGCAATGTTGCGCTCGAGTCCATGGGATTCACGACGTTCGGCTTCGCCTTCGGCCGGGAGGACGTGTGGGAGCCCGAGCAGATCTTCTGGGGCCCCGAGGACGCCTGGCTGGGCGATGAGCGGTACACCGGTGACGCGACGATGGCCGAGGACGTGGGCTCCACCGAGATGGGATTGATCTACGTCAACCCCGAAGGTCCCAGGGGCAACCCGGACCCCGTGGCCGCGGCAGCGTTCATCCGCGAGACATTCAAGCGGATGGCGATGAACGATGAGGAGACGTTCGCGCTGATCGCCGGGGGCCACACGTTCGGAAAGACGCACGGCGCCGGTCCCGCAGACGCCCATGTGGGCCCCGAGCCGGAAGCTGCCGACCTGGAGTCACAGGGGCTGGGCTGGCTCAGCACCTACGGCAGCGGCAAGGGTGGCGACACCATCACCTCAGGACTGGAAGTCACCTGGACGGACAAGCCCACGCAGTGGAGCAACCGGTTCCTCGAGATCCTGTTCGAATACGAGTGGGAGCTGGTCAAGAGCCCGGGCGGCGCCCACCAGTGGGTTGCCAAAGATGCCCCGGAGATCATCCCGGATGCGCACGATCCGCACAAGAAGCACCGCCCCACCATGCTGACCACGGACCTGTCGCTTCGTTTCGACCCCGCCTACGAGCAGATCGCCCGGCGCTTCCTGGCGAACCCGGACGAGTTTGCCCTCGCGTTCGCCAAGGCCTGGTACAAGTTGCTGCACCGGGACATGGGCCCGGTGGGTCCGCACATGCTCGGGCCGTGGGTTCCGGAGGCGCAGCTGTGGCAGGATCCTGTTCCCGCCGTCGACCATGAACTGGTCACCGAGCAGGACATCGCCCAGCTCAAGGCCAAGCTCCTGGATTCGGGCCCGACCATTCCGCAGCTGGCCGGGACGGCATGGTCCTCGGCCGCGACGTTCCGGAAGACCGATAAGCGCGGCGGCGCCAACGGCGCCCGCATCCGGCTGGAACCGCAGCGCAGTTGGGAAGCCGGCGAACCGGAGCAGCTGGCCACCGTCCTTCCCGTGCTGGAGCGCGTGCAGGAGGAGTTCAACGCGGCACAAAGCGGCGGCAAGAAGGTATCGCTCGCGGACCTGATCGTCCTCGGCGGCGCCGCGGCCGTGGAAAAAGCAGCCGCCGACGCCGGGTTCCCCGTCAAAGTGCCGTTCCGGCCCGGCCGCACCGACGCCACCCAGGAGCAGACCGACGTCGAATCCTTCCAATACCTGCAGCCCAGGGCAGACGGCTTCCGCAACTACCTGCGTGCCGGCGTAAAGCTCCAGCCGGAGACGCTCCTGCTGGACAAGGCGTACATGCTGGACCTCTCCGCGCCGGAGATGACGGCCTTGGTAGGCGGCATGCGCGCCTTGGGTACCAACGTGGGCGGCTCCAGCCACGGCGTGCTGACCGACAGGCCACAGCGGCTCACCAACGACTTCTTCGTCAACCTGCTCTCGCCCGGCACCAAGTGGAAGGCCTCAGAATCGGAGGAAAACGCCTACGAGATCACGGATGCCGCAACCGGTGAGCTGAAATGGACCGCCACCGCGGTGGACCTGGTTTTCGGTTCCAACTCGCAGCTGCGCGCCCTGGCCGAGGTTTATGCGAGCGAAGACGCCGGGGAGAAGTTCGTCAATGACTTTGTTGCCGCCTGGGCGAAGGTCATGGAGCTGGACCGCTTCGACCTGAACTGATTGGCCCGCGTTCCGGGCCGGCCACCTGTGCGGCCGGCCCGGAACGATGGCAGTTTCCCTGGCTGCCTCGGATTCAGGACCAGAACTCCGAGGCGGTGGCGGTGTCCTCCTGGAACTCGCTGACCTCGGTGACTTTCCCGTCCTTCAAGGTGAAGACCAGGACGCCGTCCTGCTTCATCGATTTCCCGTTTCGTTGCGCTTCAGCGGTCTGCAGGCCAATGGTGTGGTGTTCACCGGCGATCACGTCCCGCAACTGAACTTTGACCGTTCCGCCGGACCGGGAAAACAGTTCGCCGAAATAGCCCATGACTTCCTGCTGGCCATGCTTGTCACCTGCAAGGCCGCCATTGCCGCCAACCCGGTAGACGGCATCAGGGGCGAACAGGCCCTTGAGGGTTTCCACGTCGCCCGTATTGAAGGCTTCGTAACCGCGCCGCACTACTGCCGCGTTTTCTTCAATTCCCATCTCGAACCCTTTCCGTCATCTTTCTCGGGGGTCCCAGCGATCGATTTTAAGTTCGGCCGTGTTCCGTTGTCCATGGTGAATGCAGGCGTGCCCGGCCCGTTGCTCCGGGCCCACCGCACCCGCCCCTGCGGCTCGGCTACGATCGTTGAATGGCCCATCTCACCAGCCCCGACGCAACCCTGCACGCCTCGTGGCTGGAGGCGTTCCTGGAGTTTGGCGGAGCCCATATTGATGGCGCAGGCCTTGAAGGCTGGGCGCCGGAAGACCTCAAGGATCCCGGGGTCTTTGAGCGACTGGTTGGCACCCTCATCAACGACGCCAAACCGGAAACAGTGCGCAAACCCGGGTACGTCCCGTGCACCTACCTGTGGATCGTGGAGGGCACCACCGTCCTCGGCTCGCTGGCCATCCGGCACTACCTCAATGAGTTCCTCCTCAACGAGGGCGGCCACATTGGCTACAGCGTCCGGCCGTCGGCAAGGCGCCGCGGGCACGCTGCGAAGGCGTTGGCTGATGCGCTCCCGGTGGCCCGGGCGCTCGGAATCGAACGGGTTCTCCTGACCTGCGACGAGGACAACTCCGGGTCACGGGCAACGATCGAAAAGAATGGCGGCCGCTACGAGGACACCCGCAACGGCAAGCGGCGGTACTGGATCGGCGTCGGGAAAACTGCAGGGCCTGCCAGGTGATTACCGAACACGCCCTGCTCCCGGTGCTGCCGGGCCGCGAAACGGATTTCGAGGCGGCCTTCAACCAGGCCCGGGCGATCATCGCTTCAATGCCGGGTTTCCGAGCGTTGTCGCTTTCCAGATCGGTGGAGTCGCCGGGCACCTACCTGCTCCTCGTCGAGTGGGAGACCCTGGAGGACCATACCATCGGCTTCCGCGGATCCCCCGAGTACCAGCAGTGGCGCCAGCTGTTGCACCACTTCTACGAGCCGTTTCCGTTGGTGGAGCACTTCGTGGCGGTGTCCTCAGCAGGACATTGAGCTCAGGAACATTGGGACAGCCCCCGCGCGAGTCTCGCTCCAGCGCGGGGGCTTCCAGTACTTCCTGCCGGGGAACTGGCCTGGAAGCACTTAAGAATTACCGGCCGGCGTGCGGCACCAACCCGTGTCCCGGACTTCTTTGGCCAATCTTGATCCAACCTTGAGCGCTAGCTGCCGGAGGAAGCGGCCCGCTGCTGCCGCAGGATGTAGCGCTGCAGCTTTCCGGACGGCGTCTTTGGCAGGTCCTCGACGAAGTGGATACGGCGCGGATACGCGTGGGCGGCGAATTGCGTCTTGACCAGGGCCTGGAGTTCGGCAACCAGGGCATCACTTCCGGTGGTCCCGCCGGCCAGGACAACGTAGGCTTCCAGGACTTCTCCGCGCAGTTCGTCGGGGGCGCCCACCACGGCGCTTTCCGCCACCGCCGGATGCGTGGACAGGACGCTCTCCACCTCGAACGGACCAATCCGGTATCCGGCCATGATGATCACGTCGTCATCCCGGGAAGAGAAGAAATAGAAGCCGTCCTCGTCCACCATGCCCGCATCACCGGTCAGGTACCACTTGCCGTCCGCGCTGAACCTCTCGGCCGTCTTCTCCGGCGCGTCCTGATACCCCCGGAACCACATCATGGGACTCCCCGCCACGTCTACGGCAACGCGGCCCAGCTCACCAGACGCGGCCGGTTCGTCAGCATTGTCCTTGAGGACCTCGCAGCTCCACCCCGGCAGGGGCCGGCCCATGGAACCTGGCCGCAGCTCCGTCCTGACGTCGTCGTGCCAGACGTTGATGATCATCATCCCGTGTTCGGTCTGTCCATAGTGGTCCCGCACCGGAACCCCAAGCATTTCCCGGGCCCAGCTGATCACCTCCGGGGTCAACGGTTCGCCGGCGGACGAGGCGCGCCGAAGGTGGAAGGGACCTGTTCCGGCGCCGGCTTTCGCGCGCATGGTGCGGTACACCGTGGGAGCAGCGGCAAAGTTGGTGACGGAAAACGCCTCCAACACCTTGAAGCTGAGTTCCGGGGAGAAACCCGGGCGCAGCAGGAGGTTCCGCCGCCCCGCCGCCATCGGGCCCAGGATCCCGTAGTACAGGCCGTAGGCCCAGCCAGGGTCCGCGGCATTCCAGAACACATCCTCCTCGCTGACGTCCAGGCCCAGTTCGACGTACTGGCGGAATGCGGCCAGCGCCCGGAGCGGCACCGGCACACCCTTGGGGGCGCCGGTGGTTCCGGACGTGAAGATCAGCACCAAGGCACCTTCACCGCCCACGGCTTCGGCCGCGATGCCCGGTTGTTGCCTGGCCAGGAGCGGGCCGAGCGCCACGTCGGGAAGGGAGGCCTCCGCACCGGCCACCACCACGGCGGCCCCGGTTTCCTGGATCTTCGTCCGCTGGTCGGGGTCGGTGATCACAGCCTTGGCGCCGGAGGCTGTGAGGCGAAGTTCGATGGCGGGCCACGCGAAGGCCGTGAACAGCGGGACGTGGACTGCCCCGCGCCGCCAAATGGCCAGGAGCATGACCACCAGGTCTGCCGACTTTCCCATCAGGGTGGCCACGGCATCCCCGGGCCCGATCCCCAGTTCCGCCAGGGCGGCCGCACCCCGCTCCGAGCGCTCCCGGAGCTCCCCGTAGGTGATGTCCTCCGCTGAGAGGTCCGCAGCAACCACGGTAAAGGCAACGCCGCCCGGATCGTGGCTGTCGCACAGGAGCTCCGCAGCGCAGGCATCGGCCGCGCCGTAGGTGGCAAGAAGGGCATCAACGGCGGGAACCGGACGGGACATTCGTTCTCCTTTGAACAGAGTGGCACGGGACTGGCAGCCCACGGTAGCAGTGGCCTCAGCCATCACAGTGGAATAAACCTACTGCAGCTCAGCCCCTGGCGCCCGGCGGCCGGATGATGCGCCGCTGGGTGGCTGCGGCGATGGCGGCCGTGCGGTTGTCCACGCCGAGCTTGCCGTAGATGTGCACCAGGTGGGTCTTGACCGTCGCCTCCGAGATGAAGACCTGCCTGGCGATGGCCCGGTTGGACAGGCCGGTGGCCAACAGTTCCAGCAGCTGGACTTCCCGCGGTGTCAGTGAGGTTCCGGGGTTGCTGATCCGGTCCATCAGCAGTGCTGCCGCCCGCGGCGCCAGGGCCGTGCCGCCGGCCGCGGCCTGCAGCACCGCCTGCCGCAGCTGTTCCGGGGGTGCGTCCTTCAGCATGTACCCGCTGGCACCGGCCTCGACAGCGGCAAGGATGTCCGCGTCGGTGTCGTAGGTGGTGAGGATGAGCACCGGCGGAGCCGGGTGGAGCTTCCGGATCTCGGCAGTGGCGGTGACGCCGTCCATCCCCTCCCCCATCTGCAGGTCCATGAGCACCACGTCCGGCATACCGCCCAGCGCTGCCAGCCGCGCCAGTTCGTGCAGCGCAGCCCTGCCGTCGGAGGCTTCAGCGGCAATGGAAATGCCGTCGAACCCCGTCAGCATGGCCCGCAGGCCGGCACGCACCACGGGATGGTCGTCCACCAGCAGGACCCGGACCTCACCCACCGCTTCCTCCCTCCAGCGGGGCAGCACCGTCCGAAACGGCACTGTCCACCGGCAGCCGGATGGCCACCACCGTTCCCTCCCCCGGTGCGGACTCCACCGCCAGCGAGCCGTTCAGGCCGTCAACGCGCTCCCGCAGCGAACGCAGCCCGAACCCGCTGCCGTCCGCAGCGTCCGGGGCACCGGCCGCACGGGACGGCTCAAAGCCCGTGCCGTCGTCGTAAATGTCCATGGTCACCTCCGTGCCAAGGAAGGCAAGGGTGACGACGGCGTTCGCGGCCCGGGCGTGGTCGCGGACATTGGCGAGGCTCGCCTGCGCCGCCCGCAGCAGGGCCACGCGCACGGGCTGGGGCAGATCCTGCGGATCACCGTCCACCTCCAGCCAGCACCGCAGCGCAAGCCCGGCGGCTGCGGCGCCGGTCTCCGTGGTCCCGCACAGCCGGCGCAGGGCCTCCACCAGCGTGGTCCCCTCAAGGTGCGGCGACGACAGCCCGCGCACAAAGCTCCGCGCCTCGGCAAGGTTGTCCGCTGCGGCCTGCTGCACCAGCGCCAGCCGGGCGGCCGCCGTCGGTTCGTCACCGTCGGCCAGCGACTGTTCGGCGGCCCTCCCCAGGAGCACGATGCTGGACAGCCCCTGCGCCAAGGTGTCGTGGATCTCCCGGGCCAGGCGCTCCCGCTCCGCCAGCACCCCGGACTGGTGCTGGGACCGGGACAATTCCTCGCGCGTGCGCCGCAGTTCGTCCGCCGCACGCCGCTGGTTCTCTGCCTCCCGGTAGAGGGCCGCGTAGGCGAGGCCGGTGATCACGGAGAACACCGCGCCCAGCACGGGCCCCACCACGGCGGCCGCATGCGGGACCGGCGCGCCGCTCGCTGCCCACTGGGAGACGATCACCGCCGCGGTCATCAGGGCGATCGTCAGCAGCGCCGCGCGCCGCGGCAGCAGGTGCAGATGCAGGAAGAAGATGGGGAAGGCCAGCCAGGCGAAGTCCGCACTCCCGGCAAGCAGCACCGCCCACAGGGCCGTGACCAGGCCCAGCCACAGGAGGCCGTAGCGGCGGGGGTTGAAGCCGATCCTGGCTTCGGCGTGCCGCTTTTCCAGGACGGTCCCCGCCAGGTAGATGACGGCCAGGACGACTGCGGCTGCCGCCCACAGCCAGCGCAGCGGACCGCCGTCAAGGAACAACCGGACCAGGGCGACGGCCAACAGGACGGCGAACCCAGCGTGCAAGGTGACGCGCAGGACCCGGAGGATCGCGGCCGATGACGCATTTTCCAGGGCGGCCAGCGGCCCCTTGGCCGGGGCGCCGCCGGGGTTTTGCGGTGACGGCGGCAGGAGCGTGGCAGGCATTTCATCAGCTTATGCCGGGCCCGCCGGGACGGGATCAACCAAAAGGTTGACTGCGGGCTCAACCTTTCCATTCCCGCGGATCAACCGTCCCCGCGATGCCGCCGCAGGCTTCCGCCGGGACAGTGGAAGGACAAGAGAATCCACCCCTGCTGAGAGAAGAAACAACGTGTTCCTGGCAATCCGCGATATCCGCTTCGCCAAAGGCCGGTTCGCCATGATGGGCGGCGTCGTAGCCCTGATTACCCTCCTGCTGGTCATGCTGTCCGGCCTGACGGCGGGACTCGCCGAGCAGTCGACGTCGGCAATCGGCAAGCTCGGTGCGTCCGCCGCCCGGCCGGTGGACGTCATCGCGTTCGGCGCTCCCGGGGCCCGCACGCCCAAGTCGTCCTACACGGAAAGCTCCGTGACGGCCGGGCAGGTGGCCCGGTGGAGGAACCAGCCCGGCGTCCAGTCCGCCGAACCGCTGGGCATCACCCAGACCCGAGCGCAGGCGGCCGGCGGCGCGGGGACCGCCAACGTCGCCGTGTTCGGGGTCTCGCCGGGCAGCCCGCTGGCACCGGTGGAGGTATCCGCCGGGACCGCGGTGCTGGGCGCCTCGACGGCGGAAGCGCTGTCCGCAGGCCAGGGCGACAAGATCTCTGTTGGCGGCATCGAGTTGGGCGTAGCCGCCGTGGTGCCGGACCAGTGGTACGCGCACACCAGCGTGGTGTGGACTGCGTTGCCCGCATGGGCAAAGGTGGCGCACGTGTCCGACGGCGACCAGCTGGCCACGGTCATCGCCGTCACTTCCGTGCCCGGGGCCGCGGTGGACGGGGCCGAGGCCAATGCGGCCGCAGGCACGGTCAGCGAATCCCGGACCGGATCATTCCAGGCCCTGGGCTCCTTCAAGAGCGAGAACGGGTCCCTGACCCTGATGCAGGCCTTCCTGTACGGGATCTCGTCGTTGGTGATCGTTGCCTTCCTGACGGTCTGGACCATCCAGCGCACCCGCGACATCGCCGTCCTGAAGGCCATGGGCGCCTCCGGCTCCTACATCCTTAAGGACGCCATGACCCAGGCCGCGATCGTCCTCGTGGCCGGGGCCGCCATCGGTGGAGCAGTGGGCGTCGCCGCCGGTGCGCTGGCGGCCCAGGCTGCCCCGTTCCTGCTGAACGCCGGCACCACGGTGCTTCCCGTCGTCGGGATTGTTGCCCTGGGCCTGGCCGGCGCCGCACTGGCGGTCCGCCGCGTCACCAAGGTCGATGCGCTGCTGGCGCTCGGCGGCAACTGATCCACCCTTACGAAAGGAACGCCATCATGTCCTCCCCCACCCCTGCTCCCCTGAGCCTGGTCGACGTCACCCTCGAATACCCCGATGGCGGCGGGACCACCACGGCCCTGGACCGGGTCAGCCTCACGGCCCGGGCCGGTCAGCTGGTCTCGCTGGTGGGCCCGTCCGGCTCGGGCAAGTCCAGCCTCCTGGCCACCGCCGCCACCCTGGTCCGCCCCACCCGCGGGCAGGTCCTCATTGACGGCACGGGCACAGCCGGCCTCAAGGACAAGGAACTCACCGCCCTGCGCCGGGACAAGGTGGGCATCATCTTCCAACAGCCCAACCTGCTGGCATCGCTCACGGCCGCCGAGCAACTCATCATCAGCGACCACCTGCGGGGCAGGTCCGCCAAGGCGGCCCGGGCGAAGGCTGCGGAACTGCTGGACGTCGTCGGGCTCGGTGGCAGCGCCCGAAAACTGCCGCACCAGCTCTCCGGTGGCCAGCGCCAGCGGGTGAACATTGCCCGGGCACTCATGGGCAATCCCAAACTGCTGCTGGTGGACGAGCCAACCGCCGCCCTGGACCACGAACGCAGCGCCTCGATCATCGGGCTGCTGCGCCAGGTGACCACCGAGTTCGGGGTTGCCACTGTGATGGTCACCCACGACACCGAGTTCGTGCCGCTGACGGACCTGGTGGCCACCATGCGCGACGGCAGGCTCACCGCGCCTGTGCTGGCGGGAGCCTGAACACGGGCCTCACCCCGGATGGCCCCGGCGGGATCACCGCCGGGGCCATCCTCATCGATGCTGTCCGCTGGGCAGCCGGGCTAACCTTTCGGGGTCACCTGGAGCCGGTCGAACGAGACCTGCTTGCCGTCCTTGTCCAGCACCACCACGTCATCGCGGCCGTTTTGCACGCCGGCGGGCAGGATGAATTCCACCGTGTTGTCCGTGGTGGGGAAGATCCAGCCGATCCGGTAGCTGCGCTTGTTCAGGTACACGTAATACCACTGGCCGTAGTCGAGCCCCGCGAGGACCACTTTTTGGCCGTTGCGGTATTTGTCCGCGGTGCCGAGGTCGAACGGTGCCACCTGTCCGTCCAGGTCCTGCACCGCAAGCGCGGGAACCAGGTCCGGCTGGGCAGGCTGCACATTCAACTGGATGGCACCGCCGGTCACCGTGGCGGACACGCCTTTGGCACCGTTGCTTGCCGTGGCAGCGAACGTGACCGGTCCAAGCTTCCCGGCCGCGACGTCCGCGGCGGTCAGGCTGTACGTCCGGGTTGCCGCCAGGGTGCCGCCCGCCGCCAGGTGCGGTGCCGCGATGCCGGCATCCGGGGCGTCCACATTGTCCAGGGAGACGTTTCCGGCGTTGCCCAAGGAGTAGGTGTACGTGATGGCGTCGCCTGCGGAGGCATAGCGGTCGCCGTCCCGGTCCGTCCACTCGGCCGCAACGGTGCCGTCAAGCCTGGCGTCCCGGACTTTCACGTCGGTTTCGCCGCCGTTCACCGCGTAGGTCCGGGTGGTCTGGCCGGCGGCACTGACCTCCCAGGTGGAGTCCGGGACAAAGAATCCCTGGTCCGCTTCGGCGGCCGTCACGGTGTGGCGGGGCGTGGCACATGTGTACCCCTGTCCGGCGGGGAGGACGCTGTAACGGCAGTTGCCCGGCCCCTCGGGAAGGAACGGGCTGAAGTTGCCGGCGGTGGGGACCACCTTTTCCACCAGCGGACTGCTGTTGGTCACATCAAATTTGTACGGGAACGCTTCGCCTGCCGTGTACGGCTGGGTGGCGAGGTCGCGGCCGGCGTCGTTGCGGCTGCCTGCGATGCCGGCGGACACCAGCCCGTCCCGCAGCGGCACCGCGGCCCCGCTGAAGGCAACGGTCTTGGTGAGCGTCGGCGTCGCGCTGGCCGTGATGCTGAAAGTTGCCTCGGGGACGAAGTAGCCGCGGTCGATGTCCTGCGCGGTGAGCGTGTGCTTGGCAGTGGTGCAGTTGTAGGAGGCGCCGGCGGCCAGGTTGTTGTACCGGCAGTTGGGCGCCGACGGCGGCAGGAAACCTGCATCGAAGTTCCCCGAGACCGGCACCGAGTTGGCCGTCACGTTCGCCGTGCTTTTGACGGTGAAGGTGTACCCCAGCACGTCGCCGGCTTTGTAGGGGTTGGCCGCCACGTCCCGGGCGGGTGCAGCTCCCGTGATGCTGAGGGCCACCTGCGGCGCCACCGGCACGGTGGCGGTGAACGTGGACTGCGAGACCCGGCCGTCCGCCGTCGTTAGCGCTGCGTTGAGGTTCTGCGGCCCGCTGGCCGTGGCCGCCGCAGTCAGGGCGACGTTGACGGCAACCGAGGCGCCGGGGGCGACGTCGGGCACGGGCACCGTGGTGGCGGACCAGCCCGTGGGGGTATAGACGGTGGCGGTGGCCCCTGACAGGGTGGCGGCTTCCTGGTTGGTCACCGTGACCGCCACCTGCTGGGTGGCACCGGGCGCCGTGGTGACGGCGGGGACGGACAGCGGTGCGCAGGCGTAGTTGAGCCAGGCGTCGTCGAAGGTGGAGAACTGCATGTTGTCCATGTAGTTCCCCTCGTAGAGGACGCCGAACCTGCCATCCTCCAGCCGGGTCACGGTGGAGTAGGCGGAGAACCCGGAACGGATGGTGCGCACCCCGGGCCAGGTGGCGCCGTCGTCGCACGAGACCCGGGCGGAGACGTTCTCGCGCGCGGTCTTGGAATTGGCGTTGGTGAAGACCAGTTTCCTGGCGTCCGCCGTGCCCGGGGCAGCGTTGGGGAACATGCGGGCGATGGAACCGTTGTTGGCCGGATCCGGCAGCTCCGTGTCCTGCGTGACGGGACCGTAGGTGGCCCCGCCGTCGCTGGAAACAGCAACCTTCCGGTAGCCCTGGTTGGCGTTGTCCCGGGAGTTCAGCAGGACCCTGCCGTCGGAAAGCTCAACGGTCTTGTTCTCATCCATCCGGTCACCCACGTTGGCGCCCTTGTGCCAGCTGGCTCCGTGATCGTCCGAATAGACGCTGTACGCCTGGATTTTGTTCGTTCCGTCGACTTGGCGGATGTCACCGGCATACTGCTGGATCAGCCGCCCTTTGTATTGGCCGTACTTGAGCTGGATGCCTTCGCCGGAGGACGCGAAGTTGGATCTGACGTCGCCCGGCGCAGGACTGGTCTTGCTGGCGCCCGGCTTGGTGACGTTGGTGATGAGCCGCGGCCCGGTCCACGTGAGGCCGCCGTCGGAGGATTCGATCACGGCGGAGGAAATGACGTTGCGGTCCGCGTCATCATTGCCGAACTGGCTGCCGCCGAATCCTTGGTCCTTTGAGTAGACGAAGAACGCAAAGACCTTGCCTGCCTCCGCGTCGTAGACGTAGGAGGGATCGCTGTAGCCGTATTTCGGCGCCACGGCATCGGCCACGTGGCCTGCGGCAATCACCTGCACCGGCCCCCACGTGCGCCCGCCGTCCGTGCTGCGCCGCTGGACGATCGAGTTGGGGTTGGGCGCGTCCGCGGAGCTGCCCGGCCGCCCGTCCCAGGCCGCCAGGACCACACCGTTGCCAAGGTAGGTCAGCGCGGGGATGCGGTAGAAGAAGTTGTCCGCGGTGCGGTCGGACCCCAGGTTGGTTTCCTGGAAGGTTCCGGGCGGGTTGGTGGGGCTGTTGCCAGGAATGGGCGCCGCCTGCGCCGCAACACCTCCGGCAAGCAGTGCCAGGGCCAGGGCGGCTGATCCGGCGGTTCTGCACAGTGTCAGGGGTGTGCGGTGTCTTTGGGAATGTGGCAAAGGGACTGACCTTTCTGGATGCCGCGGCGATGCGGCTCTCGGCAGGGCGTCGTCGTTCAGGACCTTCAAATGTTGTTCCTACTACGTACGACGTCCTACCAATGTAATGTGCCGACAGTCACAAAGCCAGAGGTGGCTATGCTGTAGATGTGACATCCCATCTCCTTCCCGCCACCCGCGCCGCACGCCCCGCCATCCCCGCCGCGCGGCCCGCCGTCGAGCATGTCCTGGCGGCCCGCGGCCGCGGCGGCTACCGTCAGTACCGGATCCCCGCCCTCGCCGTCACCGTCAGGGGGACACTGCTCGCGGCCTATGACGGCCGGCCCAACCTGGACGATCTCCCAAGTCCCATCGACCTGCTGATCCGGCGCAGTACGGACAGCGGGCGCACCTGGAGTGGCCAGGAAGTGGTGCGGACCGGAACCGGGCTGGAAGGATTCGGGGACCCCAGCCTGCTCGTTGACGCCGAGACCGGACGGATCTTCCTCTTCCACGCCGCCGGGACGCATGCCGGCTTCTTCGAGGCCACAGCGGGGATGGACCACCACGACCACCAGGTCCAGCATTGCGATCTCAGCATGTCCGACGACGACGGCCTGACCTGGCAGCACCGGCGCATTACGGCGGACCTCAAGGCAAGCAGCGGACGGGAGATCACGGGCATCTTCGCCGCGGCCGGCCAAGGGATCCAGGTCCACTGCGGCCCGCACCAGGGGCGGCTGGTGCAGCAGTATGTGGTGTTGAGCGGGGGCAGGATCATGGCAGCCTCGGCCTACAGCGACGACCATGGCGATACCTGGCGGCTTGGCCGGCTGATTGAGGGGACAGCCGACGGCGGCGCCCCCAACGAGAACAAGGTGGCCGCGCTCAGCGATGGCAGGCTGCTCCTGCACAGCCGGGCCACGCCGCAGCGCCTTGCGGCCGTCTCCGACGACGGCGGCCACAGCTGGAGCACGCCGGTTCCGGTCGCGGACCTTCCCGATCCCAGCGACAACGGTTCACTGGCCCGCTTCGACGGATTGCCGTCCGTCACCGGCCTCGCCGCGCCGGCCACGGATTCCTGGCTATTGGCCACCAACAACCAGGACCCCAATCTGCGCCGCAACACCGTGCTGAGCCTGTCGCCCGACGACGGCGCCACCTGGCCTGCCAAGCTGGTGCTGTGCCCGGGCAGCTCGGCGTACTCCACCGCCACCCGCCTGCCGGACGGCAACATTGGTGTGCTGTACGAACGCCAGGGCTACCGCGAGATCGTTTTTGCCTCGGTGCCGTCCGGCCAGCTCACCGGCCAGCTTTCGTCACCGGATACAGCCGGGCCCGACGCCGGCCTGCCGCCATCGGAGCCGGGCCTGGTCTTCGACATGGAGTTGCGGTCCATCACCCCGGGACTTCCCGACGTGTGGCAGAACGCCGGCGAGTTCCACGTGATGGCGCCAGGCAAAGACGGCTGGGGCGCCGAGTCGTGGAAGGAGATCGGCCAGGCCTACTCCCCCGACCAGGCCCAGGTCCTGGGCACCAGGGAGGCGCAGGACCTGAACTACGGCCCGGTCATTCCCGGGTACAAGGCCGGGGACATTCTGGCATTCACCGGAAGGGCCCGGAATGACGGCAGCCACACCGCCCGGGACGTGCGCCTGCACGGTCCGGGGGCAGGGGAGTTTCCGGCAACCGACCTCCCGCCGGGCCAGGAGGTTCTCTACTTCACGCCCACCTACACCGTGACGGCGGAGGACGTGGAACAGGATGCGTTTGAGGTTGCCTTTGCAGTGGAAGCAGCGGTGGGGGCCGGCAGGCGACAACTGTCCCGGACCTTCCGCTGCGACGTCGCGTCGGGAGCCATCACCGTGGCCGGGAGTACCGGGCGCTGAGCCGCTATTCCCCCACCAGGACCGACATGTGCCGGAGCCGCTCCACGCGTTCTTCCGGCGACAGCTGGTCAGGACCAAGCCCGACCTTGAACCCAAGGATGGGGAGCGGACCCGCTGCGGCAAGGCACCGGTCAATTTCGTGGCGGTTCAGCATGGAGCTGGGCGGGGCGCCCTGGATCTCCACTGCGGGGAGGTGCGCGTCGATCCACGCATAGCCGAAGCCGGTTTCCTCCGGCGAGCAGCCGGAAAAGACCAGGCCCTCGAGGACGCCTGCTTCACGGCCGAGCGACAGGTGTTCAACTGCCGTTTCAGGACTGCCTGATTCGATGACTGAGCGCGCCCAGTTAACGGTCACACCCACGCGCTCCAAACCTTGGTTCCGGAGCGAAACGGCGATGTCCACCTCTTCGGCAAAGGACAAGAACCCCTTCTCCGGACTTGCCCCTGGGCGTGGGGCGTCGCAGTGTTCGATCAGCACTCGCGCCGATCCCCAGTCCCACTCCAGGACTTCCTTGAGCGATTCCTCGAACCAGCGGGCGGAGGCGCCCCCGGTAGGCGCGGAATGGAGTTCAACAGCCTCCACCTCATGCCCGGCATCCTGCAGCCCGCGGGCATACTCCCGGACACCCGCCGCGAAGTCGAGGGCTTCCCGCCGGCCCGCCGTGTCAGCGGAGGCCAGGCCGAACGCCGCGTTGGCGGCCAGCCGCTGCATGGTCCCGGGGATGGCGGTGACCACCGCGGACCAGGCCTCCGGCGCCCCGGCGGGCCAGCCGGTCCCGCCATGCGGACCATAGGGAAGCTCAAGTCCGCGGATCGGGGAAATGGCAGCGAGGCCCCGGTAGAACTGCTCCTGCAGTTCGACGGGCTGGGCGGGGTAGGCGCCGACAATCAAGGACAAGGAAGCTCCATTCGCGAAGGGTATGGCGTCAGGCCAAGCGTAAATGCAAGAAACATTAGTCCACTTGACGCTGGCTGTGATGGGACTTACAGTTTTCCATACGAGCTAGGACATCCTACATCCGATAAACATCTCCTGAACGGTGAGGCCAATGAACAACATCAAGAACCTGCCGCTGGTCAATGACGCCAGCCGCCGGAACTTCCTCAAACTCGGCGGGGCCATGGGCCTGGCCGCAGCCTTTGCCAGCTCCCTGGCCGCCTGCGGTGGACCGGCCGCCACCACCAGCAGCTCAACCACCAACACCTCGCCGATCAACAAGGACCTCACCATCGAGGCCGGCATCTCTTACGCCCTCTCCACCGGCTTCGATCCCATTTCCTCCTCCGGCGCCACCCCCATGGCCGCCAACCTGCACGTCTTCGAGGGCCTGGTTGAGCTCCACCCGGCAACCCGGGAGCCCTACAACGCCCTGGCTGCAACTGATCCCAAGATGGTCAACCCCACCACCTACCAGGTGGCCATCCGCGAAGGCGCCACGTTCCACGACGGCACCCCGGTCACCGCCGAGGACGTGGTCTTCTCCTTTACCCGGGTCATGGATCCCGCCAACAAGTCCCTGTTCTCGCAGTTCATCCCGTTCATCCAGGACGTCAAGGCCCTCGACGCCAAGACCGTGGAATTCACGCTGAAGTACGCCTTCCCCGGCTTCGGACCCCGGATCTCGGTGGTAAAGGTGGTGCCCAAGGCGCTCACCAACTTCCCGGCCGGCTCGGACCAGCTGAAATCCTTCGATGCCAAGCCCGTTGGAACCGGCCCGTACAAGCTGGTTTCCGCCGTCAAGGACGACAAGATCATCTTCGAGGCGAACCAGGCCTACAACGGCCCCATGCCGGCACTGGCCAAGGGCATGACCTGGCTGCTGCTCTCCGATGCCGCCGCCCGCGTGACCGCAATGCAGTCCGGCCGGGTCCAGGCCATCGAGGACGTCCCCTACCTGGACATGCAGGGGCTCAAGTCCGCAGCCACCGTTGAATCCGTACAGTCGTTCGGCCTGCTGTTCCTGATGTTCAACTGCTCCGCCGCGCCGTTCGACAACAAGCTGGTCCGCCAGGCCCTGCACTACGGCCTGGACAAGGACTCCATCATCAAGAAAGCCCTGTTCGGCAACGCCAAGCCGGCCAGCTCCTACTTCCAGGAGGGCCACCCGGACTACGTCAAGGCCAAGAACGTCTACAGCTACGATCCCAACAAGGCTGCAGACCTCCTCAAGCAGGCCGGCGTCTCCAGCCTGGAGTTCGAGCTCCTCACCACGGACACCGCGTGGGTCAAGGACGTTGCTCCCCTGATGCTGGAATCCTGGAACAAGATCCCCGGTGTCAAGGTGACCCTCAAGAACCTGCAGTCCGGCGCCTTGTATACGGACCGCGTCGGCAAAGGCGACTACAAGGTGGTTGCGGCGCCAGGCGATCCGTCCGTCTTCGGCAACGACGCAGACCTCTTGCTGAGCTGGTTCTACGCCGGTGACACCTGGATGAAGAACCGCGCCTACTGGGGCTCGACGCCTGAGCGTGCCCAGCTCGTGGACCTCATGACCAAGGCCGGCCAGTCGTCCAAGGATGACGCCAAGAAGCTCAC
Source organism: Arthrobacter sp. 135MFCol5.1 (assembly GCF_000374865.1). Taxonomy (GTDB): domain Bacteria; phylum Actinomycetota; class Actinomycetes; order Actinomycetales; family Micrococcaceae; genus Arthrobacter. The sequence continues at coordinate 278,543 of NZ_KB895453.1, read as the reverse complement.
CGGGCAGATCGTGGACCTGGTCTCCGAAGAGGTGCCCCTCTACCCGCTGTTCCACCGCCAGCTTCCCAGCGCCTGGGATGCAAAGAAGCTCAGCGGCTTCAAGCCCCTTCCCACCACCGGAGTTTCCTTCGTTGGTGTGGGCCGCACCGCCTAGCCACACCAACCGGAGACTACATTGACCACGATATTGCGCCTCCTGGGCCGGAGGCTGGCAGCCCTGCCGCTGATGGTCCTGGGCATCACCTTGCTCGTGTTCCTCGTCCTGCAGGCCGCTCCCGGCGACCAGGCGAGCAGCGCCCTGGGCGAAGGGGCCAGCGAGGAAGCGAAAGAGCAGTACCGGCAGGCGAACGGCCTGAACGATCCGCTGCTGCTGCAGTACTTCCGCTTCCTTGGAAAACTCCTCCAGCTCGACCTCGGAGTCACCACTCCGCCGGCGAAATCCGTGGCAAGCATGATCGGCTCAGCCTTCCCCCTGACGCTGCAGCTGACGTTCCTGGGCGTCATCATCGCGGTCGTGGTCTCGCTGGTCTTCGGCATCATCGGCGCCTTGTACCGGGACAAATGGCAGGACCAGCTGGTGCGGGTCTTCTCCATCGCCGCGGTGGCAACGCCGTCGTTCTGGCTGGGCATCCTGCTGATCCAGTGGTTCGCCCTTGGTCCGGCGCCGCTGTTCCCGTCCGGCGGCATTGCCACCCCGGAATCCGGTTTCGGCGGCTGGCTCAACTCGATGGCGCTGCCCGCCCTGGCACTGGGCATCCCGGTCTCGGCTTCCCTCATCAGGGTGGTCCGCACCTCCATGGTGGAGGAGCTGGACCGGGACTATGTCCGCACCGCCATCGGCAACGGCGTCCCGTACCGGGAAGTGGTCTCCAGGAACGTGCTCCGCAACGCCCTGGTCACTCCGGTCACCGTGCTGGGACTGCGGATCGGCTACCTGCTGGGCGGCGCCGTCGTCATTGAAATGATCTTTGCGCTGCCCGGCATGGGCCAGCTGATCCTCAACGGCATCACCAACCTTGACGTGAACCTGGTGCAGGGCGTGGTCCTGACCATTTCCGTGACTTTCGTCCTGGTGAACATTGCCGTGGACCTCCTCTACCTGCTCATCAACCCCCGAATCAGGACCGTGTGACCCATGCGCAGCAAACTCGCTGAACGTCTGAGCGCCCCCGGACTTCGCTTCAAGGCCCTGCCCTGGGGCTCCCGCCTGGCCCTCTCCTTCCTGGTGGTGATCGCCCTCGCGGCCGTCTTCGCCCCGGTCCTGGCACCGCACGACCCGCTGGAGACCTTCCTGCCGGCCACGCCTCCCGGCGCCGAGCACTTCTTCGGCACCGACCGGCTGGGCCGCGACATCTTCTCCCGCCTGCTCTACGGTTCCCAGTCCTCGCTGATGATCGGCCTGGGCGCCGTGGCACTGGCGGTCCTCGCCGGCGCGTTCCTCGGCTCGCTCGCCGCGACGTCCAGCAAGGCCGTGAACGAACTGCTCATGCGCCTCATGGACATCCTCATGGCGTTCCCGGGCATCGCCCTGGCGGCGGTCCTGCTGGCGGCATTCGGCAACTCGGTGCCCACCATCATCGTGGCCATCGCCATCATCTACACCCCGCAGCTGGCCCGGGTGGTCCGCGCCAACGTGCTCGCCCAGTACGGCGAGGACTACGTCCGGGCGGAACGGGTCATCGGCGCCGGCCGCTTCTACATCCTGGCCAAGCACATCGTGCGCAACACCGCGGCCCCCGTCCTGGTGTTCGCCACGGTGATGGTGGCCGACGCGATCATCCTCGAAGCCTCGCTGTCCTTCCTGGGCGCCGGCGTGCAGGATCCGGCCCCGTCGTGGGGCAATGTGATCTCCTACGGCCGCAACCTGGTCCTCTCCGGCGGGTGGTGGGCCACCACTTTCGCCGGCCTCACCATCCTGCTGACCGTGCTGGCGCTGAACATCCTGGCCGAAGGACTCACCGATGCCATGGTGAACCCGCGGCTCCGCAAGGCACCTGCGGTGAAGGACGACGACGGCGCCGCGGCATCGGTGGCCGGCGCGGCTGTCGCCGCGGTGGACACCGAGGTGGCCACCTCGGTTGCGCAACCCTCAGTCGTGGAGGAACACGAGCTCGACGGCGTCCGCGAGGCAACAACTGCGAATGCCGGCGAGCGCGAGCTGGCCCATTCCGCCCTGCTGACCGACCGCCGCGCGGCGGCCGCCACCCCGCACGCCCTGCTGGACCGCGAGCTGGAACTCCTCGCCGCCGTCGAGGCCACCCGCACCGACCGGCTGCCCCAGGTTCCCGCCAACACCCGCACCGTCCTGGAAGTCAGGAACCTGTCCATCCGGTTCCCCGGCCGCTTCGGTGACACAGCCATCGTGGACAACGTATCCTTCACCGTCCGCGAAGGCGAAACCATGGGCCTGGTGGGTGAATCCGGCTGCGGCAAGTCCATCACGTCGCTGGCCATCATGGGCCTGCTGCCCAAGACAGCGAAGATCACCGGTTCCATCACCTTCGACGGCAAGGAACTGCTGGATCCAAAAACCGGGCACAGCAACGTCAAGGCCTACCAGGGGCTTCGCGGCGAACAGATCGCCATGGTCTACCAGGACGCGCTCAGCTCGCTGAACCCGTCCATGAAGATCAAGGACCAGATGACGCAGCTGACCCGCCGCGGCGGCCGGAAGACACCGGCCGAACTGCTGGAGATGGTCAAACTGGACCCCGTCCGCACCCTGGCCAGCTATCCCCACGAGCTCTCGGGCGGCCAGCGCCAGCGCGTCCTGATCGCCATGGCGCTCTCCCGCTCGCCCAAGATCGTGGTGGCAGACGAACCAACCACCGCGCTGGACGTTACCGTCCAGAAGCAGGTGGTGGACCTGCTCAACGAACTGCGGGAGCAGCTGGGCTTCGCCATGGTGTTCGTCAGCCACGACCTGGCGCTGGTGGCCTCGCTGGCCCACCGGATCACGGTGATGTACGCCGGCCAGGTGGTTGAATCCGCCCGCGCCTCCGAACTGCTGCGGAACCCGAAACACGAATACACCCGCGGCCTGCTGGGTGCCGTGCTCTCCATCGAAGCGGACGCTGCCCGCCTCCACCAGATCCCCGGCACCGTGCCTTCGCCCCAGGATTTCGCCAGCGGCGACCGCTTCGCACCCCGGTCGCTGCGCAGCGATGCCGACCCCAACCAGGCACTGGTCCTCACCGCCGTGGGCGGGGACTCGGACCATTACTGGGCCAGCCACCTTAAGGAGGACGCCAAGTGAGCGTATCCACCGGCAAACCGGTCATCGAACTCAAGGACGTAAAGGTCCATCACCGCGCACGCACCGGGGGGCTCTTCCGGCCCAACATCGTCAAGGCCGTCAACGGGGTTGACTTCACCATCAGCCGCGGCGAAACGGTGGGCATCGTTGGCGAATCCGGGTGCGGCAAGTCCACCCTGGCCTCGGTCCTGGTGGGGCTGCAGGCGCCCACATCCGGCGAGGTGCTGTTCCACGGCAAACCGGCCATCAAACGCGACGCCGCCATGCGAAAGGAGTTTGGCCGCGCCGTCTCCGTCGTCTTCCAGGACCCCGCCACGGCACTGAACCCGCGCATGACCATCCAGGACATCCTGACCGACCCGCTCCAGGTCCACGGCATCGGCAACGCCGCGTCCCGGGCCGCCAAAGTCAAGGAACTCCTGGCGCTGGTAGGGCTGCCAGCCTCCGCGGCGGAAGTAACGCCGTCGCAGGTTTCCGGCGGGCAACGCCAGCGTGTTGCCATCGCCAGGGCCTTGGCCCTGGACCCGGACATCATCGTTGCCGACGAACCCACCTCGGCGCTGGACGTGTCCGTCCGCGCCCAGGTGCTGAACCTGCTCTCGGACCTGAAGACCCAACTGAACCTGGGCATGGTGTTCATCTCCCACGACATCCAGACCGTCCGGTACGTTTCCGACCGCATCTGCGTCATGTACTTCGGCGAAATCGTGGAGGAAGGACCGGCGGCCCAGGTGTTCGACACCCCCCGGAACGACTACACCCGCAAACTCCTCGGTGCCGCGCCCAGTTTGCTGCACACCTGAAATTTTCAACCCGACCTCTTACAACCACGCATTGGAGTTTTCCGTGTCTTCCCAGTTCTCGGGCGTCATTCCCCCTGTCGTCACCCCCCGCCACGCAGACGGCAGCATCGACACCGCCTCGCTGCAGAACCTCACCAAGCACCTGCTCGACGGCGGCGTGTCCGGGCTCTTCGTCCTGGGCTCCTCAGCGGAGGTGCCTTACATGACCAACGCCGAACGCGCACAGGTGGTCAGCACCATCGCCGAGGCGAATTCTGCTGCTGGCGCAGCCCGCGTGCCGCTGATCGTGGGCGCCAACGAACAGACCACCAACCGCGTCATCGAGGAAGCCAAGCGGGTGGTGGACCTTGGCGCGGATGCCATCGTGGTCACCTCCATGTACTACGCGATCGGCAACGCCGAGGAAACCGAAACGCATTTCCGGAGCATCCATGCAGCCGTTGACGCCCCGGTCTTCGCCTACGACGTCCCCGTGCGCACCCATTTCAAGCTCCCCACCGACCTGCTGGTCCGGCTGGGCCGCGACGGCGTCATCGCCGGCGTCAAGGACTCCTCCGGGGACGACGTCGCCTTCCGCCAGCTCCTGCTCGCCGCCCGTGGCATCGACAACTTCGACATCTTCACCGGACACGAAGTGGTGGTGGACGGTGCCCTGCTCGGCGGCGCACAAGGTGTTGTTCCGGGCCTGGGCAACGTGGATCCCCGCGGCTACCGCAACCTGGTGGACGCTGCAGCTTCCGGCGACTGGGCGAAAGCCGCCGCCGAACAAGACCGCCTGGCCGACCTCTTCGAGATCGTCTACACCCCCAACGGACGAGTCTCCGGAGGGGCGGCCGGGTTGGGTGCCTTCAAGACGGCGCTGCAGCTCATGGGCGTCATCGAATCCAACACCATGAGCGCACCCATGCAGGCGTTGAACGAAGAAGAGACCACCGCGATCAAGGTCATCCTCGAACGCAACGGCCTGGTGTAAAACGCTGGTGATGTACGCCGTTGGTGTTGATCTTGGCGGTACCAAGACTGCAGCGGGAGTGGTCTCTGCCGCGGGGGAGGTCCTGTTTTCGGAGACCATCCCCACGCTGAACCGTGACGGCGGGTCCGCCATCCTCGATGCCACTGCTGCGCTGGTTACCGCGTTGATTGGCCGGGCCCGCAAAGAGGGCCTGGCCGTGTCGGGGGTTGGAATCGGCTCCGCCGGTGTGATCGATTCCGCCCGCGGCGTGGTGGTCTCGGCCACGGATGCCATCCAGGGCTGGGCCGGGACGGCACTGACCGCAGGCCTGGCCGCCCGGCTGGACCTGCCGGCGTCGTCCGTCCGGGCAGTGAACGATGTCCACGCCCACGCCCTGGGTGAGGCCTGGATCGGAGCGGCCGCAGGGACTGCAAGTTCGTTGCTGGTGGCGTTCGGCACGGGCGTGGGCGGCAGTTTCGTGGTGGACGGCCGGCCCGTCCTGGGACACCGGCATGCCGGCGGCCATGTGGGCCATTTCGCCTCACCGCACGCCTTTCACGGGGGCGTTGCGCTGGCGTGCGTCTGCGGCGGGTCAGGGCACGTCGAAGCGATCGCCTCCGGCCCGGCCGTCCTGGAGGCCTACCTCCGGCTGGGTGGCACCGCCCCTGCCCGCGACGCCCGCGGCGTCTTCGCCCTGGCCGGCGCCGGCGACTCCACTGCCGCCAGGGCCATCCACGCCTCCGCTGCGGCCGCCGGCCAGGCGGTGGGCGGCCTGGCCAACATCCTCGATCCCGAAATCGTTGTGGTCTCCGGCGGCCTGGCCGATGCCGGGGAGCGGTGGTGGGAGCCCATGCGGGTAGCGCTCCGGGCCGAACTGCTGCCGGCGCTGGGAGACCTGCCGGTGGTACCCGCGGCCCTGGGCAATGCCGCTGCCCTTGTGGGCGCGGCCCGCCTGGTTCTTCTGCCCCTCCACACCAGCCAAGGAAGCACTCCATGATCCTGTCCCCCGAAGCCTTGGAATCCCTGCGGGGCCGGCTCATCGTGTCCTGCCAGGCCTACCCCGGCGAACCCATGCGGGATCCCCGCACCACCGCCCAGGTGGCTGCCTCCGCCGTGATCGGCGGCGCCGCGGCGGTCCGCGTGCAAGGCCTGGCCGATATCCAGTACACGCGCGCCGCCGTCGAGGTTCCGGTCATTGGGCTCTGGAAAGACGGGCATGACGGGGTCTTCATCACACCCACGTTCAGGCACGCCCTGGCCGTGGCCAACGCCGGCGCCCACGTGGTGGCGGTGGACGGGACCCGCCGTGACCGGCCGGACGGCCTGACCCTGGCGCAGACTGTCGCCGGGATCCACCAGGAATCCCACGCCCTGGTCATGGCGGACTGTGGTTCGCTCCAGGATGCCGCCGCCGCCGTCGAGGCCGGTGCGGACCTCATCGGCACCACCTTGGCCGGTTACACCGGCGGGCGCCCCAAGACCGCCGGCCCGGACCTGGAGTTGCTGGCGGATATCGCAGCGGCTGGTTTCGGTGTCCCGCTGATCGCCGAGGGCCGTGTCCATTCGCCGGCGCAAGCCCGGCAGGCCCTCGACGCCGGCGCCTTCGCGGTGGTGGTGGGCACGGCCATAACGCACCCCGCCACCCTCACCGGCTGGTTCGTGGACGCCTTGGCCTAACCGCGGCTAACCGGTCTTTTGCAACGTTGCGTTGCGGGTCAGCAGTTCGGGAGCTTGGGGCTGCCGCGGTTCAGTGAAGGGCATGACCAGCAGGTTGCGGTGCAGGGTGACCCAGCCGTCCCGTTCCATCGGGCCGTGATCAAACTGGTCGGGGACAAAGAGAATGTCCCTGCCGTCGGGGTCCTGCACTTCCGCCAGGATGTCCCGGCCGTCGGGGATGTAGTCGCAGGCCTCCCAGTAGGACACCTGGTCCAGGTCATACTTCCCCACCAGGCATGCGACGCCTGACGTCCTGGCCGGCGCGGCGTAGTAGGTCATGGACTCATAGGAGGCGAGCTTCCGGGATTCACGGATGACCGCTTCGCCGTCCTCGTCCTGGATGGCCGGGATGGCGTCGCTCTTGGTCAGCTGCCGTTCCAGCACTGCCATGGTCCCGGGCGTTGCCATCAGGAAGTGCGTGTAAATAAGCCAAAGACCCGCGCAGGTACCCACGCCCACCACGGCGGAGAGGGTGATGATGAGTTTCCAGAACAACGTCAACGGTTGCGCCTGCCGTTTGGCGTTCATGGATGCCCGCGGCCGAGGTCTCCGTGCGCCGGAGGCACGGCTGTGACGGACTCGGTGATATTCAAGCGCTGCCCCCTCAGGCTGTTGATCTTCCTGCACGCTACACCGTGCAGGCGGGCGCCCTTTTGCTTTGCCTTCGTGTCGCAGCCTTCGCCGTCGTGCCGCAGCAGCGGTCCGAGGGGCAGGATCCTGTGGTGGCGGCCGGGACACGCAGGGACGGTCCTAGACGCCAACAGCCTCCCGGGGAACGCGCACGGGAACCTGGCCGCTACCGGGAGCCAGCAGTGCTGCCGCGGCTTCGTCTGCCACCACCGTCACGTGCTGGTGGAGTTGCAGCGCGGATGCGGGGCAGTCCTCCGAGACCTCGCCGTGCAGGGCGCGGGCGAGGATGCCGGCTTTGTCAGTTCCGGCCACCATCAGGAGCAAGTGCCGTGCCTCGAGGATGGTTCCGAGTCCCTGCGTGATGCACCGGCGCGGCACGTCGGATTCGGACGTGAAGTACCGGGCGTTGGCGGCGCGCGTGCGTTCGGCCAGGACTTCCACCCGGGTGCGGGAGGAGAAGGCGGATCCGGGTTCGTTGAAGGCAAGATGTCCGTTGTGCCCGATGCCCAGGAGTTGCACGTCCACCCCGCCGGCAGCACGAATGGCAGCGTCGTAGTCCTCGGCTGCCTGCCGGGGGTCCGCCGCGTTGCCGGCGGGTACCCGAACGAGCGCCGGGTCCATTCCCAGCCGTTCGGTCACTTCCCGCCGCACCACCTCGCCATAGCTCTGCGGGTGTCCGGCAGGCAGCCCGACGTACTCGTCCAGGGCGAATGCGCAAACCCCGGACATGTCCAGCCGGTGCCCCGCGAGGGCTGCGTAGGCAGGAAGCGGAGAGCCTCCGGTCGCCACGCCCAGCACGGCGTCTGGCTTGGAGCGGACGACGGCGGCAAGAATCCCGGCGGCGACCACACCGGTGGCGGCGGCATCGGGAACGACAAAGATTTCCAAGGCTGGGCTTTCTCGTAAGGAAGGACTGAAGCAGGGCATGCGGCAGCCGGGCCGGTCGGCGTAGGGCCGCCTGCCGCGGAAGCGTGGTGGATCCGGGTTTGCGCCGCTAGGCGGACGCGACGTCCTTGAGTTTTTGGCGGATGCCGTCGAAGTGGCGCTGCAGACGTTCCGCCGCGAGCGCCTTGTCCCGGTTGGCCACGGCCTCGTAGATGTCCCAGTGGATCCTGGCCTGTTCCTCCAGGTTGACCGGCCCCGATCCCAGGGCCTCATGGATCTGCCGGTAGACCTGCCAAAACACATCCATGAGATTGATCAGGAGTTCGTTGTTCAGGGGGGCATAGAGCTTCCGGTGGAATTCCGCGTCGTGCTCGGCCAGCGGCTCACCTTGGGCTGCGGCGGCCTGCATGGCCTCCATCGAGGACTTCAGGTCCGCGAGGTGTTCCTCCGTCAGCAGGTCGATGGCTGAACCAATCAGCCCTGACTCGAGGGCCTGGCGCACGTCGATGAGCTCCATGGCTTCTTCGCCCTTGTGCCGAAGGGACAGCCGGCCGCGGAACGTCAGTCCGGAAACCAGGGCGCTGAAGTTGTTGGGTGCCACGAACATGCCAAAGCCATGGCGGATTTCGATGACGCCGAGGGCTTGGAGGACCTTGAGGGATTCCCGGACGGTGTTCCGCCCGACGCCGAGCTCTGCGGACAGCTCGCTCTCGGTGGGCAGCGCATCGCCAACGTCCAGGCCACGTTCCAGGATGAGCTCCATGATTCGGGTCTGGAGGGCATGGGACCGGATTTGTGCACTGAACCTTGCGGGCGGTACCGCTGCGGATGCTACTGTCACGTCATCTCCTTTGACCGCACCGGGCGGCGGCCTCTCGTCTTCCATTAGTGTACAGGAGATGGGACGTCCTTCGTCTTATTTCGTTCATGCTTCCGGGAGCACGCACCACAGACCACCTTCGCCTCATGGTGCCCCGCGCAGAATTGATCCGATCTTGAGGCAAATCTTGCACCCCCTAGACATTTGAGGTCCACGCTGGAGGTATCAGACAAAACCAGCTTGGGGAGCAGGAAGTCATGGGAACCAAGACAGCATTGGACAACGAAGTCACCACAGTCGGAGGCGTGCTGACCGACCTCCAGCCGCTGGATTTCCACACTTTGGGGCTGGCCGGATGCATCGACCGGCTCACGGCACCGCTTCGCCAGCACGGAATTACGGTCCACTGGGATACTCCGCACTGGGGCATCGAGATCCCGGCGGACTGTGCCTCCCTGCTGTACCAGTCGGCCCGGGAAGCCCTCAGCAACGCCTTTAAGTTCTCCGGCGCATCCACAGTGACCGGCCAGCTGCTGGCCGTTGACCACGGGATCCGCCTGGTGGTGGCCGACGACGGTGCGGGCTTTGACCGGGACGCCGCCACGTGCGGGCGGCACCACGGGTACGGGCTGCGGCTGATGGCGGTGGCCGTCCAGGAAGCCGGCGGCACAGTGGAGATCACATCCACACCGGGCAGCGGCACCAGCGTGACGGTAACCCTGCCGCTGGACTAACAAGCTCGGATGGCCGCCGTCGCTGGGACGGCGGCCATCCGTATTCACGCCCGCGGCAGGACGCCAGCGTGAAAGCTTGGCATTGTCCGGTTCAAGCGTCGATGCGTCCGGGCGCATGGGCCGCCAGGACCCTGGCCACGAAGACCGAACACTCATCAGATGTGACCGTCACCAGCCGGGCAGGTAGTCCGGAAGGCAGAAACCCCTTGCGCCCGGCATTGCCGTCTACTACGTTGTAGTCGTAATCGAGAAAGCGCTTTCCTGCGTTCTGGCGGGACCCCTGAGCGCGGCAATCACCAGTGGAATCGGAAGACATGACGGACAGCACCCTCATCAGGTGGATCGATGGACAGGCCCCGGCAGAAATCAGCGGCGGAACAACGTGGGGCATGCCGTTCGCCCGCGGCTCAGTGCCCGGCGCTGATGCACTTTCGGTGGCGGACGCCGCCGGCGCTCCCCTCCCCAGCCAGGCGTGGCCGTTGGCCACGTGGCCGGACGGCTCCCTGAAATGGGCGGGAATCGCCCTCCCGGCGACGGACACCCCGTCGGAAACCTACCGGGTGCGGACCGGCGCCGGTACGCCCGCCGCAGCAGGCCGGCAGGCGCCGGAAGGTACGGCCGTCAAGGTCACCGAGGATGCCGGCGCGCTGACAGTTGATACCGGCGTCTTGCAGATGGTGATCAACCGCAGCGGATCCACCCTGTTCAGCAGCCTGTCCAGGGACGGCAGGCCCGTTGCCCGCGACGCACGGCTGGTCAGCCTGCTGCAGGACGGCGTTCCCGAAGGGGCCGGAACCGCAGGCCGGAAGGCCTTCACCGGCGAGGTGACCGCCGTCGTCCTGGAACAAGCCGGGCCCGTGCGCGCGGTGGTGCGGCTGGAAGGGCGCCACCACCCCGACCTGGCGGACTACGCGCATCGCGACTGGCTGCCGTTTGTGGTGCGCTTCTACTTCCACGCCAACGCCCGCAGCGTGCGCATGGTGCACTCCTTCATCTGGGACGGGGACCCGGAGCAGGACTTCCTGGCCGGCCTCGGCGTCCGGTTCAGCGTGCCGCTGGAGGCTGAACTGCATGACCGGCACGTCCGGATCGCCGGGGCCGACGGCGGGTTCCTCACCGAGGCCGTGCGCGGCCTGACCGGGCTGCGCCGGGACCCCGGCGCGGACGTACGGGAGGCGCAAATCGCCGGCCGCGCCACTCCCCCCACGGAGGCATGGAACCCCGAGGTCTCAGGCCGGCTGCACCTCATCCCCAGCTGGGGCGACTACACCCTTACCCAGCTCAACGCGGACGGATTCGAACTGCGCAAGCGGACCACCGGCGGCCGTGGCTGGGTGGGAATCTCCGGCGGCACCCGCTCGGCAGGCTTCTGCTCCCTGAGCGACACCCGCGGAGGCCTGGGCGTGGGAATCAAGGATTTCTGGCAGTCCCACCCGGGCCAGCTGGACATCCGCGGCGCTGCTACCGGCGAGGCAACCCTGACGGCATGGCTGTTCTCCCCCGAAGCCCAGCCCATGGACCTGCGGTTCTACCACGACGGCCTGGGCCAGGACACGTTCGAGGAGCAGCTCGAGGGGCTCGAGATCACCTACGAGGACTACGAACCCGGATTCGGCAATCCCACCGGCATTGCCCGCACCCACGAGGTGACCCTGTTCGCCTATGACGCCACCCCGTCCACCGTGGGCCTCGCCGCCGACGCCGCCGCCGCGTCCACCCCGGCGCTGCTGCAGGCCACACCGGAATACCTGCACTCCGTGGGCGTCTTCGGTGACTGGGACCCGGTGGACCGCAGCACTCCCGCACGTGCCCGGCTGGAGGACCAGCTGGACTTCCTCTTCGACTTCTACGCCGGCCAGGTGGAGCAGCGCCGCTGGTACGGCTTCTGGAACTTCGGCGACGTGATGCACACGTATGACTTCGACCGGCACGTGTGGCGCTACGACGTGGGCGGATACGCCTGGGACAACTCCGAGCTCTCCCCCGACCTGTGGTTGTGGTACTCCTACCTCCGCTCGGGCCGGGCAGACATCTTCCGCTTCGCCGAGGCAATGACCCGGCATACCGGCGAGGTGGACGTGTACCACCTGGGGCCATGGAAGGGCCTGGGTTCCCGGCACAACGTCCAGCACTGGGGCTGCAGCGCCAAGCAGCTGCGGATCAGCACCCCCGCCTACCGCCGCTTCTACTACTACCTCACGGCCGACGAGCGCACCGGAGAACTGCTGAGCGAACTGGTGGACAGCGACCGGAACTTCCTGGGCCTGGATCCGGTCCGCAAGGTGCGCCCCGATGCTGCCACCTACCGGCCCAACCGGGGCGCCCTGGGCGTCGGGCTGGGGACAGACTGGGGATCCCTGGCCGCTACCTGGCTCACCGACTGGGAACGCACCGGTAACCCATGGTCCCGGGACCGGCTGCTGGGCACCATGGCGGACATCGGCGCGCTGAAGTACGGCTTCCTCACCGGCGAAGCCTTGTACGACCTGGACAAAGGCCGGTTCGACACTGGCCGCGAACAGATCCAGGTCTCACACCTCAGCGCCGTCTTCGGGCTGGTGGAGATCTGCAGCGAACTGGTGGACCTGGTGCCGGATGCGGACTTCGAACGGGCCTGGCTGCAGTACTGCCGCCTGTTCCTGGCCACCAAGGAGGAGCAGGTGGAAGCGGTCGGCCAGCCCTTGGAGGGCGTCTACCTGACGCAGGCGCACAGCCGGCTGACGGCGTACGCGGCGGCAAGGTTGCAGGATCGTGACCTCGCAGCCCGGGCCTGGGACAGTTTCACCGAGGGTGGCGAGCACCTGAACCACGGATCCGCCTTCACGCTGCGCCGGATCGAGCCACCCCACGTACTACTGCCCGTGGACGAGGCACCCACCGTCTCCACCAATGACACGGCGCAGTTCGGGCTGGCGGTGATCCAGAACCTGGCATTGGTGGGCAAGTACCTGGACTGACAAGTCCACCGCCGCGGACAAACGGGCGACGACGGCACCTGGCCAGGTGCCGTCGTCGCCCGTTTCCGTTCGCAGGAGCGTCAGGCGCGTCCGCCGACGACGGTGCCATCCTGGACTACGTATTCCAGGTGGTCGGCGATGTCCGCCAGCACGGCAATGTCCTCCACCGGGTCCGCCGAGAGCACCAGCACATCAGCGTCCGCTCCGGGGGCGATGACTCCCAGTTCACCCGGGCGGCCCAGCAGTTCGGCGGCGGTGGTGGTCGCGGACCGGATGGCGTCGATGGCCGGCTGGACCTTGCCCAGCAGCCGGAACTGCTCGTTCTGGTGCCGGTGCATCCCGCCCAGCAGGTCCGAGCCGTACACCATCTTCACGCCAGCCTCGTGCGCCCGGGCGATCGCTTCCAGGCCGCTGCTGAGGACTGAATCCACCTTTGCCCACATCTCCTCGGTCAAGCCAAACTCCTTGCCTTCTTCCTTCAGCGCCCAGTAAGTCACCAGGGTGGGCACCAGGAAGGCATCCCTCTCCAGGAAGAGCCGCAGGCTCTCGTCGTCAAGGAGGTTGCCGTGTTCAATGGACCTGACCCCAGATTCGAGGGCGCGGTTGATGGCCCGGGCCGTGTAGGCGTGGGCTGCCACGTAGCGGTTGGCCGCTTCCGCTTCTTCGACGGCGGCCCGCATCTCCTCGAGCGAGTACTGGGTGGAGTCGATGCGGTCCGTCGGGGAAGACACACCTCCGGACGCCATGATCTTGATGTGGTGGGCCCCCTTGCGGAGCTCGTCGCGGGCAGCGGCGCGCACGGCGTCCACGCCGTCCGCCACCCGCCCGATGCCACAGCATCCCCGGCCGTTGGGTTCGTGGTCCTCGCCGGGAAGGCGCATGTCGCCGTGGCCACCGGTCTGGCTGAGGGCGCGGCCGCAAAAGTGCAGCTTCGGCCCCTCCAGGAGCCCCTCGGCCTGGGCTTTCGCCAGGCCAAAGTCGGCGCCTGAGAGGTCGCGCACGGTGGTGAAGCCCCGGCTCAGCATGCCCTGCATGATCCTCGCAGTCTGGGCGTACACGTACGAGGCGGGCGTCCAGGTCAAGGACCGGAAGTCCGCGCTGGAAGCCACCACGTGGACGTGGGCGTCAATGAGGCCGGGAATGACGTATTTGCCCGTGCCATCGATGACCCGCGCATTATCCGGCGCTTCCGCACCAGGCCCAACGCTGCGGATTTTTCCGTCGGAGGTCACGACGTCGGCCAAGGAGAAGGTGCCGGCATGGATATCCAGGACGTGGGCGTTCCTGATGACGAGTGGTTCGGTGGAGGAGGTCACGGGAGGACTGCATCCTTTCCTGTCGTAATGGTTTGGTCTGAATCGATGAAGGCTGCGGCAAGCCTTTCGGATGCAGCGGACACTGCCGCGGACGCCGCGTCCAGGCTGTGGCCGGTGTACTGCCCCTCGGCGTCGAGCAATGCCAGGACGCCCACCACCTCGCCGTGGCTTGTCACCGGGATGTTGATCACTGCGCCGCAGCCCAGGGACTGGATCAAGGCGACGTCCGTGAACACCTCCGCGAGGGCGGCGGCATCGGAAGCGAGGAACGGCTGCTGGTTGGCTATGACGGTGTCAAGCCAGCCCTCGGAGATTTCCACCGACTTTTCGGCACCCAGCGGGTAGTCCACCGGGTGGCTGGTGGAGACCCTTCGGAGCACGGAGGGCCCCGGCAGCCAGCGCAGCGCGGTGAACAGGATGACGCCCGGTTCGCGGCGGAGGTGCTCGTAGATTTCCTGGAAGGCGGGGTTGGGATCCTGCGTCATTTGCCGCCTCCCAACACGGCAGCCTGCTCGGGTTCGGTGCGGGCATTGATGTCTTCCAGCGATTTGCCCGCCGTGGACGTTCCGAAGATGACGACTCCGAGAACGCCCACGGCCAGGACCACTGTGGTCATGGTGAACACGCCGCCGAAGCCGAGCGTTGCGGCGAACACACCGATGATGGACGGCGCCAGGATGCTGCCCACGCGCCCTACCGCGCTGGCCAGTCCGACGCCGGTGGCGCGCATCCAGGTGGGGAAGAGTTCCGGGGTGTAGGCGTAAACCCCGGCGTAGGTGCCGTTGAGGAAGAAGGACAGCGTTGCCGCGGCCACCAGGATCATCCCGGAATCGTTGGACTGGCTCAGCCAGAACGCACTGAGGGCCGAGCCCGCCAGGTACAGGGCGATGGTGTTCTTGCGGTCGATCCGGTCGCACAGCCAGGCCGCGGAGAAGTAGCCGGGGATCTGCGCAAGGTAAATGATGATGGAGTATTCGAAACTCTTGGTGACGGTAATTCCGCGCCCCACCAACAAGGTGGGGATCCAGGAAAAGAATCCGTAGTAGGAGAAGGTGATCACGAACCAGATCAGCCAGATCACGGCGGTCCTCCGACGCAGGGCGGGAGACCACATGACCTTCAGGGCGTTCCAGATGCTGATCTTCTGCCCGTGTTTGGTGATGTCTTCCCCACCGGCTTCCACCACCGGAAGCTCCTTGCCGGTGGCGAGGAGCACCTTCTGCTCGAACCCTTCCACCACCCGTTCAGCCTCCGCCGCACGGCCCTGGCTCATGAGGAAGCGGGGTGATTCGGGAAGGCTGCGGCGCCACCAAAGAAGCAGGAGGATGGGGACGGCGGTAATGACCTGGGCCCACCGCCAGCCGTCGTCACCCAGGGGAACCACAAACCGGCCGATGAGTGCCGCGGCCACGAAGCCGAACGAAAAGAACCCGGCCAGGGTCCCGATGAACCAGCCGCGCCGCTTGGGCGGAATGAACTCCGAAAGGAACGGGGCGATGATGACGCTCTCCGCGCCGGCCCCGAGTCCCGCCAGGACCCGGGCAACAAGGAAGACTTCGAAGTTCGGGGCGACGGCGGCCACCACGGACATGGCGCAGTAAAAGGCAAGCGCCCACAGCATGACCTTCTTCCGGCCGAACCGGTCACCCAGCCAGCCGGACAGGATGGCACCGAAGAAGAAGCCCAGCGGCGCCGCCGAGCCGACCAGGCCCAGGCTTGCGGTGCTCAGGCCCCAGATCTCCTGGATGCGCGGCAGCAGGAAGGCCACCACGGCGCCATCCATGCCGTCAAAGGAGTAACCGAGCCCTCCGATGAGGAGGAGCTTGTAGTGTGGACGACTGAGTGGGAGCCGGTCCAGGCGTGCTGTGAGAGACATTGGGAATCCTGCCGAAGTGGGCCAAGTTGTACAGTTTTTAGGATTTGCACAGATCTGTGCATGTAAATTGAAGTTACGTGCATCACTTGCGGAGGTCAATAGGTGAAACAAGAAGTTAACAGCGCCACCTTGACCGAATGGCTCGATGGCCAGGCCCAGGGGCGGAAGCTTGCGGCCCGCCAGCTGCAGGTCTTGGGCGTCCTTCGCTCCCAGCCGCGGCTGGCTTCCTACGGCTCCGTCAGCGACATAGCCGCCGCAGCGTCGTCGAATGCCTCAACCGTGACCCGGACCGCCCAGACGCTCGGCTTCAAGGGCTGGGCGGAGTTCCAGTTCGAACTCCGTTCCCGCTTCCTGGCGTCCTTGAGCGCCGTGGAGATCGCCGCACAACACAACGGCCATGTGAGCAGCCCGGCGCAGGCATCCCTGACCACAGACCGGTCCAACCTGGCCCACTTGGAGCGGACCGTGGACCCTGCCGTGATCCATGCCGTTGCGGAGGCCATGGCAGGTGCGCGGCAGACCCTCATCGTCGCCGCCGGCAGCTATGCCATTCCGGGCAAGGCGCTGGAGCACAACGGCATCATCGCCGGCTATGACGTCCGGCTGCTGGATGCCGATGTGGCAGCGTTGACCAATGCGGTCGCGCGCCTGACCCCGGACGACCTGGTCATTGCCATCAGCCTCTGGCGGGTCTATGACAGCACAGTCCGCGCCGTGGACATCGCCCATCAGCTCGGGGCCCGGATCGTCAGCATCACCGACACCGCAAGTTCGCCGGTGGCAGCGCACGCCGTTCATAAGATCGTGGTCCCCGCCGAAAGCGCGGGCTTCTTCCCCTCCCTCACGGGAGCCGTTGCCGCAGTGCAGGCGGTGGCCGTCGAGCTGGCCTCCCTGGACCGTGAACGGTCCACCCGGAGCATTGCGGCCTCGGAGCGGACCTGGGACCAGATGCGGATCATGCATCCGCGGCCGAGCACATAAAAAGACGGCCGCCCCGCCCCCGGATGGGGCGGAGCGGCCGCGCTTTCTTCTCCGTGCTACTTGGCCTTGCCGGCGTAGTAGACCGCCGGCAAGGCCGGGGCCTGCATGCCCTCACCGAGGAAGAAGCTCGGGTGCGGGGGCTGGTTGTAGCCCACGGTCTCGCGCGCTACGCCGGTCCGGTACATGGGATCGTGCATCAGGGTGCGGAGCCGGACGTCGGTGTGTGAGGTGCTGGTATAGATCCGCAACTCGGTGCTGTCAGCCGACGGGAACACCAGCTCTTCGCGCCAATCGCCCAGGAGGTCCGCCTGCAGCGACGGGTTGCCCTTGGTGTAGTTGTTGGTGCGGGCGCCGGTGGCGGTCAACAGCCGGTCGCTGGACTCCGTTTCCCAATTCCACTTGGAAATGGTGGGCACGCCATAGCCGGCCACGGCGTCGAAATCGTGGTCCACGATCTCGCGCAGCAGGTCGCCGTCCCACCAGGCCATGAAGTTGGCGGCAGGAATCTTGTCGGAAATCCGCTCACCCTTGGCGGACATCAGGTAGCCGACGGTGGAGTTCCACGCGGCGTCGCCACCCACCGCCCAGCTCTCCGAACCCGGGAAACGGGGGTCGATGTCGCCGGTGGCGCCGCGGCCGGTGTCCTTGAAGGCCGGGATGCTCCACAGGACCTCACCGGTGGCGGCGTCACGGAAGGTGGCACCGCGGTTTCCACTCGACCGCATGTCCTCGTGCACCGCGAACGTTTCCAGGCCGGGCCGGGAGGGATCGAGGTCGCCGGTATGGATGGCGTCGCCGTGACCCAGCTTGGTGTTGTACAGCGGCTTGCCGTCGTCGTCGATGGTCATGGAGCCAAAGACGAACTCATCCTTGCCGTCCTGGTCCACGTCCGCCACGGAGAGGTTGTGGTTGCCCTGGCCCTTGTATTCGGCCCCGGCAGCGTCGGAATCGAACTTCCACCGCTTGGCCAGCTTGCCGTTCACCAGGTCATAGCTGACCAGGACGGTACGGGTGTAATAGCCGCGGCTGAACATCATGGACGGATGCTCGCCGTCGAGGTATGCCACAGCACTGAGGAACCGGTCCACGCGGTTGCCGTAGCCGTCTCCCCAGGCGGTGACGGCGCCGCGGGGCGGATCATAGGGAACGGTGTCCATGACGGTGCCGGCAGCCCCATTGAACACCGTGAGGAATTCCGGCCCGGACAGGACATAACCCGCGCTGTTGCGGTAGTCAGCCGCGGGGTCGCCAATGACGGTGCCCGCGGCATCCGTAGTGCCGTCCGCGGTCTTGAAGGCAACTTCGGCCTTGCCGTCGCCGTCGAAGTCGTAGGCGAGCATCTGGGTGTAGTGGGCACCGGCGCGGATGTTGCGGCCCAGGTCGATGCGCCAGAGTTTGGTGCCGTCCATCTTGTAGGCGTCCACGTAGACGTTCCCGGTGTACCCGGACTGAGAGTTGTCCTTCGCGTTGGAGGGATTCCACAGCTGGATGATTTCGTAGGCGCCGTCGCCGTCCAGGTCTGCCACGCTCGAGTCGTTGGCACTGTAGGTGTAGGCCTGCCCCGCCGGGGTGACGCCGTCGGCCGGCTTGTCCAGCTTGATGGGCAGGTAGTTTTGGGCCAGCGGACTGAACCCGGCGCTCAGCTTGTCCTGCCCCTCGCCGTTGCCCACGGTCTTGATGACGTACGTGGAGTCCGCCTTGCCTGCGCGGTCCACGTAGGTGGTGGTGCCACGAACGGGTTGATCGGTGATCTGGACGCCGTCGCGGATGACGCGGAAGCCCACGCTGTCCTTGTCCAGGCCCAGCATCCGCCAGCCCAGCGAGACGCCCTGGTCCGTCAGGACGGCGACCGGGGCCCGGTCAAGGCTTTCCACCTGCCGCTTCAGCTGCTGCCCTGCCGGCGCTGCCGGGACAGCCGGGGAGCCGGAATTTGCCGGCGTTGCGGGAAGTGCCGGCGCCGCGGGGTCCGCGGCCGCTGATGGAAGGCCGGTGAAGGCAATCGCTGCCGCCGCCAGGGCGGCAGCAGCAGCCTTCGGCGCCCTGCCCGTCCGGGGCGTCGGGGAATACATTGAGGGGTTTGCCAAAAGAACATCTCCTTTGATGCGGCGGCAGCACAGGGCACCGCCCAGCCATTTTGGAACGTTTCATTAACAGTGGACAGTCCCCCTTACGAGTGATTTTGAGGAGGATTGCTGCGAGGAAACGCTTTCTGCCCTTAACGTCTATCAGCGCCTGACAATTTCAGTCAAGGCTTTGACGGGATCCTAATGGGAGAAATTGTTCTGTTACGTTTCTTTCCGTTCGCCGGCGTTTCGCTGGTGGGTGGCCTGTCGCTGGACCGGCGCGACAAGGAGGACCTGGTGACCGTCACCCTGGAGCACCCGGTGCTGCGGCAACGCCAAGGCCAGATCCAGACCATGACCGGCCGCACCCAGCCGGCCATCCTGACCGCATTCGTGGACGCGCTCATCGACGCCCTGGACCAGCTTGCCTGACGGCGGTCCCGCTACTTCCGCGCGGCTGCCCGCAGCAGGGGCAGGGTCCGGGTGGGCATCACTTCCACCAGAGACATCGCGGTGCTGGTGCGGACGACGCCGTCGATGGCCAGCATCGCGTTGGTGATCCGGTGGAGATCGGCGGGGTCCTTCGCAGCCACTTTGGCGAGCAGGTCCGCGTCCCCGGTCGTGGCGTGCATTTCGATAATTTCCGGGGTGGTCTGCAGTGCCGCTACGGCCTGGTCGCTGGATGACTGGCTGATGGAAATCGAGATGAAGGCAACCAGCGGCAGCCCCAGCGCCGCTGTGCGCACCCGCTGGCTGAAAGGGGCCAGGCTGCCGTCGTTCACCAGCCGCCTCAGCCTGGCGTGCACGGTGTTACGGGCCACGCCCAACGTCCGGGACAGTGAAAGGACGGTGGCTTGGGGGTCCTGGTCGAGTGTGAGGAGGATCTCGGCGTCCAGGGCATCAATGTGGTGCATAGTGAGCATTTTGCCACTTTCCCGGCAAGTAAATGCCTGATCTGTCCTGCCCGGGACGTCTGTGTTGCGCAGACGTCCTGCCTCACCCCACCATGCTGTCCATGACCGCTACCCTTCCCGATGCCGCCATGCCGGAACTCCGTGCCGCCGTCGCCCAGCTGCCCGCCTACGTGGCAGGCAAGGGCGCGCAGACTGATTTGACGGCCGCCCTGGCCGCCAACGAGAGCCACTTCGCTCCCCTGCCGTCGGTTGTGGAGGCGATTTCGGCGGAAGCGGGCCGGATCCACCGGTACCCCGGCATGGGAGCGCCGGAGGCCCGGGAAGCCATTGCCCGGCATTTCGGTGTCGCAGCCGAGGAAGTCGCTGCCGGCCCGGGCAGTTCCGGGGTGCTCCAGCAGATGATTTCGGCCGTGTGCGGCCACGGCGACGAAGTGGTGTTCGCATGGCGCTCCTTCGAGGCCTACCCCATCCTGGTGGCGGTGGCCGGCGCCATTTCGGTGCCCGTGCCGCTCCTGGCCAATGAGCAGCACGACCTTCCCGCCATGGCGGCTGCCATCACGGACCGCACCCGGCTGGTGATCCTGTGTTCGCCCAACAACCCCACGGGGGTCTCCATCAGCGCCGGCCAGCTGGAGGAGTTCCTCCAGTCCGTCCCGCCGCGGGTGCTGGTGGTGCTGGACGAGGCCTACATCGAGTTCCAGCGCGGACCCGGCGTTGATGCCCTGGATTTCTACCGCCGGTACCCCAACCTTTGTATGCTGCGCACTTTCTCCAAGGCCTACGGACTCGCCGGCCTGCGGATCGGCTACGCGATCGCCCGGCCGCAGATCGCGGAGGGCCTCCGGCGCACCGCCGTGCCGTTCGGCGTGAACAGGATGGCGCAGGCCGCCGCGGTTGCCTCCCTTGCGGCCGGGGACGAAATCCTCCGGCGGACGGAGGCGGTGGCGGCTGAACGCAGCCGGGTCATCAACGCCCTCCGCGGCCATGGCTGGGACGTACCGGACAGCCAGGCGAACTTCTACTGGCTCCGCGCATCCGACGAGCTCCGCGAACAGGTCCTCGCCGCCCTGGGTGAGGCCGACATCCTGGCCCGCGGCTACGCAGCGGACGGCGTCCGGATTACGCTTGCGGACCCGGTCACGAACGACAGGGTGCTTGCCGTCCTTGCCAATCGTGGACGCTTCCTGCCCCAGACGGGCGCGGCCCAGTGAGCGCCCCCGCGGAAACCCCCGCCGCACCCAGCATGGACGGCCGCGGGCACCAGGAAGGGCCGACGGCGGCGCGTCCAGGGCCGTCGTCGGCCGTCCGCCATTCGGCAGTCGAGGACGTCCTGGGCATCCTTACCGGCACCTTCGCAGCATCCTTGGGTTTGTTCCTGCTCAAGTCGAGCGGGGCGGTGACGGGCGGAACCGCCGGCCTGGCGCTGCTGGTCAGCTACACCGTACCTTTGCCGTTCGGCATCATCTTCTTTGCGGTCAACCTGCCGTTCTTCGCCTTGGCAGTCTGGAAGAAGGGCTGGGATTTCGCCCTTCGGACCGGGGCGGCCATCGCACTGGTCTCGGTCCTGGCCGGCGTGCACCCGGCCGCATTCGGCTCCGTGCACCTGGACCCGCTGTACGGCGTGCTGGGCGGAAACCTGCTCGCCGGCGTCGGGCTGCTGATCCTGTTCCGGCACAAATCCAGCCTGGGCGGTTTCAACATCCTGGCCCTGCTCCTGCAGGAGAAGTTCGCGTGGCGCGCAGGCTACGTCCAGATGGTGCTTGACGTGGCCATCGTCCTGGCATCCCTCGTCCTCGTTGCTCCGCTGATGGTGGTCCTGTCCGCGGTGGGCGCCACCCTGTTGAACCTGGTCCTGGCCCTGAACCACCGGCCCGGCCGCTACCTGGGAATGTAAGCGGACAAGGGCCCATCCCGGCGACGGGAACTGCTATATTCTGTTCACTTGAATTTCCGGGCCAGGGGAGCCCGGATACAGCACGTCGAACGGCCCCACTGTGACTTCCAACAGCATCTCTTCACTTCCGGAATCAGCGGAGGATCTTAGCCCCGCGTACCTCAACTGCCCCACCGGGCTGGTGGAATATTTCTTCTCCGACGGTATCTTCCGCTGGTCTGATGACCTGTACCGCATTTACGGCTACGAGCGTGGCGACGTCATCCCCTCGATGGACATGGCCCTCGCCCACATCGAACCGGACGACAGGCCCACCGTGCAGGCGTTCTGGGACCGCGTGGCGGCATCGGGCGGCCCGTCATCGATCTACGTGTCCATCCGGGACCGAAAGGACCGGCAGCACAAGCTGCTCTTCTCGGCGGACTTCATCATCGAAAACGGTACCCCGGTGGGCGTCTGGGGTGTGGTGGTGGATCTGACCCAATCGATCCATACGGACCGGCACCAGCTGGCAACGGAAGCAGTCGCCGCCTCGGCCCGCAACCGCGCGGTCATCGAACAGGCAAAAGGCATCCTGATGGGCCGCACCGGCGTCACCGCGGACGAAGCCTATGAGCTGATCAACCAACAAAGCCAGTCGCTGAACAAGAAGGTCCATGCGATTGCGCACGAAATCGTGGACCGGGCCGCACAGCATTCCCGCAGCCCACAGGACTGACGCACTGGCAGGGCCCTGAAATATCCTGGCGCGGCCCGGTGTTGCCGCCCGTATGACAACAATCGGAATCATCGGTGCAGGACATATTGGCAGCCAGGTTGCACGGAAGGCCGTGGAGCTGGGCTACGACGTGGTCATCAGCAACTCCCGAGGGCCGGAAACCCTCCAGGAACTGGTGGCTGAGCTTGGCCCCAAGGCCCGCGCCGCCACCGCAGCCGAGGCTGCGGCCGCCGGGGACTTTGCCGTGGTCACCGTGCCGCTGAAGAACTACAAGGACATTCCGGCCGAGCCGCTGGCCGGCAAGATTGTCATCGACACGAACAACTACTACTGGGAGCGGGACGGCAGGATTCCCGCCCTGGACAACGGCGAGGCCACCACCTCCGGCCTGCTCCAGGAGCACCTGCCCGAGTCCAAGGTGGCCAAGGGATTCAACCACATCATGGCCAAGGACATCACCTCCGACGGAACTCCGGCGGGAACCGAAAACCGGCGTGCGCTGGCCACCGCCAGCGACTACCCGGAGGCCGCCGAACTGGTCACGCGCCTGTACGACGAGTTCGGTTTCGACACGGTCAACGTCGGCCCGCTCTCGGAAAGCTGGCGGGTGGAGCGTGACCGCCCGGCCTACGTGAAGCGGCAGACGGCCGCTGAGCTGACCGCCAACCTGGCCAAGGCCCCGCGGACCATCTGACCCTGCAGCAGCGGGTTCAACCACTGGCCGGCAGGTCCTCCTGCCGGCCAGTGGTGCGCTCGGTGGCGCGTGGCGGGTCCTCGATGAGCCGGCTGCAGGGCAGAAAGGGACCAAGGAAAGAAGCAATTGAAAGCCGCCCCGAAGGCGGGGAGGTACCCGATCTGCTTACAATCGAAACCTCTGACCACTACTGAGGGACCCATGAAGAAACTCGCCACAGCCCTGTTTGCCGCCGGCCTCGTTGCCTCCGCCACGGCCTGCTCCGCCTCGCACCAACTGACCACCGCTGAAACCTGTGAGCGGATCCAGGCTGTTGTGTCGAACCCCGCCAACAACGCCGGCAAGACGGGCATGAACAACCTCGCCAACCAGATCCGCCCCATCCACGCCGTTGCGTCGGACGATCTCAAGCCCGCCCTCGCTTCGATCCTTGCGTACACGGATGAGCAGGCCAAGGAGAACCCGGACAAGGACAAGCTCGCCGATCTCCAGTCCGGCTACCAGGAGGCCGGCAGCACCTACAGCAAGTTCTGCGGCCAGGCCGCCGGCTAGGCTGCCGGGCGAAGGAACCGGCCGCCCCTCCGGGCGGCCGGTGACCTTTCAGAGCGTCGCCGGGTCTGTATTCGCGCCGCACAGGATCACGGCAACACGTTCATCCTTCCCGGGCACGTAAGCCCCGGAGGCCAGCGCGGCGTAGGCGGCTGCGGCGCCATGCTCCACCACAATCCGGTAGTCGTTCCACAGCGCGGAGCGGGCGGCGACGATTTGTTCATCGGAGACCAGGACGCTTTTGACGCCGCAGCGGACCGCGACGGAGAAGCCGATGTCGCCTATGCGGCGGGCACCCAGGGAGTCCGCGGCGACGCCCGATACCGCGACGTCCACCTGTTCCCCTGCCGCCAGGGCGGCGTGGAGGGTGGGCGCAGTTTCCGGTTCCACAGCCACCACTTTGGCGCGGCCTTCCACTGCGGCAGCCACGCCGGCCATCAGTCCCCCGCCGCCCACGGCCACCAGGACGGTGTCCACCTCCGGCACCTGTTCCAGCAACTCGGAGCCCACGGTCCCGGCGCCGGCGGCAATTTCCGGCTGGTCGTAGGCATGGCAGTAGACGGCGCCGGTCTTCTCTGCGTGCGCAATGGCGGCCTGATAGGCGGCCGCGTACTCTGAACCGCCCTGGACCACGGTGGCACCGATGGCCCTGAGCTTGCCGACTTTGACGGCCGGTGCCGCTTCAGGAACGAAGACCGTTGCAGGCACCCCGAGCTGGGCCGCCGCATAGGCGTTTGCCAGGCCCGCGTTCCCGCCGGATGCCACCACCACCCCCACGTCCGCCTGCAGTTCACCCCGTTCCTTGCTGGCCAGGATCCGGTTCAGGGCGCCGCGGGCCTTGAACGTGCCCGTGTGCTGCATGAATTCGCATTTGAACCAGACCGGGCCGGCGGCGGTGCCGGCATCAGCCTGCAGGACTGGTGTCCTGCGGACAAGGCCCGCTGTCCGCTGCGCGGCCTGGTCGATGTCAGCGCGGGTGATCATTGTCAGACTTCGTCATCCCAGGTGCCCGGCTCCGCCAGCGCCTCTTCGGGCTTCTGTTCCGGGTCAGCCTCTTCGCCACCCACATACGATGCCGGGACCGTTCCGGCAGCATGGCCCTGCTGTTCCTCGCGGATGTTGGATGCTCCCGGCTGTTCCAGGTGCTGGCCGGACTGCGGGGCCTTGGTGACGTCGTCCTTGGTTTCGTCCTTGGCCCCGTCCGGGTCGCCCGGCCCGCGGAGGTCTGCGGTGTTCTGGGGATCGTCGCTGGAAACGGTCATGGTCCTGCCTTTCACCTGGGAACTGCTGTACCGGCCGGGGAACCCCCGACCGGCTTCCAGCCTACGGCCTGGGATTTCGTATTCGATGAAACCTTCACGTCATCCCGGTCCGGCTCCGCCCGGCGTCGTATCCTGCTGTGGACGATGGCCGGCATGGCCAGCCGCCCACCCAGAACCCGGAGCCGAGCATGACTGCAGTCCAGATCATCCCGCTGGTGATACTCGTGGTGATGTTTGTTGCCGCCACCAAGTGGCCGCTGAACATCGGCGTGATGGGACTCGTGGCGTCCTTCGGCGTCGGGTACTTCATGCTGGGCATGTCGGACAGGCAGATCCTTGAGGCCTTCCCGGCCACGATCGTCCTGACCATCATTGGCGTCACGTATTTCTTCAGCATGGCCCAGCGGAACGGAACGATCGACCTCATCGTCAAGGGCTGCGTGCGCATGGTCCGCGGCAAGATGCTGCTGCTCCCATGGGTGTTCTTCCTGATCGCGGCCTCCCTCACTTCCCTGGGCACGTTCTCCCCCGCCGCGATTGCGCTGCTGGCACCGGCCGCCATCGGATTCGCCTATGAATCCCGCATCCACCCGGTGGTCATGGGCGCCTTCATCGTTAACGGCGCCCACGCAGGCGGGTTCTCACCGCTGTCCGTGGCCGGCGTCCTGGTCCACGACATTGCCCTCCGGAACGGCTTCCCGATCTCCCAGGCGGGCCTGTTCCTGGCCAGCTTCGCGCTGAACCTGCTCCTCTCGGTGCTGACCATCGCCTTGTTCGCCCTGCTGGGCAGGCTGCGCGACGGCGCGGGCGTCCGGGGCCAGGACATCGACACCGCTACCGGCCGCCCGCATGGCCAGCAGGTGCTGACGCTGGCACTGATTGCCGGCATGCTCGTCTGTACCCTCGGCTTCCACATGCCCATCGGCTTCGTTGCGCTCTCCGCGGGCCTCCTGCTGGCCTTCATTAACGTCAGGGAACACCGGTCGTTCATCGGCGGGATCTCCTGGTCCACCGTCCTGATGGTGGCCGGCATGATCACCTATGTGTCCCTGCTGCAGCATGTAGGCATGATCGACACTCTCGCCGGGGAGGCCCTGGCACTCGGTGCGCCGCTGCTGATCGCCCTCATCCTGTGCTACGTGATTGGCGTCGGCTCCGCTTTCGCCTCCTCCACCGCCCTGTTGACCGCCTTCATCCCGCTGGCCGGCCCGCTGCTGGCCACGAGCTCGCTCAGCCCTTCCGGGACCATTGCCGCGCTGGCCGTCGCCGCCACCGTCGTCGATGTCTCCCCCTTCTCCACCGACGGCGCCCTGGTGGTGGCCAACGCCCGCGACAACGACCGCCCGCGGGTCTACAAGCAGCTGATGTTCTATGCGGGCGGCGTGGTCCTGGTGGCTCCGGCGCTGGCGTGGGCACTGCTGGTACCTACCGGGGTCATGTAGGCGGCTGACTCCGGGCGGCCTGCCCGGGCCCCGGCCGTTCCCCACCCTGTGAATTGCGCCTCACCCGGGACGTTGCGCCCAGGCGCGGCGTTAAACGGGGCATCGGAGGAGGCCGGATGATCATTGTGCTGACAGGCATCGACGGATCGGGGAAGTCGACGGCGGCCCGTGCCCTGGTCGCCGGTGTCCGGGCCCGGGGAGGCCGGGCCCGGTTGGTCAACAACCATGCGGGCCGGCGTGTCATGTCCCTGCTGGCCGCCAGGTTGGGAGTTGGCTTGCCCGCCAGGTTGTCCGACGCCGTCGAGACCGTCCTCAGGGTGGGCAACGTGCTGGTTTCACACCTGCGCGCCAGCCGCTACGACGGCTTGGTTGTCATGGACCGGCACCTCTACTGCCAGCTGGCGCTGCGAACCGCCAATGGACTGCCACGGGGCCGGTTGCTTCCATGGTTGCTCGCCCGCCTCCCGGAACCGGACGCCATCTTCCACCTGGACATCGAACCCGCCGAAGCATACCGCCGCATCGTTGCACGAGGCACGGATTCCGAGACCCTTGATGACCTCGCCGCATTCCAGTCGGGATACCGGGAACTGCCGGAGTACGCGGGGTTCGTGAAGCTGGACGCCTCGGTCCCGGCCCATGAGCTGGCAGCCGACCTGGCCTCGCGCCTGGCGCTGCCTGCAGTCACAAAG
The DNA here is from genome assembly GCF_000374865.1 of Arthrobacter sp. 135MFCol5.1. Lineage (GTDB taxonomy): Bacteria > Actinomycetota > Actinomycetes > Actinomycetales > Micrococcaceae > Arthrobacter. The sequence continues at coordinate 251,389 of NZ_KB895453.1, read as the reverse complement.
CCGGATTAGACTTCCGTATTGTGGAATTTGGTTTTCCTCTTGCGGAATAGTGTGACCGGGATTACGTTGGAAACGAGCCCCGAAAACGGGCTGTTCCCAATTGATAGGCAAAGGTCAATGAAGATCCCTAACCCTGAGGCACTGAAGGCGAGTTCGGTGCCCGCGAAGAGGAAGCCGCTGTATAAGTCGCTCTTCTTCCAGATTCTGATCGCCGTCGTGGCAGGTGTGCTCATCGGGCATTTCTGGCCGGACCTCGGATCCCAACTGAGGCCGCTTGGAGATGGCTTCATCAAACTCATCAAGATGATCATCGCGCCGCTGATCTTCCTGGTGATCGTCACCGGAATATCGGCCGTTGGCGACGTCAAAGCGGTCGGCCGGGTTGGCGTCAAGGCCCTGCTCTACTTCACCGGGGCCACGCTGTTCGCCCTTGTCTTCGGCCTGATCGTGGGCAACATCGTCCAGCCGGGCGCCGGGCTGAACATCGACCCGTCCACCCTCTCCCAGGCGGACCTGGACGCGAAGACCGGTTCCGCGGCACCCAAGGATGCGGCGTCGTTCATCCTGGACATCATTCCCGCCAGCGTCATCGGCGCCTTCGCCAGCAACAGCCTCCTCCAGGTCCTCTTCTTCTCCGTCTTCTTCGGGGCAGCAATCGTCGTGATCGGCCGCGAGCGGTGCATGCCGGTGGTCAACGTCATGGAAACGATCCTGGAACTGATCTTCAAGATCATGGCCTGGATCATGAAAGTGGCTCCCCTCGGCGCGTTCGGTGCCATGGCCTTCATCATCGGCCAATACGGGCTGGACACGCTGAGCACGTATGCGGTCCTGATTGCCGCCTGCTACGGCGCTGCGCTGGTGTTCATTGGCCTGCTGTTCGTCGTGGCCTGGGGCTTTGCCCGGGTGCCGCTCTGGCATTTCCTCAAATACACCCGGGAAGAATTCCTGCTGGCCCTGGGCACAGCGTCCACCGAAGCGGTGATGCCCCGGATCATGACCAAACTGACCAACGCGGGCTGCTCCCGCGCCACCACGGGCCTGGTGGTTCCCACCGGCTACTCCTTCAACCTGGACGGCGCGGCGATCTACCTGTCGATCTCCCTGCTGTTCCTTGCCCAGGCCTTCGGCCACCACCTTGACCTGGGCCAGCAGCTGGCGGCCCTGGGCGTACTGCTGCTGACATCCAAGGGCATGGCAGGGGTCCCGGGGTCGTCGTTCCTGGCCCTGTCGGCCACGGCCGCCGCACTGGGCATCTTCCCGGTAGCCGGCGTCGCGCTCCTCCTCGGCGCCGACCGGCTCATGGACTCGATGCGCGTGGTGGTGAACCTGCTGGGCAACTGCGTGGCAACGTTCGTGGTGTCCAAGTGGGAGGGGCAGTTCGACCACAGCGTCATGGTGCGGGCCTTCAAAGGTGAAATCACCAACCACGACTCCGCGATCCTGCTCGGCAAGGAAGAGGATTTCGAAGGCCAGGAGCTGCAGCGCCTGACCGAAGGCCAGGAGCCTTCGCCGAAGTTCCGCGGCGCGCCAACCCGCGACGTCATCCCCGAACTCCCGGCGGACGGGAGTGCCCGCGTAGGGTTCGGCAGCAAGGCACAGTAGGCATCCTGCCCGGCAGGTAAAGGCAAAAAAGGGGAAGGCCAGGACAGCGACGTCCTGGCCTTCCCCTCTTTCCTGGCACTGCCGGCCAGGCGTCCGGCCCCCCGCCGCCGGCACGCCGCCCCCTTGACGGCTCCGTGTGGAATAATCCGAGGAAGTGGTCCTAACCGGACCGCTCCAGACGAAGGAGGGGCTGGATGTCCGCCACACCCGGCAACACGGCGCAGGCGGCCACCGCGCCCATCAATAACACCCAGGTCCCCAAGCATGAGCAGCTCCGGCTCATCATCCTCAAACTTGCCAAGGAGGAGCTGGAGCCCGGCGCCCGGCTTCCCAGCGAGCGGACCCTCATGGATTCCTACGGCGTCAGCCGCATCACCGTGCGCGCCGCGATCGGCCGCCTGGTCAACGAAGGGCACTTGGTGCGGGTTCCGGCGAAGGGGACGTTCGTGGCGGACTCCCCGGTCCAGTCCACGCTGCACCTGGCTTCGTTCACGCAGGAGATGGAGGCGATGGGCCACGTCCCCAGCACGGTGGTCCTGGTGGCCGAACAGGTCCCGGCCCCCGAGGACACGGCCGCCGCACTCAGCCTCGCCCCGGGCGCGGAGGCGTTCCACCTGAAGCGGCTCCGCCTTGCGGACGGCCGGCCCGTGAGCGTGGACGACGCCTGGTACAACCCCCAGCATGCGCCGGGACTGCTGGGCATCGACCTCACCGGCTCCGTCTACAAGGCCCTGGCCGCGCAGTTCGGCCACCAGATCGACCGGGCGCGCCAAAGCGTCCGGTCCGAGGGCGCCCCGGCCGACATCGGGGCACTCCTGGGGACTGGCACCGGAGCGCCGGTGCTGGCGTTTGACCGCGTGTCCTATTCGGGCGCGCTGGCCATCGAGCATTCGCGCTCCTGGTACCGCTCGGACCGCTATTCCCTCAGCATGGAGGTCCGCTTGTGAGTCGGTTCAGCCGAGCGTAAACAGCAGCTCGCCGGCACTGACGGTCCCGGCCTCCACCAAGGTGGCAGTGTCCGGCTTGGTATCCAGGACGACGACGGGGCTCACCATTGAGTAGCCCGCAGCCAGGGCTGCAGTGGGATCCACATGCATGACCGGCTCTCCGGCCCCGACCACGTCGCCTTGCGCCACAAGCACCTTAAAGCCTTCGCCCTTGAGCTTGACGGTGTCGATGCCGACGTGCGTCAGGACGCCACGGCCTGACGACTCGACCACCACGAACGCGTGCGGCAGCATCTTGACCACTTTCCCTGCGACTGGGGACACGACGTCGAACGCCACCCCGGCGGGCGGCTCCACGGCTGCGCCGGAACCCACCATCTGGCCTGCGAATACGGGGTCCGGCACGTCGGCCAGCGGAATGACCGACCCGCCGATGGGGGCATAGACCGGCAAGGACTGCGCCACTAGAGGAGGTCCTCGATGTCTTCGGCCAGTGTGTCCGCCTCCGGGCCCACAATGACCTGCACGGCGGTGCCGGCGGCCAGGACGCCATGGGCTCCCGCAGCCTTGAGCGAGGCCTCATTGACCAGTGAGGAGTCCTTCACCTCGGTGCGCAGCCGCGTGATGCACGCTTCCACTTCCACGATGTTGCCGGCTCCGCCCAGGCCTTCGATGATTTTTTCTGCTTTGGACATGGCTGCCCTTTCTGACGGTGCCCGCACGGAGCACATCTTCCTCCACCTGGGCCGGCGGCCCCGGTACGACCAATGCTGGCTTCTTTCGCCACGGGCGGCCCGTCCTGGAGGGATTTTCCTTCCTTGACACCGGACCGTGGGATGAATCACACTGAACTGGTCATAACCAGACAGTACCGGCTGGAACCCATTCTTCACAAGCCCCCACCCGAACCCCGCAGAGGTGCAACCATGCCAACATCCGAGACCACCGCCCTGGCCCCAGAGAAGAAGCCAAATCGGGCCTTCGCCACCCTTCAGCGGCTGGGCCGCTGCCTGATGCTCCCCATCGCCGTCCTTCCCGCCGCCGGCATCCTGCTGCGCATCGGCCAGGCCGACCTGCTCGGCGCCATCCCCGGCTTCGAAGGCGGGGCGTCCGTCATCTCCGCCGCAGGCAACGCCGTCTTCACCTGGCTGCCCCTCATCTTTGCGGTGGGCATCGCCGTCGGCTGGGCCAAGAAGGCAGACGGCTCCACCGCACTTGCGGCGGTGGTGGGCTACATGGTGATCGACGGCGTCTTCAAGGCGATGTCTCCCCTGGTCCTGGACGGCCAACTGGACCCCGCGGGGAAGCCGGCCATGATCAACTACGGCGTCCTCGCCGGAATCGTGGTGGGCCTGTTGTCCGCCGGCCTGTGGCAGCGGTTCTACCGCACCAAGCTGCCCGACTTCCTTGGCTTTTTCAGCGGCCGCCGCCTGGTCCCCATCCTGACGTCCGTCACCAGCCTGGTGGCCGGCGTCGTCCTGGCCCTGCTGTACCCGCTCTTCAACGCAGGCCTCTCCGCAGTGGGACAGGCTGTGGCGGGCAACGCGGTACTCGGCGGCGGAATCTACGGCTTCGCCAACCGCATGCTCATCCCTGCAGGGCTCCACCACATCCTGAACTCGGGCGTGTGGTTCCTCATCGGCGATTACACGGACGCATCCGGCCACCTGGTCCGCGGCGACCTCAACCGCTTCTTCGCCGGCGACCCCACCGCCGGCACCTTCATGACCGGCTTCTTCCCCATCATGATGTTCGGCCTGCCCGCCGCAGCCCTTGCCATCTGGCGCCACGCCAAGCCGTCGCAGAAGAAGATCGTGGGCGGCATCATGCTCTCCACCGCACTCACGGCGTTCTTCACCGGCATCACCGAGCCCCTTGAGTACTCGTTCATGTTCGTCGCGTTCCCGCTCTACGTCGTCCACGCCGCCCTCACCGGAACCTCCATGGCCCTGGTGAACGCACTGGGCATCCACGACGGCTTCACGTTCTCAGCCGGCCTGATCGACTTCGTCCTCAACTTCGGCAAAGCACAGAACGCGTGGATGCTGATCCCGATCGGCCTGGGCTACGCGGCCATCTACTACTTCCTCTTCTCGTTCGTCATCAAGCGCTGGAACCTTCGCACGCCGGGCCGTGAGGACGACGAAGTGACGGTGGAAACCGAAGCCGCAAAGTAGACCGCCCACCAACTGCACCCTCCAGCCGAAAGCAACACACCGCATGGAAATCATCATTCTGCCCACCCCTGACGACGTCGCCCGCACGGCCGCGGATGCCATCGAGGAACAGGTCCGCCGCGGCCCGTCCGTCCTGGGACTGGCCACGGGCTCCACACCCCTGGGTACCTACCGCGAACTGATCGACCGGCACCGGAATGGCGGGCTGAGCTTCGCCTCGGCCCAGGCCTTCCTGCTGGACGAGTACGTGGGCCTGCCTGCCGGGCATCCCCAGTCCTACCACTCGGTCATCCGGGACGAATTCACGGCAAGCGTGGACTTCGGCGCCGGCGCGGTCCACGGGTTGGACGGCATGGCCCGGGATCCGCAGGCGGAGGCCGCCGCGTACGAAGCCCGGATCTCCGCCGCCGGCGGGGTGGACATCCAGATCCTGGGCATTGGGACGGACGGCCATGTGGGCTTCAATGAGCCCATGTCCTCGCTCGCCTCCCGCACCCGGATCAAGACGCTCACCCGGCAGACCCGCCAGGACAACGCGCGCTTCTTTGCTGCACCGGAGGACGTCCCGGACCATGTGCTGACCCAGGGCCTGGGCACCATCCGGGAGGCCCGGCACCTGCTGCTGCTGGCCATGGGCGAGGCCAAGGCAGAGGCCGTGGCGGCCGCCGTTGAAGGTCCCGTCGCGGCGGTCTGCCCGGCGTCGGCCCTCCAGCTGCACCCGCACGTGTCGGTGCTCGTGGACGAGGCGGCTGCCTCACGGCTCGCCCACCGCGAGTACTACCAGGACACCTTCGGCCGGAAGCCGGCATGGCAGGGACTCTGAGCTCCAGGCGGGTGCCCAGGGCCGGGACCGTGCAGTTGGAGTTGGCGGTGGAGAATGCCGGCGGCGTCCGGCTGGCCGCTGCCGTGGGCGCTGCCCGCGTTGAACTGTGCGCCGCCCTGGCGGAAACAGAGGGCATCACGCCGAGCATCGGCACCATCGGGCAGGCCTGCGGCCTGGGACTTCCCGTCCATGTCCTGGTGCGTCCGCGGCCCGGCGACTTCAGCTATTCGCCGGAAGAGCTCGATGTCATCGAGCACGATGCCACCGCGGCTTTGGCCGCCGGAGCCGCGGGTGTGGTGGTTGGTGTCCTGTCCCCGGACGGCAGCCCGGACATCCCGGCGATCCGCCGCATCGTGGCTGCTGCGCGGGCCGTGAAACCGGAAGCCGAAATCACGTTCCACCGCGCGTTCGACGCAGCCCTGGCAGCTGGTGCCGACCCGGCCGAGGTGCTCTCCTTACTGGAGCACGCCGGAGTTGACCGCGTCCTCACCAGTGGGGGCGGTCCCGACTGCGCCGCGGGGTTGGAAATGCTGGGCCGGCTTGTGCAGCAGGGACGCCACAGTGCGCCATCGGTCCAGATTATGGCCGGCGGGGGCGTCACCCTGGCGCTGGTACCGTCACTCCTTGAAGCGGGGGTCCATGCCGTGCACACCTCGGCGCGGCCCCGGCACGGCGGCGCTGCGGGCGGCGGAGACCGGTCCGGCGCCGCGGACCCCGCACTGGCAGCACATATTGCCGCTGCTGTTTCCATCGATGATTCCACCGAACAAAGGACCTTGAACCATGGGCGATGACGTTGTTCTTCGCGGCCGCATAGTCACCGCCTCGCTGGATGTTGCGGATGGAGTGGTGGCGGCCGACGGCGGCCTGGTCACCTTCGCCGGGCCGGCGCGGGGCTTCCCCGGGGTTCTTCCGCCCGAGGCACCCGCCGGCCGGGTCTTGATGCCGGGCCTCGTGGACGTGCACTGCCACGGCGCCTATGGTTCGGATTTCTCGGAGGGCGATCCCGATGGCGCGGCGCGGGCGGCGCACTACCTGCACAGCCGTGGAACCACCACGCTGGTGGCAAGCCTGGTCACCGGAAAGCCCGGGGACCTGGTGCGGAACCTTGGAATGCTAAGGGAGCTGGCGGGCCAGGAGCTGGTTGCCGGCTCGCACCTGGAAGGTCCGTTCCTCTCGGGCCACCAGTGCGGTGCGCACGATCCCGGCCTGCTCCTGGAACCCGATCCGGATTTGGTGGCCCGCATGCTGGCCACGGCGGGGAAATCCCTGGTATCGATGACCCTCGCGGCAGAGCTGCCGGGTGCCTCCGAACTTGCGGTCCGGCTTGCGGCCCAAGGGATCATTCCGTCCCTGGGCCACACCGCCGCGGACCATGCGACGGCGGCAGCCTTCCTGGCACGCGCGGCGGAGGCTTTGGATTCGGCCGGCAACGCGACCGGGAGGAACCGGCCAACGGTGACCCACCTGTTCAATGCCATGCCGCCACTGCACCACCGCTCGCCCGGGCCGGTATCGGCGAGCCTCAGTGCGGCCAAGGCCGGGCAGGCCGTGGTGGAGCTGATTGCCGATGGCGTTCACCTTGCCCCGGAAACCGTGAAGTTGGTGTTTGACCTCGTGGGCCCGGAGAACATCACGCTGGTGACCGACTCGATGGCCGCCACCGGCCTGGAGGATGGGCAGTACATGCTGGGCTCCCTCGCCGTGACGGTTGCCGGCGGCGTAGCCCGGGTTGACGCCACGGGTGCCATTGCCGGGGGTACCAGCACGTTGCTGGATGTCATCCGCTCCTGCGTGGCTGCCGGCGTTCCCTTGCGGGATGCCGTCACCTCCGCCTCCGCCGTCCCCGCATCATTGTTGGGTCTCTCGGCGCAGGCCGGTGACCTGCGCGCCGGGATGCAGGCCGACGTCGTGGTCCTTGACCACGACCTGAGCCTGGCGGCAGTGCTGCGCAGGGGCCAATGGGCCAGCGCACCCAGCTGAGCAATCGGGGCAGGCTCCGCGGGTGTTTGGGCCCGGTCCAGCATGGTCCCGGGCTCATCACCTGCGTTCATGGCAGATCTGGCCGGGCCGACTAGTCCTTGTCGAGTTCCTCAAGCAGCGACTTTGCCGCCTTGGCGATGTCGTCGTAGTTGTTTTGGGCGGCCCGGCTTTCGATGGCCAGCACGGCGCACCTGTGCAGCCGGCGGAAATCCCCGAAGGGAAAGCTGTACCGGCCCTTCGTTTCGGGGGTTTTGTCGCTGTCTTCGCCCAGGTGCCAGGTGCCGTATTCGGTGTAGCCGTGCTTGTCTATGTACGCATTTTCCTGCTCCGTGTCCGGGGCATGTTCGCTCCAGTCGTCGCGGGCATCGCGCGTGATTCTGGAGTCCTTGATCAGCTTCCGGGCCTGACGAAGTCCGGCGTCGTTCAGCTTGATGGTCATGAGGGGACCTCCGCCCTGTCGCAGTTCCGTTGGTGCGGTCAATTTCAGGCTATGCAGCCGCCGCCGGATCGTCCAGCACCTACGACAGGTACCCTGCTATCCGCCGTCTTCGGCTGCTTCCTCGATCCGTCGGCGCTGCCGCTCAATTTCTTTTTCGCCTTCCTCTTCGGCCTCGTACAGCTTCGCGTTGCTGATCTTGAGTTCGAGCATCAGCGCATCGAGCTTCACATGCAGGGCGGCGGTGTCCCTGTTTTGGGTGTTCTGGATGATGAAGACCATCAGGAACGTCACAATGGTCGTACTGGTATTGATGACCAGCTGCCAGGTGTCTGAAAACCCCAGCAGCGGACCGGTCAAGGCCCACACAATGAGTACAGCCACGGCGAGGACGAATACCCAGGCGTGTCCGAGTATCTTGGCCGTCCTGGTGGTAAAACGCGTAAAGACGTCAGGCCGGTTCTTATCGCTCGTCATGATGGCCTCCGTTTGAGTATTTTGTTGTGGTTCCTGTGCTGACTGAGAACTTTAGGCCTGACCAGCCCCGGAGGAACCGCGGCCGCAAAGCGGCGACGCTTCGATCGCCGCACATTAGACAGCCCCGGGTGCTCCCGCGGCGCGCCGCCGAAATGCGGTCCGCTGCCTTGGCTCCTTCGCGGCCAGTGCACGCAACCGGGGAGCGATCCCGAAAGTCAGCGGCTGCCCGTGCCCGGGCGCCAGCAGGCGGGGCCCCAGTCCGGCAAGCCGCGTGACCGAGGCCTTGGCCACGTCCATGTTCCACGTGGTGTACCAGGGCGGCCCGGACAGGTCGGGCAATCCCAGCAGAATCCCGCCGAGGGAGTTCAGGTTCACCGTGACGATTGCGTCGCCGGTGATGAGGACGCCGTCGCCTGCGCGCCAGTAGGCAACGTGCCCGGCGGTATGGCCCGGCGTGGGCACCGCCACCCATCCGGGCATGCCCGGCACCTCACCGCTGCGGGGAAGGGGCCGCACGAGGTCCGAAATGTCACCCGCGGCCTCAATCCTGCGACGCGCACGGGCCGGCAGCGACCACATCAGCGGGGCTGTAATCCACCGGTCCAGCGGCATGGACCGCGCGGGGACATATCTTCCGGCAGCCATGGGCAACTCGGCCTGGTGGGCGTACACCGGCACCTTCCACGCGCGGGCCAACGCGCCCGCGGCGCCGGAATGGTCCGGGTGGATGTGGGTCAGGAAGATCGCGTCAGGTTTCGCCCCCGGCCCGAGGACGCGCTCAACGGCGATGCGTGCTGGTTCCGCGCCGCTTCCCCAACCGCAGTCCACCAGCACCCAGGCCGGCCCGGTCCGGACAAGGTAGAAGTTCGAAGCCAGTGGCCCGCTGCCGGAGGTCAGGAGCAGGAGGCCGGAAGCGATCTCCCGGGGTTCAGAAACACGCATCGTCCAGTCGCACCCCCGCGTGGCGTATCACCGAACGCAGCTCCATGTTGACGCTGCGGCGTTGACTCATGGTTCCACTCCGCCGGCACCCGCCATGGGCCAATTCTTTCGTCGTTCCGTACCGCGCAGTAGGGCCGAACGGCCTTGGCGCGCAGGCCGGGGCTCCCCGCTCAGTCAGCCCCGGGCAGGCACACCTCCACGAGGCCGCCATTGGTGCGCGTTTCGAAGACCGGCTGGCGGGCGGTGGCAGGCCCGGCCTTGACCTCGCCGGTCCGCAGCGAAAAGGTACTCCGGTGCCAAGGGCAGACGACGCACGGGTCCCCGCCGTCGTCCTTGACCTTGCCTTCATGAAGCGGTCCGGAAAGGTGGCTGCAAACGTCGGACAGGACGTTGACGGTGCCACCCTCGCGGTGGACCAGCAGGGGGATCCCGGCCACGTCGCGCTTGTGGAGGCCGCCTTCGGGCAGGTCAACCAACGGCGCCAAGGGCTGCCAGCCGGACGGGAACCGGTGCGGGATTTCCTCGCTGTGGTTCACCCCGGCGGCTTGCCGGTACGTGAGGTGGCCGCCCAGGAAGCCGCCGGCGCTCACCGTGGCCAGCCCCAGGTACGCCAGCACCTTGCCGCTGCCTTGGCTGCCCCTTGCCCTCTGCACCAGCGAGGCAAGGTAAAGCCCGGTGGCCGTGACGTTGGCCGCTGCGTGCACCAGCCCCACCCGTTGCTGCTGCGGGTGCAGCTGCGACCAGTCGGTGAACCCGGCCAGGGCGGACGGAACCACGCTGGCCGCGCCGACTCCAATCAGGAGCCTGGCGGCCTTCTCGCCTCCCGGAACTGCATCAAGCACGCCGGCCGAAAGCCAAGCGCCAATAGGCACCTGGACGGCGAGGGGATGGACCGGGTGGCCGACAGGGACGCCGTGCAGGACATCGCGGGCCCAACGGGCCGGGATGACCTTCTTTACGGCTTTCCGGACACTCTTGGCCAGGGGATCAAGCCAGTCGGCGTCCTCGAGGCGGGTGACAAGTTCAAGCGCGGGCAGCGGTTTCATGTGTCCTCCTTACCCCGATTACCGTAGTCCACTCAGGCTGGAACGGTACCCGGATCCCGGAACAAAATTCCCGCTCCGGAATCCGGGCGTTTCAACGAGTGGCGCGCACCGGCCTACTCCAGCGGCGAGCCCAACACCGTGAACCGGTGGCCGGCCATTTCCCCGGACAGCAACGGCATGGCCTCAGCGATGGCTGCGCGCGTGCTGTCCAACTGCAGTGATGCCTGGTGCGCCTCGGCGGATTCCCAGAGTTCGGAGACGAAAACCGTGTCCGGAACCTCGTCATTCACCCCCACCTCGTACAGCAGGCAGCCGGCCTCCCTCATCCCGGGCTTGGGCCGGAGCAGGATGGCCACCAGGGCATCGCGCTGGCCGGGCTTGGTTCCGAGCATTCCCACATTGGCAAAAGTCATAGGGACAGTGTGCAACACGGGCCGGACAACAGTCTCAGGGGGACGGACCGCCGGGCGGGGGCAACATGGTGGGCGCGGAAGGCAGGACAGGCGGCCGGGACGCGCGTGCCTACCGGACTGCCGCCGACGCAGCGCTTGCCGGCTGTGCAGTCACTGCGCCCGGGTGCGTGAACTCGGCGCCGGGTCCCGCTGCCTCCCCCTGCGGCACCGCGGCAACGTCCGGCTGTCCCTCGGCTGCCGTCGTCGTGCCTCCACCGACGGATTCCGTCGCAGCGTCCCCGCCGGCGAACGCCCGGAGCATGGCCTCGCGATCGAACTGTCCTTCCCATTTGGCCACCACAAACGTAGCCACGCAGTTGCCCAGCAGGTTCACCACAACACGCATGGAATCCATGAGTCGGTCGGCGCCGAGGAGGAGCGCGACGCCGGCTACCGGGAAGATGCCCAGCGCACCAGCGGTTGCGGACAAGGCAAGGAAGGCAGATCCGGGAACTCCGGCCATGCCCTTGGACGTCAGCATCAGGATGCCCAGGGCCGCGAGCTGCTGGCCCAGGTCAAGGTTGTAGCCAAAGGCCTGGGCCAGGAAGAGCAGGGAGATGGAGAGGTAGATGGCTGCTCCGTCCAGGTTGAACGAGTAGCCGGTGGGAACCACTAGGCCCGTAGTGGCGCGGGAGCAGCCCGCGTTGGTCAGTTTGGTCATGATCCGCGGCAGGACGGACTCGGTGGATGCCGTGCCCAGGGCCAGCAGGAATTCCTCCCGGGTGTACTTGAGGAACTGCCACAGCGGCACCCTGGGGTAGGCCCATGCCACCACGAAGAGGAGCCCGATGAACACTGCTGCGGCGCCGTAGCAGGCGGCGATCAGCACCGCGTAGGTCCCGAGGGAATCGAGGCCGTACTGGCCGATGATGAAGGCCATGGCGCCAAACGCTCCCACGGGCGCGGCACGCATCACCCAGCCCATGATCTTGAAGAACAGTTCCAGCACGGTTTCCATCAGGGTGATCACTGGCAGGCAGCGTTCACGGCCGACGACGACGATCGCCGCGCCGAAGAAGACGGAGAAACAGAGGACCTGGAGGAGGTTGTTGCCGGCAAAGGCGCCAACGACGCTGGTGGGGATGATGCCGAGCAGGAAGGCGCCGGCATCCTTGGGCGGGGCGGTGGAGGTTTTGGCGTTGAGTGCGTCCTGGGACAGCGTGGCGGGATCGATGTTGAGGCCGGCGCCCGGCTGCACCAGGTTGGCGACCACGAGCCCGAAGACCAAGGCGAACAGCGTGGCGCCAGTGAAGTACGCCAAGGCTTTGACACCCACCCGGCCCACGGCCTTGACGTCGCTGACCGCAGCGATGCCGGTGACGATCACCAGGAAGATGAGCGGCGCAATGATCATCTTGATCAGCTGGATGAAGCCGTCGCCGAGCGGGCGGAGTCCTGCGCCGAGGTCCGGCCAGAAGTGGCCGATGAGGATGCCCGCCACCACCGCCACGAGGATCTGGATGAAAAGGGACCTGTACAACGGCTTCCTGAGTGCATCCTGGGCCGGCGGCAGCGGCGTGGTGGAGGCGGTGATCTTCATGCTGTGTGCCTGTTCGTTGGGAAGGACGCCATACGGGAGCGGCGCCTGCTTCGGATGGCGGCGCCAGAACGCCGCAGGGTCATCCCAAACGTAGGTAACCCATGTTTCCGGAAAGATAAATCCGTAATGCGGAAATATTAAAGTATTTATTCCACACGCTGTATTATTGCTGCGGCTATAGTCCAACCAGCCAAGGCCGCACCGGCGGACCAGCAACGTCGGCGAACAAAGGGACCCCATGGAAGACCCCGCGCAGGACACGACCCGCCCGCCGCAGGACACCGGAACATCCGTCACGGACCCAGCCTCCCGGCGCCGCGGCCGGACCGACCGCACGCCCGCAGGCCGGACTCCGGCCGCGGAAACCGGCATCGCCGTCCTGCTCGGCATCGCTGCCGCACTCGTGGGACTCGCTCCGTGGCTGGCTACGGGAGCCCGGCTCCCGCTGCAGAATCTGTGGGCCAGCGACGCCCTTCCGGCGGACATGCCCCTCACGTTCCTGCCGCTGAGCCAATACCGGGGTACAACCATTGTGGCGCTCTTGACCGTTGGCGCCGCGGCCGCGGGCTTGGCCCTCCGCGTGTGGAAACCGGGCCGCCGCGGCCTCACTACGGCCGGCGCCCTGTCCGGCGTGCTGCTGGTCCATACAGGTGCCACCATCCAGTCATTCAGCGCACTCAACAGTGGATTGGCGCCCGGATCCAGCTCAGCCCTGTACTTCGCCGGCCTGCTGGGGGGCACCATCGCAGCCATAGCTGCCGGCGTCTTGGCGCTGCTGATGCTCGCCGCAAGATCCCGCGCCGTGGCCGCGCTGGGCGTCGGCTTCATGGCCGTGCCCTTCGCCTCCTGGCTGGCCGCCGCCACCACCTTCATGGCGGGCGCGGACGCCGTCCCCGCCCCGATCAGCATGGCGTGGCGCTGGCTTCCGGCGGTCCTGGTTGGCGTGGCCTTGGCGTGGTGTGGATTCAGGCCGCTCGTCCGGCTCCTGGTGTGGGCAGCCGACGCAGCCCTGCTCTGGCTTGTCCCAGCGCTCTTCACCAGCGTGAACTACGTCCTCGGGACCCGCGTCTACCTTGGCGACTTCCAGGAGATGGCCATGCTGTCGCGCCAGATCCTGGCGGCTACCCTCGGGCCGGCGGGCGGAGCCGGGCCCAGTATCCTCGTGGCCCTGGGCATCGGGACTGCCGGAGCAGTGCTCCTCAGCATCCGGGACAGGAAGAACGTGCGGCAGGCAAGCAGCGAGGCCGGCGGCGGCCGCACGGCGTAGCGCACCGCGCCCTCACTCTGCAGCGCCCAGGCTCGCTTCATGCACCACGGCACCGGTCGCCGTCGTATCTTCCCGCAGCATCCAACCAACCCGCTTGACCGTCCGCAGCATCACCGCGCTTTCGACGATCTCGATGCCGGGCACCTTCTGCTGCAGCGCCAGCTCGGCCGACATGATGTCGGCGAGCGAGTGCAGCCACATGATGATCACGAAGTTGGTGGGTCCTGTGGTTGAGGCACTCAGCCTGACGTTGCTGATGGTCCGGATTTCCGCCGCCGCCGCATCGTGGCCGCCGGCCGGGACGTTGACAAACCATTGGCACGTCACCGGGAACGACGAATAGCGCTGGGCGATTTCGCAGCGGAAGGACAGGATGCCGCTGGCCAGCACCCGGTTCAGCTGGCGCTGCGTCGTGGCCGGGTGGCGGCCCAGCGCGCGGGCAATGTCCGCGGCGGTGGCGCGGCCGTCCCTGGCCAAAAACGGCAGGAGGTCGAGGTGGCTCTCCGGCAGCCGGCCCGCGGCCGGACCCGGTTCGGACATGGGCTGGGTACCGAGCGCCCGGAGTGCAGCCAGCTGAGACCGGCTCAGGACGTTCAGCCTCCAGTCGTCCCCGCTGCTGTGCAGCCGCGTGCAAAGGGCCACCTGGTACTTGGTCAGGCCCTCGATGGCCTTGAGCCTGGAGACGATCTTGGCGCTGAATTCCTCCAGCGAGCGGGTGATGACGGTCAGCATCAGGTCCCGGTTGCTGGCCGCCTCTTCCACGGTGACGATCTCCGGGACGGCTGCCAGCTGGGCTGTGACGCTTTCGCGCCGGGTCATCTCGCAGTCCACCGCAACGTAGGCCAGGAGCATCTGCTTCGGATCCCCGGCAAGGTGGGCAGTAACCCACGATGCGCCGCTCGACGTCAGCCGCTCCCAGCGGGCGGCCAACGTGGTGGGGTGTACGCCGAGGACCTTGGCAGCATCCGCCCAGCCCAGCCGCGGGGAGGCCTGCAGGACCTGGATCAGGGCAAGATCGTCTTCGCTCAGCTCTTCCGACACAGCTCTTCCTTTGCGTGAATCCTGTTCCAAAGCGTGGCTTCGAGCATAATTCCAGCGGTTTCGCTGAGTGTGAACCACGCCACTCCAGAATAGTCCACAAGCCCGAATGCCAATTGCCAAGGAGTGCCACGTGCCCACCACCGCCGACGCCACGGACCTGCAGGAAGAGCTCATCCGCCTGCGCCACGACCTTCACCGCCAACCGGAAATCGGACTCCAACTCCCCCGCACCCAGGAGAAGGTGCTCCAGGCACTGGACGGACTCCCCCTTGAGATCACGCTGGGCAAGGACACGACGTCGGTCACCGCAGTCCTGCGCGGCGGGCACCCCGGAGGGGAGTCCGTTGGCCCCCGCCCCGCAGTCCTGCTGCGCGCCGACATGGACGGACTGCCCGTGCAGGAGAAGACCGGCGTCGACTTTACGTCGCAGGCGGACGGGGCCATGCACGCCTGCGGCCACGACCTGCACACTTCCATGCTCGTGGGAGCCGCAACGCTCCTGGCCGACAAGAAGCACCTGCTCGGCGGCGACGTCGTCCTCATGTTCCAGCCGGGCGAGGAAGGGTTCGACGGCGCAAGCTACATGATCCGCGAAGGCGTCCTGGACGCCACCGGAACCCGCGTCCAGGCAGCCTACGGAATGCACGTGTTCTCCGCACTGGAGCCGCACGGCACCTTTTGCACCAAGCCCGGCGTCATGCTCAGCGCCTCGGACGGGCTGGAAGTCACGGTCCTCGGAGCCGGCGGCCACGGTTCTGCGCCGCATTCGGCCAAGGACCCGGTCACCGTTGCCGCCGAGATGGTGACCGCCCTGCAGGTGATGGTCACCCGGCAGTTCAACATGTTCGATCCCGTGGTCCTGTCAGTGGGCGTGCTGCATGCCGGCACCAAACGGAACGTCATCCCCGAATCGGCCCGCATCGAGGCCACCATCCGGACCTTTTCCGACGCATCACGCCACAAGATGATGGACGCGGTCCCGCGCCTGCTGAAGGGGATCGCGGCAGCGCACGGGGTGGAGGTGGCCGTCGACTACCTGCAGGAATACCCCCTCACCATCACCAGCGAGGACGAAACACGCACGGCCGAGAGGGTGATCACCGAACTGTTCGGCGAGCGCCGGCTCTCACGCTGGGCAACCCCGCTCAGCGGCTCCGAGGACTTCTCCAGGGTGCTGGCCGAGGTGCCCGGCACCTTCGTGGGCCTCAGCGCCGTGGCCCCCGGCGGCGATCCGGCCACCTCACCGTTCAACCACTCACCGTACGCAACGTTCGACGACGGCGTGCTGGCTGACGGGGCCGCGCTGTACGCGGAACTCGCCATGTCGCGGCTGGGTGCCCTCGCCCCGGCCTCCTAGGCTCCGACACCAGCGCAACCTGCCTCCCCCGAACCCAACCGACCAGGAAGAACACCATGTCCGTCGCAGTAAGCAAGCCCCAGACTGGACGCATGTCCACCGCGAAAACCATCGTTGGCACCGGCATCGGAAACGCCGTTGAGTGGTACGACTGGGCAATCTATGCCACGTTCACCCCCTTCATCGCCAGCCAGCTCTTCAGCAAGGAAGACCCGGCATCGGCCGTGTTGTCCACCCTGGCGATCTTCGCCGTCGGCTTCGTGGCCCGGCCGTTCGGCGGGTTCCTGTTCGGCTGGATCGGCGACCGGGTGGGCCGGAAGACTTCCATGACGCTCGCCGTGGGCCTTGCCTCGCTGGGCAGCCTGATGATCGGTGTTGCGCCAACCTTCGCCAGCGTCGGCGCGTTCGCGTCACTCATGCTCCTGGTGGCACGGCTGGTCCAGGGCTTGGCCCACGGCGGGGAGCTGCCGTCGTCGCAAACGTACCTGTCCGAAATGGCACCCAAGGAGCACCGCGGATTCTGGGCCACGCTGATCTACACGTCCGGAACCGTGGGGATCCTGTTCGGCACCCTCCTGGGGGCTGTCCTGAACATGGCGCTGACCACGGAAGCGATGAACGCCTGGGGCTGGCGGATCCCGTTCCTGATCGGCGCGGCCATGGGCCTGTACGCATTGATCATGCGGTCACGGCTGCATGAAACCGAAGCGTTTGAGGGGGCAGCCACGGCCAAGCGGGCTGCGATCTGGCCGCAGATTGTCCGCTACCGCAAGCAGGCGCTGCAGGTGGTCGGCCTGACCGTTGGCCTTACGGTGATCTACTACATCTGGGGTGTGGTGGCGCCAAGCTACGCCACCACGGCGCTGAAGATCGACCGCGGCGAGGCACTCTGGGCAGGCGTGGCCGCCAACATCGTCTTCATCGCGGCGCTGCCGGTCTGGGGCAAGCTCTCAGACCGGATCGGCCGCAAGAAAGTCCTCTGGGCCGGGGCCATCGGCGCAGGGATCATGCACTTCCCGATGACGGCCCTGCTCAAGGACTCCGCCTGGCAGCTGGCGGTGAGCATGTCCGTCATGCTGGTCTTCATCGCCGCCAGCGCAGCGATCGTTCCGGCTGTCTACGCCGAGCTGTTCCCGACGTCGATCCGTACCGTGGGGGTGGGCGTCCCCTACTCCATCTGCGTGGCGGTCTTCGGCGGCACCGCCCCCTACCTGCAGCAGTGGCTGGGGTCCTCGCTGGGCGCACCGCAGGTGTTCAACGTCTATGCGGTGCTCCTGCTGGTGATCAGTGCGGCCTTCGTGTTCACCATCCCCGAAACCAAGGGCAAGGACCTGACGCACTAGAATCCCGGCGGAAGGTCCCCGGTGGCCGGTACCGGCACCGGGGACCTTGTGCTGCACCGGTCGTTTCCCTACTGGCCCGCCGGCCCCGTAACAGCCCGGACACCTACTGACGGGGTTGCCCTGACAGCGTTGGCTGCCCTGTCGGCGGCCACCTGGGCTTCGGTTCCGGAGTCAAGGATCGTATTGCGGGTGGATCCGGCATCGACCTGTACGGCCGTGACGGCGAGCCCGTCGGCAGCGTCCGTGGCCAGGAGGGCGTCCACCTGCGCCTCAAAGCAGGAGTCGCTCGAGGTGGCATTGACGTCGAGGGCAACCACATGGTTGTTGGAGACGAAGTTGGCTGACCCTTCCACCAGCCGAATGATCACCGGGGTGGCGCCCTCCGGCCGGATGGTCTGCGAATCGATGACTTCGGAGAAATGGTTGCCGATAATCGAATTGTTGTTGCCACTGACGGACAGCAGCCCGTGGAGGTCATCCAGCCCGTTGCCGATCCCCAGGAAAGGCGTCCAGGGCTCGTGGTCGCGCAGGAAATGGTTGGTGGCCACAAGGTTCTCGGAACTGCCTTCCGCAAGGACCACCATCCCGGGGTAGAAGGAATGCAGCCGGTTGTTGCTCACGCTCGACCGCGTGACCGCCATGAGGTGGACGCTGCTCGCACCCCGGGGAAAGACGTTGTTGGCAGTGACCAACAGTCCGCCGTGGTTCTCGGCATAGATTGAATAGCCTTTGAAGCCGGCTCCCACCAGGTTGTCCGTGATCTTCGATGCCTGCCCCCAGCCGCGCAGTTCGATGCAGCTTCCGCATTCAGCGATGAAGTTGTCGTGGATGGACAGTGCGTCCGCGTTGTGAATGGTCAGTGCGTTCTCGAGATAGACGAACCCCATGCCGTTGATGCGGAACGAATCGTTGGCGCTCGCCACGTAGATGCCGGTTTTGCCGTTGACGTAGGTGTTCTCCGGGTGAAGGCCCGAACCGTCCTGAACGAAGTGCAGGCCGTCGATGCAGAAATTGGAGAACTCCACGGAGCTGATCCGCGGGCTGCCGTCCCGCTTTATGAGGAAGGCGGCTCCCGCTGCGTCCCCTGCCTCACCACCGGAAACGAGGTCCACGAGGATCCGGCTGCCTCCCGGCCACAGTTCGTGCAGGTCGGGCCATTCGCCTTCGGGAACATTGAATCGGATGCTCGATGACGTGAAGCCGTGTCCCGAACCTTGGATCTTGAGGAAGCTGACGTCGATCACCACTTGGGTACGGAGCCGGTAGTCTCCGGGCGGCAGGTAGATCACCGCGCCCGGCTTTCCGCCGTGGTCCACATCGGTGGCGGTCTGCCGTTCTTTGACGTCCGCGATGATGCTGTTGATGACTTCCCCGACGTCCTGGGCCGGGTTTCCGATGGGCCACGCCGTCACGTCGTAGTAGTTGCTGCTGGACATAGCTTCTTTCCTTGGTGTTCTCACTGGTTCGCCGGCTGGTGTTGAGGCGCGTCTGACTGCAGTTCATCCAATGTTGGCGGTTGGGCACCGGGGCGGCCAACCGTGATGGCGGCGGCCTTTGACGCCATCCGTCCCAGCGCTTCGAGGACTGACGGCGCCAGTCCGTCTGCGCCGCGCATCAGGAGCCCGTAGATCAGGGCGGACATATAGGAGTCGCCGGCCCCGATGGTGTCAGCCACCGCGGCGGTGACCGGGGGAACCAGCACTTGGGCGTCCCGTGTTGCCAGCATGGAGCCGTCCGATCCCTTGGTGATGGCGACAAGCCCGGCGCCCAAGGCCAGGAGATGGCGTGACACTTCCTCCAGTGGCCGCCGCGGATAGAGCCAGTGGGCGTCCTCGTCGCTGAGCTTGACCACTTCGGTGAACGGGATGAGTTCCTCGAAGGTGGTCTTCGCCT
This sequence comes from Arthrobacter sp. 135MFCol5.1, assembly GCF_000374865.1. Classification (GTDB taxonomy): domain Bacteria; phylum Actinomycetota; class Actinomycetes; order Actinomycetales; family Micrococcaceae; genus Arthrobacter. Next base: position 232,060 of record NZ_KB895453.1, on the reverse strand, counting down.
GGACGTGGCTGCCGAGCAGCGCGGGGCGGATGTTGGGGTCGTAGGTCACAACGCAGCGCCGGTGTGATTGCTCAAGGAGGTCCCGGACTGCTGCCGCCCCCGGCGCCAGGAAGGAGGCGATGGAACCGGTGTGCAGGATTTTGGGCAGCGTGGCAGGCGCCGTTCGTGGCAGGTCCCAGTGGATGTCGAAGTTATACCGGGCTGATCCATCCGCAGCCAGGACGGCGGTGGCGGTAGCGCTCGTGCCCGGCCGCCTGGAACCGGGCAGGAGGCGTACGCCGGCGCTTCGAAGGTGTTCTTCGATGGCCGTTGCATGGCGGTCCACGCCGATCGAGGTGAGGAGTGCGGTATCGACGCCCAGGCGGCCGAGTCCGTAGGCGACGTTTGCCGGTGATCCGCCCGGATGTTCAGCCGTGCCGTGGGCTGAGGCGACAATGTCCACCAAGGCTTCACCGACCACGATCACGTCCGGACCGGAACCACCGGGGAGGTGCGGGGCTGTTGACATTCTGGACCCTTCCTTAGGTAAGTGATGAAACCGCGAGGTGCAGCACGGTTGCCTGGCCCCCGTCGGCCGAGAGCCAGGTCTGCAGGTGCCCGGCGCCAGGGAAGACGAGGTCGGTCATCACCACCTTGCCCCCCTGTGCAAAGACCTCCACGGAGCAGTGGTCGACGACGATCTGCAGCTTGAGGACACCGTCTTCCAGGACCAGCGGGGCTGATTCGACCGAGGCGAACTTGGCATGGAAGCCGGTGTCGCCTGAGTGCCGACGGTCAAGGCTGAGCCGGGCGCTGGCTGTGTCGTAGCTCAGGACGGCGCCCGTCGTCCGGTCGCTGCTGCCGAAGATCCGGACCTCGATCCGGTCAGCACCGCCAGGAGCAAGCTCGGCCTCGATGAACTGGGCGGCGCCGGGGATTGCGTCCGGCAGCCGCAGGCCTGCGGCGTTCAGCTCACGCAATCCCGCGTCCGTCAGCTCTGTGGCACGCGGGAGCCTTCCCTCCTGGCCTCGCCCTGCCAGGACTGGTTGCTGGACCAGGCGGGCGGAGCCGTTGACCGTGGCGAGCCGCAATTCGCGGGCCAGGGTCATGGACGACCGCCAGGGTGCGGTGGGCAGTTCGTTGGCGTAATCCCAGTTGTTCATCCAGCCGATGACGATGCGGCGGCCGTCCGGGGCGTTGCTGAAGGAGACAGAGGCGTAGCAGTCGCGTCCCCAGTCAAGCCAGAGGCATTCCCGCAGCGCCGCCGCAGCCTCCGAAGGGTCCGGGACGGTACGCAGCCCGGCCGGAGCCACGAGGGAACCTGCGTCCGGAACGAACCGGGCGCCGTCGAACTGGCCCACGAAGTACTGGCCGCCGGACCCCCCTGCCACTGCGCCGGGGTTGACGTTGACGATCAGGACCCATTTGGTGTTGCCCGGATCCCCGTCCACAGCGAGGGGAAAGAGATCGGGGCACTCCCAGTCACCGGCGTCGGCGTTGGCCGGGCCGAAATCGCTCAGGAAATCCCACGACTTGAGGTCGTCCGAACGGTAGAAGACCACCTGCTGGTGATGCGCTTCGACCGCGACCATGACCCAGTACGAGCCCTGGTCCCCTTGGTAGCGGAACACCTTGGGATCCCTGAAGTTCGCCGAATTCCTGGTGAGGACAGGGTTTCCGTCGTATTTCTGCCACGTCATGCCGCCGTCGGTGCTGTACGCAAGGGACTGGGCCTGCGTGCCGTTCAATTCTGAGGCGGCTTTGAAGGCACTGGTGTAGATGGCCACGAGTGCGGGCTGCTCCGCAGAGCCAAAGCCGGCCGTGTTGCCGTCGTCCACCACGACGCTGCCGGAGAAAATGTCCTCCTCGTCGTCGCAGGCGATGGCAACCGGGTGTTCAGTCCAGTGCAGCAGGTCGGTAGAGGTGGCGTGGCCCCAGGACATGTTGCCCCAGACGTTGCCGAACGGATTGTTCTGGAAGAAGAGGTGGTACTTGCCGTCGTGGAACACCAGGCCGTTGGGATCGTTCAGCCAAGTGTCCCTCGCCGTGAAATGGATGGCTGGACGAAACCTGGCGGTTCCGGCCGGTGTTTCCGGGCGTGCGGCATCAAGGAAGGTGGACATGTTGGTGCGGTCCTCCGGGAAGTGGAAGGGTTGGCTGCTCAGTGGCGTGGGGCCGCGATGGAATCGCGGCGTACCAGCGGGCAGCCCAGGATGGTCGGATGCAGTGCCATGAGGGAAAGGTCCGTCTTCCCCTCGACGGCGTCAATCAGGTGTTCGGTTGCCCAGGCGCCCATCTCGTAATGGGGCAGTGCGACGGTGCTGAGGCCCGGGTGCAGGTTCGCGGCGATGAGTTCCTGGTCATCAAAGCCCACCACGGAGAGGTCGGACGGGATGGAAAGTCCCAGCTCCGCGGCGGCCCGGTAGGCGCCCATCGCCATGCGGTCGTTGTAGCAGAAGAGCCCGGTGGGGCGGTCGTCGCGGGCCAGGATGCGCAGGGCCGCTTCGTAACCGCCCTGGACCTCCGAGGCCGCCGCCTCCACGGGCGCCGTGCCGCCATCGAGCCCTGCCTCATCCAGTGCGGCCCGGAAGGCGTGGAGCCGTTGCCGTGTCGCCGGGACATCGTCGGTGTTGTTGAGGAAGCCCACGCGCGTGTGGCCGGCCTCGAGGAGCGCACCCACAGCCGCGCGTGCGCCACCTTCTTCGTCCGGAATCACGGCTGTGATGTTGCCGTCCGTGGCCACCGAGTCAACCAGGATGGAGGGCACGCTGCCCAGGTTCGCCGGCAGCTTCACGGTGCGGTGGTACATGGTGGCGTAGAGGATCCCGTCCACCCGGCGCTCCAGGAGGGCCTCAACATCCGCCTGCCTCGATTCGAGGCTGGCGGAACCGGAGGTGTTGATGATCATGAGGTTGTACCCCCGGGCCTTCGCGGCCTCATCGGCACCCAGGATGATCCGGCCGGCGTGGGGCGTGGTGGCGATATCCTCGCTCACCAGCCCCAGCATCCCGGTCCGCTGGGTCCGGAGGGCCTGCGCAAGCCGGTTGGGGCCATAACCCAGCTGCTCGGCGGCGGACCGGACCTTGTCCCTGGTTTCGGGGCTGATCCGGGCATAGGAAACCTCGTTGAGGACGTGGGAAACAGTCGTCACGGACACGCCGGCGGCTACGGCCACGTCCTTGATCCCGATGTTCCTGTTACTCATCTGCGTCCCACGTCCTTATGGTTGGTGATGCCCCTGGGGGTTACCAGTAGGCTACTCGTTGCTGGTGGTCTAACCCTTGACGGCGCCGAGCGTCATGCCCGCCACGATCTTGCGCTGCAGCAGCAGGGTCAAAAGGATGACCGGGATGGAGTAGACGGCGGCCAATGCCGTCATGGAACCCCAGTCCAGGCCAAATTGGGTCTGGAAGTTCGCGATGACCACGGGCGTTGTCTGGGAACGGATGGCCGTCATCAACAGGGCGAAAAGGAACTCGTTCCAGGACGCCAGGAAGGCGAAGATCGCGGTGACGGCGACACCGCCGGACACCACGGGGATCACCACCCGCCACAACGCGCCCAGCCTGCTGCAGCCATCCACCGTGGCAGCTTCTTCCAGGTCTTTCGGCACCGCCTCGAAGAAGCTGGACATGAGCCAGATCGAGAGCGGCAGCGAGATGGTGGTGTGCGCGATGGACAGGGCGATGGGGGTATCGGCAAGGCCCATTGACGCCATCATGGACGCCAGCGGGATGCCGATGGCCACCGGGGGCACCATCCGGGTCACCAGCGCGGCCATGATGAAGATCCGGCCGCTAAGGGTCTTGTACCGGGTGATGCCATAGGCCGCCGGTACCGCCAGCACAAGGGAAAGCAGCGTGCTGATCACGGCGGTCTGGATGCTGTTGATGAACGAGGCCGGGACTCCGTTCCGGCCCAGGGCATTGGCGTAGTTCTCCAGGGTCCACTCCCTGGGGAGGATCGTGGGTGGAACCGCAATGGTGTCGATGGGGGTCTTGAACGACGTGAACAGCAGATACAGGAAGGGGAAGCCGTACAGCACCATGGCCGCCGCGAGCAGGATCCAGAGCAGGGTGCGGGTCCCTCGCCTGCCGGCTTCCAGTCCTTCCCGGTTGACGCCGCGCCGTTTGCGGGGCTGGACGGTGCCGGTCTGCGCCGAAGGTGCCGGCGCCGCCTTGTGCCGCGTTCCGCCGTCGTACGTGGTTCGTTCTGCGGTGCTCATCAGGTGTCCTTTCCGGGCCGCCAGATGGTGGCCACCGCGAAGAATGCGATGGCGAGCATCGCCAGCAGGTAGATGGTGCCCATGGCACTGGCCAGGCCCGGATCGCCAAAGCGGATCATGGTGCGGTAGATCAACAGGCTCATGGTCTCGGAGGCCGACTGCGGGCCGCCGTTGGTCTGGATGAGGATGGTGTCGAAGGCCCGGGCAGCGTCAATGCCCCGGACCACGAGAGCCACGGCGATGACCGGCCGGAGGAGGGGAAGGATGATCCGGAACAGGAGCGCGGGGGCGCGGGCACCGTCCAGCCGGGCCGCCTCGATGAGGTCCCCCGGAATGTTCTGCAGTCCGGCGAAGAGCACCAGGCACATGAACGACGTGGTGAGCCAGATGTCCGGGATCGCCACCGAAAAGAGCACGATGTTTGGGTCCGACAGCCAGCCGATCTGGTTGGGGTCGGAGAGGATGCCGGCTTGGTGCAGGAGGGTGCCAATGAGCCCGAAGTTGTCGATCATCAGGAACTTCCACAGCAGGCCGGCCACGATCGGGGCGATCATGAGCGGATACATGAATACGGTCCGCCAAATCTGGGAGCTCCTGCCCAGCATGGTGAAGAGCAGTGCCATGCCAAGGCCAAGTGCGAATTCGAGCGTGACCACAACCAGCGTGTAGGCCAGCGTCCGCCATCCGGCGCCGGTAAAGGCCTCGGAGGCGAAGGCCCGGACGTAGTTGTCCAGGCCCACAAATTCGCGGGGGCCGCCGGCGATCGGGGAGATCTTGAAAAAGCTGTCCGCGACAAGGCGGAACAGCGGGAAGGCAACAAAAACTGCCAGGAACAGCGCCGCTGGTGTCATCAGGAACAATGCGAAGCGGCGATCGGAGATACGCACGGTTTTCTCTTCCGCTGGTTGGGGCCGCGGCCGGCGCCGGTAGTTCAGGCGCCGGCCGCGGGGGTCTTACTTAAGGAGATCCTCGATCTGCTTCTTGGCATCGGCGAGGAGGGTTGCGGAGTCACCACCGGCAACAGCCTTCTGAAGCATGGGAACCAGAACGGTGTCCACGATCTGCTGCCACTTCTCGGTAGCAGGTCGCGTGGCAGTGGCCTTGCCGTTGAGGGTTTCAATCAGTGGCTTGAAGCTCTCGTAGCCGGGCATGTCCTGGTACTTCTCGAAGGCAGAGATGCGCGCGGCCAGGCCCAGGTTGGATTCGATGCCTTTGTCGTTGTAGTCGTAGGCGCACTTCACGAATTTCTTGGCGGCGTCCGCGTTCTTGGTGGCCTTCGGGACGGTCAGGTACCAGGGTCCGGGGACGCCGCCGATGCCGGCCGAGCCGGCGATCATCGGGGCAGCGCCAACCTTGCCTGCAACCGGGGAGTCCTTGGGGATCTGGCGGTAGGCGTGGGCCCAGAACCGGGTCATGGCGGTCTTGCCCTGGTTGAACAGGTTTTGCGCGGCAGCCCAGTCCACCTGGGCGGCCCCGGACGGGGCGTCCTTGACCAGGCTGGTGTAGAAGTCCAGGGCTTCCTTGTGGGCGGCGTTGTCGATGACCACCTTGTTGTTAGCGTCCAGCACCATGGGCGAGCCGGCCTGCAGCACGTGGGCGAGCCATTCGGTTTCCACGCCGCCCTTCACGTCCGTACCGAACATGCCGTCCTTGGTGAAGAACGCGGAAATGTCCTGGTACTGCTTCCAGGTGGTGGGAGCCGCCAGGTCGTAACCGTACCTCGCTTTGAAATCGGCCTTGTTCTTGGCATCTTCGAAAAGATCCTTGCGGTAAAGGATGATCTCGGCGTTCGTCCAAGCGGGCATGCCGATGAAGTGGCCGTCAACGTTGGCTTCCTTCACCAAGGCCGGGAAGATATCCTTTTTGGCTTCATCGGTAAAGAGTTCGTCGATGGGCTGGACCGCGTCCTTGAAGCTGGGGAGCCAGACTGAGTCCAGGGCGGCGACGTCGAAGGAAACGTTGCCGGAGGAAAATTCGCTGGAGAGCCGGTTGAACATGCCGTCATAGGGCAGTTCGACGAAGTTGACGTCGACGCCGGCTTCCTTCTTGCACTGTTCGGCGACGCCGGTCAGCTCGGCGTGGCCGCCGGCTTCGACCAGGACGTTGACCGTGTTGGTGCCGGCACTTCCCGACGTGGCGGCCGGGCCCCCTGCGCCGCACCCGGAGGCGACCAGGGCGACAGCGGTGCAGATGCCGCCGATGGCGAGCCTGTTGATGAATTTACGAGTGGACATCGCTGTCGACTCACTTTCTCTCGAACGGAATGGTGAGAATGAGCTTGGGGTGAAAAATCGTTTTGCCAAAACGACTTGGCAACACTGTAGGACCCCATTCCGTGGAGTGTCAAGTGTCACACCAGCTGGAAATTCGGCCATTGACGCAGCTCGGGATCCGGACCTGGTGTGGTTCTCACTGCCGAGAAGAATCGTTTTGGCGCGCGTTGGCAGGACGGCTGCAGCGCGCGTCAACTACCAGAGACGCGCCACATGGAAGCTCCGTCAGGCAGCGACCGGCAACACGAGGAGGTATCCGGCCGGCAGCCCGCTGCTCCAGCGCCGCGGCTCGCGGATCACGAACTGCGTCGCCAGCTGCTCGGGACTGAGCAGGCTGTTGGGCGCCGGCGATGGCCCCCACTGCGTACTGCCGTAGGGATAGAGGGGATCAAGGACGTGGATGCCCGTGACGGAGAAGTCGGCGAACTGCCGGGGGTCGCCCAGCGACTCAAAGCCGCTCATCACCCAAGCATGGCGGCCACTCCACATGACCAGCCCCACCGGCCTTCCCGTCTCGGCCATGGCGCGCGCGGCAGTGCGGAGCGCCTCGCCATAGTCCGGGATGCTGACCACCCGATAGGGACCCATTCCCGATTCGGTCAGCACTTGCGCCCAGCCATAGGGGTTGGCGCCATTGAACGAGTCGGACAAGCGGGCGCGGGCCATCTCCCACAAATCGCTTTGCTGCGCCCTGTCAGCCCAGCCGCTTCCCCCGGTGTCGTCGATGAGGTTATGGGCCATCTGGATGCTCGCGGCAACACACCAGTCGAAGGTGTACTGGGGAACGAAGTCACCTTCCCGGTACAGGTTCAGGGCGAAGGGCTGCGGAGCCGGTGCAGGCGGAGCCGGGGTCGGCTCGGCAGCCGGTGAAGAACCAGGCGTCGATGCCGTCGCGGGCGCAGGCGGCGGAGTCAGGGCATCGCCGGCCTCCGCCACCGCCAGGCCGGCAGACGCCGTTCCGGATGGCGCAGCCGTTGACACAGGCTCCGTAGCCGCCTCCGGAAGGCCCGTCGTCGGCGTGCAGGCCGCAAGGAATCCGGCCAGGGCGACCACCCAAGCCAAAACGCGCAGGCGGGCACCGGCCATGATCGATTGACTCCATCCCTGAGGAGCGGGCTTACCTCCCTCCAGTGTCCTGACCATGGCGCCCCTTGACTACTCCACCCCAGAATCCCTACACTTTTCATAAAGCAGAATCTAAATTCCACAAAGCGGAAACCGTGAAAGCCGGGAAGCAAGGGAAGATAGATCAAAGCCCCTCCTCGGAAGGACCTACGATGACGTACACAGTGAACTGCTCCATCCTCCTTACGGAGCTGCCCCTGCTCGAGCGCCCGGCGGCCGCCAAGGCAGCCGGCTTCGACGCCGTCGAATTCTGGTGGCCCTTCGAAACCTCCGTCCCGGCCGACAGCGAGATCACGAAGTTCGAGAACGCCATCACGGATGCCGGCGTCCAACTCACCGGCCTGAACTTCAACGCCGGCAACATGCCCGCCGGTGACCGCGGCCTGGTTTCCTGGAAGGGACGCTGCTCCGAGTTCAAGGACAACATCGACGTCGTCACCGGCATCGGCGAACGCCTGGGCTGCAAGGCCTTCAACGCCCTCTATGGCAACCGGCAGGACGAATTCACCCCTGAGGAGCAGGACGAGCTCGCCGTCAAGAACCTGGCGGCGGCAGCCCAAGGGGTCGCCCGGATCGGCGGCACCGTCCTCCTCGAACCGGTCAGCGGCGCACCCAAATACCCGCTCCTCACCGCCAACGACGCACTCAACGTCATCTCCCGCGTCAAGGAAGAGACCGGCGCCGGGAACATCAAGCTCCTCGCCGACTTCTACCACCTGGCCGTCAACGGCGACGACGTCGAATCCGTCATCGAAAAGCACGCCAAGGACTTCGGCCACATCCAAATCGCTGACAACCCCGGCCGTGGCGCCCCGGGCACCGGCACCCTCCCCTTGGGGGAATGGATCGCCCGCAGCCGCGAACTCGGATACCGGGGGTACATCGGCCTCGAGTACAAGGAACCACAGGAAACCGCCTTCAGCTGGGCCATCCGCGAACACGTCGCCCGGTAACCACCGCCGCACACACGCAAGACCCCCAAGACTTCAGAAAGAGAACCATCATGAGCAACGTCGCAGTCATCGGACTCGGAATCATGGGCCTGCCCATGGCCATCAACCTGGTCAAGGCCGGCCACTCCGTCACCGGTTTCAACCGCAGCCAGGACAAGATCGACAAACTGGTCTCCGAGGGCGGCACGGGCGCCTCGAGCATCGCGGACGCCGTCAAGGATGCCGACGTCGTCATCACCATGGTGCCGGACTCCCCCGACGTTGAAGGTGTGGTCAGCGGCAAGGACGGCGTCTTCGCCAACGCCAAGCAGGGCGCCCTGTGGATCGACGCCTCCAGCATCCGTCCCGACGTCGCCGTCCGCCTCGCCGCAGACGCCAAGGAAGCCGGCATCCGCCCCCTCGACGCCCCGGTCTCCGGCGGCGAACAGGGCGCCATCGACGCCGTCCTCTCCATCATGGTGGGCGGCGACAAGGCAGACTTCGACGACGCCCAGGACGTCCTGAACGCCGTCGGCAAGACCATCGTGCACGTGGGACCCTCCGGCTCCGGCCAGACCGTCAAAGCTGCAAACCAGCTGATCGTCGCGGTCAACATCGAGGTCCTCGGCGAAGCCATCGCCTTCCTCGAGGCCTACGGCGTGGACACCGACGCCGCCCTCAAGGTCCTCGGCGGCGGCCTGGCCGGCTCCAAGGTCCTGGAGCAGAAGGGCCAGAAGATGCTGGACCGCAACTTCGACCCCGGCTTCCGCCTGGCCCTGCACCACAAGGACCTGGGCATCGTCACCTCCGCCGCCCGCGAAGCCAACGTGGCCATCCCGCTCGGCGCCATCGCCGCCCAGCTCGTCGCCGCCACCGTCAACCAGGGCGACGGCGCACTGGACCACTCCGGACTCTTCAAGCAGGTCCTCCAGCTCAGCGGCCGGAAGTAGCCACTCCCCGCGCAGCCGGGACAAAAAGCGCGGAAACAAGCACTTAAGCAGGGAGCCCGCCGTCGTGGATTACGACGGCGGTCCCCCCGCCACACCCAAAAACAGGTTTCGACAGGCTCAACCACCGGGCCCGACCACAAGCTTTCAAGGAGCACCCCATGAGCAAGATGCGTACCGTTGATGCAGCGGTAGCCATCCTGGAAAAGGAAGGCGCCATCGAGGCGTTCGGCCTGCCAGGCGCTGCCATCAACCCCTTCTACTCGGCCATGCGCGCCCACGGCGGCATCCGCCACACCCTGGCCCGCCACGTCGAAGGCGCCAGCCACATGGCCGACGGCTTCAGCCGCGCCAAGGACGGCAACATCGGCATCTGCATCGGCACCTCCGGCCCCGCCGGCACCGACATGGTCACCGGCCTCTACGCCGCCTGGGCCGACTCCATCCCCATGCTCTGCATCACCGGCCAGGCACCCGTGGCCAAGCTGCACAAGGAAGATTTCCAGGCCGTGGACATCGAGTCCATCGCCAAGCCCGTCACCAAGATGGCCATGACCATCCTGGAGCCCGGCCAGGTTCCGGGCGCCTTTCAGAAGGCCTTCCAGCTGATGCGCTCCGGCCGCCCCGGCCCGGTTCTCCTGGACTTGCCCATCGACGTGCAAATGGCCGAGATCGAGTTCGACATCGATACCTACGAGCCGCTGCCTGTCGAGAAGCCGAAGGCCTCCCGCAAGCAGCTGGAAAAGGCCCTTGACATGCTCCTCGCCGCCAAGCACCCGCTGATCGTGGCCGGCGGCGGCATCATCAACGCCGGCGCCTCCGCGCAGCTGGTGGAGCTGGCGGAAACCCTGAATGTGCCGGTCATCCCCACCCTGATGGGCTGGGGCACCATTCCGGATGACCACCAGCTGATGGCCGGCATGGTGGGCCTGCAGACCAGCCACCGCTACGGCAACGAGAACTACCTGCAGAGCGACTTCGTGATCGGCATCGGCAACCGCTGGGCCAACCGCCACACCGGCGGCCTGGAAACCTACACCGCCGGCCGCACGTTCGTGCACATCGACATCGAGCCCACCCAGATCGGCCGCGTATTCTCCCCTGACCTGGGCATCGCGTCCGACGCCGGTGCGGCGCTGGCCGGGCTGGTTGAGCTCGCCAAGGAGCGCAAGGCCGCCGGGTCCCTGCCGGACTACAGCGCCTGGGTTGCCGAGTGCCAGGACCGCAAGGCCTCCCTGCACCGCAAGACGCACTTCGAGAACATCCCCATCAAGCCGCAGCGCGTGTACGAGGAGATGAACAAGTCTTTCGGCCGCGACACCGTCTACGTATCCACCATCGGGCTTTCGCAGATCGCCGGCGCGCAGATGCTGCACGTGTTCGGCCCGCGCAAGTGGATCAACGCCGGCCAGGCAGGGCCCCTGGGCTGGACCGCCCCGGCAGCCCTCGGCGTCGCCCGTTCCAACCCGCAGCAGACCGTGGTGGCCCTGTCCGGCGACTACGACTTCCAGTTCATGATCGAGGAACTGGCCGTGGGCGCGCAGTTCAACCTCCCGTACATCCACGTGGTGGTGAACAACTCCTACCTGGGCCTGATCCGGCAGTCGCAGCGCGGCTTCAACATGGAGCAGAACGTGTCCCTGGCGTTCGAGAACATCAACAGCGCGCACCTGTCCGAGGACACCCGCGGCTACGGCGTGGACCACCTCAAGGTGGCCGAAGGACTGGGTTGCAAGGCCGTCCGCGTGGAGGACCCCAGCGACCTCGCCGCCGCCTTCGACAAGGCCAAGGCCCTGATGGGCGAGTTCCAGGTTCCCGTGGTGGTGGAAGTGATCCTGGAAAAGGTCACCAACATCTCCATGGGCGTGGAAATCAACGCCGTGAACGAGTTCGAGGAACTGGCCGAGACCGCCGCCGACGCCCCCACCGCCATCCTGGCACTGCAGGCGTAACCATGCGGATCGTGATTGCCCCGGACAAGTTCAAGGGATCCCTGTCCGCCCCGGAGGTGTGCAGGTTCCTCGAAAAGGGCCTGCAGCGAGGCACAGGCGGCAACCTTGACGTCGTCCGGATTCCGGTGGCCGACGGCGGCGAGGGCACCCTCGACGCCGCCGTCGGCTCCGGCTTCACCCGCCGGACGGCAACGGTCACCGGTCCCACCGGCCAGCCGGTGGAAGCGGACTTCGCCGTCCGCGGGCACGAAGCGGTCATTGAGATGGCCACCGCATCCGGGCTCGCCCTGGTACCGCGGACCAGCAAGGGCGCCCGGCCGGACGCGGCAGCAGCCACCACGGCGACGTCCCTGGGGACCGGCCAGCTGATCCGGGCAGCATTGGACGCCGGCTGCCGCCGCATCGTACTCGGCGTTGGGGGCAGCGCGAATACCGACGGCGGCGCGGGACTCCTGCAGGGACTCGGCGCCCGTCTCCTGGACAGCAGGAACAACGAACTCCCACCCGGCGGCGCAGCCCTCGCCAACCTGCACAGCATCGATTTCACCCACTTTGAACCGCGCTTGGCGGACACCCGCTTCGTGCTGGCATCCGACGTCGACAACCCGCTGCTGGGCGCCCAGGGCGCCGCGGCGGTCTTCGGCCCGCAAAAGGGTGCCACCCCACAAGACGTCGGCATGCTCGACGCCGCCCTGGCCAGGTTTGTCGAAGTCCTGGCCAGGGAAATCGGATTCCGCGCCGTCAAGGCCGCCGAGGCTCCCGGAGCCGGGGCGGCCGGCGGCGTGGGCTACGCCGCCATCGCCGTCCTGGCCGCAACGCGGCGGCCGGGCATCGACGTCGTCCTCGAATTCACGGAACTGGCGGACCGCCTGGCCGGCGCCGACCTGGTCATTACCGGCGAGGGCAGCCTGGACGAACAAAGCCTGCTCGGCAAGACCCCCATGGGTGTTGCCCGGGCCGCGGCGGCGCAAGGCGTTCCGGTCGTCGCCGTCTGCGGCCGGACCACCCTGGACCACGGGCAGGCGTCGGCCGCAGGATTCGACGATGTTTACGCTTTGACGGCGCTCGAATCAGATGTAAACAGGTGCATAGCAGAGGCAGGGCCGCTGCTGGAGCAGCTGGGCACCCAAATCAGTGCGGGGCTGGCGGCCAACAGGCCTGCCACCGCAAGTACCAAGGAGGACCTCCGTGTCTGAAGAACGTTTTGACCTCGTCATCCGGGGCCGGCGCATCCTGACCACCGCCGGGATTGCCCCACGCGAGGTGGGCGTCCGCAACGGCAGGATCGTGGCCCTCGAACCGCTCGGCAACGGCCTTGCCGGCTCCGAAGTCATCGAACTCGCCGACGACGAAACGCTGCTCCCGGGCCTGGTGGACACGCACGTCCACGTCAACGAGCCCGGCCGCACCGAATGGGAGGGCTTCGCGTCCGCCACCCGGGCCGCGGCAGCCGGCGGGGTGACCACCATCATCGACATGCCGCTGAACTCCGTCCCGCCCACCACCACGGTGGAAAACCTCAAGCTCAAGCGCGAGGTGGCCGAGGACCAGGCGTTCATCGACGTCGGATTCTGGGGTGGCGCCATCCCCGGCAACAAGGCCGACCTGCGCCCCCTGCATGATGAGGGCGTCTTCGGCTTCAAGTGCTTCCTCCTGCACTCCGGCGTGGACGAGTTCCCGCACCTGGACGCGGACGAGATGGAAGAGGACATGGCCGAACTCAAGTCCTTCGACTCGCTCATGATCGTCCACGCCGAGGACTCGCACGCCATCGACCGTGCCCCGCACCCCGGCGGCGACCACTACTCAACGTTCCTTGCCTCGCGCCCCCGCGGCGCCGAGAACAAGGCCATCGCGGAGGTCATCGAACGGGCCCGCTGGACCGGAGCCCGGGCGCACATCCTGCACCTGTCGTCGTCGGATGCCCTGCCCATGATCGCCTCCGCCAAGCGCGACGGCGTCAAGCTCACCGTGGAGACGTGCCCGCACTACCTGACCCTGATGGCGGAGGAAATCCCGGACGGCGCCACCGCCTATAAGTGCTGCCCGCCCATCCGCGAGGCCTCCAACCGCGAGCTGCTCTGGGAGGGGCTGCAGGACGGCACCATCGACTGCATCGTCTCTGACCACTCCCCCTCCACCCTGGACCTGAAGGACCTGGAGAACGGCGACTTCGCCGTCGCCTGGGGCGGCGTCTCCTCGCTGCAGCTGGGCCTGTCCCTGATCTGGACCGAGGCGCGGCAGCGCGGCATCCCGCTGGAGCAGGTAGTGTCCTGGATGGCTGAAAAGCCCGCCAACCTGGCCCGCCTCGGCAACAAGGGCCAGCTGGCCCTTGGCTACGACGCCGACTTCGCCGTCTTCGCCCCGGACGAGGCTTTCGTGGTGGACGTCTCCAAGCTCAAGCACAAGAACCCCATCACTCCCTATGACGGCAAGGCCCTGTCCGGCGTGGTCCGCAAGACCTTCCTCCGCGGCGCCGTGGTGGACGGCCAGACCCCCACGGGCAAGCTGATCCGCCGCGGCGGCGTATAAGGACCGGCCATGGCAGTGGAAGCCCATCATCCGCGGCCGGCTGCCGCGCACCAGGTTCCAGCCAGGCGGGCCACCGCTTACGGGCTGGCCCTGTGGGTGGTTCCAGCTGAGGGCGCGAGCCCGGAACTCCTGCGCCACGCCGCCCGCATGGTCCTCGCCAAAGCCCTGCAAACTGCTCCGGAGGCGGAAGTCCATTGGCCTGCCGCCGGAGCCCCCACGTCCGCCGCGGAGGGAGCCGCAAACCACTCCTCCCGCACTCCCTCCGCGGCGGAGGACCCGTGCCCGGCACAGCCGGGGGACGACGACGGCACCCTGCTCCCGCCGTCGGCCGGGCCCGTCAGCCGGGTGGCCGTTGACCTCGCGGCCGATGCCGTCCTGCTGGACGGGACGCCGGTGGCCCTCACCGGCGTCGAATACAAGGTGCTGCACTACCTGGTGACCCACCTGTCCCGCACGGTAGGCCGGGAGGAACTGCAACAGTTCCTGGAGTCCCTGGCCTTTCCCGGCGCCACTGCACGGTCCATCGACGTGTACGTGGGGAGGATCCGCAGGAAACTGGGCAATGCCCGCCATGCCGTGGCCACCGTTCGCGGCGGCGGCTACCAGTTTGTTGCCGGTCCGCACGCAACCGTTCGGGGTCCGGCGGAATACTGCATATGACGCAGGAGTTGTATCACCAAGCGGCAAACCGCTTCACTGGATGTTTGGCCATCACTGACCAGTCTTACAAAGGAACGCCATGAGCCCCACCCTGACCACCAAGCTTCAGCCCGGCACGCCGGCTCCTGAGTTCACCCTCCGGGACGCCCAAGGCCGGGAGACCTCGTTGGCCGATTACCGTGGCAAGAACGTCATCGTGTACTTCTACCCCAAAGCCGCCACTCCCGGCTGCACCACCGAGGCCTGCGACTTCCGCGACAGCCTGTCCTCCCTGCAGGGCAAGGGCTACGAGGTTGTCGGCGTCTCCCCCGACGCCCAGGAGGCCCTGGCCGGCTTCACCGGTGATTTCTCCCTGACCTTCCCCCTGCTCTCAGACCCCGACCACACTGTCGCCCTGGCCTACGGAGCCTGGGGCGAGAAGCTGGTCAACGGCGAAATCCACGAAGGAATCGTCCGCTCCACCGTAGTGGTGGACCCCGAAGGCAAGGTCACCCTGGCCCAATACCAGGTGCAGGCCGACGGGCACGTCGCCCGCCTGAAGGAAGCCCTCGGCATCTAGACCTGCCTCCGCTTCCCGCAGCTGTTTCCCGAACGCCCCTGCACGTGGTGCAAGGGCGTTCGGCGTTCCCGGGACGGCACTTCCCCGGGTGCGTTGCCTGCGGCCGGCAGCCGGTGGAAGGATGGCGGGATGGCCATCGAGGTACGCCCGGCAACGGTTTTCGAGGACGTCAGGACCATGGTGGGGCCCAAGCGCCCTGACGCGACGGTCTGCTGGTGCCTGAGCTACCGGATCCCGTCCCAGCAGAACGTCGCGCTGCGCGCTGAGGAACGTGGCGCGCTGGTTAAGGAATTGGTGGCCCAGGACCCGCCGCCGGGGGTCCTGGCGTACGACGGCGGCGAGGTGGTTGGATGGGCCGCGGTCCACCCCCGTGCGGACACCAGCTTCGCCCGGAACCGGAAAATTCCGCACGTGGACGGACTGGACGCCTGGTCCGTGTGGTGCCTGCGAGTCCGTCCCGGACACCGCGGCAAGGGCATCTCGCACGTCCTCCTGGCCGGGGCGGTGGAAATGGCCCGCTCCTACGGCGCGCCGGCCATTGAGGGGTATCCGGTGGACAACGGCGGCAGCAAAGTGGACCTCACCATGGCCTACGTGGGCACCCGCAAACTCTTCGAAGACGCCGGGTTCGCCAAGGCCGCGGAAACGGACTCGGTGCTCAATGGCTTCCCTCGTGTCCTGATGAGGCTGGCGCTGCCCTGAACCTTCCCGGCCCGGGACCCGGAAGTGGCAGGTGCTACTTGCGGCGCCAGTACTTCCCCCAGTCAACCTCCATGGCCCACAACGCCAACAACAGCGCGTCCATGGTCATGAGTCCCGCCAAAAGGTACGCCCAGCCTGCCAACACGCCCACTGCAATCTCCTGACTATCCCCAGCCAATCGATTGCTGCTAAGTCTGGCACCTACAGCGCCGCTAAGGAATGCCCGCTTCCCGCAGTCTTTAAAAGATTCGCGAACCTGCTGTGGGCCTCGGTCTCCACCTTGAGCCGCCGGGTCAGCTTCTCCACGTGCCGGGACATCTCCTCCCCCACGGGGAGGCGGTCGCCGGGCCAGCTCGAAACTTCCCGCGATTCGGCGAGCGCGTGCTCCAGGTCCTTTGCCGCGGCCCGCACTTTCCGTGCGTGGAAGTACAGGCGGATCAGGGCCCTGGCCTTGTCCGCCCCTCTGTTCCTGACGTCTTCCATGGGCTTCCCCGCCTTCCGCAAGCTATACAGTCTCCGCGCGGTCGTCGTCGTATCCTGATGCCCGGAAGCTGCTGCGTTCCTTCGAGTGTGCGCGGGCTTCCTCAACGTCTGGGCAAGCAGGTGCCAAGATTTCCGCAAGATCTGCTGGGTGCCCCGCGGCTGGGCGGAAGGACCGGAAACCGCCCTGTCAGCCAAGTCACCGGAAACTGTGAAGCATAAGACATGCCCTGTGCGGCTTAATACGGTTAAGTAGAGCTATGGTCTCTCCCTCCGAATCCCGCCGTGCGGTGGTCATCGAAGATGACCCGGACATTCGCGGCCTGCTGGTCCGTGTCCTGGCGAAGCAGGGCTTCGATGTCACCCACGCCGGAGCCGGCCTGCCGGGGGTGGAAGAAGTCCGCCTCCGCAAGCCCGATCTGGTGACCCTGGACCTGAACCTCCCCGACCTCGACGGTCTGGAAGTGTGCAAACTCCTGCGCGAATTCTCCGACGCATTCATCGTGATGCTCACGGCACGGGCCGACGAACTGGACAAGCTGACAGGCCTGGACAACGGCGCCGATGAATACATCAGCAAGCCGTTCAGCCCGCGGGAGCTGCAGTCCCGCATCAACGCACTGTTCCGGCGCCGGCCCTCCGCTGCCGCCGAATCCGCGGCCCGGGGCGAGCTGGAACGCGCCACCGAGGTACAGCAGAGCCTGCTGCCCAAGGAGGACATCCGGATGGACGGCTATGACGTGGCCGGCATCTTCCGCCCCTCGCGCAACGTGGGCGGCGACTTTTACGACTGGTACCAGACGCCCGAAGGTCTCCACCTGACGTTCGCGGACGCCATGGGCAAGGGGATGGGCGCCGCCCTGATCGCGGCCACCGTCCGGGCCGTCATGCGCTCCACCGGCCAGCGGCAGGACCTCGACGCCGGTTTCGCCTCCGCCAGCAAGGCGATCGCCACGGACCTGGATTCCTCCAACTCATTCGTGACCCTGTTCCATGCCCGGCTCGACGCATCCTCCGGAAAGGTCAGCTACGTCGACGCCGGACACGGCCTGGCGCTGCACGTCCAGCCCGTCGGGCCTGCGGCACGCCTTCCTTCCGGCGGACCACCGGTGGGCGCATGGCCCGGGACACAGTGGCCGCATGCGGAACTGGAGCTGGCCCCCGGGGACACCCTGGTGGTGGTCAGTGACGGCGTCCTGGACGTCTTCGCATCGGTGGAGGACTTCACCGACGCCGTCCGGGCGGCCACGCAGTCCGCCGGCTCCGCGCATGAGGCCAGCAACGCCATCCTGGCCCTGGCGCCGGCCGACACCGCAGAGGATGACGTCACTGTGGTTGTGGTCCGTCGGCTGCCCGCAGAGGACGCGGCCGCATGACCCGTTTCTGGACCCGCCTGGTGGTGGTCCTCACCGTCCTGACAGGCCTGAACTACATCGCCTGGCGCTGGATGTCCTCCCTGAACTGGGACGCGTGGTGGATCGCGCTGCCGCTGGTGGCCGCAGAAACCTACAGCCTCATCGACGTCATGCTCTTCGGGATGACCGTGTGGAACCTGAAGATCCGCAAGGGCGCCCCCGAACCGCCCCATGACGCCACCGTGGACGTCTTCATCACCACGTACAACGAGGACCTGGACATGGTCCTGACCACGGCGCTGGCGGCCCAGAAGATCCGCCACCCGCACAGCACCTGGATCCTGGACGACGGCGCCCGGCCCGAGCTCAAGGCCCTGTGCGAACAGCACGGCCTGGGCTACGTCACCCGCAGCGAGGACTGGACCAAGGACCTCCCCCGCCATGCCAAGGCAGGAAACCTCAACAACGCGCTGATGGTCACCGACGGCGAATTCCTGCTGATCCTGGATGCGGACCAGATCCCCGAACCGGACATCCTGGAAAAGACCCTGGGCTACTTCAACAACCGGCGCGTGGCCCTGGTCCAGACTCCCCAGTACTTCAGCAACGTCCCGGCCAGCGACCCCCTGGGCAGCCAGGCGCCCCTGTTCTACGGCCCCATCCAGCAAGGCAAGGACGGCTGGAACGCCGCGTTCTTCTGCGGCTCCAACGCGATCCTCCGCCGCGAAGCCCTGATGCAGCTGGGCTTGGTGGGCTACGTCAAGGAAACCGAAAAGAGCATCCGCCGCGCCCTGGCCGCATCGCGCGCAGCCATCCGGCAGGCCCGCAAGTCCACTGATATCGACTCGCCGTTGGTGGCCGAGGTGCTGGACGAAGTGGAGGCCGCCACCCGGGAAGCCCAGCAGGAAGTGGACGCCGGCCAGCCCCTGGCCGAAGTCACCTACCGGGTACGCCGCCGGGTGGACGCCGCGGTGCAGACCCTGGTCCAGGCCGACGTCGCGGCGCTGCAAGCAGACCTCGAAGAGATCGCCGCCATGGAGCTTGCGCACGTGGGTGAGTCCGGCGTGCCCGTGGTGGCGGACGACGCTGTCCAGCGCATGTCCGCCCGCGACTGGTCGCCGCTGGGCGCGCTGGAATCTGTCCAGGCCGTGCTGGACGCCCTGACCGTGGAGCGGACCGGCGAGGCCCAGCCGGTAATGCCGCTGGCCACCATTTCCGTGACCGAGGACATGGCCACCGCCATGCGCATGCACGCGATGGGCTGGGAGAGCGTCTACCACCACGAAATCCTGGCCTATGGCCTGGCTCCGGAGGACCTGAAAACCATGCTCACCCAGCGGCTGCGCTGGGCGCAGGGAACGATCCAGGTGCTGCTCCGTGAAAACCCGCTGGTGCAGAAGGGCCTGAAGCTGGGCCAGCGCCTGATGTACTTCGCCACCATGTGGACGTACCTGAGCGGGTTCGCAGCCGTCATCTACTTCGCCGCCCCCATCAT
This sequence comes from Arthrobacter sp. 135MFCol5.1, assembly GCF_000374865.1. Lineage (GTDB taxonomy): Bacteria > Actinomycetota > Actinomycetes > Actinomycetales > Micrococcaceae > Arthrobacter. The sequence goes on along the minus strand of NZ_KB895453.1, from coordinate 212,844 downwards.
CTACCTGCTGCTGGGCATCCTGCCGGTGAGCAGCCTGAGCTGGGACTTTTTCATCCGGTTCATCCCGTTCATGGTGGTCAACCAGCTGCTGTTCGCGGTGGCCGGCCGTGGCATCCCCACCTGGCGCGGCCAGCAGTACAGCCTTGCCTTGTTCCCCACGTGGATCAAGGCATGCACGACGGCGGCGCGCAACGTATGGTTCGGCCGTCCCCTCGGGTTTGCGGTCACCCCCAAGGCGCGCCAAACCGGCGGACCGAGCTGGAGCCTGATCCGGCCCCAGATCGTGGTGTCCGTCCTGCTGGCCGTCGCCGCCGTCGTCGGCATCATCCGCCTGGCCACCGGGCTGGCGGAACCGCTGGGCACCCTGGTCAATGTCATCTGGGTGGTCTTTGACCTGGTGGTCATGAGCATCCTGGTCCGCGCCGTGCTCTACAAGGGGTACGAACCGGCCGCAGAACCTGCAACAAGAGAGGAATCCTGATGGAGTTCAGTTATGAGGTCAAGGACTCATACGCGGAGGTCAAAGCGGACGGACGGCTGAACATGGTCTCCGCCCCGAAGCTGCGCGAGTTCGTCACCGACGTGATCGCCGGTGGGTCGAACCGGATCGTGGTCAACCTGGAGAACACGGCGTTCATGGACTCCTCGGGCCTTGGCGCGCTGATCGGGTGCCTGAAGGCGGCACGGCAGGCAGGCGGCGACCTCCGGATCGCCGCGGTGCAGCCGCAGGTGAACATGGTCCTGAAGCTGACCAGCATGGACAAGGTCCTCACGGCGTACACCACGGCCGAAGAGGCGTTCGGCAATGACTGAGGTCCTGGCCTCGCGCAGCTTCCGGGGGGCGGCCGCCGAGGATGCCATCGAAGCGGTCCACAACGACCTCGACAGCCTGTGGCTGGATGTTCCATTCGTCAACGACATGGACCAGATGACGTTCACCACCGCGGTGATCGAATCTGCGTCCAACATCGTCCAGCACGCCCAGCCCGCCGGTGAACGGGACGTGGAGCTGGGCGTGGAAACCACCGTGCAGCCCGCGCTGCTGCAGGCCCGCGTCAGTGCCTATTACGCCAAGCCGCCGTTCGGTCCGATGGAGGCTTCCACCCCGGACGAGGACGCCGAATCAGGGCGGGGCCTGGCGCTGATCGAAGCGTTGGTGACCACCGTGACGTTTGAACGCCAGGACGGCACCAACACGTGGGTGCTGTCCCGGACGTCCTCCCAGGACTAGGTTCGGGGCCGGCTAAGGCCGGGCGGGGAACAGCACCGATACCGTCGCGCCACCGCCTGGTGTGTCACCAATGGCGAGTTCGCCGCCGTGCGCCTGGGCGATGCGCCGGGACGTCGCCAGCCCCAGCCCGGTCCCGGGCCCGTCGCCGGGGCGGTTCAGGCGGACCAACGGCTGGACCGCCCGTTCCCGGTCCGCGGGCAGGATCCCCTTGCCGTTGTCGGCCACGGTAAGGGTGGCGCCTTGGGGTCCTTCGCTGGCGCCGACGGTTATTCGCAGTGCACGGTCGGCGCGGCCATAGTTCAAGGAATTCGCCAACAGGTTCTGCACCAGCGTCCGCAACTGGGCCCGGTCCGCGAAGATTTCCGCGTCCTCGCACGAGATGCCGCTGCCGTAGCCCAGATCCACCCCCAGGTCCTGCGCGGCCTCGGCGGTGACAGCCAGCAGGGATACCCGTTCCGGACGGATTTCGCCGTCCACCCTGGCATAGGACAGCACCTCTTCCAGCATGCCCAGCATGCGCCGGCCGCCGGTGCCAATCAGGTCCAGGTATTCCGCGGATGGGTCTGACGGCGTGATTCCGGGATCATCCTGTGCCAGCTCCACATATCCCAGGATGGTGGTCAGTGGAGTGCGAAGGTCATGGCTGACCCGGCCGGCGAATTCGGAGAGCAAATCGTTGCTGCGCCGCAGTTCGGCCAGGGCGTCGTTGAGCTGGAGGGTTCGGTGCTGCAGTTCCAGGAGTTCGACCACCTGGTGGGCCAACACCTCCAGCAGTTCGATTTGCTCCGGAGCAGGGAGTTTCGCCTCATCGGAGAACACGCACAGTGACCCAAGGACCAGTCCCGAGGATGTCTCCAACGGCACGGATGCGTAGAAGCGGACGTCGGCGATGCGGCCGGTGACGAACGGGTTGGCGGCGAACCGGGGATCCCGGGAAGCGTCCCGGACCACCGTGGTGCTGTGGTCGAGGAAGACCACGGCGCACATGGAATCCTCGCGGGCGCAGACCCCGGGGTCGATGCCATACGCAGCAATCTGGACCTGTTCACTGGACGTGATGATGTTGACCACGCTGTAGGGCACCCCGCACAGGGAGGCGGCGAGGCGGACCAGGTTCTCGAGCGCCTCCTGCGCCCCGTCATCAATCAGGCCCGCTGTGTCCCCCGCTGCCAATGGCAGTAGTCCATAGGCCCGCAGGCCCGCGTCGCGTCCTGCATCCTGATCGGTCAGCACTTGCATAGCCGCCCCGTCCATAATTCCCTTGTGCCCCCAGTATCATCAGCGTGGGCCCGTGGCCCTTCCGCGATCCTACCGGCTGGCCCAAATGGCTGATGTACGCTCTTGACACGGGCGCCGGCCTGTCCTTAGATATTACGTATGCTGAAATAACAGTTCCATGATGCGGAAGCCGCTCGGACGATCGGCGCCGGGTCAACCGGCATCCGCATAGCCGTCACCATGGATGCCAGCATGACCACCAAGGAATACGCCAGCATGAAGCTTGCCGAATTCAACACCGCGGAGCCCGCCACGGCCCAGGCCACCCTCCGGCCCTGCATCGACGTCACCCGCTGGGTGGAGGCCGTGGCTGCAGCCCGGCCGTTCGCCAGCCGGGACGGGCTCCTGGCGTTCGCCGCGGACGCAGCCAAGCCGTTCACTCCCGCCGAAGTCGAAGCCGCCATGGCCCACCACCCGCGGATCGGGGAACGCCCGACGACGGCCGGCACCGAGGCGTCCATGTCCCGTTCCGAGCAGGCCGGGGTTGACCCGGCAGATACCGACGCCGCAGAGGCCCTCGCCAGGGGGAACCGGGAGTACGAGGAAAAATTCGGCCGGGTCTTCCTGATCCGGGCCGCCGGACGCACCGCACCGGAAATCCTGCAGGCACTGAACCGGCGGCTCGCCAACTCCCCCGAAGAAGAAGACACCATCGTGGCCCAGCAGCTGCGCGAGATTGCCGTGCTGCGGCTTGAAGGACTGATCAGCGAATGAGCGTTTCCCACGTCACCACCCACATCCTTGACACCGGCGCCGGACGCCCGGCGGCGGGGGTCGCCGTCGTCCTTTCAAAGAACGACGCCGGCACCTGGCGCGAGCTGGCGGCCTCCAGCACCGACGCCGACGGCCGGGCAAAGGACCTGGGCCCCGAGCAGCTGGAACCCGGGCAGTACAAACTGAACTTCGCCACGGGAGAGTACTACGCCGGGCTGCAGACAGCCACCTTCTTCCCCGAGGTTGACCTGGTCTTCGAAGTGACCGGCCCTGAGCACTACCACGTCCCCCTGCTCCTGAGCCCGTTTGCCTACTCAACGTACCGCGGGAGCTAGCGCGGACGTCAGGGCCGGCGTGTCAAGCAGGTAAACCGAATGTCACGGCGGTCACAGTTCCGGCATAGGATCTGGAGGTATGGCTTCGAATAGAGACCCGGAATCCGATACCGACGCCGAGGGCGGCCAGTCCGGCGGGGTGCAATCCGTGGAGCGCGCCCTGACCGTGCTGGAGATCCTGGCCCGGGACGGCCATGCGGGCGTGAGCGAGATCGCCGAGGAAATGGGGATCCATAAGTCCACCGTCTCGAGGCTGATGGGTTCGCTCGTGACCCGCCAGATGGTCCACCAGAACAGCGAACGGGGCAAGTACCAGCTTGGCTTCGGGATCCTCCGGCTGGCCAGCTCCATTCCCGGGCGGCTGAGCCTGGTCCACGAGGCAAGGCCGGTCCTGGAAAGCCTTGCGGACGAGTTCAAGGAGACCGTCAACCTGGCGGTACTGCGTTCGAATTACGCCGTTAACGTTGACCAGGCCATGGGACCCTCAACGCTGGCCACCCACGACTGGGTGGGGAGCCTGACGCCGCTGCACGCCACGTCCAGCGGCAAGGTCCTCCTGGCCGCGCTGGAGGCCGACGACCGGGACCGCATCCTGAAGGAGACCGGCCTGGCCGCCCGGACCGCCCGGACCATCACCAGCCGCAAGGAACTGGACGCTCAGTTGCTCAAAGCAGCGGCCGACGGGTATGCCGTGGTGCGCGAGGAGTTCGAGATCGGCCTGAATGCCGTTGCGGTTCCCGTGCGCAACCACCAGGGAACCGTGATTGGCGCCATCAGTATTTCGGGGCCGGCATTCCGCTTCGACCCGGAGGGGATTCCAGGCCTGCTGGATACATTGAAGGAAGCAGGCCATAAGGTCAGCGCCAACATGGGCTACCACGGCCACTAAGAAAATGGGTGACCCCCGGCTGGACCGGGGGTCATTTTTTTATGCAACGGGTCCCTCGCTTCGCCTGGTGAGCAGCGACTCCGCACCCCGTAACACCCTTGACTTTCAAAGTGACGTACAGCACTCTTGTTGCTTAGCGCGAACTCTGTTGATCTTTGCGGAACACCTCCCCACAGGGCCCAATGCCCTGCCACCGCTGGCCAACGGCCAGGCGGCGATTCATCCCCGGATTGCGCTGCCCGATGCCCAGCACTGAACGCAAGCCCATGGACTAGCCAAAGGACCCGCTTTCGTGGCCATTAACAGTGATCTCACCTCCGCCAAGCCAAAAGTGCCGCCTTCCGATGGAATTCCCGCCGAGCCTCCGGGCGCCGGGCACGAGGAATCGACGGCCCTTCCCGCCGTCAACGAACACCAGCAGATACTGGAGGAACTGCGGCAGAGTAACAGGGAGCAGGCCGTCTCCCAGCGCCGCGACCGGAAGCTGACGCTGGACAAGGCCACGTTCGGCATCACCGGCGCCATCGCCCTCGCCTTCGTGGTGTGGGGATTTGCCGACAAGGACAGCCTGGCCACCACGTCCAAAGACGCCCTGGCCTGGGTCATGGAATACACCGGCTGGCTCTTTATGGTCCTCGCGTCCCTGTTCGTCGTGTTTGTCCTGTGGCTGGCCCTGGGCAAGTTTGGCAACATTCCGTTGGGCAAGGACGGCGAAAAACCCGAGTTCCGCACGGTGTCATGGATCGCCATGATGTTCGCCGCCGGAATGGGCATCGGCCTGATGTTCTACGGGGTGGCCGAGCCGCTGTACCACTTCGTCTCGCCGCCGCCCGGAACCGTTGACGGGCGTACCCCCGCAGCCATCCAGACGGCCATGGCCACCTCCATCTTCCACTGGACCCTGCACCCTTGGGCCATGTATGCAGTGGTGGGCATTGCCATGGCCTACGGCACCTACCGGCTGGGACGCAGGCAACTGATCTCCGCCGCCTTCACCTCGCTGTTCGGCATCAGGACCGTTGAGGGGCCGGTGGGAAAGGTCATCAACATCCTTGCCATCTTCGCTACGCTCTTTGGCACGGCCGCGTCACTGGGTCTCGGCGCCCTGCAAATTGGCAGCGGCTTCACGTCGAACGGCTGGACAGGCGAGGTCGGAACACCTGTACTCGTGGCCATCGTGGCGATCCTGACAGCATGCTTTATCGCTTCCGCCGTATCCGGCATCAGCCGCGGAATCCAGTGGCTGTCCAACGTCAACATGGTCCTTGCCGTGGTCCTCGCCGTCATCGTGTTCGTGGCGGGCCCCACTCTCTTCATCCTTAACCTCATCCCCTCGGCGATTGGCGACTACCTGCGCGACCTGGCCGAGATGTCCTCCCGCACCGAGGCCGTCGGCGACGAGGCGCTGCGGACCTGGATGTCCGGCTGGACGATCTTCTACTGGGCCTGGTGGATTTCGTGGACGCCCTTCGTGGGCATGTTCATCGCACGGATCAGCCGCGGCCGGACCATCCGGCAATTCGTCACCGGCGTTCTGCTGGTGCCCAGCCTCGTCAGTGTCATCTGGTTCGGCATCTTCGGAGGGACGGCCTTCCACATCCAGCAGGAAGCCGACAAAGCCGGTACGCCGGGCCTGATGACCGTCACCGACGGCAAAGCAACCATCGATTTTGATGGGGCCTTGTTCAACCTGGTGAAGAATCTCCCCCTGCCGGGGTGGATGATTGCGGCCGTGATTGTCCTGGCCATGGTCCTGGTTGCAATCTTCTTCATTACCGGCGCCGACTCCGCCTCCCTGATCATGGCGTCGCTGAGCTCCAACGGCAGCTCCGAACCCAAACGTGCCCTGGTCATCTTCTGGGGTGCCCTCACCGGCGCCGTGGCCGCCGTCATGCTTTTGGCCGGCGGCGACCAACCCTCCGAAGCATTGTCGGGCCTGCAGCGGATCACCATCGTCGCGGCCCTGCCCTTTGTCATCGTGATGCTGCTGCTCTGCTTCGCCCTCACCAAGGACCTGCGCAGAGACCCCCTTTCCCTGCGCCGCCGGCTGGCGGACTCTGTGGTGGAGCGGGCTATCCGGACCGGAGTGGAGCAACACCGGGGCGCGCAGTTCGACTTTGTGACAAAGCACGAGTGCCCGGACGGATGCGCCGACGGCCAGCCGTGCCAAGGCAAGGGGCCGGATCTGGAGAAGGCAGCCGCACCGTAGGGAAACACCCGAATTTGGCCCCGGCGCAGCATGCGCCGGGGCCAATCCTTCACTGGCCCTGCTGGTGGGACTCTGCGGCCACCGAGAAGCTAGGCGTTGAAGAGTGCCTCGCGCACCGCATGTTCGAATCCGCTCACGTGCACCTTGGCAAGCTCGGAAGCCCGGTCCTCGTCGCCGTCGATAACGGCCCGGAGCAGATCGAGGTGTTCGCGCACGTGGTGCGACAGGTCCGGCAGGCGGTCGATCACCATGCACCAGATCCGCGTTGCCAGGTTGTCGTACCGGATCAGGATGTCCTCCAGGTGCGGGTTGGCGGCGGCGGCATAGATGCCTTGGTGCACCCGGGCATCCAGCTGCAGCGTCTCGGTTACGGTTGCCGCGGCAACGTCGAACGCCTCGACCTTCTCGAGCGTGGCCCGCAACCCGTCCCGGACCGCAGGGGAGGCCACCCGTGCGGCCCGGGCGGCCGCAAGGGGCTCAAGCTGGGCACGGATCTCCGAGATGAAGGAAAGGTCCGTCACGTCCACCCGGGTGGCGAAAGTGCCCCGCCGCGGGTAGGTCTTCACCAGCCGGTCCAGCTCCAGCCGCTTCAGGGCTTCGCGCACCGGAGTCCGCCCCATGCCCAGGTTTTTGGCAAGGAGTTCGTCGTTGAGCAGCTCGCCGGGTTTGATTTCCAGCATAAGCAACCAGTCGCGGATGCTCTCATAGGCGACATCTGCCAGCGACTTCCTGCCGTCGTCGTCCCCCACCGCCAAAGCTCCAATTGCCATGCTGAGCCCCTTCTTCGCAACTTGGGAAAAACTATTGACCTCGCCTATGGCCCAGTATACGCTGGCATCCAATCTAATATATCAGTCCGCAGCTTTTGAATATATCTAGTAGAAGGAGGAGGGACATGACCCTCATCGCAACAGCTTCAGCAACCGCTACCCTGCCAGCGCTCAAGGAAGAGCCGGCACGGAAGTTCGTTCTGACCTTGTCCTGCCGGGAGCAGGCCGGAATCGTGCAGGCCGTGACCACATTCCTCTTTGAGCGTGGCTTCAACATCGACGAACACCAGCAGTTCGATGACAGCCTGCGTGAGACACTCCACCTGCGCACCGCGTTCTCCGGCTCCCACGACTACACGTCGGCGATGCTCGAAGAAGAGTTCGCCGGCATCGCCAGCCGCTTCGACATGAAATCCAGCTTCCACGACCAGACCCCCAAGCGGGTCCTGGTCATGGTGTCCAAGTTCGGCCACTGCCTGAACGACCTCATCTTCCGCTGGCGCGGCGGCAGCCTCGGCGCAGAGCTGGTGGCGGTCGTTTCCAACCACGAAACCCACCGCGCCATGGCGGAAGCCGCCGGACTGCCCTTCATCCATGTCCCTGTCACCCCGGACACGAAGGCCGATGCCGAGCGCCGGCTCCTGGACCTGGTGGATGAGTACAACGCCGACCTCGTGGTCCTGGCCCGCTACATGCAGGTGCTCTCGGACGACCTTTGCCGGGCACTGGAGGGACGGGCCATCAACATCCACCACTCGTTCCTCCCCGGTTTCAAGGGCGCACGCCCCTACCACCAGGCCTACGACCGCGGCGTCAAACTGGTGGGTGCCACCGCCCACTACGTCACGGCGGACCTGGATGAGGGTCCGATCATCGAGCAGGAAGTCATCCGCGTGGACCACACCTATGGTCCGGCGCAACTGTCCACCGTGGGCCAGGACGCCGAAGCGCTGGCCCTCTCCCGCGCCGTCCGCTGGCACTGCCAGCACCGTGTGCTGCTGGACCAGACCAGCACCGTGGTGTTCCGGTGAGCACCGGCCCTTACCCAGGCACAATCCGTAAAGCAGCAGGAGAGACTACCTTGGAATCGTCGCCACGCATTGTCATTATCGGAGCCGGCATCGTCGGCACCAACCTCGCGGATGAACTCGTCACGCGGGGCTGGAACAACATCACCGTCCTGGACCAGGGGCCCCTCACCATGCCCGGCGGCTCCACCTCGCACGCCCCGGGACTGGTCTTCCAGACCAATCCCTCCAAGTCCATGGCCCTGTTCGCCAAGTACACCGTGGAAAAGTTGCTGTCCCTGACCGAGGACGGCACCAGCTGCTTCAACCAGGTGGGCGGCCTGGAAGTTGCCACCACCGAAACCCGCCTCTCGGACCTGAAGCGCAAGCTCGGTTACGCCTCCGCCTGGGGCATCGACGGCCGGATCCTCTCCCCGGCGGAGTGCAAGGAACTGTACCCCCTCATTAACGAGGAGGAGATCCTGGGTGGCCTGCACGTCCCCAGCGACGGCCTGGCCAGCGCGGCGCGGGCCGTGCAGCTGCTGATCAAGCGCACCGAGGCTGCCGGCGTGAAGTACCAAGGCAACACCACCGTCACCGGCATCGAACAGTCCGGCCGCCGCGTCACTGGCGTCCAGACCTCCGACGGGGTGGTCCCGGCAGACATCGTGGTCTCCTGCGCCGGCTTCTGGGGTGCAAAGATCGGCGAAATGATCGGCATGACCGTCCCGCTGCTCCCGCTGGCCCACCAGTACGTCAAGACCACCCCGGTCCCGGATCAGCAGGGCAAGAACGAGCTGCCCAACGGCGCCCGGCTGCCCATCCTGCGCTACCAGGACCAGGACCTCTACTACCGCGAGCACGGGGACCGGTACGGCATCGGTTCCTACGCCCACAAGCCCATGCCCGTAGACCTGGACGAACTCGGCACCTTCAAGCCGGACGAAATCAGCGAGCACAACATGCCGTCCCGGCTGGACTTCACGGTGGAGGACTTCCTCCCCGCCTGGGAGGCCACCAAGCAGCTGCTCCCCGCCCTGCGCCAAAGCGAAATCGAGGACGGCTTCAACGGCATTTTCTCCTTCACTCCCGACGGCGGCTCCCTCGTTGGCGAGTCCAGGGAACTCGACGGCTTCTTCGTTGCCGAAGCCGTCTGGGTGACCCACTCCGCCGGCATCGCGCGCGCTGTGGCCGAACTCCTGGTGGACGGCAAGTCCTCCATCGACCTGGGCGACTGCGACATCCACCGCTTCGAGGATGTTCAGCTGACGCCCGAATACGTCAGCGAAACCTCGCAGCAGAACTTCGTGGAGATCTACGACGTCCTCCACCCGCTGCAGCCCAAGCTCTCCCCACGCAACCTGCGTGTGTCCCCCTTCCACGCCCGCCACAGGGAACTCGGCGGCTATTTCCTCGAAGGCGCCGGCTGGGAACGGCCCTACTGGTTCGAGGCCAATGCCGAATTGCTCAAGGAAATGCCCGCGGACTGGCAGCCTCCGGCACGCGATGCCTGGTCCGGGATGTTCAGCTCCCCCATCGCCGCAGCCGAGGCCTGGAAGACGCGGACCGCCGTCGCCATGTACGACATGACGCCCCTGAAGCGCCTCGAAATATCCGGCCCCGGCGCCCTGAAACTCCTGCAGGAGCTCACCACCGCCGAGCTGAACAAGAAACCCGGGGCGGTCACCTACACGCTGCTGCTTGACCATGCCGGCGGCATCCGCAGCGACATCACCGTGGCCCGCCTGTCCGAGGACACCTTCCAGCTGGGCGCCAACGGCAACATCGACACCGCCTACTTCGAACGCGCCGCCAGGCACCAGACCGAAGGCGGCGGCGCCGGCGATTGGGTCCAGGTCCGCGACACCACCGGCGGCACCTGCTGCATCGGCCTGTGGGGTCCGCTGGCCCGGGACTTGGTCAGCACCGTCAGCAGCGACGACTTCACCAACGACGGCCTGAAGTATTTCCGCGCCAAGAAAGTGGTCATCGGCGGCGTGCCGGTCACCGCCATGCGCCTGTCCTACGTCGGTGAACTGGGCTGGGAGCTGTACACCAGCGCCGACAACGGCCAGCGGCTCTGGGATGCACTGTGGAAGGCGGGCCGGCCGTTCGGCGTCATCGCAGCCGGGCGGGCAGCGTTCAGCTCGCTCCGCCTGGAAAAGGGCTACCGTTCCTGGGGCACGGACATGACCACCGAGCACGACCCCTTCGAGGCCGGCCTGGGATTCGCGGTGAAGATGGCCAAGGACTACTTCGTCGGGAAGGCCGCCCTGGAAGGCCGCACCGAGGAGAACTCAGCGCGTCGCCTGCGCTGCCTCACGGTCGACGACGGCCGCAGCCTGGTGCTTGGCAAGGAACCGGTGTTCTACAAGGACCAGGCAGTTGGCTACGTGACCAGCGCCGCCTACGGCTACTCGGTCAGGAAACCGATCGCCTACTCCTACCTGCCCGCCGACGTTTCGATCGGCGATTCCGTGGAGATCGAATACTTCGGGCGCCGGATCGTCGCCACGGTCACGCAGGACCCCCTGTACGACCCCACCATGACCCGGCTCCGCGGGTAGGGCCATGATCAGCTCGGAGTCAATCGGCAGCTACCTCACTAGGCTGGCCGCCAGGCAGCCGACGCCTGGCGGCGGTGCTGCCGCGGCGCTGCACGCGGCCCAGGGTGCAGCGTTGGTGGCCATGGTGGCGCGCTACACCACCGGCGCCAAGTATGAGCCGCACGCACCCCTGGTGCAGCGCATTACGACGGCAGCCGACGGCCTTATCGACGAAGCGCTGCACCTGGCCGAGGCGGACGAAGTGGCCTTCCAGGCAGTCATCGATTCCTACAAACTGCCGTCCGGCACGGCTGAGCTCAAGGCCGCCCGCGCAGCCGTGATCCAGTCAGCACTCATCCAGGCGGCTGAAACACCCGCCCGGCTGGTCACGTTGTCCGGCGAGATCGTGGACCTGGCCACGGAGCTGTACGACGTCGCCAACGCCAACGTCATCAGCGACGTGGCAGCGGCCGCAGATGCCGCCAGGGCAGCCGCCACTACTGCACGGGTGAACATCGACATCAACGTTGTGGCAGTCAAGGATCCGGAGGCACGCGCCCGGCTTGCGCGGCAGACGGACGGCATTGAGGAAAAGGTGGTCTTGGCGGCAGATGCCCTCTCGGCCCGCGTGCGCGAAAGGATCCTTGGTTGAGCACCACAGTACTTTCCGGGAAGCCGTTGGCCGGTTTGTTCCACCAGGAGGTCCAGGCACAGGTCAGGTCGCTGGAAGTTGAGGGCGTCCGCCCGGTCGTGGCAGTGGTCATGGCAACCGGCGACGAATCAACGCACTGGTACGTCCGTTCCATCGAGCGGGCAGCAGAGCGCGCCGGAGTCGGCTGCCGGATCATCGACCTGGGACACGACGCAACGGAGCCGGTCCTGGCCGGCGTCCTGCGGGACCTCAGCGCCGAACCCTCCGTCAACGGCATCATCCTGCAAACACCGCTGCCTCCGGGAGTCCGGACCGACAACTTGGTGGGCCTCATCGCCCCGGAAAAGGACATTGACGGCGCCAATCCACTGAGCCTGGGACGCCTTGCCGTCGGCCAGCCGGCCTTTGCACCGGCTACCGCGCGCTCCGTCGTCGAAATCCTGGAGCATTACCGGATTCCGCTGGCGGGCAAGGGCGTTGTGGTGGTGGGCCGGTCCGCCGTGGTGGGCAAACCATTGTCCCTCCTGCTGCTGGCACGCGACGCCGCCGTGACGGTCTGCCATTCCAGGTCCGGGCCGCTGGCGCGCTATACGAAGGATGCCGATGTGGTGGTGGTCGCCGCCGGCCGCGCCGGACTTCTGGGAGGCAGCGACGTCTCCTCCCAAACAGTGGTGGTCGACGTCGGCACGAACGTCCTTCCCGACGGCTCGCTGGTGGGTGACGTAGACGAAGCCAGCGTCACCGGGACAGCAGCAGCGCTCACTCCGGTTCCCGGCGGCGTGGGCTCAGTGACCACGGTTTTGCTGCTCCTTCACACCGTAGAGGCAGCACGCAGGCAAGTGTCATCCCCGCCGCTGGCGCCCGAGGCCCCGGAGCTCCAGGTCCTGGAAGCCGCAGGCTAGGAACGCCACAGCGTTGGCAACGGGCGTCCCGTTCTCCGTGAAAGGTGCTTCGATGGGCCTAAGACCTGGGGAGGTATTCCTCATCGAAGCACCGTTTTCGGAAAACGGGACCCCGCAACAGCCGTGCCCGGAGCGCGCAACAGGAACGCTTACGGGCTACGTCTTTCTCAGGACACACTCTTGACATTGGGTGTGGGCTAGCGCACGATTTTGTTGCATACAGCGAACGTTGTTGATCATCACGGAACGTAAATCTCCTGGATATGCTCCTCCCGCCCTTCCGAGGCCACCCGCGATGGCATGGAAGCAGCCGGACAGAATTTATGAAGGCCGATCCGAGGGGGAGCCCGGCCCGCAACTCGGCCGCACACGCTGCCGCATCCACGCGGCAGCGCCAGATCACTAAAGGAAACTGTTTATGACTATCAAAGGTGCCAGCACCATCGATCAAAGCAGTGCCGAAGGGACCAGCTCGAAGTTCAAACGCCGCTTCATGGTGCGGCTCGTCGCTGTCTTCATCGGCGGGATGTTCCTCGACGGCTACATCCTCGGAATCATCGGACCCGTCACCGGCCCCATGCGGTCAGACCTCCAGCTCGACGCACTGTCCCTGGGCATGATCGCCGCAGGCCCGCTGGCCGGTATCTTCGTCGGCTCCCCGCTGGCCGGCTGGGCTACTGACAAGTTCGGACGCAAGCCCATGTTCCTCGTGGACATGGGCCTGTTCCTGGTTGCCTCAGCGGCCCAGTTCTTCGTAACCTCCGGAGACGGTGCCGTGATCCAGCTGGCCATCATCCGGTTCATGATGGGTGTCGCTATCGGCGGCGAGTACTCGATCGGCGGCCCCTTGTTGTCGGAGTTCTCTCCTCCAAAGCTCCGCGGGCGGTTGCTCGGGCTGACCCTGATCGCCTGGTACGTCGGTTTCATGATGGCATTCATCATCGGCACGCTCCTGCATGAGGCCGGCACCCCCTGGCGCCTCGTCATCGGGACGAGCACCATCCTCGCGTTCGTCCTGTTCCTCGCCCGCATCGGCCTCCCCGAATCGCCAAGCTGGCTCATCACCAAGGGACGGCGTGACGAAGCACTGGCGATTGCCCACAAGTATGTCGAATCGCCGCAGATGCACGACAGCATCACCGAGGAGATCGACCTGCGGATGATCCAGGAGGCCCAAGCCGCAAAGGGCAGGACCAAAATCAAGAACGCCTCCTTCGGAATGCTGTTCTCGAAGGAACACTGGCGCGCCACCGTCTTCACTTCCGGTTTTTGGTTCTGCGCGGTCACTCCATACTTCGCGATCGCGACCTTCGCCGACGACGTGCTCACGCAGTTCGGCTTCGGCGGCGGCTGGGCCGGTGGAGTGGGCTTGTCCGCTCTTGCGGCCGCGGGTGTCGTCACCAGCGTGCTTCTGATTGACAGGCTCGGCCGCCGGATCCTCACCGTGCCCGGGCAGTGGCTCTGCGCAGGCATCCTGCTGGTCATCGGGGTCTGGGCTGACGCGCCGGCGATCCTGGTGCTGGCCCTGTTCCTCGCCTTCTCCTTCTTCAATGCCGGCTACACCACCTTGACCCAGGTCTATCCGGCCGAGGTATTCCCCGGCGACCTGCGCGGCATCGGCATGGGCTTCGCCGCGGCCTTCAGCCGCATCGGAGCTGCACTCGGCACCTTCGCCCTGCCGTGGGCGATCAGCAACATCGGCATGGGCCCAAGCATGGTCGTGGCAGCCGCCGTCGCATTAATCGGCGCAATACTCTCGCAATGGCTCGCGCCTGAGACGAAGGGGCGCACCCTCGCCGAGATCTCAACCAACTTCTCGCACTGACACCGGGCAACCGGCCGCAACCCACAGGAGGCCTTCGCCGCACCAGCGGCGGAGGCCTCCGTCATGCCCGCCCTTCCCGGAGCCAGCCTGGACCCGCTGAAACAGTGACGGCAGCCGCAGCAACAATGCCGGAAACCCTTGACATTCCTTGTGAGCTACGCCACCGTGTTGCATATAGTGCTGCGCGTTGCTTATAGCGAAGCGCGGAGCCACGCACCAACCAGGAGAACCACGAACCATGAGCGCATCACCCCGCGTCGTCATCATCGGAGCCGGCATTGTCGGCACCAACCTCGCCGACGAGCTGGCAAGCCGCGGCTGGAATGACATCACCGTCGTCGAACAGGGCCCGCTGGAGCTGGCAGGCGGCTCCACGTCGCACGCTCCGGGCCTCGTATTCCAGAACAACCCGTCCAGGACCATGACGGAATTCGCGACCTACACCGTCAACAAGCTGCTCGCCCTGGGCAAGGATGGCCAGTCCTGCTTCAATCAGGTGGGCGGCCTTGAACTGGCAACGACTCCGGAGCGCCTGGCGGACCTTAAACGCAAGATGGGCGTGATGACCTCCTGGGGCGTCGAAAGCCGGATCGTGGATGCCGACGAGTGCGAAAAGATCTACCCCCTGCTGACCACGGGGAAGCTCAGCGGCGGCCGGGAAGTCCTGGGCGGCCTGCTCATCCCCACCGACGGCCTCGCCCTGGCGGCCCGCGCCGTCCAGCTGCTGATCGAGCGCACGCGCGAACACGGCGTCACCTACCGCGGGTCCACCACCGTCACCGGCATCGCCCGTGAGGGCGGCAAGGTCACCGGCGTCGAGACCTCCGCCGGACTCATTCCTGCCGATATCGTGGTGTCCTGCGCAGGGTTCTGGGGCCGTGAGCTCGGCAAGTTGGTGGGCCTGGAGGTGCCGCTGCTGCCGCTGGCCCACCAGTACGTGGTCACCACGCCCCTCGCCGAACTTGAGGGCGTCAACGAGCTTCCCAACGGCGCCGGCAAGCCCATCCTTCGCTACCAGGACAAGGACCTGTACTACCGCGAATGGGGCGACCGCATCGGCATCGGCAGCTACGCCCACCGGCCGATGCCGGTGGACATGTCCGCACTGCCGAAGGTCCCGGCCGGGGAGATGTCCGACCACCGCATGCCCTCCCGGCTGGACTTCACCCTGGAAGACTTCGTTCCCGCGTGGGAGGACAGCCAGGACCTGCTGCCGGCACTGCGCAGCACCGAAATCCAGGATGGCTTCAACGGCATCTTCTCCTTTACCCCCGACGGCGGCCCGCTCATGGGCGAAGCACCGGACCTCGAGGGCTTCTTCGTGGCCGAAGCCGTGTGGGTCACGCACTCCGCCGGCGTTGCGAAGGCCATGGCAGAGCTGATCATCGACGGCCAGCCGCAGACAGACCTGCACGGCTGCGAACTGACCCGTTTCGAGAAGGTGCAGACCTCGGACGCCTACGTCAGCGAAACCTCGCAACAGAACTTCGTGGAGATCTACGATGTCATGCACCCGCTGCAGCCGCGAGAATCCCCGCGCGACCTGCGGGTCAGCCCCTTCAACGTCCGCCAAAAGGAGCTGGGCGCGTTCTTCCTGGAATCCGCCGGCTGGGA
This sequence comes from Arthrobacter sp. 135MFCol5.1, assembly GCF_000374865.1. Classification (GTDB taxonomy): domain Bacteria; phylum Actinomycetota; class Actinomycetes; order Actinomycetales; family Micrococcaceae; genus Arthrobacter. The sequence goes on along the minus strand of NZ_KB895453.1, from coordinate 196,872 downwards.
ACGCCCGCACTGGTTCGAAGCCAACCGCGCGCTCCTCGAAGAACTTCCGGCCGAATGGCAGACCCCGGAGCGGGACTCCTGGTCCGCAATGTTCCACTCCCCCATCTCCGCAGCCGAAGCGTGGAAGACGCGCACCGCCGTCGGACTTTACGACATGACGCCGCTGAAGCGCCTCTCCGTCGCCGGCCCGGGCGCGCAGGCACTCCTGCACCGGCTCAGCACGGGCAACATCGCCAAGAAGCCGGGTGCCGTGACCTATTGCCTGCTGCTGGCGGACGACGGCGGCATCCGCAGTGACGTGACCGTGGCAAGGCTGGCCGAGGAGGAGTTCCAGCTGGGCGTCAACAGCAACGTCGACTTCGACTACCTCCGGGTGGAAGCCCGCCGGCAGTCCGCCGCCGACCCCGGCCAGTGGGTCCACGTCACCGACATCACCGGCAGCACCTGCTGCATCGGTTTGTGGGGTCCGCTGGCCCGCGAGGTGATTGGCAAGGTCAGCACCGACGACCTCACCAATGACGGCCTGAAGTACTTCCGGACCAAGGAGATCTCCGTGGGCGGCATCCCCGTCACGGCCATGCGGCTCTCCTACGTCGGCGAACTCGGCTGGGAGCTCTACACCACCGCCGAGTACGGTTTGAAGCTCTGGGACCTGCTGTTCGAGGCGGGCCAGGAGCACGGCATCATCGCTGCCGGCCGCGGCGCCTTCAACAGCATGCGCCTTGAGAAGGGCTACCGGCTGTGGGGCACGGACATGACGTCCGAGCACCACCCGTACCAAGCGGGCCTCGGTTTCTCCGTGGCCAAGGACAAGACCGGATTCGTGGGCGCCAAGGCCCTGGCGTCGCTCCGCGAGCAGCCGGCGGCGAAGATGCTGCACTGCCTGACGGTCGACGACGGCACGTCAGTGGTGCTGGGCAAGGAACCGGTGTACGTGGCCGGGGAAGCCGCTGGTTACGTCACGAGCGCGGCGTATGGCTTCACCATCGGCAAGCCCCTTGCCTACGCCTGGCTGCCCTCGTCGGTGTCCGAGGGGGACGCCGTGGAGATCGAGTACTTCGGCCGGCGCGTAGCCGCCACCGTCTGCGCCGAGCCGCTCTTTGACCCGGGCATGGAGCGCCTCCGCGGCTGATCTGCCCCATCCACCACAAAGGTGGTTGGGCCTGCTTGAGACCGGCAGGCCCAACCACCTCTTTTGTTGCCCGCGGAGCGCGCGCTGTTCCACCCCGGCATGCCAACGGCGGCACCCCTGCTGAGCGGGGCGCCGCCGTTGGAACCTTGCCGTTCTTCACAAACGGGAACCGCGCATCAGTTGTTGAGGTAGCCGTTCGGGTCCAGGACGTACTTCGTTGCCGCGCCGGCGTCGAACTCCGCGTACCCGCGCGGGGCGTCGTCGAGCGAAATGGCCTTGGCGTTGACCGCCTTGGCGATCTGGATCCGGTCATGGAGGATGGCCATCATCAGCTGCCGGTTGTACTTCATCACCGGGCATTGGCCCGTGGTGAAGGACAGGGACTTCGCCCAACCGGTTCCCAGGGACAGGGACAGGCTGCCCTTCCGTGCGGCTTCATCCGCGGCTCCCGGGTCCCCCGTGACGTAGAGGCCGGGGATACCCACGGAGCCGCCGGCGGTGGTGAGGTCCATCAGCGAGTTCAGCACAGTGGCAGGTGCTTCCTGGGCGCCGTGGCCGTGGCCGCGTGCCTCGAAGCCGACGGCGTCGATGCCGGAGTCGACCTCCCGGACGCCGAGGATCTGCTCGATCTGGTCTGCCGGGTCGCCGTTGGCCACATTGACGGTTTCGCAGCCAAAGGACCGGGCCTGGGCCAGGCGGTCTTCGTTGAGGTCGCCCACGATCACCACCGCAGCTCCCAGCAGTTGGGCGCTGGCGGCCGCGGCAAGCCCGACGGGGCCGGCACCGGCAACGTAGACGGTGGACCCGACGCCTACGCCTGCCGTGACTGCGCCGTGGAAGCCGGTGGGGAGGATGTCGGAAAGCATGGTCAGGTCCATGATCTTTTCCAGGGCCTGGTCCCGGTCCGGGAACCGCAACAGGTTCCAATCGGCGTAGGGAACCAGGACGTATTCCGCCTGCCCACCCACCCAACCGCCCATATCGACATAGCCGTAGGCAGAGCCGGGACGGTCCGGGTTCACGTTCAGGCAGATCCCGGTCTTGCGCTCCTTGCAGTTCCGGCAGCGCCCGCAAGAGATATTGAACGGGACGGAGACGATGTCCCCCACCTTGATGAATTCGACGTCGGGTCCGGTCTCAATGACTTCGCCGGTGATTTCGTGGCCCAGGACGAGGCCGGCAGGGGCCGTCGTCCGGCCGCGGACCATGTGCTGGTCCGAGCCGCAGATGTTGGTGCTCACGGTGCGCACGATGACCCCGTGCGGCACCTTCCGGCCGACGTTGGCGGGATTGACACCGGGGCCGGCCTTCAGTTCAAACGACGGATACGGGGTATCGATGACCTCGACAACCCCGGGCTCCTTGTACGCAACGGCTTTGTTACCTGACATGGGCGTGGCTCCTATGGTTAGGGTTCAATTGCCACGGAAGGCCTGACGCCGGCTGCATCAGACCTTCCGTGTGGTTATGACTTTCACTTGCGGTAAAACGTGGGACGGCGCGCGGTGCCGGCGGCTCAGGGAAGCGGCTAAGCGTCGATCACCATGTCGGTGCGCGCGGTGGAGCAGCAGGGAAGGAACTTGCCGGCATCGATTTCCCGTTTGCGGATTCCACCCTGGTGGTTCATGTCGATCTCCCCGGACAGCTTGACCACTTTGCAGGAGCCGCACATGCCCTCCTTGCAGTTGGCGCCGATCCGGACACCGGCCCGCTGGGCCACACCCAGGATGGGTTCCTGCGGGTCGATCCGCACATTGATTCCGGTGCGCATGAAAGACAGGGTGAGGCTGCCAGTTCCCACGGTGTCGAAGCTTGACGCATCCGGGGTGGCGGCTTCGGTTGCGGCTTCGGCGGCTTCCGCGGAGGCGGCTTCCGCGGAGGCCGGGGCTGCAGCTTCCAGCGCCAGCCCCGTGGCCTGCAGGGTTCCATCCTCGTCGTAGCCGGGCTCATAGATCCCGAACGCCGCCGGCTGGCCCTCGAAGTAGTCCTCGGCGGACTCCGCGATCTCGTCGGCGATTTCCTCGGCGATGTCCGCCGCCAGGGCGAGCTCGGCCTGGTATTCGAGGAGGGTCTGCCGGTCGCCGGAGAAGAACTCCATGTAGATGGAGGTATCGTCGACGCCCACGTTCTTGAGCAGTTCAGTGGCGGTGTTCAAGTACCCCTCGGGTCCGCAGGCGTACACCTGCCGGCCGTTGGCGTCCGGCGCCACCTCGTCGATCATGGCCGCCGTCAGCCGTCCGGTGAAGCCCTCCCAGTCCTCGGGCCTGCCGCGGTCGCCCAGGGCGTAGAAGACCTTGACGCGCGAGTCCACCGACGCGATGTAGGCCAATTCCCGGTGGAAGGCGAAGCCGCCGGCTTCCGCGCCGTGGTAAAGCACCACCACATCGGCGGTTCCGGGCAACGAGTGGATGGTGCGCAGCATCGACATGATGGGGGTGATGCCTGCGCCGGCGGCCAGGAAGAGGTACCGTGCCCGCCGATCGGCGTCAGGCAGGTGGAATGCCCCGACAGGTCCCAGCATGTCCAGGACAGTTCCGGGCCTGACGTTCCCGTGCACCCACGGGGAAACCAGTCCGCCCGGGTCGCGCTTGACGGTGACGCTGAAAGTCCACGGTTCCGTGGGTGAACTGGACAGCGAGTAGCTGCGGTCCACCGGTTCCTGGTCCTCGCCGTTCACGGGGAAAGCGATATTCACGTACTGGCCCGCGCGGAACGCCAGGGGCGCACCGTCGCAGCGGCGGAAGACGAAGGTCATCATGCCGCCGGCTTCGGGAACGGTTTCGACGCATTCGGCCATGAACTCCTGCGGATGCCACGGGCCCAGCGCCTTGGCTGCACTGGCCGGGCCTTCCATGCTGCCCATCACCCTGTTCCACGGCATTTCAAGGCCGCGGATGCGCTGTGGTTCCCGGACCGGCGCCTGAGTGAGGACGTCAATCATGCCAAGTGCTCCTGCACGCGCTGGACGTACCAATTGATGAAGGCCTCCACCTGGTATTCGCTCTTCATGTAAGGGCCGGGCTCGTACGCGGGGCTGGCAGCACCCTGCTGGCACAGCTCAACGAACGCCTTGTCCTGCAGGTTGGTCTGCTTCCAGGTGTAGGTGAGCTTTTCGAGGTCGTAGTCAACGCCTTCCTCGGCGTCGTCAGCCACCAGCCAGGTGGTGCGGACCAAGGACTGGTGCTCGTTGATGGGGAAAACCCCGAACGTGATGACGTGGTCACCCAGGAAGTGGAACCAGCTGTTGGGCTGCAAGTGCATCGAGCAGCGGCCCAGGCGGAAGTCCCGAAGGTCGCCGAGCAGCTTCTTGGAGAGCCTGCGGCCGTCTGCGGAGAACGATTCGCCTTCGCCGTCCAGGGATTCGCGCGAGATGCGGATACCGGCAATGCGGGTGTCGAGTTCCTCCACCACCTCGTAGGGCAGGCCGTAGCGGCGGCACCGCTCCTCGAGGGAGGACTGGGCTTCCTTGTTGCGGTCCCATACTTCCTCGAGGTGGGTCGGGATCAGACCCTCGGTCAGGCCCCACGTGGGGAACAGCGAGCAGGCGAGTTCCGGGTGCCCGTCGCAGTGGTAGCACTCACGGTTGTTCTCCATGACGAGCTTCCAGTTGCCTTCTTCGATGATGTTCTGCTGGTAGGCAATCTTGGTCTTGGACAGGTCGTGGGGCGCGAGGTAGGGCTCGAAAATCTTGGCGGTTTCGTCGAAGTCTGCGGGTGGCTCGTCAGCAATGCAGACGAAAATGAGCCCGGCAACCTCGCGGCTGTGGGCGCGCTTGAGGGCAAAGCAGTTCTTGTCGAACTTGGCTTCGCCGGGGGCGGATGCGTGGATCAGGTTGCCCTCGGGGGAGTACGTCCAGGAGTGGTAGCCGCAGACCAGGTTTCCGGTGGAACCGGCGGCTTCGGTCAGGACGCGGGCACCGCGGTGGCGGCAGACGTTGTGCAGGACATTGACGCCGCCCTCGTCGGTGCGCAGCACGATCAGGGAGTAGGGTCCGTAGTCGACCGTGATGTAGTCGCCCGGCTCCGGCAACTCGGCAACGCTGCCGGCAAAGATCCAGTGCTGGCCGAAGATGGCTTCCATGTCGAGCTTGAAGATTGTCGGGTCAGTGTAGAACGGGGCATCAAGGGAGTAGCCGGTGCGCCGCAAAGCAAACAACTCGGTAATTTCGGCCAGCTGCTCGGCAGGCAATGTTGAGGCGAGCTTTCCGCGTGCGCTGAGGGGCGCATTCACTGAGGTAGTCATGTGTTTCCTCCCGATAGGGCTGGGCATGGGGCGATTTGGGGGTGGATACGGAGCAGGTGGGGCACAAGGGGTGTTCAAGACGTTCTGTCAACGAATGTGGGGAGGTTCATCAGCAACAGAAGCGACAACTCCGGAATGAAACTGAAGCGCCTAACGCAACAACGATCACCATATGCAACAGTGTGACTCCAGCCACGCTCACTGTCAATCAATTTCGGATATGACGAAAAAGCATGGTCGATGCCACGGAGGACTGCCATCCCCGAACGTAAAGAATCCCGGACCGGAACCCATGTTTAGCTGCCCCCCACTGCCGGGGAGAGGCCCGGCAGTCGTCTGGATGTCGTACCCCCTTGTCATGATGGGTTATGGGGAAATCGGCGGTGGTGAGGGCGTTTGGGGAGATCCGGGCTGCCCTGGCTGTGCTGAATGCCGAGGTGGACGGGTCGGTTTGGAGCCGTTTTCTGCGGCCGATCCGTTGGCTGGTGTGGCGGCTGGTTGCCTGGACATTCTGGCCGGTGCCCGGGAGGTCGAGGCCGCACTGGCGGGGTGGAACCGGCTCACGGCGACCGCCCGTAGCCTGCAGGGCCCCGGCGAGGGCAGGACCTGACCCAGCTCCGGGCCGACACCTTCGCCGACGCGATCCTCACCAACGGCACCGGCGCCGGCGACACCCGTGCAAGCGGCAGCGGCGGTTTGGCCGAGGGTGCAAGTGGCAGCTCCACCGAACGTGTGGGTGCAGGCGGCAGCTCCAGCGAACGTGTGGGCGCTGTCCGGGACCGTGTGCCGTCGCCGGTCCGGGCGCAGGTGCTGGTGACGGTTCCGGTGTTTTCGCTGCTGGGCCTGACGGACGAGCCGGCGGTACTGGACGGGTATGGGCCGATTCCGCCGTCCATGGCACGCCAACTTGTCGCAAACGGGGCGGGATCGTTTTACCGGGTGTTGGTGGATCCGCGGGCCCTGGACAACGATGCCGATCACATCCTCGCCGGGCCAAGGGCGGCACCACCGGAATCACCAACCTGGGACAACCGTGCCCCAAACACCACAAACTCCGCCACACCACCGGATGGAAACCAACACCCGCCAGCGAAAACGAACCACCCGGCTGGACCTCACCCACAGGCCGCCATTACCAAAGCGAACACCAGGACTGGGAACCGCCACGATGGCCCGGCCTGACCGCCCCGGCGGGCTAAGCCTGCATCCCTGCCAACTCCCCTGCAGATTCCCCGGCAACCGCTGCCTCGCCCCGGTGCGGCTCGAACCTGACGAACATGGCCTTGAAGCCGGGGGTGTTGGATACGCGGGCCACGTTTTCTTTGTGGACCAGTGCGTTCGCTTCGGGGAAGTACGCGGCCGCGCAGCCCTTGGCGGTGGGGTACGCCACCAGGCGGAACTTGTCTGCCCGGCGGTCCACGCCCTGGAAGGTGCTGACGACGTCCACGAGTTCCCGGTCCTGGAATCCTTGCTCGGCGAGGTCCTCAGGGTGGATGAGGATCACGCGGCGGCCGCCGGAGATGCCGCGGTAGCGGTCGTCCAGGCCGTAGAAGGTGGTGTTGTACTGGTCGTGGCTGCGGATGGTCTGCAGCACCAGGTGGCCGGGTGGCGGACTGAGGTATTCGAGCGGGCTGACCGTGAACCGGCCGCGGCCGATGTCGGTGGCGAAGGAGCGGGTGTCGCGCGGCGGGTTGGGGAGCACGAACCCGTTCTTGGTCCGGACCCGGGCGTTGAAGTCCTCGAAGCCGGGCAGGACCCGGGCGATATGGTCGCGGATCACGTCGTAGTCCTCGGCCATTGCCTTCCAGTCCACTGGGTGGTCCGGGCCAAAGGTGGCCTCCGCCATCCGTGCCACGATGACGGGCTCAGCCAGCAGGTGCTCGGAGACTGGGGTGAGGCGGCCTTGGGTGGAGTGGACCACGGACATCGAGTCCTCCACGGAGAGGAACTGTGCGCCGTTGGGATGCTTGTCGTCCTTGTCGGTGCGGCCCAAGGTGGGCAGGATCAGTGACGTGCGGCCGTGCACCACGTGCGAGCGGTTGGGTTTGGTGCTGATGTGCACGGTCAGCCCGATACGCTGCATGCCCGCTTCCAGGGCCTCGGTGTCAGAGCAGGCGAGCGAGAAATTCCCGCCCATGGACACGAACACGTCCACCTCGTCCCGTTCGAATGCCTCCATCGACTCCACGGCGTCGTAGCCGTGGTGCCGCGGAGACGTGATGCCGAACTCTGCGTCCAAGGCCTGCAGGAGCCACTCCTTGGGTTTCTCCCAGATGCCCATGGTCCGGTCGCCCTGGACGTTCGAGTGCCCGCGGACAGGGCAGGCGCCGGCGCCGGGCTTGCCGAAATTGCCCTGCAGCAGCAGGACGTTGACCATTTCCTTGATGGTGTCCACCGAATGCGGCTGCTGCGTCACGCCCAGCGCCCAGCAGAAGATCGAGGCCTTGGACGCCTCCAGCATCGCCGCGACCTTTTCGATCTGGCCCCGGGTGAGGCCGGTGGCCTTCTCGGTTTCATCCCAGTCCAAGGTGCGCCGGGCGTCGCGGTAGGCATCGAACCCGTCCGTCTGGGCGGCAATAAAGGAATGGTCGACGACGGTCCCCGGGTTGGCTGCCTCGGCCTCCAGCAGCAGGTGGCCGAGCGCCTGGAACAGCGCCAAGTCCCCGCCCACCTTGATCTGCAAGTACTCATCGGCCAACGGCGTCCCGCCGCCCACCACCCCGGAAACGGTCTGCGGGTCCTTGAAGTTGAACAGGCCGGCCTCGGGCAGCGGGTTCACGGCCACCACCTTGCCGCCCTTGTCCTTGCACTCCTTCAACGCGGACAGCATCCGTGGATGGTTGGTGCCGGGGTTCTGGCCCACCACGAAGATCAGTTCGGCGTCGTGGATGTCATCCAGGGACACCGTGCCCTTGCCAATGCCGATGGTCGGGTTCAAAGCCGAGCCGGAGGACTCGTGGCACATGTTGGAGCAGTCGGGGAGGTTGTTGGTGCCCAGGGACCGTGCGAAGAGCTGGTACAGGAACGCGGTCTCGTTCGCCGTGCGGCCGGAGGTGTAGAAGACGCAGCGGTCAGGGGTGGTCGCCCGGAGATGTTCGCCGATCAGCTCGAACGCGTCGGCCCACGAGATCGGCGAGTAATGCGTCTCCCCTTCGCGGATCACCACCGGCTCGCTCAACCGGCCCTGGTTGCCCAGCCAGTACTCGGTCTTCTCCGAGAGCTCGGCGATGGAGTGTTGGGCCCAGAACTCCGCTCCGACGGTACGCAGGGTGTTCTCCTCGGCCACCGCCTTGGCGCCGTTCTCGCAGAACTCGGCTGCTTTGCGCTTCTTGTCCGATTCCGGCCACGCGCAGCCGGGGCAGTCGAAACCGCCCCGCTGGTTCAGCCGCAGCAGCGACTGTGCCGTCCGGGCCACACCCGCCTGCGCCACCGCACGCTCAAGCGCAACCATGACGGCCTTGACCCCGGCCGCCTCCGTTTTGGGCTTGTGGACCGAAAGATCGTCCTCATTGATGTCCCGAACGGGGGCGGGCTGCTTACCGAACTTCATCGTTCCAACGTCCTTACCGGCTTGTGCTGATTGATCGCCGGCGGAGGCGCGCCGGAACCTCCCGGCGCGCCTCCGCCGGGCGCTTTCCTGACTTCTGGTTACTGCGGAACCTTCGCCAGCGTTTCCTGCTCGGCGGCGATGGTGGTGTCCTCGCCATGGCCGGTGCGGACCACAGTGTCGGCGGGCAGTGTCAGCAGCCGTTCACGGATGGACGCCAGGATGGTGGGGTAGTCGCTGTAGGACCGCCCGGTGGCACCCGGGCCGCCGTTGAACAGGGTGTCGCCGGTGAACACCGTTCCCTCGCTTTCCAGGTAGAAGCAAGTGGACCCGGGCGAGTGTCCCGGAGTGTGGATCGCACGCAGGGCCGCCCCGCCCACCTCGAATACGTCACCGTCGGAGTGGAAGCGGTCCGGTTTTGCGTCCGGGTATACCTGCTCCCAGAGCACCAGGTCCTCCTGGTTCAGCAGGATCGGTGCCTCCAGGGCGTCCGCCACCTCACGCGCGGCACCGATGTGGTCGTTGTGCGCGTGGGTGAGCAGGATGGCCTTCACCTTCCGGCTGCGGACCTGGTTGATGATCGCCGCTGCGTCGTGCGGCGCATCGATGATGATGCATTCCTCGTCATTGCCCACGATCCAGACGTTGTTGTCAACGTCCCAGGTGCCGCCGTCGAGCGAAAAAGTTCCCGAGGTGACCAGGTTCTCGATGGTGACGCTCATGCGGACGCCCCGGCAGGCTGGACCTCGACGACGGAGCGCAGCACCTTGCCCCCATGCATCCGCTCGAAGGCCTCTTCCACCTGGTCGATCGTGATGCGCTCGGACACGAACGCGTCCAGGTCCAGGTTTCCCTGCTTGTAGTGCGAGACGAGCATGGGGAAGTCGCGGGAGGGCAGGCAGTCGCCGTACCAGGAGGACTTCAGCGATCCGCCGCGGCCAAAGACGTCCAGCAGCGGCAGTTCAAGCGTCATCTCCGGCGTCGGAACACCCACCAGCACCACGCGGCCGGCAAGGTCGCGGGCGTAGAAGGCCTGCTTGTACGTTTCGGGCCGGCCGACGGCGTCTATCACCACGTCCGCCCCGTGGCCTCCGGTGAGGGCCCGGATGGCTTCCACGGCGTCCTCCTGCTTGGAGTTGACCCCGTGGGTTGCACCGAGGGACCTGGCCATCCCGATCTTGTTGTCGTCGATGTCCACGGCGATGATCGTCGTCGCCCCCGCGAGCTTCGCGCCCGCGATCGCGGCAATCCCCACGCCGCCGCAGCCAATCACTGCCACGGACTCGCCACGCTTGACCTCCCCGGTGTTGATCGCGGCACCGATGCCTGCCATCACGCCGCAGCCCAGCAGGCCCACCGCGGCAGCATCAACCTCCGGGTCCACCTTGGTGCACTGCCCGGCTGCCACCAGGGTCTTTTCCGCGAAAGCACCGATGCCCAGGGCAGGCGAAAGCTCGGTGCCGTCCTCAAGGGTCATCTTCTGCGTGGCGTTGTGCGTATTGAAGCAGTATTGCGGCTGGCCCTTGGCACACGCACGGCACTCCCCACAGACCGCGCGCCAGTTCAGGATCACCCGGTCGCCCGGGGCCACCTGGGTCACATCGGGGCCAACGGCACTGACAACCCCGGTGGCCTCGTGCCCGAGCAGGTAAGGGAAGTCATCACCGATACCGCCCTGCTTGTAGTGCAGATCCGTGTGGCAGACACCGCAGGTCAGGATGTCCACCAGCGCCTCCCCCGGCCCGGGATCCGGGACCAGGATGGTCTCCAACGACACAGGGGCGTTCTTCTCCCGGACAACAACTGCTTGAACTTTGTGAACCATGGTTCTTGTGTTCCTTTCCTGGATCCGCCCGGATCCGTGAGTCGGCACCAACTGCCAATCTAACTGACAGGCCCGGACCGGGGACCACGGCGCCTCACCGTTCGAAGCGCAATGAGTTGCATAATAAACAACAGCATGCACATAGTGCCTACAGCAGAATATGGCAGCGACAAGACTCCATGTCAATAGATATATCAGTCTCCGAGCAGTTGCCTACCAGTGTGCCACTCCCGCCTCTCCGGGCCGGGAGCGCCAGGCATCCCCAGACACCCGTTTCCCGGAGCAAAACAGTGGGCAGTAGGCTGGATGGCATGTCTTTTGAAGAAACCCCCGCCGAGCGGCGCGAGGTTACCGTCCGCCGGGCACCCAAGTACGTTCCCTTCCTGGTGGTCGGAGCGCTGCTGGGAGCCGTCGCTGCCGCGGTGGTGGCGTACGGGGTGCCGGGGGACACCACCTTCGACCCCGGTGCGGTGTTCGGTTTCTTCCTGGTGATGTTCGCGGCCGCAGGGGCCATCCTGGGCGCCGGGCTGGCCCTCGTGCTGGACCGCCGCAGCGTGAAGCGCCAGCAGCGGGCGGTGGTGGAAGCCGTGCCGGATTCCGAACCGGATACCGACCCCCAGGCCTAGCAGGTCACAATCGGGCAGCCGGAAAAGTCCTACCCCATATCGTGCGATAATCGATCAGTGGCACGCGGCGATGGAAAACTTTCCCATGATCTTCTCCCCGGCGAAAAAGGCCCGCAGGACGCTTGCGGCGTCTTCGGCGTTTGGGCACCAGGCGAAGAAGTAGCAAAACTTACCTATTACGGGCTGTATGCACTGCAGCACCGCGGTCAGGAGTCGGCTGGCATAGCCACCAGCGACGGCAAACGGATCAACGTCTACAAGGACATGGGACTCGTCTCCCAGGTCTTCGACGAGACCACCCTGAACACCCTGACCGGGCACCTGGCCGTGGGCCACTGCCGCTACTCCACCACCGGCGCCAGCCACTGGGCCAACGCGCAGCCCACCCTCGGCGCCACCTCCACCGGCACGGTTGCCCTGGCACACAACGGCAACCTGACCAACACCGCCGAGCTCAACGCCATGATCAACGAACGCAACGGCGGCCAGCTCACCGGCGAAATGAAGCAGGGCAACACCTCCGACACCGCCCTGGTCACCGCTTTGCTTGAAGGCGAGCCGGGCAAGACCCTCGAAGAAACCGCCACGGAACTCCTGCCCAAGATCAAGGGCGGCTTCTGCTTCGTCTTCATGGACGAAGGAACCCTCTACGCCGCACGCGACACCTACGGGATCCGTCCGCTGGTCCTCGGCCGGCTGGAGCGCGGCTGGGTGGTGGCCTCCGAGCAGTCCGCCCTGGCCACCGTCGGCGCCAGCTTCATCCGGGAGATCGAGCCGGGCGAGTTCATTGCCATCGACGAGGACGGCGTGCGGTCCAAGCGGTTCGCGGAGCCGACGCCGGCCGGTTGCGTTTTCGAATACGTCTACCTCGCCCGCCCGGACGCCGCCATCGCCGGCCGCTCCGTCTACGAGTCCCGCGTGGAGATGGGCCGCCAGCTGGCCCGGGAAAACACGCAGCAGGCGGACATCGTCATTCCCGTACCGGAATCCGGTACCCCCGCCGCCGTCGGCTACGCCGAGGAATCCGGCATCCCCTTTGCGCACGGTTTCGTCAAGAACTCCTACGTGGGCCGCACGTTCATCCAGCCCTCGCAGACCCTGCGCCAGCTCGGCATCCGCCTCAAGCTCAACGCCCTCGAGTCCGTGATCCGCGGCAAGCGGGTTGTGGTGGTGGATGACTCGATCGTCCGCGGCAACACCCAGCGCGCCATTGTGCGGATGCTCCGGGAAGCCGGCGCCGCAGCCGTCCACGTCAAAATCTCCTCCCCGCCGGTGCAGTGGCCCTGCTTCTACGGCATCGATTTCGCCTCACGCGCGGAACTCATCGCCAACGGCGCCACCATCGAGGAAATCTCCCAGGCCATCGGTGCGGACTCACTGGCCTACATCTCCGAGGACGGCATGATCGGGGCCACCCGGCAGCCCCGCGAACGGCTCTGCACCGCCTGCTTCACCGGCAAGTACCCCATCAAGCTGCCGGACGCCGACAAGTTGGGCAAGAACCTGCTGGAGCGCACCGACCTTGGCGGCCTCAAGCCGTCCCCGGCCGCGCTTCCCGGCGAGACGGTCGCCCTGGCCGTTGATGCCGCGGAGGACCCGGCTGAGAAAGCCGGCGCCACCGGCTGCGATCCCGGACCGGACGCCGAATTCGAAAACCTGCTGACCGAAGCCGACCTCGTGCCCGACGTACACGCCGCCACCAGCGCCGACAAGAAGGACTCCGTATGACTTCCGCCAACACCGCCGCAGAAAACTCCGGCATCACCTACGCCTCCGCCGGCGTGGACGTTGAAGCCGGGGACCGCGCCGTCGAGCTCATGAAGGATGCCGTCAAGGCAACCCACAACTCCTCGGTGATCGGCGGGGTGGGCGGCTTCGCCGGCCTCTATGACGTCTCCAGGCTCCTGACCTACAAGAAGCCGCTGCTGGCCACCTCCACGGACGGCGTCGGCACCAAGGTGGCCATCGCCCAGGCCATGGACATCCACGACACCATCGGCTTCGACCTGGTAGGCATGGTGGTGGACGACATCGTGGTGGTCGGCGCCGAGCCGCTGTACATGACCGACTACATCGCCTGCGGCAAGGTGGTCCCCGAACGCATCGCGGACATCGTGCGCGGCATCGCCGCAGCCTGCTCCGTGGCCGGCACTGCCCTGGTGGGCGGCGAGACCGCCGAGCACCCGGGCCTGCTGGGCGAACATGAATACGACGTCGCTGGCGCCGCCACCGGCGTCGTGGAAGCCGACGCCCTCCTCGGCCCGGACCGCGTCCGCGCCGGCGACGTGGTGATCGGCATGGCCTCCTCCGGCCTGCACTCAAACGGCTACTCGCTGGTCCGCCGCGTCATCAACCACGCCGGCTGGGCACTGGACCGCCAGGTATCCGAACTGGGGCGCACGCTGGGCGAGGAACTCCTTGAGCCCACCCGCGTCTACGCAGCCGATTGCCTGGACCTGGCCCGCACCTTCCCGGTCAGCGCCGGCGCCGCCGTCCACGGCTTCAGCCACGTCACCGGCGGCGGCCTGGCCGCCAACCTGGCCCGGGTCCTCCCGCAGGGCCTGGTGGCAACGGTGGACCGCGCCACCTGGGAACTGCCCGCGATCTTCAAGCTCGTGTCCGAACTGGGAAATGTCCCGCTGCCCGACCTCGAGCGCACCCTGAACCTCGGCGTGGGGATGGTGGCCATCGTGTCCCCCGACGCCGCCGACGCCGCAGTGGCGCGCCTGAACGACCGGGGCCTGCCGTCCTGGATCATGGGCGCGGTCACGGAGGACTCGGATGCCATTTCCAAGTCCGGCCCCGATTACGTCCAGGGCGCCAAGGGCGTGGATGGCGGCGCCGTCCGCATGGCCAACGCCTACGCCTAGAGCCACCAACCATTGGGGTCCCGCACCGCACGGTGGGGACCCCATGGTCTTAACTGACCTGGATGAGGCTGAGGATGCCGCCCTGCGGGTCCCGGATGGTGGTCAGTGAACCGTCAGCGGCATGCTCGTCCGGCTCAACGATGATTTCTCCCCCGGCCTGGACCGTTGCCGCCGCCGCAGCACGGACGTCCGCGGCGCCAAAGTAGACCTGCCAGGCTGCGTCCCCGCCTTCTTCGGCAGGAACGACGCCGGCCACCTCGGCACCGTCGACAAGCAGCGTACTGTAGCTGCCGCCGTCGTCCTGGGGATATTCGGTGACCTCGTGCCCGAACAGCTGCTGGAAGAAGCCCACCGCGGCCTGCGGCCCGGGCGTGGACAGTTCGGCCCAGGCCAGCGCCCCCGGCTCGTTGAAGAGATGGCTCCCGTAATGGGTTCCGGCCTGCCAGATCCCGGTGGTGCCGCCGCCGGGCGGGGCGAGGAACGCCAGCACGCCGGTAGCGCCCACCTGCTCCGGCCCGAACTGGACGGTCCCGCCGGCAAAAGCGGCATCGTCAAGGAGCGTTGTGGCGTCCGACGCCGCGAAATAGATGTTCCACCGGGCCGGCGTGCCGGGCGGCTGCAGGGGGCCCTGCGGCGCGATGGTGGCGACCAACCGGCCGTTCATGAAGGCCTGCGCGTAACTGCGGCCGTCCGGAGTAGGAAAGTCCTGGTAGGTCCAGCCGAACACCCTGGCGTAGAAGTCCTTGGCGGCGGCGACATCGGGGGTCTGCAAATCCGCCCAGCAGGGCTCGCCATTGGCGTAAGTCGTCCGAACAGTCATCCGGTCAGGGTACCAACGCGGGAAAGCCCGCTGCCACCGGGTATCCCGGAAAGCAGCGGGCTTCCTCATGTCAGCGGTCACCCGAAAACGGGTACTAAAAAGGAGGTCCTGTGCCATCCCAACGCTGCGGGAAGGCACCTGCGGAGCTTGTAGCGCGTAGCTGCGGTACGGCCTGGAAATCCGGGGCCACGGCGGCTTTACGACAACTAGCCGATGCGACGGCTGTCAACCTCGTCGTCATCGTCATCCAAATCATCCGCGTACTTATCCACATAAGCCGAATAGTCCGGCTCGACCGGTTCATTCGAGTAATGGCTCGTTGAACGACTGCCTGGGCCCGTCAGCTCACGCTGAAGTGCCGAGTAATCAGTGTTCGGGGAGTAGTACTTGATGTCCCGAGCCTGCTTGGTAGCTTTTGCCTTTTGACGGCCGCGCCCCATGGCGTGACCCCCTTTTGTACTTGGACCGGAGGTGGTCACCTTGGCGATCGGTGAGGCCCCGGAATGTTTGGTCAATTTGTCGTACACCTAGATTACATGCTTTCGGCTGCCCCTGCTTGCCGCCCAGGGCCCCGGGACGGGGCGTGGGGTACCATGATGCACTTCGAGCCGCAGGAACACGGGATTTTTCTTCGCTAGAGTCACTTAAGAAGTGGCTGTTTCGCCCGGCCGTTGGCGAGCCGCGGCACACAAACCCAGGAGGATGCGCACCCGTGAACCACCAGGACATCCCACCCAAGCCTGCCTCGCCGCCGCGCACCGGCAGCCTGCCGGCGGCCCCACGCGGGGGCAGCGGTTCGGCGCCCGCCCCGGAAGATGTGACCTGGTCCCAGCGGGTCCCGGATCCCCCGCAGCGCCGGGCAGCCAACAGGGCCGCCTCCTGGAAGGTGTTCCTCATCGTCGTGATCGCGGCCGTCGCCGGCTCACTGACATGGCTTGCCGTGTGGTTGAACTCATCCTCCGGCGCGGAGAAGTCCGCGGCCGACGCGCCCGGAGTGCTGGAGACCACCGCCACCGCGCCGGCCACTCCCCAGCCGCTTCCACGCAACGGGGTGGCACCTGCCGCTTATGCGGTGGGCGACTGCTTCAAGGACTTCGATCCGGAAGCCCTGGCGTCCACCGTCGTCGCCTGCGATACCGGCCATTCGGCACAGCTGGTGGCAACATACCGCTACCCCGCCGGAGCCGCCTACCCGGGGGCTGATCCACTGAAAGCCAAGGCCCTGGAGGCATGCCAGGCGGCCACCCTCGGTCCGGCAGCCAACCAGTTCCACCTCAACTACCAGCGCAGCTTCCCCAGCAGCACCAGCTGGGATTCGGGCGACCGCCGGGTGGACTGCTACGTCACGGCCGATTCCGGCAACGTGATCACCGCCAGCGTGCTGCCCTGACGATCCGTCCGTCTAGGCAGCACGCCTGGGGCGTGAGTTTGGCCGCTAGTATTTCCGCCGAACGGACAAACCCGAGCTGGGGGCGCCTGTCAGCGTGTCCACCGCGCCCTCGGTCAGTTCGCCAAGGTCCGCCGCGGTATCAACCAGGACGGTGTCGCCGTCGCTGATATCCCCGGCCAGGATGGCCTTGGCCAGCCGGTCGCCGATCTCGCGCTGCACCAGCCGGCGCAGCGGGCGGGCACCGTACGCCGGATCGTAACCGGACAGGGCCAGCCACGCCTTGGCGCCGTCGGTGACCTCGAGGGTGAGCCGGCGTTCGTAGAGCCGGCGGCCCAGTTCGGCCACGTGCAACTCCACGATGTGGGCGAGCTCCTCCACCGTGAGGGCATCGAACAGGACCACTTCGTCGAGCCGGTTAAGGAACTCGGGCTTGAAGGACGCGTTGACGGTGGCCATGACGGCATGGCGCTTGGCTTCGGGGTCCAGGGTCTGGTCCACCAGGAACTGGCTGCCCAGGTTGGAGGTCAGCACCAGGATGACGTTCCGGAAGTCCACGGTGCGGCCCTGGCCGTCGGTGAGGCGGCCGTCGTCGAGCACCTGCAGGAGGATATCGAACACCTCGGGGTGCGCCTTCTCCACCTCGTCCAGCAGCACCACGGAGTACGGGCGGCGGCGGACCGCCTCGGTGAGCTGTCCGCCTTCCTCATAGCCGACGTAGCCCGGAGGCGCTCCGACCAGCCGGGCCACGCTGTGCTTCTCGCCGTACTCGGACATGTCGATGCGCACCATGGCGCGTTCGTCGTCGAACAGGAAGTCCGCCAGGGCCTTGGCGAGTTCGGTCTTGCCCACGCCGGTGGGGCCGAGGAACAGGAAGGAGCCGGTGGGGCGGTTGGGATCGCTGATTCCGGCGCGGGCGCGGCGGACGGCGTCGGAGACGGCAGCCACGGCCTTGGACTGGCCGATCAGCCGCCTGCCCAGCTCCTGCTCCATGTGGAGCAGCTTCTGGCTTTCGCCCTGGAGCATCCGGCCGGCGGGAATACCGGTCCAGGCCGAGATGACTTCGGCAATGTCCTCCGCCGTCACTTCCTCAGCCACCATCTGCGCCGGTTTGTCCGTCACGGCGGCCTCCGCCTCGGCAGCGGCGTTCAGCTCGCGTTCAAGCGCCGGAATTTCCCCGTACAGGATCCGCGATGCGGTCTCCAGGTCACCCTCACGCTGGGCCTTGTCCGCTGCGGAGCGCAACTCATCCAGCTTGGCCTTCAGGTCGCCCACCCGGTTGAGCCCGGCCTTCTCGGCCTCCCACCGCGCGTTCAGCGCCGAGAGTTCCTCTTCCTTGTCCGCCTTGTCGGCACGGAGCGCGGCGAGCCGTTCCACCGAAGCGGCATCGGTCTCGCCCTCCAGCGCAAGCTCCTCCATGGTGAGCCGGTCCACCTGGCGACGCAGCTGGTCGATTTCCTCCGGAGCGGAGTCGATCTCCATGCGCAGCCGGGACGCGGCTTCGTCCACCAGGTCGATTGCCTTGTCCGGCAGCTGGCGGCCCGAAATGTAGCGGTTGGACAGGGTTGCGGCGGCCACCAGGGCGGAGTCCGCGATGGACACCTTGTGGTGCGCCTCGTAGCGCTCCTTGAGACCGCGGAGGATGCCGATGGTGTCCTCCACGCTGGGTTCGCCGACGTAGACCTGCTGGAAGCGGCGTTCCAGGGCGGCATCCTTTTCGATGTTTTCGCGGTATTCGTCCAGTGTGGTGGCGCCGATCAGGCGCAGTTCGCCACGGGCCAGCATGGGCTTGAGCATGTTGCCCGCATCCATGGAGGAATCGCCGGTGGCCCCGGCGCCCACCACCGTGTGGATCTCGTCGATGAAGGTGACGATCTGGCCCTCGGAGCCCTTGATCTCCTCAAGGACAGCCTTGAGCCGCTCCTCGAACTCACCACGGTACTTCGCGCCGGCCACCATGGACCCGAGGTCCAGGGAGATGAGCGTCTTGCCGCGCAGGCTTTCGGGGACGTCGCCCGCCACCATCCGCTGGGCCAGCCCTTCCACCACTGCAGTCTTTCCGACGCCGGGTTCGCCGATCAGTACCGGGTTGTTCTTGGTCCGCCGGGACAAGACCTGGACCACGCGCCGGATCTCGGAGTCGCGGCCAATCACCGGGTCAAGCTTCCCGGCCCGGGCCATGGCAGTGAGGTCCGTTCCGTATTTTTCGAGGGCCTGGAAAGTGTTTTCGGGGTCGGGGCTGTCCACTTTGCGGTCCCCCCGGACCCCGGGCAAGGCCGCAAGGAGTGCCTCACGGGAGGCGCCGGCGTCGCGGAGCAGCCGGGCGGCGGCGTCGTTGCCGGCCGAGAGGCCCAGCAGCAGCACCTCGGTGGACACGAAGCTGTCGCCCAGCCGGTCCGCCTCCTCTTTCGCATTCTGGATGGCCTGCAGGGCGGGCCTGCTCAGCTGCGCCTGCTGGCTGGAGCCCCCCGACGTGGCGGGCAGGGCCTTGATGGCGCTGCTGGCCTGGACGCTGACGGCGTCGGGATCGGCACCGGTGGCGCGGAGGAGCGCGACGGCGACACCCTCCCGCTGGTCCATCAGCGCCTTGAGCAGGTGGGCCGGCTCCACTTGGGGGTTGCCGGCGGTGGAGGCATTCATTGCCGCAGCGGAAAGAGCCTCCTGGCTCTTGGTGGTGAATTTGACGTCCAAAGAGGGCTCCTTTCGGGGGCTTGATAACTAAGTTGAGTGTACTACGCTCAACTTTTTAGGACGAGGTTCTTAAGCCATGTTTGCCCACGGCGAAACCGCTGTCCAGAGCCGGAGGTCCCGCCACACCGCGCTAGGTCCCGTAGACGGAAACTGCGGCTGCTTTGACCACGAAGTGCACGGCCAGCCCCGGCACCAGGCCCAGGTCCGCGGACGCGGCCGGCGTGATGTCGGCGGCCAGGCCTCCGGCCCGGACGCGGATCTGGTCGCCGTGCGGCTCAAGGTCGCTGATGGTAACGGCGAAGGAATTGCGGGGGCTGCCGTGCGCATCGGTGAGGAACACGGAAACGGCCGACGGCGGGAACACGGCCACCCCGGGGCTCCCGGACCCGGCCACCGGGGCGGGTTCCCCGGACCTGCCCGGCTGCCCGGGCGCCGCCGGCTGCGCGCCCGGCTTTCCGGGCGCCGCCTGCTGCCCGTCGGCTTCCGGATCCCCGCCATGGCCGGCGATCCGCAGGCCTTCCTCCGTGCGCACGGCGGCCCCGTCCAACGTTCCGGGGACGAAGTTCAGCCCGGCCAGGCTGGCCGCAAAGGCACTGCGCGGGCGTTCCAGCACCTCCCGGGTTGGACCGTCCTCGGCAATCCTGCCGTCCTCCAGGATGACCACCCTGTCCGCGAGGATCAGCGCATCAAGGACATCATGGGTGACGATGATGGCCTGCCGCCCCGCGAGGACGCGCTTGAACAGTCGACGCAACAACGGGGCTGAGTGGATGTCGAGGGCAGCGAGGGGCTCGTCCAGCAGGAGGAGCGAGGGATCCGCGGCAAGCGCGCGTGCCACGGCAACGCGCTGGGCCTGGCCGCCGGAGAGTTCGCCGGGCCGGCGACCGGCCAGGGCTTCAGCTTCAACGTCAGCCAGCCAGCCCAGGGCACGCTGCCGGGCTTCCCGTTTGGGAATGCCGGCACTGCGGGGCCCAAAAGAGACATTGTCCACCGCGCTCAGGTGCGGAAAGAGCAAGGGTTCCTGGGCGAGCAGGGCGGTTCTGCGATGGTGCGGCGGCACCCAGGTGCGGTTGCCGCCGTCGAGGTCGAACAGGGTCTTTCCGTTGAGTTCCGCCCTGCCGCTGTCCGGCCGCAACAGCCCGGCAATACTGGAGAGCAGGGTGGACTTCCCGGCGCCGTTGGGCCCCATCACGGCGACGGTTTCACCGGGCCCCACCGTCAGGGACACGTCGAATCCACGCCCGGCCACGGCTGCCTGGAAGGACAACGTCACTTGCTGTTCCCTCCTGCCGGTACCGGCGTCGTCGGCCGTTTTCCTGCTCCACTGCGCGCTGCGGGCCGGCGGTACGCGAGCGCCACCACCGCCACGGCGACGGCCACCAGCACCAGCGACAGGGCGACGGCCGCGTCCGGGTCTGTTTCCCGCTGCAGGTAGATTTCCAGCGGCAGGGTGCGGGTCACCCCCTGCAGGCTGCCTGCAAACGTCAGTGTGGCACCGAACTCACCCAGGCTGCGGGCGAACGAGAGGACAGCGCCTGAAGCGAGGCCGGGCAGGACCAGGGGAAGCGTGACCCGCCGGAAGACGGTGCCCGGGCGCGCGCCGAGGGTGGCGGCCACGGCCTCATAGCGGGAGCCTGAGGTGCGCACGGCCCCCTCCAGGCTGACCACCAGGAAGGGCAGCGCCACGAACGTCTGGGCCAGGACCACGGCGGTGGTGGAGAAAGCAATCTGCAGGCCCAGCATGTCGAAGGCCCGCCCCAGCAGGCCCTGGCGGCCGAACGTATAAAGCAGCGCGATGCCGCCCACCACGGGCGGAAGCACCAGCGGCAGGAGCACCAGCGAACGCAGCAGCCCCTGCAGCCGGAAAGAATCCCGGGCGAGGACCAGCGCCAACGGGACACCCAGCACAATGCACAGCAGCGTGCTGGCCGCGGAGGTCCGCAGGCTCAGTCCCAGCGCCGTCAGGGACGAGTCCGAGGTCACGAGCGGAATAAACCGGGTCCAGTCCACCCGCAGCACCATGGCGAGCAGCGGGAGCAGCACGACGACGGCGGCAACAACAGCCAGTGCGCGGACCCAGCCGGGAACGCCGGAATAGCCTTGCCCCACCACTTTGGTACCTTTCGTGTATGCCTCCCTCAGCGAGGTCCGCTGAGGAAGACCTCTATTGTCCACCGGGTCCAAATCCCGCCCCGGCCAGGACCTTTTGCCCTTCCGCGCCGGTCACCAGCGCAATGAAGGCCTGCGCGGCCGCCGTGTTCCGGCCACTGGCCATGCCGGCGATGGGGTAGGTATTCACGGCGCCCTGCGACTCCGGAAATTCGATGCCCGCCACCTTGGCGCCGGCCGCCCGGACGTCCGTGCCGTACACCAGGCCCGCGTCGGCCTCCCCGGAGGCGACCTTGCCCAGAACGTCGGTGACGGCATTTTCCTCGCTGACGGGAGCCAGCGTAATCCCTGCCGTGCCCGCCACCTTTGCCGCCGCGGCCCCGCACGGGACCTGCTTGGCGCAGACCACCAGCTTGACGCCCGGCCGCGCCAAGTCCTTCAGCGCCGCAATGCCGGCCGGATTGCCCGGTGGAACCGCGATGGCCAGGGTGTTGGTGGCGAAGTTGCGGGGTGTGCCGTCGACCAGGCCGGCGTCCTGCAGCTTCTTCATGTTGGCCGTGTCCGCCGAGGCAAAGACGTCCGCGGGTGCGCCCTGGTTGATCTGGCCGGCAAGGTCCGAGGATCCCGCGAAGCTCAACGTGACTGTGGTTCCGGGATTCCCTGCTTCGAAGGTGCGCGCCATTTCGGTGAAGGTGGCCTTGAGGGAGGCTGCCGCGAAGACCGTGATGGTTCCTGTTGGCGCACCGGAGCCTGCGCCCGCAGCGGAAGTGGTGCCCGCGGCCGGTCCGCCTGCCGGCGCGCAGCCGGAGAGGACGGCCAGTAAGAGTACCGCCAGCGGGAGGACGGCAGCCCGGACGGTGGGGCCGGCGGGGCGGACAGCTTGCCTGCTCATGCGGTGGGCCGGCCTTTCGGGGATTCGATGATGACTGTTGTTGCCTTGACCACGGCGGTGGCGACGGCACCGGGCTCCAGCCCAAGATCGCGCACGGCTTCGCTGCTCATGAGGGACACCACCCGGAAAGGCCCGCACTGCAGCTCCACCTGGGCCATGACCTTGTCGGCGACGACGTTCGTGACGAGGCCGACGAACCGGTTTCGGGCCGAACTGCCGCCGCGTTGCGGATCATCCGGGAGCTGGGCCAGCTTCCGGGCATGCGTGGCGAGCTCCAGTCCGTCGACGGCCAGCCGGCCGGACTCGTCGCGGAACGGCGTCAGTGTTCCGTGATCGGTCCACCGGCGGACGGTGTCGTCGCTCACGCCCAGGAATCGGGCGGCTTCTGAAACGCGGATAAGGGCCATGCGGCAATCCTAATCCGCAAATGCAACCGTCGGGACGTCTTTACTGCGCAAATGAGGAATGCGACTGGAGCGCCGGGCTGGCAGGAACTGGACCGCCGGGCCGGCAGGAGACCGCCCCGTGGCAGCACTAGACTCCTTCCATGGCCATCTACATCGACCCGCCATTGTGGCCTGCACACGGTACGCACTTCTCCCACCTGGTGTCCGATACGTCGCTGGACGAGCTGCACGCGTTCGCTGCCGCCGCGGAAATCCCCGAACGGGCATTCGACGGCGACCACTACGACGTGCCGGAGCGCCGCTTCGATGAGCTGATCGCGGCGGGGGCCGTCCCGGTCGAAGCCAGGCTCCTGGTCCGCAAGCTGATCGCCAGCGGACTGCGGATACCGGCACGCCGGCGGAACAAATCGCTGAAAGTTCCGCTGCTGAACCGCTGGGAAGCCATCATGCCCGGGCACGATGCCCTCTTCCTGGACCTGCTGGACCGCTGGAGCGAACCCCACCGCCACTACCATGGCTGCACCCACCTGCTCTCCGTCCTGGAAGCACTGGACCTGCTTACCGAGCCAGCCGGGGCACCGCGGACCGTGCTGCTGGCAGCGTGGTTCCACGACGCCGTGTACCGGGGCACGGCGGGACAGGACGAGGAAGAATCCGCCCGGCTGGCCGAGGACCGGCTCACCGCGGCCGGCCTGCCGGAGGCGGACGTGGCAGAGGTGGTCCGGCTGGTCCTGGTGACATCGGACCACCGGCCCGAACCCGGTGACGACGACGGCGCCCTCCTGAGCGACGCGGACCTGTCCGTCCTGGGCGGGGAACCGGAGGAGTACGCCCGTTACGTCGCGGCCGTCAGGAAGGACTACGCGCACGTCGGTGACGCCGACTTCGCTGCCGGCCGGGCCGCCGTCGTGCGTCACCTGCTGGAACTGGACCCGCTCTTCCGCCACCGCCGCGCCAAGGAACTGTGGCTGGACGCCGCGCACCGCAACCTGAAAGGCGAACTGGCATGAACGCTCCCCGTTCCACGCCGCGGCACACGCACTCAGCGAACGCCGCGCACCGGCAGCTCCCGTTCGAGGTTCGGCTTGACTGGGGACTGAACGGCGCCAGGACCGTGGCCCCGGGTGCGGACATCGCGGTGGTGGTGGACGTCCTGTCCTTCAGCACCTGCGTCAGCGTGGCGCTGGACCGGAACGCGGAGGTCTTCCCCTTTCCGTGGCGCGATACCCGGGCCGAAGACTTCGCCGCCCACCACCACGCCCAGCTGGCAGGCCCCCGCGACGGCGGTGGGCTGAGCCTCTCCCCGGCAAGCCTGCGCAGCGCAGCAACGCTGGACCGGATTGTCCTGCCATCCCCCAACGGCTCTGAACTGTGCCACGAGCTGGCAGGAGAGGTTCCACTGGTGGCCGCGGTGTGCCTCCGCAACGCCGCGGCCACGGCGGACTGGATTACGGCCAACCTTCCCGGCGACGCGGTGGTGGCGGTGGTTGCGGCCGGCGAGCGGTGGCATGACCGTACCCTTCGGGCCGCCGTGGAAGACCAGATCGGGGCCGGGGCTTTCATCGCAGGGCTGGCGGCCGCCGGGAAGGGCGGCTACGAAGCCGGCGACGGCAGGCACGGCTACGCTCCGGAAGCCGTGGCGGCGATGGCCGTTTTCGAAGCCGCCGAGCCGCGGCTGCGCGAGGTGCTGTTACGGTGTTCCAGCGGCCGCGAACTGACAGGTGCCGGCTACACGGAGGACGTGGACATCGCGGCCGAACTGGACGACAGCGGGTCCGTGGCCATCCTGCGGGACGGGGCGTTCCGGCCCCTGCCGCCGGCGCACTGACCCTTAGCGGTAGTTGCTGGCAAACGGCCTGCTCGACGGCACGATCTGCTTGCCCAGCGGCATCAGGGACACCGGGATCAGCTTGAGGTTGGCGATGGCAAGCGGGATGCCCACGATGGTCACCGCCATGGCGAACGCCGTGAGCACATGGCCGATGGCGATCCAGATGCCGGCAACGAGCAGCCAGATCACGTTGCCCAGCAGCGAGAAGACACCGTTGCCGCCGGGCCGGTCAACCACCATCCGGCCGAAGGGCCAGAGCGTGTAGGCAGCGATCCGGAAGGACGCGATGCCCCAGGGGATGGTGACGATCAGCAGGCAGCAGACCACGCCCGCGAGGAAATAGCCCAGGGCAAGCCAGAAGCCGCCAAAAACCAGCCAGATAACGTTCAGAAGTGTCTTCATGCACCCATTCTGCCCCCGGACCTCTGGCAAAAAGGTAGGGGACTCCCCTGATCTTGCCCTGAGCCGGGCGACTACACGGCGGCGGTTGCCTTGGCGGCCTGCACGAAGGCGCGGATCTTTGCCAGGTCCTTCACGCCGCGGGTCGCTTCGACGCCCGAGGAGACGTCCACGCCCCAGGCCTGGGCAGCGGCCGAGGCCCGGCCAACGTTGGCCGCGTCCAGGCCGCCGGCAAGCAGCCAGTCCCGGCCCTGCAGCACCGGCAACGCCGCCACGGAGGCGTAGTCCCAGGACTCGCCGGAGCCCGGCGCCGCCGCATCGATCAGGAGCAGGTCCTCGCCCCAGTCTTCGAATTCATCGTCGGAGGCACCCATGGTGATGGCCCGGACCAGCTTCATGCCGGCATTATGCACCGTTGCCACGTCCGCCCGGGAACGGTTCCCGTGCAGCTGGATCCATTCAAGGCCCGCCGCCCGGGCAATGGCGACGGCGTCCACCACGGGTTCGTCGCGGAACACGCCAATCGGGCGAACTCCAGCGGGCACCTCCGACAAGAGGGAGGCGGCCTGGGAGGGCGAGACCACCCGGGGGCTGGCGGTGAGCACGAAACCTACGGCGTCGGCCCCTGCTTCCACCGCCGCGCGGACCGATTCGGGCGTACTGAGACCACACACTTTGACGAACATTCCCGGCTCCTTCAGGCTGTTTTCGTGATGACCCCCCGGAGGAGATTAGCAGGACGGGACGCAACCTGCGACGCCGGACCCTGAACCTGCCGGGCTTGGGAACTAGGCTGGGCGGATGCAGATCATCCGCTTCGCAGGGCTCAAGGCCGAACCATGGCGCAACGGGGGCGGGGTGACGAGGGAAATCGCGCGCCAGGGCTCGTCCGACGGCGGCTGGGATTGGCGGGTGAGCATCGCGGACGTCACCAAGGCAGGTGACTTCTCCGCGTTCCCCGGCATGGAACGGGTCCTGACCGTGATCGAGGGTGAACTGCTGCTGCTCACGGTGGACGGAGCAGAGCAGCCGTTGGAGAAATACCGTCCCTTCCGGTTCGACGGCGGCGCGGCCACAACAGGGTCACTGCCCACCGGAGACATCCGCGACCTGAACGTCATCACCCGCGCCGCGGCATACAAGGGGTACACCTCCATCATCGAGCTGTCCAAGAAGCGGGCGCATCCGGTGTTCGATGGCCAACTGGCGGTGCTGCTGCAGGGTCAGGCTGTGGTGAGTGAAGGCGGCAGCGGGCAGGCGGACACCAACCCGGTGGAACTGGGCCGTTACGACGCCGTGGCCGGTTCGGACGACAACAGCCCGGAGATCCTGGGCCGGGGCTTCCTGGCAGTGGTGTCGGTCGACCCGCTGGAGCCCGCCGGGTAAAGCCCCCTCCCCCCGCATGGTGAGGTTGGGCACCATCGCTGGCCCCCCGGCGTCGTGCGTTGCTACTCTGGAATCCAAGGCTCCGCACCAGAGCCTCCGGACGACGGTTCAGTACCCGGCACGCGACAAGACTGGCCAAAGGATCTGGTCATGTCGTGGATAATCCTTCTTCTTTCCGGCGCCCTCGAGGCCGTCTGGGCAGCCGCCCTGCACCGGTCCGCCCAGGTTTCCGGCCGCCGCCGCATCGCGCCCGCGGCTGTGTTCCTGCTGGCCGTCGCGGCGAGCACCGGCGGCCTCGCCATCGCCATGCAGTCCATCCCCACCGGAACGGCCTACGCCGTCTGGGTAGGGGTCGGCGTGGTCCTGACGTCCGCCTACGCCATGGCCACCAGGGTTGAACGCCCGACGGCGGCCCGGCTGGCGCTGCTCACCGGCATCGCCGCGTGCGTGGTCGGCCTGAAGGTGGTGGCGTAACCGTGAAGCGCTCAGTTCCCTGGCTGGTCCTTCTGGCCTCCGCGGTCCTGGAAGCTGTCTGGGCCACCGCCCTGGGCTTGTCCGAGGGCTTCAGCAAGCCCCTCCCCACCGTCGTTTTCGCCGTCACGGCGGCCCTGAGCATGCTGGGCCTGGGCATGGCCATCCGGAGCATTCCACTTGGCACGGCCTACGCGGTCTGGGTGGGCATCGGTGCTTCACTGACGGTCGGCTGGGCGATGATCACGGGCGTGGAGCCCTTCAGCGTCCTGAAGCTCCTGTTCATTGCCGGCATCGTGGGTTGTGCCGCCGGCCTGAAGGCGCTTCCCGCGAAGGACCAGGCAGCCGCGCGCAGCAGTGACTAGGCTCTTGCCATGGACTCCCCCGAGATCGTGCAGGCAGTCGATGCGCTCCGGCGCAGGCTGGCCCCGGAGACGCGCACCATCCTGGGCATCGCCGGCGCGCCGGGATCCGGGAAGTCCACGTTTGCCGCGTGGCTGCAGGAGCAGTTCAGCCCCGGCACGGCGGTGGTGGTCCCGATGGACGGCTTCCACCTGGGCAACGCGATCATCGAGGGGACGCCGCTGCGGGAGCGCAAAGGCGCCATTGATACGTTCGACGGCGGCGGCTACCTTTCGCTGCTGCGCCGGTTGGCGCGCCGGGACGAGGCCGTAGTGTACGCACCGGAGTTCCGCCGCACCCTGGACGAGCCGGTGGCTGCCTCGATTGCGGTGCCCGCGGACGTCCCGCTGGTCATCACCGAGGGCAACTACCTGCTGGCCGGGCAGGAGCCGTGGAAGGAGGTGCGGGCGCAGCTGGACGAAGTATGGTTCCTCGAAACTCCGCCCGCACTCCGCCTGCAGCGGCTGGTGGACCGGCACGTGTCATTCGGCATGGACCGTGCGGCCGCCCTGGCCTGGGCCACCGGACCCGATGAAGCAAACGCTCGGCTGATCCAGGCCGACCGGCAGGCGGCCGACCGGATCATCCCGTGGTTGTAAACGACCACCACTCCACACTGCAGGAACCGAACAGGAGCACCCATGGCACACACCCCCACTGACCACGGCCACCCGGTCCAGCTCGGCGACGGCCTGGCCGTCAGCCCCCTGGGCTTCGGCGGCATGGCCCTCACCCCGGTCTACGGCGACGTTGACCCCGCTGAGGCGCTCCGGACGCTGCACCACGCCGTCGATGCCGGTGTCAGCTTCATCGACACCGCGGACATTTACGGCGGAGGCAGCAACGAGGAGCTGATCTCCCAGCTCCTCAAGGAGCGGCGGGCCGAGATCCAGCTGGCCACCAAGTTCGCGCTGGTTGGCACCCCCGCGGACGGCTACACGGACATCCGGGGCGACGCGGAATACGTACGCCAGGCTGTGGACCGCAGCCTGCAGCGGCTGGGCACCGACGTCATCGACCTTTACTACATGCACCGCCGCGACGTCAGGGTCCCCATCGAGGAAACCGTGGGCGCCATGGCGGAGCTGGTGCAGCAGGGCAAGGTAAAGCACTTGGGCCTGTCCGAGGTGACGGCGCAGGAACTCCGGGACGCCTCCGCCGTCCACCCGATCTCCGCAGTCCAGAGCGAGTGGTCCATCTGGAGCCGGGATGTGGAACGCAACGTGGTTCCTGCCGCAGCAGAGCTGGGTGTGGGCTTTGTCCCCTACTCCCCGCTGGGCCGCGGCTTCCTCACCGGCACCGTGGATACGTCAAGCCTGGGCGAGAAGGACTTCCGCCGGAATATCCCGCGCTTCGCCCCCGATGCCGCAAGCGCCAACCAGGCAGTGGTGGACACCGTCCGGTCCGTCGCGGAACAGCTGAACGCCACGCCGGCGCAGGTTGCCTTGGCGTGGCTCTTCGCCCAAGGCAAGCAGCTTGGCCTGCCCGTCGTCCCCATCCCCGGGACCCGGAAGGCGGCCCGGATCGACGAGAACCTTGGCGCCCTGGGCCTGGACCTTACCCCGGCCCACCTGGCCGTCCTTGCCGCGGCGTCGGACGCCGTCGTCGGGTCCCGGTCCGCGAACCCCACCTGGGTGTCCGAAGGGCGCGAATAGTCGGCCGGCCGGGTACGGCAAAGGGCGGCTCCCCCGGAGGGAGCCGCCCTTTTGGCCAGGCCGTGGGGATCAGGAGCTGCGTGCCGCGCGGACCAGTTCCGCGCAGCGTTCGCCGATCATCATCACGGTGATGTTCGGGTTCACGGTGGTCAGCTCGGGCATCACGGACGCATCGGCCACCCGGAGGCCGGTGACGCCCTTGACCCGCAACTGGGGATCCAACGGCGACATGTCGTCGTCGGCCGCTCCCATCCGCACCGTCCCCGCGGGGTGGTACACGGTGTTGTGGGTCTTGCGGATGTAGTCGGCGATCTCCTCGTCGGTCTGGATGGCGTCGCCCGGATACAGCTCGGTGCCTACCCAGTCGGCGAGTGCAGGCTGCGCGGCGATCTCGCGGGCCTTGCGGATTCCCGCGGTCATGACGCGCATGTCGTGGCCGTCCGGGTCGGTGAAGTAGCGCGGATCCACCCTGGGCTTGTCCCGGAAGTCCTTGCTGCGCAGCTTCACCGTGCCGCGGGAGCGGGCGTGGGTGACGTTGGGGGTCAGGCAGAAGCCGTTCTCCGTGGTGGGGAAGCCCTGGCGCAGGGTGTGCATGTCGAACGGAACCGACCCGTAGTGGAACATCAGGTCCGGCCGGTCCAGGCCCTCTTCGGTGGTGGTGAAGATACCGGCCTCCCACCACTGGGTGGACGTCTTGGTCATGGGCTGCTTGGCCTCCCACTGGATGACGCCCTCGGGGTGGTCCTGCAGGTGCTCGCCCACGCCGGGGGAATCAACGCGAACGGGGATGCCGAACTCTTCCAGTTGCGCGGCCGGGCCGATCCCGGACAGCAGAAGCAGCTTGGGCGAATCGATGGCGCCGGTGGAGACGATCACTTCGGACCTTGCGGTGAGCTGGTGTGTTTTGGCGAAGGCGTTGTCCACCACGGCCACGCCGGTGCAGCGGTTGGTCCCGTCAAAGGTCAGTTCCTTGGCGCGCAGACCGGTCAGCAGGGTGAAGTTCTTCCGGTCCATGATCGGGTGGATGTAGGACACCGAGCTGGAGGACCGGGTGCCGTCGGCGCGGCGGTTGATCTGGAAGAAGCCCGCGCCGTTGATCACGGTGTCGCCGGTGTTGAAGTGTGCCTTGGGGATGCCCGCCTGTTCGCAGGCTTCCAGCATGGCGCGGCCGGTGGGGTCCGTGGCCGGAACGTTCATGAGGTGGACGGGGCCGCTGTCGCCGTGGTGCGGCGCGTCCGGGCCGGCGTCCTCGTTGGTTTCCAGCTGCTTGTACAGCCGGTAGGCCGTCTCGGAGTTCCAGCCGGCGGCGCCGAACTTCTTCTCCCACTCGTCAATGTCTTCCCGGGGCGCCCAGAACGCAATGCAGGAGTTGTGGCTGGAACACCCGCCCATCACCTTGGCGCGGGCATGCCGCATGAAGGAGTTGCCGTTCTCCTGCTCCTCGATGGGGTAGTCCCAGTCGTAGCCGGATTCCAGCAGCTCCATCCAGCGGTCCAGCTGCAGGATCTCGGGAATGTTGCGGTCATCCGGCCCGGCTTCCACCAGGGCAACGTCCACCGACGGGTCCTCGCTCAGGCGGGATGCCACGGCGGCGCCGGCGGAACCGCCGCCGATCACGATGTAGTCGAACTCTGTCTTTGCTTCGCTTGCCATGTGTCCTACTTCCCCTCTGCAGCGGCGGCATGGTCGCTGAACCAGCCGGTGACCTGCGGATCGATGTTCTGGTAGACGTGCTTGGCTTCCTGGTATTCGGCCAGGCCAGTGGGGCCCAGTTCGCGGCCCACGCCTGACTGGCCGAAGCCGCCCCACTCCGCCTGCGGCAGGTAGGGGTGGAAATCGTTGATCCAGATGGTTCCGTGGCGCAGCGCCCGGGCAACCCGCTGGGCCTTCCCGGCATCCTGGGACCAGACGGCACCGGCCAGGCCGTAGTGGGTGTCGTTGCCGATCTTGATGGCCTCCGCCTCGGTGTTGAAGGTTTCCACCGTGACCACCGGCCCGAACGCCTCGTCAACCACCACGGACATGCCGCTCTTGACCTGGTCCAGGACGGTGGGCAGGTAGTAGAAGCCCTTTTCGAGCTCCCCGCCGCCCCAGGCGCCGCCGCACCGCAGCCGGGCGCCTTCGGCGATGCCCTTCTCCACGTAGGCGGTGACCTTGTCCCGGTGCGCGGCAGAGATCAGCGGGCCGGTCTCGGCGTCGGGATCGAACGGACCACCCAGCCGGATCTTTTCGGCCCGGCGGACCAGTTCGGCCACGAACTTCTCCGCAATGGACTCCTCAACCACCAGGCGTGCACCGGCGGAGCAGACCTGCCCGGAGTGCACGAACGCGGCGTTGAGCGCGTTGTCCAGGGCAGCGTCGAAGTCGGCGTCCGCGAAGATGATGTTCGGATTCTTGCCGCCCAGTTCCAGCGCCACTTTCTTGACGGTGGCAGCTGCCGAGGCCGCGATGGCTTTCCCGGTCTCCAGGCCGCCGGTGAAGGAGACCAGGTCAACCTCAGGGTGGCCGGAGAGGACGGGCCCCACGATCTTGCCGTCGCCCAGGACAAGGTTCGCGACGCCGGCGGGCAGGCCCAGTTCCTGCAGGACTTCCATCATCAGGATGGAGGTGTGCGGCGTCAGTTCGCTGGGTTTGAGGACGAAGCTGCAGCCGGCGGCCAGGGCGGGCGCAATTTTCCAGGCGGCCTGGAGCAGCGGGTAGTTCCACGGCGCGATCAGCGAGCACACGCCCACGGGCTCGTATTCGATCCGGCTGACCACGGTGCGGCTGCCCGCGTCCACCACCCGTCCGGAGTCCTGGCCGGCCAGCTTGCCGAAGTACTCAAAGCAGTTGGCGATGTCGTCCATGTCGATTTCGCTTTCCACCAGTCGCTTGCCGGTGTCCAGCGTCTCGGCGCGGGCGAAGTCATCCTTCCGTTCCCGCAGCCTGGCGGCGACCCCCAGCAGGAACGAGCCCCGCTCCAGTGCCGAGGTGCCTGCCCATTCCCCGGCGTCGAACGCCGTCCTGGCCGCGTGCACGGCGCGCTCGGCGTCCCCTGCTGTTGCTTCCGCAACGGTCCCGACCAGCTGCCCGTCCGCGGGGCAGTGGATGTCCCGGGTGCCGCCGTCGGACGCTGCCACCCAACTGCCGCCGATGAAAAGCGTTGACGTGCTCACTTAGTTTCCTCCTGCATGTCGAAGTCGGATTCCCAATTGTCTTTTGCCACCTGGTCCTCCACGAGGAGGGTGATTCCGGGCGCTGCACGGTTCAGGTGCAGGAATTCGAGGTGCTGTTCGTAGTGGTCCAGGACATCCGTGATGACCTGTTCCCTGGTGTAGCCCATGAGGTCGTAGCCGTGGCTTCCCTCCTGTGCGAACACTTCCATCCGGTAGTAGTGGTCATCCGGATCCGCGCGGCGGGTGGCGTAGCTGGGGGTCTCGTACCGGACCGGGTAGATCTGGTATTTGAACGCCCGTTCCTCCCCCATGGCCAGCTGCAGGTCGATGCTCGGGATCCCGCAGGCCTCCACCGTGGTGATGGCCAGGGTTGTTTCGGCGCCCTGCTCGCGCAGCTCCGCTTCCACTTCCTCCAGCGCCGGAATGGCCACGGTTTCGGCGAACCGGATGGTCTGCTTGCGGCCGGGATAGTTCATGGCCCGGACCAGCCGCTGCCGCCAGGTCCGGCCGGCACGCTGGTCCGCCGCCCGGCCGGTAATGATGCCGGGCAGGCTCGCCCGGTAGCTGTCGTTGAGCGAGTTCTCCACGCGGAGGGCCTTGTACAGGCCCAGCATGATCAGCACCAGCAGCAGGGACAGCGGCAGCCCCATGACGATCGTGGCGTTCTGCAGCGTGGTCACGCCGCCAACGGTCAGCATGGCCAGGGTCAGCAAGCCGGTGGCCACGGCCCAGAACACGCGCATCCACTCGGGACCGTCCGAGTCCGCGTCCTTCAGGTGCGAGGTGAAGTTGGACATGACCAGCGCGCCGGAATCGGCGGAGGTCACATAGAACAGCAGGCCCGTGAACGTGGCCACGGCGGCGGTAACCGGGACGGCCGGAAACTGCTCCAGCAGGCTGTAGAAGCCGCGCTCCGGGTGGCTCATGGCCGCCTCGCCGAACGCTGCGTTGCCATTCATGATCAGGTCGAGGCTGGAGTTTCCGAAGATGGAGATCCACAGCACGATGAAGATGAACGGAACGGTCATGGTGCCCAGGACGAACTGCCTGATGGTGCGGCCACGGGAGATCCGGGCCAGGAACAAGCCAACGAACGGGGCCCAGGCGATCCACCACGCCCAAAAGAACAGGGTCCAGGCGTTCATCCAGTCGGTGGGACGGTCATAGGCGAAGGTATCCAATGTCATGCCCGGGAACCGGCTCATGACGTCGCCGACGTTCTGGACGATCCCGTCCAGCAGGAAGCTGGTCTTCCCGGTTACCAGCACGAACAGCATCAGCGCCACCGCCAGGACGACGTTCAGTTCCGAGAGCCGCCGGATGCCCTTTTCGACGCCGGACACCACGGAGACCGTTGCCATCACCACGGACAGCACGATCAGCCCGATCTGCACGGCCAGGTTCTCCGGAATGCCGAACATGAAGTTCAGCCCGTAGTTCAACTGGACGACGCCGATGCCCAGGGATGTGGCGATGCCGAAGATAGTGCCGAGCAGGGCGGCGATATCCACCGCGTGCCCCATGGGCCCCTCGATCTTCTTGCCGAAGATGGGGTAGAGCGCGGAGCGGATGCTCAGCGGCAGGTTGTGGCGGTAGGAGAAGTAGCCCAGGGCGAGCCCCATCAGGGCGTACAGGGCCCAGCCGGTGATGCCGTAATGGAACAGGGTCCACACCAGGGCCTGGCGTGCGGCTTCCGCGGTACCCCCTTCGCCCTGCGGCGGGGCAAGGTACTGGCTGACGGGTTCGGACACGGAAAAGAACATCAGGTCGATGCCGATGCCTGCCGCGAACAGCATGGCCGCCCAGGTGAACATCCCGAACTGTGGCTTGGAGTGGTCCGGCCCGAGCTTGGTCTTGCCCACCCGGGACAGCGCGGCGACCAGGACGAAGATGACCACGGCGGTGACGATCAGGAAGTAGTACCAGCCCATGTTGGTGGACACCCAGCCCACCATGGACCCGATGACGGCGTCGGCGTTGTCCTTGGCAAGAATCGCCCAAAGCGCGATGCCCACCACGCCGATGGCGGAGCCGAGGAAGACAGTTTTGTTGACCCGGGTCCTGGCCTCCGGGCTGCCTGTTCCGTGGCCGGTTCCGGCCATTGCCGGCGGCTTCTGTTCCGATGTTTCACGCCCCGCGGTGCCCACGGGGGGTGCTGCTTTTTGGCTCATTGGATCCCATTTCAGTTTTGAGGCTGCGGTCCGGACGCCGGTTCCACGTGCTTGGTACTGACTGGGGAAAAGCACTCAGCCGGCGTCGCAAAGAGTCTGGCTTGACTTCCGACGCTAACAACCGGAACTGCATAAGGCCCACTTTTATGAATCTCCTCACGGCGGATGCAGCCGCAGGTCACACCGGGATTTGGGTCCGGCAAGGGCGGGAAGAAAGCGGTCCGCAGCCGTGTTGCACGCAGTGGGTACCGGTCAGCCGGCCGTGCCACGCCCATGCCAAGGAGCCTCATGCCTGCCATCGTCCACTTCGAAGTCCGGATCGACCCCGCCCGCCGCAACGACGCCGCAAAGTACTTGTCCGAAACGCTCGCGGCCACCCGCGCGTGGCCTGGTAACCAGGGCATCGAGGCGCTGGTGGATGACGCGGACCCCTGCCACATCCTGGTCGTGGAAACCTGGGCCACCACGCAGGACCACGACGACTACGCCGCCTGGCGCACTACACCCGAAGGAAAAAACGCGCTGCACGAAATCCTGGCCGGCCCGCCGTGCAAGCAGGTCTACTCCACTGCCTTGCCGCTGGGCCTGTAGCCCGTCCCTAGACTGAAGCCATGGACTCACTTCTCTACGACCTGCCGGCCATCACCATCCGCAGTATCTCCGTCAGCGCAATGGACAACAATGTGTACCTGCTGACCGCCAAGGAAAGCGGCGCGCAGCTGCTCATTGACGCCGCTGACGACCTTCCGGCCATCCGGCAGTTGCTCGCGGACGGCGCCGCGGACACAGCCGCGGCTCCGCGGCTGGCCCTGATCGCCACCACGCACCAGCACTGGGACCACGTGCGGGCGCTGAAGGAACTGGTGGACGCCACCGGGGCCAGGACAGCGGCGGGAGCGGACGACGCCGATGCGTTGCCGGTTCCGGTGGACGTCCGGCTAAGCCACGGGGACGTGGGGAATTTCGACGGCTTCGACGTCACCGCCGTGCACCTGCGCGGCCACACGCCGGGCTCGATCGCCTTTGTGTACCAGGACCCGGAAGGACCGGCGCACATCTTCTCAGGCGACTCGCTGTTCCCCGGCGGGGTGGGCAACACGGAGAAGGACCCGGAACGGTTCGCCCAGCTCCTGTCCGACGTCACGGAGCGGTTGTTCGACGCCTACCCGGACTCCGCCGTCGTGCACCCCGGCCACGGCAAGCCGACCACGCTCGGTGCAGAACGTCCGCACCTGGACGAATGGCGCGTCCGAGGCTGGTAAAACCAGGCGGCTATTTGGGATAAAACACAGCGGTGGTTGAGCCTGTCGAAACCGACAAGCTCAACCACCGCTGTGGTTAAGGCGCGTTTCTAGCGTCCGCGGCGCTCGTTCGACGCCGGAGCCGACGCGCGGCGGGGGCCGCTGCGGGCGGGACGGCCCGAGCCGCCGTTGCCACCGCTGCCGGACCCGTAGGAGCCGCCTGAGGTTCCGCCGGTGTTGGAGGACCAGACGGCCTTGCTGCCGCCGGCGCCTGATGAACGCTGGCCGGAGGCACCTGCCGCTGCACGCTGGCCGGTTGCCGGGCGCCCGCTGCGCTGGCCCCCGCCGGACGCGGGGCGTCCGCCTGAGGCCGGGCGGCCGCCTGAGGCCGGGCGGCCGGAGCCGCCGCGCGGGGCATCGCTGCGGGTGATCCGGGAATCGCCCCGGCCCTCCGCTGCACGGCCGTCGGAACCGCGGCCGGCCGATGAGCGGCCACCTGCTGCGGGGACGTCGTTGCGGTGGGTTGAGGCGGTGCCGCGGCCGCGGGCATTACGGCGGGCAGCCGCAGCTGCAACTGCGCGGTCCTCGTTCTGCTCTGCGTTGCGGTCGAAGGCGGCGCGGGCTTCGGTCCGGCCTTCGAAGGCTGCTGCGCGGCGCTCAGCACGGGGGGCGTCGCTGCGGGCGGGCTCGGCCGAAACCTTGCCACGTCCACCACGGCCACCACGGCCACCGGCACTCGGGGCAGCCTGGCGGCGTGCACGCTTGCGCTCGGCGTTGGCACCGGTGGAGGTTCCGGCGCCCTGCTTGGGGGCCTTGGCCGCCAGCAGTGCGGCGCGGGTGCGGGGATCGACCTTTTCGGCGATATCGCCAACAAGCTCGGCCACGATCGGCGAGCTGGCGGTGACGCGCTCGAAGCTGACGTCCACGCCGGCGGCCTTCATGAGCTTCTTCACGTCGGACTGCTGCTCCGGCAGGGTCAGGGTGACCACGGTACCGTCGGAGCCGGCGCGCGCGGTGCGGCCGGAACGGTGCAGGTACGCCTTGTGCTCGGTGGGCGGATCCACGTGGATGACCAGTTCGACGTCATCGACGTGCACACCGCGGGCGGCGACGTCGGTGGCCACCAGGACGCGGACGTCGCCGTTGGAGAACTCGGCGAGGTTGCGGTCACGGGCATTCTGCGACAGGTTGCCGTGCAGGTCCACGGCGGGGATCCCGGCGTCGGTCAGGGTCTTGGCCAGCTTGCGGGCGTGGTGCTTGGTCCGCATGAACAGGACGCGGCGGCCGGCACCCGAAGCGAGCTCAACGATCAGCTGCTTCTTGACGGTCTGGTCGTTGACCACCAGCACGTGGTGCTCCATGGTGGTCACGGCCGCCTGGGGGTCGTCCACCGAGTGGGTGAGCGGGTTGGACAGGTAGCGCTGGACGATCTTGTCCACGCCGTTATCCAGGGTGGCGGAGAACAGCAGGCGCTGGCCCTGGCTGGGGGTCATGTCCATGAGCTTCTTGACCACGGGCAGGAAGCCGAGGTCCGCCATGTGGTCGGCCTCGTCCAGGACCGTGATCTCCACGCCTTCGAGGGTGAGGATGCGCTGGCGGATCAGGTCCTCCAGGCGGCCGGGGCAGGCGATGACGATGTCGACACCGGCGCGCAGCGCCTTCTCCTGCCGGGCCTGGGAGATGCCACCGTAGATCACGGTGGTGTTCAAACCGGCGGCCTTGGCCAGCGGCTCGATGGTGGCGTTGATCTGGGTCGCCAGTTCACGGGTGGGTGCCAGGACCAGGCCCATGGGGCGGCCGGGCTTGCGGAAGTACTTGGCTTCCCGCTCAGCGAGTCTTGCTACAAGCGGGATAGCGAAAGCAATGGTTTTACCGGATCCGGTCCGGCCACGGCCAAGGACGTCACGGCCGGACAAGGTGTCCGGGAGGGTCTTCACCTGGATGGGGAACGGTTCAACGATTCCCTGCGCGGTGAGGGTGTCTGCAAGGGCCTTGGGAGTACCGAGGGCAGCAAAAGTAGTCATGTAGTTTTTTACGGTCTTTCTGGCGGTATCCGGGCGGATATCGGCCCCCGGTGCCGGTTGGCCCAGGGGTTTCGCCGAAGAAAAGTCAGGTGATCAACCGGGCGCTGCACATAGGGACAGCCGGCCGGGACCAAATGGAACGCGTTCATCGACGCAGGATGTGCCTCTCACATGAAGAAAGCCCACTCCCTGGAAGGAACTCCAGATCCGGAGCAGGCGGCATCACTGCACATCAAGTTCCTCCAGTCTAGCATCCCGAGACCGGGCGGCCGTCCGCGGCGTTGCCAACGGGGTCATGGCGGGGCAGTGTTGGAGCATGAGTGAACACCCGGGGCAGGGCCAGGACACGCACCAGGAGGAAGCGCACCGGCCGCACGCGCAGGACGCCGGCGGGGCGCCGGAAGCGGGCAGCGGCGTCGACCCCGGGGCGGTTTGGGACGAGCGGTACCGGAGCAAAGCCCGGCTCTGGAGCGGAAAGCCGAACCCCCAACTGGTCCATGAGGCCGGCGGACTGCGCCCCGGCAAGGCACTGGAACTCGGGTGCGGCGAGGGCGCCGACGCCATCTGGCTTGCCCGGCAAGGCTGGTCCGTCACCGCCGTCGATGTTTCCGCCGTGGCGCTGGAACGGGCCCACTCGCACGAACTGGCCGAGCTGGCGCGCGAAAGCGTGAACACATCCAGCGGGGACATCCGCAGCCGGATCACGTGGCAGCAAGCGGACCTCACGACGTGGCTGCCCGAGGGTTCCTACGACCTCGTGACGTCACAGTTCCTGCACTCCCGGGAACTCGACTGGCGGGTCCCGCTGCGCGCAGCCGCCGCTGCCGTCAAACCAGGCGGGACCCTGCTGGTGGTGGGCCACCACCCGGACCGGCTGCCGCCATGGGGCAACGACCACCACCAGCACCTGGACATGTTCTACACCGGAGACCAGCTGGTCCGTGAACTGGCCCTGGGCGGCCCCGGCTGGCAGCTGGAGGTCCTCACCAGCCGGGCGCGTCCTGTCACCGGGCCGGACGGGCAGGAGGCGACCATTGCCGACGTCGTCCTGCGCGCCACCCGCCTTCCCTAGCCCGCCGCACCTTGCCTGCCGGTGACCCGCGGCGCCACCAGCACCGCGGCCAGCCCGAGGGCCGCGGTGAAGGCGAAGACGCCGGCAAAGGACTGGACCGCCGTGGTAAATGCCGCGAAGACTATCCCGGTGGCGGCGAGTGAAAGAGCCCCGCCCAGCGAGTCGGCGATTGACATGGCGGAGCTGTTGAAGCCCTCGTTGTCCTTGCTGGACAGTGCCAGTGTCATCACGCTCAGCCGGGGGTAGAGCAGGCCCATCCCGCCGCCGGCCAGCACCCACCCGGCGATGGCGACGGCGGCGGGCCAGTGCAGTCCCGCCGCGGCCAGGGCCAGGAGGATGGCAGCGAGCACCATCAACGAGCCCACCCGCACAGCCCTCCGGTGCTCCAGCCGCGGGCCCATGCGGCCCTGGACCGCCGCGGCACCGGCCCACGCCAGCGCTCCGCCGGTGAGGGTGACGCCCGCCAAGGTGGGCGGGAAGCCGAACTGGTCGATCAGCAGGTAGGGAAGGTAGACCTCCGCCCCGAAGAAGGCCGCCGAGGCGAGGCCGCGGGACAGGATCACGCTGGGCAGTCCCCGCCGTGCCCTAAGGGTCCCGGCGGGCACCAGCGGCCGGACCGCTGCCAGGGCAAGGACGACGGCGGCAACGGCCAGGAGTGCCTTGGCGGGCGGGAAGGCGGGGATGCTGAGGCCGGCGGAGAGGTTGAGCCCCAGGACGGCAAGGGCTGCCAGCGCCGCCCAGCCGAGCCGGGCCGGAGCCCACGGCGGGAGGTTTCCTTCCGCTCCGCCGGCTGGTTCCGGCGGGTCCAGTCCGCGCAGGACCGGCACGATCATCGCGAGCGCCGGAATGACCAGCCCCACCACGCCCAGGAACACCCAGTGCCAGCTGAAGACCTGCGCCACCACACCGGCCGCGACGGGCCCCACGAGTGAGGGCACCACCCAGGCGGCCGAAAACGCCGCGAAAATCCGGGGATGCAGGGTGCCCGGGTAGAACCGCGCCACCAGGACGTAGAGGGCCACGGTGAGGGCGCCCCCGCCGAAGCCCTGGACCAGGCGGCCCGAGACCAGCATGGGCATGGAAACCGAGGTGCCCGCGACCAGCAGGCCGGCCCCGAACAGCGCTACGGAGGCATACAGCGGCAGGGCGGGCCCGCGCCTGTCGGACCAGTTGCCGGCGCCCACCATGCCGATGACACCGGTGGCCAGGGGCCCTGCGAAGGCCAGCGCATAGAGGTTTCCGCCGTTCAGTTCCCTGCTGACCAGCGGCATGATGGTGGTTACGGCGAGGGATTCGAAGGCGGCCAGGAACACCAGGGCGCAGGTGCCCACTGTCACCCAGAAATACGGTGGCCGGAAGATTCCGGTGGCATGGTGGACGGCCGGAAGCGTGGGGTCCTGCATTACGTTTCCTCGCCCACATACCGGTTTCGGCCGGAGCGGTAGCCGAAGACGGCCGCGAGCAGGCCCACCACCGTGAACAGGACGCCGGCGGGAACGAAGGACCCGGTGGCCTGGTGGAGTTGACCCACCAGGAGCGTTCCGGTGGAACCCACCCCGTAGCCAACGCCCTGCATCATGCCCGACAGGTGCGCGGCGGTGTGCCCGTCCCGGGTCCGGAGCATGATCAGGGTCAGCGCACAGGCGGTCAGGCTTCCCTGGCCCAGGCCCAGCAGCCCCGCCCAGACCCAGACCAGATCCAGCGGGCCCACAATGCTCAGCACGAACCCGCTCCCGGTCATCAACGCCACCACGGTATTGATGGCCCGCTGGTCGCGGAACCGCGCGGCCAGCGCAGGGGCGAACAGGGACCCCAGCATCTGCAGCACGATGCACACGGCAACGATCAATCCAGCCGTGGCCCCGTCAACGCCTCTTTCCCGGAGGATGGGCGCCAGCCACGCAAAACCGCTGAAGGACATCATGGCCTGCAGCACCATGAAGATGGTCACCTGCCAGGCGACGGAGGAGCGCCACACGTTGACGCCGTCCCTGACCACCTGGTGCCGGACCGTCCCCTGCCGCACGGCAACGGGCAGGAACAGCAGGAGCACGACAGCGGCCGGCACCGCCCAGACCCACAGCGCCTTGGTCCACTCCCCCGTCGCCGTGTAGACCGGGTAGGTGAACCCGGCCCCGAGCGCCGCGGACGCGCAGATGGCGGTGGTGTACAGGCCGCCCATGAGGCCCAGGCGGTGCGGGAAGTCCCGCTTCACCAGGCCCGGCAGGAGCACGTTGCACAACGCGATCGCCACACCGCACGCCGCCGTGCCGGCCAGGAGCGCAGGCAAATGCCCGGCCCCACCCATCCCAGCCCCGGCGTCCACAGGCCGCAACAACAAGCCCGCCGTCAGCAAGGCCATGGCCCCCAACAGCACCCGCTCAGCACCAAACCGGCGCGCCAAAACCGGGGCCACCGGGGCAAAGACACCCAGCAACGTCACCGGAACCGTGGTTAACACCACCACGGACCAGCCAGGCAGCCCCGCCTGCGCGGTCACCTCCGGCAACACAGCAGACAGGCTGGAAAAGACACTCCGCAGGTTCAAGCCGATCAGCACCAGGCACACACCCAGATAAGCCAAGTCGCGGCGGCCGCCCACACGGGTGGGCCCGGGCGCGGGAAGTTCGTCAACCTCCGCGTCCACCAAAGTACCCGGATCCACCAGGCTGCTGCCCGTCCTGGGACGTCTTTGGCTTTCTTCGGAGACAGCCCCTCGCCGTTGCTTCCTTGCGTCGGCATTCGTTGCGTCCGTCATCCGCCCATTCTTGCAGGAGCGCGCTGCGCCGGGCTGCCCGAATGATGCCCTGACCGCCGTTCCCTTCGCGGCGCTATTCTGGAAGGGATGAGCGAATCCCCTGAAAACCCCCAGCAGCCGCATGTCCCCAGGCCTGTCACGCCCGGAACCCAAGCCTCCTTCGGTACCTACGGCGGCCGGCCGGTCAGTTTCGTGCGCCGCGGCACCCGGTTGCAGGGCCGCCGCCAGGCCGCCTGGGCCGAGCATGCGGAGCGGTGGGCCGTGGACGTTCCCCGGCACGTGGCCAACACCTCGGTCCACCCCGACTACACCTTCGACGCAGCAGCCGAGTTTGGCCGCGAGGCCCCGCTGGTCGTCGAGATCGGGTCCGGACTGGGCGATGCCATCTGCCACGCGGCAGAACAGAACCCGGACACGAACTTCCTGGCCGTCGAGGTCTACACGCCCGGGCTCGCCAACACCATCATCAAGATCAACAGCCGCGGCCTGACCAACGTCCGCGTGGTGGAGGCCAACGCCCCGGAGGTTTTGGCCACCATGCTTCCCGCAAGCTCCGTCAGCGAACTGTGGGTCTTCTTCCCGGACCCGTGGCACAAGTCGCGGCACCACAAGCGCCGCCTCATCCAGCCAGAGTTCGCCGCCCTGGCGGCAAAGGCGTTAAAACCAGGCGGCCTGTTCCGGATCGCCACCGACTGGTCCAACTACGCCATCCACGTCCGGGACGTCATGGCCGGCTCGGCGGACTTCGAAAACCTGCACACCGGCGAGCGCCGCGGACCTGAAAGCCCGCTCACCCAGGTGTGGCAGTCCGGCGTCGAATCACTGGTGGGCGGTGCACCGGTCAGGGAAGGACGGGCGCCCGTAAGCACCGGGCACACCGGTCCCAATGAAGGCGTGGACGAAACCGGCGGCTGGGCGCCACGGTTCGAAGGCAGGATCCGGACCAGCTTCGAGGCGAAGGCCCACGAGGCCGGCCGGCTGATCTTCGATCTTTGCTACCGCCGCCGCTGACACGCCGAACGGCAAGGCCCTCCCGGCTGCTGCAGCGCGGGCGCGTTATCCCACGTTAATGGCGGCCACGATCTCCTTGAGCATGTCCAGCCGGGGCTCCGCCTCAGCGTTCAGGTACGGCCAGATGACCACCACGCCGATGAACCGGCCGCTCTCCCACACGCCTACCGTGGCTGCCACCTTGGCCGCCCCTTCGGCGTCGTCATAACCCACCACCACGCCATACGCGGACTTGCCGGGGAGGTTCAGCTCGCCCTCGGCCAGCAGGGTGCCGCCGCGCTCCTCGCGGTAGAAGTCGGACATCAGGTGGGCCCAGCCGTTGGCCTGCGGCGCATCCTGGACGGAGGTGTCGTCCTTGATCACGGTGACCAGGACGCCGCCCAGCAGGCCGTACTGCTCGCTGTTGGGCCCGGCGGTGGAGTCGTCCAGGACCTGGGTGTGCTCGGGGAAGTCTGCGGTGAAGCCCAGCGGGGATTCGATGTGCACTGACATGGTTTCAGAGCCTCTCGAGCTTGGTGTCGTTGGGGACTTTATAGTACGTGGAGACGTTGGTGGTGGCCTGGTTCTCGGTCTTCACTTCCACCTCGCCGAGCTTCACGTCGAACCCCGCCTCGTTGGTGGCGGTGACCACGGAGTTCACCTGGACGGTGGCGGAGCCGGCCTCGTACAACCTGGCGGCGTCCCGGGCAGCACCGGCCTCATTGCCGAGGGCAACGTTGCGAAGGTAGCTGTCGATGACGGGCCGGTTTTCCGGGGAGTAATCCACGTTGATCTTGACCGTTCCCTGGGTACCCGCGGTCACGGTCGAGTCGAACTTGGCGGCCTTCCCGTCCACGCCTTCGGTGACGCCCTGGGCCACGGTCCCGTCCATGGAGACGGACACCGAATCGATGTTGTTGCCCTTGTCCATATTGACCTGCAGGCCCCCCTTGCCGGAGGCCTCGAAGACACGGCCGTCCAGGTTGAGCTTGCCCTGTGCCGAGACCTCGCCGCTGGCCGTTGACGTTCCGTCCGTCAGGTTGCGCTCGTACGCGAGGTCGAGCTTCGCCGAGCCGGACGCCGGGCCGGATTCGCCCGAGGCCTCCAGCGAGAACGTTCCCTTGGCCTTGTCCGTCTGGCCGGTGGAGCCGTTGTCGTGGGCGGCATCGTTGATGGTGTCCAGGATGTAGCCGGGCGGGTTTCCGGCCACGTCCTTGATATCGCCGATGCTGTCCGGCGGCAGGTCCTTGTACATTTGCTCACGGGCCGCCATGGCTTCCTCCACGCTGGCGAACGTGTACTCACGGGATACTTCCCCGGTCAGGGTGGCTCCTGCCGTGCCGGTGGTGTCGTTCACGCCCAGGCCCATGTTTCCGTACACCTTCATGGTGGCGGAACCGTCGGCGTTCTCCACCACTTCGGTGCCCACTTCGGCGCCGCCGTGGACCCAGGCCACCCGGGCCTCGATGGAGGCCTTGCCCGTCTCCGAGTAGATCGGGATATCCGCCTTGGCAAGCTCCTGGAGGTGCTGCTTGGCCAACTGCTGGGCTGCGGCCGGGATGCCGCCGTCCATGCGCATCAGGTCCTCGGCGAAGGGCCCGTCACTGCCTTCGCCTTCTATCAGGTATTTGCGGTCTGCCGCTGACAGGCTGTCCCACCACTTGGCCTGCTCTTCCGGGCTGGCGTTGACCATGCGCTCCAGCCCGGCTTCGAGTTCCTGGCGGTGCTCGGCTGCCGCCCTGGCCGCCTCGGCCTTCTCCTTCAGCCACTCCCGGGCCTGGGCGGCCAGCGAGGTCAGCCGGTCCCAGGTGCTGGTCCCGGAACCGCCGGAACCCACGGTGGAGGCTTTTTCCTGCTCGTCGGCCTGCCGCATCAGGACCTTTGAGTTCTCCCGCAGGCTGGCCACCACCTTGTCCAGGCTGGGCCGGTGGCTTCCGCTCCACTCCTGGCGGAAGCGCTCACCGTCCCGTCCCTTCCACGGAGCGGACTGGATCTGGCTGTGCAG
This sequence comes from Arthrobacter sp. 135MFCol5.1, assembly GCF_000374865.1. Taxonomy (GTDB): domain Bacteria; phylum Actinomycetota; class Actinomycetes; order Actinomycetales; family Micrococcaceae; genus Arthrobacter. The sequence goes on along the minus strand of NZ_KB895453.1, from coordinate 152,764 downwards.
GGTGCCGGCCCGGCTGCTCAAAAGAGACGCCGCCTGGTCCGCTGCCTTGGCCAGAGCCCGCAACTGGCTGACGTCAGCGCCGTAAAAAGTCATGGTTTCCCCCGGAAAGTGTGCAGTGCGTGTGAATCGCTGGTCCTTATGGTTGCACAGGTGGCCGGGCCCGGCGATGGGGATCCCTCCCCATCCCCGTACTCGGGAGCAACGGCTGGGCCGTGCGGCGGCCGGCGGACGCTTGCGGGGCCGGCTGTTCCGGACCGGGCCGGCGTGGCACGATTGCCCTTGTAAGAAGGGCACGCACACCAGCGCACCACCGCGCTTGGCCAAAGGAACGACGATCAAAAAAGAATTGCAGCAGGCCGTTGACAAGGCCGAAGACGTCACGAATTCGCGTGTCCTGGAAATTCTTGCCCGGCTGGGTTTCGCGGTCAGCGGCATCCTGCACCTGCTGGTGGGGGCGATTGCCATCCGGCTCGCCGTGGGCGGTACCGGCAGCGCCGATTTCAGTGGGGCCGTGGCCGAGTTGGCCACCATGCCCGTTGGCCCCTTCCTGCTGTGGGGCAGCTTCGCCGCGTGCGCCGCCCTGTCGTTGTGGCAGACCAGCGATGCGATCTTCGACTTCAACCACCAGCCCACCAAGACCAAAGCGAAGAACAAGGCCAAAGCCGTCCTGCAGGCCATCGTCTACGCCGTGCTGGCCCTGACGTTGTGGCACTTCGTCACCGGCACCGGCTCCGGCGGCGACAACCGCAAGGCCACCAGCGACTTCACCGTTTCCATGATGGTGGCGCCCGGCGGTGTGGCGTTGCTGGTGCTGATCGGCGTGGCGGTGGCGGTCACGGGCGTGGTGTACGGCATCAGGGGACCCAAGAAGTCCTTCCAGAAACAGCTGCGGATGCCCGCTCCCGGCCCGGCCAGGACGGCGGTCACCGCGTTGGGTGTGACCGGCTACCTGGCGAAGGGAACGGTGCTGCTGCTCGCCGGCCTGCTGATCGTCGTGGCCACCGTGAAACAGCACCCGGAGGACTCCACGGGCCTCGATGGTGGCCTGCGCGCCCTCCGCGACCAGCCTCTGGGTCCGTACCTCCTCGCCGCGGTGGGGGCGGGCCTGATTTGCTACGGCGCGTACATGGTAATGCGCGCCCGGATGGCAAAAATGAGCAAGTAAACGGCGGTGCGGGTGGCTAGGGTTGGGGCATGCCCCAGGTACGAGCCGAACGTTTCATCCGCATCGACCCGGATACTGCCTTTGCCTTCTCCCAAACCACCGGGACCTTCCGGCTGAAGTGGGATCCCTTCATTTCCGCGCAGGGGTTCCTGGACGGCGCCCGGGCTCCCGGAAAAGGCGTCCGGACCCGCACAAGGTCGCGGCTGGGCCTGTCCATGGTCAGCCAGTATGTCTCGTTCGCGCCGCCGCGCAGCGTCGGGATGACCATGGTGTCCGGTCCGTGGTTCTTCGATAATTTCGGCGGCGGCTGGCGCTTCACCGCGGACGACGGCGGCACACGGGCGGTCTGGAAGTACACCTTTTCCTGCCGGCCGGCCGTCCTCCGGGCAGCAATGGAGCGGATCGGCAGCCGGCTGCTCGGGTACGAGATCGAACGGCGGATCGAGGCTTTCGCCCGCGCCTGCGAGGACGAGGCGCTGGTGGCAGAGTTCCGGGCGATGAACGCCGGGCAGGGTGGGCCTACGGAACCGTAATCACCGCCACCGCGTGCTGGGCGCCGTCGCGCAGTTCCACGCTGGAGATGCTGGCCAGCTGGATGGGCGTTGCCCCGGTGACCTTGACCTTCCCCGTGGGGGTGGCCGACCAGGCGCAGGCACGGTCCTCGCCCCCGGCGCGGTCGCGGACCCACAGCGAAAGCGTCCCGTCCGCGGGCAAGCTGCTGCCGCTCACGGCGAGCTCGGTCCCCCAGGCTTTGCGCGCCATGTCGATGTGGACCTGCAGCCCGTCCCCGGAAGCCACGGAGTAAGTGGCATCCGGCTGCGGCGGCCTGACCAGCAAGGGCCCCACCGCAAGGCCCACTGCCAGGCACGCGGCCGCAACGGCGCCCGCCAAAGCCACCCACCGCCGTCGTACATTCCGACGCCGGCGGGACAGTTCCTCGAAAAGGCGGGCGGGAACGTTGCTTCCGGCATCCTCGCGCCCACCGGGTACCGCGGTGAGCGCCAGGGCGTCAGGGACGGGAAGGGCGTCCAGGAGCACAGGCACCTTTTCCAGCGATGCCAGCTCCTTGCGGCAGGCAGCGCAGTCCTGGAGGTGGCTTTCGAAGACGGCGACATCCTGGGGATCGAGCCCGCCCAGGACGTAGGCGCCGAGCAGGTGGTGCGGGTTGGCGCTCACCGTTCCACCCCCATCTCGTCCAGGATGGTGCGCAGGGCCCGGAGCCCGTAGTACGCGCGGGACTTGACCGTGCCGCTGGGGATATTGAGCTGGGCGGCCGCCTCGTTGACCGTGAACCGGCGGTAGTGCAGGGCCACCAGGACCTCACGGTGTTCCTTGCTCAGCCTCAACAGCGCTTCCTCCATCAACACCCGGTTAAGCATGTCGTCGACGCGTCCCACCACCTCGACGGGATCTGCGAGGCCGCTTCCGAGGGCCTCAGCCGGCCGGCGTTGGCTCCGGCGATAGTTGTCGATCATGACGTTCCTGGCTGTGCGGTACAGGTAGCTGCGGAAGCTGCCGTTGATGTCCGGGGCGTGCTGCCAGACGCGGAGCACAGTTTCCTGGACCACGTCCTCCGCCAGCTGCGGATCCCGGATTGCGCTGAGCACGAAGCGGCGCAGGGCGCTGCCGTGTTCGCGGTAGATTGCCTCCACCACGCCGTCATCGAGCGGCATCCCACCCTCCCGTCACCTGGCTTGTCGCCGAAACCCTGCGCTTCCGGCTGTTACGACGCCCGCGGGGCGGAAAAGGTTCAATCGCGCGCATCGTGTGAACCATTCTTCACCCGAAGGCGTCGTAGGGGTTAGCGTCCGGTGATCCGACGCCGGGCCCTACCAAGGAAAGAACCAGCCAAGGGAGCACACCATGAAGCACCATCTCGGGCCGGGCCTCGCCATCCTGGCCCTCGCCGCAGCCCTCAGCGGCTGCGGCAGCAGCTCCGGCACCGCGCCGGCTGCCACCAGCCCGGCAACAGGCACCGCGGCTTCCGCGTCCTCCGCCTCCTCGCCTTCGTCCTCCGCATCATCCTCGCCGGCCGGGGCCGCCGTCGAGCTAAAGACGGCGTCCTCCTCAGCCGCGGGCAGCATTGTGGTGGACGGAAAGGGAATGAGCCTCTACCTCTTCACGAAGGACACCAAGGATTCCGGCACCAGCGCGTGCACCGGCTCCTGCGCCGTCCAGTGGCCGCCGCTGACCACCACATCCGGGACGCCCACCGCGGAGGGGGTCACCGGCAAGCTGGGGACCATCACGGGCGCGGACGGAAAGAAGCAGGTGACCTTGAACGGCATGCCCCTGTACTACTTCGCCAAGGACACCAAACCCGGAGACACCCTCGGCCAGGGCGTCGGCGGCGTGTGGTTCCTGTCCGATCCGTCAGGTGCCATGGCCAAGGCGGCGGGGCAGGCCTACTGATTGGCCTTCGACGGCAGTCCGGCTTACTTCAGGGGAACGTCTGTGGCTTTGCCGGGAAGCGGGACCCCGGTGGGGACGGGGACGGGGAGTTTCGGTGCCTGCTCCAGGCCCTTCCTGACGTCCCCGGGGACCTCCGTGGGCAGTGACGGCTCCGCCGGCACCCCGGCCGGCTTCGGGGCCGGGGACGCGGACGATCCGTGGCTGGGGGTGCTGCCCGGCCGCGAGGCAGCCGACGACGACGCCCCGCCGGCGGGTGCCGGAGCGGTTGCAGGTGCCGCTGGAACGGCCTCCGGGCTGGCGGCCGCGGGCCGGGTCGGCGCGGGGCCAGGCACCGGCACTTCCCCGCCCTTGGTGCCAGCGGGTGCGGCGGTGGAACCGGTCACGAAGGAGGTGACTGCCTGGTTCAGCTGGCTGAACGAATCACGGAATCCCTGGTCGGAGGCGGCGGCGACCGCGCCGCCGGCCGCGAGGGACGCGGCAACGGAGAGCGTGGTGAGCGTAATACGGCGCTTGGCCCTGCGGCGGGCGGCCAGTTCATCTGCCGGTTTGGCCGCAGGAAGCGCCGCCGTTGCCGGGGCCACGGCGTGAAGCACGGTGGTGGCCGGGGCGGCGGTTGCCGCGCCGGCCATCAGGGCGGCGATTCCGGCTGAAGGCTCCGGGGTCCCGGCTGCCAGCGAACGCAGGTCGAGCAGGGCGTCACGGAGCTGGCCGTCGTCGTCGAGGCCTGCCTCCAGCAGGAGTTCGTCAACCACCCCGTCGTTGCGGGGTCCTGCGGTGTCACTCATGATTCGCCTGGTTTCTCTTGAGCGTTTGGGCCTTAAGGTTCTGCAGGGCGCGGCGCTGGAGCTGCTTGATGGCTCCGGCGCTCTTGCCCATGATGGCGGCCACCTGTTCGATGGACAGGTCAGCCACGACGCGAAGGGCCAGGACCTCCTGGTGTTCTTCGCTGAGTCCTTCCAGCATGGCGGCGGCTCCGCCGGTCAGTTCAACGGCGTGGTCCTCCGCGGACGGGGTTGTCCGGCCGTCGTGCTGGGGGTCGTACGGTGTCAGCTGGGGGCGCCGCTCCAGCCGGCGGTAGTAGTCCACCATGCGGGCGTGGGCGATGGAAAAGAGCAGCGACTTGGCGCCCTGCAGCCCGCCGGTGAGGTTGCCGATCCTGGGATAGAACGCCATGAAGACGTCCTGGGTGACGGCTTCGGGGTCATCAAGTCCGCGTGCTTTGAGGTAGCCCTGCACCGGCCCCGCAAAGGTTCTGTAGGCAGCAGCGAACAACGCGGCCGGATCCGTTCCGGCTGCGTTGTCGAATATGTCGGACTCTTCTTGGGCCAAAGTGTCTAGCACCAGCGGCTCCTCCATCCCGGGATCCGGTTCGCGGCTTTCCCGGTTTGCGGTATGGACTGCCAGTTTCCGTGGTCTTCCGGCTGCCTTGTTGCGGGTGGTTCAGGGGTGCTGTCCCCAGGCATGCGCACCCCGCCCGGGTGCCCGGACTGCGGCCGCAGCCGCAGTCCAGACTAGCCAACTGCCTTAGCGGACCGAAACTGAAGGGGCGTGGGCGGTGTTGCCACCCACTGCCGGAACGGCCGGAACGGCGGGCACGGTGGTGTTGCCTTCGGCGCCCGGAACGGCAGGGACGGCGGGCACGGACGGAACCGCGGGCTTTTCGGCCTCAACCGAGGCTGAACCCTTGGCTGCGGCAGCAGCCTTGGCGGCAACGTCGGCCTTGGCCACGACGTCAGCGCAGTAGCTCTTGATGTTCGCGTCACCCTTGGCGGCGATGGACAGCGAGGAGAACGCCGTCGAGGACGCGTTCAGTCCGCCATTGGCGAAGGCGGTGCAGAGGCCCAGGGCAGCCGGACCGGCAGCGTCTACAGCGGTCTTGGCGTCGGCGGAGGCGGTGGTGGTGGCGGAGACCTTTTCGTCTCCGGCCGCAGCGGTGCCGGTGGCCTTGGCGCCGGCGTCCGCGGAAGCGTCAGCGGTCTTCAGGGCGTCGGAAACGGCGGCGGTGGCGGTGGGCGCCGGGGTGGCCTGGCCGTTGGCCGCGGCGTCGGCGCCGAGCTTGGGGGCCGGTGCGCCGAAGACTTCATGGGCCGTCTGCTGGGCCTGGGTGGGCAGGACGCCCGAGATGGCGGCGGCGCCGGTTCCGCCAACGGCCAGGGTTCCTGCAGCCAGGACTCCGGCGGCGACTTTGCTGGTGGCGAGCACGGTGAACACAGACATTTAACTTCTCCAAACCTAGACAACACGTCCTATTGGGCCCGGCGGGCGGACCCATCACTGACTACATCGCCGGGGACGTGGCGGAGGTTACGGGTGTCTGCTTTTTTATTTCCGGCCTCCCCGGGTGGCCGCGCCGGGAACGGAGCGGCCACCCGCGCTGCTAGGCCTCCACCAGGTCTGCGTCCTCGAATTCCACGGCGGCCACGATCTCCTGGGTCTCGGGATTGATCATGAAAGCCTCGTCCTCCTCTTCCACCATGAGGAAGTCGCCGTTGTCGGTGCTGAAGTGCCACGCCAGGGTCTTTTCGCCGTCGTGAATGTAGTTGGGGTCGCCCATGGTGATCTTCGTGAGCTCGACGCCGGCAATGTCGCACAGTTCGCGGATGACCACTTCGAAGTCCGGCGCGTCCTCGAGGGCTTCGGCATCGGCTTGGGCGCGGCGTTCCGGCAGGTCCGGGATGTGCGCAACCAGGCCCTGGATGTATGGCCCCACCTCCTCGTCGTCGAGCACCACGAGGTCTGCCTGGCGGCGGAGCCAGCCGGCGTTGAGCGCCGTGATGTTCTCTTGCTCCAGCAGCTCCTCGAATTCGCCGTCCAGCTCCTCCATCCGGAGGACGGCGTCGGGGACATCGCCGCTGTCATCGACGCTGCCGTCGAGGTAGAGCTCCGTTTCCTCCCCGGACAGCGCGTCGTAGCATTCGACGGCGCGGTTGAACAGTTCCAGGTGCGCGGTGGCCCCCATGCCCGCCATGCCCTCGCGGATGAGCGTGTCCGTCGCGGTGCGGTCGAGCGCCAGGAAGGCGTATTGCGCGAAGCCGCCTTCCAGCGCCTGCGTCAGGTAGAAATCGACGTAGTAGCTGCGGACAGCCACCGGCGCCATTTCCTCGGTGCGGAGCAGGGCCGTATGCATGGCGTCGATGACGGTGACGTTGGCCTGGACCGCTTCCTCATCGCTCGCTTCAATGCTGCTGCTGGTCAGGACGACGGGCTGGGGCGTGGTGATCATGGAATTCCTCGCTGCTGGGGTGGTGGTGCTCCGGACGCTGTTCACGCTACGGGGGCCAGTTCACGGCAGCATTGAGGAGGAAGTGAACGTCAAGCGAAGTTTTCGAGGCGGCCCAAGAAAGAGCGCGGGACATGGGCCTGCTGCCGGGAGAACTAAGATGGATCAGATAACCACCCACCGGACCCGGCTCCGCCGTGGCCTGCCGAAAGTAGCGCGCACCATGCCATCCCAACCGGACGAAAGTGCGGCACTGGCAATACAGACACCCGCCATCAACGACCGTTCCCTCGCGGCCGGGCTGGCGTATGCCATGGCCAGCAGGGTTTCGGGCATGTCGTTCGACGCCGGTACCGGGCTCATGCTGGGCAAGGTCCGGGGCGGCGCGGAAGTTCCGTATTCCACTACCGCCAAGCTGGTCCGCAAGGCGGGCGGCTGGAGCTGCACCGTTGGCGTCTGCAGCTGCCCCGTGCGCAAGGACTGCAAGCATGTGGCTGCCTTGCTCTTCGCGGCGGAGGACAACCCGGCCATCCGGATGCAGCTGTTGGCCCCGTCCACGGCCACGCAGGTCTCCCGCGCCCCCTCCGCGGCCCTCTCGGACTGGGAGCAGGCCCTCAGCCCGCTGATTTCCCAGCCCGGCGCCGCGCCTTCGACCAGCGGTGTTCCCCTGGCGCTGCAGTTCGAGGTTGAAGAGCCGCCGCCGCATTTCTCCTACACCGGCCGCCGCGACCCGGTGCGCGGCGTGCGCCAGCTCAAAGTCCGGCCCGTCATCATGGGGGCCAAGGGCAAGTGGATCCGCGGGGACGTTTCGTGGAACACGCTGAGCTACCTGAACTTCCGGCGCGAATCGAACCACGCGCACGTGGAATGGATGCAGGAGTTCCTGGCCGGGCACTCGCCGTCCGCCAGCCGGATGCACAATTCTTCCGGCCTGTGGCTGGGCCTGAACTCCTATGCCGGGAAGAACCTGTGGGGCCTGCTTTCCGATGCCCGCAAGATCGGGCTGGCCCTGGTCCACTCGCGCGGCGCTGAGCCGGTCCGGGTCGCGGAGGACCCCGCCGCCGTCGGGCTTTCCCTGAGCAGGTTCGGGGCGCCGGCGGATCCCGGCGGCTCCGGAAATCCAGTGTCCGACGCCGGGCTGGAGTTGTCGCCCACCATCACCGTGGCGGGGGAAGAGGTTGATCCGGCAGCGGTAGGCACCATCGGCCGGCCCGCGCACGGCCTCTTTTTCACCTCCGGTGAGGCCGCACTGCCGGGCGTCCCGGATCCGGACGGCGCCATAACGCTGGCGCCGCTGGAGAACGGGCTGAGCGAAGAGCTCCTGGCATTCGTCACGGCCGGCAGCACCCTCCACATTCCCGCCAAGGATGAATCGCGGTTCCTCACGGGTTTCTACCCCAAACTCAAGCAGGCTGCCCGGGTCACGGCGCGGGACGAGTCCGTGGAGCTCCCCGAGCTGGCCGTCCCCACCCTGTCCCTGCTGGCCAATTACGGGGCGGACCACCGGGTGCGGCTGCACTGGGAGTGGCACTACCGCACCGGAAAACTGGTCACGGCGCAGCCCCTGTGGCGGCACCCCGGCGATCAGGGTTACCGGGACGACACCGCCGAGTCCCGCATCCTGGAAGGAATCGGCCAACCTTGGGACACCGTGGCCGCCCTGGGCGAGTCCGCCACGGGCGGCTGGGGCACTCCGCGCCTGGCGGCGTCGGTGGAACTCAAGGGCCTGGATACGCTGGCGTTCACCGAAGAGCTGCTGCCCAGGCTGCGGGAAGCCCCGGACGTGGACGTGGAAACCGTGGGCGAGATCGCCGACTACCGCGAAGCGGAGGAGGCACCGGTGGTGTCGATCTCCACCAAGGCCACCGAACAGCGGGACTGGTTCGACCTCGGCATCCAGATCTCCCTGGAAGGCCAGCCCGTCTCCTTCGCAGCCGTGTTCTCCGCGCTCGCCTCCGGACAGACCAAGATGCTGCTGCCCAGCGGCGCCTACTTCTCGCTCGACCTGCCGGAACTGCACCAGCTGCGGGCACTGATCGAGGAAGCCCGTTCGCTGCAGGACAACAAGGATGCGCCGCTGCAGATCAGCCGCTTCCAGGCAGGGCTCTGGGACGAACTGGCGCAGCTGGGCATCGTGGACCAGCAGGCCGCCGCCTGGCGCTCGGCCGTGGGCGGGCTCCTGGAGGGCGGGGTGGACGGTTTGCCGCTGCCGGCGTCCCTGAACGCCGAGCTGCGCCCCTACCAGCTGGAAGGCTACAACTGGCTCAGCTTCCTGTACAAGCACGGGCTGGGAGGCGTCCTGGCCGACGATATGGGCTTGGGCAAGACCGTGCAGGCGCTGGCACTGATGTGCGCTGCCAAGGACCATGGGCTTGCGTCCGGGGAGCAGCCGTCCGGAGACCGGCACGACGGCGGAGCTGCCGCCGGCCCTGGAACCCAACCCGCCGGCGTCGCGCCCTTCCTGGTGGTGGCACCCACCAGCGTGGTGGGCAACTGGGCGCTCGAAGCCGCCCGCTTCGCGCCCGGCCTGACCGTGCGCACGGTGGGCGAGACGTTCGGGAAGAGCGGCCAGGACGTGGCCGAGGCCCTGGGCGGGGCCGACGTCGTCATCACCTCCTACGCCTTGTTCCGCATCGACTACGAGGCCTACGCCTCCCGGTCCTGGGCAGGGCTGGTCCTGGACGAGGCGCAGTTCGTGAAGAACCACCAGTCCAAGGCCTACCAGTGCGCCCGGAAGCTGCCGGCGGTCTTCAAGCTGGCCATCACCGGCACCCCGCTGGAGAACAACCTGATGGAGTTCTGGGCGTTGACGTCCATCGTGGCGCCCGGCCTGTTCTCCAGCCCCAAGCGCTTCGCGGAGTACTACCAGAAGCCGGTGGAAAAGAACGGCGACAAAGCGCAGCTGGAGAAGCTCCGGCGGCGGGTCCGGCCGCTGATGATGCGGCGCACCAAGGACCAGGTGATCAAGGACCTGCCGCCCAAGCAGGAACAGATCCTGGAAGTGGTGCTGAACCCGAGGCACCAGAAGGTCTACCAGACGCACCTGCAGCGCGAGCGGCAGAAGATCCTGGGGCTGATCGAGGACGTCAACAAGAACAGGTTCACCATCTTCCAGTCGCTGACGCTGCTGCGGCAGCTCAGCCTGGACGTCTCACTGGTGGATCCTGCCTTGTCCGCGGTGCGGTCCTCGAAGCTGGATGTCCTCTTCGAGCAGCTCGAGGACCTCGTGGCAGAGGGGCACAGGGCCCTGATCTTCAGCCAGTTCACCGGATTCCTGGGCAAGGTCCGGGAGCGGCTGGACGAGGAAGGGATCGAGTACTGCTACCTCGATGGCGGCACCCGGAACCGCGCCGACGTGGTCAGCGAATTCAAGAACGGCAGCGCGCCGGTGTTCCTGATTTCGCTCAAGGCCGGCGGATTCGGGCTCAACCTCACCGAGGCCGACTACGTCTTCCTCCTCGATCCCTGGTGGAACCCTGCCTCGGAGGCGCAGGCCGTGGACCGGACCCACCGGATCGGGCAGGCGCGGAACGTGATGGTGTACCGGCTGGTGGCCAAGGACACCATCGAGGAGAAGGTCATGGCGCTGAAGACCCGGAAGTCCCAGCTGTTCGCCGACGTCATGGAGGGCGATGCCCTGGCCGGCGGCGCCATCACGGCGGAGGACCTGGCGGGGTTGTTCAAGGAGTAGCACCCGGTTTTGACGCATATGATGGACTCCACCACAAAACTACAACGTTGGAGAAGACTGTGCACCAGCAGCCGGCCGCCCAGGAAACCGTTGCCCTGACAGCACCGCCCCTGCGCGCGGACGCCTTCACCCTCCCGTACCGGGATCCGGTATGGGATGGACCCACGGACCCCATCCTCGTGGCCGACCACCTCAACGGTGAGTGGGTCCTCCTCTACACCCAGCGGCGCGCCACAGCGCCCGGGCTGACAGGCGTCGAGTGGGTTCATGGGACCGGCATCGGCGCTGCGAGGTCGTCCGACGGCGGCGCCACCTGGCGCTACCAGGGCACCGTTGAGGGACTCATCCCGCCCGGAACGGAACCACCGGCAACCCTCTGGGCTCCCGACGTCGTCCGCATCGGCAAACGGTGGATCATGTACCTGACGGTGCTGGGCGGGCGGCGGACGGACTGGAGCGGGAAAGCTGAAATCGTGCAGTTCGCCAGCCATGACCTGGCGAAGTGGGAGTACCTGGGCGCTGTGGACCTGGATTCACCGCGGGTCATTGACGCCGCCGTCGCCGGGTGCGGGGACGGCCGGTACCGGCTTTGGTACAAGGACGAAACCCGCGGCTCCAATACCTTCAGCGCGGTCAGCGACACCCCGGATGATCCGTCGTCGTGGGTCCTTGAAGGGGTGGCCATCCCGGGGCGGCCGCACGAAGGCCCCAAGGTCTTCGTGCTGGGCGGCTGGTACTGGATGATCGTGGACGAATGGCGCGGCCAGGCGGTGTACCGCTCGGTGGACGGCACCGGAAACTGGACCCGGCAGGAGCACCTGGGCGGGCTGATCCTCACGGCGCCGGAGTCCTGGGACGGACGGCCCGTCGTCGGACGCCACGCGGATGTGGTGCCGCTTGGCGGGGACCCGGGCGACGGCGGCGCGGAGCGGGCGCTGCTGGTCTACTTCACGCATCCCTGCTGGGACGGTGAGGACATCGGCACCATGTCGCCGGACCCGCGGACGCGCCTCAGCCACGTCCGTGCCGCGGTGCTCGAAGTGCGCGGCGGCATCCTGGCCTGCACGGAACAGTAGGCACGCCGAAGGGCCAAACCCTGGAACTATAAGCCGGCGGTTGCCGGCACCGGTCCAAGGTTTGGCCCTGACTCGTGCGCTGGGACCCGCGACGCGGAAGCGTCCACCGGGCGCCGCCCCCAGCAGGCGGGCGCCCGGCGCGTTGCGGCGGTTACACCCGCTGCGGCGAGCCCAGTTCCACCGGGTCCTCATCCGTAAGGTAGGCGAGCTCGGAGTGGGCTGCGAGGTCGATGCCGCGCAATTCGTCCTCGGGCTTGATGCGCAGGCCCCCCATGGCCTTGTCCAGGATCTTGGCCAGGAGCCAGGTGATCCCGAAGGAGTAGGCCAGGACGCTGACGGTCGCGATCGCCTGGACGCCGAGCAGGTCGAAGCCGCCGCCGTAGAACAGGCCGCTGACGCCGTTCGGGGCCTTGTCGGTGGCGAAAAGGCCGATCAGCAGGGTGCCCAGGATGCCGCCGACCAGGTGGACGCCCACGACGTCGAGCGAATCGTCGAAGCCGAGGCGGAACTTCCATTCGATGGCCAGCGAGCAGACGGCCCCGGCGATGGCGCCGATGGCCAGGGCGCCCAGCGGGCTGACGGCGCCACAGGCCGGGGTGATGGCCACCAGCGCGGCGATCAGGCCCGAGGCGGCGCCCATGCTGGTGGCGGCGCCGTGGCGGACCCGCTCCACGAGGGCCCAGGCAAGCAGGCCGGCGGAGGCGGCGACGGCGGTGTTGAGGAAGACGACGGCCGCGGACTGGCCGGCGGCGAGCGCGGAGCCTGCGTTGAAGCCGAACCAGCCCACCCACAGCAGGCCTGCGCCCACCAGGACCAAGGGGCGGCTGTGCGGCTTCGTGTGTTCCATTTTCGGCCAGCCGGAGCTCTTGCCCAGGACCAGGGCCAGGGCCAGGGCGGCAGCGCCGGCGTTCATGTGCACCGCGGTGCCGCCGGCGAAGTCGATGGCCTTGATCCCGTTGGCGATCCAGCCGCCCACCGTGCTGCCGTCCGCAGAGTCGAACGCGAACACCCAGTGCGCGATGGGGAAGTAGACCACAGTGGCCCAAATGCCGGCGAACACCATCCAGGCGCCGAACTTCATCCGCCCGGCGGCGGCTCCGGCAACCAGTGCGGTGGTGACGCAGGCGAAGAACAGCTGGAACGCTGCGAACAGGATGACGGGGATGGACGCGGAGTCATCCTTGGCCAGCAGCTGCCCCATGCCGGGGAATTCGGTGACGTCACCGATCAGGCCCAGGCCGCCCACGGAGTTGCCGAAGGCCATCGAGTAGCCGAACAGGGCCCAGAGGACGGCCACCAGGCTGGCGCCGCCGAAGCACATCATCATCATGTTGAGAATGCGGCGCGACCCCACCATGCCCCCGTAAAACAGGGCCAGGGCGGGGATCATCATGCACACCAGCGCCGAGCTGGCCAAAATCCAAGCGACATTTCCCGAATCCATGGGAAACCCCTTTCGTGATGCGAAGAGAGAACGGTCGTTTGCCGTCAGAGCCGCTCTGCGGAGGGACGTGGCCGGAGAAACCACGTTCAGCGGGTGGGGCGGCTGTTGCCGTCTGATTCCAACTGTATGGCGGCAATTCCCGGGTGGGTTTCCGGTGTGTTAAATGGTGATTTCAGGCATCCACTCCCCCGTTTCAGGCGCCACGCCACGCGCAGGAGGCACGCGCGCGTCACGGCAGGCACGCTTTTGCGGGAACGTCCGACGGCGGAGGCCGGGTTTGCGCCGGACACGGCACCGCGGCGGGACGAAAGCGTGCTCCGCGTGACGCCGGGCACGCTGCCGGCGGCCGGCTGGCGGCTAAGCTGAAAAACACCCAAACACGGCAGGACCCGGCCCCGGAAGGACACACTGGAATGGCTCGAGCGACCGTGCAGGACGTCGCCAAAACGGCGGGAGTATCCGTGGGCACGGTCTCCCGCGTCCTCAACGGCAGTCCCGCGGTGAGCGCCTCCAGCCGTGAGAAGGTGGCCGGGGCGATCCGGGAGCTCAACTACCGGCCGCTCGCCTCCGCCCGGGACCTGCGCCGCGACCGGACCATGCGCATCCTGGCCCTCGCCAAGAACCTTGAGTCCCCGGTCATCAGCGAAGCCTTCCGCGGGGTGGGCGATGCCGCGGCACGGTCCGGCTACGTGAGCCTGATTGCCCCAACCGCCGGAAGCCCGGATCGCGAACAGCAATTGGTGGACATGCTCCGGAACGGGTCCGTGGACGGGCTGGTCCTGTTTTCGCCCACCATGCCCGACGACGATGTGGAAGCCCTTGCAACCCAGCTGAGCGTGGTCCAGTTGTGCGAGGTGGCGGAGTCGGAAGCAGCCTTCGGCGTCTCGATCGATGACCGGCAGGCCGCCCGCGACATCACCCGGCACCTCATCGGGACCGGCGCCCGGCGGCTTGCCATGATCGGCAACCGGGCGGCCCGGTCCGGGCGGCTGCGCGAACAGGGGTTCCGCGAAGCGCTGTCCGAGGCAGGCCTGGAGGCGGCACAGAGCCTCTTTGCCGCCGGGGACTTCGACTTCCACGCCGGCCGTCGGCTCACCCGCGAACTCCTCGCCGCGGACAACCTTCCCGACGCCGTATTCTGTGGCAGCGACACGGTGGCGGCCGGTTGCGTCCGGGAAATCACCGACGCCGGCCTCCGGGTTCCGGAGGACGTGGCGGTTGCCGGCTTCGACGATTCCATCCAGGCGGAGATGTGCGTTCCGGAACTGACCACCATCCGGCAGCCCGCCTATGAGATGGGCCGTGTGGCGTTTGGGGCACTCCTGGAACGGATGACGGAGCCGGGGGTGCACCGCCGCGGCCGGATGTTCCTCCCGCACGAACTGGTCATCAGGGACTCCACGAAGAACTGAGAGGGGGTTGACGTCCCCGCGCTCTTGCTGACAAGCTTTTGGAATCGATTCCAAACGCCCCTTGGGTTCGTTGCGAACCGTTTTGGAATCGATTCCACAAACCCAGTCCAGCACCAGCCCGGCACCGAAAAGGAAGCACCCTTGAACTACCAGCAAAGCCCCGGCCCGAAGCCCCCGGAACCAGGAAAGGCCCCGGCCAAGGAGCTCCGCGTCGGCGTCGTCGGCATCGGCTGGGCCGGCCAGCAGCACCTGAAGGCCTACAGCGACCTGGAGGGCATCCGCATCGTCTCGCTGGCAGGAATGGAGCAGGAACTCCGGACGGACCTGCAAGCCGAATACGCCATTCCCAACGGTTTCGCCGACTGGCAGGACATGCTGGACCACGGCGGCCTGGACGCCGTGAGCGTGGCCGTTCCCACCTTCCTGCACGCCCCCATTGCCATCGCGGCCCTGGAGCGGGGAATCCATGTGCTGAGCGAAAAGCCGATCGCCCGCAACGCCGTGGAGGGCCAGGCCATGGTGGATGCTGCCCGCAAGGCCGGACGGGTCCTGGATGTGGCGTTCAACCACCGCCGCCGCGGCGACATCAAGGCCCTCAAGGACGTCATCGACGCCGGCGGCCTGGGCCGCCCCTACTACGCCAAGGCCTCCTGGCTCCGCCGCTCCGGCATCCCCACCCTGGGCAGCTGGTTCACCAACCCCGAGCTCGCAGGCGGCGGACCGCTGGCAGATATCGGCGTCCACGCACTGGATTACGCCCTGCACCTGCTCGGAGAACCGAAGGTGGTGGCCGTCTCTGCCGCCACCCACTCGGAGCTGGGCCCGCAGGGACGGGGCGGCGGCAGCAGGTACTCGGCCCAGGCCACGAGCCACGCCTTCGAAGTGGAGGACTTCGCCTCTGCGTTCCTCCGCCTTGAGGGCGGCGGAACGCTGCTGATCGAGGCCGGCTGGGCAACATACCGGGAAACGGACGATCTCCTCGACTTCACCGTCTACGGCACGGACGGCGGCGCCGAACTGAAGGTGCACGGGGCTCCGTTCCCGCCCGTGGGCCAGCTCCGGGTGTTCACGGACAAGGACGGCGAGTCAGCCGACTACGTGCCGCCGGTGCTGCCCGGCCGCGCCCACGACGCCGTGGTGGAAGACTTCGTGACAGCAGTCCGCGACGGGGAAGCGGCCTGGGCCGAGCATGACGGCTCCTTGGCGCTCTACCGGGCACAGATCATCGACGCCTGCTACCAGTCGGCACTCGAGCAGAGGGAGGTCAGGCTCAAATGAACGGAAAACTGAGGATCCGGGTCTGGAATGAGGGCGTCCACGAGGCCAACAACGAGCCCGCCCATATCGGCGATATCTACCCGGATGGTATCCACGGCGCCATCGCCGCGGGGCTCCGGCCCTACTACCCGGACGCGGACATTACGACGGCGGTGCTCGCCAGCAACGACGACCACGGCCTGGACGAGGAGGTGCTCGCGGAAACGGACGTCCTGCTCTGGTGGGGCCACATCGCCCACCACGAGGTGAGTGACGCCGTCGTCGAACGCGTCCACCGGCAGGTGCTCGGTGGGATGGGACTGATCGTGCTCCATTCGGGGCACTTCGCGAAAATCTTCACCAGGCTGCTGGGCACCAGCTGCTCCCTCGCCTGGCGGAACGACGGCCAGCGCGAGCTGGTGTGGACGGTGAAGCCGTCGCATCCCATCGCGGAAGGCGTGGAGAGCCCCATCGTCATCCCCGAGCAGGAAATGTACGGCGAACTGTTCGACATCCCGGACCCCGACGACCTGATCTTCATCAGTTCCTTCGCCGGCGGCGAAGTGTTCCGTTCCGGCGTCACGTTCACCCGGGGCAAGGGCAGGATCTTCTACTTCAGCCCCGGCGACCAGGAGTACCCCGTGTACCACCATCCGCAGGTCCAGCGGGTGCTCGCCAACGGCGTGAGGTGGGCGGCGCAGCCAGGGCTGGACCGCTCGGCCCCTGCGGTGACCAACCCGGCCCGGGAATGGTTCGAATGGGCCGCCCGGCATTGACATCGCCAGCGCCGGAGAGCAGATTGAAATCGTTGCGACGCAAGGTCCGGCGGGTTCCTGACGGGCACTTCCCGCCCCGCCGGACCGTCATTCCCTGAGCGGCTCAGCGCCCGTGGGCGAATTTCATAACCACTCCCTTTCGAGGAGCCAGAAATGCCTGCAATAACGGTCAAGGACCTTGAAACCAAGTCCTTCAACGACGCCGACGAAAAGCGCCGTCCGCCCAAGACCCAGGTGGACGTAGTCAACATTGGCGGCGCCACCCTGGGCCGGCTTACCTTCGAGCCCGGCTGGCGCTGGTCCGAAACGGTCAAAACCGTGGTCCACACGGACAGCTGCCAAAACAACCACCTTGGCTTCTGCACCGCCGGGACCCTGACCGTCCAGCTGGACGACGGCACCCGCACCACCATCCACGCGGGGGACGCCTACTCCATTCCGGCCGGCCACGACGCCTGGGTGGAAAACGACGAGACGTTCGTTGGTTATGAAGTCATGAGCGCGGCCGAGTACGCCAAGCCCGCCTGACAACCGGACAAGCGCCAGGCCGCGCGCCGCCACCTTTCGCGGCACGCGGCCTGGCGTTTCTGCGCCGCCTACCGCCGGCGCAGCCTCGCCACCAACGCGGCGGCCACCAGGGCGGTGGCCAGTTCCAGGCCAATGACCAGCAGCAGCCGGGCGCTGCCGCCGGACTCAGCACCAGCGGACGACGACGGCACTGCGCCGTGCGCGTGGCCGGCACCGCCGGCTCCCAGCAGGAGGCCCGCATGGACGGCGGCCATGGCCACGGCGGCCGCGGTGACCCGGTGGAGTGCGGCCACCCCGCCGTGCCGCCAGATATGGACGGCACAGGGCACGCAGACCGCGGCAAGGGCCAGCATGAGGGCGCTAAGCCAGGCACCGTGGGTGCCTGTGGCGGCCAGCCAGACGTGCATGGCGCAGGAAACGGCGGTGACCACGGCCGCGAGCCGAGGGTGGACCACCGGACCGCCGGCACGGGCCCGGGCCGCCGCCGTCGTCCTTCCTGCTGCTGCCCAGCCTGCTGCCGGCGCCGGGGCAGGGGCGGCGCTAGTGGCAGCCACCGCTGCCGCCCTCGGTGTGGCAGGACGCGGCTTGCCGGTTCGGGTTGGCCGGGACATCCAGCACCGGACTGCGGTCGAAGAAACCTTCCGGCCGGAGCTTGAAGCCCACGGTGTCCACGGGCATGATGGGCCAGTCCTCCACCCGGGGGAAGTGGGTGAGGCCGAAGGTATGCCAGACCACGATGTCCTGGCCGTCGATGTCGCGGTCCTGCGCCACGTAGGCGGGCAGGCCCGCGCCGCCGGCGTGCTGGTTGACGAAGTCGCCCGTCGGGTAGCGTTCCCCGTCTGCGTGGCGGGTGACCCAGAGATCCTTGGTGGCGAAGGCTGCGCGGCGGGCGATCGAGGAGTCCGGATCGGCCAGGAGCGTGGGCTGGTTGTGCGGGTGGAGCTTGTAGCCCACGGGCTCACCCAGCCGGTTGCGGGATTCGGGATTGGAAATGATCCAGGTGCGGCCGGCGCGGGCGTCGGCCTCGCGGACGGCCTCGGATTCCCGCGCCAGCACGGTGCGCTTGCGGGAGAAGGCGTTGCCGCGCTCGTTGCCCGGCCCCATGGCCTGCCGGACCACGTCTTCCTCCTCCACCCGGTTGGTGAAGCCGTCGATCGCCATGTCCAGCCGGGCGCTGAAGAGGTGCTGGTGGAACGGGGCGCCCAGGCCCGGGGCCAGCTGGGAGATGTTGTCCGAGCCGCCCGCCGGGAACGCGGACGTGAAAACGACGCCGGTGGCCTTGGCTTCGAACTCGATGGTGCCGTCCAGGTAGAGGTACCAGTAGAAGCCGTAGTCGTAGTTGCCGATAGTGGTGAAGAAGGAGATCACCAGGCGGCGGTTGCGGCGGGTGTAGGTGACGCCGCTCCAGAGGTCCGAGTGCTTGGCGAGGATGCCCCAGTCTTCCTCGTGCATGCAGATGCCGTTGCGGATTTCGCGCGGGTTGCCGAACGCGTCGGAGATGACGGGGCTGAGGTAGGTGATCTCGCCGAGGCAGTCGCAGCCCAGTTCCAGGGAGTTGGCGTACTGGCCCACCAGGTATTCGCCGGTGTCGAAGTAGTTCTGCCATGACCGGACCGGCGACGGGTCGCCGTAGGGAACCACCATCTCGGCAATGGACGCCCGGTTGATGATGGGCCGCTTCCGGCCGCCGTCCCGGAAGGCGAGATTGTGCAGGACAACCCCTTCGCGGACATCGAAGCCAACGTCCACGCTCCACTTTTCCCACTCCACGTGGTTTCCGCCGGCGACAGTGAAGCTGGGGCCCTCGGGCTGGGTGATGCTGATGGGCTTTTGGGTGGTCCGCAGCGGGCCGGTCAACTCCGGGTCGGTGTAGTTGCCGTGCTCGGCCGGGACGGGCATCACGCCGAGGTCGACCACCTGGGTGACCTCCTTGCTGACCACATCCACATAGGCCACCAGGCCGTCAACGGGGTGCGCCCAAGCACTGTCCTCCGGGAACTCCTGCACGAATGCCAGCCCGCGGAGGATCCGGCGGCCCTTCTCTTCGGCGTATTCGAAGACCCCGGCGGACAGCGGGGCCACCCGGACCTTCCCGACATCCAGCCCGCGGTCCGCGAGCGCTTTGAGCCACCGTTCGTCCGTGGCCAGCAGCGCCTCCACCACCTCGAACTCCTCCTCGAGGACCGGAAGCTCGCCGGTCACCGCGGTGTCCAGTTCGACGGCGGAGAGCACCTCGTGCCGGGTGGTGGAGACCACGACATCGCGCGGCGCAGCGCCTGAGACATCGTGGATGAAGACGCGGAAGCGTCGGTCGGCCGGCGCTGGATCGGTGCCGCGCGAAGGATCCAGCTGGCCCAGGTAGGCGATCCTGTGCTGCGGGCCGAGGTGGCCTTCCGACTGCAGGATGGAGCGCACGTCCAGGATTTCCTGCGCCGTGGCCAGCCGGTAGGCCGACGCAGAGGCTGATGCAGTGTCGGTGGGTGCAAGCGTCATGGAGTAAACCTTCGTCCGGGCCGTCGCCGGCCATTGGGTTTATTTTCTATAGTTGTAGAGAATAAACGTCCGTAACATGGCTCACAAGAGGTTGGGCAAAGAAATTTCCAGGGAGTGGCCGCTGTGCCGAAGATTGTTGACCATGACGAGCGCCGCCTGGAACTCGTGGATGCCACGTGGCGGATCATCGCCCGGCAGGGGCTTGAAAGTGCCACCATGCGCGAGATTGCCATGGAGGCCGGCTTCGCCAACGGCGCCCTGAAGCCATACTTCCCCACGAAGGACACGCTGCTTGAGTTCGCCTTCAGCCATGTGTTCAACCGGACCAATCAACGCATCGCCCAGGTGACGGCAGGCAAGGCCGGATTGGAGGCGCTGCGGTCCTTTTGCCTGGAGGTCCTCCCCCTCGATGAAGAGCGCATCAATGAAGCGCGCGTGGTCATCCCGTTCTGGCAGAAGGCAGTCAGCGATCCACGGAAGGCTGACATCCACCGCGAATCCATGGCCGAGTGGCTGGCCGCCATCCGCCGCTACCTCGGAGAGGCACGGAACAGCGGGGACGTCAACGCCGGCGTCGCCGACTCCGTCCTTGCCGGCCAGCTGCTGAACATGCTGCTGGGAGCCCAGGTCGAGGCCGCCCTTGCGCCGGAGGGCCAAGTGGAGTTCGGCCACGCCGCGCAGCTGGAAGGCTACCTCGCCCTGCTTGGCAAAATTCCAGGCGGCAAATGAGCCCTAAACTCGAAAGTATGCTTACTATTGACTGGTCAGGTTCTGGTGCAGACCGGAGCGAGCACGAATTGTTAGGAGCATCTCCATGGGTTTGGACGACAAGATCGGCAACGCTGCAGAGAAGCTTGGCGGCAAGGGCAAGGAAGCTGCCGGCAGCGCCACGGGCGATGAGAGCCTGAAGGCTGAGGGCCAGGGCGACCAGGCAAAAGCCGACCTCAAGCAGGCCGGCGAAAAAGTCAAGGATGCCTTCAAGAAGGATTAATTGACGCCTCCCACAATGGGTGCAGCTCCCGCAGGAGCTGCACCCATTGGCGTTAAGGGAGCCAACCCGCTCACGCGGGCGTTTAGTGGATGAGGCCGGACACCAGGTTGATGGTGGTGGCCAGGACGATGGCCCCCAGCAGGTAGGACAGCAGGGCTTGCCGGAGGACCGTGGAGCGGATGGCGTTGGTCTTCAGGTCCGTATCCGATACCTGGAAGGTCATGCCAACGGTGAACGCCAGGTACGCGAAGTCCGCATAGCGGGGCTGGGTTTCCTCATTGAAATCGACGCCGGTCCCGTCGCGGTAGTAGATGGCCGCGTAGCGGAGCGTGAACAGGGTGTGGACCAGGAACCACGACAGGGCAATGCTGCCCAGGGCCATGGCCACCGTGGCATCCTTGCTCATGCCCTGCGAGCTGGAGGCATCCAGCAGGATCAGGGCCACTCCGGCAAAGCTGGCCACCGTGGCACTGAGGACCATCGTGTCCGAAAAGACCCGGCCCGGATCCTCCCGGCGGGCATGGGCGGCGGTTGCGCCGGGCCCCAGGTGCCGGATCACACTCCAGACCCAGACCAGGTACGTGGCCGAGGCGGCCGCCCAGCCGAGGGCGGGCGCGTAGGTCCAGTGCCCCAGCGCACCCACGCCAAGTGCCACCACCACGCCAACAGCGAGCATCACCACCATCCGCAGCCGGGAATGATGCGCGGGGGAATTGAAGTTGCGGTGGCGGTCCTGCGAAGCGGCGACGGCGTTCATGCGCGGATCATGCCACGGGAAGCTTGGAAACGCCTGACAGGCAGCCGAGCGATTCTTTTTTCGCCAACCGTTGAAAAAAGATTCGGCCCGCGCTAGCCTGAACGTACTGTGTCGCAGGACACAGCCCGGGGGGACATCAGGTGGCCATCTGTAGCAAGGAACATCCATGCCAGCAACAGCTACAGCCGGAAAAGTTACCCGGCCCGAACGCCAGCACGTTACTGCGAGCGTTGCGGCGTCCTTCGACCACTGGAAGCACCTGGTGGCAGAGTCCTTCGTGCCCCTCACCGCACAGACAGCTGACGTGGACGGGTTCCAGGGCCGGATGCGCTCCCGGGTGCTGGACCGGATGTCCGTTGTTGAAGTGACCGCCACCTCGCACGAAGTGCACCGCACCCCCGCCCTGATCGCGCAGGCCCACGAACGCTATTTCAAGCTCAACCTGCAACTGGAGGGCACCGGGCTGCTGATCCAGGACAACCGCGAAGCCGTGCTCCAGCCCGGGGACCTGGCCATTTACGACACCAACCGGCCGTACACCCTCGCCTTCGAGGACACGACCCGCATCATGGTGCTGATGTTCCCCTGCGACGCCGTGTCCCTGCCCACCGACTATGTGGGACAGTTGGCGGCAGTGCGGATGGGCAGCGGAGGCCTGAGCGGACTCGTGGGTCAGTTCATCCGCCAGTTGTCGGAAAACCTGGACGTCCTGAACGGCCCCAGCGGGTCCCGGCTGGCAACGAATGCCCTGGACCTGGTGTCCACCATGCTGCATGCCGAAATGGATATTAAGCCGGACCGGATGAAGCCGCAGGCGCTGCTGGCCGTCTCGGTCCGCGAGTACATCGAGGCGCACCTCTCGGACCCGCTGTTGTCCCCGGCGAGCATTGCAGCAGCACATTTCATCTCCACCAGGCACCTGCATAACGTCTTTCACGAGTCCGGGACCACGGTGGCCAGCTGGATCCGGACCCAACGGCTTGAGGGCGCCCGCCGCGAACTCCGCGACCCGCTGAACGCGGGGCAGTCCGTCGGCACGATTGCGGGCCGCTGGGGTTTCCTGGACGCAGCCCACTTCAGCCGCACCTTCCGCGACGCCTTCGGCGTCTCACCCAGCGAGTGGCGCAAAAGCGCCTAGGCCGCACCCGGCCGTCCCCACCAATTACGACCAGGGCCCGTTGGGCACCGCCCCTCCGCTTCCGCTAACGTCCGTCAGGTGACAAAGAAGTTCCGCCTCGCGTTAGTTTTCCGGGAAGAGGGCCGCTGATGCCTTTCATTTGCCTCCTGCTCTCCGGTGCCGCGCTGCTGGCCAACGGGCTGGCGACCCTCGGGCACGTTCCCCGCCGCGACGCCGCGGCCCTCAACCTGCTGGTGGGCGGCACCCAACTGGTGCTCGCCGTCGTCTATGTCTCTGCCGCCGGGGACGCTCCGGCGCCGCTCCTCACGGCCGCCGGCATGTTCCTGTTCGGAGCGACCTATCTGTACTCGGGGCTGGACGTGTTGCTGGGGCTCGGGTCACGCGGCCTTGGCTGGTTTTGCGGGTTGGTGGCGTTCTGCGGCATGCTGCTGGCCACCGCTTGGCTGGGCGCGGATCCGCTGCTCGCGGTGCTGTGGGTGTGCTGGTCCGCGCTGTGGGCCCTGCTGTTCGCCTGCCTGGCCCTGGGCGCGGTGCGGCTTGAACGTTTCACGGGCTGGGCCTTGGTGCTGGCTGCTCCGGCGTCGGCCACAATTCCGGCGCTCCTTGGCCTGGCAGGGCTCTGGCCCGCTTCTCCGGCCGCAGCGTGGGGTGGCGCGCTGATCGGGGCCATCCTGATCGTCGCGGCACGCGCACTGGCCCGGCGCGAACCAAAGGTTCCACGCCGGGCCAGTGCCGGAGATCCCGCGCCAGCTAGGTAAGCACGTGGCCCGGGGAAGCTGAATGGTGGCGCCGCTCGATGACCCATTCCACCAGCACCCCGGACAGGAAGACCGCCGGGACCGTTGCGAGCAGGGCCGTGGCCGTCTCGGCATTGCCGCCAATGAGGGCGGTGAAATTGCTGACCACCAGGTAGAGGACCCATGCCAGCAGGACTGCCGCCAGGGCCGGGGCAATCCGGGTCTGCCACAGCCCGGCGCCGGCATGTTCCCGTCGGAAGAACGCGACGACGGCGGCTGAGCAGAGCATGTACAGCACCAGGAGAGCTGCCACAGCAAGGCCGCTGAACCATGAGAACAGGGTCAGCACAGGGTCCATCGCCAGGATGGCGAACGGCACCACCAGGACGACGGCGGTGGCGGACTGGACCCAGGCGGCAACGGCAGGAGCCCGGTGCCGGTTGGTCCGGGCAAGGACGGCGGGCATGGAACCGCGCAGGGCCAGGGAGTGGAGGTAGCGGTTGATGCCGTTGTGGAAGGCGATGATGCCGGCGAGCAACGAGGTGACCAGCAGGATGCCGGCCACGATGCCCGCCCAGGGGCCGAACAGTTCCTTCAGCGGACCCAGCACGAAGGACGTCGCATCCCCCGACTCGAGGGCGGCGCCCGCGGCGTCCATGACGCTTGAGGGCCCGTAGTAGCTCACCAGCATCCAGGAGATGAAGGCGAAGAACACCGAGATCACCCCTACCGAGAGGTAAGTAGCCCTGGCGACGGTGCGGTGCGGGTCCTTGGCCTCGGCGGAGTAGATGGCGGTGGACTCGAAGCCGAACATGGACGCCACCGCGAACATGATGGCAACGCCGGGGGCACCTGCGCCTATCGCTTCGGGGGAAAAGGACGCCGCAACGCTGATGCCTTCCGGGCCGCCGCCGTGGAACAGTACGGTGAAGCCGAACATCAGCAGGATGGCCACCTCCAGGCCCACCAGCACTGCCAGGACGCGGGCGCCGATTTCGATGTTGAGGGAGCCCAGTACCTGGACTCCCGCCATGGTGGCCAGGGCCAGCAGCCACCAGGGAATGTCCAGGCCGGTCGAGGCCAGGAGCCCGGAGAAGGCCGCACCGTACAGCCCGTACATGGCGGCCTGAACGGTGCTGTAGGCCAGCAGGGCCAGCCAGGCCGCCCCGGCTCCGGTCCGCCTGCCAAAGGCTGCCGTCACGTAGGCGTAGAAGGCGCCGTTCGCTTGGATCTTGCGGCTCATGGCAACGAAGCCGACGGCGAAAACCACGATGACTATGCCCACGATCAGGTACGCGCCGGGGGCACCGGCGCCGTTGCCCAGGGCCGCCGCCAGCGGCGCCGCGCCCACGATCCCCGTCAGGGGCGCCTGGGCGGACAGGACGAAGAACAGGATGCCGAGCACGCCGATGCTGCCGGCGCGGAGGGCGGTGGAATGCTCCTTGGCCGGAGCGTCAGCGGTCCGGGTCTCGGAATTCGAAATACTCATTGGATCCTTCTTAACGGTCATGAGCTCGGGAAAATTGCTGTGGAATCCAGCTTGGCAGCGGCAGGGATTTCCGCTTTGTCCACCAGCGATCAGTTGTTGTCGGTCCGCGCAGCGCCGGTCCGGGCATCCTCCCGCCGCTGAATTTCCCCACCTTTCCGCCCGCATCACTCGCAGCCGGCGGCGTGTGGCGGGGACACGCCGTCGGGCGAGCCCAAACATGGGGAGAATCAGCCGGGCACAATAAAGCGCGGCCGGCCTCCCCTGGAAGGAAGCCGGCCACGCCGTCGTAATTCAGTTATCTGGGGTTACCGCAGCACCACGGTGCGGTTGCCCTGCAGCAGGACCCTGCCCTCGCAGTGCCATTTCACCGCGTTGGAGAGGGCCTTGCATTCGGTGTCGCGGCCGGCGGCCACCAGGTCCTCTGGCCCGTAGGTGTGGTCCACCTCCACCACCTGCTGGGCGATGATGGGTCCTTCGTCCAGTTCAGCGTTGACGTAGTGGGCTGTGGCGCCCACGGTCTTGACGCCACGCGCGTAGGCCTGGTGGTACGGCTTGGCGCCCTTGAAGCTGGGCAGGAATGAGTGGTGGATGTTGATGGCCCGGCCGTCCAGCTTGCGGGTCAGGTCGTCGCTGAGCACCTGCATGTACCGGGCCAGCACCACCAGTTCCACCTCCAGCCCGTCAACCAGGTCCATCAGCTGCGCCTCGGCCTCGGGCTTGGTGTCAGCCGTGACCGGGATGTGGCGGAACGGGATGCCGTGCCACTCGACCAACGCCTGGTGGTCACGGTGGTTGGACACCACGGCCACCACGTCAACGGGAAGTTCGCCGATCCGGGCACGGAACAGCAGGTCGTTGAGGCAGTGTCCGAACTTGGACACCATGATCAGAACCTTGCGCTTGGAGCCCTGGCGTTCCAGCTGCCACCGCATGCCGAATTTGTCCGCGACCGGGGCAAACGAGTCCCGCAGGACTTCCACGGTGGAATCGTCGCCCTCGGAAACGAAGTGCACCCGCATGAAGAAGTGGCCTTCGGAGCGCTCACCGAACTGCTTGTTGTCGATGATGTCGCAGCCGTGTTCCAGCAGGAAGCCGGAGACGGCGTGCACGATGCCGGGCCCCTCGGCGCAGTCGAGGGTCAGGACGTGCTCCACGGTGGTGGGCGCCTTCGGGGCGGGCATCCGGGTCTCAGTAACAGTCATGGCTCAGCACTCGATCACATTCACGGCGAGGCCTCCTCGGGAGGTTTCCTTGTACTTGGTTTTCATGTCGGCTCCGGTGTCGCGCATGGTCTTGATGGCCTTGTCCAGCGAGACCTTGTGGCTGCCATCCCCATGCAGGGCCAGCCGGGCTGCGTTGATCGCGTTTACGCTGGCGATCGCGTTCCGCTCGATGCAGGGGATCTGCACCAGGCCGCCCACGGGATCGCAGGTCAAGCCCAAGTTGTGCTCGATCCCCACCTCCGCGGCGTTTTCCACCTGCGCCGGTGTCCCGCCGAGCACTTCGCAGAGCCCGGCCGCGGCCATGGAGCAGGCGGAGCCCACCTCACCCTGGCAGCCCACTTCGGCGCCGGAGATGGACGCATTTGTCTTGAAAAGGATTCCGACGGCGGCCGCCGCCAGCAGGAAGCGGACCACGCCGTCGTCGTCTGCTCCCGGAACAAATTTCACGTAATAGTGCAGGACGGCCGGCACGATCCCGGCCGCGCCGTTGGTGGGAGCCGTGACGATCCGCCCGCCGGCGGCGTTCTCCTCGTTCACGGCGAGTGCGAACAGGTTGACCCATTCCATGGCCAGCAGCGGGTCCGCCGGTGCCTGGACGGGCGACGGCGTTGCTGCCGCCGCCTGGGCGGAGGCCTCCGCCGATGCCGCAGCGGACGCCGTCAGGGTGCGGAACAGCGCCGGTGCGCGCCGGGGTACCTTCAGGCCGCCCGGCAGGATGCCCTCGGCGTTGCAGCCGTTCTCCACGCATTCGCGCATCACGGCCCAGAGCCCGAGCAGCTTCTCCCGGAGTTCTGCCTCGCTGTGCCACGTGAGTTCGTTGGCCAGCATGACATCGGAAATGGACATGCCCTCGCGGCTGCAGATCTGCAGGAGCTCGTCCGCCGTGGCGAACGGGTAAGGCAGGACGGTGTCGTCCGCCACCACCTTGTCGGCCCCTTCGGCGTCGCCGTCCACCACGAAGCCGCCGCCAATGGAGTAGTAGCTGCGTTCGCTGAGCACGGCGCCGGTGTGGTCGAGGGCGCGGAAGGTCATGCCGTTAGGGTGCGCGGGAAGGGACTTGCGGCGGTGCAGCACCACGTCCTCTTCCCAGTTGAAGTCCACCCGGTGGCTGCCGGCGATGTGCAGCTCGGCGTTCAAGGCCGCTGCTGCCACTTGGTCGTCAGCGGTGAACGTGTTCACGGTCTCGGGCTCCAGGCCCTGCAGGCCCAGGACCACCGCCTTGTCGGAGCCGTGGCCGCGGCCCGTGGCGCCCAGGGAACCGAACAGTTCCGACTGGACCCGCACGGTGGAGGCCAACTGGCCGTCGCCCTTCAGGCCGTCGGCGAAGAGCTTGGCAGCCCGCATCGGGCCCACGGTGTGTGAGGACGAGGGCCCGATGCCAACGGAGAACAGGTCAAGGACGCTGAGCGCCATCAGGGCACCTCGGGTGAGGCGTACTCCCGCATGGCGTCCAGGAGCCACCGGCCCAGGAACTCGGCGAACGATGCCCGGGGGAAGATCCGGAAGGAGTCCTCCCCGGTCTTCCAGAGGATCGCTGGGATGTTCGCGATTTCGGTGGAGAAGGCGGTACCGGTCTTGAACACCCGGGGGTGCAGGTCCAGCGAGCAGCCTTTTTCCAGGACGGCGCGGACCCGGGGGCCCACCAGTTCGAACGTGGTGCGGTTGGCGGACAGGTCCACCACCTGGCCTGCGTCGTTGCCCAGCGCTTCGCGGAGGGCCGGGATCAGGTCCCCACCAAGGGATTCGTGTGCCTCGGTGGGTGCCACCACCAGGAACTCGGAGGGCCCCAGCCACAGGACAGAGGTGTCCCCGGTGGTTGCCACAGCACCGGAGGCGGCGGGCAGTCCGCCGGTGGCGGCGGCCAGCCGCTGCGCCGTTTCCGAGCCGGCGTCTGCCCGCAGCCCCACCATGGTCAGGAAGGGGAGCTCGGACAGTTCTACGGTGCCGGCCAGGGAGCCTGCGGTGAAGGCTTCCGCCAGCTGGCGTGCCGGGCTGACGCGTGCCGAGAGGTTCTGCTCTGCGGAGCTCTGGGTGGGGGATGCTGCTGTTTCAGCCATCTTTACGGGTCCCTTCTGGGTCAAAAAGCACTGTTTCCGCAACAACCACGTCCACCAGCTGGTCGCCGGCGGCGGCCACCAGTGTTTCGCCGATGCGGTTGCGGCCGTTCTTGATCAGGGCCAGGCCGAAGGACCTGCCCAGCGCTGCGCTGTGGTAGCTGGAGGTGACGAAGCCTTCCATCGGAACCGGCCCGTAGGCCGGGTTGGTGGAGCGTCCCTTTTCCACCAGCTGGGTGCCTTCGGGCAGCCGGAGCGTTCCGTCGACGGGAAGGACGCTGACCAGGTGCTTGCGGTCCTCGCGGCTGGAATCGGCGCGGGAGTACGACCGCTTGCCAATGAAGTCCTTGGCCTTGGAAACGATCCACTCCATGCCGGCGTCCTGCGGGGTGACGGTTCCGTCGGTGTCTTGGCCGACGATCGGGTAGCCCTTTTCGGCGCGCAGCACGTGCATGGTTTCGGTGCCGTACGGGGTGATGTTGAACTCGGCTCCGGCGGCGGCCACGGCTTCCCAGGTGTTCAGCCCGTACCAGGCCGGGATGTTGATCTCGTAGGCCAGTTCGCCGGAGAACGAGATCCGGCAGATCCGGGCGCGGACGCCGGAGGCCAGGGTGGTTTCGCGGAAGGTCATGAACGGGAACGCCTCGGCGTCCAGGCCGCCGTTGGCAGCCAGTTCGGGTGCGACCCTGGCGATGACTTCACGGGACTTGGGGCCGACGACGGCGATGGTGCTCCACTGTTCCGTCACCGAGGTGCACTTGACGTCCAGTTCCGGCCACTCTGTCTGCAGCCACTCTTCCAGCCAGTCCAGGACCTTCGCGGCGCCGCCGGTGGTGGTGGTCATGAAGTAGGTGTCGTCGTCCACGCGGAGGGTCACGCCGTCGTCGAAAATCATTCCGTCCGGCGTGCACATCACGCCGTAGCGGGCCGAGCCCGGGGCGAGTTTCTTGAACGCGTTGGTGTAGACCCGGTTCAGGAACTCCCCCGCATCCTTGCCGCGGATCTCGATCTTGCCCAGCGTGGTGGCGTCCATGAAGCCCACGGACTCGCGGACAGCGGCACATTCGCGCAGCACTGCGGCGTCCATGTCCTCCCCGTCCTGCGGGTAGTACCAGGGGCGCTTCCACTGCCCGACGTCCTCGAAGAGCGCACCCTTGGCCACATGCCAGGGGTGGATGGAGGTGATGCGGGCGGGGTCGAAGAGTTCGCCGCGCTGGCGTCCGGCCAGTGCCGCGAAGGCCACCGGGGTGAACGGTGCACGGTAGGTGGTGGTTCCGATGTCGCCGATGCCGCGGGAGGCCTCGCCTGCCGTGCGGAGGGCCGCGGCGATCACGCCGATGGCGTTGACGCCGGAGGTCTTGCCCTGGTCGTTGGCGGTGCTGATGGAGGTGTACCGCTTGATGTGCTCGACGGAACGCATGCCGGCCCCGGTGGAGCGCAGCACATCAGCCACGGACTGGTCGCGCTGGAAGTCCACGAAGTGGTGGTGCCAGTCGTCGGGGCTGCCGTTCTCGCCCGGCACCAGCCAGAGCTGGCGGGTGGGCGCTGCGGCCTTGGGCTCACCGAACGTGGACGGTTCGACGGCGGATTCGAAGCCCGCTGCGATGGCGGCCCGCGCGCCGGCGGAGACGCCCTCGGCAAGGCAGTCGGCGGTGGCGAAGGAGCCGCGGCCGGAGCCGATGGTCTGCTGGTTGGGCACTTCGGTGCTGGGGACGAAGGCTGCCAGTCCGTCGTCCCAGCGCAGCTTGCCCTGGCGCTGGGAGTGCAGGTGGACCAGCGGGCTCCAGCCGCCGGACACAGCCAGCAGGTCGCAGGCGATCTGCTCGACGCCGGAGGTGAGCTCGCCGTCGTCGTTGATGCTGCGGACGGTGACGCCGTCCAACCGGCCGTCGGCTGCGCCTTCTCCGGAGGAGGAAGTGTTGGCCACCGCGCTGCCGATCAGCACCCGGATTCCGGATTCGACGGCGGCAGTTGCCACGGCGGTCAGCGCGGGGCGGGCGTCCACGACTGCGGCAACCTTGACCCCCGCGGCGGCGAGATCGGCTGCGGCGGCGTAGGCACTGTCGTTGGTGGTGCCGATGACCACGCGCTTTCCGGCGGCCACGCCGTACCGGTTGAGGTAGGTGCGCACGGCCGATGCCAGCATGATTCCCGGGCGGTCGTTGTTCTCGAACACCAGGGGGCGTTCGTGGGCGCCGGGGGCCAGGACCACCTGATTGGCACGGATGTGCCAAATCCGCTGCCGGGACACCCCGGGGGCGGCGGGGCTGGAGAGGTGGTCGGTGCGGTTCTGGACGGCGATCACGTAGTTGGCGTCGTAGGCGCCGAATGCGGTGGTGCGGTTCAGGACGGTGGATTCGGCGCCGGACACCAGCTCGGCTTCAACGTCCGCCACCCACTCCAGGGCGGGCTTGCCCTCGATGGTCTCGGCCAGGCCGGGCGCGGTGGAACCGGAGAGCAGGGAGCCGCCCAGTTCGGGCTGGTCATCCAGGAGCATGACGCGGGCGCCGCTGCGGACGGCCTCGCGGGCTGCGGCAAGTCCGGCGGGGCCGCCGCCGATGACCAGGATGTCGGTGTGGACGTACTTCTTGTCGTACTCGGCGCGGTCATCTTCCGGGTCGAGCTTGCCCAGGCCGTTGAGCCGGGTGGCCTGGAGCCCGTCCACCAGGGAAACGGTGGTGGCAGGCAGCATGGATTCGGCGACGTGGCCGGGGAAGCGGGCCTCGATGCGGACCAGGGCGTTGGCCTCTTCCACTCCGGCGGACATGATGCCGCGGGGCCGGTCCTCATAGAGCGAATTGCCGGCGGCGATGCGGCCGTTGGCGAGCAGGGCCGAGGCCAGCGTGTCGCCGGGGTGCCCGGTGAATTCCTCGCCGTCCACGATGAAGCGCCAGGAGATGGTGCGGTCGATGCGGCCGCCGGTTGCCAGGCGGGCGTTCTGCGAGGTCACTTGGTGGCTCCTTCCGGGGCGGTGCGGGTAGGGCTGGCGGCAAGGCTGGTTGCTGAGAGGCTGGGTGCCGCGGTACCGGTGGTGGTGCTGTCGGCGGCTGTACTGGCGGTGCCTGCCTCGACGGCCGGATCAGCGGCAAGGTCCGGCCGGCGCGTACCCATCGGGTAGACCGCCTGGATGTCGTAGCTGACGGTGTCGCGGAGCATGTTGAACCATTGGCGGCAGCCCGTGCTGTGGACCCAGCGTTCGGCGAAGATGCCTTTCGGGTTCTCCCGGTAGAAGAGGTAGCGGGACCATTCGGTGTCGGTCAGCTCGTTCGGGTTCTCCGGGTAGGGCACGTGGGCCTGTCCCCCGTAGTGGAATTCGGTTTCGTCCCGCGGGCCGCAGTTGGGGCATGGGATCAGCAGCATGTGCGTAAGTCCTTTTCTGGTGGCAGCGGCTAGTGGGCCACGGCGGCGGCGCCGTGTTCGTCGATGAGCGCGCCGGTTTCGAAGCGTTCCAGCGAGAACGGCTTGTTCAGCCGGTGCGGGGTGCCGGTGGCGATGGTGTGCGCGAAGGTCATGCCGGCGGCGGGGGTTCCCTTGAACCCGCCGGTCCCCCAGCCGCAGTTCACAAACATGTTCTCCACCGGGGTCAGGCCCACGATCGGGGAAGCGTCCAGGGTGGTGTCCACGATGCCGCCCCAGGTCCGGAGCACATGGGCCCGGGCAAAGATCGGGAAGAGCTCCACGGCGGCCGCCATCTGCTGCTCGATCACGTGGAAGGAGCCGCGCTGGCCGTAGCCGTTGTAGGAGTCGACGCCGGCGCCCATGACCAGTTCGCCCTTGTGGGCCTGGGAGACGTAGACGTGGACGTGGTTGGACATGACCACCGTGGGGTGGACCGGTTCGTGCAGTTCCGATACCAGCGCCTGCAGCGGGTGGGACTGGATGGGCAGCTGGAAGCCGGCCATCTCCGCCAGGACCGAGCTGTGGCCGGCGGCGCAGAGGCCCACCTTTTCGGTGTTGATGGTGCCACGGTTGGTCTTGACGCCCACCACCCGGTCGCCGTCCTTGAGGAAGCCGGTGACTTCGCAGTTCTGGATGATGTCCACGCCCATTTCGTCGCACTTGCGGGCGAAGGCCCAGGCCACATGGTCGTGCTTGGCGATGCCGGCGCGCGGCTGGTAGGTGGCGCCCATGACGGGGTAGCGGATGTTGTCGCGGATGTTCAGGATGGGGCAGAGTTCCTTGACCTGCTGCGGATCCAGCCATTCGGCGTCCACGCCGTTGAGCTTGTTGGCGCCCACGCGGCGGATGCTTTCGCGGACGTCGCCCAGGGTGTGGGCCAGGTT
Organism: Arthrobacter sp. 135MFCol5.1; assembly: GCF_000374865.1. Lineage (GTDB taxonomy): Bacteria > Actinomycetota > Actinomycetes > Actinomycetales > Micrococcaceae > Arthrobacter. Next base: position 120,618 of record NZ_KB895453.1, on the reverse strand, counting down.
CATCACGCCGCGCTGGCTGAACAGGAAGTCGTACTCGAGTTCCTCGGGCAGGATCTCCCAGAGCTTGAGGGCGTGCTCGTAGATGGCCGCACTCTCATCCCAGAGGTAGTTGGAGCGGATGATGGTGGTATTGCGGGCCATGTTGCCGCCGGCCAGCCAGCCCTTTTCCAGGACGGCGATGTTGGTCATCCCGTGGTTCTTGGCCAGGAAGTAGGCGGTGGCCAGGCCGTGCCCGCCGCCGCCCACGATCACGGCGTCGTAGGAGGACTTGGGTTCCGGGTTCCGCCAGAGGAAGTCGGGGTGCTCCGGAAGGTGCTGGGTGCTCACTGGGCGGCTCCAATCAGGTCTGCTTCAGCGTCGGCCAGGCCGGCATCGGCGGTGAGGTGCGGGTAGAGGGGGAAGGCGTTGGCAAGGGCCGTCACGCGTTCGCGGAGTTCGACGGCCGTGTCCCCGGGCAGGGTGCCCGTGCCGTTTGTGCCAGAAGCGGCAGCCGCGATCAGCGCGGCGGCGATGATGTCGGCCACCTCGGTGAACTCGGCGGCGCCGAAGCCGCGGGCGGCCAGTGCCGGGGTACCGATCCGGAGGCCGGAAGAAACCATCGGCGGGCGGGGATCGAACGGGACGGCGTTGCGGTTGACGGTGATGCCGATCGTGTGGAGGGCGTCTTCACCCTGCTGGCCGTCCAGTTCGGAGTGGCGGAGATCCACCAGGACCAGGTGGACGTCGGTGCCGCCGTTGACCACGGAGATGCCCGCGGCCTGGACGTCCGGCTGGAGGAGCCGTTCAGCCAGGAGCTTGGCGCCCTGCAGGACGCGTTCCTGGCGTTCCTTGAATTCGGGGGCGGCGGCGAGCTTGAAGGCCACGGCTTTGGCGGCGACGACGTGCTCCAGGGGGCCGCCCTGCTGGCCGGGGAACACGGCGCTGTTGATCTTCTTGGCGTATTCCTCCTTGGCCAGGATGACGCCGCCGCGGGGGCCGCCAAGGGTCTTGTGCGTGGTGGTGGTGACCACGTCGGCGTAGGGGACGGGGTTTGGGTGCAGGCCTGCGGCCACGAGGCCGGCGAAGTGGGCCATGTCCACCATCAGGTACGCGCCCACGAGGTCTGCGATGCGGCGGAATTCGGCAAAGTCCAACTGGCGGGAGTAGGCGGACCAGCCGGCCACGATCAGCCTGGGCTTGTGTTCCAGGGCCAGCGCTTCCACCTCGGCCATATCAATGCGGAGGTCCGATTCGCGGACGTGGTACGGCACCACGTTGTAGAGCTTGCCGGAGAAGTTGATCTTCATGCCGTGGGTGAGGTGGCCGCCGTGGGCCAGGGACAGGCCCAGGATGGTGTCTCCCGGGTTGAGCAGGGCGAACATGGCGGCGGCGTTGGCCTGCGCGCCGGAGTGCGGCTGGACGTTGGCGAATTCGGCGCCGAACAGGGCTTTGACGCGGTCAATGGCGAGCTGTTCGATGACGTCCACGTGTTCGCAGCCGCCGTAGTAGCGCTTGCCCGGGGAGCCCTCGGCGTACTTGTTGGTCAATACCGAGCCCTGGGCTTCCATCACGGAGGCCGGAGCAAAGTTCTCCGACGCGATCATTTCCAGGGTGGACTGCTGGCGGCGCAGTTCCTGCGCGACGGCGGCGGCGACATCGGCGTCCACCGTGGCGAGCGAGGCGTTCAGTACGTCCTGCATTGTTCTCCTTCAAAGCCCTTCGGAGTTACTGATCCATAACTGATCTGTAACTGATATATTAGAACTGACGTAATAGTATGTTGTAGATCACGCGGCAGTCAATAGCTACCTTGGGAGAGCTCGCAATGAGCGTAATGACAGAGAACCAGCTGGCCGGCGAAGGCGATCTCTCGCTCGCCGAGCAGGCCTACCGGCACCTTCGGGACCGGCTCATCATGCTCGATATCCGGCCGGGTGAGGCCATCAACGACGGCAAGCTGGCCGCGGAACTCGGGATCGGCCGCACACCGGTACGCGAAGCGCTCAAACGCCTGGAAGGCGACCACCTGGTGGTCTCGTACCCCCGCCGCGGAACGTTCGCCACCGTCGTCGACATCACCGAACTCGCGGACGTCTCCGAGCTCCGCGAGTCATTGGAACCCCTGGCAGCCCGGCGGGCCGCCAAGCTGGCAACCCCTGCCCTGCGCAAGGAAATCCGCGACACCGCCGCCGCCATCGCCACCATGGGCGGCGCCGAGGACCCCTATGACCTCATGCGCTATGACATCAAGGTGCACCGCTTGATCTACCGCGCGGCCGCCAACACCCACCTCGAGGACGTGCTGATCCGGTACGACAACCTGGCTACCCGCATTTGGTGCATGGTGCTGGAAAAGGTGCCGTCAGTGGCGGAGCACATCGCCGAACACGTGGAACTGCTGGAGGCAGTGGCCGACGGCGACTCGGACCGGGCGGGCAAGCTGGCCCTTGAGCACGTGACCAGTTTCGAGCAGGCCATCCGCAGCGTGCTTTAAGCGTCGGCCCGCCCGCCATCCACGTCACGGCAGCACCACCCCGTGTGACGTGGAATACTTCCGTACAGGTGCGCGGCCGGGATGTCCGGCGGAGTTGCGGAAAGGGCCGGTCACATGCAGGAATACGTCAACGAGGACGAAGAAGCGCGCCGGCATGTGCTGTCCGCGGTGGCACGGGAACGGGAGCTTGGACTGCGTCCGGACCCGGACTTTGACCGGCGGCTCGATGAACACTTCCCCACCCTCCGCAGCCTGTTCCACTCCCTCTACGGTGCACGCCGGGACTGGCTAAACCAGCTGGCCGCCCTGGTGGTCCAGAGTGCCCGGTCGTGGCAGGAGCGCTCCCCGGAACTGAAGGCCCTGGATGCAGGCCGCGAACAAGAGCCGGACTGGTTCCAGTCCAACCGCATGCTGGGCGGAGTGTGCTACGTGGACCGCTATGCGGAAAGCCTGGAAGGGGTCCGCGCCCGCATCCCGTATTTCAAGGAGCTGGGCCTCACCTACCTGCACCTCATGCCCCTTTTCCTGGCGCCCGAACCCCACTCGGACGGCGGCTATGCCGTGTCCAGCTACCGCCAGGTCAACCCGAAGCTGGGCACCATGGAGCAACTGCGCGGCCTCGCGGCCGAACTGAAGGCCAACGGGATCAGCCTGGTGCTGGACTTCATCTTCAACCACACCTCGGACGAACACGAGTGGGCGCGCAAAGCTGCCACGGGGGACCCGGAGTTCAGCGACTACTACTGGATCTTCCCCGACCGGACCATGCCTGACGCCTTCGAGGCGAACGTCCGCGAGATCTTCCCCGAGAACCACCCGGGGTCCTTTATCCGGATGGATGACGGCCGCTGGGTCTGGGCCACCTTCCACACGTACCAGTGGGACCTGAACTACTCCAATCCCGAGGTCTTCCGGGCCATGGCGGGCGAGATGTTGTTCCTGGCCAACCAGGGCGTGGACATCCTGCGCATGGACGCCGTGGCTTTCATCTGGAAGCAGCTGGGCACCCCGTGCGAGAACCTGCCCCAGGCGCACACGCTGCTGCGGGCCTTCAACGCGGTGTGCCGGCTGGCGGCGCCTTCGCTGCTGTTCAAGTCCGAGGCGATCGTGCACCCGGACGAGGTGGCGCTGTACATCGACCCCGCAGAGTGCCAGCTGTCCTACAACCCGCTGCAGATGGCCCTGATCTGGGAGTCCCTGGCCACCAGGGACGTGTCCCTCCTGTCCCAGGCGTTGGAGCGCAGGCACAACATCCCGGACGGCACCGCCTGGGTGAACTATGTCCGCAGCCATGACGACATCGGCTGGACCTTCGCCGACGAGGACGCCGCCGAACTGGGCATCAACGGCTTCGACCACCGCCGCTTCCTGAACTCCTTCTACGTCAACCGGTTCCCGGGCAGCTTCGCCCGCGGCGTCCCGTTCCAGGACAACCCCAAGACGGGTGACTGCAGGATTTCCGGCACGACGGCGTCCCTGTGCGGGATGGAGGTTGACCCGGCCGAGGCGGTGGAACGGATCCTCCTGGCCCACTCGGTGCCGTTCAGCACCGGCGGCGTGCCGCTGCTGTACCTGGGCGACGAGGTGGGGCAGCTCAACGACTACTCCTACGCCTCCGAACCGGGCCATGGCGAAGACAGCCGCTGGGTGCACCGCCCGCACTTCCCGGCGGAACAATACGCCCGCCGCCTCGACCCCGCCACACCGGAAGGGGCAATCTACGCGGGCCTCAGGCGGATGGTCGAGGTCCGCGCCGGCACCCCGGAATTTGCCGGAACCACGCTGGTCGATTTCCGCACGAACAACCGCTCGGTGCTCGGCTACCAGCGCCCAGGCGGTCCGGACGGCGGCAGCACGGTCCTGGCGCTCGCCAACTTCAGCGACTCACCCCAGGCGCTGCCCGGGGAAACCTTCGGCGGATTCTCCCCTGCCGCCGTCGACCTCCTCTCCGAAGCCGCCCTGCACCTGCACGACGGCGTCACGCTCCTCCCCCGGCAATACCTCTGGCTGCGCGTTACGCCGCAGTAATTGGGAGCTGGCGCCGGGGCGTGAAACCATACGGATCATGGCCTCCAAGATTGCGTACCAGGGTGAGCCCGGCGCCAACTCCAATATCGCGTGTCAACAGATGTTTCCCGACGTCGAAAGCGTGCCGTGCGCCAGTTTCGAGGACGCGTTCGAACTGGTGACCACCGGCGAGGCCGACCTGGCCATGATCCCGATCGAGAACTCCATCGCCGGCCGTGTGGCGGACATCCACATCCTGCTGCCGCAGTCCAACCTGCAGATCGTGGGCGAATACTTCCTGCCCATCCACTTCGACCTGCTGGGCATCCCCGGCAGCACCATCGAAGCGGCTACGGAAGTCCACAGCCACATCCACGCCCTGGGCCAGTGCCGGAAGCTGATCCGCGAGCACGGCCTCAAGCCCGTCATCGCCGGCGACACCGCCGGGTCCGCCCGGGAAGTTGCCGAGTGGAACGATCCCCGCAAGCTCTCCTTGGCTCCCCCGCTGGCGGCGCAGATCTACGGCCTTGAGGTGCTGGCCTCGCGCGTGGAGGACGACCCTTCCAACACCACCCGCTTCGTGGTCCTGGCCCGGGAAACTGCGCTTCCGGCCAAGGACGAGCTGCCCGGACCGGCGGTGACCAGCTTCGTGTTCCGCGTCCGCAACGTCCCCTCCGCGCTGTACAAGGCGCTGGGCGGCTTCGCCACCAACGGCGTCAACATGACACGGCTCGAGAGCTACATGGTGGGCAACGAATTCGCGGCCACCATGTTCATGGCCGACGTGGAAGGCCACCCCGAGGACCTGCCGCTGAAGCTGGCCCTCGAGGAACTGGACTTCTTCACCACCGAGGTTCGGATCCTCGGCGTCTACCCGGCCGCGGACTACCGGGCTGCGGCAGCCACCGCCTGACGCGGTACCTGCGCGGGTGCCGGGCGGTTTAGCAAGGGCCCGAAGAACGCACCCAGCTCCGCCGTTGCGGTGAGCGGCAGGACGTTGGCCACGTACTGGTCGGGGCGGACCACCACCACGGCGCCGGCACGGTCGATGCCGCGCGCGTCGAAGATGTCCGCCTTGGGGTCCGTGGCGTACACCTTCTCGTAATCGGTCAGCTTGAAGGGGCCCACCAGGGGCTTGAACACGGCGGGCACGGCATTGATGTCGACGGCGGTGTGCGGCTGCTGGTAGATGACCTTCAGGTCGAACCACGCATCCAGGTCGGCGCCGGAGGGCGTGGCGGCCAGCGGGGACTCCGGCGAGTTCGCGAACCAATCGGCGAGCAAGTCCGTGGCGGAACCGGTGCCGGGCAGCGCGGGATCGGCGAAAACGTAGATCCGCCACCGTCCGTCCGCTGTGGCGTGGTGGCCCAGGTGGATGGGGTTCGTGTCCCCCACGCGGACCACCGGTGCGGACTTGAAACGCTTGCCCACGGGGAAGCCCGTGGCCAGGTCTTGGTGGTCGGTGCCGCCAACAATCAGCGACGGCGCGTACTGGGTCATGAACCCGGCCGGGAACTCGGCGGTCTGGACGTAGAAGTCCTCAAGGTCGGAGGGGTGCTCGAACTCCTCCGGCTTCTTGGCCATCATGGTGGACCATTCCTTGTCGAAGTCGATGAGGTTCTTTGCCACCACCTGGCGCTCCTCCGAGTAGGTGGAGAGCAGGCTTTCCGGGCTGCGGCCCTCGAGGACGTGCCCCAGCTTCCAGGCGATGTTGAAGCCGTCCTGCATGGAAACGTTCATGCCCTGGCCGGCCTTGGCGCTGTGGGTGTGGCAGGCGTCGCCGGTGATGAAGACCCGCGGGGTTCGCGTGCCGCGGTCGGCCGGCAGGACGTCGTCGAACCGGTCCGTGAGGCGGTGCCCCACCTCGTACACGCTGTGCCACGCAACGTTCCGCACGTCCAGCGTGTACGGGTGCAGGATGGCGTTCGCCTTGGCGATGATCTCCTCGATGGTGGTGTTGCGGATGGAGTGCTGGCTGTTCGGGTCTACTTCCCCCAGGTCCACGTACATGCGGAAGAGGTGGCCTCCTTCGCGCGGAATGAGCAAGATGCTGCCCTCGGCGCCCTGGATGGCGCATTTGGTCCGGATGTCCGGGAAGTCGGTGACGGCGAGGGTGTCCATGACGCCCCAGGCGTGGTTGGCCTGGTCCCCGGCGAGCGTGCAGCCGATCGCCTGGCGGACCTTGCTGCGGGCGCCGTCGGCGCCCACGACGTATTTGGCGCGGACTACCCGCTCCTGTCCCTCCTTGGGGCCGGAGGTGTGGACCAGCCGCACGGTGACCGGGTAGTCACCCTCGCCGGTGACCTCCAGTCCTTGGAAGTCGTAACCGTAGTCGGGCTTCATCCGGGTGGGTGCGTTGGCCATGTACTCGGCGAAGTAGTCCAGCACGCGCGCCTGGTTCACGATCAGGTGTGGGAACTCGCTGATGCCCATTTCGTCATCCACGGCGCGGGCGGTGCGGATGATGTTGGCGTGGTTGGCGGGGTCCGGCTTCCAGAAGGCCATTTCGGTGATCCGGTAGGCCTCGGCGATGATGCGCTCCGCGAACCCGAACGCCTGGAAGGTCTCCACGCTGCGGGCCTGGATTCCGTCCGCCTGGCCGATGGCGAGCCTGCCGGGGCGGCGTTCGATGATGCGGGTGCTCACGTTGGGGAACATGGACAGCTGCGCGGCGGCGAGCATTCCCGCCGGACCGGTGCCCACGATGAGAACGTCCACTTCCTCGGGGAGGTCCTCGGGGCGGTTCAGGCCGACGCCGGCCGCCGGTTGGACGCGGGGGTCGCCGGATACGTATCCGTGGTGGTGGAACTGCACGGGATGCCTCACTTCGTTGTGGATGATGATCTCCGCATGTGTTCTATATGAGAACTGGAGATTCGATAATAGAAAATCAGGAGCCTGGTTTCCACTGTACGCCGGATGTGACGCGGGCGACAAGTACCGCCGGGGACGCCCGCGTACCAGCGGAATTCCGGGGGTTGACGGATGCGGCAGCATGCGTGATAGTGATCGTATACGATTTCGTACCTGATGAGGAGAAGGCTTTGGAGCAGGTCAACGGCGACACCCTGGCAGCAGCCCGCAAGGTGGTCGCGGTGCACATCAACTACCCCAGCCGCGCTGCCCAGCGGGGCCGCACGCCGGCGCAGCCGTCCTACTTTCTCAAGCCTTCGAGCTCGCTGGCCCTGAGCGGAAGCCCCGTGGAGCGCCCGGCCGGCTGCGAACTGCTCGGCTACGAAGGCGAAATTGCGCTCATCATCGGCAAGGCCGCCCGCCGCGTTTCGATCGAGGACGCCTGGAGCCACGTCGCCGCCGTCACCGCCAGCAACGACCTCGGCGTCTATGACCTGCGCTGGGCGGACAAGGGCTCCAACCTCCGGTCCAAGGGCGGCGACGGGTTCACCCCCGTGGGCCCGGCACTTCTTCCGGCAGACGCCGTCGACCCTTCAAAACTGCGCATCCGCACCTGGCACAACGGTGAACTGGTCCAGGACGACACCACCGGGGACCTGCTCTTCCCCTTCGCCCGCCTGGTGGCGGACCTGTCCCAGCTGCTCACCCTCGAAGAAGGGGACCTCATCCTTACCGGCACCCCGGCAGGGGCGTCCGTGGCGAAGCCCGGCGACGTCCTGGAAGTGGAAGTGGAGACTATCGACGGCAGCCTCAGCACCGGGCGGCTGGTCACCACCGTTGAGGAAGGCACGACGACGTTCGCCGACTTTGGTGCCCAGCCCAAGGTGGATGACCTGCAGCGGGAGGAAGCCTATGGCTCCCGCGAGGCCGCCGGGCTGGCACCCGTTGCTGAACAAGCCCAGGCTCCTGCCGCCGTCGCGCCGGCCCTGTCCCCGGAGCTGAAAGCCAAGCTCGAATCCGTTGCCACCGCCACGCTGTCCTCACAGTTGCGTAAGCGCGGCCTTAATAACGTCAGCATCGACGGCCTTCAGGGCACCCGACCGGACCGCCGCGTGGTGGGCCTGGCCCGGACCCTGCGCTATGTTCCCAACCGCGAGGACCTCTTCAAGATCCACGGTGGCGGCTTCAACGCCCAGAAACGCGCCATCGATTCCGTCAACGAGGGCGAAATCCTGGTGATGGAAGCCCGCGGCGAAAAAGGCACCGGCACGGTGGGCGACATCCTGGCCCTGCGCGCCCAGGTCCGCGGCGCCGCAGCCATCATCACCGACGGCGGCGTCCGCGACTACACCGCGGTAGCCGGCCTGGACATGCCCACCTGGTTCGCCAACCCGCACCCGGCCGTGCTGGGCCGCCGGCACATCCCGTGGGACACCGACATCACCATCGCCTGCGGCGGCGCCACTGTCCAGCCCGGCGACATCATCGTGGCCGATTCCGACGGCGTCCTGGTGATCCCGCCCGCCATCGCCGAAGAACTCGTTGAGGACTGCATCCAGCAGGAAAAGGAAGAAGCCTTCATCTTCGAGATGGTCAAGCAGGGCAACAGCGTTGACGGGCTCTACCCGATGAACAAAGAGTGGCAGGCAAAGTACAAGGCATGGGAAGGGCAGGCCAATGACTGACACAGCGACCGACCTCCCCGCTGCCACTCCCGGCAGCAAGTCCGAGCAGGCATACCAGGCCGTCAAGGCCCGCATCGTGGAAGGCACTTACACGCCGGGCTACCGCCTGGTCCTGGGTTCCATTGCGAAGGACCTCGGCGTCAGCGTGGTCCCGGTCCGGGAAGCCATCCGCCGGCTCGAGGCCGAGGGCCTGGTGACGTTCGAGCGGAACGTCGGCGCCACCGTGGCCGGCATCGACCCCACCGAATACCTCTACACGATGCAGACCCTGAGCATCGTCGAGGGTGCCGCCACAGCCCTCTCGGCCCCGCTGATCGACCCGGCGGCCATCGCCCGGGCCCGCGCCGTGAACCAGGAAATGCGCGAGTGCCTGGACCACTTCGACCCTGTCCGGTTCACCCGGCTGAACCAGGACTTCCACAGCGTCCTGTTCGAGCACTGCCCCAACCCGCACATCCTGGACCTGGTGCACCGCGGCTGGAACCGGCTCGCCTCGCTCCGGTCCTCCACCTTCCGCTTTGTCCCCGGCCGCGCCCGCGACTCCGTGGAGGAACACGAGAACCTGCTGAAGCTCATCGAAACAGGCGCGGACGCAGAACAGATCGAAAAGGCGGCCCGGCTCCACCGCTCCGCCACCCTGGACGCCTACCTCGCCCAGGCCAACAACCCCTGACCCCCAGATAGGACTTCAACGATGACGACCTCGGTAGAAACGAGCACGCACTACGTCCCTGAGGACCTGCCCACCCATATCCAGCACTTCATTAACGGGAAGTTCGTGGACTCCGTGGGCGGGGCGACCTTCGACGTCCTGGACCCGGTGTCCAACCGGAACTACGCCACCGCCGCCGCCGGCCAGAAAGAGGACATCGACCTCGCCGTCGCCGCGGCCCGCGAAGCCTTCAAGAACGGCCCATGGCCGAAGATGAAGCCCCGGGAACGCGCCCGCATCCTGAACCGGATCGCCGACGCCGTCGAGGCCCAGGAAGCCCGGCTCGCCGAACTGGAAACGTTCGACACCGGCCTGCCCATCACCCAGGCCAAGGGCCAGGCCCTCCGTGCGGCGGAGAACTTCCGGTTCTTCGCGGACCTGATCGTGGCCCAGTTCGACGACGCCATGAAGGTCCCCGGCTCGCAGATCAACTACGTCAACCGCAAGCCGATCGGCGTGGCCGGCCTCATCACCCCGTGGAACACGCCGTTCATGCTGGAGTCCTGGAAGCTCGCCCCGGCCCTGGCCACCGGCAACACTGTGGTCCTCAAGCCCGCCGAGTTCACCCCGCTGTCCGCCTCCCTGTGGGCCACCATCTTCAAGGATGCGGGCCTGCCGGACGGCGTCTTCAACCTGGTCAACGGGCTCGGCGAAGAAGCCGGCGACGCCCTGGTCAAGCACCCGGATGTTCCCCTGATTTCCTTCACCGGCGAGACCACCACCGGCCAGACCATCTTCCGCAACGCCGCCGCGAACCTGAAGGGCCTCTCCATGGAGCTCGGCGGCAAGTCCCCCTGCGTCGTCTTCGCCGACGCCGACCTGGACGCCGCGATCGACTCCGCCCTGTTCGGCGTCTTCTCCCTCAACGGCGAGCGCTGCACCGCCGGCTCACGCATCCTGGTGGAGCGCGCCATCTACGACGAATTCTGCGAAAAGTACGCCGCCCGGGCAAAGAACATCGTGGTGGGCGATCCGCACGACCCCAAGACCCAGGTGGGCGCCCTGGTCCACCCCGAGCACTACCAGAAGGTGGCCTCCTACGTGGAGATCGGCAAGTCCGAAGGCCGGCTCCTGGCCGGCGGCGGCCGCCCCGACCACCTGCCCGAAGGCAACTACATCGCACCCACGGTGTTCGCCGACGTCGCCCCTGACGCCCGGATCTTCCAGGAGGAAATCTTCGGACCCGTCGTGGCCATCACCCCGTTCGAGACCGACGACGAAGCCCTCGCCCTGGCGAACAACACCAAGTACGGGCTCGCCGCCTACATCTGGACCCAGAACCTGACCCGCGCCCACAACTTCTCGCAGAACGTCGAAGCCGGCATGGTGTGGCTGAACAGCCACAACGTCCGCGACCTGCGCACCCCGTTCGGCGGCGTCAAGGCCTCCGGCCTGGGCCACGAGGGCGGCTACCGCTCCATCGACTTCTACACCGACCAGCAGGCCGTGCACATCACCCTCGGCACCGTCCACACCCCCAAATTCGGCGCCTAGCCAGCCCCCTTTCAAAGAAGAGAGACTCCCATGACCAACTTCGTTCCCACCCCCACCGTCCCGGCACCGGACATTGTCCGCTGCGCCTACATGGAGATCGTGGTCACCGACCTCGCCAGGTCCCGCGAGTTCTATGTCGACGTCCTGGGCCTGCACGTCACCGAGGAAGACGACAACGCGATCTACCTGCGGTCCCTGGAGGAGTTCATCCACCACAACCTGGTGCTCCGCAAGGGACCCATCGCCGCCGTCGCCGCCTTCGCCTACCGGGTGAAGTCCCCCGCCGAGGTGGACGCCGCCGAGGCCTACTACCGCGAACTCGGCTGCCGGGTGGAACGCCGCAAGGACGGTTTCACCAAGGGCGTGGGCGACTCCGTGCGCGTGGAGGACCCGCTGGGCTTCCCGTACGAGTTCTTCTACGACGTGGAGCACGTGGAGCGGCTCACCCAGCGCTACGACCTCTACTCCGCCGGTGAACTGGTCCGCCTGGACCACTTCAACCAGGTCACCCCGGACGTCCCGCGCGGCCGGGCATACCTGGAGGACCTGGGCTTCCGCGTCTCCGAGGACATTAAGGATGCCGACGGCGTCACCTACGCCGCTTGGATGCACCGCAAGCAGACCGTGCACGACACCGCCCTCACCGGCGGCAACGGCCCCCGCATGCACCACGTCGCGTTCGCCACGCACGAGAAGCACAACATCATCCAAATCTGCGACAAGATGGGCGCCCTGCGCATCAGCGACCGGATCGAACGCGGCCCCGGCCGGCACGGCGTGTCCAACGCGTTCTACCTCTACATCCTGGACCCGGACGGCCACCGCATCGAGATCTACACTCAGGACTACTACACCGGCGACCCGGACAACCCCACCATCACCTGGGACGTCCACGACAACCAGCGCCGCGACTGGTGGGGCAACCCTGTGGTCCCCTCCTGGTACACCGAGGCCTCCCTGGTCCTGGACCTGGACGGCAACCCACAGCCGGTCATCATCCGCGAGGAAAAGTCCGAGATGGCGGTCACCGTGGGCGCCGACGGCTTCTCCTACACCCGCAAGGACGGCTCGCCCGAAGGCGACCGGACGGGCTTCAAGCTGGGAGTCCAGGTCTAGCCATGCTGGAGCCCACGACGATTGAGGCCATCGCGGACGAGCTGGTGGAAGCCGGCCGGACCCGCACCCCTGTCCCCCGCCTGACCGCCCGGTACCCGGAGATGACGGTGGAGGATTCCTACGCGGTGCAGCAGCTCTGGCGGCGCCGCAACGAGGACGCCGGCCGGACCCTGGTGGGGCGAAAGATCGGCCTCACGTCCAAGGCCATGCAGGCCGCCACGGGCATCACCGAACCGGACTACGGCGCCATCTTCGATGACATGGTGCTGGAGACCGGCTGCTCCGTTCGGTGGGACCAGTACACCCACCCGCGCGTGGAGGTGGAGCTGGCGTTCGTCCTCAAGGACGGACTCAAAGGCCCTGGCGTCACCATCTTCGATGTCCTCAAGGCCACCGACTACGTGGTCCCGGCCCTCGAAATCCTGGACTCCCGGATCGAGATGGAGGGCCGGACCATCGTGGACACCATCTCCGACAACGCCGCCATGGGCGCCATGGTAATCGGCGGCCGGCCCGTGAAGCCGGACGCCGTGGACCTCCGCTGGGTTTCCGCGATCCTCTACAAGAACCAGACCGTGGAGGAAACCGGTGTGGCCGCCGGCGTCCTGGACCACCCCGCCAACGGGGTCCACTGGCTGGCCAACAAGATCGCCGAGCACGGGGACTCGCTCAAGGCAGGCGACATCATCCTGGCCGGGTCCTTCACCCGTCCGCTCTGGGTCTACAAGGGCGATACGGTACACGCCGACTACGGACCCCTGGGAGCTGTGACATGCCGCTTCGAATAGAAGACACCTTCCGCTCCGCGCTGGCCGCGCAAAGGCAAAAGGGAAAGGCAGGCCGGCCACTGGCCGGGATGTGGGTGTGTTCCGGCAGCCCGCTGGTGGCCGAGCTCTGCGCGGGTGCGGGCCTGGACTGGCTCCTGGTGGACGCCGAGCACAGCCCCAACGGGCTCGAGTCCATCCTGGGGCAGCTGCAAGCCATCCACGGCTACCCGGTGCACACCATGGTCCGGCCGCCCGTGAACGACACTGTGGTGATCAAGCAGTACCTGGACCTCGGCGTGCAGAACCTGCTGATCCCCATGGTGAATTCGGTGGCGGAAGCGGAGGCGGCGGTGGCGGCCACCCGGTACCCGCCCCAGGGCGTCCGTGGGGTGGGCTCGGCCCTGGCCCGTGCCGCCCGTTGGAACCGGGTCCCGGACTACCTCGCCCGGGCCAGCGGGACCATCAGCGTCACCGTCCAGATTGAATCGACGGCGGCCGTCGAGGCTGTGGAGGACATCCTCAAACTCGACGGCGTGGACGCCATCTTCGTCGGCCCCTCCGACCTCGCCGCCTCCATGGGCCTGCTGGGACAGCAGGAACACCCCGAGGTGCGCGCCGCCGTCGAACACTGCCTGTCCGTTGCCAAGGCGGCCGGGAAACCCGGGGGCGTCAACGCCTTCAACCCCGACACCGCCCAGCACTACCTGGCGTGTGGCGCGGACTTCATCCTGGTCGGCGCCGACGTCGCCCTCCTGGCCCGCGGCTCCGAAGCCCTCGCCGCCAACTACATCAAACCCGTCGACGGCGACACCCCTGCCAGCTACTGACGTCTGTTCCCCAAGGATTTCTTTCATGACAGTGGCTTCTGCGCTTCCCCGGTAGGTTGCGAGCCCGCCAACAACACCGAATACCGAAGGGGCGACGGCGTCACGCACGGCAGCCTTTAGGGCCAACTTCGGTGGCGGGACCCAGGAAACACGGGGTCGCGCCACTGTCTGTTGCGCAAAAACGTGCTTGGCGTGACATTGCGTTCGCTGCCGTCCAAGGGCTCTGCGCACACAGACAAGAGCGGGACGGGGCTCTCAACCAGACTGGGAGCAACCCGCTATGCCGCCCGGCTGGCGCCCTTGACTACTCGAAGTGGAGGACCCCTTGGAAACCTACGATGCGCTCCTCGCGTCCATTGCCCCCGCTGCCGGCGCCGGCCGGACCATCCTCGATCCGGCCACGGGCCAGCCGGTCGGCGAAGCTCCCGTCCACGGCCTCGACGACCTTGAAAGCGCCGTGGCCGCGGCCGTCGCCGCGCAGCCGGCCTGGGCTGCGCTGGGCCATGAGGCCCGGTCCGCTGCGCTCCTGAAGGCAGCAGACGCCGTCGAGCGTTCCGCCGAGGAACTGGCCCGGTTGCTCTCCCGTGAGCAGGGCAAACCACTGAACGGCCCCAACGCCCGGTTCGAGGTGGGCGCCTGCTTGGCGTGGCTGCGTGCCACGGCCGGCCTGCCGCTGGAGCCGGAAACCATCGTGGACGACGGCGAAACCCGGGCTGAGCTGCATTACCGGCCCATCGGCGTGGTGGGCGCGATCGGGCCTTGGAACTGGCCCATGATGATCACCGTCTGGCAACTCGCGCCCGCACTGCGCATGGGCAACGCCATCGTGGTGAAGCCCTCCGAGTACACACCGCTTTCCGTCCTGGCGCTGGCCAAGGTCATTAATGAGGAACTCCCGGAAGGCCTCCTGACCGTGGTCTCCGGCGGCCGCGACGTCGGCGCCCGGCTGGCCGAACACCCGGCGATCGGCAAGGTCATGTTCACCGGCTCCACCGCCACCGGCCGGGCCATCATCAAGTCCTCCGCGGACACCGTTAAGCGGCTCACCCTGGAACTGGGTGGAAACGACGCCGGCATCGTCCTGCCCGACGCCGACCCCAAGGCCATCGCCCAGGACATCTTTTGGGGCGCCTTCATCAACACCGGCCAGACCTGCGCCGCCCTCAAGCGCCTTTACGTCCACAGCGACATCTACGACGCCGTCTGCGAGGAACTCACCGCCGTCGCCAAGGCCATGCCGATGGGCAACGGCCTGGACGAAAACAACGTGCTGGGCCCGCTGCAGAACAAGGCCCAGTACGACGTCGTCGCCAACCTCGTGGAGGCGGCAAAGGCTTCCGGCGCACGCATCCTGCTGGGCGGGAACCCGGACACCGGCCGGCCCGGGTACTTCTACCCCACCACCCTGGTGGCGGACATCGATAACGACAACCCGCTCGTCGCCGAAGAACAATTCGGCCCTGCCCTGCCAATCATCCGCTACAGCACCATCGACGAAGCAGTGGAGAAGGCCAACGCCCTCGACGTTGGACTGGGCGCCTCGGTCTGGTCCCGGGACCTGGCCGCCGCACGCGAGGTGGCCGCCCGCATCCAGGCCGGGACCGTGTGGATCAACCGGCACGGTGCCGTGGATCCCCGCATCCCCTTCGGCGGGGCCAAGCAGTCCGGCTACGGCGTCGAATTCGGCGTGGAAGGGCTCAAAGCACTCGGGGTACCGCAGGTCATCAACGGCTGAGGTTGAAGCGGGAGCCCGGCACGCAGGTTGCCGATGCCGGGCTCCCGGGGCTTTGCCGGGCTATCCCAGGGCCGGGGCGGCAGCGGTCCGGCCGGCGAACTGCCGGCGGGCCCAGCGGGCGAGCTTCCTGCCCTTGCCTTTCCACCAGTTGTCCTCGTCCTGGTTGTGGTGGAACCGGAAGACGATGGCCACCAGCACGAACATGCCCATCACCACATCCACCCAGGAGGCCATCACCAGGGCCACGAAGACCGTCAGTGCGTTGGCGACGATGGACGGGATGGCCAGTGTCCGGAACACGGTACTGGCCACATAGCGCCGGTGCGACCTCGGGACGGACAGTTCGCGGACCATGTCGAAGCAGACACAGACCACCACAATGGTCTGCCCCAGGGCCAGGAGCATCTGGCCCTGCATTGAGCCGCTGAATGCCGCGACGGACTCCATGCCCGGGCTCATGGCCGGGCCTTGCGGTTGACACCGTTGCTGACTGCACCAAACACGGAAAACCCCCAGAACTTGCGGAACCACCGCCGCTGATCCGGCGATGGTTCCATTCAAGGTTCGGGAGGCTTTGGGGTCACGAGTAGTGGGTACTCTAGTTTTCGCAGGGACCCAACCGCTGTACTTACTTGCCGATGGCGCGCGGCCGCCACAGCATGACGGCCTGCGACCGTGGCCGGGGCCGCTGCCCGCGGGAAAGGCTCACGACGTCGCCGGCGGCACCGGCCGCGAAGATGCGCGAGTCCACGGCCCGCGGCCGGCGCCCCAGTTCCTCGGTGAGTTCCGCGATCCGGCTCTGGAGGGCAGCCACCTGGTTTTCAAGTTCCAGGATGCGCTTGATGCCCTCCAGCGAGACCCCCTCCTGGGACAGCCGCTGCACCTCCCGCAGCATGTTGACGTCGCGCTGCGAGTAGCGCCGGGACTTCCCGGGGGCACGGCTCGGCTTGACGATGCCGAGCCGGTCGTATTGCCGCAGCGTCTGCGGGTGCATGTCTGCAAGCTCGGCCGCCACGGAGATCACGAAGATCGGCTGGTCAGCACTGATGTCCACGGCTCACCTCCGCTCCTAGAGCCGGGCCTTGGCTGCCAGGCCCTCACGGACGTCCGCCGACGACGTCGCCTCGGCGAACGCCCTGACCGCAGCTTCGGCGTCCTTGTTGAGATTCTTGGGAACGGCGACGTCGATGGTCACCAGCAGGTCACCGGTCGCCTTGGACGTCTTTACGCCTTTGCCCTTGACCCGCAGCGTGCGGCCCGACGGCGTTCCTGCCGGAACACGGACCTTGACCTTGTCGCCGTCAATGGTGGGAACTTCGATGTCCGCGCCCAAGGCAGCCTCGGGGAAGGTGACAGGGACGTGGATGCGGAGGTTGTCGCCGTCGCGCGTGTAGAACGCATGCGGCTGGACCGCGACGGACACCACCAGGTCACCGTTGCCGGCCGCACCCGGCTGGCCCTTGCCGCGGACGCGGACCTTCTGGCCGTCCTTGATGCCGGCGGGGACACGGACGTCGATCACCTCGCCGCTGGGCTCGCGCAGGCCGATAGTGGTGCCGCGGATGGAACCGGCAAACGAGATGCTGGTGGACGCGGTGCGGTCGGCGCCCTTCTGCGGCGTGCGCTGGAAGCCGGGGGAACCACCGAAGCCGCCGAACAGGTCTGCGAACTCGGGCGGGATGCCGCCTGCGGACGGGTTGAACCCGCCCGAGTGGCGCCCGGTGTTGCCCGTGAAGAGGCCACCGAACATGTCCTCGAACCCGCCGTTGGGGGCGCCGGCGCCGCCGGGGGCAAAGCGGGCTCCGCTGCCCATGGCGCGGATGGCGTCATACTGCTGGCGCTCGTCCGGGTCCGAGAGCACCGAGTAGGCCTCGGAGATGTCCTTGAACTTCTTCTCGGAAGCAGCGTTCCCGGCGTTGGTATCAGGGTGGTGCTGCCGCGCAAGCTTCCGGTAGGCCTTCTTGATGTCGGCTTCGGAAGCGTCCTTGGCAACACCAAGGATCTTGTAAAAATCCTTGTCCACCCAATCCTGGCTAGCCAATGGCGTTTCCTTTCAAAGTACAAAAGCGTATGGCGAGATTACCGCTAAGCCGGAGCGGATGAGGGGGCCCGGGAGTGGCATCGGGCCTGCCGGAGCTGGGTGGCTAACGATCGTAGATCGTTAGCCACCCAGCGTAGGGGCGGGGCCCCCTCATCCGCGGAGGCGTTGGGGTAATGCTACGCAGGGACGGCGACGATGACCTGGGCGGCGCGGAGCACGCGGTCTCCTGATTTGTAGCCTGAGCGGAGGACCTGGCTGACGGTGTCAACCTCGATGTCCTCGCCGGGCTGCTGGATCAGGGCTTCGTGGATCGTGGGATCGAACTCCACGCCGGTCTCGTTGATCCGGACCAGGCCGTAGGTCTTCAGCGCGTTCTCCAGCTTGGTGGCGATCGCGGCGAAGGGCCCATCGGTGAGGTCGCCGTGCTGCCGTGCGGCGTCGACGTCGTCCAGGACCGGGAGCAGGGAGTTCAGGACGCCGATGACGGCCATCTCCCCGGCCACGGCGCGGTCCCGTTCAACCCGCTTGCGGTAGTTGACGTACTCGGCCTGGAGGCGGAGCAGGTCGTTGCGCAGTTCGGCGGCCTCTGCGCTGCCGGCGGCGGCCGGAGCCCCCTGGGCCACGGATTCCTCTGCGGGCACGTCCACCCCGTTGAGGATTTCCTCTGCCTGGGCCAGTGCGTCGCCATCGGAATCGGCAGCGCCCTGCTGGTGGCCGGCGCTTGAAGCGTGGCCGCCTTCGGGGTGCCGGGCCTGGCCGGTCACCGGGTCAACCTTGCGGTTGTCCCGGATGACCGGTTCGCCGTTGCCCTGCTTGGCGTCATGGTTCGCGGATGAGTTGTGCTCTTCCTCGTTACCGTGGTGCGGCATGGCTACTTCTTCGCTTCGTCTTCGTCGATGATCTCGGCGTCGACGATGTCCTCATCGGCCTTGCTGCCCGCAGAGGCACCGGCGGCACCCTCGGCACCGGCAGCGCCGGCACCGTCCGGCGAACCGGCCTGCGAGTAGATGGCTTCGCCCAGCTTGGTCTGCGAGGCCTGCAGCTTCTCGAACGCGGCCTTCACGGCGGCGTCGTCCGTGCCTTCGAGGGCCTTCTTGAGGCTGTCGACGTCGCCCTGGACCTCGGTCTTGACCTCTTCGGGCAGCTTGTCCGCGTTGTCGGCGATCAGCTTGTCCACGGAGTAGGCGAGCTGCTCGGCCGTGTTGCGGGTGTCGGTTGCCTCGCGGCGGGCCTTGTCCTCGGCTGCGTGCTCCTCGGCGTCCTTGACCATGCGGTCAATGTCTTCCTTGGAGAGGCTGGAACCACCGGTGATGGTCATGGACTGTTCCTTGCCGGTGCCCTTGTCCTTCGCGGAGACGTGGACGATGCCGTTGGCGTCGATGTCGAAGGTGACCTCGACCTGGGGGACGCCGCGCGGAGCCGGCGCGATGCCGGTCAGTTCGAACGTGCCCAGCGGCTTGTTGTCGCGGGTGAACTCGCGTTCGCCCTGGAAGACCTGGATGGCCACGGACGGCTGGTTGTCGTCCGCCGTGGTGAAGGTCTCGGACCGCTTGGTGGGGATGGCGGTGTTCCGCTCGATCAGGTGCGTCATGACGCCGCCCTTGGTTTCGATGCCGAGGGACAACGGGGTGACGTCGATCAGGAGGACGTCCTTGCGCTCACCCTTCAGCACACCGGCCTGCAGGGCTGCACCGACGGCGACGACCTCATCCGGGTTGACGCCCTTGTTGGGCTCCTTGCCGCCGGCCAGTTCCTTGACCAGTTCGGAGACGGCGGGCATACGGGTGGAGCCACCGACCAGCACGATGTGGTTGATGTCCGAAAGCTTGATGCCGGCTTCCTTGATGACGTCGTGGAACGGCTTCTTGGTGCGCTCCAGCAGGTCCTTGGTGAGGTCCTGGAACTTGGCGCGGGTGAGCTGCTCGTCCAGGTGGACCGGGCCGTCGGGGGTGACGGAGAGGTACTGGAGGGAGACGTTGGTGCTGGAGGAGGAGGAGAGTTCCTTCTTGGCCTGCTCGGCTGCCTCGCGGAGGCGCTGGAGGGCGATCTTGTCCTTGGACAGGTCGATGCCCTTGACCTTGAGCTGGTTCAGCAGGTAGTCGACGACGCGCTGGTCCCAGTCGTCGCCGCCCAGGCGGTTGTCACCGGCGGTGGCGCGGACCTGGATGGTGGAGAAGTTGTCTTCGTCCTTGCCGACTTCCAGCAGGGAGACGTCGAAGGTGCCGCCGCCGAGGTCGAAGACGAGGATGAGTTCGTCTTCCTTGCCCTTGTCCAGGCCGTAGGCGAGGGCTGCGGCGGTGGGCTCGTTGACGATGCGCAGGACGTTCAGGCCTGCGATCTCGCCGGCTTCCTTGGTGGCCTGGCGCTCGGCGTCGTTGAAGTAGGCCGGGACGGTGATGACGGCGTCGGTGACCTTTTCACCCAGGTAGGACTCGGCGTCGTTCTTCAGCTTCATGAGGATACGCGCGGAGATTTCCTGCGGGGTGTACTTCTTGTCATCGATCGCGACGGTCCAGTCGGTGCCCATGTGGCGCTTGACGGATGCGATGGTGCGGTCGATGTTGTTGACGGCCTGGCGCTTGGCGATTTCGCCGACCAGGACTTCGCCGGACTTGGAGAATGCAACGACCGACGGCGTGGTGCGGCCACCCTCGGCGTTGGCAATAACGGTGGGCTCGCCACCTTCGAGAACGGAGACGACGGAGTTGGTGGTTCCGAGGTCGATACCTACTGCACGTGACATGTGTTGCTTCCTTCTTTCCTTGGAAACTGGGTGGCGCCCAATGATTGAGCGTTCTGGACTCAACTTTACTCAGGCACCACCAGATGTCAACACAACTTGAGTGAACTACGCTCAACATTGCCCACGGCGTACAAGGAGGACGGACGACGGCGGCCCGTCGCCATCGGCGCGGAGGCTTCAGTCGGGGGCGGGCGCATCCAGCACTGCCGCAAGCAGTCCGGGGAACCGCGCCTCGAGATCCTCCGTGCGCAGGGTCAAACGGCGGCCGCGGCCGTTGGCCTCGTTGCGGATCACGCCGGCCTCGCGCAGCACCTTCATCAGGTGGGACTTGGTGGACTTGGGCATGTCCGGGTTGCTCAGGGCACACTCAGCCATATCAAGGGGGCCGGCGCGAAGCTGGCGCGCGATCTCCAGCCGGTCCGGGTCACTCAGGGCAAAAAGCACACTGGGCAACTGGAGGTCCGCGCGTTCGGGATGGGGAAGGTTCGCCGGTGTAGCCACAGTTCGACTTTAGTTGAACCATTGGCGTCACTGCCAGTAGGCTGAGGTTTCGACTATTTTCGAACCAAATTCACCCTACGCAGAAGGCGGCACGTTTTGACGCACTCCCCCGCAGCCCGGCCCCAGGAGGCACGCCGGCGGCTGGGCTTTGCCCTGATCGCGGCTGCCACGGCAGCGATGATGGCCGGAGCCAGCGCGCCGTCGCCTTTCTACCCCACACTGCAGGAGCAGCTGCACCTGCTGCCCGTGGCAACCACCGGGATCTTTGCCGTGTACGCCGTGGCACTGCTGGCAGCCCTGCTGGTCTTCGGCTCGATTTCGGACCATTTGGGCCGCAGGCCGGTGATCAGCGCAGCCTTCATCCTGCTCGCCTCCAGCGTCACGGCCTTCCTGGTTGCCGATTCGCTGGCCATGCTCCTGGTGGCCCGCGTACTGCAGGGCATCGCCAGCGGCATCCTGCTGACCACGCTCTCCGCCGCGATCGCGGACCTGGAAGCAGAGGATGACCCGGGCTCCAGTGCGGCCTGGAACACCGTGGCGCCGCTGGGCGGCCTGGCACTGGGCGCCCTGGCGTCCGGCCTGCTGCTGGACCTGCTGGCTGAGCCGCGCACGCTGGTGTTCGTTTCGCTGACCGTCCTGTACATGGTGTTCGCCGCACTGGTGTGGGCCGCCCCCGAAACCTCGCCCCGGACGCCCGGGGCAGCGGCCTCGCTCAAGCCGCACCTGACCCTGCCACCCGCCGCACGCCGCGGATTCGTCACCGGCGCCCCGGCCGTCTTTGCCGGCTGGGCCACGGGCGGGCTGTACCTCTCGCTCGGCGCCGCGATAGTCCACGCCACATTCGGCATCCGGGAGCACCTGTGGCAAGGCATGGTGATCACCATCCTGGCAGGCACCGGAGCAGCCACCGCTGCAGTCCTGCACCGCTTCGGAGCCCGTACCATCACCATTTTCGGCACCTCGGCTTTGGCCTTGGGAACTGCGCTGTCCCTGCTGGCCATCGGCCTGGGCTCGTTTGGCCTGTTCCTGGCTGCCGTAGTGGTGGCCGGAGCAGGTTTTGGCACGGCGTTCATGGGCGTGATCCGGTCCATCAGCCCCCTGGTCGAGGACCACGAACGCGCCGGCACCTTCGCCTCGCTCTTCGTGGTGGCATATACGGCTTTCGGCGTTCCAGCAGTGCTGGCCGGCCTGCTGGCCCCCGTGCTGTCCCTCCCGGTCACCACCTACGCGTATGGCGGGCTGGTGACGATCCTGGCCGCGGTGGCTGCGATCAGCCGCGCCCGCAGCAGCGACGCCGAACCGGCCGGGGACGCCACAGTGGCGGCACCGGACGCCGGGAACCACTCGGGCAGCACGGAAGACGTCGCCGCAGGAGCGGTTCCGGAATCCGCGGGCCGCTAGCCGCGCCGTTGCGATAAATGGGCGAAGCGGGCCGCACAGGAAGCGGCCCGGGAGGACTCCTTACCGGTCGGAGTCCGGGCGGCCGTGCAACGGTCCCCGATCCTCCGCGGTCGACTGGACCTGGCCGTCGGTCAGGCCGTCTCGGATCGCTTCCTCCGTGCGCGCGCCTCCCGTGGTTCCGGCGTCGCCGTAGTTGCCTTCCTCGTATTCGCCGTCGGCTTCGCGTTCCGGCTCGTTGATGGTGCCCGCGGCGCCGTAGTCCCCGTCCACGTACTGACCACCTTCCCCTTCCAGGCCCGGGGCGCTGCTGCCCTTGCGTGGTTCCTCGGCTGCAACTTCGGGGTTCTCAGTCATGGTGCATCTCTCCTTCGAGGCTCCGCGTCCGTGCGGGCGCACTGGCAGTCTACCGAGGCCCCCTGGCCGCCAACAGGGCCAGGCCTACCCGTCATCACGGGACGCGCGCAGCTGCAGCCCCGCCACGCCGGCAAGGACGGCAAGATGGTGGTCGAAAAGTTCCGCCGGAACGCTGAAGGTATCCGGCCCGTACTGGTTGAAGGCCTCGAAGCTGACGGCGCCAAACAATGCGCTCCACACCAGGACTCCCCGGGCCGCGAGTTCCTCGGGGACGGTAAGGCCGAACTGTGCCCGGATGGTGTCCAGGTCAGCTTGGAGCGCGGTGGGGATCTCTGCCCGCACGGCATCCGCCACGGCCAGCCGCCCGGCCCGGAAGGCAGACTCCAGGATGCCAATCAGGGCGACGATCACCCGGGTACCGGGGACCGTGGTCCGCTCGGCGGGCGCGTTGTAGCCGGGGACCGGGCTGCCGAACAGGAGCGCATAGCTTGCCGGCTCCCGCAGCGCCCAGGTCCGTACCGCGCGGCCCAAGGCCGTGAAGCGGCCGGCGTGGTCATCGACTGGAACCGCCCCGATGGCGGCGTCCACCTCGTCCCCCAGCTCATTGAAGGCATCTATCAGCAACAGCGTCAGCAGCTCATCCCGGCTTTCCACGTAGCGGTACACGGCTGAGGAAACCACTCCCAAGTCCCTGGCCACCGCCCTGAGGGACAGTGCCGCCGCCCCGTGCAGGGCCAGGTGGCGCCGTCCCAGCCGGATGATGTCGGCCACGGTCTGCGTCCGTGCCCGGTGCCTGGGCGTCAGGGCCCGGGCCGGTGCCGCCGTCGCGTCCGTTTTTTCTGTGTCCGTCACAGGCTCCAGCATGCCACAACCGAGAGCGGTGCCAACAAAGGAGAGCAGTGCTCTTGACAAGGTTGCGACACCCGGTCCATGCTGAAAGCGAGAGCACCGCTCTCGCTACAAACTTTTCCCAGGAGGACTCATGGTCAAGAATTTCGTCGTCACCGGTGCGGGGCCGGTGGGCTGGACGGTCGCCGAGCAGCTCGCGGCCGATGGACACCGCGTCCGCGTAGTCACCCGGTCCGGCAGCGGACCCGACCACCCCTTGGTTGAGCGGATCACGGGAGACGCCAAGGATCCCGAAACCCTGCGGCAGGTCTTCGCCGGTGTCGATGCCGTCTTCCACTGCATCCACGGCTCGTCCTACACCGCCGCAGCTTGGGAGGCGGAATTGCCCGCAGCCGAGCAGGCGGTGTTGAACGCGGCACACGAGGCAGGCGCCGTCGTCGTCTTTCCGGAAAGCCTGTATTCATACAGCGAGCCGGACCGCGTGATGACCGAGGACAGCCCGCGCCGGGCGGCCGGCGGCAAGCGCGGCGTGCGCACCCGCCTGCTGCAGGCGAGGGAGGACGCAGCTGCGGCAACTGTCAGCGTGGTGGCCGGGGACTTCTTTGGTCCGCGGGTCCGGATGGCGCACGGCGGCGAGCGCATCGTGGTCCCCATCCTCGCCGGCCGGAATGTCAGCGTGGTGGGGAGCGCGAACCAGCCGCACTCCTTTACCTACGTTCCGGACCTGGCCGCAGCGATGGTCGCCGCAGCCGCCAACCCCGCCGCCTGGAACTCGGTCTGGCACGCCCCCACCGGCCCGGCCCTGACGCAGCGGGAGCTGGTTCGTGCCTTTGCCCGGGCCGCGGGCGTGCCGGCACCCAAGGTGCGCGTCCTGCCGGGCTGGGCCTTGCGGGCGGCGGCGTTCTTTTCCGCCGACATGCGGGAACTGGCGGAGCTCGGCTACCAGTTTGAGCACCCGTTCGTGATGGATTCGGCCCGTTCGGAGGCCATCCTTGGCGTACGGCCCACCCCGCTGTACGCGGCTGCCGCCGCCACCGTGGAATGGTGGCGGCGGCAGGGCTGAGCGTCAGCGGGTGGGTACCTCCGTGCGGGGCTCGAGGCCGGACTCCCGGGATCGGGTGCCGGATCCGGCCTGGGCGCGGGCCAGTTTTCCGGGCCACCAGATCTTTGGGCCGATGTCGTAGGCGAGCGCCGGAACCAGCAGCGAGCGCACCAGCACGGTGTCCAGCAGCACGCCGAACGCCACGATGAAGGCCAACTGCACCAGGAACATGATGGGGATGACGCCAAGGGCGGCAAACGTTGCGGCCAGCACCACGCCCGCCGAGGTGATCACCCCGCCGGTCACGCTGAGGCCGCGCAGGATCCCGGGCCGGGTGCCGTGCTTGAGCGACTCCTCCCGGACCCGGCTCATCAGGAAGATGTTGTAGTCCACGCCCAGGGCCACCAGGAACACGAAGCCGAACAGCGGGACAGTGGCATCCGCTCCGGGGAACCCGAAGATGTTGTTGAAGACGAACGCGGACACGCCGAGCGCCGCCGCGTAGGACAGCACCACGGACAGCACCAGCAGGACCGGGGCAACGATGGAGCGCAGCAGCAGCATCAGGATGAAGAGGATCACCACGAGCACCACCGGGATGATGACCACGAGGTCATGCTGGGCGGTGGTGTTGGTGTCCAGGGCTGTGGCGGTCACGCCGCCCACCAGCGCGCCGGGATCCACGGCCTTGACCTCGCTGCGGAGGGCCTTGATGGTTTCTTCAGCCTGCAGGGAGTCGGCGGCGTCGTTCAGCGTGGCGTTGATCAGGACCTTCCCGTCCCTCACGTCCGGGGTGTTGGGAGCTCCCGGCGCTCCGGTGATGGGCACGCTGCCCGGCCCCAGGAGGTAGGCCTCGCCTACGCCGTCGTCCGCTTTGACCCGGTCCAGCACTTCGGCGGCCTTGGCCTGGTCCGCAACCACGACGGCGGGGCTTCCGCTGCCGGCGTCGAAGTGGCGCGCCAGCGCGTCCTGGCCGTCAACGGCGTTGGAGGCCGTGAGGATGACGTCCGTTTGCGGTACGCCGTTGGCTTTGAGCTGCAGCAGGCCGCCGGCCGCCACCAGGAGCAGCAGGACCGACGCGACCCATACGGTCCTGGGGCGCCGGGACACCAGGGAACCCGTGGCGCGCCACAGGCCTTTCTGTCCTTCCAGCCCGGTCACCAGCTCGGGTTCGCGCTGGTCGGCGGGGACCAGCTTGGGGCGGAACGGCCAGAACGCGGCCCGGCCCAGGAGCGCCATCAGTGCAGGCAGCAGGGTCAGCGCGGCGAACAGGGCGCACAGGATGCCGGCGGCGGCGACCGGGCCGAGGGCCTTGTTGGAGTTGAGGTCCGAGAACAGCAGGCACAGCAGGGCAATGATCACCGTGGCGCCGGAGGCCAGGATCGGCTCGAACGAGGCCTTCCAGGCGGTGAGGACTGCGGCGGTGCGGTTGGTGGTGTGGGTGAGGGCTTCGCGGAAGCGGGCCACGAAGAGAAGGGCGTAGTCCGTGGCCGCGCCGATCACCAGGATGGACAGGATGCCCTGGCTTTGGCCGTTGAGCTGGATCCAGCCTGCCTTGGCCATCCCGAACACCAGCAGGATGGCCGCGCAGAGGGCAAAGACGGAGGTCAGCAGCACCATGATGGGCAGCAGCAGGGAACGGTAGACGATCAGCAGGATCACGAAGACGGCGGACAGGGCCACGAGCAGCAGGATGCCGTCAATGCCGCCGAACGCGGCGGCAAGGTCGGCGGCCAGCCCTGCCGGTCCGGTCACGAAGGTTTGGGTTCCCTGCGGCGCCGCCGCGGACACCGTGTTACGGAGCTCCTTGACGGCGTCCTTCAGTTCGGTGGAGGACCCGATGGGGACAACGAACTGGACGGCTTTGGCGTCTTTGGAGGGGATCGGGCCGATCACGGCGCTGCCCAGTTTGAGGCCTTCGAGGCTGGTCTTAAGCGTGGCCAGCTCGCCCAGCTGCGCGGGGGTGAAGGCGGCGGTGTTTTCGATGACGATAATGCCGGGCACCTCGTCCGAGTCCCGGAACTTTGCCTGCCAGTCCTGCGCCTCGGTCGCTTCGGCGCTGGCGGGCAGGAAGGACGCCTGGTCATTGCTGGAGACTTCTTCGAGGCGGCCGAACGTGGGGCCGCCCACCCCGGCCAGTCCCAGCCAGGTCACGACCAGGACGACGGGGATGAGCCAGCGCAGCCAGAACGGGACGCGCTCTTTGGCAACTTTTGTGCGTTTCATGATGCCTTCCATCCAGGGTGCCGCGAGTAGGATTGATTCCAGCATAGATTATCTCCATCATGGAGATAAGTGCCAGTCGAGCTTTTTCTCCGGTCCCGCCGGCACGGATAGCGCGGACAGGGCCGGGCCTCAGGCTGCTGCAGTAATATCCGTCAGTACGGTCGGGCGGAAAAGGCCCGGCAGGAACGGTCCGGCACGAACGCAAACACGAATGGCTGAAGGGAGGCGGGCATGGCAGGACAGACTGCATCAGGTCCACCGTCCTTTCCCCAGGCTGGACCGGAATTCGGCCCGCCGAACCCCCTGCTTCGGCTTTTGCAGGAGTTCACCATCGAGGCGAACCGGTACGTGGACGCGGCCGGTGACCGCAAGGACATGCACCGGACAGACATGAATGCCCTGGCGGTGATCATGCGCCATACGGCAAGGGGCGAGGTGGTAACCCCCGGCGTCCTGCGGAAGGAGCTCAACCTGAGCTCCCCCGCCACCACGGCACTGATCGACAGGCTGGACAATTCCGGGCATGTGGTCCGTGAACGGCACGCCACGGACCGGCGCCAGGTCCAACTGAAGATGACGCCCAAGGCTTTCAGGGACGGCGGCGCCATCTTCGCCCCGCTGGCGCAGCACATGGACAGCGCCATGGCAGGGTTCTCCGCGGCGGAACTGGAAACAGTGACCCGTTTCATGACCGCCATGGTCGAGGCAACCGCCGCGGCCCGGGAAGAATCCGACGACGAAAAACCCAAGGGCGGCCACCCTGGATAAGCCCCGGGGCTTGTGGTGTTGGCCGCGAAGAGGCGCCAACCGCAGCCCGGTTGGGAGTAGCGTTTGGTTATGAGTGCGCAGCAGCCAGGGGAAGACATCTACACGCACGGCCACCACGAATCGGTGGTCCGCGCCCATGCCGCCCGGACCGCCGAAAATTCCGCGGCGTTCGTCCTCCCGCACCTTACGCCGGGAACAGCCCTGCTGGACGTGGGCTGCGGGCCCGGCAGCATCACCTGCGACTTTGCCGCGCTGGTCAACCCCGGGCACGTCACCGGCCTGGACCGCTCGCCGGACGTCATCGCCCAGGCACAGGCCCTCGCCGCCGAACGCGGCGTTCCCAATGTTGAATTTGTTGCCGGCAATATCTACGACCTTGACTTCGCGGACGAAACGTTCGACCTCGTCCACGCGCACCAGGTGCTCCAGCACCTGACGGACCCGGTGGAGGCCTTGCGGGAGATGCGCCGGGTGGCCAAACCCGGCGGCATCGTGGCGGTCCGGGACGCGGACTTCCACGGGATGAGCTGGTATCCGGCCATCCCGGAACTGGACGAGTGGATGGACCTGTACCAGCGGATTGCCCGCCGCAACGGAGCAGAGCCCGACGCCGGGCGCCGGCTGGTCAGCTGGGCCCAGTCCGCGGGGTTCAGCGACGTCGCCCCTAGCAGCAGCAACTGGTTGTACGCGACGGCCCAGCAGCGCCGCTGGCAAGCGCGGGTGTGGGGCGAGCGGGTGCTGCATTCAGCCTTCGCGGAGCAGGCCCTGGAGTACGGGTTCGCCAACCCGGCGGACCTGGCCAGGATTTCCGCGGGCTGGCACCGGTGGGGTTCCACAGACGACGGCTGGTTCCTGATCCCCAATGGCGAAGTGATCGCCCGGGCCTAGCGCTGAACCCGAGGCGTGCCGCCCCTAGGATTGATGAGTGGAATTTTCCCTTTGGCTGGCCCTTGCAGGTGCCGGCGCCCTTATCAGCTTCACCCCGGGTGCCGGGGCCATCAACACCATGAGCAACTCGCTGAATGCGGGGTTCCGCCGGTCCATTTGGGGAATCCTGGGCCAGCAGGCGGCCCTGGTGGTGCATGTGCTGATTGTCGCTTTGGGCGTAGGGGTGCTGGTGGCGAGCTCGCCCGTGGCCTTCAACGTGATCCGATACGCCGGCGCCGCGTACCTGGTGTACCTGGGTATCCGTCAGTTCCTGAGCAAGCCCACGGCCGCCCGGGAGGAGGCCGCCGCCCTGCGCGATGAACCGGCGTGGTCCATCTTCCGGCGCGGCTTCTGGGTCAACCTGCTGAATCCGAAGGCGATCGTGTTCTTCCTGGCGTTCACACCGCAGTTCATCCGGCCTGAGCAACCCCTGTTCACGCAATACGCGGTGCTTACCGCCACCATCGTGGTCATCGACATCCTGGTGATGTGGTTCTTCTTCGCCGCGGCCGCCAGGTCCTTCCAGCGCTTCACCAGCACCGAGCCGGGCCAAATCGTCCTCAGCAGGGTCTTCGGCACCCTGTTCGTGGGCGTTGGCATCCTGCTGGCCCTGATCCACTAGCGGCCGGGCGGAGGGCGAAGCCATCCCCATATGACAGCCAGTAATTCATCTTTACAAACCCGTAAAACATTGTGAACAGCCCGCTAGCCAAGACGGGCAACCAGCGCGCATGCTTAGCTTCATGAACTCAACGTCGAGCCCATACCGTGTCATCACCGTCTGCACCGGCAACATCTGCAGGTCCCCCATGGCCGAGTTCATGCTCGCGGCAGCGCTGGAACGCGAAGGGCTGGACGGGCTGGTGGAGGTGGACTCCGCCGGCACCACCGGCTACGAGGCCGGCAGGCCCATCGATCCCCGGGCCGCCCGCCGGCTCGCGGCAGCACAGTTGGCCTCCGAAAACCATGTCGCCCGGGAGTGGGACCCGCGGTGGTTCAGCGAGCGCGACCTGATCCTGGCCCTGGACATCGACCATTACGCCTGGCTCACCGAGGCAGCACCGGGCCGGGATGCCTTGAACAAGATCCGGATGCTCCGCAGCTTCGACCCGGCCATGGCCGGCCGCGACCGGCTGGACCAGGGCATCGAGGATCCCTGGTACGGCGGCCACGCCGATTTCGACGCCGTCTGGCACCAGATCCACTCCGCCCTTCCCGGGATCGTGGACCACATCAAGTCGGAGGCCCTGCGGGACACGGGACTGCAGCGGCAGGCACGCTGAAAACGGTACGCTCTAGTCCATGAGCCCAGCCCCCGTCATCATCGCCATCGACGGGCGCTCCGGCGCAGGCAAGACCACCTTGGCAGTCGAACTCGCGGCGCTGCTCCGCGCCCACCACAAGGTGTCCCTGTTCCACCTCGAGGACATCTACCCGGGCTGGGACGGGCTCGCGGCCGGCGTCGAACGCTATGTGTCCACGGTCCTCACGCCGCTGAGCCGGGGCGAGGCCGCCACCTGGACCAGCTGGGACTGGGCCAACCATTACGACGGCGATGCCCGGGTAACACTGCCGGCGGAGATCGTCATCGTGGAGGGCGTGGGCGCAGCGTCCGAGCCTGCCCGCCCGTTCCTGAACGCCGTGATCTGGGCGGAGGCACCGGACGACGTCCGACGGACCCGGGCCCTGGACCGCGACGGCGACACCTACAGGCCGTTCTGGGACCAGTGGGCGGCCCAGGAGGAAGAATGGCTGGGCCGCGACAACGTCCCCGGCCGGGCGGACCTGCGCGTCAACAACCGCGCTGACGGCTCCGCGCCCGCAGACCTGTTGCGGCTTCTCCCCTACCTGCCTGCGCTGGCACCGGTGCTCGCCCCGGAATTGTCCGCCCGCCGGGGCCTCCGCCTGCACGCCGAGCGCCTGGACCTGGCACCGGACGCACCGGCCCTGTTCGAATCCCTGTACGGCCGCTCCCCCAACGCCGTTTGGCTGGACTCCTCCAACCACCGGGACGCACCGGCCGCCCCCGGGCAGCCGGCGTCCGGTCCGCAGGCGTCAGGTCCGCAGGCGTCAGGTCCGCAGGACAGGACGGCCGCCGAACGCAGCCGGTTCAGCATCATGGCGGACGACGCCGGCACGTTCGGGCAGTATGTCACGCACCGCGCGGGGGTGGGCTTCATCAGCGCGGGTTCGTCCGTGGCGAAGGTTCCGGGCCCGTTCTTCCGCTGGCTGAACACCGTCT
Source organism: Arthrobacter sp. 135MFCol5.1 (assembly GCF_000374865.1). Classification (GTDB taxonomy): domain Bacteria; phylum Actinomycetota; class Actinomycetes; order Actinomycetales; family Micrococcaceae; genus Arthrobacter. The sequence continues at coordinate 89,855 of NZ_KB895453.1, read as the reverse complement.
GGGGCCGGCGGGCGGTCCGCACTCCCGAGGGCTATCCGGGCGAATTCACCCTGGGGTGGCTTGGCTGCCTGGGTTACGAACTCAAGCGCGAAACCGGCGGCAGCGACCTTTCCGCCCCCACACCGGACGCCGCCCTGATCTTCGCCGGCCGGGCCGTGGTGTTGGACCATGCCGAAGGCACCGCCTGGCTCCTGGCGCTTGCGGCACCTGACGCCGATGAATGGCTGGACCGCTCACGGGCAGCCGTTCAGGCCGCCGCTTCAGCCGCCACGACCCCCGCGGGCCCCGCCGGAGCGGTGGGCACAGGAGCGGTGGGCGCCGGGGATGCCGGCGGCAGCACCGGCGTCGGACGCCCCGGCCCGCCCGTTTTCCGCAGCCGGGACACGGGCGCCCGCTACCGGGCGAAAATTGCGGCCGCCCAGCACGAGATTGCGCAGGGAAACACCTACGAAGTCTGCCTGACCACCACCCTGGAAGCCCGGATCCCGGCGGAGACCCTGGATCCCTGGGCCACCTACCTCGCGCTGCGCCGCCGCAGCCCGGCCCCGTTCGCCAGTTACCTGCGGCTGGGCGGCCTTTCCGTCGCCAGCACCTCGCCCGAGCGGTTCCTGAAGATAGCAGCCGACGGCGGCATGCGCGCCGAACCGATCAAGGGCACCCGCCGCCGGGCTGCCGATCCGCAGGAAGACTCGCAACTGCGCGCCGACCTGGCCACGTCCGTGAAGGACCGCGCCGAGAACATCATGATCGTTGACCTGCTGCGCAACGATCTCAGCCACTTTGCGGTGCCCGGCTCCGTGACGGTCAGCCGGCTGTGCGCGATCGAAAGTTACGCCACCGTCCACCAGATGGTCAGCACCATCGACGCCCGGCTCCTCCCCGGGGCGGCCCGGGCTGAGGCAGTGGCGGCCTGCTTCCCGGCAGGGTCCATGACCGGCGCGCCCAAGATCAGCACCATGGCCATCCTGGACCGGCTGGAGGCCAGGCCCCGCGGATTCTACTCGGGGGCCATCGGGTACTTCTCGCTCAACTCGGCGACCGACCTCGCCGTCGCCATCCGGACCCTGGTGATCGACGCCTCCGGCGACGGAGCCGCGGACCTGACGCTCGGCGTCGGCGGTGCCATCACGTCGGACTCCGACCCGGACGACGAGTACGACGAGATCCGCACCAAGGCCTTTGGCGTGCTCTCCACCCTCGGCTCGGACTTCCCGGAGGACTGACCCTGGCTTAGCGGAACACGGCGGTCCTACTGCACCGTGGCCGTCAGCCGGGCCACGTTGTCCACATACCGGGCGGCCAGCGGCCGGTTCAGCCAGTCCGCCAGCTTCAACTCGTGGGAGATGTCCCGGTAGGTGTCCTCCACCGCGCGCATCTTGTTGACGATGTCCTCGCCCAGGAGCATCACGGAAACCTCAAGGTTCAACGAGAAGGAACGCATGTCCATGTTGCTCGATCCCAGGACGGCCACTTCGTCGTCGATGGTGAAGTGCTTGGCGTGCAGCACGAACGGCGCCTTGTACAGGTAGATGCGTACGCCTGCCTCGAGGAGTGCTTCGTAGTAGGACCGCTGCGCGTGGTGGACGAGGAACTGGTCGCCCTTTTCGGAGACGAACAGTTCCACATCGACGCCGCGCTGCGCCGCGGTGGTGATGGCATACAGCAGGGAGTCGTCCGGGACGAAATAGGGGCTGCAGATGGAAATCCGGTGCTGCGCGGAGTAGATGAGCGTGTTGAAGAGCCGGAGGTTGTTTTCCGTGATGAACCCGGGACCGCTGGGCACCACCTGGGCCGTGACATCTCCGGGCTCGGGATTCGCCGGCAGTTGCAGCTGGTGCTCCAGGGATTCGTCGGTCTCGCTCAGCCAGTCGGTGGCGAAGACGACGTTCAGGGTGGTCACGATCGGCCCCCGCAGGCAGGCCATCAGTTCCACCCATTCGCGGCCGGCCTTGCGGTGCCGCGGGTTGTTGTAGGAGGGCTCGATCAGGTTCTGCGACCCCGTGAAGGCGATTTCGCCGTCCACCACCATGATCTTGCGGTGGTTGCGCAGGTCCGGCCGGCGCCATTGGCCATGGATGGGCAGCAGGGGAAGCATCCGCTTCCACTGGATCTTGCCGGCCCGCAGGCGCTTGAGCAGCTTCCGGTAGCCCTTGATGCGCAACGTGCCGATGTGGTCGAACAGGAGCCGCACTTCCACGCCCCGTTCGGCGGCCTCTTCCATGGCCGTGAGCAGGTCGTTGGTGACGTGGTCCGAGCTCATGATGTAGAACTCGGCGTTGACGAAGGTCTTCGCCTTCCGCACCGCGTTGGTCATGGCCAGGATGGAGTCCGGGTAGCCGGGGATGAGCTCAACGGAGTTGCCGTCCACCATGGGAAGCGAACCCAGGGTGCGGTTGAGCTCCGCCGCGGACTTCACCCATTCCGGCCCGGGGTAGTCGCTCTCGACGTCCGACAAGGCAGTGATGCCGGCCCGCACGCGGTCGTTAACCTGTTCCTGCTGCGCGCGGCGGCGGCTGGACAGCTGGAAGTTGCCGAACAACAGGAACAGGACGATGCCCAGGAACGGGATGAAGAAGATCCCCAGCAGCCACGCCATGGCTGTGGTGGGGCGCCTGTTGCCGGGGATGATGCCCAGTGCGAGGACCCTGATCACCAGGTCGGCAAAGCCCAGGAGCACCACAACCCACGTCGGCGCGGTGCCGGCAAGCGAAAAAGGCCACAACACGTCAATATCTCCCGGGGAGGTCGGGCTCCGGGGACGGTTCCGGCCGGCGCACTCCGCCCAGCTTAGCGGCGCCGCCGCACTAAGCTGGTGCCATGAGCTCTCCAGCCCCCGTTGTCCTCGTTTTCCTTGACCCTGCCTACCCTGACGGCAGGGTGGCCGACGCCGCCAAACCGCAGCTCCTGGTCACGGACCTGGGCGTCACCCGGGGTGACGGGATCTTCGAAACCATGCTGGCCGTCGGCGGGACAGTCCGGAAAATGCAGGCCCACCTGGACCGGCTTGCAGGCTCCGCCCGCGCGCTGGACCTCGACATTCCGGGGCAGGACGTGTGGCAGCGCGCCATCGCGGCCGCCGTTGCCCGGCACCGCGCCGGGAACCCGCCGTCGGACGCTGCCGCCGACGAACTGGTGGTCAAGCTGGTGGTGACCCGCGGCGTCGAGGGCGCCCCGGCCCCCACCGCCTGGGTGCAGGTCTCACCTGCCGGAGCGGCGGGCCGCCGCCAGCGGGAAACCGGCATCGACGTAATCCTGCTGGACCGCGGCTATGACAGTGACGTGGCCGAACGGGCCCCGTGGCTGCTCCTGGGTGCCAAGACGCTGTCCTACGCGGTGAACATGGCGGCCCTCCGGCACGCCCACAAGCAGGGCGCGGACGACGTCATCTTCACCTCATCCGACGGCCGCGTCCTGGAAGGGCCCACCTCCACCGTGCTGCTGGCCCACGTGGAAAAGTCCGACGACGGCACTGCGGTCAAGCGCCTCATCACGCCGCAGCTGGACAGCGGCATCCTGCCCGGAACGTCCCAGGGCGCGCTTTTCGCGGCGGCCAAGGCGGCGGGCTGGGAGCTGGGGTACGGCCCGCTGGAGCCCCGCGACCTGCTGGATGCGGATGCCGTCTGGCTGATCTCCAGCGTCCGGCTGCTGGCCCCCGTGAACCGTATCGACGGCAAGGAAATCGGCACGCCGGCCGTGAAGAAGGAACTGACAGCGGAGTTGAGCGGACTTTTCGCCGGGATCCAGTAGCCGCGCAACAGGGCCACCGGCCCCTTTTGCCCTCCCGGCTTCACCCGTAAGGTGTGGACCATGGACTCGCACAAGCTGCCGATCGAAAACCTCTCCTTTGACGACTGCTGGGAACTCCTCGCCAATGACACCGTGGGCAGGCTGGCCATCGTGGTGGACGAGCATCCCGAAATCTTTCCCGTGAACTACATCGTCCACCTGCGCAGCATCGTCTTCCGGACAGCGCCCGGTTCCAAGCTCTGGGGCGCCAAAATGGAGCGGCCGGCGTCGCTGGAGATCGACGGCTACGACCCCGCCACCGAAATGGCATGGAGCGTGGTGGTGCGCGGCGATACCGGGATCATCGAGGACCAGGCGGTAAAGGACCAAGTGGACGGCCTCGGCCTGGAACCGTGGCAGCCCGGCGAAAAGGCCAACTACGTCCGGCTGAACGCGAAGGCCCTGACCGGCCGCAGGTTCCAGGTCAACCGGCCGGATGTCTGGAACACCCGCGTGCAGGACCGGCGCAGGGCCTCGTTCGAATAATGCCCCGCCGCCCGCTTCCGTTCTAGCCGAGCGCTGCTGCCGCCTGCCGGGACAGCTGTGCTTCCAGTCCGGACAAGAGGATGGTGAGCCCCTGGTCAAGCTCGCTGGCGCCGTCGTAATCTGCCAAGGCCGGGGCCAACGCCCGCAGGTTGGGAAATTCCTTGGCGGGCAGGCGGTGGAGCCCCAGCCGCAGCAGCACCTCGTTCTCTTCGGGGTCCACCACGAACTCCTGCAGTTCGTTGAGGATGTGGCCGTAGAGGAAGCCGTAGTACACGCGGTAGACGTGCAGCGCGTCTGAGGGATCGAATCCGGCCGACACCAGCAGGGAAAGGATCTTCTCCAGCGGCCGCAGCGTGCCCAGCGGGCGCAAGCCGAGGGGCGTGGAGAGTGGCCTGGTCACCAACAGGGGCACCACGTTGGGATGCTGGAGCGCCAGGGTCCGCAGGTTGTGGGCGATCGCCCGCAACTGCGCCTTCCAGTCAGGGTCATCCTGCTGGATGGTGAGCTGGTCCAGCACCAGTTCCGAAACCCCGTCGAGCAAGGCAGCCCGATTCTCCGCATAGCGGTAAAGGCTCATCGGGTCCCTGCCGAGCTCCTGGCCCAGGCGGCGCATGGTCAATGCTTCGAGACCTTCCGCATCCACCATTTCCAGCGCTTTGGCCAGCACGATGTCCCGGCTGAGCCTGGCCTTGGCCTTGCCGGTGCCGGTTGGTTTGGGGGAAGTCATGAATTTGTCCTCGCTGCGGACAACTGACCCGAGATCATTCGAGAGGGTTGCCTCATATGTAGTCTACGGGTAAAGTCTACAGTGTAGACAGGCGTTGACGGCGCTCATGATCCCGGTTTCTTTCACAGGATTAATCTATGGACCCGATTGCCACCAGTGCAGGGCATCGAGGTTCGCTGCTGTAGCCGAACGGCGGCGCCACGCACTTAGCGAAGGGACGCCCTCATGGCACATTCCCAGTTTGATCTCTTTCTCCAAGACGCCACCTACTTCGACCAGACCTCCGAGTCCACCCTGGAACGCGACCGCTTCTACGGCCTGTACATGAGCTGGTGCTTCATCAACCAGCACCTGCCGGGTACGGAAACGACCTTCTGGTCAGCGATGAAGACGCGGTTGCCGGGCAGCCGCAAGGGCCTGCGCATGAAAGGTCCGGCTGCCGCCGACTACATCGTGTCCTCGTATCCCGAGCTGGTCTAGGACACATACCCTCCAAGGGATTCCCAGTCCTTGCCTGGCAAGTGATCGAAATGCTGTGGCACCCACCGTGCCGCAGCATTTTTCATGCCCGGGCCATGGTTCCCAGGTGGAAGATGGGGCCTAGGTGGGAATGATCCGGAACAGGAACCTGGTGCGGACCATCACCCACAGCAGGCCCAGCACCACGGCGTAGGCCACGGTGTTGAGGAAGATACTCTCTTGCTGGAGGGCGGGGATGTTGGCCACGACGGCGATCAGCACCACGTGCATGATGAAGACATAGAGCGTTGCGCGGCCCAGCGGGATCAGGAACCAGCCCAGCGCCCGCTCAACCGGTTTCCAGTAGGCGCTGAGGAACGCATACGCCGCCACCACCAGGAAGACGACGTTGAGCAGGCGGCCCGGGGCCAGGTAGGTCCGGCCAAAAAGGGCGTCATACATGGCCCGGTAGGTGGCGTCCGGCATCAGCGCCAGCCGGACGTCGTAGTTGTTGGCCAAGTAGGGGTTGCCCCAGGATAGGAAGGCCAGGGCGACTGCAGCCACCGTACAGGCGGCCACCACCCAGGCATGCGCCGACAACCACGCGATAATGCTGCGCCGGTGGTATCCCACCACGAGCCCCAGCACGAACAGCACCTGCCACACCAGCAGTGGAAAAGAGTCCTCGAACTGCGACGGCAAAATCCTGAACCTGGTTCCGGCCCCCACGGCGTACACCGCCAGCGATACCACCAGGACCCATACGGCCTTTCCGCGGTTCAACAGGGCCAGGATCAAGGGGCTGGCCAGGAGCAACACCACGTACAGGCCCATCACGTTAAACTGCCAGGGCCCGAACTGCAGCAGCAGGATGGCCGGCAGGACCTGGGGCGGCACCGGGAACTGGAACAGCGACGACATCCCGGCGTAGAGGTCGTACGTCCGGCCGGCACCGTTATGCCCGGCCCCGCCGGTCCCCTGGTCCACGAACGTGGTTAAGGCCTCGGTGTGGAAGAACGGAAGCTGCGCGATGAGGAAGACGCCGATCAGCACCGACAGCGCGGTCACATAGAGCTTCCCCGCCCGGCGGGAGGTGAGGTCCACAACCTTGCCGAAGTCTTCCCTGGCCTTCGGCCCGTAGACCATGCCCACCACCAGGCCGGAGAACAGTACGAAGAGTTCGGCACCCGATACGAAGCCCACGGCCTCCTGGGTGAGCAGCTGGAACAGCGAGACCAGGCCCAGGTGGTTGACCACCACGAAGACAATGGCCATCCCGCGCAGCAGATCCACGCGCGAGTCCCTGTTTCCCGGCTCCTGGTAGCTCCATGCGGTGGCGGCGTTGACCCGGCGGGGAATCTGCCACAGCGCCGCCAGGAGGATGGCCATCGCCACGGCCACGGTCCAGACCGCTGCCCCGGACAGGGTGTTGGCCCGGACATACGATCCGTCCGCGGCCACATCGGTGACCGGCCCGGTGACCACGGCAGAGGACTTCAGCCGGTCCAGCGCAGCTTTGGCGATGGCGGGATTTCCGGTGAGCAGCCAGTCGATGCTGGCCACGCCGGTATCCCGGGTGCTGGTGCGCTCGTCCCACACCACCGCCGCCGTCCTGGCGAAAGCCGGCGAGGTGGCGGTACCCACCACCTGGTCCCACCAGGCCGTCTTGATATCCGCCTCCGGCGGTCCGCCCGCGGCAGGGCTGTAGAACGCCGACGTCTGGAGCAGTAGCGGCTTCCTGCGGACCTCCGCGTAGGCACTGTAGAAGTTCTCGCTGCCCGAGCCGGTCAGCATCTCCTGGAGTTCACCGGCACGCGGCACGGTGTTAACGGCAGCGGCGCCGGCAGTGTCGTCATGGTAGGCAGTCAGGCCCACCCAGTCCACGGCGTCGTCCCCCGGATAGTAGGGGGCGTAGGCGGCGTCGGAGCCGTTCCAGGCGCCGTCGCCGTTGCTGTCGAGGAGTGCGAAGCCGTCACTTCCAGGCTGCGGGGCATTCCTGCTCCGGTCAAAGGGGTAGTCCTTGCCCAGGTACGGCGCCCAGACCATGGCGGCCCGGCCGCCGTCGTCCTTTTTGACCGCTGCCGCGACCGCCTTGAAGGCCTCCCGATAGGCGGCCGGCTGCTGCCCCCAGGCCACCCAGCTCGAGTTCATGTCCGGCGCAAACCGGATCAACAGCCGGCCCTTGAACCCGGAGGCCAGGTCGCGGACCTTGCCGGCGAAGGCTTCCGCTTCGGAGGCGCCGATCTGGTCCAGCGGCACCGTGGGCTTCACGGTGAGCATGGCGTGGGCGCCCTTGGCCGAGGCCTGCTGCAGGAATCCCTCGATGTTGTTCTGGTCCGAGTCGCGGAACGGCAGGCCGATGTCGTGGCCAAACACGGCCGGGCTCGCACCCAGCCGGTCGGAGAATCCAGCGGCGGTATCCTCGCCCCATTCAAGGACGGCACCCAGCCACGGCTTGCCTTGGTCCGGTACCGCGGAGGCCGCCTGCGCGGTACCTGCGGGCGCCAGCAGCGCCAGGAGCACGACGACGGCGGCGGCCAGGAACGCCCCGGGGGAACGGTGACGGGCACGACGACGGCCGGCCTGGTGGTGCGATGTTGCTGCTCGCATGCTGGCAAGACCCCCCGGTACTCCCACTGTGACGGCAGGGCGGCGCCCCCGGTAGAAACTTTATCGGTCCGGCCGCCCTGCCGCGTTCCCGTGACGCGGTGGTCGCGGGCTCTCAATTACGGAACATGACGACGGCGGCCGTGCGGCTTGGCGGCGCAGGTGTTACGTTTTTGGGGAGTAATGAGTACCGGTGTTAAGCCCTGACTGGCCGGTCGGCAACCCTCCTCTCGCGGCGGGGTGCCTCAGGTGAATACTTGGCATATCGACCGATTCGAGCTGCAAGCGTGAAAGAAGGAGATCCGTCGTGTCTGACGCACCCGCCCCTGACGAAAAATTGTCCTACCGCCTGATTACGGGCCCGGACGACCGCTCCTTCTGTGAGCGGATCTCGGCTGCGCTTGCGGACGGTTACGTCCTGCACGGCAGCCCGGCGGCCACTTTCAACGGCAGCAGCGTCATCGTGGCCCAGGCCGTTGTCCTCCCGGCCGCCATCGCGTCGGCTGACGCCGCGGTGGCCACGGCCGTTGACGACCTGGAAGGCGAGTTCGACGGCGAGGGCCACGCATGAGCTACGCGGGAGACCTGACGCCGCAGGAAGCGTGGGCCAAGCTGGAGCAGGGCGCCATCCTGGTGGACGTCCGCACCGAGGGCGAATGGGCCCACATTGGCATTCCGGATACCAAGGCAACGGACAACGATCCGCTCTTCATCCAGTGGACCTTCCCAGGCGGCATCCCCAACCCCGATTTCGTGAAGGACCTCAAGGAGCAGGCGCCTGAGGACCCGGGCGCTGAGCTCGTGTTCCTTTGCCGTTCGGGCCAGCGATCCATCGCCGCGGCCGTGGCGGCCACCCAGGCCGGCTTCACTTCCTACAACGTCCTGGAGGGCTTCGAAGGGGAACCCGACCGCTACGGCGAACGGACCGTCAACGGCTGGAAGAACCGCGGCCTGCCCACCAACCTCGGAAAGAACTAAGTGACTTTCAATCAAGATGCCCCCGGCTGGAGCCCCGACACCCAGGCTGTCCGCGGCGGGCTGGACCGCACCAACTTCCAGGAAACCTCAGAGGCCGTCTTCCTGAATTCCGGGTTCGTCTACGAATCCGCGGCCGCGGCCGAACGCGCCTTCACCGGCGAGGACGAGCGCTTTGTGTACTCGCGCTACGGCAACCCGTCCGTGGCCACCTTCCAGGAACGGCTCAGGCTGCTGGAAGGCACCGAGGCCTGCTTCGCGACGGCGTCGGGCATGTCCGCGGTGTTCACGGCCTTGGGCGCGCTGCTTGCAGCCGGTGACCGCGTGGTGGCCGCCCGCTCACTGTTCGGGTCATGCTTCGTGATCCTGAACGAGATCCTGCCGCGGTGGGGAGTGGAAACGGTCTTCGTCGATGGCCCGGACCTGGACCAGTGGCGCGAGGCCCTGTCCAAGCCCACCACCGCCGTCTTCTTCGAATCCCCGTCCAACCCGATGCAGGAAATCGTGGACATCGCCGCGGTGAGCGAACTGGCCCATGCCGCCGGCGCCACGGTAGTTGCGGACAATGTCTTCGCCACTCCCCTGCTGCAGCGCTGCGGGGACCTGGGCGCGGACGTCATCGTGTACTCCGGCACCAAGCACATCGACGGGCAGGGCCGGGTCCTGGGCGGTGCCATCCTGGGCACCAAGGAGTTCATCGACGGCCCGGTAAAGCAGCTGATGCGCCACACAGGTCCGGCGCTTTCGGCGTTCAACGCCTGGGTCCTGACCAAGGGCCTGGAAACCATGAGCCTGCGCGTCCGGCACTCCTCGGCCACCGCCCTGCGGCTCGCTGAATGGCTCGAGGAGCAGCCTGCAGTGAGCTGGGTGAAGTACCCGCTGCTGACATCGCACCCGCAGTATGAGCTGGCGGCGAAGCAGATGAGCGCCGGCGGCACGGTCCTCACCCTTGAGCTGGCGCCCTCAGGCGGGCGCTCCGGCAAGGAGGCGGCCTTCGCCCTGTTGGACGGGCTGCGGATCATCGACATCTCCAACAACCTGGGCGATTCGAAATCCCTGATCACCCACCCCGCCACCACCACGCACCGCGCCATGGGGCCGGAGGGGCGGGCCGCCATTGGCTTGAGTGACGGCGTGGTCCGGCTCTCCGTGGGGCTCGAGGACGCGGACGACCTCATCCGCGACCTGGAACAGGCCCTGAAGCAGATCTAAGGCGTCAGGCCTGGCGGACCCGCAGCAGTTCCGGGGTGTCTTCCACGCCGGAAAGATCCAGGGCGCCGCGCATGGTGGCGTCTACGGCGTGCCGGACCACTGCACCGAAGCCCATATCCTCGGGAGGCGGTCCGGCCAGCGCCCTGTCGCGGGCCCGGCGCTGCTCGGCGGCCCCTGTCCCGCGGGCGATGATGTGCTCCACGCCCTGGCGGGCCATGGCCAGTTCGCCCTGTTCCTGGAGGACAGGCGCCAGGTAATCCACCAGGGAACGGGCTACGTCCGCGGCCGGGGCCGGGCGGAAGTTCCCAAAGTCCAGGAGCTCGCCGCCGAGTCCCGAACTGCTGGCCTGCCAGGAGGCCATCCGCAGCAGGACAGTGGGCACGGGGGCCGGGTCCACCCCCTCGCGCCATTCCCTGCCGGCCGATTCCACCAGGGCGCGGACCAGCACGGCGATCAAGGCTGCATCCTCGGCGCGGAGGCAGACATCCGCCACCCGCACCTCAACCGTCGGGTGGCTCCGGGAGAGCCGCGCGTCGAAATACAGCATCCCTTCATCGAGCATCACGCCGGTGTCCAGCAGCCGGGTGACCACCCTCCGGTAGGCGGGGTACGTCCCGTAGATCGCGGCCGGGCCGGACGTCGGCCACCGGTTCCAGGCCTGGGTACGGTAGCTTTCGAACCCGGTGGGGACGCCGTTCCAGTACGGCGAGTTGGCGCTCAACGCCGTCAGCACCGCCAGCTTGTCGCGGATCCGGTCCAGGACCGCCACGCCCTCTTCCGGCGATTCGATGTAGGTGTGCACGTGGAAACCGCAGGTCAGCTGTTCCTGCGCCGTGAGGCCAAAGCGCTCCAGCATCCTGGCGTAGCGAGGGTCCGGCGTGGTGTGGCTGGCGGATGCCAGCGGAGACGTGGCCAGCGCAGCCACCCTGGCTCCGTGTTTGGCGGCCGCCTGATTGGCCATGGCGCGGCCGGCCCTGATCTGCTCGAGCAGGGCCCCGGACTCCAGGCAGGGCTTTGTCTGCGTCTCGATCTGCTCAAGCTTCAGCTCGGCACTGAGGCCCATCTCGTCGTCGTGATCCGCCTGCTTCCCGGAGTGGTGGAGGTCCGGGTCCACCGGGAGATCGTCCGCAGCGACACGGTGTCCGGCGAGGAGGGCGTCCGCCAGGGCAAGCGGCTCCCCGGACTCCGGATCAACAATCAGGAGTTCTTCCTCGACGCCGAAAGTACGCATACGAACATTCTGCGTCAGGGCCAGGAAATTCCGGGCGCAGCTGCTGATCATGACGAAGCATGAACGCCTAGTCCTGGAAGTACTCCACCTTGGCGCCGATGGTGTTGAGGCGTTCCGCCAGGTCCTCGTAGCCGCGTTCGATCACGTAGATGTTGCGCAGCTCGGAGACGCCCCGTGCGGCGAGCATGGCCAGCAGCAGGCAGGCAGCGGGGCGGAGCGCCGGCGGGCAGCCCACCTCCGCGGCACGCCACTTGGTGGGTCCGTTGACGTAGATCCGGTGCGGGTCCAGCAGCTGCACCTGCGCACCGAGCCGGTTCAGCTCGGTCAGGTAGATGGCACGGTTTTCGTACACCCAGTCGTGGATCATGGTCTGCCCGTGGGCGTTCGCGGCGATCACGGCAAAGAAAGGCAGGTTGTCGATGTTCAGCCCGGGAAACGGCATGGGGTGGATCTTGTCCTCGGGGGCGCGCAGCTCCGACGGCTTGGTGGTCACGTCCACCAGCCGGGTGCGGCCGTTGCGGGCCATGTATTCGCCGGAGATTTCGAGCTTCTGCCCCATCTGGCCCAGGGTGGCCAACTCGATTTCCATGAACTCGATGGGTACCCGCCGGACCGTGACCTCGGAATTGGTGACGATGCCGGCCGTAATCAGGCTCATGGCCTCAATCGGGTCCTCGGACGGGAAATACTCGATCTCGGCGTCGATCACCGGCCTGCCGGTGATCCGGAGCGTGGTGGTTCCCACGCCCTCGATGGCCACCCCGAGCATCTGCAGGTAAAAGCACAGGTCCTGCACCATGTAGTTGGGGCTGGCGTTGCGGATCACGGTTGTTCCCGGCCGGTGGGCCGCCGCCATGATCGCATTCTCGGTAACGGTGTCCCCCCGTTCGGTGAGGACGAAGGAACGGTCCCTGGTGTCCGCGGGAGGCGCCTGGACCGTGTAGAAACCGGCGGTGGCTTCCACCGAGAGCCCGAATTCGCGCAGTGCCTGCATGTGGGGTTCCACCGTGCGGGTGCCGAGGTCGCAGCCGCCGGCGTAGGGCAGCCGGTACTCCCGTGACTCGTCCAGGAGGGGGCCCAGCAGCATGATGACGCTGCGGGTTCGCCGGGCCGCGTCAACGTCCATCCCTTCCAGGTCCAGGACGGCCGGGCGGCGCAGGCGCAGATCCGTGTCGTTGAGCCAGGTGCATTCCACGCCGATGCTGGTCAGCACTTCAACGATGCGGTTGACTTCTTCGATCCGCGCGAGGCGGCGGAGCACGGTGGTGCCCCGGTTGATCAGGCTGGCGCACAGCAGCGCCACGCCGGCGTTCTTGCTGCTGTTGACGTCCACCGCGCCGGAGAGGGTGCGGCCGCCCTCCACCCGCAGGTGCGTCATCCTGGGCTTGCCCACGTTGACGATGCTCCGGTCGAAGATGGTCTCCAGCCGCTGGATCATCTTGAGGCTGAGGTTCTGCTTGCCTTGTTCCATCCGGGCGACGGCGCTTTGGCTGGTTCCGAGTTCGGAAGCCAACTGGCCTTGGGTCCAGCCCTTCTCGGTCCGGGCGTTCCTCAACATGGCGGCGACGTGGCCGGCGGTCTCCTGAGTCATGACGCGAATATATCATAAATGAGATAGAAGGTCGCGGTATGGCCATCCGAGGGAGTATCCGGGGTGACCTACCCGCTACATGCGATAGTACCGGCAGGTAACCCTGCTAGCTGCCCAGCCACACCATGTTCCAACGGCCCGCGGCAAGCGCCGCACCGAGGGCGCACCCGGCGATCAGGACGCCACCGCCTACCACCCACAGGTCCAGCACACTGAACGTCGATTCGCGGGCCCAGGTTCGCTGCCCGCCGCCGAAACCCCGCGCTTCCATGGTCACGGCAAGCCTCGACGCGCGGCGGATCGCCTGCACCAGGAGCCCGAAACTTTGGCCCAGGGTCGCCTTCACCCGCTGGACCACGTTGCCGCGCGACCCCACGCCGCGGGCACGCCGGGCCATGCCGATGGTCTGCCATTCCTCGGCCATGAGCCCCACCAGGCGCATCGCCGCCAGGGTTCCCAGGACGAACCGGTGCGGCAGGCGCGCCTTCTGTGCCAGCGCATCGGCAAGGTCCGTCGGATCGGTGCAGCTCATCAGGAGCACCGCCGGAAGGGCGATCGCGAAACCCCGCAGCAGGAAGCCGATGCCCAGCTGGAGGGAGCCTTCGCTCATGGTCCAGATGCCGGCGTCGAGCAGGATCCTCCCGCTGTCCGGCGCCAGGATGGACGTGCTCCAGCCGCCGATGGCGGCGGCGAGGATCAGCGGCCAGCCCCGCTGCCAGAGCAGGGACACTGTGAGGCCGGCCAGGGGAAACAGGATCAGTTCGAAGACCAGCGCCACGGACGCGGACACCCAGTCGATGGACAGCGCCAGGACCGCGGTGATCAGCACGACGGCGGCAAATTTGCTCAGCGGGTTGGCCCGGGCAAGGAGGGCGCGGTTGCCGTCCAGGGTCAGCTGCTGCCTCATGGCGCCACCGGTTCCGTGGCGGCCATCCGCAGCTCGGCCCCGCCCAAAGCCCGGGTGAATTCGGCGTCGTGGGTCACGGACACCACGGCCGTGCCGGCGTCCAGGAGTTCGGAGAGGAACGAGGCCAGCTCCGCCCAGGTGTTGGCGTCCTGCCCGAACGTCGGCTCGTCCAGGACCAGCACCTGCGGGCTGGCGGCCAGGACCGTGGCCACGGACAGCCGACGCTTCTCACCGCCGGACAATGTGTAGGGATTGGCGTCCACCAGCTGGGTGAGCCGCAGCCGCTCCAGCAGCTCCTCCACCCGGTCCTCGCCGCGGCCCAGGTGCCGCGGCCCGAACAGCAGCTCGTCCAACACCTTGCCCGTCACGAACTGGTGCTCCGGTTCCTGGAACACGGTGCCCACCCGTGAGATCAACTGCTCTGCCTTCCACGCGTAGGGGTCGATCCCGGCACCGCGGCTCAGGTCCACGGCGGCCGACACCTTTCCGGACACCGGTTCAAGGAGCCCGGCAAGGGTCAGTGCGAACGTTGATTTTCCGGCGCCGTTCGGGCCGGTGACGGCCAGCGCCTGGCCGGCCCGGACCTGCGCGGCAACACCCTCCTGGACAGGAACCGGCGGAATCTTGCGGAAGCCTTTGCGGCGGGGACGCTCGCGGGAGACCGCCAGGTCTTCGGCTGCAAGCAGGAGGTTGCCGGTTACGGCGGCGGGGATGCCGGACCGGCGGCGGGTGGCCGGCACATACCCCGGCACCCAGACTCCGGCCGCCGTCAGCATGGCCCGGGCCTCGCCGAGCACCCGGTCCGGAGGTCCGTCCAGGAGCACGGCGGGATCCGAGGCGGAGCCCGGCTGCAGGACCACGATCCGGTCCACCAGGTCCTTCCAGACGGAAACCCGGTGCTCCACCACCACCAAAGTGGCCCCGGTCTTGTCGAGGCAGCGTGCCACGGCGTCCCGGACCTCCAGGACGCCGTCCGGGTCGAGGTTGGCGGTGGGCTCGTCCAGCAGGATCAGCCCGGGACGCATCGCAAGGATGCCCGCCAGCGCCAGGCGCTGTTTCTGACCGCCGGAGAGGGCCGACGTCGGGTGGTCCAGCGGGAGGTGGGACAGTCCGACGTCGGCAAGCGCCTCGTGCACGCGCGCCCAGATGGCGTCGCGGGGCACGGCAAGGTTCTCGGCGCCGAAGGCGACGTCGTCCCCCACCCGGGAGAGGACCACCTGCGTCTCCGGGTCCTGCTGCATCAGGCCGGAGCGGCCGCGACGCTCGCGGGGAGGGGCGCCGTCAACCAGCAACGAACCGGACTCGTCCGCATCGCCGGCCTCGCCGTCGTCGTTGATGTCGCCCAGGACCCCGGCGAGGGCATGCAGGAGCGTCGACTTCCCGGCACCCGAGGGACCGAGCAGGAGTACCCGCTCGCCGGGGCGGATATCCAGGTCGAGGGCGTGGACGGCAGGTTTGGCCCTACCGGCATGCCGCCAGCCCCAGCCGCGGGCCGTGACGGCGGCAGGGCGCACGCCTCCTGCGGCGTCCTGGGAAGGTGCCATCAGGAGAACACTGGCTCCGTTGCAGCCTTGCGGGACGCGAAGGAACTCAGCACCCCGGTGCGGGCCAGGCCGCGGGTGGCGAGCCAGGACAACGCGCCCGCCAGCACGGCGCCGGACACCGTGGTCAGGACGATGTAGGCGAGCTTGTCCGCCCCGGAGTAGGCAATGTTCCAGCCCCACGGTGCGAATGAGTCATTCAGGCCGCAGAAGAAGCCCGCGGCCGCCCCCGCCACGAGGGAGACGGGCAGGTTGAACTTGCGGTAGACGAAGACCGCGAAGATGATTTCCGCGCCCAACCCCTGGATGAAACCGGAGAAAAGGACGGAGGCGCCGTACTGGGAACCCATCAGGAGCTCGCCCGTTGCGGCCACAGTTTCGCAGAACAGGGCGGCTCCGGGTTTGCGGATGATGAGCATTCCCAGCACGCCCGGAATCATCCAGCCGCCGGCAAGGATCCCGGTCAAGGGCGGGTAGGCGGCGTTCATGGGGGCCGACAGGGCGGCGGCGCCCTGGTCCCAGGCCCAGAAAATGACCCCGCCGGCGATGGCCACCAAGGCCGCCACCACGATGTCGACGACGCGCCAGGACTTACTGGTGGTCTTCTTGATTGCAGCAGTACTCATGTGATCCTCCTGGGTAACAGGAGGGGAAAGTGGCTCCGGCTGGCGGACCGTTGCCGGTCCGGCCGGACACTTTGAGAACTCGACTCCCTTGCGCCGGTACTAACCGGATCAGGTTCGAGGGTCTGCGGCTGTCCCGCACTCTCAGCGCCCACCTGCGGTGCCCGGCATGGCCAGGTTGTCCGACGGCGGCGCTCCCCTGTCGTTTTTGAATGTTGATGTTCGCGTGTAAATACTGCCCTGTTTGGGCGTGGTCAAGTTTACACCTGGCGGGGGCTGGGCGGCGGCCATGCCGGCTGTTGAACCGGATGTGACCGCGGACCGCCGTCAGCGGGCCCGAGAGGATGCCGGCCATGCCCTTGCCCGGACCGGTCCGGGTGTACGGCTAGGCTGGAGGCAGTCCGTTTTCCGCCCGCAAGGAGTACTAGGAATGAACCTCTTCATCAAGCTGCTCGGTACCGCGGTGAGCCTGGGCGCAGGCCTGGTCGGCACCAAGCTCGTCAACACCATCTGGGAGAAGACCACCGGGCAGAAGCCGCCCAGCGGCAAGGGCGAGGACGTGCCCACCAGCCTGCGGTCGGCCTTGACTTTCGCACTGATCTCCGCGTCCGTCAGCGCCATCATCCAGGTCCTGGCCAACCGGGGCACCCAGCGCGCCATCACCCGATTCGCCAAGACGCAGGACATCGTCTAGCTACTGGCGGTTTTCGCCGTCGTCGCGGTTGTCCGTCAGGGCAGCCTCGGCGGCGGCTTTTTGCACTACGGCCTCAAGCTCATCGGCGGCGAGCAGCTCCCGGTGCAGGTGCTTGGTGCGGTAGCCGGCCCGGCCCACCATGTGCGCGGACACCGGCACCGTGAGCAGCTGGAAGATCCAGGCCACCACCAGGACCGGCCAAACCCACCAGCTGCGCATCTGCAGCCCTATGGCTGCCAGCAGCAGGAACAGGCCCAGGACCTGCGGCTTGGTGGCGGCGTGCATGCGGCTCATCAGGTCCGGGAAGCGAAGCAGCCCGATGGCGGCGCCCAGGGACAGGAGCGCACCCGCCACCATGAACACCGCGGAGGCAAGGTCGATCCACGCGTCCGCGCCGGAAAAGTCAGGATTCATGGGGGTTCACCCTCCGGTCGGCGACGAACCGGGCCACCGTGACCGACCCGATGAACCCAATGATGGAGATGGCCACCACCAGCATCAGGTTGTTCAGGTGCCGGTTCACGGCCATGTCCACGCACAGGGCCCCGCCCAGGATGGCGAGCAGGACATCGGCCGCAAGCACCCGGTCCAGCAGCGAAGGGCCGCGGGCAATCCTGATGATGGCCCCGCCCGCGGCGAGGGAGAAGATGACGGCCGTGACCGCCAGGACAACAGGCATCATGCGGACGCCTCCATTCGGACGGCTTCGAGTTCTTCGGCGGACCCCATGATGCGGATCAGGCCCGCTTCGATGGACCGGACCTCGTTCCGCAGGCCCTCGATGTCCTGCTTGGAGGTGATGTTGAGTGCATGCAGGTACAGGGTGGAGGCCGGGCGGTCCACCTCCACCACCAGGGAGCCGGGAATCAGGGAGATCACGTGCCCGGTGGCGGTGACGATCAGGTCCTGGTGGCTCCGGAGCTTCACCGCGACGACGGCGTTGGTCACCTTGGGTCCGCGGACGGTGGCCAGGTACAGGACCTGGCCGCTGGCGACCACCACTTTCGCCAGGAAGGCAAAGGCGAAGGGCACGGCGTACAGGATGTTGAACCGGCCGCTGAGTTCCACCGGCGGAAGGTAGAACAGCCTGGCAACGCCTACCGCCAGCAGGGCACCGAAGAGCAGGTTCCCGGGGCTGAAGTCCTGCCACAGGGCGCCCCACACGATCACCAGCCACACCAGGAGGGGAAGCTCCTGCCGCAGCGAAATCCGTTTGCGGCTCATCGTCCTCCTCCCGTCACGGTGGCCGGAACGGCGGTATTGCTGCCGAGGACCGACTGGATGTAGGGGGCCCGGTCCAGCATGTCCCGCGCAGCCTGGTCGGAGAGCCCGAACAGCGGCCCGGCGAACACGGTGAGCGCGACGCCGAGCACCACCAGGCCAAGGGTTGATCCCACCATGGTGCGCGGCAGGAGCGTGACCGTGTTGAGTTTGGCGCCCGGACCGGCGGCGCGCCCCGAGGGGCCGGCCAGCAGCACGGGGTCCGGATGTTCGGCGTCCTCCGGCTTCCGCCAGAACGCCCGGTTCCATACGCGGGCAATGGCCAGCAGCGTCAGCAGGCTGGTCAGCACCCCGCCGATCACCAGTGCGTAGGCCAGCGGGGTCCCCAGCTCAATGCCGGCCTGCAGCAGGCCCACCTTGCCGAGGAACCCTGAGAACGGGGGGATGCCGGCCAGGTTCATGCCGGGGATGAAGAACAGCATTGCCAGCAGGGGCGAGAGCTTGGCCAGGCCGCCCAGCCGGTCAACGGAGGAGCTGCCGCCGCGGCGTTCGATCAGGCCGGTCACCAGGAACAGGCTGGTCTGGATGGTGATGTGGTGGGCCACGTAGAAGACCGCCGCCGCCAGCCCGGCCACGGAGGACATGGCCAGCCCGAACACCATGTACCCGATGTGGCTGACCAGGGTGAACGAGAGCAGACGTTTGATGTCGCTTTGCGCCAGCGCACCAAGGATGCCCACCACCATGGTCAGCAGCGCCACCACCATCAGTGGCGTGTTCAGGGTGTCGCCGGGGAACAACAGCGTCTCGGTCCTGACCATGGCGTACACGCCCACCTTGGTCAACAGGCCGGCGAACACGGCGGTGACGGGTGCCGGCGCCGTGGGGTAGGAGTCGGGGAGCCAGAAGGACAGCGGGAAGACGGCGGCCTTGATGCCGAACGCCACCAGCAGCATGACGTGCAGCAGGGTCCTGGTGCCTTGGTCCAGGTCGCCCAGTTTGAGGGCGAGGTCAGCCATGTTGACGGTGCCGGTTGCGCCGTACACCATGGCGATGGCGATCAGGAACAGCACGGAGGACACCACCGACACCACCACGTAGGTGACGCCGGCGCGGATCCGGGGCCCGGTGCCGCCCAGGGTCATCAGCACGTAGCTTGCGGTCAGCAGGATCTCGAAGCCTACGTAGAGGTTGAAGAGGTCGCCGGAGAGGAACGCGTTGGACACCCCTGCCACCAGGATCAGGTAGGTGGGGTGGAAGATCGAGACCGGTGCGTCTTCGTCGCCGTCGGCCATGCCTTGCCCGGTGGCGTACACCAGCACGGCGAGGCTCACTGCCGAGGAGACCACCAGCATCAGCGAGGAGAACTGGTCCACCACCATCACGATGCCCCAGGGCGGCAGCCAGCCGCCGATGGTCAC
This sequence comes from Arthrobacter sp. 135MFCol5.1, assembly GCF_000374865.1. Lineage (GTDB taxonomy): Bacteria > Actinomycetota > Actinomycetes > Actinomycetales > Micrococcaceae > Arthrobacter. The sequence continues at coordinate 70,374 of NZ_KB895453.1, read as the reverse complement.
CGCGGCGGTCCCGCTGTTCCACGCGGACGCCAACAGGAGGCATTCGAGGGCCAGGGTGAGTGACAACAGTCCGATGCTGACCGCCCGCTGGGCCCGGGAGTGCCGGATCAGGAGGAAGGTCAGTGCGGCGCCCAGGATGGGAAGGACGACGGCGAGCGGGGCCAGGCTGGCGATGTTCACTTTTTGCCGCCTTCCGGGCCGGATTCGATGGTGGGCGAGCCGGGCTGTTCTTCCGCGGCCGCCTGTTCGGCCGGCATTTCCCGGCCTCCCGCCGTGACGGTGGCGAGCGGAAACTCGGATGTTTCGGCCGGGATTTCGGCGTCGTCCTCCGCGTCGAAGCTCGGTGTTTCCGCCACCCGGAGGTCCTCCACGTCGTCCTGGATATCGTCCTGGCGGGCCAGGACCCACGTGCGGTAGATGATGCCCAGCATGAACGCCGTGACGGCGAAGGAGATCACGATCGAGGTCAGGATCAAGGCTTGCGGCAGGGGGTCGTTGTAGTCACCGGCGGGGGTGTCCTTGGTGAAGAACGGAGCCAGGCCGGCGTATCCCCCGGTGGAGAGGATCAGCAGGTTGGTGGCGTTGGCCAGCAGCATCAGCCCCAGCAGGACGCGGGTGAGGCTGCGTTCGAGGATCAGGTAGATACCGCAGGCATAGAGGGCGCCCATGACGATCAGCAGGGTCAGGTTGACGCTCATGCGTTGCCCTTTGCGGTGGTCTCGGCAGGAATACGGTCCGGTTCCTGGTCCTGCTGTGCCGGTTCAGGCCCGGCCGCAGCGGACCGTTCTTCCATGTGTTCATCGATCTCGGCACCCAGGCTGCGCAGCACGTCGAGCACCAGGCCCACCACCACCACGTACACGCCGATATCGAAGATGGTGGAGGTGACGAACTTGATGTCGCCGAAGACGGGCAGCCACACCTCGATGATGGCGGACTGGAACACCTGGCCGCCCAACAGCAGGGGCGTCACGCCGGAGGCAGCGGCCAGGGCCAGGCCGGTGCCCAGCAACGCACCGGCGCTCAGCGGTGCGGCTTCCCTCAGTTCGAACCGGCCGCCGGCCAGGTAGCGGATGGTCAGGGCCAGGCCGGCGGTCAGGCCGCCGGCGAAACCGCCGCCGGGCAGGTTGTGGCCGGCCAGCAGCAGGTAGAGCGAGAAGATGATCATCGAGTGGAACATCAGGCGGGTGACCACCTCGAAGATGATGGAGCGGCGTTCCGGGGCGAGGGTCCTGCCCGCCACGATCCAGGCGTCCCGTGCCGAGGCGGCGAACTTCCGGCTGATGGCCAGCGCCGCACCGTCGCGGGACCCGGGGTCCACGCCGTGGTACCGCCCCACGGTGCCCTCGGCAACGGAGGCGGACCGTTGCAGGCGGTCTCCGCGGCCGCGGACGAAGATCAGGCTGGCCACGCCGGTGGCGGCCAGGGCCAGGACGCTGATCTCGCCGAAGGTGTCCCACGCCCGGATGTCCACGAGCGTCACGTTCACCACGTTCAGGCCGCCGCCGCCCTCGTAGGCGAGCTGCGGGAACTGCAGGGACACCGGGATGGCGGTCCTGGCTCCCATGGCGAAGATCGCGGCGAACACCATGGTCACGCCGAAGCCCAACCCGATGATGACGCGCAGCACCCGGTACTTTCCGCCGGTGCGGTCACGAAGCTCAGGAGGAAGGCTGCGCATGGCCAGGACGAACGCCACCAGGATGATGGTTTCCACCAGCATCTGGGTCAGGGCAAGGTCGGGGGCGCCCTGCAGGGCGAACATGAGGGCGATGCCGTACCCGGTGACGGAGACCATCAGCACCGCCAGGAAGCGCTTGTTGGCCTTGACGGCGGCAAGGGCGCCAATCACGATGCCCGCGCCGGCCACGAGCTGCAGCGGCGAGTGCGGGTCCACGAGGTAGATGTCCTGCGGCAGGGCATTGCCGCTGAGCAGGATGGCGGTGAGCGGCAGGACGAACGCCACGCTGAGGATTACGGCGAGGTAGAAGTAGAGGGAACCGCGCTGGGTCCGGCCCGTGATCCAGACGGCGGCGTCGTCCAGGGCGCCGATGGTGAGCTGGTAGCCCCGGTCGCCGTCCACCCAGCCCGGAACCCGTGCCTGCGCCCTGGCCACGGCGTTGCGGCCGACGTACATCGCCAGGCCCAGCACGAACGTGACGGCCGTCAGCCCCAGTGCGGGGGTGAAACCGTGCCACAGCGCCAGGTGGCCGGCCTGCTCAGCCGGCGTTCCGGCGTCGGGCGCCGTGGAGGCGAACAGCGCCGCGTAAGGCTGGATCCAGGCGTCAACCGGTACCGGCCAGAGCCCGTAGGCGATGGTCAGGAGGCTCAGGACCGCGGGCGCGGCAAGGAAGGAGGGCCGGATGGCTTTGAACGGGGTGGGCTCCACGCCGGGCTTCGCCGCGAAGGCACCCCACATGAACCTGGCGCTGTAGGCGAAGGTCAGGATGGATCCCACCACCAGTCCGGCCAGCACCACCATGCCCCACGGACCGGCATGCGGGCCGGTGGCGTGGTGAACGAACGCTTCGAGTACCGATTCCTTGGCCACAAACCCGGCCAGCAGCGGCACCCCGGCCATGGAGGCCGCACCGATGCCCGCCACGATGCCCAGGGCCCGCGAGGACCGGAAGACGCCGGAGAGTTTCCGCACATCACGGGTCCCGGACTGGTGGTCGATGATGCCCACCACCAGGAACAGCGTGGCCTTGAACAGGCCGTGGGCCAGCAGCATTGCCAGCCCGGCCAGGGCGGCGTCCGGCGTCCCCAGGCCCACCACCATGGTGAGGAAGCCCAGCTGGCTGACGGTGCCGTAGGCAAGGATCAGCTTGATGTCGGTCTGCCGGAGCGCCCGGTAGCCTCCCACCAGCATCGTGGCCAGGCCCAGGCCCAGGACCACGGGCTGCCAGTACGCCGTCTCCGCAAAGCCCGGCGCAAGGCGGGCCACCAGGTAGATTCCCGCCTTGACCATCGCCGCCGCGTGCAGGTAGGCACTGACGGGGGTCGGCGCAGCCATGGCACCGGGGAGCCAGAAATGGAACGGGACCAGCGCGGACTTGGTGATGGCACCCACCAGAATAAGCACGACGGCGGCGCCCACCGTGGCGCCTGACGGTCCGGAGACCAGCGCGGCCGCTTGCTCAAGGATGCTGGAGATGCGGTAGGTCCCTGCGGTGTAGCCCAGCATGATCAGGCCCACCAGCATGGCCAGGCCGCCTGCCGTGGTGACCATGAGCGCCTGCAGGGCGGACCGGCGGGCCGCGAGCCGGGTCCTGGCGAACCCGATCAGGAGGTAGGACAGGATGGTGGTGAGTTCCCAGAAGATGAACAACAGCAGCAGGTCATCGGCCAGCACCAGGCCGAACATGGCGCCGGCGAAGGCAAGCAACTGCGCGCCGAACGCACCGAGGTCCTGGTCTTTCCGTTTGAAATACCGGGCGCAATAAAGCAGCACCAGCGCACCGACACCCAGCACCAGCAGGGACATCACCCAAGCCAGCGCGTCCATCCGGAACGCAAACTCAAGGTGGAGGCCGGGAATCCATTCAAAGACTTCGGATACTGCGCCGGACCCGGAATAGACGGCGTCGTGCTGGAAGGCCAACCAGGCGAAGGAAACAGCCGGGACGGCCGCCAGTGCGTAGAACGCATTCCGGCCCCAGGCCCTGAAGAGGAAAGGCGCCAGGACAGCCACCGAAAAGTGCACGGCAAGGACTGTTATCACTGGTATCTCCGCAACGTCAGGGATTCGATTGTCAAAAGTTGGAGCAGGCGGCAAGAAAGTTAGATCCGGGAGGCTCCAGTTTACCAAGGCCCCGGCACCACCTTTTCTTGTGCGGGGTGGGCCGGGCGGCGAATTCCCCCACGTCACAGGGCTGTGCTCCGCCGGGTGTTCGCCACGGGCGGATACGATTCAACGTATGAACAGCGCCAGCGCTCAGGGGGCAATGCGGCCTGCCTCGGAACTTGAGTCCGGAACCCGGACTTCCACCAAGCGCCGCATCCTGGCGTGGGCCTCCTGGGACTGGGGTTCGGCGGCCTTCAACGCGGTCATGACCACGTTCGTCTTCACCGTCTACCTGACGTCCAACGCCTTCGGCGGGGAGGACAGTGCTTCCGCGGTCCTGGGCTCCGCCCTGGCTGTTGCCGGATTGGCCATCGCGCTCCTGGCTCCGGTCACCGGCCAGCGCTCGGACGCGGGCGGCCGCCGCAAGCTGTGGCTGGGAGTGAACTCGGCCGCCGTCGCCATCCTTACCGCCCTGTGCTTCTTCGTGTTTCCGCACCCGGAATTCCTGCTTCCCGGCGCCTGCCTGATTGCGCTGGGCAATGTGTTCTTCGAGTTCGCCGGCGTGAACTACAACGCCATGCTGGCCCAGGTTTCCACGCCGCAGAACATCGGGAGGGTCAGCGGGTTCGGCTGGGGCGCGGGCTACGTCGGCGGAATCGTGGCCCTCCTGATCGTCCTGCAACTGTTCGTCCAACCGGCTTTCGACTGGGTCGGGGCGTCCACCACGGACAGCCTGAACATCCGGTTGGTAGCTGTCTTCTCCGCGCTCTGGTTTTTCGTCTTCGCCCTTCCGGTGTTGTTCGCCGTTCCCGAACTGCCCCGCGGCACCAATACCGCCCGCCTGGGCTTCCTGGCCAGCTACGGGCTGCTGTTCCGGCGCATCAAGGCCATCTACGCCACCAGTCCGCACACCATCTACTTCCTGCTGGCCAGTGCCGTCTTCCGGGATGGGCTGGCCGCCGTCTTCACCTTTGGCGGCATCATCGCGGCCGGGACCTTCGGCTTCGCTCTGTCGCAGGTCATCTTCTTCGCGATCTTCGGGAACGTGGTGGCGGCCATCGGTGCCGTGATCGGCGGCTTCCTGGATGACAAAGTGGGCCCCAAGGCCGTCATTACGGGTTCCTTGGTGGGGCTCCTGGCCGCCGGGACCGCCATCCTGGTGCTGGGCAACGGAAACTATTCCTTCTTCGGCATGAATTGGGCGGGGAGCACCACGTTCTGGGTGTTCGGGTTGTTCCTCTGCCTGTTCGTCGGCCCGGCCCAGTCCTCATCCCGCGCCTACCTGGCCCGCCTGGCGCCGCACGGGGAATCGGGAGAGCTCTTCGGGCTGTATGCCACCACCGGACGCGCCGTCAGCTTCCTGGCCCCCGCCCTCTTCACCCTGTGCATCACCGTGGCCACCCCGCTGGTGCCAGCCGGGCAGGCCCAGCGCTGGGGCATCCTGGGCATCATGGTGGTGCTCCTGGCCGGGCTTCTGGTCCTGCTGCCGGTGAAGTCACCGGACAAGGCCCCCATCGCCGTGGTTCCCACTGCCTGACCCTGCCTCAGGCACCCGGCCAGGGCCCGGGCCCGGTGTTGCCAGGCAGACTAGGCTGGAACTATGAACGTGGACGAGACCAACCTGCCCGGCCTGGGCCGCCGGAGGGATTTCATGACCGCCTCGGGGCGCCGCATTGGCGTCGTGGAGCTGCGGGAAGGCCAGACCGAACTCATCGTCTCCACCTGGGACGATCCTGATACCTGCCAGGCGTCGATTCCGCTCACCAGCGACGAAGCCGCCACGTTGGGCAACCTCCTGGGCGGCACCCACCTGGCCATGAAGCTCGCCGAGGAACACAAGGACGTCCCGGGCATCGTTACCCGCCAGTTCTCCATCGCCGCTGACTCCCCGTTCCAGAACCAGCCCATGGGCAAGGCCTGCATCCGTACCAGGTGCGGCGTCTCCATTGTGGCCATCATGCGCGAAGGAGAGGTGCTGCCCTCGCCCGGGCCTGACGTCGTCCTCCACCCTGGCGACCTGCTGGTGGCGGTGGGCACCCAGGAAGGCCTGGACTCCGCGGCCAATATCCTGCGCCACGGCTAAGCCGAATGGACCCGTTGGCCCAGACCCTCATTGAGCTGGGGGCCGTTGTGTTCTGCCTCGGCCTACTGGCCAGGCTGGCCGGCCGGATTGGAATGTCCCCCATCCCGTTCTACCTGCTGGGCGGACTCGCGTTCGGGGCAGGCGGCATCGTCAAGCTGGAGGGAATGCACGAGTTTGCGCACCTTTCCGGCGAAATTGGCGTCATCCTCCTCCTGCTTATGCTCGGATTGGAATATACGGCTGCCGAGCTTTTCACCGGGCTGCGCCGTTCGTGGCAGGCCGGCGTCCTGGACCTGGTCCTGAACTTCATCCCCGGCGCAGGCCTGGCGCTGGTCCTGGGCTGGGGCGGCGTCGGTGCCATGGTCATGGGCGGGGTCACGTATATTTCGTCGTCCGGCATTGCTGCCAAGGTCATTACGGACCTGGGCCGGCTGGGAAACCGTGAAACACCGGTAGTGCTGTCCATCCTGGTCTTCGAGGACCTCGCCATGGCCGTGTACCTGCCCATCCTCACTGCCACGCTCGCAGGTGTGAGTTTCCTGGGCGGCCTCACCACGGTGGGAATCGCCCTGGCGGTGGTGAGCCTGGTCCTGATGGTGGCGCTGCGGCACGGGCACCACGTCTCCAAAGCCGTCCACAGCGAGAATTCCGAGGTCTTCCTGCTCAACGTCCTGGGTGCCGCGTTGCTGGTAGCCGGCGCGGCGTCGGCCATGCAGGTGTCCGCTGCGGTGGGCGCCTTCATGCTGGGCATCGCCATCTCCGGCGCCACGGCACACAGCGCCACCCGCATCCTCGAGCCGCTGCGCGACCTCTTCGCCGCTATCTTCTTCGTGGCGTTCGGGCTGAACACGGATCCCACGTCCATCCCCCCGGTTTTGGGCTGGGCCCTGGTGTTGGCGGCAGTCACTGCGGGCACCAAGATGCTGACCGGTATCTGGGCGGCGAAACGCGCCGGAATCGCCCGCCCGGGCCGCTTCCGCGCCGGCGCCGCGCTCATCGCACGCGGCGAATTCTCCATCGTGATCGCGGGGCTGGCGGTCGCGTCCGGGGCGGTTCCGCACCAGCTGGCGGCGCTGGCCACGGCCTATGTGCTGCTCATGGCGGTGTTGGGCCCGTTGGCGGCGCGCTACGTGGAACCCCTCGCAAAGGCTGCCATCCGGCGGCCCGTGATCGCGCCGCGGGTTTAGGGCTGCCGCGCCGCCGGATCCAGCGCTGCCGGAGCTAGATGCTGGTGCGGTGGAAGTTCAGGTGGCTGCGGCTGGCCGTGGGACCGCGCTGGCCCTGGTACCGGTTGCCGTACTCCCCCTGGCCGTAGGGGAACTCCGCGGCGGAGCTGAGCCGGAAAAAGCAGAGCTGGCCGATCTTCATGCCGGGCCAGAGCTTAATCGGCAGGGTGGCCATGTTGGACAGCTCCAGCGTGACGTGCCCGGAGAAACCAGGATCGATGAAGCCTGCAGTGGAGTGTGTCAGGAGGCCAAGCCGGCCCAAGGATGACTTGCCTTCCAGGCGGGCGGCGATGTCATCGGGCAGGGTGACGGTTTCGTACGTGGACCCCAGGACGAACTCCCCAGGGTGGAGGATGAACGCTTCGTCCTGCTCCACTTCCACCAGCCGCGTCAGTTCGGGCTGCTCCAGCGCTGGGTCGATGTGCGCGTACTTGTGGTTGTCGAACAACCTGAAGAATTTGTCGATCCGCACATCCACGGACGATGGCTGGACCATCGCGGGGTCGTAAGGTTCCAGCACGATCCGCTGGGAATCAATTTCGGCACGAATGTCGCGGTCAGAGATCAGCACGGCTCCCAAATTACCGTATCGGTTATCCACACCCGCACTTTCCCGTTGTTGCTGTGGCCCCGTGGGGCTAATGTTGCGAATGAAAGCCGCCGGAATGGTCTCCCGGGTAGGCATGACAGAGCTGGGGATGTTGTGAATAAATTGGTGGCACCGTCTTTTATTGGCGTGCTCTGCGCGTTGGCGCTGGTCTCATCGTCCGCCACTGCTCCTCCTGCGCCGCCGTTTGGCCAGGCTTCGGGCACGGCGAGCATCACCCTCGCGGCTCCCTTGGTGCGCGACGCCGGCCGGTCCGCTGCGGCGAACACAGGCGTCGGAAACCTCACGCCGGCCGTGGACCCGGACATCCGGGCCGCTTCACCTGTGCCCGCCTCCACCCCGCCCACCGCTGCGTCCGCGCCCGCCACGTCATCAACGGCTGCGGCATCCTCCCCGTCCACCACGCCGTCCACCACGCCGTCCACCGGGGCGCTCCCCGCCGCCACCTCCGCAGCGACGACATCCGACGTGCCGTCCATCCCTCCGCTCTGGGCGCCCGACCACGAACTCGCCGCCCCGGCCCAGCTGGCCGCACCCGAATCGGCCACCGCGCTGCCCTCCACCGAGGCGCTGGTCCCGGACAGCAACGCCGCCGCCATCCTCACGGTCTTCACCAAGATCAATGAGTACCGGGTGGCCAACGGCCTGAACAAGGTGAAATACCACCCCATCGTGGCGGGGCTAGCTCAGGACTGGTCTGACAATATCGCCACCCGTGAGGTGGTGGAACACCGGGCCTCCTTCTGGACAGACCCCCGCGCGATGAGCCCCAACAACGGGGCCGGTGAGATCATCGCCATCCGCACGGACCGCGACGCCGCCCAGCTCGTGGAATGGTGGAAGGGCTCCCCCGGGCACAACGCCATGCTCCTGGATCCCAGGTTCAACGTCATGGGAGCCGGCATCTCCTACACCAACTCCACCTACCAGATCTGGGGAGTGGTGAACTTCTTCGGTTACACCACGCTGCCCGCCGGCACCCTCGATTCCCCGGGCGGCGCCGGCTCCGGCGGGCCCTTCCCGGCACCCCCGCCAAGCCTCTGCGATGCCCCGGTACGGCACATGCCGCCCACCCTGAACCTTTCCGCCGCCGCCATCACCGGCCCGGCTGACCTCGTGTCGGTCGACTCCGCGGGGCAACTGTTGAACAGGGCAGCCACCGGCCCCCGTACCTACGCCGCAGCGAAAGTGATCGGCTCAGGGTTTGCCGGCGCCAAGGAAGTCTTCGTGACGGACTGGGACCGCGACGGCACCTACGACGTCCTGGTCCAGTGGACCACGGGCAACCTGGCCCTCTACCGGGGTATCGCCACCGGCGGCTTCCAGGCGCCCATCACGCTCGGCACCGGCGGCTGGAACACCTTGACCCTGGCGGTGGGAGGCTGGTGCGCCAACAACAGGATGCCCCAGATCCTCGCCCTCGACGGCTCCGGAAACCTGTTCCTCTACCCGAACAAGGGCACCGGCGACATTGCCGACCGCGTCACCATTGCCACCGGCATCACCGCCTCCCGGCTGGCCATGGTGGACTTCGACGGTGACGGCTTCCAGGACATCCTGGCGCTCAAGGCCGACGGCAGTGCCACGCTGTACCGCGGGTGGGGTACCACCACGCTTCGCGCTGAGGCACGGCCCACCGTAGCCACGGGATGGACGGACGTCACCGGGATCCGCGCGCTGCGCAACGTCACCGCGCTGAACTCCCGGGGGGTGGCACTGCGCCGGGCAAACGACACCGTGCAGTACTGGGACCTGGGCTCCGGAAGCCTCGCGTCGCCGTCGAACATTGCCGGGCCCTGGACCGGCCAGCGGCTGGCGCAGTAGTCCCGGGAGGTGGGGCCGCCGGCTCCGCAGGGTTCAGAGGGCGGGCTGGAGTTCCAGGACGTCCTTCAGCCGATCGAGCTGGCCGACGTCGGAGCTGACGCGGCGCTGCAGCATCCCGTCCAGGAGCCCCAACCGGTTGAAGATGCTGAACCGGCCTTCGCGTTTGGCCTCCACGGCGAACCTGACGCGGGTGCCGGAGCCTTCGGTGCTGAGGTAGTACCCGCCCCAACGGGTGGCGGGCCCGGAAACGATGTGGAACTCGATTTCAGCCCCGGGCCGGATATTGGTGATTTCCAGCTCCGCCGGAATGCTTAGCCCGGAACGGCCGGCCACCATCTTGCGGTAAACGGCGCCCTTGCTGTCGGCCGGACCCTGCACGAGCTTGACACTGCGGACGTCGTGCCGCCAGGAGGGGAGGTTGGTGGCGTCAAGGAGGAACTGGTAGACGGCCATGGCGTCACGCTCAATGAGGACCTCGTTTTCTGCGCTTGCCATGAAGATATTTCCTGTGGTTGACGTCGGCTGCCGCAGTAGCCGCCTCCCCCAACGTGGCCGCTACCCGGATCAGGTTAGCCAGCGCCCGTCCGCCGGACCTAGCCGGCAGGGCCGACGTTATTGAAGAGTTACTGGATGACGCCGCGGGTTTGGAGGACACGCAACGCCCTGCTTGCCGGGTTGGCGGGGAGCCCCTCGATCTGCGCTAAGCTAAGTTCTGCCCCGCGCGAATGGGGGCACTGCGGCTGTAGCTCAATGGTAGAGCGCTAGCTTCCCAAGCTTGATACGCGGGTTCGATTCCCGTCAGCCGCTCTGAAACCTCACTCCCCGCATGTTGCAGCCACCCCGGTGCCCATTAGGTGCAGGGGTGTAGGGTCGGTAGTCAGGAACCCTTTCGGTTCCGCTACAGGAGCAATCATGGCTGACAAGTCCCCGCGTCAATCGGCATCAAAAAAGTCCGGCAAGTCCATCAAGGAAAAGCGCGCAGACAAGAAGGCCGCCGCAGCGCCGGCCAGCTCCCTGGACATCACGTCCACCAAGGCCGCAAAAAAGAAGTGAGCGGCCACGAACCCCGGCTGAGCCTGGGCGTCCTGGCCTCCACGCGAAAACCGGACGAGCGCCGCGTACCCATCCACCCCCTGCACGTCGAACGGATCGCCCCCGCACTGCGGCAGCGCATCATCCTGGAGCAGGGCTACGGCGAGCGCTTCGGCGTCCCGGACAGCCACCTCTCCACGCTGGTGGGACGCATGGCGGCCCGGGAAGAACTGCTGGCCGCGGCCGACGTCGTCCTCCTGCCCAAACCGCAGCCGGAAGACCTGGCGGAGATGCGGGACGGACAGGTCCTCTGGGGGTGGCCGCACTGCGTCCAGGACCGCGCCATCACCCAGCTGGCGATTGACAAGAAACTGACCCTCATCGCGTTTGAGGCGATGAACCACTGGGCCAGCGACGGCGGGTTCGGCCTGCACGTGTTCCACAAGAACAATGAGCTGGCCGGCTACTGCTCGGTCCTGCACGCCCTTGCGCTGACGGGTTCCACCGGGGACTACGGGCGCCGGCTAAGCGCCGTCGTGATTGGCTTCGGCGCCACGGCGCGCGGGGCGGTGACGGCGCTGAACGCGCACGGCATCCACGATGTCCAGGTGCTGACCAACCGCGGCGTAGCAGCGGTGGGCGCCCCCATCCATTCAGTGAACATCGTGCAGTTCGACCACGACGACGAGGCTCCCTTCCTGAGCCAGGTCATCACCGAACGGGGCAGGGTTCCGCTGGCACCGTTCCTCGCCGAGAGCGACATCGTGGTCAACTGCACGCTGCAGGACCCGAACAACCCGCTCACGTACCTGCGGACCGAGGACCTGGCAGCATTCAGCCCCGGCAGCCTTATCGTTGATGTTTCCTGCGATGATGGCATGGGCTTCAGCTGGGCCAAGTCCACCACGTTTGCGGCTCCGATAATCACGGTCGGCGACCACATCAACTACTACGCGGTGGACCACAGCCCGTCCTACCTCTGGAACTCCTCAAGCTGGGAGATCAGCCAGGCGCTTCAACCGTTCCTCGAAACAGTCATGGGCGGACCGGCCGCGTGGGACGCGAACGACACAATAGCGCGGGCCATCGAGATCCGCGACGGCGTCATTCGAAACGAGGCTGTGCTGCAATTCCAGGAACGCGCCGCGGAGTACCCGCACCCGGCGTTGCAGCTGGCAGCCCTCTAGGCAGCTCCCCCCGAAGGGCAACCGGGCACGGCGCCGACCCCGGTTGCCCCAGTAGCGCCTGCGGCCCCTATTAGGCGCCGGGTTTTTGGGGCGCCGGGGTTTTAGGCGCCGGCGTGCCGGCTGACGATCCGCAACGGGTGGCGCCCCTTCAGGTCCATCCGGAGCTGCAGGCCGCCCTTGCGGGCCAGCACGGCCCCCACCGACAACGCGGCCAGCGCGGGTACGCCACCGGACACCAGCAGCGCGGCGTGCGGGTTCACATGCTCGGCGATCCAGCCCAGCATGGGCCCGCCCAGCGCCTGGCCGCCGATCAGCACCATGATGTACAGGCTCATGACCCGGCCGCGGATGGCCATGTTGGAACTGACCTGCACCAGTTGGTTGGACCCGGTGAGGAACATCAGGCACCAGAACCCGGACAGGACCATGACCGCCCCGAACCACACCATGGACGGGGCAAGGGCAGCCAGGCAGAGCATCAGTCCGTACATCCCGGCGCAGAACACCACGGACCGCAGGCGCAACTGCCGACGCCGGGTGGACGCCACGGCGCCGAACAGTGCCCCGAGTGCCACCAGGGCGTTGAGGAGGCCATACCCGCCGGCCCCCACCTGGTAGACGTGGTCCGCGAACGCGGCAAGCAGCACCGGCAGGCTCATGGCGAACACCGCGATGAACCCGGCCATGAGCCATGGCCAGTAAATGGTGGGCTTGCTCAGGGCGTAGCGCAGCCCCTCCCGGAGCATGCCCTTGCTTTTGGGCGTCGGGGCGCTGACGAAAAGCTGGTCCTTGCGCAGGAGCAGGAGCATGGTCACCGTGGAGCAGCAGGCCAGCGCGTTCGCCGCGAACGCCCAGCCGGCCCCCACCGCCGTCAGGAGCAGCCCCGCGATGGCCGGCCCGATCAGGCCGCCCAGCTGGAAGGTGGTGGAGTTGACGCTGATGGCGTTCCGCAAGTACCTGGGGCCCACGAGCTCGTTGACGAACACCTGGCGGGCGGGCTGGTCAAGGACGGTCACCAGGCCCAGGACAAACGCGATGACGTAGACGTGCCACACCATGATCACGCCGGTCAGGGCCAGGACGGCCAGCGCCGCCGCAAGGACGGCGGCCACGCTCTGGCACAGGATCAGGATCTTCCGTTTGGCGAACCTGTCCGCGATCATCCCGCCCCAGGGGCCAAGCACCAGGGACGGCATGAACTGCAGGGCCACCGTGAACCCCACGGCCGTCACGGATCCCGAGAGCTGCAGCACCAGCCAGTCCTGGGCGATGCGCTGCATCCAGATGGCGATGACGGCGATGAAGTGGCCCATGGCGAAGATCCGGAAGTTGGGCACTTTCAGCGAGATGAAGGTGTGCCGCCAAGGCAGCTTTTCAGGGACGACGGCGAGCGGCTGGGTCTGGTTGTCCGGCGGCGCTGAGCCCGCCGCGTCGATAACTGGCTGGGTGACGGAGGCCGACGAAGGCGGTGGGGGTGCCACAGGTGTGTCCTCAAAATTGCGGGCGGTCTGGGATGTCCTTAACGCTAGGCTGGCGGAGCCAATTATGGAGCGGTATGGTCCCTATAACTCGTATTGCAAAACGCAATACACGCCGACTGTGAATGCCGCGGGAGCCACGAGATGTTTGAACCAGCCCAACTGCGATCCTTCCTTGCGGTGGCCGATACCCTGAGCTTCACCAAGGCCGCCGAACGCCTGGGGCTGGCGCAGCCCACCATCAGCCAGCACATCCGCAAGCTTGAAACGGCCGCCAAGCGCAGCTTGATCGCCAGGGACACCAGGGACGTGCGGCTCACCGACAACGGCGACGCCATGGCCGGATTTGCCCGGAATATCCTCGCGGCCCACGATGCAGCCGCGCGCTACTTTTCCGGGTCCGCAATGCGCGGGCGGCTGCGGTTCGGCACGGCGGATGATCTCGCCATCACCGGCCTGCCGCGGATCCTGCGCGAATTCCGGCAGATCTATCCGCAGATCAACCTGGAACTCACGGTGGGCCAAAGTGACCAGCTCTACCGAAAACTCAACGCCGGCCAACTGGACCTGGTCTTCGTGAAGTGGGTGGCCGGGGCGAAGGACGGCACGGTGGTCCAGCACGATTCGTTCTCGTGGGTGGGCCTTGAACAAACGTCACTGGAACCCGGAACGCCCGTGCCGTTGATCGCCTACCCGTCCCCCAGCCTCAGCCGGAAACTGGCCATCGATGCCTTGGAAGCCCACGGCCGGACCTGGCGGATCACCTGCACCACCCGCCAGATCAGCGGGGTGCTCGCGGCCGTCCGGGCGGGCATCGGCGTTGCCGTCATGCCCACGTCACTGGTCCCGGATGACCTGAAGATCATCACCCGGCGCTTCGACCTGCCCGCGGTGGGAGATGTGGACTTCACCTTGATCCGCAATCCGCTGGCAAACTCAGAGGTAATTGACGCCCTCACCCAATCGATCGTTGGCAGGACCATTAACCGCCAAACCTAACCCCGCGGAAGCCCGAATTCCAGCATTTGGCGGGATTAGGGGGACCGTGTCCATTGATAGGGGAGGTGCCATCCTCTATGCTCTGTTACCAAGGTCAAGCAGCAGGCCGCGTTCACCAACACAGACGCGCGTCCGCATGCCGGCCGCGTTTGGGACAGGCAGCCAATGACGACAGCCAGGAACACCCATCTCAACTCCGCGCACGCACGCCCGTACGCCGAGGCACGGCCTTCCACCCGCCAGAGCACCCTCGGCAGCGGACGGGCTTCGGTTGATACCGGATACGTCGGCAAACCCACCTGCGACAAGTGCCGGACCGACGAATTCGTCTACCTTGAGTCCTATATTCCCCCCACGTACCGTCGCGACGGCAGCGTGGCCGCACTGGGCGAAGTGGCCTACACCTGCACCCACTGCGAGGAATTCTCGGCCCACAACGTCCCAGTGACCTGGACGCCGCCCGGCTGGTACTTGGGCTAAAGAAACCGGCCAGACACATTGCATTAAAGAGACAAGGCCGGGCAGCCACCATTCAGTGGCTGCCCGGCCTTTCCTTGCGCCTGGCTGCGGCGCGCGGGTTGCCAGGGATCAGAGCCTCAGTGGCTCAGATCAGTGCGTCGGAGAGGTGGTTCGGGGTTCCGAACCGGTGGGCGGTGATGCTGACGGCCTGCTCGTGCAGGAACGGCAGCAACTCCACCCGCCCGGCCTCCGTGACCGGATGGGCGTACACCGCAAGGTCGGGCCGTCCGCCGGTCGCCTCGGCAAGGGCGGATGCATCGCCGCCGATCAGGCGGATGCGGCCGCCGGACAGCTTGCCCGCGGAGGCGAGGCGTCCTGCCGAAGCCAGCCAGCCGGCGTCGGACTCCACCGTCACTCCAATATCCTGTGCGGTGAGCACGGCACGCAGCTGGGCCGGAAGTTCGACGGCGGTGGAAACGGTGAGCGCGGAGCCCGCCAGCACGCCGGCCGCCACGGTCCGGACGAGGTGCGCCAGCGGAGCACCATCGGACAGGCGGATCGTGACGGGGAGGTTCCGGTAGCGGAAGACGTTGCGTTCCGCGCTCAAGCCCGAGACGTCCTTGGCGGTGCCGAACTCCCCGGCCCAGGCCTCGGCGTCGGACGCCAGTGCCCGCTGGACCGATTCCAGCGCTGCGGCGCCAAGAACCGGTGCGGCTGCGTCCAGGACCCGGCGGACACCCGCGTGGGTCACCGGGGCGGTGGCGGTGCTGGTGGCAGGAACCCAGTCGCCCAGGCCTGCCAGGTAGTTCGGGCCGCCCGCCTTGGTGCCGGCTCCGACGGCTGACTTCTTCCAACCGCCGAAGGGCTGGCGCTGCACGATGGCGCCGGTGATGCCGCGGTTCACATAGAGGTTGCCGGCCTGGATGGTGTCCAGCCAGATGCCGAGTTCCTCCGTGTTGAGCGAGTGCAGGCCCGCCGTGAGTCCGTATTCGATCTGGTTCTGGATGGCGATGGCTTCTTCCAGCGTCGCAGCGGTCATCACACCCAGGACCGGGCCGAAGAACTCGGTCAGGTGGAAGTAGGAGCCGCGCTTGACGCCGTACCGCACGCCGGGGCTCCACAGCCGCCCGGTGCCATCCAGCTTCTTCGGTTCCACGGCCCAGCTTTCGCCCTCGCCCAGCGTGGTGAGCGCGTTGAGGAGCTTGCCGTTGGCGGGCTCTATGATGGGGCCCATCTGGCTGGTGGGATCCTGCGGGTAGCCCACCTTGAGTGAGGTGACGGCGTCGATCAGCTGGTTGTGGAACCGCTTGGACGTGGCCACGGAGCCCACCAGGATCACCAGCGAGGCCGCGGAGCATTTCTGGCCGGCGTGGCCGAACGCGGAGTAGGCCACGTCCTTGGCTGCCAGGTCCAGGTCGGCGCTGGGGGTGACGATGATGGCGTTCTTGCCGCTGGTTTCGGCCAGCAGCGGCAGGTCCTTGCGGAACGAGCGGAACAGTTCGGCGGTCTCGTAGCCGCCGGTGAGGATCACGCGGTCCACGGCCGGGTGGCTGATCAGCTGGCGGCCGAGCTCCCGCTCCCCCAGCTGCACCATGATCAGGACGTCCTTGGGGACGCCGGCTTCCCACAGGGCTTCGACCATCACGGCACCGCTGCGGGCGGCCTGCTTGGCGGGCTTGATCACGACGGCGGACCCGGCGGCGAGTGCCGCAAGCGTGGAGCCTGCGGGGATGGCGACCGGGAAGTTCCATGGCGGTGTGACGACGGTGAGCTTGGCTGGGACGAACGTGGCGCCGTCGACCGTGTCCAGCTTGCGTGCGGACTCGGCGTAGTAGTGCGCGAAGTCGATGGCCTCGCTGACCTCGGGATCGCCCTGGTCGATCGTCTTCCCGGTCTCGCTGGCCATCACCTCGAGGAGATCGGCGCGGCGGGCCTCGAGGATGTCGCCGGCGCGGTGCAGGATCTCGGCGCGCTCGTTGCCGGAAAGCTTGCCCCAGGCTTTGCCCTTTTCCACGGCGGTTTCGATGGCGGTGTTGAGCGCGGCTTCGCCGTTGATGAAGGCGGCCTCAACAGCGGCGTTGCCCAGGGTGGAGGACGGGACGCGTTCCAGGATGGCCCGGCCCCAGGTGCGATTGGCCGGCAGCGCGGGGTCGGTATCGGGGGTGTTCCGGAATCCGGTGTGCGGCAGGGCCTCCGGGGCCTGGTTCCGGTCCTGCCTGCGGTTGGGCAGCGGAACGGTGTTGTCCAGGGCGTCCAGCGAGGACAGGAACCGCTGCTTTTCCCGCTCGAACAGTCCCTCGTTCTCGCTGAGCTCGAACACTGCCGACATGAAGTTTTCCTGGCTGGCGCCCTCTTCGAGGCGGCGGATCAGGTAGGCGATGGCGACGTCAAACTCGGCCGGGTGCACCACCGGGGTGTAGAGCAGCAGGGAGCCGACGTCCTTTTTGACGGCTTCGGCCTGGCCCTGCGCCATGCCCAGCAGCATCTCGAATTCGATACCCTGTTCTGCGGTATCCGCGATGCCGCGCTGCTTGGCCAGCAGCCAGGCGAAGGCGATGTCGAAGAGGTTGTGGCCGGCCACGCCGATCCGGATGTTCTTGATCCGGTCCGGGTGCAGCGCATAGTTGATGACCCGCTTGTAGCTGGTATCGGAGTCCTGCTTGGAGCCCCAGGTGGCCAGCGGCCAGTCGTGCAGCGAGGATTCCACCTGCTCCATGGGGAGGTTGGCGCCCTTGACCACGCGGACCTTGATGCCGGCCCCGCCGTTGGCGCGGCGCGCGGCGGCCCAGTCCTGCAGCCGGATCATGGCGGACAGTGCGTCCGGGAGGTAGGCCTGGAGCACGATGCCGGCTTCGAGGTCCTTGAACTCCGGATTGTCCAGGATCCTGGTGAAGACCGCGATGGTCATATCCAGGTCCTTGTACTCCTCCATGTCCAGGTTGATGAACTTGGCCTTCCTGCCGGGGCCCGCGAAGGAGGCAGCGCGCCGGAACAGCGGGGTGAGCTTGTCGACGACGTGCTCCACGGCTTCCTCGAAGGCCCAGGCCGAGTGCGGGGCCACGGTGGAGGAGACCTTGATGGAAACGTAGTCGACGTCGGGGCGGGCCAGCAGGGTGTGCGTGCCTTCCAGCCGGCGGGAGGCCTCGTGCTCGCCGAGGACTGCCTCGCCGAGCAGGTTGACGTTGAGCTTGATGCCGTCCTTCTTGATCTTTGCGATGGCCGGACCCAGCTTGGCATCGGTGGCGTCAACGATCAGGTGGCCCACCATTTCGCGCAGGACCTTGCGGGCCACGGGGATGACAACCCGGGGCAGGACGGGGGCCATGGTCCCGCCGAGAGCCACGGCGCGGCGCATGTACCAGGGCAGGAAGGCCGGAACCTTGGGGGCCAGTGCGGCCAGGTTGCGGGCGGCGACGTTCAGGTCCTCGGGGCGGACCACGCCGTCCACGAATCCAACGGTGAACTCCAGGCCGTTGGGGTCTTTCAGCACGCCGGCGAGCTGTTGGGCGGAGGCGTCGACCGGAACCTTCGACGCTTCGGTGAGCCAGCGGCGGACCAAGGCGACCGCTTCGTCGGCGAGTGCCTTCGCCTGGGGGACGTCGACGTCGACCGTCTGCGCCGTGGCAGCGACGGGGGCTGCCGGTTCCATTGCAACGTGGGTCATGGTTTTCCCGTTCTTTCCTGGGGTTGGGAGGAGGTCTTTCCACCAGTATGAGCTTCGAATCACATAAGATAAAGCGATCTTTTCCAACCAATACAGGTTAGGAAAACCAATCTTTTAGCCCCTCCCCCAACCCCCGCTCACCTTTGACACTCAAAACCCCAACCCCCGCTCACCTTTGACACTCAAAACCCCAACCCCCGCTCAGATCCTGCGAATAAATTCCAAACGCCCGCTCACATTCTGCGACTAAACAGCGAAACCCTCCTGCACGTGATGCGCAGTAGGGTCCCCTGTTCTTGCAAGATGTGAGCGGGCGTTTCAGGAACCGCCGCCAGATGTGAGCGGGCGTCTCAGGAATAACGGTCGGATGTGAGCGGGCGTCGGGAAGGGGTCAGGACAGGGGGCGGTGCGTGTCCGCGAGCTCCTGGTGGCGCGGGCTGTTGGGGTTCATCAGCGAGTGCTTGCGTCCGTAGCCGAAGTAGATCACCAGGCCGATGATGAGCCACACCACAAACCGCAGCCAGGTTTCCCAGTGCAGCTGCAGCATCAGGAAGGCCGAGGCGAGCACGCCGAAGGCCGGGATCACGGGCATCAGGGGCAGGCGGAAGGTACGGGGCGCGTCCGGCCGCTTGTAACGGAAGATGATCACGGACAGGCAGACGACGACGAACGCGGCCAGGATGCCGATATTGGTCAGGTCCGCGACCGCCTTGATGGGGAAGACGCCGGCCAGGAAGGCGGACGCGATGCCGCCGATCCAGGTGACGCGCTGGGGGGTACCGTTGCGGTCCGTCTTGGCGAACCAGCCCGGCAGCAGGCCGTCGCGGCTCATGGAGAACCACACGCGGGTCACGCCCAGGAGGAAGGTGAGCATCACGGTGAGGATGGACAGCACGGCGAACACCGAAATGATGGTGGCAATAACCGGCAGCCCAACGGACGTGAACGCGGAGGCGAAGCCCGCCTTAGGGTCGATGTCCTTGTAGTTCTGCATGCCGGTGAGGACAAGCGTGGCGGCAACGTACAGCAGCATGGCAATGATGAGTGAGAGCACGATGGCCTTGGGCATGTGCTTCTTGCCGTCCTTGGCTTCCTCGGCCGCGGTGCTCATGGCGTCGTAGCCGAACACGGCGAAGAAGACGGTGGCGGAGCCGGCAACCACGGGGCCGAAGCCGCTGGGCATGAACGGGTTGTAGTTGTTGGTGTCGATGTAGAAGACGCCCAGCCCGATGATGAAGAGGATCAGGACCACCTTGATGCCCACCGCCACGAGTTCAAACCGGCCGAACGCCTTGGTGCCGCGGGAGAGGATCCAGGTGACCAGGAGGCAGACCAGGATGGCGGGAATGTTGACGATGCCGCCCTTGCCTTCGTCAAAGGTGGAGGTGACCGCGGCCGGCAGGTGGATGCCGATGCCGGCGAGGAAGGCGTCAAGGTAGCCGGAGATGCCGATGGCCACCACGGCGACGATGGCAATGTATTCCAGCAGCAGGTCCCAGCCGATGAACCAGCCGATCACCTCGCCGAGCGCTACGTAGCCATAGGTGTAGGCGGAACCGGCACGTGGGATCATGCCCGCGAATTCCGCGTAGGAGAGGGCGGCGGCCGCTGAGGCGAGGCCTGCGATCAGGAACGAGATCAGCACCGCGGGCCCCACCCCGGGAGTTCCGTCGCTGCCGGCCGCCACCAGTCCCGCGAGGGAGAAGATGCCGACGCCGATAATGCCGCCAACACCGATGGCGGTGAGCTGCCACAGCCCGAGGGACTTGAAAAGGCCGCTGTGTTTGCTTTCTTCTTCGATGTCGTCGATGGGCTTGCGCCGCATGATCGACTGGGTCATGTCTCTACTCATCAGGAACTCCTGCTGTGGGGTGCGACCCCGCCGCGGCACGCCAGGGGATGGCTGTGACGGGGGTAACTCGGTTCCAACAGTATGCGTGGGCGCTTGCATTAGATAAAGTGAATCCTTCTAACCAATATTCGTTAGTTTCAGTTAGGAATCCGCTATGCTTGACGTCCGCCGGCTGCGGCTCCTGCGAGAATTGAGCATCCGTGGAACGCTCGCGGAGGTGGCGGAGGCACTCCAGTACAGCCCGTCGTCCGTCTCGCAGCAGCTCGCGCTCCTGGAGAAGGAAGTCGGCGTCGAATTGCTCCGCAAAACCGGCCGCCGGGTGCAGCTCACGCCCCAGGCCGAGGTGCTCGTGGCGCACACCGCGCAACTGCTCGAAACCATGGAACAAGCCGAGGCGGACCTGGCCGCATCCCTGACCACGGTGACCGGCACGGTGCGGATTGCGGTCTTCCAGTCGGCCGCGCTGGCGCTGATGCCGGACACCCTGACGCGCATGGCCGCCGCCTACCCCGAGGTGCGGATCGAGATGATCCAGCGGGAGCCCGAAACGGCACTGCACGAGACGTGGGCGCGGGACTTCGACCTGGTGATCGCGGAGCAGTACCCGGGCCACGCCGCCCCGCGCTACCCCGAGCTGGACCGGGTTAAGCTGACCACCGACGCCATCCGGCTTGCGGTTCCCCCGGCGTCCGACGACGGCCCGGCCATCCGGTCGCTGGCGGACACCGCGGACCTTGCCTGGGTCATGGAACCGCGGGGTGCCGCGTCCCGGCACTGGGCGGAGCAGGCCTGCCGCAGTGCCGGGTTCGAGCCCGATGTCCGCTTTGAAACCGCTGACCTGCAGGCCCAGGCCCGCCTGATCGAGTCCGGCAACGCGGTGGCGCTGATGCCGGACCTGGTGTGGACCGGCCGCGGCACCACAGCGCAGCTCCTGGAGCTTCCCGGCACGCCGCACCGCACCATCTTCACCTCGGTCCGCCGCTCCAGCGTCCAGCGCCCGGCAATCCTCGCGGCCCGCGAGACGCTCGCCGCAGCCGCCGCAGCCGTGGCGGGGAACGACGCCGGGTGACCGGCCGCCGTCGTCCGTGACCAATGTGTTTCCTGCGTCACTGCGGGCAACGGAGCACAGGTCTAGACTGGATCCGTTATGAATCGAACAATGTTCAAGTCCAAAATCCACCGGGCCACCGTCACGCACGCCGACCTTCACTACGTCGGTTCGGTCACCGTTGACCTTGACCTGCTCGAGGCTGCGGACATCCTTCCCGGCGAGCTGGTGTCCATCGTGGACGTCACCAACGGGGCACGGCTGGAGACGTACACCATCGCCGGTGAACGTGGCTCCGGCGTGATCGGCATTAACGGTGCAGCGGCGCACCTCATGCACGAGAACGACATTGTCATCCTGATTACTTACGCCCAGATGACCACCGAGGAAGCGAAGGCGTACGAGCCCCGGGTGGTCCACGTGGACCAGGGCAACCGGATCATCCAGCTGGGCAACGACCCCGCCGAGGGCCTCACCGCCGGCACGATGCGTCCGCCGTTCGCGCTGAACAACGCCACCCTCTGAACCCGGAGCGTGAAGTCCGGTAGACGCTCCCGCCGCGGCCGCGGAGGGATCCCGTGCTAGGGGTCCTGGCAGGATTCTTCGTGGTCTGGTGCATCATCCTGGTGGGATGGTTCGTGGGCCGGCAAAAGATCCTCGGCGAGAACGCCCGGCCGGTGCTGAGCGGACTGACTTTCTTCGTGGCAAGCCCGGCGCTGCTCTTTGAAACGCTGAGCAAGGCACGGCTCCATGAAGTCTTTGCCCAGCCGCTGCTGGTGACGGCGGTGGCCGCAATCACCACCGCGTCGATCTTTTTCCTGATCGCGCGGTTCTGGCTGAAGCGGGCCCTGCCGGAATCATTGATGTCCGCCATGTCCGCTTCGCTGGCGAACTCGGCCAACCTGGGTATTCCCATTGCGGTATATGTCCTGGGGGACGCCAGCTACGTGGCACCCTTGTTGATCTTCCAGCTGGCGTTCTTCACTCCCATGTTCCTCATGGTCCTCGATTCAAGCACCAGCGCCCACCGCACCACTCCCCTGCGGTTCGTGCTCATGATCCTGCGGAACCCGATGATCGTCGGCTCCGCCCTGGGCCTGGTGGTGGCCGGTACCGGTTTCCAGGTCCCGGCGCTGGTGATGGAACCCATCCACCTGATCGGCGGCGCCGCGATTCCCGCCATGCTGATCGCGTTCGGGATGAGCCTGAACGGCACCCGCCCCTTGCAGGCCTCCGCCGGGCGCCGCGTGGACACCCTGCTGGCGAGTGGCTTTAAGCTCGCCGTCCAGCCGGCCCTTGCGTACGTTTTCGCCCGCTTCGTGCTGGGAATGGACGGCCATGCCCTCTTCGCGGTGGTGGTCACCTCGGCGCTGCCCACAGCCCAGAACGTCTTCGTTGCCGCCAGCCGCTACCAGACCGGGCTCACCGTGGCGAAGGATACCGTGCTGATCACCACGGTGGTGGCCGTGCCGGCGATGATCGGCGTCGCGCTCCTGTTGGCCTAGCTTCTTGACCGCACCACCCCAGCTTGGAGGGCTGATGAATACCAATCTTGACACCGTGGTGATCGGCGGCGGCGCCATGGGCTCCGCGGCCGCCTGGGCGCTCTCCCGCCGCGGCCGCCAGGTGACGCTGGTGGAGCAGTTTGGCCCCGGGCATACGATTGGCGCGTCGCACGGTGCCACCCGGAACCTGAATCCGGGCTACCACCAGCCGGACTACGTGGCCATGCTGGCCGAGGGCTTGTCGCTGTGGGAGGAGCTGGAGCAGGAGAGCGGCGTCCGGTTGCTGGCGCGTACGGGCATCGTCAACCACGGGCCCGGCTTCGATCCGCGGCAGGTGGCCGCGGCGCTGGGTTCGGCCGGGATCCGCGCCGAGTTCCTGGCGCCGGCGGAAGCCGGTGAGCGGTGGCGCGGCATCCGCTTCGACCGGCAGGTGCTGCACATGCCCGACGGCGGGCAGCTCAATCCGGAGGCCGCGCTTCCGGTGTTCCAGCAGCTGGCGGCGGCCCGGGGCGCCGAGATCCGGCATCACACCAAGGTGGTGGACTTCAAGGTGTTCGACGACGGCGTCCGGCTGACGCTCGAATCCGCCGGAGGCACCGAGGTGGTCACCGCAGCCCAGGCCGTGGTGACGGCGGGCGGCTGGACGGAGAAGCTGCTGGCCTCCGCCGCCGGGATCGATGCGGCGGCCATGCGGATCCCGAAATTGCGGGTCACGCAGGAGCAGCCGGCGCATTTCCGGGTGGCAGACGCCGGGGCAGTGTGGCCCGGGTTCAACCACTACCCGGGCCCGGACTACCAGGGCTGGTACTCCCCCGTGTACGGCATGCAGACCCCCGGTGAAGGCATCAAGGCCGGCTGGCACGGTGTTGGGCCCGTGGTGGATCCGGACCACCGGGATTTCCTGCCGGAGCCGGCCCAGCTCGCCGCCCTGCAGGGGTACGCGCGGGACTGGCTGCCCGGCGTCGACCCCGAGCAGTTCGAGGCCATCAGCTGCACCTACACCACCACCCCGGATGAGGATTTCGTCCTGGACCGGGTGGGCCCGGTGGTGATTGGCGCAGGGTTTTCCGGCCACGGCTTCAAGTTCACGCCCGTGATCGGCCGGATCCTCGCGGACCTTGCCACCGGGACGCGGGACGCACCTGCCATCTTCCGGGCATCCCGCTAGCCGCAGCTTCCAACTGGCCGCGGCACCCCGCCAGCCGCGGGTTTACGCTAGGTGGCGCTGCCCTCCGCGCTGCTGGGGACCGGCTGCCCGTCGGCCTTTCCGGCATCGTCAGCCTTCACTGCCGGCATGGCCAGGACCGCTGCCACGGTAAGCAGCCCGGCCACCAGTGCCGCCAAGAACACGGCTCCGGACGCGGCCACCACCGTGGCGGGGTCGGTATCGCCGCCGCTGCTGCCGCCGTAGATGGCATTGGCCACGGCGCCGAAGACGGCCACGCCCAGGGCGCTGCCGATGGACCGGGCAAACATGTTGGTGCTGGTCACCACGCCGCGTTCGTGCCAGGGGACGCTGGACTGGGCGGCGATCAGGGTTGGCGTGGCCAGCAGGCCCAGGCCGAGCCCGACGACGAAGCAGCTGATGGCGATCAGCGCCACGTTGGGAGATGAGGCAGTCAGCGACAGGATGAGCAGGCCCGCCACGGAAATGGCGATGCCGATCAGGGCCGTGGATTTGAAGCCGATCCGCAGGTAGAACTTGCCGGCCTGCGAGGCACTGAGGGGCCAGCCGAGGGTCAGCGCGGCGAGCGCCAGGCCGGCCACCAGCGGCGAGGAGGACAGCGCACCCTCCAGGTAGGTGGGCACGTAGGAGGTCAGGCCGATCATGACGGACCCGACCCCGAAGGACACCAGGGTGGTGGTGGCCAGCAGGCGGCGCGACACCACCCAGGAAGGCAGGATGGGCTCCGCCGCACGCCGCTCCACCAGGAGGAACGCGACCAGCAGCACGGCACCCACCGCGAACACGCCAATGCTGATGGGCGAGTTCCACGCCCACGCCTGGCCGCCTTGGAGGGCGCCGAGGATCAACAGGCCCAGGGATCCCGCCAGCAGCACGGCACCGGCAAAATCCACCTTGTGCTTGGCCCGTTCCACGTCCTCGTGCAGGGTGCGGACCAGCATCCAGCCGGCCAGCAGGCATAGCGGAACGTTGACCAGGAAGATGCCGCGCCAGATACCCAGTGCGGAGAAGATGCCGCCCAGGCTGGGACCCACCACCGAGGAGACCGCCCACACGCTGGCCAGGTAGCCCTGGACCTTGGCGCGTTCCTGCAGGGTGTAGATGTCGCCGGCGATGGTCACGGACACCGGCAGCACCGCCCCGGCGCCGAGTCCCTGCAGGGCCCGGAAGGCAATCAGGGAGGGCATGCTCCATGCCAGGCCGCAGAGGACCGAGCCAAGCAGGAACAGCCCAATGCCGGTGAGGATGATGGGCTTGCGGCCGGTCATGTCGGACAGCTTGCCGTAGATGGGCACCGAGACCGCCTGGGCCAGCAGGTAGGCGGAGAAGAGCCACGGGAAGGATGAGAACCCGCCCACATCGCGGACGATCGACGGTACGGCGGTGGCGACGATGGTGGAGTCGATGGCCACCAGTCCGGTGGACAGCATCAAGGCGATGAGAATCGGGCCCCGCTCGGAACGGAACCCCACTCCCTGGGCGCGGGCAGTCATCATCAGTCTCGTTTCAGTCTTTTCGGGTCCCTGCTACCTCCACTCTAGGTACCCACGACGGAAGCGGACTACCGCCTGCCCTGGTGTGCGTCCAGGAGCCGGGCGCAGCGGATGAAGCCCAGGTGCGAGTATGCCTGCGGGTGGTTGCCGAGGTGGGTTTCGGTGCCGGGATCGTATTCCTCCGGGAGCAGTCCGGTGGGCCCGAAGAGGTTCACCAACTGGTCGAACAGGTCCCAGGCCTCGTCGATGCGGCCCACGGCCACGTAGGCCTCGATCAGCCACGTAGTGCAGATGTGGAACCCGCCCTCCAGGCCCGGCAGGCCGTCGTCGTACCGGTAACGGAACACGGTGGGACCCACCCTGAGTTCGCGTTCGACGGCGGTGACGGTCTCCAGGAAGCGCTGGTCCGTGACGTCCAGCAGGCCCGAGAGGCCGATGTGCAGGACGGCGGCGTCGAGGTCCGGGCTGTCGTAGGCCACGGTGTAGGACCTGGCCGATTCGTCCCAGCCCTCGCGCAGGACCTCGTCGCGGATGGTTGCCGCCGCCGGCGCCCATGCAGGGTCAGGCCGGCGGCCGTGGCGGGCCGCTGTCCGCAGGGCCCGGTCCAGGGTGACCCAGCACATCACCTTCGAGTAGACGTGGTGGCGGGCCGCGCGCCGGGCCTCCCAGATCCCGTGGTCCGGTTCGTGCCAGCGGGCCAGGACGGCCGATGCCATCTGCACCATCAGCTCCCAGTGGGCGTCCTCCAGCGACCCCTCCCGCCCGCTCAGCGCATGGATCAGTTCGGCGACCGGCCCGAAAACGTCCAGCTGGACCTGGTGGTCCGCCGCGTTGCCGATCCGCACCGGGCGGGATCCCGCGTACCCCGGCAGGCTGTCGACGACGGCTTCCGTGGAGAGCGGTGCGCCGGTCACCGAGTACAGGGGGTGCAGCCATTCGGGGCCGGGTGCGTGTTCGAGGATGCGGCCCAGCCAGTCCAGGAAACCCGCGGCCTCGGCGGTGGAGCCCAGGTCCACGAGCGCGTTGACCGTCATGGAGCCGTCGCGCAGCCAGCAGTAGCGGTAGTCCCAGTTCCGTGTCCCGCCGATGCCCTCGGGCAGGGACGTGGTGGGTGCGGCGAGGACGGCGCCCGTGGGCTCGTGGACCAGGGCGCGGAGCACCAGGGCTGAACGCCGCACCAGGGAAGGCTTGACGGAGGGCAGGGCGAGGTCCTGCACCCACTGGCGCGATTGCAGGGCCACCCCGGCCCGGCGCTCCGTCTCGCCGTCGGGATCCGCAGGCTGCGGATCGGTATCGCCACAGCGCAGGTTCAACACGACGGGGCCGTCCTGCAGGTTCACCGACGCCGTGGCCGTGGCGTGGATGCCGTCCGAGGCGATGCTGAAGCTCACCCCCGGCGCGAACAGGATGATGGGATCCGACGTCCCCACCACATGCAGTTCCTCTCCGCGCGATTCCATGCTGAACGGGGCGTTGGCATAGTCCGGCCTGGGCGCGAAGGTGATCCTCGCGGCGCCGTGGCCGGAGAGCACCCGCACCAGGCTGGTGATGCCGTCCGGGGCGGGCTCCAGGTAGTCGGTTACCGTCACGTCCGCCCACCGGGTTTCGACGATCATGGTGCTGTCCACATAGCGCTGGCCCAGCACCTGGGAGGCTTTGACCGGTTCCACGGAGAAGTGGCCTGCGGCGTCGCCGCCCAGGATATGGGCAAACAGGGATCCGGAGTCCGGCAGCGGGTGGCTCATCCAGCAGATCTTCGCGTCCGGGGTCAGCAGCGCGGTGGAGGAGCCGTTGCCGATCATCGAGTGCCGTTCCAGGCCGACGGCGTCCTCACCGAACAGCCAGGCCCGGCGCAGTTCGAAAAGGAGGGCCAGGACGCGGGCGAAGGCTTCGGGGTCGCGGACGCGGTGTGCGGCGGCGGTCTCCCCGGGCCCGACCCGCAGTCCCAGGTCCGGACCGCGGAGGGTGGCGATGGCCAGTTCGTCGCTGTAGGCGTCACCGGCGAACATGGCGGCGCTGGCGCCGAGCCGGGAGCGGAGGCTTTCCAGTGCCTCCGCCTTGGACGGTTCCACCACGGAGAGGTCCAGCACGGACCCGTCCACGATGAAGAACAAGCCATGGAGGCGGGCGATTTCCCGGGCGGTTTCCGTGACCGATTCCACCACCTCCGGCGGCGCGGGCCGGGTGTGGACGGAAACGGCCACGGGCTTGCGTTCGATCCAGATGCCCTCCTGGAAGCCCACGGCCTCGTTGAGCGCGGCGTTGACCTTGAGCAGGACGGATTCGGTGGCCAGGCTCTGGGCATGTGCGAAGCCCATGTCCGTCTCCGCACCGTGCGACCCGATCAGGTGGACCTCCACGGGCAGCCGGGACACCGCCGCCAGGTCGCGCAGGGACCGGCCGGAAATAATCGCTGCATGCGTGTTCGGCAGGGCCGCCAGGGCGCGGAGGGCGATCGCCGCGTTGCCCAGGGGCAGGATCTCCGTGGAGATGCCCTCAGCCTCGCAGAGCGTCCCGCCGTAGTTGCAGGCCACCAGCAGGGACGGAACCCGGGCAAGCACCTTGAGTTCGGCCAGCAGCGCGGGGGTGAGCCCGTTGTCCGCGGCATCGGACTGGATGAAGGCGCGGAGCATGTCCAACGGGAGCGAGCGGGTGAGCAGCGCGGATTCCGCCACGCTTTGGTTCAACGGCGTAGGCATCCAGGTACCCCTTCAAGGCAGAACCAGGCCGGGAACTCAGCCGCTGGATCGCCTGCGGACTACCGGTTGGTGCCCCGCCCGGAAATCCCAGCAATCCCTGACGGGGCAGTACCCATCTTCAGCCGCGGGGGTTTCCCCGGGGAGTCGCTTTCATTGCGTCCGTGTAAAAGCAGCGGACAGGACCTTCGGGCATCGTGCCCGGCGAAACCTCAGGCGCCCACCCGGGCCAGTCCGGCGGCCTCGGCCAGCAGCTCGACGGAGCGCAGCCGCGCCTCGGTGCCGGTGCTCTGGTGCGCCACGATGAGTTCGTCGGCGTCGGCGTGCTTGCCGAAATCTGCCAGGTAGTCCACCACGGCGTCCGGGGTGCCCACGGCGGAGTAGCGCATCATCTGGGCCACATGCTGTCCTTGCGGGGAGTCCAGGACCATGTCCGCCTCGTCGTCGGTGAACTCCCGGCCGCCGCCGAAGAACAGCGAGACGCGGGCGCGCTTGGTGGCCTGGAACATGGCCTGGGCCTCGGCGGCGGAGTCGGCGGCGATCACGTTGACGCCGGCGATCACGTGCGGCGCGTCCAGCTGCGCGGAGGGCTTGAACTCGCGGCGGTAAATGGCCACGGCATCCCGCAGGGCGGCGGGGGCAAAGTGCGAGGCAAAGGCGTACGGGAGGCCCAGCTGCGCGGCCAGGCGGGCGCCGAACAGGGAGGAGCCCAGGATGTACAGCGGGACGTTGGTTCCCTTGCCAGGGGTGGCTTCGACGCCCTGGATGCGGGTGGGGCCGGTTAGGTAGCCCTGCAGTTCCAGGACGTCCTGCGGGAAGCTGTCCGCGGACATCGGGTCCCGGCGCAGGGCGCGCATGGTGTTCTGGTCACTGCCCGGTGCCCGCCCCAGGCCCAGGTCGATCCGGCCGGGGTGAAGGGTTTCCAGGGTTCCGAACTGCTCCGCGATGGTCAGCGGCGAGTGGTTGGGCAGCATGATGCCGCCGGCGCCCAGCCGGATGCTTTCGGTGTGGGCGGCCACGTGCGCGATCAATACGCTGGTGGCGGAGGAGGCGATGGAGGACATGTTGTGGTGCTCCGCGTACCAGACCCGCCGGTATCCGAGCTTCTCCGCGCTCTGCGCCATGGCCACGCTGCCCGCGAAGCTCTCCGCCGCCGTCTGGCCTTTGCCGATGGTTGCCAGGTCAAGGATGGAGAGGGGAAGAGTCACGTCAGGTGCCGGCCTTTCAAAAAAACGTTTCGTGGGGCGTGCCCCCGGATGGCGGCGGGCACTTGATGCATAACGACGGCGGGCCCCGGCTTATTTCTGTGAGTTGCGGAATACTCAGCACGCTGATGATGTTGCCGCCCCTATGAGCCAAGATTCAACGAAGCAGCTGGAACTGTCCGCAACGATCGACCTCAAGGACCTGGGAACCGTGCACCGGCTCGGGTTTGGCGCCATGCGCATCGTCGGCGACGGGGTGTGGGGTGAGCCCGCAGACCGCGCCGCCGCCGTGGCCGTGGTGCGCCGCGCCGTCGAGCTCGGCGTGGATTTCATCGACACCGCCGACTCCTACGGCCCCAACATCAGCGAGGAAATCATCGCGGAGGCCCTGCACCCGTACAAGGAGGGCCTGAAGGTGGCCACCAAGGTGGGCTTCACCCGCACCGGGCCCAACAAGTGGATCCCGGTGGGGCGTCCTGAATACCTGCGCCAGCAGACGGAACTGAGCCTGCGGAAGCTGAAGGTGGACACCCTGGACCTGCTGCAGCTGCACAGGATCGACCCCAAGGTGGACGCCGAGGAGCAGTTCGGTGTGCTGCGTGAGCTCCAGGACGAGGGCAAGGTCCGCGCCCTGGGCCTGTCGCAGGTGAGCGTGGCGGAGCTGGAGGCAGCCGGAAAGCACTTCACCGTCTCCACCGTCCAGAACCGCTACAACCTGACCGACCGGTCCTCGGAGGACGTGCTGCGGTACTCGGAGGAGAACGGCATCGGGTTCATCCCGTGGGCGCCGATCTCCGCGGGCGAGCTCGCCAAGCCGGGCGGACCGCTGGATGAAGCCGCCAAGCGCCTCGGTGCCACCACCTCCCAGGTGGCCCTCGCGTGGCTGCTGCGCCGTTCCCCGGTGATGATGCCCATCCCCGGCACCGGTTCCGTGGCCCACCTCGAAGAAAACCTGGCCGCCGCCGGCCTCACGCTCGACGATGAGACGTACGCCGGGCTCGAAGCCGCCGGCAAGTAGAAACCCAACGACAGGAGAAACACCATGGCAAGCATCCTGATGGTCGTCTCGGCCGCCGATTCCCTCACCATGAAGGACGGCAGCGAACACCCCACCGGCTACTGGGCGGAGGAGCTGGTGGTCTCCCACCAGACCTTGACCGATGCCGGCAACACCGTCCACATCGCCACCCCCGGCGGCAGGAAGCCAACGGTGGACCAGGTGAGCCTTGCCCCCGAATCGGCCGGCGGCGAGGACCGTGCGCAGGGCTTCCGCGACTACCTGGCCAAGATCGACGGCGAGCTGGCGCACCCGCTGGTCCTCGCCGACGTCGACATCAACGGCTATGACGCCGTGGTGATGCCCGGCGGCCACGGCCCCATGGCCGACCTGTTCAAGGACGCGGACCTGGGCCGCCTGCTGGTGGCAGCCAACAAGGACGGGAAGGTCATTGCGCCGTTCTGCCACGGCCCAGCCGGGCTGCTCAGTGCAACGGACGACGGCGGCGGGTTCGCTTTCAAGGGCCGGCGCCTGACGGTCTTCACCAACGAGGAAGAACTCGGCGGCGGCACCGGCGAGAACACCCCGTGGCTGGTGGAGGACGCGCTCAAGGACAAGGGCGCCGTGGTGGAGAACGGGGCCGCCTGGTCCTCCCACGTGGTGCGGGACGGCAACCTCATCAGCGGGCAGAACCCGCAGTCCAGCGAGGACGTGGCCAAGGAAGTCCTGGCCGCGCTCAGCTAACGCCCGGCTGGCAGCGCAGGGCAAGGGGGACCGGTTCGCCGGTCCCCCTTTTGCGTGCCGCGGGCACCTCGATGGTGCGTGCCGCGGAGTCCGGGAGCGGCCCGTAATGTGACCGCCGCGGTCCTCCGGTTAACCGCCGTTACGCCCTGTATCTCCCGGTTTCGCGGGCTTTGGTTCCCTTGGCGGGGCTGCCGGATAGTTGCTGCAACGCGCACATTCCCCCGCATCCCCACCCACCTCCAAGGAGGAACCATTGGCCATCAAATCCACGCCGTCCGCCGTCGTGGCGCTCACCGTCGCAGTACTGCTGGGGCTGTCCGCCTGCGCCGATCCGGGCGCCTCGGCGGCGACAGCACCGTCGTCGTCATCAACCGCCAGCGCCGCGGGCAGGACCTTCAACCTGTCGCCGCAGCAGGACCGCTTCCCGGTGAGCAAGGACGCCGCCGCGGCGGCCCTGGTGCCTGAGGCGGTCAAGGCCGACGGCAAGCTCACCGTAGTGACCACGGGCGGCGCGGCGCCGCTGAGCCTGTTCGCCACGGACAACAAGACCCTGATCGGCAGCGAGGTAGACATCGCCTAGCCGTGGGCGGGGCCCTGGGACTGGACGTCGAGGTCCTGCCCGTCGCCTGGGCGGACTGGCCGCTGGGCATCGAATCGTCCAAGTACGAGGCCGTGCTGTCCAACGTGACCGTCACCGAGGCGCGCAAGGAAAAGTTCGACTTCGCCACCTACCGCAACGACCTGCTGGGCTTCTACGCCAAGAGCGACTCCGGCATCGGGGAGGTCAAGGAAGCCAAGGACGTGGCGGGCAAGCGGATCATCGTGGGCTCGGGCACCAACCAGGAAGCGATCCTGGTGCGCTGGGACGAGGAGAACAAGAAGAACGGCCTGGCGCCGGTCCAGTTCCAGTATTACGACGACGATTCCGCCTCAAGCCTGGCCCTCCAGTCCGGACGTGCGGACCTGACCTTCGGACCCAACGCCGCCGCGGCGTACAAGTCCGCGCAGGACGGCAAGACCAAGCAGGTGGGCACGCTGAACGGCGGCTGGCCTCTGACCGCGCAGATCGCCTTCACCACCAAGAAGGGCAACGGCCTGGCTGTTGCCGCGCAGGCAGCGCTGAACCACCTGATTGACGACGGCACCTACGCCAGGATCCTGGACCGCTGGGGCCTCTCTTCCGAGGCCATCCAGAAGTCCGAACTGAACCCGGCGGGCCTGCCCAAGAAGTAGGCGGCCCGCCGACGAATGGATCCCCGCCGGGTTGTGAGCATGCCGCTTGCTCCCGGCGGGGATTCTCCTTGTGCTGGCAGGTATCCGGGAAAGTGCGCTCCGCGCCGGGAGGCAATAGTCTGGCCAGATGGGGACGAGTGCCGTGAACTCCGGCGAACAGGTGGACAGGCAATCGCGCATCCTCGAGGCGGCGATGGACCTGCTGTCCCGGCATGGCATCGCCGGGGTGAGCATGCGGTCCGTGGCCCGCGAAGCAGGCGTGGCGCTGGGCCTGGTGAACTATTACTACGATGACAAAACCACGCTGATCCGGGCTGCCCTGCGGCGCGTGGACGAGCATGACCTCCTGCTGGTCGCGCCGGACCCGTCGCTGCCCCCGGACGAGCAACTCCGCAAGGCGTTGCGGCGGGTGGCGGCCAAGGATTTGCTGACCACCCGCTACCTGTCCCTCCGCCTGCACCTGTGGGCCCTGGCCCAGGCCGACGAGGACTACGCCCAGATCAACGCAGTGGCCTTTGACCGTTACATCGACGGCGTCGCCGCGCTGGTGTCCGCCGCCCAGCCCGCACTGTCCTGGGAGGCCTGCAGGGACCGGGCGGCGGACATCGTGGTGATCCAGAACGGCGTGTGGCTGACGGCGCTGCTCGGCGTCGACACGGCCGCCATCCAGCGGAGCATCGAGCGGACGGAGCAGATCGCGTTCGCTCCCGTCCATGACGGAAGCACGGGCAGCGCGGAACTCCGCCCGCACTGAACGACCGGCCGCGGTCACGCCGGCAGCCCCTCAGTAACATTGAACGAGCGTTCAAAAAAGTATTGAACACTCGTTCAAGGTGCATTACTGTCCTTCCTATGACTTACGCCACACCAGCGCGGGAAGCCGCCCAGAGCACTGCACCCGAGGCAGCAGCCACCCTGTTCATCAACGGCGCGTGGGAGCCGGCCGCGTCCGGCGCTGTCCGTGAAATCCGCAACCCGGCCGACGGCGAACTGGTCGCCACGGTCTCCGAGGCCGGCCGCGAAGACGCCGAACGGGCCATTGCCGCGGCCCGCGCCGCGTTCGACGCCGGCGTTTGGTCCTCGGTTCCTGCCCCGGAGCGCGGGACCTTCCTGTTGAAGGTGGCCGCCGGACTCCGTGAACGCCGGGAAAAATTCGCCCGCGCCGAGTCCCTGGACACCGGCAAGCGGATGGTCGAAAGCCGGATCGACATGGACGACATCGCCGCCTGCTTCGAGTACTTTGGCAGGCTGGCCGGGCAGCAGGCGGGCCGCATCGTCGACGCCGGGAACCCCGCCGTGGTCAGCAGGATCGCTTACGAACCCGTGGGCGTCTGCGGCCTGATCACCCCGTGGAACTACCCCCTGCTCCAGGCGGCGTGGAAGATCGCGCCCGCGCTGGCGGCCGGGTGCACGTTCGTCCTCAAACCCTCCGAGCTGACCCCGTCCACCGCCATCCTGGCCATGCAGCTGCTGCAGGACCTTGGCCTGCCGGACGGCGTCGCCAACCTCGTCACCGGGGCCGGCGCTGAGGCAGGCGCACCGCTCTCGGAACATCCCGACGTCGACCTCGTCTCCTTCACCGGCGGCCTGGAAACGGGCAAGCGGATCGCGGCGGCGGCCGCGGGCACCGTCAAGAAGATGGCCCTGGAGCTCGGCGGCAAGAACCCCAACGTCATTTTCGCGGACGCCGACTTCGACGCCGCCGTGGACAATGCCCTGAACGGCGCCTTCGTCCACTCCGGGCAGGTCTGCTCCGCCGGGGCGCGGCTGGTGGTGGAGGAATCCATCGCTGAACGCTTCGTGGACGAGCTGGTGCGCCGTGCCCGGGAGATCCGGCTCGGCGGCCCGTTCGACGACGACGCCGAAACCGGCCCCCTGATTTCCGCGGCCCACCGGGACAAAGTCAGCGCCTACGTCCAGCGCGGCATCGCGGAAGGCGCCCGGCTCCGGACCGGCGGCGCGGCACCTTCCGGAGGGA
This sequence comes from Arthrobacter sp. 135MFCol5.1, assembly GCF_000374865.1. Classification (GTDB taxonomy): domain Bacteria; phylum Actinomycetota; class Actinomycetes; order Actinomycetales; family Micrococcaceae; genus Arthrobacter. Next base: position 36,091 of record NZ_KB895453.1, on the reverse strand, counting down.
AGTACGACGCCGGGTTCTTCTATCAGCCCACCATCCTGGACCAGGTGCAGCGCGGCATGTCCGTGGTCACCGACGAGGCATTCGGCCCCGTGGTCACGGTCGAGACGTTCCGCACCGAGGACGAGGCCGTGGCCACCGCCAACGACACCATCTACGGGCTGGCCGGCGCGGTGTGGACCCAGGACGCCGGAAAGGCGCAGCGCGTCGCCGCCCGGCTGCGGCACGGCACCATCTGGATCAACGACTACCACCCCTACCTCCCGCAGGCCGAGTGGGGCGGCTTCGGCCAGTCCGGCGTGGGCCGCGAGCTGGGCCCCACCGGCCTGGCCGAGTACCAGGAAGCCAAGCACATCTACCAGAACACCAGCCCCCAGGTCACCGGCTGGTTCGCTGACCACGGCAAGGAGAACTAGATGCACTACGACAACATCGAGGACCTCACCGACCGCGGGTTCGACTACGTCGTCATCGGCGGCGGATCCGCCGGTGCCGCCGTCGCCGCCCGGCTGAGCGAGGATCCGGAGGTGACCGTGGCCCTCGTCGAAGCCGGCCCGGATGACCGCAATATCCCGGAGATCCTGCAGCTGGACCGGTGGATGGAACTGCTCGAATCCGGCTACGACTGGGACTACCCCATCGAACCGCAGGAAAACGGCAACTCCTTCATGCGCCATGCCCGCGCCAAAGTGATGGGCGGCTGTTCGAGCCACAACTCCTGCATCGCCTTCTGGGCGCCGCGCGAGGACCTGGACGAGTGGGAAGCCAAGTACGGCGCCACCGGCTGGAACTCCGACGCAGCCTGGCCGCTGTACCAGCGACTGGAGACCAACGAGGACGCCGGCCCGGACGCACCGCACCACGGCGACTCCGGCCCCGTGCACCTGATGAACGTTCCCCCGGCGGATCCTGCCGGCGTCGCGCTTTTGGACGCCTGTGAGCAGGCCGGCATCCCCCGCGCGAAGTTCAACACGGGCACCACCGTGGTCAACGGAGCGGGTTTCTTCCAGATCAACCGGCGCGCGGACGGCACCCGTTCCTCCAGCTCCGTCTCCTACATCCACCCCATCATCGACCGGCCCAACTTCACCCTGCTGACCGGCCTGCGCGCCCGCCAGCTGGTGTTCGACGCGGACAAGCGCTGCACCGGCGTGGACGTGGTGGACGGGGCGTTCGGCCGCACCCACCGGCTCTCCGCGCACCGCGAGGTTATCCTGTCCACCGGCGCCATCGACTCCCCCAAGCTGCTCATGCTCTCCGGCATCGGCCCGGCAGCGCACCTGGCCCAGCACGGCATCGAAGTGCTGGTGGACTCCCCCGGCGTCGGCGAGAACCTGCAGGACCACCCGGAAGGCGTGGTGCAGTTCGAGGCCAGGCAGCCCATGGTGCAGACCTCCACGCAGTGGTGGGAGATCGGCATCTTCACCCCCACCGAGGCCGGCCTGGACCGCCCCGACCTGATGATGCACTACGGTTCGGTTCCGTTCGACATGAACACGCTGCGGCACGGCTACCCCACCACGGAAAACGGCTTCAGCCTCACTCCCAACGTCACCCACGCACGCTCCCGCGGCACCGTCCGGCTGCGCAGCCGCGACTTCCGCGACAAGCCCATGGTGGACCCGCGCTACTTCACCGATCCGGAAGGCCACGACATGCGCGTCATGGTGGCCGGCATCCGCAAGGCCCGCGACATCGCCGCGCAGCCCGCCATGGCGGAGTGGACCGGCCGCGAACTCTCGCCCGGCATCGAGGCGCAGACGGACGAGGAGCTGCAGGACTACATCCGCAAGACCCACAACACCGTGTACCACCCGGTGGGCACCGTCCGCATGGGCGCAGCCGACGACGACATGTCGCCGCTGGACCCCGAGCTGCGGGTCAAGGGCGTCACAGGCCTCCGCGTGGCCGATGCGTCCGTCATGCCCGAACACGTCACGGTCAACCCCAACATCACCGTGATGATGATCGGCGAGCGCTGCGCCGATCTGATCCGGGCCGCCCAAACGGCCGCGGACCGCACGGCCGAAGAGGCCATGGAAGAGAAGGAGCTCACCACGTCCCTCGCCTGAGCGGCAGGACCTCAGGGGGCCGTCTCCCCAACGGCAACGGCCCCCGCCAACGTCATTCCGCCGCACCCCAGGGCGGCCGGTCCAATCGTGCTTTCTGATCCAGGAGTCCATAGTGGAACCCAGCAAGAGTATTGATTCAAGCGGCATGGACGAATTCGGCTACACCCAGACCCTTGACCGGAGCATCGGCAAATTTGCCAGCTTCGCCGCAGGTGTCAGCTACATCTCCATCCTCACCGGTGTTTTCCAACTGTTCTATTTCGGTTTTTCCATGGCCGGCCCGGCGTACGCCTGGTCCTGGCCCATCGTGTTCGTCGGCCAGCTGATGGTGGCCCTGTGCTTCGCCGAACTGGCCGGCCGCTACCCGGTGGCCGGTTCCGTGTACAACTGGGCCAAGCGGCTCGCGTCGGGGACCTCGTCCTGGCTGGCCGGCTGGCTGCTGCTGCTCTCCTCCATCATGGCCTTGGGCTCGGTGGCGCTGGCCCTGCAGATCACGCTGCCGCAGCTCTGGTCCGGCTTCCAGTTCGTCGGTGACGGCACCGGCCCGTACGACTTCGCCATGAACGGCGTGGTGCTGGCCACCATCATGATCACCATCTCCACCCTGATCAACGCGTTCGGAGTGAAGCTGATGACCCGGATCAACAGCATCGGCGTGTTCGTGGAGCTGGTCGCGGCCGTGCTGCTGATCCTGGCCCTGGGCTGGCATGTGGTGCGCGGCCCTGAGGTTTTCTTCCAGACCAACGGCTTCGGCGAAGGCCACGACCTTGGCTTCTTCGGCGTCTTCCTGATCGGCGCCATGGCCTCCGGCTACGTCATGTACGGCTTCGACACCGCCAGCTCCCTCGGCGAGGAAACCAAGGACCCCAAGAAGACCGCTCCCAAGGCCATCCTGCGCGCCGTCACGGCATCGTTCCTGCTGGGCGGCGGGATCCTGCTGTTCGGCATCCTGGCCGCACCGGACCTCACCGACCCGCAGGTGGGGTCTCCCGACGGCGGCCTGCAGCACATCGTGCTCTCCGTCCTGGGCGGCCCGTTCGGCAAGGCCTTCCTGGCATGCATCGTGGTGGCCGTGGTGGTGTGCACCCTGGCCGTCCACGCCGCCGCCATCCGGATGATGTTCGCCATGGCGCGGGACAACAACCTGCCGTTCAGCCGGCAGCTCAGCAAGGTGGATCCCGTCCGCAGGACCCCCACGGTCGCGGCGATCGTCATTGGCGTCCTGGCCGTCCTGCCGCTCCTGGTCAACGTCACGCAGCCGGCCATCTTCACCATCCTGTCCAGCATCAGCATCGTCCTGATCTACCTCTCCTACCTCCTGGTGACGGTTCCCCTGCTCCGCAAACGGTTCCTGAAGAAATGGCCGCTGGCCGACGACAGTTCCGAGCCAGGGTTCTGCCTGGGCAAGTGGGGAGTTCCGGTGAACATCCTGGCGGTCCTGTGGGGTGCCGCCATGACAGTGAACCTGGTGTGGCCCCGCCCGGAGATCTACAACTCGGTGCCGCCGTTCGAGTGGTACCTGCAGTGGGGCGGGGTGATCTTCGTGGCCGCGGTGGTGGTTGGCGGGACCCTGCTCTACCGGCTGAAGATCCGCCACCAGACCGGGGTGCTGGCCGAGCATGCTGCGTCCGTTGCCGCCCATCCGTCGTCCAATGACCCGCGGTACGACGCGCCGGAGGACGCGGTGCCGGCCAACGCGGTCCTGGCAACCGAAAGCTAACAGCACTGAAACAGAACGGCCGACGACGGCGCCCCACCCGGGTGCCGTCGTCGGCCTTTGCGCGGGGCCGGGTGCGCGCCGGGCCGAGACGTTGCGTCACACAACGCGACCGCCTCCGGTTCCCGGCCCGGCACGCCCTACCCTTGACAGGTGACATTGACTAAGACCCGCACCGCCGCCGCGAGCTCCCTCGCCGCCGCCGGCCTCCTGCTGACCCTTGCCGCCTGCTCCACGCCGGCCGCCACCCAGTCCGCTCCCTCCGCATCCGCTTCCACCTCGGCATCGGCCAGCGCCTCTGCCTCCGCCGGGCCCTGCACCGGGGTGAAGGTCGTGGTGGATTCCGCCTCCCTGAAGCAGTCCGCCGCCGACACCTCCGCCTGCGTGCCCGCGGACGGACCCACTCCGGCATCGGACGTGCTGGCCAAGGCCAACGTGAAGATCGAGGGCACCGCCAAGTACCCCACGAGTTTCGCGTGCCGCGTCAACGGCGTGCCCGCTGCGGACTTCGACATCAAGCACAAGGGCGGCAGCACCCGCGAAGCGTGCGATGACAAAAACACGGTCTCTTATTGGGCCCTCTGGGTGAAGCCCGCCGCCGGCGCATGGGCCTACGCGCAGGAAGGCCTGGACACCCTCAAGCTCAGCCCCGGCGAGAGCCTTGAACTGCTCTACACCGTGGACAACGAACCGGCTGCACCCGCGGCATGACCTTCCGGCCCGCGCCGTTGCGCGCAGCAGCGGTTCTCGCTGCTGTGTTCATTGCGGCGCGGGTCCTCTACCGGGTCCTCTTTAACGGGGCGGGTATTGGGGAGCCGCTCCTGCTGGCCCTGCCGCCGCTGCGGCTTCCGGCTCCGTACGCCCACGTGGTGTTCCTGGGCCCGGTCACGGCACCCGGTCTCTGGCAAGCGGTCCTGTCCGCGCTGCCCATTGCCGGGCTGATCCTGGGCTTCGGCCTGCTCAATGCGTGGGTGGATGTGTCCCGCGGATTCGTCCGGCTGGCCCGGGGCGGCCCGCTGCAGGGCGTGGCCCGGATGCTGGTGGTGGCGTGGGCGGCGCTCCCGGCACTCGCCGACGCCGCGGGGTCCGTTCGCTTGGCCTTCCGGTTGCGTGGCGAACGCTTCGGGCCGCGGGCCTTGGTGCCCGTCCTGGAGCGCACCCTCGAACATGCCGGCCGGGTTGCGGCGGCCCTGGAGCTGCGCGGCTTCGCGGGCCGGCCCGTACCGCCACCGGCCTCCGGAAGCGATGCGCCGCTGGTGGTCCGGGACGCGCTGTTCCGGGTGGGCGGGGCGCAGGTGCACGCGGCCGGGTTCGCGCCCGCCGGCGGATCCCTCACCGTGATCACCGGGCCTACGGGGTCCGGCAAGTCCACCGTCCTGCGCGGCATCGCGGGGTTGCTCTCCCACGTCGACGGCGGGGACATCTCCGGCATGGTGCAGGTGGCCGGCGTTGACCGCGCTGCCGTACCGCCGCGGGACACCGCGCGCCTGATCGGCGTGGTCCTGCAGCATCCCCGCGCCGCCTTTGCCAGCACAAGGGTCCGGGACGAGATTGGCCTGGCCCTGGAGCTGCGTGGCGTGGGCCGGCCGGCCGCCAAAGCCCGGGTGCTGGAGGTGGCGGAGCGGGTTGGGGTTTCGGCGCTGCTGGATCGGGATCCCAGCACCCTCTCGGCGGGTGAGGCAACGCTGGTGGCCATCGCGGCCGCCGTCGTGGACCATCCCGTCCTGCTCATGGTGGACGAGCCGCTGGCCGACCTGGATTCCACTGCCAGGGCACGCGTGACCGCCGTGCTCGGCAGCCTTGCGCACCACTCCGGGGTGTGCGTGATCGTGGCGGAGCACCGGGCGGAAGCGCTGGTCCCCGTCGCCGATTCCTGGTGGTCCCTTGAGGGCTGCGTGCTGGTGGCGGGTACGGCCCCAACGCCCGCGCCCCTGCGTCCCTTTGTTGGTCCGGCCACGGCGCCGCCGGCCTCCGCGCCCGTGCTGGAGGCCGTGAACCTGGCCGTGCACCGCGGCGGCACGCCCGTGGTGCGGGAGGCTTCCCTTGCCCTGCATCCCGGCGAGATTGTGGCGCTGGTGGGCCCGAACGGTGCCGGGAAGTCCTCCCTCCTGGTGGCGCTGGCCCTCGGTGAGGGGACCAGCGGTTCAAGGACGGACGACGGCGGCCGGGTGGCGTTGGTGCCGGACGCCTCGGACGACCTCTTCACCAGGGACACCGTCGCCGCCGAGTTGCGGGCGGCGGAGCGGCGCCTGGCGCGGGGAAAGCCGGGCCAGCCTGCGGAGCCCGGCTTTGCGGCGTCCCGGCTGGCCCTCCTGCGGGGCAACGCCAGCATGCCGATCGGGCATGAGCATCCCCGGGACCTGTCCGCCGGCGAGCGCAGGATCCTTGCCATGACGTTGCAGACCATGGACCGGCCGCAGGTGCTCCTGATTGACGAGCCCACCCGTGGGCTGGACCCCGCGGCGCGGACGGCGGTGGCGGCGGCGTTGCGGGCGGCCGCGGATGACGGCGCCGCGGTCCTGTTCGCCACCCACGATCTCGAGTTTGCGCACCGGCTTGGGGCCCGGATCCTGCCGATGCGGGACGGGGTGGCGCCGGCCGCCGTGACAGCCGTGCTGGCCGAGTCAGTAGATGTCGCTGCTGCCGTTCCCGCGGCACTGCCCGTGGCCTCGGCCCGGGCCGCCGGGCGCCGGCCTGACCTGCCTGCCGAGAAGCCGGCCCGCCGCCCTCGAATGCCGCGGGGCGCCGAGCTGGCCGTCCTGGCGGCAGCAAACCTGGTGGCCCTGGCGGCGTTCTGCTGGCCGCTGCTGGCCGCGGCACTGCCGCAGGATGCCGCTGCGGCCACCCCGTACGCTGCCCTGGCCATCGCACCCCTGGCGGCGGCCGCCGTCGTGGTGTCCCTGGACGGCTCGGTCCGCTCGGCACACACCGTGGCGCTGCTCGGCGTCCTCGCCGCGGTAGGTTCCGCGGTCCGGGTGGCGAGTACCGGCGTCGGCGGCGTGGAGGCCGTGTTCGTCCTGCTGGTCCTGGCGGGCCGGGCGTTCGGTCCGCGGTTTGGCCTGCTCCTCGGCGCCGCCACCATCGCCGTCTCCAGCGTGCTGTGGGGCGGAATCGGGCCGTGGACACCGTTCCAGATGTTCGCCTGCGCCTGGGTGGGTGCGGGAGCCGGGCTGCTCCCCCGCCGGGTGCGCGGCAGGGCAGAGCTGTGGATGCTTGCCGGGTACGGCGTGGTGGCGTCCTATGTGTTCGGCCTGCTGCTCAACCTGTGGTTCTGGCCCTTCGCCGTGGGCAGCGGCACCGGGATTTCCTACGTGCCGGGCGCACCGCTGGGCACCAACCTCAGCAGCTTCCTGCTCTACTCACTGCTGACGTCGACGGCGGGCTGGGACACCCTGCGCGCCGTCACCACGGTCATCGGCATCGCCGTGGTGGGGCGCGCCGTCCTGGCCTCGCTCCGCCGGGTGAAGCCGGTGGCCGGCGCCGCTTCCGGCGCGGACGGCCCGGCCGCCAGTGTGCCGTCACCGCAGGTGCGGGACCGGCGCCAGCTCACACCGTGACGCAGGAAGGTTGCCTCCAGCCAACGAATTTGTGACACTGTTGTCCTCTGTTCCCCAGTGTTAGGCAATGTTTTGACGGGCATTTCAGGTTTCGCGACGCAGTCCGCGCGCTGACACTTCCCTGATGCCCCAAGGGCCGGCAAGTTCAGCGCTTCACCCGCTGAAACCACCCGGAGCCCGATGCCGATCCACGGCTTTCTTTCCCCTGCACTGATTTCCTGCCCCGCAGCATACGCCTGCCCATTCCCCGGGCCGCCGTGGCCGCCCGCCGCCACGTCCCGTCCGCCTTAGGACCCGCTCCTTTCGGACCTGACCTTGGCGAACCGCGGCCCAGCCGCCCAACACCCTGTTTTGGGAGCACCATGCCTGCAACAAAAAATCCATCCATCGTCCTCACGGACGTGCATTTCCGGTGGCCGGACGGCTCGCCGGCGTTGTCCGGGATCTCCGGGAGCTTCGGGCCCGGGAAAACCGGGCTCGTCGGAACGAATGGCTCCGGGAAGTCAACGCTGCTGCGACTCGTGGCCGGGACCCTCACACCGACGGCCGGCAGTATCAGCACGGGAGCCGACGTCGGCTACCTTCCGCAGACCCTGACGCTGCACGACGATGCCACCCTGATGGAGCTGCTCGGGATTAGGGACAAAGTCCGTGCCCTGCGGGCTATCGAATCCGGCGACGCGGCGGTGGAGCACTTCGATGTGCTGGGCGACGACTGGGACATCGAGGCCCGTGCGGACGAGGCGCTGGAGGGGATCGGCCTGACCGGCGTCGGACTGGACCGGCGCGTGGGCGAACTGTCCGGCGGGGAAGCCATGCTGGCCGCCATCTCCGGGCTCCGGATCCGGCGCACCCCCATCACCTTGCTGGATGAACCGACGAACAACCTGGACCGCGGGGCACGCTCGGCGCTCGGAGGGATGCTGGCTGACTGGCCGGGCAGCCTGGTGGTGGTCAGCCACGACCTGGCACTGCTGGAACTCATGGACAGCACGGCCGAACTGTACGAGGGAGGGCTCACGGTGTTCGGCGGCCCCTACAGCGAGTGGCAGGCGTACCTGGACAGCCAGCAAGCCGCAGCCGCACAGGCAACCCGTGCCGCTGAACAACTGGTGAAGAAGGAAAAGCGGCAAAAGCAGGAGGCGGAATCGAAGCTCGCCCAACGGGCCAGGACGGGCCAGGCCAGCTACGACACTAAGAAGGGATCCAAGATCCTGATGAACCAGCGGGCCTCTGATGCCCAGGTCTCAGCCGGACGAATGCGTTCCGGCATGGACGCCAAAGTGCAGGCCGCGCAAGCGGCCCTGGACGCCGCCGCAGCGAGGGTGCGGGACCAGGAGCGGATATCCCTGAACCTTCCCGACCCGGACGTTCCGCGCGGCCGGCGGATCGCGGAACTGCGGGGCACCAACCGCTCCTTCGTGGTGCAGGGCCCGGAGAAGGTGGCCATCACCGGACCCAACGGCGCCGGCAAGACCACACTCCTGGAACGCTTGATGGGCGGTGTCCCGTGCATGGAGGGCCAAGCCGGTGGAAGCCTGCTGACGGACCGCGCCGGCTACCTGCGTCAACGCCTCGACGGGCTGCGGGAGGACGAAACAACCCTCGAAAACGTGCAGAACGCCGCGCCGGACGTGCCTGCGGGCGATATCCGCAACCAGCTGGCCCGGTTCCTCCTCCGCGGCGACAGCGTGAACCGGCCAGTGCACACGCTCTCGGGCGGTGAGCGGTTCAGGGTTTCCCTGGCCCGGCTGCTTTTCGCCGACCCGCCGCCTCAAGTCCTGATCCTGGATGAGCCAACCAACAACCTGGACATCCGGAGCGTTGACCAGCTGGTGGAGTCCCTCGGGGCCTACGGCGGCGCCGTCATCGTGGTCAGCCACGATGACGCCTTCCTGGACCGGCTGGACCTGGACCTCATCCTCGGCATGGGACGCGACGGGTCGTTGACGGAGCTGGCCTCGCTGCCTGGCGCGGAATGACAAGAGCCCGGCGCCGCTTCCGGCGCGGACGGCCGGGCCGGCGCCAGCTCACACCTTGAAGTACTTGGCCTCCGGGTGGTGGAACACGAACGCATCGGTGGACTGTTCGGGGTGCAGCATGAGCTCGTCGCTCAGGACCACGCCCATGCGCTCGGGCTTCAGCAGCTCGGTGACCTTGCGGCGGTCTTCCATGTCCGGGCAGGCGGGGTAGCCCAGCGAGAACCGGGCGCCGCGGTAGTCGAGCTTGAAATACCCGGCCGTGTCCTTCGGCTCCTCGGACCCAAAGCCGAGCTCCTTGCGGATCCGGGCGTGCCAGAACTCGGCCAGCGCCTCGGTCAGCTGCATGACCAGTCCGTTGAGCTCGTAATAGTCGCGGTACTGGTTGGCCGCGAACATCTTGGACGTGAACTCCTCGATCTTGGAGCCGGCGGTGACCAACTGCACGGGCAGTACGTCGATCTGTCCCGATTCGCGGGACTTCACGAAGTCGGCCAGGCACAGGTGCCGGTCGCGGCGCTGGCGCGGGAAATCGAAGCGCAGGCGGTCGGTGCCGATCGGACCGCCTGAACCACCGTCCGGGGCGAGCAGGCCCGCCTGGCCCAGGACGCCGTCGGGATCCTCGCCGTAGTGCAGCACCACCACCTGTTCGCCTTCGGAGACCACGGGGAAGTAGCCATAGGCCACGGACGCGTCCAGCATGCCCTCGCCCAGGATGCGGTCCAGCCAGTAGCGCAGGCGCGGCCGGCCTTCGCGTTCCACCAGTTCCTCGTAGGAGGCGCCGTCCTCGCCGCGCCCGGGCTTGAGGCCCCACTGCCCCATGAAGGTGGCGCGCTCGTCGAGGAAGGCAGAGTAGTCGTGCAGCGAGACGCCGCGGACAATCCGGGTGCCCCAGAACGGCGGCGCGGGGACGGGGTTGTCGGTGGCGACGTCGGACCGGCCGGGCATGGCCTCGGGCTCGGTGATGGTGAACTTCGGGCCGCCCTTGTGGATGCGCTTCTTCAGCGGCGGCAGGCCCACGGAGTCCGGGTCCTCGCCGCGGGCCACGCGGACCAGCGGTTCCATGAGGGCAAGGCCCTCGAAGGCGTCCTTGGCGTACCTGACGGTGCCCTCGAACTGTTCGGCCAGGTCCTGCTCCACGTAGGCGCGGGTGAGGGCGGCGCCGCCCAGGATGACCGGCCACCTCTTGGCCAGGCCGCGGGTCTGCAGTTCGGCGAGGTTTTCCTTCATCACCACGGTGGATTTCACCAGCAGCCCGGACATGCCGATCACGTCGGCGTCGTGTTCCTCCGCGGCGGCGATGATCTCGGCGATGCCCTGCTTGATGCCGATGTTGACTACCTTGTAGCCGTTGTTGGTGAGGATGATGTCCACCAGGTTCTTGCCAATGTCGTGCACGTCGCCGCGGACGGTGGCGATCACCATGGTGCCCTTGCCGGAGGAGTCGGCCTTTTCCATGTGCGGTTCGAGGAGCGCCACGGCGTTCTTCATGACCTCGGCGGACTGCAGCACAAACGGCAGCTGCATTTCGCCGGCGCCGAAGCGTTCGCCCACCACCTTCATGCCCTCAAGCAGGTGGTCGTTAATGATGCCGAGCGGGGTCATCCCTTCGCTGCGGGCCAGGTCCAGGTCCTCTTCCAGGCCCTTGCCTTCGCCGTCGATGATGCGCCGTTCCAGGCGGGCGCCCGTGGGCAGCGCGGCGAGTTCGGCGGCGCGCTGGTCCTTGAGCGCTGCGGTGTCGACGCCGGCGAAGAGGTCCAGCATGCTGGCGAGGGGGTCGTAGGTGGTGTTGCCGTCGGCGTCGTACTCGCGGCGGTCGTAGACGAGGTCCAGCGCCACTTTGCGCTGCTCTTCCGGGAGGGAGGCGAGCGGGACGATCTTGGCGGCGTCGATGATGCCGCTGGTCAGGCCGGCCTGGACGGCCTCGTGCAGGAACACGGAGTTCAGGACCATGCGGGCGGCCGGGTTGAGGCCGAAGGAGACGTTGGAGACGCCGAGCGTGGTGTTGATGCCGGGGTACTTGGCGGTGATCTGGCGGATGGCCTCGATGGTTTCGATGCCGTCGCGGCGGGTTTCCTCCTGGCCGGTGGCGACCGGGAAGGTGAGGCAGTCGACGATGATGTCCTCCACCCGCATGCCCCATTCGCCCACCAGGGCGTCCACCAGGCGGGAGGCGATGGCCACCTTGCCCTCGGTGGTGCGGGCCTGGCCCTCTTCGTTGATGGTCAGGGCGATGACGGCGGTGCCGTGTTCCTTCACCAGCGGCATGATGCGGGCGAAGCGGCTGTTGGGGCCGTCGCCGTCCTCGTAGTTGACGGAGTTGACCACCGGGCGGCCGCCGATGAGTTCCAGGCCTGCCTGCAGCACCGGGGGTTCGGTGGAGTCGATGACCAGCGGGAGGGTGGAGGCGGAGGCGAAGCGGGAGACGACCTCTTTGATGTCCGCGACGCCGTCGCGGCCCACGTAGTCCACGCAGACGTCCAGGAGGTGGGCGCCGACGCGGATCTGCTCGCGGGCGATGTCCACGCAGTCGTCCCAGCGTTCCTCGAGCATGGCCTGGCGGAAAGCCTTGGAGCCGTTGGCATTGGTGCGTTCGCCGATGGCCAGGTAGGCGGATTCCTGGTCGAAGTTCACGTGCTGGTAGAGGGAGGCGACGCCGGCCTCGCGCTCGGTGGGGATTCGCGCCGGTGCGTTGCTTGCCTTGGCGTCCACGGCTTTGGTGCGGAAGGGAGCAAGGCGTTCGACGACGGCGGCCATGTGCTCCGGCGTCGTACCGCAGCAGCCGCCCACCAGACCGAGGCCGAATTCGCGGACGAATTGTTCGTGCGCGGTGGCGAGTTCGGTGGGGGTGAGCGGGTAGTGCGCGCCGTTGGCGCCGAGGATGGGCAGGCCGGCGTTGGGCATGCAGGCGATGGCCACGGAGGACTGCTTGGAGAGGTGGCGGAGGTGCTCGCTCATCTCGTCAGGGCCGGTGGCGCAGTTCAGGCCGATGGCGTCGACGCCGAGCGGTTCGAGGGCGGTGAGGGCGGCGCCGATTTCGGAGCCCATGAGCATGGTTCCGGTGGTTTCGACCGTCACCTCAACGAAGATGGGGAGCCGGACGCCGCGGTTCACGATGGCCTGCTTGCAGCCGTTGACGGCGGCCTTGGTCTGCAGGAGGTCCTGGCTGGTTTCGATGAGGAACGCGTCCGCACCGCCGTCGATGAGGCCCTCGGCCTGAAGGGCGAAGGTCTGCTTGAGGTAGTCGTAGCTGGTGTGGCCCAGGCTGGGGAGCTTGGTGCCGGGGCCCATCGAGCCGAGGACCCAGCGCATGCGGCCGTCTGTTTCTTCTGCCGCTTCGGCGCGTTCGCGGGCGATGCTGGCGCCTTTGCGGGCGAGCTCTTCGATGCGGCCATCAATGCCGTAGTCGGAGAGGTTGGACCAGTTGGCGCCGAAGGTGTTGGTTTCCACGGCGTCGATGCCGGTGGCGAAGTAGGCGTCGTGGATATCCGCGATGACGTCCGGGCGCGTGTCGTTGAGGATCTCGTTGCAGCCCTCGAGGTTTTGGAAGTCCGTGTCGAGCTGCAGGTCCCGGCCCTGCAGCATGGTGCCCATGGCGCCGTCGGCAATGACCACCCGGTGGTTCACTGCGTCCAGGAGTTCCTGGGAACGGGCGGGGCGGGGGACGGACTCGATGTCCAGTGCGAAACGAGGCATTTAATCAGGTTACGTGTGGGGGTGCCTGCGTTGCGCTGTGTGTCCGGATGCTACGGCGGGAAGGAAGGTCCTAAGTTGGCCCAGGATCGGAGTCGGCCGGACACCGGCCGGAACCGATAACCGACGTTACGTCAACCTGAAGGCTGAGTGTTGCATCCGATGCATCATTTCGGGGCCTTTTCCCGCTCTCTGAAAAGTTGTCATTTCCTTCGGAGCACCGCGAGTCCTTGGCGTCAGGAAAGGTTCCCAATGCCATGCTGGGGCTATTAGCCTTCGCCGCAAGGCTTCACCCAGCATCCAGCCGAGCTGACAAGCGGATAGGCTGCAGGACGTGTTTGTTTCTGAATTTCACCCCAGCTTCACGAACAAGCCGGGCGACGATGATGTGCTCTGGCGTTACATGGATCTTGCCCGGTTCCTCTCTTTACTTGAAGACGAAGCTATCTATTTTGCTCGCGCAGACCAGATGAGCGACAGGTGGGAAGGCTCCTTTAGCCAAGCAAACGTGGAGCTGCGCCCGCAGCTCTACGGTGAGTTGTTTGAGGATATGAACCGTCAGTATGTGGGCATGCGCGAATCAGGGCTTAGATCGACTCACATTAATTGCTGGCATGAGTCGCCCGTTGAATCGGCGGCCATGTGGGACATTTACCAGCGTGAGGGCCGGGGAGTCGCCGTTAAGACAACATGGGCGAACCTGATAGCGAGTATCGGCTCTGATAGGAGTATTTTCGGAGGTCGCGTCAACTACGTCGATTACAGGACAACCTTTATCCCGGAGGGCAACTTCTTCGATCGTTTCATGCACAAGCGATTGAGTTTCAGCCACGAGCGCGAGGTTCGTCTCATCATGATGACAGGGCGAAGCATGCCGCACCCTACTGAGGAAAACACCACCATCCCCCTTGGGCCGGAGCCGCCGGTGATTCCCATACCTGTCGATCTCAAGCGGTTGATTCAGGCTGTTCACGTTGCCCCAGACGCTCCCGGTTGGGTGAGCGATCTAATTCAAAAAGTATGTAGGCGATATGGACATGTATTTTCTGTGCTGCATTCAGATCTGGCGAGTGATCCAATCGCCTGAGATTGCTGGTCCTTGCGCCCAATACCAGGAAATCGTCACCAGGATTGTCTGAACGCGTGATTGATGTCCAAGGGCGAGTCGGGGTCCTGCGAGTCCGGCCCTTGCCAGGCTACTCCGGTTTATATTTTCCGGTCTTGAGTGCGATCACCATGTAGCCCGTTGACCGCTTATAACAGGCAGCCTCTCTCCCGCATTGAGGGCGACTTTCGATATGTCAGCTCCGCAAGCAAGCCGACGATGTTGATGGTGGGCATTACCGTGTGGGTATGGAACCTGATCACAAGCCCTCGGTTATCAGCCGGCTACTGGACGAGGTGTCGTGGGAAGGCAGCAACGTCAAGCGTTACCGCAACGGCGGTCGCGGCATGGAAAACCCGCTGACCGCAGAGGTTTTTCAGGGCCTGTCCAACCTCCCGCGAGACTTGTTCCTCGGCGAGATCCTGCGGTGTGCCCATGGCGCAGACGAAACCCGACTAGCGGCAGCTGACGAGGCTGAGCATGCTGACCTCGACGTGCTGCCTGGCAGTCTTCTGCTGCCTGCCCTCAAAATCGATGTCCAGCCGGACGTGTGGGTGACCACTCCCTCGGTCCAACTTTTAGTGGAGGCCAAAGGCTTTAGGAAAGGAGCGACGTTCAATGTCGAACAGCTTCCTCGGGAGTTGCTCTGCCTACACGCGCACAACAAGAACCGCGCGCCCTTGCTCCTGTTGGTTCTGACCACTCCCCCACCCATCAGGCTCGCCGGCAGTGGCCGCCACGAGATCGACGCGGGCGTTGCCATAGGCCTTGAGTCGTTGTGCGCCCGCGCCGGAATGACTGCCGAAGACTATGAGGCTTTGCTTGCCTCGATTCCGTTCTGCGTTGCATGGGTAACCTGGTCCGAGATCCACGCCATTGTCACGCGACAGAAGAACGCCCTGTCGGGCCTCTCCTCCAGCATCGCTGCGTCCCTGCACCGGACCGCCGACGGCGTGGCCAGTGCCATAAAATGGCACTCAGGTGGCCTGGGATTCGAATCTGTGACGGTCGCTGATTAGCCCATGTGTTTCACCGATGAAGCGTAAGCGGGGAGTCCGTCACTGCGGAAGGCTGTGAGGCATTGCCTGGCTGATAGCGGACGTATGTAAAGCTGCGGTGAGCAGGATGAGCAGGTGAACTCGTCCGCGCCCTGCGGGACGACCTGGACGATGAGTTCCTCTGAGAGGGTTTCCCCGCCGGGCGTCAGCCCTTCGTCGAGGGCCTCGGCCTCCTCTAGTTCGGTGACAACGCTGCGGGCTTCCGGGGCGCTGGCGGATTTCAGCGCCTCCAGGGAACAGTCCCGGGATTCCTTGACGGTTTCGGCCATACCCTGTCTGCGGATATCTTGACCTCCTCCTCAAAGAGGCTGACACTCGTTCTCACAGTCAGGATTGGAGGCCGCCGTGAATGGGCAGCGGATCGGCTACGTGCGGGTGAGCACCGTGGACCAGAATGAGCTGCGTCAGCTCGAGGACCAGATCCTGGACCGGGTTTTCACTGACAAGGCCTCGGGCCGGGACACCGCGCGGCCGCAGCTGACAGAGTTGCTGCGGTTCGTCCGTGACGGGGACACCGTGGTCGTGCACAGCATGGACCGGCTCGCCCGCAACCTCGATGACCTGCGCGCCCTGGTCCAAGGGCTCACCCGGCGCGGGGTGCGGGTGAAGTTCCTCAAGGAGCAGCTCGTCTTCACCGGTGAGGACTCCCCCATGGCTAACCTCATGCTCTCCGTCATGGGTGCCTTCGCCGAATTCGAACGCTCACTGATCAGGGAACGCCAGCGCGAGGGCATCGCCCTGGCCAAACAGCGCGGCGCTTACAAAGGACGGAAAAAGACGCTGACACCAGAGCGTGCAGCAGAACTGGTTCAACGCGCCGGCAGCGGTATCCCTAAAGTCGTCCTGGCCCGCGATTACGGAATCAGCAGGGAAACGGTCTATCAGTACCTCCGCCACGCAGCGTTGAAGTAGGCCCCTCCCCTCCTATGCGATCCCAGACAACCCCAAGGTTTACCCTGCAGGGTTGTTCATGGAACTTCGGCCAAGCGCTATTTGGCCGGAGTTTCGCCAATTCCAGGCCTTCCGCCGACATCGCCTGACAAATGTCAGGGGCGGTGTCAACGCGTGAACGGACGGTAGGGAGGCGCCGTTCCCCCGCCGCGAAGTGAGCGGCGGGGTCGGAGTAGGATGCTTTACCGTTCGGGCAACGTGTTGTCCCAATGATCGCGCCAGTTTCCGTACAGTCCATCGTTCAGGTCTGCAGAGGGGTGACGCCAGTGCCGACCGCTGGTAGGCAGAGGCGGGAGTCGATCAGAATCCTGGTCAGGCGTGCAGGTGCCCGGGCGCTGGTATGCCGAAGAGGTTGGCGTCTTCCTGTGCGCTGAAGTCGGTCGTACAGATTGCTGCTGTTGCGGGGCCTGCGCAGGAGTTGGCCGCTGTGGAAGCTCCTTCCTCTGCCGCTTGATGTCCTCAAGGAGCCTGCCGACATCTTTGAAACCCGCTGTGCCTTTGTGAATCTGGGAAAGGTCCAGGAGGTCGGTCTCCAACCAGTACCTCCTCAGCAATGTCTCTTCTCCGGGGTATCCCACGCCCTGGGCCATGATGAGCGCGTGGCCGCCTTCGTCCAGAAGTAGTAGTCTGGCCACTTCTTGGGCGGCCGGGGTAGCCGCCCTGCCGTAGACATCTGCCAGGGAGCTCCACGTGTGAAGCAGCGCATCGAGCAGATATTCGTCCTTCAGCGTTTGGCGGACCTTTGAGTTGCTGAGCTCCAGAATGTCCATGACCAGCGCGTTGGCCATTGTCGCGGCGTCCTGGCCGCCAAGCCGTAGGAACGCATCGACCCTTGCGGCTGTAATGCCATAGGCTCTCAGCCAAGTGAATACCGCCTGGGACTGCCCGGTGCCCGGCCGCCGCTCCTCGATGTAGGTCGCCGCGGTCCAGTTGATGAAGCGTGCATATGGGTGTGACTTCATGGTTAACCTCCAGTGTCTGAGGGGCGTCTGCGGCGCCCGGAATTTTGGGATAAGCGCAAAAAAGGACCGTCCAGGAGACGGTCCTTTGAGGGGTCATGATTTTGAGGCTGATTTAGGGTGAAAAGGTTGACTCCTTTCGGTGCTTAAAAGAAAAGAACCCCTGCTGCTGCAGAGGTTCGAAGGTTGTTGAGGCAGTATGCCCCGTATGCCGTTACCAATTCAACGGTGATGATCACAGGGTCTGAAGGCTGGCGATCAGACTGCCTATACGAATCATGATGGCGGGTCGTGTCAACAGGTTCTGGTTACGCGTAACAGGGGACGTTGGTGTCTATTTCTACATTAGCAGTCGCTCCAAATTCAACTGTGCACGCAGATCATCGGCCAGTGTTTTCTCGCCTTCGCAAGGAGGAGTCCCCTGCGGCAGGCAGGGGTCCTTCTTGAGCTATGCCCGATATTCCCGCGACTTCCGTGTCACTTGCAAGTTGAGGGTTCGGGTGTCTATCGCCAGGCAAATTCAGCGCCGCGGGTCGGTCTGCAGTTCCGGTCCTCGAGTGCTGCAGAATCGGATCCTGTGCTGGGAGGAAGGCAGCTTCTTCTACCTTTGACCATACTGGATAGTGTCAAGTTTCATGCGTACGCGCCTCGGGTCCCGGCCTTATGATTGCTCACTTCCCATGAGAGCATACGGAGAAAAATGAAGGTGCGGACGGACGTTTTTGCATGGTGTCCACGTGGATGCGATCCACGATTTTCAGAGTGCTGCCGGGCGACACGAGCCGACCATGTGGTGACACCCCATGTACCGTTCCTGAAAATACGCTCTAACCTCGCCACTCCCCCAGCCCTACAGAAGATCAATTATCGGGTTCAAAATGCCCTTTGGAAGAGGTCCGAAAAGGGCCTCCGTATACCGACGGAAATCTACGGATGACGAGTCGGGGGGACCCACAGGCATTGTTCCCAGCGGTGGATACTCGCTAGCGGCAGTACGGCATAACTCGGCACCCACTCGGGATCCTTCGGAAATGAAGGTTTGAGGTCGTCGAATTCCATACTCAGCACATCGAATCCTCCGTCGCTATAAAGCTTGACGAGGTTCTCGCGTGAGAAGGGGGACAGCCGAGGTGCTGGGATAGGGCAAGACAATTCCTTCTCGTCATCGACCAGGTACCACCGTTCTGCTCCATTCCCAAACATAACAACGACGGCCTTGCTGACCTCCAAGTTGCCCTCATGTGGACCTGAACGAAAACGCTTTACTTCGGCCTTCCATCTGGTGAAGAGCTCACTGGCATGCGCCGGAAACTGTACTTGTGGTGAGAACTTTTGCCATGACTTGAGCTTGTTCCTTCTGGCGAAGCCGTCGTTCCCCAGATAAATCTCCGCCACCTGCGGGTAACTTCTGAAGACTTCGGCCAGCCGATCTCCCACGTATGCCTCAAGTGCCGTGAGTGCATTCATAGCCGCGTCGACTTCAGGCTCGGACGGGACCTTCCCTGCGTGCGCCACATCGTTACGCAAATTCGCTATCTGGCGTTGCCATTCGCCGAGCGGACCGTTACCGTTCCGGTCCCAGTCGCCCTTGAGTCTGGAAGCCAGTTCGTTGAGGAGACGCTTGGATATGTTGTCACGTTCCCCCAGGATGTCAGCGGTCTTTTGAAGATCCGCAACTTCTTCCCAAGACAGTAGAAGGAACAGCTCAGTCAGTAGCGTTTCCGCCGCAATCGCGACGAACAGGCTCGCCGCCGCATTGCTGCCCGTAGCGAAGGAGAGCATAGCTTCCTGGCGCATCAGCAGGAAAGCATTAAAAACATCTGCCCTTGACGCCCGGTTGTGCTTCAACAGATTCTGTAGCTGCTCTGGAGACAGCGTCGGGGTGGCGGCCGCCCGCAAGGCCGTCCCTCCGTTGTTCACATGGAGTAATTCGGGTTCCCACGTATCGAGCGCCGGGTACGACCGGCGTATGACTGGTATAACCGGTGGGAGAAGCTTCCTTGTCAGCCTGCGTACCGGAGTCTTCGTGAACAGGTGGTAATACGTCTGGAAGTCTCTGACCACTTCCAAGGCTCGTTCGAGAGCGTACTCCATGGGGTCAGCCTGGCTGGGCTCTAGAATACATATTACTTCGACGGTGGTATGGGCCAGCGGAAGCCCAGGATTTTCCTCTGCGGGCAATTTCCCAAAACGCGACCCTGACAGTTTCAAAGCCATGGTTGCAATCTTCATCGCCGCTTCGAACGGACCCATGTCCATAGACACTTCGTCTTGGTGGAAGATCATGGTCTGCCGAGATGCGTAATGGACGTTTCCTTTGGATGGCAGAAGGAAACAGGGCCCGTCATCAGCAATTGGGTTCCAAACGTAGCTGACAGGCAGTTCAGTGACGTCAAGAACTTTGATTGGCTCCGGCAAGGGAATAAAGAAGTGAACGATGTCTGGCGAGCCATAGAGGTTGATTGTCCTCGGTATGCCAACTCCTTTTGATTCGGATCGCTGACTGCGCCGCGCCGCTCTCGACTTACTTCCACTCATCTCAGCATGCTAAAGCACCCGGACACTGCCTGAGCCTCACCGCCTTGCTCGGCAGGTGGTTGGCGGGTCAGACGCCGCAGCACCCTCCGGAGCGTCCTCCTGACATGTACCTCCGGGAGTGTCTCCCTTCTACATGACTTTCGCATCTGCATGCTCAACGGGCGTCGTATTGTGCATTCGCTGTGGTTTGCAATAACCAACCCCGCGTTTAGCAGGCCCTCAAGCGCTAAGGCGTTTATGAACGCAACCAAATTTGGGTGGGGCAGCTCGGTCCCCAGAGCATATTAGGCTATTCCCCTACTCCCGCAGCTTTACAGAACCTATCTTATCGGCTCCTTAAAACAGGCGGGGAGCGCCCCGAAAAGGGGCTATTTCCTGCCCGTCACTTACGGGATTTTTCCCCAGACTGCGTCCGTCGGAACTGCTCAGCCAGCGCCCGGTTCACGGCGGGAATGTCGAGGAATGCAGGGTCAAGAGGCGCAACGGAGCCGGTTATGTCGGCGACCCAGGCCGAGTGCTCAACGTGGTCGGGATGCGTCGGGTCGGCCAGCGCGTCCATGATCTCTTCGTACCCGGGAAAACCGCCGGAGTCTTCCAGCGGGCCGCGCCGCGCGCCGTCAATCAACCGGGCCGGCGGACTATCTTTGTCCGCCGGCCGGCGGGATACCAGCTCAAGCCGGTGAAGCCAGCTGTCACCAAAGTCGTACTCGTAAAACGCCTCGGCAGAACCCAGCGCAAGCAACTGATCCAGGGAGCAATCTTCCTCAGGCCTGTCGCCCGGTTCTTCACACTGCTGCCTTGGAAGCCACTGCGGGACTTCCGGAAATTCACCGTCGACCGGCCGCAGCGGCGCGAACGGGTCGCTTGTTACAAACCTGTGCAGGTGCGCGTCCTCCCAGCCAAATGCTGCCTGCAGGACCTGGTGTACCTGGCTTAGGGTCAGGTAGCCCCGGAGCTCGAATCGACGCCAAATCTCAGGCACGCTGTCGACGAGGGCCACGCGAACCTCCAGGACGGAGCCTTGTCCATGTCCAATACCCGGTCTCGCCTCTGAGTTGTCCATGGCACCCATTTTTACAGGCCTCACGGCCCCGGCCGTAGGAGGCAGGCCCCTTCCCCAGCCTCGGCCGTTAGCTTGACGAAAGATTAATTATCGGCGTTCGAGTAAGACGAGTAGAAGTACTTGCGGTGGCGAGGCTCGCTACGGAACCCATCAAACAGCGAGCTGTTTGATGGTTATACCGAGATGGGCGATGATGCCTGCGGCGGCGCCGTGGAGTTTTTGGTTGTGGTGTCGGTCGCCTTCGTTGTCGAATGGCTTTCCGAGATGGAACTGCCCCCCGTGTTGGCGTCTTTTGGATCAAGAGCTACACGGGGAGCAGTTCAATGTATGAGTCAATTGTGGCCGGCCAGACCCCACAGCTCAGACACTCCAGGAGCACGTTACTTGGTGAGCGGCCCCAATACTGGATCGCCCTCGTAGGCAGTCTTGACGTTTGCGGCTGTCACGAGGACCGGGTCCAGCAGGTATGCAGGGACAGTTTTCACTCCGTTGTTGTATGACTTGTCGTCGTTAATTTCGGGCTTCTTGCCGGCCTGCAGGTCCTTGACCATTGTGATCGCGCGCTCAACCAGTTTGCTCGTGTCCTTGTTGATGGTGGAGTACTGCTCGCCGGACATGATGGACTTGACCGACTCCGCCTCGGAGTCCTGCCCAGTGACGACAGGGGTAGGTTTGCCGGCGGCCTTGATCGAGGTCAGGATTGCCCGAGCGAGATTGTCGTTAGGGGCCAGAACGCCGTCCAAAGATGCGCTGGCATAGCTGCCGCTGAGAAGGGTGTCCATTCGGTTCTGTGCGTTTTCACCCTTCCAGCCCTGGGTTACGGCCTGCTCGAAGCTGGTCTGGCCGGACACAACCTTCAGGGTGCCGTCGTCGATCTTCGGCTTCAGGACACTCATGGCGCCGTCGAAGAAGACCTTGGAGTTGGCGTCATCCGGGGATCCGGCGAACAGTTCGATGTTGTACGGTCCGGAAGGCTTCTTGGCCTTGAGGCCCTCCAGCAGGGCCTGGCCCTGGAGGACGCCGACCTTGAAGTTGTCGTAGGCCGCGTAGTAGTCCACGTTATCGGTGTTCAGCAGCAGTCGTTCGTACGCGATGATTGTAACGCCAGCGTCTTTGGCCTGCTTGAGCTGCGTGCCAAGCTGCGAGCCGTCGTTTGCCGCGACGATGATGACTTTGGCGCCTTTGGTGACCATGGCACTGATCTGGTTCTGCTGCTCCGATGCACCGCCGTTGGCGAATTGAATATCCGGCTTGAATCCCGCATCCGTGAGCCCTTTTCGGAATAGGCCCTCTGCCCGAACGAAGACCTCACTTGCTTTCTGAGGGAGAGCGACTCCGATCACTGAATCTTTGGGAATGGATTCGGCGGTTGCCCCACTGGAAGTTCCCGTCTCGGCACGGCCGCAGCCTGTCAGCGCCAGTGCCGCGATGGCAGCTACCGCTGCGGCCTTTCCTGCTTTGCCAATCATTCGCATTGTTGGTTCTCTTTCTTTGTGTGATGGAACGGTATTCAGGCTGCAAGCTCAGGCTTCCCTGGCGATTGCTTCCTTGGTGGAGGTGGTTTCGTCGGGCTGGAACGGATTGCTGGGCCCGGAAGTGGGGCCGTTCATGTTCCGGGTCAGGAGGCCGATGATCGACTTTTTGCCCTGGCTCTTGTTGTAGACGTCGAAGGCGACGGCGATCAGCAGTACCAGGCCCTTGATGATCTGGGTGAGGTCGGCGCCTACGCCCAGGAGCTGCAGGCCGTTGTTGAGCACTGCCATGACCAGGCCGCCGATGATGGAGCCGACCACGGTGCCCACACCGCCGGTGACTGCCGCGCCGCCGATGAAGACTGCGGCGATGGCGTCCAGCTCCCAGCCGACGCCGTCGAAGGGGCCGGACGCGGTGGAGCGTCCCACGAAGATCATGCCGGCCAGGCCGGCCAGGATGGACATGTTCATCATGACCAGGAAGTTGACCTTCTTGGACTGGACGCCGGAGAGCTCGGCTGCGTGCCGGTTCCCACCGACCGCGTAGACGTGCCGTCCCAGGATGGTGCGGGAGGAGATGAAGCCGTAGATCAGTACCAGGACAGCCAGGATGAGGCCGGGGATGGGGAACGAGGTCCCGGGCCGGCCGGTGGCGAACAGGTATGTGGCGTAGAGGATGGCGCCGCAGACCAGGACCAGCTTCAGGGCCGTGACCCACATTTCGGGGACCTCGGCGCCCAAGGCCTTGGCGCGGGACCTGGAGCGCAGTTCTCCCCAGACCACGAACGCCGCGGCGGCGATGCCGAGGAGCAGGGTGAGGTTGTTGAACCCGGTGTTGGGCCCGACTTCCGGAAGGTAGCCGGAGCCGAGGTACTGGAAGTCGTTGGGGACGGGGATGGTGTTGGACTTGCCGACGAACTGGTTGAATCCGCGGAACAGGAGCATGCCGGCCAGTGTGACGATGAAGGCTGGGATCCCCACATAGGCGGTCCACCAGCCTTGCCAGGCACCGATGGCGGCGCCGAGTACGAGGCCGAGCAGCACGCCCGCCCACCAGGGGATGCCCCAGTCCCGGATGGCCAGGGCAACCGTGACACCCACGAACGCCGCAACCGAGCCGACGGAAAGGTCGATGTGGCCGGCGATGATCACCAGGACCATGCCGATGGCAAGGATCAGGATGTAGGAGTTGCCGTTGAAGAGGTTGATGACGTTGCCGGGCGTCAGGGTCCGGCCGTCGGTGAAGATCTGGAAGAAGACGATCAAGGCCACCAGGGCAAAGATCATGCCGAATTGGCGGGTGTTTCCGCCAAACAGCTTCTTGAGGGCGTTCATGGTGTCAGTCCTTGTGTCCGGAAGGTTCTGGGATGATTCAGAGGGTCAGGCGGCTTCGGCTTTGCGGGCGGAGGTCATCAGCTTCATCAAGTTCTCTTGACTGGCCTCGTCTTTGTTCAGGACACCTGTGACGGTGCCTTCGAAGATGGTGTAGATGCGGTCGGACAAGCCCAAGAGCTCAGGCAGCTCGGAGGAAATCACGATGACCCCCTTCCCCTGGTTGGCCAGCTGCTGGATGATGCCGTAAATCTCGTACTTTGCCCCGACGTCAATGCCGCGCGTGGGCTCATCCAGGATCAGCAGGTCCGGGTCGGTGAACATCCACTTGGCCAGGACCACCTTCTGCTGGTTGCCGCCGGACAGCTTGGCCACGCCCTCCTCCACGGACGGCGTCTTGGTACGCAGCGACTTGCGGTACTGCTCCGCCACCGTGAACTCCTGGTTCGGATCCACCACCGAGTTGCGGCTGATCTTCTCGAGATTCGCTGACACGGTGGTGGTCTTGATGTCGTCCAAGAGGTTTAGGCCGAGGGTCTTGCGGTCCTCGGTGACGTATCCCAGTCCGGCGTCGATGGCCTGGCGGACGTTTTTGAGGACGACCTCCTTGCCGTCCTTATATATGTGACCATCGATGAAGCGGCCGTAGGAGCGGCCGAAGACCGAGCGGGCCAGCTCGGTGCGGCCGGCGCCCATGAGCCCTGCGAAGCCCACGACCTCGCCGCGGCGGACGAAGAAGCTGGAGTTCTTGCAGACCAGGCGGTCCTGCACGGTGGGGTGGCCAACAGTCCAGTCCTTGACCTCGAAGAACACCTCGCCGATCTTGGGTGTGTGGTCCGGGAATCGGGATTCCAGTGTCCGGCCCACCATGCCCTTGATGATCCGGTCCTCGTCCACGCCGTCCTTCTTGACGTCCAGGGTCTCGATCGTTTTGCCGTCGCGGATGATGGTGATCGAATCGGCAATTTGCTCGATCTCGTTGAGCTTGTGCGAAATGATGATCGAGGTGATGCCCTTGGCCTTCAGGCCCAGCATCAGGTCCAGCAGGTGCTGGGAGTCGGACTCGTTCAGCGCCGCAGTGGGCTCGTCGAGGATGAGGATCTTGACCGACTTGTTCAGCGCCTTGGCGATTTCCACCAGTTGCTGCTTGCCGACGCCGATTTCCTTGATGGGGGTGTTGGGGTCATCCCGCAGGCCCACCCGCGCCAGCAGGTCCAGGGACCGCAGCCGCGCCTCGGCCCAGTCGATGACTCCGCGTTTGGTGGGTTCGTTGCCCAGGAAGATGTTCTCCATGATGGACAGTTCCGGAATCAGCGCCAGTTCCTGGTGGATGATCACGATGCCCGCGTGCTCGCTGGCCCGGATATCCCGGAACTGTTGCACCTGCCCTTGATAGACGATGTCCCCGTCGTAGCTGCCGTATGGGTACACCCCGGAGAGGACCTTCATTAGGGTGGACTTCCCGGCGCCGTTCTCGCCGCAGATGGCGTGGATTTCGCCGGCCCTGACCCGGAGGCTCACGTTCGACAAGGCTTTAACGCCCGGGAACTCCTTGGTGATGGACCGCATCTCAAGGACGACCGGATCCGAATGCGCGGTCTGGCGCGTCATATTGCCCAACCTTTCAAATGCCATGACTTCTTGTCTTCTCGTTGCTCACAACAACTAAGGGAGTGTGAAAGTTGCTAACTCTAAATAAATGCTTCGATAAGCAATGCTCCGGCAAGGCCCGCAAAAGATAGCAGGGTTACCATGAGAGTCCACGTCTTGAATGTCTGGCTGACCGTGAGACCTAAGAACTCCTTCACCATCCAAAAACCAGGATCGTTCACATGGGACAAGAAGAGTGAGCCAGCACCGATTGCAATGACCAAGAGGGATAATTCCGGTGATGAAAGGCCGACAGCCAAAGGAGCCAAAATTCCGGAGGCGGTTACCGTTGCGACGGTTGCTGACCCTGTGGCAACGCGGACCAGAGCTGCGACCAACCATGAGAGTAATACGATGGAGATACCGCTGCCCAAGGCAGCCTTCGCCAACAGACTTCCAATTCCGGCATCAATGAGGATCTGTTTTAGGCCTCCACCAGCACCGACAATGAGTAAGATGCCGGCTACAGAAAGCAGCGCATCGCTTGCGGACCTTCCTACGTCACTTTGCCGCATGTTGCTCGCGCGGACGAAGAAAATCATTGCGTAGATCAAAGCCAAACCCAGAGCAATAGTTGGAGTTCCTATGAAGTGAATCAAAGTTGAGAACGAATCGGTGGCATTTGGATTCAACGATTCGTTCACGGCGCGAACAAGCATGCAAACGATGGGGAGCAGAATTCCTATTGTTGTCACGAGAGCGGACGGCCGCTTTCGGACAACGGCCGTCGAGAGCTGTGTTTGCTCCTGCAGTTCCAAGCCCACAGAATGGCCACCGTGGGAACCAGCCGGAGGCCTGGATGAGTCATCATTACTGTTCGTTTGGAGAACGCCGCCACGGCCTTCTCCTGTGAACATTTCGGGAACTCGAACGTGCGGCATCCATCGTGCGGCAGCAAAGCTGAGCACAGGGCCGGCGAGCACCACGAGGGGCACCGCCAATGCTGCCCCGATGGCCAGACTTAGGCCGATGTTGGCGTTGAGCGTGGAGATGGCCACAAGCGGACCAGGATGCGGAGGGACAAGCCCATGCATCGCCGAGAGGCCTGCTATCGCCGGCAGAGCAACCTTCAGCAGATGCACGCCACTACGGCGTGCCACCAGAAGAATGATCGGCATGAGAAGGACCAGACCGACTTCAAAAAACATTGGCAGGCCCACTACGGCGCCAATTACCGCCATAATCCAAGGCAGCGACCGAAACCCTGCCCGATGCAAGAGAGCGTCAACGATCGCGTCCGCACCGCCAGAATCGGCCAAGAGCTTACCAAAAATAGCGCCTATAGCGATGAGAACGCCGACGCCCGCCATAGTTGCCCCGAAACCATTTGTGAAGCTATCGACTGACTTACCCGGTGCCATGCCAGCGGCGATCCCGGCGCAGATGGCTGTGCCAGTCAGGGCAAGAAAAGGATGTACTTTGAGCCACGAGATGAGGGCGATAATAAGTACGACTGCGATAAGGGCGACCGTGATCAATTGCGCCGGACCACTTGCCGGCGGGACGTCAGCTGATCCGCCAGCCGTGGCGACTATCAGTGGAAACAAGATTTACCTCCTGTATATGGATGAGCGTTCAGCTCAACTTTGAGCTGGTCATCGGGAATTTTCGGGTGCTGCCGGGTTGGGACGTAGAAATAGGGGACGTCAATGAGAGTCCGCTGAGAGGCTAAGTTTCCTGGGGCACCTATGGTTAGCGTGGTAACTCTGCGCAGCTACCTTCTACTCGGGTCGCCATCCTGCGGGGTGGTGAGCGGGGATCCTGTCCCTGTCGTATGTGATTTCTGCGTAGCCGTGGGGCTCAGGCTTGCCCTCGACGTCCAGGTTTACAAACACGATCTCTTCGATGGTGAGGATGCTTCGTCGGGTGATCATGTTGCGGACTTCCGCTCGCATAGTCAGTGAAGTCCGGCCAAATTTGGTTGCCGCCAGACCCATCTCGATGAGGTCCCCTTGCGCGGCGGAGCTGACAAAGTTGATCTCCGAGATGTACTTGGTCACCGCCCGGCCATTGCCAAGCTGGAGAATGGCATAGATCGCCGCTTCCTCATCAATCCACTTGAGAAGACTTCCACCGAACAGGGTTCCGTTCGCATTCAGGTCTTCTGGGCGCACCCACTTTCGAGTGCGGAAAGTTATATCGGCAGACTCCATTGTGAACCTTACTTCTGTGGTCTTGCATTCATGCCAATGCGGGGATCATTTGGGTGAGCCTTTGTCTAATAGCCGGCTCGATTCCTCAGGACGATTGACGGTAACTTCGAAACGATCTGCTTGGTGGTGCACGCAATTTTGCCGCTTTGGGGAGGACGGGAGGCCAGCTGGCGGTTTCATAAAGGCCCAAACAGCTGTTGATCAGGAAGATCGCGTTATATTTTTCACCGTTCATGCCCCCTCCATCTCGAAACAGTTGGCCAATCGTGGCTCCGTTCCGGTAACTAGCGCGGAATGAGGGGTGCCTTGATTGGGCCTTACCCAGGTGCGACGTGCACCCAGACTTCGTACGAGGCGGATTTCTCGTAGAGCCGCCTTTGGTCGGATGGGGGTTGAAGCCAGAGAATCATGCCGTCAGAAGTGACGGCATCAACAATGCCGGCAGAGTGAACCTGCCCGTCTTTCCGAATCTCGACCCTGGATCCCGTCAAACCGGTCCAATCGTCGACATGCCGGGGAAGGGCCTTCGGCGGGCGACTCTCCTCAGGTGGACAGTTGCATTTCACTGGCATCGTTCCAACCACGTCTGCTCACTTAGGATTGGACGCAGCGTGATGGTGCTGCTGCTGTCGTGGATACAGGCTTTTCACGTCGTTTCTCAAAGCCCTTTCAGGGCGACGAACTGGTAACATCTCGGAATCTTGCGGGACGGGCCGCAAAAGGAGTGGCGGGCAGCTGGGCATGCGGCTTCGATGATGAGCAGGCGGTCTGGCCCCGCCCAGGCGGATGGGGCCAGACCTTCTAGCAGTAAAAGAACCCGTCAACGAGCATGGTAGTTAAACCTTGCCCAGCATCAGCGGTGGGTCAGATGGATGGGGATCCAGCGGTCGAATTGTTATTGACATAAATTCCCTTAGCGGCAGGGAGTCCAACAGCGTCTGGAGTTTGGTCACGTCTTCGGCCTCCCACAGACCGATGTTCCGCCATCCCGGCACTTGGGGGCGCCACAACCGACGCAGATGCCCGGAGGCAGCGAGCTGCCCGGCCCGCCGTGCTTCTGCCGTTTTGAGCTCCTCAAGAACGCCAGGATCCATTCCAACTGGAGTTGTGAAAGATACTTCAACGAGGAACTCCACCGCCTTTACACTCCGATGGCGTGGCCAGTAGGCGCGCTACTCACCAACGCCTGGGCTGCCGCGACAATCCTGCCGGTGGTCGGCAGCAGCGCATCCTGAAGTGCAGGCGCCGATGGCATGCGCACATCAGGGGTACCCACCCGCTGGACTGGTGCGGTGAGTTTCTCGAAGTGCAGTTCTGTAATCCTTGCGGCGACTTCAGCGCCGAACCCCCCACTGGTGTGCGCCTCATGGACGACAAGGATGCGTCCAGCAGAAGCACTGACTGCGCGGGCAATGGCATCCAGGTCCAATGGCCGCAACCATCGAAGGTCGAGAACTCCGGCGGAAATCCCGTCTCGTTCCAATTCCTCTGCGGCTTCCAAGGCAAGGGAAAGTGTGCTGCCCCACGTGATGATAGTGAGATCCTTGCCATCGCGGTGGTGACGGGCGCCCTCCGCACGTTCAACTACCGCACCAAAGTTCACCGGAGCGGAAACCTGATACAGCGCACGGTTCTCGAGGAGGATGGTTGGGTCTGGGTCTGCAATGGCCGCTCGTGTCATGTCGTAGGCATCCTGCGGTGTCGCCGGCAGACCTACCTTGATACCCGGAATGTGGGCCAGGATCGCCTCTATGCTCTGGGAGTGCTGGGCACACGATCCCGGCGTGACGCCCTGCTGCATCCGAATGGTCAAGGGGGCATGGATGGCTGACCGGTTGATGTACCTGACGTTTGAAGCCTGGTTGATGATCTGGTCCAGAGCAACGAATACGAAATCAGCCCACATGATTTCCGTAACCGTCCGTACTCCCTCCATGCCGGCCCCGACGGCAGAACCGAGAATTGCGGACTCGGAGATGGGGGTGTCGAAGACGCGCTCTTCGCCATACTTTTTCTGAAGACCGCGGGAGACGCCGAAGATGCCGCCTGCAAACCCGACATCCTCGCCGTAGACCAGAAGGTCCGGCCTGCTGTCCAGTTCATCCGCGAGTGCCTGGTTGACCGCTCGCTGGTATGTGAGCTCTTTAGACTGGGTGTGCTTGGCATTGGTATCAAGTTCTACGGCAGGCCCGTAGAGGTGATCCTGCGCAGTCGACGGGTTTGGAGTTGGCATGGCCAGGACGCTTTGCACAATTTTTTCGATTTCGGCTGCGATTTCGGCGTCAATGGCTGCGACCGCGTCCCCGTTCAGCGCGCCGCTGGAACGGAGGCGGGTGAGCGGCTCGGTGTCGATGGCGTTCTGCTTGTCGGCCTTAGGGCGGTAGTGTTCGATGTCCCGGTTGTAGTGTCCGCTCAACCTGACGGTCTTGCACTCGAGCAGTACTGGGCCCTCGCCGCGCCTGCAGGTTTCTGCTGCTGCTGCGACTGCGTCGCGAACAGCGAACGGGTCGCCACCGTCTACGACGTGACTTTCGATCCCCAGGCCTTCTCCCCGCATGGCGAGATCGGGGCCGCGGGTTGTTCTGTCCTGCGGTGTCATCTCGGCCCAGCCGTTGTTTTCGCAGATAAAGATAACGGGAAGATTATTCGCTGCCGCGAAGATCATGCCTTCGGTGGTTGCGCCTTGGTTCATGGCACCGTCACCGAAGGTGGTGACAACGACCCGGTCGGAGCCTTGAGTTTTGGCGGCAAGGGCGACACCAGAGGCAATGGGGGATCCGGCGCCCACAATGGAATTTTCTCCAAGGAAACCTACTGCCGGGTCGCTGAGCAGCGGAGAACCGGCACGGCCCCCATTAACCCCGCCTTCCCGCTGTGCGATTTCGGCGAGAACCCCGGTAGGGCTGCTGCCGCGAGCGATCGCCCACCCATGTCCTCTATAGGTAGCAAGAACGCGGTCGGCCGGCCCGAGTGCCGCCAAGGCTCCAACGGGAATGGCCTCCTGGCCGAGGCACAGGTGCACTGAGCCTGCTACGTGGCCGTCAAGCGACAACGCCAGTACACGTTCTTCGAATGCGCGAATAAGCGCCATCCGCCTGTAGGCCTCAAGGGGTGTCAATTCGCTGGAAATGGTCATTCTTCCTCACTTCATGTTTACTTGCCGGACTGCTGAGCGCCGACGGATCTTGCGCAAGCCCACGCCCTCCAGGACTCCGCAATCAACAAGGTGCGGCGGATACGGGATATTTCACGGAAGAGTCGGTTGCACGGACGGAAGTTTGCAGAGGTGCCCTCGTTAGCGTGAACTTACCGAGGACCCTGCAGCTAGAAGTTGCCTCACCCCGGCTGGCACGCTCACCGGGCTGTTGCGGCCAAGTGCCTCTGCGAGGCCTGCGGCAGCGAACGACGTCCGTCGGGCAGGACGCAAAGTCCCAAGCCGACGCGCGAGGCACAGCCACGTGCCCGCCTGCCGCATGCTCCTGTTTCCATCCGACCTCGATGTCGTTCACCTTAGGAAGTCTGGCAGGGAGGCGGATATCTTGTCAATATATTGAATCCGCTCAAGATAGTTATAAGAGGGCTGGAGCTGGCGTGGACTAGCTCTCCCTTGAGTATTGCTATCTGAAAGTGATTTCATATATTTACAGTTGTAAGCGTTATCGGCTATTCTTGCTGGAGTTCGAAGTCCGCCTGATTTACTGCCGCCCCAAAGCCGTGGAGGTTCCCTTATGCCCAGTATGTCTGCCATCGTGAAGCTCAGCCCGGGCAGGGGCGCTATGTTCCTGACGGAGGTCGAACGGCCCACTCCGGGACCAGATCAGGTTGTTGTTGAGGTCTATGGTGCTGGGCTCTGCGGTACTGACCTGCACATCATGGACGGAGAGTGGCCTACTAATCCTCCCGTCGTGCTTGGGCACGAAGTTGCCGGGATTGTCCGCCACCTTGGTCCAGGCGTGGACGAAGCCTGGCGGGATTCCCCTGTCGCCCTTGAGAGTTTCTTTTCCACATGCGGGCACTGCCCATCCTGCCTGTCCGGGCACCGCAATCTATGTCCAGAGCGGGTCTCCATCGGCAGCCATGTCAACGGGGGCTTTGCTTCAGAAGTGCTCGTCCCGGTCCGAAACCTGCACCGTCTTCCGGACGGGATGGATTTGCACCATGCGGCACTGCTGGAACCCCTGGGTTCCGTGGCGAACTGCCTGTTGGATCCGCCCATCATCAACCCCGGCGATTCCGTTCTTGTCACGGGGCCCGGCACGATGGGGATTCTCGCGGCTCAGATCGCACAGTCATCGGGAGCCCATGTAACCGTCGTCGGTACCGCCCGGGACGCCCAACGGCTGCAGATCGCCAACTCCCTCGGCTTGGCCACTGCTACCGACGAAAGCTATAGGCCAGGGACACGCCCCGCCGACGTCGTTATCGAATGCTCCGGCCACCCTGCAGGTGCTGCTCTGTGCCTTGAAAACGTGGGACCCCGCGGGGCCTACGTTCAGGTGGGAGTATTCGGAAAGCCCGTGACTGTCCCACTGGACAAAGTGTTGATGAAGGAATTGACCATCACATCTGGCCTGGCTTCTCCGACCCCTGCCTGGCACCGAGCCATCGCACTGGTCACGAGCGGAAAAGTTTCCCTAGGGCCCCTCGTAACCGAAGTCGCCGGCCTAGGTGACTGGGAACGCATTTTTAAAGCCACCCGTGAGGGAGACGGGATGAAGTTCGTTTTTGATCCCCATTTGTAGGACTAAGTGACTACTAGCAGCTAAGAGGAGACCAGTGCGCATCCGTGCCATTGCAGACCTGAAAACAAGCCTCGGAGAAGGCCCGCTCTGGGACGCGGAGCAGCAGATGCTCTATTTCGTTGACTCCGCCGACGGCCGTATTTTCCGATCTACGGCGGACGGTCAGCAAATCAAGGCATGGGATGTCCGCGAAAAGATTGGGTCCATGGCGCTCCGTGCAGACGGGCAGAGCGCAATCGTGGCTCTTCAGCATGGACTGTATAGTTTCGACTTTAAACATGACCGGCTTGAGCTGCTCCACTCCCCCGAGTCCGATATTCCGTCCAACCGCTTCAACGACGGCAAGGTTGATTCCCGAGGCCGGTTTGTCGTCGGGTCAATGGACACTAACGAAAAGGATGGCACCGGAAAGCTGTATAGCCTTGACCCTGACCTCACCCTCACCACCCTGGACTCGGGGATCGTCTGCTCAAACGGACCTTGCTGGAGCCCTGACGAAAAGACCTTTTATTTCACCGACTCATGGGGCAACGACATTTGGGCCTACGACTACGACCCGGAATCTGGAGCTGTATCGAACCGTAGGAGCTTTGTCGGCATGGACAAATCAGACGGTGGAGTCGCGGACGGCATGACGGTCGACGCGGAAGGCTATCTGTGGGAAGCGCATGTATTCGGAGGCAAACTCAACCGCTACGCACCGGACGGATCGCTGGACCGCACGGTCGCCATGCCGGTCAAGAAGGTCACCAGTGTCATGTTTGGTGGTCCCAATCTCGACATTCTGTACGTGACGAGCATGGGCCGGCCGCCCCTGCCTGGGTTGCCCGACGACGGCCCGATGCGAGGCGCCGTTTTCGCTATTGAGGGCCTCGGTGTTAAAGGCTTGCCCGCGCATCGTTTTGGTTCCTGATTCATAAGTGGACGGCGGTTATCGGTAACGCGGGCATAAGTTGAGTGCCGACCCAAATAGCTCTTAGGGTTGAGGTTGCCGGGGCATTTCGCGTCTCGCAGCCCGTATCTAGCGCCGTAAGCACTTTTCCTTGAAGTCCAGGCCTGAGGCCCCTCTTCCGGGTGCTCCCCCGGCCAAGTCATGAGTCACGGAATTCACACCGAATGGGCTATAGGGGCTGAGCGGGGTGCCCCGCAACGTCTATGGTCCCCCCGTTTACCACCTAGATTGGATCCGCTTCAAGCGGAAACCGGGCGGAGATGACCATTAGATTCCGGTGCGGGATAAGGTGTGCTTCTTAGAGTACGGCTGACTCCCCCGATTCGGCAGCGCGGTTCGACATGTCCCATCCCCTTTCACCGGCTGATGATAATGAGAACGTCCCGGGACATCCTCCGCCTTTCCAGCTCTGCCAATGGGCAGGACCCTAAGGCGCTCAAATTTCGTAGCAATGGCGCAAAAGGCCCTAAACGCTGCTGATGCCGCAGTCCTAGGTCTTTCACGGAACGCGCAAAGGAGATCGGTGCGGGTGCACCCGCACCGATCTCCTTTTACGTCAGCTGAGGCAGCAGTTCGGTTTCATTCAAGCGGTTGGCTGCGGATCAGCGTACCTTGGGCGGTTGTTCTCTCCGGCAGTTCCAACACCAGGCACTGATGCCTCTCGATAAACAATCTCTTGTCGTGCACCGGTTGTTGCTGATCGTTCGATGGCATCGGTCACCTCGGCGCAGCGGTAACCGTCCTCGAGGGTCGCGCCATGGGGCCCGATCTCGCTGTCATCGGCAATGGCTTGCAGCAGGTGGCCGAGCTCGTGGACGAAGCTGTCCTCCCACCCGATCATGTGGCCGTGCGGCCACCAGTGTTCCCAGTACGGGTGGTAACTTTCGGAAACGAGAACTGTACGGAAGCCTTGTGCTTTCGGGCCTGGTGTCGAGTCGGCCAGGTGCAGTTCGATCTCGTTCATCCGTTCCTGGTCGAAGATCACCGTGCCTTTCGTTGTACTGATCTCGAAGCGCATGTGATTTTTACGGCCCGGGGCAACCCGGGTTGCCTCCAGGGTGCCGAGCGCGCCGGTGTCAAAGGTGATGATGGCGTCGAACGCGTCATCCACGTCCACGTGCCCGCCCGGACGGTCCTCTACAAACGTCTTCATGTTTGCTGACACGCTTACGGGCTCACCAACGAGATACCGGGAAAGGTCGATGATGTGGGCACCGAGGTCCCCGAGCGCTCCTGAACCTGCGATGCTCTTGTCCAGCCTCCATGAGGTAGGGCTCTTCGGGTCAACGAGCCACTCCTGGTGGTACCTGGCCCGGAAATGGCGGACTTCACCCAGTGTCCCGTCGTCAAGCATCTCCTTGATCAGGCGGATTGCTGGAAAGAATCTGTAGTTGAAGGCGGTCATCGCCTTAACGCCAGTCTTCGCGACTTCGGTCCAGATCTCGTATGCTTCATCGGCAGTTCGACCGAGGGGCTTCTCACATATAACGTGCTTGCCGGCCCTGGCCGCGGCGATGGTTGGTTCCTTGTGCTGGTCATTCGGCCCGGTGTTATCGAATAGCCCGATCGCTGGGTCTTCGACCAGCTCGCGCCAATCGGTCGTTGACTTGGCATAACCGTATCGACGGGCTGCCTCATCGACGGCGCTTTGGGTGCGGCCTGCGATTCCGACCAATTCCGGCTGCATCGGCGGCGGCCAGTAGGTATACGTGATCTTCTTCAAGGCATTCGTATGTGCCCTGCCCATGAACGAATAGCCGAGCATGCCGACGCCGATGGCCGGGACTTCCCGGTGATCATCTTTCATCAGCCCCTGGGTGAAGAAGGCTGGCAAATCCTGTGTCATCGTAATCTTCCCTTTTACTTGTCTTAGACGAGCCAGAAGTGGTGGGCTTCGGGATCCATCGGCTCTTTCACGATCAGGGGGCGCAGGTAGTCAATGGCCTTTTCGGCACCGTCGCGTTCGCTCATTACCGGGTCCTCGTGCTCATAGGACATGACATAGTCGTATCCCACCTCCAGCAACGCAGTGATGACCCTCTTCCACGGCACCTGGCCCCATCCGACCACGCGGTACCGTGCTGCCCGGTGCATGTTCCGCCATGATCCGGTGGAGAGCACCCCGTCGCGTCGGATTTCGTCTTCCTGCACTTCAAAGTCCTTGGCGTGGACGTGGAGGATCCGGTTGCCGAAGGTCTTAATGAAGACGACAGGGTCGATCTGCTGCCAGATGAAGTGGCTGGGATCAAAATTGAAACCCCAGTCGTCACGACCAAGCTTTTCCACAGCAGTCTGTGCTGTGGTGATGTTGTAAGCGATTTCGGTCGGGTGGACCTCGTGCGCGAACTTCACGCCGAGTTTGGCAAATTCATCCAGGATGGGATTCCAGCGCTCCACAAAGAGGTCCCAGCCTTCGTTGTAAAGCTCCAGGTGCTTCGGAGGCCAGGTGTACCAGGAGCCCCAGACGGTCGAGCCGAAGAAGCCGTTGACCACCGGGATTTCAAGGTCTGATGCTGCTCGTGCGGTGTTCAGCAGGTGCTGCTTCCCGTATTCGAACATCTCCTGCTTGTCGGTTGTCGGCGACCAGTCATCGAAACTGGCGTCCTTGGGCGGGAGCACCTGCTGTGCTGACAGGTGGTCCGAGAGAGCCGAGATGGAAAGCCCTCGCGAGTTCAACATCTTCTTCAAATTTCGGCTGTATTGCGGGTCTGAGATGGCCTGCTCGAGATCGAAATGGCCAGAGCCTGCCCAGGTGGTGAGTTCGACCGCTTCGTAGCCGAGATCAGCTACATAACTTGCCACTTCGTCCAGCGGCTTGGCGTCGAACAGTGCTGTCAGGATTCCTATTTTCATTGCTTTACCTCTTCTTCGAGATGGTGATTTACAGGGAACAGATTGCGGGCGTGGGTCTTTTCAGAGCGCCCAGGTGCGAGAAACACTGGCCAACGCCTCGACGCGGGCCCAGTCCAGGGGGAGGTACAGACCTTCGTGCCGGGGCGGTGACCATTTGCCATCAACAATGGGCAGATCCTCCAGGAGGAGGTCCACGATAGGGTCGGCTCCTACGTATCGGGGGATGGTTTCGATCATTGCGACACGAC
>NZ_KB895452.1 GCF_000374865.1 Arthrobacter sp. 135MFCol5.1 | reverse complement strand
CGGTTGCGTTTCTTCAGCTCCCGCATCTCAGCCGACTCAGCGGCCGCCGGGCCAGCCCCGGAATCTTTACGCTCAGAGATGGCAATCCATCGCTTCAGCGTGGTGATCGAAAGCCCGAAATCCTTCGCAATCTGCGCCAGAGGCGCCTCACCCTTGCGGGCCACATCAATAACATCCTGGCGGAACTCCGCCCCATAAGGCGTGGGCATGGTCAACATCCTTCCACGAGCACAAGCTCGCTAGGTCAAGGAGTCAACAAAACCGGGGGCAGTCCCCTGTACAGGTTACGTAGCGAAAACTTCGCGTGCCAGACTTAGTGGTAATCTCTGAGGCGGCACTATGCAGGCGCCTTTGAAGTGTCAATTTATGGGGGTTTACCGTGGGCCATACGGTCGCGATCATCGGAACAAGGGGTTATCCAAGCTACTACGGCGGATTCGAGACAGCCGTTCGCAAGCTAGCTCCCTATCTCGCCGACCAAGGCTGGGATGTCACCGTGTACGGGCGATCTAAGGAAACAGAATTTCCGACCGAGGCAGATTTGAGGGTCTCCGTCGTCAATACGCGCGGGATCGAAAACAAGTCTCTGAGCACGCTTACGTACGGTCTTACGGCGTGTCTGCACGCAGCATGGAAGAAACCCGACGTGGCACTCGTGATGAACGTTGCCAACGGTTTTTGGCTACCTCTGCTTCGACTCCGTGGTATTCCCGTCGTCGTCAATGTCGACGGTATCGAATGGGAACGAGCCAAATGGGGCGGCTTGGCCAAAAATGTGTTCAAACTCGGTGCGCGACTTACTGCGCTTTTCGCCACAAGTATCGTCGCGGACTCGAAGGAGATTGGTCGCAGATGGAGAATCGAGTTCAATCGCGATTCTAACTTCATACCCTACGGCGGGGAACAAGGGTCGATAGAGTCGCTACAGGATAATCTGCCGTTTAAGCAGTATATTTTGATGGTTGCTCGCTTCGTACCCGAAAACACAGTGCCTGAATTCTTAGAGGCCGCAAGGACACTATCGCAGAAATATGTAGTGGTTATCGTGGGTTCTTCCGGATATGGTGGCCCGCTTGAGGAGAGCGTCGAGAATCTCGCCGCGAGCAGCTCTAATGTGCGCTGGCTTGGACATATCGCGGATGATCAGCGTCTGCTGTCCCTCTGGAAGAACTGCGGTGTTTACTTTCATGGTCACAGCGTTGGGGGTACTAACCCAGCTCTGGTTCAAGCGATGGCCAACGGTGCCCCGGTCGTTGCACGCGATACGGTCTATAACCGAGAGGTACTCGGACCGGACGGTGTCTTTTGCGACACCACGCCCAAGGGGATTGCTAGATCGGTACTGAGCGTTATTGAGACGAAAGAGGAGCAGGAAAGACTCTCCAAACTGTCGTTGGAACGGGTGCTTCAGGGCTACACCTGGGAATCTGTTTGCTCTGCCTACGAGAAGGCTCTCCGATCAGCCCAGGCTCGAGACCGCAGATCCACACTTGAAGCTATTAGCGCTGGGACCCGCCACTAATGGGGCGATCCAACTCGCTCTTTTGTCAAAGACTTCTGCACAATCTGGAGCTGGGCTCTTTATTACTGGTGTGCAATTAGTTCTCGTCCGAGTATTTAATGGACTGAAGCTCGTCCATAGTTCCTAAAGGCGTGATGTTATGAAAGCGTTAGTTAGAAAAGTCTTTATCGAACAGAAAAATCGGCTGAGCGCGGCCGGAATGTCGACTTCGCCAACGAGAGTAAGTCTTCAATTGCTTTCAAAAGTCGCGCCAATGGCCGTTCGGGGTTCGGTACATCGTTTTCTACTAGGTCGTTGTTCAGGGCTGCCCCTAGTCGGTCGCGGGGTTCGGATCTCTAACCCTCAACTTATTACTGTCGGAAACGGTTTCATCGCCGAGGACAGGGCCGAGGTTCAAGGTCTGGCATCCGCCGGCCTGGTGTTCGGGAATAATGTCTCAATTGGAGCTGGAGCAAAAATTCGGCCGAGTAGTTATTACTCGCGAGATATTGGTCAAGGGCTGACGATGGGAGATCATTCGAGTATCGGCCCCGATTGCTATATTGGATGTTCCGGAGGCATAAAAATCGGAAATAATGTCATGCTAGGACCAGGTGTTCGTTTATTTTCCGAGAATCACGAGATGAGTGATATCAATACACCCATCAAAAATAAAGGCGTAGCCTGGGAGCCAATAACAATTGAGGATGACGTTTGGATTGCGAGCGGTGCAGTAGTAACAGCTGGGGTCACCATCGGGCGAGGGGCGGTTGTGGCTGCCGGTGCGGTGGTAACGCGAAGCGTTGATCCCTACACTTTGGTAGCCGGAGTGCCTGCAAAACCTATCCGGACGCTCCAATGACGAAGACCCTTCTTGTCGTTCACCCGTCGGATGAAATGTACGGTGCTGACAAAGTACTCCTGAAAACGATTGAGGCTCTTAGCGGTCGCTGGGATATTAAGGTGTGGCTGCCCACAGACGTCAACTATCCGCGGCATCTCCTTTCCAGTGCACTGACGACCCGCGGAATATCCGCAACTCATGTCGATTTACCTGTCCTTCGTCGGGCCTATATGAACATATTGAGTGTTCCCAGCCTAGCTTTGCGGTTTCTTCGAGCGGCGCGTCTTTTGCGTAAAGTGCGTCCCGATGCCATCTATATCAATACTGCAGCGCTTGCCCCACTGGCACCCGTAGCATGGGCGCTTGGTATACCAGTCATACTCCACTTGCACGAGTTTCTCGCCGGTGCTCAGAAAATAATTTTGAGCCCTTTTCTACTGTTTACTTCCCGCATTATTTGCGTAAGCCAGGCAATTGAACACGTCCTCGCACAGTCTCTAAGACGGAAGACGACCGTTGTCTACAACGGATTTGGACTTCCAAGAGTGAGTGGTTCAGACGGCAGTCCTCCTACGGGTCTTCGAGTTCTCGTTGCCAGTCGGTGGAATGCCTGGAAAGGCCACGAGACTCTACTGGCTGCCTGGAACAAACTTGAGCGCGAGGATGCCACTCTTATGGTGCTGGGTGGACCGCCTCCCAGTGGTCGAAGCGTTGACGTCCCGAGAATCGTTGCGAGTCTCAACCGTCCGAGTTCTGTACAGGTCTACGGAGAGACCGATGACGTCACACCATATCTAAGGAGTTGCGACGTAGT
This sequence comes from Arthrobacter sp. 135MFCol5.1, assembly GCF_000374865.1. GTDB lineage: Bacteria > Actinomycetota > Actinomycetes > Actinomycetales > Micrococcaceae > Arthrobacter. Next base: position 772,670 of record NZ_KB895452.1, on the reverse strand, counting down.
TGTTGTCCCGAGCACACAGCCAGATCCTCTTCCGACCATCGCGATTGAGGCGGCAGCTGCGGGCAAAGCTGTGATTGGGAGTGCTGCTGGAGGTTTGCTTGAGATCGTAGATGACGGAATTACTGGATGGTTATTTGAGCCCGGAGACTCCGATGCCCTTGCTCGGTTGATTGATCGACTGAATGCGTCTGAGCTCTCGAGCATCGGGCGCGCAGCACGGGCACGATTTGAATTTTTGTTTGATGAGGAACGGTACCGGAATGACGTCTATCGGATTTTCGATGAGTTTTACGGCGATTCAATTGGGGGAGAGAATAAGTGACTCCTGTATCTTCTGATCACCCACGGGTGTCGATCATAATCGTTGCTTACAACAGTGAAAAGTTTATAGGCGACAGTTTGGCTGCCTTGCAGGGCATCAAGTCAGATTACGAGATCATCGTGATTGACAATTCTTCAAACCACGAGTCACTTCCTGTTGTGAAGTCTTTTTTTCCCGATTCAACCACCATACCTAGTGATACAAATCTAGGGTTTGCAAAAGCGGTTAATCTGGCATCTAGGTCCGCCCGAGGAGACTTCATACTTTTGCTGAATCCCGACTGTATCGTAAACGGTGAGCAAATTGATAGCATGTTGTCAGAAATCGAAGCCAATAAGAATATTGGCGTACTTGCTCCTGTGATTGAGCATCCTCAAGGGCGCTTGACGGTTAGGTCTGCTGGCTACGAACCGACTGCTCGCCACATGTTTTTTCAGCTTGCAGGACTTTCAAGGTGGAGAGCTACTGCCGGAGCCTGCAAGGGGTTCAATCTCTACCCTGCCGGTGAGTCTAGCGACAAGTCCACTAGTGTCGACTGGGTTTCAGGGGCGTGTTTCGTTACGCCGCGTCACCTTTGGCAAGAGCTTGGGGGTCTTTCGGAGAAATGGTTTATGTATGCAGAGGACATTGAGTTCTGCCGTCGAATAAGATCCCTCGGCTATGACGTGATTCACTCGAACAACTCCAGGGCGCATCATGTGGTCGGGGCTTCAAGTGAGGCAGGATCGGGTCCTGTTTGGACATTGTGGATTGAGAACCTCGCCGAATATTACGTTCAAGAGTTCAGGCCGAACAGGATGACCTGGCTGATTTGGCGGTTGTCTGTTTGGGCATTGTATTGGAGTCGGGCCCAGGTCTACAGGGTAAAGGCAGCGATTTTCAGTAGCCGTAAGTCGAATTGGTTGAGGGAGTGCGAAAAGTTTAGAGCATATGCCCAAGCAGCCTTCTCTTCGACTGCATTATGAGTTGCGTCATTTTTTGCTGATGTTTTTTCTTCTTATTGGTCTTCTGTGAATGTGGGTTTGTGAATGAGCATTATTTCGCTCGGTGCGTACGACCGATTTAATTATGGCGATTTACTATTTGCTCACATGATTGATCGAGTAGCTGAGAGTGAGTTGGTCCACACCGCAATTGCTGGGAGTGATCTGTCCAGCGTTGGAGGTCATTTGACCGTTCCAGTGCGGAGCGCCCTCAAGTCAGAAACAAGCAGCGTTGAGGGAATTATCGTCGGGGGAGGAGATGTGCTGACTGCCTCTTGGTTTGCCGTTGATTGGCAGCTGCGCAGTGAGCGTCTTGACCTTGCCTATCGTGCTGCCTATCGCTTCCTTCCACTGGGTATGTTGGATTATGTCGCCCGAGCTGCTCGATTCTCATCGTGGGAGCGTCCATACATTCCACCCAGGGACGTCTGCGAAGCGATCCCCGTGGTCTACCACGCGGTAGGTGGCGCGGACATTGCGAGGCTCTCCGTGGCTGAACAGGAGGTAATTGCGGAGGCACTTCGTGCTTCCAAACTTGTGACTGTTCGTGATCGAACCACCGCAGCAAATCTCGACAGTGTAGACGTCCCCTCTTTGCTTTCGCCCGATTCGGTAGCAGCAATGTCGCTAGATACTCCCGAAGTACTATCTCAAGCCGATGCTCGCCAAGTCGTCTTCCAAGCATCCGATAACTGGCTCCGGCACCGCCTTCCACAAGTTGTTTCTGCTCTGACGGAACTCTTGAAGGCCGGCTTCAACATTGATTTCCTGCCTATCGGGTTGGCGGCCGGCCACAGCGACTTGACAGCTTATGAGAGATTGCGGTCGCGGTTTCCATCCGTTGGCCTGCTGGAGGTGCGCAACGTAGAAGACATCAAATCGGCTATCACCAAGGCGACAGTGTTTATAGGCACAAGCCTTCATGGGCACATTACCTCGGTGGCCGTCGGAACACCGACGATTGCACTGGGCGGTGTATCAAAGCTGGAGGCGTATGTTGAAACGTGGGCTTCGGAGCTTTGCCCCGTCGTATTTGATCTTAGTGACCTTCCGACATCTGTGAACCGTGCTCTTGGCATCCCAGCCAGCCTGAGAGAGGATGTGCGCATCAGGTTGGGAGCCCAAGCTCAACTGAACACTAAACGTTGTCTAGAGGCGCTGCTGGAATAGTGAAGTCATGGAAAACAGTTATACTGGCCGGCTCCCAGTACTTGGCTCTTGCAACGCAGTTGATAACTGGCCCGCTTATCGCGCGACAGTTAGGCCCGGAAGACCGAGGAATATTAGCAACCATTCTCGTGGTCTTCGCGCTTCTTCCCATTGTGGCTGGATTTGGAACTAATGCTCAGTTTAGAGCGATGGTGGTTCATGGCGTAGACGCCCCGTCGGCTTATAAGTGGTTACTGTCTCGAACATGGATATCTTTGGGAATATCGCTTACAGCCGCCTTGGGGGTGTTTGTTTTTCTACCCAATGCTGACCCAGCTCAGTTACTAGTCGTTTTCATCCTACTGGGAACTTCGGGAATGGCGACCTATCGGAATTCGGTTCTCGGTGGTGCAATTTCACTTTCTCGATTAGATCTTATTAGTCGTAACAGCATTCTAAATGGAGCTATTACGCTATCGGGCGTGGTGCTCTTGTTTGCAGCGAAAGGCCTCACTCTAAGCTCGGTATGCACGGTATATTTTGTGGCTAATTTAGTCAGCACACTTGTCCTGTTTCGACCTCTGGCCTGGAGAAGCTCGGACGGATATTTTCCGAAAAGCCCGAGATATGGCTTAGGCGCATTACCCGGACAGGTTGGCGAGGTCGGACTGAGCCGAATAGATCAGCTCTTGGTGGTGATACTACTTGGCCCGGTGGTCGGCGGCTACTACGCGGTAGCGTTCAGCTACGCCTACATGCTTTATCCACTTTTGCACACACTCTCTCTCCGGGGAGTAGGTGGACTGAGGGCAGTTCAAGCAAACCCGTGGAAGCATGGGCGTAAGCTATCAGGAATTTTTTTCGTCACGCTTGTCGGCGTTATATGTCTAGAGCTCATGTCGCCAATAGTAATATCAATTCTTTTTGGCCCGCTATATGATGAAAGTATCAGAATCTCGAGAATCCTGCTAATATCCATTGGGTTGATGGGTTTGAGTATTTTTTTCATTCAAATGAATATTTCTCGAGCTAGAGCCCATGAGAACAGTGTCGCCGCAATTTCAGGCATTGTGACCATTATTTTCCTAGGCTGGCTGTTTGCACCTACTTGGAATGCAACGGGCATGGCGTGGGCCTCCGTTGCCGGTGTCGCTGTAAACTTGGTATTGCTCTGCCTAATGTCGCGTGGAAGCGCGGCTGGACGGCATAGAGGATAGCCCCGTCCCTCGAGTCCCACGGGCACGAGTCGACTAAAGAAGAGGAGAACTAATGGAGTACGCTCCGCTTCTTATACTCATGTTAGGGGCGGCCTGCACGTGGCCACTTTTGGCTGGGATACTGCGTGCACGGGAAGTGCTGGTTATCGTTGTCCCCGTGATGGCCGTGTACGGCAGCCTGTCTATATTTTTTGGGAGGTCAGACTCTGCGCCCGTCCAGTGGTGGTTGTTGCTGCTAGCAGTAGTCAGCATCATGCTTGGCCGTGTTTTTGTGCGCGGGGCGCTAGCCTACCCGCCGAATTTCAGCGTTGTTATAAGAGATCGCTTTTTGATCTGGTCAAGTCTCGTAGGCTTGCTCAGCGCATCCTACCTTTTAGCTACGCACGGAGTGCCGGTCCTGTCGAGCAACGTAGCTGTTTTGCGAGTCGAAATTCTTTCCAATGGCTATATATCTACAATAATGGTGGCATCGCTCCAGGCCGCAATTGTGCTGGCGCTTGTAGGACTTAATGCTGATTCATCGTTTCGACGGAACTTTGGTCTAGTTGCTTTGGCTCTTGGCTTGATTGGTGTAATTCTACTTTTCGGTAATCGCGGCACTGCCGTCTTTCCGCTCCTGGGTGTCGGTGTTTTCTACCTGCTAAAGAATTATACAAAGACTGTTCCTATTGCGATTTCTGCTGTTTTACTGCTAGCCGTGGTAAGTATTGCTGGATATGTGCGGAATTTCACTACATGGGGTTCTTCTTACGATAATGATCTAGCGCGAATGGGCTATGAGGGGCCAATTAAGTATTTTGCTCCTGTCATCGATTATATGACTGGTACATCGACGGCCATGGGGCTTATTCTGGATAATATTCCTTCAAAAGTAGATTTTCCATTGGGGAGTGTTTTCTTCAGCCCAATTCTGGCGCCACTACCTGGCGAGCAGCCATCCCCCGGAGTCTTTTTGAAGCACGTCGTAGGCTTTAATTTCGAGGGCTTTGGTCTTGCGATGGGGGGGATTGGAGGATTTTATATGGATTTCGGCGCCTTCGGCGTTCTTGTCGGTTTTCTTCTCATCGGTCTTTTCGCTGGCTTTGTGCGCAAGCGGAGTCAGGCGGACGCTCGATGGACGGTCGTATTGGCCTGGTTGGGGGGGCATCTGATTCTCATGAATTATGCTCACCCTCTTCCGAATTTTGCTACAATTGCGCTGCCTTTTATCTTGTTTGCGGGTCTGCGACCTCCGCAGACGGCCTCTGAGGGTTTAATCAAGGCAAAAGCAGCCGTTGGCAAGTCTGCCTAAGTCGTGGGTAGTGGCCGTTGACGCCGCTAGCAGTTCGAGCTTGAGTGATCGCGTTGGGGGCGTACCGTCGGGTTCCGATTGGACCGGATAGGTAGCGGATGCCTCCCCGAGGCTCACCACGAAAAACTCGTACCCATCTGGTGAGCGATTTTCGGGGAGTGTTAAGAGGTTGCTGGCGGCGATGCTCGAAAATATGGATGCGCAGACTTGGCGGCTAATAAGCGTCGCGGTGCATACGTTTAGGCGTTGGAGTTGGTAGCCAAAATTCGCGGAGAGAGTCGACGCTGCAGGAATTCGCGTAAAGTCCCTCAATCAACGTTGGAGCCGCTGTTAGGCGAGACCCCCGGCGCGCGGAGTCCCTAACTCGGAATGACTGTACACTCGTCGCTCAGCGATGCTCTGGGGGCCGCCGAGGCTTTCAGTTTTCTCCGGGGCTGGTCCGTCGGGCTCGAGACTCCGCGGCGCTGATGCTGCCGCTATCGACGCTGCATCGTGGATGCCCGTCATCGATGAACACCGCTACCGGTCCGTGCGATTCTGCGGCGGGGACACCAGGGCTTCGGAACTCTACGAACCATGGATGACGATCATCGTCGACCTCGACACCGGACAAGTTCTCGGAATCGCGAACGGCCTCGACAGCGAAGGCGTCGGGGACTGGCTGTTCGCCCCGGCCGCAGGACTGGTGCCTGGGCGTGCAGGCCGTCGCGAGCGATTGCTCGGCGGCGTTCCGCAAGCCCTGCGAACGTGGCTGCCACGCACCGCCGGCTCAGTCGACGCGTTTCACTTGGTCTAGCTCGGCAACGACAGGCTTACTGAAGCCCGGCAACGGCTCACGCAGCAGGCCCATAGCCCGAGAGGACGATTCGTCGACCCGGTCTGGGCCAATGGGCGCCTGCTCCCGTGGGCCGCGGATACGCTTTCGGACCGGGTCCGGGACAGGCTGGTCCGTGTTCGCGACCGAGGATGCCATCTGGAAGATGCAGGACGCGTGGCTGGTCAAAGAACAGCTCCGAGCCTTGCTGTCTACCGGCTCTCTTGTCGACGCGCCGCCGCGAAAGATCGGCTGCTGGTTCTGGTCGAACTGTAACGCGGCCGGACACGCGCCGGCTCTGGCGGACCGTCTGTCGGTGATGGAAGGAGATCGAAATCCTCATTGTCAGCGGCGGGACAACAGCGGAAGTGGAGGTAAACAACAGCGCCATCAAACACATCAAAAGGACAGGGCGGGCATTCACCAGCGCTTAAAACCAAAAACGCGTATCCTGTTGCACAGTGCCGCCAGAACAGCGGCGTGAACACCCATCACGGCAAAAAATAGTCACGAACCGCGAAGACCCCGGTTACCGACAGTTGCTTCATTGCGGGCAACCTGCGGCAACTGCTCGAGCCACCGTGAAGACACAGGGTCAAGAATTCGTGGCCGGGAGTACAATACTTCACGCGGAGTTTCCCTATGCGTGGAAGCATTCCGGGCCCGCGGCGTCAGCACTGCTTTAATGGCGCGCGGAGTGGCGAGCGGTACGCGGGCGTCATGCCCGATCTTGCACCTGCTGTTGTGAGCCAGTATGCGGTACCCATCTTGGTTTTCTCTAAAGTTGAGTTGTTGAAGCACGATCCGGAAAAGCTCGTGCCGGGCGGGGCATGGAGAAGTCTGAGCCCGAAAGAGCGCGTTCGACAACGATTGTTTTTTGGCCCTTCTTGCGCCTTCCTAATCCGTTGTAGCTGTCGTCGGAGCCATAATACGAGTAGGAATAAGCGTCAGGTCCCTTGGCCGGCAGTCTGTTGAGTACGACTCCCAAAAGATTTGAACCAACCATTTCCAGGGCGTTGAGCGATTTCTGAAGATCGCCCTGCTTTAGCTTTTGGGTGCCAACAACGACGACTACGCCCCCGACATGCTGGGACAACACGGCGGCATCTGTTACGGGCAGCAGGGGAGGTGCGTCGATGATCACGACGTCGAAGGCTTCCTCCAGTCTGGCTACGAGAGAACCCATGTCCTGCGAACCCAACAACTCGCTAGGATTAGGCGGAATTTGTCCCGATGTGAGCACAAACAGGCTCCCCTCGCCCCAAGGCTGGAGGAGTTCGTCGACTTCAGCAGCACCTATGAGCGCTGTCGTAAGTCCAGCACTTCGGTCCAGTCCTAGATACTCGCCCACCATTGGGCGTCGAAGGTCTGCGTCAATGAGGCACACGGTCTGACCAGATTGCGAAATCGCGATGGCAAGGTTTGAAGCTGTGGTGCTTTTACCTTCGCCGGGCAGTGAGGAGGTTACGAGAATTGATTTGGCGTGTCCCGCGACGTTGGCAAACTGTAGGTTTGTTCGAAGCTGACGGAACGATTCCGCACGAGGACTTTGTTGTGAAATTTGAGTGAGGAGGGGTTTGCGTGTGGCATCAGGGGTGAAGGCTATTCCACCCAAGAGGGGGGCATCGGTCACAGTCCGGAGGTCAGCTTCCCCACGAATCCTGCTGTCCATAGCACCGCGCACTATGGCGGCTCCGACGCCGAGAGCCAGGCCCCCCACGAGACCCAACAGCAGGTTCAGTTGTGTGTTTGGCGCCGACGGCTTTGTGGGAGCAGTTGCTGGAGTGATGACCGAAAGACTTACTGGAGATGAACCTCCATTGCGGGGTTTCTCGAGTGTATCGACGGCCTTCACGAGGCTGTTTGCTACGGCTTGGGCAAGTGCCGCTGCCTGAACTGGCGAACTGTCGGTGACGGCAATTGATACAAGGACGGTATTCAGGTCGGTAGTGGCCTTAACCTTCTGGGCAAGCCTGTCAGGTGTCATGTTAAGCCCAAGTGAGTCGATCGCAGGCTGCAAAACGATAGGCGAGCTGACTGTCTTCACATAGGACTGAACCCTTGCTTGGCTGAACGTATTGCCCTGTTGAAGTTCCTGTACCGTTCCCGAACTTTGGATGGCAACAAAGAGTTGAGTTTCTGCGGTGTAGGTCGGCACGGTCAGAACTGAGGCCGCCCCGCCACCCAGTAGTCCAGCGAGAACGAAAGCTGAGACAATTACCCAATTGCGCCGCAGCGTTCGCAGGTATTCGCGTAGATCCAAAGTGTGGGCCCCCTGTGTCGTTTCCTGATCCCACATGCGACCAAGACGGCATTTTCGATTGCTTACGATTGTACCCATGTTGCTGGAAGCGAAACTCCCACTTCGAGTCGAAACAACCCTTGGTTGGGTTCATGCGATAGGTGGGATATCTGGAATGTCGCCAACGCGGGAAGCGTCGGCCGCCTCCTGATGATTCGTTGGCGGCTTCAGTTAGGTGGGGCGACTTCATGTTGATTCTGATGCCCTGAGGTGTGCACCGGGCCAAGTTTGTTGGATTGTTTTGCCTATCAACTAATCTCGTGACGAGCGCACGCCGTGCATTTTGCTGTCGACCGGGTACTTTCGCAGTGGTATCGGAGTCAAGCGGACCTCTCGCAGGCATCGTGAGCTGCATGGGTACAATCGGTCACCAAGACGAACGCACACTGCTTTGCCGGAGGTACGGAGAAACAATGTCGGAATGGCTCGAAGTCGGCACGGACAACTATGTACTGGTCACTGAAGGATCCTTGCTGAATACGGGCCTGCTCGTTGGCTCCGAACGCGCCATGGTCATCGACACCGGATGCGGGCCCCGCCAGGGACGCGAGATCCTGGACGCAGTCAGGGAAAAGACGGACCTGCCACTAGTGGTCGTCAACACCCACGCCCACTACGACCACTTCTTCGGCAACGCGGTCTTCGCCGAAGCTGGGGTGACAGAATTCTGGGCCCATCAGAACTGCGCCACCGAAATTGACCAGCGCGGTGACGTTCAGCGCCGGCACGTTGGAACGCTGGAGCCCGAGATGGCCGCCGGCGAGGGCGAGAACGTCGAGCTCGTGGTCCCCAACGCCATCGTCAAGGACCAGCCCGTCCTGGTGGACCTGGGCGGCCTCACGGCAACGCTGTTTTACCTGGGCCGAGGCCACACGGACGGTGATCTCCTGGTGGGAACGCCCACCACACTCTACGTCGGTGACCTGGTGGAACAAGGTGCCCACCCCTCCTTCGAGGACTCCTACCCCGAGGAATGGGCCGACGCCCTCCGGCACATCTCCGCCCTGCGCCACCGCTACGAATTTCTGATCCCCGGCCACGGCAAGCCCTGCAGCGACCAGTTCGTCAAAACCATGGCCAACACCATGACCACCGCCGTCCGCCAGGCCCGCCAGTCCATTCGCGACACCCCCAACGATGCCACCAAGGCCATTCCCGTCCTGCCTTACGGGCCCGAACAGTCCCGGTGGTTCATCAAACGGCTCCAGGAGAACTGGCGCAGCAGCCACGACGCCTCGTAACAAACCACCGTTCACAGCCAATCTTGAGGTTTGCTCCCTATGGTCAGCGCATGAGCCGGCACGGGGGAAGTTACGACGTTCGCTATTCGAAGCGGGATGTACGGCAGCGCAGGCTGCGGTACATCTCCTACGTGGCACTGGCTGCCTTGGCCGTTGCCACCATCGGGGTGGTCCTGATGGCGGTGGAGCGCTAACCGCGCCACCGGCACACAGAGCCAAAAATCACCCCTGACCTGCACCAACACCCATTCTTGAGTCAACCTTGAGGGTAGACCGCAGGGTAAATTGAGTTCGCCCCGCCAAGGTGGAGGCATGCTCTCACGTCTCCGGGCAGGGAGCGTTGTTCTCACCTGCGCCCTGCTTGCCGCCGTCCCATTCCAGCCCGCCACTGCCGCAGCGGCCGCTCCCGCCGCAGCACCCGCGGAACGCGTCGCCGCCACCCACACCAACCCGGCCACCGCCAACGCCAGCCTGGGCTCCGTCTCGGCCATGCCCGGCCAATCCGGCCAGCAGCTCGCCGTCCCGGTGGCCCCCGGCCTGCAGCCCGCCCGCATCACCGGCAGCATCGCCGTCACCGGCCAGCCCACCACCGGCACCATCCGCGTCAGCGCCCAGGGCAGGACCCTCCTCGAAGCACCCGCCAAGGGAACCATCGCCCTGGACGCCCCCGTCAGCGCGGCGGACCTCACCGACCACCAGCTGGTCCTGGCCCTCGAATACACCCCCGCCGTCCGGGACGTCTGCACCGCCACCCAGTCCACCGCCACGCTCAGCAGCCTCAGCCTCACCACCCAGGGCACCGAAACCGCGCCCACCACCGTGGCCGAATTCCTGGCCCCCTCCGTGCCCGCCATCCTCATTCCCGTCCCGGCCGAACCCGCCACGGACCTCTCCGCCGCCATCCTCGCCGCCTCCGCCGCCATGGCCCACCGCTACCCGGACGCCGCACTCAAGCTCGTGCCGCCGCAGGACATGGACGCCCAGGCCGCCGCCCTCCCCGCCGGCTCCCGCATCATCACCATCAGCAGCACGGACGGCGACCCCAGCACCACGCTCGGCACCCAGGCCGGCCGCCCCGCCCTGAACATCACCGGCACCGGCGAGGGCCTCCGCACCGCCGCCCGCGCCCTGGCAGACACCAAATCCGCCCTGGCGGACGGCGCCACCGTCACCGGCATGACCGCCACCGTCCCCGCCGCCGCCGGACCCGAACAAACCTTTACGGACCTGGGCGCCCAGGCCATCCGGCTGGCCGGCTACGGAACCCAGGAAACCTACCTGGGCGTCAACCAGTCCCAGTTCGGCGGCCCCGTCTCCGCCATCAGCCTCCAGCTCCGCGGCACCCACACCGCCATCCCCACCGGCGGGCAGGCCGCACTCTCCGTCTACTGGAACGACTACCTGCTCAGCTCCCAAACCCTCAATGGCGACACCTTCGACATCACCGCGGACGTCCCCGCCGGCCACATCCAGTCCCGCAACGGGCTCCGCCTGCGCCTCACCGCCCTCCCCGCCGGCGGCGATTGCTCCGGGCCAGCGGGCCTGCTCCCCATGGAACTGACCGTGGACACCACCGGCAGCAAACTCACCGCACAGCGCGGCCACTCCATCAAGCCCGGCTTCGCCCGCTTCCCCCAGGTCCTGGGCACCACCCTCCCCATCGCGTTCGACGCCGGCGCTACCGCCCAGGAAAACACAATCAACGCCGCCACGCTGGCGTTCTCCCTCCAACGCGACAACGACGCCCTCCTGGACGTCCGCCTCACCACTCCCGCCGCCCTGCTGGACTCCAGCGACTCCGGCCTCCTGGTGGGCGCCACCCCCGCCACCGCCGAACAGGCAGGCGCCCCGCTCCGGCTCGCTGGGTTCCGCACCGTCTCCAGCAAGGACATTGAATACGGCGTAGGCACCACCGCCGCCTACGGCGCCCTGGAAGCCTACGAACACAACGGCCGCAACCTCCTGCTCCTGGGCGGCTGGGCCCCGGACACCGCCGACGCCACGGCGAAGGCAGCAGCCACCCCCGGAACCCTGCAGGCCAGCCTGGCCAGCTACATCCAGCAGCAGCCCGGCGGCTGGAGCTCCCTGTCCCGCAACCTCCTGGTCACCCAGACCACCGGCAACCCCGTGCTGCTGGAGACCAATGCCATCACCCCGCAGGCCGAAGTCACGGACGGTTTCCGACCGCTGGCACTCTGGCTCGCCGCCGCAGCCGCCGCGCTCATCCTGGCCGCAGGCACCCGGGTCCTGCTCCGGCGTCGCCACCGCCGCGCCGCCCGGGCCCACGCCGACGCCCTGGAACAGGCCGCCGCGGACACCGTCCATGGCCAGTGACCTGCAGGCGGCCCCGGCGCCCCTGACGGACGCGCCGGCCGGACCGGCCGCACCGGCGGGGGAGCGGGCCCCGTGGCTGCGCCGCACGTGGACCGCCCTGGGTGCCCCGGCTGCCGGGCGCCGCGTGCCCGGGACGGCCGCCATCGCCGTGGTGGCGGCCGCCGTCGGCTTCCTCGCCTGCCTCTACACCACCGGGCAGGGCAGCAACCTGGACTACTCGGATGCGCAAAGCCACCTCACCATCGCCCGGCGCGTGTTCGACAGCAAAGCCCCCGGATTCGAACAGCTCGGCACCGTGTGGCTGCCCATGCCGCACCTGCTGCTCATGCCGTTCATCATCAACCTCTGGATGTTCAGCAGCGGCTGGGGCGCCTGCGTGCTGGGCATCATCGCCCTGGCCGCCACCGCCTCCGGGCTCTACCGGATCTGCGCCCTCCTGGGCTACGGGCGCACCGGCCGGCTGGCCGCCGTGCTGGTCCTCCTGGCCAACCCCGCCGTCCTGTACACCTACACCACCGCCCTCACCGAACCCGTCCTGCTCATGTGCCTGGTGGCCGGCATGGCGGGCCTGGCGCACTGGGCCACCAGCCGCCGCCGCATGAGCGCCGGCGAGCTGGCCGTGTTCGCCGGGATCCCCTCCGGCGCCGCCGTGCTCTCCCGCTACGAAGGCTGGGCGCTGGTGCTCACCGGCACCCTGTTCGTCCTGATCACCGAGCTCCGCCGCTCCCGCCAATGGCGCGAGGCCACCAAGATGGCCGCCGCCTACGCCATGGTCCCCGCCGCCGCTGTCCTGTGGTGGCTCTCCTACAACTGGGCCATCTACGGCAACCCGCTGGAATTCATGTTCGGCCAGTACTCCGCCTACGCCCAGCAGAAGAACATCACCGACGGCGGCCTGCTCCCCACCAAGGGCAACCTGGGCCTGACCCTCTGGACGTTCCACTGGTCCCTGCTCGAAACCCTGGGCATCGTAGTGCTCGCCGCCGCGGCCTGCGGCGCCCTGGTGGTGGTGTACCGGCGCGGACTGGCCACCAGCACCCTGCTGGTGGCCGTCACCGGCAGCGCTTACGCCTTCGCCCTGCTCAGCCTCTACCTGGGCCAGACCGCCATCAACAACGATCACTCGCTCCCCAGCACCTGGTGGAACAACCGCTTCGCCCTCACCGCGCTGCCCCTGGCCGCCGTGCTCGTGGCGGCATTCGTGCACCAGGTGACCCGCCGCCGTCGGACCCGTTCCTGGATTGTGGCGTTCCTCCTGCTCGCCCTGGCCGGGCAAAACGCGTGGTGGCTGCAGGACCCCGCAGCCAGGATGGCCATCCTGGCCGAGGGCCGTATGTCCCACGATTCCAACACCTACTCCTTCGCCGCGGCCCGCTGGCTGAAACAGCATTACGACGGCGGCGGGATCCTCCTGGACGAAAGCGCCCGCGGAAACGCCGTGCTCCCCATGATGGGGATCCCGCTCGCCAACATCTACAACCGGGCCGCCGGCGACCACTTTGGCCCCGCCCTGCAGGACCCGGCCAAGTACGCCAAATGGGTGCTGGTGAACGTCGAAGGCGAGGACGCGCCCCTGGACTCCGGGTTCACGGACCTGGTGCACCAGGCCATCAGCGCCAGCCCCACGTTCAACGCCCGCTACGCCGTGGTGTTCTCCAGCCCCACCCACCGGATCTACGAAAGGACCGTCAACTGATGGCAGAGCAGGCCCCGGTCCTCTCCACCGCCCGCGCCGGTGGGCCCGCCGGTTCCTACGACGACGGCGTGGGCGTGCAGTCCGTGGCGCTGGGCCAGTCCCTGCTCCGGGCAGGGCTGATCACCCCGGAGCAGCTGGACCGCGCCCTGGAGCGTGCCAATATCGAAGGCGGCCTGCTGGGCCGGCACATCATCCTGGAAACCGGGCTGAACCGGCGGCACGTCTACCAGGTGCTGGCCGAGCAATGGGATGCGCCCCTGGTGGACCTGGTGCAGCACCCCTCGGACGACGCCCTGCTGGAGCAGCTGAGCTTCACCGAAGTGTCCGAGCCCGGCTGGCTGCCCTGGCACCTGGAGGACGGCGTCCTCACCGTGGCCACCGCCGTCAAACCCAGCGACGAGATCCGCCGCGCCGCCCTCCGCATCCCCGGGGCCGAACAGGTGGTGTTCCGCACCACCACCGACTGGGACATCAACCACTCCATCCAGCGTGCCTTCCGCAACCACCTGCTCTACGAATCCGCCGAACGCCTGGCCGAGGAACAACCGGACGGCTCCGCCCGCACCGCCCTGAACCTGTGGCAGCGGCTCCTGCCCGCCGTCCTGCTCAGCTGCCTGCTGGGCGGCCTGCTCCTCGATGCGCAGCTGACCGTGATCGTGCTGCTCACCGCCGTGAACGTGGTGTTCCTGGTGAGCATCGGCTTCAAGACCCTGGCCAGCCTCCGCCAGCCGTTCGACGCGCTGCATGACGGGGCCGCCGCCAAGGCACAAGCCCGGGAACTGGAACGGCGCGGCGTAGGGACCGGGGCGTTGGGGGATCCGTCCGGACTGGCAGGGCGGATCCCGGACGGCGAGCTGCCCGTCTACACCATCCTGATCCCGGTGTTCCGCGAGGCCAACATCATCAACAAGCTGCTGGCCAACCTGGGGCAGCTGGACTATCCGCGCTCCAAGCTGGATGTGCTGGTGCTGCTGGAAGAGGACGACACTGAAACCATCGAGGCCGCCAAGCGCTCCCGGCCGCCCGAATACGTGCGGATCCTGGTGGTGCCCCGCGGCGAGCCGCAGACCAAGCCCCGGGCCTGCAACTACGGCCTCACCTTCGCGCGCGGCGAGTACGTGGTGATTTACGACGCCGAGGACCGGCCGGACCCGGGACAGCTCCGCGCGGCCATTGACGCGTTCCGGCAGGACGCCTTCGAACGCCGCTACCTGGCTCCGGGCCGGCGGCCGCTGATCTGCGTGCAGGCCGCCCTGAACTACTTCAACGCGGACCAGAACGTGCTCACCCGGCTCTTCGCCATCGAATACACGCACTGGTTTGACTCCATGCTCCCGGGCCTGGACCGCTCCGGCATCCCGCTGCCGCTGGGCGGCACCTCCAACCACTTCGACACGCGGCTGCTGCGGCTCGTCGGCGCCTGGGATCCGTGGAACGTCACCGAGGACGCGGACCTGGGGCTCCGCGCCGCCGTCGAAGGCTACCGGGTGGGCGTCATCAACTCCACCACCTGGGAGGAGGCCTGCTCGCAGGTGCCGGCCTGGATCAAGCAGCGCACCCGCTGGATCAAGGGCTACATGGTCACCGCGGCAGTGAACACCCGCAACACCGTCCGGTACGTCAAACGCACCGGGGTGGCCGGCGCCGTCGGCTTCCTGGGCCTGATCCTGGGCACCCCGCTGGCGTTCCTGGCCTACCCGCTGGTGCTCGGCTTCACCGTGGTCACCTATGTTGGCTACAACTTCGTGGGCCTGGTGCTGCCCGAATGGCTGCTGCTGGGCGGGGTGGTGTCCATGCTGTTCGGCAACGCCATGATGATCCTGGTGTCCGGCGTCGCCACCTGGCGGCGGCACGGCTGGCGGATCGCCATCTTCGCGCTGCTCAACCCGGCGTACTGGGTGCTGCACGCCGTGGCCGCCTGGCGGGCGGCCTGGCAGATGCTCTCCAGCCCGCACAAATGGGAGAAGACCCCGCACGGCCTGGACGAGGAGTACCACGACGACGGGCGGTGGTCCGCGTGAGCGCGCACCTTTCCGTGCTGGACCCGCTGGCCCTTCCTGTGCTGGACCCCCGGCACGTCCGGGACCTGGGGGAGGAGCTGGACAGCCCCGCCGGCGCGCACGCGTTCCTGGGCACCTACCTGGAGATGCTGCCGGACCGGCTGGCGTCAGTGTGCCACGCCGTCCGCGGTGGCGACTGGGACACCGCCATGGACCGGGCGCTCAGCCTCAAAGTCACCTCCACCATGGTCGGCGCCCTGCAACTGGCGGCGCTCGCCGAAACCATGGAGGCGCTGATGTGCCGGGGCGACTGGGCAGCCGCGGAACCCCTGCTCGAGGTCCTGGCACCCGCCGTCGCCGCCGTCCGGAAAGCCGGGGGCGCCGTCGTCAACGGGCTGCTGCACCCCTAGTTTGGGTGCTTTGACCTAGGACCCTGCGGGGCTGCAATTGGTCCCGGACCCGTAGTGCAGCCAGTCCGGCAGCGCCGCGGTGAAGGCGTCCCGGATGGCGGGGGTGTTGGTGATGGTCCAGTCGATCCGGCCATTGACTTCGGCCTCGTTCTTGTCCCACTCGAACCAGTTGATCATCTTCAGGTTGGGGAACTGCGCGTGGGTCTGCGCGCCGAACACCTGCTCCCACCAGGCGCGCTTGATCTCCGCCTCGGAAGCGCCACCCACCGCAGGGTTGTACAGGGCAGCGGTTTCCGGGATGGCAACGGGCTTGTTGTGGTCCTTGCCGTACACGCCGTAGAAATCAGGCAGCAGGCTGTCATCGCCGTTGGCGCCGTCGTAGTTGCCCGTCAACTGGTCCGCGAACTTATTCGCCTCCGGGATTTCGTTCTCGCCCCACGGGTACGTCGCGCCCCAGTGGTACAGGGACATCCCCACCCAGTCCACCGCGTCGTCACCCGGGTAGTACGGGGCGTAGGCGTCGTCCGCCATGGTGATCACGCCGTCGTGGTTGGTGTCCAGGGCGGCGAAATCCGCGGTGCCCGGCTTGGCCTCATATTTGCCGCCGGCGAACGGGTAGCCGCCGCCATAGTTCGGCGCCCACATCATGGCGGACCCCGGTGCGTTGGTGTGCACCGCAGTGGCGAGGGTCTTGAAGGCGGCCACGTACTCCAGCGGCTGCTGCGACCAGGCGTACCAGGAGCCGTTCATTTCGTGGGCGAACCGGACGATCACCGGGACGTCGTTCTTGTTGAACCGGTCCAGGTCCTTCGCCAGGGCCGTGGCGGTGGCGTCGGTAACGGTGGACAACCCGTCGGCGGGCTCCAGGGTCAGGAGCATCATGTGGCCGTCGGCGCGGATCTGGTCCACCGCCTTGGCAAGGTCATCCTCATCCTTGGCTGTCAGCGGGAAGCCGGTGAAGGACACGCTGACTGCCGGCTTATGGCCCAGGTCCGCGGCGAACGTGGCCAGCGGCTTGGAGTGGAAGTCCAGGTTCACGCCCAACAGGGCGCCGTCAGCCGGGGCAAGCGACGCGCGGGGCTCCACCTCGCACGTGGACGCCGCCGGGGATGACTGCGACTGCCGCTGGGAGAGGTCATTGGCGAAGTTCCATCCGGCAACGCCCAAAGCCACCAGCCCGATCAGAACGGGCAGCACGAACGCCCGGCGCAGTTCTGCCCTGTTCTCTTTCCTGGAATCATCGTCCCCGGTAGGAGATTTCCCCACGGCTACGACCCGGCCGGGCGGCAGTTGGTCCCTGCGCCGTACTTGAGCCAGTCCGGGAGTGCCGCGGTGAAGGCGTCCCGGACGGCCGGGGAGGTGGTGACGGTCCAGTCGATCCGGCCGTTCACTTCGGCCTCGTCCTTGTCCCACTCGAACCAGTTGATCATCTTCAGCTGCGGGAACCGGGCGTGGGTCTGGGCGCCGAACACCTGCTCCCACCAGGCGCGCTTGATCTCCGCCTCGGACGCGCCACCCACCGCAGGGTTGTATAGGGCAGCCGTTCCCGGGATGGCCAGCGGCTTGTTGTGGTTCACCGCGTACTCGCCGTAAAAGTCCGGCAGGGACCGCTCGTCCCCGTTGGTCCCGTTGTAGGTGCCGGTGAGCTGGTCCGCGAACTTGTTGGCCTCCGGCACGGCGTTGGCGCCCCACGGGTATGTGGCACCCCAGTGGAAGAGGGACAGGCCCACCCAGTCCACCGCGGCGTCCCCGGCGTAATACGGGGCGTAAGGGTCATCCGCGATGGTGAGGACGCCGTCGTGGTTGGTGTCCAGGGCCGCGAAGTCCGGCGTCCCGGGCTGCGCGTCGTTGAGGCGGCCGGGGTAGGCGTAGCCGCCGGCGTAGGACGGCGCCCACATCATGGCCGAGCCCGGCGCCCCCGCATGGACAGCGTCAGCCACCCTGGTGAAGGCCGCCCGGTACTCAATCGGCTGCTGCGCCCACGGGAACCAGAAACCGTTCATCTCGTGCCCAAAGCGGACGATTACCGGCACGCCCTGGCCGTTGATGTTCGCCAGGTCCTTGACCAGGCCGGCGATGGCGTCGGGGGTGACGGCGGACAGGCCGGTCTTGGGTTCGAGGGTCAGCAGCATCATCTGCCCGTCGTTGCGGATCTGGGCCGCGGCCTGCTGCAGGTTGGTGCGGTCCTGGTCCGTGTAGGGGAAGTCCACAAAGGAGACGGTCACGGCAGGCTTGTGCCCCAGGTCCGCGGCGTATTGGGCCAGCGGTTTGGCCGCCAAGTCCAGGTTCACCCCAAAGAGCGCTCCCGACGACGGCACCAGGCTGGCGCGGTCCGCCACCTCACAGACGGGCAGGCTTTGGTCCGTGGAGGCCTGGCCCGCTGTGCTTTGGTCCGACGCCGGGGTGTCCCGGTTCCGGTCAGCCAGCCCGTTGGAGATGCCGGCCACCCCGAATCCCACGGCCAACACTGCGGCGGCCACGGGGAGTGCCCAGGACTTGAACCGGTCCGCCATGGCCCCCCGGCGGGTCACGGAATTGTCCGTGGACTGCTCTTCAGGCAAAGCGGAACCCCCTGGTGGCCTGCGGTTTTTGTCTCCCATCCTAAATGTCGTCCGGCGGTCCTCCGGGGTCGCTCAGAGAGGGCTGAGGAGGGGGCGCCTTGGGCGTCCTCCGGGCGGAACCGTTTTAGGCCGGCCCCCGATCCTGCCTACCCGATTCCCGTGTGGCGTCCAAGACGTCTTGAAGAGTCTGCAGGGCTGCTTCGAAGCGCTGCTTGCCCGCGTAGGAACCCCACAGCTGTTCCAACGCCTGGACCTTGGCCGATGCTTCCCGCAGCATCGTCAGTCCCCGGGGGGACGGGAAGATGAGTTTCGCCCGGGCATCGGAAGGGTCTGGCCGGCGTTCGAGGTATCCCAGCGCCTGCAGCTCGTTAACCAGTTCTGACGTGGCAGCAAGGCTGAGCTGGGCCCGCTCTGCCAGGGCTGTCAGCCGGATTCCCTTGGTGCCAACATTGCCCGTGATCTGGAGGTGGGCCAGGCGGATGTCGCCATAGCCATGGGATTCCGCTTCGTCCAGAAGCTCGCGCCGGAACTCAGCCAGAAGGCGCACGAGCAGCTGGCCTACGGGGAGTCTCCGCGGGTGGTCGGAATCACTTGACGACGGCATGGGCACGGAGGAGACTTTATCCCAGAAGGTTCGGAATCCGAAGTAAATTCGGCCGATTACCTGGTGTGAAGTACACGACCGTTTGGAGGCTGTAATGTCTTCGGAAACTTCGCCAACCCTGATTGATACAACGCTGGGTCCCCTGATGGTCCGCCGGACCGGCGCCGGTGCGCCTGCATTGTTGTGGCACAGCCTCTTTGTGGATAGTCAAACCTTCGATGGCGTCTTGGAGGATCTGGGCCGGCATCGTGAACTGTTTTTGGTTGACGGGCCGGGGCACGGCGGCAGCCCCGGACCCCGCAGGCGCTATTCCCTCGAGGAATGCGCCACTGCAGCCGCCCAGGTCCTGGATGCGTCAGGCGTGTCTTCGCCTGTGGACTGGGTGGGCAATGCCTGGGGCGGGCACGTAGGCATCGTTTTCGCCCGCACGTTCCCCGCGCGCATCCGAACACTGACCACGATCGGCACGCCCGCCTATCCGTTCTCCCGTGCAGAGCGCCTGCAGACTTCGCTACTGGTCTACCTTTACCGGGTCCTGGGTCCGGGACCGTTCAGCGGGACCATAGTGGAGGCGCTGGCCGGGCATGATGTGGCGAAGACATCGCCGGCCGCTGCCGAAGCGGTGCGCGATGCGTTCCGCCGCGGCACCAAACAGGGCAAATACTGGGCCATGCAGTCAGTGATGCTGGAGCGCCCTGACCTCCGTCCGGTCCTGCCTCTGCTTCGGGTCCCCACGCTGATGCTGGTGGGCCGGGACGATCCCATGAATGACCCTGAGCAGGCGGAGCGCGCAGCACGCAGTGTTCCGGACGGGCGGTTTGCACGCGTGACCGGGGCCGGACACGTGGCCCCGCTCCTGCTGGCACCTAACGAAGTCACCCAGCACGTCCTTGCCTTCTGGTCAGAGACCCTGAACCGGCAGGCAGCGGCATGAGCCTTACAACGGCCCCGTTACCGGCTGTGCCGCTGACCGCAATAATCGGCTGGTCGGGGCTGTTCATCCATAATCTCGCCGAGCTGCCCGGACAAGGCCTTCTCAGCCCCGAATCCTTCATCCCGTTACTCGTTACTGCCCTGCTGGTGGCCGGGTGGTTCACGCCGGCCCGGCACGCGGCCACCCTGGCCATGCTGGGCTGGGGGCTGCTGCATTTCTTTGGCGGGGGGCTGATCAGCGTTCTTCCCTTGCCGTTCCTCCCGTTCCTGCCGGAACAAACACTCAGTCATTACCTGTTCCACGCTGTTTACGCCCTGGCCCAGTTGCCGCTCGTCTTCAGTACGGTGGGATGGCTGCGTCAATCATCTTGAGGAAACCTTGAGTTTTTGACGCAATTTGTCACTTTGGGTTTCATCTGGTTGGGTCTATGCGGGGGCTCACTATCACCAATGGAGACTGTTGTGGCTTTTTCCGACTACGCAATGGCGCTTGGCGCACTGCTCGGCACCCTGTTAATCCCCTTTGCAGTCCTCTACCAGATGCTGCGGCTTAAGCGCCGCGCACTCCGGATCCCCGTCCGTCCCGCACCCCGAGGTATTAAGCGCTGACATGCCGTATGTCGATATCAACCCCCACAAAGGCCGTCCCAAGTGGGTGGGCTACGCTGTCCTGACTGTTCTGCTGGTGCTCACCGTCGCCGTCGTGGCGGCAGCACTCACCCACCACTAAGCATCCATCCCGGCCGGGGGAGCACCGCCGTCGCCGGGATATCCCGGTCTCCGGCCTTGGGACTGAGCTTTCCCCGGGCGACGCTGTCGTCCGAATGTGCCGGATTTCCGTTGTACGCCTGGTTTGAGATGTCCACCACCGGATACTGGGCCAAGTCGATGCCGGTGGGGATGGTGAACGAGCCCGTATCGTTGGCGAGGACGCCCAGGCTGACCATTCCCGAGAGATCGCTGGTGGCCACCCACACCTCCCGGTACCCCGAAGTCTGCTCGGCGGAGAGATGGATGGTGAGTTGGCGGGTCCCGTCGGGCAGTTGTTCCATCTGTGCCTCGCCGCTGCCCGTATGCGCGGCCAGGGGAGTCAGCGGCGTTTCGGCGAGGACCCTCGCAACCGGACCTGACCGGGCGGGGCCGGGCGACGGCGTACCCCCTTGTCCCAGGACCCCCGCAGCGGTCCACCCGGCGGCCGTGCCGAGGATGATCCCGGCGGCGGCGGTTGCCATCCACAGCCCGGGTCGGCGCCGGTCCCTGGCACCCGGCCGCAGCGGAATGGGTGCGGCAACCTTGCCGTCGTCGGGCGTTGACGGTGTCTCCACCTCGTCAGGCGGGGCGGCCGGCTGGGCCGCCTGGCTCCCGGGCGTGGCCACGGGATCGGGCCCGGCCAGGGGATCCGCTGCCAGCGCCGGTGAAAGTCCCAAGGCCTGATGGATGGCCGTCCAGGTCCTGGCGCTGGGTTGTTCGAGCACGATGCCCGCAGTATCCAGGGTGGCGATGTCGGTGACCCGCCGGAAACTCCGCAGGGTTGCGGCGCACTCCGGACAGGTGGCCAGGTGGTGAGCGTCGGCCTCCGTGCCCGGTGTCTCGCCCAGGGCCATGAGGCCCAACAGTTCCGCGTCAAGGTGTTCCATGCTCCACCTCCAGGCGGGTGCGCAGCCGGGCCAGGCTGCGCCGGATATGGCTTTTGACGGTTCCGAGCGGCAGGTTGAGCCGCGACGAGATCTGATCGTGGGTCAAGTCATCGTAGAACGCCAGCCTGAGTATCGCCTGTTGGGGGTCTCCCAAGTGTTCCAGTTCATCGTCAAGGATCAGCCGGTCGGCCACGGCCTCCGCGAGGGCGTTCTCGTCCCCGCCGGCAAACGCCGGGTCGAGGCCGGGGTCCCATTCTCGGGTGGCGGCAGCCTCCATCGGATGCTCCTTGGGCGGCAATGGGCCTGATTGGAAGCCCCATTATGCCGCTGCACGGGACGGCCCGCTACGGGCTCATGGCACTGGCGGGTACCCCCGTGCTTGTCCCCGGCGGCGCCAGGGTGCCGGCGCCGCCGGGGACAAGTTGCAGGTGCGTGCGGCCGGACTGCGGGGGTTAGTCGCAGTCGCGTCCGCGTGAGGCGGAGTCCACCACCTGGACGGCCACGCCCAGGGTGTTATCGGCCAGGCTGCCCCAGGCGTACACGATCGTGTTCTTGCCCTCGGCGATGTTCACGTCGGCGGGACCGATGAGCGGGGTGGTGGTTCCCGCTGCCGCCACCGAGGCAGAGACGGTTCCTTCCTTCAGGGTGAGGGTCTTCTGGTTCGGGTTGGTGAGCCCCTTGACGACGGCGGTCCCGCCGGCCAGGACATCGACGGCCGGGGCGGCCGCGACGTGCCGGACGGTCAGCTTCCCCTTGCCGTCAGGGCTGGGCTTGGTGTTGTTCTTGAAAAGCGTGGCGGTGGGGGTCCCGTCCGCGGCCAGGTGCGCCACCGCCGTGTAGTCCCTGCCGGCCTTGAGGTCCACGGTGACCGGGCCGATCACCGGGTTGTCGGCGCTGGTCGCGTCGGCGCCCGTAATGGCAATTTTGTGGTCTCCGTCCGGAACCTCCAGCGGCCCGGCCAGGGTGCCCGGCGTGAAGTTGTTCAGGGTGAGCTTGCCGTCCACCCAGACGTCCACTGTCAGGCCCGGGACGCCGTGGAGGACGGAGAGTTTGGCCGTTCCGTCATGGTCGTGGTGCCGGCCGGACGCCTGGGCGGGGGTGGCGAAAGCGAGTGCTGCCAGCAGCGTCGTTGCTCCTGCGACTGCAGAAAGTGTCTTGCGCATTCCAACTCCTAATGAGGGGCCCCGATGGGGGCCGAGGTTCCGCTTACAACCCCTACTACCGGCCGAATGCCCTGCCCGGATGCAGCCCGCGGAAGAATCTTTGCCATTCTTACCCGGCTGGTTCCCGTGTGCGGCGCCAAGGACCTCTGCCTGCCCTGCGGTCCATCAGCGTTGCCGCGCCGAGGGCCCCTGAAATGACCACCATGCTGCCCAGCCAACCGGCGGCAAGGATCAGCAAGGTCATCCGGTCACTGGCTTCCACCGGCGCCAGCGACTGGCCGGCCACCACCACCTTGCCGGCCGCCTCCCGCGCAACGATTGCCATCCGCAGGCCGGTCTCCGGCTGCCACGTCACCGTGTCCGTACCCAGCGTCCGCGCCGCCTCAAGCACGCCGGTGGGTACTACCGGAATGGTCCCGTGCAGCGTGACCGTGCTGGAGAGCGGGGTGTTGTCCTCTCCGTAAACAATGAGGAAGACGCCGCTGTCCGGCGCCAGTTCCAGCCAGGGGCCGGCCGCCGTGTCGGGGCCCTCTTGCTGGAGCCGCGCCGCCGCTGCCGCCGCGGGAGCGGTGTTGGCCGCACGGCGTCCGATTTGCTGGAACGTGACGTAGATGCTGCCGAAAGCGAAAGTGGCAATGATGGCTGCGGTCACGCACCACATGATCCTTCTCATGTGAATATGATCCGCCCGGACCCTGCGAGCAACAGTGCCAAAAGGAACAGGCGGCCGCCGCCCGGGGCCGGATGCTCCCGGCATAGCCCGTAGACTTACTGTTTGAACTAGTGCTGCATAACAGTTTGCCGATCGTCCGGGGGGACAGACATGCCACAACCGGCGGATCAGAATGCAGGCGCCCCAGCAGAGGATGCAGGGCAGCCGCAACTGCGCCGACGCCGCGACCTTCGTCGTGCCGACGGAACAGTGGACGATGCCTGGACAGGAACCATGCCAGCAGTAACCCCTTCCCCTTCCAGCCAGAACGACGCCGGAAAGCCGGTGACGCGCCGCACGTCCTGGGCCGAGGCGGCCGCCGCAGCCGACGCCACCAAGCCGTCCCGCGCCCCGGCCCCCACCCGCACCCCGCCGCCGGCACCCGCAGCCCCGCCCGCTGCGCCGGTGTCGACGCCCGCCGAACCCATCGCCTCCGTGCCGGGCACCTCCCGGCCGGGAACCGCCGAACCTGCCGCGGCTGAGCCAGCCCGCCGCGCCGGCGGCGTTGCTCCGGAAGCGGCAGCGCCGTCGTCGGACACTCCGTCATTCCGCCGCAGCCGGCCCACCGTGGCCGACACAATCGCGGAAAGCCCCATGCCGGACTTCATCAGCTCGCCCGGCCTGTTCGTCAAGGAACAGAAGCCGCGGCCCGTGGGCGGGTTCCGCGGGGCGCTGTACAACCTCACCGGCGGCGCCTGGAACCTGGGCCCCGGACCCAAGCAGCGCCAGGAGGACGAGCTGGGCCGCCGGATTTCCCGGCAGCTCCAGGGCAGCTACAACACCGCCGTCCTGAGCCTCAAGGGCGGCATCGGCAAGACCTCCACCACGGTGGGCGTGGGCCTGACCCTGGCCGAATACCGCGGTGACGCGCCGTGCGCCATCGACGCCAACCCGGACTCCGGCGACCTCGTGGAACGCGCCCTGGGCGAGGGCATCTACCAGCAGTCCAGCCCGCGGACCATCACGGACCTGCTGGAGAACATCGAATCCATCGACTCCCTCACCGCCCTGGCCCGGTACATGCACCACGCCGGCCGGCTGCACCTGATCGCGGGGGAGCAGGACCCGGAGGTCTCGGACTCGCTGACCGCCGAGGAATACCTGCGGATCCGCAAGCTCATCTCCAGCTACTACTCCGTGGCGCTGACCGACTGCGGCACCGGCGTGACGCACAACGCGATGAGCGGGATCCTGCAGTCGGCAGACAACCTGGTGATCGCCGCAGGCTACGCCGTCTCCGGCGCCAAGCGGGCCCGCAGCACCCTGCATTGGCTGGCCAGCCACGGGTACGAGGACCTGGCCCGGAACGCGATCGTGGTGATCACGGACAAGGACGAGGTGTCCTCCCGGGTGGACAAGGACGCCATCGAGGAACACCTGTCCGGGATCTGCCGCGAACTGATCGCCGTGCCGCACGACCGCGGCGTGGCCGACGGCGACCTGGTCACCCTGGACGTGCTCAAGCCGGAAACGCGGCGGGCGTACAAGGAGATTGCCGCGGCAATCGTGGACGGGTACCGGTAACCAGTTCGTTATTTTCCGGCGCCGGGGCAGGTATCCCGGCCGCCGGATTCAGGTATCGGTTACTGATCACATTTTTCGGGCGGCTGCATATCCTGCATTCATGCTGAAAACCGTGCTTCGGAGTTTTCGTCCCAAGCCAAAGTGCAAGGTCTGCGGCTTGGTCCTCCCTCCCTCTCCCACTGCGGTGTTTTGCTCCCGGGACTGCTATGACAGCTACCTGTCCACGGCTGACGGTGCCCGCCGCAGACAGTAGCTGATGATCGTCTGAGTAGTGCCCGGTGCGAAAGACAGGTAGCCGGTACCGGGGACATCCCGGCGGCACGCTCGTAGCCTCGTCAGCATGATGGATCTCATGGATGGTGGGCGCCGCCGTCGCCGCTTGCCGAAGCGCGAGACGCTGGAACTCGTTGGGTTCACGGCGTTGTCCGTGGCGGCCGCGGCTGTACTGCTGCCCGTGATCGGGGTGAAGACGGTGGTGAGCTCGCTGCCGTTCGTGAAGCCCGCGCCCGGGCACGACGCCGAGGACAGTTACCTGATCAATTAGCGCCGTGCCCGGCGCCTGCCCGGCGCTTTGCCGCGCGGCGCTTATCCAACGGGGCCTCGACTGCCTACCGTTGGGCGATCCTGAACAGCGCTCCCGTGGGATCGGCCAGGGCGGCAATGCGGCCAAACGGCGTATCCTCGGGCGGATGGATCACCGTGCCACCCAGGGACGTAGCCATGTCCACGCCCGTATCGGCGTTCCCAATCGCGAAATACACCTGCCAGTTCGACGGAACACCCTCGGGAAGATAGGTGGCATCCATGATGCCGGCCCGTGATGATTCACCGGATCCGAGCGTGGTGTAACGGAAGTCCTCCGTGTCGCTCAAGACCTCCGTTTCCCAGCCGAAGACGTCCTGGTAAAACTTCACCGACGGAGCGTAACCGCGGGTGTGGAGTTCGTGCCAGTAGGGGGTGCCGGGTTCGCCCTTCGCCTGGTACCCGGTGTGGCCGCCGAACTGCCATGCGCCCACGGCCGCGCCGCCCGTGTCACCAAACATGGCCATGTGCCCCTGCTCCGGGACCTCCATGGGCGGCATGAAAACTTGGCCGCCGGCCGCGTGGGCAGCCGCCGCTGTGGCCTTGATGTCCTCCACCCGGAGATAGGTGGTCCACACGTCCGGGTAGCCGGATTCTCCGTCGTTCTTCATCATCCCGGCCACCGGCAAACCATTGGCCAGGGCGGTGATGTAACCGCCGTATGTCTCTTGGTCGCCTTCCTGGTAGGTCCAGCCGAACAGCCGCGAATAGAACTCGCGGGCCCGTTCAGTGTCCGAGGTCATGAGGTCGATCCAGCAAGGATCACCGGGGGCAAACGTGGGCTGGGGCATGGGGACTCCTGGGGTTCGTTGAGGAAAAGCAGGGTGGTCTGCTACCGACTCTAGTGCCGCTCTGGCCGCCCGCGACAGCCCTTGCCGGGAGGCCGCCGTCGTGCCCTGACATGCGCGCGTTGGCGTCCGACGGCGGGCTCCGCCACGATGGTGCCCATGGCTCCAGTGACGTGGCTCCAGCGGCCCCGGGGGAGCCGGTCCGTGGAACGCGGGAGCAGCGGAATCCTGGCTGCCTTGGGCCTGGGGATGGTGGCCTCCAGGTCCGGCTCCTGGTTCCTGTGAATTGGCTGGCAGTATCCCTCGGTCCCGGAGTTCCGGCCCGATTCCGCCGAGTTCGCGGAGTAGGGTGAAAAGACGGTTGCCGGCGTGATGTGACGCGGGGAGCTGGCAACCGGTGCTGTACCACCACGCGCGGAACCGGAGACACCCATGCCCAAGGAATTCCCTGCCGCGTGGGAACCTGCCAAGCGCCCCAACCTTTTCCGCGCCACCGGAACCACCCTGGGCTGGATCACGCTTTTCCTGGGCGTCAGCGCGCTCTGTGGCGCCCTGGTGGCGGGCCTGATGATGCCCGCGGCGGCGGTGACCGAGACGGCAGTGGCTGACGGCGCCGCCGCGCTCAAGACCGACCTGCCCAACGACGTGTTCTCGGCGCCACCGGCCCAGATGACGCGCGTGCTGGCCGCTGACGGGTCACTGATTGCCACCCTGTTCAGTGAGAACCGGACCCGGATTTCCCTGGACCAGATGTCCCCCAACATCAAGAACGCCATCGTGGCCATTGAGGACTACCGGTTCTACCAGCACGGCGGCATCGATCCCGAGGGCATCTTCCGTGCCTTGGTCATTGACGCCGGCGGCGGCCACCAGGGGGCCTCAACGCTGACGCAGCAGTACGTCACCAACATGCTCAACGAAAACCTGATTGCCCAGGGCAAGGACGCCCAGGTGGTGCTGAACGGGCAGAAAGGCCTGGACCAGAAAGTCCAGGAGATGAAGCTCGCCATCGGCCTCGAAGAAAAGTACTCGAAGGACCAGATCCTCGCCGGGTACCTGAACGTGGTGGGTTTCAACGCGAACGCCTACGGGATCGAGGCGGCCAGCCAGTACTTCTTCTCCGTCGACGCCAAGGACCTCACGCTGCCGCAGGGGGCGCTGCTGGCCGGACTGGTCAACGGCCCCTCGCTGTATGACCCCACCGTCCACCCCGAGGCCGCGAAAACACGGCGTGACCTGGTGCTGGACGCCATGCTGCAGCACGGCTACATCGACCAGCAGCAGCACGACGACGCCGTGAACACACCCCTCCAGCTCAAGGTCAATCCACCCAAGCAAGGGTGCGCCTACGCCTCCCAGGCCCAGTACTTCTGCGACTACGTGCTCCACCAGATCGAAAACGACCCCGCCTACGGCGCCACGCAGGATGAACGGGACCAGAAGATCATGGCGGGCGGCCTGACCATCAAGACCACCCTGGACCCGCGGCTGCAAGGACCGGCCCAGTCCCAGGTGGACGCCACGGCCGGCGCCAATCCGGACAAATGGGGCGCATCCCTGGTCACCATCGAACCCGGTACCGGGAAGGTGCTGTCCATGGCGCAGAACTCCAGGAAGCTGCCGGACGAAGGCAGCGGGTTCGTCTCCGACTACAACTTCAACGTGGACAGCAGCGACGCCGCCGGGAACAGCCTCGGCGGTGTTGGCGGGATGCAGCCCGGTTCCACGATGAAGCCCGTCACCCTCGCTGCGTGGCTGGGGGAGGGCAAGTCCAGCAACCAGGTGGTCGATGCCTCCAAGCGCCGCTACGGCATCAACTACCCGTGGAAGACAACCTGCCACCCCGTCCAGGGCTGGTTCGACAGCACCGTGCCGCAATCCTCCGACCTGCAAAACGATGAGCCCAACTGGTACCGGCCCATGACGGTCCGGGAAGGCATCTACCAGTCGATCAACACGGCAACGTTCGCGTCGCTGGCCGGGTTGAACGATTTCTGCGACGTCCAGCGTGCGGCAGATGCCATAGGGCTGCACCTGGGCAGCGGGCACGACCAAAAGATCGACCTCTCCACCCTGGGCAACATCCTGGGCAGCCAGAACGTTGCCCCCCTGACCATGGCGAACGCCTTCGCAACCTTCGCCGCCAACGGCACCTACTGCGCACCCATCTCCATCACGGAAGTGGACGACGCCCAAGGCAAGAAGATCGGCGGACAGGCACCGTCCTGCCAGCCAGGCTCCCTGAATCCGGACGTGGCCAAAGCCGTCACCAACGTCCTCCAGGACGTCCTCACCAAGGGTTCGGGCCTGCTGATTCCGCAGAAGCTGGGGGTTCCGGACGCCGCCAAGACGGGCACCAACGAGTACAACAACCAGACCTGGGTGGTGGGCTACACCAAGGGGCTGGCCACGGCGTCGTTCTTCGGCGACCCCTTCAACGGCGGACCCAGCCGGCTGGGGCGCAACATCACCGTCAACGGAAAGTTCTATCCGGCAGTGGACGGGGCCTACATTGCCGGACCGCAATGGGCGCAGTACATGCAGGGCGTGGTGGGCCTCTTCGATCACGGGAACTTTGACGCCCCGCCGCAGAGCCTGGTCAGCGCCCCCGGCCCGCAGCCCGCCAAGAGCAGGTAACGGCGGCCCCTTCCGCCGGGTGCTGAAGGTTCCCGCATGCACCGTGGTGCGCGCCGCCGTCGTACCTCCCTGCCCTGCCGCCGGGCCTGCACGGGCCTACGCGGCGGTTGCGCGGGGCAGCCGGATGCAGAAGCAGGCCCCCGGGTGCTCCGGGGTGGCTGGTTCCACAGTCAGCCGGAGGTTCATGCGCTGCGCCAGCCGGGAGGCGATGGACAGGCCCAGGCCGGTGCCGGTGGGGCGCTGTCCGTCGTACCGGCGCGCTAAGACACCGCGGTCAAAGGCGACGGCGGCATCCTCCGGAGTCAGGCCCGGGCCGCTGTCACGGACCAGGATGGCGACGACGCCCGGCGGGCCTGCCAGCTGGCCGTTCCCGGGTGCCGGGCCGGGGGAAGAAGCCACGCCCTCTGTCCGGACCTGCAGGACCAGCGGTTTCCCCGCCGGGGTGACGCGCAGGGCGTTGCCGATCAGCCCATCAATGAGCTGGCGGAGCCGCTGCGCATCCGTGCTGGCCAGCAACGGTCCGGCGGGGTCCGCGGCGGGCACGTCCAGCACCAGGTCCACGCCCGCCTGCGCTGCGGCCGGGTGCCAGGCACGTTGGGCTTGTTCAAGAACGGCGGGAACGTCGACGGGCTGGATGTCCAGGGAGAAGTCGTCCGCCTCCAGCCGGGCCAGGGCCAGCAGGTCGCGGACGAAGCCGTCCAGCCGGTCGGTTTCGGCGGCGAGGGTCTGCCCAACGCGCACCGTGTCCTCGGGCGGGATCAGGCCGTCCTGGAGGGCTTCGGCGTAGCCGCGCAGGGCCGTCAGCGGGGTGCGGATCTCATGCGAAATGGACAGCAGGAACTCCCGTTGCCTGCTTTCACTGGCCAGCAGCGCGTGGTCCAGCGTGTTGATGGCCTCGCCCACGGCCCGGACCTCGGTAACCCCTGCCGGGCTGAGCTGCACGGTCCGCTCGCCCCGGGCCATCCGCCGCGCCGCCGCCGCGGTCCGGACCAGCGGGCCGGAGAGCCACCGCGCCAGCAGCGTTCCCGCCAGCACCGCGATGAGCAGCCCCGCGGCCAAAGCCAGCAGCATGGGCTGGAGGAGCCGGGCGGAGGTTGCGTTGACGTCCGCCAGGGGCCGGATCAAGGCGATGCCGCCGCCCTTGGCCAGCGGCCTGGCCTCCACCAGGTACTGGACGCCGCCGCGGGTAAGGGTGCGGGAGACTTTCTGCCCCGAGAGGACCGGTTGCACCTCGTCCATACCCAGGATCCGGCCGGCCACGCCGGTGACCGTGCCGGACGGGGTGATGCTGGCGAGGTCGTAATTGTCCGGGCCCAGCAAATGGCGTTCCCGCAGGTCCAGCGCCTGGGACGCCACCGGTGCCGCGCTGAACGCATCGGCCTGCCGGGACAGTTGTTCCCGGGCCTGTGCCACGGCGGCGGAACGGATCAGCGGGAAGGCCACGCTGCCGGTGACCAGGGCCGCCAAAACCGCGACGACGGCGGTCACCAGGGTGGTGCGGCCCGCGAGGGAACGCAGCCAGGGAGCCCGCGCGCGGCGTGACTGCTGCTCCGGCGCCGCCGTCGTACTTGTATGGGCGCTCACGATCCCTCCGCGTCCGCGGAGTAGCCCACGCCCCGCCGGGTGCGCAGCGGGTTCCCGGGACCCAGCTTTGAACGCAGCTGGGCGATGTGGACGTCCACAGTTCGTCCCGCCGAATAGTCCGCCTGCCCCCACACCGCGGAGAGCAGCTGCTCCCGGCTGAACACCCGGCCCGGGCTGGCCATCAGGTAGGCAAGCACATCGAATTCCCGCGCGGTCAGCTCCACCGGCGAGCCGTCCACTGCCGCGGTGCGGGCTTCCGGGTCCAGGGTTACCGGCCCTGCGCGGAGGACGCCCCGGCGCGGAATCCCGTCGCTTCGCCGCAGGACCGTCTTGAGCCGGGTCACCAGCTCACGGGGAGAAAACGGTTTAGTCATGTAGTCGTCCGCGCCCAGCTCCAGCCCCAGCAGCATGTCCACTTCGTCGTCGCGGGCGGTGACGAAGATGATGGGCGTCCAGTCGTTCCGCGCACGCAGACGCCGGCACACCTCGATCCCGTCGATGTCCGGCAGGCCAACGTCCAGCACCACCGCCACCGGCCGCAGGCCCCGGATCCGGTCCAGGCCCCCTTGGCCGGTAGTTTCCACGTGCACGCCGAAACCTGCCCGGCTCAGGTAGATCCGCTGCACATCGGCGATGGCGCGCTCGTCCTCAACGATCAGCACCAGGCCGCGGGACGGCGGGGCGCTGGCCGCTGTTGGTTGTTCCATGTATCTATTGAACGCTGCGGCAGCTCCGGCCAGCGGCCACGGACGCGCGACTTTACGTTCCCCTTACATTCCCCGAACACCCGCCGGATGTGGGAGCGCCAGAGTAGGAGACGCACAACCTGCAGCGCCCGGAACGTCCGGGCATGAAACGCCGAGGAGTACACCATGAACACCACACCCAGCACGTCCCGCAACCGCACCGCACGCTTTTGGGCGGTCCGCGGAGGCGCCGTCGCGGCCGGCGTTGTCCTGGTGGGCGGGGCCGTCTTTGGGGCCACGGCCGCATTCGCGGACGGCCAGAGCCCGGCGCCGTCGGCCTCCCCGTCCGCCTCGCCGTCAGCAGGCTCCGGGTCCGGTTCCGGCAACGCCAAGCACGCCGCCCACCCGTTCGTCCGTTCGCTCCGCAACGAACTCCGTGTGGACATCAAGGGCGGCGACGGCTTTGGGGACAAGGCCCACGTGATCGCGTACGCCCTGATCCACCGCGCCCAGGCCTTCGGCAAGCTGCCGGCCAACCTGCAGGCGGACCTGAAGACCCTGGAAGCGGCCGCAGCCTCAGACCGTGATGCCGCAGCCGCCAAGATCAAGGACACCGCCCTCAACGGCGGCTACGGGGACAAGATCCAGAAGGAAGCCAAGGCCATCCAGGACAAGGTCAACCAGGCGCCGGCCAAGCAATGACCATCACGAGACGACATCCGGGACAACGAACAGCGGCCGGCTCTAGGAAGCCGCGACGGCGAACAGCCCGGCAACGCCGATCAGGTACAACACCAGGACCAGCAGGGAGTCCACGCCCATGCCCAGCAGCTTCTTTTGCGGCCGGAAGAGGATCCCCAGCAGGTAGACGAGGGTGAGGAGGATGGCCAATGCGGTGAGGTAGATGTCCGTTGACTGGGCTTGGGGGAGTACCGGCTTGCCCGTGATCAGCACCGCCACCAGGAACAGCACCGGAAGGAAGGCGTTGCCGCCGAAGATGTCGCTGAACGCGAGTTTGTAGTCCCCCTGCTTCACGGACGTGAGCCCGGTGGAGATCTCCGGCAGTGAGGTTGCCAGCGCCAGGAACGTGGCACCGAACAGCACCCCGGAGAGTCCGATGTTTCCGGCGATCGCATCACCGCTGCGTTCCAGCACCACGCCGGCGCCCAGGGTGGCAAGCGCGGCGGCGCTGAAGATCAGCACCGAGGTGCCGGTGCGCAGGTGCTTGTTCTTCTCGCTGTTCTGCTTCTTGGAGTGGCCCCGTGGTTTGTCCTGCGCCCCGGGGGCGTCCCCTTGCTGGTGCCAGGGCAGGTCCTTCTGGGAGCGCTGCACCAGGATCAGGCCAACAATCCAGAACACAGCAATGAGGACCGCGGCGGGCGTGAGCCGGAACGCCACCAGGTTGCCGGGCATCTGGCTGCCGGCGATCACCACACCCAGGACGGCGACGACGGTGACCGCCTCGATCACCAGCGTCAGGGATGCCGCGCGGTAGCTCAGCGGGTGGCCGCCTTTGGTGCCCAGGGCATCCAGGACCACCAGCACCACCGTCTGGATGGCAATGCCGCCCAGGATGTTGCCCACGGCCACGCCAATGTTGTTGGCCAGGGCTGCGGAGACGGTGATGGCGATTTCGGGCAGGTTGGTGGCGATGGCCAGCAGGATGAGGCCGCCCAGCGCGGAGCCCAGGTGCAGGCGGTCATCGAGGATGTCCGTCTGTTTGGACAGCTGGATCCCGGCCACCCAGATCACGGCCGCAGCGGCGGCAAAGATGAGCAGGAGGACTGCAAGGGGCAGTGATTCCAATCCGGGGTCCCTTCCTGGTGGGGTCGCTAAACCGCGTGACGTATTCCCCCCATGGCTGGGCCGTACCCACATTTGTGCTGGTCACCCATCTTCACGCTGCTCAAACCCACATTGACGCTCCCTTGGTTAGAGTCGTCTTTCGGGCACTGTGAAAGGGGTATGAGGCCATGGAGGGGAAGCCTTACGTGCCGAATGAATTGCTGTCATGGCTGGTGGGGGACCGGCTGTACTCGGTGGAGTTCGTCCTCAACGACTACGTGCAGCTGCGCTTCGACGGCGCTCCGGCCGGGATCTCAGGTGTTGGTGCCAGGATGCCCAACAGGCGTGCTTTTTGGACTGCCATGAGCCGGTCACGCACGTCCAGTTTGCGGTAAATATGCTCAAGGTGTTTGGTGGCAGTGCGTGGCGATATGGTGAGCCGCCTGGCGAGTGCTTCTGCCGTTAGACCCTCACTCAGGAGCGTGAGGATTGTCAGCTCACGACCCGTCAAATCATGTGCTGAGCTCTTCGGGACCAGGTTGGCCTGAGCCGCGGCAACACTCAGTTGGAGGGACAGCCCGGTGAGCACGGGTTGCAGCAGTCCGGCCAGCGCCATCTCCTGTTCAGTGAAGTCACTGTCAGGCCGGGAGACAAGGTAGGCGTTATGGTCGGGGCCACCGAGTCGCAGCGGTATGGAGAGCTGATGGTTAACGCCCCAGGGGCGGGACAAGTCTTCCCAAACCCCTTTCTGGTGGTCGCTGGCCAACGCGGCGGGGACCCGGCCGTAGGACTGCGGCGCGGTCTGCCCGGTGAACACAAACCAGCGAAGCAGCGGTTGTTGCCTGAAGTCGTACCCGCCCGGAGGGTCGTTCGGAATGTAGTCGAGCGGCCAACAGGAAAGGATATGGTTCTCCCACTCCGGGCTCACGTGG
Organism: Arthrobacter sp. 135MFCol5.1; assembly: GCF_000374865.1. Classification (GTDB taxonomy): domain Bacteria; phylum Actinomycetota; class Actinomycetes; order Actinomycetales; family Micrococcaceae; genus Arthrobacter. The sequence goes on along the minus strand of NZ_KB895452.1, from coordinate 738,783 downwards.
TTCCGCGATGCAAACGAACCGTTGAACGACTCGGCCATGAGCTTAAGAAGCTGTGCCTCGTAGTGCGTGGACGCGGCCGGCGGCCCCTGAAGGACGTCCCCCAAGAACTCCAGCCACAATTTGTAAAGCGCGTCATTGCGAACCACGCGAGAATCTTAGATCCAGGCGGCGCCCAACAACAGCCGCGATGCTACCCATTTAAGCCCCTGTTTAGTGTTCCTTCCAGTACGTAGAACTGCTTAGGGAAACAGCCCGCAAACTTTTCTAAGCTGGACATAGCGGGCACAGAAACTTACCTCGCTGTCCTGCATCTATTGAACTGGAGCCGCCTGCATCCCAGGGAGGCGGCGATCCAGGGCCGGTCGCACGGCTTGCCCGGAAGCGTGCAGGCACACTCCATTTCCGGAAAGAGACATCGCACCAGCACCCAATTTTGAATAGAGAAGAATCATGAAAAATAGAGCCAAGCCCTTTGCGCTCGTTGCGCTGCTGACGGCCACCGCGGTTGCCACGGCCCAACCAGCCCGCGCGGACGATTCCCTCATCCTGCCTGCAGGTTTGGGCTGTGCAAACTTTGACCTGCAACTCCAGAGCTCCGGAGGTAATTTGCAGACAAAAGACTTCTACGACAGGGACGGAAGCAAGGTCCGTACCATTACGGCGGGAAAGGGCGTCCTGCTTACCTATACAAACCTGGCAAACCGGCGGTCCATTTCTTTCAACACGAGCGGCTCGGTATCGAAGACCACGTACAACGCTGACGGTTCCTTTACCGTCAGCGCAAGTGGCCATAACGGATTGATTCTCTTCCCCACCGACGTTCCGGCTGGCCCAACCACCACCCAATACATCGGGACCATCGTTTACACGGTCGATCCCGCCACTGGCGTGTTCACGTTGACCAGCACCTCAGGGCAAGCCGTGGACGTCTGCGCTGTGCTGGGCTAGCAAGGCCACAGGACGCCACACGGCAGTCACCGGGCCAGCGCAACAAGGTCGCGGCGAAGTGCTTCAATAGCCGGCATTTCCCGCCACTCTCTTGGGCTGGCCACCCATTACAGTTCACGCCGTACTTGGAGACAGCCATGATCGCACAACACAACTTAGTCATTGCCGCCCTTTTCCCTGCGCTCTTCCTCACCGGAGGAGGAACTGCCAATTCATCCGACTCCGGGGACAATCCACTGACTACATACGTGGACTGCCCGCTGGAAAGGATCGGGTCCCAGCTCGTGCGTTGCGACAATCTCACAGGCACTGGAGCGGAAGCACCTGCCTGGATCCCCGAGCAGAAGTAGGCCACGAAGCCGCTGAGGCCGGCCTCCGCCGCCGGGACCCTGTCAGTGCTTCGCAAAACTGCTAATCATGCTTACTATTGTGGGGCGCGGGCTGCCCGCTGGGGGCAGAGCACCCGCGCCGCACCGGAGGTCTCTCAAGCATGGACAACGAACTGCGTCCCCTCACCGATGATGAACTGATGTCTGAGCAGGCCACCGCCCTGCCGGACAAGGAAGTGGCGTCCGTCCTGGACCTGAACGCGGACCTGGACCTGGGCATTAACGCTGCGGCTCCCATCGACCTGGCCGTAGCCGCCAACGCGAACGTGGCGGCCCCCATCGACGCGGCAGCCTCGGCCAACATTCTCTCCTTCGGCTCTGACGCGCAGGCGCTCTCGAACCAGGACGCCGCGATTGACCAGGGCATCGTGGCCGACGCCAATGCCGACTCCGCCCAGGACAGCGTGATCGGCCAGGGCGACGGCACCACCGAGACGGGCACAGGCACCACCGATGCTGGCACCACCGGAACCACGGATGGGACCACCGGAACAGCACCTGCCCCCACAAGCACCGGTGGCGTCACCGACGCAGCGGGCGCGCTGAACGGCAACCTGCTGAACGTGGACGTGAACCTGGACGCCGACGCCGCCATCGCCGCCCCCATCAACGGTGCCGTGGCCGCGAACGCCAACGTCGCCGCCCCCATCGATGCGGCCGTTGCCGCGAACATCGGTTCCATCGACAGCCAGGCGTACGCCATCTCGGACCAGAGCGCCACCATTTCGCAGCACATCGACGGCGAGGCCAACGCCACAGCCGGCCAGACGTCCAACCTGCAGCAGTAAGCCAAGATGACCCAAACCCACGGCGGCCCGCCTCCCGAGGCGGGCCCGCCGTCGTCACGCGTTTCCCTCGCCCAGGAACCGCCGGGCCAAGGACGTACGACGGCGGGAGCCCACCTTCCGGCCCTGGCCGACGGCGTGCAGCTGCTTGGCACGGCTGAGGGCTCCGGCTACCGTGAGCCGCCCGCCCTGGTGCGCCGCGGCGACGGCCAGACCCTCCAGCTCACCCGGCTGCTGTACCTGGTGCTGGAAGCGGCGGACGGGAACCGGGACCTCGACGGAATCGCCCGGCACGCCAGCGAGGGATCCGGGCGGCTGGTCAGCGCGGAGAACGTCCGCACCCTGATGGATTCGCAGCTGCTCCCGATGGGCCTGCTCCGGCTTGCCGACGGCAGCCAGCCCGAGGTCAAGAAGTCCAACCCGCTGCTGGGCCTGCGGTTCCGCTACATCGTGACGGATCCCGAACGGACCCGCAGGATCACCGCGCCGTTCGCTGTCCTGTTCAACCCGCTGATCGTGGTGGCCGTGACCGCGGCGTTCCTGGCGGCCTGCTGGTGGGTGCTCATGGTCAAGGGCCTGGGCTCGGCCACCCACGAGGCGTTTGCCCAGCCCGCCCTCCTGTTGCTGATCCTCGCCGTCACCATCCTCTCTGCCGGCTTCCACGAATTCGGCCACGCCGCCGCCACCCGCAAGGGCGGCGCAACCCCCGGCGCCATGGGGGCCGGGCTGTATCTTTTGTGGCCGGCATTCTTCACCGACGTCACCGACTCCTACCGGCTGGGCCGCGGCGGCAGGATCCGCACCGACCTCGGCGGCCTGTACTTCAACGCGATCGTGGCGGTGGCCATCATGGGGCTGTGGTGGGCCACCGGCTTCGACGCGCTGCTGCTGGTGGTGGTTACCCAGATCCTGCAGATGGTCCGCCAGCTGATCCCGCTGGTGAAGTACGACGGGTACCACATCCTCGCCGACGCCACCGGGGTGCCGGACCTCTTCCAACGGATCAAACCCACCCTCCTGGGGATCCTGCCGTGGCGGTGGGGAAACCCGGAAAGCAAGGTGCTCAAGCCCTGGGCACGCGCCGTCGTCACCGCCTGGGTCCTGGTCACCGTGCCTGTACTGCTCTTCAGCATGGTGATGATGGTGCTGTCCCTGCCCAGGCTGCTGGCCACGGGCTGGGCCAGCGCGGGGAAGCAGCAGGAACAGCTCGCTGCCAGCCTTTCCGCTGGTGACTTCGCGGGCGTGGCGGTGCGGGCGCTGGCCATGGTGGTGGTGGCGGTGCCGGTGCTGGGCGTCCTTTACATCGTGGTGCGGCTGCTGCGGCAGCTGGTGACGGGGCTGTGGCAGAAGACCCGCGGCAAGCTGGTCCAGCGGACCATCGCCATGGGTGCCGTGGCCGTCCTGCTCGCCGGGCTGGCCTGGGCGTGGTGGCCCGACGGCGGGACGTACCGTCCGGTCCAGGCGTACGAACGCGGGACGCTCGGTGACGCCACCCGGGCCATCCTTCCCGTCCGCGACAGTGGGGCGTTGCGGCAGGGCAGTGCCGGACGGACCCTTGCGTTGTGGCCCGCTGGAGCCGCCAAGCCCACCCGGGACAACCCGCAGCTGAGCTTGGTTTTGGTGCCCGTTGGCGGATCCCCGGCGGGTGCAACGTCCGCCACTGCGTCCGGCGGTGCCTCGCCCGCATCCGCTCCGTCCTGGGTGTTCCCGTTCGACCGGCCAGCCGCGCCGGCCGCCGACGGAAACCAGGCGCTCGCCGTCAACACCACCGACGGCTCCGTGGCCTACAGCTTGGCATTCGCGCTCGTATGGGCCGAGGACGGCGAGCCTGTGACCAGCACCAACGAGGCCTACGCTTTCGCCAACTGCACAGGGTGCGCGGCCGTGGCCGTGGGTTTCCAGGTGGTGCTGGTGGTGGGGCAGGCCGATGTCATCGTGCCGCAGAACCTCTCCGCGGCCGCCAACTACAACTGCCTGGACTGCCTGACCTATGCGCTGGCCAGCCAGCTTGTCCTCACGATCGACGGTCCGCTGGATGCGGCCGCCAAGCAGCAGCTCGAGGCATTGTGGGCGCAGATCGCCGACTACGGGAGGCACATCCAGGACGTGCCGCTCTCCGAGATCCAAGCCACGCTGTCCGGATACAAAGACCAGATCACGTCCATCGTCAAGGGCAATTCCGCGGCCGGAGGGACCTCGGTGGCAACGTCCCCGGCGTCCGCGGGCCCCAGCGGCGTTCCCTCCACGGGGCCCACCGCCCCGGCGGTGGACAGCCCTGCTGCGGTTCCCGCGACAGCACCCGCCGGTACCGCCGCACCTGCGCCGGCAGGGACCGGGGCGGCCACGGCACCGGCGGGCCAGTACGTGGAAGGCGGGCAGCCGACGTCGGCCGTTACGGGTGCGACGCCGGCACCCACCAATGACGCCGGGTACGGTGCCACGCCTGTTCCGGCGCCAACTTCCAGCGCCGGCTGACCACCGGACCGGTTGCACCTTTGAGCCCGGCACCCTTGTGAAAAGGGTGCCGGGCTCAATGGGTTTCCTGTTGGGTTACCGTGCGTCCGGGTCAGCCCTGCGGGCCGCCGCCGGGGCCGCCGGTTTCCGTGGAAGTCACGGTGAAGGAGGCGTCCAGGTAGACGGTGGCGCGCGTTCCATCCGACGTGATGATGTGGGCCTCGTAGGTGGCGCTTTCGGCGTCGTTTTCCACGCGCTGGATGGTGGCGCCGGGGTTCGCCGCCAGGGCGGCGTTCGTCACTTTGGTCGCGGTGTCCCCGGTGAGGAGCGTCTCCGTGATGCCGTTGGCCTGGTGGCCGCCCTTTGATTCGTCCCGCGGAGCCTGACTGGTGGACGTGCCGGTGCTGGACTGGCTGGTGCTCGAGTCCGTAGTGGCGGCATTGGCCGGCAACGCCGCACTGGCCAAGGCACCACCGCCGATGGCTGCTGCGAGGGCGAGGCTGGCGATCGCTGACTTTAAGGTGGTCTTCATGTGGGGCTCCTTCTGGGTTGGCCCTCCGCTGGAGGGGGATGAATCAAGCATCCGGGCCCCGGCTGTTCCCGATGTAGGGCTCCGCTGTGCAACCGCTGTGGAGATTCTTGGACCTCTGGACGTTGGTGTTTGTGCCCCTGACCAGCAGGAAGCCCCTGGCATGTGTGCGCCAGGGGCTTCCTTCGGATTCTGTGCCTGTGCCCGCTACTCCGCGAGCTTGGAGACGGCCTGGGCCCAGAGGAAGAACTTGTTGGTCCCCAAGTCCTTGACGGTCTTGATGTTCAGCGCCTCTTTGAGCTTTTGGGCGTCGCCCTCGGAAAGGCCCTTCAGTGCTTCGACCGGCGCCGCAGCCAAGTCGTCGATGCCTTTGTCGAGGTATTCCTTGTCGAACTTCGCATTGATTCCAGCCATACTGTCCTCCTGGTGTTCGGGGTCCTGACTGTGCTGTGGGGCACAACCGCCATTGAACCACAGCGTTTATCAGTTTCGGGCGGACCGGGAACGGATTTGTTCATCGCCTTCTCAGAGGCCGGACGTATCCTGAAGTTTCAACGGCCATTTGCTCTTCGGAGGAGTCGCAGCATGCTCAACAATGCAAGCTTGGGGCTCAGCGTCGGAGCATTGGTGGCGGTGGCTGTTGCTCTGTACATCGTGCTGGTGGTGCGCCGCCGGAAGTGACCGGCAAACCAACTCGATCCGAACTGCCTGCCGCCCGATATCTGGGCTGCGCAGGGAACATCGTTGTCGAAAACGTGTAGCGGCTCCCCGACGACGAATCGAAGGGGAGCCGCTGGTGCACGCCACGGCAAGATCAGAACCGCGATGCCCCTGACGGGCTGTTGGCCGTAGCGAAGGGGTTGCCTGCCGCGTCCGTGAGGCTTGAACTAGCTGTGTAGACGGGGACGTCTGCCGCAATGTTGGTTCCCTGCGCGCCGGTGTTGTTCTTAGGGCTACCCAGTCTCACGATCAGTGTGTTGGTAGCAGGGTTCCAGCTCACCGTACTGGCGCCAGCATTCGCGCCGACGAAGACCACCGGCGAGGTTGTCGATGCATAGTTCGCAGTAGCGCCTAGCGAGATAGTTCCAACGTTCAGGGTGCACGTTTTGCTGGATACCGTCATCGAGTTGGTTGAGCTGGTGTGGTTGAACGTGACCGTAACGTCGTTGTTGGCGTTGAGATTTTGGGTTCCGGGAGTAGTCCAGGAGGAGCAGAACTTGGTAGCGTCCATGAACTCCGAATACACGATAGTGATTGTGTCTCCTGCGTCTGCTGTCCCAACGGTGCCACCATTGGCCAGCACTATACTCATGATTGTGGGTGCCACTGTGTCCTTTGTGGTGGAGCTCGCCGCGGTTGCGCTGCCCGTGTTACCGGCCGCGTCGGTAAGAGATGCTGTGAACGTCAGGATGCCTTGATCGAGCGAGGCCAAGTCCATGCTGGTGGACCAGGAGGCGCCTGAAGCCGATACCTGCTTTGTGACGCTGGGTGCCACGCTGCTTCTGGCAGTGACCGTAATAAGCCCGGTTGTATCTGTCGTGCCGCTAATTTGGACGGCCGTGTAGTTGCTGAGGTTCACGTACATCGGCGCCGTGATGGTCAGGACGGGTGCCACGGTGTCCTTCGTGTCCGTCGTAGTGGCAGGGACGCTGGCGTTGCCCGCGGAGTCCGTCACGGTGACCGTGTACGTCACCGTTCCGTCCCTCAGGGACGTGAGGTTGAGATTCACCGCCCAGCCTGAAGCGGTGGCAGTCGCCGTGCCGGTAACCACCGCGGCTGAACCCGGGCTCATCGCCGAAACGGTCACCACCGCGCCGGTTTCAGCGGTGCCGGCGACGGGAACCGAACCAACCCCGGCACTGTTCACGTATTGCGGCACGCTCGAGAACTGCGCTGCGGCCGGAGCCACCGTGTCCTTGGTGGAAGTAGCCGTCTTGGCCGGGCTGGTATTGCCCGCGGCGTCCGTGGCCGTGGCCGAGTAGGTGACTGCGCCTTGGTTCAGGCTGGTCAAGTCCAGGGATGCAGACCAGGTACCCGTCCCCGATGCCGTCACCGTGGCCGAAATGGAATGCGCGGAACCCGGATCGCTGGCAACAAGCGTCACCTTGGACCCCGCCTCAGCGGTGCCTGTCAGCGGCACCGCTCCAACGTTGCCGGCATTCACGTACGCCGGAGGGGTGAACGCCGGCGCGGCTGGTGCCTGGGTGTCGATCCGCACTGTCTGGCTCTGCGCGGACCCTGCATTGCCCACCTTGTCCGTGGCGAAGTATGTGAGCGTGTGGGTCCCGTCGCCGCTGACGGGGACATTGGCCACAGCGCCGCTGACCGTCTGCTGCGCGCCGCCGTCGAGCACGTAGGAAATGGAGGCGACGCCGGACCCGGCGGCCCCGTCATCTGCCGTGACCGTCACGCTGACGGGGCTTGTGGTGTTCCAGCCGGCCGCGTTGGGCGTGGGCGAGATTCCGGAAACGGTGGCCACCGGTGCGGTGGAGTCACTGCTGGTGCCGTTGCTTCGCGGGCTCTCGGCGCCGGTCCACAGGGCAATCGCAGGCGTCACTGTGTAGTACCAGATGCCGCCGGGCACAGACAGTTCCGTGCAGGTAAGCGTGGTGACGGTCCCGGCACAGCCGCCCGTGGCAGGGGTAGCCGTGCCGCCGGTGGCCGCCGAATAGCGTGCAACGGTGTAGCCGGTGGCGGCGCGTCCGTTCACCGTGGTGCCGCCGGCCCAGGTGACCGTTAATGCGGAGCCGGCGGCGGTGACCGCAGGCTTCGATCCTGGTGAGAGCGTGTCTGCAGCGGCGGCCGCGTTGCTGCTGCTGGTGCTTGAGGCCCAAAACGCGTAGGCGGCGGTGCCCGTTCCCAGCAGGAGCAGCAGGGCGGTAACGATCCAGGGCAGCCGGCGGGACGGGCGGCGCAGCAGGAGGAACCTCATTTCCGCACCTCCGCCGTCACGGGGACGCTGAAGGTTGCGCCCTGGCAGGCGGCGAGGGAAGTGGTGTCCATGGTGGCCGCTCCGGGGAGGGTGATGAGTGCTGATGAGTTGGCGGCAACGTACGTTGCGGGAGTGAGCGGCGCGGCACCCGCGAAGCGGACACCGGTGGTGGTGCAGCCCGGATGCGCGGCATCAGCGGCGGCGGGGCCGTTCGCAGTGACGCCGTAAACCTGCACCGAATAGGGGTTGGGATTGGTCAGGCGGAGCACGACGTCGGCGCTGCCGCCCGGGATGAGGGCCGTCTTCGGGTTGTCGCCGGCCACCAGGGCGTCGACGGTGACTGCCTGCATGGTGCCGGCCGCGGCGGACCCGGAGCCTCCGCCTGCCGCGGACCAGTAGGCGTAGGCGGTACCGGCGCCGGCAGTGGCCAGGAGCCCGGCGAGGGCCGCGGCCTTGATGCCGCGATGCCTGTGGATGCTGGTCATCTCAGTTCCCCTGTCCTGATCCCGAGTACGTGAGCTGGAGGGTTGCGCCTTTGCAACCGTCCTGGTTCCTGGAACTGTCCAGCATCCCCACCCGCGGCCAAGCAGACTGTGCCAGGCGGAGACCGGACAGCGAACTGCTGCCAGTCGGCGCCATCAGGGGGTACGGGCCGCTGTACTGGGTGAGGGCGAAATCGGCCGCCGTGCACGCCAGGTTCCTCGCTGTGGCATCCGCGCTCCTGGTAACCCCCGCGATAGCTACGGACAGGTTGGTCAGGGAAACAGACTTGTTGTTCGGGTTGCTGATCTGCAGGTCCAGTGCGGCCGAGGTACCGGGCGACAGAGTCCCGGGCACGTTACCGGAGAGGGTGAACTGCTTGATGGTTGAATCCAAGACCAGTTGGACGTTCGCGTAGGCGTACTGCGACTTCCCGGCGGCGTCCTTTCCGGTCCCCACCAGGTACAGGTTGTAGCTGCCGGTTGGTGAGGCGGCCGTGGTTGCCACCTGGAGCGTGCTCGAGTTGCCGGTTGTCGGTGTGGGAGAGAACGTTGCCGTGGCGCCGGCGGGCAGTCCGCCCTGGACGCTGAAGGATACTGCGGCGGGGAAGTTGTTGCGGGCCAACTGCAGCGTGTAGACGGCCGTTGCACCGGGTGGGACGGTGACGGAATCCGGTGTGGCGGCCACCGAGAGCGCGGAGGACATCTTGTAATTCACGGTGAGGCTGGCCTCCACGCTGCCGGACACCTTGCCGCTGGTCCCGGTAATGGTCAGGGCATTGGTTCCGGCCGGGGTGCTGGCGCTGGTGGTGGCGTTCAGCGTTGCGGTCGAGGTGCTGCCGGAGGTCAGGGTGACGGACGACGGCGTGAAGGCGCCTGCCGCGCCGGCCGGGAGTCCCGCGGTGGCCAGGTTGACGGCTCCGCTGAAGCCTCCGGTGGACGTCACCGTCACCGTGTAGGTTGCCGGCTGGCCCTGCTGGACGGACTGGCTGGCAGGGGAGACCTGCACAGTGATGCCCGGCTTTGGATTGTTCGATGCCGCGATCAGCGCCCCCGCACTTGCCAGCAGCAACAACAACGCGATGAACGCCGCCTTGATGCCGTTCCGTGTGCCGTGCCGCGATGGCCCGTCCTGCTTGTGCACCTTGTGCCCCCCTTGTTCCTTGGTGCAGACGACGGCAAGCCGGGGGCGGATTGCGCCGCCCCCGACTGGCTGTTGGTTTACTTGCTGCTGACGTTCACGGTGATAGTGGCGCTCTTGCAGGCATCTTGATTGGTGGCGGTGTCTTTGAAGGTCAAGGTGCCGGTACCAACAGTCGTTCCGGTCGTATTTGCCAAAACGGTCGTCGGTGTGTTGGACGCGTCGACCGTAAACCAGCTGGCGAGACAGTTGGTCGGGTCGCTCGTCACGACACTCGGGGTCAAGGAACCGACGACAGTGCTGGACGTGTTCGGGTTGTCAGCCGTGTAGGTCACGGCCCTCGTCTCGCCTGGTGCGATGTCAGCGGCGAACGAGGTGTGCAGGACGACGTCCTTCGTCCCGGACGAGGCGGCCGCGTTGCCGGTACCCGAACCGTTGGTGCTCCAGTAGGCATACGCGGCACCGCCACCAACAGCCACCAGGGCTGCGGACATGGCGACGGCGGCGATCTTGTTCTTCTTGGTCATTGGGCGCATGGAAAGACTCCTTGTGTGTGTGATTGAGAACCCGTTCCCCCATAGGTGGCTCCATCGAGGTGCCTTCCGGTGGATCGATGACCCAATATTTGCGAACGCAAAGGGGCGCAACAACACGTAGTGGTACCCGAATTTCCAGCGACTGGAATTGATCGCTACTTGGATCGGCGGGCGGGTACTCGCACGGGTGGGCAACGCCCTGCCCTGCGCGTCGGCATCACCTCCCGGCGCCGACGGCAAGGGGTGGTCGGCGACTTAGCCCGCTTCTACCGCGTATCCACGTCCTCGAACACCAGGAAAGTCTGCGTATCCAGGACGCCCGGCATGGTCTGCAGTTGGTCGAAAATGACCCGGCGAAGGTCGATGTTGTCCACGGCCCGGACCAGGAGGATCACGTCGAAATCACCGCCCACCAGGGCGATATGGTGTACCTCCGGGATGGCGCCCAGCTGGTCCCTAAGTTCCCGCCAGGAGTCCTGCTTCAGCTTGAGGGTGACATAGGCCGATGACTTCAGCCCTGCCTTGATGGGGTCTACCAGTGCGGTGAAGCGGGTCAGCACCCCGTCGCCGGTCAGCCGGGCGATCCGCGAGTAGGCATGTGCCCGGGAGATGTGCACGTTTTCCGCCACCTGGGTCACGGACATCCGTCCGTCCCGGGTGAGCTCACTGATGATTCGGCGGTCAATGTCGTCCAGCGGGACCTCGGCTGCTGCATCCTTGCCCGGCATTTTGTCCACGGCTCCCGTCGGTAATCCACGTCACAGTTACAAATCGTCTCCCATAGTAGGCACTTTGAAGCAGCTTCTCCACGATTTGCCCACCCGGTAGATACGAAACCTGCTGCGAGACCATACTGGGAGCGAATAGTGGCAACCGAAGGACGGACCAATGACGATCTCCGCAGACCACACCGCGCCGGACACCACCAGCACCGAGCCAGCAGGAAACGCGCTGACCGAAGCTGTGAAGAAGTTCGGCATCACGGTGGAGGACTACATGCTCCCCGCCCGGCACCAGATCCAGATGGTAGACCCGGACGGCCGGCTCATCCCCGAAGGTGAGCAGGGCACCCAGCCCGGCCACGAATACCCCGTGCCCGGCGACAAGGAACTGCTGGCAGCCTACGAGCAACTCGTCGTCGGCCGCCGCGTCAACGACCAGAACTCCGCCTTGGTCCGGCAGGGCCGGATGGCCGTCTACCCCTCCAGCCACGGGCAGGAAGCCTGCCAGGTTGCCGCCGCCCTGTGCCTCTCCGACGCCGACTGGATGTTCCCCACCTACCGTGACGCCGTGGCCGTCATGACCCGTGGCGTGGACCCGGTGCAGGTGATGACCATTTTCCGCGGCGACTGGCACGGCGGTTACGACCCCCTCGAAAACAAGGTGGGCATCCAGTGCACCCCGCTGACCACCCAGCTGCTGCACGCCGTGGGGGTGGCCCACGCCGCCAAGCTCCGCGGCGAGGACACCGTGGTCCTGGCCATGTGCGGCGACGGAGCCACCAGCGAAGGTGACTTTCATGAGGCCCTCAACTTCGCCGCCGTCTTCCACCTGCCGGTGATCTTCTTCGTCCAGAACAACAAGTACGCCATCTCGGTGCCGCTGGCGCACCAGTCTGTGGCGCCGTCGCTCGCGCACAAGGCCGTGGGCTACGGCATGGCCGGCGAGCGCGTGGACGGAAACGACGTCGTGGCGCTCCTGGCCGTCCTGGACCGCGCCGTCAAGCTCGCCCGAGAAGGCTCCGGTCCGCTGCTGGTGGAAGCGAACACGTACCGCATGCAGGCCCACACGAACGCCGACGACGACACCCGCTACCGCGAAAACAGCGAGGTTGCCGAGTGGCGGGCCAAGGACCCGGTCAACAGGATGCGCACGTACCTCACGGACCGCGGGTTGTTGGACGACGACGGCGAGGCCCGCATCCGTGAACACGCCGAGGCCGTTGCCGCGCAGCTCCGCGAAGGCCTCAGCGAGGATGTTCCCGTCGACCCGCAGGAACTGTTCCGCCACGTTTTCGACCGGCAGACACCGCAGCTGGCGGAAGAATCCGCCATGCTCGCCGACGAACTCGCCCGCGACGCAGCTGCTACCGATTCACAGGAGGCCGGCAAGTGAGCCCCACCATCACCACCTCGTCCGAGGCCAACGGCAACGTTTCCGCCGCCACCGCCCGGGCCGCAGCCTCCGCGGCGGCGTCCGCCGAAGCCGCCGGCCCGCAGCCGGTCACCATGGCCAAGGCCCTGAACACGGCGCTCGCCGACGCCATGCACGCCGACTCCTCCGTCCTGGTCTTCGGCGAGGACGTGGGCATGCTGGGCGGCGTCTTCCGCATCACCGACGGCCTCACCGCCACGTTCGGCGAACAGCGCTGCTTCGACACTCCGCTGGCCGAATCCGGCATTGTGGGCATGGCCGTCGGCATGGCGATCAACGGGATGCGCCCGGTGATCGAGATGCAGTTCGACGCGTTCGCGTACCCCGCGTTCGAGCAGATTGTCAGCCACGTGGCCAAGATGCACAACCGCACCAAGGGGGCCGTGAGACTGCCCCTGGTCATCCGCATCCCGTACGGCGGCGGCATCGGCGGAGTGGAACACCACTGCGATTCCTCCGAGTCCTACTACGCCCACACCGCCGGCCTGAAGGTGTACACCCCCGCCACCGTGGCGGACGGCTACCGGATGCTCCGCGAAGCCATCGACTCCGACGACCCCGTCATCTTCATGGAACCCAAGAAGATGTACTGGACCAAGGACCAGGTGGACTTGGGTGAGCTGCGGCGCCTTCATGCGGAAGGCACGACGACGGGACACACCTCCGAAGGCCGGGCCGCCGTCGCCCGTCCCGGAACGGATGCCACGCTGATTGCCTACGGCCCGTCCGTCCCCACCGCGCTCGCCGCCGCCGAAGCGGCCGCGCTGGAAGGGCGCTCGCTGGAAGTCATCGACGTGCGGACCATCGTGCCGTTCGACGACGCCACCGTGTGTGAGTCCGTCCGGAAGACCGGCCGGGCCGTGGTGATCGCCGAGGCACACGGCTTCGCGTCCGTGTCCTCCGAGATCGTGGCCCGGGTCCAGGAACGCTGCTTCCACTACTTGGCCGCGCCCATCCGCCGGGTCACCGGGTTCGACGTCCCGTACCCGGCGCCCAAACTCGAGAAGTACTACCTGCCCGGCGTGGACCGCATCCTCGACGCCGTCGACGACCTTCAGTGGGAGAACTGACCATGAGCCAAGCACGTGTGTTTTTGTTGCCGGACCTGGGCGAGGGCCTGACCGAAGCCGAACTCGTTGCCTGGCACGTTTCGGTGGGGGACACGATTGTTGTTGACCAGCCGATCGCCGAGGTGGAAACCGCAAAGTCCGCCGTCGAGGTTCCGTCCCCGTACGCGGGGATCGTCACCGAGCTGCACGGGAAGCCGGGGGAGACCCTGGATGTGGGGAAGCCGCTGATCTCGGTGACGCCGCTCTTTACTGGTGTCGCCGGTGGGGCTGACGCGGATGACGCCGCCCCCGCCCCTTCGCCGGACGACCATGCTGCAAGCAGCATGTCGTCCGGCTCAGGAAGGCCCGATGCCACTCCCGGGGCGGCATCATCCGCGCCAGCTGCCTCAGAGGCTGCAGCCGAGACTTACCGGGAAGAGGAGAAGGCCGGGTCGGGGAATGTGTTGATCGGTTATGGCACTCCCGGCGGTCACGGCGTTGCCCGGCGCACCCGTGCTCCCAAAGCCGCGCTCTCGGTGGTTGAGCCTGTCGAAACCAAGCCTGTCAACACCACCGAGGACGACCTCAGCCTCCTGCGCACCCGCGTCCCCGGCAAGCTCGGCGCGGTGATTTCACCGCTGGTCCGGCGCATGGCCCGGGAGCACGGCGTCGATCTCGGCGGCCTCCAAGGCTCCGGCGACAGTGGCCTCATCATGCGCCGCGACGTCGAAGCGGCCATCTCCACCCCGGCGGTCGAGCCGGCGGAAACCAGGCGCACCCCGGCGGTTGAGCCTGTCGAAACCAAAACCGCAGACCCCCGCACGGGTCTTGCCGTCTCCGCCCGCACTCCTGTCCGCGGTGTCCGGAAGGCAGTGGCCGCAAACATGGCGCGCAGCCGCTCGGAAATCCCGGAAGCGACCGTGTGGGTGGATGTGGATGCCACGGCGTTGATGGAGCTGCGGGAAGGACTCAAAGCCAAGGGTGGGGAAGCTCCGGGCCTGCTCGCCTTCATCGCCCGGTTCGTCACCGCCGGGCTGAAGAAGTACCCGGAACTGAACACGCGGATCGAAACAGCGGAGGACGGCTCGCAGGAGATCGTCTCGTTCGACGGGATCAACCTCGGCTTCGCGGCCCAGACCGAACGCGGCCTCGTGGTGCCTTCCGTCCGCGGCGCCGAGAAACTCAGCGCCCGGGAACTGGACGCGGAAATCCGCCGCCTCACGCAGGTGGCCCGGGACGGCAAGGCGACACCCGCCGAACTCGGCAGCGGCACCTTCACCCTGAACAACTACGGCGTATTCGGCGTGGACGGATCCGCTGCCATCATCAACCACCCGGAGGTGGGCATCCTCGGCGTGGGCCGCATCATCGACAAGCCCTGGGTGGTCAACGGTGAGCTCGCTGTCCGCAAGGTCACCGAGCTCACCCTCACCTTCGACCACCGGGTGTGCGACGGTGGCACCGCCGGCGGCTTCCTCCGCTTCGTGGCGGACGCCATCGAAAACCCCACGTCCTTGCTGGCGGACATCTGAGCTCCTCCACGTTCGACGAGCGCCGCCGGTAGGTTGGCCCTTAGCCGGCCAGCCCTCGGCGGATGTTCCTTATGTGGAGGTAGGCCATCAGCACCAGCAGGGGAGTGTGGATGGCCGGAAGGTTGTGGGCGAACCATTTTGGCAGGTAGATGTCCGTGACCGAGCCGGTTTCGGCGCCGTACCGTTTCGCGAGGCCGGTGAGGGGGCAATGGAATCCGTTGGCGGCAAATACCAGGGTTTCGGCGGCGACCACTGCCGCCGCCACGCCGACGCGCTTGTCGGTCCGCCCGGCCAAGCCGGTGACGAGCACGTAGACGACGCATAGCTCAATCGACAGCCACGCGAGAGTGTGGACTGCCTTGATTGCTGCCACGGCGGACGGATTGTGTTTCGTGGCTGTCACGTTGCCACGGCTTCCCATCGTGACCCCGGGGCTGCTTCGGGAGTCCCCTCGGCGGCCAGCGCGGTGTCCTTGGCCATTCTGCGTTTCCTTTCGGGCGGGATGCACTGGCACCTGCTGGTACCAGTGCATCTCCGGGGATGGTCCCGGACCAGAGGAATAGGTCCCGCCGAAAGGAAACCTAGGGCGTGGTGTGGCCGGGGAGGTCCCGGCCGTTGGCGTCGCCGGGCTGGTGGGCGCGGTACACGAAGTGCTCCACGCGGCGGTCCGGGACCAGCCAGATCAGCGCCACCACCGTGTACACGGCGATACCCAGGAGCGGCTGGGCGAGGGTCAGGGCTATGCCGACGAGGTAGATCAGTGGCGAGGCCTTGCCTTTCCAGTCGCGCCCCAGGGCCTGGGCGACGGCCCCGGTTTTGCCCTGTTCGCGGATGAGTGCCTGCTCCAGGATGTAGAAAGCGATGGCTGCGGCGAGAAGGTTGATGCCGTAGACCAGCACCGGCACCTCTACGAACCCGGACTCATCCATCCACCGGGTGGTGAAGGGGAACAGGGAGAGCCAGAACAGCAGGTGCAGGTTGGCCCAGAGGATGGCACCGTTGACGCGGTCCGCAATCTGGATCAGGTGGTGGTGGTTGTTCCAGTAGATCCCCACATAGACGAAGCTGAGCAGGTAGCTGAGCAAGGTGGGCAGCACCCCGGCGACGCCATGCCAGGTGGGCTCCTCAGGTACTCGCAGCTCCAGCACCATGATGGTGATGATGATTGCCAGCACGCCATCGCTGAACGCCTCAAGCCGGTTTTTGTTCACAGTTCTGCCCTCCGTCAGAAGCATAATGCCCGGTCGCTGGCTTGGGCACCGGTCGCTGCGATGTCAGACGCCGGCCGCGCCCCGCCGTCGAACGCCGTGCCTTTTTTCGATTAGGGTCTTTACGCCCTAGCCGGAGGTCTATAAAGTGATTTAGGTCATAGTCCGGATGGGCGCCCGGGGGCGTCCGGGAAGGGGGAGTGCATCAACACCGACCACTATCGGAAGCCAAGTGACAACCACTACGTTGAAAGCCCCTCCTAGGAGGGGCTTTCCCTTTGCCGCGGGCCACGGCGAACCGGCAACTGGCGGCGTCAGCCGGCCAGGCCGGACAGGCGGGCACGGAGGAAACGCTGCTCGGCTTCGTTGTCCGTCAGGATCAATGCCTCCTCGAACGCCACCCGCGCCTCATCCGGCCGGCCCAGCCGGACCAGGAAGTCACCGCGCGCCGCAGCCAGGTACGGGTACCTTGCAAGCTGCGGCTCGGCGCCAAGCGCATCGAGTTCTGCCAGCCCCTCGGACGGCCCCACCGCGAAGCCCAGGGCGATGGCCCGGTTGAGCCGGACCACGGGGGAGGGCCACCGCTCCATCAGCAGGTCGTAAAGGCCAAGGATCTCCTGCCAGTCGGTGCCGGACCAGGACCCGCTCTCGTCATGGACGGCAGCGATGGCTGCCATGAGGGCAAAGCGGCCGGGCGGCCGGGACGCCAGCGCCTCGCGCAGGAGCGCCACTCCCTCCGTGACGGCGTGCCGGTCCCACTTGGACCGGTCCTGGTTCTCCAACAGGACGAGGTCCCGGTTCCCGTCCACCCGGGCATCCCGCCGCGCCTCTGTCAGCAGGACCAGGGCCAGGAGCCCGGCCACATCGGGGTCGGCAGGAAGCAGTTCACGCAGCAGCCGGGCAAGCTCCACGCCGCGCTCGGCAAGGTCCCGGCGCATCAGGTCGGCTCCTGACGGCGCCGTGTGCCCGGTGGTGTACACGAGGTACACCACCGACAGGACTCCGTCCACGCGCTCGTGCAGCTCGTCCGCCGACGGCACCCGGTAGGGGATGTGAGCGGCCGTGATCTTCTTCTTCGCCCGGGTGATGCGGGCCGCCATGGTGGCCTCGGGGACCAAGAACGCCCGCGCCACCTCGGCCGTGGACAGTCCGCAGAGCAGCCGCAGCGTCAAGGCCACCCGTGCCTCAAAGGGAAGGGCAGGGTGGCAACAGGTAAAAATCAGCCTCAGCCGGTCATCCGGAATATCGTCCCCATCTGTGAACCCGCCGTCGTCGTCCTCACGGCCAAGGAGCTTGGGCAGAGCCCGTTGCGCCGTTGCCGCACGGCGCCGCATATCCAAAGCCCGTCGTCGTGCTGTCACCGTCAGCCAAGCCCCGGGATTGCTCGGGATGCCGTTCCCGCCCCACGTGGACAAGGCGCTGGCGTACGCGTCCTGGACGGCTTCCTCAGCGGCGTCAATGTCCCCGGCAACCCGCACCGTGGCCGCCAGCACGAACGCCCACTCCCGGCGGTGCGCATGGGCAACCGCGGCTGCAACCTCCGAGCCGGCGGCCCGCGCCATCAGCTGACCACCCGGACCGGCCACACCTCAACCCCGACGCCGGCGGGCACCTCCTTGCCGATCTGGAGCGCTTCGTCGAGGTCGGCCGCCTCCACCAGATAGTAGCCGCCCAGGGTCTCCTTCGACTCGGCAAAGGGGCCGTCCGTCACCACGAACCCGCCGGCCCCGTCGCGCCGGATGGATGTCGCCGTGGAGGACGGGTGGAGGGCGGCGCCGCTGATCAGGGACGCTCCGCGGCGTTCCATGAACTCCTGGTAGTTGGCGCTGATCGACTCGCCTTCGGCCTGCCTGGTCACCGCTTCGTCCTGGTAAATCAGGATCAGATACTTGGACATTTTGAACTCCCTTCGCTTGTCAATAAGAGCCCACTGTTGGAGCCCCTACCCATACGACGCGCGGGGGAAGCCCGGATCGACAACGCTCTAAAAAAGTTCGCCCGGGCAGCGGAGTTTATGCCGCCGCCCGGACGAGTGTCCGCCTAGCCCAGCTCAGCGCAGATGTTCCGCTGCGTGCCTGACTGCTGCTGGAAGGGCTGGGTCAGGGTGTAGTTGCTGTCAGTGGTGTACTTGACCACACCGGTGTACAGGATGGTGGACGGTCCGCCGAGGTCAACCTTGTCGAACAACAGGACCAGGTTTGCGCCGGACAGCGACCACGTAATGTCGCCGGTGGCGATGTCCGTGGCGCTCCTGGTGACCGAACCCTTCGTGCCGAACGTTACTGACTTTCCGGATTCGGCATTGGTCACCGTGATGGTTGTTCCACGGCCGGCGACGACGGTGTAGATGATTCCGTCCTTGATTCGTGTCATGCGGACGTCCTGTGTCCCACCGGTCGAACTGAGCGTGACGTCAAAACCGGGGCACGCAGGATACGCCGGGACCGGCGGGGCGGCCTGGACCGCTTGTGGAGCGAGCAGCGCCATCGCTGCCAAGAGCGTCGCCAGAAGCAGGCGCACTAGTATTTTCCTCATTTTTGGTTTCTCCATTTTTGCCTGAATTGAGCAATGTGGTTGGCGCACCACCAAGACGGGGAGGAGACCGTTCGCCATGCAAAGTCGGGGCTATGCCCTGTGTGCAGCACCGGAACGGCGCTGTGTGGCGTCCTTGGCCGCTGTGCGGCCTACGCCACAGCGTACGGAGGATCGGTGTGGCGCAAACAGTCTTGACAGGTGTAAAGGCGGGTGAATTCGGCGTAAACGGCGTGCCCATTGGTCGATGACGCACGCGCGTCCTGGGGGCGGGCCGTTCCGCCCGGCGTAAAGGAATCGTTAAAGTTTCGGCCGAAAGCGCAGTTGGCGGGCTGTGCCGCAGGCGCCGGCAAGTACTTTGGACGCAGTGCCGCCTTCTCAGGGACCCCCAACCTGGAGAAGGCGGCACGCCTGCTTTTGGGGCGGCAGTCTTCCCTGTATTTCCAAGGTACCGCGCTCCGGGGGGCTTGCCGCAAGGCCCCCGGGCTGACGCATACTGGGTGCCGCATCCCGGCTGGCGGGTGCAGGAACGGGCGGGGACAACATGCATGATGTGGTGATTGTGGGGAGCGGGCCCACGGGGTTGATGCTCGCGGCGGAATTGCGCCTGGCGGGCGTGGAGGCGCTGGTGTTGGAGCGGCGGCCGTCCCAGGAACTGGCCGGTTCCCGCGGCGGTGGAATCCACGCGCGAACCATTGAACTGCTGGACCAGCGCGGCATCGCGGAGCGGTTCCTCGCCGAGGGTAAGACCGTTCAGGCGGCAACGTTTGGCGCCACCCAGCTGGACCTGGCCGGCCTGCCCACGCGCCACCCGTTCACGCTGGCTCTGTTCCAGAACCACATCGAGCGGCTGCTGCTGGGCTGGGCAGAGGAGCTGGGCGTGCAGGTCCGGCGGGGCGTGGAGGTCACCGGCGTGGTTGCGGACGACGACGGCGCCGACGTCCAGCTCGCCGGCGGCGGACCCGTGCGGGCCAGGTTTGTGGTGGGCACCGACGGCGGACGCAGCGTGGTGCGGCGCTCGGCGGGGATCAACTTCCCCGGCCCGGACGCCACCCGCAGCAGCCTGATCGCGGAGGTGAAGGTGGCCGGCGAACCCGTGCAGCAGGGCACAGTGGATGCCCGCGGCACCCACGGGCTGTACCCGATGGGAGACGGCATGGTCCGGGTGGTGGTGACAGAAGCGGAGCTGGGTCCCGCCACCGAGCCCACGCTGGAGGACCTGCGCCGCGCCTTGACCGATGTGTTCGGCACGGACTTCGGCGTGCACAGCCCTGCCTGGCTCTCGCGTTTCACGGACGCCACCCGGCAGGCGGAGTCCTATCGGAAGGGCCGCGTCCTGTTGGCCGGCGACGCCGCCCACGTCCATTCCCCGACCGGCGGGCAGGGCATTGGCCTGGGCCTCCAGGATGCCGTGAACCTCGGTTGGAAGCTGGCGCAGGTGGTCCGCGGAATAGCCGGGGACCACCTGCTGGACACCTACCATGCCGAACGCCACCCGGCAGGCGCCCGCGCGCTCAAATACACCATGGCGCAGTCCCTGTTCCAGAAGGCCGATCCCCGGCAGGAGGCGCTGCGGGACCTGCTGGACGAGGTCCTCCGCCGCGAGGGCGCTGCCGATCCGGTGACGGCACTGGTCACCGGCCTCGACGTCGCCTACGGTCCTGGCACGGGCCACCCCCTCGTGGGACGCCGGATGCCCGACCTGGATATCGCCACCGTTGGGGGATCCGTGCGGGTTTATGAGCTGTTGCACCAGGCGCGGCCAGTGCTGCTGGAACTGGGCGGTGCCGGCCTGGACGCGGGTGCGTGGACTGGGCGGGTGCGGCAGGTTTCCGGGACGTACGACGGCGCGTGGGAGCTTCCGGTGCTGGGCGTGGTGCCTGCACCCACTGCAGTGCTGGTGCGTCCGGACGGCTACGTGGCCTGGGCCGGCGGGCACTCGGCGTCGGGCCTGCCGGAAGCGATGGCGGAGTGGTTGGGTCCAGCCCGCTGAATCCTTGCATGATCTTGACAGAAAATTGTGCGCTTGCACGTTGTTGCCGGAAGGCAGGTGCTTGTAGGCTGGCCCAAGGTCAGGCAGACGGCCAGCAACGCACCGTCTGAGGATATCCGTGACCGTTCTCCCCACAACACCCGAGCCCCTTCCGGGCGTGCATCCGCCTCCCCCCTAGCTGGCGCGGATGTGGCCCAAGGGAAATCCATGATTCGGGGGTGGGCCACATCCACGCCGTACACTCCGGGAGTCAGCAGCGTCGCTGGCTCCCGGGCCGGCGGGGAACGCCGCCGGCGTGCAACCTCAATCCTCGAAGTAGGCGGCTGTGGGCTGGGAGCCCGTGAACCGGTCCACCAGCGACTGGGCAAGATCGTTGAGCTTTTGGTTCCGCGTGTTGGAGGCCCGGCGGAGTACTTCAAACGCCTGGTCCTTGCTGCACTGGTTTTGCGCCATGATGATCCCGCAGGCCACGTCAATCGCGGTCCTGGTGTCCATCGCGGCCTTCAAGTGC
Organism: Arthrobacter sp. 135MFCol5.1; assembly: GCF_000374865.1. GTDB lineage: Bacteria > Actinomycetota > Actinomycetes > Actinomycetales > Micrococcaceae > Arthrobacter. Next base: position 717,611 of record NZ_KB895452.1, on the reverse strand, counting down.
TCGGCACGCTGGTCCGCGGACGCTATCCGGATAGCCAGGCGCAGGGCCATGCCCGCCATGTCCGCAAACCGTACCGCCTCGGACACCGCCCGCTCACTGAAGAGCCCGCTGGCGGGTGCGAAAAAATCCAGGACGGCCCCGGCGTCGTCCTGCAGTTTCATGGGCACCCCCAGCGCGCTGGCGATGCCCGCGGCTGCGAGGGCCTGGCGGTACTCGGGCCACCGGGGGTCGGAGTCCACGTCACCCAGCAGGACGGGGACGCCGGTCTCCAGCGCGTCGACGCAGGGCCCGTCTCCCAGTGTCTGCTCGATCCTGTCCAGCACCACCGCAGTATCGCTGCTGCCGCCAATGGTGGCCGTGTGCTTGCGGCGGCGCAGGGTCACGGCGCATTCAATAGGCGTGCCGGTGGTGTCCGTCATGGTGGCCGCCGCAAACGTGGTGATGGCGTCCAACACGGATTTGATGTCTTCCGTGCCGCCGATCAGTTCGACGAGCCGCTCGAAATCTTCTGCCATGTCCTGGTCCACCATGTGTTCAATGTAGAAGGCGCGCCGGCCGGCCACAAGCCACGATGTTGGGACCCGTTTTCAGCGTCCGCCCAGCTTCCACACAGGGCAGTTATGGAAACGTTATATATGCTTGCTTAGTGGTTTTTAGGTCAAGCAGTGGAATTTTGTCAGCCGCGGAGCGCCCGGCCTTGCCCGGAACGGGGCTCATCGCCGGGCGCAAGCATGCCCTGGACGGGCTCCGCACCATCGCCGTGGCGGGAGTGTTCTTTTTTCACACGGCCACCGATCTTGTCCCCGGGGGATCCATCGGCGTCGACGTCTTCTTCACGCTCAGCGGCTTCGTGATCACGCTGCTGATCATGAAGGAGTGGAGCACCACCGGCCGCCTCCACCTGGGCATCTTCTACGCCAAGCGCCTGGCCCGGCTCTGGCCGGCGTTGCTGGCGCTCTGCGCGGTGATCCTCGTGGCAGGCCTCCTGTTCCCGGCCTCGGGCTGGGGCGGACAGGCGGGGTTCGTCCTGCCGGCCGCGGCCTACGTGATGAACCTGGCGCACTTTGGCGTGTTCGGCGACTCCATCGCCGGGGAAACGCTGGGCCCCACCTGGACCCTGGCCGTTGAGGAGCAGTTCTACCTGGTGTGGCCGCTCCTGCTGCTGGTGATGCTCCGGTTGTGGAAGGTCCGCACCGTCGCCTTCGCCACGCTGGCGGTGGCCGGCGCGTTCCTGCTGAACCGGATCCTGCTGGTCACCGAGGGCCAGCCGCTGGCCCGGATCTACAACGGCCCGGATACCCGCGCCGACGAGCTGCTGATTGGCTGCGCACTGGCCCTGCTGTTCACTTCCGTGCGGACCGGCTCCCGGCTGCACGGTGGGTTGGTGTCCGTGGCCCGTTGGGGAGCCCCGCTGGCGGCCATTACTCTGGGGGCCGCCCTGTTCCTGTTCCGGGAACCTGACACGCCTGGCGTGTGGTTCACGGTTTTCTGGGCTGCCGGGCCCGCGGTGCTCGCCCTGTTGTCAGCGGTGCTGATAGGAGCCTTGGTGCTTGAGCCGGCAGGGTTCCTGGCACGGATCCTGAGCCACCCGTGGCTTGCCAACCCCGGCCGCGACCTGTCGTATGCGATGTACCTCTGGCACTTGCCGGTGTACCTGTTGCTGATGCGGCTGATCCCGGCGTTGCCCCTCCGGATCGCGCTGACCGCGGTCCTCACCGTGCTGGTGGCGTACGCGTCGTTCCGCTTTGTGGAGCGGCCGCTCCGGCAGTGGGCCAACGCAAAGCTGGAACCCGCCGTCGGGCCGGTACCACGGGAACGCACCAAGGAGCCGGTGGCCGCCTGAGCCACTCTGCTCCCGGCGGCCGAAGGCCCGGCCGGCAGGCGGCCTGTGCCGTCAGTGCTGGATGCTTTCCTGGTCACGGTGCGCAGCGGGTTCGATCTGGAAGGTGGAATGCTCGATGCTGACGTCGAAGTCCTTGGCCACGCAGCGTTGCAGGTCGGCCAGGATGCTTGCCGAGTGCCCGTCGCGCATGCACTGATCCTGCACGGTGACGTGGGCGGACAACACCGGAACGCCCGAGGCCACCAGTGAAGCGTGCAGGTCGTGGACGTCGATGACGTGCGGCAGGGCCAGGATGTGTTCCCGTACTTTGGCCAGGTCCAGGCCCGGGGGAGTACTTTCCATCAGCACGTTCACGGTGTCCCGGAGCAGGCTGAGGGTGCGCGGGATGATCAGCGCACCGATCAGCAGGGACACGACGGCGTCCGCCCGGGTCCAGCCGGTCAGGGCGATGACCAGTGCTGCCACGATCACCGCGATGGAACCCAGGGCGTCGTTGAGCACCTCGAGGAACGCGGCCTTCATGTTGAAGTTGTGGTGACGGCCGGAGGCGAGCACCACAAGCCCCACCGCGTTGCCGGCCAGGCCGATGACGCCGAACCACAGCATGAGGGAGCCGCCCACCTCGGGAGGGGCAAACAGCCGGCGGATGCCCTCCACAATGACGAATCCGCCCACGCCCAGCAGCAATGCGGCCTGCCCGGCCGCGGCGATGATTTCGGCGCGCTTGTAACCCCAGGTGCGGGTGTGGGTGGCAGGCTTCAGGGCAAGGGATGCCGCAATCACGGCAATGAGGAGCCCCGCGGAATCGGTGAACATGTGCCCGGCGTCCGCCAGCAGGGCCAGGCTTCCGGTCAGGACCGTTCCGAGGATCTCGGCCAGCATCACGGTAAACGTGATGCCGAAAACCAGCAGCAGCTTTCCGCGCTGGCCGTGGTGGTCGGCTCCGCCGTGGGAGTGGCTGTGTCCGCTGCCCACGGGTCAGCCTTTCCTCATGGTGGGCATGCCCAAGGACTGCGGAGCCGGCCCGCAGCAGTCGTCGCCGGCCGGGTCCTGCTCCGCGTGCGGAACCGCGCAGCAGGGGTCCCCGCGCCACGCGCTGACGCCTTCACGGACGGCGATTGCCGCAATGACCAGTGCTGCCCCGGCGTCCGCCCACCACCAGCCCAAGGCGCTGTTCAGGACCAGGCCAACCAGCAGCACGGCGGAGAGGTAGGTGCACAGCAGGGTCTGCTTCGAATCGGCCACTGCCGTCCGGGAGCCGAGTTCGCGGCCGGCACGGCGCTGGGCCCAGGACAGGACGGGCATGACGGCCAGGCTCAGGGCCGCGATGACGATGCCGGGAACCGAGTGCTGCGCTTCTCCCGCGCCTGCCAGCGAGCGGACGGCGTCCACGGCAACGAACGCGGCAAGGGCAAAGAAGGACACGGCGATGATCCGCAGCGTCAGGTGCTCGCGCCGCTCCGGGTCCTTGGCGGAGAACTGCCAGGACAACGCCAGTGCGGACGCCACCTCGATCACCGAGTCCAGCCCGAAGCCGATCAGGGCCGAGGAGTCGGCCACCCCGCCCGCCCACAGCGCCACGGCGGCCTCGATGACGTTGTAGGTGATGGTGGCCGCTGCAAAGAGCCGGATCCGGCGGCTGAGGACCCGCCGGCGTTCCGTGCCGGGCATGTGGAGTGCTGTCATCGCGCCACGTTCCCGTCGGGGCCGCAGCAGGTGGGGTCCACGGCCAGGACCACGTTGATCAGGTCCGTGATGGCGTGGCCGATCCGGGCATCCGCGAGCTCGTAGCGTGTGCGCCGGCCGTCCGGAACAGCAACCACCAAGCCGCAGCCGCGCAGGCACGCCAGGTGGTTGGACATGCTCTGCCGTGACACGCCGAGGCTGTCCGCCAGGTCCGAGGGGTACGAGGCTGCCCCGGAAAGCGCCAGGAGGACACGGGCGCGGGTTGGGTCTGAGACCGCGTAGCCGAACCGGGCCAGCACGGGAGCCTGCGTGAGGGTTTGCATGATCCCAAAGTACATAGCTGGCTGTATTCAGGCAACTGTGTACTTTGGGGACTGCGACGGTCCCCGGGTTGCTAGTAGCCGGAGGTGTTGGTGGCCTGGCAGGTCTGGTCGCTTCCGGTCTGCGCCACCACGCTCCCGGAATCAGCTGACGACGGCGGTGTGGCGGGCTTGGTGCCCGTCACGAAGTCGGTGCCGGCAGAGAGCTGCACGCCCTGGATGTTGGCCACCTGCTGGACGCTGCCGGCCGGCAGGCCGAACAGTGCGGCGACGTCCGCTGCCACGTCTTCATACCCGGCGCTGTAGTAGACCATGGTCTGGGTGCGGACGGTGGCCTGGAGCTTGGTCACCTTGGTGAAGCCGGCGTCGGCCAACAGGCCGGCGATGGCAGTGCTTCGGGCCGTCACGCCGGTGCCGTTGGCAACGGATACCGGCTGCAGCGCCTTGTCGTAGGCGGGTGCCGCGGGTGTCGCGGGTGCCTGGGTGGGGGCGGCGGTGGCCGGCTGGCTCAGGTCCGGATTGCTGCGCAGTGCAGCGAAGAAGTTGGCGGCCGCCGGCTCGTCCAGGGCCAGCCTGTTGGGGTCCTGCGGTGCCGGGACGGTGGGAGTGGTGATGAAGTTGACGCTCGCCGGATCGATGTTCTTCAGCCGGTTGGCGATGGTCAGCAGCGACGGCACGGAGGACAGCCCCGAATCCACGGTCAGGTTCTTGGTGACCGTATCAGCGATGGTCAGTACCTTTTGCGGGTTGCTGAGTGTTCCCTCGGACTTGAGTTTGCGGGTCAGCGAGGCCAGGAATCCCTGCTGGGCCTTGATCCGGCCCAGGTCCCCGCCGTTGGCGAAACCATGCCGGGTGCGCAGGAACGCCAGCGCCTGTTCACCCTGCACCTGGGAGGTGCCGGCGGGCAGGTGCAGCCCGGAATCGGGATCGTCCACGGCGTCGCTGACACATACGTCCACGCCGCCCACCGCGTTGGACAGTTCCTTGACGGCGTTGAAATCGGCCATCATGAAGTGGTCGATCTCCAGGCCGGTGAGCTTGTTCACGGTGTCCACTGCGCAGCCGATTCCAGCCTGCTTCATGGCGCTGTTGATCATGGCGCCCTGCTGTGCGGGATACTTCTGGCCGGTCTTCGGGTCCGTGCAGGCCGGGATGTTCACCAGGAGGTCGCGGGGAAAGCTCACCACGTTGACGTGTTTGTTGTCCGCCGAGATGTCCAGCAGCATCATTACGTCGGACTGTCCGTAGCCGGAGGAATCGTCCGCGCTGCCGTACTCGCTGTTGTTCCCGCTCCGGGTGTCCGAGCCCAGCACCAGGATCTGCATCCGGTCCGTGCTGTCATTGACCGCACCTTCGGTGCGTTCGCCACCGGCGGTCAGCGCCGCGGTGCTGATGTTGGACTGCAGGCGCCAGGCCCAGTAGCCGCCGAACGCCAGGACGCCGAGGAGGAGCACGGAGACGACGGCGACCACAGCCTTGACCCAGCGCGGGGCACGGCGGCGGGGCCTGCTGTGGCGGGAACTGGCGGCGTACAGCTCGCCTTGGCCCGGATAGGCAACGGGAGTGGAGCCTTCCTGTTCCGGGCCGGGAGATTTTCTGGAACCGAACACGACGAAATGACCTTCGGGAGGGGACAGGTTTCCGCTACCCTACAGGGCCAAGCTGGCAATTTCCCCAGAATGCCGGTTTCCCGGCCGCGCCGGTGCGGTCCCCGGGCGGCGGGGGCGTACTCTTTTTTCTCGGCGGTACCCGCCCCGGAGATGGGCCCGGCCGTGGAGGAAGCCCGGGGTGCAGGCTGAGGAACGGACAGATGGATACAGCTCAAAAACAACGCAGCGCGGCCCGCCCTGGCCGGCCCGGATGGGGACGATTTACTCTCTGGCTGGAGGATGACTCGCCGGGTCGCCTCCGGCCGCTGATCCTGGCCGTGGTCCTCACGCTCTCGGCGATCGGGCTCGTGGAGGTGGCGTCGGCGTCGTCCGTGGAATCCGTGGCGGCAGGAAACAATCCGTACGATCTCCCCCTCAAGCAGGCCATGTGGACCGTTGCAGGCGTGGTGATCATGCTGCTTCTGGCCCGGATGCCCGTGCGGCGGATCCGGCGCCTGGGCTGGCCCATGCTGATCGGGTCACTGGCAGCGCTGGTCCTGGTGTTCACGCCGCTGGGCATGTCCGTGAACGGCAACCGGAACTGGCTGAGCGTAGGCGGATTCACCGCCCAGCCCTCCGAGTTCGCCAAGCTGGCGCTGATTGTCTGGGCCGCGGCCATCCTGGACCGGAAACAGGCCCTGCTGGCGAACTGGAAACATGCGGTGGTACCGCTGGGCCCCGCCGGCGGGCTGATCATGATCATCGTGGCGTTGGGGCACGACCTCGGCACCACCATGATCATCATGTTGATCCTTGCCGCCACCATGTTCTACGGCGGGGTTCGGATGAAGGTGTTCTCCGTGGCCGGCCTGATCTGCGTTGTGGCCGCCCTGGTCCTCGCGGCAACCAGCGGCAACAGGATGGGCCGGATCTCGTCCTGGCTGGGCATGGGTTCGGACGAGGACGCCCAGGGCATGGGTTACCAGGCGCAGCACGGCGCATACGCGCTTGCCTCCGGCGGCTGGTTCGGAGTGGGCCTGGGGCAGAGCCGGCAGAAATGGAATTGGATCCCGGAAGCCCACAACGACTTCATCTTCTCCATCCTGGGCGAAGAACTTGGGCTGGCCGGCACCCTCTTGGTCCTCGGGCTGTTCGCGATCCTTGCCATCACGGTCTTCAAGACGATTGCCCGCACCACGGACACCTTCTCGCGGATCGTTGCCTGCAGCGTGATCACCTGGATCCTGGGGCAGGCGGTGATCAACATCGCCATGGTGAGCGGGTTGCTGCCGGTCATCGGTGTCCCGCTGCCGTTCATCTCCTACGGCGGCTCGGCCATGGTCTCTTCCCTGGCTGGCATCGGGGTGATCCTGGCCGTGACCCGGCCGGAACATCCGGACAGCAAGTCCCCGGCCAAAGCTGCCGCCCCGGCGAAGCGGGTGAGGGAACACGAATACCAGCGGTAGCGCCGGGAGGGCCGTTCCGGGAACGCCAATGACGGCTGTCCGCTTCATTGTGGCCTTCGGGATCGTCAGTGCCCTGATGGACATGGTGTACGAGGGCGCGCGGAGCGTCACCGGGCCCTACCTGGGCGCCCTGGGTGCCTCGGCCCTCCTCGTCAGCGTGGTCACGGGGGCGGGTGAAGCCGTCGCCCTGGTCCTCCGCCTGCTGTTCGGGCGCCTCGCGGACCGGCCGGCACTGCGTTGGTCCCTTGCCATCTCCGGCTATGCCCTCACGGCGTTGTCCGTGCCGCTCCTGGGCATCAGCAATGCACTGTGGATCGCCTGCCTCCTGGTCCTGGCCGAACGGCTGGGCAAGGCCGTGCGGAGCCCTGCCAAAGACACCATGCTGGCTGAGGCCGGTTCCGCCTTGGGCCAGGGCAAGGCCTTTGCGCTGCACGAAGCGCTGGACCAGGTGGGAGCACTGCTGGGGCCCCTCCTGGTGGGGGCGGCGCTCGCCCTGACGGGAAGCTACGGGCCGGGATTCCTGCTGCTGGCCATCCCCGGACTGGCGGCCATGCTGTTGCTGTTCTGGCTGAAGAACAAGGTGCCGGACCCGGCCGCCTACGAGACCGTCCCGGGCCAGCCGCCCGCGGAACCCGCCACCCCGCAGGCCGATGCCCGTCCTGGGGCTCCACCCGCACCGCCCGGCAGGGCTGCCCCGTTGCCCCGGCAGTACTGGATTTACGCCGCGTTCAGCAGCCTCACCATGTTTGGCTACGCCACGTTCGGGCTTCTTTCGTTCCACCTGGTGCAGGCCGGACTGCTTCCGCCCGCGCTGGTCCCGGTCCTCTACGCGGTGGCCATGGGAGTTGACGCCGTCGCGGCCCTGGCCTCCGGGTGGCTCTTTGACCGGGTGGGCCTGAAAGTCCTCGTGGTCCTGCCGGTGCTGGCCGCAGCAGTCCCGTGGCTTGGCTTTAGCAACAACACAGTGCTCGCGGTGGCGGGGGTGCTGGTGTGGGGAGCGGCCATGGGGGTCCAGGAAAGCACCATGCGGGCCGGCGTCGCGGGGCTGGCACCCGCAGCCCGGCGGGGGAGTGCATACGGGATGTTCACTGCCTGTTACGGCCTTGCCTGGCTGGCGGGAAGCTTCCTCATCGGCCTGCTCTATGAACAATCAATTCCGGCCTTGGCGGTGACCATCACCGGGGTGCAGGCAGTGGCCCTGGTGATCTTCGTCGTCGTCCGTCCGCACGCCGGCAGGCCATAAGCCGGCCGGAGGAGGCGCCGAAGGGACTCAGGCGACGGCACTCTCAATCTCGGGGCACTCACTGCAACGGACCTCCGCAACCAGCGAGCCGGCGTCGTCCTTTCGGAAGTGCGTGACGTGCTTAGTGGCCCTGCCGCAGGTGGGGCAGTAGCTCTGGCTTTGTTTTGTCCACATGCATGAATAATACGGAACGCCCCGCCAAAGGGAAGATCGGGGAACCGAACTATGTGGATGCCCGCAGCTGATTTTCATCAGATCTTGACCAAACCTGCTGGCGATCCTTCGGGAAACGCTGAGACTCGGCGCGTAGCTTGGGCTCATCAGGCAGTTTCAGTGGCATGGACGGAGCGCAGGGCAATGACCATTACAGATTACTTCGTGGCTCTCGGCGGCATGTTGGCTTCCCTCGGAGCTGCCGGGCTCGTCGCGGCCGGGCTCATCCGGGCGCGGGCGCGCCACTAACCCCTCCGGGTACCGGTATGCCGCTGCCCTTCCGGTAGTCCTCAGGCAAACGCCGGGGGCTCAAACCGGGTGGCGCCGCTGGGCATGGTGCTGAGGATGCTGTCCGCAACGCTGCGGACCTTGAGGTTGCGGTGCCGCGACGCCCCGGCGAGCTTGCTGAAGGCCTCGGGGTAGGAACAGCGGTTTTGTGCCATCAGCACACCGCAGGCCACATCAATGGAGGTCCTGCTCTCCAGCACCTGCTTCAGGTTGTCCCCGGAGCGGATGACGCCGTGGACGTCCAAGGCCAGCTTCAGGCTCTGTGAGGCCACCCCGGCAAACCAGGCCGCCTCGTTGGTGATCCGGGTGATGAAGGCGTAGTTGCCGTGGGCCAGGAACACCAGGGCTCCCGACGATCCGGGCCGCAGTTCGAGGGGGAGGGCCAATGCCGCTCCGTATCCGCCGTCCAGCAACCGGTGACGGTACGCCTGCCAGCGCGCGGCGGAGCCCGTGGGGTTGACCACCACGGGCGCTGACAACCCCACGCCCAGCGCCGTGGGCCCGTCTCCGTGTTCCTCCTCGGCCGCCGCGAAGCGGGCTGCTCCCGGTGTGCTGCCGGCACCGGCGGCGTAGGTTCGCTGCCTGTGCAGCACGGCGCCGCACTCGATCGTTGAGCCGGCCGTCGTACTGAGCCACCTGGCCGCTGCGTCGGCGAGCGTCTGCAGGGAGCCGGCGTCGTCCTCGGTACCTGTTATCAGGTCCAGCAGGAACCCTTGCCGTTCGGGTCCCCTGTTATGCGCCGGGCCAACCGCCACCCCGCACCCCCATTCAAGTCGTACCCAGTGGCATCGGCCGCCGCAGGTTTCCTTGCAATTTATTGGGTGGCCAGGGCGGGTGCACGAGTAGCCGGTACTCTACTTTTTCCGGCGGCCGGCGCAGGTACTTGCCCGAGCTCTTCGGGGGCCGGGCCGGCGGATGGGCTACGATAGATTCGTTAGACAGTCAAGCAAGTAGGATATCGAAGGAATTCGCATGACCCCGCATGGTGCAAGCGAAGGCTACTCGTACCCCACCCTGGAAGACACAGAGCCCAGGGCCGTTGATGTGATCAACGCCCTCCGGGAGTTCCGCACATCCGAAACCGCCATGCGCCGGCGTACCCGCTCGTCGCCCGCCATGGGGGAGACCGATCTCCTGGCCCTGCGGTACCTCATTGACGCAGAAGCCGCCGGCGTGGGCGTACGCCCCACGGAACTGGCAGGCCGGCTGGGAATCACCTCGGCCTCCATGACCACGCTCGTGGACCGGCTGGTTGCCAGCGGCCATGTAACGCGTGAACGCCACCCGTCGGACCGCCGCGCCATCATTCTCCGGCCCGCACCCGGAGCCGACGAGGAAGTCCGGCATAACCTCAACCAAATGCATAAGCGCATGCTCGAGGCCGCCGAGTCCCTGTCGCCGGAGGAAATCAAAGCGGTGATGCACTTCCTGATGCGCATGCGCGAGGCGGTGGACGCCGTCAACATGGCTCCGCACATTGGATCCCGGTAGACAACGAAGTAATCCTAGTTAGACTAGCTACATTGTTAGTGAACTATCGGATGGTGGATCGAATGACTGCAGTACTTGAACCTCAGGCGGCCGGGCACTCGATCCCGGTGACGATAGACACCGAGACTCCCGCCCGGCCCGCGGAAAGCGTGGCGCTGGACATCACGGCACCCGCGGCCCCCATGCATTGCGGCGTGGAAATGACGGCCTCCCCGGTCCCCATTGCTTCCCTCGGCTGGGCTCCACTTGAGCTCGGCTCCTCCGAATGGTCATGTGCCTGCGGGTACAGGCTGGATAGCGAACCTGCCGGAGATCCACTGGAAGCGGTCCGGCTGGCCTCCGCGCGGGTGGAAAGCATCCAGTGGGAGCTGGATGCCGCGCAGGAGGGGTTTGCCAACGCCGTGCGCGGCGCCTCCCGGCTGGGTGCCGCGCCGGACGCCCTGAGCGACGCGGCGGGCCTGACCCAGATGGAACTCCGGGAGTTCCTCGCCGGCAGCGACCGGCTGCTGTAGGTCCAGGAGCTGTTCGACCCGAAACTCCCGGAAGAAAGCCATGACGTCACGAAGTGCAGCCACCCGTCTGTTCGGGTGCAGCTGCACTTCGTTGGTTAAAGCGGGAGAGGAAAATGTGGCCGGCCGGCTCTGGCCCGATCAGGGGGCGCGGCGAGCGGCCGGGACGGGCTATGCGGCCTGGCGGGCAGGCGTCGCGGAACGATGCCGCCGGTCAGCCAGCACGCTGATGGTGCAGGGTGCCTGGCCGGGATCGATCTTGGCCGGCAGGTGCCTGGACCGGGCTGCGGAACGGAGCATTTCCAGCGCATCCTCGTCCACCCAGGCGCTGGAGATATCAAGCTCCAGGTCCAGGCCCCCTTTGAGGGAGTTGGCACGCTTGGCCACGACATAGAGTGCGTTAATGCTGTGGATGGTGATATGCCCCTTTGCAATCACCTGGGCCTTGCTGTGGTCCAGGTCAATCCGGACCACGATATTAAGCTTCGAATTCACGTTGTAAAGCCTTCCCCGGCATTGGCTGCGACGCTGCAGCTTCTTGCATGGCCTGTTTGCTTAAGCCTCAACCAGAGTAGGGACAGAATGTGATGTGCGCAACACCGCGGCCTTTATGACATCGAAGCGAACGTTGGCCCTCCCGCTCTGATCCGTGATGTGATCAAGGCACGCCCAGTAGCACCGCCTCCGAAGGACATCCCATGAGCAAAGAACAGCTGATCATTATCGGTTCCGGCCCGTCCGGCTACACCGCCGCCATCTACGCCGCCCGCGCCGGACTGAACCCGCTGGTCCTGGCCGGCTCCGTCACGGCCGGCGGTGCCCTGATGAACACCACCGAAGTGGAGAATTTCCCCGGTTTCCCGGGCGGCATCCAGGGCCCGGAGCTGATGGACGGCCTGCAGCAGCAGGCGGAAAAGTTCGGCGCCCGCATCGAATACGACGACGCCACCTCCGTTGAGCTCAAAGGCCCCGTCAAGCGCGTGGTCACCGGCGGCGGGGAGACGTACGAGGCGCAGGCGGTCATCCTCGCCACCGGCTCCGCCTATAAGGAACTCGGCCTGCCGGAGGAGAAGAAGTTCAGCGGCCACGGCGTCTCCTGGTGCGCCACCTGCGATGGGTTCTTCTTCCGCGACCAGGACATCATCGTCGTGGGCGGCGGCGACTCCGCCATGGAGGAAGCAACTTTCCTGACCCGCTTCGGCAAGACCGTCACTGTGGTGGTCCGCAAGGGCGAACTGCGGGCCTCCCGCATCATGGCGCAGCGGGCCAAGGACAACCCCAAGATCCGGTTCGCCTGGAACTCCGCGGTCAGCGCCATCCACGGCGACGGCAAGGTCACCGGCGTGACCCTCACGGATACCCGCACCGGCGAAACCCGGCACCAGGATGCCACCGGCATCTTCGTGGCCATCGGGCACCTGCCGCGGACCGAACTCGTGGCCGGCCAAGTGGATCTGGACGAGGAGGGCTACATCAAAGTGGATGCCCCCACCACCTGCACCAACCTCACCGGAGTCTTCGCCTGCGGCGATGCCGTTGACCACCGGTACCGGCAGGCCATCACTGCGGCCGGCACCGGCTGCGCGGCGGCCCTGGACGCGGAACGCTTCCTGGCAGCCTTGGAGGACGCAGCCAGCATCGCGACCGCGCTGGTGGAGGAACCGACGCACAACTGAGGCAGTCCGGCGGCGGGCCCCCGGGGTCAGACCACTTCGGGGAGCCTGCCCGTTAATACAGAGACCGGAGCGGCAGACCAGCGCTCGCGTTCGGGCTCGTAGGAGATCACCATCGACGCGTCGTTCTCGCGAGCCTCGTCGATGGCGAGCAGCAGGGCATCCTCCATGTGCCGGGCATACTCCAGGCGCTCCGGCAGGGAACCCTGCAGGCCGGCGTCGTCAATCAGCACGTGGCCCTTGCCGTCCACAATGACCTTCAGTGAATACCCGCGGTCCTCGTGCAAGGACCCCCGGGTGGACGCAATCTCGGTGACCCGGTCTGCCCGGACCAACCCGTTGCCCAGAGTGCGAACCCACACTTCACCCATGAAATGACCTCCCCTTGGCGGTGGGCACGAATCAGCGCCCCATAAGGCGAACGCTACTCCTCGCCGGCCCTTTTGTGACCCCTGTATTTTTACCGCCGGGACGCACGCCGGCGGGGGGACCTTCGGCACTTTCGGCATGCGGTGGGGCCGGGGGAGGGTGGTGCCATGGCGGACCGGACTTCCACCGGCGGGAGCGGCAACATTGGCTCCGCAGTGGTCAATGCCCTGCTCCTGTACGGGATCAACATCTGGCCCGGGTGGCAGGTGTTGCCCTTCCTCACCTCCGGCATGGTCCGCGTCCTTGACCTGATCAACGCGTCCATGATCGCCGGCATCGTGGTGGGCGTGGTCTGCGTCCTGATCCGTGCCCGGGCCCTTTGGGCCGTGGGAAACCTGGTGGCGCTGGGCTTCGGCCTGGCCGCCACCGTCCGCGTCTGGGAGGTCTTCCCCTTCGACTTCACCGGCGGCTGGACCGGCTGGCCGGTGCTGGTGCGGGTGCTCCTGGTGATCGCCATGGCGGGCTCGGTCATTGGGGCCGTGGCGGAGCTGGTCAACCTGGTCCGGGCGTTGGCGGGCATCGAGCCCCGGCCCAGGAAACGTTAGGGGCCCGGGGCGCTGCCACACCCCGTCCTTCGCGTCACGGCCCTGATGCGTTGGCGGCGGCCCTAGGATAAATCTGATGACTTCCCCGGATGACGCCCAGCCCTTCAACCTGCGCAGTATTGCGGTCGCCGCGTTCGGTCCCACGCTGCTCTTCGGAATCGGCCAGGGTGCCATCCTCCCGGTGGTGGCATTGTCGGCCCGCGAGCTGGGCGCATCAGTGGCCGTGGCAGCCCTCATCGTGACCCTCATCGGCCTGGGCTCCTGGTTCTTCAACCTGCCCGCGTCCCTGGTGACCCTGCGCTTCGGAGAGCGCTGGTCCATCGTGGGCGCCGCCGTCGCCGCCGGCCTGGCACTCGCCGCCGCCGCCACCTCCGCGCTGGCCCCGAACGGACTCTGGCTGCTGGCCGTGGCGATGACCGTCGTCGGGATGTCCGGTGCGGTGTTCGGCCTGGCCCGGCAGAAATACCTCACCGAGGCCGTGCCCGTGGCGTTCCGTGCCAGGGCGCTGTCCACCTTGGGCGGGGTGAACCGTATCGGAGTGTTCATCGGCCCCTTTGCGGGCGCGGCCGTGATGCAGTTCTTCGGCATCGCCGGCGCGTACTGGGTGGGCGTGGTGGCCATGGCCTCGGCAGCCCTGCTGTCCCTCACCATCCCGGACCTGGCCGTGCCGGACGCCCCGCCGGGCGGGGACGGCGCCACCCAGCCCACGCTCCGGAGCGTCGCGGTTTCGCACGCGGGCGTATTCCTCTCGCTGGGTGTGGGCATCCTGCTGCTCAGTGCGTTGCGGTCCTCCCGGCAGGTGGTGATCCCGCTCTGGGCCGACCATCTGGGCATGGACGCCACCTCCGCGTCCCTGATCTACGGCCTCTCCGGTGCGATCGACATGATGGTGTTCTATCCCGCCGGCAAACTGATGGACCGCAAAGGCCGGCAATGGGTGGCCATCCCCTCCACGTTGCTCATGGGAACCGCACTGCTGTTGATCCCGCTCACCGGATCCTTCACGGGACTGCTGCTGGCTGCGCTGCTGATCGGCTTCGGCAACGGCATCAGCTCCGGGCTGGTGATGACCCTGGGAGCGGACTTCTCGCCGGATCGCGGCCGCGGCCAGTTCCTGGGCCTCTGGCGGTTTATGGCGGACGCCGGGTCCACCGGCGGCCCGGTGCTCCTCTCCGGGGTGACGGCACTGGCCTCCCTGGGTCCGGGGATCTCAGCCACGGGCATCCTGGGGTTCGCGGCGGCGGCCGTGTTCGGCGTCGTCTTGCCCCGCCTCAAGCATCGCCGGAACTACTGACGCCGGCAGGCTATTCTCGACACATGACCGACCCCGGCGCGAGCGCCCGCATCAGCCCCCTGCACAAAGCCGTGTGGTGGGCCCAGGACTATGCCTATGCCACCGGCTGGCAGGTCAGGGGGTTCCTCTCCCGCGTGCAGCCGGCCTCCTTCCGGACGGGCACCCTGCAGCCCGTGGTGATCATCCCCGGCGTCTATGAAAACTGGCAGTTCATGATGCCGCTCATCCGGGCCATCCATGATGCCGGGCATCCCGTTCACGTGGTCACTGTGCTGCAGCGCAACAAACTCAAGGTCCCGGACGCCGCCAGGCTGGTGGCCCAGCATCTGGAGGAGGCGGGCCTGCACAACGCCATCCTGGTGGCCCACAGCAAAGGCGGGCTGATCGGCAAATACACCATGCTGTCCCTGGATCCCGAGCACCGGATCGACCGGATGATTGCCGTGTGCGCACCATTCTCCGGTTCCCGCTACGCCCGGTACATGCTGCTGCCCAGCCTGCGGATCTTCTCACCGCGCAACGCGTTAACCCTGCAGATGGCGCGCGAGCAGACCATCAACAGCCGCATCACGTCCCTGTACGGCCCGTTCGACCCGCACATCCCGGAGGGCAGCGTGCTCCCCGGCGCCACCAATATCGAGTTGCCGGTGGCCGGGCACTTCCGGATCCTTGGCGACCCCGGGACCGCGAGGATCATTGTGGAGCAGTTGAGCCTTCCGGCCTGACCGCATCCGGTGCTGCAGTTGATGATCCCGCGGCTGCCGCCGGTGCCGCGGCTGCCGCGATCCTGCCGGCGATGAATTCCGCGTCGCGGCCCACGCCGTGGACCATGGAGGAGGCCAGCGAATGCTGGAAGGTGGCGCCGAGGAAGTAGAGTCCGGGCTGGCTGGTGGCCACGCCCCGGTCTTGGGCAGGCTGGCCGTCCGCGCCCATCACGGGCAGGTGGATCCAGTCCAGGTCCGGAGTGAATCCGGTACACCAGATGACGTTGGCCACTTCCAGCGTCCTCCCGCCAGCCAACAGCGGAAGGCCGTCTTTGGTGCCTTCCGTCCTGGCAACGCGTACGACGCCGGCGCGCACCAGGTCCCGGTTCTTCACCCTGACCAGTGGCCCGCTGTGCGAGAGGACCCGGGGCCGGGCCTTCCGGCCGGCGGGCGTGCCGAGCGTGAGGATATGGGAGAAGGCAAAGAAGACGGCCAGCGTCAGCGGGCGGGCGGCGGCGGCGTCGACGCGCCAGGGGATTTCGCCCGGATGGCGGCCGGACAGGTAAGTGGTGCGGGTGGAAGCAAGTTCCAGGGCGATGTCCGCGCCTGAATTGCCGGCGCCGACCACCAGGACCGGTCCCGGCGCGAGGTCACGGGGGCTCCGGTAGCTCCCTGCTGTGAGCTGCCGGATGGCCGGGCTGAGCTGCCCGGCGAAAGCGGGAATTCGGGGTTTCCGGTCCCAGCCGGAGGCGACCACCACGTTGTCGGCTTCGAACCGCCGGCCGCCGGCGTCAATGACGAAGGCGTGGCTGTCGTGGCGGAGGCCGGTGACCCGGACATTGTGCCGGACCGGCAACCCGAACTCTTCACCGTAGCGGCCCAGGTAATCGGCGAACTCTTCGCGGGAGGGGAAGGACCATTGCGGTGCGGGGAACCGGCTGCCTGGCAGGGCGTCGTACCGGGCCGGGGTAAAGAGCCTGAGGGAGTCCCAGCGGGCGCGCCAGCTGTCACCGGCCGCCGCATGTTCATCCAGGATCACAAACGGCCGGTTGAGGCGGGCAAGGTGGTAGCCCATGGCCAGGCCTGCCTGGCCGCCGCCGATGACCACGGTGGTGAAGCGCTCCGACATGGTGTCCTGCCCTTCCGTCCGTGCCGCTCCGCTGCGGTCCCGGGCTTCCTGCTACAATTCATCCGAATGATGTTCGGATGAATTAAGGCTAGGCCCGGCGATGAGTGAAGTCAATGCCCAGGCACGCCGCTACAACTCCCCGTTGCGGAGGGAACAAGCGGCGGCAACCCGGGACGCGGTGCTCTCCGCTGCCCGGGACCTGTTCGTGGGCGAGGGGTACCGGTCCGCCACCGTTGCGGCCATCGCCCGGCGGGCGGGTGTCGCCGTCGACACGGTTTACGCCACGATCGGGCGGAAGCCGGACCTCCTGCGCGGGGTGGTGGAGGCGGCGATCTCGGGGACCGGCCAGGCCGTCCCGGCCGAGCGCCGGGACTACGTGATCCGCATACGCGAGGCGACGCGGGCGGCCGAGAAGATCTCCCTGTACGCCCAGGCCCTGGCACACATCCAGCCCCGGCTGGCGCCGGTGTACGAGGCGCTCCGTGATGCGGCCGGCACCGATCCGGACTGCGGCGCGCTCTGGCGGGAGATCTCGGACCGGCGCGCGGCCAACATGCGCCAATTCATCGCGGACCTCGCCACGACAGGGGAGCTCCGCACCGACCTGCCGGCCGCGGAACTCGCCGACGCTGTATGGAGCATGAACGGGCCGGAGTACTGGGGGCTGCTGGTGGGCCAGCGCGGCTGGGATCCGGAACGGTTCGCCGGGTGGTTGGGCGATGCCTGGTGCCGGCTGCTGCTGGACCGGTCCTGAGCCGGGGCTGCGACTATAACCGCAGGTCAAGCAGCAGTTGAAATTTCAAATACCTTGAGCATTTGTTGACTCTTTACCCCCTCGCTTCCTGAGCTTGGCCCTGCAAAGTAGTTCCCAGCTAGTCAAAACGAACACCACAAAGTCTGAGGGGACACCATGAAGAACAGCACTCTGGTCAAGGGAACTGCCGCTATCGCCGTTGGCGCCGCGCTGCTGCTGGGCGGCGGGGGCACCCTGGCCAACTGGAACGCAGAAGCAACCGCCGCTCCCGGCACCATCGTTTCCGGCGACCTGAACGTCGTCAAGGCCGTCAACGGCGTCTGGAAAGACCGTACCGGCACCGTCATTCCCGACATCTCCGCTTACAAGGTTGTCCCGGGCGACAAGCTCACGTTCACCCAGGACCTGACCGTGACCCTGGTGGGCAACAAGATGGCCGCCAACGTCACCACCACCGGCATCAGCGCCACCAACGGCTTCACCCCGGCCAACGTCTCGGTCAGTGCTCCCGCGCTCACCGTGGGCAGCACCGCCGTCGCAAACCCCCTGGTTCCAACGGGATCGGACCAGACGGTCACCGCAACCATCACCTTCGAATTCCTGTCCACCACCACCGGCCGCGCGGACACCACCAAGAGCTACAACTTCAACAACGTGGCCTTCCAGCTGACCCAGGTCACCCAGCCCGGCCTCTCCTAGCCTGACGTGGCCGGGTGGCCCCAGGGCCACCCGGCCGGCAGTACCAGGAAACAGGACCAGGAGGAAGCCACATGCGCATCACGCGCTCACTGAAGGCAGCGGCATTGATCGCCGCTGCCGTGGTCCTGGGCCTGTTCACCGTGCAGGGAACTTTTGCCCTCTGGAACGCGTCCGCGGTGGCCGCTCCCGGAACCGTGTCTGCGGCCTCGTTCGATGTGGCGCTGACGGCGGTCAACTCCGGCGCCACCACGAACATGACCCTGGCCAACGAGGCCGCGGCGAACCTGGCATTGTCTCCAGCCGGCACGCTCGGGCCAGGTAGCCCGGTCTCCGGGGGAGTGGTGGTCACCAACAACACCAACGCCGGCGGCCAGTTCAACACCGCCACCACGGTGGGCCAGCCAACAGTGGCCAACACCGGCGGGGGCACGCTGGCCTCCTACATCATCGTGAGCGCGAAGACCGCCGTTTCCTCCACAGAATGCAGCTCCAGCACCGGCTACGCGCAGATCGGCGCCAGCGGCCTTGCCTCGCCCACGGTGGGCAAAGGCGGGTCCACCATCTTCTGCTTCCAGGTCAGCCTCGCCCCCGGCGCCCCGTCAACAGTGAAAGGACAAGCAGTGACCATCTCCCTTCCACTCACCGCGCGTCAACTCTGCGGGGTGCCCAGTGGCTGCTGACCTGACCGAACGCCTTCTCGGCGGAGACACCGAACCCGTCACTCCGGCAGCCGAGCCAAAGCCGGCACGCCGGCGCAAAGGCGCCTGGGCCGCCGTCGGACGCATTCTGAGCATGGCGGCGATGCTCGTGGCGCTGTTCGCCGCCATTGTCCTGATCGTGGTGCCGGTGGCGACCGGATCGCAGACCTACACCGTGCTGACCAAGTCCATGGCGCAGCACTACCCGCCCGGCACCTTCATGGTGATGAAACCGGTGCCGTTCAACGAACTCAAGTACGGCGACGTCATCACCTTCCAGCTGTACTCGGGCCGCCCCGACGTGGAAACGCACCGGATTGTCGGGTTTGGTTCCACCCAGTCCGGGGAGAAGACGCTCATCACCAAGGGCGACAACAACGGGGCCAACGATCCCGAGCCCATCCGGGCCATCCAGGTCAAAGGCAAGCTGTTCTACGCCGTCCCGTATGTCGGTTTCGTGGCCAACTTCCTGGGCAATTCGGACCGGGAAATGTGGACGGTCATCGCGGCTGTGGCACTGATCGGCTACGGCTCCATCACGGTCTACAAGTCCGTTCGCAAGGCCCGCAAGCACGATGACCCAGCTGCCGAGGCCGCCTGAATGCCGCGGCTGAGGAGCATTCCAGGAGCCACGTTCGCCGTGGGGGCATTTTTGCTCACAGTGCTGCTGGGCGCCGGCGCCGGCACGGCGTCGGCCCTCTGGCAGCAAAGCGCGACGGCAAGCATGGCCGTCACGGCGTCCGGCACCTGGCCGACGCCGGTCCTGCCCACCCCTGCCTGCACCGCCGGGGACACCGCCAACAAGACCATCCAGCTGAGCTATTCCGGATTGTCCGAGGTACCAACAAAGTTCACCGTTTCTGCGGCCGGGTCCAACGGGACGTACGGATCCAGCCTGGACTTCGCGGGATCCGGCGGGACATCCGGGAGCTTCGTGGTTTCGGGTGATTCCGTGGTCTTTTCCCAGGTCAGTTCCGTCACCGCAACCGTGCGGGTGGTTGCCACGTTTGCCAGCGGGGCGCAGTCCACCGCATCGGTCAAGGTCACCCTGGACATCGGCACCGGAAACAGGAAGGTCTACTGCGCCTGACCACCGCCAGCCCGGCGGAAGAGGGCGCCGCTGCAGCCCCCCTTGCAGCGGCGCTCCCTCCCGCCGGGCTGGCCTGGCGGCAGCGACCGTTCGTGGCGACCCGGAGCCGCCCGGACGCCCCCGATATGTGGGACGCGCAAGGGAGACGGCGCCGCGAAAAGGGGTTTGCGCGTCGGTAGACTGCGGTCATGTCATCCCGAATCAGTGAACTTGTCCTGAATTGCGCCGACCCCGAACTGCTTGCGCCGTTCTGGTGTGGAGTCCTTGGCTACGTCGAGCTGGACCGTGAGGAGGGCTCGATCGAAATCGGTCCGGCGGCCGGTTTCGGCGGCCTTCAGCCCACCATCATCTTCAGCCCCAGCAGCAACCCGCGCGTGGGGCGGCTGCCGCTGCACATCGACATCAACCCGGTGGACCGGGACCAGGATGCCGAACTGGAACGATTGCTGGCACTGGGAGCGCGGCCGGCCGACGTCGGCCAGACCGGCCGGGAGCAGTGGCACGTCCTGCAGGACCCGGAGGGCAACGAGTTCTGCCTCCTTCGCAGGCGGCTCGAACCCTGAGCCTGGCCGGCCCCGGATACTGGAGTGCCTGGGGGCGCCCACTTCAAGACGCCACCAGGCACTAGCAACTATCGACGGCGGCGCTCAAGTTACCCGGAGTAAATTCCGCAAGGTTCGGTCAAGAGTTTCCGGCTGCGGGCCGGACCTCCAGGCGCCGACATAAAATGGGCAGCCGACTTCGGTGCCGGCGCGTCCCGTTCAGGTACTAGGACCCTTTACCGGCGTGCCAGGGAAGGCGCTAAATTGTAGCTACCTATCCGGGCGACGCCCATGACAGCCCGCGGCTATGGAGGGACGAACGTGGAACTCTTCGGCGACAAACCTGCCGTCGCTGCCGCGGCCCTGACCAGGCTCGTCGCCGCCGAGGCCATGACTCCTGGAAATCCGGCCGGCCGCCTCCAGGCGTACCTCAGCGATCTGGTGGTGCGGAACGGGCCCCGCATCGTCGAGCAGCTCGCCATCGAACTGGCACGCCAGCACTTGGCCACCATGGATTTGCTGGCCAAGGAGACGGGAAAGCCCGCCGCCCGCTACCTTGACGAAGTTGAGCTGGCGGCCGCCATGGATGAGAGCATCGGCCGGGATTCGGCAGACCCCGGCGACGGTTACTGACGCCCGCCGGTGGCCCTTTACGGGCCGGTCGCGTCCCGTCGCCGTGCCGCGAACGCGAACAAGGACGTCGTTGCCACCGTAGCCAGGTACCCCGCGATCACAATCAGCGAGATCCCGGCCCAGAAGTAGTTTGTGGTGCTGGTTTCCTGCCACGGGCTGGGCGCAATCCGGATCAGCGAATAGACGGCCACCCCGGCCGAGGCCAACCCGATCAGCACCGGAAGCGTCAGCCAGATCCGGGCCGAGCCAAGGTGCCGGCCGAACCCGTCCCACTCGTTCCAGGAACCGCGGCGCAGGATCAGCCAGCCCGCAGGGATCATGAAGGCACCCACCAGCAGGAAGGCGGCCACCACGTCCGCGGGCCGGTGCCACTGGTTGATCACGGTGGAGGCGCCGGAGGCAATGGCAAACGAACCACCAATGAAACCGGCCATGGGGCGCCAGCGCGGGGATGCCATCAGGAACACGGCGGCCGCGGCGGAGGCCGCCAGCGTGGTGTGCCCGGACGGCAGGGAGTTAAGCTCAAGGGTCAGCACGCCTTTGTCCGGACGGGCAGGCAGCAGGTCCTTGAGCACCTGCGTGGCCACGTTGGCGCCGATGCACGCCGCCACCGCGATTCCCGCTTCCGCCCAATGCCGCCGGATCACCGTGACGAACAGGACCACGACGGCGGCCATCACCAGGGAGATGGTGGGCAGCCAGTCCAGGAACTGGGTTGCGGCCTTGCCTGCCGGTCCGTGGATGTCCACGGCTTCCACCAACGCGGACTCATCGATGAACTGGCCCGTTGCAGTCTGGACGAAGAAGTAGTACGTGGCAACCAGCCCGGCAATGCAGGCCACAGTGGACAGCACGAACAGGAACGCCGAGCCCGGAGCGGGCCGGGAGGGTGTCCTGGTGGGTAGTTGCTGTGAAGAAGTCATCGCGCTTAAGGGTGACACAAAAAGCTGGATGGCTGCTCAGGGGCCGGTGGCATCCGGCTTAACGGGGTCGAGCCGGGGAATGCTTGCTGCCGCCACCAGCACTGCGAGGACGCCCAGGCCGAACGGCAGCGCCGTGGCCGTCGCGATGCCGCCCACCAGGAGCGGGCCGCCGGCGTCACCCAGTTCGCGGCCGAGTTCGGCCGAGCCCATGGTCCGGCCCATCCGTTCCGGCGGCGTGGTGTCCGCCAGGTGCGCGAAGCCCAGCGGCGTGGCGGCGCCGATCCCGGTCCCGATGCACGCCGCGGCCACGAAAACGGTCACCACGCCCGGGGCAGCCGCAACGAGGGCGACGCCCGCGGCAATCAGCAGCAGGCCAACGGTGGTGCCCCTGTTGTCAGTGACGGCGTTCCGGTCACGCAGCCTGCCGATCCACGGCTGGGTCAGCACCGAGCCCAGCGCCACCACGCTGACCGCGGCCGTGCCGGCGAAGGCGTCCATGCCATGGCGGGCGGCCAGTGCCGGAAGGAAACCGACGGCGGCACCCAGCGCGCCGGTGGACGCGGCCAGCACCAGCGTGGGAACCAGGAACTGACGCTCGCCCACCTGCCGGGCCAGGTCCATCACCGTGTACCGCTTTCGGGGGAGCGGTTCCAGGTTCGCGACGGACACCAGCACCCACACGGCCGTGAGCGCGGCCAGGACGGAGAGGGCGCCGAACAACAGCGGGAAACCGCCCGCCAGGATCAGCCCCGCACCCAGCGGCGGCCCGATGATGTAGCCCAGGCTCTTCCAGGAGCCATACCGGCCAAAGTAGGTGCCGGCCTTGCCGCCGCGTGCCATCCGGGCCACCATCGCGGACGACGCCGGCGAAAAGGCCGACGCCGCAGCGCCCTGTCCCAGCCGGGCCAGGGCAAGGACCAGGGGATCGGCCGCGCCAAGTCCGATCAGCGACAGCGCGGCGAAGGCCAGCAGGCCGCCCACGACGACAGGTTTGGTTCCGATCCGGTCGCTGAGCGCACCGAAGACGGGTTTGAGGAACACCTCGGCAACGTCATACAAGGCCAGGAGGATTCCGAGGTTCAGCAGCGTCAAGCCAATATTTCCGCTTTGCGAGCCCAGCCCGGCCGCAATGCTGTGGGCGCCGAAGGCTGTGACGAATCCCGCTGCGTACAGTGGCGCCGAGGACGAGCGGACGGCCTGGCCTTCAGTGCTCATGATTGGGACTTTAGTACCTTCACAAACTTGTGAAAACTACGAAGATTAATCCATGAACACTGTCATCCAAACTGTGGGCTTGCATAAAAACTTTGGCAAGGTCCGTGCCCTGGACGGGCTGGACCTTGACGTCCGGGCAGGGGAGATCCATGGCTTCCTGGGGCCCAACGGCGCCGGGAAATCGACCACCCTGCGAATCCTGCTGGGCCTGGCCAAGGCAACATCCGGTTCCGCCACCGTCCTTGGCATGGACCCCTGGACCCAGGCTGTTGAACTCCACCGGCGCCTGGCCTATGTCCCCGGCGACGTCAGGCTGTGGCCCAACCTCTCCGGCGGCGAAACCATCGACCTTCTCTCCCGGCTCCGCGGCGGTACAGCGGATGCTGCGGCGTACCGCCGCAGCAAGGACCGGCTGTGCCAGGCCTTCGACTTTGATCCGGCCAAGAAGGGGCGCGCCTACTCCAAAGGCAACCGGCAGAAGGTGGCCCTGATCGCGGCCCTCGCCACGGACGCCGAGCTTTACCTGCTCGACGAGCCCACGAGCGGCCTCGACCCGCTCATGGAGGAGGTCTTCCGCCGGGAACTGCTCGCCGTCGTCGAACGGGGCGCCACCGTGCTGCTCTCCAGCCACATCCTTACCGAGGTGGAGGTCCTGTGCCACCGGGTAAGCATCATCCGCGCCGGCAGGATTGTGGACGGCGGAACGCTGGACTCCCTGCGCCACTTGACCAGGACCGAAATTTCGTTCGCCGCCGATGGCCTGGACACAGCCTCCCTGGCACGGCTGGGGGCCGTGCATGACCTGACATTCGACGCCGGCCGGGTCAAGTTCAGCGCGGAATCGGACCGGGTGGCGGAGGTGCTGCCCGCCCTGGGCGCCCTGGCGGTGCAGGGGCTGACCATTACGCCGCCGTCGCTCGAGGAACTGTTCCTGCGGCACTACGGCGACCCGGCGGCAGGTGCCGAATCCGGGGCGCGGGACGATGACGGGGACCACCGGCACGGCGCGCGCCGGCACCTGCTGGGCGCCAGGGGACGTGGCTGACATGGCCGTCCTCATGATCCTCTGGGGCCAGCGGTTGCGCCGTGACCGCTGGCAGCTGCTGAGCTGGATCCTGGGAATCGGCGCCTTCGCCCTGTTCGCCGCCTCCGCCGTGACCCAGACGTACGGCAACGCCGCCAGCCGCGCCGAAATTTTGCAGGTGGCCATCGCCACCCCCGCCATCCTGATGCTGCGCGGCCTGCCCCGCGGCGCTGACCAGGGCGCCTTCACGTTCTTCCTGGTCTATGCCTTCCTGGCCCTGCTGGCCGGACTGATGAGCACGTTCCTGGCCGTGCGCCACACCCGTGCCGACGAGGAAACCGGGGGCGCCGAGCTGGTGGCCGCCACCCCCGCGGGCCGGCTCTTGCCCACAATTGCCACCGTCCTGCACGGTGCGGCGGCCAATGTCCTGGCGGCGCTCGCCGTCTTCGCCGGCCTTGCCGCCCAGGGCCTGGACCTGCAGGGGTCCCTCGTTGCGGGTGCGGCCACGGGCGCCGTCGGCCTTGCCTTCCTTGGCGTGGGCATCCTGGTGGCCCAGTTCATAAGCACCTCGCGCGGCGCCAACGGTGTCTCCTCCGCCCTGGTTGTCCTGGCGTACGTGCTGCGCGGGATCGGCGACGCCACCGGAACCCCGCACGCTGACGGAACGTCCATGACCGAGGGCGCCGCCAGCTGGTTCTCGCCCATCGGATGGGGCCAGCAGACGTTCGCCTTCTCCGGCAACCGGGCCTGGCCGTTGCTGCTGCCGCTGGGGCTCGGCGTCGCCTGCCTCGGGGCCGCATGGGCCATCCTGGGCACCCGGGACAGCGGCGCCAGTGTTTGGGGTGCCCGCCCCGGACGCCTCACCGCCCGGCCGGGCCTGCGCAGCCCTGCGGCCCTCGCCCTGCGCCTGCAAGCCAACTCGATCATCGGCTGGGCACTGGGTGGCCTGGCCCTCGGCCTGCTGGCCGGGTCGCTGGGAAAGGCGATTGCCGCCGTCGACACGCCGGACACCAATATCACCGCCGTCCTGAGGTCGATCCTCCAGTCGCAGGGCACTTCCCTGACCCAGCTCATGGTGTCTGTCCTGTTCTCGATGGCAGGGATCCTGGCCGCTGCCTGCGCGCTGCAGGCCGTGATCAGGCTCAGGCAGGAAGAGGCCGCCGGGACCGCGGAACTGCTGCTCGCCGCTCCGGTGGGGCGGATGCGCTGGCTGGCCGGCTACCTGGTGCTCGGTGCCGCAGCAGTGGTCCTGGTTATTGGCCTGACCGCGGTGGGCACGTGGATCACGCTGACCGGTTCCGGTGACCAGGCCATGCCGGCCGATGCGCTCTGGCAAACCGCCGTGGCGCAGCTGCCGGCGGCGCTGGTCTACCTCGCCGTGCCCGCCCTGGTGTTCGTCCTGTGGCCCGCCGCGACCATTGGCGTTGGCTGGGCCCTGCTGGGGCTCGGGGTGTTCCTGGGGATCTTCGGCGGCATGCTGGGCCTGGACCAGAGCCTCCGCGACCTCTCCCCGTTTACCCACACGCCGGTCCCGCACGGGAACGCGACCGACTGGAGCGGGGCGTGGTGGATGCTGGCCATCGCCGTCGTCGCCGGCGCGCTTGCCGTCGCGGCGATGCGGCGGCGGGAGGTGGGGGCGGCATGAGCGCCGGGACGGGGGTGGCTGCCGCCCGGGACGCCGGGGTGGCCGCCGCGGCTGCCGAACGGACGGCTGCCGCGTTCGCCGCCGCCGGGTTTCCGAAGATGCCCGCCAGGACGCTCCTGACCCTGGTGTCATCCGAGCAGGGGAGCCTTACGGCTGCAGAGCTCGCGGAGCGGCTGGGGGCCAGCGCCGCCGCCGTGTCCGGGGCGGTGCGCTACCTGCAGACCGTCGGCTTCGTGCACCGCGTATCGCAGCCCGGCAGCCGCCGCGACCTCTACGCACTGCACGACGACGAGTGGTATGTGGTGTCCATGCGGAACAGTCCCATTTACGAGAAGCTCGCCGAGCTGACGGACGCCACCGCCGAGGCCCTGCCGGAAGGTTCGGCGGCCCGGGCCCGGGTGGCCGAGATGGCCCGCTTCTACCGCTTCCTCAAATCAAGGATGCCGGCCCTGCTGGACGACTGGGAAAAGGAACGGGAGGCGCAGCCGTGACCATCATCGACAACGCGGTGTACGTGAACGGGCTGCGGACCGAGGACCCCGAGGACCTGGACGAGACCTATTTCCTGCTGCGGCAGCGTGAGGGGATGGCATGGATCGGGCTCTACCGGCCGGATGCCGCGGAACTGGAGTCCGTCGGCGAGGAATTCGACCTTAACCCCTTGGCCGTGGAGGACGCGCTCGCCGGGCATCAGCGCGCCAAACTGGAACACTACGGGGAGTGCCTGTTCCTCGTGCTTCGGCCCGCCAAGTACCGTGACGACGTCGAGAAGGTCGACTTTGGCGAGATCCACGTCTTTGTCGGCGAAGAATACGTCGTCACCGTCCGGCACGCCGAGTCCCCGGACCTGGCCCGGGTCAGGCGGCGGATGGAGTCCATGCCGGAATTCCTTGCCCTCGGCCCGGACGCGGTGCTGTACGGCATCCTGGACCAGGTGGTGGACGAATACGAACCCGTCGCCGCCGGGCTGGAAAACGATATCGACGAGATCGAGGACGACCTCTTCGGCGCCGACCCGGACGTATCCCGCCGCATCTACGAACTGTCCCGCCAGGTGATCATGTTCCAGCGTGCCACCAGTCCGCTGGCCGGGATCCTGCACGCCCTGATGTCCGGAACCCCGGACCGCGAGCA
This sequence comes from Arthrobacter sp. 135MFCol5.1, assembly GCF_000374865.1. Lineage (GTDB taxonomy): Bacteria > Actinomycetota > Actinomycetes > Actinomycetales > Micrococcaceae > Arthrobacter. Next base: position 690,832 of record NZ_KB895452.1, on the reverse strand, counting down.
GGCATCGGAGCTCCGTGACCACTACCGGGACGTCCTGGACCACGTGCTCCGGCTCAACGAACGCGTGGCGGCCTTCCGCGCCCTGCTGCAGAACGCCCTCGCGGTCAACGCCGCCTTGGTGGCCCAGCGGCAAAACGATGAAATGAAGAACCTGACAGTTTCCAGCTACGCCCAGAACGAGGAGGTTAAAAGGATCTCCTCCTGGGCTGCCATCCTGTTCGCCCCCACGCTCGTGGCATCCATTTACGGCATGAACTTCCGCATCATGCCCGAGCTCGAGTGGGACTACGGCTACCCGTATGCCATTGGACTGATGCTGCTCCTCGGGCTCATCCTGTACCTGGCGTTCAAGCACAACAAGTGGATCTAGGTTTTCCACACCGCCGTTGCCGCAGATCCGGGAGGACTCCGGCGCCGGTACAGTGAAACGCATGCCGCGCCACGATGCCCCGATACCCCCGCTGGACGAACTCCTTGCGGGAGCGCACGTGGTCAGCCTGCCGATGCGGGTCAAGTTTCGCGGCATCATGGAACGTGAATCACTGCTGCTCCGCGGCCCGGCCGGGTGGGGCGAGTTCTGCCCGTTCCCGGAGTACGGCGACGCCGAGGCTTCCCGCTGGCTGGCCGCCGCCATTGAAGCGGGCTGGCAGGGCTTCCCGGCGCCGCTGCGCAGGTCCGTACCGGTCAACGCCACCGTACCCGCCGTTCCCGCGGACAGGGTGCCGGAGGTCCTGGCCAGGTTCGGCCGGGTGGACGCGGTCAAGGTCAAGGTCGCCGAGCGCGGACAGTCCCTGGACGACGACGACGCCCGGCTTCACGCCGTCCGGGCCGCCCTGCCCGGGGCCGCCATCCGGGTGGATGCCAACGGCGGCTGGGACGTGCCCGCAGCGGTGGGGGCCCTGACCCGGCTGGCCGCCGTCGGCCTGGAATACGCCGAGCAGCCGGTACCCACCATCGAAGGGCTGGCCGAGGTCCGCTCCCGGCTGCGGGACGCCGGGACGCCGGTGCTGATCGCCGCCGACGAGAGCGTGCGGAAGGAAACCGACCCCCTGCGCGTCGCCAGGGCCGGTGCGGCGGACCTGATCGTCGTCAAAGTGGCCCCGCTCGGTGGAGTGCGGCGCGCCTTGGACATCGTGGCGCAGGCTGGACTTCCCGCCGTCGTCAGTTCCGCGCTGGACACCTCGGTGGGGATCCGCGCTGGCCTGGCCCTGGCCGCCGCCCTGCCGGACCTGCCCTACGCCTGCGGCCTGGGCACGGTGTCGCTGTTCGAATCCGACGTCACCCTGGACCCCCTGGTGGCCGACGACGGCGCGATCGGCCTCCGCGACGCTGTTCCCGACGCCGGGCTGCTGAAGCGGTTCGCGGCTCCGGCCGAACGCCGGGACTGGTGGCTGGACCGGGTCCGCCGCGTCCACGCCCTCCTCACCGCTCCCTGACACGCCCGCTCACTTTTGGCGGTTTCTCTTGGCACGCCCGCTCACTTTTGGCGGTTTCTCTTGGCACGCCCGCTCACTTTTGGCGGTTTCTCTTGCCACGCCCGCTCACTTTTGGCGGTTTTTCCTGACACGCCCGCTCACTTCTGGCAACGTCCCTGCAGGTCACGGGCGGTTAACCATAACTTCATCAAATGGACGGTTTCCTGTAGGAACGGGCTGGAAGGGTGGGCGGGCACCCCAAAGACATTCCTTCGGAAGGCTCCCCATGTCTGAAACTGCCCGCAAGTTCACCCTGCTGCCCATGCTCGGCCATACGAAGGGCAAGCGCAGCCCGGTCACATGTGCACTCAAATGCGACAACGCCTGCGCCGGCGAGGTCTGCAACACCAGCTCCAACAGCTACTTCCGCGACATAGCCTCCGCCACCCTGTCCCGCCGTGCCGCCCTGGGCCTGGGCGCCGCCGGTGCGCTCGCCGTCGTCCTCGGTTCCGCGGTCACCTCCGCAGAACCCGCCTCCGCCGCAGGCCTGGCCAAGGCTGCCAAGGAGGGCTTCGGCAAGTCCAAGCTGCAGTTCACCGCCATCAAGCCGGTGGACAAGGCCGTTGATGCCTTCACCGTCCCGGACGGATTCACCTGGCAGCCCATCATCCGCTGGGGTGACCCGCTGTTCAACGATTCCCCGGACTTCGACCTGAACAACCAGACCGCGGCAGCGCAGGCCCGGCAGTTCGGCTATAACAACGACTACACGGACATCGTGGAGATCCCGGACAGCAAGGGCCGCCGCGCGGTGCTGTTCACCAACCACGAGTACACCAACGAGAACATCATGGTTCCCGCCGGCTACGATGCCAAGGAAACCCGCGCCATCGGACGTGCCGCCCATGGCCTGGCCGTGGTGGAACTTGAGCGCAAGAACACCACCAAGCCGTGGTCCTACGTCAAGGGCGCGCCGCTGAACCGCCGCTACCTCTCCGACACCACCTACGAACTGACCGGCCCCGTTGCCGGGTCGGCCTTGGTCAAGACCGTCGCCGACCCCTCCGGCCGCGCCATCAAGGGAACGTTCGGCAACTGCTCCGGCGGCACCACCCCCTGGGGCACCATCCTCTCCGGCGAGGAGAACTTCAACGGCTACTTTGTCTCCGGCGGCACCTCCGCCAGCGACAAGCGCTACGGCCTCACCGCCAAGCCCACCGCCCGCCAGTGGGAGTTGGACGATCCCCGCTTCGATACCCGCAATGCCGGCTACGAAAACGAAACCAACCGGTTCGGCTGGATCGTCGAAGTCGACCCGTTCGACCCCACCTCCACCCCCAAGAAGCGCTCCGCGATGGGCCGCTTCAAGCACGAGGGCGCCAACGTGATCGTGGCCGAATCGGGCCATGTGGTGGCCTACATGGGTGACGACGAGAAGTTCGACTACCTCTACAAGTTCGTCTCGGCAGGGAAATACCGCGAGGGCGACCGCAGGAACAACATGGACCTGCTCTCCGAGGGCGACCTGTATGTCGCCAAGTTCACCGGAAACTCTCCCGCGTCGGAAATCACTGGCACCGGGGCGCTTCCCTCCGACGGCGCGTTCGACGGCACTGGCGAATGGCTGCCCCTTGTGGTCGGCGGCAAGTCCGCCGTCCCCGGCATGTCGGTCGAGGAGGTCCTGGTCTACACCCGCCTGGCCGCGGACAAAGTGGGACCCACCAAGATGGACCGTTGCGAGGACGTCCAGCCCAGCCTGCACACCGGCAAGGTGTACGTCGTCTGCACGAACAACTCGGACCGCGGTACCGGCACCAAGGAAGGCGCCACCGAAGTCAACCCGCGCACGCAGAACCGCGACGGGCACATCGTGGAAATCACCGAAACCGGGGACCAGACGTCCACGAAGTTCAACTGGACCCTCCTGATGGTCTGCGGCGATCCCGCCCAGGGCGATGTCACCTACTTCTCCGGCTACCCGGTGGACAAGGTTTCGCCCATCTCCTGCCCGGACAACGTGGCCTTCGACTCCGTCGGCAACCTCTGGATCTCCACCGACGGTGCCCCATCCGGGATCGGCTACAACGACGGACTCTTCAAAGTCACCCTGGACGGTGCAGAGCGCGGCAAAGTGGAACAGTTCCTCTCCGTTCCCCGCGACGCCGAAACCTGCGGGCCGGTCATCCACGACGACGAGCGCACCGTCTTCGTCTCCGTTCAGCACCCGGGCGAGGAAGGCACTTTCGAGGCGCCGCATTCCTACTTCCCGGACTATGTCCCGGCCGGTACGACGCCGGCACCCGGCAAGGTGCGTGCGCCCCGTCCCGCAGTGGTCCAGGTGTTCCGCGGCTAACGCCTGCCAACGCCCGCTCACCTTCGACGGGATTTCCGGTAACGCCCGCTCACTTTCGACGGGTTTTGCGGCAACGCCCGCTCACTTTTGCCCTTCTTGGGCGCATAAGGTGAGCGGGCGTTTCCTTTTGAGTTGTCGTAGGTGAGCGGGGGTTGGGGGATTGGTTGTCATAGGTGAGCGGGGGTTGGAGGGTGGCAGACTGGTTGGGTGACTTTGCCGAACGAACCCGCACCGGACACCTCCGCCGAAACCGATCCCGGGAACGCCAACGCGCCTGCCGACGCCGCGCCCGGGTTGGGCGCGCTTGCTGCGGCACGGATCGCCGTCGACGTCCTGCTCGACGGCGGCGTGCGGCACGTGGTGGTATCGCCCGGATCCCGGTCGGCCCCCATGGCCTATGCCCTGGCAGAGGCGTCCGCGGCCGCCCGGGTGGAGCTCCTGGTGCGGATCGACGAGCGGTCTGCCGGCTTCACGGCCCTGGGCCTTGCCCTCGCCACCGGAACGCCGGCTGCCGTCCTCACCACGTCCGGGACCGCCGTCGGGAACCTGATGCCGGCGGTGATGGAGGCCAACCACGCCGCCGTGCCGCTGATCGTCCTGTCGGCGGACCGGCCGGAGGAACTGCGCGGGACCGGCGCCAACCAAACCACCGTCCAGCCGGACCTGTTCGGCGAGCAGGTCAGGTTCGCCGCCGACATTCCCGCCGGGACAAGCCCGCAGCGCGCCGTGGAAACCGGGCTGTCAGCGGCCACCGGGGCATTCCCGGACCTGCCGCCGGGGCCGGTCCAGCTCAACCTCGCGTTCCGGGACCCGCTGGTTCCGTCGCCACGTGACGGGTTGCCCGAAGCGGTGGAGCGGCAACGCTACCGAGTGGGTTTCGAGCCGCTGGTCATGAACCTGCCGCCCGTCCCGGAGGACCTGCCCCAGCGGCGCACCGTGGTGCTCGCCGGGCACGACGCCGGGCCGGTCGCCGAGGCCTTCGCCCGCGCCCACAACCTCCCGCTTCTGGCTGAGCCCTCCTCCAACGCCAGGTTCGGACCCAACGCGGTGGGCCCCTACCGGCTGCTGCTGGAGCACTTCGGGCCCGGTTCGATCCAGCCCATAGAGCGGGTGGTGCTGTTTGGCCGGCCCACGCTGTCGCGCCCCGTAGCCTCCCTCCTTGCCCGCGCGGACGTTGAATCAGCCCTGTACCAGCCGGTTCCGGTCGCCTGGTACGAACCCGGGCGCCGCACCGAACTGCCGCTGGAAAACCTCGCGGACCTGGCCGACTTCGCCGGCCGCGGGAGCTCCGCCTGGCTGGACACCTGGCTGCTTGCCGGGTCTGCCGCCCAGCACGCGCTGGACCAGGTGGTCTCCGAAGAGTCCGCCGCCACCGGCCCGTCCGTTGCATCCCTGGTGTGGAGGAATGCCCGCGGCCAACTGCTGCTCGGATCCTCCAACGGCATCCGGGACGTTGACCTCGCCGGTTTGCCGGCCCCGGATCCTGCCGCCACGGTTTACGCCAACCGGGGCCTGGCCGGGATCGACGGCACCATTTCCACAGCCACGGGCATCGCGTTGGGCGGGCTGCAGGAAACCACGGTCCTGCTGGGCGACGTGACGTTCCTGCACGACGCCGGCGGCCTCCTCCTCGGCGCGGGCGAGGAACAGCCGGACCTGCGGATCGTCGTCCTCAACGATTCCGGCGGCGCCATCTTCAGCCTGCTGGAGCACGGGGGAGTGGAAGAGGGCGGACGCTACGGGGACGCCGTCGAACGCCTCTTCGGCACCCCGCACTCGGTGGACATCGCGGCACTTGCCACGGCGTACGGCGTCGGGCATTCACTGGTCAGTACGACGGCGGGACTCGCCGAAGCGCTCGGCCAGCCGGTGCAGGGGCGCAGCATCGTCGAAGTCCGCACGGACCGCCGGCAGCTCAGGCAGCTCCATGCCCGCATCAAGGACGCCGTGTCCGCCGCCGTCGCGGGCGTCCTCGCGGGCCGGTAAGCGCCGCACCCGCGTCGGTGCCCCTCGACGGGTGAACTGCCCCGTGACGCAAAAATTCCCTGGCGCTGCCGGAATGACGGCAGCGCCAGGGAATGTGCGCATCGAACGGGAAATGCAGGAACGTCAGAGCACGCGGCCCAGGAACTCCTTGGTCCGGGCATGCTGCGGGTTCGCGATGATCTCCCGGGGGTCGCCCGATTCCACCACCACACCGCCGTCCATGAAGGTCAGGGTGTCACCCACTTCGCGGGCAAAGCCGATCTCGTGGGTCACCACGATCATGGTCATGCCCGACTTTGCCAGGTCCTTCATCACGTTCAGGACATCGCCCACGAGCTCCGGGTCGAGCGCCGAGGTGGGCTCGTCGAAGAGCATGAGTTCCGGGTCCATGGCCAGGGCACGTGCGATGGCAACGCGCTGCTGCTGGCCGCCTGAGAGCTGGGACGGGTAGTGGCCGGAGCGGTCCGCCAGGCCCACCCGGTCCAGGAGTTCCAGCGCACGCTTCTGGGCGGCAGCCTTGGACTGGCCCTTGACGTGCACGGGTGCTTCCATGACGTTCTGCAGCGCGGTCTTGTGCGGGAACAGGTTGAACCGCTGGAAGACCATGCCGATTTCGCGGCGCTGGGCGGCGATTTCCTTGGTCTTGAGGTCGTGGAGTTTGCCGTTGACCTCGCGGTAGCCAATCAGCTGGCCGCCCACGGAAATCCGCCCGGCGCTGATGGACTCCAGCAGGTTCACGCAGCGCAGCATGGTGGACTTGCCGGAACCCGACGGCCCGATCACCACCGACACTTCGCCTTGCCGCACCGTCATATCGATGCCCCGGAGGACATGGTGGGGCCCGTAGAACTTGTGCAGGCCCTCGATCTTGACCAGCGGCTTTTCTGCTGTCACCGTCATCGTGCACTCTCCTCGGGGAAGTCCGTCTTCATGGACCGCTGGGCGTCGGCACCCGCACCGGCAGCCTTGGCCGCAGCCGGATTCACGGCAGCGGGAGCGAGGTTGTCCACGCCCTTGCCGTAGTACGCCTCGAGGTAGTGCTGGCCCACCATGAGGATGCTGGTGACGAGCAGGTACCAGAACGCGGCAACGATCAGCAGCGGAATCGGTAGGTAGATGCGGTTGGCCAGGGCATTGGTGGCAAAGGTCAGGTCCAGCGTGAACGGGACCGCCAGGACCAGTGAGGTGGTCTTCAGCATGCCGATGGTTTCGTTGCCGGTGGGCGGGACGATGATCCGCATGGCCTGTGGCAGGATGATCCGCCACATGATCTTGCCCTTGGACATGCCGAGCGCCTCCGCGGCCTCCTGCTGGCCCCGGTCCACGGACTTGAGGCCGGCGCGGAAGATTTCCGCCAGGTAGGCCGACTCGTTCAGCCCGAGGCCCAGGATCGCGGGGATCAGGCCTTTGCTGGGATCGGAGAGTGCATAGCTGAACAGTTCAGGACCAAACGGGATCCCCAGCGTGAAGGCCGGGTAGAGAACCGTAACAAGGCCCCAGAACACCAGCTGCGTGTAGACCGGGGTTCCGCGGAAGAACCACACCCAGACCCAACTGGACCAGCGGAAGACCGGGTTCTCGGACTGCCGCATGACTGCCAGCAGGATGGCCAGGACGATGGCCAGGACCATCGATGCCACCGTTAGAAGGAGCGTCCACCCCACGCCCTGGACAACCTTGACGTCCAGGATGTAGGTGCCCACAACGTCCCAGCGGAAGTTGGAGTTGGTGAACAGGCTCTGCACGAGCCCGGCCACCAGGAGGAGGATGATCGCGGCGCTGATCCACCGGCCGGGGTGGCGCACCGGCACTGACTTATTCAGGACCGGTGCGTCCCCTTGTTGATGGTGTTCCATGTGCACGCCTGACTTGTCGTCGGTAACGCGAAAACTCAAGACTTAACCGCCGGGTTGACCTCGGACTTGGTGATGGCGCCCTCGGCGTTGCCCCAGCCTTCCAGGATCTTCTTGTAGGAGCCGTCTGCCATCAGCTTGGTGACGGCCTTCTGGATGACGTCAGCCCAGGCGGTGTCGGCCTTGGCCACGGCGATGCCCTGCGGCGCCGAGTCGTAGACGTCGCCCAGCTTCTCCAGCTGGCCGTTGGTCTGGGTGAGGGCGTAGCCGATGATGGGGGAGTCGGCCGCCATGGCGTCGATGCTGCCGTTCACCAGGCGCGTGGTGACGTCGGTCTGGTTCTTCAGCGTGACGATGTCAATGGGCTTCTTGCCGTCGGCCGCGCACTTCTTGTTGCGGTCGGCGAGGTCCGGGTCTTCCTGCACGGTGCCGGTCTGCACGCCGATGGACTTGCCGCAGACGTCGTCCATCGAGAACTTCTTGGGGTTGCCCTTCTGTACTGCCCAGGCGGTGCCGGCGTTGAAGTAGCTGACCATGTTCACGGCCCCCAGGCGTTCCGGGTTGATGGTGAACGAGGAGATGCCCAGATCGTACTTGGGGCCGAGGGCCGGGAGGATGCCGGTGAACTCGGCAGTCTGGACCTGGACCTTGAGGCCCAGCGTGGCGCCGATGGCCTTGGCGATGTCCACGTCGTAGCCCACGGGAGTCTGGCCGTCCGGACCGAGGAATTCGGCGGGGGCGTAGCTGGTGTCAGAACCAACGGTGATGGTGCCCTTGGACTTGATGGCGTCCGGGACCATGGCGGCCAGGGCGTCATCCTTCTTGACGGTGGTGGGATCAAAGCTGGCGCTGGCGCTGCCTGACGAGGTAGCCGCGCTGGAAGGACCCGTTTCCGAGGCATTGGTGCATGCTGAGAGGGCCAGGGCGCTGATGGCGATCATAGTGGCGGCGGTCAGCTTGGAGGTGCCCAGGAGGGTACGGGGAGTCTGCATTTCTTACCTTTTGTTGCAGGGGCTATGAGGTACTAACGCGGCTTATAGTGTAACGCTCAACAAGAGAGGTACGTCACACGCAACTAAGTTTCACTATTGGATAACTGTAGCGGGGGCAAAATCAAGCCTTCCAGAGCAGGACTTGTCTGTCATCCCAGACTCGGGGCCCAGCCTCGGGGCCCAGACTCGGGGCCGCCGGAAACTAGCTGTTGATGCCCAGGGACTCCAGCATCGGCCGGAATTTAGCCCAGGTTTCAGCCAATTCGGCCGCCGGCAAAGAGCCGTCAACAATTCCGCACCCGGCATACAGCCTGACGGTGTCGGGTGACTCGATGACGGCGCCGCGCAGCGCGATGCCCCATTCGCCGTTACCCGCGGCGTCCAGCCAGCCCACCGGCCCGGCATACGGTCCACGGTCCAGGTGCTCCAGCTTGCGGATCAGCTCGCCCGCCACGAGGGTGGGCGTCCCGCAGACGGCCGCGGTGGGGTGCAGTGCGTTGATCAGGGCCAGGCACGTGGGGACGTGCCCTTCCACCTCGGTGAGCTCCGCCTTGACGTCGGAGGCCAGGTGCCAGACATTGGGCAGTTCCAGGATGAACGGCTCGTCGTGGGCATTCATCGCCTCGGAGAAGGGCGCCAGCTGCTTGGTCAGCGACTGGATGGCGATCTCGTGCTCATGGCGCTGCTTTTCCGAACCCGCCAGGACCCGGGTGGCGTAATCCATGGGCGCGCCGTCCTCACCGTGGGCGTCCCGCCGGTCAAGGGTGCCGGCGAGCACCCGGGCCTGGGCGGTGCGTCCTTCCACCTGGATCAGCATCTCCGGTGTGGCGCCCACCAGGCCATCTACCCCGTAGGTCCAGCATTCGCGGTACCTGGCGGCGAGCTCACGCAATACATCGGCGGCATGTACGCCGGAAGGAATGGTTGCCACCACATCCCGCGCCAGCACCAGCTTCTCCAGCGCTCCGGTACGGATCTCGGCGACACCGGCGGCCACAGCGTCCATCCAGGCTTCCTCGCTGAGGGACCCGGTGTGCAGTGTTGCGCCGGCGGCCAGGGGGAGGGGACGCACGACGGCGCCGCGGCCTTTGCCGGGCACGCCGCCCTGGGGAGCGTCCCCGGCGGAGTCCGCCGCCGTGGTGCCCTTAGCGTCCGGGTTTCCGGCGGCAGCACTACCGAGCCAGCGGTCCAGTGCCGCAACCGCCGTCTCTTCGGTGAGCGGGCCGTCGTCGAACGTTAACTGGGTGAGCCACACCTGGTTGTCCCGGACGCCCACCACAATCTCCGGCACGATCAGCCGCGACTCGTGCCGCGAGGTCTTCGAGAAGGCGAAGGAACCGAAAGCGACAGGGCCGGTGCCGGGCAGCTCCACGGCATCCGTGACGTCCGCCTCAAGGACCAGGTGCCGCCACCAGATATCCGCTTCCAGGAACCGGTCCGGACCGGTGGCGGTGAAGCGTGAAATTTCGCCAAACCCGGCCAGCCCGGCTTCGCGGCGGGTCCAGCACAGGACGTCGTCCCGGACCAGAAACGAAGGCAGCCCCCCGGGGAATGTTTTGCCATCCAGGGGGACTGTCAGGGTGCGGAACGTGCTCGTCATGATGAGACAACACTACTCCCGCGTAGGCCGGGGCCATCTCCGGGTGCAGGGAGGGGCAAAAAGGAGATGGAGGCGCTGGTCCGGACCGCCGCGAACATTTGAGACAATGTCATGGTGAACCGAGCATCCTTGGATAAGCGTCCGGACGAAGTAGCCACGATGTTTGACGACGTCGCACCGAAATACGACGTCGTCAACGATGTCCTTTCCATGGGACAGACCCGCCGCTGGCGGAAGATCGTGGTGGACGCGATGGAAGTCTCCAAGGGCCAGCGCGTCCTTGACCTGGCGGCCGGCACGGGCACGTCCAGCGAACCATATGCCGACGCCGGCATAGACGTGGTGGCCTGCGACTTCTCCCTGGGCATGCTCAAGGTGGGCAAGCGCCGCCGCCCGGACATCGACTTCATCGCCGGTGACGCCACCAACCTGCCGTTCGCTGACAACACGTTTGATGCCACCACCATCTCGTTCGGCCTGCGCAATGTGAACGAGCCCAAGAAGGCGCTGGCCGAGATGCTGCGCGTCACCAAGCCCGGCGGCCGCCTGGTCATCGCCGAGTTCTCCCAGCCCGTGGTCCCGCTGTGGCGCACCATGTACACCGAATACCTGATGCGTGCCCTGCCGGCCATCGCCGTCAAGGTCGCCTCCAACCCGGATGCCTATGTCTACCTGGCCGAGTCCATCCGCGCCTGGCCGGACCAGGACCACCTGGCAGCCTGGCTGCAGGACAGCGGCTGGGAAAAGGTCACCTACCGCAACCTCACCGGTGGAATCGTGGCCGTGCACCGGGCCTTCAAACCCGCCGGCGCACCCGAGGGTGCCGCGGCCGCCATCGCCGCGCACAAAGGCCCGGTGGCCAAGCTGCGCCGCAACATCGTCCGCTGACCTGTGAAGGTACTGATTGTCGGCGCAGGTCCGGCCGGGTCCACCGCCGCGTACTACCTCGCCAAGGCCGGCCTTGAGGTCACGGTCCTGGAAAAGACGCAGTTCCCGCGCGAGAAGGTTTGCGGGGACGGCCTCACGCCCCGCGCCGTCCGCGAAATCCAGAAGCTCGGCCTGCCGCACCCCGAGAATGACGGCTGGCGGAGGAACAAGGGCCTGCGCCTGATCGCCGGTGGCCGCACCATCGAGCTGCCCTGGCCTGAGGTGTCCGACTTCCCGCAGTACGGCCTGATCCGCACCCGCCTAGGCTTTGACGAGGAACTGGCGCGGCACGCTGAGGCTGCCGGTGCCACCATCCTTGAGCGGCACAGCGTCACCGATGCCCTCCGGAACGACGCCGGCCGCGTCACCGGGGTCCGCGCAGCGCTCCTTGACGGGAACGGACGCAAGACCGGCGACACGCGTGACTTTGCTGCCGACGTCGTCCTCGCAGCCGACGGCAACTCCACCCGCACGGCCGTGTCCCTCGGAATCCAAAAACGCGACGACCGGCCCCTGGGCGTTGCCGTCCGCACCTATTTCACGTCGCCGCGCACCGACGACGACTGGATGGAAGGCTGGCTGGAGCTCCCCGGCCGCGACGGCAAGCTGCTGCCCGGCTACGGCTGGGTGTTCGGCGTGGGCGACGGCACCTCCAACGTGGGCCTGGGCATCCTGAACTCCTCCAAGGAATTCGGCAAACTGGACTACAAACAGGTCCTGCGCGAATGGACCGCCGGGATGCCCGCCGACTGGGGCTTCACACCGGAAAACCAGGTGGGGGAGATCCGCGGCGCCGCGCTGCCCATGGGCTTCAACCGCACACCCCACTACTCTCCGGGCCTGCTCCTGCTGGGCGACGCCGGCGGCATGGTGTCCCCGTTCAACGGTGAGGGTATCTCCTACGCGATGGAGTCGGCACGATTTGCGGCCGAGTTCATCATCGACGCCTCCTCCCGTTCGGCTGCCTTGGGCGGAACGTACGACGCCGACGCACACCTGTCGCGGTACGCGGACTACGTGCGCGGCCAGTGGGGTTCGCACTTCACCCTCGGCCGGGCCTTCGCCGCATTGATCGGGAAGCCGGCCGTGATGAAGCTCGCCCTGCGGACCGGCATGCCCATCCCCGTCCTGATGCGGTTCGTGGTCCGGCTCCTGGCCAACCTCACGGACCCGTCAGCCAAGGGCTTCGAGGACCGGGTGATCCGCGTCCTGGAATCGCTGGTTCCGGCCACGTCCAATACCCCGTCAGCTTCGAATCAGCGGTATCCGCAACAAAAAGTTAGGGTTAACCCGTGACCAAATCCGCAGACCACAGCTGGACGCACGCCGGGCACGGCCTGCCGGACTCCGAACCCAGCCTCAATACCACCGCTATTGCCACGGGACTCCAGCTGCCGGCCGGTTTTGCCGCCATTGCGGAGGATGCCGAGCTTGGCCCGGCCATCACCAACAACCTGGCCAAGGTGGAGAAGAAACTCCGGGAGGCGATCGCCAACTCGGACCCCCTGGCCGATGCCACGTCCCGCCACCTGGTGGAAGCCGGGGGCAAGCGCATCCGGCCGCTGCTGACCCTGCTGTGCGCCCACCTCGGCGACGCATCCCTGCCCGCCGTGGTGCAGGCCGCCGTCGTGGTTGAACTGACGCACCTGGCCACCCTCTACCACGACGACGTCATGGACTCCGCCCCGTTCCGCCGCGGCGCTCCCACAGCCCACGAAGTCTGGGGCAACTCCGTGGCCGTCCTCACCGGCGACCTGATCTTCGCCCGGGCATCCATCCTGGTGTCCGAACTGGGCGGCCGCGCGCTGGGCATCCAGGCCCGCACGTTTGAGCGCCTGTGCCTGGGCCAGTTGCACGAGACCGTGGGTCCGCGTCCGGACGAGGACCCGGTGGAGCACTACCTGTCCGTGATCGCGGACAAGACGGGTTCCCTGGTGGCGGCCTCGGGCCAGTTCGGTGCCATCTTCTCCGGCGCCGACGAGGCATTCGAGGACATCCTGGTGGAATACGGCGAGAAGGTGGGCGTTGCCTTCCAGCTGGCCGACGACGTCATCGACGTCACCGGTGTCAAGGTCAAGTCCGGCAAGTCACCCGGAACGGACCTCCGCGAAGGGGTCCCCACCCTGCCGGTGCTGCTCCTGCGCAAGGCTGCCGCCGACGGCGACCAGTCCGCCGTCGAGCTCCTGACGCTGATAGACGGCGACCTGACCTCGGACGAAGCCCTGGCCGCCGCCGTCGCCGGGTTGCGGGAGCACCCCGTCACGGCCGAGTCCTGGGTAGTGGCACGCCGCTGGGCCGACGAAGCCATCGCCGCCCTCGCGCCGCTGCCGGACGGGGTGGTCAAGGAGTCGCTGTCCAACTTTGCGCTGGCCGTGGTGGACCGCGCCAGCTGATCTTCTGCGGGAGCCCGGCGCCTCTGGTCCAGCCAGCAGGTGCCGGGCTTCTTTTTTTGATGTGGCGTTAACGGGATAGCCCCGGTCCTCAACAACCGAAGCTGCTGTGAACCGGGGCTATCTCTCCGTTCGCATCAGACCCGCCGGAGGCGTTTAGCGGATCCGTGAATAGCTTATGACAGCTTTGTCACAATGCGCAAGTCTTCTGTAACTGCCTGTGTCAAAAAGTTTTTCCGCTGAGTCTGCCCGCCTTTCAGCGCCGGCGGGTGACCAACCCCGGCATGTTGCAGTGGCGCGCCGGGACGGCAGCCGGAACGTGAGGAGTTTCAGCGCCGCGGGTTACCCACATAGCGCGAATCAGGCTCCCCGGCGGGGGCAGCCGTCCGCTGTGCTGACCTCATGGATGTTTGTCACTTCCTTCGCAATGCCGGTTCTGTGGCCCGCACGGCAACAATCCTCAAGGCCGGGTTTTCCGACCGGGACATCCGCAACGCGGCGGCATCCGGTGAACTCTGCCGCCTGAGGCACGGAGTGCTGGCCCTCCGGGAAGCCCCTCAGGACTTTGTGGCCGCGGTGCTGGGCAACGGACTGCTTACCTGCGCCTCAGGGGCCCCGCACCACGGGCTGTGGCTGCTGCACCCGCCGGAGAAGGTGCATCTGCTGTGCCGGCACGCCGGGCCGCCGCATGCCGTGGTGCACCGCGGGTCCCTGGTCCCGCACGGTACGGCGGAGCCCGTTGCCAGTACCACTGACATCCTCATCCACGCATTGCGCTGCCTGCCCGGGGTAGAGGCCGCTGTGATGGTGGAGAGCGCGGTGCGGCAAGGCGTGACGACCTTGCCGTACCTGCATCAACGGCTGCCGGGAAACCGGAATGGAGCCGCGCGCCAAGTCCTGGACCTTGTCGACGGCAGCGCGGATTCGCCACTTGAAGTGGTGGCCCGCATCCTCTTTCGTGCAGCGGGAATCCATACCCAAACCCAGGTCGGGTTGCCCGGAATCGGCTACGTCGACTTCCTGCTGGAGGGGTTCCTGATCGTCGAGATCGACGGCGCCAGCCACCTGGAGCCGCGACAGGTGAAGAAAGACCGCTCACGGAACAATGCCAGCACCCTCAGCGGCTATGCGGTGTTGCGATACGGGTACGCGGACGTCGTCCACAACCCGCAGAAGGTGCTTGCCGAGGTCTGGCAGGTGCTCAGGGGCAGGGTCATCCGCTGAAATTCCCCACCTTTCAACCGCAAAGCCGGGGACTCGCGGGCAAAACCGGGGAACACGCCGTCGGCACCCCTCAAAGGCGGGGATATTCAGCGAGGGCCGGCCCAGCAGGGGAGTGGGGAGCCCCTACTCTTCCTCTTCGTCGTCCTCGAAAGCCCACTCGAACATGTCGAACACGAACTCGGAGAAGGTGCCTTCCTCGGACTTCCACTGGCCGCGGGCGTTGTTGCGGCGGTACACAATGGGGTCCGGGACGCCGAGGTCGCCCACGCGGAAGCCCCAGGTGAACTGTTCCTCTTCGTCTTCGAGGAACATCAGGAAGCCCTCGTCATCGACCTCGAGCTCTTCCGGGTCCCAGAAGTAGTGGTAGGCCTCCATCAGGTCTTCGCAGCCGCCCAGGGCAAGGTAGAACTCGCGCAGGACCAGCGGGATCTCGAACTGGTGCTCGGCGAGGGCGCTGTCCAGTTCCTCCGGGGTCAGGCCATCTGCTTCCTGCCATTCATCCTCGAGATACTTCGGAACAAGCGCGCGGAACTTCTCGAGGAACATGTCAGTCATGCTCATATCCTAGCCAATGCCGGACCCTCCAAAATGACACGGAGCAGCCACTACAGCCCCGTATCGCCAGCCCGCCGGTGCCACCCTCGGACAGCAAGCGGCGCCTGCCAGGACCGCCGCCAGGCCAGGACCCGGAACGTGAAAACCAATGCCGCGATGGCCGCCGCCGTCAGCACGTTGAAGACGCCCAGCACCCACAACACGGCGGTCAGGGACGAACCCAGGAACGCCGGCAGCGCGTAAATGTCCTTGGGGTTGAAGAGTTCCGGCACCTCGTTGGCGGTGATGTCGCGCAACAGGCCGCCGCCTACCGCCGTCGTCACGCCCAGCAGCACGGACGCCACCGGGTTCAGCCCGGTGGCCAGGGCCTTGAGGGTGCCGGTCATGCAGAACAGGGCCAGGCCGGCGGCGTCGAAGAGGACCAGCAGCGACGTGTAGCGCTGGACGCTGGAGAACAGGAAATACACGAGCGCCGTGGCGAAGACCGGCGGGAATAGATAGGCGGGGTTGGTGAATGCTGCCGGGACCACGGCGATGATGATGTCCCGGATGACGCCGCCGCCAAGGCCCACCAGCGAAGCCAGCAGCAGAGAGCCGACAATGTCGATCTGCTTCCGTGCCGCAAGCAATGACCCCGATACGGCAAAGAAAAACACGCCCAGAAGGTCCAGCCATACCGGGGAGTTGTCAAAGGCGAATGTCATGGGGCGTCCCGGTATTTCAAAGAGGGCGGACAGGGCGGCTCCAACGTTACGCTAGCCCCTATGAACAGCCCCATCATGATCGCCTGCGCCCATGGGACGTCCAACACACAGGGAGCCGCGGAGGTCAACGCGCTGCGCGCCGCCATCGCTGAACTCCGGCCGGGCCTGGAGGTCAGGGAAGCATATGTTGACGTCCAGCAGCCGGACCTGGTGGACGTGGTGGCCGGCCTGCCGGAGGGGGAGCCCGCGGTGGTGGTCCCGCTGCTGCTGAGTGTCGGGTACCACGTGAAGGTGGACATTGCGCGGGCCGTGAAGAGCCGCCCCGGCAGCGCCGCCGCCGCTCCGCTAGGCCCGGACCCCCGGCTTGCCGCCCTGCTGGACCAGCGGCTGCGTGAGGCGGGCACCACGGACAACGACGTCGTCGTCCTCGCCGCGGCGGGCTCGTCCAATCCCAACGCCGCCGTCAGCGTCGAGGAGCTGCTGGGCCAGCTCCGGGAGCTCCGGTCCAACCGGATCGTGGCCGCGTACGGCGCCTCGGCCAAGCCCTCGGTGCCCGACGCCGTCGCCATGCTTCGGGAGGAGCTGGCAGGAGGTGCGGGCGCGGGGGAGTCCGCAGGAGCGGTCGACGTCGGCGGCCGGGTGGTGATTGCCTCCTACCTGCTGGCGCCGGGCTTCTTCCACGACCAGCTCGCGAAGGCGGGCGCCGACGTCGTCACCGAACCCCTGCTGCCATCCGCGACGCTTGCGGACATCGCGCTGGACAGGTACGACGCCGCCGTCGCGGCAATGCACGCAACCCGCTCCGAACCTGCCCCGGAAGCCGCGCCCGCAGCACCGACGGCGGGAGTGCCCGGGGCACCCGCCGATACACAGCACGGTGGCATCTTCAAGGCCGTTCGGCGTTTCGTGACGAAATATTTCCCTAGGTGACTCAGCATTTCCGGACCTTTGTGACGTAAATCGGGGGCACCCTACAGTCGTTGCATGACTGATACAGCTCTAGCCGGAGCGTCTGCGGACTCCGCTGCCCCCAAGCGCCCCGCACGCCCGTCCCGACCCGCCGCGAAGCCGCACGGCCAGTGGAAGGTGGACGGCAAGACGCCGCTGAATGCCAACGAAACCTGGAAGCAGGAAGACGACGGCCTGAACGTCCGCGAGCGTATCGAGACCATCTACGCCAAGGAAGGCTTCGACGCCATCCCGAGCCAGGACCTGCACGGCCGGTTCCGCTGGTGGGGCCTGTACACCCAGCGCAAGCCCGGGATCGACGGCGGCAAGACCGCCACGCTCGAGCCGCACGAGCTTGAGGACAAGTACTTCATGCTCCGCGTGCGGATCGACGGCGGCGCGCTCAGCACCGAGCAGCTGCGCGTTATCGGCCGGATCTCGGTGGACTTCGCCCGCGACTCCGCCGACCTGACGGACCGCCAAAACATCCAGCTGCACTGGATCCGGGTGGAGGACATCCCCGAGATCTGGAACCGCCTGGAATCCGTGGGCCTGTCCACCACCGAAGCCTGCGGTGACGTTCCCCGCGTCATCCTGGGCTCGCCCGTGGCCGGCATCGCCAAGGACGAGATCATCGACCCCACCCCGCTCATCGCCGAGCTGGGAGAGCGGTTCATCGGTAACCCGCTGCTGTCCAACCTGCCGCGCAAGTACAAGACCGCCATTACCGGCCACCCCAGCCAGGACGTGGTGCACGAGATCAACGACTTCGCGCTCGTGGGCGTCGAGCACCCCGAACTCGGCATCGGCTACGACCTGTGGGCCGGCGGCGCCTTGTCCACCAACCCCATGCTGGGCAAGCGCCTGGGCGCCTTCGTGAAGCCGGAGCAGGCCGCCGACGTGTGGCTCGGCGTCACCAGCATCTTCCGCGACTACGGGTACCGCCGCATGCGCACCAAGGCCCGCCTGAAGTTCCTGATGGCCGACTGGGGGCCGGAGAAGTTCCGCCAGATCCTCGAGGACGAATACCTCGGCTACAAGCTGGCGGACGGTCCCGCCGGCCCCAAGCCCGCCACCCCGGGCGACCACGTGGGCGTGCACGAGCAGAAGGACGGCAAATTCTTCATCGGCGCCACGCCGCTGGCCGGCCGGCTCTCCGGCTCCGCGTTGGTCAAGCTCGCCGACACCCTGGAGGCACGCGGCTCCTACCGGCTGCGCACCACCCCGCACCAGAAGCTCGTGGTCCTGGACGTCGACAAGGACCAGGTGGAGCCGCTGGTAGCCGAACTGGACGCCCTGGGCCTCTCTGCACGGCCGTCGGTGTTCCGCCGCGGCACCATCGCCTGCACCGGCATCGAATACTGCAAGCTGGCCATCGTTGAAACCAAGATGACGGCCGCCACCGCCGTGGCCGAACTGGAACGCCGCCTGGCCGACCTCGCCGAATCAGGCCAGCTGCCGCAGGCACTGTCCCTGCACATCAACGGCTGCCCCAACTCCTGCGCCCGGATCCAGACGGCGGACATCGGCCTCAAGGGCATGATGCTGCCAACGCCCGACGGCGAGCCCTCCCCGGGTTTCCAGGTCCACCTTGGCGGCGGCCTGGCTAACAACACCCGCGAGGAAGCCGGCCTGGGCCGGACCGTCCGCGGCCTGAAAGTGTACGTCGACGACCTGCCCGATTACGTGGAGCGCGTGGTGCGCCGGTTCGTCGCCGACCGCACCGAAGGCCAGACCTTCGCCGAATGGGCCCACGCAGCAGACGAGGAGGCACTCCAGTAATGGCAAAACACCTGGCACCCGCACCCGCCAAGCGTCCGGTCGAGGAGCTCAAGGCACTGGCTGAAGCCGGCGCCGCGGAACTCGGCTGGGACGCCCCCGCCCGCGACGTCATCGCCTGGGTGGAACGCAACTTCGACCTGCCCGCCGTCGCCGTCGCCTGCTCCATGGCCGACGCCGTCCTGCCGGCCTTGGTCGCGGACCAGATGCCCGGCGTCGACGTCCTGTTCCTGGAGACCGGCTACCACTTCCCGGAAACCTATGCCACGCGTGACGAGGTGGCCGCAAACCTCCGCGTCAACGTGGTGGACGTGCTCCCCGAAAACACCGTGGAGCAGCAGGACCGGCTCCTGGGCAAGGACCTCTTCGCCCGCGACGCCGCCCAGTGCTGCGCCCTCCGCAAGGTGGCTCCGCTGCAGCGCACCCTGGCCGGCTACGAGCTGTGGTTCACCGGGGTCCGCCGCGACGAAGCCCCCACCCGCACCAACACGCCCCTGATCGGCTGGGACGAGAAGAACGGCCTGGTCAAGGTCAACCCGATGGCCGCCTGGACGTTCGACCAGCTGGTCCAGTACTCCGACGACAACCTCCTGCCCGTCAACCCGCTGCTTTCCCAGGGCTACCCCTCCATCGGCTGCCAGCCCTGCACCCGCAAGGTGGCACCCGGCGAGGACCCCCGCGCCGGCCGCTGGGCAGGAACCGACAAGACAGAATGCGGACTACACGTATGAGCACTTCACTTACCGAGGAGACCCAGGTGACTGACGCCGCCGTATCCACGCGCCTGTCCAGCCTGGACACCCTGGAGTCCGAAGCCATCCACATCATCCGCGAGGTTGTTGCCGAGTTCGAGAAGCCTGCGCTGCTGTTCTCCGGCGGCAAGGACTCCGTGGTGATGCTGCACCTGGCCACCAAGGCGTTCTGGCCCGGCAAGGTGCCGTTCCCCGTGCTGCACGTGGACACCGGCCACAACTTCCCCGAGGTCATCGACTTCCGCGACCGCACCGTGGAGCGGCTCGGCCTGAAACTCGTGGTCGGCTCCGTCCAGGAGTTCATCGACCGCGGCGAGCTGGCCGAGCGCGCCGACGGCACCCGCAACCCGCTGCAGACCGTCCCGCTGCTGGACGCGATCCAGCAGAACAAGTTCGACGCCGTCTTCGGTGGCGGCCGCCGCGACGAGGACAAGGCCCGCGCCAAGGAGCGGATCCTGAGCCTCCGCGACGAGTTCGGCCAGTGGGACCCGCGCAACCAGCGCCCCGAGCTGTGGAACCTCTACAACGGCCGACACACCGTGGGCCAGCACGTCCGGGCCTTCCCCATCAGCAACTGGACCGAGCTGGACATCTGGCGGTACATCGAGCGCGAGAACATCGAGCTGCCCGGCCTGTACTACGCCCACGAGCGCGAGGTCTTCGCCCGTGACGGCATGTGGCGGGCAGTCGGCGAGGTCTCCCAGCCCCGCCCCGATGAGGACGTCATTACCAAGACCGTCCGCTACCGGACCGTCGGGGACATGTCCTGCACCGGTGCCGTGGAATCGAACGCCTACACGGTGTCCGACGTCGTGGTGGAAGTCGCCGCCTCCACCCTCACCGAACGTGGCGCCACCCGCGCAGATGACCGCATCTCCGAGGCCGCCATGGAAGACCGCAAGAAGGACGGGTACTTCTAATGACCACCGAAGCAGTTCTCCCGGCAGACCTGGAAACGGCCCTGCCCACCACCCTCTTCCGGTTCGCCACGGCAGGATCGGTCGACGACGGCAAGTCCACCTTGGTGGGCCGCCTCCTGCACGATTCCAAGGCGATCCTGGCTGACCAGCTCGACGCCGTCGCCCGCACCTCAGCGGACCGCGGCTTTGGCGGCGACAAGGGCGGCATCGACCTGGCCCTGCTGACCGACGGCCTGCGTGCCGAGCGCGAACAGGGCATCACCATCGACGTGGCCTACCGCTACTTCGCCACCGACCAGCGCAGCTTCATCCTGGCTGACTGCCCCGGGCACGTGCAGTACACCAAGAACACGGTGACCGGCGCGTCCACCGCGGATGCCGTCGTCGTCCTCATCGACGCCCGCAAGGGCGTGCTGGAGCAGACCCGCCGGCACCTGTCCGTGCTGCAGCTGCTCCGCGTGGCGCACGTGATCGTGGCCGTGAACAAGATCGACCTGGTGGACTTCAGCGAATCCGTCTTCCGCGGGATCGAAGCCGATGTGCAGCAGGTGGGCCGCGAACTGGGCCTCGGCTCGGACGGCATCAGCGACCTGTTGGTCATCCCGGTTTCGGCGCTCGACGGCGACAACGTGGTGGACCGCTCCGAGCGCACCCCCTGGTACACAGGCCCCGCCCTGCTCGAGGTCCTCGAAACCCTCCCCGCCGCCGATGAGCTCGAGAGCCACCTGGAAAGCTTCCGCTTCCCCGTGCAACTGGTGATCCGGCCGCAGGGCGCCCTGGCTCCGGATGCCGTCGCCGCCGGCCTGGACGCGGAGGCCTACCGCGACTACCGCGCCTACGCCGGCCAGATCACCGAAGGCTCGGTCAAGGTGGGAGACAAGGTTTCCGTACTGACGCCGGGCCAGTCTCCGCGCACCACCACCGTGGCGGGCATCGACTTCGCCGGCGCTTCGCTGCAGGAAGCCGCCGCACCGCAGTCTGTGGCCATCCGGCTGGCGGACGAGTTCGACGTCGCCCGCGGTGACACCATCGCCGCCGCAGGAACCGTCCGCGAAGCCTCCGCCGACCTGTACGCCGCCCTCTGCTGGCTGTCACCGAAGCCGCTGCGCGAAGGCCAGAAGGTGCTGGTCAAGCACGGCACCCGTACGGTGCAGGCGATGGTCCGCAACGTCTCCGGCAAACTGGACCTGGCCACCTTCAAGCTGGAGGCCGCCTCCAACCTGGAGCTCAACGACATCGGCCACGCGCAGCTCCGGCTCGCCGCCCCGTTGCCGCTGGAGAACTACCTGCACCACCGCCGCACCGGAGCGTTCCTGGTCATCGACCCGCTGGACGGCAACACACTGGCCGCCGGCCTGGTCAAGGACCACCCGGGCGACCACGAAGACGAGCGCTACAGCATCTAGTCCTCCTTCGATTCGCCGGAAAACTGCGGGCTCGCCGTTCCTGAACAGCGAGCCCGCAGGTTTCCGGCGTTTTCGCGTTCATGCGGCAATCCGCACGTTAACCGCAAAATGTGCCCGCCGGATCTTTCGGGACTAAGTGTGGCATGGGAAGCTCAGGCATTGTTTGCTCGATGCCCGCGGTTCCGAGCCCGGGCCATTCGTTCGGGAGGCGCGATGCCAACCATCCACCGGTGGCGGACCACAGCGGTACTGGCATGTGCCCGGGATGCCCGGGAGTGGCGGATCACCCGGCGGCAGGCAGTAACGCTCGCCCTGATCCCCGGCGGTATTTCGGCGGCGGCTGCGGCCACGGTCGTATACCCCCCGCTGTACATCTGGCTCCTCGCCGAGGACTCGCTGGTGGAGTGGCTGCAGTTCCTCAGCCTCCTGGCGGCGGCGATCTTCCTGACGTTCATCGCCGCCCGGCTCCCGGCGTCCGGACAGAGGGGCATGGCTGTTGTTTACGGACTGGTCGGCGCCGCGGCATGGTTCCTCGCGGGCGAGGAAATTTCCTGGGGACAGCGCATCTTTGGCTGGCAGACTCCCGAATCCATGGAGCAGATCAACCGGCAGGGTGAAACCACGCTGCACAACATCCGAGGCGTGCAGGAACTGGTCCCGGCAGCCATGCTCCTGGCCAGCCTGTACGGCGCGTGCGCCCCTCTGGTGTGGGCGGCGGTCCGGGCACGTTGGAAGCAGGCCGCGTCCCTGCACTTACTCATCCCGCCCCTGGGCCTGGTGCCGGCCTTTGGGCTTGCCGCGGCGTACCGCCTCTTCCGCCTGTTGGTGTGGCCGGCGGCCGATTACGGAATTTCTGAGTATTCCGAAGTGATGGAGTTCTGCCTGTACCTGGGACTGGCCTTGTTTTGCTGGCTCAACGTGCGCCGCCTGCTCCACCACCGGGTGAGCGTGGCAGGACCCCGCCACCGCGGTGGCGCACATGCCGTGGCAGTTGGTCAACGCCGCAGCGCCTGAATTTGTGAAACCGGGCCCCGGGGCGGCCTAATGTGACGCTACATGAACGTGCGTGACCCCCCGTTTCCGCGTCATTGAACGGGTTTGGGCCACTCCCTATGGTGAAACAATGACTAGTTCCAAGCCCGGGATGACCCGCATCGTGGCAGGCGAAAGCGCGGTTCCCAAGCGCAAGCGTGCCATCGAAGCTGCCCTGGCCATCGGGCTGGTCTTCCTGATCGCCGTCGGAGCCATTGTGGCCTCGAACGTCTCCCGCAACACCGAAGCCCAGGCCGCAGAGCCCAGCCCCGCGGCCGAGCTGAAACTGGGCTATTTCGGCAACGTCACGCACGCCCCGGCCCTGGTGGGCGTCAAAAAAGGATTCCTCCAGCAGGCCCTTGGCAGCACCAAGCTCAGCACCCAGACGTTCAACGCCGGACCGGCCGCCATCGAAGCCCTGAACGCCGGTGCCATCGATGCCGCCTACATCGGCCCCAACCCGGCCATCAACTCGTTCGCCAAGAGCCAGGGCGAGTCCGTCCGGGTGATTGCCGGGGCGGCGGCGGGCGGTGCCCAGCTGGTGGTCAAGCCGGAGATCAACTCCGCCGCAGACCTCAAGGGCAAGACCCTCGCATCGCCCCAGCTGGGCGGAACCCAGGACGTCGCGCTCCGCGCCTGGCTTTCGAAGCAGGGCTACAAGACCAACGTGGATGGCAGTGGCGACGTCGCCATCAACCCCACCGAGAACGCCCAGACCCTCAAGCTGTTCCAGGACGGAAAGCTCGACGGCGCGTGGCTGCCGGAGCCCTGGGCCTCCCGCCTGGTGCTCCAGGCCGGCGCCAAGGTGCTGGTGGATGAAAAGGAGCTGTGGGACGGCACCGGGACTGGCAAGCCGGGTGAGTTTCCCACCACCATTCTGATCGTGAACCAGAAGTTCGCGGCGGACCACCCGGATACCGTCAAGGCGCTGCTGACAGGCAACGCCGAATCCGTGGCCTGGCTCAACTCCGCGTCTGCTGACGAGAAGGCGAACCTCATCAACGCCGCACTGCAGGAATCCGCCGGGGCAGCATTGCCCACCGATGTCCTTACCAGGTCGCTGGCAAACATCACCTTCACCCTTGACCCGCTGGCCGGCAGCTACCCCAAGCTCCTGCAGGACGGCGTGGATGCGGGAACCACCAAGAAGGCCGACATCAACGGGCTCTTCGACCTCCGTGCGCTCAACCAGGTCACCGGTGGCGCCGACAAGATCTCCGCGGCCGGCCTCGGCCAGGACTGACCCACCCACTACCTAAGGACGGCACCATGCCAGTCGTACTGGAAAACCTGGGCAAACGCTTCGGCGACGGCGCCCCGGTACTGGACGACGTCAACGCCAACATCAAGCAGGGCGAGTTCGTTGCCCTCCTCGGTGCCTCCGGCTGCGGCAAGTCCACCCTCCTGAACATCATCGCGGGACTGGAAGCGCCGACGTCGGGAGCCCTGGAAGTGCCCAGCGACGGCGCCGCCTTCATGTTCCAGGACGCCGCGCTGTTCCCGTGGCTCACGGCCCGGGAAAATATCGAACTGGCCCTGAAGCTCAGGGGAGCGGGCAAAACCGAGCGCCGCACCAAGGCCCAGGAACTCCTGGAACTGGTGCACCTCGGCTCTGCCGGGGACAAGCGTCCGCACGAACTCTCCGGCGGCATGCGGCAGCGAGTATCACTGGCCCGCTCGCTGGCGCAGGACCGGCAACTGCTGCTCATGGACGAGCCCTTCGCCGCGTTGGACGCCATTACCCGTGACCTGCTGCACGATGAGCTGGAACGGATTTGGAAGGAAACCGGACGCACCATCGTGTTCGTCACCCACAACGTCCGCGAGGCCGTCCGGCTGGGACAGCGCGTCCTGCTCCTGTCCTCCCGTCCCGGACGGGTGGTCCAGGAATGGTCCGTCACCGAGGAACACCGAACCGACGCCGGGCTCGCCGGCCAGCTGACCGGGGTCATCACGGCCCGGCTGCGGGAGGAGATTCGCCGCCATGCCAAGTAACCCACCCCTGGTTGAGGAAGAGCCGGTGGTTGAGCCTGTCGAAGCCACGGCCGCTGAAACCCGTCACGTCCACGCCGCCCTGACCAGGACCTCCACTGGCAAAGAGGACCTCCGGGAGCTGGAGTCCGGCCTGGATTCCCTGCAGTCCGACGCCGACCGGAAACACCGGATCGACTGGACCCGGATCCTCCTGCCCGTGGCCGCCCTGGTGGTCCTGGTGCTGGTCTGGCAGTTCTACGTCTCGTTGGGCGTCAAGCGCCGCGACCTGGTGCCGGGTCCGCTGGACGTCCTCGGCCAGCTGGGCGTCCTCTGGAGCGACGGCAAGCTGCAGGAGTCCGTCTGCACGTCACTGCAGCGGGGCGTGGTGGGCTTCCTCATCTCGGTGGCCATCGCCACGCCGGTGGGGCTGCTCCTGGCCCAGGTGGCGCCTCTGCGGCGCGCCTTCGGCCCGCTGATCTCCGGCCTGCAGGTCCTGCCCTCGGTGGCCTGGGTCCCCGCGGCCATCATCTGGTTCGGCCTCACCGACGCCACTGTCTACTTCGTGGTGTTCATGGGAGCCATCCCCTCCATCATCAACGGGCTCATCTCCGGCGTGGACCAGATCCCGCCGCAGTACCGCAGGGTGGGCACGGTGCTGGGTGCGTCCCGGCTCCAGATGGCGCTGCAGATTGTCCTTCCGGCCGCGCTGCCGGGGTACCTGGGCGGCCTGAAGCAGGGCTGGGCCTTCTCCTGGCGGTCCCTCATGGCCGCCGAAATCATTGCGGTGGGCGGCACCATCGGCTTTGGCCTGGGTTCGCTGCTGGACCAGGGCCGGACCCTCTCGGACATGGCCGTGGTCATGGCTGCCATCCTCCTGATCCTGGCGGTGGGCATCCTGATTGAGCTGCTGGTCTTCGGCCCCATCGAGAAGCGGCTCCTCCGCAGCCGGGGCCTCCTGTCCGGCAGTACCCGCTAGCCCACGCCGGCACCCAACCCTGCAGAGAGCCCGACGGCGAGTCCCGCCGTCGGGCTTTCTGCTGTCCTGCCCACTCGAATTGGGAACAGGTGGCAGACTGGCGCCATGACAGCCAGCTTCGTTTGCCGCACCGAGTCCTCGCTCCCCGTGGAGCAGCTCTTCGACCGGGCACGCAGCATCGACCTGCACGTGGACTCGCAGCGGGCATCCGGGGAGCGGGCGGTGGGCGGCGTAATCAGCGGGCTGATCGGGCACGGCCAGGAGGTCACCTGGCGGGCACGGCACCTCGGCGTCCCGCTCACCATGACCAGCCGCATTACCCATCTGGATTACCCGCGCAGCTTCACCGACGAACAGTTGAGGGGCCCCCTCAAAGCCTTCCGGCATGTCCATGACTTCGCGCCCACCGCCACGGGAAGCGTGATGACGGACCGGGTGGAGTTCACCGCCCCGCTCGGGGCCCTGGGTACCGCCGTCGAACGGCTTGTCCTGGCCCGCTACCTGGAGCGCCTGATCATCCGCAGGGGCCGGTTCCTCGCCGGGCGGCCCTAGGAATCGTTTGTGACGCAGCATTACCTTGCGTGAACTGGTGTTGCTCGGTCTTTGTTGGCGAATGTGACGCGGCCCTACCGTTGATCCATGGCAATTCAGGACATATACCCCACGGCGCTGCGGCTGCTCGGCCGCCCCGTGCTGGTGGTGGGCGGCGGCCCCGTTGCCGCACGCCGCGCCAAAGGCCTGCTCGACGCCGGTGCAGTGGTCACGGTCGTGGCCCCGGTTGCCTCGCCCGCGCTGAAGGAGATGGCCGACGCCGGCCTGCTCACCTGGGAAGCGCGGCCCTACCATTCCAGCGACGTCGACGGCGCGTGGTTCGCCCAGACCGCCACCGGCGACCCGGAGGTGGATGCCCAGGTATCGGCCGACGCCGAGGCGCAGCGGGTTTGGTGCGTCAATGCCTCCAACCACGAAGCCTCCGCCGCCTGGACGCCCGCCGTCGCCGAGGTGGATGACGTCAAGATCGCCGTGAACGCCGGGGGAGACCCGCGCCGCGCCATGGCCGTCCGCGACGCCGTCGCCACCGCCCTCGAAACCGGCGACCTCCCGCTGCGCCGCCGCCGCGCACACCGGGGAACCGTTGCATTGGTTGGTGGCGGCCCCGGCGATACCGGCCTCATCACGGTCCGCGGCCGCCGGCTCCTGGGGCAGGCCGACGTCGTCGTGGCTGACCGCCTGGGCCCCCGCGGCCTCCTGAACGAACTGGCTCCGGACGTCCGCGTCATCGAAGTGGGCAAGACCCCCGGCCACCACCCGGTGCCGCAGGCGGAGATCAACCGGATCCTGGTCGAAGAAGCGCTGAAGGGCCACCGCGTGGTCCGGCTCAAGGGCGGGGACCCCTACGTGCTGGGCCGCGGCGGCGAGGAAGCCGAATACTGCCGCCAGCACGGTGTGGAGGTTGAAGTGGTTTCCGGCGTTACATCGGCCATCTCCGTCCCGGCCGCCGCAGGCATCCCCGTGACGCACCGCGGCTTGGCCAAGGGCTTCAGCGTGGTGACCGGACACGAGGAACTCTCCGAGGTTCCCGCCCGCCCGGACCACACCATCGTCCTGCTCATGGGCGTCGGCCAGCTCCGGGAATCCGCGTCCGCGCTGGGCGAAGCGGGCATGCCGGCGGACACCCCTGTTGGTATCGTGGAAAACGGCTACCTGCCGGACCAGCGCGTCACCATCGGCACGCTCGGTTCCATCGCGGACCAGGCCGACGCCGCCGGTGTTGCCAACCCCGCCGTGATCGTCATCGGTGACGTGGTGCGCGTGAGCCCGTTCGCTCCGCCGCACTTCAAAACCGCCGACTACGGCACCACCACCCCGAACAGCCCCCGCAAGACCGTCCTCACCACCTAGCCCCACCCAACTGACTGGCAGTTGTTGTCGTTCTGAGCCGTCAAAACGGCAACGAATGCGAGCCAGTTGGGCCGGAACGAAGAAAAGGAACACAGCCGTGTCATCCAGCACCACCGTAGGAACTGCTGCGCGTCCGCTGCGCGTCGCCGTCGTTGGCTCCGGCCCGGCCGGCGTCTACGCCGCTGACATCCTCACCAAGAGCGAGGCCGTCAAGAGCGGCGAGCTGACCGTCAGCATCGACCTCTTCGACCGCTACCCGGCGCCCTACGGCCTGATCCGCTACGGCGTGGCCCCGGACCACCCCCGCATCAAGGGCATCGTCAACGCCCTGCACAAGGTTCTGGACCGCGGCGACATCCGCTTCTTCGGCAACGTGGACTACGGCACGGACCTCACCATCGAGGACCTGCGCACCCACTACGACGCCGTCATCTTCGCCACCGGCGCCATCAAGGACGCGGACCTGAACATCCCCGGCATCGAGCTGGACGGCTCCTACGGCGGCGCCGACTTCGTCTCCTGGTACGACGGACACCCGGACGTCCCCCGTGAATGGCCGCTCGAGGCCAAGGAGATCGCCGTGATCGGCAACGGCAACGTGGCGCTGGACGTGGCCCGCGTCCTGTCCAAGCACGCCGACGACCTCCTTGTTTCCGAAATCCCGGACAACGTCTACGCCGGCCTGAAGGCTTCCCCGGTCACGGACGTCCATGTCTTCGGCCGCCGCGGGCCTGCCCAGGTCAAGTTCACCCCGCTGGAGCTCCGCGAGCTGTCCCACTCCAAGGACGTGGACATCATCCTGTACCCGGAGGACTTCGAGTTCGACGAGGAATCGGACCGCCAGATCCAGACGAACAACCAGACCAAGACCATGGTGGGCACGCTCACCAACTGGATCGCAGAGCAGCCCGAAGACCTCTCCGAGCTCACGGCTTCCCGCCGCCTGCACCTGCACTTCCTGCACAGCCCGGTGGAGATCTACGACGACGCCGAAGCTCCGGGCAAAGTGGCCGGCATCAAGTTCGAGCGCACCGAGCTGGACGGCACGGGCAACGCCCGCGGCACCGGCGAGTACGTGGACTACCCGGTCCAGGCCGTGTACCGCGCCATCGGCTACTTCGGTTCCGCCCTGCCCGAGATCGAGTTCGACCACAAGCGGGGCGTCATCCCGAACGACGGCGGCCGCGTCCTGGACGCCGAAGGCAACCATGTGCCGGGTATCTACGCCACCGGCTGGATCAAGCGTGGCCCCGTCGGCTTGATCGGGCACACCAAGGGCGACGCCCTGGAAACCGTGACCTACTTGCTGGAAGACCGCGAAAACCTCCCGGTCGCCTCCGCGCCTGCTGAAGACGCCGTCGTCGAGCTCCTCGATGCCCGCGGCGTGAAGTTCACGTCCTGGGAAGGCTGGCTGGCCCTGGACGCCCACGAACTCGCGCTTGGCGCGGCCGCCACCGAGGCCGGCGGCTCGCACGGCGTCGAGGTCAAGCGTGAGCGCATCAAGGTGGTCCCGCGCGAGGACATGGTGTCCATTTCCCGTGATGGCGTGTCCGCCCAGGTCTAGGATCCTGTTGCTGCAGGAGCCGCGGAACCACCGTTCCGCGGCTCCCGCCATTTAACCCTGCTGCGCTATTTTCCCGCGCCGCCGATGGCCATGAGCTCGAGCCGGCGAAGGGTCTCGCGGTTCCGGGCGGAGATGACAGGATCCCGGAGGAATTTCGGCATCAGCTTTCCCGGCCCGCGGATGGCGTCCTCGGCAATGGTCACCAGGCATTCGCCGCCGCGGTCCTCCAGCCTGATGTCCACCTTGGCCTCGCCCACGGGCCAGCCGCGCGCCACGAGTTCCAGGGAGCGGCCGGGATCCACCGCGGTGACACGGCTGCTGTCGTTGAGCACCAGCGGCCACGCTCCTACGGAGTGGTGGAGCCGGGCTCCGGGCCCCGGCCATTCGGGATCCACATCCCTGATCCGGGAGGCGCCCACCACCCAGCCGGAATACAGCCAGCCGTCGGCGATGACCCGCCAGACGTCGGCAGCGGGGCACGTGAACAGCTGCGAGACAGTGGACATGGGGTTCCTTCTCTCTTCATGGGCAAAAGGCGGTGCTACATGCGGCCGAACCGGGCCCGGATCATCGCGAAAATCCCGTAGGCGATGAAGCCAGCGCCAATGGCCACCAGCAGGGTGGGGCCGAACGGGTGGTCCTGGAGGGCCTTGAGGCTGCCGTCCAGTCCGGTGGATTCATCGGGCCGGTGCCGGGCTGCCGCGATCACGAACAGCAGGCCGGTAAGGACCAGGGCGATGCCCTTGGCCACATGGCCCGTGACGCCCAGGCTGTCGATCAGCCGACCCCGCCGGGTGCCGTCAAAGTGGAACAGCTCCTCCTTGAACCCGCGCCGGAGGCCCTTGACGATGAAGTAGATCCCAATGCCGAGGATGGTCAGGCCCAGGGCCACGAGGACCCAGGGCCCTGCGGGGTGCGCCATCACGCCGGAACTGAAATCCCTGGTGTTGTCGCCCGAGTCGCTGGGCTGCCCAACGGCGAATCCGGCAAAGCTGAGGCCCACGCTGCCGTACGCGATGGCAAGGAAACCCGACGACACCAGTTTGGCCAGCCGTTCCTTCCGGGGCAGGCTCCGGGCACGGAGGGTCGCTTCGCTGGCCTGCCAGAGAGCCAAGGCCAGGCAGGCCACCACGCACCCCCACATGACGACGGTGCCGAAGGGGTTGTCCGCCAGCCGGGCGATGGCCCCGGTTGGCTCGGCGTCCCCTTGGTGGCCGAAGCCGATGGCGATCGCGATGGCACCCACGATCACATGCAGCAGCGCCATGACGGCGAATCCCGCGCGGGCCAGGACATCGAGGACCTTGTGGTTGGACGCGTCTTCGACCGCGTCCGCTGCCTGGCTGAGGGTGGAATCGCCGTCGGACATGCCCTAGCCGTTCATGGGCCCTTCGGCCCGCATGTTCTCGGCTCCGGGGCCCTCAACATGGACAGTGCAGCGGACCACCAGTTGGCCGGGGGCGTTGTCCAGTTCCACCAGTGAATCGTGCCCGCTGAGGACGGTGAACACTTCGGAACCGGCGAGGACACTGACGCCCTTGGCCTTGGCCGTTTCCCGGGCGTTCCCCAATGCCTGGCGCTCCAGCGCATCCACATAGCCGCTGTCACTTTCCCGGGCGGGGTTCCCGAAGGCCCAGCCGAACAATGTCCCTGTGTTTCCCATGGCGTTGATATTACGCGGTCGGCGGGGCCGGGGGCCGGGCTTTCGTATTATTAGTAAGTGTGCTTAGTATGAGCAGACCATACCTTGATTAGGACACGGCATGCGACACCCGCGGAGGGCAGCACGCCGGAACCCGTTCACAACGTTAGGAATGCACATCATGGCAGGAAATCTCTTAGCGCGTTCAGTTCACGACCTGACGGCGGCAGCATGGTTCGGCGGATCGCTGATGGGCGCCATCGGCCTGAACGGGGCGGCCGCGCAGGCCAAGGATCCCGCCGAACGCACCCGGCTTTCCAGCGCCGGCTGGATGCGGTGGGCGCCGGTCCAGACCGCGGCGTTCGCCGCGCACCTGGCGGCAGACCTCGCCATCGCCTGGGAAAACAAGGGCCGGATCGCCAAGCAGGACGGCGTGGCACGCGACACCGCCATCAAGACCGTCGTGACCCTTGCGGGCGCCGGGGTGACCCTGTACTCGGGCATCCTGGGCAAGAAAGTGGACAAGCTTGCCGATGAGGGGGCCAAGGGAGCCACCGAGCCGCAGCCGGCGGCATCGGACGAGCTGAAGTCCGCCCAGCAGCAGCTCAAGCTCCTGCAGTGGGCCATCCCCGGATTCGCCGCGCTGGTGATCATCCTGGGCGCCAAGCACGGCGAGATGCAGCGCCCCACGAACGTCCTCGCAGGCCTGCGCCGGAGCTGATTCACCGGCAGGCGCAGGACGGACGACGGCGGCCCGGCACCACAGTGCCGGGCCGCCGCCATGCGCGGGGAGATTTACTCCGCCAGCCACTCCGCGCAAGAGTTCAGGTTCCGGTTCACGGTGGCGACGGCGTCGTCCTCGTGCCGCCGTTCAATGGCGTCCAGCAGTGTTTCGTGGCCGTCCCGCGGGAGCCCATTGAAGCCGGGCCGACGCTGTTGCGTGAGCAGGTCCTGGTGGAATGCCGTCCCGAAGCTGGCGTACAGCTCATGCAGCAGCGGGTTGCCGGAGGCCTGGGCCACTCCCTGGTGGAACTGCCAGTCTGCGTCGGCCCACGCCTCGATGTCGCCGATCTTCCAGGCCTGGTCCCGGGCGGCGAGGAAGGCGCGCAGGGCCGTGACGTCGTCGTCCGTGGCATTGCGCGCGGCGAGCCGGGCAGCCTGGGTGTCCAACCCCAGCCGGACCTCGAGGATGTGCTGCTCGGTATGGTCCTGGTAGAGCCGCCGCGCGGCACCGGACATCTCATTCGTGGCCCGCACGTAGGTTCCGTCACCGCGGCGGACCTCCAGCATGCCCCCGTGGGCCAGGGCCTTCACCGCCTCGCGCAGGGTCCCGCGGGAAACCCCCAGCCGCGCCATGAGTTCGGGCTCGGGCGGAATACGCTGATTCAACGCCCATTCGCCGGAGTGGACCATCTCCCGCAGCTTGGCGGTAACTTCGGCGGCCAGCGGCTGGCGGACGGACGGGCTCAAAGACAAGGTGCTACTTCCTTTCCGCAGGGCGGGTTCCGGACATCGGGCGCCCCGTGATCAGGTGGGCCACCACGATTTGGACCAGTGCCAGTGCCAGCAGCAGCACCAGCGGCAGGGTCCAGCCGCCGGTGGCGCTGTGCAGCAGGCCCATGCCGAAGGGACCTGCCGTCGCCAGCAGGTACCCCGAGGACTGGGCCAGGGTGGACAGTGCCGTGGTTTCGGCGGTGCTGGACCCGCTGCGGCTGATCATCACCATCACCAGGGGGAAAATGCCCAGGCCGAAACCGATCAGGACGGCCGGAATGGCCGCCAGTCCCACAGGAAGCACCAACAGCGCCGCGATCCCGGCCGCCATGGTGACGCTCACCAGGTAAAAGGCCGGGCGGAGCATGCGCGGGCGGGATCCGATGGCAATCAGCACCATGCCCGCCGGGACGGACACGAGCTGCATCAGCCCGAACATCAGTCCGCTGTCCGAGGCGCTCATTCCCATGGTGGTGAGCATGTACGGCAGCCAGCTCAGCAGCGC
This sequence comes from Arthrobacter sp. 135MFCol5.1, assembly GCF_000374865.1. Lineage (GTDB taxonomy): Bacteria > Actinomycetota > Actinomycetes > Actinomycetales > Micrococcaceae > Arthrobacter. Next base: position 657,939 of record NZ_KB895452.1, on the reverse strand, counting down.
GTAGGCCAGGAGTGCCTGGAGGGTGAAGATCGCGGTGAGGAGCCGGCCTTTCCCGGTCCGCAGGAGCGGCCAGGGCGAGATGTGGGCTGCGGTGCTCCGGACGGTGTGGCGGTGGGCGTGCAGCGCCACGGGCAGGAAACCCAGGAATGCCGCCACGGCCGCGATGCCCACCGCCCCCACCGCGGCGGACGGCGACCCGAGGGCCTGTGCCAGTGGAACCACCAGGACCGAAGTCAGGGTGCCGCCGGTAGTCATTGTCACCGTGTAAACGGCGGTCATGAGCGACGTCCGGGAGGCGAAGTGCTCGCGGATGAAGGACGGCATGGCGACGTTGCAGATGGCCAGCCCGGACATGCCCACCACGCTGCCGGCCACCAGCATGCCGGTTGCCGGGACGCCGCGCAGCAGCAGCCCGCCGGCCAGCAGCGCCAGCGACAGCAGGATGGCCTTCTCCACGCCCAGCTTGCCGCTCAGCCAGGAAGTTGCGGCTCCGGCCACCGCGAAGCACAGGGTGGGAATGGACGGGATGATGGCCGCCACCAGTGCCCCGTAGCCCAGGACGGCTTGAAGGTCGTGCAGCAGGGCCGAGGCTCCGGTGATCCCGGCACGGAGGTTCAGCCCGATGAGCACCAGGGCAATCACGCCGAAGACGACGGCGGAGCGCGGCTTGGCGGGCACCGCGCCGGCGGTGCCGGCCGGGACGGTTGCGGTTGCTGCCGGCGCGGACGCGGGGGGAGTGGCGGACATACCATCCACCCTAAAGGTTAGACGTTTGATGTTTGCGGTTTTGTGGGCAACCTCTCGCCGATGCCGGGGCTGGCATAGACTGCGAACGGACTGTCGGAGGGCCTGGCATGGACCGGGCGGTGCGGAAGGACGGCTGTGGAGGCTTCGCGGGGACTTGAGATCGAGAAGAAGTACGACGTCGACGACGACGCCGTGGTGCCGGCGCTGGAACAAGCCGCCGGGGTGGCCCGGACCGGGAAACCCCACACCGACCTCCTCGAAGCGGTGTACTTCGACACCCCCGCCCACGACCTGGCGGCCCGCCGGATCACCCTGCGGCGCCGCACCGGCGGCACCGACGCAGGGTGGCACCTGAAGCTCCCGCCCACCGCCGCCGCCACCGCTGAAGGTCCCGCGCCGCGGACGGAGCTGCACGCGCCCCTTGGCCGTCCCGACGCCGTGCCGGACAGGCTGCTGGCCCACCTTCACGCCTACCTGCGGGGATCCGTTCCGGTGCCGGTGGTCCGGCTGGAAACCCGCCGCACCACCTACGCCCTGTACGGTGACGACGGCGTGCACCTCGCCGACCTCGCCGACGACCACGTCACCGCCGAGCGGCTGGCCGGCCGGGACAAGGGCACCGGCGCGCACGGGCAGTGGCGCGAGTGGGAGGTGGAACTGGTCCACGGCGGGCCCGCCCTCTTCGGGCCGGTGGAAGAACTCCTGACCGCCGCCGGCGCCCGGCCGGCCGGGTACGCCTCGAAGCTGGCGCGCGCCCTGGGCGCCGGCAAGGCAGCCGCGAAACGCTCCAACGGTGCCGCCCCCGACGACGATGCGAACGGCAGTGACGCCGGAAGCAGCCCCGCCCTGCTGGCAGGCAAGCGCGCCCCGGCAGCCGCCGTCGTCACCGTCTTTGTGGCGTCGCAGATCGACGAGATCCTCGCCATCGACGCCGCCGTCCGGTTGGAGGAGCCGGAAGCGGTGCACACCATGCGCTCCTCGGCCCGCCGCATCAGATCGGTCCTGGCAGCGTACGGCAAGCTGTACAGGGCATCGCCGGTGCGCCGGCTCCGGGGCGAGCTGAAGTGGCTGGGCCGGCTGCTCGGCGAACCGCGCGACGCCGAAGTCCTGCGCGCGCAGCTCCGCAGCCAGCTGGCCGACCTTCCGCCGGGGGAGGGCCTCGCGGCCGCCACGGCAGCGGTTGACCACCGGACAGGTGAAAATTTCGACGCCGCCTACCGCCTCCTGCAGGAAGCGCTCGGCTCGGCCCGCTACTTCCGGCTCCTGGACAACCTCGAGGATTTCCGCGACAACCCGCCGGTGCGCGCCGACGCCGTCACCTCCGGCCGCAAGGCGGCAGCGAAAGCCGTGGACAAGGGCGCCAGGAAGTTGAAGCGCTCGCACAAGGCTGCCACGCGCGCCCGCCGCGGCACGGACCAGGAACTTGCCCTGCACCGCGTACGCAAGGACGCCAAGCGGCTGCGCTACGTGGCGGAATCGGCCGCCCTGGTCCGCGGCAAGCGCGCCGCCAAGGTGGCCAAGGCCGCCCGCCGGCAGCAAAAGATCCTGGGCAGCTTCCAGGACGCCGTGGTGGCCAGGGAACTGCTGACGGCCCTTGCCGGTGACGGCAGTGACCCGGCCACCGCGGCCGTCTACACCGAGCTGCTCAGCCAGCAGGATGCGATCATGCTCGCCGCACACGCCAAATATCTGAAGGCCCGGAAGAAATCCCGAGACCTTTTCCGCCGCGGCATCATCTAGGGCGGGTTATTTGCCCTGTCGCGCCGACAACCGCGCCACGGCCAGGGCCAGCCACAATTGCACCCGGTCCGCGGTGACGGCGGGGTCGTAGCCGGTCAGCTCGGTGATCTGGGCCAGCCGGTACCGCACCGTGTTACGGTGCAGGGTCAGCTCTTCCGCCACCGCGGCCACCGAGCCATTGTTGTTCAGGTAGCTCTCCAGCGTGGTCATCAGCTCCGAGCCGTGCGCCGCATCGAAGGCGCGCAGCGGGTTCAGCGACTCATGCGCCATATCCGCCAGCGGCACGTCCTCGCTGGCCAGCAGCAGCGACGTCAGGCTCAGCCGCTCGGGTTCATTGACAGGCAGGCCGTGGCTTGCGGCGTCCCGCGCCTCGAAGTAGCTCCAGCGCAGGCCATTGGGCTTGGTGTACGCCCCGCCGATGCCGATCGTGGCGTGGATCCCGGCCTCGGCGAGGTGGTCGCTCAGCTTCCGTGCCAGCGCCGGCGCCGCCCCGCCGTCGTCATTGACCACCAGCACCAGGTCCTTGCCCACCACGGCGGCAACGGCCTTTTCGAGGTCCAGCGGCACCGAGGTGCTTCCCAGGGCCTTGCCATGGGCGGCGGACACCGCCAGCAGCACCACGTTCTTGCGGGTGCTGTTCACGCCCACGCCGGCCAGGCGGCGCTGCGCCTCGCTGGTCTCCAGCGCGCCATGGATCACGTCCTCCAGCACCTGGCCGCAGAGCGCCCGCTGGGCCTGGCGCTGCTTGACCATGTTGTTCAGCTCCACGCTGATCAGGTTCTGCGCATACCCGATGATGCCTGTGTCCTCGAACGGCTGGCGGACCCACAGCGTGCAGGCATCCCTCCGGCCGGTGGGCACGGGGTAGCTGGACCAGGCATCCGCGGACGGACTGGACGTGCTGCTGTTGTACAGCTGCGCGGCGAACTGGGTCAGGGCAACATCCGTGCGCAGCATGCCGCCCAAATTCTTCAACAACTCGGCCAGGCCCCCGCCGGTCAAAAGTGCCCGGGCCAGCACCTGGTGTCCGGCGATCAGCCGCTCAAGCTTGGCGTAGTGGTCTGCCGACTGGGCGTCCGCCACCAGCTTGGTAATGGCGATGAACGGAGTCTCGTACGGCACCTCCACCACAGGGAGGCCCCACCGGTTCGCCTCCGCCAGCAAGGCCGGCGGCACTGCCTCGTGCGTCAGGCCCACCCCGAATCCGATGCCCACGGCGCCGGCCCGCTGCACCTGGCGGACAAAACGTCGCTGTTCGGGGGCGGACCGCAGCCGCAGGCCGGTGGTGAGGACCAGCTCCCCGCCGTTGAGGAACCGCTGGGGATCCTCAAGCTCGGTGACGGCCACCCAGTTGATGTCCTGGTTCCAGGTAGTCTCCGCCACGCCCGCCTTGGACAGCTTCAGGGACGTCACGCCCACCAGGGCAGCGAGGGAAATGGCCATGAAGCAAGGATAAACGTGAGCTGGGCAACCGCACTAAACCTATTCCGTAAGGGTGTGCAGGTGGCTATTCACCGCGGTGGGGCCCTGGCATAGGCTCAATGCAGTTCCATCCATCCGTCCCGGCCTCCGCCCGGGCGCCGATGGCTCCTACGAAAGAGGTTGCACACCGTGGTCCAGACCTTGCAAAACTTCATCAACGGCACGTTCGTCACGCCGGCCGGCACCGCCCTGCTGGATGTGGTCAACCCCGCCAACGGCGAAGTGGTGGCACACGCCCCCGTTTCCGTGCAGGCCGACGTCGACGCCGCGATGGCTGCCGCGAAGGACGCATTCCGGACCTGGAAGCACGTCACCCCCGGCCAGCGCCAGCTGATGCTGCTCAAGCTCGCCGACGCCATCGAGGCCAACAGCGACGAACTCGTCGAGGCACAGCACCGCAACACCGGCCAGGTGCGCTCCCTGATCGCCTCCGAGGAAATCGCCGCCGGCGCAGACCAGCTCCGCTTCTTCGCCGGTGCCGCCCGCATCCTGGAAGGCAAATCCGCCGGCGAGTACTTCGAGGGCCACACCTCCTACGTCCGCCGCGAACCCATCGGCGTGGTGGCCCAGGTGGCGCCGTGGAACTACCCGTTCCTGATGGCCATCTGGAAGATCGGCCCCGCCCTGGCCGCCGGCAACACCGTGGTCCTCAAGCCCTCAGACACCACGCCGGAGTCCACCCTGGTGCTGGCCCGCCTCGCCGGAGAGATCTTCCCGGCCGGCGTCCTCAACGTTGTCCTGGGCACCGGCGAAACCGGGGCCATGATGGTGGAGCACAAGGTCCCCGGCCTGGTGTCCATCACCGGCTCCGTGCGCGCCGGCATTGCCGTCGCCTCTGGTGCCGCCAAGGGGCTCAAGCGCGCGCACCTGGAGCTGGGCGGGAAGGCTCCGGCCATCGTGTTCAAGGACGCGGACATCAAGAAGAGCGCCGCGGCCATCGCCGAGTTTGCCTTCTTCAACGCCGGCCAGGACTGCACCGCCATCACCAGGGTGCTCGTGGAGGAGTCAGTGCACGACGACGTCGTGGCAGCCATGGTGGAGCACACCAAGACCCTGCACACGGGCTCGCAGAACGACGAGGACAACTACTTCGGCCCGCTGAACAACATCAACCACTTCAACGCGGTCACCTCCGTGGTGGAGAACCTGCCCGCCAACTGCCGGATCGAAACCGGCGGCCACCGGGCGGGGGAGAAGGGCTTCTTCTTCGAACCCACCATCATCACCGGCGCCAAGCAGACCGACGACGTAGTGCAGAAGGAAACCTTCGGCCCGGTCATTACCGTGCAGAAATTCAGCACCGAAGCCGAAGCCGTGGAACTGGCCAACGACGTCGAATACGCCCTGGCCTCCAGCGTCTGGACCACCAACCACGGCACCGCCATGCGGCTGAGCCGGGACCTGGACTTCGGTGCCGTCTGGATCAACACCCACATCCTGCTCACCGCCGAAATGCCCCACGGCGGCTTCAAGCAGTCCGGCTACGGCAAGGACCTCTCCATGTACGGCGTGGAGGACTACACCCGCATCAAGCACGTCATGTCCGCCCTCGACGCCTGACCAGTTTCCGCGGGTTGGGCTCGCCGAAAACCGCGGTTTCGGCAAGCCCAACCACCAGCACAGAAAGAACCCCAATGACCACCACCGCATCAGACATCACCTACCGGCTCGAGCAGAAGCGCAACGTCCAGGCCGACTTCCCGGGCCCCAAGTCCGTGGCATTGACCGAGCGCCGCAAGTCCGTGGTGGCTGCCGGCGTCGCCTCCAGCGTCCCGGTCTACGTTGCAGACGCCGACGGCGGCATCATCCATGACGTCGACGGCAACTCCTTCATCGACCTCGGCTCTGGCATCGCCGTGACCAGCGTGGGAGCGTCCGACCCCGCCGTCGTCGGCGCCGTCAAGGAAGCGGTGGAGCACTTCACCCACACCTGCTTCATGGTCACCCCGTACGAAGGCTACGTCGCGGTCGCCGAGCAGCTGAACCGCCTCACCCCGGGCGACCACGAAAAGCGCACCGTCCTCTTCAACTCCGGCGCCGAGGCCGTGGAGAACGCCGTCAAGGTGGCCCGGCTGGCAACCGGCCGGGACGCCGTCGTCGCCTTCGACCACGCCTACCACGGCCGCACCAACCTGACCATGGCGCTGACCGCCAAGGCCATGCCGTACAAGACCAACTTCGGCCCGTTCGCCCCTGAGGTCTACCGCATGCCCATGAGCTACCCGTACCGCGAGGAGAACCCCTCCATCACCGGTGCCGAGGCAGCAAAGCGCGCCATCACCATGATCGAGAAGCAGATCGGCGGGGACCAGGTTGCCGCGATCATCATCGAACCCATCCAGGGCGAGGGCGGCTTCATCGTCCCGGCCGAAGGCTTCCTGCCGGCGCTGGCCGCCTGGGCCAAGGACAAGGGCATCGTCTTCATCGCGGACGAAGTCCAGTCCGGTTTCTGCCGCACCGGTGAATGGTTCGCCGTGAACCACGAGGGCGTCGTCCCGGACATCATCACCATGGCCAAGGGCATCGCCGGCGGCATGCCGCTGTCCGCCATCACCGGCCGCGCCGACCTCCTCGACGCCGTCCACCCCGGCGGCCTGGGCGGCACCTACGGCGGCAACCCCGTGGCGTGCGCCGCGGCGCTGGCGTCCATCGGGTCCATGGAGGAATACGACCTCAACGGCCGTGCCCGCCACATCGAGGAACTCGCACTGGGCCGGCTCCGCGACCTGCAGTCCGACCTGGCTGCTGCCGGAACCGCCGTCATCGGCGACGTCCGTGGCCGCGGTGCCATGCTCGCCGTCGAGCTCGTCCAGGCCGGTTCCACGGAACCCAACCCAGAGCTGACCAAGGCCGTGGCCGCCGCCTGCCTCAAGGAAGGCGTCATCATCCTCACCTGTGGCACCTACGGCAACGTCATCCGCCTGCTGCCCCCGCTGGTCATCACCGACGAGCTGCTCAACGACGGGCTGGATGTCCTGGCCGCGGCGATCAAGGCCAACGCCTAACCGGAACGACTCCCTCCGGCAACGCAAAGAAGGTGGGCTCCCCATTGGGGAGCCCACCTTCTTTGTGCCCGGGCAGCCTTTTCAGGCTGCGGCGCGGAGCGCGGCCCTTCGGACCAGCGAGTTCCGGCGTGCCGTCCGCAGCATGTCCACCGTGAGCAGCAGCAGGGCCAGCCACACCACTCCAAACCCGATCCAACGCTCCACGGTCATGGCCTCCCGGAAGACCAGCAGGGCCACCAGGAACTGCAGCACCGGCGCGAAGTATTGCAGCAACCCGATGGTGGTCATCGGCAGCCGCCGGGCGGAGGCGCCGAAGAAGAGCAGCGGCACCGCGGTGATGACGCCGGAGGCCAGCAGCAGCCAGAAATGCCCGGCCCCCTGCGTGGTCAGCGTGGCGGTGCCGCCGGCGGCCAGGACAACCATCGCCACGCCGGCCAGCGGGGCCAGGACCATGGTTTCCACGCTGAGGCTGGTAATGGCGTCCACCCTGGAGCCCACCCGGTTCTTGACGAACCCGTACAGTCCGAAGCTGAATGCCAGTGTCAGGGCGATCCAGGGAAGCTTTCCGTACGAGTACGTCAGCACGCCCACGGCGATGAAGCCGACGCCGACGGCGGCCCACTGGAGCGGCCGGAGGCGTTCCTTCAGCACGAACACGCCCAGCAATACGGAAACGAGCGGGTTGATGAAGTAGCCCAGCGAGGTTTCCACTGCCTGCCCGGTGGTCACGCCGTAGGTGTAGGTCAACCAGTTGATCGCGATCAGGAACGCCGCCAACGCGAGCGGAGCGAACACCCGCCGGTCCCTCACCGCGGCCGCAAGCACGGTCCAGGTCCGGGTCACCGTGATCAGGAGGGCGCAGAACAACAGCGACCACACCACGCGGTTGGCCACGATTTCGACGGCGCCGGCTGGCATGAGGATGAAGAAGTACAGGGGGAGCAGCCCCCACAAAACGTACGCGCCGATGCCGAAGAGCATGCCCGCCGTCGTGTCCTTTGCAACGGCCTTGGGGCCCGTGGTGGCCGCGGGCTTCTGCCCTGGGGCCGGGGACGTGGTGAGTGGGGCGGCGTGGGACGTTCGTTCTGGAATGGGCACGATGTCCATAACAGCAGTCCCGGGACAGGTATTCCAGCCCGAACACGGGCAAACCGCAAAACAATCAGTAGGCTTTCTTTTATGACATCCGCTAACCGGCCATCCGGCGCCCGATGAGACTCCGGCGCAGCAACGCCTCCGGCCGCGGCTACCGCAGGGTGGCTGCAGGAACAGGCTTCAGTTACCGGGACCTTGACGGTTCCACCCTGCCGCCCGGACCCGTGCGGGACCGGCTGGAAAGCATCGGCATTCCCCCTGCGTGGACCGACGTCTGGATCGCCCCGTTCGAGAACGGCCACATCCAGGCCACCGGCCTGGACGCAGTGGGGCGGCGCCAGTACATCTACCATCCTGAGTGGCGCGAGCGGAAGGACCGGGTGAAGTTCGACCGGTCCCTGCAGCTGGCCGAATCGCTGCCCGTGGCCCGGCGCCGGGTCACCATGGACCTGCGAAGCGAGGGTTTCAGCCGTGAACGCGTCCTGGCGGCAGCCTTCCGGATGCTTGACAGCGGATCCCTGCGGGTCGGCTCCGAGCGCTACACCAACGAAAACGGCAGCCGCGGCCTGGCGACACTGCTGTGTGCCCACGTCCGGGTGCGCAAAGACAGGATCCTGCTGAGCTTTCCGGCCAAGAGCGGCAAGGACTGGGAATCGGAAATCCGCGATCCCGACCTCGCCGACCTTTTGCGCCTGCTTAAGCGGCGCGGGTCCAACGCGCGGCTCCTCGCCTACAAGGAGGGCCGCACCTGGCGGCCCGTGACCAGCGCCGACATCAACGCCTACGTCAAGGAGCGGACCGGGTCCGACTTCACGGCCAAGGACTTCCGGACCCTGCGGGGAACGGCTGCCGCGGCGGCCAGCCTGGCGCGTACCGGCGCCCTGCGCACGGCCGCCAAGCGGAAGCGCGCCATCAGCCGGGCCATGGTGGAGGCCGCGGAGACCCTGGGAAACACCCCCTCGATCGCCCGCAAGAGCTACGTGGACCCCCGCGTGGTGGACCACTACCACGACGGCGAAACCATAGATCCGAAGCGGCTGGACTCCGCCGAAGCCGAACTCCGGGCACTCCTGTACCGGGAAGGCCAGGTGGTGCCCCTGGCCGCCAACTAGAATGGGGCCTTGTGCGTTGCACCATGCAGCGCATGAATCATGAGCAGGACCAGTTCAGAAGGGCTCCCGGTGACCAATCACAGCGAATCCGCCGCCAACCGTCCGCTCCGCGTCGCCATCATCGGCGCGGGACCGGCAGGTGTCTATGCTGCGGACATCCTCACCAAGTCCAGCGGCGTCAAGGACGGCGACTTCCAGGTCAGCATCGACCTCTTCGAGGCTTACCCGGCACCGTACGGGCTGATCCGGTACGGCGTGGCCCCGGACCATCCCCGGATCAAAGGCATCGTCAACGCCCTGCACAAGGTCCTGGACCGCGGCGACATCCGGTTCCTGGGCAACGTGACCTACGGCCGCGACCTCACCCTGCACGATTTCCGCGCTTTCTACGACGCCGTGATCTTTTCCACCGGCGCGGTCAAGGACGCGGACCTGGACATCCCGGGTATCAACCTCCGTGGTTCCTTTGGTGGAGCGGACTTCGTGTCCTGGTACGACGGGCATCCGGACGTTCCGCGCGAATGGCCCCTGGACGCCAAGGAGATCGCGGTCATCGGCAACGGCAATGTGGCCCTGGACGTGGCCCGCATGCTGGTCAAGCACCCGGAAGAACTGCTCAGTACCGAAATCCCGGACAACGTCTACCAGGGCCTGAAGGCATCTCCCGTTACTGATGTCCACGTCTTCGGCCGCCGCGGGCCCGCCCAGGTCAAGTTCACCCCGCTGGAGTTGCGGGAGCTCAGCCACATGGACGACGTCGACATCGTGCTCTACCCGGAGGATTTCGAATTCGACGACGCCTCGGACGAGGCCATCCGCAGCAACAACCAGATCAAGACCATGGTGAACACCCTCACCAACTGGCTCGTGGAAGAGCACGCCGAAGCCGAGAACCCGTCCTCCCGCCGGCTGCACCTGCACTTCCTGCACAGTCCCGTTGAAGTGCTCGACGACGGCACGGGCAAGGTGGACGGCATCAAGTTCGAGCGGATGCAGCTGGACGGGACCGGAAACGCCAAAGGGACGGGGGAGTACGTCGAATATCCCGTCCAGGCCGTCTACCGTGCCATCGGCTACCACGGCTCGGCCCTTGACGAACTGGAGTATGACGCCAAGCGCGGCGTCATCCCGAACGAGGGCGGCCGCGTCCTGGACGCCGATGGCAAGCCGGTCCCCGGAATCTACACCACCGGCTGGATCAAGCGCGGCCCCGTCGGCCTGATCGGGCACACCAAGGGCGATGCCCTGGAGACCATCGGGTTCCTGCTCGAGGACCGGCTGAACCTCCCAGCGGCCCGCAACCCGGATCCGCAGGCCATTATCGACCTCCTGGAGGAGCGCGGCATCGAGTACACCACATGGGAGGGCTGGAACAAGCTCGACGCCCACGAGGCCGGCCTCGGCGCTGCCTGGACCGGCCCCGAAGGGCTGGACCACGTGGTGCGCGAACGCATCAAGGTGGTCCCGCGCGAGGAAATGATCCGTATCTCCCGCGGCTGAGCCTCCGGCCGGCGGGGTTAGAATAGCCGCCACACCCCTGCGCTTTCCGGGAGTTCGATGACGAACCTGATCCAGCCTGAACCGCGCCAGCGTGCCGCGCTGGCCGGACACGAGCGCCTGGACCAAGCGTTCGCTGACGCCACCCCTGAAATACCCGGTTTGCGCGCCCTGATCCGCGAATCCTGGCTGCGGTCCGCCCGTTTCAAAGCGAACCCGGACAACGCCGCCGCGCCCCTGGCGTTCGACTGGGATGAGCTGGAGGATTACCGCCGCCGGCACCCCTTGGCCGCGATCATGCCGGTCATCAACAAGCTGCTGGTACAACCCAGCCACGACAGCGGGCTCCTGGTGGCCGTCGGGGACGAAGTGGGCAGGCTCCTCTGGGTGGACGGCGATCCCGCGCTCCAGCGCCGGGCTGAAGGCATGATGTTCGTCGCCGGCGCCAACTGGTCCGAAGCGAGCGTGGGCACCAGCGCACCCGGAACGGCGCTCGCCCTGGGCCGGGGAATCCAGATCTCCGGCGCAGAGCACTACCAGCGCGCCGTCCACCCCTGGAGCTGCACCGCCGTTCCGTTCCACGACCCCGACTCGGGAGCTGTCCTCGGCGTCGTGGACATCACCGGGACGGCTACAGCGGTGGCGCCGCACACCTTGTCGCTGGTCGAAGCAACGGTAGCGGCCGCGCAGGCGCAGCTGCGGGTGGAGCGCCTGCAGCACGCGGCAGAACTGGCAAGGAAACCCGTCCGACGCCGGAGCCCGGCTGCGGCGGCCGGGCAGGGCCGCGGTGCCACGGGAGGCAGCCTCTACCGGAACAGCCTGCAGCTGCTGGGCCGCGACCAGGCACTCCTCAGCCTCGGAGGAAAGACGGTTGCCCTGTCCGCCCGGCACAGTGAAATCCTTGCCCTGCTGGGCATGCATCCGGACGGGCTCACCGCCGAGGAACTCAGTTCTTTGCTGTACCCGGGGGAGGGCTCCACCATGACGCTCCGGGCCGAGATGGTGCGCCTGCGCAAGGTGATCCAGCAGCTCAGCCCCGAGGCCGTCCCCGGCTCGCGTCCCTACCGGCTTCCGGTGGACATCGTGGCCGATACCGGCCAGGTCCTCAGCTGCCTGCAGCGCGGAGCCCACCGGATTGCGCTGGAGATCTACCGGGGCGCGGTGCTGCCCCGCTCCGAGGCCCCCGGTGTCGTGGACCTCAGGAACAAGGTGTCGTCCCTGCTCCGTGAGGCGGTCCTGACGGACGGCAGCGCCGAGTCCCTGCTCAAGTTCGCCGCGCTTCCCGAGGCAGCTGACGACGTCGGCATCCGCCGTGCCGCACTCCGCCTCCTGCCGCCTCGCTCACCCAAGCGGGCCGCCGTCGTCGCTGATCTTGAACGGCTGGAAGCCGAGCTCCGCGCCTGAAACCCGGCCACCCGATGGTTGAGCTCGTCGAAACCGGGGTTCGGCAACCTCAACCACCGTTGCAACCTGGCTGCAACCTCCCGGCTCCTACGCTGTAGGCATCGGCGGGCCCCCAGCGGGCCGGCCTCCTGCACAGCAAAGGAGCTAAGCAATGACCGTTTACGCACAGCCAGGAACCGACGGTTCGAAGGTCACCTTCAAGGACCGGTACGAGAACTGGATTGGTGGCGAATGGGTTGCCCCGGTGAAGGGCCAGTACTTCGAAAACATCACCCCGGTCACGGGCAGGGCCTTCTGCGAGGTGGCCCGCGGCACCGCCGAAGACATCGAGCTGGCGCTGGACGCGGCCCACAAGGCGGCACCGTCCTGGGGCAAGACCTCCGTGGCAGAACGGGCCGCCATCCTGAACAAGATCGCGGACCGCATCGACGAAAACCTCGAAATGCTCGCCGTCGCCGAAACCTGGGACAACGGCAAGCCGGTTCGCGAAACCCTCAACGCAGACCTTCCGCTGGCCTCGGACCACTTCCGGTACTTCGCCTCGGCCGTCCGGGCCCAGGAAGGCAGCCTGTCCCAGCTGGATGACAACACCACCGCCTACCACTTCCACGAACCGCTCGGCGTGGTGGGCCAGATCATCCCCTGGAACTTCCCCATCCTGATGGCCGTCTGGAAGCTGGCCCCCGCGCTCGCGGCCGGCAACACCGTGGTGCTCAAGCCCGCCGAGCAGACACCGAGCTCCATCCTGGTCCTGATGGAACTCATCGGCGACCTCCTGCCCGCGGGCGTGATCAACGTGGTCAACGGCTTCGGGGTGGAGGCCGGCAAGCCGCTGGCTTCCAGCTCCCGGATCCGCAAGATCGCGTTCACCGGTGAAACCACCACCGGGCGGCTCATCAGCCAGTACGCCAGCCAGAACCTGATCCCCGTCACCCTGGAACTGGGCGGCAAGAGCCCCAACATCTTCTTCAACGACGTCGCCCAGGAGAACGACGCCTTCTACGACAAGGCGCAGGAGGGCTTCGCCCTGTTCGCCTTCAACCAAGGCGAGGTCTGCACCTGCCCGTCCCGCGCCCTGGTGCAGGAAGACATCTACGAGTCCTTCATGGCCGATGCCGTGGCGCGGGTGGAGAAGATGATCCAGGGCAACCCGCTGGACACCGAAACCCAGGTGGGCGCCCAGGCCTCCAACGACCAGCTGGAGAAGATCCTCTCCTATATCGACATCGGAAAGCAGGAAGGCGCCAAGATCCTCACCGGCGGCGCCCGTGCCGAACTGCCGGGCGACCTGGCAGGCGGCTTCTACGTCCAGCCCACCGTGTTCGAGGGGCACAACAGGATGCGGATCTTCCAGGAGGAGATCTTCGGGCCCGTCGTGGCCGTGACAAGGTTCAGCGACTACAACGACGCCATGGGCATCGCCAACGACACCCTCTACGGCCTGGGCGCCGGCGTATGGTCGCGCAACGGCAACGTGGCCTACCGCGCCGGCCGGGAAATCCAGGCCGGACGCGTCTGGGTCAACAACTACCACGCCTATCCGGCCGGTGCCGCCTTCGGCGGGTACAAGTCCTCCGGCATCGGCCGGGAAAACCACGCCATGATGCTGGACCACTACCAGCAGACCAAGAACCTGCTGGTCAGCTACGACGAGAACAAGCTGGGCTTCTTCTAGGCCCAGCCGCACCACCTCCACTACAACGACGCAAGGATTTCGCCAATGACGACGACAATGCAAGCAGCAGTAGTAACCGAATTCGGCACCGAACTGTCCGTCCACGACATCGACGTTCCGGTGCCCGGGCCCGGGCAGGCACTGGTCAAGGTGCTCACCACCGGCGTCTGCCACACGGACCTGCACGCCGCGGAGGGCGACTGGCCGGTGAAGCCCACTCCGCCGTTCGTTCCCGGCCATGAAGGTGTGGGCGAAGTGGTGGCCCTGGGCGAGGGCGTCACCGACCTCGCACTCGGCGACCTCGTGGGCAACGCCTGGCTCTGGTCCGCCTGCGGCGACTGCCAGTACTGCCGCACCGGCTGGGAAACACTGTGCGAGTCGCAACAGAACGGCGGCTACAGCGTGGACGGCTCTTTCGGGGAGTACATGCTCGTGGACTCGCGCTTCGCGGCCCGCATACCGGCGGGATCCGACCCCGTCGAGGTGGCGCCGGTGCTCTGTGCCGGCGTCACCGTTTATAAAGGCCTGAAGATGACCGAGGCGACGCCGGGCCAATGGGTCACCATCTCCGGCATCGGTGGCCTGGGCCATATCGCCGTCCAATACGCAGTGGCCATGGGCCTGCGTGTCGCCGCGGTGGATATCGCCGATGACAAACTCGCCTTGGCCAAGACCCACGGCGCCGAAGTGACGGTGAACGCCTTGCATGAAGACCCGGCGGAAGTGATCCAACGGGAAACAGGAGGCTGCCATGGAGTCCTGGTTACTGCGGTGCACCCGTCAGCGTTCGGGCAGGCGATCGGGATGGCCCGCCGCGGTGGCACCATCGTGTTCAACGGTCTGCCGCCTGGGGACTTTCCGGCGCCGATTTTCGACATTGTGCTCAAGGGGTTGACGGTCCGCGGCTCGATCGTCGGCACCCGGCAGGACCTGGCGGAAGCCCTGGATTTCTACGCCCGGGGGAAGATCCACCCCACGGTCTCCGTGCGGGAGCTTTCCGAGGTCAACGCCGTGTTCGACGAGATGAAGCACGCCAAGATCGACGGCCGCGTGGTGCTGAAGTTCTGATGCCTATCCATGGGCTTGAGGCCGCCGTGACGCTGCCCGGGGAAGACTTCTCCCGGGTGGCGCTCACGCCCGCGGCCGTGGACCTCCTGCGGATGCTCTGGGAGCGGCACGGTCCGCTCATGTTCCACCAGTCGGGCGGCTGCTGTGACGGGTCCTCGCCAATGTGCTACCCGGCAGGGGATTTCATCACCGGGGATTCGGACGTCCTGCTGGGGCTGTTCGACCTGTCGGACGGAGTGCAGCCCCTGCCCCTGGAGTTCTGGATGTCCCGGGAACAGTTCAATTACTGGAGCCACACGCATCTGACTGTCGACGTTGTTCCGGGCCGGGGAAGCGGCTTTTCCGTGGAGGCGCCCGAGGGCAAACGCTTCCTGATCCGCTCAACCCTGATGGACTGGCCCGTCTAGGAAGTTCGGCCAAGATGCTCCGGGGCTCTCCATCAGGAGGGCCCCGGATGCGTTGGCGGAATATAGTTCGGGCCTTTGCCCGTCTCACTATTCGGGACAATTGGGACCGTCCAGTGGATGGACACTATCGTTGATAGGTCTGTTTCCATCACATACCAGGATTGTGACCCCCAATGAATCTTCTGCGGACAAAATCCATCGAGCAATCGATCGCTGACGCCGATGAACCCGGACGCAAGCTCAAGCGCTCCCTCAGCACCTGGGACCTCATGATCATGGGCGTCGCCGTTGCAGTGGGCGCCGGCATCTTTTCCGTTGGCGCCAAGGCTGCCGCGAACTTCGCCGGCCCCGCCGTCACGCTGTCCTTCGCCATCGCCGCCGTCACCTGCGCGCTGGCCATCATGTGCTACGCCGAGTTCGCCACCGCCATCCCCGTGGCCGGTTCAGCTTATGTCTTCACGTATGCCACCATGGGCGAACTCCTTGCCTGGATCATCGGCTGGAACCTGATCCTGGAGTTGTTCACCGCCGCCGCCGTGATCGCCAAATACTGGGGCATCTACCTCAGCAAGGTCTTCGCCCTCACCGGGGCCGACATTCCGCCCGCCATCTCCCTGGGCGGCGTGGACCTCTACTGGGGTGCCTTCCTGATCGTGGCCATCTTCACCGTGCTGCTGGTCCTGGGCACCAAGCTCTCCGCCCGGGTTGGCAACATCTTCACCATGATCAAGATCGGCGTGGTGCTCTTCGTGATCGTGGCGGGCTTCACCTATGTCAAGGTTGAAAACTACACCCCGTTCGTTCCCGCGGCAGAGCCCACCGCAAGCACCGGCGGCGCGGATGTGCTGAAGCAGTCCTTCTTCGGTTTCCTTACCGGTGCTGCCCCGGCCCAGTACGGCACCTTGGGCATCTTCGCCGGTGCCGCCCTGGTGTTCTTCGCCTTCATCGGATTCGACGTGGTGGCTACCTCGGCCGAGGAAGTCAAGAACCCGCAGAAGACCCTTCCCCGGGGCATTTTCGGCGGCCTGGCCCTCGTCACGCTGCTGTACATCCTGGTGTCACTGGCGCTGACCGGGATGGTGTCCTACACCCAGCTGGCCGAGGCCAAGAGCCCCACCCTCACCACCGCCTTCGAGGCGGTCGGCGACACGTCGGCCGCCAAGGTCATCGCCTTCGGATCCCTGGTGGGCCTGACCACCGTGATCATGGTGCTCCTCATGGGCCTGTCCCGCGTGGTGCTCGCCATGAGCCGCGATGGCCTGCTGCCCCGGGCCCTGTCCAAGACCAGCGAAAAGCGTTCGACACCGGCGCGCCTCCAGATCATCTGCGGCGCCGCGGTAGCCCTTGTTGCGGGCCTTACCAACGTGGACCTGCTGGAGGAAATGATCAACATCGGTACGCTCTCCGCGTTCGTGGTGGTGAGCCTGGGAATCCTGGTGCTCCGCAAGAAGCGCCCGGACCTGAAGCCGGCCTTCCGTGTCCCGTTCGGCAAGGTGCTGCCGGTTGTCTCCGCCGTCCTGTGCCTGTACCTCATGACCAACCTCGCCGTGGAGACCTGGATCTTCTTTGCCATCTGGCTGGTCATCGGCCTGGCCATCTACTTTGCCTACGGCCAGCGCCACTCGCGGCTCAACGAGCGCTTCGCTGATGCCAACGCGGCCGTCAACAGCCGTACCGGCACCGCAGAGGCAGCTGATGCGTCAGATGACGAGGACGAGCTGTCCCGGACCTGAGGTCCCTTCACCCGCAAGAACTGCCCGCCCGGCCCCTGCCGGGCGGGCAGCGGCGTTTCCGGCTCCTAGGATGGAGGTATGGCACGTCCCTCCCGTTCAGAACGCAAAACTGAACTGCTCGCTGCCATCCTTGACTACCTGATGGACAAGACCCTGGCCGAGCTGAGCTTCCGGAGCCTCGCCGAGGGCCTGGGGATGAGCTCCTACACGCTGGTGTACCACTTCGGCAGCCGGGAACAATTGATCAACGACATCGTGGTATCCATCGAGTCGCGCCTGGACCGGATGCGCAATACCGATGTCCGCGATATTGACCGGGACGCGTGGCGGGCATTCCTGCTCGACTCGTGGCAGTGGACCATGGCCCAGCGGAACCGGCACCTGACCCGGCTCGAATTCGAGGCCACGGCGCAGGACATTGTGGCGGCCACGCCCCGGGGCACGGCGCAGGAGCATTTCCGCCTGCTGCACCACAAGACCCGCGACTGGCTGATGGTCCAGGGCATTCCCGAAGAGTACGCGGACACCGATGCCAGGCTCTTTACGTCCACCTTCTACGGCCTGCAGTTCGATTTCGTGGTGATGAACCAGCCCGATGCCGCCACCAAAGCCTTCGAACTCATGCTGGCCGTGTTCTTCAACAACCTCGAGACGCGCCTCGAAGCCGCAGCACAGCACCCCGCAGCACAGCATCCGGCAGCACCATAGGCCGGAGGGTATCAGGGGGCTGCGTAGCGGCCCACCCACTCTACGAGCGGACGGAGTTTCCGCCACCGTTCTTCAATCTCAGCCTTGGCGTCCGGTGTGGAAACCCACCCCGGCTGGCCTACCTCGACCCCGGCGGACAGCGATTTGTGCTTGAGGAGCTCGGCGCGGGGGTGGTCTCTGGCGAAACCCCGCGGGACGGTCTTCAGTTTCTCGCCCTCGATGGCAAAACCTGCTCCGGTCACGGCATCCACGATGTCCTGCAGCGCGGACCCGCTGGCGGAAGCGTCGGCGGCCGATCGGAACCGGGCCAGCTGGGCAGGGGTGTGGGAATGGTAGCCGCCGCCGATCAACAGTCCGTCCGCATTGATCTGGAGATAGAAACCGACGCCTTCCTGGCGTGCGGCGAATGCTCCCTGGGCGGTTTTGTACGGCGACTTGTCCAATGAAAAGCGGATGTCCCGGTTGGGGCGGAACAGCTTGGCGGGGCCAAACTCGGGCTCCAGCTCGGAGAGAAGGGCGGTGAGGGGCTGTTTCACCGCCTGCTCATACGTCGCCTTGTGTTCCTGCCACCAGTCGCGGTTATTGTTCTCTTCCAGCTGCGCGTAGAAGCCAAAAGCCTCGGGTGGAATGCCTGCGAAAGTGCTCATGTAGGGAGCCTAGGACTGCCTGCCGCAACCGGCCAGATCCCGTGGGCGTATGTGCAAAAACACCTGCCGGACAGCAGAACACCCCGTTCCCGGCAGTCCGGGAACGGGGTGTTCTGTGGCCCGCGGGCCTGAAGGCGGTACTAGCCGACCTTGTTGGCGGACTCTGCGGCCGACGTCGGAGCGGAGGGGGCATCCCCTGCGCCGAGGTTGGCGCGCAGCTTGGCGCCGAGTTCGGCGTCGACGTTGGTCCAGTACTGGATGGCCCGTTCCTTGATGTCGGCGCTCTTGACGCCGCCCACTGCACCGGAAATGGTCTCCAGGAACCGGGCCTTGGCGGCCTCGTCGTAGACCTCGCGGTACAGCGCACCGGCCTGCACGAAGTCGCTGTCCTCCGCGTGGAGGGAGTGCGCGGCAAGGGTCAGCTCGCCGTCGTTCTCCCAGCCGCCGGCCGGGTTCTGCGGCTCAACCGCAGCGGGGCCGCCCACGGAGTTCGGTGCATAGACCGGAACCGACGGGGCGTTGAACAGGTAGCGTCCGGCGCCGTCCTGGCTGTAGTTGTTGACCTGGTTCTTGGGCTGGTTCACCGGGATCTGGGCGTGGTTGGTGCCCACGCGGTAGCGGTGCGCATCGGCGTAGGAGAAGATGCGGGCCTGCAGCATCTTGTCCGGCGAGGCGGCAATGCCGGGGACGAAGTTCGACGGCGCAAAGGTGGCCTGCTCGATCTGCGCGAAGTAGTTCTCCGGATTGCGGTTCAGTTCCATGGTGCCAACCTTGATCAGCGGGTAGTCGCCGTGCGGCCACACCTTGGTCAGGTCGAAAGGGTTGAAGCGGTAGGTCTTGGCGTCCTCGTACGGCATCACCTGGACGTGCAGGTCCCAGGAGGGGAAGTTGCCGGCGGCGATGTTCTCGGACAGGTCGCGGATGTAGAAGTCCGCGTCGGAACCGGCCAGCTGCTCAGCCTGCTCGCTGGTCATGGAGTTCACGCCCTGGTTGGACTTGAAGTGGTACTTGACCCAGAAGCGCTCGCCTGCGGCGTTGATCCACTGGTAGGTGTGTGAGCCGTAGCCCTGCATTTCGCGCCACGAGGCAGGCAGGCCGCGGTCACCCATGAGCCAGGTGACCTGGTGTGCGGACTCGGGGGACAGGGTCCAGAAGTCCCACTGCATGTCGGCGTCGCGCAGGTGCGTGCCCGGGAGGCGCTTCTGCGAGTGGATGAAGTCCGGGAACTTGATGCCGTCGCGGATGAAGAAGACGGGGGTGTTGTTGCCCACGAGGTCGTAGTTGCCCTCGGTGGTGTAGAACTTCACGGCAAATCCGCGGGGATCGCGCCAGGTGTCCGGTGAACCGTTCTCGCCGGCGACGGAGGAGAAGCGGATCAGCATCTCGGTCTCGGCGCCCGGCTGCAGGAACGCGGCCTTGGTGTACTTGGAGATGTCCTCAGTGGCCTTGAACGTGCCGAAGGCGCCGCCGCCCTTGGCGTGCACTACGCGCTCCGGAACCCGTTCGCGGTTGAACTGGGCAAGCTTTTCGATGAGGTAGTGGTCGGTCAGGATGATGGCACCGTCGGCACCAACTGACTTCGAGTGAGCGTCGGACGTAACCGGCGCACCTGACTGGGTTGTGGAAACGGCAGTCATTGTTCTCCTATTTCTCTTTTTCTTGCGAGGGACTATGGGGAGGAAGTTGCTGGGCCCGCTGGCAGTCCTGGCAGATGCCCTGGTACATGACGTCCGCGATCTGGATGGTCATGGGCTTGGCGTCAGGGTTCCAGTGGGGCGTGAGGCACGGGGCATGGCCGACGGCGCAGTCCACGTCCTCCACCCGCCCGCAGCTGATGCAGATGGCGTGGTGGTGGTTGTCGCCCACGCGTGTCTCGTACAGCGCGGGGGAGTGCGGGGGCTCGAAGCGGCGCAGCATGTGCAGGTCCGTCAGGTCGCCCAGGACCACGTAGACAGACTGGGCCGTCAGCTCGGGCAGTTCGGCCCGGGCGGCGGCCAGGATGCTTTCGGCAGGTGAATGCGGGTGGCGTTCGACGGCGGCCAGCACAGCGAGCCGCTGCTTGGTCACCCTGCGGCCGTGGGCGCGCAGGGCCGCAGCCCACGCGTCCTGGCCGTCAAAGTGCTCCGTCATGGCTCCATTCAAACACTTATTTTGAATTTATCGCAATAAGGCGCGGCTAACCTCCTGCCAATTCCTGGTGAACGGCAGGAGCTCCAGGTGACATTAGGGTTGCAGGGTGGGGAAACTGCTTGCTGACATGACGCCGCTCAAGGAGAGCCCCGCATTCCGCCGGCTCTGGCTCGGCTCGGCGGTATCCGCCGTCGGCAGCCAACTCACCCTGGTGGCCGTAAGCCTCGAGGTGTACCGGCTCACCCAGGACAGCTTCTACGTGGGCCTGCTGGGCGTTTTTGCGCTGGTTCCGCTGGTGGTGGGCGGCCTCATGGGCGGCTCCATCGCCGACGCCCACGACCGCCGGCGCATCGCCCTGCTGGCCACTTCGGTGCTCTGGCTGACCACCGGCCTGATTGCCCTGCAGGCCTGGGTGCAACTGGGAAACGTGTGGGTGCTGTACCTGTTGGTGGCACTGCAGAGCGGGGCGCAGGCCATCAACCAGCCGGCCCGCAGCGCCATCATCCCCATGCTCATCCGCAAGGAACTCCTGCCTGCCGCCAACGCCCTGAGCATGCTCTCGCTGGGCCTTGCCATGACGGCCGGGCCCCTGCTGGCCGGCCTCCTGGTCGCGTGGCTGGGCTTCGGCTGGACGTACACCATCGATTTCGTGAGCTTCGCATTTGTCCTGTGGGCGGTGTACCGGCTGCCGCCCATGGCGCCCACCGGGGGCCAGCGCAAGGCGGGGATCCGCTCCGTGGTCGAGGGCTTCCGGTTCCTTGGCACCCGTCCCAACCTCCGCATGACGTTCGTCATCGACCTCATTGCCATGATCCTCGCCCAGCCGCGGGCGCTGCTGCCCGCCGTTGCCGCCGTGATGATCGGCGGCGGAGAGGCAACCGTCGGCATCCTGCTGGCGTGCACCGCCGTCGGCGCCTTCCTCGCCGGACTGTTCTCCGGGCCGCTGGGCAGCGTGCGCCGCCAGGGGACCGCCGTCGTGGTTTCCGTCATGGGCTGGGGCGCATCCATCGGGGCCTTCGGGCTGGTGGTTCTGTTGGCCGGCCGGGCGCCGGGCGCCAGCGCCACGCTCTGGTTGCTGCCGGCTGCCGTCTGCTGCGCCCTGGCCGGCATCGCGGACTCCATCAGCAGCGTCTTCCGCAACACCATCCTCCAGGCCGCCGCCCCGGACCACCTGCGCGGGCGGCTCCAAGGGGTCTTCATCGTGGTGGTGGCCGGCGGACCGCGGATCGGGGACCTGCTGGCCGGCGGCGCGACTAGGATTTTGAATGAGGGCTGGGTCCTGCTGCTCGGCGGTCTGTTGTGCATCGCGGGCGCCTGGCTGGCGGCTCAGCTGCAGCCGGGATTCCGCCGGTATGACGCCCGGAACCCGGTACCTTAGCGGACCGTTCCCTTAGTGAGGAGGAAACGTGCACAATCATCACAACGGCTTGAAGACTGCGGCCCTGTTTGGCGTCCTGTGGGCGGTGCTGCTGGGTCTCGGCGGCCTGATCGGGGTGGGAACGCGCAGCTCGGCCCCCATCTGGATCATGGCCCTGATCGGCGTCGGCACCACCTTCTACGGGTACTGGAACAGCGACAAGATGGCCATCCGGTCCATGCAGGCTTTTCCGGTCACCGAAGCGCAGGCCCCGCAGCTTTACCAGATTGTCCGGGAGCTCTCGGCCCGCGCCAACCAGCCCATGCCGCGCATCTACGTCTCGCCCACCATGAACCCCAACGCGTTCGCCACCGGACGCAACCCGCGCAACGCGGCCGTCTGCTGCACCGAGGGCATCCTTCAGCTCCTGGATGCCCGCGAGCTCCGGGGTGTGCTGGGGCACGAACTCATGCACGTGTACAACCGCGACATCCTCACCTCCTCGGTGGCTGCCGCCGTCGCCGGCGTCATCACCTCGGTGGGGCAGATGCTCCTGTTCTTCGGCGGGGGAGACCGGCGGAACGCCAACCCGCTGGCCATGATCGCCATGGCTTTGCTGGCGCCCTTCGCGGCGTCACTGATCCAGATGGCCATCTCCCGAACCAGGGAATACGACGCCGACGAGGACGGTTCGCAGCTGACCGGCGATCCGCTGGCGCTTGCCTCAGCCCTGGCCAAGATTGAGCGCGGCGTCAGCATTGCTCCGCTGCCGCAGGACCAGCGCCTGGTCAACGCCTCGCACCTGATGATCGCCAACCCGTTCCGTGGGGGCGCCATGAACAAGCTGTTCGCCACCCACCCGCCCATGCGGGACCGGATCGCCCGGCTCGAGCGGATGGCCGGCCGTCAGCTGTAGCCGCTCCCTGCACGCATGTGCGCGCAGGGAACGCCTGCGGCGGCAGCCTAGCTGCGGAAGTTCACGAACTGCAGATCGGCTTCCTCGAAGTCCTTCAGGAGTGCCATGGTGGCCTGGAGATCGTCACGGGACTTGGAGGAGACGCGCAGCTCATCGCCCTGGATTTGCGACTTGACCGACTTGGGGGCTTCGTCGCGGATCAGCTTGTTGATCTTCTTGGCCAGGTCCTGGGCGATGCCCTCCTTGATGGAGGCTTCCAGGCGGAATTCCTTGCCGGAGGCGTAGGGCTCGCCGGTGTCCAGCGACTTCAGTGAGATGCCCCGGCGGATCAGCTTGGACTGCAGCACGTCCAGGACGGCCAGCACGCGCTCCTCCGAATTGGCCTTCATGAGGATCTTCTCGCCGCTGAAGTCCACCTCCGCGCCGACGCCCTTGAAGTCGTAGCGCTGCGTGAGTTCCTTCTGGGCCTGGTTGAGGGCGTTGGCCACTTCCTGCTTGTCCACTTTGCTTACGACGTCGAACGTTGACTCGCCTGCCATGACTCTCCTTTTGCCTGATGGGAGCCCTGCGCGTAACAGGGCCGGGATCACTGGCATCAAGCCTAATACGGATGCCCCACCCGGGGGTGGTGATGAATTCACAGTTCCCTCTCAGCGGACGCACCGCGGGAACGAAGGCGCCCTGGCGAGAGTTGGAGCAGTTGTAAATGCTCGAAGGGAACACCATGCACCGCAAAGCCGCCCGTTACGTCACCCGGACCACCTCAGCAGCAGCCGGGGCGGTGGCAACGGCAGCAACCTCGGTGGCCGCTGCGGCGGTGGCGGCCTCGATCGTTTTGAGCCCGGTGGCGGACGCGTCCTCGCGGATGGACGGCGTGCGGGCCGACCTCCAGCGGGCGGTGCAGTTGAACCAGATCACCGCAGAGCAGGCGCTCAGTTTCGAAGCCAAGCTCGCAGGGCGCATCCTGGGTGAAGCCTGACCGGGGGGCGTCTTTTCCCGTCATTCCAGGGGATTATGGGTGCTGCAGGGCCCGATTCGATTCTTCGCCGGAAGTTCTGTAAAGTTGTCTTGCCCGCGGTTACTGGAAGCGGAACGGACCGGAAACGGACGCTCCGAACACTGCATCGGCGGGTACTTCTTTTGAAGTTCGGCAGATTACCCGAGCGGCCAAAGGGGGCTGACTGTAAATCAGCTGGCAACGCCTACGGGGGTTCGAATCCCTCATCTGCCACCCTTGGAAAAGCCTCCGGAACCTTCAGGTTCCGGAGGCTTTTTCGTGTCTCCGGGCAGGTCCGGAGGACGCCCGGAAGCGGCGCCGGACCGTCGTCGACACCACGCAACGGCCGGGCCGCCAATGAAGGACGCCGAACTCACCCTCCGGCGAAGCGCCATGGCCTTGTCCGCGGATCCTGCCGGTTAAGGTTCGGACCCGCGGACAAGCTTCTGAAATCCCGGTTCAGCGCCGTGGTTTACGTGCAGTCAGTTCAACGCGATCAGGAGCATCGTGCTGGTGCCCGGGATGCAGGTTTGCAGGATGGCCCGCGGGAACCCGCCGAAGACAGCAATCACGTCGTTGGTGGTTCCGGGGTTGGGGACGGTGCCGCGGCCGGTCACGGTGTAGGTGCCGTAGCCGGGGATGCTGACGGTCTCACCCACCCCTATTCCGGAGAACCGCGCCCAGCCGCCGCAGAAGTCGTGCTCTGTGATGAACAGCGAGTACCCGTCGTTCGGGGTGAAGTGGATGGGGCCGATGCATGCGTCCACCATTGACTGGCCGCCCGATCCTGCCACGTAGATGGTGCGTACGGCGGGTGCTGCCGGTGCCGGCGCAGGTGCGGGAGCCGCCGCGGGGGCGGGGGCCGGGGCTGCTGCCGGGGCGGGCGCGGCGGCTGGAGCCGGAGCCGGGGCGGCCACCGCTATGGCGGGGCCGGTCAGCAGCAGTGTTTGGCCCGGGTAGATGATGCTGTATGCGCCCAGGCCGTTGGCGGCGAGCATGGCGTTCATGTCCACTCCGTGGCTGGCAGCAATCCCGCCCACCGTGTCGCCAGAGACCACGGTGTAGACGTTGGGGTCACCCGCCGGTTCGGGAGCTGGAGCCGGAGCTGGAGCCGGTGCGGGAGCGGGTGCTGGAGCCGGTTCGGGGGCTGCTGCCGGTGCCGGGGCTGCGTCCGCAGCTGGCGCGGCCACAGGCGCGGCCGCAGCGGCCGGAGTATCGGGTGCGTTTTCTCCGGAGGAGTCTGCTGCCTCGCCGGAGTCAACGTCGGGAGCCGGCGACGGAACGGCGGCCGCCGCCACCTGGACCGCCGCCGCAGGTGTGCCTCCGCTGAGGGACGCAGGCGGCGCAGCCATGGCGCCGATGCCCATCGCGGCCACAACGGCCGCCGTGGCCATGCCGGCCCATAACTTGTTGCTGATGACCGGACGTCCGGTGGTGAGGTCCGTCCGGGGTTCGTCGGTGACAAAGCTTCTGCTGGTGCCGTCGGAAGGGGGGAGAGGCTGGTTCATGGGGGGCCCATCTGGGTTCGGTCCCGCCAGGACATGCGGTGCATGCCCACGGTCAAGGACGGATCGCGATGCCGTTGCACCGCCGGCCCCGGCGGGTGCCGAGGCCGCGTGCGGCGCAAGATGGAGGCATCCGCATACCCAGAAAATGCGGAGCTCCGCGTGATGGCAGGAACGTCCGGAAGCAACCCGGTGCACCTGCCGGTGCGTGGTGGTCCTAGGAATCCCGAGTCTAGGAATCCGGCCACCGAGCGGGCACCAGTAGGAATTACCCGAGTTTTCGGCACCGGTACTCGTCCCCGGCAGCGCCCCTACTCAGGCCGGGAGCGTGCGGTACTTGCTGCTACGGCGCCCGGCGGTCCCGCAGTTCCGCGATTTCCCGGCGCAGCAGGGCGATCTCAGCCACCAGTTCCGCCACTTCCACCCGCATGGGTTCTTCAACGGCTTCGGCAACCGATTCCGCTGTGTCCTCCACCCGCTGGACCAGCCACGATGCGATGGAGGCCGTTACCACGCCCAGCACGGCAATCCCGCTCATCATCAGCGCGGTCGCCACCAGCCGGCCAATGGGCGTGACCGGATACATGTCCCCGTAGCCAACCGTGGTGATGGTGGACGTGGCCCACCACAGGGCGTCGCCGAACGTGAGGATCTTGGCGTCCGGCGCCCACTGTTCCACGTCCAGGACTGCCAGCGCGCCCACGAAGACCAGCAGGGCGGCGGAGCCGGCCACATAGGTAACCACCCGGCCGCGCAGCGTTTCGCCCACTGTCCGGTGCAGGACTGACAACAGGGTCACCAGCCGCAGCAGGCGCAGCGGCCGGAAGAACGGCAGCGCCACGATGACCAGCTCGTGGAGGTTGCGGATGAACCACTGCCGGCGGTTCTCCGCCAGCCACAGGTTCGCCGCGTAGTCCAGCACGAACACGCACCACGTCACCCACATGACCATTTCCAGCCAGTCCGCGCCGCTGCCCTCAAGCCGGCCGATGACCTGCCACGCGTAGGCTGCCAGGAACACCAGTGCCGTTGCCATCAGGGGCCACTCCGCCAGATCGCGGTAGCGTTGCTGCGTCATGCAGGAAATCCTACGGTGATGCCCCAGCCAACAGCAGGTGCCCAGCATGTTACCCGCGGGTAGCATTGGGGCATGCACCTGCTCCTGAGAACCATCCTCCTGCTGTTCCGTTCCGCCCGGCGCGCGCCCGTCTCCGTGTGGGAGTCCTCGTCGCTGCCACTTCGGGTCCTGCCCACGGACATCGACATCGCCATGCACGTGAACAACGGCATGTACCTCTCCCTCATGGACCTCGGCCGGTTCGACCTCATGGTGCGCAGCGGCGTCTGGAAGCGGATGCGCCGCCGTGGCTGGAGCCCGGTGGTTTCCGCGGAAACCATCGCCTTCCGCAAGTCGCTGCAGCTGTGGCAGGACTACACCATCGAGACCCGCGTCATCGGGCTGGACACCAAGGCGATCTTCTTCGAGCAGCGCATGGTGGCCGACGGCGAGATTTACGCACGTGCCTACATCGCCACCCGGCTGGTCACCAAAGGAGGCCCGGTCAGCCAGGAAGACATCATCGCGGAGTTTGGTGCCCCGCCGGCGGACCTGGTGCTGCCCGAATGGATCCACGAATGGCGCGCTACCAGCGCCCTCCCCGGCAGCCGCACCCCCGCCCCGCACCTGTGGGATGCCTACCGCTGAACCGTTGTGTCGTCGTCGTACGCCGGGTATTCCCGATGACGCGGGGAGCGAACACCCGCGACACGGACAGCCCCGGGCGCGTAGCGTAGTCGCATGGCTACCCTTGACATCACAGGTGAACAGTTCGCATCCACGATCGAAGGCAACGACATTGTCCTGGTGGATTTCTGGGCAGAATGGTGCGGCCCCTGCAAGCAGTTCGGCCCCACCTACGCCGCCGTTTCCGAGAAGCACCCTGACGTCGTGTTCACCAAGGTGGACACCGAAGCAGAGCAGCAGCTGGCGGCGGAGGCAGGCATCACCTCCATCCCCACGCTGATGGCCTTCCGTGAAAAGGTGCTGGTGTTCTCGCAGCCCGGCGCCCTGAACGCCCAGCAGCTGGAGCAGGTGGTGGACGCGGTTAAGGCCTTGGACATGGAGGAGGTCCACGCGCATGTGGCCCGCCAGCGGGAAGAAGCCGCTGCCGCGGCCGGGAAGCCCGCCGGCACCCAGGGCGGTCCACAGGACGGCACCCAGATTCCCGACTTCTAGACCCTCATTAACGCACACTGCGGGACCCCGTCCGGGGTCCCGCAGTGTGCGTTAATACGTCCCTAGACGCGTTCCACCTTGACCGGTTCGGCCAGCAGTGCGCTCAGCGATTCGTTCAGGTCCTGCACCGCGGTGCCCTTGGAGTGCTTGTCCAGCTCTTCCTGGGACGCCCACTGCTCGGTCAGCACCAGCTTCTCCTCCGTGGCTTCGGTCAGCTCGTAACGGATGCAGCCCGGTTCATTCACCACCTCATCAATTGCGATTTCCAGGGCAAGTTTGACGCGGAAGAACTCGCCGTCGTTGGGAATGAACGTTGCTATCAGGTCAATGGGTGCACTCATGGTTTTCACAATACCGGGCGCCGCCGGTCCGTCTCGTGCGTTGCGGCCGAGTCCGGCCCCGCCTTCCTTCTCCCGCCGGGATCCTGTTGGTAGCGTTCCACCATGCGTGCATATACAGCCGGGGACACTGACGTCCCGCTCCTGGAAGAAACCATTGGCGCGAATTTCGAGCGCGTCGCCGCGCACTTTCCGCTGCATGACGCGCTGATCGAGGCCGCGCCCGTGCCCGGCGCCGATGCCCGGCGCTGGAGCTACACCAAGATGAACGACGACGTCGACCGACTGGCGCGTGCGCTCCTCGCCCTGGGTGTCGCCAAGGGGGAGCGGGTGGGCATCTGGAGCCCCAACTGCGCCGAATGGACGCTCCTGCAGTACGCCACCGCCAAAGCCGGCGTGATCCTGGTCAACGTCAACCCCGCCTACCGCAGCCACGAACTCGAATTCGTCGTCAAGCAAAACGGCATGCGCATGCTGGTCACGGCGCCATCGGACAGCAACAGCGACTATGTCGGCATGGCCCGCCAGGCCCTGGCCGCGTGCCCGGACCTGAAGGAACTCGTCTTCCTGCCGGACCATGGCCTGGACGGGCTGTCGGCCGGCAGCCCCCAAGGCGGCGCGGAACTCACGTACGCTGAACTGCTCAAGCGGGCGGACGACGTCGGGCACGCTGCCCTGAAGGCCCGGATGGCTGAGCTCAGCCCGCATGATCCCATCAACCTGCAATACACCTCCGGTACCACGGGATTCCCCAAAGGCGCCACGCTGACCCACCACAACATCCTCAACAACGGCTACGCGATCGGCGAGTTGCTGGGGTACACCGAGCACGACCGGGTGGTCATCCCCGTGCCGTTCTATCACTGCTTCGGCATGGTGATCGGCAACCTGAACGCGCTCAGCCACGGGGCCGCCACCATCATCCCCGGGCGCGGTTTCTCGCCTGCCGCCGCACTCGAGGCCGTGCAGGACTTTGCCGGCACGTCGCTGTACGGGGTGCCCACCATGTTCATCGCCGAGCTGGCACTCCCGGACTTCGGCTCCTATGACCTTTCGACGCTCCGGACCGGGGTGATGGCCGGCTCGCTGTGCCCCATCGAGGTGATGAACCGGGTGATTTCCGAGATGAACATGGTGGATGTGGCCATCTGCTACGGCATGACCGAAACGTCCCCGGTGTCCACCATGACGCGCAAGGGCGACACGCTGCACCAGCGCACCGAGACCGTGGGCCGCACCATGCCGCAACTTGAAAGCAAGATCGTGGATCCTGCCACCGGTGAAGACCTTGAACGCGGGCAGATCGGAGAACTCTGCACCCGCGGTTACGCCGTCATGGCTGGATACTGGAACCAGCCGGACAAGACCGCCGAGGCCATCGACGCGGAAGGTTGGATGCACACCGGCGACCTGGCCCGCATGGACGACGACGGCTATGTGGTGGTGGAAGGCCGGATCAAGGACATGGTGATCCGCGGGGGCGAGAATATCTACCCGCGCGAGATTGAGGAGTTCCTGTATTCCCACCCGTCCATCCAGGACGTCCAGGTCATCGGGGTCCCGGATCCGAAATATGGCGAGGAACTGATGGCCTGCATCATCCTCAAACCCGGAGCGGAGCCACTGGACGCGGCGGCAGTGGCTGAGTTCTGCCGCGGCCGGCTGGCGCACTTCAAGATTCCCCGCTACGTGGAGGTCCGGGAGAACTTCCCCATGACGGTTTCCGGGAAGATCCGCAAAGTCCAGATGCGGGAGGAAGCGGTGGCGCGGCTGGGGCTCTGACTAGCCGGGCTGCTGCACCAGGTCGAATCGGACTTCGCCCTCGCAAATCGAGGTGATCCGGACGGTGTAGCCGTCAAAGGTGGCTTCCTGCCCGAGTGCCAATCCCGGAAAGTCCTTCGATGCCGCGCCGGTGACCTCGAACAAGGCTACCGACAGGTCCGCCGTCGGCGGGTCATTCTTCAGGTGTGTGCTGGACAGTCGCACGAGCGGTGTGGCGTCCGGGCCCCGTGGGGAGTCCGGCAGAAGCGGAAAAGAGCCATTTGCAGACGGGATGATCCGGTAAGTTCCAGCGTGGGTGCAGCTTGCCGTTGACGTCATGGTTGGCTCCTTTGAGGCTTGGGATGAGTGCGGTTGGGACGGCTCCGCGGAGGTGGAGCAGCCGCTCAGAGTGAGTGCCAGAGGCAAAACCGTGCAGGCGAGAACGCGGCTGCGAAGCCGCAGGGCGGGACGCGGCATCAGCCCGCCACCGTGGCATCGCTGAAGAGCCTGCTGAATTCGTCCTGCGAGATCTGCATGCGCGGCTCGGAAGGGCCCCATGGATTTTGAAGGACGATGTTCCCCCGCTCGTCAACTCCGGTCACGAAATAGGCGTGGCCGGCATGGTATCCGTTGGGCGCCTCCTCCGGCGTTTCACCCAGTGTTGTGACCAAGGCCGGGCGTCCCCTGCGGGCCGCTTCCCACAGCTTCCCGGCGTCATCGGTGCGTTCCACGTCCGGTCCCGCCAAATACTGGAATGCGTCGGGACCCCAGTTGCCTTCAATGGCGCGGTAGTTCCCTGGCGGGTACGCCTGGTCCGGGGGCGCCCCTTCCGCTGTCCCGTCGTTTCTGTCGTCCTCGGTGTAAACCTGGGCCAGCGCTTTCTCAACATAGGCAGGCCAGTTGCCGCCAAACCCTGCTTTGGCTCCCATCTGTGCGCCATTGCTGTTTGCCGGCAGGTCCGAGGTGACGGTCACCCACTGCTCCTCTCCGTTCTTGTCGAACAGCAGGACGGAAACCGTGCCGTTGCCGTTATCCGTTACGTGCTCGCGGGCCCAGCCCGGATCGGCATTGACCATGGCCCCGGCGGCGGCCAAAACCACGCAGTCCCCGTACTGCCCCTGCCTGATGTCGCCAGTGCCCGGGCGTTGTCCGATCACCGGCCACTTGGGTTCCATCCACCGGTCCGTGCTGCTGGCCTCAGGGCCATCAGGCCTCGCTGCATCTCCCATGGCCTGCCCGTCCGGCTGGGCCCACGGGATGAGGTCCTTCAGGCGCCCCACCTGCTCTGCTGACGCCTTGGACAGGAACGGGTCCAGCAGTTGCTGACGTTCGAAAGGCGTGGTTCCCTCCCAGTTGAACAGTCCCTTGCCGTCGGCCGCCGCGCCGCTGCCCAGGCTTCGGAGCTCATCATCGGTTAACGACTCCAGCAACTGGTTCAGCTGGGCAGGTTTGAGCCCGGTCAAGGCGTCACGGAGCTTGTTGACGTCCGAATCGTTGCCCACAAAGAAGTTGTCGCCCGACGCAGCGTCCCTGACCAAGCCCCGGAGCCAGTCCAGTTCGGGCGCCGAAAGGTTCGCTTCGCCGCGGTCGGGGTGGCGCACCACGGAATGCTCCCCGCCGGTCAGGTAATCGGACGTCGCATCCCCGGCGGCCGTGCCGGGAGGGCCCCCGGCCGAACTGGTCCGGCCTGCCGCGCCACCGGCGCCGCTGGCGCGTTCCTGCTCGTCCGCGTGCCGTGCGGCTGCCTTCCCTGCGTCCGCAAGGGCCTCAATGACGCGGCCCAGCAGGAGGCTGTGCGTGCCATTCCAGTCGTTCCGGAACCCCTCGGCGTCGGCCCCTTTCCAGGTGCCTGGCTCGCCCACGTTCCTCGACAGCGCCGTGGCAGTGGACATCAAGCGCGCGGAGGAGGCGGTAAGGGCCTTCCCCAGGGCGCGAAGTTGGGCGACGTCCGCCCCGTAAATGCCTGCCATTATTCCCCCAATATCCAGGCGCAAGCTTACGCGAGGCGCCCCGCCGGAGGCATGGGGAGAACTGCCCGCTAGCTACTGCGGCCGGTTGGGCGGCGGGACAGCCGTAGCGCCACAACGGCGACGGCGCCCGCCGCCAGTGCGACCAAGGCCAGGACCGCTGCCCCGTTCCTTCCGGCCTGGGTGGCCTGCCGCGTCCCGCCGCCGGTCACCTCGTTGGCGGGAATCTGCCACTCCGACGGTGCCGGAAGGATTCCCTGCGGCAGTTGGGTCCCGCGCAGTTTCCGTCGGGCGGCCAGCCGCTCCCGCACCGCCTCATCGGGGGCAGCCTCCAGATCGTCGGCGGCGATGGCAGTTGGGTAGTCGATGATGTAGGGCTCACCGTAAAACGCAGAGGACGCCGCCGACTCCACCCAGGTGAACGGTGGTGGGGCAACGTCCCGCGCTGCGAACGCGGTCAGCAGCATCTCCCGGATTTCGTCAAGGCTCTTGCCCGTGGCCCCGCGGCGAATCACGTCGAAGATGGCCAGTTGCAGCTTCAGTTTGGCATCCCCGTCAGGATCGTGCGCCTCCGGGTCCACCACCGCGGGGTCTTGCCCGGTTGGATCCACGTCCAGGGGTTCTCCGCCGGCGTGGTTGGTGCGTCGTGGATCGGAGCTCATGGGGTTCCTCTCACTCGTGGTCCGGCCGTGCCTGGCCGGACGCCACACCCTAGCCTTACCCATCCCGGTCCGGATCAAGCACCGGTTGACCTGCCGCGGAGGGTTTTAGCGCCGGCGGTGGTCCTGGATAGTCATGCGCGGGCCAAAAGTGGGCTTGCGGTAACCGGTGCTCTGGATCATCCGCACCACCCGCTGCCGGTGCCCGCGCCAGGGTTCCAGCAGTTGGATCATGCCGGCGTCGTCGGTCCTGCGCCCCGTGAGCGCGGCCCCGATGTAGGCCGCCAGGTGGTAATCGCCCACGGCGATGGAGTCCGGGCAGCCGTGGGTGCGCTGCACCACCTCGGCGGCGGTCCAGACTCCAATCCCGGGAATCACCTGCATTTTTTCTGCGGCTTCCGCGGCCGGCGACGCTGCCAGCCGCTCCAGGGCGGCGGCGGAGCGCAGCGCCCGCATGACGGTGGCGGAACGCTGGGGACCCACGCCGGCCTTGTGCCACTCCCAACTGGGGACCTGCAGCCATTGGGCCGCCGTTGGCGCCACGATGAGTCCTGCCGGAGTGGAGGCCCCCGCGCTCGGGGCCGGCGTCCCGTAGCGGTGGACCAGGTACCGGTAGGCGCGCCGGGCCTCCACCACCGTCACCTTTTGTTCCAGGATGATGGGCACCAACTGGTCCACCATGCGGCCGCTCGCGGGCAGGCGCAGCGCCTGGCTGCGCCGGCGTGCCTCCCGGACCATGCGGGGCAGCGTGGCATGGAAGGCGGGTTCGTCGAAATCCCGCCAGTCGTCGTCGGCCCCCAACAGCCGGGGTGCTGCCTGGACCGCGGCCGCAGCACCCGGGCCCCATGCCTGGACGTCCACCCAGGGGCCGCCCGCTTCGCCGCCCGCGGGGGACAGCCGCAGGGTGGCCGGGCCGGTGGGGGACGTAAAGGCATTCCAGATCACGTCGCCCTGGACGCAGAAAGACGGATCGCTGTTGCCCCGCAGCAGCGGTCCAAGGGTCCGGGACAAGCTGTAGGGCGCCTCCGGATACCAGCGCAGGGACACGTCCGCGGCGGCCGCCAGCCGGGGAGGTGCGTCTGCGATGGTCATGTCTTCCATGGTCCCACGGCCCACCGACACCGGCGGGACCATCGGCCCTTCTCCGCGTCGCAGCCCGGGACTAGGATCACTGCTGGCGCACGGGCAGCGGCTGCCCATAAGCCGTGCCGTCGAGAACCAGGAGGCCATGGTGGGCGGAGCAGTGCATTTTGAGATTCCCGCGGACGACCCTGAGCGGGCAATGAAGTTCTACCAGGAAGCCCTGGGGTGGCGGATGGAACCGGTGCCGGGGATGGACTACACCATGGTCATCACCACGGACATGGATGCGGCCACCGGGCAGCCAACCACGCCCGGGGCGATCAACGGCGGAATGATGGCCAGGGAAGGACGGATCACCGCTCCCGTCATCACCGTGGATGTTCCGGACATCAACGCCACACTGAAGACGGTGGAGGAGTTGGGCGGTGCAGTGGTCATGCCCAGGAACGAGATCCCCGGCATGGGCTACACGGCATACTTCCAGGATTCCGAGGGCAACGTGATGGGGCTCTGGCAGAACCTCGCGCCGCAGGCCACCGGGACCCCGGACGGCGCCTGAGCACCCTGGAAAGACGAGCCGTCAGGGCATCCCGGAAACCAGCCACAGCGCCAGCACGGCCAGCGGCACCGTCAGCAGGACTGCCACCAGCCCGGCCACCGCAAACCCGCCCCACCTGACAGGGACGTTCAGTACCCGCAGGCGCTCATGCCACAGCAGCGTGGCCAGCGAAGCCCAGGGGCTCACCAGCGGGCCCAGGTTCACGCCGATGAGCAGGGCGGCCAGCCTGGCCGGAGATCCGGCCACCGGCTCCAGGGCCAGGTAGGCGGGAAGGTTGTTCGCGGCGTTGGCCGCCCCCGCGCCCAGCCCGGCCAGTTGCAGGAGTGCCGGCAGTCCGTCGCCCGATCCGGCGATGCCTGCCAGCAGCGTGGTCAGCCCGTGTGCGTGCAGCGTTTCCATCAGCATGAACAGGCCCACTGTCAGCATCAGCGGCCGCCACGGGACCATGGACCACCGCAGGGCCGAGGGCCTGCGGTGCAGGAAGACCGCCAGCAGGACCGCCGCCGCGGCAAGGGCGGGGTACTGGACCGGGACGCCTGAGACCAGGGCCGGGAGCAGGACCAGGAGCGTCACGGCGGCGGCCTTCAACAGGGTGCGGTCACGGACGGGATGCGTTGGCTGCGGCCCGTAGGTTCCGCGCAGCTCCCGCCGGAACGCCAACCAGAGCAGGACGAGGGGGACCAGCAGTCCCACGACGGCGGGCGCCCAGACCAGTCCCGCGAAGCGCCAGGGGCTCAGGCCAAGCCGGTCCTGGGCCAGGAGGTTGGTCAGGTTGGAGACGGGCAGCAGGAGTGAGGCCGTATTCGCCAGCCAGATGCTGGTCAGTGCGAACGGCAGTGGAGGGATCCGGGCGTGGACAGCCAGGAGGACAACCACGGGTGTCACCAGCACGGCGGTGGTGTCCAGGGACAGGAACACCGTGGCCACCGTGGCCACGGCCACCACCAACAGCCAGAGGGTGAAAACGCTGCCCCTGCCCAGCGCCGCCAACCGGTCCGTCACCACGCGGAAAAGTCCTGCCTCGTCCACCAGTTCGGTCACCAGGGACATGGCCAGCACGAAAGCCAGGATGGGAATGGTGCGTCCGGCCAGTTCGCCGAAGGCCGGGACGGGGAGGGCGCCGACGGCGAGGGTGGCCAGGCCTGCCGCCAGGGTTGCGCCGGGCAGCAGGTAGCTGCGGGTGGCTTTCAGCCATGCGAACTGCATCACCGGGCTATCCTCGCATCCCGGGCGGGGAACAGCCTGCAGTAAGCGGTAGCTTTGTATCTATGAAGTACGCCCAGTCCATCCTGGACCTCATCGGCAATACGCCGCTCATCAAACTCAACCACGTGACCGAGGGCATCAAGGCCACCATTTTGGTCAAACTGGAGTACCTGAACCCCGGCGGTTCCATTAAAGACCGCATCGCGGCGCAGATGATCGAGGATGCCGAACGCGAAGGCAAGCTGAAGCCGGGTGGCACCATCGTGGAGCCGACGTCCGGCAACACCGGCGTGGGCCTGGCCCTGGTGGCGCAGCAAAAGGGCTACAAGTGCATCTTCGTGGTCCCGGACAAGGTGGGCGAGGACAAGCGGGCCGTGCTGCAGGCCTACGGCGCCGAAGTGGTGGTCACGCCCACGTCGGTCCCGCCGGAGAGCCCGCAAAGCTACTACGGCGTCTCGGACCGGATCACCCGGGAGACACCCGGTGCCTACAAGCCGGACCAGTTCTCCAACCCCGCCGCTCCGGGCAGCCACTACAAGACCACCGGCCCTGAGATTTGGCGTGATACCGACGGCAGGATCACGCACTGCGTCATCGGCGCCGGCACCGGCGGCACCATCACCGGGACCGGCCGCTATTTGAAGGAAGTTTCGGCTGACCGGCCGGAGTCCGACGGCGGCGTGGTCCGGATCATCGGCGCCGACCCCGAGGGCTCGGTCTACTCGGGCGGCACCGGGCGGCCCTACTTCGTCGAGGGCGTGGGCGAGGACATGTGGCCCGGCAACTACGACAAGTCCATCCCCGACGACGTGATCGCCGTCAGCGACGCCGACTCCTTCGCCATGACCCGGCGCCTGGCGCGGGAGGAAGGCCTGCTGGTGGGCGGTTCCTCCGGCATGGCGGTGGTGGCAGCGCTCAAGGCGGCGCGGGACCTGCCCGAAAGTGCCGTCGTCGTGGTCATCCTGCCCGACTCGGGCCGCGGATACCTGGCGAAGATCTTCAACGACCAGTGGATGCGCTCCTACGGCTTCCTCTCCGGGGGCGAGGAAACGTCGGTGGGTGAGGTCATCAAGTCCAAGACCGGCGAACTTCCGGACCTGGTACACATCCACCCCAACGAATCCGTGCGGGACGTCATCAACATCATGACCGAGTTCGGCGTCAGCCACATCCCGGTCCTCTCGCAGGAACCGCCCGTGGTCATGGGTGAGGTCCTGGGTGCCGTGGACGAACGAACGCTGACCGCCAAGCTGTTCCGCGGCGAAGCGAAGCTGACGGACAAGATTTCCGAACACATGGGCCCCAAGCTGCCCGTGATCGGGTCGCTGGAAACCATCTCCGCCGCCAGGGAGCTGCTCTCGGACACGGATACCCTGATGGTCACGTTTGTGGGCGCGCCCGTGGGAATCCTCACCCGGCACGACCTGCTGGCCTACCTGAGCAACTAAAGGAGCACCCATGACTGCCTCTGAGAACCAAGGCTTCAACACCCGGGCCGTCCACGCCGGCCAGGCTTTCGAGCCCCGTACCGGCGCCGTGGTCCCCCCGTTGCACTTCAGTTCCACCTACGCCCAGGACGGCATCGGCGGCCTGCGCAGCGGTTACGAGTACGGCCGCGGCGGCAACCCCACCCGGGACGCCCTGCAGGAACAGCTTGCCGCCCTGGAACTCGGGACGCACGCCTACAGCTTCAGCTCAGGCCTGGCTGCGGAGGACGCCCTTATCCGTGCCCTCACCCGCCCGGGCGACCACATCGTGCTCGGCAACGACGCGTACGGCGGCACCTACCGGCTGATCAGCCGCGTGCTGGGCGATTGGGGGATCGGCAACACCCCGGTGGACATGGCCAACCTGGACACCGTCCGCAGCGCCGTCGCTGCCAACAAGACGCGCTTCGTGTGGGTGGAGACCCCCTCCAACCCGCTGATGAAGATCACGGACATCGCCGCGCTCGCGGATATCGCCCACGCCGCCGGCGCCCTGCTGGTGGTGGACAACACCTTCGCCTCGCCCTACCTGCAGAACCCGCTGGCCCTCGGTGCCGACGTGGTGGTCCACTCCACCACCAAGTACATTGGCGGACACTCGGATGTGGTGGGCGGCGCCGTGGTGGTGAAGGACGCGGAGCTGGCGGAGAAGATCGGTTTCGTGCAGTTCGCGGTAGGTGCGGTTTCCGGGCCGATGGACGCCTTCCTGACCACCCGGGGGCTGAAGACGCTTGGCGTGCGCATGGACCGGCACAGCGAGAACGGCCAGGCGGTGGCCGAGTGGCTGCTGGAGCGTCCTGAAGTGGAGGCTGTGCTGTACCCGGGCCTGCCGACGCACCCCGGCCACGAACTCGCCAGGACGCAGATGCGCAAGTTCGGCGGCATGGTGTCCGTGCAGTTCAAGGGCGGTGAAGCCGCGGCCCGGAAGGTGGCGGAGTCCACCACCGTGTTCACCCTGGCCGAATCGCTCGGCGGCATCGAATCGCTCATGAACTACCCGTCAGAGATGACCCACGCCTCGGTGAAAGGTACCGAGCTGGCAGTTCCGGTCAACCTGCTGCGCCTGTCCTGCGGCATCGAGGACGTCGAGGACCTCATCGCCGACCTCGACCAAGCCTTTTCCGCAATACCGTAGCGGCGGCAGGGGAACCCTGGCTTTCTTGAAGAAAGTCAGCTAGGGTTCCCGTATGCCTCTCCGATCTGACTGGTCCCAACGCACCTGCAGCATGGCCCGCGGCCTGGACATCCTGGGCGACCCCTGGTCCGTCCTGGTCCTGCGCGAGGTCTTCTTCGGGAACGGCCGGTTCGACCCCATGAAGGCCCGCCTCGAAGTGGCCGACTCGGTCCTCACCAAGCGGCTCGCGGGTCTGGTTGAGTCCGGGCTGCTGGAGAAGAAGCCGTACGACGACGGCGGCCGTACCCGCCAGGAATACGTGCTCACCGCCATGGGTGAAGACGCACTCCCGGTCCTGAACGCGGTCACCATCTGGGCGGAGAAGCACCTGCCCGCGCCCTCGGAGCAGGCCCACCTGTACGTCATCCATTCGGGCTGCGGGAAACCCACCACCTCGGCCGACACCTGCACGAGGTGCGGGGAACGGCTCACCGCCGCGAACACCAGCTGGCACAGCCGGTCACGGTCCGAGCAGCCCATCCGGTTGTCCACCGCAGCCCGGGAGGGAACGGCCGCGTGAGCACCCTGCCCGAGGAAGCAGCCGAACTACCCGCCGAAGCCGCCGCCGGGCCGGACACGGTCCGGCGCCGCCGGCTGCACCCGGCATGGATCGTCGCCGCCGTGGCGTTCCTTGCGCTGGTCGGGGCGGCTGGATTCCGGGCGGCCCCCGGGGTGCTCATGGTCCCGCTCCAGCAGGAGTTCGGCTGGTCCACCACGGTCCTGTCGGCTGCGGTCAGCATCAACCTTGTCCTGTTCGGCCTGACCGCACCGTTCGCCGCCGCCCTGATGGAACGGTTCGGCATCCGCGCCGTCACGGCAACAGCCCTGGTCCTGATCGGCCTCGGCAGCGCCTTGACGGTGCTGGTGAACCAGTCCTGGCAGATCCTGCTGACCTGGGGCCTGCTGATCGGCCTCGGCACCGGTTCCATGGCCTTGGTCTTCGCGGCCACCATCGCCAACACCTGGTTCACCAAAAACCGCGGGCTGGTCATCGGCATCCTGACCGCCGGCAGCGCCGCCGGCCAGCTCGTCTTCCTGCCGTTCATCGCCCTCCTGGCACAGGACCCCGGCTGGCGGCAGGCATCCCTGCTGATCGCCGCGGGCGCCCTCGCCGTGGTCCCGCTGGTGCTGAAGTTCCTCAAGAACTCGCCCGCCGACGTCGGGGTGTTGCCGTACGGTGCCCTGCCCCCGGTGCCCCCGGTGCCCGCGGACACCGTGATGCCGGACGGAGCCAAAGTCCCCGCAGCCGCGGACGGGCCCCGCGCCAACGCCGCCGTCCGCGCCCTCCAGGTCCTCCGCCGGGCCATCAAAGTCCGGACGTTCTGGGCGCTGGCGGCAGGTTTCGCCATCTGCGGAGCCACCACCAACGGGCTGATCGGCACCCACTTCATCCCCTCCGCGCACGACCACGGCATGCCCGAAACCACGGCCGCGGGACTGCTCGCCGTCGTCGGGATCTTCGACATCATCGGCACCATCGCCTCCGGCTGGCTGACCGACAGGTTCAATCCCCGCGTCCTGCTGGCCGTCTACTACCAGTTCCGCGGCATCGGCCTGCTGGTGCTGCCATTGCTGCTGAACGCCGAGGTCCAGCCCAGCATGATCGTCTTCGTGGTGATCTACGGCCTGGACTGGGTAGCCACCGTTCCCCCCACGGCCGCCATCTGCCGCGAAACGTTTGGTGCGGACGGCAGCGTGGTCTTCGGCTGGGTGTTCGCGGCCCACCAGCTCGGCGCCGCCGCGGCGGCCATCGCCGCCGGAGCCCTGCGGGATGCCACCGGGCACTACACCTACGCCTGGCTGGGTGCGGCGGCCATGTGCACCATCGCTGCGATCATCAGCGCCACCATCCGCCGGGACCGGAGTTCGCGGGCAGCGGAGCCGGCTGCGGCCTGAACCAGCGCCCCACAAGGCGGCGCTAGGCTGGTCGGATGGAATCAGACGCACCCGCCGCTGCCCGCCCCGTTGCCCTGGTCACCGGCGCCGGGCGCACCGGGAACATCGGTGCCGGCATCACCCGGCAGCTGGCCGCCGATGGCTGGGACCTCGTCCTCTCGTACTGGGCGGGCTATGACGCCCGGATGCCGTGGGGGAGTGAGCCGGACGATGTCCTCCGCCTTACCGCCGAGCTCGAAGCCATCGGCGCCACGGTCCACGCCGTACCCGCAGACCTGCAGGACCCCGGTGTGCCGGACAGGCTGGTGGCCGAGGCCGTGGAGCTGGCCGGTCCGCTGCGGGGCCTCGTGCTCAGCCATGCCGAATCGGTGGATTCGGGGGTGCTGGACACCAGCGTGGAGTCCTTCGACCGGCACTTCGCGGTGAACACGCGCGCCAGCTGGCAGCTGATCGCCGCGTTCGCCCGCCAGGCCCCGGACGACGGCGGCGCGATCGTGGCACTGACCAGCGACCACACCGCGTTCAACCTTCCCTACGGCGCCTCCAAGGGTGCCCTGGACCGGATCGTCATTGCCGCCGCACGCGAGCTGGGTCCACAGCGCATCTCGGCGAACGTCCTGAACCCGGGGCCCATCGATACGGGATGGATGACTCCCGACCTAAAGGAAGCGCTCACCTCCCAGCAGCCCACCGGCCGCCTCGGCACCCCTGCAGACGTCGCCGGAACGGTGGCGTTCCTGCTCTCGCCCGCCGGGCGCTGGGTCTCCGGGCAGCTGATCAAGGCCGACGGCGGCTTCTCCGCCTGAGCTCCCTGCGGCCCCGTTCGCCCCGCGCCCTCCCAACTGGCTCGCACTAGATGTCGTTTTGGACCGCCAAAACGACAACAACTCCGACCTGGTTGGGAAGAAGGGTCAGTGGAAGGCGCCCAACCCGGTGATATGCCTGCCCAGGATCAGGGTGTGGACCTCGTCGGTGCCTTCGTAGGTCCGGACCGACTCGAGGTTCGCGGCGTGCCGGAGCGGTGAGTAGTCGCCGGTAATGCCGTTGCCACCCAGGATGGTCCGGGCTTCGCGCGCCACGGCGATGGCTTCGCGGACGTTGTTCAGCTTGGCCAGCGAAATCTGCTCCGGCCGGAGGGCCCCGGCGTCCTTCAGGCGGCCCAGGTGCAGCGCCAGGAGAGTGCCTTTCTGGATCTCCAGCAGCATGTTCACCAGCTTCTCCTGCGTGAGCTGGTAGCCGGCCAGCGGTTTGCCGAA
This sequence comes from Arthrobacter sp. 135MFCol5.1, assembly GCF_000374865.1. Classification (GTDB taxonomy): domain Bacteria; phylum Actinomycetota; class Actinomycetes; order Actinomycetales; family Micrococcaceae; genus Arthrobacter. The sequence continues at coordinate 617,092 of NZ_KB895452.1, read as the reverse complement.
CTGCAGGCGGTCCAGCGAATAGGCCAGCGCGGTCTCGTACGAGTCGCGGGCGGCGCCCATGGCGCCCCAGGCGATGCCGTACCGCGCCTCGTTCAGGCAGGTGAACGGGCCGCGCAGCCCGCGGGCCGCAGGCAACAGGGCCTCCGGGCCCAGCCGGACGTCGTCGAACACCACGTCGCACTGGATGGACGCGCGCATGGAGAGCTTCTGCCGGATGGGCGTTGCCGTCACGCCGGGGGTTCCCGCCGGCACCAGGAAACCGTGCACGCCGTCGTCCGTCATAGCCCAGACCACCATCACCCCGGCCACCGAGGCCAGGCCGATCCAGCGCTTGGCGCCGTTCAGCACCCACCCGGCGTCATCCCCGCTGCCGTCCCGCTCGGCGAAGGTGGCCATGGCGGCAGGATCTGAACCAGCGCTGGGTTCGGTCAGGGCGAAGCAGCCGATCACCTCGCCGGCGGCCATCCGCGGCAGCCACTCCTGCTTCTGCTCCTCCGAGCCCCAGGTGTGGATGGCGGTCATGGCCAGCGAACCCTGGACGGACACGAACGTGCGGATTCCGGAGTCGCCCGCTTCCAGTTCCATGGCCGCGAGTCCGTATTCGACGGCGGTCCGGCCCGGGCAGCCATAGCCTTCCAGGTGCATCCCCAGGACGCCCAGCTCGCCGAGTTCGGTGGCCAGTTCCAGCGGGAACACCGCGTCCTCGTACCAGCGGGCGATATCCGGTTTGATCCGTTGGCGGGTGTAGTCCCGGATGTGCTCGCGGAGCTCCAGCTCGTCTGCGGACAGCAGGGAGTCGAGGTCCAGGACATCGGACGGGCCGGCGCTCAACGCTTCACCTCGAAGTAGCCGCGGGTGGCCGGCAGGAACCTGCACACGGCTGCCAGGACCAGGCCCAGCGCCAGCAGCACCACGCCGCTGACAAAGGCACCGCCGACGCCGAGGATCCGGGTATTCCCGTACGCCGGGTCCCACATCTGCACGGCGGAGACGAAGAACGCAGCAGTCAGCAGCACCGCCCCGAGGAGGGGAAGGATGCCGCGGAACCAGAGGTTCCGTGCTGAGTCCCGCAAGGTGGTCCGGAAGTACCAGAAGCAGGCGTACCCGGTGAGGGCGTAGTAGAACGCGATGAACAGGCTGATGGCGCTGATGGAGTCTGCCAGCAGGTTCTCGCTCAGGAAGCTCATGGCCACGTAGTAGGCAGCAGCCGCCCCGCCCATCACCTGGGTGGAGAAACCGGGCGTCTGGTTCCGCTCGTGGACCTCCGCGAATTTCGCCGGAAGGGCCCCGTGGACCCCCATGGACAGGGTGCCGCGGGCCGTTGGCAGGATGGTGGTCTGGGTGGAGGACAGGACGGAAGCCAGGACCGCGACGACGATCAGCCAGCCCCAGGGTCCCAGGACCACGTCCTTCATGGCGAGGAAGACATCGTCCTTGTTTGCCTCGTTGCCCAGGCCGATGCCCTCGGAGCCCACGGTGGCGTACATCATCACCAGCAGTGCCACCGAAACGTAGATCGCCATCAGGACGAAGGCCGAGATCACGGCCCCGCGGCCGGGCGTACTGGCGGGGTTCTCGGTCTCCTCGTTCACGGCAAGGCAGGTGTCCCAGCCCCAGTAGATGAACAGGGCAAGGAGGGTTCCATGCACCACGGCTCCGGGATCGGCGAAGGCTCCCGCCGGGTTGAACCACTCGAAGTCGAAGGCCTGGCCCTCCGGGGCGCCGCCCACGATCCGCGCCACCAGGGCAAGGGCGAAGACGCCCAGGGCGATGTACTGGACATAGGTCAGCACCCGCTGGACGTGCTCACCCAACCGGATACCGCGGTAGTTCACCAGGGTCATCAGGACGATGAACAGCAGGCCCGTGGCGGTGACCACCACCTTGTTCTGCGCAAGCGATCCGTCACCCACCAGCAGCCACACATACTGGCCGGCCACCTGGGCAAGGTTGGCCAGGACCACGATCCCGGCCAGTGCCACTCCCCAGCCGCCCAACCAGCCCGCCCACGGGCCGAAAGCCTGGCGGGACCAGGTGAAAGTGGTGCCGCAGTCCGGGATTGCACTGTTGAGCTCGCGGAAGGCGTAGGCGATGAACAGGACCGGGACGAATCCCAACAGCAGGATCAGGGGAGTGTAGTTGCCGTTCACGGCAACGATCAGGCCCAAGGTGGCGGCCAGCGAGTACACCGGGGCAGTGGAGGCCAGCCCCAGCATTACCGAGTCGCCGAGGTCCAGGATCCCGGCCCGCAATCCCTTGCCCGGCACCGGGGCGCCGGGCCCGCTGCCGGGGCCTCCCGTCATCGTGATATCCGTGCTCATGCTGTCTCCGGGTTCATAGGACGATACCTGCCTTGCTGGAGTTGGCCACGGCCGAAAGCGGTGCCGGTGCGTCGATGGTGTTGGGTACGAAGCGGCAGAAGTAGTCCGTGACCGGCCCGTCGGATTCCCGGATGCCGCAGCCCACGGATTCGCCGTCCACCACCCAAAGGCCCAGCACGGGACGGTTGCCGTCGAAGTCGGGAAGGGCGTGGTACTGCTGGTAGCACCAGCCCTCGCGGCCGTAACCGCCGGGCTGTTCCACGGTGAGGCCGTCCGCGTGGATCCGGATGTTGTCGCCTTCGCGGCCGTGCAGGGGCTTGGCCACCCATTCCTTCAGCGGCCCCGGGTCCGTGAGGTACGCGGGCAGCAGGTTGGGGTGGTCCGGGTAGAGGTGCCACAAGGCGGCCAGCAGGGCTTTGTTGGAGAGCAGCATTTTCCAGGCCGGCTCAACCCATCGCGGATTATGGGCACGTTCCAGGAGGCGGGGACCGAACTCTTCCTTCATCATCAGCTCCCACGGGTACAGCTTGAAGATGGTGCTGATCATGAAGTTGTCCAGGTCCACGAACCGGTTCAGGTTGGGGTCCCAGCCGATATCCGACATGTTGATCCCGATGGTGGTCCATCCCGCCTGGCTGGCGACGTCGCGCATGTACGCGGCAGTCATCCAGTCCTCGCCGGATTCCTCCACCTCGGAGTGGGCCACGTGGAGGGTGCTCATGCCGGTGCGGTACTGGAACTTCTTCCACTGCCGGATCAGGGCCTCGTGGATGCCGTTCCACTGGTCCTTCTCCGGGAACACGTCCTGCAGCCAGAACCACTGCGCCACGGAGGCCTCGATGAGTCCGGTGGGGGTGTCGGCGTTGTATTCGAGCATCTTGGCCGGGCCGCCCCGGCCGTCGTAGATGAAGTCGAACCGGCCGTAGACGTCCACGTCGGCGGCCTGCAGGGATTCAGCCGCCAGCTCCAAGGCCTGGGGGCCGATGCCGATGCTCCCCATGGCCCCGGTTGCCAGGAACTTCGCCGCCTCCAGGCACATCCGGTGCATGTCCTCGGCCGCGACCTCAAGAGTCTCCACCTCGTCCATGCTGAACTCGTAATACGCCGATTCGTTCCAGTACTCGATCCGGCGTCCGTCGTCCATGGTGGTGGTGGAGAAGACCAGGCCCTGCTCTTCGATCTTCTGCTTCCAGCCGGGCCGTGGTTCGGATATCAGTCTCTTCACCGCTCAGCCTCCCGAGACCTTGCCGCCGCCGCCACTCGAGCCGCTCTTGGCGCTGGAACCAAACCCGCCGCGGCTGACCGTGCCGCCCTTGCTGCTGTACCCCGTGGAGGCCTTTGCCCCGCTGGGGATAGTCCGCGTGTAACCCGGCGCCGTGGACCTGTTCTGGCCCACCGGCGGAACGCTGGCCCCGCGGGAGTAGAAATACCAGGCGTAGACGCCGCCGCTGCGGCCGGCGGAGCTGTCGCAGTTGGTGTCCTCGACGCGCTCGCCGGTGTCGTCGTTGAAGCAGACCTGCGCGTATTCGGGGTCGTCCTCGTTGCTGGCCACCACCGCCGTGATGGTTCCCGCCAGGAGGGCCGTGACGCCCAGGCCCACCACCACCGTGCGTCGCTGGGAACGCTTCTTCCGCGCCGCAGCGGCGTTGAGCTGCTTTTCGCGCTCGCGGGCAAACGGATCCACCAGGGGGACGGGCTCGTTGAGGAGGTCGGGGCGCAGCTCCGGCTTGGGGACTTGCCAAGGCGGCGGCTTGACGCTTCCGCCTCCCTCCGGAGGTGTTTTCTCCGGCTCCTCTTTCGGGTCTTTTTCGTTCGAGTCCACGGCCGTCCCCCTCGGTTGTCAACACTATTTGGGCGCAGCGCTGCACCCCCACCTGCAAGTCTCGACCCAGCGTAGTCCCTGCAACAGTGAGTTGACGAGATTGGCACCACCGGCAGGAACCCTAGACTGAAGCCATGGAACCAGCTTTTGTCCTCGCCGTCTGCCGCGTCCACCAGCTCCTGGGAGACCAGGGAAACGTTGGAGTCACCGCGATCGACAAACGCCCGTCCGAAGGTCCCGTGAAGGTGCACAAGTTGGGCGTGCACGGGGACATCCAGGCCAACCGGGTCCACCACGGCGGCGAGGACCAGGCCATCTACGCCTACTCGCAGTCCGACGCGGACTTCTGGGCCGGGACGCTCGGACGCGAGCTGCCGCCGGGAATCTTTGGGGAGAACCTGCGGGTCTCCGGCATCGAACCAACCAACGCGGTGATCGGGGAGCGCTGGCAGGTGGGCGCCGACGTCGTCCTTGAGGTCACCTCTCCGCGCGTCCCTTGCGCCACCTTCCAACGCCGGATGAAGGAACCCCAATGGGTGAAGCGCTTCACCGAGGAAGGGCGGGTGGGCGCCTACCTGCGCGTCATCCGCACCGGCACCATCCAGGCGGGCGATTACATCCACCAAACATTCGTGCCGCGCCATGGAGTCACCATCGGCCGGTGGTTCAGTGCGCCCGACGCGGAAGCCGTCGAGGCCCTCCGCGATGCCGAGGCCGACGGCGAAATCAGGCTCCAGGAGGAATACCACACCAGGTTCGAGGCACTGATGCGGAGGCTGGGGGAGTAGCCGCCACAAGCCCCGTTGCGCGCTGTTCCCGGGCCGTGTGCGCAAGCTCACCGCCGTCGTCGGGCCCTTGATTTCCCGCAGGCGGTGTCCGTCCCTTACACTTGAAATATCCCCCACTCCGGAAATCCCTTATTCCTGCCCAATTTTTGAGGCAGGACTGGCAAGTGTTGGGGCCCGCGCAAGCGATGCGGGCATTTTCATAGGGAGAGCCGGCTAAAGAAAACGCTGTACAGACTGCTGGGATAGCAGCCAAGAGATGCAGCGCGAAGTCCTGCCACGGGATTGCGAAAGCGCCGGACTTCTGTGACCGGCCGGTCAACGTCTGCCCGGCACCATCGGCACGTGTACTGCGGCTCCGCTCACCTCGGGTTGTGCCGCCTGGCCCCCTATGGATGAGGAATATCTCCCTATGCCCGAAAATGAGAACGAAACCACCGCTGTTGTCGAGGACGCCGCCGAGGCTCCCGTAACCGCTCCCGCCGCAGCCCCCGCTGTTGAAGCGCCTGCTTCCGAGGCCCCCGCCGCGGAAGCCCCTGCTGCTGAGGCGCCCGCCACGGCCACCCCTGCTGCGGACGAAGACGAAAACACCGTCAAGTTCGCCGATCTTGGCATCGACGGCCGCGTCCTGGCCGCCCTGCAGGACGTCGGGTACGAAAAGCCGTCCCCCATCCAGGCAGCCACCATCCCGCTGCTGCTTGAAGGCCGCGACGTCGTGGGCCTGGCCCAGACCGGCACCGGTAAGACTGCAGCATTCGCAGTACCGGCACTGTCCCGCCTGGCCGAACTCCACGACCTCAACGGCCCCTCCCGGAAGACCCAGGCCCTGGTCCTGGCTCCCACCCGCGAGCTGGCGCTCCAGGTCGCCGAAGCGTTCACCTCCTACGCCAAGCACATCGATGACTTCACCGTGCTGCCGGTCTACGGCGGGTCCGCCTACGGCCCCCAGCTCGCCGGCCTCCGCCGCGGCGCCCAGGTGGTTGTGGGTACCCCCGGCCGCGTGATCGACCACATCTCCAAGGGTTCCCTGGACCTGTCCGAACTCCAGTACCTGGTGCTGGACGAGGCTGACGAGATGCTGCGGATGGGCTTCGCCGAAGACGTGGAGCAGATCTTCCAGCAGACCCCGGAGGACCGCCAGGTGGCGCTGTTCTCGGCCACCATGCCGGGCCAGATCCGCCGGATGTCCAAGCAGTACCTCAACAATCCGGCCGAGGTCCAGGTCAAGTCCAAGACCACCACCGGTGCCAACACCCGGCAGCGCTACCTGCAGATCATGGGCCCGCAGAAGCTGGACGCGCTGACCCGCATCCTTGAGGTCGAAGACTTCGACGGCGTCATCGCCTTCGTGCGGACCAAGATGGCCACCGAGGACCTGGCCGACAAGCTGAAGTCCCGCGGCTTCCAGGCTGCCGCCATCAACGGCGACATCCCGCAGCAGCAGCGCGAGCGCACCGTTGACGCGCTGAAGGAAGGCCGGATCGACATCCTGGTGGCCACCGACGTCGCCGCCCGTGGCCTTGACGTCGAGCGGATCAGCCACGTCATCAACTACGACATCCCGCATGACACCGAGTCCTACGTGCACCGCATCGGCCGCACGGGCCGTGCCGGCCGTTCCGGCGAAGCGATCCTGTTCATGACGCCGCGGGAGAAGTACCTACTGCGTTCCATCGAAAAGGCCACCCGCCAGCCGGTGGAACAGATGCACCTGCCCACGGCCGAGACCGTGAACACGCTGCGCCTGGGCAAGTTCGCCGAGCGCATCACCGAGACCCTCGCCTCCGAGGACGTCGCGGCGTTCCGCGACCTCATCGCCTCCTACGAGGAAGAGCACAACGTCCCGGCAGCAGAGATCGCTGCGGCCCTTGCCGTGATGGCGCAGGGCGGCCAGCCGCTCCTGGTCAAGGAGCTGCCCGCCGCTCCTGAATTCCAGAAGCGCGAGCGCTCCAAGGACGGCTTCGGTTCCCGCGGGCCCACCCGCGCGCTGACCGAGGGCAATGCCACCTACCGGATCGCCGTGGGACGCCGCCAGCGCGTCATGCCCGGCTCCATCGTGGGCGCCATTGCCAACGAAGGCGGCATCTCGTCCGCCCAGATCGGCGGGATCGACATCCGCTCGGACCACTCCCTGGTGGAGCTGCCCGCAGACCTGAGCCCCGAGCAGCTGCGCGCCTTGTCCCGTACCCGGATCGGTGGCGAGCTGATCCACCTCGAGCTGGACAACGGCCGCAGGCCTTCCGGCGACCGTCCCAGCTACCAGGGCAACCGCGGAGGCAACTTCAAGGGCAACGGCGGGTTCAAGAAGGAATTCCGGAAGAACGACGGCGAACGGTCCTCTGCTGAGCGCGGCGGACGTTCTTACACCGAGCGGTCGGAGCGGTCCTTCAGCGACCGGGGCCAGGCCGGCGACTCGCGCTTCGGTGGCCACGGCGACGGCTCCCGCAAGCCCCGCCACGGCGGCGACAGCGGACACCGCGACTTCAACCGCAAGGGCAAGTGGTAAACGCCCCGCGTTGAGGAATTGACGACGGCGATGGGCCGGCTTTCGAGCCGGCCCATCGGCGTTTAAGCGCACGGGTGTGGGACTCGCCACATTCGTGCCCCGGAGCGCTGGGCAGGGGGCCCGAAAAGACCGCTGCCGCCGTCGTCCTCCTTGCTGCCCTTTGCCCCTGCAGCCCCGGAAATCCGGGGAAAAGCAACCTTTCGCGGACCTCCAAAGAGCCTGTCCAACCGTCCGGGAGGGGCTCCAGGCGCCGATTTGTTGGTGCGGAAATCTTCCGGTAGAGTATTTACTCGTTGCCCCCCTAGCTCAGTGGTAGAGCGCGTTCTTGGTAAGAACGAGGTCACCGGATCGATTCCGGTGGGGGGCTCTGAATGAGGGCCTGCGTCAAGGCGGTTTTGACCGGCTTGACGCAGGTTTTTCTCATTCGTGGCGGTGTAGCTCAGTTGGTTAGAGCGCACGACTCATAATCGTGAGGTCGGGAGATCGAGCCTCCCCACCGCTACAGGCTAAGCCCCCGGAGTCCGCAAGGATCCGGGGGCTTTCCTGTTTCCCGGATCGGCAGTAGCTTTGCAGCAACTGGCGGATGGGTGATTCGGTGGATGTTGTTGCTGCGGTCCTGGAGCCGTTCCGGTGGCTGGTGTCCGTCATCATGGTGGCTTTCCACGACGGGCTCAGTTCGGCGGGAATGCCTCCGGCGGCCGGCCTAACGTGGACCCTGGCCGTCGTGGGCCTGGTCCTGGTGATCCGTGCCGCCCTTATTCCGGTGTTCCTGGCCCAGGTCCGGGCCCAGCGCAGGATGAACCGCCTGCAGCCGGACCTGAAGGAACTGCAGGACAGGTACAAGGGCAGGACAGACCAGGCTTCACGGCAGGCCATGGCCCAGGAGCAGATGGCCCTGTACCGGAAGCACGGCACCAATCCCTTCTCCGCGTGCCTGCCCCTGCTGATCCAGGCGCCGTTCTTCCTGGCCCTGTTCCAGGTCCTGTCAGGGGTCTCAAACGCCTCGCAGCAGGGGACCGGCATCGGCACCATGGGCCCGGCGCAGGTGGCCCAATTCGACTCGGCCAGCATTTTCGGGGCACCCCTGTCCGCGTCCCTGGTTCACGGCGGGGGCGATCCCGCCACCGTGGCCGTGCTCGCTGTCGCCATGATCCTGTTGATGATCGGATGCCAGTTCCTGACCCAAAGACTCGTGGCTGCACGGGCCATGGGCACGCAGGACCCGGGGAGCCCGCTGGTCCGGCAGCAGAAGATCCTGCTGTATGTGCTGCCGCTGGTTTTTGGCGTGGGCGGCATTTTCTTCCCCATCGGCGTGCTGGCCTACTGGACCGTCTCCAACCTCTGGACTTTGGGGCAGCAGTACCTGGTGGCACGAAGTCCTGGGCCTGCATGAGTTCCACGTGCAGAATGGGCCCATGGCGCAGCTGATCTATTCCGGAATCATGTCCCTCGACGGCTACACCGCGGGCCGGGACGGCAACTTTTCCTGGTCCGCCCCCGACGAGGAAGTCCATGCCTTCATTAACGACCTCGAACGGGAGGTGGGTACGTACCTTTTCGGCCGCAGGATGTATGAGGTCATGTCGGCCTGGGAAACGTGGGACACATCGGATGAACCGGCCGTGATCCAGGACTATGCGCGGATCTGGAAGGGGGCGGACAAGGTGGTGTACTCGACGACTCTTGACGCCGCGGCGACACCCAGGACCCGGGTGGAACGCCAGTTCCGGCCGGAGGATGTGCGCAGCCTGAAGTCCGCCAGCGGCAAGGACATCGCCATTGGCGGGCCCACGCTCGCGGCGCACGCCCTGAATGCCGGCCTCGTGGACGAGTACCGGCTGTTCATCACCCCGGTGGCCGTCGGTGGCGGCCTGCGTTTCCTGCCGGACGGCCTGCAGTCCGGGCTGGAGCTCGTCGATGAGCGCCGCTTCGAGGCGGGCACGGTGTACCTGCGTTACAGATGTCTGACCTAGCAGGCAGAATGGGGGCATGACACGCATCGCCATCATTGGCGGCCACGGGAAAGTGGCCCTCCTCCTGTCCGCCCTCCTGACCGGGGAGGGCCACAGCGTCACCTCGTTCATCAGGAATCCCGACCATGCAGCGGACGTTCAGGAGACTGGCGCCACGCCGGTGGTCCTGGACGTCGAGAATGCCACCACGGCGGACATCGCCGGCGCACTCCAGGGCCATGACGCCGTGGTCTGGTCCGCGGGTGCCGGCGGCGGCAACCCTGACCGGACCTACGCCGTTGACCGGGACGCTGCCATCCGCTCCATCGACGCCGCCGGCCAGGCGGGCGTCAACCGCTACGTCATGGTGTCCTACTTCGGCGCAGGCAAGGACCACGGGGTCCCCGAGAGCAACAGCTTCTTCGCCTATGCGGAGGCCAAGGCCGCCGCGGACGAGTACCTGCGCGGTACCGCGCTGGAGTGGACCATCCTGGGCCCGGGTGCCTTGACTGACAAGCCCGGAACCGGCCTGATCGACGTCGACCCGTCACCTGACGGGGACCGCGACACATCGCGGTCCAACACGGCGATCGTTGCGGCGGCGGTGCTGGACCTGCCCCAGACCGCTGGGCGGACCATCGAGTTCCGCGACGGCACCCTTCCGGTCTCCGCCGCCCTGGGACCGCGCGCCTAGGCGCCGGGCAGAAGCCGGATGGATCAGCTCGCCCTCATCATTGGCCTGCTGCTTGCCACGGTGGTGGCCGTCGGATTGGGCGACCGGTTGAGGCTGCCATACCCGGTCCTGATGCTGCTCCTGGCCGTGGCGTTGACGTTCATTCCAGGTTTTCCGGATCTCGAGATTCCACCCGAGCTGATTCTTCCCATCTTCCTGCCGCCGCTGCTGTTCGCGACCGCCCAGCGCAGCTCGTGGGCGGTGTTCCGGGTCCGCTGGCGCACGTTGATCATGCTGGCCGTGGCCCTGGTGGTGATCAGTACCGCTGCGGTGGCCGGAGCAGCCTGGCTGATGATTCCCGGCATCGGAGTTCCAGCCGCCATCGCGCTCGGCGCCATGGTGGCCCCTCCGGATCCCGTGGCGGTGGAGTCCGTGGCCGGCCGGGTGCACATGCCGCGGCGCCTGATTACCGTGCTGCAGAGCGAAGGCCTGTTCAATGACGCGGCCGCCATCGTCATTTTCCAGGCGGCCGTCGCCGCCGCCGTGGGCGGCACCAAGGTGGGGTCCGACGTCGTCCTGAACTTCCTCCTGGGCGCCGCGCTTGCCGTGGTGGTCGGTGTCGCCATGGGGTGGGTCATCGCCCTGGTCACCAGGCTGGTCACGTCCATGGTCGCCCGGAGCGCAGTGACCCTGGTGGTGCCGTTCGCCGCCTACATCCTGGCGGAGGAGGTGCACGCATCCGGTGTAATCGCCGTCGTGGTCACCGCACTCGAGATGCAGCGCCACGCCCGCCCCCAGGACGCAGCCGAGCGCGTCACTCGGAACGCCTTCTGGGACGTCGTGGAACTGCTGGTCACGGGGCTGGCCTTCGGCCTGGTGGGGCTGGAGATCCGGCACGTCATCCGGGATGAGGGTGCCGATATTTTTGGCATGACCGGTGTGGCCGCCGTGGTGTGCATCCTGGTCTTCGCTGTCCGGTTCCTGTGGCTGGCCATCCTCGCCGCGGGTGCCCGGAAGCGCAAGAACGTCCTCCAGCCCACGTCGTGGAAGGAAGTCCTCATCCTGACGTGGTGCGGGATGCGCGGGCTCGCCACCCTGGCACTGGCCCTGGCACTGCCCCTGACCCTGGCAGACGGTGCGCCGTTCCCCGGCCGGGACTACCTGCTGGTGATTGCCTGTGCGGTGCTGCTGGCCACGCTGGTCCTTCCGGGCCTGACGCTGCCGTGGCTGATGCGCGTCCTGAAAGCCTCCGAGGACGGGACGGCCGAACGCGACGCCGTCCGGGTACTCGCCGCTCGCGCCCAGGCCGCCGCCGTCGCGGCCCTGAAGCAGCACCACCTGATGAAGGACCTGCCGCAGGAAAAGGTGGCCCTGGTCAAGGAGCGGATGCGCCGCCTGCAGGTCGAGCTGGCGGGCGGCAACCTGCCGGATGAGCCCTTGGCGGATAAACGGAAGCGCGGGCGGGAACTGGCCGTCGCGGTCCAGACGATTGCGTTGGATGCCGCGCGGCAGGAAGTGGTGGCGGCCCGCAACGAACCGGACATGGATCCGGAGGTGGCGGACCGGGTGCTGCGGCAACTGGACCTGCGCACCATGATCATGCCGGAATAGCTACGCCTGCGCCGGCAGAACCAACTCAAGGTCGAGCGAATGCTTCTCCACGTAGTCCAGGGCGCAGCGCACCGCACCCACTGTCACGATCGAGTCCCCCAGCGGGGAGACGGACACCCGCGCGGGGGTGGCGGTAAAGTCCTTTAGCCGTGCGGTGATGGGGCCCAGCAGCACATCCGCGGAATTGGCCACGCCGCCGCCGATCACCACCAGCTCCGGATTGAGCAAGGTGGCCACGGTCCCCACCACCCGGGCCATCCTGTCCGCCAGCCGGTTCAGGATGTCACGGGCCACGGCGTCACCGTCCGCGGCGGCCGAGAACACCTGCTCGGCCTCGACCCGGCCCGGCTGGAAGGCCCTGAGCGCGGTGGGGGCGGACCCGGCCAAGGCTTCCGCGGCCCACGTCCGGGCCAGGTGGGCGATCCCGTAGGTGTCGCCCACCCCGTCCACCAAATCCAGGTAGGCGAGCTCGCCGGCGCTGCCGCGGTTGCCGTGAACCAGCCGGCCCCCTTCCACGATTCCGGATCCCAGCCGTTCGCTCGCAAGGATCACCACGACGTCATCGATCCCGGCGGCCGAGCCCAGCCACCGCTCGCCCAAGGCGGCCAGGTTGGCGTCGTTCTCGAGCAGGACAGTCCACCCCCGGGCCTCCTTCAAAGCCGGCCGCAGTCCCAGATCGAACAGGCCCCAGAATTCCTGCGTTGCCAGCACCTCCCCGTGCCGGTCCACCGGCGCGGCCACGCCGGCGCAGACCGCCAGGACCTGGTCCGGTGCCGCTGCGGCGGAGCGCAGTGCGGCCGTGGCAACGCCATCAATGAACGCAATGCGTTCCGCGGATCCCACCTCGCCGGCCTGGAACGGCTGGCTGGCGCGTCCAACGGTTGTGCCCCGAAGGTCCGAGACCGCCACGGTGACCTTGGCGTATCCGATGTCCATGCCCAGCACTACGCCGGCGCGGTCGTTGAGTTCGAAGCGGCGGGCAGGCCGGCCCTTCTGGTAGCCCCCGAACTCGCGCTGGTTCTCCCGCTCCAGGATCCAGCCCCGCCGGACCAAATCCTCGCAGACGGCAATGGTGGTGGCGCGGGTCAGGCCGGTGGCTGCCATGACGTCCGTGACGGTCACTGCCGCAGCGGAGCGCATGAACTCAAGGACCGCGCCGGCGCTGACCCGCCGCAGCAGTTGGGGAGTCGCCGGAACCAGCTCAGGCATGCTGTTGACCTTCCTGCGCAATGCACCAGATAATACTTGGGGAAGTAAATTTAGATCCAATATAAATATACCCGCACCGACGAAAAGGACCGTTCCTTGTCCACCACCGCCACGCTGGCAACCCTGTCCGACTCCGACCGCCTTGCCGACCCCAACTGGTGGCGCCAGGCTTCCGTCTACCAGATCTACCCGCGCAGCTTCGCGGATTCCAACGGCGACGGCATCGGTGACCTGAAGGGCATCACCGCCAAGGTGCCGTACCTGAAATCGCTGGGAATCGATGCCGTCTGGCTGAGCCCGTTCTACCCCTCCGCGCTCGCTGACGGCGGCTACGACGTGGACGACTACCGCGACGTCGACCCCAAGCTCGGAACGCTGGCGGACTTCGACGAGATGGCCAAGGCCCTTCACGACGCCGGCATCAAGCTGATCGCCGATATCGTCCCCAACCACTCCTCCAACCGGCACCGGTGGTTCCAGGAGGCGCTGGCCGCACCCAAGGGATCCCCGGCCCGCGACCGCTACATCTTCCGCGACGGCAAGGGCCCCAACGGGGAGTTCCCGCCGTCGGACTGGGACTCGGTGTTCGGCGGACCGGCCTGGGAGCGTATCACCGAACCGGACGGCACGCCCGGCCAGTGGTACATGCACATCTTCGCCAAGGAGCAGCCGGACCTGAACTGGTCCAACCGCGAGATCCGCGACGACTTCCTGGAGACCCTGCGCTTCTGGTCCGACCGCGGCGTGGACGGCTTCCGTGTCGACGTGGCGCACGCGCTGACCAAGGACCTCACCGAGCCCCTGCTGTCCAAGCTGGAACTGAGCGCGGCCAACACCGGTGTGGACGGATTCGACGACGGCTCGCACCCGTTCTGGGACCGCGACGAAGTCCACGAAATCTACGCCGAATGGCGTGAGGTGTTCAACGAGTACAACCCGCCGCGCACCGCCGTGGCCGAAGCCTGGGTGCACGCCACCCGGCGCGCCCGCTACGCCAGTCCGCAGGGACTGGGCCAGGCGTTCAACTTCGACCTGCTGCAGGCCGACTTCGACGCCGCCGAGTACAAGGAGATCATCACCCGCAACCTTGCCGAGGCCGCTGCCACCGGTGCCTCCTCCACCTGGGTGTTCTCCAACCACGACGTCGTCAGGCACGCCACCCGTTACGGCCTGCCGCAGGTGGCCAAGGAGAAGGCCGGTGCCAAGGGCCAGGACGGCAAGGACTGGCTGCTCGCCGGCGGACCACAGGACCAGTTGGACGTGGAACTCGGCGAACGCCGGGCCCGTGCCGCCACCTTGCTGATGCTCGCAGTTCCCGGCTCCGCCTACCTCTACCAGGGCGAGGAACTGGGCCTGCAGGAAGTGGCTGACATCCCGGATTCGGAACGCCAGGATCCGTCCTACTTCCGCAACAAGGGCGTGGAAATCGGCCGCGACGGCTGCCGCGTTCCGCTGCCGTGGAAGGTTGAGGGAACCTCGTTCGGCTTTGGTGACGGCGGCTCGCACCTGCCGCAGCCGGACTGGTTCAGCAAGTACGCCGTCGAGGCACAGGACGGCACCGACGGCTCCACCCTGGAGCTCTACCGCAAGGCCCTGAAGCTGCGCCGGGAACTGCTCACGGGTGAAGAGTTGGAGTGGATCGAGTCCGGCGCACCGGATGTGCTGCACTTCAAGCGCCCCAACGGCTGGCAGTCGGTGACCAACTTCGGGACCACGGCTGTGGACCTTCCCGCCGGTGAAGTGCTGGTCAGCAGCTCGCCGCTGGAGGATGGCAAGCTGCCGGCGAACACCACCGCGTGGCTGCGCTGATGCACGGCAGCCGTGGAACCGGGTGCCCCTGATGCAGGAACTCATCTACGGGTGCATGGGACTGGGCGGCAGCTGGTCTGACGAGCCGCATGAAGCCAAGCATGTGGACCAGGCCGCTGCCGCCGTCCAGGCGGCGATGGACGCCGGGATCACCCTGTTCGATCACGCGGACATCTACCGGCGGGGCAAGTCGGAAGCAGTTTTCGGCGAGGTGCTGGCGGCCACCCCGGGCCTGCGGGAGCGGATCCGGCTGCAGACCAAGTGCGGCATCCGGCTCAATGAACGCGGCCTGCAGACCCACTACGACCTCAGCCGGGAAGGCATCCTGGAGCGGGTCAACAGCAGCCTCGGGAGGCTTCGGACGGACTTCGTGGACGTCCTGCTGCTGCACCGCCCGGATCCGCTGGCGGACCCGGCGGAGGTCGCGTCCGCCGTCGGGCAGCTGATGGCCGAAGGCAAGGTCCGGCAGTTGGGCGTATCCAACATGTCCGCCGCCCAGATCGAGGCTTTGCGGGACCGGCTGGAGACGCCGGTGGTGGCCAACCAGCTTGAGATGAGCCTGCTCAAGCGGGCATGGCTGGAAAGCCAGGTCCTGGTCAACCACCCGGACCACCTGGAGTACAGCTTCCCGCACGGCACGCTGGAGTACTGCGCCCGCAACAACATCACCCTGCAGGCGTACGGGTCCCTCGCCCGCGGCGCCTACACCGGGGCGGAGCTGGAAAGCCCGGCCCCTGCAGAGGCCGCCACCGCAGAACTTGTGGCGGAACTCGCGGTGCAGTACGGGACCACCGGCGAGTCGGTCCTGCTGGGCTGGCTGATGAAGCACCCGTCCGGCATCGCGCCGGTGATCGGGACGGCCAACCCCGAACGCATCCTCGCCTGTGCGGATGCGGAGAGGGTGGCCGGTGCCATGACCCGGGCCGACTGGTACCGGCTCTGGGTGACGGCGCGCGGCAGCAACATCCCCTGACCGTTCCGCAATGGTGGCGGCGGGCGTCCCGATGCATGGTCATCAGGGCGCCCGCCGCTTCCGTATCCGGTCATAACGCGTTTAGTTCGTATTGATCCTCACAAGCCGGCCGTTTTCTTCGCCGTGCCGCTTCCCGGGCGGATACTGTAGAAACCATGACGTCTACCATCGCCGCCGAAACCGTAAGGCCGGAACGCAATATCCCCGCAGAGATCGCCCGTTCGTGGCTCCTCGTCAATGCCATGAAGCCGGAGCTCTTCGACCAGTCGGCCGTGTCCCGGGCCGATTCGATCATCCTGGATATTGAAGATGCCGTGGACCCGTCGCAGAAGGACCAGGCCAGGGCCAATGTGGTGGACTGGCTGACCGCCGGCGGCCAGGCCTGGGTCCGGATCAACGACGCCACCAGCCCGTTCTGGGCCGATGACCTCGCGGGCCTGCGCGGCACCCCGGGCCTGCTGGGGGTCATGCTCGCCAAGACCGAGTCGGCTGACCAGGTGACCGAGAGCTTCCACCGCATGGACGGCAAGACCCCCGTGATCCCGCTGGTGGAATCCGCGGTCGGCATCGAGGAAGCCAACAACATCGCCAAGGCACAGGGCGCGTTCCGGCTGGCGTTCGGTTCCGGCGACTTCCGCCGCGATACCGGCATGGCCGCCACCCCGGAGGCCATGGCCTACCCCCGCGCCAAGCTGGTGGTCGCCAGCCGGGTAGGCAACCTGCCGGGCCCCATTGACGGCCCCACCGTGGGCACCAACCACCCCATCCTGCGCGAACAGACCGGCATCACGGTGATGATGGGCATGACCGGCAAGCTCTGCCTGGCGATCGACCAGACCCCGGTGATCAACGAAGTCATCAGCCCCACCCCGTCCGACGTCGCCTGGGCCACCGACTTCATGAACGACTTCGAAGCCAACGGCCGCGTCATCCGTGACGGCTCCGACCTGCCCCGCCTGGGCCGCGCCGAGAAGATCATGAAGCTCGCCGTAGCCTTCGGGGTCCAGCCGGCCCTTTAACGCCGCCCCGTTCCCGCAGGAGACCCCGTTGGCCGATACCCCCTATCTGGTCCACGGGGTCTTTTGGGATGGGGCCCCCGCCTCCCCGGCGGCGCAGGCGTCCACAGCAGCGCACGACGCCGGCAGCCCGGTTTTGCGCCTGCAGTCACCGGACGGGGACTTCCGGGAGCTCAGCCTCACGCCGCGGGCACGCCTGGGCTTCGAGGTGGCCCTTACCGGGAAATCCTGCCTGGGGCATACGGTGGTTCACTCGTCAACGCGGCGGGACCATTTCCCTTGCGCCTCGGCGGCGGCCGCAGCCCGCGGAAAACAGTGCGAGCGGTGCTTCGTGCTGGACGAGTCCCGGCTGATGCATGATTTCCATCGTGGCGGCCGGGTCACGCCCGGCTTGCGGGACTACCTGATGCAGGAACACTGGCTGTATGTGGCCACTTTCGCAGGCGGCACCACGAAGGTGGGAACGGCCTCCGGACCGCGAAAGTGGAACCGGCTGGCCGAACAGGGAGCCGCGGCGGCAACCTACGTCGCCAGGGCACGGGACGGAAGGGTGGTGCGTGTCCTGGAGGACCTGGTGACGGAGCAGGCCGGCCTGACCCAGCAGGTCCGGTCCGCGGCCAAGGCCGAGGCCCTGTTGTACCCCCTTCCGGCCGCCGAATTGACGGCCGTCAACGCCCGCGCCGCGGGTCAGGTGCGGGCCCTGCTGGCCCGCACCGCCGTCGAGGGCTTCGACGCCGTGTCGGAGCAGTGGGTACGGCCGGTGCATGCCGGGGCCCTCCATGCGGCCGGGCCACGCCACGCGTACCCGCACGCATTGGACCGGGGGTGCCACGGCTTCGACGTCGCGTCCCTGAGCGGAGCGAACGCCCTGGCCCGGCTGGACGGCACGGACGCCGGGTTCGTGGTCAACCTGTCCCAACTGGCCGCCAGGACCATCGTGCTGGGGGAGTACGCCTCAGCCGTGCCGGCACTTCAGGAAGCCCTGTTCTGACCCGCCGGGTTTGCCGGGCCCCCGGGCTCGGTAGACTTGGACGGTGCTGAACGAATTCTGGGCCACCGCGCCAACCCGCTACAAAGTCCTGGTCTTCAGCGCGATGGGACTGATTGCCGTCGGCATTGTCCTCAACCTCATCGGCAACACCGGCGGCAACCAGGGCCTGGCCATGGCTTCCCTGCCCCTGATCGGGCTGGGCCTGGTGCTGCACGTCGTCGGCATGGTGGTCCGCGGCCAGTCCATCCGGAAGAACCTCCGCCGGTAGCGTTTCGGCGCACGTTTCCTGCCGCCAACGCGCTGAGGATAGGCTGGAATCCATGACTATCAATCCTGACCTGCAGGGCCGCAGCTACCCTGCCGCAGAGGTGTACGACGTTGGCCGGGAGAAAATCCGCGAGTTCGCCCGCGCCGTGAAGGCCACGCACGCCGCACACTTCGACGTTGAGGCAGCAAAGGCGTTGGGCCACCGCGATCTCGTGGCCCCACCCACGTTCGCCATCATCATCGCCCAGCGGGCCGATGCCCAGCTCATTGAGGATCCGGAAGCCGGAATCGACTTCTCCCGCGTGGTCCACGCCGACCAGCGGTTCACCCACCACCGCGCCATCGTGGCCGGAGACCGCCTCGTCGCGGAGCTGCACGTCGACGGTGTCCGGGCCATGGGCGGCGGCGCCATGATCACCACCCGCTCAGAGATCTTTGCCCTCGGCGACGGGGATTCCCGCGAACAGGTCACCACCACCACATCATCCATTCTGGTCCGCGGAGAGGGACAGTAACCATGCGCCCCAGCCTCACTGAACTCAGCCCCGGCCAGGACATCGGCAACCGCACCATCGAGGTGACCCGCACGGACCTGGTCAAATATGCCGGCGCCTCCGGGGACTTCAACCCCATCCACTGGAACGAGGCTTTTGCCACCAGCGTGGAACTGCCCGGTGTCATCGCGCATGGCATGTTCACCATGGGCTCTGCCGTCCAGCTGGTCACCGATTGGGCGGGCGACCCTGCCGCCGTCGTCGATTTCCAGACCCGCTTCACCAAGCCCGTCCTGGTCGCCGATACCACAGGCACCACGGAACCCGGCGCCACCGTGGAGGTCAGCGGCATCATCGGAAAGCTCGATGCCGAGGCCAACACCGCACGGATTGACCTCACGGTTGTGGCCGCCGGGCAGAAGGTGTTGATGAAGGCCCAGGCACAGGTCAAGCTGGCCTGACCAGGCGCTGGCACCCCAGCCTGGCCGTTTTCACGGGTGCGGCTGTTTAACGCGGTTGAGGGAGGACGCCCCGCGGGCATCCTCCCTCAACCTTTTTGGCACGTGTGGGTCA
Source organism: Arthrobacter sp. 135MFCol5.1 (assembly GCF_000374865.1). Taxonomy (GTDB): domain Bacteria; phylum Actinomycetota; class Actinomycetes; order Actinomycetales; family Micrococcaceae; genus Arthrobacter. Next base: position 598,090 of record NZ_KB895452.1, on the reverse strand, counting down.
GGAAGCGGCGGCGGCGTTGTAGGCCGACTGGATGACCGAGCCCCAATACGGGCCGTACATGGTGGTGGAGTTGCTGCCGTAGCCATAGCTGTTGACCGAGTTCTGGTAACCGCCCGCGGAGGTGCCAATGAACCAGGGACCGCCCGACGAACCGCCGGTCATGTTGCAGGGGATGCCTTGGGTGTTGAACTGCGGGTTATAGGGATCGTTGGTGGCCGTCCACGAGCAGCTCTTGAGGGATTCGCCGTTGAAAGGCGGCGCGGCCGGGTAGCCGAATGCCTTGTAGGCGAGGCCGCGGGCGGCATTGAACCGGACCCCGGAGGCGCCCACGACGTCCGCGAGGTTGCGGCCGTTCAGCGGCGACATAACGGCGAAACCGGTGTCGTACTGCATGTTGCCCGAGGAGCTCCACTGGGTGGGGGCGTAGAGGGCACGGGCCGTCCACTTGCCGTACGGGGCGGATCCGTTGAGGTAGGCGGGGACGAACGTGAACCGGGTGGCGAAGGCGCCGGGGCCCTCGTTGATGCAGTGGCCCGCAGTGGACACAGTGCTCCGGTTCGTGGCGGCCACCGAGTTGGCCGAGCACACATAGTCGGTTCCGCCCAGGGTGAAGAACACCTTGCCGATATGCGGGACGGGGCTTTCGCTGGCGTTCGCCATCGGCTGGACCGTTGGATCCGATCCCTTGATTTTGGTTTCGGTGCCATTACTGGGCGTTTCCCCCAGCGGGGCAGCATTGCCCTTTTGCCGCTGCAGTGCCTTCTTGGCGAGCGAATCGCCGGGGACGGCTGCCCGCATCCGCTCCGGCGTCCAGTAGTCCGCGGCGTCACCGGTTGTCCTGGTGCTGCTGATCCCGGGAGCTGCGTCGTTTCCGGGGGCGGAGGGTGCCGCTGTTGCGCCGCCGGCCGAGGAGAAAGCGAACACTGCGGCTGTCGATAGGCTCATGAGGCTCGTGGCCAGAGTCCTGGTAATGGTCATAGCAGTCCTATGCGGTATCGGGGAAAGCGGACCCAGGTCTGTGATCCGCTGGCTCGAAAATACGCATATATGACAAGTTTGTAAATATTCAACACTGAGTTTGTTAGTTAATTGTTGATTCTGTTACTCCTTGCAAGGCGGCGCTTGGCCGGGGCTCCTTGGGCGTTCCCTAGTATTGTTGATGGGTGACTGCCACCAAGCTTTCCCAGCTGACCACGTCCGCCGTCGGCGGCCCCGCCGGCACCTTCATCGAGGCCCGGACCGAGGGCGAGATTATCGATGCCGTCAGGTCGGCGGATGCCGCCGGCGAGCAGGTCCTGATCATCAGCGGCGGCTCCAACCTCCTGGTGTCCGACGACGGGTACCCCGGGACCGTGGTCAAGATCGCCTCGGAGGGCTTCACCGTGAATGCGGAGGACTCGTGCGGCGGCGTGGCCGTCGTGGTGCAGGCAGGCCACAATTGGGACCGGTTGGTGGAGTACGCCGTTCGCCATGCCTGGTCGGGGATAGAGGCCTTGTCCGGTATCCCTGGCTCCACCGGGGCCACGCCCGTCCAAAATGTGGGAGCGTACGGTGCCGAGGTATCCCAGACCATCGCCGCCGTCCGCACCTGGGACCGGGAACGGAACGCGGTGCAGACGTTTACCAATTCCGAACTTGAATTCGGCTACCGTGACTCCATCCTGAAGCGGACCACCGTTGACGGTTCCCCCCGGTACGTTGTCCTCACTGTTGAATTCCAGCTGCCGCTGGGCCGCATGAGCGCGCCCATCCGGTACGCCGAGCTGGCCCGCTCCCTCGGCGTCGAGGTGGGCAAGCGCGCTTACGCCAATGACGTCCGCCGGGAAGTGCTCCGCCTGCGTGCCTCCAAGGGGATGGTGTGGGACGCCGCCGACAGGGATACCTATTCCACCGGGTCGTTCTTCACCAACCCCATCGTCCCGGCGGACGTGGCCGACACGCTGCCCGAATCGGCTCCCCGCTATCCGGCAGGAGGGGACGGACTGGTGAAACTCTCGGCAGCGTGGCTGATTGACCAGGCCGGGTTCGGCAAGGGGTTCGGGCTGGAACCGGGAAGCGTATCCGCGGGCCGCGCCTCCCTGTCCACCAAGCACACGCTCGCCGTCACCAACCGCGGCTCAGCCAGCGCGGCGGACATGGTGGCCGTGGCGCGGGAGGTGCGCACCGGCGTCGAACGCCGTTTTGGGATCCTGCTGCACCCCGAGCCGCTGCTTATCGGACTGGAACTCTAAGGGACCGGGTGTAGCTCCGGGCAGCCGTGCCCCGGCCTAGGATGGGGCCATGGCTGCACGAGGTGCCCTGCGCGACCGCAGGATGATAGGCAGGCTGCGGCTCGCGTCGCAACGGCTTGCGGGCGGAAGCGGCACGGTGCCGGAACTGGTCCGGTGGATGACTGCCTTGCAGGCGCAGGACCTGCCCGCAGCCCTGTGGGCGGTGGGAGTGCGGATGCCTGGTGCCGGACTCACGGACGTGCGTGCCGCCATCAACACCGGCGCGGTGGTGCGGTCCTGGCCTATGCGCGGAACGCTTCATCTGGTGGCCCCCGAAGACCTGCGCTGGATGCTCGACCTAACGGCCGATCGGCTCACCCGGAGCATCGCTGCCCGGCACCGCCAGCTGGACATTGCGTGGGCGGACGTTGAGAAGGCGCGGGACATCGCCCTTGACCGGATCCTGGCGGATGGCCCCATCAGCCGCCCGGAATTGTTCCGGGAATTCGACGCCGGCGGCCAGCCGACCCAAGGGCAGCGGGGCGTCCACCTCCTGGGCTCGCTCTGCCGGCACGGCTGGCTGGTGCTGGGCCCCCTGGCCGGGAACCAGCAGCTGATCGCCGCGTACGACCAGTGGATACCCTCGTCCCGCCGCCTGGACCGGGAGGAGGCCCTGGCGGAATTCCTGCTGCGCTACCTCCGCAGCCACGGCCCGGCCACGCTCCGGGACTTCGCCTGGTGGACGCAGCTGCCGCTGACCGAGGTGAGGTCCGCGCTCATGGAGGTCAGTGCGCAACTCGCTCAGCTGGAATGGGAGGGGACCACATACTGGATGTCGCCCGAGACAGCGTCCCTCATCGATACCGGCCTGCCGGGCGCCCGCTCCGTGCACCTGCTGCCCGGGTTCGACGAGTTCGTCCTCGGCTACACTGACCGCACGCCCGTCCTGGCCCCGGAGCACTTCGACCTGATCGTTCCGGGCGGCAACGGCATCTTCAAGAAAACCCTGGTGGCCGCGGGAATGGTGGCTGGCACCTGGATGGTCCGGGGCACCGGCCGGAGCGCCGTCGTCGTTCCCGAAATGTTCGACGCAGCCGCGGCGTTCGGCCCGGCAGCCCAAAGAGCGCTTGCCAAGGCCGCGCGGGAGTATCTGGAGTTCCTGGCCCGCTAGGTTGTCGGAAGCGGCTTCGCAGCTGCCGGTGGCGTCCACCGCCGGGCGGCACGCTGCCCTGCAAAGGCACTCGCGGCGATCGTGACCAAGGCCCCGAGCAGCACTGCGGCGCCCTCCCCGGGCAGCAGGACCCCCGTCCGGGTTCCGATGCTGGCCGCGGCCACCGGGATGCCAAGCTGGGCAGCGGACAGGACGCCGAGGATGGCCGGCACGCCCAGCAGGCGGAGGACCACATGGATGAGCAGTGATCCGCCACCGAGGCACAGTCCCAGCAGGATCATGCCAGGGTGCGCCGCCAGCTCGCTTAGGTTCAGTGAGGCGCCCAGGCACACAAAGAAGACAGGGCCCAGGAACCCGTCGCTGACCGCGAACAACTGGTGGGCAAGGCGCCGGGGCTCACCCACGGCCGCCACCACCAGGCCGAAGGCGAAGCCGGCCAACATGATGGATACGTTGTTCAGCACGGCCAGTCCGGCCAGGGCGAAGAGGATTGCCAATTGGATCCGGAGTTCCAGGGCGAACCTCCGGTTTTCCGACAGTCTATGCAGCCTGGCCCGGGCGCCTGACTGCTCGGCGCGCCGCAGCAGCAGGAACAGCACCACTGAGCAAAGCGCGACGGCGAGGGAGCCTACCGCGGCCCGGCCGGCGTTCACCGGGTCCAAGGCAAGGGGGAGCGCCACGATGCAGGCGACATCCGCGATGGCCACCTGTGCCGTCATAGCCAGCACGGGAGGGCCGCTGAGGCCCAGGGAGTCAACGATCGGCAGGACCATCGCCGCCGAGGAGGAAGCGAGCAGGACCGCGTAGAGCGGGGCATGGCCGGTACCAAAGGCCGCCGCAACTGCAACGCCGGTGGCGGCAGCCAGAACCGCAGCCACCCCGGCCTGCACCGCACCGTGGCCGAGGGCTGCCCGGATCCTGGCGTCCCTGACGGGCACATGGGTACCGACGACAAACATCAGCAGCGCAAAACCGACGTCGGACAGGAGCCGCAGCGTGGGGTCGGAGGCGTCGACCAGGTTCAGCCCGCTACGGCCAATGGCGACGCCGGCGAACAGCTCGCCGGCCACCACTGGAACCCGCCATTTGGCAGGCAGCGCCAGCAACGGGCCGGCCATGGCAACCACGGTGATCAGGGCGAGGACCAGGAATGCCATGATCTGCCTGCGCGGCGGCCGGGCCGGCTGTTACAGGTTGCCGGTGGCGATGTTAAGCATGCGGCGCAGCGGCTCAGCGGCCCCCCAGAGGAGCTGGTCGCCCACGGTGAAGGCGCTGATGTACTGCGGGCCCATTTCCATCTTGCGGATGCGGCCCACCGGGATGTCCAGGGTTCCGGAGGCGGCGACGGGGGTCAGGTCGGCCATGGAGGCTTCCTTGGTATTGGGAACCACCTTGGCCCACTGGTTGTCCTCGTCCAGCAGCTTCTCGATCTCGGCCACGGACAGGTCCTCGCGGAGCTTCAGAGTGAGGGCCTGGGAGTGGGAACGCATGGCGCCGATACGGACGCAGAGCCCGTCCATGATCACCCGGTTTTCGTCGGAGGTGCCCAGGATCTTGTTGGTTTCAACCCCGGCCTTCCACTCTTCCTTGGACTGCCCGTTGCCCAGGTCTGCGTCGATCCAGGGGATCAGGGAGCCGGCCAGGGGGACGCCGAACTGGGTGGCGTCGATGTCCGTGCGCTGGTGGGCGAGGACCTTGCGGTCGATGTCCAGGATGGCCGACGCGGGGTCGTCCAGCTCCGTGCTCACCTCGGCGTTGAGCGTGCCGAACTGGCTGAGCAACTCACGCATGTGCCGGGCTCCGCCGCCGGAGGCAGCCTGGTAGGTCATGGAGGTGCCCCACTCCACCAGCCCGTTCTTGAACAGGCCGCCCAGGCCCATGAGCATGCAGGACACGGTGCAGTTGCCGCCAATGAAGTCCTTGGTGCCGTTGACCAGGCCCTTGTCGATGACGTCGCGGTTGATGGGGTCCAGGACAATGATGGAGTCGTCGCTCATGCGCAGGGTGGAAGCGGCGTCGATCCAAAGGCCGTCCCAGCCACGGCTGCGCAGTTCGCCGTGGACCTGCTTGGTGTAGTCACCGCCCTGGGCGGTGACGATAATGGGCAGCTTGGCCAGCGTGTCGACGTCGAACGCGTTCTCGAGCTTGCCGGCGCTGCCTCCTGCTGTTCCGGCAATCGACGGCGCGGCACCTCCGGCGTTGGAGGTGGAGAAGAACACCGGGTTGATGTTGGCGAAGTCGCCCTCGTCCTGCATGCGCTGCATGAGGACGGAGCCGACCATGCCGCGCCATCCGACCAGGCCGACGGAAGGGGTAGCTGCTGTAGTCATTCGACCAGTTTAGACTTCGGAACCAGCCGGGCGCAGTCGGTTACGTCACGCCCGGCCGGGCCCTCCCCGTCGAGGTGGCGGGCGCCTCGTGCGGCCATGCGGTTCATTCACTGAGGGGTCCTGCTCCGGGTTCCGGCGCATGCCTTTCCTTCCGCAGTTTCTTGGCCCGGTACTCGTCCCTCGCCATGCCGAAGGTATACCAGGCTCCAAAAATGCCGAATGCAGTGAGGACCAGGGCGCCCCAGAACGGCTGGCCGCCGTCCGGCAGGGGCCTGAGCAGTATGACGAGGGAAAGGAGGGTCAAGAGCACCATGACGCCGGTCAGGATCCCCATACCCCACCAGGTTTGGACCTGTACGTGGCCACGGCCTGGGGAAAACCCAATTTCGTCGGCGGGGTAACTGTGCAATTCGCCGGTGCTGGTGGTGCGCAGCACCCGCTTTTCACCCCGTGCAAGCGCGGCCTTGTGTTCGGCGTGAACGGCGTCGTTGCGCCGCTCGCGGTCACGGTCGAAGGTCACAGTCAGTCCTGACGGATGGCGCGGATTTGGTGAAGGAGGCCGGCGTCGTCCACGCCTTTGGTTTCAGCGATGTCTGCCTGCCTGGGTGTGGAGGTACCAGTGGTCCATGATCCGTCGCCGCCATTCTTCACGTACAGGGTCTGTCCGGTGGGATCCTCGCGGCGGCGGAGAGTGGCGCCGCCCCCCGGGTTGCTGTCCAGGTGCTGCTTGATAACCATGAGGTTGGCTTCGGCGGCGGTAACGTCCGGCCGCTGGGCCATTGCCCACCACGTGAAGTAGGAGCGGGGCTGGAACAGCAGATGGATGTCGTCATTTTCCATGAAGACCACGCTGTCGCCCCCGTCGGCCGTCAGCAGCGAGATCTCAATGCGACGGAGGGCGGAGGAGAGCAGGGCGGCCACGGCGGCAGTGGGTCCTGACACTGAGAGGAGCCCGTCATTTTCGGCTTTGGCCAAGCCTCGGGCCACCAGTGACGACGCGCCTGCGCTCACCATGTCCGTATTGTCCATATAGCCGTCCACCCTCAGTGCTTCAGCGCTGAGGACCGCAGCGTCCCCGCCCTGGAGGCTTGCAAGGGTAACCATTTCGGCAAAGCCATATCCGATCGCATCAGGGATGGTGGCGGCTTCCGTCGCTGTCTCAGTCATCGTCCATACCTCTCGTTGTGGGCTCAGAATCCAAAGAAGTCGCCGACTTTTTCGGCGGCGTCCCCAGCGCCTTCCCAGACTTCCTTGGCACCGTCAGCGATGGACCCGCCGATGGCATTCACTGTTTCCTTGACTATGGGCACATTGTCATAGATGGCCAACGCTCCGGATGCGACCATGGCCGCCGTTCCGACAGGCGGGGGAGCGAAACTTACCACTCCGAGGCCGGCCTTGATTCCAGAGTAGACGGCGGCCCCTGTGTCGCCCTCCTTTGCGTTGTTGACGGTGTCCAAAACGTCAAGACCCACCCCGATTCCACCCAGGGCCCTGCCACCAAATTTGAAGAACTCCGCCGCCTTGCCACCTTCGGCGAGACGCAAGGCCGTATCCCACCTGCCGTCGAACAGTTCCGATGAAGTGTTGAAATACTGGCTCAACATGTTCGTGTTCTGGAATGCTTTTGCCACGTTCTGGAAGTCCCTGGAGAACAGGAACTCACCGAGGTTGTCTGCCTTGCTAATGAAATGGGGAAGATCGAACAGTCCTGCCCGAAGGTTCGGCAACGCTTTGGTGAGGTTGTAGATGTCCCAGCCGCTGCGGAAAGGGGAGTTGGGATCCGTGAGCCAGCCCGGGCCCCACGGATCGTTGCTGCCCTGACCCGGGATTGGCGGGCGGGGACCGTTGTTGCCGGCGGGAGAGCCGTTGCCAGGTCCTCCGCCGGCGCCGGAGCCGGTGCTGGCCTTCTCCTGCTCGTCCGCGTTCCTGAGCAGGACTTTGGACTCCTGCTTCAAGCGGGCGACGGTTTGTTGAAGGAGCGTGCGGTGGCTGCTGTTCCAGTCAGACCGGAACCGCTGGGCGTCAGCGCCCTTCCATGCCGGATTGTTGTTGATCTGGCTGCTTAGCTGCGTCGACTGCTGCTGCAACAGGTCGGCTGTCTTGTTGAACTGCTGCGCAAGGGCCCGCAGTTGCACGACGTCGGCGCCCCACAAAGTTCCTGCCACCAGGATTCCCCCCAATATTTTATTCGACAGCCCCCAGAGTGCCGCGTGCCCAGCCTAGGCCAGGACCGGGCTACCCGCGATGGGGTGGACTCCCCATGCCGCTGCCGTAAGCGCTAGCTTTGGTCCGACTGCTCCAGCACGGCAGCTTTCCGGGCGCGCAGCGCAAAGAACGCGCCGAAGGTGAACACCTGAGTGACCACCACCAGCACGATGGCCCCGGCGATCTTGTTGCCGCCCAGGATCATGGTCAGCCCCACGATCGCGGACAGCAAGGCCAGCAGGGGCAGCAGCATGTAGCCCAGGACGAACAGGGTTTCGGGTTTCTTCAGCATGTTCCTAGCCCTCGGTCCGTGACCATTTGGTGAATCGGTAGCGTGTGCCGTTGGCGGCAGTCAGCCAGCCGTCCGGCGGGACGGAGGCCGTGGCCTCCCAACTGGGGCCAAGCTCCGGGGCGAACGTGTCGCCGTCGGCTTTCACATCGATGGTGGTGACCACCGCGACGTTGGCGAGGTCCGTGGACTGGCGGAAAACATCGCCGCCGCCCAGGATCCAGACTGTCTCGCCGCCGTCGACGAACTGCGACTCAAGGAGCGCGTCATCCAGGGAGGGAACCACCACGGCGCCCTCCGCCTCCGGCGTGCCGGCCCAGCTTTTCTGCCGGGTGATGACGATGTTGGTGCGCCCCGGCAGCGGACGGTACTTGTCCGGGAAGGACAGCCAGGTCTTGCGGCCCATGATGACCGGGTGCCCGGTGGTCAGCCGGTTGAAGTGCTTGAGGTCCTCCGGCAGGTGCCAGGGCATGTCTCCGTCCATCCCGATGACCCCGTCAGAGGTCTGGGCCCAGACCAGGCCCACGCCGGTGATGGAGGCGGCCAGTTCCTCCGTGAAGGACTGCGGATCGGTGAAGTTTTCGGTGCTCATACCGCGATCGGCGCCTTGATGGTGGGGTGGTGCTGGTAGCCCACCACGTCGAAGTCCTCCAGCGTGTAGTCGAAGATCGACGCGGGCTTCCGGGTGATCGTCAGCTGAGGATACTCGTAGGGCTCGCGTTCGAGCTGCTTAAGGACCTGGTCCATGTGGTTTTCGTAGATGTGGACGTCTCCTCCGGTCCAGACAAACTCGCCGGGTTCGAGCCCCACCTGCTGGGCGATCATGCAGGTAAGCAATGCGTAGGAGGCGATGTTGAACGGCACGCCCAGGAACATGTCAGCCGAGCGCTGGTAGAGCTGGCAGGAGAGCTTGCCGTTCGCCACGTAGAACTGGAAGAACGCATGGCAGGGCGGGAGCGCCATGTCGTTGAGCTCGGAGACGTTCCAGGCGGACACAAGGTGCCGGCGGGAGTCCGGGTTCGATTTCAGGTTCTCGATGAGTTCGGCGATCTGGTCGATGTGGCCGCCGTCGGGGGTGGGCCAGGAACGCCACTGCACGCCGTACACCGGGCCCAGGTCGCCGTCTTCGTCGGCCCATTCGTTCCAGATGGTGACGCCTTGGTCCGTCATCCACTTGATGTTGGTCTCGCCGCGCAGGAACCACAGGAGTTCAACGGCGACGGACTTGAAGTGGACCCGCTTGGTGGTGATCAGCGGGAAGCTCCTGGAGAGGTCAAAGCGCATCTGGCGGCCGAAAACGCTGGTGGTTCCGGTGCCGGTACGGTCTGATTTATGGGTGCCGGTGGCCAGGACATCGTGCAGGAGGTCTTCATAAGGCGTAGGGATGCTCACGCCCCAAGTCTACTGGGTGGTCCCAACGAAAGGCTGGCTTCGGGGCCCCGGGCAATGACGGAGACCGGGGCCACTGCGATCAGTACGGCGGTGGCGGTCAACAAGGCGCCGAGGCCGGATGCCCCCTGCCACACCGCGTCCCATGGGCCTGGACCGGAAGCCGCCGGCCGCCCAAGGGTGTGCCCCGCGCTCATCAGGAGCACCCCCGCTTGGGCAGCGAAGAAGGCTGTCAGCGTCCGCGCCACTCGGTATACCGTGATGGCCCGGAGGGCTGCGTCGAGTCCCGGGACCCCGGGCGCAACACTGCGGCGGCGCCTCGCGAGGGCGAGGGGGACGGCAGAGAGGAGCGCTGTGCCTGCGCTGGCCCATACTGTCACCTCCCACGCGGCCTGCACCCCGAGTTCAGCCTGCCGGCCTGCGACACAGGCGATCACCGCCGTCAGGAGAGCTGCCGCTGCCGCAAGAGCCACCATCAAGGCGGGATGCACGGGCTGCCGGGGCCAATGCCGGGGCGCGCCAGCCCAGCCGTGATTGCGGTGCATCACCAATTCCCCGAGCGAAACAACGGCCAGCACCGCAGCCGCTGACACGGCCGCCACCAGGTCGGCATGCCCTGTCACCGCCCACGGGACGAAAATAGCCACCGGCACGGAAACGAACGCCGCGAGCCCCATGGCCGGTCCCACTGATACAGCCAGCATCGTCTCGGGCCGGGCAGTGACCTGGGCGGACTTGCGGGGTGGCCGTTGGCCCGGGAGGGCAGGCGGGCGCCAGAGGAGCATCACCACCAGGACCACCAGGTTCAGGGCACCGGCAGGATTGGCCCAACTGTTGGTTCCGGTGGCCGGATCGGGACGCGCTGCGTGGTTTCCGGCGATCGCCCCCAGCCCGGACGCCACAGTTGCCACCGTCCGGAGGAGGCGGTTGCCGGCGATCATCCGCAGCAGGTGATCCTCCCTCGGAGTCAGGCCTGTGAGAGGCGGCCGGCGGGCGGCCAAGGCCAGGACGAACAACGTCCCTGCAGCCAGGACGATCAGGGCGCCGCCCAGGTACGGTGCCAGCTCCTGGCCCGGGATGCGCCCTTCCCCACCGAAAGTGGTGAAACCCCCATGGCCGTCGGGCCGTGACTCGTAGGCGCGGGAAGGAAAACCCGGCAGCGCGGACATCCACGCGATGAGCGCGGCGGCTCCCGCGAAAATGGCCGCCACCGTCCATCCAAGGCGGCGCGGAACGATGTCACGGATCCGCCGCCGGGGTCCGCCTGGAGTGTCCGGTGGCGACTGCCGCCGGGGATAACTCAGTTGCCCAAGGACATGCGCAGCCAAGCAACCGAGGACCGGCCAGGCAAGGGCAGGAAGGATGGCTGCCGGGATGGCCGCTGAGTGGGGGAGGGGAATGATCCCTGCGTTCGCGGCGGGCACCAGGGAACTGGCAAGCCACCCGACCAGCCCCGCCAGGAAGGCGTGGCGCGACGCCGACGCCCTGGGGCTGCCCTCCCTCGCTCCCCGGATGACCCTCGAGAGGAGCCAGTACACTCCACCGGCCAGGACAAGGGGCCACAGCAGGGCCAGCGGTGGAACGTCGTCGAAAACAGCAATGGTGGCAGCGTGCACGTTATCCCCCCAGAACAGTGCGTGGTCCCCCAGTCAAGACGGACTGGAGCCCTCGGTCAAGCCGGTGCCCGGTTAATCGTCGAACGGCTTGAACTGTTCCACAGCCACGATCCGCTTCTTCCCGCCATGGGTTACATGGCACACCACCAGCTCGCCGGGGGAGAGGAAGGGCTCGTCCGCGGGCAACAATTTCGCCAGGTGCGAAGGCATGTGGCCGGCAAGCTGCTTGAGGACTGTCGGCAGGGCCGGCCGGTGGGTGCAGGCAACCACCGGCCGCTGCTTGTCGAAGAGCGATTCGATCACGGCCGCCGTTTTGCGCGGGCTCCGCTGGTGCCTGTGCTCGGTGAGGCCTTCGGCGAGCTTCACCTTCGCCCCGGTGGCCCGTGCGTACGGAGCAACGGTGGCAACGCAGCGCAGCCACGGGCTGGTGACCACCCGCATCGGCTTCCATGCCTGCAGGAGCCTGCCCACGGCCTGCGCCTGCCGGGTCCCGGTGGCAGCCAGCGGCCGCTCGCCCTCGGCCTTGCTCCAGGACGAACGGGGTTTGGCCTTGGCATGGCGGAGTACCACCAGGGGCCACGTGTCCAGGCTGCCGCGGCCATGCGCGTCCCGCAGGTACTCCAAAGGGACGACGTCGGACGGGTTGGACAGCAGGCGGGCTGCCTTGTCGGGGCCGCACCACATCACGCTGTCCACCTCCTTGCCGTCCGGAACAAGCCCATTTCCGTTGACCTTGACCGCCCAGTAGTGGACCTTCTTGAGGCCGGAGGCGACGTGGTAGTGGATGGGCGGCAAGGGAATTCCCAGCGGCGCGTCGAGGCCGATCTCCTCGCGCACCTCCCGGACAGCGCATTCCGGGACCGTCTCGCCGTCGTCGATCTTTCCCTTGGGCCATGACCAGTCGTCATAGCGCGGCCGGTGGATCAACAGGACTTCCAGCCGGTCTTTGTTGACCCGCCATGGGATGGCACCCGCAGCCGTCACGGCTACGGGTTCCCCCGGGTGGTCAGTCTGGTCGGCTACGAGTGCATCGCTCGACAATGCGCTGCCTAGCGCCGGCTCAGGCTGCGCTGCCGCGGCCGGGACGCCAGCAACCAGGACTGGACATCCTCAAGCGGCTTGCCGTCGTCGGAAAGGTGGTGCCGGGTCCAGCGGCCCTCGTTGTCCAAGTGCCAGCTGGACGTTTCCGGGTCCATGTAGCGCTGCAGGAGGTCAAGGACATAGGTGATGTCGTCCGCACTGCTCAACTGGACCAGTGCCTCCACCCGGCGGTCCAGGTTCCGGTGCATCATGTCCGCCGAACCGATGTACACCACGGGGTCGCCGCCATTGGCAAAGGCGAAGACCCGCGAGTGCTCAAGGAACCTGCCCAGGATGGAGCGCACGGTGATGTTCTCGCTCAGGCCCGGGACGCCCGGGCGCAGCGAGCAGATGCCGCGGACGATGACGTCCACTTTTACGCCGGCCTGCGAAGCACGGTACAGCGAATCGATGATGGCCTCGTCCACCATCGAGTTCACCTTGATCTGCACCAGGCCGGGAACGCCCGCGCGCGCATTGCGGATCTCCGTCTCGATCCGGTCGATGAGTCCCGAGCGGACGGACCGGGGCGCTACGAGCAGACGCTTGAAGGTGGACTTGGGGGCGTAGCCGGAGAGCTGGTTGAACAGCTTGGAAAGGTCCTCGCCCACCTGGTCGTTCGCGGTCAGGAGGCCCAGGTCCTCGTAGTACCGGGCGGTCCGGGGGTGGTAGTTGCCGGTGCCGATGTGGCAGTAGCGGCGCAGCCCGTCAACCTCCTGGCGCACCACCAGCGAAAGCTTGCAGTGCGTCTTCAGGCCGACGATGCCGTACACCACATGGACACCTGCCTGCTCCAGCTTCCGGGCCCAGGAAATGTTGGCCTGCTCATCGAAGCGTGCCTTGATTTCCACCAGGGCCAGGACCTGCTTGCCTGCCTCCGCGGCGTCGATCAGGGCATCGACGATGGGGGAGTCCCCGGACGTGCGGTAAAGGGTCTGTTTGATCGCCTGGACTTTTGGATCCGACGCCGCCTGTTCCAGGAACGCCTGCACCGAGGTGGAGAAGGAATCGTACGGGTGGTGCAGCAGGATGTCCCGGCGCCGCATGGCAGCAAAGACGTTGGCGGCCTTGGAGGTTTCGGACTCGTTCAGGTACCGCGACGTGTGCGGCATGTGCTTGGGGTAGTGCAGGTCGGCGCGGTCGATTCCGGCAATGACGGACAGGCCACGCATGTCCAGCGGCGCGGGGACGGAATACACCTCGGATTCCTCCACCCCCAGTTCGCGGATCAGGAGTGCACGGATGTTCGGGTTGATGTCCGTGGTCACCTCAAGCCGCACCGGAGGGCCGAAGCGGCGGCGCAGCAGTTCCTTCTCCAGCGCCTGCAGGAGGTTCTCGGCGTCGTCCTCCTCCACCTCCACGTCCTCGTTGCGGGTAACGCGGAAGGTGTGGTGCTCCAGCACTTCCATGCCGGGGAACAGCTTGTCCAGGTGGACGGCAATGACTTCCTCGAGGGCGATGAACCGTGCCACCCGCCCGGGAACCGCACCGGCCCGTGGACCGTCGATGGAAATCAGGCGGGGCAGCTGGTCAGGCACTTTGACGCGGGCGAAGAGCTCCTTGTCGCTGACCGGGTTCCGGACCACGACGGCGAGGTTCAGTGACAGCCCGGAGATGTACGGGAACGGGTGGGCAGGGTCCACTGCCAGCGGCGTGAGGATGGGGAAGACCTTCTCGGCAAACATCACGCTGAGTTGCTGCTGGGCGGCGTCGTCCAGTTCGCCCCACTGCATGACGTGGATGTGCTCGTACGCCAGTGCCGGGCGGATCTGGTCGGCGAAAACCTGGGCGTGCCGCTCCTGCAGCCGGTGGGCTTCGTCGCTGATCCGCTCCAGCACCTCCACCGGGCTGAGTCCGGCGGGCGACGGAACGGCGAGGCCGGTGGCGATGCGCCGCTTGAGGCCGGCCACGCGGACCATGAAAAATTCGTCCAGGTTGGAGGCGAAGATGGACAGGAAGCTGACGCGTTCAAGGAGGTGAAGGGTGGGGTCTTCGGCCAGCTCCAGCACCCTGGAATTGAATGCGAGCCAGCTCAGTTCGCGGTCCAGGAATCGGTCCGGCCGGATGTCGCCCTCAGGCTGCAGGTTGGGCGCGAACTCCGGGATGTCGATGCGGTCCTGGGTGGCCCGTGCCGCAGGGACCTCGGAGGAGCCGAAGCGCGCCCGGGCAGGCAACGCAACATCCTGGGACGTGGCTGTTCCGGAGGGTTCCGGGTTCATGGCTTCTCCTTATGGCTGGCGCTGTGGTGCCGGCGCTTCCGCCCCGCGCGGCTCCATTCCAACCTTACAAGCATTCACCGGCCCCACGGCCCTGTTTAACGCACCGCCGGGCTTTGTTCCGGGGCCCGTAACCTAGCCTGCAGCCGGGCCGTACATGACGTCCATGTCCCAACGGGTGAACCCCAGCCGCCGGTACAGGGCAACTGCCGCAGTATTGTCCGCATCCACGTACAGCATGACCCCGCTGAGGCCGGAGTCGCGCAGGTGCTTGATGCCGGCGATCGTCAGGGCCTTGCCCAGGCCCAGGCCCTGCGCCTCCGGCGCAACACCAACCACGTACACCTCGCCGATGGCCGGATGCTCTCCGTGACGCGGGTGGACCTTGGTCCAGTGGTAGCCGAGCAAACGCCCTTCACGGTCCTCGGCCAGGAAGAACCCGGCCGGATCGAACCAGTCCTCCGCCATCCGGGCGTCCAGGTCCGCACGGGTCAGGTTTCCTTGCTCGGGGTGGTGTGCGAATGCCGCCCGGTTCGCTGCCAGCCAGGCCTCCTCATCCTTGCCGGGCACGAAGGCGCGGATGGCCACACCGTCCGGCAGTCCGGCGTCGGGCAGGTCGGCGCCGGCCGTCGTCATCCGCATCTTCCACAATTCGCGCACCGGTGCGTAGCCGTACCGGGCCGCGAGGTCCGCGGCTGCTTCATGGTTTCCGTGGGACCAGGCTTTCAGCCCGTCGAAGCCCCGCACCTCCTTGAGCGCGCCCACCAGCCGGTCCGCCACGCCCTGGTTGCGGTAGGAGGGGTGCACTGCGATCTCCAGGACACCGTTGCCGTCCGGCTCGTCCACCACCACGGCGAACCCGGCCAGGTCCTGGCCGGTGGCGGGGTCGGAGTCCTCGTCCGGCGCGTACAGGGCCAGCGTCAGCAGGGTGTGGTCCGGCGAGTCGCCAGCGCGCATGGTCACCAGGGTCTGTTCGGAGATCGAGGGATTGCCGTCCGATTCCTCGGCCGCCGCAAGGAGGTCGCGGCAGTCTTTCAGGAGCTGCTGGTCAACGCCGCCCCGGACAACATGGACGGGCCACTTCTGCGGATGCGCTGGAGTCATGAGCCAAGGCTATACGGCGAAGGCGTGCAGGGCTCAGGCTTCGGTAAGTTCGTCTTCCTGCTGCCTGACCAGGGTGAGGCGGTAGCCCACGTTCCTGACCGTGCTGATCAGGTTCTCGTGGTCCGCGCCAAGCTTGGCGCGAAGCCGGCGGACGTGGACATCGACCGTGCGGGTGCCGCCGTAGTAGTCGTAGCCCCAGACTTCAGTGAGCAGCTGCTGGCGGGTGAAGACGCGGCCGGGGTGCTGCGCGAGGTACTTCAGGAGCTCGAACTCCTTGAAGGTCAGGTTCAAGGGTGCGCCGTTGACGCGTGCCGTGTAGCTTGCTTCGTCGATGATCACACCGGCGGCCCGGATCTCGGTGGGCGCGTCCTCCTGTTCCGGGACGGCCCGCGCCACGGACAGCCGGATGCGGGCTTCCACCTCGGCGGGTCCGGCAGAATCCAGGACGATGTCGTCAACGGCCCACGCCGAGGAAACCGCCGCCATGCCGCCCTCGGTGAGGATCAGGACAAGGGGGGCGCTCAGTCCGGTGGCCTTCAGCAGCTGGGTGAGGGAACGGGCACCCACGAGGTCTTTGCGCGCATCCAGCAGGACGATGTCGCACGGGTCAGTCTCCAGCAGGGCAGTGGGTTCCGCGGGCAGGATATGGACCCGGTGGTTCAGCAGCTCAAGGGCAGGCAGGATGTCCACCGAAGAACCGGTGCTGTTCGTCAGTAACAGGATGTGCGACATTGTTCCTCCAAGGGCCGTCCGCGCATCTTTGGGCGACTGAACCGGATTCTCACCGGCCGGTACGGGCTTCCTGCGGGAGGTTTGTGGACCGTCAGCGCGCCGCCGGCCAGCCACCTCAGCAGGGAGCGTAGCTGAACCTTGAGTATACCCGGCACCCCCTTCCAAGCCACAGATTGGGGCCCTGGACAGGTACGTTTTGCGACATAAGCGGTTCATATAGGGCAGGATTGGAGCAGGGCGGACCAGCCCTGCCACGAGGGGGCGGACCAGCCTTCCAGCCGACGCCAGGATGGGAAATCAGCGCAGTGAGTGCACCGACAAAGCACAGGCCGGGCCCCGGATGACGGCGGAACTGCAGTCACCTGTACGGTCACTTGGCTCCTGGACCATCGGGGTCGTCGGGATCGCCGGGCTCATTGCCATCATCGCCGGCGTCTATTCCTCCCCGGAAGCCCTGGCCGCCGTCGGCATCCTGATCGCCGCGGCCGTGGGCATCGGGTGGCCGCACTTCCTCCGCATTCCGGCGAAGAAGACCCTGGCCGCCGTGATCGCCCTGCCGGGAGCCGCCGCCGCGGTCTGCGCCTCCGTGGCCCCGCCCCCCGGCTACCTCGACTGGACGCCCGCCTTCGTCGCCCTGGGCATGATGGCCGTCTTCGTGGTGCAGCTCATCCGCGGCACCGGCCAGGCGCAACGGCTGGAATCCACCCTCGGGTGCTGTGTCGGTGTCCTCCTGTCCTGCCTCGGCGCCGGCTGGATAGCCGGCGCCCGGTTCAACGGTGTCCGCGAAATGCTCCTGGTGGCCGCGATCAGCGCCGCCGTAGCGCTCCTTGCCGGACTCATCCAATGGCCGGACAGCATCGTCGCGCCCCTGGGCGTTGTGCTGGCCGGCCTGGCCGGTCCGCTCGCCGGCCTGGTCCTGTCGGACATTGCTGTCCTGCCCGCGGCCGTCTTCGGCGTCATCGTCGGTGCGGTCCTGGCCAGCTTCCGCAGGCTCGCGACACTGCGCGGCGCACCGTTGAATATGCCGGCAGCCTTGAGCATGGGCCTGGCCCCGGTCTCAGCCGTCGGATCCCTGGCGTACTTCATAGACAAACTACTCATCTACTAACGGGTTAGGATTGCACCATGTCCGTACTTGCATTTGAAATCTTCTTCCTCGTCCTGCTCGGTATCGCGAGCGTTTCCATGGCCTGGTTTGCCGGTTTCGTGGTCTACCGCCTCTTCAAAGGCCAGAAGTAGCCACATCCTTTCCCACCGCCGTATCTCGAGGTAATAGACAGTGCCCATTGAGATTCCCACAGACCTGACTCCCGAACTCGTCCCCCTATCCTGGCTCATAGGTGAGTGGGAAGGACGCGGCCGGCTGGGCAGCGGTGACGAGGATTCCGAGCATTTCCTGCAGCACGTGTCCTTCACCCACAACGGGCTGCCGTACCTCCAGTACCGCGCCGAAAGCTGGTTGACCGACGACGACGGCACGCGGCTGCGGCCGCTCACCGTCGAGACCGGCTTCTGGGCGCTGGAGCGCAAACAGCTGGATGCCGACGGCGGCCCGGGGCTGGTGCCGGCAGACATCGTTCCGGTGTTGAAAAGCGCCGACGAGGTGGAGGCGCTGCGCAACAAGGACGGCGGCTTCGACATCTCCGTATCCATCGCCCACCCTGGCGGCATCACGGAGCTGTACTACGGCCAGATCAAGGGACCGCAGATCCAGCTGACCACCGACATGGTGATGCGCGGCAGCCATTCCAAAGACTACAGTGCCGCCACCCGGATCTTCGGCCTGGTGGACGGGAACCTTTTGTGGCGGTGGGACGTGGCAACGGGTGGAGAGGCCGGAAAAGGGCTGGAGGCCCACGCCTCTGCATTCCTGAAAAGAGTTTCCTGACCCGGAAAGGCCCCGCCATGGAAGACGGAACGGAACACGCAGGCAAGCCCACCAGCTACAGCGACCTCAAGGCCGTCTTCTTCAACGGCACCCTGAAGAAGTCACCCCAGACCTCCAACACCGAAGGGCTGATTACCATCAGCCGCCGGATCATGGAGAAGCAGGGCGTCAGCACCAGGCTCATCCGCACTGTCGATCACGACATCGCCACGGGCGTCTACCCGGACATGACCGAGCACGGCTGGGCCACCGATGAATGGCCGGAGATTTACCCCGCCGTCCAGGAAGCGGACATCGTGGTGGTGGCCGGCCCCATCTGGCTGGGCGACAACTCGTCCCAGACCAAGAAGCTGATCGAGCGCCTCTACGCCCACTCCGGCCAGCTCAACAGCCAGGGCCAGTGGGCGTTCTACCCGAAGGTCGGCGGCTGCCTCATCACCGGAAACGAGGACGGCATCAAGCACTGCGCCATGAACATCCTCTACAGCCTCCAGCACATCGGCTTCAGCATCCCGCCGCAGGCCGACGCCGGGTGGATCGGGCCGGTAGGGCCCGGCCCCAGCTACCTGGACGAGGGCTCCGGCGGCCCGGAGACAGACTTCACCAACCGGAACACGACGTTCATGACCTGGAACCTCCTGCACCTGGCCAGGATCCTCAAGGATGCCGGAGGCTACCCGGCCTACGGCAACCTGCCCGGTGAATGGGAGGCCGGTACGCGGTTCGATTTTGAGAACCCGGAATACCGCTAGCGTTGGCTGAACCTTCACAACCCGGAATACCCCGCTGCTAAAGGACGTTGCCGCCAATATGAGTACGCCCAGCCCTTTGTTGTCGCGTCCCGGCGCCGTTGAGGCCGCCGGCCCCGACGCCGGTGTCGCCGCCCACTACGGCGAGCCGTTGCGCGAGCAGCGCGCACTCGCTGCCGGAACCGCCGTCGTCGACCTGTCACACCGCGGTGTGGTCACCGTCACCGGACCGGACCGGTTGAGCTGGCTCAACACGCTCTCGTCCCAGCAGGTGGCAGCCCTGGCGCCGGGTGAGTCCAGCGAACTGTTGCTGCTCAGCGTCCAGGGGCGCATCGACTTTGATGCCAGGGTTGTTGACGACGGCGGGACCACCTGGCTGATCGTGGAGGCCGCCGAGGCTGCACCGCTGGCCGAGTACTTGAACCGGATGAAGTTCATGCTGCGGGTGGAGATCACCGACGTCTCCGCCGATTGGGCCGTGGTGGGCAGCACCACGGCGGTTCCCGAATGGGCCGGACGCCTTGCCTGGCAGGATCCCTGGCCGCATGTCTCGGCGGGCGGGTACTCGTACGCCACTGTGTCCGAGGAAAACCACCCGGGCCTTGAGCGTCCCTGGTTCGAATACCTCATCCCCGCCGAGGAACTCGAGGCCGCAGTCGCCGGACGCCCGCTGGCCGGAGTGCTCGCGGCCGAAGCCCTCCGCGTCGCTGCCTGGCGCCCCAGGATCGGCGCAGAAACCGATGACAAGACCATCCCGCACGAACTCGACCTCCTGCGCACCGCGGTGCACTTGGCCAAGGGCTGCTACAAGGGACAGGAAACCGTCGCCCGCGTGCACAACCTTGGCCACCCGCCGCGGCGGCTGGTGTTCCTGCAGTTGGACGGTTCGCAGCACACACTGCCCGCGGCCGGCAGCCCGGTCATGGCAGGGGAACGCAAAGTGGGCACGGTGACGTCCGTTGCGCAACACCACGAGATGGGTCCCGTGGCGCTGGCGGTCATAAAGCGTTCCGTGGCGCCGGATGAAATACTGACGGTCCTGGACGGCGATGAACCGTATCCGGCCGTCCAGGAGCTTATTGTCGCCCCGGACGCCGGCCAGGTTGTTGGGCGGCAGACCGGATTCCTGAGAGGGCCCCGCTGATGACAGACCACACCGCACCGGGTATTGCGCCGGAGGCCACGCAGGACAATGATGCCGCGGTGGCGCTGGCGCACTCGCTGTTTCAGGCGGCCCGCGACGGCAACGACGCCTTGCTTGGCGCCTACCTTGAAGCCGGGGCGCCGGCAACCATGACCAACGCCACAGGAGACTCCCTGCTGATGCTGGCCGCGTACCACGGCCACGCCGATACGGTGGAGTTGCTCCTTAAGCACGGCGCCGACGCCAACACTGCCAACGACCGTGGCCAGACCCCGCTTGCCGGGGCAGCCTTCAAGGGCTACCCGGACGTGGCCCGTGTCCTGCTGGACGCCGGAGCCGATCCGGATGCCGGAGCGCCGTCGGCGCGGGCCGCGGCCCAAATGTTCGCCCGCGCGGAGATCCTGGATCTGCTGGGCTAGCGCTTTCGCCGGGTCCGCCCGGCACCAATACCAAAATTTCAAAGGATGATCGAGTGGAAAACGTAGCGAAGCCCTGGCCGGCCCTGTGGTCCCTGGTGATCGGGTTCTTCATGATCCTGATCGACACCACCATCGTGTCCGTGGCCAACCCCCGGATCATGGAAGGCCTGGACGCGGACATCAACTCGGTCATCTGGGTGACCAGCGCCTACCTGCTGGCCTACGCTGTCCCGCTGCTCATCACCGGCCGCCTCGGCGACAGGTTCGGGCCCAAGAAGCTGTACCTCTCCGGCCTGGTGGTCTTTACGCTGGCCTCGCTGTGGTGCGGCCTGTCCGGCGACGTCCGGGTCCTGATCGCGGCCCGCGTGCTCCAAGGCCTCGGCGCCGCCATGATGACTCCCCAGACCATGGCTGTCATCACCCGCATCTTCCCGCCGGACCGCCGCGGCTCTGCGATGGCAGTCTGGGGCGCAACCGCCGGTATGGCGACCCTCGTCGGGCCCATCCTCGGCGGCGTCCTGGTGGACGGGCTCGGCTGGGAATGGATCTTCTTCATCAACGTCCCGGTTGGCTTGGTCGGGTTCATCCTGGCGTGGCGCAACGTGCCGGCACTGAGCACGCACCCGCACAAGTTCGATATCCCCGGGGTCCTGCTCAGCGCCGTCGGCCTGTTCCTGCTGGTTTTTGGCATCCAGGAAGGCGAGACCTACAACTGGGGCACCATCACCGGACCCATCAGCGTATGGGGCCTGATCATCGCCGGCATCGTGGTGCTGGCGGCCTTCGTGGCGTGGCAGCGCTTCAACAAGGGTGAACCGCTGCTGCCCTTGGCGCTGTTCAAGGACCGGAACTTTTCGCTCGCCAACATCGGGATCACCACGGTGGGCTTCACCGTGACCGCCTTCAGCCTGCCGCTGATCTTCTACTACCAGCTGGTCCGGGGCCTGACTCCCACCCAGTCCGCCCTGATGATGGTGCCCATGGCCCTGATATCCGGCGGACTCGCGCCCGTCGTGGGCAAGCTGGTGGACCGCGTCAACCCAAAATACATCACCGCCACCGGGCTCGTGCTGATGGCTGTGGCGCTGCTCTGGAACTCAGCCCTGATGCAACCGGACACACCCATCCTGATGTTCCTGCTGCCCAGCGCCGTTTTGGGCTTCGCCAACGCAGGCATATGGGCCCCGTTGAGCACTACGGCCACCAGGAACCTGCCGCCACGGCAGGCCGGGGCGGGTTCGGGTGTTTACAACACCACCCGCCAGATCGGCGCAGTCCTGGGCAGTGCCGCCATCGCGGTGCTCATCCAGTCGCGGCTCACGGCCGAACTGCCTGCGGGAGGCCCCGGCGGATCCGCCGGCGAAGGCCTGGCGATGGGCGGCTCGCTGCCCGAATTCCTGCACGGTGGCTTTTCGACGGCGATGGGCCAGTCCATCCTTCTTCCCGCCGGAGTGATCCTGGTGGGGGCAGCCGTAGCGTTGTTTTTCGCAAAGCCGCAGCCCGTCCAGGGTTGGGGAGCGCCGGCCCAAGGCCAGCCGTCAGCGAAGGTGGACGCTGGTCTGGATTCCGCCGGCTGAGAGGCCAAGCTTCCGGGCCAACGCCAGGCAGCCCGTGTTGCTGACGTCCGCGCGCCACTGCAGCGTCAGTCCCGCTGCGAGTGCTTCGTGGGCCGCGATGGAGCCCGCCAGGGAACCAAGGCCGCGCCGGCGCCACTCCGGGTCGACCAAGACCCCCATGTTTGCCAGCAGGCCTTCCCACTCGCCGTAGGCCCCGCAGGCCAAGGGCACGCGCCGGCCATCCTGCTCGTGGACGATCGTGTACCGGTTTTCCAGGTCGGAGAGGCCAACTTCGTTGACGTCATCGGGCGGGCAGCGGCCCTCCAACTCGATGGCCTCGGGGTTGCCGTGGGACACGGTGAGCTCGTCGGAGGGCTGCTGCAGGGGCAGGTCGTCCGCGAAGAACAGTGCCGCGGCACCGAGGCCGTGACCGCCTCGGTCCCTGGTGAGGGTCAGGAGGGTCACGTGCTGGGCCATTTCCTCATCCGGGATGCCGGCGGCGGCGTCGATCACGCTCTGCGGCCCCACCAGCACCGAACTTCCGAAAAGCCGCACGAACTCAACGGTCCGGACTGACTCGTCGGCCCGCACAATCCGTTCGGCCGAGGCGAGTCCGGTCCCGAATGCGTCGTCGTCAAGGCCCAGCCGGCGTGCCCACGCCAACTGGATGATGGCAGCAGAGCCGGGGTCGAGTGTCATGGTCCCAGCCTAGGGCGGCCTTGCGGCTTATCCGAACAGGACAGCCGCTTCGTCGTACCGGTTCTGCGGAACGGTCTTCAACTGGCCGAGGGCTTCCTGGAACGCGACGTGGTGGATATCGGTTCCCTTCAGCGCCACCATGGTGCCCCAGTACCCCTCCACCACGGAATCGATGGCGGCCATGCCCAGCCGGGTGGCCAGGACGCGGTCGAAGGCGGACGGTACGCCGCCGCGCTGGATGTGGCCCAGGATGGTTGCCCGGGTTTCGATGCCGGTCCGGGCCTCCAGCTCGGGCGCGAGCTGGTCGGCGATGCCGCCCAGCCGGGGCCGGCCGAACGTGTCCAGGCCGCGCTCGGAGTGCGGGCTCTCCATGTGCTCCGGGACAAAGCCCTCAGCCACCACCACCAGCGGCGCGCGGCCGCGGGCGTGGGCTTCATTGACCCACTCGGTGATCTGCTCGATGCTGACTTTCTGCTCCGGGATGAGGATGGCGTGCGCACCCGCGGCCATGCCGGCGTGCAGGGCGATCCAGCCCACGTGCCGGCCCATGACTTCGGCGATCATGCAGCGGTGGTGGGACTCGCCGGTGGTGCGGAGCCGGTCAATCGCTTCGGTGGCGATCTGGACGGCGGTATCGAAGCCGAAGGTGTAGTCGGTGGCGTCGAGGTCGTTGTCCACGGTCTTGGGGACACCGACAATCTTCAGCCCGGCGTCGGTCAGGCGCTTGGCGGCGGCGAGCGTTCCCTCACCGCCGATAGCGATGATGGCGTCGATGCCCAGCCGGTCCATGTGGGCCTTGATGGCCTCGGGGCCGCCGCCGTTTTCGAACGGGTTGGTGCGGGAGGTGCCCAGGATGGTGCCACCCTGTTTCGCGATGCCGCGGACCATGGTGCGGGGGATGTCGATGATGTCGCCCTCCACCACGCCGCGCCAGCCATCGAGGAATCCGACGAATTCGTGGCCGTGGATGGCGATGCCCTTCAGCACGGCGCCGCGGATCACGGCGTTCAAGCCGGGGCAGTCGCCACCACTGGTAAGGATTCCAATTTTCATGTTCAGCTCAAATCCTGGGAGAAGGTTTACAGGCAGAGCGCCACGCTGAGCTCACCTAGAAGTGTAGTGGGGTGTGTGGGGTACGACACAAACCGGTTACATGCGGTGCGCTTCCCGGCGGGTGGCCGCGGGCAGGAAAAAGCCCCCGCATCCGTGATCCGTTCACGAGGGCGGGGGCCTGGTCCCCCAGTGGGGGGAGGCACCTTCCGTAGCTACATCCGTGGGCCGTTGGTCGAGCGGCGCTCCAGGAAGGTTTGCAGCGGGATCTCGTCGCGCTGGTCCGGAAGCACCACCCAGGCCAGCAGGTAGAAGACGACGGCGGGTCCCGGGAGGAGGCAGAACAGCAGGAACGCGATGCGGACGTAGGCCACGTCCACGTTCAGCTTGGCCGCGATGCCGCCCAGCACCCCGCCGAGCCAGCGCTGCGGGCCGCGCTTCAGGCCAAGGCCCCTGACAATGCTGAAGAACTTATCCATGGTTCAAGACTTCCTTTTCAGTGGGTCGTTGTCACGTTTGCGGGCAGAGAGCAGGCCGCCGGCCACCAGGGCCACTCCGGCGCCGATCATGAGGCCGATCAGGACGTAGGTCCCGTTGAGGGTGACGATGCCCAGTTGCGCCACGATGATCAGCGCGGCCAAAGCCAGGACGATCAGGCCCCACACCACGGTTCCCACCCTGGCCGGCGCCGCATCGGCAGGCTCGTGGCCCGCCGTCGTCGGAATGTTGCTGTCCATGTCAGTTGCCTTCCTGGATTGTGACGTTGCTGAAGGTGCCATCGATCCGCACCACCAGGTGGTTGCCGGGTTTGTCCGTGTTGTAGCTGCTCTCGCGGGTGGTGGTCCCGCCGCGCTGGCCTGTGGCCTCGTTCAGGTTGCCCATGGTCATGTCCGCCTTGATATCCACGGGCACGTTCTGCGGGATCACCACGGTGACGTTGCTGGCCGTGATATCGAGCGGAACCACGACGTCGGAGGTCAGGGGGGCTAAGGGGGACAGGTCCGTGAGGTTCACGGTTCCCCGTCCGGCGGTGATGTCGATGCCGCCGCGCGCCTCCTCGATGCTGGCGGGGTTCCAGTCCACCTGCTGGAAACGCATCCTGCCGTCGTTCGCCACGTTGTAGACGCCGCCGGTAACCAGGGCGATCACGGCGAATAGGCTCAGGATCCCCGAGGTCCGGCCGCGCAGTCCCGCCACGAGGATGCCCAGGCCCAGGACTGCCGCGGCGCTGGCCCAGACAATCGCGTTGCCGGAGCCGCCAAGGTCGATGACATGCCCGGCGTCCAGTGCCTTGAGGCCTCCGCCCACCAGCAGGGCAGAGCCGGTGGCGATGGCGACGGCGGGGGCACCCGGGCCGGCCGGCCGGGGCTTGGGCGGCCGCGGCGGAACCCACGGCGCCGGGTATCCGTCCCCGCCGGGAACCCCGCCGCCGGAACCGCCCGGGCCGCCGGTCCCTCCGAATGCTCCCGGGCCATTCCCTGCGGGCCCGCCGGCGGTGCCGCCGCCATAGGCGGGCGCTGGAGGGAACCCCTGGGCGGGGCCGGACGTGGTGGGCGCGGAGAAGGACGACGTGTGTTCGGAACCTGGCCGTCCCGCCGTGTAGGGCGCACCCGGAGCCGCCGGAGCATGGCCCGCCATGGTGGGACGTGCTTTGTTGCGCTGGGAGAGGTGGTAGATCAGGAAGATCGCGCCGGCTACCCAGAACACGGTCCAGAGGAGGCCGCTCAAGCCGTTGTGGCTCCACCCCCAGAACCCTCCGCCCAGGCCGGTGAATCCGAGGACGGTGGCGATCAGTGCGCCCGTCATGCCACTGGACCAGCGGCCCGCGCCGGCTTCCTGGACGTGGATCCGGCCGTCCGGTTCCGGGAGGAAGGCCCAGGCCAGGCCGTAGAGCAGTACGCCGATGCCTGCCAGGAGGGTCAGGACTATTAGGGCTCCGCGGATGATGATGGGGTCCACGCCGAGCCGGTGGGCTATGCCGCTGCAGACGCCGCCGATCCAGCGGTCGCTGCCCCGGGAGATGCCCTGGCTGCGGATCCAGCCGAAGAAGTCGCTTGAGGCTGCTGGCGGGGTGGGGCCGGCGTGGAAGGCATAGCCCTGTGCCGGGTCGGAAGCTGGGGGAGCGGTGGGGCCATCCTGCGAACCGCCGGGGCCGCCCTGGGCGGGGCCCGACGCCGGGCCCGGAGGAATCGCGTCGGAGGCCGGCAGCGGCTCGGTGGGCCGCTGGTTGCCGGAGCCGGGCAACGGCCCGGTTGGGTGTTCGTCGTCGGGGGAAGGGGTCTGCGAGTTCATACTTCGATCCTCCCGTCCAAGCCCGTCGCCGCTCTACTGGGGGAAACCCTGAACGGTCCCTGAGCCACCCCCGGGAAAGCGCACAACCCGGTCCGGGCTACCCTGATCCATGCTTGGATTGATCCATGACAACCCTCCCCGCGCGGCCGCCCCTGGCCCGGAGCAGTGACCGGGTCATCGCCGGCGTGTGCTCCGGCCTGGCCCTGCACCTCGGGTGGCCCGTGAAGACCGTCCGCTGGGGCATGGTCCTCGCGTCCTTCGCAGGCGGGGCCGGCCTGGTGTTTTACGCGTGGCTCTGGATCATGGTTCCCACCGCGGATGAGGCTGCCCGGCGCAATACCCGCCGCCCGGCGTCGCCCATTGCCCCGGCGGTGAGCCGGCCCGCCGCCGCAACAACGGACGACGACGGAAGTCCCACGGGTGCCGCGGGCTCCGGCCCGGCCGGCACGGGCGCAACCCCCGGCGCTCCCTGGTTCCGGGTGCGGGGCATGCGCTACGGCAAGGAGATCCTGCTCGGCTGCGGGCTCCTGCTGGTCGCCGGGATCATGATCGCCCAGTTGCTGGGTGTTGATGTGTCCCTGGGCACCCTCATCCCCGCCGCCGCTGTCCTGGGTGGCGCCTCGATCGCCTGGATGCAACTGGACGAGACCCGCCGGGCGGGACTGGTGGACAAGACCAAGGCGGACCAGGCCGGCGGCTGGGGCCGGCTCGCAGCGGGGCTGGCGCTGGTGGTTGCCGGTGTCCTGGTGATGGTGTCCGGCTCGGGTTCCTGGGAACAGACGTGGCTTGCGCTGCTGGCTTCCGTGGCGGTCCTGGGCGGCGTGGTGCTGGTCCTGCTGCCGTGGGCCTTGAAATTCTGGCGGGACCTCGAAGCCGAGCGTGCGGGCCGCATCCGGGAAACGGAACGCGCGGAGATCGCGGCCCACCTGCACGACTCAGTGCTGCAGACGCTCGCCTTGATCCAGCGGCGGGCGGGCAACGAGCACGACGTCGTCCGCCTGGCCCGCGCGCAGGAGCGGGAGTTGCGTGGCTGGCTCTTTCAGGACCATGGACGGGAAAGCGGCCAATTGTCGGACCGGATCAAGGCCGCAGCCGCCGAGGTGGAGGACCTGCTTGGCAACGCTGTGGAGGTGGTCACGGTGGGTGACGCCGCCATGACGGAGGCTCACGAAGCCTTGGTCCAGGCCAGCCGTGAGGCGATGCTTAATGCCTCCCGGCACGGCGGCGGAACGGTGTCCGTTTATCTTGAGGCGTCGGACGGGCAAGCCGAGATCTTCATCAAGGACAGGGGCCCCGGTTTTGAGCTGGGGAACGTTCCCTCGGACAGGCTTGGCGTCCGGGAATCGATCATCGGCAGAATGAAAAGGCATGGCGGCTCGGCTGCCATCCTCAGTACGGATGACGGCACCGAGGTTCGGCTGAGGCTGCCGGCAGCGGAGAACGCGGAAGGGAAACCATGAGCACCATCCAGGGAACAGGGGGCGCAGCCGCCCGGCCGGCCAAATCCGTGCGGGTGGTGATCGTGGACGATCACGCGATCTTCCGCTCCGGGTTGAAGGCCGACCTCGACGCCAGCATCCACGTGGTGGGGGAAGCCGCCACCGTGGAACAGGCCATCGCCGTGATCGCCGAGCAGCGGCCCGACGTCGTCCTCCTGGACGTGCACCTGCCCGGTGGGCTGGGTGGCGGCGGCCGGGAAGTCATCGCCGGCTCCGCACCGCTCCTCTCCGCCACCCGCTTCCTTGCCCTGAGCGTTTCCGACGCAGCGGAGGACGTGGTGGCGGTGATCCGCGCCGGGGCCAGGGGCTATGTCACCAAGACCGTTTCCGGCGCCGAGATCACTGATGCCGTGTTCCGGGTGGCCGGCGGCGACGCCGTGTTCTCCCCGCGCCTGGCCGGGTTCGTCCTGGACGCATTCGGAACCGCTCCCGCGGACATTGCCGACGACGAGCTGGACAAGCTCTCGGCACGCGAACTGGAGGTCATGCGGCTCATCGCCCGGGGCTACAGCTACAAGGAAGTGGCCAAGGAACTCTTCATCAGCATCAAGACGGTGGAAACCCACGTGTCCGCGGTGCTCCGGAAGCTGCAGCTTTCCAGCCGGCATGAGCTGACCAAGTGGGCCGCCGAGCGCCGCCTCCTCTAACAACGCCAGCTCACCTTTGACGCCTTAAACCCCGACGCCCGCTCACCTTTGACGCCTTAAACACCGACGCCCGCTCACTTCCTCAAGGAAAGTGAGCGGGGGTCGTTGTTTAACCGGCCGGAAGCGACCGGGCGTCTACTGGGCCTTGCCCAGGAAGTCCTGCAGGCGCTGGACGCCGGTGGCGAGGTCGTCATCGCCCAGTGCGTAGGAGAGGCGCACGAATCCGGACGGGCCGAACGCCTCGCCGGGGACCACAGCCACCTCTACCTCATCCAGGATCAGGGCGGCCAGCTCGGCAGACGTCTGAGGCGTGGCGGTGCCTGACGCGGTGGGGAATTCCTTGCCCAGCAGCCCCCGGACGTCCGCGTAGACGTAGAAGGCGCCCTTCGGCGTCGGGCATTCCACGCCGTCAATGGCGTTCAGGCCGGCGACGATGGCCTTGCGGCGGCGGTCGAAGGCCACCTTCATCTCATCGACCGCGGTCAGCGGACCGGACACGGCGGCGAGGGCCGCAATCTGCATGATGTTGGAGACGTTGGACGTGGCGTGCGACTGCAGGTTGGTGGCGGCCTTAATGACGTCGGCGGGGCCGATCATCCAGCCCACGCGCCAGCCGGTCATCGCGTACGTCTTGGCAACGCCGTTGAGGATGACCACCTTGTCGCCAAGCTCTGGGGCCGCCGTGGCGATGGAGGTGAAGGGGACGCCGTCGTAGGTGAGGTGCTCGTAGATCTCGTCCGTGACAACCCAGAGGCCCTTTGCTGCGGCCCACTTGCCGATCTCAGCCACCTGCTCCGGCGAGTAGACAGCGCCGGTGGGGTTCGACGGCGAGACGAACAAGAGGATCTTCGTCTTGTCCGTGACGGCCGCTTCCAACTGCTCCACGGTTACCAGGTAGTCCTGCTCGGGGCCGGCGAAAACTTCCACGGGCACGCCGCCGGCCAGGCGGATCGCCTCGGGGTAGGTGGTCCAGAACGGGGTGGGCACGATGACCTCGTCACCCGGATCCACCAGGGTGGCGAAGGTGTTGTATACGGCCTGCTTGCCGCCGTTGGTGACCAGCACCTGCGAGGGGTCAACGGTGTAGCCGGAGTCCCGGACGGTCTTTTCGGCAATGGCCTTCTTCAGCTCAGGCAGGCCGCCCGCGGGAGAGTAGCGGTGGTACTTGGGCTGGCCGGCTGCTTCGATGGCGGCCTGGACAATGTAGTCCGGGGTGGGGAAGTCGGGTTCGCCCGCGCCGAAGCCAATAACCGGACGGCCTGCTGCCTTGAGCGCCTTCGCCTTGGCATCAACGGCAAGGGTTGCGGATTCGGCAATTGCGGATATGCGCTTGGAAACGCGGGCGGCAGACATGGCAGGTCCGTTCTTCGCTTGCAGCCGGAAGGCTGGAATGTGGGTTTCGACGAGTTCTACTCTAAGCTGTTCAGCGGACCCTCCGGGGAGCCGGTTTGGTTTTGTGACTGCTGACTGCTGCACAAGTCGGACCGGCCGGCGGATGGGCCGGGTCGGGCCGGTTTTACCTACGCGGACTTCTTGCGTAGACTGGTTCACCGGTGTTGAAACACGGATGATGGCGTGCGCCCCAGTTCAAACTGGTGCCTGGGTCGTCAAAGAGTGGCATTCACTCCATAGGGTAGTGGCGCAATTGGTAGCGCAGCGGTCTCCAAAACCGCAGGTTGCAGGTTCGAGTCCTGTCTGCCCTGCGCAAGCTGTCTCCGGGCGAAAGCCCGGGGCAGACGCAGCAACCATGGTTCTGATCAGGGCCGGGTAATCCACCATTGCAAAGATGAGCGAGGACCAGGTGACCGAAACAGCTGCCAGCAGCTCCAAGGGCCGCCCAGCTAAGAAGGAAGCCAAGGCAAGCTTCTTCGCCCGCATTGCTCTCTTTGTCCGCCAGATCATTGGCGAACTCAAGAAGGTTGTGGCCCCCACCCGCAAGGAACTGATCAACTACACGCTCGTGGTGCTGGTGTTCGTGGCCATCATGATGGTCATCGTCAGCCTGCTGGACATTGGTTTCGGAACCGCTGTCAGCTGGATCTTCGGCGGTACCGGCTCGACGGACAGCTAAGGCTGGATGGTCCGCAGGCCGCGTGTTTCGTCCGGGAAACCGGAAGGGAAGCGCCGGTGTGCGGAATTGAGCCATTTAAATAGGCATGTTAGGCAATGAGGAAGCAGGAGACCAAGTGTCTGAGCAGGAGCTCGAGGTAACCGAGTCTGGGCTGGAAGAGTCCCAGGACGTCGCGGCAGAAGCCGGTGAAGAGTCCGAGGTTGAGTCCTTCGCGCCCGAATCCGACGACGCCGGCTCCGATGCTGACGGTGCCGCCGGTGAAGAAGCCGACGCCACGGAAGACGGCGACGACGAGTCCGCTGACGCCCTCGCCGCTGCAGCGGCCACCGCAGCCGCTGATCCCGCCGAGGAGTTCAAGGCCAAACTGCGCCGCCAGGAGGGTGACTGGTACGTCATCCACTCCTACGCAGGTTACGAGAACCGCGTGAAGGCCAACCTTGAAACCCGCATCCAGACCCTGGACATGGAAGATTACATCTTCGAAATCCAGGTGCCCATGGAAGAAGTCGTGGAGATCAAGAACGCCCAGCGCAAGGTGATCAACCGCGTCCGCATCCCCGGCTACGTCCTGGTCCGCATGGACCTGACCGACGCCTCCTGGGGCGCCGTCCGCCACACCCCCGGCGTGACCGGCTTCGTGGGCAACGCCCACAACCCGGTCCCGCTGCGCCTGGACGAGGTCTTTTCCATGCTCGCCCCGGTCTTCGAGGAAGAGCAGGCCGAGAAGGGCAAGCCGGTCAACAAGCAGAACCAGGCTCCCGTGGCCGTCGACTTCGAGGTCGGCGAGTCCGTCATCGTCAAGGAAGGCCCGTTCGAGACCCTTCCCGCCACGATCTCCGAGATCAAGCCCGAGTCCCAGACCCTCGTGGTGCTGGTCTCCATCTTCGAGCGCGAAACGCCCGTCACCCTGGCGTTCAACCAGGTCACCAAGATCTGACCAACCGAGAATTCGTTCCGGCACCGCCCGCTTAGCGGCGCCGGAACGGCCGGCCGCCTTGCCATGGCGGCCACAAACCTGAGGCACGCTCCTGTGCCCCAGGACGTTATTGAGAGAAGGACCCTACATTGGCTCCCAAGAAGAAGGTCACCGGCCTCATCAAGCTGCAGATCCAGGCAGGTGCCGCCAACCCGGCCCCGCCGATCGGTCCCGCGCTTGGCCAGCACGGTGTCAACATCATGGAATTCTGCAAGGCGTACAACGCTGCGACGGAAGCCCAGCGCGGAAACGTCATCCCCGTGGAAATCACGGTCTACGAGGACCGTTCCTTCACGTTCATCACCAAGACCCCGCCGGCTGCAGAGCTCATCAAGAAGGCTGCAGGCGTTGCCAAGGGTTCATCCACCCCGCACACCGTCAAGGTTGCCAAGCTGACCCAGGCCCAGGTCAACGAGATCGCCTCCACCAAGATGGAAGACCTCAACGCCACCAGCCTCGAAGGCGCAGCCAAGATCATCGCCGGCACCGCCCGCTCCATGGGTATCACCGTCGAGGGCTAACCACCCT
This sequence comes from Arthrobacter sp. 135MFCol5.1, assembly GCF_000374865.1. Lineage (GTDB taxonomy): Bacteria > Actinomycetota > Actinomycetes > Actinomycetales > Micrococcaceae > Arthrobacter. Next base: position 566,227 of record NZ_KB895452.1, on the reverse strand, counting down.
TCCCGCTGTCCAGCGTCAAGGTAATTGACGACGACGGGCGGCACCGCCGGGACACCGGCACCAAACACAATGAAATGTCGGGCATCCGGGCCGGATAACGAACCGGACCACCGACTGTGGCAGGGCCCAGCGCGGTCCGCAGACCACAACTGCACAAGGAGAAATAAGCAGCATGGCAAAGCGCAGCAAAGCATATGAGGCAGCAGCCGCCAAGATCGACGCGGAGAAGCACTACGCACCGTTCGAGGCAGTAACGCTGGCCAAGGACACCAACCCGTCCAAGTTCGACGCAACCGTCGAGGTGGCTTTCCGCCTGGGCGTTGACCCCCGCAAGGCCGACCAGATGGTCCGCGGTACGGTCAACCTGCCCCACGGCACCGGTAAGACCGCCCGCGTCCTGGTCTTCGCCACGGGCGACAAGGCTGAGGCAGCAATCGCAGCCGGCGCCGACTTCGTTGGTTCCGACGACCTGATCGAAAAGATCGCCGCCGGCTGGACCGACTTCGACGCAGCCGTTGCTACCCCTGACCTCATGGGCAAGGTTGGCCGCCTCGGTAAGGTCCTTGGTCCGCGTAACCTGATGCCGAACCCGAAGACGGGCACCGTGACCCCCGATGTCACCAAGGCCGTCAACGACATCAAGGGTGGAAAGATCGACTTCCGCGTCGACAAGCACTCCAACCTGCACTTCATCATCGGCAAGGTGTCGTTCGACGCCATCAAGCTGGCCGAGAACTACGCAGCAGCCCTGGAAGAGGTCCTTCGCCTGAAGCCGTCCGCTGCCAAGGGCCGCTACATCCAGAAGGCCACCGTTGCCACCACGTTCGGTCCCGGCATCTCTGTCGACCCCAACGTCACCAAGGTGCTCACCGAGGCCTAGTCCTTGATGAAAGTTCCTGCCCCGGGCTGAGCCCGGAGCATCAGGAGCCCGCCCCGACGCGCATGCGCCGGGGCGGGCTCCTTTGTTGTCCGGCGTATTTGCCTAAGCTGGCTGCATGGATAATCCGGACCCCGCTGGCGTCCCGCCTCTGCCGGCACGTGACGTACTGGTGATTGCCGCCGTCGCGATCCCTGCCGCCGGAAGCGGCCAAGGTCCCTCCGGTACGTTGGTGGACTTCCGGGAGTGCCAGTCCATGCGGGCAGCGGAGGACATGGCTGTGTGGGGAAGCCTGGAGCGCTGCCTGACCGACAAGGAGGCGCTTGAGTACTGGCGTGGCAACCCCTATGAAGAACGGCAGCTCTTCCTGGCCCGGATCGGCAGCGAACCGGTGGGCCTGTGCTCGGTCACCTTCCCGCTGCGGGACAACACGGCCACGGCGGGCATTGAGGTCCTGGTGGTTCCCCGCTGGCGCCGCCAGGGGATCGGGCGTGCGCTGCTGGGCCATGTCGAGGCCGTGGCCCACTCCCGGGGTCGGTCATCCCTTGGCGGCTTCCATGAAATACCCCTGGACGCTTCGGGACATGGCGCCGGCAGGCTGGCCGCGAAGTCCGGGGCCGGGCACTTGCCACTGGACCACCCCGCTAGCGCTTTTGCCCTGTCCGCCGGCTACCAGCTGGAACAGGTGGAACGCTCCAGCCGGCTGGCCCTGCCCGTGGCTGGTGACCGGCTGGCCCGGCTCGAAGCGGAAGGGATCGCGCGTGCAGAGTGCTACACGCTGACGGCCTGGGATGATCGTTGCCCGGAAGAGCTTGTTGCCGCCTTTGCCCGGCTCAAGGAGCGGATGAGCACGGATGCGCCTACCGCGGGCATGGACTGGGAACGCGAGGACTGGGATGCGGCCCGGGTCCGGGGGGACGAATCGGCCCTTGTCCGCAGTGGCGTCCAGTCTTCCGTGGCGGCCGCCGTGCACCGGCCCACTGGCGAGCTGGTGGCGTACACGGTCCTCACCTGGCGCCCCGAGGTGCCGGAGTCGCTGATCCAGCAAGACACCTTGGTGTCGGCAGAGCATCGCGGGCATCGGCTGGGCATGCTGGTCAAGGTGGCCAACCTCCGCCGCGCGCAGGAAAAGTGGCTTCCGGCGCGCTCGGTCCTGACATGGAATGCCAGCGAAAACCAGCATATGCTGGCGATTAATACCGCACTTGGATTCAAGCCTGCCGGCTATGAAGGTGAGTGGCAGAAACGGCTGGGATGATGCCCGAATGGCGATAGACGTAAAGATCGAACAGCTGTGGATTCCGGATTCCCTGGACACCCCGGACGCAGCCGACTTCCTGGCCGCCGTCGAGGTGGGGCGCAAGGTGCGGATGCAGACCTGGGGGAGTGACGATCTCGCCTACGGTCCGCTGGAAAAACTGCTCGAGTTCGCTGATCCCTATGAGCGGCAGCTGATCCTCGTCGCCAAGGTGGACGGAGACATCGTGGGCACTGTGGACATCGCGCTGCCGCTGACGGACCACCTGGACCTTGCCGAACTCACCCTGGACATCCTGCCCGAGTTCCAGCGCCAGGGCGTGGGCCGGCGCCTGCTTGAGGCGGCCGAACAGCTGGCTCGCGGCGAGGGACGCACCATGATCCTGGTGGACACCAACCACCCCGGCGCATCACTCCACGAATTTGGTCAGGCCCAGTTGGTCCCGGGCACCGGCCAGGGGTTCGTTCCCTTGGAAAGCCGGGAGGTGGAGTTCGCGCAGCGGACCGGGTACACACTCCAGCACATTGAGCAGTTCAGTTCCTGCCTGCTTCCCCTCGACACGAAGCTGGTGGCCGACCTCCAGGCTGAGGCCGAGGAAGCCAATGGCGGCCGGTACCGGCTGCACCATTGGACGGACCGCTGCCCGGACCAGTGGCTGGAGGCCGTGGCGGTCTTGGAGAACCAGGCGGGTGCCGACGTCGACCCCTCCCTGGACGTGCCGGTTGAGCAGGACATGGTGTTCGACGGCGGGATCCTGCGTGAGGCCGAAGACGTCGCCATCGCGCAGGGAAGGCGGACGGTGGTCACCGCCGTCGAGCACATCGCTACGGGATCGCTGGTGGGACTGACCACCATCACCGTGCTGGCCCACCGCGCCGACGTCGTTTTCCAGGACGATACCTTGGTCCTGCAGGAGCACCGCGGCAACAAGCTGGGCCTGCTGATCAAAGTGGCCAACATGGAGCGGCTCAGCGAGCAGTTCCCGGATGCCCGCATCATCTACACCTGGAATGCCCCCGAGAACCGGTACCTGCTTACGGTCAACAAGCAGCTTGGGTTCCAGACGGCAGGGGTGACGGGTATCTGGCAAAAGGAACTTCCCACCTTGCGGACCAGCACCAGCTGACGCCCGATTTGGCGGACCGGTGCTCCCTCACGTAAGCTGGGAGTACCAAAGACCGTCGGTTGTTGGAAATCCACTCTCCTGTTCATGGCTCAACTCTGCAGTTGTGCGCCGGAGGCCACAGTAGGTTTCCGGACGAAGGACCCTCAACGCAGGGCGGCCGGCGCAGGTGAACGAAGCAAAGCTCCACGGCTCAGCCGTGTTGAGCCAAGCCCCGTGCATCTGCGCGGGGCGTTTTTAGTTTTAGCTCTCTTGAGCGGGGACCGTCGAATACCGGCACTATCCCCGGAAGGAGGGTTATGGCAACGCCTACCAAGGTTTCAGCAGTAGCTGAGATCACTAACGATTTCAAGGAATCGAACGCCGCTGTCCTGACCGAATACCGCGGGCTCACCGTTGCACAGCTCAAGCAGCTGCGTGTTTCTCTCGGCCAGGACACCAAGTTCGCGGTCGTCAAGAACACCCTGACCGCCATTGCAGCCAAGGAAGCCGGCGTCGAAGCATTCGACGGCCAGCTTGCCGGCCCCACTGCAATCGCGTTCATCAAGGGTGACGCAGTTGCCGCTGCCAAGAGCCTGACGGATTTTGCCAAGGCCAACAAGCAGCTGGTCATCAAGACCGGTTACTTCGAGGGCAAGGCATTGGACGCCACCGAGGTTGCAGCCCTGGCTGCCCTCGAGTCCCGTGAGCTGCAGCTCGCCAAGGTTGCGGGCGTCCTCAAGGCACCCGCCGCCGCAGCTGCACGCATCATCGACGCACTGCGCCTCAAGCTTGAAGAAGAGAACGGTGCACCGGCAGCTGCCGAAGCGCCTGCCGCTGAAGAATCTGCTGACTCTTCAGCTGAAGCAGTAGCCGAGGCACCCGCCGAAGCTGCCGCTGCCGAAGAGAACTAATTCTCTTTACCCCACCAGACTCCGGTGTCAGGCCCGGCTCCGCGCCGCTTGGACACCACAACAGGAAGGACGCCAACCATGGCGAAGCTCAGCAACGAAGAGCTCATTGAAGCTTTCAAGGAACTGACCATCATCGAGCTCTCCGAGTTCGTCAAGCTCTTCGAAGAGACCTTCGAAGTTACCGCCGCTGCTGTTGCAGTTGCCGGCCCCGCCGGTGGCGGAGCTGCTGAAGAGGTTGAAGAGAAGACCGACTTCGACGTCATCCTCGAATCTGCCGGTGACAAGAAGATCGCCGTCATCAAGGAAGTTCGCGCCATCACCTCCCTCGGCCTCAAGGAAGCCAAGGACCTGGTTGACAGCGCCCCCAAGGCTGTTCTCGAAGGCGCCAACAAGGAAGCTGCCGAGAAGGCCAAGGAGCAGCTCGAGGCTGCAGGCGCCACCGTTACCCTCAAGTAACAACGCCTTTTCCTCGGGAAACCCCGCCCCACTGCGAGCCAGTTGGGCGGGGTTTCTGCTTTAAGCGGGCCCGAAGGGTCAGCCGGGATCTGAGATGTCGGCGACTACGGCATCCAGGGCTGCGGTCAGCGAGTCGGCGTCAACGAACGCACTGTAGCCGTGGGCTCCGGCGCCCATGGAGATCCTGCGCCCGGTGATCGTGGCGTCGGCATAGACAGGCCATGCCGTGGTGCTGCCCAGCGGCGTGATGGTGCCACGCTCGTAGCCGGTCGCTTTCAGGGCAACGTCTGCCGGTGGCAGCGAGAGCTTGTTGACGCCCAGCAGGGACCGGAGTTTCGGCCAGGAAATCTGCCGGTCGCCTGGAACCAGCGCGAACAGGAATGAACCGTCCTTGTGCTTGACCACCAGTGACTTCACAATGTCGGCCGGCGGGATGCCCAGGATATCGGCCGCTTCGGCGAGGCTGCGTGCCGGCGGACGTTCCACGACGTCAACGTGCAGGCCGCGCGCGGCGGCGTCGGCCAGGAAACGTTCCCGCCCGACGCCGTCCGTTCCGTTTGCGGTCAGGCCCGCCATTAGTCGCGGTAGAGCAGGAGCGCTTCGCCCTGCCCCCCTCCGCCGCACAGGGCCACCGCGGCCTTGCCCGTCCCGCGGCGCTTGAGCTCATGGGCGGCGTGCGCGGCCAGCCGCGCCCCGGAAGCCCCGATCGGATGCCCCAGGGCGATCGCCCCGCCATGGATGTTGCACTTTTCCAGGGGGTAGTCCAAATCCTTGAGCGACTGCACGGCAACGGAACCGAAGGCCTCGTTGATCTCGATGAAGTCCAGGTCGGCCGTGCCCCAGCCGGCTTTGCCGAGGGCATTCATGATCGCGTGCGAAGGCTGTGAATGCAGGGAGTTGTCCGGTCCGGCAACCTGGCCCGGCTTCCCGACGACGGCCAGGTACTCCAGGCCGTGTTCGTCGGCGTAGGCGCGGGAAGCGAGCACCAGTGCGGTGGCGCCGTCGGACAGGGGAGAAGAGTTGCCGGCCGTGATGGTTCCGTCCGTAACGAATGCGGCGCGCAGCCCGGCGAGCGACTCCACGGAGGTGTTGGGGCGCACGCCCTCGTCGGTGTCCACCACCAGTGGATCGCCCTTCCGCTGCTTCACGCTGACCGGGGCGATTTCGCCGTCGAACGTTCCGTTCTTTGCCGCGAGGGCCGCGCGTTGGTGGGACTGTGCGGCCACGTTGTCCTGGGAGGTCCGGTCGATGCCCAGGGTGAGGTTGCGCGTCTCGGTGGACAACCCCATGGACTCGCCGTCGAAGGCGTCGGTCAAACCGTCGTGGGCGGCTGCGTCCAGTGCCTGGATGGAGCCGTAGGTCCATCCCTGGCGGGACCCGGGGAGCAGGTGCGGTGCCCGGCTCATGGATTCCTGGCCGCCGGCCACCACCACGGCTGCTTCGCCGGCCCGGATCATGCGGGCGGCGTCGATCACGGCGGTGAGCCCGGAGAGGCATACCTTATTGACCGTCACGGCGGGGACGTTCCAGCCGATCCCGGCGCCGATGGAGCTTTGCCGCGCAGGGTTTTGGCCGGCGCCCGCTTGCAGTACCTGGCCCATGATCACGGCTTCCACGTCGGCTGCATCAATGCCGCTGGCCGCCAAGGCAGCCCTGATGGCGTGGGCGCCGAGGTCCACCGCCGTCAGGCTGGACAGTTGGCCGTTGATGCGGCCCTGCGGGGTCCGCGCTGCTGCAAGGATGACAACGTCACTGTTGTCAGGAGAGTTGCCCATGGTCATCACTTTCAATCCGGTTCAGGTGTAAGCCACCAAGGCTATCGTGAGCCTGGTCACCCATATACTCAAACGCCGAATCGTCTGTGTGCATTCCGGCGTCCCGGTTGCGGCAGGAATCCTCCCCTCCGGGCGGGAGGCCGCGGCAGGCGGGGGAGAGGTCCCCATCCCGGCATTGTGCACGACGGCGGCGGCTTGCGTAGGGTGGTGGGCGAGGCTTTCCAGGGGGACACCGGTTCCGGGGCCGTGACGGACGGAGCGAGAACATGAAGACGACATTTGCCGCAGCAGCCCTTGCCGCCGTTGCCGCGCTCACCGGCTGCTCGGTATCGACACCGTCGCCGGCGGACTCAACTCAGCCGTCCGCTTCGCCCTCGGTCCGGTCCAGCGATGGCAGCACGCCCCGTGCGTCAGCAACGTCAACAGGCGCCGGCAACGCGGCTGCGGGTACCAAGGAAGCCTGTGAGCTCTTCAACACATTGTTCGCGGACTATGCTGCCGTTTCCCCCACCGATGCAAAAGGCTACGAGGACGTCTACCTGAAGGCCCAAGATGCCAAAGCCACGGTTTCCGGCGACCTTGAGGGACTCTTCGCCTCGCTCAGCCTGCTTGCGATCGACCACTCGGCTGCCGCTGAGTCCGGCGGCACGCCCGCCCAGGAGTCCAAGGACGCCGTGCGTGACGCCGTCTTCGCCAACTCGGGAACCTGCACGGCGGAAGGCGTCACGCTGCGCCTGTAGGGTGCCCGGTGCACAGCGTGAAAACAGGTGCTTGCAATCCGGCCGGATGTGGGGTAGACACGTAGGTTGTTTTGCCGTATCGTAGATATTTGCGTCTTCCCTGTTTACCTTCAGCCTTCATATAGCGGTGGGCTTTGCCTGGCAGCTGGCAATAAACGTGCCGTGACAACGTCACAGCATCGTCAGCGCGGGTCCCGGGTCATATAGCGGAACCGGATGGTAGCGCTGCGGAGTCACTCCGCAGGGTGCACAGCGGGGGAGATCTGAAAACGCCTGAAGGTCTGTGGAAGGATCCCTCTTGGTCGCCTCGAGCACCTCTAATAACGAAACCGCTAACACCGCCGACAGCACTGATGGTGCCACTCGCCGGCTCTCATTCGCAAAGATTCACGAACCTCTTGACGTTCCGAATCTGCTTGCCCTGCAGACAGACAGCTTTGACTGGCTGGTCGGCAATGAGCGCTGGCAGGCACGCGTGGCAAAGGCTGTCGAAGAAAACGATCTCAGCGTCGCCACCACGTCCGGCCTGTCGGACATCTTTGAAGAGATCTCCCCGATTGAGGACTTCCAGGGCACCATGTCCCTGAGCTTCTCCGATCCGGAGTTCGCTGACCCCAAGTACACAATGGCCGAGTGCAAGGACCGGGACGCAACGTACTCGGCTCCGCTGTACGTGAAGGCCGAGTTCATGAACAACAACACGGGCGAAATCAAGCAGCAGACCGTGTTCATGGGCGACTTCCCGCTGATGACCGAGAAGGGTACCTTCGTGGTCAACGGCACCGAGCGTGTCGTCGTCTCACAGCTGGTCCGTTCGCCGGGCGCCTACTTCGAGCGCGCCGCTGACAAGACCAGCGACAAGGACATCTTCACCGCCAAGATCATCCCGTCCCGCGGTGCCTGGTTCGAGCTCGAGATCGACAAGCGAGACCAGGTCGGTGTCCGCCTCGACCGCAAGCGCAAGCAGTCCGTCACCGTCCTGCTGAAGGCCCTCGGCTGGACCGAAGGCCAGATCCTCGAAGAGTTCGGCCAGTACGACTCCATGCGGGCAACCCTGGAGAAGGACGCCACCGAGACCCGCGAAGACGCCCTGCTGGACATCTACCGCAAGCTGCGTCCGGGCGAGCCGCCCACCGTCGAGGCTGCCCAGTCCCTGCTGGACAACCTGTACTTCAACTCCAAGCGCTACGATCTGGCCAAGGTTGGCCGCTACAAGATCAACCGCAAGCTCGGCATCGACCGCTCCCTTGGTGACAAGGAAGCCTCGGTGCTGCACGTTGAAGACATCGTTGCCATGATCAAGTTCCTCGTCGCGCTGCACGCCGGCGAGAAGACCATCAAGGGCACCCGCGATGGCCAGGAAGTGGACCTGCGCGTCGAAATCGACGATATCGACCACTTCGGCAACCGCCGCATCCGCGCCGTCGGCGAGCTCATCGAGAACCAGGTCCGCACCGGCCTGTCCCGCATGGAGCGCGTCGTCCGCGAGCGTATGACCACCCAGGACGTCGAGGCCATCACGCCGCAGACCCTGATCAACATCCGCCCTGTGGTTGCAGCCATCAAGGAGTTCTTCGGAACGTCCCAGCTGTCCCAGTTCATGGACCAGAACAACCCGCTCTCGGGCCTGACCCACAAGCGCCGCCTGTCCGCGCTTGGCCCGGGTGGTCTGTCCCGTGACCGTGCCGGCATGGAAGTCCGTGACGTGCACCCGTCCCACTACGGACGTATGTGCCCCATCGAAACTCCTGAAGGCCCGAACATCGGCCTGATCGGTTCGCTGGCGTCCTACGGCCGGATCAACCCGTTCGGTTTCATCGAAACCCCGTACCGGCTGGTCAAGGACGGCGTCGTGTCCGACGACGTCCAGTACCTGACGGCCGACGACGAGGCCGAGGTGCTGATCGCGCAGGCCAACGCCCCGCTGGACGAGAACAACAAGTTCGCCGAGGACACTGTCCTGGTCCGTGCCCGTGGTGGTGGAGGCGAGCCCGTCCTGGTTCCCGCCGCCGACGTCGAGTTCATGGACGTCTCCCCGCGCCAGATGGTGTCCGTGGCAACCGCCCTGATCCCGTTCCTGGAGCACGACGACGCCAACCGTGCACTCATGGGTGCCAACATGCAGCGCCAGGCCGTGCCGCTGGTCCGTTCCGAGGCCCCGTTCGTGGGTACCGGCATGGAACGCGCCGCCGCCGTTGACGCAGGTGACGTTGTCATCGCCAAGAAGGCCGGTGTGGTCACCGAGGTTTCCGCCGAGCTCGTCATCATGCTCAACGACGACGGCACCGAGACCAACTACCGCATCAACAAGTTCGCCCGCTCCAACCAGGGCAACTGCTACAACCACCGCGTCCTGGTGAACGAAGGCCAGCGCCTGGAAGTCGGCGGCATCATCGCCGACGGCCCGGCAACGGACCAGGGTGAACTTGCACTCGGCAAGAACCTGCTCGTGGCATTCATGTCCTGGGAAGGCCACAACTTCGAGGACGCCATCATCCTCTCGCAGCGCATCGTTGCCGAGGACGTCCTCTCCTCCATCCACATCGAGGAGCACGAGATCGATGCCCGCGACACCAAGCTTGGTGCCGAGGAGATCACCCGTGACATCCCCAACGTGTCCGAGGAAGTCCTGGCCGGCCTGGACGAGCGCGGCATCATCCACATCGGTGCCGAGGTTGAAGCAGGCGACATCCTGGTCGGAAAGGTCACCCCGAAGGGTGAAACCGAACTGACCCCGGAAGAGCGCCTGCTGCGCGCCATCTTCGGTGAGAAGTCCCGCGAAGTGCGCGACACCTCCCTGAAGGTGCCGCACGGCGAGTCCGGCACCGTCATCGGCGTCCGCGTCTTCGACCGCGACAACGACGACGAGCTGCCCCCGGGCGTGAACCAGCTGGTCCGCGTCTACGTGGCCGCCAAGCGCAAGATCACCGACGGCGACAAGCTCGCCGGCCGCCACGGCAACAAGGGCGTTATCTCCAAGATCCTCCCGGTCGAGGATATGCCCTTCCTTGCCGACGGCACCCCCGTTGACATCGTCCTGAACCCGCTGGGTGTTCCGGGCCGCATGAACGTGGGCCAGGTGCTCGAAACGCACCTCGGCTGGGTTGCCAAGACCGGCTGGAAGATCGAAGGCGAGCCCGAGTGGGTCAAGCAGCTGCCGAACCTGCCGCGCGAGAGTGGCCCCACCACTGTTGCCACGCCGGTGTTCGACGGTGCCCGCGAAGAGGAAATCACGGGCCTGCTGGATTCCACCAACGTGACCCGTGACGGTGACCGCCTGATCAACTCCTCGGGCAAGACCCGCCTGTTTGACGGTCGCTCCGGCGAACCGTTCCCGGATCCGATCTCGGTCGGCTACATGTACATCCTGAAGCTCCACCACCTGGTGGACGACAAGATCCACGCGCGCTCCACCGGCCCGTACTCCATGATCACGCAGCAGCCGCTGGGTGGTAAGGCACAGTTCGGTGGCCAGCGCTTCGGTGAAATGGAAGTGTGGGCGCTCGAAGCTTATGGCGCCGCCTACACGCTCCAGGAGCTCCTCACGATCAAGTCGGATGACATCCACGGCCGCGTGAAGGTCTACGAAGCGATCGTCAAGGGCGAGAACATCCCCGAGCCGGGTGTTCCCGAATCCTTCAAGGTCTTGATCAAGGAAATGCAGTCGCTGTGCCTGAACGTGGAAGTGCTTTCCACGGACGGAACCACAATTGAAATGCGTGACTCTGATGACGCAGTCTTCACGGCTGCGGAAGAACTGGGCATCGATCTGTCTCGCGCAGAGCCCAGCTCCGTAGAAGAGGTCTAGCAGGAGGCTGACGACGGCGGGTGACCACCCGCCGTCGTACGCCCCCTCCCTCCTCCCGCACCCAGGGCGCCCGGTGGTTGAGCTGTCGAAACCCCGGCGCCGTCAAGACTTCAGAATTTAGAGAACAAGAGAGAACAGGGACCATATGTCCAGCGAATCCTCCTTCGGCCTCATGCAGATCGGCCTCGCCACCGCGGAAGACATCCGCGGCTGGTCGTACGGCGAGGTTAAGAAGCCGGAAACCATCAACTACCGCACGCTCAAGCCCGAGAAGGACGGCCTCTTCTGCGAGAAGATCTTCGGCCCGTCCCGGGACTGGGAGTGCTACTGCGGCAAGTACAAGCGCGTGCGCTTCAAGGGCATCATCTGTGAGCGCTGTGGCGTCGAAGTCACCCGCGCCAAGGTCCGCCGTGAGCGCATGGGCCACATCGAGCTGGCCGCTCCCGTCACGCACATCTGGTACTTCAAGGGTGTTCCGTCCCGCCTGGGCTACCTCCTTGACCTGGCTCCGAAGGACCTCGAAAAGGTCATCTACTTCGCCGCCTACATGATCACCAGCGTCGACGAGGCCGCCCGCCACGAGGAACTGCCCAACCTGCAGGTTGAGCACGACATCGAGAAGAAGCAGCTGATCGACAACCGCGACGCCGACATCGCCGCGATCGCCCGCGACCTCGAAGGCGAAATCGCACGCCTCGAGGGCGAAGGCGCCAAGGCAGCTGACAAGAAGAAGGCCCGCGACTCCGCCGACCGCCAGATGGCCAACGTGCGCAAGCGCGCCGACGCCGACATCGAGCGCCTCGAGCAGGTCTGGGACCGCTTCAAGAACCTCAAGGTCGCGGACCTCGAAGGTGACGAAGGCCTGTACCGCGAACTGCGCGACCGCTACGGCATGTACTTCGAAGGCTCCATGGGTGCCGAGGCCATCAAGAAGCGTCTTGAGAACTTCGACATGCAGGCTGAGTCCGACCTGCTGCGCGACATCATCGCCAACGGCAAGGGCCAGCGCAAGACCCGCGCCCTCAAGCGCCTGAAGGTGGTCAACGCGTTCCTGACCACCAACAACAGCCCGCTCGGCATGGTGCTCGACGCCGTCCCGGTGATCCCGCCGGAACTGCGCCCGATGGTCCAGCTGGACGGTGGCCGCTTCGCGACCTCCGACCTGAACGACCTCTACCGCCGCGTGATCAACCGGAACAACCGCCTCAAGCGCCTGCTTGACCTTGGTGCTCCGGAGATCATCGTCAACAACGAGAAGCGCATGCTTCAGGAAGCTGTTGACAGCCTCTTCGACAACGGCCGCCGCGGCCGTCCGGTCACCGGACCGGGCAACCGTCCGCTGAAGTCCTTGAGCGACATGCTCAAGGGCAAGCAGGGCCGTTTCCGCCAGAACCTCCTCGGCAAGCGCGTCGACTACTCCGGCCGTTCGGTCATCGTCGTCGGCCCGCAGCTGAAGCTGCACCAGTGCGGCCTGCCCAAGCAGATGGCCCTGGAGCTCTTCAAGCCGTTCGTGATGAAGCGCCTGGTTGACCTCAACCACGCCCAGAACATCAAGTCGGCCAAGCGGATGGTGGAGCGCTACCGCCCGCAGGTCTGGGACGTTCTCGAAGAGATCATCACCGAACACCCGGTGCTGCTCAACCGTGCACCTACCCTGCACCGCCTGGGCATCCAGGCGTTCGAGCCGCAGCTTGTTGAAGGCAAGGCAATCCAGCTGCACCCGCTGGTTTGTGGCGCGTTCAACGCAGACTTCGACGGTGACCAGATGGCAGTCCACCTGCCGCTGAGCCCCGAAGCGCAGGCTGAGGCCCGCATCCTGATGCTGTCCTCGAACAACATCCTGAAGCCCTCCGACGGACGCCCGGTCACCCTGCCCTCGCAGGATATGATCATCGGCCTCTACCACCTGACCACCAAGCGCAAGGGTTCAGCCGGCGAAGGCCGCATCTTCGGTTCGGTTTCGGAAGCCATCATGGCGTTCGACGCCCGCGAGCTGCACCTGAACTCGCAGGTCAAGATCCGGCTCGAAGGCTTCGTGCCCTACGCCGGCTGGGAAGCTCCGGAAGGCTGGGAGCAGGGTCAGCCCGCTCTCGTCCAGACCTCCCTGGGCCAGGTCCTCTTCAACGAGACCCTGCCCGAGGACTACCCCTGGGTCGAGGCTGTTGCCGACAAGGGCGAGCTGTCCCGGATCGTCAACGACCTCGCCGAGCGCTACCCGAAGGTGGTCACCGCGGCAACGCTGGACAACCTGAAGGACGCCGGTTTCTACTGGGCCACCCGCTCAGGCGTCACGGTTGCCATCTCCGACATCGAGGTCCCGGCTGCCAAGCCGGAAATCCTTGCCGGTTACGAGGAACGGGCCGCCAAGATCCAGGGCCAGTACGACAAGGGCCTGATCGACGACGACGAGCGTCGCCAGGAACTGATCGAGATCTGGAACAAGGCCACCAACGACATCGCCTCGGTGATGCGCGAGAGCCTGTCACCGATGAACACCATCAACCGCATGGTGTCCTCCGGTGCACGTGGTAACTGGATGCAGGTCCGCCAGATCGCGGGTATCCGTGGCCTGGTGGCCAACCCGAAGGGCGAGATCATCCCGCGCCCCATCAAGTCCTCCTACCGTGAGGGCCTGTCGGTGCTGGAATACTTCATCGCCACGCACGGTGCCCGTAAGGGCCTGGCCGATACCGCCCTGCGTACCGCCAACTCGGGTTACCTGACCCGTCGCCTGGTGGACGTCTCGCAGGACGTCATCGTCCGTGAAGAAGACTGCGGCACCGAGCGCGGCTTGGTCACGCCCATCGCCGTCGCCGATTCCAACGGTGAGCTCGTCCTGGACGAGAACGTCGAGAACAGCGCCTACGCCCGTACGCTGGCCGTCGACGTCGTGGACTCCGAGGGCAATGTCCTCGCAGCCGCCGGCACCGACTGCGGCGACGTCGTCATCGCGGAACTCTTCAAGGCAGGCATCACCGAGGTCAAGGTCCGCTCGGTCCTCACCTGTGAGTCCAGCGTCGGCACCTGCGCCCTGTGCTACGGCCGTTCGCTGGCCACCGGCAAGACCGTGGACATCGGCGAGGCCGTGGGCATCATTGCCGCACAGTCCATCGGTGAGCCCGGTACCCAGCTGACCATGCGTACGTTCCACACCGGTGGTGCAGTTTCCGCCGGCGGTGGCGACGACATCACCCAGGGTCTGCCCCGTATCCAGGAGCTCTTCGAAGCCCGTACTCCGAAGGGTGTCGCGCCGATTGCCGAAGCAGCCGGCCGCATCACCATCGAAGAGTCCGAGCGCCAGATGCGCCTGGTCATCACCCCGGATGACGGAACGGAAGAGATCGCTTACCCGGTCCTGCGCCGTTCACGCCTGCTCATCGAAGACGGTGACCACGTCACCGTTGGCCAGAAGCTGATCAACGGTCCCGTGGACCCCAAGCAGGTCCTGCGCATCATGGGTCCGCGTGCCGCCCAGAAGTTCCTGGTGGACGAGGTCCAGGGCGTCTACCGCAGCCAGGGCATCGGTATCCACGACAAGCACGTCGAGGTTATCGTCCGCCAGATGCTGCGGCGCGTCACGGTCATCGAGTCCGGTGAATCGGACTTGCTGCCCGGCGAGCTCGCCGAGCGGAGCCGGTTCGAGGAGGCCAACCGCCGCGTTGTGTCCGAGGGCAAGACTCCGGCTTCCGGACGTCCTGAGCTCATGGGCATCACCAAGGCGTCGCTGGCCACCGAGTCCTGGCTCTCGGCCGCTTCCTTCCAGGAGACCACCCGCGTCCTGACGCAGGCGGCCATGGAAGGCAAGAGCGATCCGCTGCTTGGCCTGAAGGAGAACGTCATCATCGGTAAGCTGATCCCCGCCGGCACGGGCCTCCCGCGCTACACGGAGGTCACGGTCGAGCCCACTGAAGAAGCGAAGGCCAACCTGTTCACCGGCCCCAGCGCATTCAGCGATTTCTCGTACGACACCCTGGGCGGTGACGGAGCTCCCGAGTTCCACGCCATCCCGCTGGATGACTACGACCTCGGCAACGACTTCCGCTAACCAGCAGAAGCCGGCTTAGCCGAAAGGGATGGTCCCGCACCGCACGGTGGGGGACCATCCCCCTTTAACCCGTCGATTAAGGCCTGGACACTGTCCGTGGTAGACTGGTTACCAATTGTTATTGTGGCAGTGGATGAGTGCGCCGGTATCAGCTGAAAGGCTGGGCCAGAGCGACGTTTCCGGTTTGCAGGGTTCTTGTGCAACGTATGCCACATTTTTGCATGCCTAGGGACTGATGGGATCGCAAGCTCCTTCCCGGTATGCGATCCGACTATTAAAGGCTTCGCCTTCGCCGCCATGAAGATCCTCTTCAGGGCTCGGGCGGCGGGGCAACGCAACAAGAGAGTGGCCGGAAACAGCCACTCCGGATAAAACGGAGAACACGAGAGTGCCTACGATTAACCAGCTGGTCCGCAAGGGCCGCACGCCTAAGGTCTCAAAGACCAAGGCTCCCGCGCTTAAGGGCAGCCCCATGCGCCGCGGTGTTTGCACCCGCGTTTACACCACCACCCCGAAGAAGCCGAACTCGGCTCTGCGTAAGGTGGCGCGTGTTCGCCTCAACGGCGGCGTGGAAGTTACCGCCTACATCCCCGGTGTTGGCCACAACCTGCAGGAGCACTCCATTGTGCTCGTCCGCGGTGGTCGTGTTAAGGACCTCCCCGGTGTCCGCTACAAGATCGTCCGTGGCGCCCTTGATACCCAGGGCGTGAAGAACCGTAAGCAGGCCCGCAGCCGCTACGGCGCAAAGATGGAGAAGAAGTAATATGCCTCGCAAGGGTCCGGCCCCCAAGCGGCCGCTCGTTTCGGATCCGGTTTACGGCTCCCCGCTGGTAACCCAGCTCATCAACAAGGTGCTTGTTGACGGCAAGAAGTCCACTGCAGAGCGCATCGTCTACGGAGCCCTCGAAGGCGCACGCGCCAAGTCCGGTGGCGACCCCGTCGCAGCGCTGAAGAAGGCCATGGACAACGTCAAGCCTTCGCTTGAAGTTCGCTCCCGCCGCGTCGGTGGCGCCACCTACCAGGTCCCGGTTGAGGTCAAGCCGGGCCGCTCCACCGCACTCGCCCTGCGCTGGCTGGTTGGCTACTCCAAGGCCCGCCGTGAAAAGACGATGACCGAGCGCCTCCAGAACGAAATCCTGGATGCGTCCAACGGTCTCGGTGCCGCTGTGAAGCGTCGCGAAGACACCCACAAGATGGCCGAGTCCAACAAGGCCTTCGCACACTACCGCTGGTAATACTCCCCGGGCGCCGCCGGCTCAACAGAGCCGGCGGCGAACGTGTAGTCCATCCCAAAAGGAGACCCCGTGGCACAGGACGTGCTTACCGACCTTAGTAAGGTCCGCAACATCGGCATCATGGCCCACATTGATGCCGGCAAGACCACCACAACCGAGCGCATCCTGTTCTACACGGGTGTGAACCACAAGATCGGCGAAACGCACGACGGCGCTTCGACCACTGACTGGATGGAACAGGAAAAGGAACGCGGCATCACCATCACGTCTGCCGCCGTGACCTGCTTCTGGGAGAACAACCAGATCAACATCATCGACACCCCCGGCCACGTTGACTTCACGGTTGAGGTTGAGCGCTCCCTGCGCGTCCTCGACGGTGCAGTTGCCGTCTTCGATGGCAAGGAAGGCGTTGAGCCGCAGTCGGAAACCGTTTGGCGCCAGGCTGACAAGTACAACGTTCCGCGTATTTGCTTCGTCAACAAGATGGACAAGCTCGGTGCTGACTTCTACTTCACCGTAGACACCATCATCAGCCGCCTCGGTGCCAAGCCGCTGGTCATGCAGCTGCCCATCGGTGCCGAGAACGACTTCATCGGCGTCGTCGACCTGCTTTACATGCGTGCCCTGGTTTGGCCGGGCGACGCCAAGGGCGACGTGACCATGGGTGCCAAGTACGAAATCCGCGAGATCCCTGCCGACCTGCAGGAAAAGGCTGAAGAGTACCGCGCGAACCTCGTTGAGACGGTCGCCGAGTCCTCTGAGGAACTCATGGAGAAGTACCTCGAGGGCGAAGAGATCTCGATCGACGAGCTCAAGGCCGGCATCCGCAAGATGACCATCAACTCCGAGCTGTACCCGATCTTCTGTGGCTCCGCCTTCAAGAACCGCGGCGTCCAGCCGATGCTCGATGCCGTGGTGGACTACCTGCCGAACCCGCTCGACGTCCCCCCGATGGTCGGCCACGATCCTCGCGACGAAGAGAAGGAACTGACCCGCAAGCCTTCCTCGGAAGAGCCCTTCTCGGCTCTGGCCTTCAAGATTGCGGCCCACCCCTTCTTCGGCCAGCTCACCTTCATCCGCGTGTACTCCGGTCACGTGGAAGCAGGCGCCCAGGTGGTCAACTCCACCAAGGGCAAGAAGGAGCGCATCGGCAAGCTGTTCCAGATGCACGCCAACAAGGAAATGCCCGTCGAGGGCGCTACCGCCGGCCACATCTATGCAGCCATCGGTCTGAAGGACACCACCACGGGCGACACCCTGTGCGATGCCAACAACCAGATCGTGCTCGAGTCCATGAGCTTCCCGGAGCCCGTGATCTCGGTTGCCATCGAGCCGAACACCAAGGGTGACCAGGAGAAGCTCTCCACGGCCATCCAGAAGCTCTCCGCTGAGGACCCCACCTTCCAGGTGTCCCTCAACGAAGACACCGGCCAGACCATCATCGCCGGCATGGGCGAGCTCCACCTGGACATCCTGGTGGACCGCATGCGCCGCGAATTCAAGGTCGAGGCCAACGTGGGCAAGCCCCAGGTTGCTTACCGCGAAACCATCAAGCGCGCCGTCGAACGCCACGACTACACGCACAAGAAGCAGACCGGTGGTTCGGGCCAGTTCGCAAAGATCCAGATCGCGATCGAGCCGCTGGACACCGCCGAGGGCGAGCTGTACGAGTTTGAGAACAAGGTCACCGGTGGCCGCGTTCCCCGCGAGTACATCCCGTCCGTTGACGCGGGCATCCAGGATGCGCTGAACGACGGCGTCCTGGCCGGCTACCCGGTTGTCGGCATCAAGGCCACGCTGATTGACGGCGCGTACCACGATGTTGACTCTTCGGAAATGGCGTTCAAGATCGCCGGCCGCATGGCTTTCAAGGAAGCTGCGCGCAAGGCGAACCCGGTTCTGCTTGAACCGCTGATGGATGTCGAGGTCCGCACCCCTGAGGAATACATGGGTGAAGTTATCGGTGACCTCAACTCCCGCCGTGGCCAGATGCAGTCCATGGAAGATGCACAGGGCGTCAAGGTCATCCGTGCGCACGTTCCGCTGTCCGGCATGTTCGGCTACATCGGTGACCTGCGCTCGAAGACCCAGGGCCGTGCTGTGTACTCCATGACGTTCAACAGCTACGCCGAGGTCCCGAAGGCAGTTGCCGACGAGATCATCCAGAAGACCCGCGGCGAGTAGTCCTTCGGACTTTTCGCAGCGAAAAAACTCGGGTGCGCTTGCCGGTTACGGAAAGCACAGCCGGTGCAGGTGGCCGGGGCACGGTCGGATTCGTCCGGTCAAGCCGGTTCCCGGCCATCTGCACGAACAGGCTCTAGGGACTAGTATTAGTTCCTGAATCTGCAATTTCACCAATCCAAAGCCCCCCAAGTAGACTTACCTGAGTTTCTGCCGCGACAAGAGCGGCAGGAGGGTATGTCATTTGAAAACGTTCTAGGAGGAACCTGTGGCAAAGGCAAAGTTCGAGCGGACTAAGCCGCACGTCAACATCGGCACCATTGGTCACGTTGACCACGGTAAGACGACGCTGACGGCCGCCATTTCCAAGGTGCTGTACGACAAGTACCCGACTCTCAACGAGAAGCGTGACTTCGCGTCGATCGACTCTGCACCCGAAGAGCGTCAGCGCGGTATTACCATCAACATCTCCCACGTGGAGTACCAGACCGAGAAGCGTCACTACGCACACGTTGACGCCCCCGGCCACGCTGACTACATCAAGAACATGATCACCGGTGCTGCCCAGATGGACGGCGCAATCCTCGTGGTTGCCGCCACCGACGGCCCGATGGCTCAGACCCGCGAGCACGTTCTGCTGGCCCGCCAGGTTGGTGTTCCCTACCTGCTGGTCGCGCTGAACAAGGCCGACATGGTTGACGACGAAGAGCTCCTCGACCTCGTCGAAATGGAAGTTCGCGAGCTCCTGAGCTCGCAGGGCTTCGATGGCGACAACGCTCCGGTTGTCCGCGTCTCCGGCCTGAAGGCCCTGGAAGGCGACCCCGAGTGGGTCAAGTCCGTTGAGGACCTGATGGCTGCAGTCGACGAGTCCGTTCCGGACCCCGTACGTGACCGCGACAAGCCGTTCCTGATGCCGATCGAAGACGTCTTCACCATCACCGGTCGTGGCACCGTTGTTACGGGCCGCGCCGAGCGTGGAACCCTCGCCATCAACTCCGAGGTCGAGATCGTCGGCATCCGCCCGGTCCAGAAGACCACGGTTACCGGTATCGAGATGTTCCACAAGCAGCTCGACGAAGCATGGGCCGGCGAGAACTGTGGCCTCCTGCTCCGCGGTCTGAAGCGCGACGATGTCGAGCGTGGCCAGGTTGTCGTCAAGCCGGGTTCCATCACCCCGCACACCGACTTCGAGGCCAACGTCTACATCCTCTCCAAGGACGAAGGCGGACGTCACAACCCGTTCTACTCCAACTACCGCCCGCAGTTCTACTTCCGCACCACGGACGTAACCGGCGTTATCACCCTGCCCGAGGGCACGGAAATGGTTATGCCCGGCGACAACACTGAGATGACCGTTGCGCTCATCCAGCCCATCGCAATGGAAGAGGGCCTCGGCTTCGCAATCCGTGAAGGCGGCCGCACCGTTGGTTCGGGACGTGTCACCAAGATCATCAAGTAGTTTCTGCTGATCACGGACCATCCGAATCCTTGATTCGGTAATCCACAGGAAACCCCGCTGCCCAGTGCAGCGGGGTTTTCTTTTGCTACCATTTATCCAGTCGTTTGATAAATAAATGGGGACCGTTGTCTTATGGAAGAAGGCCCGACATGAGGGACGAGTCGTATGCCGCAGGGTACCGCGCCGGTCATCTGCAGGGGTGGCTGGACGCAATGGCTCAAGTAGACCAAATGCGGCGTCCGGCCAGTGCGGACCAACCCGCGGCGCAGGAAGTGAACCCGGCGCGGGTCTCTGTGGACGCGGCTCCTCCTGTGCTTCCGCCAGTTGCCGGAACGCTCGCCGCGGCAGCCGCTTTCGGGCAGCCCGCACCGGCATCCTCCGCACTGACCCGGCACGCCGACGCCGACCGGTTGGGAATCGTCTCCGGCCCCGGACGGGCGGTACCGCCGCGGCCCCCCGCGCCAGTCCCATCGGGTGCCCGTGCCTTGCCGCGTGCCGTCACGCCGGCCGAGCGCCAGGCGCGCCGGGAACGCCGGGACCGGCAGAACATCAACATCACGCTCTACGTCGCAAGTATGCTCCTGGTGGCGGCTGCGGCACTCTTCGTCGGGAGCAGTTTGCCCCCGATGCTGCGCTTCGCAGGTGTTGGAGCCGTCACCGCAACGTTCTACTGTCTGGGCTTCGGGCTGCATGCAAAGATCGCCCGGTTGAGGCCGGCCGCCGTTGCCTTCACCGGCACCGGGCTGGCGCTGGTGCCGGTTTCGGGCCTGGCACTGTACAACTTTGCCTGGCACAACGGGCCGGCCACCTGGTTGCTGACGTCCCTGCTGGGGACCGCCGCTTATGTGGCGGCCGCCATCAGGCTGGACAGTAAAGTCCTGACCTACCTCTCGTTGACGTTTGTGGTGTCGACGGCGTGGTCGGGGGTTGCTGTCCTCGGAGGAGCACTCGTTTGGTATTTCGCGGCCATGATCAGCGTGGCCGTGGCCTTCACGTTGTTGTCGCATCGGCGCCCGTCTTGGCTGCCGCCTATTTTCGCCGGGCCGCTTGCCGCACTGCACCCCTATGTGGTGCCAGGTGTCGCGGTTGCGGCCACGTTTTCGCCGTTCCTGCCCGGTGGCCCGGGATTGACCAAGGCCGAGTATGCGCTGGTCGTCGGCGCCTGCGGGGCATACTTCGCCGTGTTTGCAGTGACGACGGCTGGTCTGCGGGTGGCGTATTTCAGGGCCGCGAGGGTGGCTCTGACAATCGCGGCGACGGTGGGGATCTGGCACGTGTCAGGACGCGGGACGGTCGCCCTGTTCACCCTTGCCGTTGTGGTTGGCGCCCAGGCAGTGGCAGTGGCATTCATGGGCGGACACCTTGAAGGCTGGATCACGCGGGCAGCAAGCGGGTCCGGCGGGCACCAACGGACGGTCGACGCCGGCCCGCAGGCGGGCACGGCACGCTGGCGGCGTGACGCGCTCGTCACGTTCGGCATCCAGTTCGCGGCCACGGCCGGCTACGCGCTGGCCGTCGTCGTCGCGGGCTTCTTCCTGCCGGCCCGGATATCTGCAAGTCCTGTGCCACTGTGGCTTCCAGTCCTGCTGAGCCTTGTCACAGGCTTCGCGCTGGCTGCCAGGCTTCGCGGCCGCGCGGAGATCGTGCCACTCCCGGCACTGTTGCTGGCAGCCCTCGTCAGCCATCACCTCGGTGAGGGCGTGTTTGCGCTGATGCTGTTCCTGGCCTGCGTCTTTTGGGCAGTCCGGGCCTACGTGGCGGACGGGGCACTGCGGCACCGCATGGTGCTCAACGCGCGCCTGGCCTGCACGGTGCTGGCTCCTGCGCTGGCAGCAGCCCTGACCGAAGGCGCCGGGCAGAACCGGGCCGTGTGGTTCACGTTGCTGATCGCGGCGGCTGTGCAGCAACTTCTCTCTGCGGCGATGCAGCGTTTCGGAATGAGGGCCCTGGCGCCCAGCATGAGCCTGGTCGGCTTCACGCTCCTCGGCCTCGGGAGCATCGCCAGCCTCTCGTCAGTCGCGGGCCTCGGGTCCCAGGGGCTGGTGTGGGCGTCAGCGCTGATCCTGCTCACGGCTGCTCTCGTGACCGGCTTCTTGCTGACCGGCAAACCTGCGGACTGGCGCAACTGGCGGCCCGGCGCCGGAGAGGTACTGGCGCCGGTGGTGGGCGCGATGCTTGCGGCGTTCGCGTTTGGCAGGCTGACGGAGGGGGCCGGGAACGTGGTCCTCTTGCTGTTGCTGGCGTACCTGGTGGCTTCTGCATCCAGGCTCCCGGCGCTGGGGCACAGGTGGGCTTATTGGTGGGCCGCCCGGGCGACAGGAACCGTTTTGGTGTTGACGGCGTCCTCCCAGTTGCAGCACAGCACCGGCAGCCTCGTTGTCGGAGGGGAGGCGCTGCATCCGGCCACCGTTCTCGTCGCCGCCCTCTTTGCCCAGATGTCCCTGCCGTTGGGCGCGAAGATCCTGCGACGGGCCCCGTCGGGCGTAGTTTTCGACGCTGCCGGTGTCATCGTGCTGCAGCTCGCCGCCTGTGCTGTCCTGGCGCTCCAGGCATCCGGGAGCTGGCAGCACCTTGCTGCCGTGTCCGGAGCTGCAGTTTCCGCCGCACTGACTGCCTACGTCCTGCGGACGGAGCCGGCCGCTGGAGTCTTTGCCCCTGTGTCCTTCATTGTTCTCGCGGGCCTGTCGCTCGGAAATGCCCGGGCAATGGAGGTTCTGCTGGGTGTCTTCGCGGTGTTTGCCGGCGTCATGGTGGCAGCGGTGCCTCGGCCTCGGAGCAAAGGGTGGTACTTCGTTGCCGCGCGCGTCCTGACTGCCGTCCTTGCCTTGGTGCTCAGCGACGACGTGACGGCGTCACCCACCGCTGTTTCCGTAACGTTTGCGCTCGTCCTTGCTGCCCAGCATGTCATTCGCTGGTTGATGCGTTTCCGGCTCGCTGCCGTGCCCTTCCAGCAGGCCGCCGTGTGGATCACCCTTGCAGGCCAGGCTCTGCTGCCCCTGGTGTACGCCGTGCAGCACGGGGCGTTGCGGCTTGGCCCGACCCTTGGTGCTCCGCTGCCGGGCGGCGGAACCGGGGTGGACGGCGCGGGCCGGTGGGTGTTGCTTCTAGAGCTCGGGCTGCTGGTGGTGTCGGCCGCCGTGGCCCGCAGGCTGTTCGTTGCCCGGGGTGCGCTGTACTTCGGCGTTTACGGGCTGCTCTTCGGCGTATTGTCCCTCAGCCCGGTGGTTGCTTTCGGGGACGTGGCTGCCGTCAGCTTCACCGGGACTGCCGTTGTGCTTCTGCTCCTGGGCCTTACGGCAGCCGCCGCCGGTCCGGAGTGGCAGCGCCGCAGTGTCTCTACGGGCCCGGAGCGCCGCCTGTGGCTCGCCGCAGCAGGAACATTCACCGCTGCGGCGTTGGCTGTGTCGCCCCAGGCTTCCCACTGGGTTCCGGGCGCTTCCGTGCTTGCCGTTGCAACGGTCCTGCTGACGGCGTCCCATGTGGAAGCGAGGCCGCTCCTCTATCCGCCGGCTGCGGCCGCCGTGCTCGGCGGAGCCTTCATGCTGGCGGCCGCCTGGCTGGGAGAATCCGAGGGCAATGGCCCGGGGGAGTGGGCACAGTACCTGCCATGGCTGGCAGGGCCAGGCGTGGCGGCAGCGGGGCTCTACGCCGTGCGCCGGGCACGGTCCAGGGTCCTAACGGATGATCCGTTCCGGCGCTGGTCCTTGGCCGGCGGCGCTTTTGCCGGCCTTCTCCTGGCAGCGCTTGCGGGCCTCTATCGTGATGGAACTTCCTGGACCGGTGTGGGCGTCCTCGTTGCCGCTGCCGCTGTTGCTGTCGCCGAAGCGACACCCCGCATGCGCCGGCCTGCAGCGGAGCTGGCGGCATTCGCGATCGTGGCTGCTGTCCAGCGGGCCGCCCTGTTCGAGTTCAGCGCGGTTCAAGGACTCCTGCCGTGGCCAGCCGATTCCCACGCGGACCCCTTCTGGGTGGCGCAGTGGTACACGCTGCTGGCCTCCGTGCTGGCTGGCCTGCGATACCTGGCGAACAGTCGCACCATCGGCCGGCGCTATGTGTGTGCCGCCGCGGCGCTGCTCAGCCTGTCAGGGGCGGGCACGGTGTTCGGGGGTGAAGCCTCACAGCAGTTGTGGGTACTGGTGTGGCTCGCCGTGCTTCTGGTCGCCGGGCTGGTCCTTGGTGACAGGCTCTTTGTCAGGTGGGGCGCCGCTGGGATTGCCGTCTGCGTCCTTTGGGCAATGCGGCAGTACACGTTTGCGCTCCTGACCGTGGTGGCCGTCGGCCTTATTGCTTTTGCGGTCTGGCGCCTCAACCGTGGCAACGCTGGTGAGGACAAGGCCGGGAACGCGCCCTGATACTGTTTCAGCACTGAAAGGAGTCCATCATGGGGTGGCTTATTTTCCTGATCATCGCGGTTGTCGTCGTCGCCGGGGCGTTTTGGGCCAAAAGGTATTTCCGGCACGAGATCGATCGCGCCAAACGGATCAACAGGTCCAACAAGAACCAGTAACACCGTGCGGACAAGATTCGCTGGTACACCGTAGCCCTACTTTTCGGTATACCTAAATTCGCGCTATCCTCGTCTTGTAGATGCCCGCAACGATGAGGACACGTAATGGCTGCTCCCACACTGACGGCCGGACCTGCAGGCCCCAAGGCCTGGTCCCGGCTCCTGCTGCTCGGACCCGCCTTTGTGGCGGCTATCGCGTACGTGGACCCGGGCAATGTCGCCGCAAACCTGACGGCCGGGGCCAACTTCGGGTACCTGCTGGTGTGGGTCCTCGTGGCCGCCAACGCCATGGCGGTGCTGATCCAGTACCAATCCGCGAAGCTTGGTCTCGCCACCGGCATGAGCCTGCCGGAGATCCTGGGCAAGCGCCTGGGTACCCGGCGCCGCCGCGCCTACTGGGCCCAGGCAGAGCTTGTGGCCGGGGCTACGGACATGGCCGAAGTGATCGGTGGCGCTGTCGCGCTGAACCTCCTTTTCGGAGTGCCCCTGCTGGCCGGTGGATTCATCATTGGTGTTGCCTCCATGCTGTTGCTGGCCCTTCAATCGCACCGCAGCCAGAAGTCCTTCGAGATCGCCATCCTGACGCTCCTGGGCGTGATAGCGGTGGGGTTCGTCTCGGGGCTGTTCGTCAGCCCGCCTGACGCGGGCGGTGCGCTGGCCGGCCTTGTCCCGCGGTTCGAGGGGACTGACACGGTTCTGCTGGCCGCCAGCATGCTCGGGGCAACGGTCATGCCGCACGCGATCTACCTGCACTCGGCCCTGGCACGGGACCGGCATGGCTTCTCGCCTGATCCCGGGGTCCGGTCCAGGCTCATCCGGGCAACGCGCGTTGACGTCGCCGGTGCCCTGCTTCTTGCCGGAATCGTCAACATCGCCATGCTGCTGCTGGCCGCCACCAGCCTCCGCGGGGTGGAAGGAACCGACACCATTGCCGGGGCGCATGCTGCTGTGACGTCGGCACTCGGGCCGGTGATCGGCGTCGTCTTTGCCGTAGGCCTCCTTGCCTCCGGCCTGGCCTCCACCTCGGTTGGCTGCTACGCCGGAGCCACGATCATGGGCGGCCTCCTGAAGGTGAGGGTGCCCCTCCTGGTCCGGCGGATCATCACCTTGATCCCGGCACTGGTGGTCCTGGGTGCCGGGATAGAGCCGACGCTTGCCCTCGTCTTGAGCCAGGTGCTCCTCAGCTTCGGGATTCCATTCGCGCTGATCCCCCTGATCCGGCTCACCGGCAGCCGCGAAGTGATGGGCATCCATGTGGATTCCAAGCCGCTGCGGCTTGCCGGTTGGACCAGTGCCGCGCTGATCGTCGGACTGAACTGTGTCCTAATCGTCCTCACGGTGTCCGGACATAGCTGAGCCGGCGCCGGCAGCCCTGCGCTAGCTGTCCCGGCGTGCCCGGGCCCGCGAGAGGGCCTGGTACCAGTAGAAGGACTTTTTGGGGGTCCGTTCAAGGGTCTCAAAGTCCACATGCACCAGGCCGAAGCGCTGCGAGTAGCCGGCTGCCCACTCGAAGTTGTCCATCAGGGTCCACACGTAGTAGCCGCGCAGGTCCACGCCCTCGGCAATACCGCCGGGCGCCGTGGCCTCCAGCGCAGTTCCCAGGTGCGTCGCCAAGTAGTCCACCCGGTCGGCGTCGTCCAAAGTCTCGGACACGCGGTCGGGCTCGGGGAAGCTGGCCCCGCCCTCGGTGATGTACACCGGCGGCAGGGCATCGCCGTAACGGTCCCGCATTTCCTGCAGCAGGATCCCCAAATGGTGTGGCGCCACCGGCCAGCCGAAACCGGTGCTGCCGTACTCCGGATACCCCACTTCGTGGAAGGGAAGCTTGGCCAGTTCCTGGTGCATGTCCGCCGGCAGGGGCGTAATGCCGGGCCCCAGCGCCACCTTGACCGGGAAATAGTAGTTGAGCCCATAGAAATCCAGCGGCTGGTGGATGGTCTTCAGGTCTGCGTCGGAGATCCTGCCGATAGAACGCAACCACGGCCTGGCATACAACGGCAGGGACGGGTAGCGGCCCAGCAGGACGGGGTCGGCATACAGCCGGTTCATCAGCAGGTCGTACAGGTGGGCGACCATCCGATCGCCGATCTTCCGGGACGCTGGCCTGACCGGTGAGTGCAGGTTCGTCAGTCCGATGCCGCCAACAACTCCGGCGGCCCGCAGCGCCTGGACCCCCAATCCGTGCGCCAGGAGCTGGTTGTGGATGGCGGGCAAGGCATCGAACATCAGGCGGCGTCCAGGTGCATGCACCCCTAAGGCATAACCGTTCAGGGTTACCGATACGGGCTCATTGAGGGTGACCCACTGCGGCACCCGGTCCCCGAACCGCTCGCCGGCCGCCCTGGCGTACTCGGCGAAGCGATGCGCCGTGTCCCGGTTCAGCCAGCCGCCCCGGTGCTCCAGCGGCAAAGGAGTGTCCCAGTGGTAGAGAGTGGCCATGGGGGAGATGCCGGCCTCGAGGAGTTCGTCGATCAGCCGGTCGTAGAAATCCAGTCCCTGGGCGTTGAAGCTGCCCTGGCCGTCGGGCTGGATGCGGGGCCAGGAAAGCGAGAAGCGGTACGAGCCAACGCCGAGCTCCTTGAGCAGCGCCACATCTTCGGGCAACCTGTTGTAGTGGTCGCAGGCGACGGCGGGGGAGTGGCCGTCCAGGATTGCCCCGGGCTTTTCGGCGAAGGCGTCCCACCCGGAGGGTCCCCGGCCATCCGCCTTGAGGGAGCCTTCGATCTGGAACGCCGCAGCCGCAACACCCAGGGTGAACGACGGCGGCACCCGCCCGGCCAGTTCGGTCACCGATTCCGTGCCTTCCATGGTCATGCCCCTATCATCCAGTGGCTTCCGGTCCACGGCAATGGCAGTTCATGGGGCTGAAAAGCGGCGATTCGCATCTGGCAGGGTTTTCCGGCATACTAGATGAGTTGTTCAAGCGCTTCTTCGCGTCCCGATCCGGATAATGCCGGGTGCAGGGTCCAAGCTGAAGACCAAACATAACCCACCCCCATGGAACTGCGGATTCATATGCGCGCCCAGCGCGACACGCCCGACCGCGGGGGTCGGTTACGCCGGCAAGGTGAGGAACCCGGATTTATCCGGATTCAGTTTGTGCGGCGGATGGTGGTTACGACCTCAAATGCTTCGGCAGCCATACAACAGGTAAGTGAACAGGGCAGCCCTAAACCGGGGAAGCACAGACTGAAAGAGAGTCAGGCGACATGGCGGGACAAAAAATCCGCATCCGGCTGAAGTCATACGACCACGAGGTCATTGACGTTTCAGCACGGAAGATCGTTGAGACGGTCACGCGCGCAGGCGCAACGGTAGTCGGCCCCGTGCCGCTGCCGACGGAGAAGAACGTGTACTGCGTGATTCGCTCTCCGCAC
The DNA here is from genome assembly GCF_000374865.1 of Arthrobacter sp. 135MFCol5.1. Classification (GTDB taxonomy): domain Bacteria; phylum Actinomycetota; class Actinomycetes; order Actinomycetales; family Micrococcaceae; genus Arthrobacter. Next base: position 538,493 of record NZ_KB895452.1, on the reverse strand, counting down.
AAGTACAAGGACAGCCGCGAGCACTTTGAAATGCGCACGCACAAGCGTCTTATCGACATCATCGATCCCACGCCGAAGGCCGTCGACTCGCTCATGCGTCTCGACCTGCCGGCTGACGTGAACATCGAAATCAAGCTGTAGGGAGGTGCTGAGAAACTATGACCGCAACCCGTAACGTAAAGGGCCTGCTGGGCACGAAGCTCGGCATGACCCAGGTCTGGGACGAGAACAACAAGCTCATCCCCGTCACTGTGGTCCAGGCAGATTCGAACGTCATCACCCAGCTGCGCAACGCTGAGGCCGATGGCTACGTCGCCGTCCAGATCGGCTACGGCCAGATCGATCCCCGCAAGGTCACCAAGCCGCTGGCTGGTCACTTTGAAAAGGCAGGCGTCACGCCTCGCCGCCACGTCGTCGAACTCCGTACCGCAGATGCTGCCGAGTACGAGCTGGGCCAGGAGCTCTCCGTAGAGGTCTTCGAAGCCGGCCAGAAGATCGACGTCATCGGCACCACCAAGGGTAAGGGCTTCGCCGGTGTTATGAAGCGTCACGGCTTCCACGGCGTTGGAGCTTCCCACGGTGCCCACAAGAACCACCGTAAGCCCGGTTCAATCGGTGGCGCATCCACCCCGAGCCGCGTCTTCAAGGGCATGAAAATGGCCGGCCGCATGGGCGCCGTTCGTCACACCACGCTGAACCTCACCGTTCACGCGGTTGACGTCGAGAAGTCGCTGCTCCTGATCAAGGGTGCCGTTCCCGGTGCCCGCGGCCAGGTCGTCCTCGTACGTACCGCCGTGAAGGGAGCCTAGTTCAATGGCTAACACTGTCCAGGTTGACCTGCCTGCAGAGATCTTCGACGTTCAGACCAACGTGCCGCTGCTGCACCAGGTTGTCGTTGCCCAGCTCGCTGCTGCCCGCCAGGGAACCCACAAGACCAAGACCCGCGCTGAAGTTTCCGGTGCAGGACGCAAGCCGTTCAAGCAGAAGGGCACCGGCCGCGCCCGTCAGGGTTCCATCCGTGCTCCCCACATGACCGGCGGTGGCGTTGTCCACGGTCCCACCCCGCGTGACTACAGCCAGCGGACCCCCAAGAAGATGATTGCTGCTGCACTGCGCGGCGCACTCTCCGACCGGGCCCGCAACGGACGCATCCACGTTGTCGCTGAACTGGTTGAAGGCACCAAGCCTTCCGCCAAGACCGCACTGGCAACGCTCCGCGGTGTTTCCGACCGCAAGAACCTGCTGGTCGTCATCGAGCGCGACAACGACGTTGCCGCACTGTCCGTGCGCAACCTCGCCGGCGTTCACGTTCTGTACGCAGACCAGCTGAACACCTACGACGTTCTCGTCTCCGATGACGTTGTCTTCACCAAGGCAGCCTACGAAGCATTCGTAGCCGCCAAGGCAGCTAAGAACGAGGAGGATGCCAAGTGAGTGCAGCCACCATCAAGGATCCCCGCGACGTCGTGCTTGCACCCGTCGTGTCGGAAAAGAGCTACGGCCTGATCGACGAGGGCAAGTACACCTTCCTGGTGGACCCCCGTTCGAACAAGACCGAGATCAAGCTGGCCGTGGAGAAGATCTTCTCCGTCAAGGTCGAATCGATCAACACCATCAACCGTGCCGGTAAGCGCAAGCGCACCAAATTCGGATGGGGTACCCGCAAGAACACCAAGCGTGCGATTGTCACCCTCAAAGAAGGCACCATCGACATCTTCGGCGGTCCGCTCGCGTAGCGGAGACCACTTTAACGAGGAAATAAATTATGGGAATCCGTAAGTACAAGCCGACTACCCCGGGCCGTCGTGGCTCGAGCGTAGCGGACTTTATCGAAATCACGCGGTCGACGCCGGAAAAGTCGTTGGTACGTCCGCTGCCCAAGAAGGGCGGCCGTAACAACACCGGTAAGATCACCACCCGCCACAAGGGTGGTGGACACAAGCGCCAGTACCGTCTGATCGACTTCCGTCGCCACGACAAGGACGGCGTCAACGCCCGCGTTGCCGAAATCGAGTACGATCCGAACCGCACGGCTCGCATCGCCCTCCTGCACTACGTTGATGGCACCAAGCGTTACATCATCGCCCCCAACAAGCTCTCCCAGGGTGACGTTGTGGAGGCAGGTGCCGGTGCAGACATCAAGCCCGGTAACAACCTGCCCCTGCTCAACATCCCGGTGGGTACCGTCATCCACGCAGTTGAACTGCGCCCGGGCGGCGGCGCCAAGATGGGCCGCTCCGCCGGTGCATCCATCCAGCTCGTTGCCAAAGAAGGCCGTTTCGCCCAGCTGCGCCTGCCTTCCGGCGAAATCCGCAACGTTGACGTGCGCTGCCGCGCAACCGTCGGCGAGGTCGGCAACGCCGAGCAGTCGAACATCAACTGGGGCAAGGCCGGCCGTATGCGGTGGAAGGGCGTCCGCCCGACCGTCCGTGGTGTCGCCATGAACCCGGTTGACCACCCGCACGGTGGTGGTGAGGGTAAGACGTCCGGTGGACGTAACCCCGTCAACCCGAACGGTAAGCGTGAAGGCCGCACCCGCCGCCCGAACAAAGAGAGCGACAAGCTTATTGTGCGTCGCCGTCGTACTGGCAAGAACAAGCGATAGGAGCCTGGACACATGCCACGCAGCCTGAAAAAAGGTCCTTTCGTTGACCAGCACCTCTTTGTGAAGGTCGCCAGGGAAAACGAAAAGGGCACCAAGAACGTCATCAAGACCTGGTCCCGCCGTTCGATGATCATCCCCGACATGCTCGGGCACACGATCGCCGTACACGACGGACGCAAGCACATCCCGGTGTTTGTCACTGAGTCGATGGTCGGGCACAAGCTCGGCGAATTCGCTCCCACGCGGACATTCCGCGGCCATGTCAAGGACGACCGTAAGGGCAAGCGCCGCTAGGCGCCTGCGTTTACGTCAAAGACGAGAGAAGGAAAGCAATGGAAGCCAAGGCAATTGCGCGCCACATCCGCGTAACGCCTATGAAGGCCCGGCGCGTCGTCAACCTTGTTCGTGGATTGCAAGCGAATGAGGCTCTGGCAATTCTGAAGTTTGCCCCCCAGGCAGCTTCGGAGCCGGTATTCAAGGTAGTTCAGTCGGCAATCTCCAACGCCCGGGTCCTCGCGGACCGCGACGGCGTGGCGTTTGACGAAGGTGACCTCATCATCAGCGAAGCGTTTGTTGATGAAGGCCCGACCATGAAGCGGTTCCAGCCGCGTGCCCAGGGTCGTGCATTTCAGATCAAGAAGCGCACCAGCCACATCACCGTGGTAGTCGCTACCCCGGAGAAAGAGGAGGCTCGCTAAGTGGGACAGAAAGTAAACCCGCACGGGTTCCGACTCGGCATCACCACCGATCACGTATCGCACTGGTTCGCTGACAGCACCAAGGCCGGCCAGCGGTACAAGGACTTCGTTCGCGAAGACATCCGCATCCGCCAGCTCATGTCCACGGGCATGGAGCGCGCCGGTATCGCCAAGGTCGAGATCGAGCGCACCCGTGACCGTGTCCGCGTGGATATCCACACGGCCCGTCCCGGCATCGTCATCGGCCGCCGTGGAGCAGAAGCAGACCGCATCCGCGGCGAGCTCGAAAAGCTCACCGGCAAGCAGGTCCAGCTGAACATCCTCGAGGTCAAGAACCCCGAGATGGAGGCCCAGCTTGTGGCCCAGGGCGTTGCAGAGCAGCTGACTTCCCGCGTGGCATTCCGCCGTGCGATGAAGAAGGCCATGCAGTCCGCACAGCGTGCAGGTGCCAAGGGCATCCGTATCGCCTGCTCGGGCCGCCTCGGTGGCGCTGAAATGTCCCGCTCGGAGTTCTACCGCGAAGGCCGTGTGCCCCTGCACACCCTCCGCGCGAACATCGACTACGGCTTCTACGAAGCCAAGACCACCTTCGGCCGCATTGGTGTGAAGGTCTGGATCTACAAGGGCGACGTCACTGCCAAGGAACTGGCCGCCCAGGCTGCCTCGGCACCGTCCCGCGGCAACCGTGGCGACCGTCCCGGCCGTCCGGGTGGCGCCGACCGCGGTGACCGCCGCCGTCGCAACGACCGCCCGGCCGCTGACGCAGCTCCTGCTGCTGAAGCTCCGGCAGCTGAAGCTGCACCTGCAGCAGCAGAAGGAGGACAGGCTTAAATGCTTATCCCACGTCGAGTCAAGCACCGTAAGCAGCACCACCCGGGTCGTTCCGGCGCTGCAACGGGCGGCACCGAGGTCTCGTTCGGTGAGTGGGGTATCCAGGCTCTGAGCCCGGCATACGTCACCAACCGCCAGATCGAATCTGCCCGTATCGCGATGACCCGCCACATCAAGCGTGGCGGTAAGGTCTGGATCAACATCTACCCGGACCGTCCCCTGACCAAGAAGCCTGCCGAAACCCGCATGGGTTCCGGTAAGGGTTCGCCGGAATGGTGGGTCGCCAACGTCAAGCCGGGCCGGGTTCTGTTCGAACTCTCCGGTGTCAATGAAGAGGTAGCTCGCGAGGCCCTGCGCCTGGCAATCCACAAGCTGCCGTTGAAGGCACGCATTGTGCGTCGCGAAGGTGGTGAGTAGAAATGGCAGTAGGATCCAAGGATCTGGCTCCCGCACAGCTGGACGGTTTCGACAACGAGCGTCTCGTTGAAGAACTCCGCAAGGCCAAGGAAGAGCTGTTCAACCTGCGCTTCCAGTCCGCCACCGGACAGCTGGAGAACCACGGTCGCCTGCGTGCAGTAAAGAAGGACATTGCCCGCATCTACACCGTTCTCCGCGAACGCGAGCTGGGCATTCGTGCCGAGGTTGCCGCACCGGTTGTGGAAGCCAAGGAAGAAAAGAAGTCCAAGAAGGCTGCAACCAAGAAGGCCGAAAAGGCTGAAACGGTTGAGACCGAGGAGGATGCCAAGTGAGTGAAAAGGACGAGAACGTGACGGAAACTGCTACCGCCGCCAAGGCTGGGGAGCGCGGTTACCGCAAGACGCGTCGCGGCTACGTGGTCTCCGACAAGATGGAAAAGACCATCGTTGTTGAGGTTGAGGACCGCGTAAAGCACGCCCTGTACGGCAAGGTTATCCGCCGTACCTCCAAGGTCAAGGCACACGACGAAGAGAACACCGCCGGTATCGGCGACCTCGTTGTCATCGCCGAGACCCGTCCGCTGTCCGCCACCAAGAACTGGCGGCTCGTGGAAATCCTCGAGAAGGCCAAGTAGCACCTGCTGCTTAGCTGTTGCCCCTGCTCCCTTCCGGGAGTGGGGGCTTCCTCGTTTAAAGGGCCGGCAGTGTCACGCCAGGCACCCTTCGGACGCCGCGGACGACGCCGGCGCCTGGGCCGGCGGGGGACAGGCACCATGGGTGGGCCGAAAGGCTGCCGTGCGTGACGCCGTCGTCCGTCTTGCGGTGCGGATGCGACGGGTGATATGGGGACTGGCGGAAAACGTGCTAGGATATTGAGTTTGTATGGCGCCTTCTGTGCGCCGTCATCAACCTCGTAAACAAGCGTGCCACAGCATAGTGCCCCTGTGCGCCCGGGATCCGTCCCGGACCGGATGGGAGCAACTGCTTCTGGCACGGGCGTTTAGGCCTGGTCTGGCAAAATCCAGGCAGGTCAAGAGACACCCCGATCAACCGTTCCGCAAGGCTCATTCCGTAGCAAGACCACGGCCTGAGAACCGGCGCGACGCAAGGAGTAAATAGTGATTCAGCAGGAGTCGCGACTGAAGGTCGCCGACAACACGGGTGCTAAGGAAATCCTTACCATTCGCGTTCTCGGTGGATCCGGCCGTCGCTACGCAGGCATCGGCGACGTCATCGTCGCCACCGTCAAGGATGCAATCCCGGGCGGCAACGTAAAAAAGGGCGATGTGGTCAAGGCCGTCATCGTCCGTACCAAGAAGGAACGCCGCCGTGCGGATGGTTCCTACATCAAGTTTGACGAGAACGCAGCTGTGATCCTGAAGAACGACGGTGACCCCCGCGGTACCCGTATCTTCGGACCGGTTGGTCGTGAACTGCGTGACAAGAAGTTCATGAAGATCGTTTCTCTGGCTCCGGAGGTGCTCTAGTCCATGGCTGCAAAGATCAAGAAGGGTGACCTGGTTCAGGTCATCACTGGCGCCAAGGCTGAGCGCGGCGGCGACCGTGGCAAGCAGGGCAAGGTTCTGCGCGTTTTCACCGACACCAACCGCGTGCTGGTTGAGGGCGTTAACCGCGTCACCAAGCACACTCGGGTTGGACAGTCGCAGCGCGGCACCAAGACCGGCGGCATCGAGGTTGTAGAGGCCCCGATTCACGTTTCCAACGTGGCCCTGGTTGACCCGTCGACCAAGAAGCCGACCCGCGTGGGCTTCCGCCTCGACACTGTGGAGAAGAACGGCGTCAAGAAGACCGTCCGCATCCGCGTGTCCAAGAGCACCGGGAAGGACATCTAATGACCGAGACTATCGAGACCCCGGCAACGAAGATCGTTCCTCGTCTGAAGACCAAGTACGCCGAATCCATCAAGGCTGCGCTGCAGGATGAATTCAAGTACTCGAACGTGAACCAGGTACCCCGTCTGGTGAAGGTTGTTGTGAACATGGGTGTTGGAGATGCCGCCAAGGACTCCAAGCTGATCGACGGCGCTGTCCGCGACCTCACCCAGATCACCGGCCAGAAGCCGCAGGTTACCAAGGCCCGCAAGTCGATCGCACAGTTCAAGCTGCGCGAAGGCATGCCCATCGGTGCACACGCAACCCTGCGTGGCGACCGCATGTGGGAATTCGTGGACCGCCTGGTCAGCCTGGCCCTGCCCCGTATCCGCGACTTCCGCGGCCTCAGTGGCAAGCAGTTCGATGGCAATGGCAACTACACCTTCGGTCTTACCGAGCAGGTTATGTTCCACGAAATCGACCAGGACAAGATCGACCGCGTCCGCGGTATGGACATCACGGTTGTCACCACTGCGAAGACCGACGACGAAGGCCGTGCGCTGCTCAAGGCGCTTGGTTTCCCGTTCAAAACCGAAGCTTAATTAACTACGTAAAAGGTCCGGCTGCTCCGCTCCCCAGGGGACGGAACGGCGGAAACCGTTATGAGGAAGGGCATGAGCCCACATGACAATGACAGATCCTGTCGCAGATATGCTTACGCGCCTGCGTAACGCAAACTCGGCGTACCACGACTCCGTGACTATGCCGTACAGCAAGCTCAAGGCACGCGTTGCCGACATCCTCAAGGCCGAAGGTTTCATCGCCGGCTGGAAGGAAGAGGACGCAGAGGTTGGCAAGAAGCTGACCCTCGAACTCAAGTTCGGTCCGAACCGCGAGCGTTCCATCGCCGGTGTACGCCGGATCTCCAAGCCGGGTCTCCGCGTTTACGCGAAGTCCACCAACCTCCCGCACGTGCTCGGTGGCCTGGGTATCGCAATCCTGTCCACCTCTTCCGGCCTCCTGACTGACAAGCAGGCCGGCAAGAAGGGCGTGGGCGGCGAAGTCCTCGCGTACGTCTGGTAACGGGAAAGGAAGAGAATAATGTCACGTATTGGACGTCTCCCCATCACCGTTCCTGCCGGCGTTGAGGTCAAGGTTGACGGCTCTGTCGTCAGCGTCAAGGGTTCCAAGGGGGAGCTTAGCCACACTGTGGCCAGCCCCATCGAGGTTGCCCTGGACGAGAACACCCTGACCGTTACCCGCCCGAACGATGAGCGCGCCTCCCGTTCACTCCACGGCCTGACCCGCACCCTGATCGCCAACATGATCCAGGGCGTCACCGCAGGCTACGAGAAGAAGCTTGAAATCGTCGGTACCGGTTACCGCGTTCAGGCCAAGGGATCTGACCTTGAGTTCGCTCTCGGCTTCAGCCACCCGGTCAGCGTTTCCGCTCCGGCCGGCATCACCTTTGCAGTAGAGGGTCCGACCAAGCTCTCTGTCTCAGGCATCAACAAGCAGCAGGTCGGCGAAGTTGCTGCCAACATTCGCAAGCTGCGCAAGCCTGACCCCTACAAGGGCAAGGGCATCCGTTACGCCGGCGAAGTCATCCGCCGCAAGGTCGGAAAGGCTGGTAAGTAACCATGGCCATCGCCATTAACAAGAAGCGTACGAACAAGAGCAAGGCAGCTGCACGCAGCCGCCGCCAGCTTCGTATCCGCAAGCGCATTGCCGGTACGGCTGCCCGCCCCCGTTTGGTGGTCAACCGCTCCGCACGCCACGTATTTGTCCAGGTTGTCGATGACAGCATTGGCCAGACCGTAGCAAGCGCGTCCACTCTGGAAGCTGACCTTCGTGCATTCGACGGTGACAAGACTGCCAAGGCCAAGCGCGTCGGCGAGCTCGTTGCCGAACGTGCCAAGGCTGCCGGTGTCGAGGCTGTCGTATTCGACCGTGGTGGTAACAAGTACCACGGCCGGATCGCCGCCGTCGCCGACGGTGCACGCGAAGGTGGGCTGTCACTGTGACCGAAGCAAACAAGGAAAAGGACACTGTGTCTGCAGATCAGAAGGCGCCCGAAGCCGCAGCTGCTGAGACCACTGCCCCCGCTGCCGAGGACCGCCGTGGTGGCGCCCGTCGCGGCGAGCGTGGAGACCGTGGCCAGGGCCGCGGCGACCGCGGTGGCCGTGGCGGCCGCGACGGTGGCCGTGAAGCCGAAAAGAACCAGTTCGTAGAGCGCGTTGTCACCATCAACCGCGTTTCCAAGGTCGTCAAGGGTGGTCGTCGCTTCAGCTTCACCGCCCTGGTGGTCGTTGGTGACGGTAACGGCATGGTCGGCGTCGGCTACGGCAAGGCCAAGGAAGTTCCCGCTGCTATCGCCAAGGGCGTTGAAGAGGCCAAGAAGTCCTTCTTCCGCGTTCCCCGCGTCGGCAGCACCATCCCGCACCGTGTTCAGGGTGAAGCCGCTGCCGGCGTCGTAATGCTGCGTCCGGCCTCCGCCGGTACCGGTGTTATCGCCGGTGGTCCGGTCCGTGCAGTACTGGAGTGCGTGGGTATCCACGACATACTCTCCAAGTCGCTCGGTTCCTCCAACGCCATCAACATCGTTCACGCGACCGTTGATGCCCTGAAGCGCCTCGAAGAGCCGGCATCCGTGGCAGCACGCCGCGGCCTGCCGCTGGACGAGGTTGCTCCCCAGGCACTGGTGAAGGCCCTTCTCGCCCCGAAGGCAGGTGCCTAGTCATGGCTAAGAACCTGGTCCCCTCCGACGCTCAGTTGGAGATCACTCAGATCAAGTCCGCCATTGGCGGCAAGCAGAACCAGCGCGACACCCTGCGGTCGCTCGGCCTGAAGCGGATCGGACACACCGTTGTCCGCACCGCCGACGCCGTGACCGTCGGGATGATCAACACGGTTCCGCACCTGGTAAAGGTAGAGGAGGCGAAGTAAATGGCAGAGAACACTGCTGATAAGGCACAGGCTGCTGAGAAGCAGAACGCCCTGAAGGTTCACCACCTGCGTCCCGCTCCGGGTGCCAAGACCGCCAAGACCCGTGTTGGTCGTGGTGAGGCATCCAAGGGTAAGACCGCCGGCCGCGGTACCAAGGGTACGGCTGCCCGCTACCAGGTGAAGGCTGGCTTTGCCGGCGGCCAGTTGCCGCTGCACATGCGCCTGCCGAAGCTGCGCGGCTTCAAGAACCCGTTCCGGGTTGAGTTCCAGGTTGTAAACCTGGACAAGCTCAACGAGCTGTTCCCGGAAGGTGGCGCAGTCACCGTGGAGAACCTGGTCGAAAAGGGTGCCGTTCGCAAGAACCAGCCCGTCAAGGTGCTGGGCACCGGCGACATCACCGTCAAGGTTGACGTCACCGCCCACGCATTCTCGGCCAGCGCCGCAGAAAAGATTGCCGCAGCAGGCGGAAGCACCACCGCCCTCTAAGGGACGGCGCCAGCTGTTGAACTCCCGGTATCCGCGGGCTTTGGCCCCGGATACCGGGAGTTTTCCATATCCGCCGGGCGAATTTTTCCTGCCTTCCGGCGCACCCCGGCGGGGATGGATTGTTCGCATCGCGCATCCAACCGTTAGACTCGGATGTCGGGATTTATCAAGTTCCGCAACCCCACTCTTATTGACACCACAGGAGGACGCTTGCTTAGCGCATTTGGCCGGGCCTTTCGCACGCCTGATCTGCGACGCAAGTTGTTGTTCACGCTGGGAATCATCACCATCTTCCGCTTGGGTGCTTTCATTCCCTCGCCCGGTGTGAACTACCAGAATGTCCAGCAATGCTTGCATAACGGTCAGACTGCCGGCGGGCTGTACCAGCTCGTCAACCTTTTCAGCGGCGGCGCGTTGCTCCAGGTGTCCATCTTCGCCCTGGGCATCATGCCGTACATCACGGCCAGCATCATCGTCCAGCTGCTCCGGGTGGTCATTCCCCGGTTCCAGCAGCTCTACGACGAGGGCGCATCGGGCCAGTCCAAGCTGACCCAGTACACCCGCTACCTCACCATCGCCCTGGGCCTGCTCAACGCCACCACTTTGGTGTCCCTGGCCCGCTCCGGCCAGCTTCTGCCGGGCTGCCAGCTCCCGGTGATCCCGGACACGAGCATCATCACCACCATCCTGATCATCATCACCCTCACGGCCGGCACCGGCCTGATCATGTGGATGGGCGAGCTCGTCACCGAAAAGGGTGTGGGCAACGGCATGTCGCTGCTGATCTTCACCTCCATCGCAGCGCAGTTCCCCACCTCGCTCGGCGCGATCTGGACCTCCCAGGGACCGGGGACTTTCTTCCTCGTCCTGGTGGTGGGCCTTCTCACGGTTGCCCTGGTGGTCTTCGTGGAACAGTCCCAGCGGCGCGTTCCGGTCCAGTACGCCAAGCGGATGATCGGCCGCCGGACCGTGGGCGGAACCAGCACCTACATTCCCATCAAAGTGAACATGGCCGGCGTCATTCCGGTGATCTTCGCTTCCTCCATGCTTTACATTCCAGGGCTGATCGCACAGTTCAACCAGCCCCGGAACGGCGAGCAGCTCCAGCCGTGGGTTGAATGGATCAACAACAACCTGACCCGCGGTGACCACCCGATCTACATGGCGGTTTACTTCCTCCTGATCGTGTTCTTCACCTACTTCTACGTCGCGATTACCTTCAACCCTGAAGAAGTCTCGGACAACATGAAGAAGTACGGCGGCTTCATTCCAGGTATCCGCGCCGGCCGGCCGACCGCGGACTACCTGCAGTACGTGCTCTCGCGGATCACGCTGCCCGGCGCCCTCTACCTGGGTTTCGTGGCACTGATTCCACTGGTGGCACTGGTACTGATCAACGCAAACCAGAACTTCCCGTTCGGTGGCACCTCGATCCTGATCATGGTGGGCGTTGGCCTGGAGACCGTCAAGCAGATTGATGCGCAGCTACAACAACGTCACTACGAAGGGCTTTTGCGATGACGAGAATGCTGATTATTGGACCTCCCGGTTCCGGAAAAGGAACGCAGGCGGAGCGGATTTCAGAACGCCTTGGCGTTGTGGCCATCTCCACCGGCGACATCTTCCGCGCCAACGTGAAGGGCGAAACCCCGCTCGGCATCGAGGCGAAGAAGTACATGGACAACGGTGACTTCGTGCCGGACAGCGTGACCAACAAGATGGTCCGCGACCGCCTGGGCGAATCCGACGTCGAAAACGGCTTCCTGCTGGACGGCTACCCGCGCACCACCGCGCAGGTGGACTACCTTGACGAGATCCTCGCCGACGGCGACGAGAAGCTCGACGTGGTGCTGCAGCTGACGGCCGACGACGAGGAACTGGTTCACCGCCTCCTGGGCCGGGCCAAGGAAACGGGCCGGAGCGACGACAACGAAGCCGTCATCCGCCACCGCCTTGACCTCTACCACGAGCAGACGGAGGCAGTCGTGGCCAAGTATGCCGAGCGTGGCATCCTGACCCAGGTGGACGGGATCGGTCCCATCGACGAAGTAACCAACCGCGTGATGCAGGCCATCAAGGCCGCACAGGCAGCCTGACCCAAGGCGCCACGGTTATCGAGGCTCCTCCCGGAATCCGGGAGGAGCCTCAGCCATTTGAAAGGACACACCATGGCCTTCGGCCAACCCCGCATCGAATTCAAGAACAACGCCCAGATGCGCACCATGCATGAAGCAGGACTGGTCCTCAGCCGCGCGCTGGACGCCGCCGTCGCCGCCGCGGTGCCCGGTGTCACCACCAAGCACCTGGACGACGTCTTTGCAGCGGTCCTCAACGAAGCGGGCGCGAAATCCAACTTCCTGGGCTACCACGGCTTCCCGGCCACCATCTGCACGTCCGTGAACGAGGAAGTGGTCCACGGTATCCCGGGCAGCCGGGTCCTGCAGGACGGTGACATCATTTCCATCGACGGCGGTGCCATCGTCGACGGCTGGCACTCCGATTCCGCGCGGTCCGTGATCGTGGGCACAGCGGATCCCGAAGACCAGCGGCTCTCCGACGTCACCGAGGCAGCCATGTGGCGTGGCATCGCGGCGCTGGCCACGGGAAGCCATGTGGGCGATATCGGTGCCGCCATCGACGATTATGTCTCTTCCGTTCCGGGCAAGCCCCTGGGCATCCTGGAGGACTACGTGGGCCACGGGATTGGCTCCGAGATGCACATGGCCCCGGACGTGCTGAACTACCGCACCAACCACCGGGGACCGAAGATCAAGCCGGGCCTGTGCCTTGCCATCGAACCCATGCTGGTCCGTGGCGGCATCGACACCGCGGTCCTGGAGGACGACTGGACCGTGGTCACCACCGACGGCAAGCGGTCCTGCCAGTGGGAGCATTCGGTTGCTGTGCATGAGAAGGGCATCTGGGTGCTTTCGGCCCCCGACGGCGGCGCGGAGCACCTGGTGCCGCTGGGCGTCACACCCGTTCCCATCCCTTAGGCCAAACCGCCAAGAGCGGTACGACGCGTGTTTTCTTCAGCGACACGCAAAAGCCCTGGCGAACCCATAAACGGGGTTCGCCAGGGCTTTCGCGTGTCGAAAAGCGCTAAGCCTTCAGCTTCGGCTTCACATCCCGGTCGTAGATCCCCTGCAGGGTGCTCTTCAGGTCCGTCATGGAGGACTTGACGTCGCCCTGCTGGGTGAGGATCTTCGCGGCAGCCTTGGCCATCTCCTGGTCTGCGCCCGGCAGGAACACCCGGGCGTTGTCCTGGACCTTGGTGACGGCCAGTTGGTCCATGGCCGTCTTGATCTGCGGCGTCTTGGCCAGGACCGCCGTCATGTCGGCAGACTTGCGGGTGGGCATGTAGCCGGTGGCGGCAGAGAACTCCGCGGTGCTCTCCGGCTGCGTGATGAACTTCAGGAACGTACCCGCGGCCAGCTGTTCCTCCTTGGTGATCCCGCTCGGGATGCCCAGGCCGGCGCCGCCGGTGGGGCATACGTTGGACTGCGCCTTCGGGCCGCCCGGCAGGAAGCCTACGCCCACATTGAACTTGGCGGACTTCAGGATTCCCAGCAGCGAGCCGGTGGAGGAAATGGTGGTGGAGGTCAGGCCGGCGGAGAAATCGTCAGCGGCTTCCTTGGAGGAGACGCCAGCCCACTTGTCCTTGTAGATCGAGTCCTGGGCCCACTGCAGCGCCGCCACGGACTCGGTTGAGTCGCACGTGATGTCCCATTCGTTGGACCAGCCGCCGCCCCAGCCCCACAGCATGTTCTGCAGCGTCCACCCCGCATAGCCGGCCAGGGCCGGGTAAATGTAGGCGTACTGGGCGCCGGAGCTCGCCTTCAGCTTGGGTGCCCATTCCCCGAACTCGTCCCAGGTCTTGGGGGCGCGGTCGGGCAGGCCCGCGGCGGCGAAGTGATCCTTGTTGTAGTAGAACAGGGGCGTTGAGCGGCCGTAGGGGAGGGCCCACTGCTTGCCGTCGTATTTGTAGTCGTCCACCAAGGACTTCTGGAAATCGTCCATCTTCATGTCCAGCTGCTTGGTGAGGCTGTCGACGGGGATGATGCTGCCGTTGGTGTAATAGCGGAACCACCAGACGTCGGACAGGACCACGACGCCGGGGAGGCCCGACTTGGCCGCCTGCGCGGTCTGGAATTTCTGGGCGATCTCCTCATAGTTGGCGCCGGCCGTAACCAGGTTGACCGTGATGTCCGGGTTCTGGGCGTGGAATTTGTCAATCAGGCTCTTTTCGACGTCCTGGGACTGGCCAGGGTGGCTGGACCAGAAGTCGATCTTGGCCGCAGGCTTTACCCCGCTGAAGTCGATGTCGGCCGCTTGGGACGTGGCCTGGCCGCCGCCGGTGGTTGAGGGTCCGCCGCATGCTGCCAGGGCGGCCGCGGAGGCGGTAGCCCCTGCCAGGCCCAGGAAATGCCTCCGGTCCAGATGCAATGCCATGAGAGTTCCTTTCGGTTGTTGCCTTGTGGAAGGTGGAAGTTCGACGGCGGCCGGCAGCTTAGCCGGTCACGCTGCCTTGGGTGAGGCCCGCCACGATGTAGCGCTGCAGGGCCGCGAAGATGATCAGGATGGGCACGATGACCAGGACGGCGCCGGCCATGAGCACGCCCCAGCCGGCGGCGTTGCTCTCACTGTTTTGCAACAGCGTCAGGCCCACCGGGAGGGTCATGGTCTCCGGCCGGTCTGTGATGATCAGCGGCCAGATGTAGTCGTTCCATTCGGTCACGATGGTCACCAGTGCCACCGTGGCAATGGAGGGGACCGAGACCGGAACCACGATCTGCCACAGCCGGCGCCAGTGCCCGGCCCCGTCCATTTCCGCCGATTCCAGGATGGAGGCGGGCAGGGTCCGGAAGTGTTGGCGCAGCAGGAAGGTACCGAACGCGGTGCCGAGGCCCGGCAGGATGATGCCCCACAGGGTGTTCTTTCCGCCTATCCCGGCGATCAGGATGAAGTTGGGCAGGATGGAGACCTGCGGCGGCACCATGAGGGCCACCAGGATCAACAGGAAGATGAAGTTCCGGAACGGGAAGCGGACAAAGACCAGCGCGTACGCCGTCAGGATCGCGAGCAGCACCTTGATGGTGGCCCCCGCCAGGGTAACGATGGTGCTGTTCAGGAAGAACTGTCCAAACGGGACGGTGGTCATGGCGGTCCGATAGTTCTCCAGGTTCAGGCTCTCCGGGAGGATCTTCAGGTCCGTGGTGACAATCTCGCCGGAGGACTTGAAGGAGCTGAGGACCATCCAGAGCAGGGGCAGGAACACCACCAGCGTGGCAATGAGCAGCGGCAGGTAGCCGCCAACAATCGTCTGGACAAGGTTTCGGCGCGAAAAGGGACGGTCGGGGCGGAGGGCCGGATCCGGCGTCGACACCGCCGGGGCCGCCGGGTCCGGGTTGACCGGTGATAGGGACGTCACGAGTAGTGCACCTTTCGTTCCACGAAGCGCAGCTGCAGCACGGTGATCACCAGGAGGATGGCAAACAGCACCACGGAAATGGCTGCTGAATAGCCGGCCCGGTTGTACGCCCCGAACGCTTGGAGGTAAGCCTCGTAGATCAGGGTGCTGGTGCCGGTGCCCAGCGGCGTCATGATGCGGATGAGGTCAAAGGCCTGCAACGAGCTGAGCATGGTGGTGATGAGGAGGAAGAACGTGGTGGGGGACAGCAGCGGCAGCGAGATGCTCAGGAAACGCCGGAACCCGTTCGCACCGTCGAGGGACGCGGCTTCCATGACGTCTTTCGGCAGGGACTGCAGCCCGGCAAGGTACACCACGGCGCAATAGCCAAGGTTCTTCCAGACGTACACCAGGATCACCATGACCAGCGACAACTGGGGGTCGTTGATCCACTGCGGGCTCTGCTGGCCGATGCCGCGCAGCAGCCAGGCGAGGACGCCGTAGCCGGGGTCGAAGATGAACAGCCACACCAGGCCCACGCCCACGCCGGAGAGCACGTAGGGCGCAAACACGGCGGACCGGGCAAACGTGGTGCCACGGATCTTCCCGTTCAGCGCCACCGCCACCAGCAGGCCCAGCAGCATGGATCCGCCCACCGTCACCACGGTGAACACGGCGGTGGTCCCCAGGACCTTGGGGGCGTCATTGCTGGTGAAGAAGGTGGCGTAGTTGGCCAGGCCCACGACGGTGGCGGTGGGGGAACCCAGCGTCCAGTCCAGCGTGGAGTAATACATGTTGCTGATCAGCGGACGGTAGGTGAAGACGGCGATCAGCACCAGGTTGGGCAGCGCCATGGCAAGGAAAACAAAGAAGTCCCGGCGGTTCCTTGCGGTCCACCGCCGGTGCGGAATCTTCGCTGCGGGTCCTGGCGGCCGCTTGGGCTTGGCGGACGGATGCGGGGCGAGTTGACGGGTCATGCGTGTCTCTCCCGGGTCGGGAGCCTGCTCGTGGCGGGCACTGGCTGAATCTAGGGACTAACTACACCAGACCGTCAGTGGGCTGAAGCCCGCATTTGCCCTTCTCGAAGGACTGTTATCCGAGGCTTAGTCGCCCGTTAACGCTGTGTTGGATGCAGTCTCGCATAAAGTTTGCCCTTGCGGCAGGGGCGCGCCCGCGACGTGCAGAATAGGGGCATGGGAACCATTGCAGACGTCCCGGGCATCCGGGTAGGCCACCACCAGCGGACCGGCGATGGCTGGCTGACCGGAGTCACGGTGGTCCTGCCGCCGCCGGGCACCAAGGGGTCGGTGGACGTCCAGGGCGGCGGCCCCGCCACCCACGAAACGGATGCGCTCGACCCCACCACGCTGGTCAGCACCGTGGATGCGGTGGTCTTGGCCGGTGGCAGCGCCTACGGGCTTGCCGCCGCCGCCGGCGCCCAAGCCTGGTGCGAGGCCAACGGCCGCGGGTTCGCCGTGCCCGGGGGAGTCGTGCCCATCGTTCCGGCAGCCGCGATCTTCGACCTTGGCAGGGGTGGCGACTTCGCCGCACGGCCGACGCCGGACATGGGCTTCGCGGCAGCCGCCGCCGCGTCGGCACAACCGGAGGGGCACGACGTCGAGCGCGGCAACGTCGGTGCCGGCACCGGAGCCCTCATCGGCAGGGGACAGTTCAAAGGTGGCGTGGGAACAGCATCGGTCATGCTGGAGAACGGCGTAGTTGTGGGTGCGCTGGCCATAGTCAACGCACTCGGGCTCCCCGTGGGTGGGCTTGTCGAGAACCGAACCCTGGATTCCGACAGGCTCCATCACCGGGAGGACAAGCCGGGACGTCCGGCGCCGTTGAACACCACCCTGGTCGTCGTGGCCACCAATGCCGTGCTGGATGCGGCGGAGTGCAAGCGCACGGCATCTGCCTCACACGCCGGGATTGCCCGGGCCCTGAATCCGAGCCACACCCTCGCCGACGGGGATACCGTATTCTGCCTCGCGTCCGGCGCCCTGGCGCTGGACCGCACGGACGAAGCCGCCCGGCAAACCAGCCTCATTTCGCTGCAAAGCGCGGCAGCCGACGTCGTCCGCCTGGCCGTTCTGGACGGCGTGGCCAGCGCGGAGGCCGTGACCACTCCTGCGGGTGCGTATGGTGCATACGGCGACCGGATGCGCTAGCATGGCTGGATTTAACTTTCGCCGCCAGATGGCGTAATGTTGTCTGTTGGTTGTCTGGACTGCCGCGCCCTTTTGGGCTTGGAGATGGCAATCGATCCAACAAAAACGTTCGTAGTCATGTCCGGTGCAATCCGGCGGGGCTGCGGCAACAACAGTTAGCGGAGGGTATGGCCAAGAAGGACGGGGTCATTGAGATCGAAGGCGTTGTGACCGAGGCGCTGCCTAACGCGATGTTTCGCGTTGAGCTCACCAACAAGCACATCGTTCTGGCACACATCTCTGGAAAGATGCGTCAGCACTACATCCGGATCCTCCCCGAGGACCGCGTAGTGGTGGAGCTGAGCCCGTACGACCTCACCCGTGGTCGTATCGTCTACCGCTACAAGTAAATTGCTGGGCAGCTGCAGCGCATGCTGACTGCTGCTCCAGCTGACCAACTGTTACACGCAAAGGAACGCCATGAAGGTCAAGCCGAGCGTCAAGCAGATCTGCGAAAAGTGCAAAGTGATCCGCCGTAACGGCCGGGTCATGGTGATCTGCGAGAACCCGCGCCACAAGCAGCGCCAGGGCTAATTTCCTTCCCTGAAGGAAATCCTGGGTTGCTAACCCACGCAAGTAAATAAAGGCAGCACAAGCTGATCTGGAACATTGAGCTCGAAAGAGTCCGGACAGCTAACCCCCGGTCGGAGGCTGGGGCCGTACGGAATGTGCGGGTGTACTGCCTACGACCTCCGGTTTATCAAGGAGTACTGCCACTATGGCTCGTCTCGCTGGCGTAGACATTCCCCGCGAAAAGCGGCTGGAAATTGCGCTTACTTACATCTACGGCGTGGGCAAGACCCGTGCACACGAAACCCTGACTGCCACGGGCATCAGCGCTGACGTTCGCGTCAAGGACTTGACTGACGCCCAGCTGGTTGAGCTGCGTGACTACATTGAAGGCAACTACAAGGTTGAGGGTGACCTTCGCCGCGAAGTAGCAGCAGATATCCGCCGCAAGGTTGAAATCGGCAGCTACGAAGGCCTGCGCCACCGCAAGGGCCTGCCCGTACGCGGTCAGCGTACGAAGACCAACGCACGTACCCGCAAGGGCCCGAAGCGTACCGTCGCCGGCAAGAAGAAGGCCCGTTAAAATCCCCGCTCGGGATTTACGGACTTTCCCCAATAACTTTCTGTAGGAGAAAAAATGCCCCCGAAGACTCGTGGCGCGGTTCGCAAGCCGCGTAAGAAGGACAAGAAGAATATCGCGCTTGGCCAGGCGCACATCAAGAGCACCTTTAACAACACCATCGTTTCCATCACGGATCCCTCCGGTGCTGTTATTTCCTGGGCTTCCTCTGGCGAGGTTGGCTTCAAGGGCTCGCGCAAGTCCACCCCGTTCGCTGCCCAGATGGCTGCCGAAGCCGCTGCCAAGCGTGCGCAGGAGCACGGCATGCGCAAGGTTGACGTTTTCGTCAAGGGACCGGGTTCCGGGCGCGAAACCGCAATCCGTTCGCTGCAGGCCGCAGGCCTCGAGGTTGGCTCCATCCAGGACGTCACCCCCGCAGCGCACAACGGCTGCCGCCCGCCGAAGCGCCGCCGCGTCTAATTCTTTTCCGCAGCAGGAGCTTGCCCGGACCAGTGATGGCCCGGGCAAGCCCAGCGCGTTAAGTCTTCAGACCGAATTTCCACCACCTGTGTTGCGTCATATAGCGGATGCTCGCCGAAAGGAAACCTAAGTGCTCATTGCACAGCGCCCCACCCTCTCCGAAGAGGTAGTCTCCGAAAACCGTTCGCGGTTCATCATCGAACCGCTGGAACCGGGCTTCGGCTACACCCTCGGAAACTCCCTCCGCCGTACCCTGCTCTCCTCCATCCCCGGTGCTGCCGTAACCAGCATCCGGATCGATGGTGTGCTGCACGAGTTCACCACGGTTCCGGGTGTCAAGGAAGATGTCACCGAGATCATCCTTAACATCAAGAGCCTGTCGGTTTCCTCCGAGCACGACGAGCCCGTCGTGGCTTACCTGCGCAAGCAGGGCCCCGGAGTCGTCACCGCCGCGGACATCGCTCCGCCGGCCGGCGTCGAATTCCACAACCCGGATCTGCACATCGCCACGCTGAACTCGAAGGGCAAGTTCGAACTCGAACTGACCATCGAGCGCGGCCGCGGCTACGTTTCGGCAGCTCAGAACAAGTCCGGCGACGCAGAGATCGGCCGTATCCCGGTCGACTCCATCTACTCGCCGGTCCTGAAGGTTACTTTCCGCGTGGAAGCAACCCGTGTTGAGCAGCGCACCGACTTCGACAAGCTGATTGTCGACGTCGAGACCAAGCAGGCCATCGCCCCGCGCGATGCCGTCGCTTCCGCAGGCACCACCCTGGTGGAACTGTTCGGTCTGGCCCGTGAGCTGAACACCGCAGCTGAAGGTATCGAGATCGGCCCGTCGCCCACCGACGCTGCCCTGGCAGCCGACATGGCACTGCCGATCGAGGATCTGGACCTCACCGTCCGTTCCTACAACTGCCTCAAGCGTGAGGGCATCCACACCGTGGGTGAACTCGTTGCCCGCTCCGAGGCCGACCTGATGGACATCCGCAACTTCGGTGCAAAGTCCATTGACGAGGTCAAGGCAAAGCTGGTTGAACTGGGCCTGTCCCTCAAGGACTCGCCTCCCGGTTTTGACCTCGCAGCACGCGCCGCAGCAATCGAAGAGGACGACGCCGCGTTCGGCGACGACGAACTCTAAACCAGACCTTGGCCGCGGGCAGCACCATGGTGTGCCGTCCACGGCTTCCACATGAGGAGAAACAATTATGCCTACCCCCACTAAGGGTCCGCGCCTCGGAGGCGGCCCGGCTCACGAGCGCCTCATGCTCGCGAACCTGGCAGCATCCCTGTTCGAGCACAAGCGGATCACCACCACGGTGACCAAGGCCAAGCGCCTGAAGCCGTACGCAGAGCGCCTGGTGACTTTCGCCAAGCGTGGCGACCTCGCCTCCCGCCGCCGGGTTCTCGGCCTGATCAGCAACAAGGGCGTCGTCCATGAGCTGTTCACCGACATCGCCCAGGCCGTGGAGAACCGCGACGGCGGCTACACCCGCATCACCAAGATCGGCAACCGCAAGGGCGACAACGCTCCCATGGCTGTCATCGAGCTGGTCCTGGAGCCGGTTTCCGCCAAGCAGGCCGTCGTAGCCGAGGCTACCTCTGCCGCCAAGCGCGACGCCGACAAGAAGGAAGCTGCTGCTGCTGCTGCTCCGGCTGCCGAAGAGGCTCCGGCCGCTGAGGAAGCTGCTGCAACCGAAGAGGCACCTGCTGCTGAAGAAGCTGCAACCGAAGAGGCTCCGGCCGCTGAGGAAGCCGCCGAAGCTCCCGCAGCCGAGGAGAAGGACGCGAAGTAATTCGCTGACCTGCTTCGCATAGACTTAGGTCTGTGAACCACCAAAAACCCGCGGCCCCCGTCTTAGGGGGCGGCGGGTTTTTGCGTCTCCGGCTTGATCTTTCGTACGACGGCGGCCCCTTCAGCGGGTGGGCGTTGCAGCCGGGCCTGCGGACCGTCCAGGGAGTCCTTGAGGAAGCGATCGAGCTGGTGGTGCGCCGCGCGGTCCGGGTCACCGTGGCCGGCCGCACCGATGCCGGCGTCCACGCCCGCGGCCAGGTGGTCCACCTGGACCTCACTGAAGCTGAATGGCTGGCATTGCCGCGCGGGCACGAACTTGATCCCGCCGTCGCCCTGCTGCGCCGGCTCCGAGGCGCACTGAACCGTGCCCTGGGCGACCTCCACGGCGCCGTCGAAGTCCATAACATCGCGTTGGCGCCTGTGGGCTTCGACGCCCGTTTTTCGGCCCTCTGGCGCCGCTACAGCTACCGGATCGCGGACGGACCAGCCCTCTGGGACCCGTTGGCACGGTACTTCACGCTGTGGCACAAGAATCCGCTGGATGTCGGCCTGCTCAACCAGGGTGCCTCGCAGCTGCTGGGCCTGCAAAACTTTCTCTCGTTCTGCAAGCCGCGCGAAGGGGCCACCACCATCCGGGAACTGCAGCGCTTTGAGTTCGCGCGCGGTGACGACGGCGTCATCGTGGCTACCGTCCAGGCCGATGCGTTCTGCCACAACATGGTCCGGGCCTTGGTGGGTTCGGCTCTTTACGTGGGGGAGGGCACCGTGGAACCTGGCTGGCTGCACGAGCGGCTGCTCCTGCAGAAACGGGACGCCAAGTCAGTCCTGGCCGCCCCGCACCCGCTGGTGCTGGAGGAAGTGGCTTACCCGTCCGACCACGAACTGCTGGCCCGCGCCGAACAGACACGGGCCCTGCGCCAACATTAGAACGCCGGCGGTGGGCCCTCGGCCGGCAACGTCACCGTGAAGGTGCTGCCTTGGCCCTCGCCGCTCTGGCACGTGATGGTGCCGCCATGCCGCTCCACGATCATCCTGGTGATGGACAGGCCCAGACCGGCGCCGGGTATGGCGGCAAGCCGCGCGGATTCGGCGCGGAAGAATCTGTTGAACACCCTGGTGGCGTCCTCCGCTGACATCCCCATGCCGGTGTCCTTGACGCTGAGTGAGACCCACTGGGCGTCCGCTTCGGCGCTGATGCTCACCGTGCCGCCGTCGGGCGAGTATTTGATGGCGTTGGACACCAGGTTGTCCAGTACCTGGCCGATCCGGAGCGGATCCGCGTAGGCCCAGAGCGGCGAGGGGACGTCGGCGGCGATTTCCACGTGTGACCGCTGCGCCGACGCCTGCGCGGAGCCGAGGCTGGTTTCAACCAGGCTGGCGAGGTCGGTCCGTTTCGGGTGGACGTTCATGGTGGTGGATGCCGAGGCCGTCAGGTCAGCCACGAGGTCGATCATCCGCTCCGCGTTGCGCTGCACCACCAGCAGGCGTTTGGCTGCATGCGGCGGCAGATCGGCGACGTCGTCGAGCACCAGGTCCACGTTGCCGATGATCGAGTTCAGCGGGTTCTTGAATTCATGCGACACGTTGGAGATCAGGTCCTGGTTCGCCGCCAGCGATTCCACCCAGCCCGTCACATCGCTGTACACCACCACGGCGCCGGTGAGCCTGCCGTCCTCGCTCACCAGCGGCCGGGCCGCGGTGGAGACGGCCCGCTGTTCCGGGCCCTCGCCCGCCCACACCAGGTA
Source organism: Arthrobacter sp. 135MFCol5.1 (assembly GCF_000374865.1). Lineage (GTDB taxonomy): Bacteria > Actinomycetota > Actinomycetes > Actinomycetales > Micrococcaceae > Arthrobacter. The sequence goes on along the minus strand of NZ_KB895452.1, from coordinate 515,973 downwards.
GTCGGCGAAGGATTCCCCGGCCATCGCCCGGCTGATGGGCCGCCGGTCCGGGGGAAGCAGGGTCCGCCGGTCCTGGCCGTAGATCAGCTGGTGACCCTGGCCGGGGACGTCGTCGTCGGCGCCGGTGACCCGGCGGAAGTTGCGCTGCCGGCTGTTGGAGACCAGGAAGTGGCCTGAGCGGTCGACGGCGGCAATGCCAACGTCGGTGGCGTCCAGCACCGTCTCCAGCAGCTTCTCCCGTTCCCGGCTTGCGGCCAGCAGGTCACGGAGTTCCCGGTCCTTTTCGGCGAGTTCGCGTTGCTGCAGCCGCAGGTTCACGCTTGCGAAGCGGATGGCCAGCGAAACCGCGAGCATCATGAGGGGGAAGAGGACCACGGTGGTGAGGTCCGAGGCCGTGACGGACGGGAGGTGGGCAGCGGTTGGAGGGACCATGACCAGGAAAGGGCCCACAAAGCTGAGCGCCAGGCTGGTCCGGGACAGCATTCCGGAGGCGGACAGCCAGATCACCGGGAAGACCACCAGCACGGCCAGGCCAGGCAGCAGCGGTGCGGCACCGTTGCGAAGGAACCCGATGGCCGCGAAGTCCAGTACCGGGATGATCAGGTAGGCCCGGTGCGCCAGGCGTTCCCAGGGGACCAGGAAACAGGCGAGGAACAGGATTCCGTGCAACGCAATGCCGGCCAGGTACAGGGGGCTGTGCGTGAGCGAGGGCCAGGCGAAGGGTGTGGCTACGGCAATGATGGCCACAATGACCGTGATGGGGAGTTGGCACAACGCCACTTGGGCGCGGGTTCCCAGCCTGCGGAAGATGCGGCCGGGTCCCCGGTGGAACAATGGCTCAGCCATGTTTCTGACTCGTACCCCTTTACCTGTGGAAAGCAAAGTGCCCGGGAGGCCTTCTTTACTGCTCCCATGCCGGGCAGGTACCCCTTTCCGCCCATATTGCACATATCTTGTCATAATAATTGACTTTTCAATTTTTAGGGCCGTTGCGGATGTCATCAGCAGGGCTTACTAGTAGCGTATAAATGGTTGGAGCGGGTATGGCATTGGCGCTGGGCCAATGGGGGGCCATCTCCGCCTGGCGCAGGGATAGCAATGGACGATCTTGGTGTAGCTGTTGTCATCGAAGATGACGCCGATGTGCGGAACCTCCTTGAAGGTGTTTTGACCCAAGCGGGCTTTGAGGTGCATACAGCTGATGATGGGCGGTCCGGGGTAGAGGTGGTCCGCAGCAAGCAGGCCAGTGTTGTGACTCTCGATATCGGCCTGCCGGACATTGACGGGTTCGAGGTCTTGCGGCGGATCCGGACGTTCAGCAACGCCTACGTGGTGATGTTGACGGGGAGGACTGAGGAACCGGACCTCTTGTCAGCCTTGAACACCGGGGCTGATGACTACATCGCCAAGCCGTTCAGGCCCAGGGAGCTCCGTGCCCGGGTGGCGGCGATGATGCGCAGGCCACGCCAGGAGGCCAACGGGCTGCGCCCGTCACCTGCCGCGTGGGGCCAAGCCGCGGCTCCTGCCGCATGGGGCCAAGCAGCGGCTCCTGCCGCCGCGCCCGCCGAGTCCGGAATCCTGCAGCACAACGGGCTTCGCCTGAACCACCGGACGCGCACCGTGGAAGTCAGGGGGGAGCCGCTGGGCCTGACGCGCAGCGAATTCGACCTGCTCCATGTGCTGCTGAAAGGTGGCGGCGCCGTGTGTACCAGGGCTGACCTGGTGCGGGCGGTCCGCGGGGAGTTCTACGACCATGACACCTACATCAGCGAAGCGGACGAGCGGGCCGTCGAAGTCCATGTGGGAAACCTGCGGCGCAAGCTCAAGGAGGACCAGCTCGCGCCCCGCTGGCTGCAGACGGTCCGCGGGGTGGGATACAGGCTTGCGCCCCGGCGGCCCGACGACGCCTGACCGGACAGCTACCCCTGCTCGAGGATGAAGGTTGACTGGAGTTCGGACACCGTCCGCGCGCCGTCGTGGGCAACGCCGGCCATCATGGCCTGCCCCTGGACGAAGTCGCCTTGCCGGATCAGGGCTTCGAGGACCTCGGCGAGCTTGGCCAGCCGAATACCGCCCACCATTGCGGAACTGATTTTGAGGCTGATTACCGCGTCCAGGGCTGAGGCCTCGTCCTGGCTGTCCACGGCTGTTCCCAGCCGGGCCAGGCGTGTGTCCCACATGGCGGCGTAATCCCGGGCGAAGCGCCGGGCCAGCCCGGACCCTGCGAGTTCGTCGTCGAGTTCATCCAGGACGGATGCATCAATGAGAGGCAAGAGAGCGGCCGCCTTCAACGAATGGTCCGCACCTGCGGCTGGAATGGGCGGCGGCGCGATCCCGGCCGGCGGAAAATCCGCAGCGGGGCTGTTTCCGCTGGAGCCGGGATCGGGATTGTGCATTGTCCAAGGCTACTTCCTGGAAATCCTTCGATGACCTGTTTCGGATGATTCTGTGTAAACCTTGAGGCAACCTTGCCGCCATGCTGAGGCACCCTACTGGCCAGTAAAGGTGGCGATGGTGTTAATGACCGCCGGTCCCAGAATGGCAATAAAGAGCACCGGAAATATAAAGAACAACAGCGGGAAAAGGATCATGACGGGCAGTTTCATGGCCTTTTCCTCGGCCCGCTGGCGCCGCTTGACGCGCATGACCTTGGCTTGGACGCGCAATACCCGGCTGATGGCGATTCCATACGTGTCGGCCTGGACCACGGCCTGCACGAAGCTGCGCAGTTCGGGAATGCTGGTCCGCTCCGCCAGGGCGATGTAGGACTCCCGGCGGCTGCGCCCCACCTGCATGTCCTGCAGGGTGCGCACCAGTTCCTCGGCAAGGGGGCCCTTGCCGTTCTCACCGGCCCGTGCCATGGCGCCCTCGAAGCCCAGCCCGGCTTCCACCGAAATGAGCATCTGGTCCAAGGTGTTGGCAAGTTCCAGCTGCATGGCCTTCTGCCGTTCCTGGCCTTTGCTGTACAGCAGGAGGTCCGGGATGAAGTAGCCAAGAACCAGGACGAAAAGGCCGGCAAGCTTCATTATCGGTGAGCTGCCGATCGAGGTCAGGTAAAGGCCAACGGCCGCGCCGGCCACGCCAAGTCCGAGCTTGGACCCCAGCACCTTTCCGAGCGGCATGGAGGCGGGCCGGCCGGCCAGGGCCAGGAGCCGGTCAAGGAAGGCGACGTAGGCGGGGGGAGTCAGGCGCCTGCCCAACGCCTCGAGAAGTCCCGGCCCTGTGCCGGCGGGGGCGGCCGCAGCGGGCGGTGCACCACGCGAGAGCAGTTCGGCGGCGGCGATCCGGCCTTGCTTGTCCACGGTCAGGACGGACCAGGCCAAGGCGGCCAGGGGCAGGCAGACCAACAGGATCGAGAGCACGACGGTCAGGTTCATGGCTTCCTCAGAACTTCAGGTCGATAATCTTGCGCATCCACAGCGCGCCGATGGTCATCAGGACGAACGAGGCACCGATCATCGCCCAGCCCAGGGGGTGGGTGAACATTGAATTCATGTAGTTGGGGCTGACGGCCAGCAGCATGGCCACGATGCCGAACGGCATGGCGATCAGGATGTAGGCCGAAAACTTGCCTTCGGCGGCCAGTGCCTTGATGTGGCCTTTGATCTCCGCGCGCTCGCGGATGGTCTCGTTAACCTGGTCCAGCACTTCGGCCAGGTTGCCGCCTACCTCGCGGTTGATCTGGATGGCTTGCGAGATCCACACGAAGTCCTCGTTCTTCATCCGTTCCGCGGTGTCGTTCAGGGCTGCCAGAAGGTCGCGGCCCAAGCTGGTTTCGGTGATCACGCGGCGCATCTCTTCCGAGGTGGGTTTTTGCGATTCCATGGCCGCGGCGTCGATGGCGCGCAGGATGCTGTGTCCGGCGCGCAGGCCGCCGGAGAGAAGTTGCAGGGTGTCGCCGAGCTGGCCGTCGAACGCGGCGCGGCGCTTTCCGGCCAGGAACCCGAGAACAAGCTTGCCGGCGAACGGTGCCAGGAACGCAAGGAGCAGCCCTGCCAGAGGTCCCACGGTGACAATGCCCACCAGCATTCCCACGCAGGCTCCGATCCCCACCAGCAGGAAGAACTCCGCCTGGCTCAGCCGCAGTCCCGCGTTCTCCAGTTCCGCCCGGGAGAAGAGTTTCACGTGCCGGCCGGCGAGCAGCCGTTCGAAGGACTTGACCCCCGAGAGGGCCAGGCGCGTCAGGGAGGACGGCGGCTGGGGTTCAAAGGGACGACGGCGGTCCAGCGGCACCGAGGGGGCGCCCGGCAGGAGGACTGCGACGCCGAGCAGGCAGATGGCCGCCAGCAGGATGACGGCTCCAATGCCGATGATCATGAGTGTTGCCCCTGCTTCGCGCCCGGTGACAGCGGGCCGGCGAAAACTCCCGGCGAGACATGGATGCCAAGGTCCTCGAACCGGTCGATGAACCGGGGACGGATGCCGGTGGCTACGGGCTTGCCCAGGAAGCGGCCCTGGGCGTCCACGCCTGCAGAGTAGTCGAACACGAACGCGTCCTGGAGGGTGACGATGTCGCCTTCCATCCCCTGCACCTCGGTGACATGGGTAATGCGGCGGGACCCGTCGCGGAGCCTGGAGATCTGCACGATCAGGTTCACCGCGGAGGCGATCTGTTCACGGATGGCGCGCAGCGGAAGGTCCATGCCTGCCATCAGCACCAGGGTTTCGAGGCGGGCCACGGCGTCGCGGGGCGAGTTGGAGTGCACGGTGGACAGGGAGCCGTCGTGACCGGTGTTCATGGCCTGCAGCATGTCCAGCGATTCGCCGCCACGGACCTCGCCCACCACGATCCGGTCCGGACGCATACGGAGGGAGTTGCGGAGGAGCTCACGGATGGTCACCTCGCCTTTGCCTTCGGTGTTGGGCGGCCGGCTTTCCAGCCGGACCACGTGATCCTGCTGGATCTGCAATTCCACCGCGTCTTCGATGGTGACGATCCGTTCATCGTGCGGCAGGAAGGAGGACAGCACGTTGAGGAGGGTGGTTTTGCCCGTACCCGTGCCGCCCGAAACGATGATGTTGAGCTTGGCTTTGACGCAGGCGTTGAGCAGCTCCGCCATTTCCGGGGTGAGCGTGCCGAAGTCAATGAGGTTGCGGACCGTCAACGGGGTCTTGGAGAACTTTCGGATGGTCAGCGAGGAGCCGCCCACGGCCAGCGGGGGGATCACGGCGTTGACACGGGAGCCATCCTCAAGGCGTGCGTCCACAAGGGGGGAAGACTCGTCGATGCGGCGGCCCACCTTGGACACGATCCGTTCGATGACTTTGCGGAGGTGTTCCTCGGAGCTGAAGCGGGACTCGGTGAGCGTCAGCTTGCCCTTCCGCTCGACGTAGATCTGGTCCATCCGGTTGACCATGATTTCGGTGACGGCGGGGTCGTCCAGCAGTCGTTGCAGGGGACCGTAGCCCAGCACGTCGTCGGCCACGTCGCGGACCAGGCGGGCGCGTTCCTCCGCGCTGAGCGGCACCTGCTCCGCATCGATGATCCGGGTGAGCTCATCCTTGGCGGTGCTCCGCAGTTCCTGCTCGGTGACGGCGGCGTCGTTGAAGCGCGTCCCCATGCGCTCGAACAGGGCGGTGGCCGCCCTGTCCTTCATGGCTGCGAAGACGTCAACGCCAGGTGCCTTGGGCACGAAGGAGGTGCCGGCGTCGTGCGTTGAATGCACGACGGCGGCGTGGGCGGGAAGGCGTTTTTCCGTACCGTCGGCGGGGGCCGGGACAGGCGCGGGGGCCGGGTGTGGAGGCTCCAGCAGCGCGGTGCCGGCCGGTGCCGGGGGACGGCCCTGGGCCGCGTTGATGCGTTCGGAGAGTTTCATCAGATAACCACCCTTCGGTGAAGCTTCCGCTGGGCCTGCGTGCGCCAGGCCGGGTTGAAGCGCTGGACCAGTTGGCGGAGGCTCTTGACGGCCGGGTCCTTCTTGGAGTCCTGGAGGACGGGGATGCCGCGGTTGGTGGACAGTGCCACGGCCCGGGAGCGGGGGACGCTGACGTCCACGGGGGCGCCGATGGTGGATTCGACGTCCCGGACGTTCAGGCCCGCTTTGGCGTCGGCCATGTTCAGGACCACGTGGCGGGACTCGGGCATGATGTCCAGTTGGCGGAGGACTTCCAGGCCGGAACGGAGGCCGCGAAGGCTGGGGATGTCCATGGCACTGACCCAGACCACGTCAGTGCATTTTTCCATGGCGGCCAGCCCGATTTCCGGCATGCCGGGGGCAGTGTCAAGCACCACGTACTGGAATTCCTGGGCCAGCTGGTCCAGCAGGTGGCTGACCTGCTCCGGGGTGATGTGGTCCGCATCCACCGGGTTGGGCGGGGCGCACAGCGCGTAGATGCCGGCCGGGTGAACGGTGAGGAAGGCCTTGAGGACCAGGGAGTCCTGGGCGGCGGCCGGGGTGACGGCATCGGTGACGGTGTGTTCGGGGTTGAGGTACAGGCCGGAGGCGACGTCGCCGAACTGCAGGTCAAGGTCCACGATGACTACGCTCATGGGCGCCACCTGGCCCAGGCCGATGGCAATGTTGGTGGCCAGGGTGGTCTTGCCGACTCCGCCCTTGGGGGAGAAGACACCGATGACCAGGCCCTTGCCGTCTCCCGGCTGCTGCGCCTCGGGGCCGCGGTGCCGGGTGGCGAACGACTGGCAGGCGCGTTCCAGCAGTACCCGGATTTCGGCGGCGTCCGCCTGGGGGCTGAGGATGTCGCGGATACCGGCCCGCATGGCGTGCAGCAAGCCGGCGGGGTCAACGTCGCTGACCAGGACCAGGCTGAGGCCGGGCAGCTGGACGTCGAAGACCTTGGCGAACCGGAGCGCTTCCTCGTACGGGACATCCGGGCCGATGATGAGCACCTCGGGCTGCTCCTGGTTCAGGAGGGCGAACAGTTCCGCCGGGCCTGCGGGGAGGATGTCGCTCGAGATGGTCTGGATGGTGCCGCGCAGGCCGTTGGCGACGGCGGCGCGCAGTTTCTGGTCGAAGTCGCCGTTGGGGGAGAGGAGGACGAAGCGGCTCACTTGTACACCGTGTCCTTCCTGGCGATGAAGCCGCCGTTGTCCTGGGCGTCGAGGGGTTCCTTGGTGAGCCAGAGATCGCCGTTGTTTGAGGAATAGATGATCTTGGTGGCGTCGATATCGCTGACGGCAACGGTGACCATGAACGACCCCTGCGGGAGGGTGGTGTCCTGCGGGTTGGTGCCGTCTGTGGGCTTTGCGCTTGGTTGCGGGGCACGCTGGACGGCGGTGACCAGGATTTTTCGGAGGGTGAGCTGGGTGGTGGCCTCTCCGGGCTTCGTCTTGTCCGCTCCTGCGCCGAAGCTGAACCCGATCCCTATGTGATCGCCCGCTTCAATCCTGCCGCCCACCACCCGCTTGGCTTCCAGTTCAAAGGTGACTTCCTGCATGCCCGCGGGCACTTTGACGGACCCGCTGGACTTGGCGTCTTGTGGGTCCACGAGCCGCTCGGCGAGAAGCTGCTCGCCGGGGACGAGGTCCACGGCGGCCACCTTGCCGGCCGAATCGTCGAGGTTCTTGAGGGCAGTCTTCGAAACGGCCGTTGCGGGCACCTGCTGCACCGCAACTGACGCCTTTACGATATCGAGGGAGGAGCCGGCCGGTACGGCCTTGGTCACCACGAGAACCCCGGTGGGATCCATGTCCTTCATGGCGCGGGTATCGGCGCCCTGCGCGTACGTGATCATGAGGACCGCTCCGATGATGGCCAGCACCACTGCTGATAAACCGGCTAACATACGTGACTTCACTGACTGCTCCTGTTGCTTTCACGAACCACTTGATGGTGGGGGCTAGCTGCTGAGGGCGACGATGGTAGCGCCGTCCGGATTCACCGGGCCCAGGGTGTAGCCGTTGGCCAGCGACACGTATTTGACGAACGTGCCGATGATTCCTTTGCATGGTTCGCGGCATTGCAGCGCAGCCGGTACGTCCGGCGTCCTGTTGTGGAAGGTGTAGGGCAGGCCGGTGGGCCCAAACTTCCAGCCCGCAACCTTGAAAGCGGCGAAGGTTGTGAGACCGAAAACGGCATTATTGCCGGTACCGGTGACTGCGTTGAAGATGGGGATCAGCACAATGACGTCCTTTCCAGCCGTTATGTCGGCCGCCCATGAATTCAGAAGACTGTCGCAGTAGGACGGGGGATTGTTGCCGGTGTCACCGCCAGCGGTGCTTTTCGAGATGTCGATGGTGGCGCCACATACAGAGGGGTCCTGCTTGAGACCGCCAAAGCCGCCTTCCACGGCGGCGCCGGACGGCCCATAGTTACACCCGGGGTTGGCTCCGCTTCCGTGCATCTGCAGGAGTTGCATGACCCCGTATTGTCCGCGGACCTGGCAGATTGAAATAGTGATCGGGAAGGCGGCCAAACCCTTGGTTGGACTGCCCCATTGGACGGCAGCCGGGGCATTGACCTCGGCGGTATTTATACCCAGGGCGCGGGCGAAGAAGAGGGACACTTGGTTTGCCGTGTGGCCTGCTTCCTGCGAACCCACAGTAACTGTCACCTTGCGGTTGGTCTTGTCCAGGACTACGGACTTGAGGTTGCTGAGGCTATCGTTGGCGTTGTTGTTCGCCAATGTTTTTGCCAGGGACGACGTGCTGGAACAGTCCGCGTCACTGGGATTTTTGGCGCACTTCTGGGCGATGGCAAGGGCCGCTGCATCCGCTCCGTTGCGAAGTTGGGTTCGTTCCGAGTACATCATCGCCACGTCCACGGCCATGGCGCCAAAGCCAAGAAAGACCACCAGCGTCAGCGCCACGATGACGGTCACGGCGCCGCGCTCGCCGTCGTTCTTTCCCATGGTCGGCTTCAGCCGCCGCATAGCATTGTTCCCTTGCCGGTCATCGTGAATGGTCCCGCTATTCCCGTCAAGGTGGACAAGGAGTAGGTGATCGTGACCGTGGCTTGGGGACTGGTTCCAGCGCTGACCGTTGAAGGGCATGGTGTGCCAAAGCTGATGTTGGTGTCTTTCAAGGCCGGCTTCAAGGAAACCGCGGTGTTCTTCGCTGCGGACCGCGCCGTTGTTTGATTGCCGGTCACTGCCAACACACGCACGCCCTCGCGCGCCGCTGCTGAAAGCTCAGCCTGGGCGTTGTAAACCCGGCTGAACTCCATAATCCCCAGCAGCAACATGACGAGGACAGGCACCACGATCGCGAACTCGACGGCAGCAGCGCCACGCTCGGATTCTCGGGACATGGTGGTGCCTTCCGGTTATTCGGGTGAGGGGAACGAAAGTGGCGGCGGCCCCTTGCCGCCGCCACAAGCACACCTTGGTCGTGAGCCCAGACGGACCCTGCTTATGGGGCGCAGGTTCCGCCAGCGGAAGTAGTTGCCGTCTGCGCAACCGCCGTCCAAGTACCGCCACCGACCTGGCACTTGACCTGTTCAAACATGGTGTTCAGGGACCCGCCAAGAAGTCCGACGGCGGCGATGATGACGACTGCAATAAGGGCGACCATGATGCCATATTCAACTGCGGTGGCGCCCTTCTCTTCGCTGCGAAGGCGGATCATGAGGTTGGTGTAGAGAGAAAGCATTTTGACTCCTGAGCGAGACGGATTGGCTGGCCCTGCACCAGCACTGAATTGAAGTTAGCAACGGGTTTTGCCGTCTTGACCGGATCTTGCAACATCCTGCGCAAAGCCTTTCCCTGTTGCCTGCGTCCTGCGCAAATGCTGGGCTTTTACTCGGTTGGCGGTGGGATTCAGGGACGTCAACACACAAAAACGGACCCCCTCGGTTCTGGGTGCCGAGGGGGTCCGGACTATGGGCGCAAGCTGCGCTGTTGGTGGAGGGATCAGGGGATTCCCAGAGCCGAGCTCAATGTTGTCGCGAGGTTCTGGTAGTGGAGGTTCAGGGCCTGGCCAAAAGCGGTGATGCCGATAACCAGAGCCATTGCAAGGAATGCGACCAATATCCCGTATTCGGTGGCTGTCGCTCCGCGCTGGTCCATCATCAACGTACGCAGAGCTTCGGCGCGTCGGGTTATAAAACCAAGGAACCAATTCAACATGGCTGCCCCCTAAGAGAAAACTGCCATGATCTGAAGGACAGCAGGCCCCAGCAAAATGATGAAGAGCGTCGGCAGGATGAAGAAGATCAGCGGGAAGAGCATCTTGACCGGCATCTTCATGGCGTGTTCTTCGGCCATCTGCCTGCGTTTAATGCGCATGTCTTTCGCCTGTGCCTTCAACACGCCGGCGATGGCAATGCCGTAGGTATCGGCCTGTACCACGGCCCGAACGAACGTCCGCACTGCGGGAACGTCAACTCGTTCCGAGAGAGCCAGGTACGCCTCCTTGCGGGAGCGTCCTACCTGAATGTCTTGAAGAGTCCTGATTAGTTCATCCGCAAGAGGCCCCCTGCCATTCTCACCGGCACGTCCCATGGCGGTTTCGAATCCGAGGCCCGCCTGAACCGAAATCAGCATTTGATCCAAGGCATTCGGGAGCTCCAACCTGATTGCTTCCCGGCGCTTTTGGGCAAAGTTCCGCAAGAGGATGTCTGGAAGGAAATAGGCCAGTGCGACAATCACAAAGGCAATGAAGAACCTCCCGGCCGAGGGTGCGCCCATGAAGACCAGAAGGCCCAGGAGGGCGCCGCCGAAAGCCAGCATTGGCTTGATCATAAGGATCCGGGACAGCGGCCATTGTTTTGGTCGACCCGCGCCCGACAATTGTTTGTCAAGCCAGCCCTCGTAGCCGCGGGGTGTAATCCGCTTGGACAGGCTCGAGAATTGTTGGCTGATGTTGAGTGACTGTGATGCCTGCGCGGAACGGCCGCCCAGGTTGGCCTTGATGCGACGCAGGGCAGCCCGGTCGCCTGTGAACGACAACCAAACCATGCCCGAAATCGGCACGACGATGGCCAATACTGCTGCTAATGCGATGGGTTGCATGTCATCCCCCTAGTACTTCGGTTTGATGATGCGGCTGAGCCAGAGCCCGCCAACGGACAAGAGGATGATCGCCGCACCCAACATCGCGAATCCGACGAATGTCGTGGTAAACACCCGCGAGTAGGTTGGGTTGAACAGCACGAGGCCGATGAACATCAGGATCGGCAGGGCCATGAGGACCAATGCCGAGATACGCCCTTCTGCGCTGAGTGCCCTGACCTGGCCTTTAACTTGGTTTCGGTCGCGGATGGTCTCACCCACGTGGTCCAGGACTTCTGCCAGGTCCCCACCAACTTCGCGGTGGATCTCAATGGCTTGTGCTATCCAGTAAAAGTCCTCGCTTGCTGTCCTCCGGGAGACATCCGCCATCGATTCACCCAAATCGCGCCCGATCCTGGTTTCGTTGACGATTCGGGTGAGCTCCGCCGCCATCGGTCCATCATTTTCCTGCGCTGCTGCGTCGATAGCCCTCAAGAGGCTGTGGCCCGCCCGGAGACCGCCGGAGAACATTTGCAGCGTGTCCGGAACCTGTGCGTCGAAGGCCTTTCTGCGCCGGGAGATAAGGAAGTTTAGGCCCAGATAAAGGAGGAAAGGCGTGACAACCAGGGCCAGGATGCTCATGCCGATGCCGCCGAGGAGGAATGCCGCCACCGTTGACACCAAAGTGACTGTTCCGGCGATCAGGAGGTAATCCCCAGGCTCTTTGTTAAGGCCTGCCTGCTCCAACTTTTCGCGGTTGAAGATCGACGTTGGGCGCTTCTTCAGGCCGCGGTTCAGGGCGCCGACGGCTTGATTGGTCAGGCGTGTCAGGTTGGAGGATTGTTGCGCGATCTCGGGGCGTCGCCTGGAAAGGGGGACGCCTGGGCGTCCCTTCCAAACGAATACGAAAAGCAGGGCGAGCGACGTGTAGACCAGGAACAGGCCCGTCATGAAGAGGGCAACTGGCACAGACGGCGTCATGGCTATCTACCTCGGCCCGTTTCAGCGCCAAAGATGTGCGGCGAAACGTGGATGCCAAGGTCCGCGAACCGGTCCGTGAACCGTGGCCGAACACCAGTTGGCACTGGCTTACCAAGGAACCTTCCGTTCGAGTCGACTCCCGCAGCAAAATCGAAGATAAACGCATCCTGGAGGGTGACGATATCGCCCTCCATGCCCTGAACCTCGGTGATGTGCGTCACGCGTCGGGTGCCGTCCCTCAGCCTGGAGATATGAACAATAAGGTTCACCGCGGAGGCCACCTGCTCGCGTACAGCGCGGAGCGGCAGATCCATCCCGGCCATCAATACCAGGGTCTCAAGGCGGGCTATGGCATCGCGGGGGGAATTGGCGTGGACGGTGGAGAGGGAGCCGTCGTGGCCGGTGTTCATGGCCTGCAACATGTCAAGACATTCGCCGCCGCGGACTTCGCCGACCACTATGCGATCGGGCCGCATGCGGAGCGAGTTTCGTACGAGGTCGCGAATGGCGATCTCGCCTTTTCCTTCAATGTTCGCCGGCCGGCTTTCCAGCCTCACCACATGGTCCTGCTGAAGCTGGAGTTCCACCGCGTCCTCAATCGTGACGATGCGGTCCGATGCGGGAATGAAGGAAGACAACGCATTGAGAAGCGTCGTCTTGCCGGTGCCTGTACCGCCGGAAACGATGATGTTCATCCTGGCCAGGACGCAGGCTTGAAGCAATTCGGCCATCTCCGGGGAGAGGCTGCCGAAGGCAATGAGCTTTTGTACCGTCAGGGCGTCACCGCCGAACTTTCGGATAGTCAGCGCGGGGCCGTTGACAGCAAGCGGCGGGATGATGGCGTTAACGCGCGATCCGTCCGCGAGACGTGCATCCACGAGAGGAGAGGACTCGTCGATGCGGCGTCCAACCTTCGACACAATGCGCTCGATCACCCTCCTCAGTGCGTCGTCGGAGGCGAACTTGGTGTCTGTCAACGTCAACTTGCCGGCCCGTTCCACATAAACCTGGTCGAAACGATTGACCATCACTTCGGTGACGGACGGATCGTCCAGGAACCGCTGGATCGGACCATGGCCAAGGACGTCATCAATGATTTCGCGGATAAGGCGTTGGCGCTCGGACGAAGTCAGCGGAACCTGTTCCTCGTCGACGACGAGCTTCAACTCGTCCTTGACGAATTGGTGGAGCTCGCTCTCTTCGAGGGAAGAGTCAGTGATGCGGGCACCAAGCCGCTCGTAGAGGGCCGTACTGGCGCGCTCTTTGAGTGCGCTCAGCGCGCCACTCGCCGCAGCCGCAGTGGGGCTCAGCTCGATGACTTCGGCCGCTTGCGCTGTTTCGGCGGTCTTGACGTCGTGGATGCGGCCCAACGTGGCTGGTTCAGCAGCGTCCTTGGCCAACACGAACGGATCATGCTTTTCTTCGACGACTGCCAAGCTCGGCTCGGTGCCGCGTGCCTTTTCAAGCCTGCGTGAGAGGTTCACTGGACTACCGCCCTTCTGTGCAACTTCTTGTGGGGTCTTGCTTCCCAGTTGGGTTCGAACCGCTTCACCAGTTGTCGGAGACCTTTTTGCGCGGGATCCCGGCTGCCATCCTGCAGGAGCGGGATCCCCTTATTGGTTGAGAACGGAAGCGTCCGCGAGCGGGGGAGCACCACATCCACCGGGGCCCCGATGGTGGCTTCAACATCCTGGAGCGTCAGCCCGCTGCGGCGGTCCGCCATGTTGAGGACCACGTGGCGGACTTCCGGCAAGAGGTTCAGTTCGGAGAGAATCTGGTTTCCGGAGCGAAGGCCCCGGATGCTCGGAACATCCATGCCGCAGATCCAAACGGCGTCCGAAGCCAGGTCAAGAGTCGCCAGTACATGTTCGCCGAGCCCCGGCGCCGTATCCACGACGACGTACTGGAACTCCTGCCGCAGCTGGCTAAGCAGGTGGCTGACGTTTTCTCCCGTGATCCGGTCCATTTCCACCGGGTTCTTTGGGGCGCACAAGGCATAGATGCCGGCAGGGTGCACGGTCAAATACGTCTTGAGGACCATGGAGTCCTGGCTCGCGGCACCAACAACGGCGTCCGTGATTGTGTGGTCAGGTTCCAGCATCAGCCCGCTGGCGACGTCTCCAAACTGCAGGTCCAGGTCCACGATGACCACCCCCATTGGGGCGATCTTTCCCAGCCCCACGGCCAGGTTCGTCGCCACGGTCGTTTTGCCTACTCCTCCCTTGGGTGAGATGACGGCGATGATCCGGCCCCCCGCGGCGTGCTCATGATGTTCGGAGCTGCTTGGGGACAGGCCGCGCCGCCGTCCGGCGGAGGCAAGGCTTGCCCGCTCGACGATGATTCGGATGTGGTCAACTTCTGCGGCCGGATCCAAGAGATCCCGGATACCCGCCCGCATGGCCTGGATTGCCACTTCGGAAGATTCATCGGTCACCAGGATCATGCTGATCTCCGGATACTGCAGATCCATGACTGCGGCGAACTTCAAGGTCTCGTCGGCCGGGAGACCGGGCCCGAGGACGAAAACTTCCGGCGGTTCGCCGAGGAGCTGCGTCAGGACTTCTTCGGGACCTTGGGGAAGATAGTCAGCCTGGAAGTATTGAAGGGTTCCCGGCATGGCTGCCGTGGCCAGACGTACTTTGCGCTCGAACTCCGTGTTTGGAGTGATCAGGACAAAGCGGCTCATCGGAATACCTTCGTCTTGTCCACGACACCGGTGGTGCCTTCCGTAGCCCCGGTGGGCTCTTTCGACATGTAGATCTTGCCGAATTCTGCTGCGTAAACGAGGCGTTCGGCGTCAACCGAGTTGCGGGCGACTGTGATCAGGTAGTTTCCGTCGCTTTGAGCATTGCTCCCGGAGTTGAGTGATCCTTCCGACTTTTGGGTCGAATCCTGCTGGGCCGGGCTGCCGTTGCTCAACTGGGTGGCAGTGACAAGTACTTTGTGGAAGGTCAGCTGGGTGCCCGCAGACTGCGTAGCCGCCTGCCCTGCCCCGTTGGTGGATGATTCGGTGAGGGAGATGAAGATGCCCACCGTGTCGCCGGCGGAGATCTTTCCGCCAACTACGCGTTCGATGGGGAGCTTGAGGGAGATCTCCTGCATTCCATCGGGAACGGCGACTCGTGACGGTCCAAGGAATGATTCTTTCTCTACCAGCCGGCTCGACAACAGTTGCTCACCGGGAACCAGGGCAACGGCTGTAACCTTCGAGCCCAAGGAGTTCAGATCAGTCACGCTGTCAGCAGTGAGCGCTGACTTGGGGAGCGGCTTCTTAGCCACCGACCCTCCCAAATCGCCGACTGCTGTCCCCGCTGGAACGGCGGACTGAACCACAAACACTTCAGATGTTTCGGTTCCGGCCATGGCACGGGCATCCGCGCTCTGTACGTATGTAATAAGAAGGACGGTGCCGGTTATCGCGATGACTAGCGCGGCGATGCCTCCCAGTAGGCGTGCTTTCACTTTCTTCCCCTTTAGGTGATTTTTATTTGATCAGCCCAAGGACAACGACGTTGCCTGTGGACGTTGTTGTGCCTCCGGTGAAGAGGCTGGGATCTGCGGAATAACCGACGAAGGTTCCGTACAGGCCCTTCTCGCTTGACGTGAACACGTTGGTTGGGTCGTATTTGGCCTGGCCGCCGAGGTTCCATGCCTGAATCTTGAAGCCGGCCCACTTTTCGATGAAGTACTGCACGGAACTGCCGCTGCATGAACCGAATTGTGCCGTTGACATCCCGGCGCACGTGTACTTGTAAACCGGAAGCGCCACCGTGGAATTCGGCAGTGATGGATTGAGTGTCGGGTTGAAGAGATCGATGCATCCCGTTGGGACTGAGGCACCTGTGCTCGTCATGCTCCACTGTCCAACTTCGGCTGTAACCTTGCAGCCAGTGTTTCCGTCTGGCTTGAGCCAGGCGAAGCCGCCGGGGATGATCTGATTTGAAGGATTCTGCCCATTGCAGTCCTGCGCGCCACCCTGGATGAGGATTTTGTGAGGCAGACCGTCATCCTTGAATTCACAGGGGGCAAAAGTCAGCGGGAGAACGGTAACTCCCTTCGTGGGGTACAACCACTTCGCCGTGGCCGTAGCACCCACTTTGGCCGGCGGTGCGTTCAAGGCGCTTGCGAACATCTTGGTCAGGAAACCGGCGTTGGTGACACCGTCCTTCGTGGACGTAGTCACAGACACTTGGCCCGGGACCGAGAGATCGACTGACTCAACCGTGGATTTGTTGTCGTTGGAGTTGTTGTTCGCCAGGGTCGAGGCAACGCTATTCACGGCGGCCTGGGTGCAGCCGCCGGTAGCGGAGCACATGTCCGCGCCTGCAAGCGCTCCCGCGTCTGCAGCATTCTGCAACTGGGCCCGCTCTGCGTAGATTTGTCCGGTATCGACAGCCAGGGCGCCTGCACCGATGAGCACCACCATCATGACGGCAACCATGACGCCAGCGGCCCCGCGCTCGCGGTCGCGGTCGGTGGTTCGCCGCGTCAGCCGTTGCATCGCATTGCTCCCACTCCGGTGACGGTTACGGAACTACCAAAAAGCCCTGTCAGAGTCGTCGCGGAATAGGTGATGGTTACCTTTTCCGTGGTGTCTGGCGCGCAAGCCGCGGGGCTGAAGGTGTAGGCGAAAGCTGCGGAGTTGACTCCGGGGGCACCGGCGACTGCTGCGGCTTTCGCATCGGTCTGGCTGTTCTTGACGGCCATGGTCCGAGCGGCCTCCCTGGCTGCCTGGGTCACGGAAATTTGGGCGTTGTAGGCGTTCGCGAACTCGACGATTCCTACGACTACGGACAGAAGGATGGGAGCCACCAGTGCAAACTCCACAGCTACTGCGCCGCGGCTCTTGTGTTCCGTGTTTGCTTTGCGGATCTTTTTCAACGGATCCCCCGAGGTTGATTGCGTTTTTCGGTTGTGCCGCGGTTAGTGCGCGGCACAACCGAAAGTGGGCTGGCTACCAGGTGCCGACTGTCGTGCCCAGGCTGGTAAACCAGGTGTTGAGCGCCGTGCCGAAGGCAGTGACGCCAATGATGATGATGAGTGCGATGAAGGCCACGAGGAGCGAGTATTCTGTCGCGGTTGCACCCTTTTCCGAGGAGATGCGCTCCTTGCAGCCCGCCACGAAGGCGAGTACGGAGACCATGAATGAAGTCATTTCTGTTCCTAACTTGATTTGGCTCGGTCGCTGATGCGCCGGCTGGTCGCCCCAGGCGATCACTGACTGGCAGCTTTGGAAGCTTTGCCGCTGCCACGAAGTGCGCCGCGCCTGCTGGACTGCAAGGACGCGGCGCACTCGGGAGGGTGCCACCTACCAGGTGCCGACCTTGGTGCCGAGGCTGGTGAACCAGGTGTTGAGGGCTCCGCCAAAGGCGGTGACGCCGACGATGATGATCAGAGCGATGAAGGCCACGAGCAGCGAGTACTCAGTGGCAGTCGCGCCCTTTTCGGAGGAGAAGCGATCCTTGACGCCGGCGACGAAAGCCATCATCGAGACCATAAGAGAAGTCATTGTATTTTCCTTAATTCGGTGAAATTGAAGTGATTTTGATTTCAACGAATTTCCAGCTGCCCCCATAAATCCTTAGCGGCTGGACTTCGCTAAGAAGAGATTGTCATTTACGCCGGTGGGCAACAATGCGTAGTGGTACTCGACTTTTAGGCGGCGCGCTGAAAGGACGTACTCGAATACTCGGAAAGGTACCTAGGGCGCGATCAGCCTGTTCCATTGACTACTTGGATGGGCGCGCTTCAACCCGAGCGCAAGGTGTCGCTCGGCTGCAGTCCGTGCTACTGGATGAGCAGGGCAGTGACGGCCAAGGCGCCAAGCATGGCGGGGCCGTGTGGCACTTCCTTGGCCATATTCCGGCGTTTTCCACCGAGGAGCATTGCTGTTGTGATTCCATTCACGATAAAGCCCAGGAGGCCACCGTAGAGCAGCTGGCTCCAACCTAGGTACCCCAGGTAAAGGCCGACGGGCGCGGCCAGCTTCACATCGCCCATTCCGATGCCGCCAGGCGAAATCAACGCCAAAATAAGGTAGGCAGCGAACAAAATGACCGCGCCAACGAGAGCTCTGATGAAATCGTCAGCTTGCTGACCAAATATCAGCGGAGCTGCCAACAGGACAATGCCGGCGACTAAGAGAATAAATACGAGCTGGTTGGGCAATAAATGCAGGGCGATGTCCACCCTTGAAAGTTGAACGCCTAGCACTGCCAGGAGGATTAGGGCCGGCAGGCCCGGTATATTGCCAAAGCGCAGGACGAAGGCGGCGCACGCGGCGCCGGTGACGGCCGCCGTCGTCATCCGAACCCGCGGCGCCGGCAGGGCACCCAGCCGCGGCAGCGTCCGCGCAATCAGGATCTCAGCCATGGGGGAGAGGAAACATCCCAGCAGGCCGATGACAACGACAAGGAGCCAACCGGCCGACCCTCCGCCCTCTGCTGATACCACTGCGCCCCCTGCATTGGTTGGGTTGGCGCATGACGAGCCAACCTCCGCTACCTCATTTTGACCCTGAACCACCTGACGCGCTAATCTAGGTAGTCGTTGTGCGTGTCCTATTCCGATGGTGCGTGCCCGCTTGAGAATCCGGTTGCAGGATAACTACTCAACGTGCACATTCGGAACTTCAGGATGACTGGTTACATGGAGCCCTCACCTCTGTTCCGGTAGCGCGCAGACAGTAGGTGCGCGAGCTAGCGACACCTAAACAAGAACGCCAGAACAAGAACGAGGCAAACACCGTGCGTACGTACACCCCGAAGCCCGGCGATATCAACCGCCAGTGGCACGTCATTGACGCCACCGACGTTGTCCTTGGTCGTCTTGCAAGCCAGACCGCAATCCTGCTGCGCGGCAAGCACAAGGCCACTTTCGCGTCCCACATGGACATGGGCGACTTCGTCATCATCATCAACGCTGAAAAGGTTGCCCTCACCGGCGCCAAGCTGGAGCAGAAGCGCGCATACCGCCACTCCGGCTACCCGGGCGGCCTGACCTCCGTCAACTACGCGGAACTGCTGGAATCCAACCCGGTCCGCGCCGTTGAGAAGGCCATCAAGGGCATGCTCCCCAAAAACTCCCTCGCTGCACAGCAGCTGGGCAAGCTGAAGGTGTACCGCGGTGCTGAGCACCCGCACGCCGCCCAGCAGCCCAAGACTTTCGAAATCACCCAGGTCGCCCAGTAGTCCTGGCCACCAAACAACTTATCTATACAAGGAGAATCGTGGCTCAGAACGAAGAGACCACCGAGGCCGTCGAGGCCGAGGAAAACCTGACCAGCTACACCTCTGAGAGCTCAGCTTCCGAAGCTGCTCCCAAGAAGGAACGCCCGGCCCTGACGGTTGCCGGCGCAGCTGTTGGCCGCCGCAAGGAAGCCGTTGCACGCGTGCGCGTTGTGCCCGGCTCCGGCAAGTGGACCATCAACGGCCGCGAGCTGGCGAACTACTTCCCGAACAAGCTGCACCAGCAGGACGTCAACGAGCCCTTCAAGATCCTTGATCTCGAAGGCGCCTACGACGTCATCGCCCGTATCCACGGTGGCGGCATCTCCGGCCAGGCAGGCGCCCTGCGTCTCGGCATCGCTCGTTCGCTGAACGAGATCGACGTCGAGAACAACCGCCCGACCCTGAAGAAGGCCGGTTACCTGTCCCGCGACGCCCGTGTCATCGAGCGTAAGAAGGCCGGTCTCAAGAAGGCCCGCAAGGCCCAGCAGTACTCCAAGCGCTAAATCCGCTTGCACAGAAGCCCGTCCCACCTTTTGGTGGGGCGGGCTTTTTGCGTGCGGTAATTCCCTCAGGGGAATCGTCGGACGCGCCTCTAATAGCCGCTACACGAGTGTCCGCAGAGGCCCCCTGGGCTCACGAAATCGGTTTTGATAAGTCGTAGATGCCTTGCCCGCCTACCATCTCAAGCTGAAAGTGGGTTTTTACCCAGTCGGTAATTTCAGCGACGGTGCTTGCCTTTGGCTGGGTTGCCAGAAACTCATCCTGGGGAAGAAAGTAGCAAATTTGTCCGCCAGCGACCTTGTCCTTGAAGGCTTGGAGGGTGGGGGACGGGTCGGATCCAGCGAACCCACCGAGCGGCATGATCGGCCGCTTGGCCTCAATTTGCAGCCGTGCAGCTGTCTGCGAGGCTGAAGTGGCAGCCGCCCACAGGCACGTTTCTGAGGCCGCCAGTTTGTCGAGGATGGAAGCGTTCGGGGTTTGGCCAAAGGCAACGTCGTAAGCCCAAGCAAGGTTCCCGTGTTTCATGTTGTCGAGGAAGCGATTGATGCTGGCAGGACTTTTGCTCAGTTGACCAGATACGGGGTTGGAACCGTTCTGGGGGAGTGTTGTATTGAGCGCAGACGTTAGGAGCGGCCCCGCCAGTAATGCTGCAACCGCCATGCTTGCGGCGCACACCTCCAGCCACCGCGTCGGGGGCCTAACCACAGACAGTGCTGCTCCAAGAGTCCCCAGCAGCAAGATCCCGCTGCCTATCCATTCCGGCCAGCCAACAACGCTGCTCAGAATAAGCCAAGAGCACACTGCCGTTGACAGGATGCCGAGCGCCGCCAGGACTCTCACAACCAGCAGCCGTCGGTGCCTGATGTAAAGTGCACTGGCCACGCCTACGGTGAGGGCCAGCGGTGCCGAGAGCGCCTCCGTGTAATAGGTATGAATTTGATTGCCCATGAAACTCAACACGAGGTAGGTTCCCAGGAACCAAGTGATGGCCACAAAGGCGAGGGCCCTTACACCCCGTGCGGGGGGTAACAGCTTCCATCCGAGACATATCAGTAGCGTGCCGACCACGGCCGCAGGCAGGATCCATCCGATTTCCTGGCCGTAGTTTGCATTCAGGAGCCGCAGAAGCCCTGCGTCCGAATCCACCTGCCTGAATTGTGCAGGTATGAGGTTAGCAACAGGATCTTCCTCGGTCCCAACTATGCGGTCCAAGCCGTTGTAGGCCAAGGTCAGTTCCAACACACTGTTGGAATGTGATCCTCCCACGAAGGGCCGCGCCTCTGCCGGTATCAAGTCCACCGCGGTCATCCAGGCGCCGCCGGTGACCGCCATCACGGAGCCTGAAATGCCGGCATGTTTCAGTTTCCTGGTCCATCCCGCGTTACTCCACAGCAGATACGCAACACTGACGCTCGGAAGCACCAGGAGTCCTTGAAGCTGCTTGGTCATGAATGCCAACCCAACTGCTGCCCCTAAGAGAATCAGGTATCTCACTCGATCGGATTCGATCGCATGCTGGACCGCATATACCGAGACGAGCATCAGTAGAAGCATGAGGGGGTCGGGGTTGTTGTACCTCGACATAAGAACCACGATCGGAGTCGTAAAGAATATGGTGGCGGCAAGAAGTGCAGGTACTGCTGCGAATTCATGGCGAATGATGAGGTAGATGAGAAGTGTTGATGCAACTCCCATAATTGCTTGAGGTGCCAATATTCCGATGGGAGTGAAGCCGAAGATTTTGGTGGAAATCTCCATGACCCACAAACTAAGTGGCGGCTTATCAACGGTAATGGAATTACCCCAATCGGAAGAGCCAAAAAAGGCGGAGACCAGGTTCTGCGTGCCGGACTGGACTGCGGCGCTGTAGAAATAGTTACCCCATCCGTTGATCCCGAGGTTCCAGAAGTAGAGAGTGGCATTGAGGGCGAGAATGAGCAACAGGATCGGCCGCTCCCACGCTGGATCCTGAGTGCGCCCCTTCAACAGGCCTTGGAGGGACCGTCCGGCTGCTGCTCCGTAGCCAGCACCGAAGGTCGTAGATGGTGACGCCGTCAATGGTCTCCCCCTTGAAATTCGACTGAACCCACCCTGGTGGTAATGGCTGGGTCCCGGCCGAGAGAAATTTCTTTAACTATCATTTGCTGCAGCCGAAATAGGCGATGCGCTTACTCGACAGGAGGCAGGGATGTGGTGCGCCCTGTCGATGCTCAACGAACTGGCTGTCCAACGGGCCGGAAGGCGAGAATGGCTGAACGCTCGTCAGCACGGCGAACCCTAAATACCCAGAGGCGAAGAAGGACGAACCGCAGCAATGTGGCGAAGACGTTGGCAGCGGTCAGGACCAAGAGTTCGGTGCTTGGAGCTGAGTCGAGATTAGCCGCGTGCAGGACCATCAGTGCCGAGGATGTGATGGCCCAAGCCAAAAGAAAGACGACGAGCCCTTGGAATTGCTGGGTAAACAGTTTCGCTGGGCCGCTAATGCCGAAAGTGAACCGCCTGTTCGCGGCAGTGTTGCCAACGGCCGTCAGCAGCAGGGCGAGGAAGTTGGCCTGTTGCGCGCCAAAGGGCCCTTGGAGAACCAAATACAACAATGCGAATGCAACGGTTGAAAATACGCCAACGAGCCCGAACCTGACCACTTGGCCGAAAAAGCTGGGACGGCCCGGTGGGGCTATCGGCCCGCGACCGAGCTCGGCATAAATTGCCTGGACGGGAATCGAACCTCTCACCAGGGAACCGGCGACGCGCACCATCCCGCGAAGATCGTCCACCGCTGTTTGCTTAATGTTGACCCGACTATCGGGGTCATCAATCCAGTCGACCGGGATTTCGTGGATCCGCAGCCCCGAGCGCTCTGCGATGATCAGCAACTCAGTATCAAAGAACCAGCCGTTGTCTTCCACATGCGGGAGCAAACGCTTGGCCACATCGGCCCGTATTGCCTTGAATCCGCATTGCGCATCGGAAAACCGGACCTGCATGGTCCGGCGGAGCAGGAAATTATAAGAGCGGGAGATAAATTCCCGTTTTGGACCGCGACTGACGCGTGAGCTCTGACCCAGCCTCGTGCCGATGGAAATGTCCGAATGCCCTGACAAAAGGGGCGCTACCAGCGGCGGGAGTGCGGCAAGATCTGTGGAAAGGTCCACGTCCAGGTAGGCCAGAACCTTTGCCTCCGAAGCGCTCCAAGCATCGCGAAGCGCGAAACCACGCCCTTTGACCTCGAGGCGGCGATACTCGACATTTGGCAGTTTCTCGCTGAGCCGGGCAGCAATAGCCGGAGTCCTGTCGGTGCTCGCATTGTCGGCAATGGTTATCTTCCATGTCGACGGCATTTCTTGTGAGAGATATTCGGAGAGTCTTGAGATGCTGTGTTCGAGTACGGCTTCCTCATTGAAAACCGGTACTACAATTTCGAGCGCCAAGCCCCCATAGCTAGGTGTCATGCATGGATCGTAGGAGCGCTCGTAGGGCCGGGGCGAGGCCTTTCAGGAAAGACAGGTACTCATCACTGAAATCCAAGTAGTCGTTAGCCCGGGCAGCTTGAAGGCGCGGTCACTACCTGCTCCCGTGAGTGGAGTACTTGTTGAACGACCCGAGACGTGCCGGCCACGACCGGATGTTCCTTTCGAGCGGCCTCTCCACAAACTCGTGAAGCACGCCGGCGGCGGCGACGGATATCACAATCACAGAGGCGGCCAGTCCAGATACTTCCAGGACGGACGCGGACTCAGTCCATGGCCTGATCACACGGAGCACCACCTCGTGAATCAAGTACAGTGCAAATGACCATTGTCCGAGTCTGGTCAAGGCTGGGGACCCTATTATTCCGGTTCTACCTTCGATGTCCTGCTTGGCACATGCTGCTATGACTGACAGAAATCCGGGGACCATGATCAAATTCGCGAGTGTCGCCGGTATCGGTCCTGCATTAGCATTCAGGACAAACGACGCGGCAAAAAGGCCAGCAGTCAGGACTACCTGCAGAGCGAACGCCGTCAGCAAAGAAAGTCTTGGCCGCCAGCCGGCCTGCATTAGTCGGGCAAGACAAACTCCAAGGACAAATTCTCCAAGTCGAAACAGCGGCATAGGCACCAGCAGATAATCCGCTGCCGGTACGGACGTGATTGACGCCAAGACCCCAAATAGAACAACGCCGCTGATCGGCACAATGAACAAGACCAGGAACTTGGGGCTACTGCGCCTGAGATTCTTGAACAACAGCGGAAACAGCAAGTAGAAGAATGCTTCGCAGGACAGCGACCAAGAGACCCCATTGAAGGCGTTAAGGGATGGACTCGCAGGAATCCAAGCTTGGGTGAGTGTGGCGACAGGCAGAGCACTCAGCACGGATGCGCCGGAGGAGGTGGGCAGTGCCGGGGCCCAGATGGCCAAAAGCATCGTCAATAAATGAAGCGGCCAAATCCTGGCGAATCGGTGGAGGTAGAAGCGACTGGCCTTCACGTCGCCTTTTTGGGACCACGTCAGCACGAAACCTGAAAGCACAAAGAAGAAGCTGACCGCCGTGAACCCATAGCCGAATACGGCAAGGCCGTCGCCGATTGGCGAGAAGTAAATCCTAAGGTGGTAGAGCACCACGGCCAGCGCCGCAAAGAAACGAAGCCCTGTCAGGCTGGGCAACTTCAGTTCAGATGCCGGCATCGTCCTGCCCCCAATTAAGCCGCGTGATGTAGCTTGCTGCGGTGAGCATATCCAAGAAGCCAGTCTTCCAGGCTCAAGATAGCGTCAACCTTCTCCGGCTGCCTCCCGGAATCCGGGCCCCACGCCCCATCCTCTACACTTGACCGGTGTCTAGATTATTTGGAACTGATGGTGTCCGGGGGTTGGCCAACGGCTTGCTGACAGCTGAGCTGGCCCTGCAGCTGGCCCAGGCGGCCGCCGTCGTGCTCGGCCATGACCGCAACTCCAACGGCTCCCGCCCGCGCGCGGTGCTGGCACGTGACCCGCGCGCCAGTGGCGAATTCATCGCCGCCGCAGTGGAGGCCGGACTCTCCAGCTCGGGCATCGACGTCTATGACGCCGGTGTGCTGCCCACCCCGGCGGCGGCCTACCTGGTGGCGGACCTCGATGCGGACTTTGGCGTCATGATTTCCGCGTCCCACAACCCGGCGCCGGACAACGGAATCAAGTTCTTCGCCCGCGGCGGGCAAAAGCTGCCGGACGAGGTCGAGGACGCCATTGAAGCCCAGATGGGCAAGGAAGCTGTCCGGCCCACCGGAGCCGACGTGGGCCGCATCCAGCGCTTCTCCGACGCGGAGGACCGCTACATCGTCCACCTCCTGCGTACGCTGCCGCACCGCCTGGACGGCCTCACGGTGGTCCTTGACTGCGCCAACGGCGCCGCCAGCGGATGCTCACCCCAGCTTTTCAAGGACGCCGGCGCGCGCCTCATCGTCATCGGCGCCGATCCAGACGGACTGAACATCAACGACGGCGTCGGCTCCACCCACTTGGGTCCCCTCAAGGAAGCCGTGATCAAGCACGGGGCAGACCTGGGAATCGCCCACGACGGCGACGCCGACCGCTGCCTGGCCGTTGACCACGAAGGCAACGAAGTGGACGGCGACCAGATCATGGCCATCCTCGCGGTGGCGCTCAAGAAGTCCGGGAAGCTCAAGGACGACGTCTTGGTGGCCACGGTGATGAGCAACCTGGGACTCAAGCTCGCACTCCGCGATGCCGGAATCACCATCATGGAAACGGCAGTGGGGGACCGCTACGTCCTCGAAGGCATGCGCGACGGCGGCTACAACCTCGGCGGCGAACAGTCCGGCCACGTGATCTTCTCCGACTACGCCACCACCGGTGACGGCCTCCTCACCGGCCTGCAGCTCGCCGCACAGGTGGCCCTCACCGGGAAGCCGCTCAAGGAGTTGGCCACCGTGATGACCAAGCTCCCGCAGGTCCTCATCAACGTCAAGGGTGTGGACCGCAGCAAGGTTGGCAGCAACGACGTGCTGGCCCAAGCGGTGGGGGCTGCGGAAGCGGCGCTCGGCGATACCGGCCGCGTCCTTCTCCGGCCCTCCGGAACCGAACCCGTTGTCCGGGTGATGGTCGAGGCCGCCGACGAGGAAACTGCCCAGTCAATCGCCGAGCACTTGGCGCAAGTTGTCCGGGCAGAACTCGCCCTGGAACTTATTAGTGAATGACTGAGCCCCTATATGCGTTCTCGCTGTGCCTCATGAGAGCCCGGTACAGGAGGATGACGGCTACGGTTTGGACGAGGAAGGCGATCGAAAGAGGCAACGCGTAGCTGTTCTTTGCAAAGTACAAGAAATAGACAAACGCTCCTGTGGTGGCCAGTAGGCAAGGAACCAAACGTAGCCGTGACCAGTTCAAGAGAAGCAACGACATAACCTCAGCCGCAAAGAAGTAACGGTCATGCATTTGGGGCAGCAGCAGGGGGCACACGGCGACCGTCGTGATGCATAAGAGAAGGCGACGCTCCGAAACGTCTTCACCACGCCAGTAGGCGAACACTGCGATCCCGATGGCGACGGCGCAGAGCATGATGCCCCACCATCTTCCTTCAGCGATGCCCAGGTTTGGGAACATAGCAAAAATGTTGGCTGCCCCGGATACCAATCGGTTGTCCTGTGTTTGTCTGACATAGATAGTGAGCGTACTTTCCCAAGACCGCCCAAAGATCACAGGCGGCAGGCTCAGCGCCAACCAAACGAAGGCAGCCATGAACACGCCTCGAATATTGAAGCGCCCGCGTAGCGAGATTGCCGCCAAGGCTGGAAGAAAGAATACAGACTGGAGTTTGAACGCGACAGCGACCCCCCAAAAGGACCAGGCACAGTTGTAGTTGTTCCGAAGCAGGCTCCGTGCCGACAACAAAAGGAACGCGGTATAGATGGAGTCGCACTGTCCCCACATCGCGCCGTTGACGAGCACCGTGGGTGCCAAAAGCGATATCACCGCTACTGTGCGCGGTGCCAGCCGTGATGGACCGAGCTCCTTTGCCAATGCCGCCACCGCCAAGGCGAGTGAAACATCGCCCGCGATGGACACAATTTTTATCGCGATGAGCGGGTCAATTGGAAGGAAGCTGACCAAGAACAGTAGGAACAAGTACGGGAAGTTGTAATTCGAGAAGTCCCCGCCGAGAGCCCAGACGCCGTGGTCTCGAAACTGTTCCATCCAAGGTAGGAGAAAAGTGGCGGCATCTTCACTTTCATACGGAACTAAGAGAACACGGGCAACCAGCGCCATGACGACGAGCAGGACCGTAACCGCCGGCGGAGTTGTCCGGCGCAGAGTTTTTGATGGCACTTCCGTTTGCTTGGTTATGGCGTCCCCCATTGCGCCATCATTTGGTGAGGAACGCCGATATGTCAACGCTATTAGGAAACCAACCAAATGTGGCCCGCCTCCCGGAAGGGAAGCGGGCCACTGGCTTTTAAGGAAGGACCTAGACGGTGCGGTCCTTCAGTGCGTCACGGATTTCGGTCAGGAGCGCAACCTGCGGATCCTCAGCAGCCTCCTCCTTGACGTTCTTGTCGATGCCCAGCCGGCGGTTGCGGCGCTCGATCATGTGGTTCATGGGCATGACCACCACAAAGTAGATGGCGCCCGCAATCAGCAGGAAGTTGACGATCGCGGTCAGCAGCACACCGAACTCGATCGCGTTGCCATTCAGTTCAACCCTCGCAAAGCTGTCAAAGTTCGGCGCACCCACCAGGCCGGAAATGAATGGCATGAGCACCTTGTTCACCATCGCCGTCACCACTGCACCGAAGGCAGTACCCATGACAACCGCGACGGCAAGGTCAACGACGTTGCCTTTCATGATGAAATTCTTGAATCCTGTCAGCATGGGAACCACGCTAGCCCACAGCCGCAGGCCTCCGGATGACGCCGAGGTAAATTCCCGCTGCGTGTCAGGCCCGGCAAGAGCCTGGTGCGTCCCTCACGGGTAGGCGGGCGCCGCTTCCAGGCCGAAGTATTCCTCCAAGGTGCCGATGCCGCGCTTCGCCATGTCAGTGGCAGCCTCAACCCCTACGAACCGAAGGTGCCAGGGCTCGTAGTAGTAGCCCGTGATGGGGTGTAGCATCCACGGATAGCGCACGACGAAGCCGTACCTGTAGGCGTTCGCTTTCGCCCAGGTGGCCGCCGGCTGGTCTGCGAAACATGGCTCGAAGCTGCAGGCCCCGCCGCCGTCCCCGATGTCGAAGGCCCATCCCGTCTGGTGCTCCGAGTGGCCGGGCCGCGCACTGGCGGTGTCGGCGTCGGCCTGTCCCCGCGCGGCGACGTACCCGTTGTAGGTGGTCACTTGCGTGCCGTACGAGCGGTAGCCGCTGGCCAGGACCATTGCCACGCCATCCCGCGCCGCAGCCGCGAACAACGCCTCGGCCGCTGCCGCCGTCGTGCTGTTCAGCAGGGCCGCTTCACCCGCGGCGGAAATGGCGACGGCGGGACGCACCAAGTCAGCCGGCGCATAGTCCGCGGGCGCCAGCGGCCGGTGCTTGTTGACGATGACCCACTGGCTCGCGGGGTCGTCCAGCGAGAACTGCCGCGCCAACGTGGCCGAGGGCGACGGTGTGGGGGACTGCGCTTCCGGCGACTGGCCCACCGTGGCGGTTTCCGCCGTCGGGCCCGCTGAAGCGGTGACCGCAGCAGGGGAGGGCGCCGCCGGCGTGCAGGCTGCCAGGACCGTCAGCCCTGCCCCCGCCGCGAGGAAGCGGGCAAAGCTGCGGCGCGTGGCCGGTCCGCATTCGTAGCACACGTGTGCTAGACCTTCCTCAGGAGCATGCGGCGGATGGAATGGTCAGCCTCTTTGGTCAGCACCAGTTGCGCCCGGCCCCTTGTGGGCAGGACGTTTTCCTCCAGGTTGGGCTCGTTGATCCGCTTCCAGATGTCCCGCGCGGTGTTCTCGGCTTCCTCATCGGAGAGGGTGGCGTAACGGTGGAAGTAGGACTCCGGCTGCGCGAACGCGGTGCTCCGCAGCTTCCGGAACCGGTCCACGTACCACTCCTCGATGTAGGAGGTCTTGGCATCGACATAGATGGAGAAGTCGAAGAAGTCGCTCAGCGCCAGCCCTTGGCGTCCGTCATGCCGGGGCCGGGCCGGGGCCAGCACGTTCAGGCCCTCCACGATCAGCACGTCCGGCCGGCGCACCACCACTTCCTTTTCCGGCACGATGTCGTAGGTGACGTGCGAGTACCAGGGTGCCCGCACTTCCTCGGCCCCGCCTTTGATTTCGCTCACGAAACGGAGGAGCGCCCGGCGGTCGTAGGACTCGGGGAACCCCTTCCGGTCCAGCAGTTGCCGGCGCTTCAGTTCAGCAAGCGGATACAGGAAACCGTCGGTGGTGATCAGTTCAACATTGGGGGTACCGGGCCAGCGGCGCAGCATCTCGCGCAGCACGCGGGCGATGGTGGACTTGCCTACCGCGACGGAACCGGCCACCCCGATCACGAACGGCGTGCGCTGGGTCTGCTCACCCAGGAAGGTGGTGGTGGCTGCATGCAGCTGCCCGGCCGCCTCCACATACAGGTGCAGGAGCCGCGAGAGGGGGAGGTAGACGTCGCGGACTTCGTTCATGTCCAAGGGGTCGCCGAGCCCGCGAAGGCGCAGCACATCCTCTTCGTTAAGGGGCTGTTCCATCTGGGCTGCGAGCCGGGACCAGGTATGCCGGTCCAGCTCCACGAACGGAGAGGCACCCTCCCCGTTCGCTTCATTGCGTTGCGAAGTCACGCTAAAGATTCTGCCCCCCGCCCGGCGCATCGCGAAATGACGCCCCTGCTCAGCGCGGCGAGCTGCGTCACGCGGGCCGTGCGCCGGCGCTTACCGGTTTAGAGCAACCGGCACGCTGCCGATAGTCTTGTGCCTATGTGTGGAATCGTGGGTTACGTAGGCCGTTCGACCGACGGTGCAATTAATGGTCACAGCGCGCTCGACGTTGTCCTTGAGGGGCTCCGCCGCCTGGAGTACCGCGGCTATGACTCTGCCGGTGTGGCAGTGGTGTCCGAGGGCGCCATCGAGTCGCGGAAGAAGTCCGGAAAGCTGAGCAACCTGATCGCCGAGCTGGAGGCGCGCCCGCTGCCCGAGACGGTGACCGGGATCGGGCACACCCGCTGGGCGACGCACGGCGGTCCCACGGACCGCAACGCGCACCCGCACCTGGCGGACGGCGGCAAGCTGGCCGTGATCCACAACGGCATCATCGAGAACTTCGCTGAGCTCAAGCTCGAGCTGCTGGAAAAGGGCGTCACCTTCCTCTCCGAAACGGACACCGAGGTGGCCGCTGCACTCCTGGCCGACATTCTCCGGAACAAGCTGGGCGGGCACACCGCGAACGACGGACTGACCCACGCCATGGAGCTGGCCTGCCAGCGCCTCGAAGGCGCCTTCACCCTGCTGGCCGTGCACGCGGACCAGCCCGACGTCGTCGTGGCCGCCCGCCGCAACTCACCGCTGGTGGTGGGCCTGGGCGACGGCGAGAACTTCCTGGGCTCGGACGTGTCCGGGTTCATCGACTACACCCGCCGGGCCGTAGAGCTGGGCCAGGACCAGATCGTCACCATCACGGCGGACTCGGTGGACATCACCGACTTCTACGGCAACCCGGCCTCCGGCAAGGAATACCACGTCGACTGGGACCCGGCCTCGGCGGAAAAGGGCGGCTTCTCCTCCTTCATGGAGAAAGAGATCAACGACCAGCCCGACGCCGTGGCACAGACCCTGCTGGGACGCTCGGACATCAAGGGCAAACTGACGCTGGACGAGGTGCGGATCGATCCGGAGCTGCTCAAGCAGGTCAACAAGATCATTGTCCTGGCCTGCGGCACCGCCGCCTATGCGGGGATGGTGGCCAAGTACGCCATCGAGAACTGGTGCCGGATTCCCACCGAGGTGGAACTGGCACACGAGTTCCGCTACCGCGATCCCATCCTGGACGAGAACACCCTGGTGGTGTCCATCAGCCAGTCCGGCGAGACCATGGACACCCTGATGGCGGTCCGTTACGCCCGCGAACAGGGCGCCAAGACCATCTCCATCTGCAACACCAACGGCTCCACCATCCCGCGTGAATCCGACGCCGTCCTGTACACGCACGCCGGGCCGGAAATCGCCGTCGCCTCCACCAAGGCCTTCCTGGCGCAGATCACCGCCGCCTACCTGCTGGGCCTGTACCTCGCACAGCTGCGCGGCAACATCTTCTCCGGCCAAATCAAGGACGTCCTGGCGGACCTGAACAAGATCCCCGCCAAGATCCAAAAGATCCTGGACAACGCCGGGCCGCTGCGCGAACTGGCCCGCAGCATGGCCAACGAGAAGTCCGTGCTGTTCCTGGGCCGCCACGTGGGTTACCCGGTGGCCCTTGAAGGTGCGCTGAAGCTCAAGGAGATCGCCTACATCCACGCCGAGGGCTTCGCCGCCGGTGAGCTCAAGCACGGCCCCATCGCCCTGATCGACGAAGGCCAGCCGGTGTTCGTCGTGGTTCCGTCCCCGCGCGGACGCGATTCGCTGCACGCCAAGGTGGTCTCCAACATCCAGGAAGTCCGTGCCCGCGGCGCCCGCACCCTGGTCATCGCCGAGGAAGGCGACGAAACCGTCAAGGCCTACGCCGAGTATGTCTTCTACGTACCGGAGACCCCCACCCTGCTCATGCCGCTGCTGACCACCGTTCCGCTGCAGATCTTCGCCGCGGAGCTGGCCGCAGCGAAGGGGTACGACGTGGACCAGCCCCGCAACCTGGCCAAGAGCGTCACCGTCGAGTAGCGGTGACTCCCCAACGCGGGAAGCCCCGGGCCCACAAGCCCGGGGCTTCCCGCGTTAACCCACGCAATTGCGCTATCGGCGGACAACGGAAAGAACCCGCGCCAACGGCGGTGCACCCGGGCGTGCGGGGGAGGGTCCCACCGTAGAATGAGCCCATGATCGTTGGCATTGGGGTAGACGTAGTAGACATCGAGCGGTTCGGCCGCCAGCTGGAGCGCACACCCGGGCTGAGGGACCGCCTGTTCGTCCCCGCGGAGCGGGAACTGAACACCCGGTCCCTGGCTGCCCGGTTCGCGGCCAAGGAAGCCGTGGCCAAGGTCCTCGGCGCGCCTGCCGGAATGAACTGGCAGGACTGCTGGATCGGCCTGGACCAGAACGGGCCCACCGTCCAGGTCAAGGGCACCGTCCTGGCGGTTGCCGAGGCCAAGGGCGTCAAACGCTGGCACCTGTCCATCAGCCACGACGGCGGCATCGCCACCGCAACGGTACTGGCCGAAGGCTGACCCGGCGGCCGCCGCATGATCACCGCCTATACCGGAACCCAGGTCCGCGCAGCCGAAGAACCCCTCCTCGCCGCCGGGCGCGGAGAGGAACTCATGCTCCGCGCCGCGCACGGCCTGGCCACCGGCGTCGTCCATGAGCTTCGTTCACGCGGTGCCCGCCTGTACGGCGCCAACGTGGTGGTGCTGGCGGGAAAGGGCAACAACGGTGGAGACGGGCTCTACGCTGCTGCCTTCCTCGCCGCCCGGGGAATGCGTACGACGGCGGTACTCACCGGGGACACCGCCCATTCCGGCGGCCTCGACGCATTCGAGCGCGCCGGCGGCCGGGTGAACCGCCTCACCGAAGAGGCACTTCCGGAGCTGGCGGCGGAAGCCGCGCGCGCCGACGTCGTCATAGACGCCGTTCTGGGAACCGGCGCCAAGGGCGGCCTTCGGGGACTCGCCGCAGACTTCGTCCAGGCCCTTGCGGGCGCGCGGACAGCCGGCGGCGCCCACGGCCTGGTGGTGGCCTGCGACCTCCCCAGCGGCGTCGACGCGGACAGCGGAGAGACCGCCGGCGAGGTGCTCATGGCGGACCTGACGGTGACGTTCGGGGGAGCGAAGTCCGGGCTGCTGGCCGATCCCGGAGCCGACTATGCCGGCCGCGTCCTGGTGGTACCGATCGGGATTGAAGAGCACTTTCCGCAGCCGTCCCTGCACAGGCTTGAAGGCGCCGAGATGGCAGGCCTGCTGCCGCACCCCGCCCGGCGCGCCCACAAGTACTCCCGGGGTGTGCTGGGAGTGGTGGCCGGCTCTGAAGACTATCCCGGTGCCGCCGTCCTCGCCTGCCGTGGGGCGCTGGCCGCAGGCTCGGGCATGGTCCGCTACCTTGGCCCGCCTTCAGTGGCCCACCTGGTCCGCCAATCCTGCCCCGAGGTCGTGTGCAGCACGGGGAGCGTCGCGGAAAACCGCGTGCAGGCCTGGCTGGTGGGCTCCGGCATGGGCCCAAAGGACCATGGCCAACTGGCCCGCGCCGGCGATGCCGTCACGTCCGGCCTGCCGGTCGTGGCTGACGCCGGCGCCTTGCCTGCCCTCCCGGACACGCTGGCGCCGCATGTGGTGCTGACCCCGCATGCCGGGGAGCTTGCCTCACTGTTCCAGCGGCTCGGTGGCGGCGAAGACCGGGAGGCCGTGGAAGCGGGTACCCTCGACGCCGTCCGCCGCGCTGCCGACCGTACCGGTGCCACCGTCCTGCTCAAGGGCGCCACCACGCTGGTGGCTTCGCCATCCGGCCAGACCTTCAGCCAGGCGGACGGCACCCCTTGGCTGGCCACGGCCGGGAGCGGTGACGTCCTGGCCGGTGTCATCGGCGCGCTGCTCGCCCAGGCGGGGTCCGCCGTCGAACCTTTCCGCCAGCTGGGCCTGGACGACGACGACCGCTGGGCAGCCCTGGCCGCACTCGGAGCCGCGCTGCATGGGCGCGCCGGGACGGCCGCGTCGGAGTCCGTGGCGGGC
This sequence comes from Arthrobacter sp. 135MFCol5.1, assembly GCF_000374865.1. Lineage (GTDB taxonomy): Bacteria > Actinomycetota > Actinomycetes > Actinomycetales > Micrococcaceae > Arthrobacter. The sequence continues at coordinate 482,624 of NZ_KB895452.1, read as the reverse complement.
GGACCCGTCACGGCGGCCCGCATCGCGGAGGGTATACCTGAAATTTGGGGTAAAGTCAGCATGCTTAGTAAATATGGAGCCTGGAAACGTAATAGTCACAGCCAACCACTACGGTAGGCATTAGTTCGCACCAGCAGCAGGGGCGTTCCGATGCCCTCTGCTGCTGACCACAAAATGAGGAGCACGATGGAAGTCTGGCCTGGAACTGCCTATCCGCTGGGAGCGACCTTTGATGGCACCGGCACCAATTTCGCCCTGTTCAGCGAGCGGGCCGAGCGGGTCGAACTCTGCCTCCTGGCTGATGACCTGACCGAGACCCGGATCGAACTGACCGAGGTGGACGGCTATGTTTGGCACTGCTACCTGCCGCACATCCAGCCCGGCCAGAAGTACGGCTACCGCGTCCATGGTCCGTACGACCCCGCCAGCGGAAACCGTTTCAACCCGAACAAACTGCTGATGGATCCTTACGCCAAGGCCATCCAGGGCCAGATCGACTGGGACCCGGCCCTGTTCTCCTACGAGTTTGGCGACCCGGACTCCCGCAACGACGCCGACTCCGCCCCGCACACCATGCACGGCGTGGTCATCAACCCGTTCTTCGAATGGGACGGCGACCGCCAGCTGCGGATTCCCTACCACCAGTCCGTGATCTACGAAGCCCACGTCAAGGGCCTGACCGAACTCCACCCGGAGATTCCCGAAGAGCAGCGCGGCACCTACGCCGGCGTGGCGCATCCGGCCGTGATTGAGCACCTGAAGAAGCTTGGCGTCACCGCCATTGAGCTCATGCCGGTCCACCAGTTCGTCAATGACGGAACCCTGGTGGAGAAGGGGCTCAACAACTACTGGGGCTACAACACCATCGGGTTCTTCGCCCCGCAGAACACCTACAGCGCCACCGGCGACGTCGGGCACCAGGTCCAGGAGTTCAAGGCCATGGTCCGCGACCTGCACCGGGCCGGCATCGAAGTGATCCTCGACGTCGTCTACAACCACACCGCCGAAGGCAACCACCTTGGCCCCACGCTGTCCTTCAAGGGAATCGACAACCAGGCCTACTACCGCCTGGTGGACAACGACCTCAAGCACTACATGGACTACACCGGCACGGGCAACTCGCTGAACGTACGCCACCCGCACTCCCTCCAGCTGCTGATGGACTCCCTTCGCTACTGGGTCACCGAGATGCACGTGGACGGCTTCCGGTTCGACCTCGCCTCCACCCTGGCCCGCGAGTTCTACGACGTGGACAAGCTCTCAACGTTCTTCGAACTCATCCAGCAGGATCCGATCGTTTCCCAGGTCAAGCTCATCGCCGAGCCGTGGGACGTTGGCCCCGGCGGCTACCAGGTGGGCAACTTCCCGCCGCAGTGGACGGAGTGGAACGGTAAGTACCGCGACACCGTCCGCGACTTCTGGCGCGGCGAACCGGCCACCCTGGGCGAATTCGCATCCCGCCTGACCGGTTCCGCAGACCTCTACGAAAGCTCCGCCCGCCGCCCGGTGGCGTCGATCAACTTCGTCACCGCCCACGACGGCTTCACCATGCGCGACCTCGTTTCCTACAACGAGAAGCACAACGAGGCCAACGGCGAAGGCAACAACGACGGCGAATCGCACAACAGGTCCTGGAACTGCGGCGTTGAAGGCGACACTGACGACGACAAGGTCCTGACCCTGCGGGCCCGGCAGCAGCGGAACTTCATCGCCACCCTGATGCTCTCGCAGGGCGTGCCCATGCTGCTGCACGGCGACGAACTGGGCCGCACGCAGCAGGGCAACAACAACACCTACTGCCAGGACTCCGAGCTCAGCTGGATCCACTGGGAAGCCATGGACCAGCCGCTGGTGGAATTCACCGCGTTCGTCAACAAGCTCCGGCACGACCACCCCACGTTCCGGCGCAGCCGCTTCTTCGACGGCCGCCCGGTAGTCCGTGGTGAGGGCGAAAAGCTCCCGGACATCGTCTGGCTGAAGACCGACGGCACCGAGATGCGGCCCGAAGACTGGGGAAGCGGCTTCGGCCGGACCATCGGCGTGTTCTACAACGGCGACGGCATCCAGGAGCAGGATTCACGCGGCCGCCGCATCACCGACGACAGCTTCATCATGGCGTTCAACGCCCACGACGACGTCGTGGACTTCTGCCTGCCCTCGGACGAATACTCCCAGTACTGGGAAGTCCTGATCGATACGGCAGCGCAGGCCGAAGCCTACGAACCGCTCAAAGCCGGCGCAACCCTGGCACTGGATGCCAAGTCGATGGTGGTACTGCGCGCCTACTCAGGCCCCGAGACTGAAGTGGATACCTCGGCAGCCGCGTCCCTGGCCTCCATGGCAGAACACGAAGAGGCCCAGGGGGAGATGGTGGAGGCCCAGACCAAGGCAGCGGAGGCGAGCGAGGCGCGGGCAACCGAAGCCACCGAAGCCGCCGACGCAGCTGACGAAAAGGCAACCGAAACGGGTGCCACAAAGGCAACCGACAAATGAGGACGCCGACTTCCACCTACCGGCTCCAAATCCGGAGCAGCTTCACCCTCTTCGACGCCGCAGAGAAGGTCCCGTACCTGAAGGACCTCGGCGTGGACTGGGTGTACCTGTCTCCCATCCTTACGGCGGAGGAGGGCTCGGACCACGGTTACGACGTAACCGACCCCTCTGCCGTCGACCCTGAACGCGGCGGCCCCGAAGGCCTCCTAGCCCTCTCCAAGGCGGCCCGCGAGCACGGCATGGGCGTCCTGGTGGACATTGTGCCGAACCACGTGGGCGTGGCCTCACCGCCACAGAACCCGTGGTGGTGGTCGCTGCTGAAGGAGGGCCGCGAGTCCCCTTACGCCGAAGCCTTCGACGTCGACTGGGAACTGGGCGGCGGAAAAGTCCGGCTTCCCATGCTGGGATCGGACGCCGACCTGGACAAACTTGAGGTCAAAGACGGCGAACTCCGCTACTACGACCACCGGTTTCCGCTGGCCGAGGGCACGTACACCGAAGGGGACTCCCCGCAGGACGTCCACGCCCGCCAGCACTACCAACTGATGGACTGGCGCCGTGCCGATGCCGAGCTGAACTATCGGCGCTTCTTCGCGGTGACCACCCTCGCCGGGATCCGGGTCGAGGTACCTTCCGTCTTCGAACAGGCGCATGCGGAGGTAGGCCGCTGGTTCACCGAGGGCCTGGTGGACGGGCTCCGTGTGGACCATCCGGACGGCCTCGCGGATCCCGCCGGCTACCTCCGGTGGCTCAAGGACCTCAGCGGCGGTGCCTACGTCCTGGTGGAAAAGATCCTGGAACCGGGTGAAGTCCTGCCCCAGGAGTTCGCCTGCGAGGGCACCACCGGTTATGACGCGCTGGCCGACGTGGACAGGGTCTTCGTGGACCCGGCAGGCCAACAGGCCCTCGACGCCCTGGATTCCGGTCTGCGTGGGACCGCGGAACCGGCGGACTATGCAGCCATGATCCGCGGTACCAAGCGCATGATTGCCGATGGCATCCTGCGTTCGGAGGTGCTGCGGCTGGCCCGGCTGGTTCCCGGGTCGTACGGGCTCAGCGTGGACCAGGCAGCCGACGCCATCGCCGAGATCATCGCATCCTTCCCGGTGTACCGGTCCTACCTGCCGGTAGGCGCCGACGTCCTCAAGGAAGCCTGCGAATCCGCCGCAGCGCACCGGCCGGACCTGGACGTCGCGGTGGGCACCCTCCTCCCGCTGCTCCTGGACCCTGCCAACCCCATCGCCATCCGGTTCCAGCAGACCTCCGGCATGGTTATGGCCAAGGGCGTGGAGGATACCGCGTTCTACCGCTACACCCGGCTGGGCACCCTGACCGAGGTGGGCGCCGAACCCACCGAATTCGCCGTGGCCCCGGAGGAATTCCACCGGCGGATGCAGCGGCGCCAGCAGGACCTGCCGCTGTCCATGACCACCCTGTCCACCCACGACACCAAGCGCAGCGAGGACGCCAGGGCCCGGATCTCGGTCATCGCCGAACTGCCGCGGGAGTGGGCGGAAACGCTGGACACGCTACGTGGCCTGGCGCCGATCCCCGACGGCCCGTACGAGAACCTGCTGTGGCAGGCAATCATCGGCGCCTGGCCCGCCAGCCGTGAGCGGTTGCAGGGGTATGCGGAAAAGGCCGCCCGGGAGGCGGGCAACTCCACCACGTGGACCGATCCCAACGAGGACTTCGAGTCCAAGGTGAAGGCCGCCGTGGATGCGGTGTTCGACGACGCGAAGGTTGCCAAGGTGGTCGCGGACTTCGTGGCCCGCATCGACGCCTTTTCCGCAGCCAATTCGGTGTCGGCAAAGCTGGTCCAGCTGACCATGCCGGGTGTGCCGGATGTATACCAGGGCAGCGAGTTCTGGGAACGGTCACTCACGGACCCGGACAACCGCCGGCCGGTGGACTTTGCTGTCCGGCAGGCGGAGCTGGCAAAGCTCGACGCCGGACAGTTGCCGGCCGCGGGCACGGAAGCCAGCAAGCTTCTGGTCACCTCGCGGGCGTTGCGCCTGCGGCGGGACCGGCCCGAGCTGTTCCAGGGCTACGCTCCCGTGGCCGCCACCGGGGCCGCAGCAGATCACCTGCTCGCGTTCTCCCGCGGAACCGAGGCCTCCACCGGTGTGCTGGCACTTGCTACCCGGCTCCCGGCCGGACTGGAAGCCGGCGGCGGCTGGCGGGACACCGCCGTCGACCTTTCCACCGCCATGCGCGACGAACTGACGGGCGCCGGCTACGGACCGGGCCCGATTGCCGTGGCCGAGCTGCTGGGCACCTACCCGGTGGCCCTGCTGGTCCCCGTGGATGGAGGGAACGAATGACGCTCGTCAACGCTGGCCCCGGGCGGTTCGATGTGTGGGCGCCGGACGCTTCATCGGTGGTCCTGCAGGCCGATGGCCGTGCATACCCCATGCAGAAAATGGACACGGCTCCCGGATCCGAGGGATGGTGGACCGCACCTGACGCCCCGGCCGGCGGCGATGTGGACTACGGCTACCTGCTGGACGGGGACTCCACTCCTGTCCCGGATCCAAGGTCGCGCCGCCTGCCCGCCGGTGTGCACAAGCTGTCCCGCACCTACGATCCTGCCTCCTTCGCGTGGCAGGACACGGGGTGGCGCGGCAAGGATCTGCAGGGTTCCGTGATCTACGAACTCCACGTGGGCACCTTTACTCCCGAAGGAACCCTGGATGCCGCGGTGGACAAGCTGGGCTACCTGGTGGACCTGGGCATCGACTTCGTGGAGCTGTTGCCGGTCAACGGGTTCAACGGAACGCACAACTGGGGCTACGACGGCGTCCAGTGGTACGCGGTGCACGAGGGCTACGGCGGGCCGGCCGCGTACCAGCGGTTCGTGGATGCCGCCCATGCCGCCGGGCTCGGCGTCATCCAGGACGTGGTGTACAACCACCTGGGACCCAGCGGCAACTACCTGCCCAAGTTCGGCCCGTACCTGAAGCAGGGCGATGCCAACACGTGGGGCGACTCGGTGAACCTGGACGGGCCAGGTTCGGATGTGGTGCGCGAATACATCCTGGACAACGCGGCCCTCTGGCTGCGCGACTACCACGTGGACGGACTCCGCCTCGATGCCGTGCACGCGCTGCGGGATGAGCGCGCAGTCCACATCCTTGAGGAATTGGGCGCTTTGGGCGACGCTGTCTCGGCTGAAACCGGGCTGCCCAAGACCCTCATTGCCGAATCGGACCTGAACAATCCTCGCCTGATCTACCCCCGGGACGCCAACGGGTACGGCCTGGCCGGCCAGTGGAGCGACGACTTCCACCACGCGGTACACGTCAATGTCAGTGGCGAGACCACCGGCTACTACTCCGACTTCGAGTCCTTGGCCGTGCTGGCCAAGGTGCTGAAGGACGGGTTCCTGCACGACGGCAGCTACTCCAGCTTCCGAGGCCGGCACCACGGGCGGCCTATCAACGGTGCCCTGGTGCACCCGGAGGCACTGGTGGTCTGCAACCAGAACCACGACCAGATCGGCAACCGGGCCACGGGGGACAGGCTCTCGCAGTCCCTGTCGTACGGACAACTGGCCGTGGCCGCGGTGCTCACCCTGACCTCGCCGTTCACGCCCATGCTGTTCATGGGCGAGGAATACGGTGCCACCACGCCGTGGCAGTTCTTCACCTCCCACCCGGAACCCGAGCTTGGGAAAGCCACCGCGGAAGGGCGCATCAGGGAGTTCGAGCGCATGGGGTGGGATCCCGCCGTCGTGCCGGATCCGCAGGACCCGGAAACCTTCCGCCGGTCCACGCTGGACTGGGCCGAGGCCACCACGGGCGAGCACGCCCGGTTGCTGGAGCTGTACCGGTCGCTGACGGCGCTGCGCCGCTCCCATCCGGAGCTGGCAGGCCTTGGCTTTGACGGCACGCAGGTGAAGTTTGACGACGACGCCGGCTGGCTGCGGTTCCGCCGCGGTTCCGTTGAGGTGCTGGTGAATTTCACCGACGCGAAGGTACGCCTCGACGCTTCGGGGAACGTCCTGCTGGCCACGGATGACGGGACCGGCCTGGACGGCGGCTACCTGGCCTTGGCTCCGTGGAGCGCGGCCATCCTCGCGTCCTAGGAAGGGAGAAGTTACGCCGCGGGCATCCGCGGCGTAACTTTTCTGCTGAGCGCTAACACATGATGTGCAGCGCGTCACAACTGGCAGGATGGAACCCATGACTTATTCAGCAGCGGACAACCGCTACGACTCCATGCCCTACCGCCGTGTCGGCCGCAGCGGACTCAAACTCCCTGCCATCTCCCTGGGCCTCTGGCACAACTTCGGCGACGACAAGCGCTTTGAAGAGCAACGGAACATCCTGCGCCGGGCCTTCGACCTCGGCGTGAACCACTTCGACCTCGCCAACAACTACGGGCCCCCTGACGGCTCCGCCGAAACCAACTTCGGCCGCCACCTCAAGGACGACTTCAAGCCCTACCGGGACGAACTGGTGATCTCCACCAAGGCCGGCTATTACATGTGGCCCGGCCCGTACGGCGAGTGGGGATCCCGCAAGTACCTGATCTCCAGCCTCGACCAGTCGCTGCAACGCATGGGCCTTGATTACGTGGACATCTTTTACAGCCACCGGCCCGATCCCGAGACGCCGCTGGAAGAGACCATGGGCGCCCTGGACTACGCGGTCCGGTCCGGCAAGGCACTCTATGCCGGCATCTCCTCCTACACTCCTGAGCAGACGCTTGAGGCAGCCCGGATCCTGAAAGAGATGGGAACGCCGCTGCTCATCCACCAGCCCAGCTACTCCATGCTGAACCGCTGGACCGAGGACGGATCGCCCAACCTGTACGAGGCGCTGGACCAGGTGGGCGCCGGATCCATCGCATTCTCGCCCCTCGCCCAGGGGATGCTCACCGACCGCTACCTCCATGGCATCCCGGAAGATTCCCGTGCCGCCAAGGCCCGGTTCCTTTCCGAGGACTCCATCACTGAAGAGAAGCTGGACCGGGTCCGCGGGCTGCGGCGCATTGCCGAGGGCCGCGGGCAGTCACTGGCCCAAATGGCCATCGCCTGGATCCTGCGCGACCAGCCGAAGGGCTCACCGGTCACCTCTGCCCTGGTGGGCGCCTCCAGCGTCAGCCAACTCGAGGACACACTCTCCGCCATCAACAACCTCGAGTTTTCCGCCGACGAACTCACCGCCATCGACGAGTTCGCCGTGGAGTCCGATATCAACCTCTGGAAGCAGGAGTCGTAACGTCCGCTTCAACGGACAGCGCTGACGAAGCTTTCTTACGCAGCGGGACCCGGCGCAGCAGCGCCGGGTCCCGCTGCGTTGGGTAGTATGAAAAGGCGCCGTGCGGCGCCGTGCCAGCCGGCCGCCGTCGGACTTCCTGCGGAGCCATACCCGGCCGGCTGACGTTTGTTCCCAAAGGAGTTTTGTGTCTTCACATCCGATCCGTGTTGCAATCGTTGGCGTGGGCAACTGCGCCGCTTCGCTGGTGCAGGGCGTCCAGTACTACAAGGATGCCGATCCCGCGGAGACCATTCCGGGCCTGATGCACGTTGAGTTTGGCCAGTACCACGTGGGCGACGTTGAATTTGTTGCCGCGTTTGACGTCGACGGCAAGAAGGTCGGCGTTGACCTCTCCGACGCCATCCTGGCCAGCGAGAACAACACCATCAAAATCGCTGACGTTCCGCCCACGGGTGTGACGGTCCAGCGCGGCCACACCCTGGACGGGCTGGGCAAGTACTACCTCGAGACCATCGAGGAATCCACCGAAGAACCCGTGGACGTTGTCCAGGCGCTCAAGGACGCCAAGGTGGATGTCCTGGTCTGCTACCTGCCCGTGGGTTCGCAGAAGGCGGCAGAGTTCTACGCGCAGGCCGCCATTGACGCCGGCGTGGCCTTCGTCAATGCGCTGCCGGTCTTCATCGCCGGCACCAAGGCGTGGGCCGACAAGTTCACCGCCGCGGGCGTGCCGATCGTGGGCGACGACATCAAGAGCCAGATCGGTGCGACCATCACGCACCGCGTCATGGCCAAGCTGTTCGAGGACCGCGGCGTGACCCTGGACCGGACGTACCAGCTGAACGTCGGCGGGAACATGGACTTCAAGAACATGCTCGAGCGCGACCGGCTTGAGTCGAAGAAGATCTCCAAGACCCAGGCGGTGACCTCGAACGTTGAGGCGGAACTGGCTGCCAAGGACGTGCACATCGGCCCGTCGGACTACGTGCAGTGGCTCGATGACCGCAAGTGGGCGTTCGTGCGCCTGGAGGGCCGGAACTTCGGTGACGCCCCCGTCTCGCTGGAGTACAAGCTCGAGGTCTGGGACTCGCCGAACTCGGCCGGTGTGATCATCGACGCGATCCGTGCGGCGAAGATCGGCCTGGACCGTGGCATCGGCGGCCCGCTGCTGTCGGCGTCGAGCTACTTCATGAAGTCCCCGCCGGAGCAGTTCAACGATGACCTCGCCCGCGAAAAGGTCGAAGCCTTCATCCGCGGCGACCTCGAACGCTAGCACCCCTCGAACGCTCCCTCACCCATACAGGTGGGGGAGCGTTCCTGCTTAACCACGCCCGCTCACCTTTGACGTGTTTTCCTGAAACGCCCGCTCACGTGTGACGTGTTTCGCCGGAACGCCCGCTCACGTGTGACGTGTTTCCCGCGATTAGCTGAGGGTGCGATCCTCTATCCAGCGGGGTTCACTCGTTGGCGAAGCCCGAGGCGGCCACAGGATTGGCGGCGGAATTCCTTAGGGCATGCCTGATTCTCTTGAGCGCTCCCGCAAAACCGTCCTCCTGATCGGCCTTTACGACGATGATGACGGTCCAGCCGGCTCGTTCGAAGGCCTTGTTCCTGCGCCGATCGATCTGTTGCTGCGGTTCGAAAAGGTGATGGCCGCCGTCGTACTGAATAGCAACTCTGGGCAGACGAAAGCCGAGGTCGGCCGATGGCGAGCGGGGGTCCCCCGGACGAAGTTCTATCTGCAGCTCCGGTTCACGAAGACCGGCGTCCAGCATGGACAATCGAAGGAATGTCTCCGGCGCAGAGTCCGCCCCTACCCGCATAAGGTCCAGTGCTTGCCGGGCGCGGACAACGCCTTGAAGATTTGGATGTCGGCCGACCAAAGCCCGTAGTTCCTCAAGTGTTGAGTACGCGCCCTCTCTGCCTTCGAGGTCAGGCCGTGGTATCCGGATGAGCTGGTCTCCCGCAGCCACCAAATCGTTCAATGGGAGTAGCCGTGCCAAATCCAGCCACGTCCGGGCACGGGTGCTGAGCCACATCCCTTCAACGCACTCAATCTCGCCAGGCTTCACAATGACCCGATGGCCGTGGATTCCCCTCCTGCGTGCGCCGGGAAGGGCACTGGGTTTACTGAGGTGCAGCTCGTTGGAGTCTGACAGCCAAGGCGGAAGGAGGAAACTCCGGAGTCGAGCCGCGGTGACATGGGAAATCCACGCGCCAGGCGAAGCCTCCGACAGGCTGCGGGCGGCCTCCTCCAGACAGAAATCCCAACCGGCCGGACGGTAAAGCCCACGGCTTACATGCTCAACATCTGCGCGCCGTAAGCGGCTGTAGTGCAGCCCTGCGCGCCTGGAACTTTCGAGGGTGAACGGACTGCTTGCCAAGTGGGAGGGCAGGGGCGGCTGGGATCGCATACTGCATTCTTATTCAAGCAGCCGGAGCCCGTCGGAAGTTATCCACAGGCGCCCATTCGGTTTGGTCGAAAATGAGCGGGGGTTCGTTGGAAAGGGGTAAGAAGTGAGCGGGGGTTTGTTGGAGAGGGGTAAGAAGTGAGCGGGGGTTTGTTGGAGAGGGGCAAGAAGTGAGCGGGGGTTCGGTGGAGAGGGGCAAGAAGTGAGCGGGGGTTTCAGGTGAGGCCCACAGGGTTGCCGTCGGCGTCCACGTCCATGCGGAGCGCAGCCGGGACGGGCGGCAGGCCGGGCATAGTCATCACGGCACCCGTCAACGCAACGATGAAGCCGGCGCCCGTCTTGGGCAGCAAATCCCGGACGTGGATGGTGAAGCCCTTCGGGGCGCCGAGGCGGGAGGCGTCGTCCGTGAAGGAATACTGCGTTTTGGCCATGCACACGGGCAACCCGCTCCAGCCGTTCCGTTCGATATCTGCCAAGCGCTTCAAGGCCGGCACGGAGAAGTCCACCCCGTCCGCCCCGTAGATCTCCTGGGCGATGGTCCGGATCTTGTCCTCCACAGACAAATCCAACGGGTACAAGTGCCGGAATTTGCCGGGAGCGTCCACCGCCTTCGCCACCAGCGCCGCGAGCTCGTCACCGCCGTCGCCTCCTCCGCCGCGGCCCCATACGTCCGCGACGGCGGCCTGCACGCCCTCCGCATGGCACCAAGCCAGAAGCCAGTCCAGTTCTTCCTGCGCATCGGAGGAGAACTTGTTGATGGCCACTACCGGGGTGACCCCGAACTTCTCCACGTTGTGCACATGCCGGCGCAGGTTCTCCACGCCGGCCTCAAGTGCGGCCAGGTCCGGGCGCGTCAATGCGTCCTTGGCCACGCCGCCCTGCATTTTGAGCGCCCGCACGGTGGCCACCACCACGACGGCGGACGGGGCCAGGCCGCCGTACCGGGCCTTGATGTCCATGAACTTCTCTGCCCCCAGGTCGGCACCGAAACCGGCTTCCGTCACCACCAGGTCCGCGAGCCGCCGCGCGGTTTGGGTGGCGATGAGCGAATTGCAGCCATGCGCAATATTGGCGAACGGCCCGCCGTGCACCAAAGCGGGAGTGCCCGCGATTGTCTGCACCAGGTTGGGCTTGACCGCCTCCTTCAGGAGCAGGGTCAAGGCACCCTCCACGCCCAGGTCCGCCACCGTCACCGGCGTCCGGTCGTAGGTGTAGCCGAACGTGATCCGGCCCAACCGCGTCCGCAAATCCGACAGGTCCGTTGCCAGGCAGAAGACGGCCATGATTTCGGACGCCACCGTGATGTCGAACCCGTCCTGCCGCGGCACCCCCTGTGTTGGACCGCCCAGCCCGATGACAACCTCGCGCAGGGACCGGTCGTTCATGTCCAGGACGCGCTTGAACGTCATCCGGCGCGGATCGATGTTCAAGGCGTTGCCCTGGTAGATGTGGTTGTCCACCAACGCCATGAGCGCGTTGTTGGCCGAGGTGATGGCATGGAAGTCGCCGGTGAAGTGCAGGTTGATCTCGTCCATGGGCAGCACCTGCGAGTAACCTCCGCCGGTAGCGCCGCCCTTCATCCCGAGCACGGGTCCCAGGGACGGCTCCCGCAGCGCGATCATCACCTTGTGGCCGGCGCGGGCGAGCGAATCGGCCAGTCCCACCGTGGTGGTGGATTTGCCTTCTCCAGCCGGGGTGGGGGACATGGCGGACACGAGCACCACCTTGCCGTATGGTGCCGGTGCCTCGAGCCTGGCCGGATCGATCTTCGCCTTGTACCGCCCGTAGAGCTCCAGGGCGTCGGCGTTGATCCCGGCCGCTGCAGCGATTTCCCCGATGGGCCGGATCCGGGCGGCCCGGGCTATCTCAAGATCAGAAGGAAGACCAGACATCGTTGTCCTTTCCTGTACCGGCCGGCGCCGGACACCTGCCCCTAAGCTAACAGCACCCGGGCCGGCTCCGAGGGAACAGCCGTCAACGGGAATCGCCTCCGAAGCAAGGGCGGAGGGTTGTCAGGAGGCCGGCACGGCCGGGGCGAGGCGGTGCCCCGAGTAATGGTCGACGGCGGCGTGGTAGCTTTCGAGCGTGATGGCGGCCGTGCGCTGCCAGCCGGAGCTCTGGGCACGGATGGCGGCCGCCCGGCCCAGGTCCTCGCGCGTGGCGGGATCGTCGTACAGGGCTTCGAGCGCATCCGCCCAGTCCGCCGCATGGTGTCCGTCCACCAGGAGCCCGGTCCGGCCGTGGAAGATTGCGCGGGACAGGCCGCCCACCCGGGTGGCCACCACGGGCGTCCCGCAGGCTTGGGCCTCAAGGGCCACCAGTCCGAAGGACTCGCTGAAGGAAGGCATCACCACCACGTCCGCCGCGCGGAACCAGGATGCAAGCTCAGGTGCCTTCACCGGCGGAAGCTGCGTGACGACGTCGTCCATTCCCGCCTCCGCCACCAGGCAGCGGAGGTTGAATTCCTTGTTGCCGCTCAAGGCGCCCAGGATGGTGACCCGAAGGTCGATGTCCGGGCGGCGTTTGCGCAGCAGTGCCGCTGCCTTGACCAGGACCTGGGGACCCTTGAGCCGCTGGATCCGGCCGGCAAACACCAGATGGAAGGTGTTGGGGCCAACGCCGTGCTCTGCCCTGGCCCGCGCCCGGAAAGCCGGGGTGAAGGTGCTCAGGTCCACGCCGGGCGGCGCGATGTCGATCCGGTCGTAGGTGGCGCCGTAGTGGGACACGAGTTCGGCGGCCTCGGAACTGGTGTTAGCGATGAGCCTGGCCGCGCCCTCCACGATGCGGTGCTCGCCCAGCTCGCGCCGGCGGGGTTCGGGTTGTTCGCCGGACTCCAGCAGCAGGTTCTTGACCTTTGCCATGGTGTGCATTGTGTGGACCAGCGGCACGTCCCAGAGCCGTGACAGCTCAAGCCCAGCGATCCCGGACACCCAGTAGTGCGAATGGATGACGTCATACCGGCCGTGCGGCTGGCGGCGGCGGATCTGCTCGATTTCCGCCACCATGGCGTGCAGCAGTCCCGGAAGCTCCTCCTTGGGGACCTTGGTGGGCGGTCCGGCCAGGACGTTGTGGACGCAGACGCCGGGATCCGGGTGTTCGACGGCGGGCTGGTCGGGGGAGGTGGCGCGGGTGAAGATTTCGACCTCAACACCGGCTTCCGCCAGCGCCGAAGCCAGCTCACGGATGTAGACGTTCATTCCGCCGGCATCGCCGGAACCGGGCTGTTCCATGGGGGAGGTGTGGAGGGAGAGCAAAGCGACCCTGCGGATCAGCGCCACGGGACCTCCTTCCGGCCGCCGGCGCGCGTGAGCGGAGCCGGTCGAGTGCACATTCGATAAAACATTACTCCTTCACTCAACGCCCGCCGCCCGCCCAGATCTTCCCCAGTGCCGGAAACGCCTGCTCGTATCCGTCCAGCAGCCTGGCGGCCAGGTCCGTCGAAGCCACGAGCGGGTGCCGGGCAAAGGCCTGCACGGCGGCGTCGCGGCTGCCCTCGGCAGCGGCCAGGACGGTGAGCCGTTCGACGTCCTTGACCTGCCGGATCAGTTCGAGCTGCGGTCCGGCAGGCGCTTGCTGGGGCAGCGGGGCGGCGCCGGCGGGGGTGACGGTGCAGGGAACTTCGACGACGGCGTCCGCCGGCAGGCCGGGGATGGCCGGTTGGGGAATAGCCGAATCTGCCGTGGCGGCCTGGGGAGCGGGACGTTCCGGGGCCGTTTCGGCTGCTTCGCCGGCGGCCGGGAGGACGTTGCGGGTGTTGAGGATCAGCTGCGTGTCCCCGCCGCCGGCGAGGGCGCGCATGGCGGCCAGGGCAACGCGTTCATAGCCGCCGCCGGCCAAATCCTCCTCGTTCCGGCGCTCGCCGGCTCCCCTGGCCTCGGCCAGGTATCCCTCTTCCCGGGACCTGCGGGCCTCTTCCCACAGCCGGTAGGCGTCCGGGCCGGCCGCGGCAAGCCGGGGATACAACTCCTGCTGCTGGCTGTGGATGGCCTCGCCGCGGGTCTGCGCCATGGCGTCCATGGCCTGCCGGGCGGCGTCGCGCCGGTAGTAGTAGTACAGGTATTCGTTGGGGAGCATGCCCAGGCTGGCCAGGAACCGCTGTGGGAAAAGCCTGCCTTCTTCGAACGACTGGAGGGCCGGCGCGTTGGCGAGCAGGTCCGGGAGCACGTCCCGGCCGCCGGCTTCAAGGCGGTACAGCCAGCCAAGATGGTTCAGCCCGTAGTAGCCGACGCCGCCCAATCGCCCCTCCGGCAGGGGGACGCCGGCGGCCGACGCAGCCCGCTGCACCAGGCCGGCCGCTGAATCGCAGATTCCGATGACCCGGTGCCCCAGCACGGGGAGCAGCGCCTCCGTCACCATGCCCGCGGGGTTGGTGAAATTGATCAGCCACGCGTCCGGACAGTGTTCCCGCATCAGCCGGGCCAGCTCCAGCATGGGGGGAATGGTCCGCAGGGCGTAGGAAATCCCGCCGGCTCCTGTCGTTTCCTGGCCGAGCAACCCCAGGCCCAGCGGCACCTTTTCATCGGTGATCCGGCCCGCGGTGCCGCCGGGCCGGATCGCGGCGAACACCATGGAAGTGCCTTCGAGGGCCCCGGCGGGATCCGTAGTGGCGTGCACGGCGGGCCCGGCACCCGAGCCGCCGGGCATGCTGGCCAGGACTGCGGTAACGGCTTCGAGCCGGGCAGGATCGACGTCGTAAAGCACCACCTCGGTGACCAGCCCGGTATAGCGGCCGGACGTCAGGGCCCGGTATATCAGGGGCACGCGAAAACCCCCGCCGCCCGCAATCATAAGCCGCATACCATGCAGTCTAGGACCCGTGCCGGCCAGCTTGTCCACAGCGTTCCTGCGCCCCTACCGCCGCATGGCGCCACGGCGTATTGTGCCGAACATGGACGCGATTCCCGCACGCCCGTTCGATCCCTTGGCCGCCGTCCGTTCACCCGTCGAGCCGGGATTCGATCTGTTGCTGGCCGGGACCGTTTTCCAGGACATCATCTTCACCGGACTGCCGCACGGGCCGGAGCCCGGGACGGAAGTCTGGAGCGACGGCATGGGCAGCTGTCCGGGCGGGGTGGCAAACCAGGCCATCGCCGCCGCAAGGCTGGGCCTGCGGACCGGACTGGCGGCAGCCTTCGGCGATGACGGGTACGGCGACTTCAACTGGAAGATCCTGTCCAGCCAGGAACACGTGGACCTCAGCCTCTCCCGCCGCGTCCCGGGCTGGCATTCCCCGGTGACGGTATCCCTGTGCGTGGACCAGGACCGCTCAATGGTCACCCACGGGCATTCGGCACCGGTGACCAACTCCGAGCTGATCGGGGACCCGCCCCGGGCACTGGCTGGCATCGCGGAACTGGGTGTGGAAGTGGAACCGTGGGCGAAAGCGGCCCACGCGGCGGGAGTTCGGCTCTTCGGCGACGTCGGCTGGGATCCCAGCGGGGAGTGGGCGCCGGTGCGGCTCGAGAACCTGCAGCACTTTTACGCCTTCCTGCCCAACCAGCGCGAGGCCATGGCGCTCACCGGCAAGGACAACCCTTGGAGCGCCCTTTACGCGCTGGCGGACCGGGTTCCGGTGGCTGTGGTGACGCTCGGGGCCCAGGGCGCCATGGCGGTTGATTCCCAAACCGGGGAGGAGGAATGGGTGCCGTCCCTTCCGGTCAAGGCGCATGACCCCACCGGCGCCGGCGACTGCTTCGACGCCGCGTTCATCGTGGGTACCTTGGCCGGCTGGCCGCTCGGGGACCGGCTGCGGTTCGCCAACCTGTGCGCATCGCTGGCGGTGCAGGAGGTGGGCGGATCGCTGGCAGCCCCGGGCTGGGGCGACATCGCCGACTGGTGGAAACGCGCCAACGCCCGCCCCGAACGGCAGACGAGCCAGTGGTTGCGGCGCTTCGGTTTCCTCGCGGACATCGTCCAGGACGTACCGCTCGCTGCCCAGCGCCGGGCGGCCGCCACCATCGCCCACCTGTCGGACGCCTGAGGCCAGGCCGTCGCCGATTATTCGGCGCGAAGTGCCCGCACTAGAATCACTTAGGTGACTTACCCCGCAACAACCGGTGATTTCAGTGCTGCCTCCGGGCCGGACCCCCGCCACGAACGGTCCGCGGTGATCGACCTGGATGCCATCCGGCACAATGTCCGCCGGCTGGCCGACGCCGCGTCCCCCGCGAAGGTCATGGCCGTGGTCAAGGCCGATGCCTACGGGCACGGCGCCGTTCCCGTGGCCCGTGCGGCCCTGCAGTCGGGTGCGGCCTGGCTGGGGGTGGCCCACATTTCCGAGGCCCTTGCGCTGCGCGCCGCCGGTATCGACGCACCACTGCTGGCCTGGCTGCACACCACCGACAGCAACTTTGGCGCCGCCGTTGCCGCCGGCGTCGACATTGGCTGCTCGGGGTGGGAACTGGAACGGATCGTTGCCGCGGCCCGCGAACAGGAGCGTCCGGCCCGCGTGCACCTCAAGGTGGACACGGGCCTGGGGCGCAACGGTGCCACCCCCGAAGCCTGGGACCGCCTGGTGGGCGAAGCCGTGGAATACCAGGACCAGGGACTGCTGCGCGTGGTGGGAATCTTCTCCCACCTGGCCGTGGCCGATGAACCGGACCGCCCTGAAACTGATGACCAGTTGGCGGCGTTCAGGGAAGCCCTCGCCATTGCCGAGGACGCCGGCGTGGACCCGGAAGTGCGGCACCTGGCCAACACCCCCGCCACCTTGTCCCGGCCGGATACCCACTTCGACCTGGTACGGGTTGGCCTGGGCATCTATGGGCTCTCGCCGTTCGAAGGCCAGACGTCCGCGGAACTTGGCCTGCGCCCTGCCATGACGCTGCGCACACTGGTGTCCCAGTGCAAAGGGGTTCCGGCCGGGCAGGGCGTTTCCTACGGCCTGCACTACCGGACCAGGGAGGCCAGCACACTGGCGCTGATTCCGCTGGGCTATGCCGACGGTGTCCCGCGCGTGGCCACCGGCGGCCCCGTCCGCGTGGCCGGGAAGACCTACCCGGTGGTGGGGCGGATCGCGATGGACCAGATGGTCATCGACCTTGGGCCGGAGGCCCGGGATTCCGGCCTGCTCGGTGCCGAAGCGGTGCTGTTCGGGACCGGTGCCGACGGCGGTCCCACGGCTGACGACTGGGCACAGGCGGCAGGAACCATCAATTACGAGGTGGTCACCCGCATCAGCCCGCGGGTTCCGCGCCGCTTCATCAACGAGGACCAGCCGGCCGGCAGCAGCCCCGGCCTGGCGGGCGTACCCGGTAACGCGGGAGCGGCATGAGCGGGACAGGGCGGCCGGCCGCCAACTGGGAAGTGACGCTGGCTGCGACGACGGCGGAGCAGACGCAGGCGCTCGGCCGGCATATTGCGGAGGTGCTCCAGGCCGGAGACCTGCTGGTCCTCTCCGGTGAACTTGGCGCCGGAAAGACAACCTTTACCCAAGGCCTGGGGGAGGGGCTGGGTGTCCGCGCTGGCATTATCTCGCCCACCTTTGTCCTGGTCCGCATCCACCCGAACCTGCCGGACGGTCCGCGGCCCGGCGGCCCGGACCTGGTGCACGTGGATGCCTACCGCCTGGGATCTGCGGCGGAGATCGATGACATCGACCTCGAGAACACGATGGACTCTTCGGTGACCGTGGTGGAGTGGGGCCACGACCGGGTGGAGCACCTGAGCGAGAGCCGCCTGGAGATCGACCTGCACCGTGCCATCGGTCTTGGCACCGCCGCGGAAGCCGCAGGTGACGCCGGCACCACGGGCGGCCCGTCCGCAACCCTCGACTTTGACGACGACACCGACGAACCGCGCACCATCGTGGTGCGCGGATACGGGCCCCGCTGGGCGACGCCACCGGCGCTGGGCGGTTTTGAAGGGGGACTACCATGATGATCCTCGCCATTGACACCTCGGCGGTGGCCAGCGCCGCGCTGGTGTCCGACGACGCCCCTGAAAGCGTGCTCGCGAGCTTCGCGACGGCGGACACCCGCAGCCACGCCGAGGTGCTCGCGCCCGGCATCCACGCCATGCTGTCCGAGGCCGGGGTCAGCGGCGCTGACCTCGACGCCCTGGTGGTGGGCGTCGGCCCGGGACCGTTCACGGGGCTGCGTTCGGGCATTGCCACGGCCCGCACGCTGTCGTTCGTCTGGGGCAAGCCCCTGCATGGGCTGATGAGCCTCGACGCCGTGGCCTTGGAAGTGGCCGAATCCACCGCTGCCGTCCCGGAATTCCTGGTGGTCACCGATGCCCGGCGCAAGGAGGTCTACTGGGCCCGCTACAGCTTGGCCGACGGCCAGTTGCCGCTGCTCCAGGACGGTCCGCACGTCAGTGTCGCCGCGGACCTTCCCGAACTGCCCGCGTTCGGTGCCGGTGCCGGGCTCTACGGCGACATCCTGGATGCCCACCCGGAATTCGCGGCCGAGCAGCCGGACGCGCTCTACCTTGGCCAGTTCGCCCTCGCCAGGCTGGCCTCCGGAGAAGCCCTGTTGGACTCCACCCCCCTGTACCTCCGCGAATCCGACGCCCAGGTCCCCGGACCACGGAAGAGGGCACTGTGAACACCATGCAGGATCCGCGGTCGGCGGGAATCACGGTCCGGGACATGACTTTGGACGATGTTCCCGCCGTCGGACTCCTCGAACACCGGCTGTTCCCGATCGATGCCTGGCCAGTGCAGATGTTCCTGGATGAGCTGTCCCAGCCGGAAACACGCCGCTACCTGGTGGCGGAGGGCAGTGACGGCATCGTGGGCTACGCCGGCCTGATGTGCATCGAGCCGATCGCAGACGTGCAGACCATCGCCGTCGTCCCGGAGTACGAAGGGCGCGGCATCGGCAGCGACCTGCTCACCCGGCTCATCGGGGAGGCACGACGGCGGGGCGCGGCCGACGTCCTGCTCGAAGTCCGGGCGGACAATCCTCGGGCCCAGCAGCTGTACCTGCGGTTCGGATTCGAGCAGATCCATATCCGTCCCCGCTACTACCGCGACGGCGTGGACGCCCTGATCATGCGGCTCCCCTTGGCCGCTCAAACCGCCGGTGACGACGCAACGGAAGCAGGCAGGCAATGAACCGTACGCAGCCCCTGGTCCTGGGGATCGAATCTTCCTGCGATGAGACAGGCGTGGGGGTGGTCCGCGGCACCACCCTCCTGGCAAACACCGTTTCCTCCTCCATGGACGAGCATGTCCGGTTCGGCGGGGTTATCCCGGAGATTGCCTCCCGTGCACACCTGGACGCCTTCGTTCCCACCCTGGAGAAGGCGCTGGCGGACGCGGACGTGCGCCTTGCCGACGTGGACGCCATCGCGGTGACATCAGGCCCCGGACTCGCGGGCGCACTCATGGTGGGAGTCTGCGCCGCCAAGGCGCTCGCCGTCGCCACCGGGAAGCCGCTGTACGCGATCAACCACCTGGTGGCCCACGTTGGTGTCGGCCTCCTGGATGACCGGGCAACCGGCAGGACGCAGGACCTGCCGGCCAACCTGGGCGCCTTGCTGGTGTCCGGCGGCCACACGGAGATCCTGCGCATCAACGGCATCACCAGCGATGTGGAGCTCCTGGGCGCCACCATCGACGACGCCGCCGGTGAGGCGTACGACAAGGTGGCCCGCATCCTGGGCCTGGGCTACCCCGGTGGGCCGGCCATCGACAAGGTGGCCCGCAACGGCAATCCCAAAGCCATCCGCTTCCCCCGCGGACTGAGCCAGCCCAAGTACATGGGCACGGCGGACCAGCCGGGGCCGCACCGGTATGACTGGTCCTTCAGCGGCCTCAAAACCGCCGTGGCCCGCTGCGTGGAGCAGTTCGAGGCCCGCGGGGAGGAGATCCCGGTGGCTGACATCGCTGCCGCCTTCCAGGAAGCGGTGGTGGACGTGATTTCGTCCAAGGCGGTGCTGGCCTGCCGCGAGCACGGAATCAAGGACGTCCTGCTGGGCGGCGGGGTGGCGGCCAATTCACGCCTGCGGGAACTGACCGGGCAACGCTGCGCGTCGGCCGGGATCCGGCTGCACGTTCCCCCGCTGGATCTCTGCACCGACAACGGCGCCATGGTGGCGGCCCTCGGTGCGCAACTGGTGATGGCCGGCGTGGAACCCAGCGGAATCGGCTTCGCCCCGGACTCGTCGCTGCCGGTCACCTCGGTGTCGCTGCCGGCCTGACGGCAGGGGGCCCGGCGAAAGCGAACTGCCGCCGGCCGCTTTGGCGGCCCCGCCGTCGTACATCACGACGGCGGCCGGCGTGTCCGTGCCGAAGTTCCCCGCCTCGGCAGAAGCAGACTAGGCGGTGGGGCCGTTGCGCATCTGCTTGACCAGGTCCAGCACCACAGCCTGCAGGTTTCCGCCGTTTTCGGCTGCCACCCGGCGCTGGCGCTGGTATCCGGCGCCGCGGCGGATGATCTTCTCGACGTCGGCGAGCTCGTCGGAGCAGCGCAGCTTGGCTGCCACGGGCTCCAGCCGGTTCAGCGTCTCCAGAAGGTGGTCCGTGACCAGCTGTTCCTTGCCTGCGGCGTCCAGGATGATGATGGCATCCATGCCGTAGCGGGCGGCGCGCCACTTGTTTTCCTGGACATGCCACGGCGGCATGGTGGGGATGGTGCCGCCGTTGTCCAGGGTGGTGGAGAACTCATCCACCAGGCACTGGGTGAGGGCGGCGATGGCACCCACTTCCTCCAGCGTGGCCAGGCCGTCGCAGATGCGCATTTCGATGGTGCCCAGGGCCGGCACTGGCCGGATGTCCCACCGGATCTCGGAAATGGTGTCGATGACACCGGTGGTGAACATGTCCTGGACGTAGGACTCGTACTCCGCCCAGGATCTGAACTGGAAGGGCAGCCCCGCGGTGGGGAGCTGCTGGAACATCAAGGCCCGCTGGGACGCGTAGCCCGTGTCCTCACCGCCCCAGAAGGGACTGGAGGCAGAGAGCGCCTGGAAATGCGGGAAGTAGTTGACCAGTCCGTCCAGGACGGGCAGCGCCTTGTCCCGGCGGTCCAGTCCCACATGGACGTGGACGCCGTAAATGACCATCTGCCGTCCCCACCACTGGGTCCGGTCGATCAGCTTGGCATAGCGTGCCTTGTCCGTGACCGGTTGCAGCTGCGGCGGGCTGAACGGGTGGCTGCCCGCGCAGAACAACTCCACGCCCATGGGATCGGTGATTTCGCGGACCGCGGCCACGGACCGGCTGAGGTCCGCCTTGGCTTCGGCGGCCGTTTCGCAGATCCCGGTGACGAGTTCCACGGTGTTGAGCAGGAGTTCCTGCTTGATGTGCGGGTGCTCGTCGTCTTCGTTGAGTTCCGGGTGCCGGGAGGACACCCCGCGGAGCACCTGGTTGGCGACGGAGGCGAGCTCGCCCGTCTTTCCGTCCACCAAAGCGAGCTCCCACTCAACACCGAGGGTTGACTGCCTCGATGACGCGAAGTCGATCTTCACACAATTCCTTACTGTCCGGTTTGCCGCTGGCTGGTGCCGCTCACAGGCTGCAGCCGGCAGGCGAACGGATGGTCCAAGTCTAGTCCAGGGGTAGCATCGTACTGATGGCCTCGTTCCCGCTGCGTCACAGTCCCGCCAAATCCTTTCCCCTCATCCTCGCGTTGTCAGCCGTTGCCCTGGGCTCCTGCACCGCCTCGCCCAGCGCCGCGCCGCCGTCGTCCACGGCACCTGCGCCCAGCGCGTCCGCCGCGGAAAGTACGACGCCGGCGCCCCCTTTGGCTTCCCCGTCACCTGATCCGGGTTCCCGGCCCCTGGGGTGGGGCCCCGAGCAGCGGGACCAGGACGCCGCCGCGGCGGCTGTGGCGGCCATGACGCCGGAGGAAAAAGCCGGCCAGGTCCTGCTCCCGTTCTTCAAGGGCAACCAGGTGGAAGCCCACGCGGCGCTCATCCAGCGCCTCCACCTGGCCGGGTCCATCATCATGGGCGACAACGTCCCGCGCGACCCGCAGGGGAAGGTGGACGTGGCCGCGATGGGGGCCGTGAACCAGCGGCTGCGTCAGGCCGCTACCGCGGACGGCCGGCCATGGCCCGGGATCATCGGCGTGGACCAGGAAGGCGGCGCAGTGGCCCGCCTGGGCGCCCCGCTCACCGAATGGCCGGTGCCCATGAGCTACGGCGCCGCGGGCAGCGAAGACCTGACCCGCCAGGCCGGCAAGGCGTTGGCCGCCGAGCTGCTGCCGTTGGGGTTCGACCTCGATTTCGCGCCCGACACGGACGTGACCATCGGCCCCAAGGACCCCACCATCGGCGCCCGCTCGATGTCCGCCGATCCGGCAGTGGCGGCAGCGCAGGGCGTGGCGTTCTCCCGGGGCATGCTGGACGCAGGCATCCTCCCCACCGTCAAGCACTTCCCCGGGCACGGCTCGGTGACGACCGATTCCCACCTCAACCTTCCCGTCCAGCCGGCCTCCATCGACGAGCTCCGGGGCAGGGACTGGAAACCGTTCCAGGCCGCCGTGGCCGCTGGCTTGCCGGTCGTCATGACCGGGCACATCGCCGTGCCCGCGCTGGAACCCGGCGTGCCGGCGTCGCTCTCCGCGCCCAGCTACGCGGCACTGCGGAACCTGGGATTCCAGGGCGTAGCGGTGACGGACGCCCTCAACATGGGAGCCGTGGAAAAGCAGTATCCGGCCGGCGCGGCCGCCGTGAAGGCCCTGGCCGCCGGCGCCGACCTGCTGCTGATGCCCGAGGACGTGGAACAGGCGCATGCCGCCATCCTGCAAGCCCTCGCAGCTGGCAGCCTCCCGGCCGCACGGCTCGATGACGCCGCGAGGCGGGTTGCCACCATGATGATGTGGCATGCGCGCACAGCGGCCCTTGCGGGGACCCCCGGTGCGGGTGCTCCGGCCGGCAGCGGCGCAGCCCTGTCAGCCAAGGTCTCGGCATCCGCCGTGACAGTCCTCTCCGGCCCCTGCCACGGACCGCTGGTGCCGGGTTCGGTACGCGTCCAAGGAGGTGGCCCGGGGGACCGCGAACGCTTCGAAGCCGCTGCCGCCCGTGCCGGCCTGGCCGTCGGCTCCGGCCCCGTGGTCAACCTCATCGGCTTCGGCGGCACACCGGGAGCGGGCGACATCGCGGTAGCCCTGGACGCGCCCTGGCCGCTGCAGGACTCCAACGCACCGATCAAGCTGGCGCTCTACGGCCGCAACGACACCGCCTTCGACGCCCTCGCCGCCGTCCTGGCAGGGAAGGCAACGGCGCCCGGAAAGCTGCCTGCCGCCGTCGGGCCCTATCCTGCCGGAACCGGCTGCACTCCGTGACTTGCGAGCGGGAGCGGCGGTGAGCGCGTTTAATGGTCGGGTGCCCATTCTGAATAAAGACATGACCCTCTGCATCTCGCTCTCCGCCCGCCCCAGCAACAACGGGACCCGGTTCCACAACCACCTTTACGGGCAACTGGACCTGAACTGGATCTACAAGGCGTTCGCGCCCACCAACCTTGAACAGGCCATCGCCGGCGTGCGGGGCCTGGGCATCCGGGGCTGTGCCATCTCCATGCCCTACAAGGAAGACGTCATAGCCCTGGTGGACGAGATGGACCCCTCCGCCAAGGCCATCGACTCCGTGAACACGATCGTGAACACCGATGGCCACCTCAAGGCGTACAACACCGACTACACGGCCATTGAGCAGCTCCTGGCCTCCAACGAGGTCCCCACCAGCTACTCCGTGGTGGTGCAGGGATCCGGCGGCATGGCCAAGGCCACGGTGGCGGCCTTGCGGGACGCCGGCTTCACCAACGTCACGGTCGTGTCCCGGAACGAAGCCTCCGGCCGGGCGCTCGCGGACCAGTACGGCTTCCAGTGGCGGGCAGCGCTCGACGGCAGGACGGCTGACCTCATCATCAACGTCACGCCCATCGGAATGGCAGGGAGTATGGCCGGCGGGGCGGACGCAGAGACCGTGTCGTTCCCGGCGGAGGCAATCGAAGCGGCCCGCCTGGTCTTCGACGTGGTGGCCTTGCCCGCCGAGACGCCGCTGATCCGGGCCGCCCGTGCAGCCGGCAAGCCGGTCATCACCGGCGCCGAAGTGGCCACCATCCAGGCCCTCGAACAGTTTGTCCTGTACACCGGGGTACGGCCCACGGCTGAGCAGGTGCGGGCCGCCGAGGAGTTCATGCGCGCCCAGTAGCGGACGGGCGGCCCGCCCGGCCGGCCCTAGGGCATGCCGGTCGGGACGGGTTCCACCACGACGGCCACCCGGTCCTCGCCAATCCGGGTCAGGACCAAGGTGGCGGCCTTGCCGGCGGCCTTCTTGCCGGAACCCTTGCCGGCCGCCTTTCCGCCCGGCAGCAGTTGCTTCCGCAGTTCTTCGGGGGTGACGGCAGTGCCCCGCTTCTTGATGTCCAGCACGGTGATGCCCTCCTGCTTCACCCAGGCTTTGAGCGCCTTGACGTTGTAGGGCATCACTTCCCGCACTTTGTAGGCGCGGGCGAACGGCGTGGCCACCAGTTCCGGCGCACAGATGTAGGCGATGTGCTCATCCACCAGGTGGCCGCCGAGTTCCAGCGCGACATCCGCCACCAGCCCGGCCCGGATCACGGCGCCGTCGGGTTCGTACAGGTAGCCCTCCACCGGTCCCACCGGTGCGGTGGGGCCTGCACCGAAATCGTTGCCGCTGGTCAGTTCGGCCGCACCTTCCGGGCCAAGGACAAGGGCGGCGCGGCGCACCCCGGGCCTGCTGACGGCGTTGAACCACAAGGTCACTTCGGTGACGTCTCCGGCTACCGACACCCACTGGGCTTCGCAGCCGGCGGGCACGGATTCGTGCGGCATGCCGGGCCCCATCTTGACGCCCACCGCCTTCCCTGACGCCGCGAGCGATTCAACGAAGGACAACGGCGGTGAGAACGCTTCCGGGTCCCAGATCCGCTTGGTGCCGGACGTGGAGGTGACCCGGCGTGCTGGATCCAGCCACACGCCGTCGACCCCCTCCAGCGGCACCGCTGCCGCGTCCGCGTGCACCACGGTGGCGTTGGGGAAGGGGATCAGGTTCACCGTGGCGCAGGCCGCCGTGGTCTCGTCCATTTCGACGGCGGTCACTGTGAGGTCAAGGGATGCCAGGGCCAGGGAATCGGCGCCCAGGCCACAGCCCAGGTCCGCCACATGGCTGATCCCGGCGGCGGCGAACCGCTGTGCGTGGCGCGCCGCGACGTTCAGGCGGGTGGCCTGCTCCAGGCCTGCCTGGGTGAAGAGCATCTGGCGGGCGAACTCACCGAACTTCGCCTCGGCCTTGGTGCGCAGCCGCGACTGGGTCAGGACGGCGGAGACCAGCCCGGCAGGATGGCCGGCCTTCCGGAGCGCGGAGTTGAGTTCGAAGGAATCCTCGTCCCGGTAGGGGCCCAGGGAGGCTAACAGCTCCCAGCCTTCGGGGGTCAGCAGCGGTGCGATCTGGTCCTGGGGAGCGTGAGCCATGGGTTCCAGCCTAGTGGAGGAGCGCATGCGGGGTTGCCGATAGTGTGGACACCATGGATGAAACCGCAGCCCCCGGGGACACCGGCGAACACGACCCCAAGGAACGGGGTCCTGCCCGGTTTGCCCGCCCGGTCCTGATCGCCGCGGCCGTGGTGGCACTGGTGTGCATCGCGCTTCTGGTGATCATCTTTGTCCTGGACACATTCAACGCCACTGTCTACTCGGTGGGCGGCAACGACATCTCGGACAACACGCAGGAAGCCCGCGACATCCGCGGACTGTACGACGGCGCGCGGGCCGGGAGCATCTTCTTCCTGGTGGCGGCACTGCTCGCCGCGGCCGCTGCGGGCTGGGTGCTGTTCCGTAGCCGGAAGCAGGGTGGCAGTGATGCCGACGGCGGCGAAGACGTGGACTTCGACGATCTGGGCCGCTGAAGCTGCCTGGGCCCCCGCTGCTTCCCAAACCGCGCTCAACGGAATACGCCGATGACGAAAAACTGGCACTCGCCTTGACCGAGTGCTAACCCTTACATAGAGTTTCAATTAGCACTCTCCCCCGGAGGGTGCTAACACATGAAGAGCTGCCAGCCAGGCTGCTGCCGGCACCGCGACGACGGTTTGCCAGCCACGGCGGAAAGCTTTCCAGTCCACGAATTTGCTGACGAAAAGGAGAGGTCCGAGTGTCGGTCTCTATTAAGCCTCTTGAGGATCGTATTGTTGTCCGCCCGCTCGAAGCCGAGCAGACCACGGCTTCCGGCCTGGTCATCCCGGACTCCGCACAGGAGAAGCCGCAGGAAGGCGAAGTTGTTGCAGTAGGCCCCGGCCGCTTCGAAGACGGCAACCGCGTTCCTGTCGACGTAGCCGTTGGCGACGTCGTCATCTACTCCAAGTACGGCGGAACCGAAGTCAAGACCGGCGGCACCGAGTACCTCGTGCTGTCCGCCCGCGACGTCCTGGCGATCGTCGTTAAGTAACTCTTTCGGATCCCCGTGCCGCCGGCCACGCTTATGCTGGCCGGCAGTGCGGGGTTTCTGTCTTTGAAAGGACAAAACCATGGCAAAGCAGCTTGCGTTTGACGACGCTGCACGCCGGGCCCTCGAGGCCGGCATCGATAAGCTCGCCAACACCGTCAAGGTGACGCTCGGCCCCCGCGGCCGCAACGTCGTCCTGGACAAGAAGTGGGGCGCCCCCACCATTACGAACGACGGCGTCACCATCGCCCGCGAAGTCGAACTGGACGACCCCTACGAGAACCTTGGCGCCCAGCTGGCCAAGGAAGTCGCCACCAAGACCAACGACGTTGCCGGTGACGGCACCACCACCGCCACCGTCCTGGCACAGGCCCTGGTCAAGGAAGGCCTGCGCAACGTTGCCGCCGGTGCTGCCCCCGGCCAGATCAAGCGCGGCATCGAGGTTTCGGTTGAAGCCGTCGCCGCCCGCCTGCTGGAGAACGCACGCCCCGTCGAGGGCACCCAGGTTGCCAACGTTGCCGCCATCTCGGCGCAGAGCGACGAAATCGGCGAACTCCTCGCCGAGGCCTTCGGCAAGGTGGGCAAGGATGGCGTCATCACCATCGAAGAGTCCTCCACCACCCAGACCGAACTGGTCCTCACCGAGGGCATGCAGTTCGACAAGGGCTACCTGTCCCCGTACTTCGTCACCGACGCAGAACGCCAGGAAGCCGTCCTCGAGGACGCCCTGATCCTGATCAACCAGGGCAAGATCTCCTCCATCCAGGAATTCCTGCCGCTGCTGGAAAAGGCGCTGCAGAGCTCCAAGCCGCTGTTCATCATCGCCGAGGACGTCGACGGCGAGGCCCTGTCCACGCTGATCGTCAACCGCATCCGCGGCACCCTTAACGTCGTGGCCGTCAAGGCACCGGGCTTCGGTGACCGCCGCAAGGCCATGCTCCAGGACATCGCCACCCTCACCGGCGCACAGGTTGTGTCCCCGGAATTGGGCCTGAGCCTGGACACCGTGGGCCTGGAGGTGCTCGGCACCGCCCGCCGCATCACCGTCACCAAGGACAACACCACCATCGTCGACGGTGCAGGCTCGGCCGAAGACGTTGCGGCCCGCGTCGCGCAGCTGCGCGCCGAGCTGACCCGCACCGACTCCGATTGGGACCGTGAAAAGCTCCAGGAGCGCCTGGCCAAGCTGGCCGGCGGCATCGGCGTCATCAAGGTGGGTGCTGCCACCGAGGTTGAGCTGAAGGAAAAGAAGCACCGTATCGAGGACGCCGTTTCCTCCACCCGCGCTGCCCTCGAAGAAGGCATCGTGGCTGGTGGCGGCTCAGCCCTGATCCACGCCCTGAAGGCACTGGATGAGGACCCGTCCGTCAAGGCACTCGAAGGCGACGCTGCTGCTGCCGTGGGCATCGTCCGCCGCGCCCTGGTCCAGCCGCTGCGCTGGATCGCCCAGAATGCCGGCTTCGACGGCTACGTCATCACCTCCAAGGTGGCCGACCTCGAAACCAACAACGGTTTCAACGCCAAGTCCGGCGAGTACGAGGACCTGATCGCTGCCGGTGTCATCGACCCCGTCAAGGTCACCCGTGCTGCCCTCCGCAACGCGGCCTCCATCGCCGCCCTGGTTCTCACCACCGAGACCCTGGTCGTGGAGAAGCCGGCCGAAGAGGACGAGCACGCAGGCCACAGCCACTGATCCTGCCCGTCTTCACCTGCAGAAAACCGGTCCAGCATCTGCTGGGCCGGTTTTTTGTGCACCAGGGGCTCGGATCAGGTTGCGGCCATCTCGGACGTTTCAACCCCGCCCGCGCGTTCGTACACCAGCGAGACAGCCCCTTTCGGGAAGCTGCGTACCGGCTCGGCGAGGCGGTACGACGCCGGGACAGTGCCGGCGTCGAACAGGCGTTTGCCCTGGCCCAGCGTGACCGGATAGAGCCAGAGGTGCAGCCGGTCCAGGACATCCGCAGCCAGCAGCGAGCGGATCAGGACGCCGCTGCCGAACATGTGCACCTCCCCGAACTCGTCACGGAGGCGTCCTGCAGCCCGTTCATCCGGCAGGACTGTGGTGCCTGCCCAGCCTGGCCCGGACAGCGTGCGCGAGACCACGAACTTCGGTACCCGGTTGAGTGCATCAGCAATGTCCCCTGCCTGGTGCGGCCAGTAGGCCGAAAAGATGTCGTAGGTCCGCCGGCCGAGAAGCAGGGCATCCATGCGGCCAATCTCTGCGGCAATGGCGGCGCCGCCCTCGTCGTCGGACACCGGTGCCTGCCAACCGCCGAAGGCGAACTCTCCGTAGGTGTCTTCCTCCCGGCCGCCGGGAGCCTGGTAGACGCCGTCGAGGGTGATGAACAGGTTTGCCACGATGAATCCCATGCGTCCAGTGTGGGAGGGGCCTTGGACGCTGTCCAGAGCAGGGAGCCGGCGCGTGGCAGGATGGTGCCATGCTGCTCCTCGAGCTCGTCAAAACCTCGGACGCCGTGGCGTCCACCCGCTCCCGCCTGGCGAAGGTTGATGCACTGGCGGACCTGCTGCGCCGGCTTGAACCGGCGGAGATTCCGACGGCGGTGGGCTTGCTGGCGGCGAAGCCCCGGCAGGGCCGTGTTGGTGTCGGATGGCGCAGCGTCGCGGCTTCGAAGGCCGAACCGGCCCTGGAAGCAAGCCTCACTGTGGCCGACCTCGACGCGGCCCTGGACACGCTGCTCGCCACCGCGGGGGCAGGTTCGGCGGCCGGTCGCGCCGCGACGCTCGGGAACCTGATGCGGGCTGCGACGGCGGGGGAGCAGGGTTTCATCTCCGGCGTCCTGCTGGGTGAGCTGCGCACCGGCGCCCTCGACGGCGTCCTGACCGATGCCGTGGCCCGCGCTGCGGACAGGCCCGTTGCCGCCGTACGGCGTGCCGCGATGCTCTCCGGGGATCTCGGCGGGACCGCCCTGCTCGCCATGACCGGGACCGCAGCCGAGCTGGAGGCGGTGGGCCTCGTCGTCGGCCGCCCCGTGCAGCCCATGCTTGCCGCCACGGCGGCCAGTCCAGGCGAAGCCCTGGAAACCACGGGAGAAGCCTCGGTGGAATACAAGCTCGACGGCGCCCGGATCCAGGTCCACCGGTCCGGCGCCGAGGTCAGCATCTACACCCGCAACCTCGCCGATGTCACGCACCGCCTCCCGGAGGTGGTTGACCTGGTCCGCGGGCTGCCGGTGCAGGATGTGATCCTCGACGGCGAGACCCTGGCCCTCGATGAAGACGGCGGCCCGCGGCCGTTCCAGGAAACCATGGCCCGGTTCGGCGCGGATGCCGTGCGGGAAACGGTTCTGCACCCCTGGTTCTTCGATGTTCTGCACATCGACGGGCGGGACCTGCTGGACGAACCGTTGTCGGTGCGCATCGACGCGTTGGAACGGATTGCCCCGGAGCATCGGATCCCGGGCGAAATTACGGCGGACCCGGAGATTGCTGAACGGGTGTCCCGCGAGGCGCTGGCTGCGGGTCACGAGGGTGTGGTGGTGAAGTCCATCGGGTCCGCCTACGCCGCCGGGCGGCGGGGATCCAACTGGGTGAAAGTCAAGCCGGTGCTCACCTACGACCTGGTGGTGCTTGCCTGTGAATGGGGGTCTGGCCGCCGGAGCGGGCTGCTCTCGAACCTGCACCTCGGCGCACTGGACCCGGACGGGGACTTCGGCGAACCAGGCGGCTATGTCATGGTGGGCAAGACCTTCAAGGGGCTCACCGATGAGCTGCTCCGCTGGCAGACGGAGAAATTCCAGGAGCTCGAGGTGCGCCGCACCGCCGGCACCGTGTGGGTTGAGCCGGTCACCGTCGTCGAAATCGCCATCGACGGCGTCCAGCAGTCACCGCGCTACCCGGGCGGGATCGCCCTGAGGTTCGCCAGGGTGAAGCGCTACCGGGACGACAAATCGCCGGCCGAAGCCGACACAATCCGGACCCTGCGGGCCTTGCTGCGTCCTTAGCGGACTGTGCCTTGTCGGTTGTGCGGGTGCTGGGGCGGTCAGTGGCGCAGGCCGCTCCGTTGGCCCCGCACGCTGTGCGCCGCTGCCGCGGGCCGCCGCCTGGCCACCAACCGGTAGAAGAGAAGGACCGCGACCGCGGCCACGACAATGCCGACGAGGTTCAGCAACAGCTGCAGGGCCGAGCCGGCCGCCTTCGGGTATTCACCCAGCACCAAGGCAACTGCAACGTACCCTGCGGCCGGGACCGTGGTCACCGAGATGAATACGCCGATGAGTGCCGCCGAGCGCCTGCCGATAATCGACAGCATGCCCGCGATACCCGCCAGCACGGCAACGATCAGTGAATAAGGGCCCGGATGGTAGATGAATTCGACGGCCGAACCCGTATCCAGGGCATTGCGCGGGAAGAGGCCGAGCGGGATGGACAGCCATGCAGTCAATGCCGCCAGCAGCATGGCCACGGGGAACCCGACCCCCAAGGCAATGGCGGCGCGGCGGCCAAGCTTCCACTGCCGGGTGGCCAGCGAAACGGCGAGTGCGGCCAGCGGCCCAAACTCCGGTCCCACCGCCATGGCACCCACAATTGCGATCGGCGAATCGGTCACGATGCCGATTCCGGCGAGCTGGGTTGCCAGCACCAGGAAGGCCAGGAAGTTCCAGGTCAGCCTGGAGTCCTCACCGGTTTGGCGCGTGACGTCGTCCCAGATCACCGCGTCCGCGCCGTCCCCGGGCGCGGCATGCTCCGCCCGGTCAGCACTGCTGGAGAGCACGAATTCCGGCGTCGTCATGGCAACGGATCCCACGTCGCGGATCTTCAGGACCTGGAGCTTCTCCAGGAGTTCCTCCACGGATTCCCTGGCGACCTGGACCTCGATGACGTCGCCCGCCGGCACCACGGACGCGCCGGGAACCACCGCCACGCCCGCCGTTCCCACCTGGTCCCGGCAAGTCTGCACCGTCACCTCGGACAATTCTTTGGGCACGCAAATCCGCAATTGGACAATCACGCCGGCTCCCTTCCACACCTCGGCCCAGCTTAGTTCGCGCCGGACCCCGGATTGGCCCTTCCAAACGCCGGTGCGTAGGCTTAATGTTTTGGCTGGCCGGCGGCGTGAGGGGTTTTGGAGTGTCGATGACAGGAACCCGGACAGCGCCGCAACCAGCGGGACAAGCCCCCGGCCGCGACCGTAAACCGACCTTCCGGCCAGAGGTCCAGGGACTGCGTGCACTGGCGGTCCTCATGGTCGTGGCCTATCACGTCTGGTTGGGACGCGTGTCCGGCGGGGTGGACGTCTTCCTGCTGATCTCGGCCTTCCTGCTCACGCTCTCCTTCGTCCGCAAGGCAGAGTCCGGCCAGCCCTTCCGGCTGATGGCCCATTGGCTGCACCTCTTCAAGCGCCTCCTGCCGGCCGCCGTCGTGGTGATCCTCGGGGTGCTGGCCGGCACATGGCTGATCCTGCCCCAAAGCCGCTGGCCGCAGATCCTGGACCAAGCCTGGGCCTCGCTGTTGTACAGCCAAAACTGGGTACTGGCTGACGCCGCGGTGGACTACTACGCCCAGGACCACGCAGGAGCCAGCCCGCTGCAGCACTTCTGGTCCTTGTCCATCCAGGGGCAAGTCTTCATCCTGTGGCCGCTGATCTTCGCCGCAACCGCCGCGATCCTGCCCGCCGCCCGCCGGATCCCCCTGTTGCGCCGCATGGCCTACCGGGGCCTGCTGGCCGTGGTTTTTGGCGTGGTGTTCGCCGCGTCCCTGGCCTACTCGATTGACCAGACGGCCACCAACCAGGCCTACGCATACTTCGATACCGGCGCCAGGCTCTGGGAGTTCGCCCTCGGGTCGCTGCTGGCGCTGGCGTTGCCGTACCTGCGGCCCGGCCGCGCGCTGAGGGTGGTCCTGGGCTGGGCAGGGCTCGCCGGCATGGTCTCGTGCGGATTGCTCCTCACGGTCGACAGGTCCTTTCCCGGCTTTGTGGCCCTCTGGCCCACACTGGCCGCCGCCGCCATCATCGTCGCCGGGCAGTCCGGCAGCCGCTTCGGCGTGGACAGGCTCCTGAGCAGCCGCCCGGCGGTCGCCTTGGGCGACAACTCCTACGCCCTTTACCTCTGGCACTGGCCCCTGCTGGTGCTGGCCCTGGCGGCCACGGGGGTGGAGGCGCCCAACCTCAAGCAGGGTCTCGGGATCGTTGCAGCCGCCGTCGTACTTGCCTTCCTGACCACCCGCTTCGTTGAAAAACCGTTGCGCGACTGGCACTGGCCCAAGCTCCGGGCGTGGCGCACCGCCGTCGTCATTGTTGCCTGCGGTGCGCTGCTGGCCGGTCCCGTCGCCGTCTGGCAGACATCGCTCACCGCGGAGGAAAGCGCGACGGCGGCACAGCCCCGGGAGCTGACGCCGGGTGCGTTGGCGCTCACCCCGGAGAACGAAAACGTGCCGGCTCCCCGGGCAAGGACCATTCCCGGCCCGACTGCACTGGACAACGACTGGGCCGGAATCGACTCGCCCTGCACGGGTTCAAACGCCACGGACGACCCCATCCTGGAGGGGTGCCGCCAGGAGCTGCCGGAAGAACCGGCCACCAAACGCATCGTGGTGCTGGGGGATTCGCACGCCCAGCAGTACCTTGCCGCCCTGGCTCCGGTGGCCGCTGCACGCGGTTGGGAACTGGTGACATTACTCATGCCCGCGTGCCGGTTCGGCGCGGAATCGGAAACCCGCAACGCGGAATGCAACGCCTACAACAGGGCCAGTTCCGCCTACGTCCTGGAACATCGCCCGGATGCTGTTTTCACAGTGGCGTCGCTGACGCATGAGGACGCGCCCTTCGAAACGGAGGTGCCCGGCTACCTTGCAGGAGTCGCTCCGTTCGCCGAGGCGGGCATCGAGATCGTGGGCATCCGGGACAACCCCAGGTTCACGTTCAACATGCCCGAGTGTGCGCAACGCAACGGCGCCGACGCGCCGGAGTGCAACCCGTCGCTGGCCGAGTCCCTCGTGGAGCCCTCGCCGCTGGAGAACTACCGCGGCAAGGTACCGGGCCTTCACCTGATGGATATGAGCGACTTCATCTGCGCCCGCGGCGTCTGCCCTGCCGTCGTCGGGAACGTCTACGTCTACAAGGACGACAACCACCTGACCCGGACCTATGTGGAGACCATGATCCCCATGTTCGAGCAACGCCTGCTGGCCGCAACCGGATGGAGCTGAGTGCGGTTGCTCACATTGCGGGCCTGGAATAGGGGGATCGGGCCGGAGGTTCTAATATTTAGTCAACACTTTCTGCGCCCGGAACGCCGTATCCCACGGTGGTCCCGCAAGAACGTCTGCACAGGCCAGTTCCGTAATAACGGGCTGGTCATCGGCTGCAACCCCTACCCGTGACCCAGCAACCAAGGTAAGAGGCGCACTCATGACCGAGCCCGAACACAATCCTTTTGGCTTCATTGGCCTGACCTACGACGACGTCCTGCTCCTGCCGGGCCACACCGACGTCATCCCCTCCGAGGCCGATACCTCATCGCGGATCTCCAAGCGGATCAGCGTGCAGACCCCCCTGCTCTCGGCAGCCATGGACACCGTCACCGAGTCCCGCATGGCCATCGCCATGGCCCGCCAGGGTGGCTTGGGCGTGGTGCACCGCAACCTCTCCATCGCCGACCAGGCGGACCAGGTGGACCGGGTCAAGCGGAGTGAATCGGGCATGATCACCAACCCGCTGACCATCCGCCCCGAGGCCACGCTCCGGGAACTGGATGATCTCTGCGCCCACTACCGCGTGTCAGGCCTTCCCGTGGTGGACGAGGACAACCGCCTGCTGGGCATAGTCACCAACCGCGACACCCGCTTCGTACCGGAGTCCGACTTCCCGCTGCGGCTGGTCAGCGACGTCATGACCAAGATGCCCCTGGTCACCGGCCACGTGGGCATCAGCCGCGACGAAGCCTCCCACAAGCTGGCCACCAATAAGATCGAAAAGCTCCCGCTCGTGGACGAGCAGGGCCGGCTCAAGGGCCTGATCACCACCAAGGACTTCACCAAGGCCGAACAGTACCCGCTGGCCACCAAGGACGACGAAGGCCGCCTCCGCGTAGGTGCAGCCATCGGCTTCTTTGGTGACGGCTGGGAGCGCGCCATGACCTTGGTGGACGCCGGGGTGGACGCCCTGTTCGTGGACACCGCCAACGGCCACTCCCAGGGTGTGCTGGATATGATCCGCAGGCTGAAGTCCGATCCTGTTGCCGCGCACGTGGACATCATCGGCGGCCAGGCCGCCACCCGCGAGGGCGCCCAGGCACTGATCGACGCCGGCGCCGACGGCATCAAGGTGGGCGTCGGGCCCGGCTCGATCTGCACCACCCGCGTGGTGGCCGGTGTGGGTGTTCCGCAGATCACCGCCATCTACGAGTCCGCCAAGGCGGCCATCCCGGCCGGCGTTCCACTGATCGCCGACGGCGGCCTGCAGTACTCCGGCGACATCGGCAAGGCCCTGGTGGCCGGTGCCGACACCGTCATGCTCGGTTCCCTGCTCGCCGGCTGCGACGAGTCCCCGGGTGAGCTGATCTTCGTCAACGGCAAGCAGTTCAAGTCCTACCGTGGCATGGGGTCGTTGGGTGCCATGCAGTCGCGCGGCAAGAACACGTCCTACTCCAAGGACCGCTACTTCCAGGCGGACGTTTCCGGCGACGACAAGCTGATCCCGGAAGGCATCGAAGGCCGCGTGGCGTACCGCGGCCCGCTGTCCTCGGTGGCTTATCAGCTGGTGGGCGGCCTGCGCCAGACCATGTTCTACACCGGCGCGCCGACCATCCCCGAGCTGAAGGCCCGTGGCAAGTTCGTCCGGATCACCTCCGCCGGGCTGAAGGAATCGCACCCGCACGATATCCAGATGACGGTGGAAGCACCGAACTACGGTTCGCGGTAAGGCACAGGAGTCAACAAAGGAGGCAGGGTTTCGGCCCTGCCTCCTTTTGTTTTCCGCGGCAGGCCTTGACGTCTTTGAATGTCGGACCCTGGTTGGATGATGTTTCCATGGGAATCGGTTCTGATTTGGCGGTGGTGATGGGGGGTGTTTCTGCCTCTGTTGCTGCGCTCGATCTACTCACCCGCGAAGATGATTTCCTGGCTGCCGGTATCGGCACTGGCGCTGATGTGGATGTGTTGCAGCGGCGGTATGAGTTATGTCTGGGGCGGCTGGAGGTGGTGGCCCGGTTGGAGGCGCAGCTGGCGGCGGTGAAGGCGCGGGACGTGGCGGATGCCATTGGGTTCCAGCGTGCTTTGCTTCCGCCGGACGCCCCGGTGGATGAGCGCACGTTCGCGGAGATGTCGGTGGTGGAGGAGATCGCCGGGATCCTGACCATCAGCTCCGCCGCCGCCGGGGCACTGGTGGAGCAGTCCCGCCGGGTCTGCTCGCTGCCGCCTGTGGTCGAGGCCCTGTCCACGGGTGCGGTGTCGTGGCAGCACGCCCGGATCGTGGCCGACGAAACCGAAGGCCTGACCCCTGAAGGGGCGGCCGGGTTGGTGGCGCATTTCTTCGACCCCGACGCACCCAACCCCGCCCGCGGCGCGGCCCCCGGTGACCTTGTCCCGTCCCGGTTCCGGGCGAAGGTCCGGGCCTGGCGGGAACGCCACCACCCCGAAACCCTGGAGAAACGCCATGCCAAGGGGGTGGCGGACCGGCGGATGGATTACGCCCCGGACCGCGACGGGATGGCCTGGCTCTCGCTCTACCTGCCCGGGGACACCGCATGCGCGATCTGGAACCGCAGCACCGCCACCGCCCGCGGCCTCCAAACCCCCGACGAGCCCCGCACCCTCACCCAGCTCCGCGCCGACGTCGCCGCGTCACTGCTCCTCGGCGCCGGGCTGCAGCCCACCACCAAGCACACCGCCGCGGCCGCCGACACCGAACCCGCCGCCGCGGCTGCGGGTTCCGGTAATGACGCAAGTCCGGGATGTGCTTCCACTGACATCGGCAAGATCCCCACGCCGCGGGCGGATGTCCTGGTCACGGTCCCGGTGTTCTCGCTGCTGGGCCTCACCGATGAGCCGGCCGTGCTGGACGGGTTCGGGCCGGTCCCGGCATCCATGGCGCGGAAGCTCGTCGCCGGCGGCGCGGAATCGTTCTACCGGGTCCTGGTCGACCCCCGCGACGGGGCACCCCTGGACATCGGCCGTACCCGCTACCGGCTCCCGGCGACCATCAAACAATGGCTCCGGCTGCGGGACGGCACATGCACCTTCCCCGGCTGCACCAACCACACCCCCGACAACGACACCGACCACCTCAACCCCTGGCACCACGGCGGCACCACCGGTGCCCGGAACCTGGCCCAACTCTGCCCCCGACACCACCGCCTCAAACACCACAGCCCCTGGACCCCCGACCCAGCCACCAAAAATGAACCACCCGGCTGGACCTCACCCACCGGCCGACACTACAAACCCGAACAACACGACCCCCAACCAACCCACTGGCCACCAGGAACCCTGCCGGCCAGAGCACATGCAATACCCATCCAATTCCACGGCGAACAGGCAGGCATTGAAGGCCTCCCGCCATGGGAACCGGACGACGCCAACCTCATAGACCTCAACGACCTCCCGGAAGAGGACCCCGTCCGGGCCGGATACTTCGCAAAACCGTTCGTGCTGTCGGTCTAGGTCGTGTCTGACGTCGTTCAGCAGATCGTCCGGTGTTGACCGTTTCAACCGGTGCCAGCACTAGGCTGATTCCATGTCCCAACCGCGCCATCCGGCGGAACTCACCCCAAAACGCGATCCGCAAAAACGGCTTGCCATCAGGCCGTACGCGCGCGCCGTAGCCCAGGTCCTCAGGGTCAGTTTCCGGGCGTCCCCGGGCGCGGTGATCATGAAGGTGCTCGGCTCGCTGATTTCGGCCGTCCTTCCCCTGGTCACCACCTACTTTGCGTCACGGACGACCACGGCGCTTGCTGCTGCATATGCGGGCGACGCCGGAGCCGGACGCCTTGCGATCGTCTACGTCGTGGTCACCGCGGCGCTGGGCCTCTTTTGGGGCGCCTTCAGCAGCGTCGACCGCTACATCCAGCAGTTGATGAGCTTCAAGGTTGGCGCCATCGTGGGCGACCAAATGTACGAACGATTCCTTGCGCTGGAATTCTGGCGCTACGACGACAAGGAGACGGTGGACCTCTACGACCGCGCCAAGCGGTTCTCGGACTCGTACGCCCGCGTCCTGGACCGGATCGCCGCCATTTTCACTCAGCTGGTCTCGGTCATCCTGGCCATCGGTGCCCTGCTGCTGGTGAGCTGGTGGATCGCCGTCATCGTGCTGGTGGCCATCGTTCCCAGCGTGTACCTGCAGTTCAAGCTCTCCCGGGAGCAGATTGCGCACTGGAACACCCAGATAGACTCACGCCGCCAGCGCCGAATGATCGAAACCAACCTGCTCCGCCCGCAGCACATCGCAGAGATGCGGCTCTACGGGATCGTCCGCTTCCTCATGGACCTCCGCTCCCGCCTCCGCGACGCGGACGAACGGCGCCGTCTTGATTACCAGCGGCGCTACATCCCCAGGCAGCTGGCTGCGGACGCCCTGCAGTACGGCGCCGAGGTGGTCTCGCTGATCTGGGTGGTGGGCCAAGTCATCACCCGGGCCCAGCCCGTAGGCCAATTCCTGTACGTCCAGCAGATCGTCAGCCGCGCCTTGTCCACCGCGAACAACCTGGTGTCCTCACTAAGTTCCATTGACGAAGACCTGGCCAACCTGACGGACTACGAGACCTTCATGGGGATGCCCGTTCACGCCGAACATGCACCGCCCCTGTTGGAGGCTCCACAGGAAGTGGAACTGAAGGACATCCGCTTCACCTACACGGGCAGCGATATCGAGGTGATTCGGGGAATCAGCTTCACCATCAGGCGCGGCCAGCACATCGCCATCGTAGGGGAGAACGGCGCCGGAAAGTCGACGCTGATCCGCATCCTCGCCGGCCTCTACCGCCCGGACTCCGGACAGGTGCTGCTCGACGGCGTGGACCTCGCCGCCGTCGACGTCACCTCCTGGCACCGGCACCTGGCAGTCCTTAGCCAGGAGTTCCTGAAGTACGAGTTCGCCACGGCCGCGGAGAACATCTATTTCGGCGACGTCGACAGCCGGCGCGATGACGGCCGCATCCGGCGGGCGGCAGCAGACGCCGAAGCTTTGGAGTTCATCAACAAACTGCCCAACGGCCTGGACAACCACGTCAGCAACTGGATGGAGGATCCGCGGGGCCGTAAAGGCAGCGGCCTCTCCGGCGGCCAATGGCAGCGCCTGGCCATGGCCAGGAACTTCTACCGGGACGCCTCGTTCATGGTGATGGACGAACCGACGTCCGCCATCGACGCCCTCGCCGAGCACAGGATATTCACCCGCCTTTTCGCTGACCGCGACAGCACCATCATTGCCATCAGCCACCGGCTGGCCACCATCGAAAAGGCCGACGTCGTCTACATGCTGGAAGACGGCAGGATCGTCGAGCAGGGCACGCACAAAGAACTGGTGGCCCTCCGCGGCAGGTACTTCAGGATGTTCGAATCCCAGTTGACCGTCGAGGAACCGACCGGAACCTAGGACTGCACCACGGTGGTGCGGACCCGTGCCACGCTCGGCCGGGGCGGGACGCTGCTGACCCCGAACGTCACGGCGGGCCGGATGGGAGCCAGGGTCCCGGCGTCGGCGCCTTCCCAGCGGACGACGGCGGAGGTGACGTGGTGCAGGTCGCTCACCCCGTAATACTCCGCCCTGCCGCTGCCCGCCGTGCCGTAGGTGCGGGCTCCCGGGGCCGCCAACGCGGCAAGCGGACTGACGGCGGAAAGCCAGCGCGGGTGCACCGCAAGGCGCCGCGGTACGGCCCGCAAAGCCGTACCCAGGAAGGTCCTCGCCCCGGTCACGGCCCGGATTGCCAAGGGGCCGGCGTCGACCCTTAGCGCCCGTTCACCCAACACGGCGGAGACGTCAACCAAACGCACCTCATCGAACGTGTAGGTGGCCGAGATGAACTCTGCCACATCCGGCCGGGGTGCCAACAGCAGCCGGTGCCCCGAGGGTTGCTGCACCATAACGTCGGCAAACGAACCGAAGGGGGAGTCTTGCCAGATGCCCACCACGGCGCGGAGCCCGGATGCCGTGCCGATACCTGCAATATGCCCGTCGAAGATCCAGCGTTTGCCCATCACAATCCTGCCGCTGACCGATTATCAGAGCGGTCCGTAGGCGGCATTGCCATGAGGATCGCGCCAGAGGGCCAAATCTTCTTCAACTGCCCGCCGAAGCTCTGGGTTGGATTGCACCCTTTCCCGGAACGACTGCCGGGCGCGGCCCATGACCGTTGACGGGACCACGATGCATGCGACCAGGAGAAGCAGGATGAGTACGAAGGCTCCCACGAGTGTTATTGCCGCACCATTGCCCTTCGCCGTGGCCGAGGGCAGGTAGAGGACCATGATGGCGCCCAGCGCGACTGCCAGTACGGACATCATGGCGACGCCACCACGGGCGGATCCCGGGCCACGGCTGATCAGGACCCTGTCGGGGGTGGGCAGGGCGGCCCGGGCACGCTTCCATCCAAAGAGGCCCGAAAGCATCAGGCCAACCCCCAGAGGGACCAGTACGAGCGCTGCGGCAGGGTTCCCCGACGTGACGGCAAAAAACATGCCCGCGAGGGCCAGGACGGGACCGCCGGCGATTGCGCTGCTCCAGCCGGCGGCTCCGGTACCTTGGGCGTCAGCCAGTTGACGCAGCCGGGACGGAGCGTTTGGCGGGCTGATCCGAGCCAGTTCCGGAGCCAGCCAGTGCTCGAGGGAGTGGACGGGCGCATCTGCGGGGAAGGGATTGTGATGTGTCATGCCGGAAGCAAGCCCAGTCCATGGCGCAGCCGGTCCGCCAGGCCCGGGGCCGCGGTCGCAGGCTGCGTTTCGTCACCGGCGGCGATTTCCACGCCGGCCGCACCTGTACCGGCGTGTGCGTGCTGGTCAGCCTGCGGGAGGGGTGTCGTTGAGCCAGCTGGCAGGGACGGCGAGGTCTGCTTCATCATCGGCTGCCAGCGACGGATAGACCAGGTGGCCATGGTTGGTTCTCCTCGGAAGGTGGGCGCGGGGAGCGTTCACCGAATCCCCCTGCCCAAGGCTACGCGGTAGCCAGGCAGTTCTTCCATGGGCAGGGCTGCACCCTTGCACGCAGTCCGGACCCGGCCAGCGGAGCTGCTGGGATAACCTAGAGCAGTGACTTATGAGATCGAGATCGGCCGTGGCAAGCGTGGGCGTCGTGCCTACTCCCTGGATGACATTGCAATCGTCCCCAACCGTCGCACCCGCGACCCCAAGGACGTCTCCGTCTCCTGGCAGATCGACGCCTACCAGTTCAGCATGCCTGTGATCGCCGCCCCGATGGACTCGGCCATGTCCCCGCAGACCGCCATCGCCCTCGGCAAGCTTGGCGGCCTGGGCGTCCTTGACCTGGAAGGCCTGTGGACCCGGTACGAGGATCCGCAGTCCGTGCTGGACGAGATTGCGGCCCTTCAGGACGAGGTCAACAGCCCCGCCGTGACAGGCCGGATGCAGGAGCTGTACCGTGCGCCCATCCAGCCGGAACTCATCACCTCCCGTCTGGCCGAGATCCGCGAGGCCGGCGTCACCGTGGCCGGATCGCTCACCCCGCAGCGCACCCAGGAGCACTACAAGACCGTCGTCGCCGCCGGCGTCGATATCTTCGTCATCCGCGGAACCACGGTGTCCGCCGAGCATGTCTCCAAGAACCACGAACCGCTGAACCTGAAGCAGTTCATCTACGAACTCGACGTCCCCGTCATCGTGGGCGGGGCGGCGGGCTACACCCCGGCACTGCACCTGATGCGTACCGGCGCGGCAGGTGTGCTGGTGGGCTTCGGCGGCGGCGCAACCACCACCACGCGTCGCGCCCTGGGCATCCACTCGCCCATGGCTTCAGCCATTTCCGACGTCGCGGCCGCCCGCCGTGACTACATGGACGAGTCCGGCGGCCGCTACGTCCACGTG
Source organism: Arthrobacter sp. 135MFCol5.1 (assembly GCF_000374865.1). Classification (GTDB taxonomy): domain Bacteria; phylum Actinomycetota; class Actinomycetes; order Actinomycetales; family Micrococcaceae; genus Arthrobacter. Next base: position 441,145 of record NZ_KB895452.1, on the reverse strand, counting down.
ATTGCCGACGGCGGCATGGGCACCTCGGGTGACATCGTCAAAGCCATTGCCATGGGCGCCGACGCCGTCATGCTGGGCAGCGCCCTGGCCAGGGCAGAGGAGGCGCCGGGCAAAGGCTGGCACTGGGGCCAGGAAGCCCACCACACGGAGCTCCCGCGCGGGGACCGCGCCAACGTGGGCACCGTGGGACCCCTGGAGGAAGTCCTGTTCGGACCCGGCCACCACACCAACGGCACGTCCAACCTCATCGGCGCGCTGCGCCGCTCCATGGCGACCACCGGCTATTCGGACCTGAAGGAATTCCAGCGGGTCGACGTCGTGGTCTCGCCCTACGCGGGGAACTGACCCGATTGGGCGGGGCGGCAGTCACCGCCGCCCTGCCCAAAGCGCGCTTCCAGCAAGTAGTGTGGGTTTACTACCGGCACTAGCGGCACTGGAGGCGTTCAATGAAGAGTGTTCCTGCAAACGGCGGAGTTCTCGGCCCGGAAGCCAGGGAAGCATCCATAGGGCGGTTGCGCGCCACCGCGGAACCTGGCCAGGAACTGGACATCCTGATCGTGGGCGGCGGCATCGTCGGTGCGGGAGCCGCACTGGACGCCGTGACCCGCGGGCTGAGCGTTGGCATCGTCGAGGCAAGCGACTGGGCCGCCGGAACGTCGTCGCGGTCCTCGAAACTCATCCACGGCGGCCTGCGCTACCTGGAAATGCTTGACTTCGCCCTGGTCAAGGAGGCCCTCCAGGAACGCGGACTGCTGCTTTCGGAAATTGCCCCGCACCTGGCCCGGCCGGTGCCATTCCTCTATCCGCTGACCAAGCCGTTCATTGAACGGCCCTACGTCGGCGCCGGCATTGCGCTGTACGACGTCATGTCGATCTCCAGCGGGCACAGCCGCGGCGTGCCGTTCCACAAACACCTGAGCAGGCGTGGAACCCTCCGTGCCGCCCCCAGCCTGAAGGACGACGCCTTCGTGGGCTCGATCCGCTACTACGACGGCCAGGTGGACGACGCGAAGTACGTGGCCAACCTCATCCGTACCGCCGCCTACTACGGAGCCCACGCCGTCAACCAGATGGCCGTGGTGGACTTCCTTCGCGAAGGGGAGCGGGTGGTGGGAGCCAAAGTGTCCAACCGCGAGGACGGCACGGAGTTCAAGGTCCGCGCGAGGCAGGTCATCAACGCCACAGGCGTCTGGACCGACGAAACCCAGGCCATGGTCACCGACCGGGGCCAGCTCAAGGTCCGCGCCTCCAAGGGCATCCACCTGGTGGTTCCGCGGGACCGGTTCCAGTCAACGGTGGGGCTGATCCTTCGCACGGAGAAGTCCGTCCTGTTCGTCATCCCCTGGGGGCGGCACTGGATCATCGGCACGACCGATACTGACTGGCACCTGGACAAAGCCCACCCGGCCGCGTCCAGCAAGGACATTGACTACATCCTCGAGCACGTCAACAAGGTGCTGAAGCGGCCATTGACCAGGGAGGACGTTGAAGGGGTCTATGCCGGACTGCGGCCGCTGCTCGCCGGTGAAAACGACTCCACGGCCAAGCTCTCCCGCGAACACGTGGTGGCGCACCCCGTCCCGGGCCTGGTGGTGGTGGCCGGCGGAAAGTGGACCACGTACCGGGTCATGGCCAAGGACGCCGTCGACGAAGCCACCCGCACCATGGACGAACGGGTTCCGCCCAGCTGCACCGAAACCATCCCGCTTCTCGGTGCCAGCGGCTTCCGGGCCGCCTGGAACCGAAGGAACCGCACCGCCGAGGAATCCGGCGTGCACGTGGCCCGGATTGAACACCTCCTCAACCGGTACGGATCAATGACGCCCGAGGTCCTGGCCATCATCGAGCAGGACAAGGAGCTGGCCGAACCCATCCCCGGGGCCGATGACTACCTGCAGGCCGAGGCCGTCTACGCCGCCACCCATGAGGGGGCCCGCCACGTGCAGGACGTCCTGACCCGCCGTACGCGGATTTCGATCGAGGCGTGGGACCGGGGCGTGTCTGCTGCCCCCGTTGTCGCTAAACTGATGGGTGACGTTCTTGGCTGGAGTGACGCGCAGCGCGAAAACGAAGTCCGCCACTACATTGCCAGGGTGGAGGCCGAGCGCCTCAGCCAGCAACAGCCGGACGACGAATCCGCGGACGCTGCCCGCCTGGGCGTGGAAGACATCGTGCCCTTGCGCTGAGGGGCCGCTCGCCCCGCACTGCTGACTGAAGGGATACGCCTTGGCGGAACCACTTGACCCGTATGACGCCGAACTCACCACCCCCGAGATGGTGATTCTGGAACTGGAAGCGACGGACAAAACCGACGCCACCAACCAGCTGGCGGAACGGCTCCATGCCGCCGGGCGAATTTCCGACCTTGACGGATTCCTCAAGAACGTCAACGCGCGCGAGCACCAGCTGGCGACCGGCCTCCCCGGCGGGGTCGGTCTCCCGCACGCCCGCAGCGAGTTCGTCTCCCGGACGTCGATCGCCGTCGGCATCACCAAGTACGGCCATGCCCTGGACTTCGGCGCCACGGACGGCCCGGCCACCGTCATCCTGCTGATCGCCACGCCCGCCAGTTCGTTCTCGGACCACCTGGAAGTGCTGGCCACGCTGGCCCGGTCGCTGTCCAAGGAATCCTTCCGGGAATCCCTGCGGCGGGCCTACGATGCCGAAGTCATCGCCGAGCTCATCAATTCCAGCCTGGTGTTCTTCGACCACTAAGCAGCCGGGTCCCTGCGCCGCATCCGAACGCACAGGCGTTTAGTTGTTCTACAGAAGTACGAAGTACGGTTAAGACGTGTGGAAAACAGCCCTCAAACCCCGATGGATCGCAGGCTTCATCTTTGCGATCGCGCTTTCCGGGGTCTTCGTGCTGCTCAGCCAGTGGCAGTTCGGGCGGTCCACCCAGCCCGAAGCGCCGGTCAACCCCGCCACCGAACAGGTCCAGCCGCTCACCAGCACCCTCCAGCCCGGCGAATTCTTCCACGGCAGCGTCTCAGACCAGATGGTCACCGCGGAGGGAACCTACAGTCCCGACAAGCAGGTGCTGGTCCCCGGCAGGCTGCACGATGGAAAGACCGGCTATTGGGTAGTTTCCGCTTTCGCCGTTAACGGCGCCCCCACCCTTAAAGGTGCGGCTGCCTCCCCACAAACCTGGATTCCGGTGGCGCGGGGCTGGGTGGCGGACCCTTCCGACGCGCCAGCCCCTCCGTCGGGCCTGGTGCAACTGACGGGGCGCTTGATTCCTTCTGAAGCGCCGGTTCCCGGGAAGGCCCCCAAAACGGGGGAGGCCTCGGCCGTGTCTGTTGCCGAACTCATCAACTACTGGGGAGTCAGCAGCTACCCGGGATTCGTCTCGGCCACCGCGGAGGTGGCGGGCGGCAAAGATGTCAGCGCCGCGTCCGTGCCTGGCAGCCTGCTTCCGCTGAACATCGGCCCCCAGCCACCGTCGCAGCAGATCAACTGGCTGAACCTCTTCTACTCCATCGAATGGGTGGTTTTTGCCGGCTTCGCCCTCTTCATCTGGTGGCGGCTGGTCAAGGACGACTACCACCGGGACCTTGAAGAGGCCCTCGACGAAGCCGAGGAGTCCGATGGCCCGGAACAGCACCAGAACGAACAGCAGCAACCTGATCAGCACCAGCAGAAGGTACAGCCATGATTGATCCAAAACCGGCCACCCCCTCGTCCCAAGCCTCCGGCGCCAAAGGATCCGGCAAGAAGCGCCGCTTCGGCGGCACCGAAGCGCAGATCCGGTCGGCCCTGAAGTTCTACAAGGTCATGGCCTACCTGACCGGCACCATGCTGCTCCTGCTGTGCGCGGAACTGGTGGCCCGGTACGGCTTCGGGCAGTACCTGTTTGCCGGTGGCACCAGCGCACTCACCGGCCAGCCCTTCGGTTTTGGCTTCGCCGACGCCGAACCGCCGGCGGTGCTGAACGGTGTGAACGTCTCCGTCACGGTCCTGATCGTCCACGGCTGGATGTACGTGGTGTACCTGATCTCCAACTTCCGGCTCTGGTCCCTCCTGCGCTGGCCGTTCCTGAAGCTGGTCCTGCTGGCCCTCGGCGGCGTGGTGCCGTTCCTGTCCTTCATCGTCGAAAAGAAGTTCCACGCCGAGGTTGAGGCCGAGCTCGCCGCCAACCCGCAGGCGCCGCAGCGCTACTGAGCGTTTCCGCCTTCACTGACGTCTGCTCCGTCACAGGGAGGTCTCTCAAGGTGCGTCGGTGCAACGGCGCAAAGTAGGCTATTACGGTGACTACTCCCACTGCATCCCAGACTTCCCAGAAGCCGGTGCTGGTTGTTGATTACGGTGCCCAGTACGCGCAGCTCATTGCCCGCCGCGTCCGGGAAGCGAATGTGTATTCGGAAGTGGTTCCGCATACCTACACCACCGAGCAGCTACTGGCCAAGAATCCCGCCGCCATCATCCTCTCCGGCGGCCCCTCCAGCGTTTATGCCGACGGCGCCCCGAGCGTCGGTGCAGACCTCTTCGAAGCCGGCGTCCCCGTCTTCGGCATCTGCTACGGCTTCCAGGCCATGGCCAACGCCCTGGGCGGCAAGGTGGACAAGACCGGGCTGCGGGAGTACGGATCCACCGAAACCACCATCCTGGGTGACGGGCGCTCCGTTCTGGAAGGCATGCCCCAGCACCAGAAGACGTGGATGAGCCACGGCGACTCCGTCCACGAGGCGCCCGAAGGCTTCGATGTCCTGGCCACCACCGCCGGCGCTGAAGTCGCGGCCTTCGCCAATGAGGAGAAGTGCCTGTACGGCGTGCAGTGGCACCCGGAGGTCAAGCACTCCGCCTACGGCCAGCAGGTCCTGGAGAACTTCCTCTTCAAGGGCGCCAAGCTGGAACCCAACTGGACTACCGGCAACATCCTCGAGGAGCAGGTGGAGCGCATCCGCCAGCAGGTGGGAGACGCCCGGGTCATTTGCGGGCTCTCCGGCGGTGTCGATTCTGCCGTGGCCGCCGCCTTGGTACAGCGCGCAGTGGGCGACCAGCTCACCTGTGTCTTCGTTGACCACGGCTTGCTGCGTGAAGGCGAGGCAGAACAGGTGGAGCGCGACTTTGTCGCCGCCACCGGCGTCAAGCTCTACGTCGCCAACGAGCAGGAGCGCTTCCTTTCGGCACTGGCAGGCGTCAGCGATCCGGAAACCAAGCGCAAAATCATCGGCCGTGAATTCATCCGTGCTTTCGAGGAAGCGGAACTGGCCATCATCGCCGATGCTGCTGCCCACGGCGAGAAGATCAAATTCCTGGTCCAGGGCACCCTGTACCCGGACGTCGTCGAATCCGGCGGCGGCGAAGGTGCTGCCAACATCAAGAGCCACCACAATGTGGGCGGCCTCCCCGAGGACCTGCAGTTCGAGCTCGTCGAACCCCTGCGCGCCCTGTTCAAGGACGAGGTCCGTGCCGTGGGCGCACAGCTCGGCCTGCCGCAGGAAATCGTCGGCCGCCAGCCCTTCCCCGGCCCCGGCCTGGGCATCCGGATCGTCGGCGACATCACCAAAGAACGGCTGGACCTGCTCCGCAAGGCGGATGCCATCGCTCGTGCCGAACTGACTGCCGCCGGCCTGGACGACGAAGTCTGGCAGATGCCCGTTGTGCTTCTCGCCGACGTCCGCAGCGTCGGCGTCATGGGGGACGGCCGCACTTACGGCCACCCGATCGTGCTCCGTCCCGTGTCCTCCGAGGACGCCATGACCGCCGACTGGTCGCGCCTGCCCTACGATCTTTTGGCACGGATCTCCAACCGGATCACCAACGAGGTGGACGGCGTCAACCGGGTGGTGCTGGACGTCACCAGCAAGCCGCCGGGAACCATCGAATGGGAATAGTCCCCTGAGTGGCCGGCCTCCGCCAGCGGAGGCCGGCCACTGTTTTTCCCGGGAGAATCCCAGCAATTTCCTGTGCTCCAGTGTTGCGGTCGCCAAAGTCCGGCACCGGAGCGGCTACTCTCGAATCTATGCCGGTATGGTCCAGGGCGTCACGTGCAAACGCAGAAAAGAAGGCAGAAGTGTCAGTTGGTCAAGGCCACCCGGAAGGCTCGGAAGAGCTTCGCAAATGGCTGTCCGGGCTTAAACCCGTCACTGGCGCGGACACGATGCTGCGCTTCACCAAGACCCCCGAAGGCTCCATCGACCTCACCTCGGCGCATCCCTCGGGGCTCGCCCAGCTCATGGCAGGGCGCCGCACACGCCTGTCCACGCTGATCCGGGACCGCCAGCAGTACGTCGTGGCAGCCAGGGCATCGCGCAACATCCGGTCAAAGATCTTTGAGCTCTCCAACGACCGCGGCATCGACGCCGGGTACCTGTCCGCCGGCACTGTGGTGTGGACTTCCGCCGTCGGAGGCAAACCCCAGCGCGTGTCCGCCCCCGTCATGCTGACCGCCGTATCCCTCACCGTCCGTCCGGGGGAGGACGACTTCGAGCTGCAGCTCACCGAGCAGGCGCACATCAACCCCGCCCTGGTGCGCCACCTGAAGAACATCCACGGGATCGTCTTCGACGTCAACGCCGTGACCCGCCTCGCCTACAGCACCGCACGGTTCGACCCGCAGCCCGTCCTTGACCGGTTGGCCACGCTGATCCGGCCCATCCATGGCGCAGAAACCCAGCACAACCTGCTCGTTTCGACCTTCGCCGATCTCTCCGGAAACCTGGATGACCCTTGGATCAACGACTCCCACCCCATTGTGTCCGCGCTGGCGACCGCCGCCGGGGGCGAAGTTGTGGATGTCGAAGACCCGGACCCCTCGCGTTTCCCGCACCTGGACAACAGGCATCCCAAGGACGAGCTGTTGCTGCTGGACGCGGACACGGACCAGCAGTATGTGATTGATGCGGCCCGAGCCGGTGACTCCCTCGTTGTCAGCGCCCCGCCGGGTACCGGGCAGACGCAGACCGCGATCAACACCATCGGTGCCCTGGTGGACGCCGGGAAGACGGTGCTGGTGGTTGGTGACCGCCGGGCCAGCCTGAATGAAGTCTCCGGCCAGCTCGAATCCCTGGGACTGGAATCCATCCTGTTCCAGCTTTCCGGGAACGTCACGGCGCAGCAGCTGAAGGGCCAGCTGGTGCGGGCGATTGTCCGCAACGAAAAGTCCTTGGAACCGCAGTTGGGCAACCTGCACACCACCCTGACTGAGCACCGGCACGCGCTCATGGACCACGTGGCGTCGCTGCACAACGTCCGGGACCGGTGGGGCTGCTCGCCCTACCAGGCCATGCAGTCTCTCGCGGAGCTCACCTCTATCCATCCGGCGCCGGCCACCACCGTCCGGTTGAAGCGCAGTGTCCTGGACAGCATCCGCGACCGCGAGGAGCTGGCCGGAAGGCTTCGCCGTGCTGCCGAACTGGGCAGCTTCAGCAAGGCCGCCACCACCAGCCCCTGGCACGGGGCGCGGTTGCTGACCCGGAAGGAAACCGAGGAAGCGCAGGATCTGGTCCGCTCCGTGGCCAAGAGCCTCCCGGTGCTGCGCGACCGCATGGACGCCGTCGCCGAGCACGCTGAAATCCGGCTGGGGGAGTCCTTTGCGGAATGGGGCGAGCAGCTCGAGCTGCTGGTTGCCGTCCGCGGCAGCCTGGACAAATTCACGCCGGACATCTTTGACCGGCCCGTGACGGACCTGATTTCCGCCACGGCACCGTCAGCGTGGCGCCGTGAGCGCGGCATCGAAATGACGTCCATGCAGCGTTCCAGGCTTCGGCGGGTGGCCAAGGAATACGTCCGCCCCGGCGTGCACATCGCCGACCTGCACACATCCTTGGTCCTGGTCCAGGAGCAGCGCGCCCTCTGGGCCGGGTATGCCACCACCCAACGCCATCCGGCGGTTCCGTCCGGCCTTGCCGAAATGAACGCCATGTACCGGTCGCTGGACGCGGAGCTGGAACAGCTGGGCCAGGCGCTCCGGCACACGGATGCCGGCGGGTCGCTCGCCACTGCGCCCTACGGCCAGCTGATGGAGCGGCTGGAACGCCTCGTGGCGGACACCGATACCCTCAAGACCTTGCCCGAACGCACACTACTGATCGAAAACATGCGTGAGCACGGTTTGGGCGAACTCCTTGCCGACCTCGCGGAGCGGGAAGTCCCGGAACGGTCCGTTGCAGCCGAGCTGGAATTGGCGTGGTGGCAGTCGGCCCTTGAGGCCATGATCAGCGGCGATGACTACTTGGCCATGTCCGACGGCGACGCGTTGCGCCGGCTCGAGGCCGAGTATCGGTTGGCGGACAACGCGCACATCGCCAGCGGCGCCGCACGCCTTCGCTGGGACTTGGCGGAACGCTGGCGCGGGGCGATCGCCGAGCAGCCGCGCCAGGCGGGCCTGCTGCGGAGCCTGCTCAAGGACGGCCGGGTATCGCTCCCGTCCTTGACCGCCCAGGCTCCTGACCTGATCGGCACGCTGGTGCCGGTGTGGTCTGTCAGCCCGTACCTGATGACCGGCCTGCTCCCGGCAGAGCAACACTTCGACGCCGTCGTGATCCTGGATGCCGAGGCCACGTCCCTGCAGGCCGTCCTGCCGTCGATCGCCCGTGCACGCCAGGTGATTGCGTTCGGCGACCCGCGCATCGCGTCGCCCCGGACCTTTACCGTGGGCGTGGAACGCCTCGCCGCCGGTGAGTCCGCCCACCACAGGGTGGAGAGTGCCTTCACGGCCCTCTCTGCGGTGCTTCCGGTTTGGCGGCTGAACGTGGTGTACCGGGCCGTGGACGAGGACCTCGTCCTGCAGCTGAGCAAGAACTTTTACGACGGCGGGTTGCGCCGGCTGCCCGAGGGCCAGTCGGCGACGGGCTTGGACCGGTCGCTGCTGGTGGAGTACCTGCCTGACGGAACCGGCTTGCCGAGCGCAGACCACGAGGGGGTGGAGTCGGTGGTGGCCGAGGTCAACCGGGTGGTCGAGCTCGTGTTCGAGCACGCCCGCCTGCGTCCGCGCACTTCGCTCGCCGTGGTCACCGCCAGCCTGCGGCATGCCGCCAGGATTGGCGAGTCCATCCGCCTCCAGCTGGCCAACCAGCCCGGAATGGCCGGTTTCTTCGGTGCCGGTGCTGAGTCCTTCAGGGTGGTGGACCTGGAGAGGGCCCAGGGGCTGGTTCGCGACCATGTTATTTTCTCCCCAGGTTTTGGCCGCACCCCGCACGGCCGGGCGCTGCACAACTTCGGACCATTGTCCGCGGAAGGTGGCAGGGAGAAGTTCGCCCTGGCCATGACGCGGGCGCGCCGGTCCATGCATGTGCTCACCTGCTTCCGGCCCGAGGACCTGGACCACACCAGGCTCACGCACGGGGCGGTGGACCTGTACACGCTGTTGAACCGCGAAATTTCGGGTAATACCGACCTCGGAACTCCCGCCTCCCGGGCTGCCGCCAGCGAACAGGCACTCGGTGCGGACCCGCTGGTCGCCGACTTGGGTGACCGTTTGCGCGCCCGCGGCGCCCGGGTTTGGCACCAGTACGACGGCGCCATCGACGTTGTGGCCGCGGCTGACCCGCTGAATACCATGGGCAAGGATGATGCCGACCTGCCACGACCGGTGGCGATCGAGTCTGACGGCACCGGGCAGTACCGCACCATGAGCGTCCGGGAACGCAGCAGGCTCCGCCCGGAGCTGCTGGAGCGCCTGGGATGGCGTTACATGCCGTTGTGGACCATCGAGGTATTTACCGACCCGTCGTCCTGTGCCGACCGCATTGCCGGGTACCTCGGCCTGGAAAACCTGGTGCTGCCGGGCAGGACCGGGCACTCGGCTGGATTCCTTGACGACGACGTGGACCAGGCGCTCAATGGTATCGATGCAGCACCGTCCGCCGGTGTTGCCTATCTGCCGCGGAACGCCAATGGCGGGAACCGGAGTGACTCCGGAGACCCCGCCGCGGGCATCCGCCCAAGCCAGGGCCGGCGGGCCGGTGGCCTGGACACCAAGGAGGCCAACGGCATGGTCGCGGAAGACAGTGTCTCCGACGTCAGTGTTTCCGACGTCAGTGTTTCCGACGTCAGCGTTTCCGACGACAATGGTTCCGGCAGCGATATTTCCGACAACAATGGGCCCGCGGAAGATCGGGCCGGAGAAGATATGAGCGAGAACGAGAAGACGGAAGCGGTACCTGACGGCGGAAATCCGGCAGGTGCGCCTCACTCCACTCCAGCGCCAGGGCGGGCCACCTCAGGTACCGACGCTGTGCTGCCCAGCAAGGCTGCGGAGGACGACGCCCGCAGCTGGGGCGACCGGGAGGATGACCACGACGCGTGGCTGAAGGAACAGAAACCGCCGCACTGGGGCTGACCAGCAGCGGGGCTGACGAGCAGCCAAGCCTTTGGGCCCGGGCAACCCGGAAGTTGTTGAGGAATCGTACCGTGGTGTCACGGCGGACCAACCAGGACGAAGAAGAGCCGGCCCTGCGTTGACGCTCCAGCCAGCCGGGATGACTGTTCCGCGTTTGCTGCCACCACTATCAACCCGTCGGTCTCCGTTGTACCAAGCCATTGGCCACCCTGGCCGCCCTTGTTCGAAGTCCACAGCACGGGAACCGCAGACGCCAGCACCTCGGAGGGGCCTTGCTGGTCAAACCCGTTGGCAGATGTGAGCACCACATTGACCAACTGGCCCGGGGCCACCAGCTGAATGGAGGACGGGTCCGCCATGCGGAGCGGAACCGCGGCCGAGCCCGGAGGCGTCCCAACGAGAAGGCCCGGTCCCAGGAGTTGGGCGTCGGTAACGAGCTGGCCCTTTCGTAACGGACCGGCGAGCTGCTTGCCGGCGGCTGCGGCAGTGTCTTGGAGGAAGCCCTCCGCCACCATCCCGGGCGGCACATGAACGCTGGCCAAATCTGCCGCCGTCACAGCGGTACCTGCCGGAAGATCCCGCGCAGCAGCAAGTGCTGTCACGGTCGAGAGCGGAGCCGGCGTCAGTTGATTGACAGTGATGGCCGCCGCTGCACACAGGACCAGGGCGGCGGCCAGGCGGCGGTTGCGGCCCAGCCAGGACGCAACCCGCGCCGGGATGGGGTGGTTGGCCTTGGCGGGACGGCCGGTGGTGCGGGACGTCGTGGGAATCCGGAGGCTGTCGCGGCCGCGGCGTGGATATGCAGGCATGCGCCCACGCTATGGGCAGCCGAAGCGGCAGGACAGTGGTGGCTGCGGCTATGTGGACAAAGGCGGCCGGCGCCCGAAGGTGCCGGCCGTCGTCGTCATCAGTGCTTGGGGCTAGCTGGCCGCTGCAGCCGGGGCTGGCGATGCCGCCGGCGTCGCCGGCGTCGCTGCCGGGGCGGGGGAGACCGAGCTGCCCTTGGAGTCGCGGGAGTCGGTACGGTAGAAACCTGAGCCCTTGAAAACCACACCCACGCTGTTGAACTTCTTGCGCAACGTGCCCTCGCATTCGGGGCAGGATGTCAGGCTGCTGTCCGAGAACGACTGGACGATATCGAAGGCGTGGCCGCAATCCTTGCAGGCGTAAGCATATGTTGGCACTGGTGCTCCTCCTCTTGGGCAAACGAGAGGTCCCGTGCTGCCACCCGGTAATCCGTTAGCAGTCGCAGGGCCTGAGTGCTAATTCTATCACTGCGCCCGGAAGGGACCGGGCTCAGCCGCCACCCGCCAGGCCCCGGTACCCGGAAGGCATCAGGACACCCGGGACCGGGCGGTCGAATTCCTCGGCAGGAATCCGCCCCGCGGGAAGCAATTCACTGTCGTAGATAACAGCGGCCAGCGGTATTTCCTTCCCGGCAGTGGCGAGATGCCCCAGGAAGGTGTCGTAGTAGCCGCCCCCCTGGCCGATCCTGTTGCCTGACAGGTCCACGGCAGTGGCGGGAATGATGAGCGCCGCTGCGCTTCCGGCCGCGTCGGGCCCGTGCCGTCTCCCGGCGGGTTCCAGGATGGGCGCGTACCGGCTGCGTTCGAAGCTGGTGTCCGGGGTCCAGAACACCCAGCTCAGCTCCCGGCCCGGCTCGCATACCGGAAGCAGGACCTCGTGGCCGCTGCCGTGCAGCGCCTTGACCAGCGGCATGGTGGGCGGTTCCTTGCCGACACCCAGGTAGACGCATACGGTGCCTGGGCGCCCCGCGGTGACGGATGCTGCCCAGGCTTCCCCGTGGCGAGCCAATGCCGAACCGGCGGCGTCCAGCTCCGCCTCCGTCAGCGCGGCGCGCCGGCGCCGGTGGGCCGCCCGGATATCGTCCTTCGCGGGATTCGTCTGCTCCTGCATGGTGTCCTTCCTTGGTACCGGCGTTCCGCGGCGTCACGGGCGGATGACGGCCCGCTGTGCCGGTGGTTACTGAAATGCTTGACGCTGACGTTAGATTAGTCCGGTGACTACCAGTAACCCCAGAGTCCGCAAAGCCGTCATCCCAGCAGCGGGCCTGGGCACCAGGTTCTTGCCGGCCACCAAGGCAATGCCGAAGGAAATGCTCCCCGTCGTGGACAAACCTGCCATCCAGTACGTGGTGGAGGAAGCCGTCCATGTGGGCCTGAACGACATCCTGATGATTACGGGCCGAAACAAGCGTGCACTGGAAGACCACTTCGACCGCGTGCCCTCGCTCGAATCGACGCTTGCCGACAAGGGCGACACGGAGAAGCTCGCCTCCATCCAGGCAGCCAGCCAGTTGGGCGACATCCACTACGTCCGGCAAGGCGACCCGCACGGCCTGGGCCACGCCGTGCTCCGCGCCAAACAACACGTCGGCGACGAAGCCTTCGCTGTCCTGCTGGGTGATGACCTCATCGATGCCCGTGACGAACTGCTGAGCACAATGATCGACGTGCAGGCGAAGACCGGCGGGTCCGTCGTCGCCCTCATCGAGGTGGAGCCGGCACAGATCAGTGCCTACGGCTGCGCCGACGTCCAGGAACTGGACGGCGAAGGCTATGTCCGCGTCAACCGGCTCGTGGAGAAGCCCTCACCCGAGGAAGCACCGTCCAACCTGGCGCTGATCGGCCGCTACGTCCTGCACCCCGCGGTATTTGATGTCCTCGAGCACACCGCACCCGGCCGCGGCGGCGAGATCCAGCTGACCGATGCCCTGCAGGAACTCGCGTCCGGAGACGGGGAGGGCTACGGGGTCTTCGGTGTGGTGTTCCGCGGCCGCCGCTATGACACCGGGGACAAACTCAGCTACCTGAAGGCCTGCGTCCAGCTGGCCGTCGACAGCGATGACCTGGGCCCCGGCCTGCGGGAATGGCTGCCCGGTTTCACCGCCGGCCTTTCCAGCTGACGCCGTGCGTACCGGTCCCATCTGGCCGGTCACCCTCGAATGCGGTGACCTGGTCCTGCGGCCCATCCGCTACCGCGACAAAAGGGAATGGACCGAGGTGCGGTCCAGGAACAGCGAGTGGCTGGCGCCCTGGGAGGCCTCCAACCCCGAACCGGGAGGCGGGCTGCCCGACTACCGTCATATGGTGCGCTCATTGAACGCGCAGGCGGCCCAGGCCACGGCGCTTCCATTCGTCATCACCGAGCGGACGCCGGGACTTCGGAATCCGGCCATCGTGGGCCAGCTGACGGTGTCCTCGATTGTGTGGGGTTCGGCCATGATGGCCACGCTGGGGTACTGGGTGGATCAAGCCCGGGCCGGCCGGGGGATCGCGCCCACATCCGTGGCCCTGGTGACAGACCACTGCTTCCGGACCCTTGGCCTGCACCGGATGGAAATCAACATCCGGCCGGAGAACGCGCCCAGCCTGAGGGTGGTGGAGAAGCTGGGATTTCGGGATGAGGGATACCGGCCCCGTTTCCTGCACATTAATGGCCGGTGGGCGGATCACCGTTCGTTTGCCTTGACCTCCGAAGAAGTCCCGGCGGGCCTGCTGGCGCCGTGGCTGGCGTCCCGCCCGTCATAAATCCATCGGTTTGTGGACAGGGGTACGACACACCGGGGCTAATGCGGCCTGAGCAGGCATGATGCTCATACGGTTTTGAGTGTGGACTTCCCCCTAAGCAGCTCAGTGATCCTCGTGGTTGCCGTCGCGCTCTGGATCCTTTGGGTCGCCCCGTACGTCCTCCGGAACCGAAGGCGCCAGGTCCAGGCCGCCGGCGACTTCCTGGCAGACGTCCCCGCCGATGAAAGGCCGGACCAGACCGCCGGCAAAGTGTTGAACGTCGTCGCCCAGCAGGAGAAAGCCATGGAACCCAACAAGAGCGCCGCAGCCGCTGCCGGCGCTGCCAGCACCCCGCCCCCGGCCCGGTTCCGCATCCGGTACGGCCGGACGGCAGTGGCCTTGGCGGGTCTGCTGTGCTTGGTGACCGCGTTCATCTCAGGTGTGCTCCTTCCCTTCGGTGTGGGATCGCCCGCGCTTCCCCTCACCGCCTTTGCGCTGGCTTTCGGCGCGGTGGCCCTGCTCCGCTGGCTGGCCCTCCGGGACCGCAAAGCGAAGGTCAACGCGGCCTTCCGCTCCGCCATGAATGCGCCTTCCCGGCGCCAGGAGCCGGACCCCGTCACCGTGCCCGAAACCGATACAGCTCCGGCCCGGCCGGAAAGCCCGTTGTTTGACGCCGAAGCGGGTGAGGCCAAGGCCAAACCGCTCACGGCAATGGAACTGCGTGAGGCGGCCCTCGCCGTCGCCGTTGCCGCCGGTGACACCAGTGCGGCCGCCGCGTCGGCAGTCGCTCCCGTGGGCAGTCCGTGGGAGCCTGTTGACGTTCCGAGGCCAACCTACGTTGAGGCAGCCAAAGCTGAGCGCCCCGAGCCGCTGCCACTTGAACTGCCGGAGGCTCCGAAAGCGGTTGGCAAACCGTCGCTGAAGCAGGGGGCCGCCGGTGCCGACGCCCCGGAAGCCGCGTCCCAGCCTGCGGGTTCACCTCAATTGACCAAGGCACAGAGTGCCTTGAGCAACCTCGACGACGTCCTCCAGCGCCGTCGGGCATAGGCGGCCGGCAAGCATTCCCATCCGCTGTGCCGCACCGGGCGCGTCAATTTGGTGTTGGACACGGATTATTTGTAGCCTAGGGACACCGGTTCCGCACCGGCCTGGAGTACCACGCAGGCCGCGGTCAATTCCGGGGCTATAGCTCAGTTGGTAGAGCGCTTCGTTCGCATCGAAGAGGTCAGGAGTTCGAATCTCCTTAGCTCCACCCTGCCCCCAGCGCAATGTTTATGGGCGAAACGCAGTCGAATGCCCGGGCCGTTACTGCATGGCGGGCCTAGAGTGGCCCCATGGGAATAATCATCGGACTTCTTGTCATTTGGCTCATTCTGTCCATCGTCGGCTTTGTCGTGAAGGGCCTGCTCTGGCTCGCCATCATCGGCCTGGTCCTGTTCGTCGCAACAGGTGTTTGGGGTTGGCTCAAGCGCAGGACCAACGCCTGACCTGATCCTGACGCAACGCGCCAAACGCCCAAGGAACCACCCTCCACAATGGGGTGGCGCCTTGGGCGTTTGGTTTAAATCCAGCCCTTCTTCTTGAAGATTCCGTACATGAGTGCCGCTGCGGCCACCATCAGGCCCAGCGCCATGGGATAGCCCCAGGGCCAGTGCAACTCAGGCATGTTGTCGAAGTTCATGCCGTAGATGCCGGCAACGAACGACGGTGCGAACAGGATGGCCGCCCAGGACGAGATCTTCTTGACCTGCTCGTTCTGCTCGGCGCTGACCTCGTTCTGCCGGTTTGCCGTCAGTGTCCCATCCAGGGTCAGCGCGTTCTGCAAAATGTCGCGGAAGGAGTCTGCGCGGGAGATCACCCGTTCCACGTGGTCCTCAACGTCCCGCAGGTTGTGCCGCAAATCGGTCTCCACCCCGTATTTTTCGAAACCACGCTTCAGCTGGTCCATCATTTCCGGGAGGGGATGGATGGCGCGCTGGAACTGGATGACTTCCCGGGCCAATTCGTAAATCCGCCGGGACACCGAAGAATCGCCGCTGAAGAGCTGGTCCTCGATTTCGTCGATGTCGTTCTCGAGCCCGGCCACCACCGGGGCGTAGTCGTCCACCACCCGGTCCAAAAGGGCGTACAGGACGGCTTCGGGCCCATGCTGGAGGAGGTCGGGCCGGGCCTCCAGGCGCTGCCGCACCCTGGCTACGCCGGCCGTTTCGGCGTGGCGTACCGTGACCACAAAGTTCTTGCCCGTGAAGACGTGGAGCTCGCCGAATTCCACCGTTTCGTCTGAGTCCACATACCGGGCCGGGCGCAGGACGGTAAAGAGATTGTCGTCGTACCGCTCCAGCTTGGGCCGCTGGTGGGCTGAGACCGCATCCTCCACCGCCAGGCCGTGCAGCCCGAATTCCGCCGCCACCGCCGCCATTTCGTCCGCCGTGGGCCGGTAAAGCCCGATCCACGCCATGCCACCATGCCGGGCAAGGGTTTCGAAGGTCTGCTCCAGGCTTTCGGGCTCCGCGTGGCGGACACCGTTGACGTAGACGGCGTTATCGATGATGGTCATTCAGGAAATCCTAGCGGCCGCGGACGCGGCATTGCTGAGGCCGCTGATGAGGGGCTCTGTCCGGTAGGGGATATGGGTGTGCAGGGCCAGCACCGTCTCAGTCCGGATGACCCCTTTGATCCTCAGGACCTGGCGCAGCGATGCCTGGAGATTGTGCGTGTCCGTGGCCACCACCCGGCACCAGACATCCCCGCGGCCGGAGATTTCGTGGACCTCCAGGACCTGCGGGATAAGCCGCAGCGCCGCCACCACCCCGTCCAGTTCCCGGTGGGAGACCTCGATGGTCACGAAGGCCACGACGTCATAGCCCACCGCATCCAGGTCAACCTCGCGGCCGCCCGGACGCAGGACACCTGCGCGGAGCATTCGGCGCACCCGGGACTGCGCGGTGTTCCGGGCAATACCCAGCGACTCGCTGAGTTCCCCGATCTGTATCCGCGGATCCTTGATCAGGGCCAGGAGGATCTTCAGGTCAGTGGGGTCCAACTTGTTCACGATCGTCACTCTCAACCACATTGGAATCCGATATTTGATGATTGTGCTCAATTATCCATCCAATAACTGTTGGATCGCGCAACCCTGCCGCACCCTTGAAGCATCACAGTTGTATCCGCGCCGGCGTCCCACAAGGACTGTCCGCTGCGGCGATCCCTAAGGCGGCACGATGACGGTCTTCAGTGAGCTGCGCATGCGCCCGGCAGCGGCCACCCACGCCGGGTGGAATGCCTCCACCACGGCCCGGCTGGTTATTTCGGGTGCGGTCATTTTCATGCTCCTCGTAGGCGCCAACCTGGCCACACCGCTGTATCCCCTCCTGCAGTCCAGCCTTGGGCTCTCGAGCCTGGACGTCACGGCAGCGTTTGCCAGCTACGTCCTGGCGCTGGTGGGAACCCTGCTGGTGGCCGGCCACTGGTCGGACCACATCGGACGGCGGGCAGCCCTCCTGGTTGCTGTGCTGACGGGTCTGGCCGGCGGCTGGATCTTTGCGGAAGCGCAGTCGCTCGCTGCCCTCTGTGCCGGCCGGGCACTGCAGGGAACCGCCGTGGCACTTGCCACCGGAGCCAGTGCCGCCGCCCTGCGGGAGCTGCTTCCATCCCGGCCGGAGTGGGCATCGCGCTTTACGCTCCTGGCCTCCTCAGGAGGCGTCGCCGCAGGCCCGGTCATCGGCGGCCTGCTGTCGCTGCTTCCCGGCGCCACCACGGCCCCTTACGTCGTCCACTCCCTGCTGCTCGCCGGGCTCCTGGTTCCGCTGTACCTGATCCGTGCGCGACCTGCCATCGTGGCCCCGGCACCGACGCGGCCGCTCCACGCCCTGGCGCCCCGGCGCCCTTCCGTGTCACGCCAGGCGCGCGGAGCCTTCTGGCTGGCATCCGGCGTCGGCTTCCTCAGCTTTGCAGTCTTTGGCTTCAGCCTTTCGCTGGCTCCCGGCTATTTCGCCCAGGTCCTGGCCACGGATTCCCGGCCGTTGATCGGCATCCTGGCAGGCCTGCCGCTGGGGGCTTCAGCCCTGAGCCAGCTGGTCACAGTTCGAGGCCGGTTCACGGTGCCGGCGGGCCTTGCTGTCCTTGGCGTTTCGGTGGTGATGCTGGGAGCCGCCGGTGCCTGGCACAACCCGGCGCTGCTGGTGGCAGCTGCGGTCGCCGCCGGCGTGGGGCAGGGACTGGCGTTCCGGACCGTCTTCAACGATGTCGCGGCCAGGGTGGAGCCCGCCCGGCACGCGCAGATCATCAGCACCGTCTATGTCATTACGTATCTGGGAAGCGCGGTTCCGGTCCTTGGCCTGGGGTGGGCCAGCGCTGCGGTGGGGATGGGCGCGGCGGTCCAGGGCTTCGTCCTGGTGTGCGGCGCGGCGGCGCTGGTCCTCTCCGCCGCGACGCTCGTTCAGTCCGCCAGGCGCAGCGCCGCCTGACGGCATTACCGGGCAACCCCGGTCACAGCCAGGCGCCCCGCTACTCCGGGAGCGGGCCGTGGTTGCCCTGGATGTGTTCGAAGACCAGGGTGGTTTCGGTATGGCCCACGACGGGGTCGGTAGCCAGGTTGTCCAGCACCCAGTCCCGAAGGTCTTCGGTGCTGCCGACGGCGATGTGCAGCAGGTAGTCCACCGACCCGGACGTATGGAAGGTGGAGAGGACAGCCGGCAGGTGCGGTACCCGTGCCGTGAAGCGGTCGATCTGGTCGCGGTCGTGGGCGCGGAGCCGCACGGCCACCAGTGCCTGCACAGACCTGCCGATCGCCGACAGGCTCAACTTTGCCTCGTAGCCCTGCACAATGCCCCGCTCAGACAAAGCGCGGGTGCGCATCAGGGCGGTCGACGGGGCTATTCCCACCATCTCGGCGAGTTGCTTGTTGGAGATCCGGGCATCGGCCACCAAGGCTGCCAGGAGCCGTTCGTCAATGGCATCCAGGGGTTCCAGGTGCGCCCCGGGCCTGATGTTCCTGGCATTCGTGCTCACAGCGTTTCCTTCCAACGGGTCCTCTGTTCATCCTAGACCGCAGAAACGCCGTCATCCGCGGTACAGGAGCACGCCCCGCCGAACATTCAGGCTGCCCGGCGGTGCCTTGAAGCCTGTTAATTCGAGTCGGTCCAAGGCCGTCAGGCGGCGGCGGGGTCCGTTCCAGGGTGGACGACGGCGACAGTTGCGGCCGTCAGGCACGCCAGGGCGATCACGGCTCCCGCCAGGGCGTTCCAGCCCCAGGCCTGGAAAACCAGGCCGCCGGCCCAGCCGAGCAGGCTGGAGCCAAGGTAGTACGCCAGGTTGTACAGCGACGCCGCCTGGGCCCGGCCGGTGCTGGCTATGGCGCCCGTCCAGCCGGAACCGATGCTGTGGGCCGCAAAGAAGCCCCCGGTGAACACCACCAGGCCGGCCAGGATGAGCACCAGGCTCGAGGCCAGGGTCAGGGCGAGTCCGGCCATGGCAAGGGCAAGCCCTGCCAGGAGGACGTTGCGACGCCCGAACCGGGTGGCCATGGTGGCTGCCCAGCGGGAGGAGAACGTCCCGGACAGGTACGCCAGGAAGATCAGGCTGATAACGGTGGCCGGGAGTCCAAAGGGGGCGCCCGACAACCGGAAACCGAGATAGTTGTAGACGGCCACGAAACCACCCATCATCAGGAAGGCCTGCGCATAGATGGCCAGCAAGCGGACATTGCGCAGATGGCCGCCGAGCATCCGCAGGGCTCCGCGGAGTCCGGCCACCTTCGCGGGCACGAAGCCCTGCGCCCTGGGAACGAGGACCAGGAACGCGACGGCGGCGGCTGTCGCGAGCAGGGAAACGGCCAGGGCCGCGGTCCGCCATCCCCACAGTTCGCCGACCGGGCCCGCCACCAGCCGGCCGGACAAGCCGCCCAGGGTGGTCCCGGCTACATAGCTTCCTGCCGCGAGCGCCGCGTGGGCTTTGCTGACCTCCTCGTTGAGATAGGCGATGGCAATCGCGGGGATGCCGCCCAAGGCCATTCCTTCCAGCAGTCGCAGGGCCAGAAGCATCGCGAACCCGGATGACAACGGCACCAGCAGTCCCAGGACGGTGGCCGTGGAAATGCCCCACATCATGGCTTTGACCCGGCCGATCCTGTCCGCCAGGAAAGACCAGGGAATGACGGTGGCTGCCAGGCCAACGGTGGCCAGCGAGATGGTGAGCGCGGCTTCGGCGGCGGTGACCTGCAGGTCGGATGCCAGCAGCGGGAGGACGGCCTGCGTGGAGTAGAGCTGCGCGAACGTCGCCACACCCGCGCAGGACAGTCCGGCGAGGATGCGCCCGTAGGCCTTGGATCCCTTGGCGTGGCCGGTCCAGCGTGGGGGAGCGGCAACGCCGCCGCGCTGAGTCTTTGGCATCCCGCCAGCGTAGTCCCGCCCCAACTGATGCATCCAATGCATGTTTTATGTCAAACTCATAGCAAAACCGAATTTGCCGACCAGATGCGCCGCCCCGCTGGCCGCTCGGAAGACAGGCGTTCCCCGGCGGGCAAGGAAGGAAGCGGAAGTGGAACCGGACCGCAAGCAACTGGCGCAGCTCCTGCCGCTTCTTCCGGTCCTGGCTGAACTCGGCCGGACCGAGCACGTCACGGAAACCGCCGAGCTTCTGGGCGTACCCCAGTCAACGGTGAGCCGAGCGCTGGCCCGGGCAAGTGCCGCCGTCGGCACCGAGCTCCTGGTGAGGGACGGACGCGGCGTCCGCCTTACCCCTGCCGCGCGCACGCTCCTGCCCTACATCGAGCAGGCGCTCGCGGAGTTCCAGGCCGGATTGGATCTGGTGCGCAATGAGTCCGAGGTGGTCCGCGGGACGGTTTCCGTGTCCTTCCAGCACACCTTCGGCGAGGCCACGCTGCCCCTGCTGATCAGCACCTTCCGCGCCCGGCATCCCGGGACCGGGTTCCGGCTGAGCCAGGGCGCAAGGGACTCCTGCATTGAGGAACTGGCAGCAGGGGAAGCCGACCTTGCCCTCACGGCTCCGGTTGCCGCCCCTGGACGCACCCTTGATTCGGCGGCGCTGTACCGTGAGCCGCTCCGGCTGGTGGTCCACCATGCCCACCCGCTGGCGCGGCAGCGGACGGCCCGGCTGGCTGACATCAGGACCGAGCCATTCGTAGCGCTCGGCCCAGGCTATGGTCTGCGCTCCCTGACGGACGCCCTGTTCCGGGACGCCGGGTTCCGGCCGCGCATCGCCTTCGAAAGCCAGGACTCCCACACAGTCCGCGGGATCGTCTCAGCCGGGCTCGGCGTCGGCATCCTGCCACCCGCCGCAGGGGCACCGGGCTGGACCGGCCGCCCCAAAACCGGAGACCTCGGTTGGGTGGAAGTACCGCTGGATTCCCGGCTGGCCTTCCGGGAGGTCGGCGTCAGCTGGCGGCGCAGGAAACCCGGCGCCGAGCCTGCGCCGGCACGCTTGTTCCGCGAACTGGTGGTGGCCGAAGGCCCGGGCCTGGTGGCCGGCCTGGCCACCCGGGCAAGTACCCTTGTGACGTGACGAACACCCAGAACACCCCCACCACCCACGCCGGGCCCGCTGACAATCCCGCCAATCCACTGCACGGCATCACGATCGGGCTGGACATCGGCGGCACCAAGACGCATGGCGTCCGCTTCGAGGACGGCATCCCCGTCGCCGACGAGTCCGCCGGAAGCTCCAACGTCCAGAACGTCACCCGGGATGAGGCAGCCCGCAACCTGGCGGACCTCTTCGCCCGGATCGGAGCCGGCCCCGTGGCACGGGTATACGCCGGATCCGGTGGCATCGACACCGACCAGGACGCCGCCGCCCTTGCCGGCCTGATCCAGCCCCTCGTCCCGGGGGCCACCGTCACCGTTGTGCACGACTCGCGCCTCCTGCTCGCCGCCGGGCGGGCCGGAACAGGAGTGGCGGTCATTGCGGGCACCGGCTCGGCCGCCTGGGGACGCAATGCCGACGGCGGCGAGGCCAGGGCAGGCGGTTGGGGCTACCTTCTCGGGGACGAAGGCAGCGGCTATTGGCTGGGCAGGGAAGCGGTGCGGCACAGCCTGCGCCGGATGAACCAAGGACTGCCGATCGATCAACTCACTTCCGCCCTGCTCAAGAGCTGCGGACTGGACCACCCGAACAAGCTCATAGCGCTGTTCCACTCACCCGAAACCGGGAGGCGGTTCTGGGCGCAGCAGGCCAGGCACGTCGTGGAGGCAGCAGCAGAAGGACACGGGGACAGCGCAGCCCTGCTGGAACAGGCCGGCAAGGACCTTGCCGCGCTGGCCGGCCAGGTGCTGACACAGTTGGGACTCCACGGTCCGGTGATCCTTGGCGGCGGCCTGGGCATGAACGTGGTGCCCCTGCAGGACTCCTTCCGCCGGAATTTGGCCGACGCCGGAGTCACGGACGTCAGGGTCCTGGACCAGGAACCTGTCTTCGGTGTGCTGGAGCTGGTGGCCCGGCCCGCCTAGTCCACGGTGCGTTTCCGGGGCGTCAGCCGGACCCCCGGAAGGGGCGGGGCCGGGATGCGGCCGGCTTCGGCCCCGGCATCCGGCCCGTGTCCGTGCACCAGGCCGTAGCGGGCGCCGGCGGCCATGGCGTCCGGAAGTGTTGCCTGGGCCTCCCAGTCCCCGCGGGCCTGTTCCACTTCCTCGTGCGTGCGGCCCACGAAGTTCCACCACATCAACAGTTCCTCGCCGAAAGGCTCACCGCCGATCAGCAGGAATCGGGTGCCCGGGCGTGCCTGGACCTCCAGTTCGCTCCGCCCGGCGCCCAGGTAGCCCAGCGGCCCCGCAGGCAGATCCTGCCCGTCCACCGCCAGGCCGCCGTCGAGCACCAGGACACCGTGCTCAAAGTCCGGGTTCAGCGGCAGAACCGCGTCCCCTTCACAGGCGACGTCTGCGCCCACAATTGGCGAGTACATCGTGGCGGAAGACACCACGCCGCCAAACTCACCCACCATGACCGTGGCTGAGAACCCGCGGCCATCCGCCACCGGCAACTCCCGGTGTTGTTCGAAGGCAGGCGCCCGGTGCCGGTGGGCATCGGGAAGCGCAACCCAAAGCTGCAGGCCCCGCTGCAGCGGCAACCCGCCGCCGTCGGCAGGAAGCACTGCGAACTCGGAGTGCGACACCCCGTGCCCGGCAGTCATGATGTTCAGCTCTCCAGGCCGAACAACCACGTCACTGCCCACGCTGTCCCGGTGCCGGATATGTCCTGCCAAGGGCCACGTCACGGTCTGCAGCCCGATGTGGGGATGGGGAAGGACCGACATCGCTGTCCGGTCCGGACCAAAACTGTCCAGGAAGCACCATGCCCCGATCGTCGGCAACCCGCGCTGCGGCAATGTGCGTTTGACGTTCATGGCGCGCACCCCGCCCAGCGGCACCTCGCGCTCCGGCCACAACTGCAGGCAGGGTCCGGATCTCCCTTCCGCCGGGGCCGGGGGACAGATTTCCTGCTGGGGTGAAACTTCCAAATTGGTCACGCCTCCACTTTAGGCGGGCCCCGGCCGGCCGGACATGCTCTTTCCCGCCCGGATACCCATCCGCCCCCGCCGCGGCACCGAATGGTCACAGTAGGGATTCCTTTGTGGGGTTTGGGGCCAGATCTGGTGAACCCGGCCCCTGATTGGGTTACCGTAACTATCAGCGTGCTGATGGCAAAGTCGCGGTGCTGGGATCAGCCCGTCCGAGAGAACAGGTAAGTCCGCACCATGGACCAGGCGATGATCGAGTTCCAGAGCGTCACCAAGCAGTACCCCGGCGGCCAGCCTGCCGTGGACGGGTTGTCCATGTCCATCGCCAAGGGCACCATTACCGTCTTTGTCGGTCCTTCCGGTTGCGGCAAAACGACGTCGCTCCGGATGATCAACCGCATGGTGGAACCAACGTCGGGAACCATCACGGTGGACGGCAAGGACGTCACCTCCGTCCCGGCCGCGGAACTGCGCCGCTCCATGGGCTACGTCATGCAGTCGGCGGGGCTGCTGCCGCACCGGTCGGTCCTGGACAACATCGCCACCGTCCCCCGGCTGAACGGTGTCTCAAAGGCTGACGCCCGCAAACGCGCCTCGGAACTCCTGGACGTTGTGGGCCTTGCGTCGTCCCTTGGCAAGCGCTACCCCTCCCAGCTCTCCGGCGGGCAGCAGCAGCGCGTCGGCGTTGCCCGCGCCCTCGCAGCAGACCCACCGGTGCTCCTTATGGACGAGCCGTTCAGTGCCGTGGACCCCGTGGTGCGTGACGAACTCCAGCAGGAACTGCTGCGCCTGCAGAAAGACCTCGCCAAGACCATCGTCTTCGTCACCCACGATATTGACGAGGCCACCATCCTCGGGGACAGGGTGGCCGTCTTCGCTACCGGCGGCAAACTGGCCCAATACGCTACTCCGGAGGAGATCCTGCGGGCGCCCGCCAACAATTTCGTCGCCTCCTTCGTGGGGCGCGACCGCGGCTTCCGCCACCTTGGGTTCACCCCGTCCGACGGCGTGGTCCTGCACCCCGTGCCGACAATTATCCGGGGCGCCCAGGGAAACGTGTCGGACCACGGCGCGGCCGGGGGCTGGCAGCTGGTGGTGGATGCGGACAAGCGGCCCCTGGGATGGTCGGCACCCGGCACCGAAACTGAACTTGTTCCCGGCGGGTCGCTGTTCCGCCCCGGCGAGAGCCTGCGGCGGGCCTTGGACGCGGCCCTGTCATCGCCGTCGGGCCTTGGTGTTGCCGTGGACCCCGACGGCCGGGTGCTGGGGGTAGTCCGCGGCGGCGAGGTCCTGGCACTGATCGAGGAAGCGCGGCAGCTGCGGCAGGCGGCACTCTGATGGAGTGGTTCCTGGCCAACAGCGGCATGGTCTTCGAGCGCGGCGGCCAGCACCTGGTCCTGGCGCTTGTTCCCATGGTCCTGGGCCTGGTGATCTCCGTTCCGCTCGCCCAGCTGGCCAGGCAGAGTGGTGCGCTGCGCTCTGTGGTACTGACGGCGTCGTCGCTGCTGTACACCATTCCCTCGCTGGCACTGTTCATCATCCTCCCCACCATCCTGGGCACCCGCATCCTGGACCCCGTCAATGTCGTGGTGGCGCTCACCATCTACGCTGTGGCGCTGCTGGTTCGCGCGGCGCTGGACGCCTTCGACTCGGTGGACGCCGAGGTCAGCCAGGCCGCCCAGGCCATGGGATTCAAGCCGCTGGCACGCTTCCTGAAGGTCGACCTGCCGCTCTCCCTTCCGGTGATGTTCGCCGGGTTGCGCGTCGTGTCCGTCAGCAACATCTCCCTGGTCAGCGTTGCCGCCCTGCTGGGGGTCGGCAACCTGGGCATGCTCTTCACTGACGGGCTCCAGCGCGACTTCGTCACCGAGGTGGTGGTGGGGATCGTCGCCATCCTGGTCCTGGCGCTGGTCATGGACGCCCTCCTCGTCCTGCTGGAACGTGTCCTCACACCGTGGGAACGGACGGGCAAACGGCGCGGACGCGGGGACGGCGGCAGCCACACCGAGGCATCAACCGCCGCAGGCCCCCTCGCCGCAAGCGGGACGGGAGGGGGAGCATGAGCAACGTCATCTCGGACACCGTTGCCTGGCTCGCCGACCCGATGCACTGGTCCGGAAGCATGGGCATCCCCACCCGCGTGGTCGAGCACCTTCAGTACACCGGGCTGGTCATGCTGATCGCCACCGCCATCGCGGTCCCGGTTGGATTGTTCGTTGGCCATACCGGGAGGGGGAGGGTGGCTGTGGTGGCCCTGGCAGGTGCGCTGCGGGCCCTGCCCACCCTGGGCCTGCTGATCCTGTTCGTGCTGCTGGCCGGCATTGGGCTGATGCCCCCGATCTGGGCCCTGGTGATCCTCACCGTCCCACCGCTCCTGGCCGGGACGTACGCCGGTATCTCCAGCGTGGACCGCAACGTGGTGGACGCCGCAAGGGCCATGGGCATGACCGAACTGCAGGTCCTGTTCCGGGCCGAGTTGCCCAATGCCCTCACGGTCATGTTCGGCGGCTTCCGGACCGGCGTGCTGCAGGTGATCGCCACGGTTTCCGTGGTTGCCTACATCAACCTGGGTGGCCTGGGCCGCTATCTCTTCGACGGCCTGGTCCTGAGCGACTTTCCCCAGATGCTGGGCGGGTCCCTGCTTATCGCTGTCCTGGCCATCGCCGTGGACCTGGTCCTGTCCCTATTCCAGAGGCTGTTCCTGGCAACAGGCACCTCGAAGCAGTCCCACCGCAGCCAGGAGGCTGCGGTTGATCTCACAGACCCCGTGGTTGCGGAGACTGTTGTACAAGGAGGTAAGTCATGAAAGATAGCCGTCCCCCACGCCTCGGCAGGCGGGCCTTCGGCGGCCTGGCCGCCGGGCTTGGCTTGGCAATGGCGTTGTCCGCCTGCGGTGGTTCGTCCAATCCGCTGAGCAACGCGCCGGCATCCAGCGGCGGCGCCTCCGGCGGGGCAACGTCCCTGGTGGTTGGTTCCGCTGATTTCCCGGAGAGCCAAATCATCGCCGAACTGTATGCCGGCGCCCTGAACGCCAACGGAATCACCGCCACCACCAAGCCGAACATCGGCTCCCGCGAGGTCTACTTCAAGGCCGTCCAGGATGGTTCCGTGGACGTGGTACCGGACTACAGCGGCAACCTGCTGCTCTACGTCAACAAGGAAGCCACCGAGGTTTCCGCCGGCGACATCGCCAAGGCACTGCCGGGCAAGCTCCCGGACGGCCTGGCCGTGCTCGACGCGTCCAAGGCCGAGGACAAGGACGCCATGGTTGTCACCAAGGCAACGGCGGAGAAATACCAGCTGAAGTCCATCGAAGACCTTGCCAAGGTCTGCAGCGACATCGTGGTGGGTGCTCCGGCCACGTTCGGTGAGCGCGCATACGGCCTGCCGGGCCTGAAGAAGAACTACAACTGCGTGCCCAAGAAGCTGGAGCCCTTCAGCGACGGCGGCGGCCCGGTGACGCTCAAGGCGCTCCTTGAGAACCAGGTTCAGGTGGCCGATATCTACACCACCACGCCTTCGATCGCCGACAACGACCTGGTGGTGCTTGAGGATCCGAAGAACAACTTCATCGCCCAGCAGGTCCTGCCGCTGTACAACAAGGCGAAGATGACGGACAAGGCAAAGCAGGCCCTGAACTCCGTGTCCAGCATCCTCACCACCGATGACCTCATCAACCTGAACCGGGCTGTCAGCGGCAGCCAGAAGCAGGATGCCAAGACGGCAGCAGCCGCCTGGCTCAAGGACAAGGGCATCGTCAAGTAACAGCCCGCCCTTCCCCTCCCGGCCGGGGAGGAGCAGGTGATCACGACGGCGGCTGCCGGACTTCCAAAGGTCCGGCAGCCGCCGTCGTGCGTGTGGCGGAGGTCTCAACGGTGATGCATCCTTCCTGTGGCATATTTGAGGGATGGCAGAATTCAGGCAGTCCACGAAGCTCAACAACGTCCTCTATGACATCCGTGGACCGATCCTGCAGGCCGCCCAGCAGATGGAAGCGGAGGGCCACAGGATCCTCAAGCTGAACATCGGCAACCCTGCGCCGTTCGGATTCGAGGCCCCGGACGCCATCCTCGTGGACATGATCCGCCACCTGCCCCACGCCCAGGGCTACAGTGACTCCCGCGGCATCTTTTCCGCACGCACCGCCGTGTCGCAGTACTACCAGACCCGCGGTATCCAGAACATCCACGTTGATGACATCTACCTTGGCAACGGCGTCAGCGAGCTCATCACCATGTCCCTGATGGCGTTGCTGGATTCCGGTGACGAGGTCCTCATTCCCACGCCGGACTACCCGCTCTGGACCGCCTCCGTGGCGCTCGCCGGCGGCAAACCGGTCCACTACCTGTGCGATGAGGAGTCCGGCTGGCAGCCGGACCTTGAGGACATGGAAGCGAAGATCACGCCCCGCACCAAGGGAATCGTGGTGATCAACCCCAACAACCCCACCGGCGCCGTCTACCCCGAAGCCACGCTGAAGCGCATCGTGGAGCTGGCCGAGAAGCACGGGCTGGTGATCTTTGGCGACGAGATCTACGAGAAGATCCTCTACGAGGACGCCGTCCACGTGAACCTCGCCAAGCTCACTGGCGACGACGTCCTTTGCCTGACCTTCAGCGGCCTGTCCAAGGCGTACCGGGTGTGCGGCTACCGGGCCGGGTGGATGGCCATCTCCGGGCCCAAGAAGGAAGCCGCCGACTACCTGGAAGGCATCAACCTGCTGGCCAACATGCGGCTCTGCGCCAACGTCCCGGCCCAGCACGCCATCCAGACCGCACTCGGCGGCTACCAGAGCATCAACGACCTCATCCTTCCGGGCGGCCGCCTGCTGGAACAGCGCAACAAGGCCTACGACATGCTGAACGCGATTCCGGGTGTCAGCACGCAGCAGGCAAGGGGCGCGCTGTACCTGTTTCCGCGCCTTGACCCGGAGGTCTACCACATCAGGGATGACGAGAAGTTTGTCCTTGACCTCCTGAGGGAACAGAAGATCCTGGTGTCGCATGGCCGTGCATTCAACTGGGTGCGGCCGGACCACTTCCGCATGGTCACGCTGCCGAATGTGAAGGACATTGAGGAAGCCATCGGCCGGATGGGGGACTTCCTAAGCCGGTACCAGGGGAACTAGCCTGTGGTCACGGGCGCACCGCGTCCGTGAACCTCCCAGGGAAGGACCCCCGTGGCCAGCATTGTCGGTTTCGACCAGCACCCCTCTGACACCCTGCGCGTTGGCAAGGGATTTTCCCTGGCCGCGGTGGACCCTGACGCCACTCCGGGCTACGGCGGCAACAAAGCTGACGGCGAAGCGCTGCTGGCTGACCTGGACGGGAAGCTCACGGAGCTGCAGGAGAAGCTGTTCGCGGAGTCACGGTTCGGCGGGAAGAAGCGGATCCTGCTGGTCCTGCAGGCGATGGACACCGCAGGCAAGGGCGGCATCGTCAACCACGTCATGGCCACCATGGACCCCCAAGGCGTCCAGTTCAAGGCGTTCAAGGCCCCCTCCGAGCAGGAGAAGTCCTACGATTTCCTCTGGCGCATCGAGAAGGAGGTGCCGGCGGCCGGTATGGTGGGGATCTTCGACCGCTCCCATTACGAGGACGTCCTCATCCACCGGGTCCACAATTGGGCCACGCCGGAAGAGATCACCCGGCGATACCGGGCCATCAACGAATTCGAGGGACGCCAGGCCGACGCCGGCACCAGGATCGTCAAAGTGATGCTCAACATCAGCAGGGATGAGCAGAAATCCCGGCTGTTGGCCCGCCTGGACAATCCTGCCAAGCACTGGAAGTACAGCAGCGGTGACTTGAAGGAGCGGGCCTTCTGGGACGACTACATGGCGGCCTACCAGGCCGCCTTTGACGCAACCAGCACGGCGGCGGCCCCTTGGTATGTGGTTCCGGCCAACAAGAAGTGGTATGCCCGGATCGCCGTGCAGCAATTGGTGATGTCGGCACTGTCCGATCTTCGCCTGGAGTGGCCCAAAGCAGAGTTCGACGTGGACATTGAACGGGAGCTCGTGGCCCGGTCCTGACGGGCGGCTGCGGCGGCTTAGAGCGGCTGGTCGCGCGCGGCTGCCAACCTCTTCCGTGCGCCCTCCAGCCACTCCTCGCAGCGTGCGGCCAGCGCCTCTCCGCGCTCCCATAATGCCAGGGATTCTTCGAGGCTTGCCCCTCCTGCTTCCAGCCTGCCCACCACCGCGATGAGCTGTTCCCGGGCGTCCTCGTAGCTCAGCCCCGCGACGTCCGGCTCCGGTTTTTGTTCGGTCATGCCTTCTCTTCCAATCCTTGCTGGTGGTTTGGTTTGCCTGGTTGCAGCAGCCCGGTGGAGGTGGCGCCAAACCGGCCCTCCGCCACCCGGATGGACAAAGCGGAGCCCGCCGGCGCCTCAGCAGGGCGGCGGACGACGGCGTGCCCGGACGCTGCGATCCGGGCGCTCTGGTCACCTGCCAGTTCGACGACGGCGTACCCCCGGTCGAGCGTCTTCTGCGGTGACAGTGCGCGCACTTGGGCCTTCAGGTGCTCCAGCTGGTCCGCCGCCCGCACCACCGTGGAATTCACGGCCGCCGAGGAGCGCCGCAGCAGCCGCTCCATTTCCTCGGCGCGGACGGAAACCATGCCCTCGGGTGCTGCCATCACGGGCCGCGAGTGGAGTGCGGCCAGGCGGTCCGACTCCCGGTCCACCAGCCGTTCCATGCAGCGCCGCAGCTGTTCCCGCGCCTGGCGGACGCCTGCCAGTTCTTCGGAGACTTCCGGAACGATCCGCTTGGCAGCGTCCGTAGGCGTGGAGGCCCGAAGATCGGCAACGTAGTCCAGCAGCGGGCGGTCCGCCTCATGCCCGATGGCACTGACCACGGGAGTTGCCGCAGCGGCCACCGCCCGGACCAGGTCCTCGCTGTTGAACGGCAGGAGGTCCTCCAGGGCGCCACCGCCCCGGGCAATGACAATGACGTCAACCTCCGGCAGCCCGTCCAGTTCACGAAGTGCCCTGACAACCTGGGACACGGCGGTGTTGCCCTGCACCGCCACTTCGCGGATCTCGAACTCCACAGCCGGCCACCGCAATGCCGCGTTGCGCAGGATGTCTTTCTTCGCGTCCGAGTCGCGGCCGGTGATCAGGCCGATGCGGTGCGGCAGCAACGGCAGGGGCTTCTTCCGCGAATCGGCGAACAAGCCTTCCGCGGCCAGGGCCTGGCGCAGCCGTTCGATCCTGGCCAGAAGGTCGCCCAGGCCGACTGGACGGATGTCCCGGACCAGCATGTTCAACCGTCCGGTCTTCATCCAGAACTCGGGCTTCAGCAGTGCAACCACCCGTGAGCCCCGCTCGAGCGGAAGGTTCTGCCGCTCCAGCACTTTCGTCCAGACGGACGCCGGCAGCGATACTTCCGCGTCAACGTCGCGAAGGGTGATGTACGCGTTGGTGCCCCGGCGGTTCAGTTCGATGACCTGGCCTTCCACCCACGCCGACGGGGTCCGGTCGATGTGCGCCTTCAGCTTCTGCGACAACAGTTGCAGAGGCCAGGGATTGTCCGGGCTGGTTTCCGCTGCGGTGGCCGGCAATGTGGTGGGCGCGGCACCCGGAAGGGACGCCTCGTCAGACATGCGGACGCCGGTGCGGGGCTGGTGCTGCGGGCATGGGGTCCTTCAACTGTTGTGGGCGGTCAATCAACCTTATCCAAAAGGTCTAGCACCCGGGGCTGACAGGGACGGCCAGCGGGCCTGCCTAGGATGGAGTGAGGCCCCCAACCCCGAAGGACCTGCCGTGCGCACTTTCATTTCCGCCCTCGCCGCCGTGCTGGGCATCCTCCTGGCATCCGTCGCCGTCCCCGCCATGTGGGTGGACCGGAACATCATCCAGGAAGACGGATTTGTCCGGCTTGCGGCGCCCCTTGGCAAGAACGCGGACTTCCAGAAGAAACTCGCTGCCGCGGCCGTGGGAACGATCGATACCGGTTCGGTTCCCGGCGCCCTGTCCGGGCTGGTCGACTCGGTCCTGGAGAAGGCCGCGGAGTCCCTGACCCAGCTTCCCGGCTACCCCGCAGCGTGGGAGGAGACCCTTCGCAGGAGCCACCGCCTGAATTTCGCCAGCCCGGCCGGGGAGGCCGGCAACGTTCCGGCGTCGTCGCTCACCCTTGACGTGGCCCCGTTGGTTGCCCTCGGTTCGGAGGAAATCTCCCGCACCACCCGGCTTCCCCTCTCCCCGCCGGACCAAACGTTGATCAACGTCGGCCAACCCGCACAACGCGAGTGGGCGGAGCGGCTGGCCACCTACGCTCCCATGGGCTACATCGCCGCCATCGGCGCCGGCATTGCGTTCCTGTTGGCACTCGTCGCAGCCCGCCGCCGCTGGACCGTGCTGTTCGCTGCGGGCCTTGGCAGCCTGGCCCTCGCCGGGCTCTGGTCGCTCGGAACGCAACTGGGATCGGCCCGTGCCGCGGCCACAGACACGGGCAGTTCGGTGGCCAACATGTTCCGCGACGAATTCGTGGGCGTGGCAGCGGCTGACTTCCAGGCCTGGATCGGTGCCACGGCGGTGACCGGCGCGGTCCTGCTGGCAGCGGGGATTGTGACGTTGTTCGCCTCCCGGAAACGGGTGCGGGCCAGCCGGTAGCATGGAGGGATGACCACCTCGGCTGTACCCCTTTCGATGCCA
Organism: Arthrobacter sp. 135MFCol5.1; assembly: GCF_000374865.1. GTDB lineage: Bacteria > Actinomycetota > Actinomycetes > Actinomycetales > Micrococcaceae > Arthrobacter. The sequence continues at coordinate 409,206 of NZ_KB895452.1, read as the reverse complement.
ACCGTTCCGCGCCGGCGCCGCTCGCCCCAGGAAGTGGCGGCCGCGGCCCCCGTGAACGGAACCAAGAAGGTGCTGCTGGCCGCCCCGCGCGGCTATTGCGCCGGTGTTGACCGGGCAGTGATCGCCGTCGAGAAGGCGCTGGAGCACTACGGCCCGCCCGTGTATGTCCGCAAGCAGATCGTCCACAACGTCCACGTGGTCAGCTCGCTCGAGGAAAAAGGCGCCATCTTCGTGGACGAGACTGACGAAGTCCCGGAGGGCGCGCTGGTGATCTTCTCCGCCCACGGCGTTTCCCCGGCCGTCGTCGAATCGGCGGAGAGCCGCGGACTGCGCACCATCGATGCCACCTGCCCCCTGGTCACCAAGGTGCACAAGGAAGCCGTCCGCTTCGCCAAGGACGACTTCGACATCCTCCTGATCGGCCACGACGGCCACGAGGAAGTGGAAGGCACCTCCGGTGAAGCGCCGGACCACATCCAGATCATCAATGGACCCCACGAAGTGGACAAAGTGACCGTCCGCGATCCGGAAAAGGTCATCTGGCTGTCCCAGACCACCCTCAGCGTCGACGAGACCATGGAAACCGTCCGGTTGCTCAAGGACAGGTTCCCCACCCTGCAGGATCCGCCCAGCGATGACATCTGCTACGCCACCACAAACCGGCAGGTGGCCATCAAGAAGATCGCACCCAAGGCGGACCTGGTGATCGTGGTCGGTTCCGCCAACTCCTCCAACTCCGTCCGGCTGGTGGAGGTGGCGCTGGAATACGGCGCCAAGGCCTCGTACCGGGTGGACTTCGCGAACGAGGTTGACGAAACCTGGTTCGAAGGCGTCGCCACCGTGGGCGTCACGTCCGGGGCCTCAGTTCCGGAGGTCCTGGTGCAGGACGTCCTGCGGCTGCTGGCCGACTACGGCTACGGTGCGGTGGAAGAAGTGGTCACCGCCGAGGAGGACCTGCTGTTCTCGCTGCCCAAGGAGCTCCGTGCAACCCTCAAGGAAGCCGGCGACGTCAGCCGCGCCCTGGGCGGCCGCCGTACCCGCAGCTGACCACCCCCGCGGGCGAGGACCCATCACAGCAGGCGGACGGCAGCAGGCAACAGCGTGAAGGAAGGGCCGGGCAGTTTCAATGAAGCTGCCCGGCCCTTCCAGCATCTCCGACGGTCCTCAGGCCGCTTCGTCATCACCCTGGAGTTCGGGTGCCACCAGCGCGCGCGGGGTTGCCTCCACCAGGGCCGGGGTGACGAGGCCTGAATCTTCCAAGGTGTTGAGCTTCCGGGCCGTGGGCAGGATCCGCGCTTCCAGGGTCCCCACCATGGCGTTGTAGCGATCCACCGACGACTTCAGGGACGAGCCGAGCTTCCCGACGTTCTCACCCAGCGTTCCCATCCGGTCGTACAGCTGCCGCGCGAGCTCGAACAGTTCGCGTGCGCTGTCCGTCAGGACGTCCTGGCGCCAGGTGAACGCCACGGACTTCAGTACCGCAAGCAGCGTACTCGGCGAGGCGAGGACCACGTTCCGCGACAACGCGTAGTCCAGGAGTCCGGCGTCTGCCGTCAGTGCCGCGGCAAGAATCGATTCCGCGGGAATAAAGCAGACCACCAGCTCCGGCGAATTCCCCGGGATGTCCCAGTACTTCTTGGTGCCCAGAGCGTCCACATGCGCCCTCAACGCCTTGGCGTGCGCCGCCAGCAGCGCCTGGCTGCGGGCGTCATTCCCGGACCGCGCCACGGACGGCTGGACCGTGCGGGGATCCACCACACCGAGATCCTGGGCCTCCAGGTAGGACGACAACGGCACCTTGGCGTCCACCACCAGTTGTTTCCCGCCCGGCAACTGCACCACCAGGTCGGGGCGGACGGACGAATCGTGCCCCGCACTGTGGGCCTGCTCCACGAAGTCCACGTGGCGGAGCATCCCCGCAGCCTCCACGACCCGCCGAAGCTGTACCTCGCCCCATTGGCCCCTGGCGCTGTTTGACCGCAAGGCCGATTCCAGCGCGTGCGTGGAGCGGATCAGCTGCTCGTCGGACAGCCGGGCTTCCTGCAATTGCTGTGCCAGCTGGCCGTACTGTTCCACCCGGTCCCGTTCCAGGAGCGCCACCTGCTGCTGGACCGCGGACAGCTTTTCCGCCACCGGGGCCAGGGCGCGCAGCACGCTGCCGTCCTGCGTCCGTGCCTCACCGAGGTCACGGTTCTGGGCAGCCAAAAGCCGCCGCTCGGCGTCGGCCGCTGCCAGCTGGGCCGTCACCTCCGAAAGCCGGGACGAGACCGCGTCAAAGTCCGCCTCCAGCCCGCGGGAGTTCCTGCGCAGCAGGACATACATGGCCGCGGCACCGGCAAGTGCACCCAGCAGCAACATCAGAAGGGCCAGAATCAAGGCAAAAGCATCCATGGCTTCACTGTTGCACGGGCCTCCGACAATCACGGCCAGTGACATCCCCGGGTACTGGCCGGAGGGACCCGGCGGGTAGAATCAATGCTCGTGGCTCTTACTATTGGCATCGTCGGACTGCCCAACGTCGGCAAATCAACCCTTTTCAACGCACTGACCCGCAACCAGGTGCTCGCGGCGAACTATCCGTTCGCCACGATCGAGCCCAACGTCGGAGTCGTAAACCTGCCGGACCCGCGGCTGGAGAAGCTGGCTGCCATCTTCGGCTCCCAGCGCGTGCTTCCCGCCGCCGTGTCCTTCGTCGACATCGCCGGCATCGTCAAGGGCGCCTCGGAGGGCGAAGGGCTGGGAAACCAGTTCCTGGCCAACATCCGCGAGGCTGAGGCGATCGCCCAGGTGGTCCGCGTGTTCGACGATCCCGACGTCATCCACGTCGACGGCAAGGTGGACCCCCGGTCCGACATGGAGACGATCAACACCGAGCTGATCCTCGCCGACCTGCAGACCATTGAAAAGGCCGTCCCGCGGATCGAAAAAGAAGTCAAGATCAAGAAGCGCGAAGCCGCCGAACTGGCCGCCGTGAAGGCTGCCCAGGCGGTGCTGGAACGTGGCGACACGATCTTCTCCTCGATCAAGAGCGACAAGCTGGAGATGGAGCACCTGAAGGAACTCGGCCTGCTGACCGCCAAGCCCTTCATCTACGTCTTCAACGCCGACGAGGGAATCCTCGGAAGCCCCGAGAAGCAAGCCGAGCTGCGCGCCTTGGTGGCCCCGGCCGACTGCATCTTCCTTGACGCAAAGCTGGAATCTGACCTCGTCGAACTGGATGAGGCAGAAGCCCGCGAGATGCTCGAAATGAACGGCCAGGACGAATCCGGCCTCGACCAGCTCGCCCGTGTTGGCTTCCACACCCTGGGGCTCCAGACCTACCTCACCGCCGGGCCGAAAGAAACCCGCGCCTGGACCATCCGGCAGGGCGATACGGCACCTCAGGCCGCCGGTGTCATCCACTCCGATTTCCAGCGCGGGTTCATCAAGGCCGAGGTGGTGTCCTTCAACGACCTCGTTGAAGCAGGCTCCATGGCCGAGGCAAAATCCCGCGGCAAGGTCCGGATCGAGGGCAAGGAATACGTCATGGCCGACGGCGACGTGGTGGAGTTCCGCTTCAACGTCTAGTCCCAAGGCGCCGGAGGGCACCTGCGATGGCCGCTAAGAACCACGGTTCTTGGCGGCCATCCTTCTTTAGTCGCCTGTTGCCCGGCATCATGCGTCCACCCTCATGCCCACTGGGTGCGAAGCGGCAGCCGCGTTTTACTAGAACAGCGGCCAAGGCACCGCCGACATCTCGCCGCTCGGAGCCGGAAACCGTCCCGTCCGTCGCAACCGGGCACAACGCGCGGCGAGCGATGCGATTTCTTCGGCGCTGACCAGGGCCGCCAGGTCCCGGCCCAATTCGCCGGCAAGTCCCTCGCTGACACGGTCGACGCCCGCGATTTCCTCGACGGTCAATTCCTCTCCCAGCCATCCCCACAGCACCGTGCGGAGCTTGTGTTCGCTGTGAAAGGTGAGCCCATGGTCAACACCGTGCCGGTGTCCGCGGGGCATGGCAAGGATGTGGTCGCCCTTGCGGTCGGCGTTATTGACGATGATGTCGAACACTGCCATGCGCCTGAGCGCCGGCGAGTCTTCGTGGACCAGCGCGACCATCCGTCCGCGCTCATCCTGTCCCTCGAGGATTTGTTTCCAGCCAGTCTCCGGCACCTGCTTCGTCGCGACCAGGTCCACGGGGCTTTGGGCGGAGTCCCGCTCCTGCCAGAGCTGAACCATACCCTCGCCCATCGGACCATCGCGCAGCCAGGTGCGGGGCACGATGTCCCAGCCCAGGACCTGTGAGACGCGGTACGCGGCCACCTCCCTGCGGGCCAGGGATCCCGCCGGAAAATCCCACAACGGCCGCTCGCCTGCAATCGGCTTGTAAACGACGGCCACGTCGCCGATGCTGCCCAGGAACGTAGCATTTGATGCCGTCGTGATGCGGCCGGTGAGAGTCAGCTCTGCGGCCATCAGGTCCGGCGCCGGCATCAGGCCTCGGGAAGGGTGCAGGTGTGCCCGTCGGCGTCTATGGGATAGCCGCAGATCGGGCAGGCTGGACGTCCGGCGCCCACGATCTCGCGGGTCCGCTTGGCGAAGGCACGGGCGGTGCCGACAGGCATCCGCACCACCAGCATTTCCGACTCGTCGGAGTGCTCGTCGAACGATTCGTCGTTGTCGTCATCGTCATCGGTAATGGGATGCGCCTCAATCACCACCTGGGCCGTGGTGGGGTCCCACCCCAAGCTCATGGCCCCGGTACGGAACTGCTCCTGGACGGCCTCAAGCTGGTCGTTATCGACAAGTTCAGGGGGCGTTCCCGTGGGAATGCTGAAGGGGTTGCCCTCGACGGTGATGAGCTGGTCGAGGATTTCGTCGATCTTCTCCGCGAGCAGGGCAGACTGCTGCTTCTCCATGGCGATACTCACCAGCTGCGCCCCGGCCCGTACCTGAAGGTAGAACGTACGCGCCCCCGGCAGGCCAATGGTGCCAACAACCACCCGATCAGGCCAGTCAAACTCGTGAACACGTGTAGGCATGTCAGTATTCTAGGCACATGGGGTTCACGGCGCCTTGTGCCCCGCGCCGCCGCCCACCGGCGCATCGACGGAGTCCATGCCATTCGACAACCACGACAGGTCACCGGCATCGGTGTTGGTGGCGTACACGCTTGGCCGGTTGGCACCGTAGCGCACGATCGATACGGACGCGGGACCGACGTTGATCCGCTGGAAAAGATCAAGGTGCATGCCGAGCGCGTCTGCGAGGATTGACTTGATGATGTCACCGTGGCTCACCGCTGCCCAGACCGCCCCCGGCCCGTACTCGGCTTCGAAGGCTGCGTCATGGCGTCGGACAGCTGCCACCGACCGGGCCTGCATCGCGGCCATGGATTCACCGCCAGGAAAGACGACGGCGGACGGTTGCGACTGTACGACCGGCCACAGAGCTTCTGCGGAGAGCTCGGTGAGCAAGCGGCCCTGCCACTGGCCGTAGTCGCACTCGGTGAGATCCGGATCGGTCGGCGCATGCGGCGCACCGGCCTGGCGATCCAGGATGAACCGGGCAGTCTGCAGGCACCGCTCAAGCGGGCTGGACACCACCCCGACCAACGGCACGGGCGCGAGCCGTTCCGCGGTCAGTGCGGCCTGGTCACGTCCCAGCTGGTCCAGGCCGACGCCGGCTGCCCGGCCGGCAAGCAGCCCCGTGGCATTGGCAGTGGTGCGGCCGTGCCGCACGAGAATAACGGTCGCCATGCACCCAGCCTAACCACCCTGAACATTATTCATGGGCAGCGGCCGTCCGGGAGTTCGGCCTTAAGGTGTGACCGGGCGTTCGTGCGGGTCCCGTTGGCTAGAGTGGTCGGATGCTTGAGATCCGTCCCAATTGCGAATGTTGCGACCGCGACATTGCGCCTTCCGACCCCGCCTACATCTGCACCTTTGAATGCACGTGGTGCCCGGACTGCGTCGAGCGCTTTCCCAACAGGTCATGTCCCAACTGCGGTGGCGACCTGCAGCGGCGGCCTGTCCGCCCCGCGGCAGCCCTGGTCAACAATCCGGCGAGTACGGTCAGGGTGGTGTCGCCCAGTTGCCTCCAGCAAACCGCCCGTACCTGAGGCCGGCCGGGAGCAGAACGGGTGCAGGCCTTGGCGGTCAGCCTTCCTTGACGTCCCTGGCAAGCAGGCCCAGGGCAGGTATTCCGGCGAACACTGCCGGAATCACCAGAAGCACGCCGTACTCGGGCACCAGGGCAGACGCGGCGCCGGCAGCGATACTTGCCGTCAGGGCAGCAGAAAGGGACAACCGCAGTGGCTTGCGCTCATCCCTCGGGTTGAAGAAACGGAACCCCCCGAGGCCGGCGGTGACAACAGCGCAGGCAACGACGACGACGGACAGCACCCCCGCCGTCGTTCCTGGAGAATCCTTGAGCCGGTCAATGAGGACAACCGGGACTGCGAGCATCCAGCCGCCGAGGAGCAATGCCAGGACGCAACCGGCCAGCCGTCCTTTCGGCACCGGTTCCAGGGCGGACAACTGTTCTGCCGGCAGGTCCGCCTGCCGGACGCGGCGATGGGCTGCAGGTGGTGGCGGCTGTGACGGCCGTGCGGTGTTTTCAAGCATTCTTCCCCCAATGCCATGGCCTGACGTCCGTCCACCCTACCGCCCGCGGCCCTGGCCGAAACCGAGGCACCATAGGGTTTCCCTATGACTGATGGACCACGCCTGCGCCTTGTCCTGCCCCATCAACTCTTCGAGAAGCACTGGGAGGAGACGGGCACGGACACCGTCTTCGTGCTCATCGAGCATGACCTCTACTTCCGCCAGTACGCCTTCCACTCCCACAAACTGGTGCTGCACCGCGCATCCATGGCCAGGTTCGCCCGCCGGCTTCGCGGGCTCGGCTACGACGTGGTGGTCCTCGCCAGCGACCGGACCCGGACGTCACGCGTCCAGCTTGCCGAGCTGGTCAGGCAACGGCGTCCGCTGTCCGTCACCTGGTTCGACGTCGTCGATGACTGGCTTGAGCAGGACTTGGCTGCGGGACTGGCCGACGGCGGGTACCGGCTGCGCAGCGAAGACGTGCTCGAGACGCCGAACTTCCTGACGGCCCGCACGCAGATCGACGACTGGTTCTCCCATAACCGGCCACGGATGCAGGACTTCTATATCTGGCAACGCCGGCGGCTGGACATCCTGGTCGATAACGGCGAACCGGCCGGCGGAAAATGGTCCTTCGACGCGGAGAACCGCAAGAAGCTTCCCCGGGGGCATGTTCCACCCACCGTCAGCCGCTTCAGGGACCACCCCGCTCTCCAGCAGCAAGGCGCGTTCGACCTTGATGCGCTGGCTGAGCCCTCCCTGGCGGCCCGAAGCCGGCACAGCGACGAGGCATCCCGCGAGGTTGGCCTTGCGATTGAATGGGTGGCGCACGAATTCCCGGATGCCCCGGGCGACCCGCGCCTGTTCGCCTGGCCTACCACGACCCGGGAGGCCCGCGAACATCTGCAGGAATTTGTTTCAGAGCGCCTGGGCGGCTTCGGACCCTACGAAGACGCGATCTCAGCCGAGCATCCGTTCATCAACCACGGCCTCCTTACTCCGGTCCTGAACATCGGCCTGCTGGATCCGCGCGAAGTCCTGAACGCTGCCTTGGACGGCGCCGGCGCCGCCACATCACTGGCCTCGCTTGAAGGTTTCGCGCGGCAGGTGATCGGCTGGCGCGAATACATGCGTGCCACCTACCGGGTGCGGGGCCGCCGGATGCGAACAGCCAACCTGCTCAACCACCGGAACCGGCCCGGTGCGGGCTGGTGGGATGCCAGGACAGGGCTGGCACCCGTGGACCTGGTCATATCGCGCGTGCTGGCCACCGGTTATGCCCACCACATCGAACGGCTGATGGTGCTGGGCAACGCCATGTCCCTGCTGCGGATCCACCCTGACGATGTCTATGCGTGGTTCATGGAGATGTTCATCGACGCCTACGACTGGGTGATGGTGCCCAACGTCTACGCCATGAGCCAGTTCGCCGCGGGGGCCGACATCACCACCAAACCCTACGTCTCGGGCAGCAACTACCTGCGGAAGATGTCGGACCTGCCGGCGGGGGAGTGGATGGCTGACTGGGACGGGTTGTACTGGTCGTTCATCGATGACCACCGTCCGGTCTTCGAACGGAATCCGCGCTCGCGGATGGTCGTGTCCTTGTGGGACCGGATGGATCCGGCGGTCAAGGACAACCACCGGGCCCGTGCCCACGCCCTGCTGGATAACCCCGGCCGTGACCGGCTGGTCCGGAAGCCCCCGTTTACGGGAGAGGGGGACAGGATTCGATAACTGGGCAGGGGCACCGCGTATCCTGATTTCACCGGGCGTATTCGTGGCGGCCCGTTGCCCTCCGGAGAGGGAAAAACACAAAGGAGGCGGCATGCCGGCCAGGCAGCTGATGCGACTGCTCACTGCTGCGGTGGCGGCCGCCCTGATTCTGTCCGGTTGCTCCGGCGGGGGTGCCCCTTCGGTGGTGGTGGGGGAGGCCAAGCGCGGCGGCAGCGTGACCGTCGCGGAAGTAAACGCCTTCTCCTCCTTCAACCCGTACAGCGCAAACGGCAACACCGACATCAACACGAAGATCGGCGCCATTACGCACTCCGGCTTCTTCTTCCTCGATGACAGCTCCAAGGTGGTCCGCAACGACAAGTTCGGGCACTACGAAAAGGTGTCGGACCAGCCCCTCAAGGTGAAATACACGGTCAACGAGGGAGTCAAGTGGTCCGACGGTGCTCCGGTAGGCGCCGCCGACCTGCTCCTGAGCTGGGCTGCCGGATCCGGCTACTTCGACGACGTCGACCCCGGCACCGGGAAAGGCACCAAATACTTCGCAACAGCCTCCAACGCCACCGGCCTGGCAGGGACGGTCTTTCCGGAACTCGGCTCGGACGGCAGATCCATCACCCTCGAGTACGCCGCACCGTACGCCGACTGGGAAGTGGCATTCGACGTCGGGCTCCCGGCCCATGTGGTCGCGGCCAAGAGCGGGCTAACCGACGAAGGAGACCTGGTCGACCTCCTGAAGGACACGCCGCGCGGCAATCCTGAGAAGCCTGTAACCATCGCGGCCCTCAAGAAGGTCAGCGACTTCTGGAACACCGGTTTCGACACGAAGAAAATCCCGGATGATCCGGCGTTGTACCTTTCCAACGGCCCCTACATCGTCCGGGACATCGTCCCGGAGGTTTCCATGAAACTGGTTCGGAACCGGGACTACACGTGGGGCCAGGAACCCTGGCTTGACGAGATCAACGTTCGATTCACCGGTGCCGTGCCTGCCGCCGTCGACGCCCTGCGCAACGGGCAGGCGGACATCATCTCGCCACAGCCATCCGCTGCCACCGATGCGCTGCTCACGGGCCTGTCCGGGCAGGGCATCACTGTGCAACGCTACAAGCAGGCGGGCTACGACCACCTGGACCTGAACTTTGCCGGGCCGTTCAAGGACAAGGACGTTCGCGAGGCCTTCCTCAAAACGGTTCCCCGGCAGGACATCGTGGATGCCGTGCTGGGCGGCCAGGCGCCGGACAACAAGCCACTGGATTCGCAGGTCTTCCTTCCGGACCAGCCCAAATACGCCGACACCGTGAAGAAGAACGGTTCCTCGGATTACGCCGCAGTGGACATCGACGGCGCCCGGAGCCTCCTGAAGGGGGCCACTCCCACCGTCCGGATCCTGTACAACCGGGACAACCCGAACCGCGCCAAGGCCTTCACCCTGATCCGGGACTCGGCCCAACGTGCGGGCTTCCGCGTCGAAGACGGCGGCCAGGCCAGCGCAGACTGGGCCGCAGCGCTCAGCCGCGGCGGCTATGACGCGGCGTTGTCCGGGTGGATCGGCACCGAGGCGGGAGTCAGTCGGGTGCCGCAGATCTTCCGCACCGGGGGCGGCAGCAACTTCACGGGCTATTCCGACGCCGATGCGGACAAGGTGATGGCGCAACTGGCCGTCACCACCGACCTTGGGAAACAGGACGAGCTCCTCGCCGACATCGACAGGCACGTCTGGGAGGACGCCTACGGCCTGCCCCTCTACCAGACCCTGGGCACCACCGCATTCAACTCCCGGGTGGCCGGCGTGAAAACCAGCCCCGGTCCTGTGGGTGTCTGGTGGAACGTCTGGGACTGGCGGCTGGCCTAGGCCGGGCAGCCCCTTCGCTGCGGGCGGACCCGCCGGAACGTGAACGATCACGGCCCCGATTCGCCGTCTGGCGTACCGACGAGTAGCATGTGACGTGCGTAACTGCCCACCACTCGCGGGGTATTTGACTGCTCCGATCACGGTTTGGCAACGGAGTACCAGTATCCGGACTTCGTGCGGTTAGGCTAACCCGTATATGTAGGTTTCGTCACAGCACTCAGCTGTGTCCAGCCTGCGGGGAAGCACAAGATTTCCCCAATATCTCTCTCCCACAACTCATAGGAGGCGGAATGCGTTTTACGCGCACTTCCAAAGCACTGGGCATCGTGGCAATCGCCGCGCTTGCCCTGACCGGGTGCGGCGGCGGCGGCAGCACTGGCGGGTCCAGCACTGCTGCCGGCGATCCGAACAAGGTCATCACCGCTTACAGCAACGAGCCACAAAACCCGTTGCTGCCGGCGAACACCAATGAGGTCTACGGCGGCCGCGTCGTAAACCTGCTTTTCGAAGGCCTTCGCAGCTACGACGCCAACGGCAAGGCCGTGAACGCACTGGCCGATTCCATCGAGTCGTCCGACGCGCAGAACTGGACCATCAAGGTCAAGCAGGGCACGAAGTTCACCAACGGGGAAGCCATCACGGCCAAGACCTTCGTTGACTCCTGGAACTTCGCCGCGAACTCCAAGAACCTGCAGAACAACGGCTTCTTCTTCGAGTCCATCGCCGGCTACGACGACGTCTCGGCCGTGAACTCAGTGAAGGGTGCCGACGGCAAGACCACCACCACCCCGGCTCCCAAGGCCGACACCATGTCCGGACTGCAGGCAACCGATGATTCCACCATCACGGTCAAGCTCGCCCAGCCTGAGGCCGACTGGTCCCTGCGCCTTGGCTACTCCGCTTTCTACCCGCTTCCTTCCGCTGCTCTCACCGACCCCAAGACCTTCGGTGAAAACCCGGTTGGCAACGGTCCCTATAAGTTCGAAAAGCAGGGTTCCTGGGTCCACGACCAGTCCATCACCCTGGTGAAGAACGCCGACTACAAGGGCACCCGCGAGGCCAAGAACGGCGGCGTGACCTTCAAGTTCTACACCGATCCGGGCCCCGCGTACACGGACCTGCAGTCGGACAACCTGGACATCACTGACGTCCTGCCGTCCAACGCGCTGAAGACCTACGTCAACGACTTCCCGGACCGCAACGCCACCAAGGCTGTTGCAACCGACTCCACCCTGAACATCCCGGGCTACAACCCGAACTTCCAGGGTGAAGCCGGCAAGCTGCGCCGCCAGGCTCTGTCCTACGCCATCAACCGCGAGGAAATCGCCAAGGTTGTCTTCAACGGCACCCGCACCCCGGCCAAGGCTTTCGCTCCGCCGGTCATCGACGGCTTCAAGGAAGGCCTCAAGGGCAGCGAAGTCCTGAACTTCGATCCCGCCAAGGCCAAGGACCTGTGGGCCCAGGCCGACAAGATCCAGCCCTACGACGCTTCCAAGCCGCTCCAGATTGCCTCCAACACTGACGGTGGCAACAAGGAATGGATCGACGCTGTTGCCAACGGCTTCAAGAACAACCTCGGCATCCAGGCTGAAATCCAGCCGTTCGCCAAGTTCGCCGAGGTCCTCAACCTGCGCAAGTCCCAGCAGCTGCCGGGCCTGACCCGCGCCGGCTGGCAGGGTGACTACCCGTCGCTCTACAACTTCCTGGGACCCGTATGGGCCACGGGCGCTTCCTCCAACTACGAAAAGTACTCCAACCCGGAGTTCGACAAGCTGCTGAAGGAAGGCCTGGCAGCCAAGAGCACGGACGAGGCCAACGCCAAGTTCAACCAGGCCCAGGAGATCCTGTTCCAGGACCTGCCCGGCCTGCCGCTCTGGGACCAGGCACGCCCGATCGTGTGGAGCAACAACATTGTGAAGGCCGAGACCGGCTGGAACGGTGAAATCCTCTACTACGGCATCACCGCCAAGTAGGCCCAGATCTAACTTGCCGAAGGCTGATGGGGGTTCCGGTTACGTCCGGGCCCCCATTGGCTTGCAAGCGGCAGGAAGGCATTCATGAACGCGTTTTCCCCCCTACCGGAAGGCAGGTGATCCTGTGATCCGGTTTATCCTGCGCCGACTCCTGCAGGTGATCCCTGTGTTCCTCGGCACGACCCTCCTGGTGTACTACATGGTGTTCGCCCTGCCCGGCGACCCCATCGCCGCGCTCTTCGGCGACCGCCAGCCCCCGCAGGCAGTTATTGACACCCTGCGCAGCCAGTACCACTTGGACCAGCCTTTCTGGGTCCAGTACGGCTTGTTCCTCAAGAACCTCTTCACCTTCAACCTGGGCAACGACTTCACCGGCCAGCCGATCGCGGCCAGCCTTGCCAGGGTCTTCCCCGTGACGGCAATGCTGGCCGTCGAAGCGTTGGCAATCCAAGCAATCTTTGGCGTTGCTTTCGGCGTCTTCGCAGGCCTGCGCCGCGGCGGCTGGTTCGATTCCACGGTCCTGGTCGCTTCGCTGGTGGTCATCGCCGTTCCCACGTTTGTGTTGGGCTTCGTCTTCCAGCTCGTTTTCGGCGTAAAGCTCGGCTGGGCAAAACCCACTGTGGGCGCCAACGCCGACTGGGTCACCCTGCTGCTGCCGGCCGTGGTCCTGGGGCTCGTCTCCTTTGCCTACGTCCTCCGCCTGACGCGCGCGTCCGTGAGCGAGAACATGAACGCCGATTATGTGCGGACCGCCACCGCCAAGGGCCTCTCGCGGCCCCGGGTGGTGTTGGCGCACATCCTGCGCAACTCGCTCATCCCGGTGGTCACCTACCTCGGCGCCAACCTTGGCGGCCTGATGGGCGGTGCCATCGTCACCGAGGGCATCTTCAACGTTCCCGGCGTAGGCAACAAGCTCTACCAGGCAGTCCTCCGCAGTGAAGGCCCCACCATCGTCTCCATCGTCAGCGTGCTGGTGCTGGTCTTCGTGGTGGCCAACCTGCTTGTTGATCTCCTGTACGCCTGGCTTGACCCGAGGATCCGCTATGACCAGTAATAAAAACCACTTTGTGGCACCCATCGACGAGACCCCGCTGCAGGCAACGGATGCCGTCAAGACTGACCAGGCCCCGCTCAGCCTGTGGGCAGACGCCTGGCGCAAGCTCCGCCGTCGTCCGCTCTTCATCATCTCGGCACTGTTGATCCTTGCCCTGGTGGTGATTGCGCTGTTCCCCGGACTGTTCACGTCCACGCCCCCCAACGAGGGCTGCGAACTGGCCAACTCCGAAGGCGGCCCCACCGCCGGGCACCCGTTCGGCTTCACCTTCCAGGGCTGCGACGTCTACTCCAGGGTTATCCACGGCACGCAAGCTTCGCTGTCCGTGGGCCTGCTCTCGGTCCTTTGCGTCCTGGTCATCGGCGTGACGCTCGGTGCCCTCGCCGGATACTACGGCGGCTGGATCGATGCCGTGCTGGCACGCCTGGGCGACATCTTCTTCGCCCTGCCGCTGGTCCTCGGTGCGCTGGTCATTACGCAGCTTCCCTTGTTCCGCGAGAACAAGAGCGTATGGACCGTAGTCTTCGTCATATCGCTCCTCGCGTGGCCGCAAATGGCCCGTATAACCCGCGGGGCGGTCATTGAAGTACGTAACTCGGACTTCGTTACGGCGGCGCGGGCGTTGGGTGTTTCCAAGTTCGGGGCACTGATCCGCCACGTCCTGCCGAATGCCCTCGCACCGATCATCGTCCTTGCGACGCTTGAACTGGGCGTGTTCATCGTGGCGGAAGCCACCCTGTCCTTCCTGGGCATCGGCCTGCCGCAGAGCATCATGTCCTGGGGCAATGACATTGCCGGTGCGCAGGCATCGATCAGGACCCGGCCGGAAATCATGCTTTACCCGGCCGCGGCGCTGTCCATCACGGTGCTCAGCTTCATCATGCTGGGCGACGCCGTGCGCGACGCCCTCGACCCGAAGAGCCGTCAGCGATGAGAGATAAAGAGATGACAACTCCAGACGTCCGCATTGATGAGGCCGGCACCACCGGGATCAGGCCGCTGCTCGAAATCCGCGACCTCGCCATCACGTTCAAGACCGGTGGCGGTGAAGTCAAGGCCGTAAGGGACGCCCACCTGACCATCATGCCCGGCGAAACCGTGGCCATCGTGGGGGAGTCCGGCTCCGGCAAGTCCACCACCGCGTTGGCGGCCATCGGCCTCCTGCCCAACAACGGCAAGGTATCCGGCGGCCAGATCCTGCTCGACGGGGAGGACATCGCCCACGCCAGCGAGCAGCGCATGATTGAACTGCGCGGCAACACCATCGGCATGGTCCCGCAGGACCCCATGTCCAACCTGAACCCGGTTTGGAAGATCGGCTACCAGGTCCGGGAAACACTGCGCGCGAACGGACGGCCCAGCGGGCCGGACGACATCGCCAAGGTGCTTTCCCAGGCCGGGCTGCCGGACGCCAAGCGCCGGGCCAACCAGTACCCGCACGAGTTCTCCGGCGGCATGCGCCAGCGCGCCCTGATCGCTATCGGCCTGTCCTGCCAACCGCGGCTGCTGATTGCCGATGAGCCGACGTCGGCCCTTGACGTGACGGTCCAGCGGCAGATCCTGGACCACCTGGAAACCATGACCAACGAACTGGGCACCTCCGTCCTGTTGATCACCCACGACCTCGGCCTGGCAGCCGAGCGCGCGGACAAGGTCGTCGTTATGTACCAGGGCCGCGTCGTTGAAGCCGGACCGTCGCTGGAACTGCTCCGCAACCCGCAGCACCCGTACACCAAGCGGCTCGTGGAGTCGGCTCCGTCCCTGGCCAGCCGCCGTATCCAGGTGGCGAAGGAACAGGGTGTGGAGACGACAGACCTGCTGGCGCCTGCCGCCGAGACGGCGAAGTCCGATACCTTCCTGCAGATCCAGGACCTGCGGAAGGTGTACAAGCTCCGCCAGGGGCTGGGCAAGGCGGCGGATTTCGCGGCCGTCGACGGCGTGAGCTTCGACGTCCGGCGCGGAACCACGACGGCGATCGTGGGGGAGTCGGGGTCTGGTAAGTCCACGGTGGCCAAGATGGTGCTCCAGCTTGAGAAGCCGACGGACGGCAGGATCCTTTTCGACGGCGTCGACACCTCGGCGCTGAAGCCGGCCGAACTGTTCAAGTTCCGCAGGCGGGTCCAGCCGATCTTCCAGGACCCGTATGGCTCGCTCGATCCGATGTACAACATCTACCGCACGATCGAAGAACCGTTGCGGGTCCACAAGATCGGCGACCAGGCCAGCCGGGAAAAGAAAGTCCGGACTCTGCTGGACCAGGTGGCGCTGCCCCAGTCCGCCATGCAGCGGTACCCGAACGAACTCTCCGGCGGTCAGCGTCAACGTGTTGCCATCGCCCGCGCCTTGGCGCTGGATCCCGAGGTGATCATCTGTGATGAGGCCGTGTCCGCCCTCGACGTCCTGGTGCAGGCGCAGGTCCTGAACCTGCTCGCCGACCTTCAGGCCAACCTTGGGCTGACCTACTTGTTCATCACCCACGACCTCGCCGTGGTGCGGCAGATCGCCGACCACGTTTGCGTGATGGAAAAGGGCAGGCTGGTGGAAACGGGCTCGACGGACGATGTCTTCGAGTCGCCCCAGCAGGACTACACGAAGGCGCTGCTCAACGCCATCCCCGGTGCGAAGTTGATGCTTCCGCCTGAGGTGGCGTAGGGCGCAGCCCATACAGGTGGAGCCGGGACCGTGGGTCCCGGCTCCACCTGTTTAAGTCTTAGTCCTGCAGTCCGCTGATGCCGCCGGGGACCGCCGCCAGGGAACCCTGGTCAGCGGCCGATGTCCGGTCCAGTTTCAACTCCCTGAGCCGTCGCTCAAGGATCCCGCCCAGGGCCACGCGACCGGCGGCGTTCATGTGGACGGAATCAGCCAGGTCCTTGGCGAGTCCGTAGCGGGTCAGCCAATCCCCGGTGGAAACAAAGGGCAGGCCGTGGGCGGCAGCCACGGACCCCACCAGCGCGTCCACTTCGCTGCGACGTCCGCCGCCGTCGTCCGCGCCGCGTGCCAACGTGCCGATCATTGCTATCCGAGTGCCGGGGTAGCGGGTTTTGAGATCGGCGATCAGCCGCCCGGCGTTGCGGACAATCTGGGTGTTGCTTGCCCCGGTGGCCGCGTCATTGCCGCCACCCTCGATGACGATCAGCGCCGGGCTGCCTGACGGGAGCAGCCAGTCCCCGCGCTCCAGGGCGTCAACGTAGTTGCCGGTGGCACCGTTTGCCGCGACGTACCCCGTGCCGCCCCGGCCGCAAAAATACACGTCGTACCCGGCAGCGGCGAGGCCCAGGCGCGGCCAGCCGTCCAGGGGTTCAGACTGGGAATCCCCGATCAGCAGGACAGTCCTGCTGATGTCCGGTACCACCGCCTCGAGCCGTCCGTTCCCGGCATTGAGCAGCCGGGACGTGGCTGCCACGTTGGTCTTCACGGCGGCGGGGGCCTGTCCACCGGACGCTGCGGCCCGCGACAGGGAACTGACCCCATCGCCGGCAGGCGCCCCGCACCCGGCGAGCCCCAAGACGGCGGAGGTTGCCAGGAGCCCGGACGCCACGATGGTGGCGGCACGGGTGGCGCCGTTGGGCGTGATGGCCGTGGCACGGGGCATCGTGGTCTCCGACTTGCTCTGAAGGTGGGGCTCTGCGTCAGAGCAATCATGCCACGCTCCCGGAAGTACCAGTGAATTTCGTCACACTTTTGCCGCTCCTGCCCTGCCACAGTGCACCCCGCGGACCCGTGGTCCCGCCGGATTTTAGGCCAACAAATGGCTCACCGGCTAGAATAGATGCAGGCGCCCTGTGCCAAGGGCCTTGTCCGTCGTGCGTTCCAGTTGGAAATGTCGCGATACAACAGCTGACTCCACTGAATCGAGCAATTACGCATGTCTGAAACCACCACCAACACCGCGGTGGCCACTGCATCCCGCAGTGACCTCCGCAATGTCGCGATTGTGGCCCACGTTGACCACGGCAAGACCACCCTGGTCGACGCCATGCTCAAGCAGACCAACTCCTTTGCCGAGCACAACCACCTCGAAGACCGCGTGATGGACTCCGGTGACCTTGAGCGTGAAAAGGGCATCACCATCCTGGCCAAGAACACCACGGTGGCCTACAACGGTCCGTCCTCCAACGGCGAGACCATCACCATCAATGTCATCGACACCCCCGGCCACGCCGACTTCGGCGGTGAGGTCGAGCGCGGCCTGTCCATGGTCGACGGCGTCGTGCTGCTCGTGGACGCCTCCGAAGGCCCGCTGCCGCAGACCCGCTTCGTGCTGCGCAAGGCCCTCGCCGCACACCTGCCGGTGATCCTGCTGGTCAACAAGACCGACCGTCCCGACGCCCGCATCGAAGAGGTCGTGCACGAGTCCATGGACCTGCTCCTGGGCCTCGCCTCCGACCTCGCGGACGAAGTTCCGGACCTGGACCTGGATAAGATCCTCGAAGTGCCGGTCGTTTATGCCGCAGCCAAGGTTGGCCGCGCCTCGCTCGAGCAGCCCGCCGACGGCACCGCTCCGGAGAACGAGGACCTGGAGCCGCTCTTCAAGACCATCATCGAGCACATCCCGGCCCCGACCTACAACCCGGAGGGTGTGCTGCAGGCACACGTCACCAACCTGGACGCCTCCCCGTTCCTCGGCCGCCTCGCACTGCTGCGCATCTACAACGGCACCCTGCGCAAGGGCCAGACCGTTGCCTGGGCCCGTGCCAACGGTGAGCTCAAAAATGTCAAGATCACCGAACTGCTGGCCACCAAGGCACTGGACCGCGTGCCGGCCGAATCCGCCGGCCCCGGTGAAATTGTGGCGGTTGCCGGTATCGAGGAAATCACCATCGGTGAGACCCTGACCGACGCCGAGAACCCGCAGCCGCTGCCGCTGATCACGGTGGATGATCCCGCGATCTCCATGACGATCGGTATCAACACCTCGCCGCTGGCCGGCAAGGTCAAGGGTGCCAAGGTCACCGCCCGCCAGGTCAAGGACCGCCTGGATAAGGAACTGATCGGTAACGTCTCCATCAAGGTACTCCCCACCGAGCGTCCCGACGCCTGGGAAGTCCAGGGCCGTGGCGAGCTGGCGCTGGCCATCCTGGTGGAGCAGATGCGCCGCGAAGGCTTCGAGCTGACCGTCGGCAAGCCGCAGGTTGTGACCAAGCTGGTGGACGGCAAGATTCACGAGCCGATGGAGCACATGACCATCGACGTGCCCGAAGAATACCTCGGTGCCGTGACGCAGCTCATGGCCGCCCGCAAGGGCCGGATGACCAACATGGCCAACCACGGCACCGGCTGGTGCCGCATGGAATTCATCGTCCCGGCCCGTGGCCTGATCGGTTTCCGCACCCGGTTCCTGACCGACACCCGCGGTGCAGGCATCGCCGCCTCCATCTCCGAAGGCTACGAGCCTTGGGCCGGTCCCATCGAGTACCGCACCAACGGCTCGATGGTTGCCGACCGCGCCGGTGTTGTGACCCCGTTCGCCATGATCAACCTGCAGGAACGCGGCTCCTTCTTCGTCAAGCCCACCTCCGAGGTGTACGAGGGCATGATCGTGGGCGAGAACTCCCGCGCCGACGACATGGATGTCAACATCACCAAGGAAAAGAAGCTCACCAACATGCGTGCGGCGTCCTCGGACACCTTCGAGAACCTGACCCCGCCGCGCGAGCTGACCCTCGAAGAGTCCCTCGAGTTCGCCCGTGAAGACGAGTGCGTCGAGGTCACCCCGGAGTCCATCCGCATCCGCAAGGTGATCCTTGACACCAACGAGCGTGCCAAGGCCAACCGCGCCCGCGCCAAGGCATAACAACGCCTGAACGCCAAGAATGCCACCGGTACTGCACCGGTGGCATTCTGCTTTAACAACTGTGCTGCGCGTTTCACGGCCGTGCTGCGCGGCAATCCCGCGCCTGTTGCCCTGGGGCCGGCGCGGGAGTGGCCGTTACAGCGCGGAGCGCCGCGGGGGAGCGGGCGGGACCTCCTTGGCCGCCACCACGCGTTCCAGCGGGATGACGACGTCTGCCCGGCGGGTGCGGATGGTACAGGAACCGGCGTCGCATGCCAGCAAATGGCCCAAGGCGTCGGTCAGGCCTCCGTCAATCCGGTAACGGACCACGACGCGGGTACCAGGGGCCGCCGCGGTCAGGAACCGGGCGGGCGCGGCAACAGGCAGACTCACCAGTTCATACTAGGGTGCCGGCTAGGTTGGCGGGAACGGGCTGGGGGATAATAGGCTCAGATGTCAAGAGTCCGGCCGTGCTGCCGGACGCAAGAACCGGCGGGTCGCCGGAACCCAACGTGGAGAGGCCAGGGACGTGACGTACGTAATCGCGCAGCCGTGTGTGGATGTTAAGGACAAGGCATGCATCGAAGAATGCCCCGTGGACTGCATCTATGAGGGCGAGCGTTCGCTGTACATCCATCCGGACGAATGCGTCGACTGTGGCGCCTGCGAACCCGTCTGCCCGGTGGAAGCCATCTACTACGAAGATGACACCCCGGATGAGTGGGCTGACTACTACAAGGCGAACGTCGAGTTCTTCGATGACCTCGGATCCCCGGGCGGCGCGGCCAAGATCGGCAACACGGGCAAGGACCACCCGATGATCGCCGCCCTGCCGCCGCAGAACCAAGACCACTGACCCGGACGCGAGCCGTGACCGCAGCAGTGAATTCGTTTGGCCTGAACCTGCCCGACTACCCGTGGGAGGCTATGGCCCCCTACGTGGCCAAGGCCTCGGAACACCCGGGCGGGGCAGTAAACCTCTCCATCGGCACGCCCGTGGATCCCACCCCGCAGTTGGTTCAGGACGCACTGAAGGCCGCCGCCAACGCCCCGGGATATCCCACTGTCCATGGCACGCCGGCGCTGCGGGAAGCCATCGCGGGATGGTTCGAGCGCCGGCGCGGAGTGGCGGGCCTGGACCCCAAAAACATCATGCCTACAGTGGGTTCCAAGGAGCTCGTTGCCTGGCTCCCGCTGCTGCTCGGCCTGAAGCCCGGAGACGTCGTCGTATGCCCCAAGGTGGCCTACCCCACGTACGATATCGGTGCCACCCTGGCCGGAGTCACTTCGGTGGCCACGGACAACCTGGACGAGCTCGACGACGCCACGCGTGAACGCGTGCGCCTCATTTGGGTCAATTCCCCGGGCAACCCCACGGGCAGCGTCCGCGATGTGGAGTCCCTGAAGGCCCTGGTGATCCAGGCTCGTGAAATTGGTGCCGTGGTGGCATCGGATGAATGTTACGCAGAGCTCGGCTGGGGCGACTGGGACGTCCAGCGCGGCGGCCGGCGCGTCCCCAGCATCCTTGATCCCCACGTTGCCGGCGGCTCGCACCAGGGCCTGCTCGCCGTGTACTCGCTGAGCAAGCAGTCCAACCTGGCGGGCTACCGCGCAGCCTTCGTGGCCGGCGATCCGGACCTGATGCCCAACCTGGTCAACAGCCGCAAGCACGCGGGGATGATCGTTCCCTACCCCGTCCAGGAGGCCATGCGGGTGGCGCTGGGGGATGACACCCACGTCGAGGCCCAGAAGGACCTGTACCGGGGCCGGCGCGAACGACTGGTACCCGCGCTGCTGGACTTCGGCCTGGAGATCAAGGAGTCCGATGCCGGCCTGTACCTGTGGTCGACTGCGGGAGAGGACACGTGGGCCACGGTAGCCCGCCTGGCCGAACGAGGCATCGTGGTTGGCCCGGGCGTCTTCTACGGTGACGCCGGCAACGGCCATGTTCGGGTGGCCCTGACCGGATCCGACGAGCGGATCGATGCCGCTGTTGCACGGCTGGCCTGATCCGGCTCCAGGGACCCGTAATAATCGTGTGACTCGCCCCACATTCGGTGCATTTTAGGCCGGATGGAAAGCCTGCGGATTAGTGACACCCGCCAAGGAGCGGTACTTTTTAAGTTGACGATCAATGGTGGCTTTCTACAAGAAGGCAGCCCGGGTGTTGGAACCTGTCTTCTCAGGCTCAGTGCGCGGCTCACCTGATGTTGGATCAAGCTTTCGACAGAGGCCGAAGACGCCTCATGAAGGGGACTCCATGACTGAGACCAACAATGCTGCGACCCTGCTCCACGCAGGTGGCGAGCTGAAGCTCCCGCGCATCCAGGTTGTTGAAGGGAACGAAGGTTACGACGTCTCCAAACTGCTCAAGCAGACCGGTGCCGTGACCTTTGACCCCGGCTTCATGAACACCGCAGCAACCACCTCCGCCATCACCTACATCGACGGCGATGCGGGCATCCTGCGCTACCGCGGATACCCCATCGAGCAGCTGGCACAGCACTCCAGCTTCCTCGAGGTGTCCTACCTGCTGATCTACGGCAACCTTCCCACGCCCACCGAGCTGGATGAGTTCGACCAGAAGATCCGGCGCCACACCCTGCTGCACGAGGAGCTCAAGGGCTTCTTCGGCGGCTTCCCCCGCGACGCGCACCCCATGCCGGTGCTTTCTTCCGCGGTATCCGCGCTGTCCACGTTCTACCAGGACTCGCTGGATCCGTTCAACGCCGAGCAGGTGGAGGTTTCCACCATCCGCCTGATGGCCAAGCTGCCGGTCATCGCCGCCTACGCGCACAAGAAGTCCATCGGCCAGCCCATGCTGTACCCGGACAACTCAATGAACCTCGTGGAGAACTTCCTGCGCCTCAGCTTCGGCCTGCCGGCCGAGCAGTACGAGCTGGACCCGGTCATCGTCAAGGCGCTGGACCTGCTCCTGATCCTGCACGCGGACCACGAGCAGAACTGCTCCACCTCCACGGTGCGCCTGGTGGGCTCTTCCAACGCGAACCTTTTCGCCTCTGTTTCTGCAGGCATCAACGCCCTCTTCGGCCCCGCCCACGGCGGCGCCAACGAGGCCGTCCTGAAGATGCTCCGCCAGATCCAGGCCGAGGGCCTCAAGCCCGAGGACTACATGGAAAAGGTCAAGAACAAGGAAGACGGCGTCCGCCTCATGGGCTTCGGGCACCGGGTGTACAAGAACTACGATCCGCGCGCCAAGATCGTCAAGGCCACGGCCCACGAGATCCTCACCAAGCTCGGCGGCAACGACGAGCTGCTCGAGATCGCACTCCGCCTGGAGGAGAAAGCGCTCAACGACGACTACTTCATCCAGCGCAAGCTCTACCCGAACGTGGACTTCTACACCGGCCTGATCTACAAGGCCATGGGTTTCCCGGAGAAGATGTTCACGGTCCTGTTCGCGATCGGCCGCCTGCCGGGCTGGATCGCGCAGTGGCGTGAAATGATCAGCGACCCCAACACCAAGATCGGCCGCCCGCGCCAGCTGTACATCGGTGAGCCGGAGCGTGACTACCCGGCACGCTGACCTGCTGCCGGCAACGGTTGAAGGACGACGAAACGGCCGCCCACCTTTCACAGGTGGGCGGCCGTTTCGCGTTCTGCCTCGATCGACTGCTCCGTCCTTGTCGTTTTGAGAAGTCAGAACGACAAGTACGGAGCAATCGCCGGGTTCAGCTGGCGTAGCCCTGGGGGTTGTTCTTCTGCCACCGCCAGTGGTCCTCGCACATCTGGTCCACCGTCTTGGTGGTGGACCAGCTCAAATCCGCCAGCGCGGACGTGGCGTCGGCCCAGAACGCCGGCAGGTCTCCTGCGCGGCGGCCGGTGATCTCATAGGGGATGGGCTTGCCGACGGCCTTTTCGAAGGAGCGCAGGACCTCCAGGACGGAGGAGCCCTTGCCGGAGCCCAGGTTCCAGCGGAAGACTCCAGTGCGGGCGGCAATGTGGTTCAGCGCAGCCACGTGCCCTTCGGCCAGGTCGACAACGTGGATGTAGTCCCGCAGGCAGGTACCATCCGGGGTGTCGTAGTCGCCGCCGAACACCATGAGTTTCTCGCGCCGGCCCACGGCCACTTGGGCGATGAACGGAACCAGGTTGTTGGGGATTCCCTGGGGGTCTTCGCCGATCCGGCCGGACGGGTGGGCGCCCACCGGGTTGAAGTAGCGCAGGAGTGCTATGTGCCAGCGGGTGTCCGCTGCGCCAAGGTCCGAGAGGATGTCCTCGATCTGCTCCTTGGTGCGCCCGTAGGGGTTGTTGGCACCGATCTCCATCTTTTCCACGTACGGAATGGGGTTGTGCTCACCGTAGACGGTGGCGGAGGAGCTGAACACGATGGACCGGACGTCGTGCCGGTCCATGACGCGGATCAGGTTCAGGGTGCCCACCAGGTTGTTGTAGTAGTAGTTCAGCGGCTCCCGGACCGACTCCCCGACGGCCTTGAGGCCGGCGAAGTGGATCACGGCGTCGATGGCGGCGCCCGCAAACACTTTTTCGACGGCAGCTTCGTCCACCAGGTCGACGTGGTGGAACTCGGCGGCCTTGCCGCTGAGCTCGGCAACCCGCCGCAGCGACTCTTCGCTCGAGTTGACCAGGTTGTCGATGACAACCACGTCGTGGCCGGCTTCCTGCAGGGAAAGAACAGTGTGGGAACCGATGTAGCCGGTGCCACCTGTAACCAAGATTCTCATGCCTCAACGCTATCCCACGGCAGGCGCCGGCCGCCCCTGCTTTTCGGATGGCGGCCCGATGTGACACTCCGAAAGAAGCACAAGTGTGCTAATAAGGAGGGTGCCCAAAATTGTTGATGCAGATGCCAGGCGGCAGGACGTGGTCCAGGCGGTTCTCCGGATCATCGCCGTTGACGGGCTGGAACGCGCCTCGCTGCGTGAAGTGGCTGACGAGGCCGGCCTGGCGGTGGGCTCCGTGCGGCACTACTTTGCGGGAAGTGAAGAACTCCTCGCTTTCTCGTTCGGCGCGGTGGTGGACCGCATCGTCGGACGGCTCCAGCGACTGCTGCCCGCCGTGGACGGGGCCGTCCCGGGCAGCCCGGAACACCGCGAGGCTGTTTTAACCCTGCTGGGCGGATTGCTGCCGCTGGACCAGGAGAGCGCGGTGGAGGCCTGCGCCTGGCTGGCCTTCAAGAACGCGGCACGGATCAGGCCGTTCCTTGCAGCCGTTGCGGACCGCAGCCACCGGGAGGTCGCCGCCGTTGTCGGGACGGTGGTTGCTGCGCTGCTGCCGGATGATCCGCAGGACAACCTGGTGCTGGAGGCGGAGCGGTTGTTGGCTACCTTGGACGGCCTGTGCATGCACGCTTTGCTGCAGCCGGGTTGGATGACTGCGCAAATGTGCCGCGATGTCCTTGACCGGCACCTGGACAGTCTTGCCCGGTGACGCGTACCCGGAGCATGTCCGGCACTACCGCGGATGGCCTGCGGGAATAGACTGAAAGCCGGTACGCCGGACGGCACCATGACGTCCGGCCGAAGGCGGCCAGGGAAGGACTTTGAATGCACCACGCAAGCGGTTCAGGATGGCAAATCACCACGGACACGTCCGGACCGATGATGATTGCGCTCTATGTCCGGGATGCGGCGGCCCTCAACGGCGTAGGCCGTCCAGTGCTGTCCCACGCGGCTCCCAAGATCAGGTCCGCCGACCACACCCACCTGACCGCGGAGGTTGGTGGACTCAGCGCCCTGAAGACCGAATGGGAGGCCTGGTGGGAACAACTGCTCAAGGCACACCCGCAGACGGCGCCCGAACTTTCTCCACCGGATTTTGAGGCCTTCGGCAATTCCCCGGCCCTGCAACGTGTCCTGCAGGCGCACTTCGGCTCAGCCCTCACCTGGGCCAGGGAACGCAGGAGCGAATATGCCGAGCTCGAGGGGGAACGGGTCGCCAGCGGCACCGACCAGCTGCTTGCGGAGATGGTGGATGACAGGCTGATGGAAATCGGCCGAGATTCGCGGGACTTCCGCCTGACCATCATCGAATTGCCGCTGGACGAGCAGCGGGCGTGGTACCTGGAACCGGACAAGATCATCATGAGCCAGGAACTGATGGGCCAGCCGGAGCTCTTCCGCAGCTACGTCCAGCCGGTGCTGGAAATCCTGGTCTGACCCCGCAGGCTCACCCGCCGCCGTCGCCCTGCCGCAGCGTGATGCGTACCTGCCCGGCCGCCGTGGTGGAATCCTGCCAGCCCTCGCCGCCTGAACGCTGCCACGCCCGCCCGGCAACATCTACGCGGGTCACTGCCAGGTCCTTGGCGTTGGCCACGGCCCACTGGGCAATGGACCACGCCATCGGTCCGTCGGCTTCCACCACCAGGGTGGCGCCGTCTGCCCGCGAATCCACGCCGCCGTAGGCCTGCTCCAGTTCGCCCGCCGCCGCGGCCGCATCCCCCGGGGCGGTGGCCGAGCGCAGCGTGCACTTGACCCCCTCCGGTGTCTGGCCGGTCAAGGCGGAGGCAAACGCCCGCCCCATTTCCTCGTGCTGGGCGTAGGCCTCGGGATGGGCGGAGCGCTGGACACGCTGGGCGGCGTCGGTGATGTCGAGCGTCTCGTACCCTGGAATTTTCACCAGAGCGTCGTAGAAAGCGTTCACGGCGTAGTACGGGTCCATGATTTGCGCTTCACTGCCCCAGCCCTGGGAAGGCCGCTGTTGGAAGAGCCCCCGCGAATCCGGCCCGGCTTGGTCCCCGTGGCCGATGTTGCGCAGCTTTGACTCCTGCATGGCAGTGGCGAGGGCGATGGTGGCAGCGCGGGGCGGCAATCCACGCCGCACCGCCACGGCGGTGATGAGGGCGGCGTTGGCCGCCTGGTCCGGCGCCAGCTCACCGGTGCGGTTGCCCGCAGAAGCGGTGCAGCGTTCCGAAACGAGGGTTTCAGAACGCTGCACGAAGTACACCGCGGTATAGATGCCGCCCGCTGCCAGCGCGAGGGCAAGCAGCAGCACCGCCAGGCGGCGCAGGCCGCGTTTTCGTCCCACCCGCGGATCAGTTGGCGTGCAGGGCGTCGTTCAACTCAACGGTCTGGCCGGCGCGGGGGAGCGCCTCGACGGCGCCGGTGGTGGAGTTGCGGCGGAACAGCAGGTTGGGCACGCCCGAGAGTTCAGCGGCCTTGACGATCTTGGTGGTGTCTTCGCCGACCTCGTCCTTGGGACCGGGGATGCGCACCCGGGTGCCCGCCGTGACGTAGAGGCCGGCTTCGACGACGGAGTCATCGCCGATGCTGATACCCACGCCGGAGTTGGCACCGAGCAGCACACGCTCACCGATGGTGATCTTTTCCTTGCCGCCTCCGGACAAGGTGCCCATGATGGATGCGCCGCCGCCGACATCGCTGCCGTCGCCGGTCACGACGCCGGCCGATATGCGGCCTTCCACCATGGAGGTCCCCAGGGTTCCGGCGTTGAAATTGACGAAGCCCTCGTGCATGACGGTGGTGCCGGCGGCCAGGTGTGCACCAAGGCGGACCCTGTCGGCGTCGGCAATCCGCACACCGGTGGGCACCACGTAGTCCACCATCCGCGGGAACTTGTCGATGCCGTAGACGGTGACGGCGCCGCGCCGGCGGAGCCTGGCGCGGGTCAGTTCGAAGCCGTCGACGGCGGCGGGGCCGAAGTTGGTCCACACGACGTTGGGGAGCTTGCCGAAGATGCCGTCGAGGTTGATGGTGTTGGGCTTGACCAGACGGTGCGAAAGGAGGTGCAGGCGGAGGTAGGCGTCGGCGGTGTCCGCGGGGGCTTCATCGAGGTTGATCTGGACGAACACGACCTTCTGCTCGGTACCGCGGTCCTCGTCTGCGCCGTTCTCGGCAATGCGGGTCAGGGTTTCGTCGGCGTGCTCCACCGAGCGGAGGTTCTCGGCGGCGACACCAAGCGCCGGTGCCGGGAACCAGACGTCCAGGACGCTTGCATCGCCGGTGGCGATGGTGGCAACACCAAAGCCGTGGGCGGAACGGTCATCGGTGTCAGGGGTGAGGGTTTCGGGCACGGCAGAGGAAGCGGTCTCAGTCATGTGCTCCAGTCTATCGAGGGGCGGGCAGGCGGTTCGAACTAGACTGGCTTCGTGACTGCTGAAACCGCCCCTGACTCGTCCCTGTCCATCCTTGACCTGCACCAGGACGTGGCGTTGCTGACTGCAGCGGTGATGGACATCAACAGCGTGTCCGGCAATGAGAAGCAACTGGCGGACGCTGTGGAGGCCGCACTGGCCGGGATTCCCCAGCTGCGGGTGGTGCGTGATGGGGACGCCATCATCGCCCGCACCGAACTCGGCCTGGGCGAGCGCGTGATCCTGGCCGGCCACCTGGACACCGTCCCGCTGCCCCTGACCGAGGGCTCCCGCGGTACGGTCCCCTCGACGTGGGACTCCGGAGTTCCGGGTGAGGGTGTCCTCTACGGCCGTGGCGCCACCGACATGAAGGGCGGCGTGGCGGTCCAGCTGGCCCTGGCGGCAGGCTTGTTCGACGGCGGCCGGCAGCCCCGGCGGGACGTCACCTTTGTCTTCTACGACCATGAAGAAGTGGAAGCGGTGAAGAGCGGCCTGGGACGCCTGGTCCGGAACCACGGCGACTTGTTGGAGGGCGACTTCGCCATCCTGCTGGAACCGACGGACGGCACGGTGGAAGGCGGCTGCAACGGAACCAGCCGGTTCGAAGCCAGCACTGTGGGGGAGGCCGCCCACTCGGCCCGCGCCTGGATGGGCAGCAACGCCATCCATGCCGCGGCGCCAATCCTGGCCCGCCTCGCCGCCTATGAGCCACGCACCGTCAACGTTGACGGCCTGGATTACCGCGAGAGCCTTAACGCGGTGAAGATCAACGGCGGTACGGCCGGCAACGTCATCCCCGACCGCTGCGTGGTGGAGATCAACTACCGGTTCGCCCCGGACAAGACCCCGGACCAGGCGGAAGCCCACGTCCGTGAGCTGCTTGCCGGCTTCGACGTGGTCCGCACCGATGCGGCTGCCGGCGCCAGGCCCGGACTTCAGCACCCGGCGGCCGCCTCTTTCGTCGCCGCCGTGGGAGCTGAACCCAAACCCAAATACGGGTGGACCGACGTCGCCCGCTTCAGCGAGCTGGGTATCCCGGCGGTGAACTTCGGCCCGGGCGATCCGTTGCTCGCACACAAGGACAACGAACACGTATACGCCGACGCAATCCGCGCCTGCCTCCGGGCGCTGCAGGATTGGCTCGCCGGATAATACTGTTCGTATTAAAAAAGAGCAGGTCCGCAACTCCCGGTAGTTGCGGACCTGCTCTTTGTTCAGGGTGTGCTAAACGGGTCCGGCGTGTCCGACCTGAAGGTCCGCCGTCGTGTTTGCAGTTGCCACGCCGCCAGCTGCCTTCCGGGAGCCGCGGCGTTCGATCCACACCGCAATCCTGGACACGGAGATGTTGATGGCAATGTAGATCGCTGCCGCCACAAAGAAGATCGGGAACAGGTACTGCGTTCCCAGGAAGTCCGCCATGACCTGCACCGCCCGCAGCAGCTCGCCGTAGGCCACGATGTAACCCAGCGAGGTGTCCTTCAGGAGGACCACCATCTGCGCTACAAGGGACGGCATCATGCGCCGGATCGCCTGCGGCAGTTCGATCAGCATCCGGGATTTGAAGCTCGTCAGGCCAATGGCCAGGCCGGCTTCGCGCTGTCCTTTGGGGAGGGACTGGATACCGGCACGGATGATTTCAGCGAACACCGCTGCGTTGTAGAGGACCAGGCCGGCAACGACAGCGATGAATGCGGACGTACCGAATCCGAGGAGGATAAAGAGCATCATCAGGACAACGGGCATACCGCGAAGGAATTCGAGGATGATGCGCATGGGTATCCGGATGACCGCCGCGTCTGAAATCCGCAGGAGGCATAGCAGCAGGCCAAGCGGAAATGCGATGACTGCTGCCAGGGCGGCTGCGGACAGGGTCGAACCAAGGCCGTTGCCGAGAAGCCGCCAAACATCGGCGCGGGTGAAAATCTGCCAGCGGCGGCCCTCGAAGATGCCTTGCTGGGCCAAGGTCATGACCACCCAGGCCAGCAGGCCAAGGATCAGGAGACCGCCGATGATTGAAGCAATGAGTGAAACCCGGCGTGCTTTGGGGCCGGGGACGTCATACAGAACGGAGCTCATCGGGCAATCGCCACCTTTCGTTCCACCGTGTTGGCGAGGATTCCCAGCGGAACGGTGAGGAGCAGATAGAAGAAAGCTGTGCCCAACAGGACTGTGATGACCGCGTCACCGTTGGCGTTGGCCAGTTGCCGGCCATAGCCGAACAGCTCCAGGACAAAGAAGGCGCCGGCAACGGATGAGTTCTTCACCAGCGCGATCAGGATGTTGATCAGCGGCGGGATCACCGTCCGCAGTGCTTGCGGAAGAATGATGAGCGAGAGTACTTGGCTGAACTTCATGCCAATGCTGCGGGCTGCTTCGGCCTGGCCCACGGGCACGCTGTTGACGCCCGACCGGACAGCTTCGGCGATGAACGCGGCCGTGTACGTGCTGAGGGCGATAATTGCGGCGACCTCGAACTGCTCAAACTTGACCCCGAGGCGGGGGAGCACGACCGCCGCGAAGAAGAACGCGATGGTCAGCGGTGTGTTGCGGAGTACTTCCACGTAGACGGTGCTGAAACCGCGCAACGCCGCCACCGGGGATACCCGCGCTGCGGCCAGCAACGTTCCGAGGATCAGCGCGAAGATACCCGATACGACGGAAAGGAAAAGAGTGCGGAGAAAACCCTCCCAATACAAGGGCAGGTTTTCAATGATGACGTCCATAAGATCCTTCGGCTGTATGCGTGGACGGAGTGAAGGCGGTGGTGCCGGGGCTGCTTGGCGGCCCCGGCACCTATGGAACGCTGCTCAGTAGCGGTTGATGGCCGGCAGGCTCGGTGCAGTCTTGATGACTGAACCTGCGGTGGCTTCCCAGGCCTTCTTGTAAGAACCGTCCTTCTCGAAGGACTCAAGCTGGTCGTTGATCCAGTTACGGAACTCAGTGTCGCCCTTCTTCAGGCCGATGCCGTAAGGCTCCTTGGTAAAGGTTTCTTCTGATGCAAGCTTGAAAGCGTCCGGCTCCTTGTCAACGAACCCGGCGAGGATCACGTTGTCAGTGGTAACGGCTTCAACCTGCTTGTTGCGCAGCGGCTCCAGGCAGGCGGAGTAGGTAGCGGCAGGCACCAGTTCGGCGCCGTACTTGTCCACGATGGTCGCAGCGGGGGTGGAGCCGGTTACGGAGCAGACCTTCTTGCCCTTGACGTCCTCGGGCTTCTTGATGGAGTCGTTGTCCTTGTTCACCATCAAGGCCTGGCCTGCTTCGTAGTACGGGCCGGCGAAATCAACGACCTGCTTGCGCTTGTCGCTGATGGTGTAAGTCGCGATGACGATGTCCACCTTGCCCTGTTCGATGAAGGGCTCGCGGTTTGCGGAGACAGTTTCGGACCATTCGATCTTGTCAGCGGCGATGCCCAGCTTGGCGGCGATCAGTTTGCCGATTTCAACGTCGAAACCGACGGGCTTGCCATCCAGGCCGACCTGGCCGAACAGCGGCTGATCGAACTTGGTGCCGATCTTGATGGTGCCGGCGGAGGACAGCTTCTCCATGGTGGTACCGGCTGCGAACGACGGCTTCTCGACGGGGCTCGGGTTGCTTGAGCCTCCGGAGTCTCCGCCACCGCAAGCGCTAAGGGACAGGGCGAGGGCGGCTGTAGCCGCCACGACGAAGGACTTTCGTCGGGACATAAATGCCTTCATGACATTCCTTTCATTGATGGCCGTTGGGTTCTCGGCCTGGATGCGAACTGAGTGTGGTTGCTTGGGGATCAGTGCGTGAGGAGCTTCGAGAGGAAGTCCTTGGCACGGTCGCTCTTCGGGTTGTTGAAGAATTCCTCCGGGGTGGCGTCCTCCACGATCTGGCCGTCTGCCATGAAGACCACGCGGTCTGCAGCCTTTCGGGCGAAGCCCATCTCGTGGGTGACCACGATCATGGTCATGCCTTCCTTGGCCAGCTGGACCATGACGTCCAGGACCTCGTTGATCATTTCGGGGTCGAGCGCGGACGTGGGTTCATCGAACAACATGACCTTCGGCTTCATTGCCAAGGCGCGCGCGATGGCGACGCGCTGCTGTTGTCCGCCGGAAAGCTGGGCGGGAAGCTTGGGCGCCTGGTGCCCTACGCCTACCCGTTCCAGGAGTGCCATGGCATCTTTCTCCGCGGCCGTCTTGGAAACGCCTTTGACCTTGATGGGCCCGAGCGTCACGTTTTCAAGGATGGTCTTGTGTGCGAAAAGGTTGAAAGACTGGAAGACCATGCCAACATCGGCGCGGAGCTGGGCCAGTTCCTTGCCTTCCTCGGGCAGGACTTTCCCGTCGATGGTGATGGTTCCACCCTCAATGGTTTCCAGGCGGTTGATGGCGCGGCAGAGGGTGGACTTACCGGAGCCCGAAGGTCCGATGACCACAACAACCTCGCCCTTGCGGACCTGCAGGTTGATGTCCTTCAGAACGTGCAGCTGGCCGTAATGCTTGTTAACGGCGTTCAGGGAGACGAGGGCATCGCCGGGCACATGAGTAGTCATAGGAAAGAATCTAGCGAACAACGGTGGGTTATGACGCCAATCACCCCAAGTTCATGCCGATCGTGATTCAAGAGATACCTGGAGTCGGAGGTTAGCCTAGGGGAATGAGTACCAACGCTGATCCGGCCAAGACAACCCAGCCACGCCGCAAAGGGCCCCTTGAACTGCGCCGCAAGCAGGCCGCCGTGGAAATGTCCGACCAGCATCTGCTCGATACCAAAGGCCCCGGCCAGTTCGTCCACACCGACCCCTGGCGGGTCCTGCGGATCCAGAGCGAATTCGTCGAAGGATTCGGTGCGCTGGCGGACATTGGAAAGGCCGTCAGCGTTTTTGGTTCCGCCCGCACCAAGCCCGGCAGCAAGTACTACGAAATGGGCGTCGAGGTGGGGCGCAAGCTCGCCGAGGCCGGGGTGGCGGTCATCACCGGCGGCGGCCCCGGATCCATGGAGGCGGCCAACCGGGGGACGGTGGAAGGCAACGGCGTATCCGTGGGCCTGGGCATTGAGCTGCCCTTCGAGCAGGGCCTGAACCAGTGGGTGGACCTGGGTATCAACTTCCGCTATTTCTTCGCCCGCAAGACCATGTTCGTCAAGTACGCGCAGGGCTTTATCGTGCTGCCGGGCGGCCTGGGCACCTTGGATGAGCTGTTCGAGGCCATGGTCCTGGTCCAGACACGGAAGGTGACGTCGTTCCCGATCGTGCTCCTTGGCGTCGAATTCTGGGGGCCGATGATCGAATGGATCCGGGGCACCCTGGTGGCCGAGGGAATGGTCTCGGAGAAGGACCTGGACCTGATCCAGCTCGTTGACGATCCCGCCGAAGCGGTGGACCGTGTGCTTCACGTTGCCGTGACCCCGTCCATGAATGGTGAGCAGCGGCCGGAGTAGTACAGGGGCCACGGCCTGGCCCGGTTCCGTGCCGTGGGCCGCGGACCGGCGGGATGGATCTGGCACGATGGGACAGTGAGTTTCTTTCTGGTATTCCTCGCCGTGGTCCTGGTGGCGGCGGTCCTGTGGGCCGGCCTGGGCCGGCGCTCCCGCGGTACCGGCGGTGCCGGGCTGCCTGCACTGCTGGGTGCCGGCCTCGAGGACCCGCCCGCAAACCTCCCACCGGTCTTGCTGCCGGCACACGCCGGACCTGAGGACGTGGACCAACTACGGTTCTCGCTCGGGCTGCGCGGCTACCGGATGGACCAGGTGGACCAGGTCCTGGAGGACCTGCGGGACCAACTCGCCGCCAGGAACCGGGAAGTGGCGGAGCTCCGCAGCCGGCTGGCTGCGATGGAAGGCGACGTACCGGAACCGGATTCCGACGCCGGCCCGGCCGCCCCCGCGAACCCGGCACCGGCTGACCCGGGCACCTCCGCGGACGCGGACGAGGCCGCCCGCGGGACCGCCGTGCCGGGGACGGGCGGCCCGTGAGCACGGTGGACCGCCGCAGCCCCCTGGCATCTGCCCACACTGCCGCACTCCGGGCTGCTTCCGCCGTCCGCGGCTGGCCGTGGTGGATCCAAACCACTGTCCTGTATGCCGCCGCCCGCCTGGTCTCGGCGTGCATCTTCATGGCCGCCGCGCTCCACCAGGGCGTCAACCCCTGGTTCCCGCCGAAGCCGGACTACTGGAATTTCATCAACATCTGGGATGCCCGCTGGTACGCCACGGTCATCGCCGATGGCTACCCTTCCGTGCTCCCCACGGACGCCGCCGGAAACGTGCAGGAAAACACGTGGGCCTTCTACCCGCTTTTTCCCGCGCTGGCCGGCGGGCTCAGCCGCCTCACCGGCATGAATTCCGCCGCATCGCTGACCGTGATCGCCATGCTGGCCGGCTGGGGCGCCGCGTTGCTGGCCTACGTCCTGTTCCGGCAGCGGGCGGACCATGGCCAGGCGATGTGGGGCGTCGCGTTCTTCTCGACCTTTCCCGTTTCGGCCGTGCTGCAGGTGCCGTACGCCGAACCATTGTCCCTCCTGCTGCTTGCGTGGGCCCTCCTGCTGGTGCTGCGCCGCCAATACCTGTGGGCCATGCCGGTGGTGTTCGTGCTGTGCCTGTCGCGGCCCGTGGGCGTGCCCTTCGCGGCCATGGTGGGCCTGCTGCTGGTCTGGCGCGCCGTGGACCGTCTCCGGGGCGGCGCCGCGCCGGGAACGGAAGAAGAATCCCACTCGGTGCGGGACCTCGCCGCGCTGACTGGACTCACCGCCGTCGCAGGTGTGTCCGCACTGGTCTGGCCTGCTGCCGCGTGGGCCGCCACGGGTGACCCACAGGCCTACACCAAGACCGAAACTGTGTGGCGGGGGCAGGACCTGGTGCCGTTCAAGCCCTGGTTCGATACCGGCGTCGAACTTTTCGGCCCCGTCCTTGGCCTGCTGGCGCCGTTGGTCTTTGTGGCACTGTTCGGCGTGATGCTGTTCCTTCCCCCGGTAGTGCGGCTCGGTGCCGAACTCCGGCTGTGGTGTGCCTGCTACATGGGCTACCTGCTGATGTTCCTCCACCCGCAGACCAGCACGTTCAGGATGCTGCTGCCCCTGTTTCCGCTGGCCTTGGGCGCTGCCTTCCTTTCCCGGTCCCGGGCTTACCGCGGAACCGTGGTGGCCATGTTCGTGCTGTTGCAGATCGTGTGGATCGTGTGGCTGTGGGCCTGGGCCCAGCTGCCTGGCGGCGGCGATTATCCGCCCTAGCGGGAGGGGCTTCCGTGCAGGTCAGGCCGGGAATGCCCGGCGCACGGAAATGTCCATCGATTAGCTACGTGCGGGTAAATCCGCGATAATAGTAAGTAAGCAAGGACACAAGCATCCAGAAAACGCGCAGCCTCGGCGGGGGAGCACCACCCCGCCACAGCCGCTTGATCGACATGCGGACCCAGCCCGCCCGGGCTGATCAGTCCTGGAACAAAATGGAGGGGAATTCCTCATGGCGGCTATGAAACCACGTACCGGCGACGGCCCAATGGAAGTCACCAAGGAGGGCCGCAGCCTGATCATGCGCGTCCCGCTCGAAGGCGGCGGGCGCCTCGTGGTCGAGCTGAACGCTGCCGAAGCAGCCAACCTCAAGGA
Organism: Arthrobacter sp. 135MFCol5.1; assembly: GCF_000374865.1. GTDB lineage: Bacteria > Actinomycetota > Actinomycetes > Actinomycetales > Micrococcaceae > Arthrobacter. Next base: position 374,591 of record NZ_KB895452.1, on the reverse strand, counting down.
ATGCCTGGTGGGCGTTACCGAATAGTCGTGCCGGACAGGGTCCGTGGCCTCGTGCCGCGGACCCTGTCATGTTTCCGGCCTACTTCTTGACGGCGACCAGCAGGCCGTCGCCGGTGGGGAGCATCGCCGACGCAAGCCGGTCGTCGTCGCGGATGGCCCTTCCCACCTGGCGCAGCACTACCGTAGTGGCCTCGCGGCCGGCCGGGTTGGCCACCTTGTCCTTGTCCAGGGCGTCATTGATAATCAACAGGCCCGACCTCTTGAGGAGCCGGATGGCCTGCTCGACGTAGCCGGGCAGGCCGGGCTTGTCGGCGTCGATGAAGACCAGGTCATACGCGCCGTCAGTGAGGCGCGGCAGGACATCGCCGGCCCGGCCGGAAATGGTGCGCGTGCGGTTTGCCGGACTGCCGGACTCGGTGAACGCCTCGCGGGCCGCGCGCAGGTGTTCGACGTCCACGTCAATGGTGGTCAGGACAGCGTGCGGGCCAAGGCCCCGCAGCAGGCAGACGCCGGAGACACCGGCGCCGGTGCCGATCTCGACGGCGGTCTGCGCCTTCGACGCGGCAGCCAGGACCGTCAGGACCGCGCCGACACCGGGGCTGATGGCACTCACGCCCAATTCAAAGGAACGTTCCCGGGCCCGAAGCATGACCTCATCCTCAGCGGGCAGATCTTCTGCATAGGACCAGCTGCTGGACTTGTCGGCGCTCATGAATTATCGCTTTCTGGGCGTGAAGGGGGAATGTCCCCTTTAGCCTACTGTGTCCGGCCCCGCCGGCCCGGGAAGAGGCTGTTGCGCCGAAGGCTGAAGTTACCCTGCGGTCAGGAAATTCCCAGCCAAGTTTGACATGATTGGAATCCGCTCATCCAAAAGGTGACCGGCGCCGAATCAGAGATGTCAACAGTATCCGGGCGTTAGCATTCCACGAGGGGAGTGGACGATGTCATCTTCAGTTGTGGCACCTGTCCCTGCAGTCAACAATCCCGATGATGAGTGGGTCCGTCCCACCTGGGAAGAAGTGGTCACCAATCACTCCGCGAAGGTCTACCGGCTGGCCTACCGCCTGACCGGGAACAAGTTCGACGCCGAGGACCTCACCCAGGAGGTGTTCGTCCGCGTCTTCCGTTCACTGGAAAACTTCAAGCCGGGCACCCTGGACGGCTGGCTGCACCGCATCACCACCAACCTGTTCCTCGACCAGGCGCGCCGGAAGACGCGCATCCGGTTCGACGCCCTGGCGGAGGACGCCGAGTCCCGGCTGCCCGGCCGCGAACCGGGCCCCGAGCAGAGCTTCGAGCTGAACAACCTGGACCTCGATGTCCAGGCAGCGCTGGAGGAACTCCCGCCGGACTTCCGTGCCGCCGTCGTCCTCTGCGACCTCGAAGGCCTGTCCTATGACGCAGTGGCCGAGGCGCTCGGCGTCAAACTCGGCACCGTCCGTTCCCGTATCCACCGCGGCAGGACCATGCTGCGGGAAAAGCTGGCACACCGTGACCCGCGCCCGCACCAGGGACGCCGCAAGCTCTCCATGCCGCGCATAGCGGGCATCCTCTGATCGGCGCATGAGGTCCCAGTTTCCTTTCGGCGGCAAGCACCAGCGCTCCGGCAGCCACCTCGAGGCGTGCCAGGAGTGTGCCGCCACTGTCCGCCGGGAACGGCAGTACCTTGAGCGCCTCCGCCAAGCGCCGGTCCCGCCCGCCAGCGAGGACCTGACGGCACGGCTTCTGGCGCGCACCCACGAACTCGCGGCGCAGCCTGAAGCACCCGCGGGCCCCACCGGAAGCCGGATGGCCGCCCGGGCCCTGGCGTTCACCGCGGGAGGGACCATGGCCGCGGCCGGCGTGCTCGCCGTGGGGGCGTTCACCGCAGCGGGGGATCCGGTGGCGGGGGAACCGTCAGGAACGGAGGCGGCGTTTTCCCACGTTTCCTCGCAGAGCCCAACGGATGGGCGCCCGCTGGATCCCGCCCAACTGGCCTCGCTGCGTTCTGAAGGCTGGGCCTGCCCGGAACTGCAGGCCATGGGATTCCACCTCGAAGCCGCACGGGCGGTGCTGGTGGAAGGACAACCGGCGGTGGAGCTGCGCCTTACCGACGGTGCCCATCACGCCACGGTCACCGAGCAGCACCCGTCCAAACCGGGTGCCGGGACGTCGCAGGCGTGGTCCTTGACCCCGGCGTCCGCGACCTACCGGACCGCCGGCCTCACCATCACCTACCGCTCGGACCTTCCTGCGGCGCGGGCCGACGACGCCCTTCCGATCCTCAAGAACGTCGCTGATGCTGCCACCGAGGGTGTTGCGGCCTCCGTTCCAGAAGCGTCCGCAGGAAAGTCCGGGGAGCCGCTGGAGTCACGGCTGGAGCGCGGCATCAGCAAGATCGCAGCCCTGTTCACCCCGTGACGCGGACTGTTTCCACGTCAGCCGGACGGGAATCGTCACTGGCAGCCCGGAGAGGGTAATCTTCCTAAAGTGTTTGGTATCAACGGCCCGGAATTCATAATTCTGCTGATCATCGGCGTTCTCGTGATCGGCCCCCAACGGCTGCCCGAATATACCCAGAAGCTGGCAAACCTGGTCAAGGAAGTCCGCCGGATGGCCTCCGGTGCCCGTGAGCAAATCAAGGAAGAAGTAGGCATCGACATCGACGATGTCGATTGGAAGAAATACGATCCCCGCCAGTACGACCCCCGCCGCATCATCAAGGAAGCACTGTTCGACGACGACACCAAACCCGTCAGTGCGGGAGCCCCGGCCGCGGTGGCGGCGGTTTCCGGCGCGGCTGCAGTGGCCGACGCCGCACCTTCCCGTCCTGAGCGGGTTGTGGAGCGGCTCGCCCCGGGCGAAACCGCTCCCTTCGATACCGAAGCCACCTAGGGCGCTGGTCAGCGGGGCTGGAGGCCCAGCTTCATCCCGGCAAGGCCCCGCGGTGTGGCGGCAAGCTGCGCCGCGATACCTGCCAACGCCACGCCTGCCGCGGAATCGGGCCGGCCAAGCACGATCGGAACCCCGGCGTCACCGCCCTCGCGAAGTTGGATATCCAGCGGAATCTGGCCCAGCAGGGGCACCGGAACGCCGAGCGTGGTGCTGAGCCGCCCGGTAAGGACTGTCCCGCCGCCGCTTCCGAAGAGTTCCATCCTGCCGCCGCCGGGCGTGTCCAGGTACGACATGTTCTCAATGACACCGGCGATCTTCTGGCCGGTCTGGGCTGCGATCGCACCCGCGCGTTCGGCCACGTCCGCTGCCGCAGCCTGGGGCGTGGTGACCACCAGGATCTCGGCCTTGGGCAGCAACTGCGCCACCGAAATGGCGATGTCCCCGGTCCCCGGGGGAAGGTCCAGGAACAGAGCGTCCAGGTCGCCGAAGTAGACGTCCGTGAGGAATTGCTCCAGGGCCCGGTGCAGCATGGGTCCCCGCCAGGCGACAGGCTGGTTCCCGGTGACGAACATCCCGATGGAGATGACCTTCACACCATAGGCAACCGGGGGAAGGATCATGTCATCCACCTGGGTGGGAGCCTGGGTGATGCCCATCAAGGCGGGGACGGAGAAACCGTAGACATCCGCGTCCACGATGCCCACGCGCAGGCCCCGGGCAGCCAAGGCGGTGGCAAGGTTTACGGTCACCGAGGATTTCCCCACCCCGCCCTTGCCGCTGGCCACCGCATAGACCTTGGTCAGCGACTCGGGCTGGTTGAACGGGATGGTGCGTGCGCCGCCGGGGCCGCGCAGCTTCTCCTTGAGCGCATCCCGCTGGGCCTGGTCCATGACCTTCAGGTCGACGTCGACGGCGGTGACGCCGGGGACCGCGGACAGGGCCTTGCGGGCATCGGCTGTGATCGTGTCCCGCAGCGGGCAACCCGCAATGGTGAGCAGGACTGCGACGGTGACCCGGCCGTCGTCGGACACCTGGACGGAGTCCACCATCCCCAGTTCGGTGATCGGGCGGCGGAGCTCAGGGTCAATAACGGTTGCCAGGGCGTGGGTGACGGCCTGGAGCAGCGGGGAGTTGCTGGATGGTGCCGGATCCATGGGGACGCTCACGTGAGGGGCCTCGGCTTTCGTGCTGGTGCGGCGAAGTGCAGCCGGATGATCCGGCCTAGCGTTCGTTGGTGGAATGGCCGGGCTTGACCCGGGGGATCTGCTGGGTCCGCGGGCCACGCTGCCGGTCCCTCTGCTCACGCAGTTTGTCCTTGACCTTGTCCCGCGGTGACTCATGGGAACCGGGGCCGGAGTCGTCGTGGGTCCGGAGTTCCTCCTGGGCTTCCAACATGTCCTCCAGGAGTGAGCGCAACTCCGCCCTGACGTAGTCACGGGTGGCTACTTCACGCAGCGCGATCCGCAGGGAGGCCAACTCCCGGGTGAGGTACTCGGTGTCGGACAGGTTGCGTTCGGCGCGCTGCCGGTCCTGCTGCAGCGAGACGCGGTCGCGGTCGTCCTGGCGGTTCTGCGCGAGCAGCAGCAGGGGTGCCGCGTAGGAAGCCTGCAGCGACAGCATCAGGGTCAGCAGGGTGAAGCCGAGGTCCCTCGAGTCGAACTGCCACTCGACGGGCGCCCAGGTGTTCCAGCCCAACCAGAAGATGCAGAACACCGTCATGTACACCAGGAACTGCGGCGTGCCCATAAACCGGGCAAAACCCTCGGTGGCGTGCCCGAATGCGTCCGGATCCGGCTTGAACTTGGGCAGGATCCGCTGACGGGCGCTTAGGGGTGTGTCGAGGCTGCCTTTTGCTTCCGCGTTGGCCAGGCTCCGCTGGTTGGGGTTCTTCGGGGCGCTGTTATCAGCCAATGCGGCCACCGAGCTTTCTTATCGGGGCTTCGCCATCGTGGGCGCGCCAGTCGTCCGGCAACAAGTGATCCAATACGTCATCAACAGTCACCGCCCCCACAAGCCGGCCGGCGTCGTTGACCACCGGGAGGGAGTTGAGGTTGTAGGTGGCCAGGGTCCGGGCCACCTCACTGATGTGGGCCTGGTCGGACAAAGGCTCGAGGTTCTTGTCCACCAGGTTGCCCAGTGCCTCGAACGGCGGGAAACGGAGCAGTTGCTGGATGTGCACCACGCCCAGGAAGCGGCCGGTGGGGGTCTCGAGCGGCGGCCGGGCGATGAAGATCGACGACGCCAGCGCAGGGGAGAGCTCCTCCCGCCGCACATGGGCCAGGGCTTCGGCCACCGTGGCTTCCGGCGGCAGGATCACGGGCACGGGCGTCATCAGGCCGCCGGCCGTGTCCTCGTCGTATTCGAGCAGGCGGCGGACGTCCTCGGCGCCTTCGGGCTCCATCAGCTGGAGGAGTTCCTCGGCCTGGGCGGAAGGGAGTTCGCCCAGGAGGTCGGCGGCGTCGTCGGGGTCCATTTCCTCAAGGACGTCGGCGGCGCGCTGGACATCCAGCGCGGAGAGGATTTCCACCTGATCGTCCTCGGGAAGCTCCTGGAGGACGTCGGCCAGCCGCTCGTCCTGCAGTTCGCTGGCAACTTCGAAACGGCGCTTGTCGCTCATCTCCTGCAATGCCTCGGCAAAGTCTGCGGGCTTGAGGTCTTCGTGGTTGGCCACGAACTGCGTGGCTGCCTGCGGCTCGGTGCGTGCTCCCTGCTGGGCGTCCGCCCAGTCAATGATCAGGGTTTCATTGCGGCGCAAGCGGCTCAAAGGGGACAGCGAGTGGCCGCGCCGGACAAAGAGCTTGCTGACGAACCAGTCCCGGGACCGGTGCTGGTCGATCGCGATGTCCTCGATGGTGGCGTCGCCGCTGCCGTCGCGGAGGGTGACCCGCCGGTCGAACATCTCCGCCACCACCAGGGTTTCGGCTCCACGCTGTTCGAACCGGCGCAGGTTGACCAGGCCGGTGCAGATAATCTGCGTCTGATCGATCGAGGTGATCCGCGTCATGGGCACGAAGACGCGCTTCTTCCCCGGAACTTCCACCACGATACCCACCACATGCGGCGCACCCTGGGTCCCCCTGGACAGCACAACAACATCGCGCAGCCGGCCCAGGCGGTCACCCAAGGGGTCGAAGACATCCAGGCCCAGGAGGCGTGCCACGAAGACACGGGTAGGTGTTGTGCTCACCACTACAGGCTACCGAGTCTGCTCTCTTTTAGCTGAATTTACAGGCAGCACCCATCTTGATGGGCAAGAATGGGTGTATGTCCAACATTTTTGGTGCTCCCAAGACCGGCGGCCCCACCGGACCGGATGACGCCCGGGCCGTACCCACCGGTGACACCGTCGGGTCCTACAACTCCTACCTCGACGCCCAGAAGGCGGTTGACTACCTCGCGGACCAGCAGTTCCCGGTCCAGATGGTTTCCATCGTGGGCAACGAACTGAAGATGGTGGAGCGGGTGACGGGACGCCTGAGCTACCCCCGGGTGGCCCTTTCCGGAGCACTGAGCGGCATGTGGTTCGGCCTCTTCGTAGGCGTCATGTTGTCCTTCTTCGCGCCCTCGCCCGGCTACTTCTCGATCATGACGTCGGTGTTGATGGGTGCGGCCTTCTTCATGCTCTTCGGCATCGTCACCTACGCCATGCAGCGCGGCAAGCGGGACTTCACCTCCACCAGCCAGGTAGTGGCCACGAACTATGATGTCATCGTGGCTCCCGAGGCAGCCCATGAGGCCCGGCGCCTGCTGCAGCAGCTGCCGATGTCCCGCTCCGACGCGGCGTCCGGGCACGGCCCGTACACGCAGCATGACTATTACAACCAGCCGAACCAGCAGCAGCCGGGGCAGGAACAGCAGCCTGGCCAAGGACCGGCCAGGCCCGCCGGGTGGAACGACCCCTACGGCCAGCGGCCCACTGCAGCTCCGCCGCAGGAAGGCCACGGCTCCCCGGGCGCCGGAAGCCAGCAACAGGCCGGACAACAGTATGACGACGGGCAGCCGCCGGCACAGCCGGTCCGCACCGTGCGGTACCCCGACCTGCCGGACGGCCGGCCCCAGTACGGAGTCCGGCTTCCGCAGGGCCCCACGGCTGACGCCGCGCAGCACGGCGCAGCCGCCCCGGAACACACCAACGAACCGGCCACCCAATCCGCAGCGGGCCACAACCAGGAGCACAACGCAGGGCAGTACGGCCAGGACGAGGACACGCACCGGGGCGGCAGCGGACAATAGGGCTGCCGGCTCCGCAGACACCCCTGCCTTCCTGACGGCGCGCGCAGGATGACGGCGAAACGAAAAGAGCGTGGCCACCGGACCCAGTCCGGTGGCCACGCTTTTCCCGTGTGTGCCCGTGTCAGGCCTCTTCGGTCCGGTAAATGCCGGCCATCCAGGTCTCGACGTCTTCAACCGTGCGGGGCAGGGCCGCGCTGAGGTTGACGGGGCCGTCGGCGGTCATGAGGATATCGTCCTCGATCCTGACGCCGATGCCGCGGTATTCCTCGGGAATCGCCAGGTCCTCCGCCTTGAAGTAGAGGCCCGGTTCAATCGTGAAGACCATGCCTTCGGTGAGGATGCCGTCCAGGTAAAGTTCCCGCTTGGCCTGGGCGCAGTCGTGCACATCCAGGCCGAGGTGGTGGCTCGTTCCGTGCGGCATCCAGCGGCGGTGCTGCTGGCCCTCGGGGCTGACCGCCTCCTCCACGCTGACCGGCAGCAGGCCCCACTCGGCGAGGCGCTCGGCCAGGACCGTGGTTGCCGCGGTGTGGATGTCGCGGAATTTTGTCCCCGGCTGCGCTGCGGCGAAGCCGGCGTCCGCGGCGTCGAGCACCGCCTCGTAGACCTTGCGCTGGACCGCGGTGAAAGTGCCATCAGCCGGAATGGTACGGGTGATGTCCGCCGTGTAGAGCGAGTCCGCCTCGACACCGGCGTCCAGGAGCAGGAGGTCGCCTGCGTGGACCCGGCCGGTGTTGCGGGTCCAGTGCAGCACGGTGGCGTTGTTGCCGGAGGCCGCGATGGTGTCGTAGCCCAGTTCGTTGCCCACCTCGCGGGCGCGGGCAAAGAACGCCCCCTCCACTACCCGTTCGCCGCGGGCATGCGTCAGCGCACGGGGGAGGGCCTTGACGACCTCCTCGAATCCCTCAACCGTTGCGGACACGGCGATCTTCATCTGCTCGATCTCCCACTCGTCCTTGAGCAGGCGGAGCTCGGAGAGTGCTTCGCTGAGCTTCTCGTCCAAGGCGTCCAGGACCTCAAGGTCCAGGTTCTCCGGGTCCTTCGCCGTGTTGTACCGGGCCGTATCCACCAGGGCGTCGATGTTTTCGTCCACCTTGCGGACCAGGCGGATGGAGATGCCGCCGATCTCGGGAGCGCCGACATCCTTGGTGATGGCCGTTTCGAGCTGGTCGATGTGGGCGGTGGGCAGCCCCAGGCGGGCCTGGAACTCTTCGAGGGTGGGGCGCGCCCCGATCCAGAACTCGCCGGAGCGGGAATCGGCGTAGAACTGTTCGGTGTCCCTGCCCGCCAACGGCCGGAAGTACAACGTGGCGCGGTGGTTGCCGCCGTCGTCGCCGGTTCCTTCCTCCACCGGGTCCAGGATCAGGACAGCGTCCGGCTCGTGGTCCAGGCCGAGGCCCGTCAGGTGGGCGAAGCCGGAGTGCGGCCGGAAGCGGTAGTCGCAGTCGTTGGAGCGGACCTTGGGCGGTCCGGCGGGGATGACCAGCCGTTCGCCCTCGAACAGGGCGGAGATTGCCTTGCGCCGGGTTGCGGCGTAGCCGGCGACGGCGTCGCGCTGGGGGAGTTCCTGGCTGGACGGCGCCCAGTTGCTGGCCATGAAGGCCTTGAAAGCGTTGGAACTGGGCCGCTGAGAGCGGTTGTTGACGCGCTCCTCCAGCGGCTGGGAAGCAGAGTTCTGGGTGTTATCGGCATCGTTCACGGCACCATCGTCTCACCAGCGTCGCGGCTATGCGAACAGGCTCCGGTGCCGGAGGGGCGGGGTCCACTAGTCTGGACAAGTGAGGATTGACCTGCATGCCCACTCCAACGTCTCCGATGGGACAGAGCCCCCCGCCGACGTCATGGCCTCTGCCGCGCGTGCGGGCCTGGACGTGGTGGCCTTGACCGACCATGATTCCACCGCGGGCTGGGCCGAGGCGGCCGCGGCCGCCGTCACGCACGGCGTGGCCCTGGTTCCCGGCATGGAAGTCTCCTGCCGGACCGCGGAAGGCATCAGCGTCCACCTCCTGAGCTACCTGCACGACCCCACCCATCCAGGCCTGCTGGAGGAGATCACCAAAGCCAAGGACTCGCGCCTGACGCGGGCCGAACGGATGGTCACCATCCTGGCCGAGGACTACCCCCTGACATGGGACGACGTGATCCACCACGTGGCTCCGGGCGCCACCCTGGGCCGGCCGCACATCGCTGATGCCCTGGTGGCAGCGGGGGTGGTGGAAGACCGTTCCGAGGCGTTCGCTTCGATCCTCACCTCCCGGTCCCGCTATTTCATCCCGCACTATGCACCGGACCCGGCCACCGCCGTCGAACTTGTCCGTGCCGCGGGAGGCGTGCCGGTGTTTGCCCACCCGGTAGCGTCGGCCCGGGGCCGGATCGTGGGGGAGCGGACCTACCAAGAGATGATCGACGCCGGACTGGCGGGACTGGAGATCGACCACCGGGACAATCCGGAAGAGGGACGGGCGTTTTTGCGCAAGCTCGCCGCCAAGCATGGCTTGCTGGTCACCGGCTCCTCCGACTACCACGGTACGGGCAAGCCGAATCTGCTCGGCGAGAACGTCACTGCCCCCGGAATGCTGGCGCGGATCGAAGAACTGGGTACCGGAGCCGCGGTCATCCGCCCCTGATCATGGGGGCGCGTCAGGTGGGCTGGTACACGGCCAGGGTGGCGTGCGCACCGAGCCTTTTGGCCATGATGTCGATCGCGGGCTGGTTCTGGTCCACGCACACGAACTTCCTGCCAAGCTTGGCCGCCACGGCGCCCAGGGTGCCGGAGCCTGCGAAAAAGTCCAGGCACCAGTCGCCGGGGCGGGACGAGGCGGCCACAATCCGGCGGACCAGCCCTTCCGGCTTCTGGGTGGGGTACCCGGTCTTTTCCTTGCCGGTGGGGGAGACGATGGTGTGCCACCAGACGTCCGTAGGCAGCTTGCCCAGTTCGCGCTTGGCCGGCGTCACCAGCCCGGGGGCCATGTACGGTTCACGATCCACCTCGGCGTTGTCGAAGTGGTATTTGGCCGGGTTTTTCACGTACACCAGGATGTTGTCGTGCTTGGTGGGCCACCGGTTCTTCGCCCGGGCGCCGTAGTCGTACGCCCAGATGATCTCGTTCAGGAAGCATGCCCGGCCGAAAATGGCGTCCAGCATCACCTTGGCGTAATGCACTTCGCGGTAGTCCAGGTGCAGGTAAAGGGTGCCGTCATCAGCCAGCAGGCGCCACGCCTCCACCAGCCGCGGTTCCAGGAAGGACCAATAGTCGCTGAACGCGTCGTCGTAGCGGTGCAGTGCGCCCTTGATGGTGTCGTAGGAACGGCCCTTGAAACCCACCCGGTCCCCGCTGCCTTCAGCGTTGGCTACCATCCGGGTTTCCTGCCGCTGCTGCGGCCTGCCCGTGTTGAAGGGCGGATCCACATAGATCAGCGTGAAGGCGCCGTCCGGCAGTGTTGGGAGGTACTCCGCGTTGTCCGCGTGAACCACCAGGCTGCCGCCGTCCGGCGCCCAAACAGTGTCTGTCATCGACGCAGTTAGCCCTCGGAGCTGCCGGGCTGTCCGCCCTTGTCCGCGGCGGCAACCACTTCGCCGTTGCGGCGGCGGGTGCGGGTCCGGGGACGGCGGGTGCGCGAGGGCTGGTCGCCGTCGGCCGCGGGGGCGGCTGCGTCCGCGGCAGGGGCGGAGTCGGAGGTACGACGACGGCGCTCACCGGAGCGGGCGGAGTCCCGGCCGCCGGCCTTTCCGCCGTCGTCCTTTCCGCGTCCCCGGCCGTCGCGCTCGCGGGAACGGGAGGCGTCCCGGCCGCCGCGGCTGTTCTTCTTGCCGGTTTCGCCCAAGTCCTCAAGCACCTCGGCGTCAACGCCGGCCAAGGTCCGCTTGTCGCGCGGGAGACGTCCCTTGGTGCCCTCGGGGATGTCGAGGTCACTGTAGAGGTGCGGTGAGGAGGAGTAGGTTTCCACGGGCTCGGGGACGCTCAGGCCCAAGGCCTTGTTGATCAGCGCCCAGCGCGGCATGTCATCCCAGTCGACGAATGTGACTGCAGTGCCCTTGTTGCCGGCGCGGCCGGTGCGGCCCACCCGGTGCAGGTAGATTTTTTCGTCCTCGACGCACTGGTAGTTGATCACGTGGGTGACATCGTCCACGTCGATGCCGCGGGCGGCGACGTCCGTTGCCACCAGCACATCCACTTTGTTGTTCCGGAACGCGCGGAGCGCCTGTTCGCGTGCGCCCTGGCCCAGGTCGCCGTGGATGGCTGCGGCGGCGAAACCGCGGTCCACCAGTTCCTCGGCCACCTTGGCGGCGGTGCGCTTGGTCTTGGTGAAGATGATGGTCCGGCCACGGCCCCGGGCCTGCAGGATGCGTGCCACCACCTCGGTCTTGTCCATGCTGTGCGCACGGTAGATGAGCTGGCGGATGTCGCGCTTGGTGAGGCCTTCATCATCCGGATCGGCTGCCCTGATGTGGGTGGGCTGGGTCATGTAGCGGCGCGCCATCGCGATGACGGGGCCGGGCATGGTTGCCGAGAACAGGAGCGTCTGGCGGACAGCCGGGGTTCCGGCGATCAGGGTCTCAACGTCCGGCAGGAAGCCCAGGTCCAGCATTTCGTCGGCTTCGTCGAGGACCACGAGCTTGACGTTCTTCAGGCTCAGGTGCTTCTGCTTGTACAGGTCGATCAGGCGCCCCGGGGTACCCACTACTACTTCGACGCCCTGCTGGAGTGCTTCAACCTGGGGCTCGTAGGCGCGGCCACCGTAAATGGTGGTGATCCTGGCGTTGCGCTTGCGGGAGGCCGTTTGGAGGTCGTTGGCCACCTGCACTGCCAACTCGCGGGTGGGGACGATGACCAGGGCCTGCGGGGCGCCCGGGACGGCCAATTTGGCGTAGCCGGGGTCGTCCTGTCCGATGACCCGCTGCAGCGCCGGGATGCCGAAGCCCAGGGTCTTGCCGGTACCGGTCTTGGCCTGGCCGATGATGTCGTGGCCCGCCAAGGCCACCGGCAGGGTCATGGCCTGGATGGGGAAGGGGTGCGTGATCCCGGCGTCGGCGAGGGACTCGACAATATCCGCGCGGACGTTGTAGTCGGCAAAGGACTTCTCCGCGATCTCGTGCGGGGTCTCGTCCGAGATGATGGTCTCTTCCGGCTCGATGGTCTCGGTGCCGGACGCATCGGTCAGGAGCTGGTGGGTATGCAATTCACTCACGGGGAGTTTCCTTATTCATTTGGGCAATGGCGCTGCCTGCTCAACGGGCCGGCCAGTCCTGGCCGTTCCGGAGCACGCTCGGGCGCGCAAGCTAATCCAGTGGAAGCCGATCGCGGGCTATCTAATGCTGGCACTGGTGACCAACGGGCAAATCTCAAGATCGCGTAGGGGCGGGCTTGTTGGTTTCAAATCAAGGAAATCAACGACCGGGCATCCAGTTCTACCTTCCCAGTCTAGCCGTACAGGGGCGAAATCCCCGTGTTGCCCCTTCCTGCCGCGTCCATAGGGCCCTTATGGAACCAGTTCGAAGTGGATCTGCCGGGTGGTGATGTCGGAGGACAGCAGCCGGACGCGCACCTTGGTACCGGACGTCAGCTCGCCGGCGCAGCGGGCCGTCACCGCCGGTTCGGCGATCTGGATGATCCCGGAACTGCCGTTCCCGTTGCCGTTCCGGGTGGCTCCGTTGCCGTTTCCATTGCCGTTCTTGGCGGATCCATTGCCGTTTCCGTTCTGGGGCTTGGACCCGGAAATCACGATCGCGTCGAATTCCTGGCCGATGTGGTTCAGCAGCAATGCCGCCTCCACCGTGTCCAGCGCCATCCGCTCCATCCGCGACGCCAGCTGGTCGGAACCGGCCATGATTCCCGGCAGCAGCGGCAGCGCCTCCCGTGCCCAGCCCGGAACATCACCGCCGTTGCTGAGGGCTTCGCAGATCACCAGCACGAAGCGGTCCACCAGCCGGCGCAGCGGGGCGGTGGTGTGGGCGTAGGCGGCGCCGATGGCGGACTGGATGCCGTCGTCCGGGACCGTTCCGTCAAACGCCGTATAGGACGCGCCCCGGAACAGCATCCCGGCCGAATGCATGATGGCCAGCTGGCGGGGATCGGTGGGGTCAAGCGACCGCAGGTACTCGCCGTAGCTGACTTCGCCGTCCCACGGCCTGCCCAGCACTTCGGTCTGCAGCCGGAAATGCCTCAGCGACCGCTCATCCGGGGCCGGCATGGTGCGCAGGATGCCCACCTTGCCTTCCAGCATGAGCTGGGCTGCCGCCATCCCCGTCATCAGCGAAATCTGCGCGTTCCAGTCCTCCACGGGAAGCTGCGGGGCGGCGTCGATCCGGTAGCCGCCGTCGGGCAGCTGAACGATCTCCTGCTCCGGCATGTTGAGGCTGGCGCCCCCGCGCTCCCTCTCAAGCGCCACCCGTTTCAGCCCCACTTCCCGGAGCAGTTTCAGCACGGGGGGAGCGGTGCCGGCGTCGAGGGCTGCTTGTGCACCTTTGTAGCTGAGCTTGTCGCGGCTGCGGATCCGCGCCCGCCTGACGCCCACGGACATCACTGCTGCGTCGGTGTCGAGCGTGAATTCCCAGACGAAAGCCGGACACTCCTGGCCCGGCAGCAGGCTCCCGGCCCCTTCGCTGATGACCTCCGGGTGCAGCGGGATCCGGCCGTCGGGAGCGTAGAACGTCTGCCCGCGGCGCCTGGTTTCAGCATCCAGCGGACCACCCGGCGCAACAAATGCAGGAACATCGGCGATCGCGTACAGCACCCGGTAGCCGCCCCCGTCCGGCTCGATGAACACGGCTTGGTCCAGATCCGTGGACGAGGCGGGGTCGATGGTCACGAATGCGACGGCGGTCAGGTCATAGGACGGCAGTTTCAGGGCCGCCACGGCGGCGCGGGCGTCGTCCACTGCCGCGGCCGGGTAAGGCCCCGGCAGTTCGAGTTCGGTCCGCAACGCGCCCAGTGCCTCTTCCAAGGCGTTCCGGTGGTCGCGGACATTGGGAGCCAACCGATGATGTGACACAAAAGTCAGCGTAACTCCAAGTCCTGGGTTTACGCAGGCCCGGGGCCGGCAGCGTCCAGCGCGTCGAGCAGGGAGGCCGCAGCGGCCGCGGGATCCGACGCCTCCGTGATGGCACGCACCACCACGATCCTCCGTGCTCCTGCCTCCGCCACCTGGTGCACGTTCCCGTGGTCGATGCCCCCGATGGCAAACCACGGCACCGGGTTGGGTGCTTCCGCGGCGGCCTTGGCGGCGTACTTCACCAGGTCCAGCCCGACGGCGGTCCGGCCGGGTTTGGTGGGCGTGGCCCAGACAGGCCCCACGCAGAAGTAGTCCAGGTGGGAAGGCCCGGCAGCGGCGGAGAGGGCGGCATCCACCTGCTCCGGGCTGTGGCTGGACATCCCGATGGCCGCATTGCCGTTGACCAGCGTCCGGGCCGCAGCCAACGGGAGGTCTTTTTGGCCGATGTGGAACACCGGTGCTCCGGACAGCACCGCGATGTCGGCCCGGTCGTTAACGGCCCAAAGCCGCCCGTGGCGAACCGCGGCCTCCTTCAAGACCGCCAGCAGGTCCAGTTCTTCGGCTGCCTCGATGCTCTTGTCGCGCAACTGGATGATGTCCACGCCCCCGGCGAACGCGGCATCCACGAACCGGGCAAAGTCGCCGCGGTCCCGGCGCGCATCCGTGCAGAGGTACAGTCGGGCCGCCCCAAGGGCAGGAAAGGAGGAGGGGGACATATTCATGCCTGCCAGCCTAGTTCCTCTAAACTGGGCTGGTACTGCGGGAGCCCGCGGCAGCTGTCACAAAGCGCCGGGCTGAGAGGGCGTCGGAGCCGACCGCTTGACCTGATCCGGCTAATACCGGCGTAGGGAAGGAACCACACCATGACCAGCACCAGGAACTGCCTGCCCGGACCTGGCGATGACGCCATCCGGGCCGACGTCGCCGTCATCGGCGCCGGAGTGGTGGGACACGGAATCGCCTGGGAGATCCAGCGCTCCGGCCGGTCCGTTGCGCTCATCGATGACGCGCCCGGCGCCGGCGCCAGTTGGGCCGCTGCCGGCATGCTGGCCCCCGTCAGCGAGCTGCACTACCAGGAAGAGGACCTCCTGGAGCTCATGCTCGACGCATCATCCCGCTGGCCAGGCTTCGCTGCCGGCGTCGCCGCAGCAGCCGGAGCCGGGACCGGCTACCTGATGACACCCACCCTCGCTGTCGGTGTCGACGCTGCCGACCGGCGGGCGCTGATGGACCTGCGCGCAGTGCAGCAGGCCAGCGGCCTGGAGGTGGCACCGTTGACCGTGCGTGAAGCCCGCAGCCGCGAACCCCTGCTGAGCCCGGGGATCTCCTGTGCGCTGGACACCCCGGCCGACCACCAGGTGGACCCGAGGAGGCTGATAGCGTCCGTGCGCCTGGCGCTCGCCGCAACGGTACGGGAAACCCCGACGGTGGCGGTTGCCGGTGCAACGGAAGGTTTTGCCGTCCCGGAGCGGGCGGCCGGACTGCTGTGGAAGGACGGGACGGTGGCCGGCGTCCGCCTTGGGAGCGGCAGCACAGTCCTGGCGGGGGAAACTGTCGTGGCCAACGGCCTGCACGCGGCGTCCCTTGACGGCTTGCCCCACGGCCTTGACCTGCCGCTGCGGCCGGTGCACGGGGACATCCTCCGGCTTTCCGTGCCGCAGCACCTCCGCCCGTTGGTGACAGCCACGGTGCGTGGGCTGGTCCACGGGATCCCGGTGTACATCGTGCCCCGGGAGGATGGCACGGCAGTCATCGGCGCGTCCCAACGGGAGGACGCCCTCTCCGACGCCGTGAGCGCCGGGAGCGTCTACCAGCTTCTCCGGGACGCCCAGGCGCTGGTTCCCGCCGTCGCCGAACTTGAACTCCTGGAATGCACCGCCCGGGCGCGCCCCGGAACCCCCGACAATGCACCCTTGCTGGGCCGGGTTGCGGCGTCCTTGGGATCCGGGGGCCCAGCGGACGGGCACGTGCCGGGGCTGATCATCGCGACCGGTTTCTTCCGGCACGGGGTGCTGCTCACGCCCGCCGCCGCCGCGATCTGCACGGCACTCCTGGACGGAGCCGCCGATCCCCGCTGGGCACCGTTCACCCCGGACCGTTTTTCCGGGTCGGCCGTGGCCGTCCCCAGCCCCCATCTGAAGGAGACAGCGTGAACATCACCCTCAACGGAAACCCGCACACGGTGGCCGACGGCGCCTCCATCACCACGCTCGTCAGCCAGGTCACCGGGCGGCCGCTGGCCCCCAACGGCCAGGCGACGGACGGCAGGAAACTGGGCGTCGCCGTCGCCCACAACGCCCAGGTGGTGCCGCGCAGCCAATGGTTCGGTACCGCGCTCGCCGACGGCGACGACATCGAACTCGTCACTGCAGTCCAAGGAGGCTGACCCCATGACCGAAACCGGCACCATCAACACCGCAAGCCAAGCCGCAGATGACACCCTGGTGATCGACGGCGTCGCCCTCGGATCCCGGCTCATCATGGGCACCGGCGGTGCGCCCAGCCTGGACGGCCTGGGCGCTGCGCTCCTGGCCTCCGGGACGGCACTGACCACGGTGGCCATGCGGCGCTACTCAACCGCGGAAACCGGCTCTCTGTTCCAGTTGCTGGTGGACCACGGGATCAAAGTCCTGCCCAACACCGCTGGCTGCTTCACGGCCCGGGACGCTGTCCTCACCGCGGAACTGGCCCGGGAGGCCCTCGAAAC
Organism: Arthrobacter sp. 135MFCol5.1; assembly: GCF_000374865.1. GTDB lineage: Bacteria > Actinomycetota > Actinomycetes > Actinomycetales > Micrococcaceae > Arthrobacter. The sequence goes on along the minus strand of NZ_KB895452.1, from coordinate 357,788 downwards.
CGACTGGGTGAAGCTGGAAGTCATCGCCGACGAGCAGACCCTGCTGCCGGACGCCGTGGAACTCGTTGACGCCACCGAGCAGCTGGTCAACCGCGGCTTCAAGGTCTTTGCCTACACCAACGACGATCCCGTGCTGGCGCTGCGGCTGGAAAATCTTGGTGCCACCGCCGTGATGCCGCTCGGCGCACCGATCGGCACCGGCCTGGGCATCCTGAACCCGCACAACATCGAACTCATCGTCTCCCGGGCCTCGGTTCCCGTGGTCCTGGACGCGGGCATCGGTACGGCCTCCGACGCCGCCCTGGCCATGGAACTGGGCTGCGACGCCGTCCTGCTGGCCACAGCCGTGACGCGGGCGCAGAACCCGGCGCTGATGGGGGAAGCGTTCAAGCACGCCGTGGTTTCCGGAAGGTTGGCGAGGGCAGCCGGACGCATCCCGCGCCGGGAACACGCCCTGGCCTCATCGGCGATGGAGGGCCGGGCCGAGTTCCTCTAGCCCATAAAAAGCCTGTGGCCACCACCCGTCCGGGTGGTGGCCACAGCTTTACTCAGGGTCCGGTTCAGCCCCGCAGGACCGCGTTCAGCCGTTCCGTGTCATGGCGTGTCCGGGTGCGGCCCAGGTAGGCGACGGCGGCAATGGCCGCGGCGGTGCCGAGGACAATGGGCAGGACCCAGGGGAGCCACGTCAAACCCGGAAGGTAGCCGAAACCTGCCGTCATGAGGATGATCCACGCCATCGCCGCGACGCCCACGGCGATCCCGGCGGGCACGCCCGCGCCGTATCGGGAATGGCGTTTGTCATTGGCCCAGACGATAAACCCGGCGGCGAGCGTGGCAAGCACCACGATGGTCAGCGACAGCATGGATCTCCTTGGAACGTGCGGTCAGCCTAGAACTGGCCGAAACCTACGCGGCGGACCTCTTCAGCGCCAATTTCCACATAGGCAAGTGCGTTGCCGGGCACAATGATCAGGCGTCCCTTGTCATCCTTCAGGCGCAACTGGGTGCCGTCATTGATGGCTTCACCAACAGTCTTGGCCACCGTCTCAGCATCCTGGTCTGATTCGAGCACGATTTCGCGGCCAACGTTTTGAACGCCGATCTTAATTTCCAAGGGGGCCTCCCAGCCTGGTTCGTCGATGATGTCTTATTTGTAGTCTAGGACTCTTTGGGGAAGCGAGAGATTCCGCGCCAAGCTAAACGGTAGATGAGGTCGCTGGCCACGTTGAGGTCCAGGTTGCCGTCCGTTTCCAGCCAATACCGGGCGCTGACCTGCGCCATCCCGGCAAGGCCCCGGCCCAGAAGCTCCGCCTCCAGGTGGGGGAGCTTGGTGTCCTCGGCAATGACCCGGGCGATGGCGTCTGCGAAGGTCCGATTAAAGGTCTCCAGCCTGGAGCTGACATCGGGATCGTTGATCAGGTCCGATTCGAACACCAGGCGGTGTGCCTGGTCGTCGTTGGCGATGAAGTGGAAGTAGGCGCGCATGACGGCCTGAACGCGCTCGTCGTTGTCCGTGGTGGAGTTCAACGCCCCCAGCATCAGCTCGGTCAGTGACGTCAGGTGGCTTTCCAGCAGGGCCAGGTACAGCTCACGCTTGGACGGGAAGTGCTGGTACAGGACAGGCTTGCTCACGTGGGCAGTCTCTGCAATTTCGTCCATCGCGGCCCCGTGGTAGCCGTTCGCAACGAAAACTTCCTGGGCGGCGGCAAGCAACTGCGCGCGGCGTTCGTCCCGGGGCAGCCGGGCGGACCGTTGGCCTGCGGGGCGGGAGGGAGTTTGCGGTTCGGCCGCGGGCGGGCGGTCAGCCCGTGCTTCAGGGACCACAGTTGTCCTTCTTTCCATTGCAGTTACATTCACTTTACTGCGGGGTAATATGACCCGGCGGTATCCCGGGGCATACATTGAAGTATGGCTTCGACGTTCACCGCAAATGTTTCAACCCATTCGCTGGATCCGCTGGTGGAACCGGCAGCTGCCCTGACGTCCGCCGAGGTGGAACGCTACTCCCGGCACCTGATCATTCCCGAGATCGGCGCGCTGGGGCAGCGGCGGCTCAAGAACGCCAAAGTGCTGGTCATCGGAGCCGGCGGCCTCGGTTCACCAGCACTGCTGTACCTCGCCGCGGCAGGGGTGGGGACGCTGGGCATCATCGACGACGACGTGGTGGACCTGAGCAACCTGCAGCGCCAGGTCATCCATGGCGTGCAGGATGTGGGACGGCCCAAGATCGAGTCGGCCCGCGATGCCATCGCCGCCCTGAACCCACTGGTGGATGTCCGGCTCCACAACGTGCGCCTGGATTCGGGCAATGCGCTTGAACTGTTCGCGGAGTACGACCTGATCCTGGACGGCGCTGACAACTTCGCCACCAGGTATCTGGTGAACGATGCCGCCGCGATCCTGGGCAAGCCTTATGTGTGGGGCTCCATCTTCCGCTTCGACGGACAGGTGAGTGTCTTCTGGGAGAAGCACGGCCCCACGTACCGGGACCTCTACCCCGAGGCCCCTCCCGCCGGTTCCGTGCCTTCCTGCGGCGAGGGCGGCGTCTTCGGTATGTTGTGCGCCGCCGTGGGCTCGCTGATGGTCACCGAGGCGGTGAAGCTGATTACCGGCGTCGGGCGCTCCCTGCTGGGCCGCGTGGCGCTGTTCGATGCCCTGGGCGGCAGCTGGCGGGAGATCCGGGTCGCCAAGGACCCGGCGGCGGAGCCCATCACTGAACTCACGGACTATGAGGCGTTTTGCGGGATTGCCCCGGCGTCCACCACGGACACGGAACACACCATCACCGCCACCCAGCTGGCCACCATGCTGGCATCGCGGAAAGCCGGGCTCAAGGACTTCGAACTGGTGGACGTCCGGGAGGCCGGCGAGTACGACATCGTCCGGATCGACGGAGCCAAGCTCATCCCGCAGGGACGGATCCTGGCGGGCGAGGCGTGGGGCGAACTCCCGCAGGACCGGGACATCGTGTTCCACTGCAAGGCCGGGACGCGCTCGGCGAACGTCCTCGCGGCGGCCCGCCAGGCAGGCTACCAGCGGGTCAGCCACCTCGACGGCGGGATCCTGGCCTGGGTGCGCGAGGTGGAGCCTGACAAGCCCGTCTACTGACGGAAACGCCCGCTCACCTTCGACACCAATTTCCCCAACGCCCGCTCACTTTCGACAGCTTCCAAATCAACGCCCGCTCACTTTCTTGAAGGAAGTGAGCGGGCGTTGGCTCAATGGGGGGTAGGAAGTGAGCGGGCGTTGGCTCAATAGGGGCAGGAAGTGAGCGGGCGTTGCTGCCGGGATGTCAGGCGGTTTCGCGGCCTGTGTGGTCCACCGGGCATTCGGCCTCCGCGGTTGCGGCCGGAGCGGCTCCGGGCTGCTCGACGGTGATGCCGTAGAGGGCTTCCAAAGCGGCCACGTAGTCATCCTGCTGCCCGTTGGCGGCAAGTTCGCGGGCGCGTACGGTGGGCACGTGCAGCAGCTGCTTGACCATCCGTCGGAGCGCGAATTCGACTTCTTCCGCGGCGGCGGTGCAGCCGTGGCGGGCCCGGACCTTTTCCATCTCCGCGTCCAGCACGTTCATGGTGTGGCGGCGCAGGGCAACGATGGCGGAGTCCACCGAGCGGGCTTCGCGTTCCTGTTCGAACGCCCTGGCGGCGCCGTTGACGATGCCGCTTGCGTGCGTCAGCGATTCGGCCTGCTCCTGTGGGGCAGCGAGGCGCACCGATTCCAGGGTGAGCAGCTCGACGCCGTCCAGTTCGCCGACGGCGGGGTCGAAATCGTGGGTGAGGGCAAGGTCGATGGCGATCAACGGCTGCGTGGAATCCGCACGGACCTCGGCCAGTTCACCGGCTTCCACCCGGGTGTCCGAACCGCTGCAGCCAATCATGACGTCAGCCGCAGCAACCGCCGGTCGCAGGGACTCGGCGTCCAGCGCCGTGCCGCCGCGTGTTGCCACGAATCCTTCGGCCCGCCCTGAAGACGAGTAGACACTGATGTCCGTGCAGCCGCGTTCGCGGAGGAGGGCCATGGTGGCGCCTGCGTAGGCGCCGGTTCCGAAAAGCACTACCTTCTTTGCGGACCAGTCGGGGCTTTCGGAAAGGTCGGTGGCAAGATCCAGCGCCACCGAGACAATGGAGAGGCCGCGGGAACCCAGGGCAGTCTGGGCGCCGACGTCCTTGGCGGTCTTGGACGCGGCCTGGAAGAGCCGGACCAGTCCGGCGCTGGCGGTGCCGTCGTGCTGTGCGGTAATCAGTGCCCGCCGTACCTGCCCGGCAATTTCGCGTTCACCGACGACGGCGGAGTCAAGCCCGGCGCTCACGGCGAACAGGTGCTGGGTCACCTCGGGCCCGGTACGGGTATTGAACGAACGCGAGACCAAGGGTTCAGCCAAGCCGCTGGCCTCGCTGATGCGGGCGACGAGGGCGGCGCGGGCAGCCTCGACATCGGCAGCGTTGGGGGCTTCACCGTAGATCTCGAAGCGGTTGCAGGTGGCCAGGACCACGGCGCCGGCCACGGCGGGGGATTCGATGAGGGTGGACGCGGCAATCCCTGAGGAACCGTTGCTCAGCTGAGCGACGGTTTCAAGATCGATGTCGGCGTGTGTAGCCACCAATGAGAAAAGAACCACAGCAGACCAATCATAGCTTTTTCGTTGCCCGGTAGAACAACCGCCGGAAAGGATAGTCGCCACACCCTGCGGTGATCCCGGACACCTTCCCGTCGCGAGGGCCGCACGGCGACAGGTTGTCGTTATCTTTTGCGGCTCTTTTTGGGCACAATCAAAAGCATGACTCCTAGCCCTGCCGTCTCCGCTGCCGGCGCCCTCGCCGCAGACCATCCACTGATGGACGGCCGCACAGCGGACTCACCGCTGATCACGGCCTACCGCGGAGGCAAACCCTCCCGCCGTCCCGTCTGGTTCATGCGGCAGGCGGGCCGGTCGTTGCCGGAGTACCTCAAGGTCCGCGAGGGCATCGCCATGCTGGACTCCTGCCTCCGGCCCGAACTGGCCTCGGAGATCACGCTGCAGCCCGTACGACGCCACGACGTCGACGCCGGCATCTTCTTCTCCGACATCGTGATTCCGCTGAAGCTGGCCGGCGTCGGCGTCGACATCGTGCCGGGGGTGGGGCCCGTCCTGGACAAGCCCGTGCGCACGGCCGCCGACGTTGCCGCCCTCCCGCAGCTGACCTGGGAAGCGCTTGAGCCCATCCGCGAGGCCGTCCGCCTGACGGTGGCTGAACTGGGCAAGACGCCGCTCATCGGTTTCGCCGGCGCCCCCTTCACGCTGGCCGCGTACATGGTCGAAGGAAAGCCGTCGCGCGACCACCTCGGCCCGCGCACCATTATGCACGCCGACCCCGAAACCTGGCACGCCCTGGCAAATTGGGCCGCAGACGCCTCCGGCATGTTCCTCCAGGCGCAGCTGGAGGCGGGTGCCTCGGCGGCCCAGCTCTTCGACTCATGGGCCGGCTCGCTGGGCCTGGCCGACTACACCCGCTATGTCGCACCGGCCTCGGCCCGGGCCCTTGACCACGTCCGCCACCTCGGTGCTCCGCTCATCCACTTCGGCACCGGAACCTCCGAACTCCTGGTGGCCATGCGTGACGTTGGCGTGGACGTGGTGGGGGTGGACTACCGGCTCCCCCTTGATGAGGCGAACCGCCGGCTGGGCGGAACGGTTCCGCTGCAGGGCAACATCGACCCCGCGCTGCTCCCAGCTCCTTGGAACATCCTCGAAGCCCACGTCCGGGAGGTCATCGCGGCCGGTTCCGCCGCCCCCGGCCATGTCCTGAACCTGGGGCACGGCGTGCCGCCCGAAACGGATCCGGCCGTCCTGACCCGGGTGGTGGAGCTCATCCACTCCATCCCGCCGGCGTAACCCGTGGGCAGTTCTCCGGCGAAGCCCGGCACGGCGCTGGTGGTGGGCGGCGGGATTTCCGGGCTCCTGTCCGCCCGGGAGCTCGCCACAGCCGGCCTTGACGTCACCGTGCTCGAGGCCGGTGACGCTTGGGGAGGCTGCGTTGGCAGCCACACCGTGTCCGGCCTCACGCTGGACAGCGGTGCGGAATCCTTCGCCACAAGGTCCGACGCCGTAGCCCGCCTTGCCACCGAACTGGGACTGGGCGGAAGGATCGTTTCCCCACGCCCGGGCGGTGCCTGGGTCCAGCTTCCCGACGGGCCCCGCGAACTGCCCAAGACCGGCGTGCTGGGCATTCCGGCCAACCCCTGGGACCCGGAGGTCCGGCGGACCCTGGGCATCATGGGCTCGCTGCGTGCCTCGCTGGACCGGCTCCTGCCTGCCTCGGTGGGTGCCGGTACCGGCGTAACCAGCGTTGCCGCCCTCGTCCGGGCACGGATGGGCGCGCGGGTGCTGGACCGGCTGGTTTCCCCCGTCGTGGGCGGTGTCCACTCCGCGGATCCCGGCCTGCTCGACGTCGACATGGTGGCGCCGGGCCTTCGAACCGGGCTGCGGAATCACGGTTCCCTCGCTGCCGCGGTGTCTGCGCAGCGTCGGCCCGCAATCGGTGCGGGAGCCACCGATCCGGGCCGTCCCGCCAAGGCCGGGTCCGCCGTCGCCGGTCTTGACGGTGGCATGCACACGCTGGTGGATGCCCTGGTGGCCGATCTGCGGTCGCGGGGGGTGACCCTGCTGGCGGGCACGGCGGCGACAGCCGTCAGCCGCACCATTACAGGGTGGCGGGTGGACGCCGCCGGCGCGCCGTTCACCGGCGACCTGCTGGTCATGGCAGTCGACGGTCCGGCCGCCGTCGGGCTCCTGGAAGCTGCGGTCCCTGCGATCGCAGGGAAGCAGCCGGCCTCCGGGCCTGACGTCAAACTTGTCACCCTGGTGCTGGACCAGCCGGACCTGGACCGGCGGCCACGCGGAACCGGGATTCTGGTGGCCCCGCAAACCCCAGGCGTCGAGGCGAAGGCACTCACCCATGCCACCGGCAAATGGGACTGGCTCGCCGCCGCTGCAGGCCCCGGCCGCCACGTGCTGCGGCTGTCTTACGGCCGGGTGGACGGCGCCTCCGCCCAGCCGGGCGGCCCGGACTCCGATGAGGAGCTCTTCGCGGCGTCGCTTCGCGACGCATCAGCACTGCTGGGCGTTCCCGTCGCGGCCGGCGACATCCGGGACTGGGACGTAGTGCGGTGGCGCGGGTCCCTCCCCTTCGCCGCGGTGGGACACCGGGCGCGGGCGGCAGCCATCCGGGAGGCGTGCACGGCTGCCGGCGGCCTGGCCGTCGTCGGCGGCTGGATGGCCGGGAACGGCCTGGCTGCCGTTGTTGCCGATACCCGGGAACAAATTGGCCGGATGACCGGCGCCTGACCATCACTGCTGGTCAGCGCGTCGGGGCGCCTTGACGCCCCCGTCCAGAACCTGCGGCCGGGCAGTTCCCGGTTTTCAATCGGGCCGGCGTTCTGGTTAGGGTCGATGACTATGGTTCAACACAGGTCCGAGCTTCCAATGTCCCGGACCGGTATCCATGGGGGACTCCGGCGAGGCACCGCAGCAGCGGCCGTCGGAGCGGTACTGGTTCTTTCCACCGGCGTCCAGGCGTCCTTGGCCGAGGACGCAGTCCCGCCGCAGGATCCCACGGCGGAAGCGTCGCTGAGTGCCGGCACAACAGCGTCCGCCGCCGTTTCGGCGGGAGGCCCGCTGTCCGCGCTGCTTCCCGATCTTCCGCTCCCGACCACCTCCGGGACTCCTTTGTCCCCGGCCGCGCGGACCCCCATGCCGACCACCCCTGCGCCGTCGTCGACTCCTTCGCCATCCTCTTCGCCGTCGTCCGCCAGGACCGCCCCCGCCACCGCCCCGCCACCTGCCGCGTCCACGGGTGCCGGCGCGGCGTCCGGCTCCGCGCCGGCGGCGTCCCCATCAGCGCCGGCGGCTGCCCAGGCGGCGGTCCCTCCCGCGCCCGGAGCTGTCGATCCGGGCACGGGATCCAGCGTCGCAGCAGCAACGCCCGGCACGGCCGCCGGTGACGCTGCAGCAGGCCAGGAGAGTACGGCGCCGGTTGCTGCCGGTCCGGAAACCGGCGGGGCTCCGTCAACTGGCTCGCCGTCCAGCACTGCCCTGCAGCCGGGCGCCCAGCCGTCCCCGGCAGCCCGCACCGCGCAGGCGGCCGGAGTCCCGGCAAGTCCGGGCCGCCCGGTTTCGTCCATCGAGGCCCTGCCGGGTGTCCCCGATGCCATGGTGTGGCTGGGAGTCGGGCTCGTCGGCGTGGGGACCGCCGCCGGCCTCGTGTTCCTGCGCATGCGCCGGTTGTAAACGCCGTACAGCCTGACCCGCGGGGCGGGATAATGTGACATTAATCACTTCTACGAGTTGTAGAACTGTTCGGTTTCCACTTGGTGGCGGTGAAGGGGCAAACTGGTAACCATGAGCCACACTTCTGCCGAATCTGTCACTAAAACCGAAGAATCAGCCGAGCAGTTCTTCACCCTCTGGACGGTCTTCAAGCGGTCGGCGTCGGTGGTCCGCAGCGCAGACGCTGCCGCCGACTTCGAAGCCCTGCTGGAGCGGCTCGCCGAGGCGGGCGTGACGCACCGGGGCAGCTACGACGTCTCCGCCATGCGTGCCGACGCCGACGTGATGGTGTGGCTCCACGGGCCCAAGCCCGAGGCGCTGCAGCAGGCCATCCGCGACATCCGCCGCAGCACCCTGTTTGCCGGGACCGAGATTGTCTGGTCCGCCATGGGTGTCCACCGCGAGGCCGAATTCGCCAAGAACCACACGCCCGCCTACTCGCGCGGCGTCGCGCCGGCTGAATGGCTCTGTGTCTACCCGTTCGTCCGCTCCTACGAGTGGTACATCCTGCCGGAGGAGGAGCGCGGCGCGATGCTCCGGGAGCACGGACTCCTGGGCCGGGAGTTCCCCCAGGTAATCTCCAACACCGTTTCCTCGTTCGCGCTGGGGGACTGGGAATGGATCCTTGGACTGGAAGCGCCCGAACTCGTGGACCTGGTGGACCTGATGCGCCACCTGCGCGCCACCGAGGCACGCAACCACGTCCGTGAAGAAGTGCCCTTCTACACCGGCCGCCGGATCACCGCCGATGAGGTTGCCGAGGTCCTCGCATGAGCCCGCTGGATCCGCAGGCAGCGGTCAACCCCGTTACGGAAGCCGGACGCATGGCGCCAAAGAATTACGACGCCGTCCTGCTCGCCTCGTTCGGCGGACCGGAAGGCCAAGACGATGTCATTCCGTTCCTCCGCAACGTCACCCGCGGCCGCGGAATTCCGGACGAACGGCTTGAAGAGGTCTCCCACCATTACCGGGCCAACGGCGGCATCAGCCCCATCAACCAGCAAAACCGCGAGCTCAAGGCAGCCCTGGAGGCCGAGCTGGCGTCCCGGGGGATCGACCTTCCCGTCCTGTGGGGCAACCGCAACTGGGCGCCCTACCTCCCGCAGACACTCCAGGAAGCGTACGACGCCGGCCACCGCCGCGTGCTGATGCTCACCACGAGTGCCTACTCCTGCTACTCCAGCTGCCGCCAGTACCGCGAGGACATCGGCATGGCCCTGACCGAAACCGGCCTGGACGGCAGGCTGGAAGTGGACAAGGTCCGCCAGTACTTCGACCACCCCGGTTTCGTGGAGCCGTTCGTCGAGGGCACCTCCGCAGGCCTGGCGGACGTCCTGGCCAAACTGGCGGCCGCAGGCACCCCGGAGGCTCCCGTCCACGTCCTGTTCGCCACCCACTCCATCCCCACCCGCGACGCCGAGGCTGCCGGCCGTTCCGAGGGCGAGCCGCGCGAGTTCGAGGAAGGCTCGGCGTACGTGGCCCAGCACCTGGCCAACGCCGCCGCGGTCATGGACCGGGTCAAGGCGGAGTCCGGCCTGGCCGCTCCGTGGTCCCTGGTGTACCAGTCCCGTTCCGGCGCCCCGCATGTTCCGTGGCTGGAACCGGACATCAATGACGCCATCGAGGAACTGGCAGGCCAAGGGGTCAAGGGAATCGTCATCGTGCCGCTGGGCTTCGTCAGCGACCACATGGAAGTCGTTTGGGACCTGGACACCGAAGCCATGGAAACCTGCGCCAACCTCGGACTGGCCGCCACCCGCGTCCCCACTCCCGGCACGCACCGCGCGTTCGTCGACGGCCTCGTGGACCTCATCTGCGAGCGGACCGTGGCGAACAACATCAGCGACCGCCCGGCCGTGACGGATCTCGGGCCCTGGTACGACGTGTGCCGGCCCGGCTGCTGCGCCAACTTCCGTGGCGAAAAGCCCACCATCTCCGGCGCTGACACCACAGTGGGAACCGGGCACGACCCCTATCCCGCGGGGACGGCCGGGGAAACGGCACAGCAGTGACTGTCCGGATCGGAACCCGCGCCAGCAAGCTCGCGCTGACCCAGACCCGGCAGACCGCGGACCAGCTGGCCGCCGTCGGGGGTTTCCCGGTGGAACTGGTGCACATCAGGACCGACGGCGACGTCCTCACCGGATCGTTGTCGCAAATGGGCGGCACCGGCGTCTTCGTCGCAGCATTGCGTGATGCGCTGCTGCGCGATGAGTGCGACGTCGCCGTCCACTCGCTCAAGGACCTGCCCACAGGCGCAGCCGTGGGCCTGAGCCTGGCGGCGACGCCGCGGCGGGTGGATGTGCGGGACGTCCTGTGCGCCCGCGACGGACTCAAGCTGGCCGACCTGCCGGCGGAAGCCAAGGTGGGCACCGGTTCGCCGCGGCGGGCAGCGCAGTTGCGTGCTGCCCGGCCCGACCTGGAGATCATCGATATCCGCGGCAATGTGGACACCCGGCTGGGCCGCGTGCCCGGACTGCCCGGCAACTCCACTGACCAGGTGGTGCCCGGAAAATCCTGTGACCTCGACGCGGTGGTCCTCGCCGCCGCCGGACTGGAACGCATCGGCAGGCTGGACAGCGTCAGCGAATACCTCGAAACGGACGTGATGCTCCCCGCCGCCGGGCAGGGCTCACTGGCCATCGAGTGCCGCACGGCCGATGCCCCGCCGAAACCGGGTGCCACCGAAGGATCCCGCGAGGTGCTGGCCCAGGCGCTTGCAGCCTTGGATGACCCGGACACCCGCCTGGCGGTCACCGCCGAACGGGCCCTGCTGGCCCGGCTCGAAGCGGGCTGCGCCGCACCGGTCGGTGCGTACGCCTACCGAAAAGGCAGCATGCTCCACCTCGAAGCAGTTGTGTGCGCCGTGGACGGCACCGCCACCGTACGGGACAAACGGGCCACGGACGGGCTGACGGAAGTCGGCGCCACGTTGCTGGGCATTGAGCTGGCTGAGGTCCTCCTCGCCGCCGGAGCCGCCGACATCGCAGACCTGCAGGCGTCCTGACCTGGCGATGACGCAGCCTTCGCCGAGCCCCGGACCGGACACGCCGCGCAGCGGTGAACCGTCCGGCGGCGGACCCCTGGCCTGTGCCAGGGTGCTGGTCACCCGGAGCCCGGAACGCGCCGCCGCCCTGGTGGACGCCCTTGAAAGGGCAGGCGCCGAGACGGTTCTGCTGCCGCTGATCGACTTCGAACGGGCACCGGACCAGCACGCGGTGGACGTCGCCTGCGATGCCCTGGCCGCCGGCGCCTTTGACTGGCTGGTGCTCAGCAGCGCGACCACCGTGCACGTCCTGCTGGAAAAAGCCGCAGACCGGGGCTTCGGCCTGGCCGGACTGGTCCCTGAAGGCACGCGCATCGCGGCCATCGGTCCGGCGACGCGCAGGCTCCTGGAATCCGGTGGCCTCACCGTTTCCCTTGTTCCGGCCGGAGAGCAGTCGGCAACGGGCCTGCTGGGCGTCTGGCCGGGAGGCGGCAGGATCCTGTTGCCGCAGGCCGACATCGCCGCTGCCACACTGGCCGATGGCCTGCGGGCGGCAGGGGGCGATGTCTCGACGGTCACTGCCTACCGCACCGTGGACTACCCGGCGGCAGCAGAGCGCCGGCTCGCCGTCCAAGCGGACGACGGCGGCGCACGCCACCAGCCGCCGTCGTACTCCCTCCTCACCCCGGAAGGCGCCGCGGCGGAGATCGCCGCGGGGCGCATCGATGCGGCGATAGCCGCCTCGCCCAGCGCTGTGCGACGCCTCTCAGCCCTCACGGGCCGCCCGGGCTGCCGGCTGGTCGTCATCGGCCGGTCGACGGCGGAGCAGGCCGTGGCGCTCGGCCTGGACGTGGCTGCGGTGGCGGACGAGCCCACCCCTGACGGGCTGGTTGCCGCCGTCGCGAAGGCCCTCAACCCGCCCTGACCGGCCCGCCCGCCTCCCCGCTCCCCAAAAGCCTGATGAACCACGCGAAGGACAGGACCCATGACTTTCCCCAACCAACGCCCCCGCCGCCTGCGCACCACCCCCGCCATGCGCCGGTTGACCGCCGAAACCCGGCTCGCGCCCGCCGAACTCATCCTCCCGGCCTTCATCCGGGAAGGCCTCACCGAACCCAACCCCATCACGTCCATGCCGGGCGTGGTCCAGCACACCACCGACACGCTCAAACGGGCCGCGGCGGAAGCGGTGGAACTCGGCCTGGGCGGCATCATGCTCTTCGGCATCCCGGAAACCCGGGACGCCGAAGGCTCGGCGTCCCTGGATCCGGACGGTGTGCTGAACAAGGCCATCCGGGACGTCCGCGCGGAAGTGGGCGACGACCTGGTGATCATGAGCGACGTCTGCCTGGACGAATTCACTGACCACGGACACTGCGGGGTGCTCGACGCCGACGGGTACGTAGACAACGACCGCACCGTGGAAATCTACGCCCGGATGGCCGTGGCGCAAGCTGAGGCCGGCGCCCACATGCTGGGCCCCTCCGGTATGATGGACGGCCAGATCGCCGCCATCCGCTCAGCCCTTGACGACGCCGGCCACCTCAACACGTCGGTGATCGCCTACTCCGCCAAGTACGCGTCGGCGTTCTACGGACCATTCCGGGAAGCCGTGGACTCCCAGCTCAAGGGAGACCGGCGGACCTACCAGATGGATGCAGGCAACCGCACCGAAGCCCTCCGCGAAGTGGAGTTGGACCTGGCTGAAGGCGCGGACATCATCATGGTCAAACCGGCCATGAGCTACCTCGACATCGTGGCCGACGTCGCCGCGATGAGCCCCGTGCCCGTGTCCGCCTACCAGATCTCCGGCGAGTACGCGATGATCGAGGCCGCAGCCGCCAACGGCTGGATCGACCGCCGCGCCGCCATCACCGAGTCCGTCCTCGGCATCCGCCGGGCCGGCGCCCACATGGTCCTCACGTACTGGGCCACCGAACTGGCCGGCTGGCTCAAGGAATCCCGGTGACTGCCGCCCAGGCGGCGGGACCCACCGCGCCGGTGGGGGACGACCGCATCCTGTTGGGCCTGAACACCTTCGGCGACGTGGGTGAGGCCCCCGACGGCAGCCCGCAGCCGCATGCCCAGGTCCTGCGCCAACTGCTGGAACAGGCTGAACTGGCGGACGCCGTCGGACTCCACGCCTTCGGTGTGGGGGAGCACCACCGCAAGGACTACGCCGTGTCCGCGCCTGAAGTCTTCCTCGCCGCCGCTGCGGCACGCACCACCCGCATCCGCCTGGGCTCTGCCGTGACCGTCCTGAGCTCGGACGATCCCATCAGGGTGTTCCAGCGCTTCTCCACCGTGGACGCAATCTCCAACGGCCGGGCGGAAGTCATGCTGGGGCGCGGATCCTTCATCGAATCCTTCCCGCTGTTCGGGCTGGACCTGGCCGACTACGAGGTCCTGTTCGAAGAGAAACTCGAGCTGTTCGACAAGGTCCGCGCACAGAAACCTGTGCACTGGGAAGGCCGCACCCGCCCGGCCCTCGCCGGCCTGAGCGTCTACCCGCCGCTGGAACACCACCTCCTGCCCACCTGGATCGGCGTGGGAGGTACCCCCGAATCCGTCCTCCGGTGCGCCCAGTACGGCTACCCCATCATCTTCGCCATCATCGGCGGCCAGCCGCGCGGTTTCCGGCCCCTCGCCGACCTCTACCGCGAGGCCATGGCCAAGTACGGCCACCCGATGCAGCAGATGGCCACGCACTCGCCCGGCCATGTGGCCGACACCGATGAGCAGGCCCGCGAAGAGCTGTTCCCGCACTGGTTGAAGCTGCGCAACAAGCTCGGTGCCGAGCGCGGCTGGGGGCCGGCCGGCCGCGGCGAGTTCGATGCCCTCTGCTCGGCCGAGGGCGCCCTCTACGTCGGCTCGCCGGAGACGGTGGCCCAAAAGATCGTGCGGCTCAAACGCAACCTGGGCGTGGACCGCTTCGACCTGAAATACAGCAACGGGCCTTTGCCGCATGCGGCCATGATGCGCTCGATCGAATTGATGGGTACGGCGGTGGCGCCCCGGGTGGCCGAGCTGCTCGCCGGCTAACCGTGCTTACGGCTAACTGAGAGAATAGGAACCATGACTTCCAGCAATCCTCGCAACGAGGCACTCTTCGACCGCGCCCGCCAGTTGATGCCGGGCGGCGTCAACTCGCCGGTCCGCGCCTTCGGCTCCGTCGGCGGCACGCCTCGGTTCATGGTCTCAGCCAAAGGCCCCTACCTGACCGACGCCGACGGCAAGGAATACGTGGACCTCGTCTGCTCGTGGGGACCGGCCCTGCTGGGCCACGCCCACCCGGCCGTGCTGGATGCCGTCCACGCCGCCGTCGACCGTGGCCTTTCCTTCGGTGCGTCCACGCCTGATGAGGCAAACCTGGCGGCCATCGTCCAGGAACGCGTGCCCGCGGTCGAACGCCTGCGGATGGTGTCCACCGGCACCGAGGCCACCATGACGGCGGTCCGGCTGGCCCGCGGCTTCACCGGCCGCAACCTGATCATCAAGTTCGCTGGCTGCTACCACGGCCACCTTGACGGACTGCTGGCCGCCGCCGGCTCCGGCGTGGCGACGCTCGCCCTGCCCGGGTCCGCCGGCGTCACGGAAGCCACCGCAGCCGAAACCCTGGTGCTGCCCTATAACGACCTCCAGGCCGTCGCGGAAGCCTTCGCCGCGCACGGACAGAACATCGCAGCTGTCATCACCGAGGCCGCGCCGGCCAACATGGGCGTTGTCACACCCGCCGAGGGCTTCAACCTGGGCCTTTCCCGGATCACCCGGGAGCACGGCGCGCTCCTCATTGTCGATGAGGTCCTGACCGGCTTCCGCACCGGCTACTCCGGCTACTGGGGCCTCACCGGCGGCGCCCCCGACGCCGAGCAACCCTGGACCCCGGACCTGCTCACCTTCGGCAAGGTCATCGGCGGCGGAATGCCGACGGCGGCCCTGGGCGGCCGTGCCGATGTCATGGACTACCTAGCGCCCACCGGCCCCGTGTACCAGGCCGGTACGCTGTCCGGAAACCCGGTGGCGATGGCCGCCGGCGTCGCCACCCTGACCCACGCCACGCGGGATGTCTACTCCTTCATCGACGTCCGCTCGCTGGAACTGTCGTCTGCGGTTTCCACCGCCCTGGATGCGGCCGGGGTGGACCACTCCATCCAGTTCGCCGGGAACCTCTTCTCGGTGGCCTTCGGAACCTCCGCCCATGGTGTCCATAACTATGCCGACGCCCAGGCGCAGGAAACATTCCGCTACGCCCCGTTCTTCCACTCCATGCTGGAATCCGGGGTCTACCTGCCGCCCTCGGTCTTCGAGGCATGGTTCCTCTCGGCCGCGCACGACGACGACGCCATGAACCGGATCTACGACGCCCTCCCAGCCGCAGCCAAGGCGGCCGCAGCCGCCCAGGCCTAGGACCGCCGTCGGCCGTTAAACGGACAATCCCCGCCTCCCGGACTTTTCCCCCCTGCGTACAAGGGGGAAAAGTCCGGAAGGCGGGGTTTTTTGGTCCGTGCCTGCCGGGCTGCCTACAGGACGTCGGCGAGGAACCCCTTCAGCCGGTCCGTCCGTGGTTCGGTGAAAACCTGCTCAGGAGGGCCGGACTCCACCACCACGCCGGCGTCCATGAACGTCACGGCGTCGGACACGTTGCGGGAGAAACCCATCTCGTGGGTGACAACCACCATGGTCATACCGCCCTTGGCGAGGTCCGCCATCAGTGCCAGCACGCCCTTGACCAGCTCAGGGTCCAGCGCGGAGGTCGCCTCGTCAAAGAACATCACCTCCGGCTTCATGGCCAGCGCGCGGGCAATGGCGACGCGCTGCTGCTGCCCGCCGGACAGGTTGGCGGGCCGGGAATCAGCCTTGTGCTTCAACCCGACAAGGTCCAACTGCTCCAGGGCCTCGGCGCGCGCTTCCTCCTTGGAGAGCTTGCGCAGCTTCCGCAGGGCAAGCGAGACGTTCTCCACCACCGTCTTGTGCGGGAACAGGTTGAACTGCTGGAACACCATCCCGATCCGGCGCCGGAGTTCATCAGGGTTGTCCTTCAGGACCGAACGGCCGTCCAGCAGGATGTCCCCCTGGTCCGGTTCAATCAGCCGGTTCATGACCCGCAACAGGGTGGACTTGCCCGACCCCGAAGGGCCAATGACGGAAGCCGTGGTGCCCTGCGGAACGTGCAGGTCAATGCCCCGCAGCACGTGGTTGCTGCCGAAGGACAGGTGGATATTCTTTGCGCTCAGTGTTCCGGACGTGAACTCGCTCATGCCTGGGCTCCCTTCCCGACGACCGCTGCAGCTTCGTCCGGTTCTTTCTTTTCCGGCCGTCCGGTGCGGAGGCGCCTGTCGATCCAGTTCACAAAGTGCGTCAACGGAACGGTGAGCACCAGGTAAAAGACAGCCGCAGCGACGTAGGGCGACAGGTTGCCGCTGGTGGACGCCGCGTCCTTGCCGATCTGGAAGATTTCCCGCTCGCTGGCCAGCAGCCCGAGCATAAAGACCAGGGAGGACTCCTTGATCAGCGCGATGAACTGGTTGACCAGGGCCGGAAGCACCCGCCGTACACCCTGGGGCACGACCACCAGGCGCATGGCCGGGCCGTAGCCGAACCCCAGGGCACGGGTGGCTTCGAGCTGTCCCTTGTCCACGCTCTGGATGCCGGAGCGGAAGATCTCGCCGATGTAGGCGGCCGACATCAGGGACAGCGCGGCGATTGCCATCGGGTAGGGGCTGGTGGACCCGGTCCACTGCCGGACGATCGGCCCGAAGCCCAGCCCGATTACCAGGATGGTGAGGATGGGCGGCAGCCCGCGGAGCACGTCCGTGTAGATACGCGCGACCCAGCGGGCCCCGGCGTTCCGGGAGATCCCCATCAGGGCAAGCAGCATGCCGAGCACTGTTCCGATGACGCCGGAAGAGACGGCCAAAACGAGCGTATTCGGAAGCCCGACGGCGAACATTTTGGGCAGGACGGCGCCGATGGCATTCCAGTCAAGGAAGGTATCGGAGAGTAGTTTGAGGATATCCATGGAACGCCCGGGTTACTTCGCGGGAACCTGGACGGCTTTGCTGCCCGGCTTCCAGCCTTGCGGGGTCTGCTCGGCGGCCGTGGGACGGTCCGTGTACCACTGGGCCGTGAGCTTGGTCCACGTGCCGTCAGCGATAACGGCGTCGAGTCCCGCGTTGAGGGCGTCAATCAGTGGCTTGTTGTCCTTGTTCACTGCGTACGCGGTGAAGTTCTGGGTGTTGACCACCTTCTCGGCAATCTTGGTGTTGTCGCCATCCTTGACCTGCCCGGTGGCCTGCTGCGAGGGTGCCACCCAGGCGTCGACCTGGCCGGACTTCACATTGGCGTAGACAGTGTTGTAGTCCGGGAACCGGACCGGCTCGAGACCCAGGGTGTTCGTGACGTAGTCGTCCTGCACCGTGCCCTGGACCACGCCGATGCGCACGCCGTCCTTGAGGTCGGCGAAGCCCTTGACCGTGGAGTCGTTCTTGGTCACGACAGCCATGTAGCCGAAGTCGTAGCCGTTGGTGAAACCGACCGTCTCACGGCGCTTGTCCGTGGTGGAAATCGAGGAGGATCCGACGTCGAACTGCTTGTTGGCCACCTGGGACAACAGGGCCGAGAAATCGGTGGAGGCGAACTCCACCTTCAGGCCCAGCTTGTCACCGATGGCGCGCAGGAGTTCGTTGTCGTAGCCGGTGAACTTGCCGGAAGGGTCAATGAAGATGTTCGGCGGGGCATCGGAGAGGGTGCCGACGCGCAGGGTGCCCTCGGTGATGAGGCCGAGCTTGGTCTTGTCGATCTTGTCGATCGGCGTGACGTCCGCGGTGGTGTACTTGTCCAGCGTCTGCTGGTCGCTGCCCTTCAGGGCGTCGGTGGGGGTGCCGCTCGGCTGGGAGGAGCCACCGCACGCCGCGAGCGAAACCGCAAGGGCGAGGGCAACAGGAGCGGTTGTGAGCCACTTCATCGCTTTGATTTTCATCAGGTTGTCACTTTCATTGAGTCCTAAGTCGACCGGGCCGCAGGGCTGCGCTATGGCGCCTGGTACCTGCTCCCGGCGCTGGTCCAGCCGGGCTGGGCAGGCGGTGACCGCAAAACTTTATTGTCTCACCAGCGCGATTAGGGGCAGTGAGATGAAGAAAGTGCTGCTCCATGACTTTTTGGCCGAATAATGATCAGCCGTGGAAGGATTCATGGAGTGATCAAAGCGCCAGGCGGCCACGCGAACGAAGGATCAGCCGACCTGAGGGGGAACTTTCATTAAGCAACGTGACTGTGACATGCCTCCCAATCCGGCAGGCGGCAGGAGCGGCCTAGAAGCCTCCGGCCGTAGCATCCTGTGGCGGCAGGACAGGCCAGTCTCCCTCGATCACGGCCGCAGGCTTGGTCTTGCGGAGGTAGTTCTGGAAGTCCGCGGCCTGGGCCGTAGCCCATTCGATCTGGAGCTGGTGCAGGTTGCCCGCCGGCATCTGAAGTTTGGGGAACTTCCCGGCCATCGCATCGAGCACGCGAACGGTGGCGAGAGCGTCGGCGGCGGAAGTGTGAGCATTGTCCAGGTTCACGCCGTATTCCTCGCAGAGGGCGGTGAGCGTCCGCTTGCCCTTGCGGTACCGGTCCACCTGCTTGTTCATGATGTACGGGTCCAGGATGGGGAAACGGTGGAGTTGCGGCACCCCGTACCGCGCCGACTCCGCAGCGAGGACCGTGAAGTCGTAGCTGGCATTGAACGCGATGACCGGGATTTCCGAGTCAAAGAGTTCCTGCAGGACGGCGGCGACCTCCCGCGTCACCTCATGGGCCGGCCGGCCGTCCCGCCTCGCCTGCTCGGTGGTGATGCCGTGGACATCACTGGCCTCCGTGGGAATCTCCACACCCGGGTCCGCCAGCCACTCGTGCTCCTTGATGACCCCGCCTTCATGGTCCACCACGGTGATCGACGCCGTGACGATCCTGGCCGCACGCGAATTACGGCCGGTGGTTTCAAGGTCAAATGCTGCGCGGGGGAGGGTATGCCAGGAGCTCATGGTTCAACGCTAAGGGGACCCGCCGACAATTTAGTGGAACGCCACTGCCGCTACATTGGATCAATGCGGAAAGAGTATGTCCAGGCGGTCCTTGCCGTTGTCAGGCTGGTTTCGCCGGGATCCGCAGTGTCGTACGGGGATGTCGCCGAGCTCCTGGGCTCCGGTGGGCCCCGGCAGGTGGGCTCGGTGATGAGCCACTTCGGAAGCGGTGTGCCCTGGTGGCGCGTCCTGAAAGCGAGCGGGCATGCCCCCGAAGGCCACGAAGCCGAGGCTTTGTACCGCTACCTCGAGGAGGGAACCCCGCTGAAGGGAGACCATGCGGCGTACCTCCGGACAGGGGAAGGACGGTGGCACGTGGATTTGGCTGCGGCACGTTGGGCCCCCACCGACGAGGATTTTGAGCGGATCGATGCCGCCGCCGGGGAGTTGGAGCGCAGGCTCCGGAGATTGTCGGTGGCTGATGATGGAATGAGTTTGTGACAGTAACTATCCCCTTGAACGGCCCCTTGGCCCCGCGGCAGGAAAGGCAGGAGGCCCACGAGGGTGCATTTTCCGGTACCCCTGCTCTTCGGCTGCTCCCGCCCCGCCGGGCGCATGCGGAAGCAATCCAGCTCACGCCGGACCAGCAGGCAGCGGTGGATGTTGCGCAGGGTTCAGGGCCAGTCCTGGTACCCGGTGCACCGGGCACGGGAAAGACCACCGTCCTGGTGGAGGCAGCCGTCCAGCGCGTCTTCCGCGACGGGGTGGATCCGGAGCGCATGCTGATACTGGCGCCCACCCGCCTTGCCGCAGACTTCCTGCGGGACCGCTTCACTGCCCGCCTGGACCGTAGCCTCAGCACCACTCCCGCCAGGACCTGGGCGTCCTATGCATTCGACCTCATCCGGCGAGCCAAGGCCGAGGGCGTCATCCAGCTCTCGAGGCCACCCCGGCTCCTGTCAGGTCCGGAGCAGGACCTGATTATCAAGGAGCTCCTGGAAGGACACAGGATCCCCGGCCTTGAGCTGCCGTGGCCGGCCGATCTCGACCGTGCACTGGAAACCCGCGGTTTCCGCCAGGAGGTGCGGCAACTCTTTGACCGCGTCATTGAATCCGGCCGCACGGCCGAGGACCTCTCCCGGTTGGCGGACCAGTGTGGACGTCCGGACTGGAAAGCGGCTGCAGCGCTCTACGCGGAGTACCGGGACGTCCTGGACCTGCGAATGCCGGAAGCGTTCGACCCCGCCGGTATCATCACAGCCGCCCGCCAGATCTTCCAGGACGCCCCCGATTTCCTCGCGGCCGAGCGTGACCGCCTGCAGGTGGTCCTGGTGGACGATATCCAGGAGGCCAACCCCGCAATCTTTGAACTGTTGGCCGATATCGGGGCCGGCAGCGACTGCTACGTGACGTCGTCTCCGGACACCGTAGTCCAGGGATTCCGTGGCGCCAGGCCGGACCTCGTTGCTGAACTGCCGCGGCTCCTGGCCGCCCAGGATCCCGTCCTGGAACGTCCGCTCCGTTACGCGCACGGCCTGGCCCCCGCCGTCGCCGAGTCGTGGCTCAGTGTTGCCGGCCGCATCTCGCAACGTGCCGGCGGCCAGTTGGCGCGGCGGCTGGAGCCAGTCGGCCGGACGGCCCGGAACGATGGCCCGGCGCACGACGAAGACAACGTCCCGGCCGGCCGTGTCGAGGCCCACCTGGTCCCCACACCAGTCCATGAACTGCGCTATGTTGCCCAGAGAATCCTTGACCAGCACATCAACCACAACCGCGGACTTGGCGACATGGCGGTGATTGTCCGCAACGGCGGCCAGGTCAGCGAGCTGCAGCGGTACCTGTCCGGGCAGGGCATCCCGGTCCGGGTCCCCGTGGCTGAATCCGCGGTCCGGGACGAGGTAGCGGTCCGGCCGCTCCTGGATGCCTTCGCCATTGCCTTGGATCCGGACCTCCTGACGCCGGAAGCCGCCGTGGCCCTCCTGACGTCGCGGATCGGAGGGGCCACATCCATCGAGCTCCGCCGGCTCCGGCAATCGCTCCGCCGGGAGGAACTCCTCGGTGGCGGCGGGCGAGCCAGCGATGTCCTCCTGGTCGAGGCACTGCTCGAGCCCGGGGCGCTCGGCGCCTTGGGCCTTGAAGGCCGGGCAGCGCGGCGAACCGCGAGGATGATCCAGGCCGGCCGCGCGGCAGCCGCCCTGCCCGGCGCCAATGCCGAATCAGTGTTGTGGGCTCTGTGGAACTCCACCGGCCTCGCCCCCGCTTGGACGTCAACTGCCTTGTCGGGCGGTCCGCACGGGGCCCGGGCGGACCGCGACCTCGACGCGATGATGGCCCTCTTCCACACCGCTGAGCGGTATGTGGACCAGATGCCCGGCGCGGGCCCTGAGCAGTTCCTGGAATACCTGCTGAACCAGGAGCTTCCCATGGACACCCTCGCTGCCCGCGCCCAGCTGGATGACGCCGTTGAACTGATGACGCCGGCCAGCGCCGCGGGCCGCGAATGGCCGGTCGTCATCATTGCGGGGCTGCAGGAGGGTGTGTGGCCCAATACCAGGCTCCGCGGCGAACTGCTCGGCAGCACCCTTTACGCCGACGCCGTGGAACACGGACCGGAGTATGCGCTCCAACGGGATCCGTTGAGCCGGTTGAGGGATATCCGCTATGACGAACTGCGCAGTTTCTCCACGGCGGTATCGCGGGCACGCGAACTCCTGGTGTGCACCGCCGTCTCATCGGAAGACGACCAACCGTCATCCTTCCTGGACTTCGTCGCACCACTGGAACCGGGGCAGGAGGGGCGCGTTTTCACCCAGGTCGAGCGGCCCATGACCCTGCGTGCCCTGGTCGCCGAACTCCGGCAATATGCCCAATCCGATGCTGCGGATCCCGCGCACAGGGAGGAGGCGGCCAAAGTGCTGGCACGCCTGGCCGCCGCCGAACCTGCGGTCGCCGGTGCCCACCCGGACACCTGGTGGGGGCTGGCTCCGCTGAGCTCCTCCGAGGCCGTGGTGCCGCCGGGGTTCACCGTGTTCGTGTCCCCGTCCAAGGTGGAGACCGTGCAGAAGTCGCCCCTGGACTGGTTCGTCCAGGCGGCGGGCGGCGAGGCGGCCACCGACTTTGCCCGCAGCCTTGGCACCCTTGTGCACGCGATCGCCCAGGACATGCCGGAAGCGTCCGGCTCCGAGTACGTTGCGGAGCTGGTGCGCCGTTGGCCGGCGCTGGGGATGAAGGATAACTGGGAAGGGCGGCTGGATTTTCAGCGCGCCGAGTCCATGGTGCGGAAGTTGGCGCAGTATGTGGTGGCCATGAGGGCTGAAGGCCGCAGCCTGCTGGGCGTGGAAAAGGACTTCGATGTCGCCCTTGGGGACGTGGTGGTGGACGCAGCGGCGCCGCGCGATGCAGTGCTCCGCGGGCAGGTTGACCGGCTGGAGGTCGACGGCGAGGGCCGCCTGGTGGTGGTGGACCTCAAGACCGGCAAGAGGCAGCCCGGCAAGGGTGAGCTCTCCAGCCATCCACAGCTTGGTGCATACCAGGCAGCGGTGGTCGCCGGCGGTTTCGAGGCCGGCCCACAGGGGAGCGGCTTGTCCGGCGGTGCCATCCTGGCGCAGCTCGGCACGGGGGCCAAGAACCCGTCCATCCAGCAGCAGGAGCCTCTGGACCCGCAGGAAAACTGGGCGTTGGACATGGTCAAGGATGCGGCCGCCGTGATGGGTGGCAGCGAATTCGTCGCACGGCACGATCCGGCCAAGGGCAGCCACGGCGGCCATGGCTGCCGGCTTCCCGAAGTATGTCCGCTGTGTGCCCGTGGAAGGCAGGTCACCGAATGAGCCACCCGATGGAGGTCCTGACTGCAGGGGAGGCCGCCACACCCCGTTTCAGTCCCGAAGAGCTGTCCGTGCTGCTCGGCGAAAAGAACATCCCGACGCCGGAGCAGTCGGCCATCATCTCTTCCCCCCTGTCGCCCCGGCTGGTGATCGCGGGGGCGGGTTCGGGAAAGACCGCCACCATGGCGGACAGGGTGGTATGGCTGGTGGCCAACGGCTGGGTGACGCCCGAGGAAGTCCTGGGGGTGACGTTCACCCGGAAGGCTGCCGGCGAGCTCGCCAGCCGGATCCGGTCGAAGCTGCTGGCCATGCAGCGGCTTGCCGCAAAGGACGCCGGCGGCGGGATGTTTCCGGAGGGCCTGCTCAGCAGCGACGCACTGGAACCCAAGGTGTCCACGTACCATTCCTTCGCCAGCGGCATCGTCTCGGACTACGGCCTCCGGCTGGGTGTGGAACGCGACGTGGTATTGCTTGGCGGCGCGCAGGCATGGCAGTTGGCAAGTGAGGTGGTTGAGGCCTACGACGGCGAATACGCCCACTTCCGGGCGGCGAAGTCCACCCTGGTGAAGGCCGTGATCCAACTGGCGGGGGAGTGCGCCGAACACCTCCAGGAACCCGAGGACGTCGAAGCCTGGTTGATGGCGCGCCTCTCGGAATTCGAGTCCCTGCCGTATCTGGCAGACAAGAAGAAGAACCCGCCGCAGGCAGCGGCGGAGCTTGCGGGAATGCTGCGGACCAGGGCGAGCGTCGCTGATATGGTGGGCCGCTACGCTGCGGCGAAACGTGCCCGCGGCGCCCTCGATTTCGGGGACCTCGTGGCTCTCGCCGCGAAAGTGGCGCAGGAGGTTCCCCTGGCGGCCGCGATGGAGCGGCAGCGGTACAAGGTTGTCCTGCTCGACGAGTTCCAGGACACGTCGTACGCGCAACTGGTACTTTTTTCCCGCCTTTTCGGCGGCGGCCATGCGGTCACGGCAGTCGGCGACCCCAACCAGTCGATTTACGGGTTCCGCGGCGCTTCCGCCGGGCAGTTGTTCCACTTCGTCCGTGAATTTCCCGTCCGGACCGCTGAAACCGGCACGGGGTCGGGCTGGGCGCCCGCCCCAACCTCCTACTTGACCACAGCCTGGCGGAACGGACGCTCCATCCTCGCTGCCGCAAACGTCATGTCCCAGTCCCTTGGCCTGTCGGCCGCCAGGCGCGGGCCGGCAGGAGCGACGGCGGCCGAGGCCGAAGTGCCCCCGCTGCAACCCAGCCCCCACGCTGTCGATGGAGCAGTGGTGCTGGGACGCTTCGCCAGCGACGTCGAGGAGGCCGCCGCGCTGGCCGAGGACGTCCTGAGGTACAAGGTCACAGACTTCGAAGCCAAGGCGGACGGAACCGCCGTTGCCCCTGCCTTGGCCGTGCTGTGCCGCAGGCGCGCCCAGATGGAGACCATCCGCCGGCAATTCGAGGCCCGTGGCATCGCCTACGAAATCGTGGGCCTTGGCGGGCTCCTGGACACCCCCGAGATCGTAGACCTCGTCGCCACCTTGCGAGTCCTTGCGGACCCGGGCCGTTCCGATGCCCTCATGCGGCTCCTGGCCGGTGCACGGTGGCGCATAGGTCCCGCGGACCTGATGGCGCTGCGGGACTGGTCCAGCCAACTGGCGCGAAACCGGGGCAAAGCCTCCGCCGGGCTCAACCTCGAGGACACCGACACCGACACCGGCACCGAAGGCGATGCCGGTGACAGGCCGGTCCTGGAAAGTGACCTCACGGACGGCGCCAGCCTCGTGGAGGCCCTGGACTTCCTGCCGCGCGACGGATGGACGTCGTCGAACGGACGGACCCTTGGTGCGCCGGCCCGCACGCGTCTTGCCCGGTTGTCGGCGGAACTGCGCCAATTGCGCGGTTACCTTGGCGATGACCTCACCACCCTCCTGGGTGAAGTGGAACGGGCCATGCTCCTGGATATCGAGGTGGCGGCACGGCCCGGGATCAGCATCCATCAGGCGCGGCGTAACCTCGACGCCTTCCAGGACGCCGCGGCGGGATTCCTCCGAACCTCCCAACGGGTGGATATCCTCGCCTTCCTGTCATGGCTGGAGGCTGCCTCCGCTGAGGAGAACGGCCTGGAAGCACCTGCCAGCGACGTGAACCGGGAAGCAGTCCAGCTGTTGACCGTCCATGCGTCCAAGGGCCTGGAATGGGACGTTGTCTTCGTGCCCGGGCTGAACGCGGGAGCCTTCCCGAGCGACAGGGATTCCCGCTGGAGCAGCGGGTCGGCAGCCCTTCCCTGGCCTTTGCGCGGAGACCGGGCCGACCTTCCCCAGTGGGACGTGGAACAACCGGACCAAAAGGGGTGGCTGGATGCTGAGAAAGATTTCAAGGCGGCGGTGCAGGCCCACGGGGAAGAAGAAGAACGACGGCTTGCCTACGTTGCCTACACAAGGGCCAAGCATGTGCTGTGGGTATCGAGCGCCGCCTGGGTGGGTTCTCGCGCCGGCCGGGCCGAGATGTCCCCCTTCCTGGCGGAGCTTGCACCACTGACCCAGCCGGCCGGCAACGAACTTCAGGCTGCCGCTGTGATCCATCGGTTGTCCTTGGAAGAGGCTGCCCTCCCGGAAGAAAGCCCGCTGACGCTGGAGACAGAAGAAGCGGTGTGGCCCTATGACCCGCTGGAGGGTCCGACGGACGCGCGGACCGGTGCGCGGCTCCGCATGTCACGTGGCCGCAGGGCAGCCATGGAAGCTGCGGCCGGGCGGGTGTTGGGCCTGCTGGAGGCCGGCGTGGAGCTGCCGGAGGCGTCCGGGAAATCCAGCGGAGCGGGCGTGCCCCGGAACGGCGGGGGGCCGCTGCTCACGGGAGCGGCCGCCGGCTGGGCGAGGGAAGCTGCGCTGTTGCTGGAACGCAGGGCCAGAAGGTCAGGCGGCCAGGAGGTTCACCTGCCTACCCACATCTCCGCCTCCACCCTCGTGGACCTCGGGGAGGACCCTGAAGCAGTGGTAGGGCGGCTGCGCAGGCCGGTTCCCCGCGAACCGGGCATGTCGGCGCGAAAGGGCACGGCCTTCCATGCCTGGGTGGAGGAGTACTTCGGAACCGCGGGGATGCTTGACCTCGGCGAGGCGCCGGGGTCGGACGATCACATCGATGCTGCGTACGACCTTGACGACATGGTGGCCACGTTCAAGGCATCCCCATGGGCCGACAGGTCCCCGGCCTTCGTTGAGGTGCCGGTCGAAACAAGGGTGGGTGACGTAGTTGTCCGGGGACGGGTCGACGCCGTCTTCCAGGACGCCGACGGCCGCTGGGACCTGGTGGACTGGAAGACCGGCCGCCGCCCGTCAGCCGGGCAGCTGAAGACCCGTTCGATCCAGCTTGCCGTGTACCGGCTTGCCTGGGCACGCCTGAAAGGCGTTCCGCTGGAAGACGTGCGGGCTGCGTTCTTCTATGTGGCGGACAACGCCGTGGTGCGGCCGCACGACCTCGGGTCGGCCGCCGAGCTGGAAGGAATAGTGTCGCGCGCCCTCGCCCGGACGTGAGGCGCGGGTTTACTTTGCGCGCAGCCGGCGTGCGTCCCGGTGCGGCTCAGCCCTGTTTGACGTTTATGACCGAGATGGCGGCGGTGGAGGTGTCATCAGGTCCTTGGGTCGTCGACGCCCCGTCCTCGGCGTCGGGTGCCTCCTCCACCGGGATGGGAGTCACATGCACGGCGGCCTGTGCGGGCGCTGCCGGTTTTGCCGGTTCTGCCGGGACCGGAACAACCGTGACGGCGGGGGAGGACCCGGAATGTGCCGGGGTGGGCACGGCGGTCGACGCGGTACTCTCCGAGGACGCCGGTGCAGCCGCTTCCGCATTGTCCCGGCTTGCGGGGTCCGGAAGGGGTTCGACGCTGATGGGCTGCCCACCAAACTCGGCGATGTCGCCGGCCAGGCTCTCCAGCATGCCTTCTGCCTCGCTGACCATGGCCTCATCACCAGCTGCAAGCCCCTTGACCAGGTATTGTGCCAGCGCGAACTCCGCTGACAATGCAGCCCGGCGAAGGAGGTGCTGGTCCGGGGCGTCGCGGCGGCCGGAGGTGTAGGACTTCAGAACTGCATCAACGAAGTCCTGCTCATTCGAAGCCACCAGCCAGGCGAAGTCGTCCGCGGGGTCACCGATCCTCAGGTCTGTCCAGCCGGTGACCGCCGTGACCCGCCCTGACTCGATAAGCAGGTTGTCTTCGTGCAGGTCGCCGTGGACCACGCAGGGGTTGAACCGCCACAGGGACACGTCCTCCATTGCGTGTTCCCAGCGGCGCAGGAGCGCGGCCGGAATCTTACCCGTGGTTGCTGCTTGGTCCAGCTCGTTCAGCCTCCGTTGGCGGAACTCGTTGGGGGTGTAGCTGGGGAGATCGGCGTTGCTCACCAAAGACCGGGGCAGGTCGTGGATGGCAGCCAGGGCGGTACCGATTTCGCGGGCGACGCTGCCCGGACCGGACGTCAATTCCTCAACGCTGCGCGTGGTGCCCGACAGGTGCGAGTACACGAAGGTGCTTAAGGTTCCCAGCCGTACGCTGCCGGCTACCGTGGGCATGAGGAAGGGCAGTTCGGCCCGCACGGCCGGAGCGAAGGCCCGCAGCACCAGGAACTCCGTTTCCAGCCGGGCGCTGGCCTCCGCGTGCCGCGGCGACCTGACCCGCCAGCGCTTGCCTTCTGAATCCAGGAGCAGGGCCGAGTCGAAGTCCGCGGGATCATCCGGTGCAGAACTAACGGCCGTCGGCGTCAGTCCGGGGACTGCCGCGGTTGCAATGGCCGCCAGCGCAATCGGTTTTCTTCTCACCGTTCCACGGTAGATTGCCAGCTGTCCCAGACTGAGGTCTGCCGGCGGCGAGTCTTGAGATTGCTTGAATTCAGGGGGCGTTACCTACCGGCAAACCGCACCATGAAATGTGAAATGTCCTGGGCAGTCAGTACGGTGGACTCATGAGCTATACGGAGTCTGTCCTGCCCGTTCACCAGGCTGCGCCGGCAGGGTTGCCCGCGAACCACCTGGCGGACACCCTGCTCCCGGTGCGGCCGGCCCTGGTGGACCGGGGATCTGCTGCCCGCATCAGGCCCGGCATGATCGATGACCTGCTGGCCGGTCCGGATGCGCTGGCCGTCGTCCTGTCGGGCCGGCAGGGCCTGGTGCAGGAAAGCACCATGGTGCTCGCCCCCGCCAGGGAACTTTTGGCGGAGCTTGAAAGGGCCGGGGCAACCCCGCACCTCGTGGTGTACCTTGGCTCCGCACTGCCAGGTTCGGACCTCCCGGAGGGCACGGAGCTGTTGCTGTTCGTCCTGCCTGAACCGCCCGAACCCGGTACGGCCGGCATCCCCGCGGATGCGGCCTGGGCGGGGTTCAGGGACGTCGCGGCAGGCCTGACCGCCACCTCCACGGCGTTGTTTGTGGAGTCCAGCGCCATCGCCAACTGGCACGCCGGCCACACACACTGCCCGCGCTGCGGCACGCCTACAGTCGTGGAAGCCGGCGGCTGGGTCCGCCGTTGCCCGGCGGACAACTCGGAACACTATCCCCGGACCGATCCTGCGATCATCGTCACTGTCGTCGGCGCGGACGGGCGGCTGCTGCTCGGTGGCGGGGGTCCCGTGGATGCCATTAATTACTCCACCCTTGCCGGCTTTGTTGAGCCGGGCGAATCGCTGGAGCAGGCCGTCGTCCGCGAGATCCAGGAGGAAGTCGGGGTCCGGGTTTCGGCCTGCCAGTATCTGGGCTCCCAGTCGTGGCCGTTCCCTGCCTCCCTTATGCTTGGATTTACCGCCGTCACCGAAGACACCCAGGCAACGCCCGACGGCGTCGAGGTCACCAGGGCCCGCTGGTTCAGCCGCGAGGAACTCCAGGAAGCCGTGCTCAGTGGCGAAATCACCATTTCCAGCAGGCTCTCGATTGCCCGCTCACTGATTGAGCACTGGTACGGCGGCCGGATCCGGGACCTGGCCGGAGCCTAAGTAATTCCATCCACCAGACTCCAGCACGCGGTAGTCGAGAAACAAAGCAGCAGAAGTGACTACAGAGAATTTTGACGGAGCAGCCTCCCTGGAGGACCGGATCCTCGGGGGGCTGGACGCCGAACAGCGTGAAGTGGCCAGCACCCTCAACGGTCCGCTGTGCGTCCTGGCGGGAGCGGGTACGGGCAAGACCCGCGCCATCACGCACCGCATCGCCTACGGCGTCCATTCGGGGGTCTACACGCCCCAGCGACTGCTGGCGGTGACCTTCACCGCCCGGGCCGCGGCCGAGATGCGCAGCCGCCTGCGGGACCTGGGAGCGGGCAATGTCCAGGCAAGGACCTTCCACGCCGCCGCGCTGCGCCAACTGCAGTTTTTTTGGCCGCAAGCGGTGGGCGGCACCCTGCCGAACCTGCTGGATCACAAGGCCCAGATCCTCGCCGAGGCCGCCCGGCGGCTGAGGCTGAGCACCGACCGCGCGTCCATCCGCGACCTCGCCTCGGAGATTGAATGGGCCAAGGTGTCCATGCTGACGCCTGCCAATTACCTGGAGAACGCGCAGGGACGCGGTGCACCCGGGGGATTCGACCTCACGGCGGTGGCCCGCGTTTTCCAGTCCTACGAGGACGTCAAGACGGACCGCAACGTGATCGACTTCGAAGATGTGCTGCTGATTACGGTGGGCATCCTGCAGGAGGACGAGAAGGTGGCGGCCACGGTCCGGGAGCAGTACCGGCACTTCGTGGTGGACGAATACCAGGACGTTTCCCCGCTGCAGCAGCGGCTCCTCGAACTCTGGCTTGGCGGCCGCGACGAACTCTGCGTGGTGGGCGACGCCAGCCAGACCATCTACTCCTTTACCGGAGCATCCCCCCGTCACCTGCTGGACTTCAAGACCCGCTACCCGCAGGCCAACGTGGTCAAGCTCATCCGGGACTACCGTTCCACACCCCAGGTTGTGAAGCTGGCCAACGACCTGCTGGCGGGCCGGCGCAGCGGCGGCCCTGCCGCAGACGCCGCCTGGGCCACGCCCCTGCAACTCGTGGCCCAGCGTCCCGCCGGCCCCGTGCCCCAGTTCACCGAATGCACGGACGACGAAGCCGAAGCCGCCACCGTGGCGCTGAAGATCAAGGCACTGCTCGACGCCGGGACACCGGCGAGCGAGGTCGCGGTCCTTTTCCGCACCAACGGCCAGTCCGAGGCCTACGAACAGGCGCTGGCGGCTGCGGGAATCGGCTACCAGCTGCGGGGCGGCGAACGCTTCTTCGCGCGCAAGGAGGTGCGGGACGCCATTCTCCAGCTTCGCGCCGCCACCAGGGCCGTCAGCGAAGCGGATTCCCCGGAACCACTGGGCCAAGTGGTCCGGGACATTGTTTCCTCCCTCGGCTACACGGATTCCGCCCCGCACAGTGGTGGCGCCCTCCGCGAGCGGTGGGAGTCATTGGCGGCGCTGGTGGCACTGGCCGATGAACTGGCGCAGAACCGCGGTCCGGAATTCGGGCTCGGCGACTTCGTCAACGAACTCCAGGAGCGGTCCCTCGCCCAGCATGCCCCCACCGTGCAAGGCGTGACGCTCGCCTCCCTGCACGCAGCCAAGGGATTGGAATGGGATGCCGTGTTCCTGGTGGGGCTCAGCGAAGGCCTGATGCCCATTTCCTTCGCAGATTCGCCTGAATCGGTCGATGAGGAGCGCCGGTTGCTCTACGTCGGGATCACCCGCGCCCGTGAACACCTCTCGCTGTCGTGGAGCACGGCGCGGACTCCCGGCGGCCGGGCCAACCGCAAGCCGTCCCGTTTCCTCGACGGGCTGCGGCCCGACTCCGTTGCCAGCTCCAGCGCCCGCGGCAAGGGACCGGTTCCGCGCCGCAAGGCGGCCGCTCCGGCAGTCTGCCGGGTTTGTGGCAGCATGCTGTCCACCGGGGCGGAGCGCAAGGTGGGACGCTGCAACGCGTGTCCGCCCAGCTACGAGGAACAGACCTTTGACGCCCTCCGGAACTGGCGGCGCGACGTCGCCCAGTCCGCTGACGTTCCCGCGTTCGTCGTCTTCACCGACGCCACCCTCACTGCGATAGCTGAGGCGCGGCCTGCGTCCCTCGAAGAACTTGCCGGGCTTGCCGGCATCGGTCCATCCAAGCTTGAACGCTATGGGGAGGATGTCCTGAAGGTCCTTGCCGAAAGCAGCGTGCTGTGAGGCGCGGCAGCCCGCCAGGCAGCCACGGGCAGCCCGCCGCCGTCCTGACCACCACCGGTGGATCCCCCGTGGAGGTGCGGCGGTCGGCGCGCCGCACCCGGACCGTCGCGGCATTCTGGGAAGACGGTACCGCCGTGGTCGCCATTCCGGCCCGGTTCACCGCGGCCCAGGAACGTGAGTGGGTCCACCGGATGCTGGCAAAGCTGCACAAGCAGGGGGAGCGGCGCGCCGCTTCCGGCCGGCGGCGTCCCGCCACCGACGAAGCCCTGGCCGCCCATGCCGCCCAGTTGTCTGAAACATACCTTGGCGGCCGGGCAACGCCCACATCGGTACGCTGGGTCGGAAACCAAAACTCGCGGTGGGGTTCCGCGACCCCCGCCGACGGGACCATCCGCTTGTCGGACAAACTGCGCCCGATGCCCCAATGGGTGATCGACTACGTCCTGCTGCACGAATTGGCGCACCTGCTGGTGGCCCCGCATAACGCGGCGTTCTGGCGGTTGCTCGAGGCCTATCCCGAAACCGGGCGCGCGAAGGCGTTCCTCGAAGGTGTCTCGTACGCCACCGCGCGTGGCCTGGACAAAGACGCCGCCCCGGACCGCGTGCCCAACACCGCCGGGAACCCCTGGCCGGGCGACGCCGACTAGGACCTGCCGACGCGCAACATCCGGCTCAGGCGGGCTTAACGCGCGGGCTTAACGAACCGGCGCGGCCGGGAAACCCCCGGCCGCGCCAACCAATCTCAGCTCTTCGGCTGGTCCGTACTGTCGTCGTCCGTGTCCTGGCCGCCGTCATTTGTGTT
Organism: Arthrobacter sp. 135MFCol5.1; assembly: GCF_000374865.1. Taxonomy (GTDB): domain Bacteria; phylum Actinomycetota; class Actinomycetes; order Actinomycetales; family Micrococcaceae; genus Arthrobacter. The sequence goes on along the minus strand of NZ_KB895452.1, from coordinate 325,714 downwards.
CGTGCCGGCGGCGGTGTCACCGTCAGCGGCGGGCGCCTCGTCAAAACCGCCGCTGAGCAACTTCTGCAGGGCGTCGTCGACCTCGCTGTCGCTCGCTTCGGCGAGCTTCCGGCGGGAGCTGAAACCCTTCGGGTCATCGAGGTCCTCGGCGGTGGGCAGCAGGTCGGGGTGGTGCCAGATGGCGTCGCGGCCTTCAATGCCGCGCTCATCTTTCAGCGTTGCCCACAGCGTCGCGGCGTCGCGCAGGCGCCGGGGCCGCAGCTCCAGCCCCACCAGGGAGGCAAATGCGTGTTCGGCCGGACCGCCGGTGGCCCTGCGGCGCCGCACCGTTTCCCGGAGGGCGCCGGCGGAGGGCAGCAGGTTCTCGGTGGCGGCGGCGGTGAGTTCGTCCACCCAGCCCTCCACCAGGGCCAACGCTGTCTCGAGCTTCTCCAGTGCCTGCTCCTGGGCGGGGGTCCGCTGCGGCATGAACACGCCCTGGGAGAGGGCCTCCTGGATGCCTTCCGGGTTGCTCGGGTCGATGTCCCGGGCGAGCTCCTCGATGCGGGAGGTGTCGATATGGATGCCACGGGCGTAGGCCTCGATGGCGCCCAGCAGGTGGCCACGCAACCACGGCACCTGCACGAACAGGCGCGCGTGTGCGGCCTCCCGCACGGCAAGGAACAGCCGGATGTCGTTCTCGGGCAGCGACAGGCCTTCGCCGAATGCCGCGACGTTGGCAGGCAGGAGCGCCATTTCAAGGTCGGCGAGCGGGACGCCAATGTCGGTGGAGCTGACAACATCCTTGGACAGGGCCCCGATGGCCTGGCCCAGCTGCATGCCGAAGATGGCCCCGCCCATGTTCTGCAGCATCGAGGAGGCGCCGCCCATCATGGACTTCATCTCCTCGGGCATCTGCTCCGTCATGGCCGAGGACAGGGCGTTGGCGATGCTGTTGGCCACCGGTTCGGTCAGCCGCTTCCAGGTGCCAAGGGTTGCTTCCACCCACTCGGCACGGGACCAGGCTTTGCCGATCAGCCCGGTGGCGGGCAGGTCCGTTACCGGGTCCAACCACAGTTCGGCCAGGCGGAGTGCTTCGTCGACGTCCCGGGACTGCTGCGCGGTGACGGAGGGATCTGAACTGCCGGCGGCGACGCGCCGGGCGTTGTCGTGCGCCAGAGTCCAGTTGACGGGTCCTTCGGACGGCGCACTCATCATCGCCTGCACCTGGGAGAACATCTGGGCCAGCAGGTTGGGGTCGTCAGGCAGGCCGGCAGCCTTGGCGAGCTCGGCGGGGTCGAAGTTTTCCATCCCCTTGCCGCCCATCAGGTTCTGCAGCATCTCGGTCAACGGATCCTTGGGATTGTCGTCGCCGTTGGACGGATTGAGTGGGTTGGAGGTCATGGTCCCGCCGATCGATGGTGTGACTGTTGATCAGTCTTCACGGTACCCCGGTGGGGCGTGGCTGTCTGCCGGCCGCCGCCGTCGTTCGCTCTAGGCAAAGCGCCCCGGGACATCTTCACCGCGTACTGTTGGTGGGGTGACTACAACCCGTGGCGGCCATTCCTCCGAGGACCACGTTCCCGAGCTTCGCCCCTTCTCCGGTCCGGAACCAACGGGAGGCAACGGCCCCCTTGACGGCGAGGACGGCAGCGGCTCAGCAGGGGGCATGGTTGCGGACGACGGCGGGCGGCCGGGCAGGCGCCTGTCCACCATGATGGTTGCCGGGCTGGCGGCGCTGGGGCTGGGCATTGCTGTTGGGACCCTGCCGGTGCCGTATGTCATCGAGTCCCCCGGGCCCACCTACAACACGCTGGGGGAGAGCCAAGGGCATCCGGTCATCAGTGTCAGCGGCCATGAAACCTATCCTGCGGCCGGAAGCCTGGACCTGACCACGGTCTACGTTGACGGCGGGCCCACCGGCTCCGTCAGCATCCTCAGCGCTTTCTCCGCGTGGCTGGACAGTTCCAAAGCCGTGTACCCGGAAGAATTGATCTACCCCACGGGTACCACCAAGGAAGAGGCCCAGGAGCAAAGCGCCGTGGCCATGACCACGTCGCAGGAAAACGCCGTCGCGTCGGCTCTGAATGAACTCAAGATTCCTTTCAGCCAGCAGCTCCAGGCCGCGGACCTGTCAAAGGATTCCGCTTCCGCCGGGAAGATCCAGCAAGGCGACGTCCTGAAGACCATCAACGGCAAGGACATCACGTCCCTGTCCGTCATCCAGGATGAGCTGGCGGCAGGCAAGGGTGCACCGGCCACGGTAACGGTGGAGCGCGGAGGCCAGCCCGTTACCTTGGACATCACGCCCAAGGACAACGGCCAAGGCCGCTACATTCTTGGCGTCATGCTCAAGTACCTGTTCAATTTCCCCTTCCAAGTCCAGATTTCCCTGGACAAGGTGGGCGGACCGAGCGCAGGACTCATGTTTTCGCTGGGCATTATCGATACCGTGACGCCGGGTGACCTCACGGGCGGCAAGCACATCGCGGGCACGGGCACCATCGCCCCGGACGGCACGGTGGGCCCGATCGGAGGGATCGCACAGAAGATGCGCGGTGCCCGCGCATCCGGCGCCACGCTCTTCCTGGCGCCGGCCGGAAACTGCGACGAGGTGGCCGGCCATGTTCCGGACGGACTCCAGGTGGTCCGGGTGGAAAACTTGTCCCAGGCCCGGCACGCGGTGGAAGCCGCAGGCAGCGGACAGGACACGTCCGGCCTGCCGACCTGCGCAAACAACTAGACTGGGCGCATCTAGAACCGACAGGAACTAAGCTCCACCGCCACTCGTGGCACAGATGACGGACCATACCAGCCGTTTTTGGCCGGTAGGGTACGTCGCTCGCACGCTTCGAATATTCTGACGACCAGCTATGAGGTACCCAGTTTGTCCCGTCCCGCCAGCACCATGCCCACAGGCAGACCCCCTTCACGTCGCGGCGCCTTGACGCCCACCCTGATCGTTGTCGCCCTGGTGGTTGTGGGCTTCATTTTCTTCGCCAACGTTTGGACCGACGTCCTCTGGTACCGGCAGCTGGGCTTCATCGAGGTCTTCATCACGGAGAACCTGGCCAAGATTGCCACGTTCGTGGCCGGCTTCGCCCTCATGTTCGCGGCTGTGTTCTTCGCGATCCGGATCGCCTATAACGCCCGGCCGGTCTACGCGCCGGATTCGGAGGTGCGGGACAACCTCAACAGGTACCAGGCCCAGCTTGAGCCGGTCCGCCGGATTGTCATGGTGGGGCTTCCCATCCTGTTCGGCCTGTTTGCGGGCAGCGCCGCGGCGAGCCAGTGGCAGAAGGTGCTGCTCTTCTTCAACCAGGTGGGCTTCGGGCAAAACGACCCGCAGTTCAACATGGACATCAGCTTCTACCTGATGACCCTGCCCTTCCTGGGGTTCGTGACCGGGTTCCTCATCAGCGTGGTGGTCATTGCCGGCATCGCGGGGATCCTCACCCACTACCTGTACGGCAGCATCCGGCTCATGGAGCGCGGCGTCTTCACCAGCCGCGCAGCACAAATCCATATAGCGGTCACGGGTGCGGCCTTCCTGGTGCTCCTGGGAGTCAACTTCTGGCTGGACCGCTTCTCGTCCGTGCAGAACAACGGCGGCCGCTGGGCCGGTGCCCTGTACACCGATGTCAACGCCGTCATCCCCACCAAGGCCATCCTCGCCGTCGCGGCCGCCCTGGTGGCAGTCCTGTTCATCGTCGCTGCCGTCATCGGCCGCTGGCGACTGCCGGTGATCGGCACGGCAATGCTGATTATTACGTCCATCCTGGCCGGCGGCGTCTACCCGTGGGTGATCCAGCAGTTCCAGGTGCGTCCGTCCGAACAGACGCTGGAAAGCCAGTACATCCAGCGCAATATCGACAACACCCGCAGGGCGTACGGCCTGGACGGCATCCAGGAAACCCGCTACGACGCCACGAACACGGCCAGCACCGGTGCGCTGGCACCTGATGCGCAGACCACGGCCAATATCCGGCTCCTGGACCCCAACCTGATCTCGGACGCCTTCGCGCAGCTGGAACAGTACCGCCCGTACTACCAGTTCCCCAAGGCCCTGAACGTGGACCGCTACGAGGTGGACGGCAAGATCCAGGACACCGTGATCGCGGTGCGCGAGCTGAACCCCACCAACGTGCAGACCAACCAGCAGGGCTGGCTCAACCAGCACGTGGTGTACACGCACGGCTATGGCGTCGTGGCCGCCAAGGGCAACAAGTTCACGGTGGACGGCAAACCTGAGTTCCTGCAGTCCGGCATCCCTTCCACCGGCGTCCTCGGCAGTGATTCCACCTACGAGCCGCGGATCTACTTCGGCGAGTCCTCGCCGGAATACTCGATCGTGGGAGCTCCGGACGGCGCCACCCCGCGCGAACAGGACCGCCCGTCCGGCAAGGAAGGCGAAGGCGAAACCCAGTACACCTTCAAGGGCAACGGCGGCCCGAACGTCGGCTCTTTCTTCAACAAGATCCTGTACGCCATCAAATTTCAGTCCTCGGACCTGCTGCTCTCGGACGGGGTGAACTCCGAATCGCAAATCCTGTACGACCGGAACCCCCGCGAACGCGTCCAGAAGGTGGCCCCGTACCTGACGGTGGACGGCGGATCCTACCCCGCCCTGGTGGACGGCCGGGTCAAGTGGATCGTGGATGCCTACACCACCAGCCAGTACTACCCCTACTCGCAGCAGAAGCAGCTCTCCGATGCGACGGCTGATTCCCAGACCAGTTCCGGCCGCGCCGTGGCGCTGCCCAACAGCACGGTGAACTACATCCGGAACTCGGTCAAGGCCACGGTGGACGCCTACGACGGCTCGGTCACCCTGTACGCCTGGGACGATACCGACCCCGTCCTCAAGGCCTGGCAGAAGGTCTTCCCGTCCTCGCTGAAGCCGTACTCCGAGATGTCCGGTGCGCTCATGAGCCACGTGCGCTACCCGGAGGATCTCTTCAAGGTCCAGCGGGAGCTCCTGGGGCAGTACCACGTGACGGATCCCATCAGCTTCTACAAGAACAACGACGTGTGGAGCACTCCGGCTGATCCCACTGTGGACACGGACGTCAAGCAGCCGCCGTTCTACATGTCCTTGCAGATGCCCGACCAGCAGAAGCCGGCGTTCCAGCTGACGTCGTCGTTCATTCCGCAAATTGTCAACGGAAACGCACGGAACGTCCTGTATGGCTTTCTGGCCGCCGACTCGGACGCCGGCAACCAGGCGGGGGTGAAGGCTGACGGCTACGGCAAGCTGCGGCTGCTGCAGATTCCGCCGGAGACCCAGGTCCCCGGCCCCGGGCAGGCGCAGAATAAGTTCAACTCGGACCCCACCGTATCGCAGGCCCTTAACCTCTTGCGGCAGGGCGCATCGGATGTGCTGAACGGCAACCTGCTCACCCTGCCCGTGGGCGGCGGCATCCTCTATGTCCAGCCCGTCTACCTCAAGTCGACGGGCGAGACCTCCTACCCGACCCTGCAGCGGGTGCTGGTGGCATTCGGTGACAAGGTGGGCTTCGCGCCCACCCTGGACGCAGCCCTGAAGCAGCTCTTCGGAGGCGATTCGGGGGCAGCAGCCGGAGACTCGGCCAATAACGGGCAAACGCCCGCCGGGCCGGCAGCGCCTTCGACGCCTGCGGCAGCCGACGCCAAGGCCCAGCTGAAGGCGGCTTTGGATGACGCCAACTCGGCCATCCAGGCCGGCCAGACAGCCCTTGCGGCGGGCGACTTCGCCGCCTACGGCGAGGCCCAGAAGAAGGTCGCGGCGGCACTGCAGAAGGCCATGGAGGCCGAAGCCAAGATTCCGGTCACGGCTCCGGAGGCGACGCCGGCACCGGCCGCCTCCGGTTCACCTTCGGCGACGCCGTCCCCGTCAGCGAGCCGCTAGTCCGACGACGGCGGCCCGGCATCCCAGCCTCCACGGGCGCGGGTGCCGGGCCGGCGTAACGGACGTCACGCCCCGCCGATTTGGCCTCCGGTTCACCTCCCGGTAAAGTAGTTCTTGCGACGCGGGGTGGAGCAGTTCGGTAGCTCGCTGGGCTCATAACCCAGAGGTCACAGGTTCAAATCCTGTCCCCGCAACTGGAAGAAGGCCCGAACATTGGGAACAATGTTCGGGCCTTTTGCTTTGCCCGCGCGACAGCGCAGAGCCTTTCGGGAGGCGTGCCGCGGTGGTGCTCAGGGTGGTCGGGACCGCCGCAAAAGTAGGGTAGTGTTGATCAAGCGACGCGGGGTGGAGCAGTTCGGTAGCTCGCTGGGCTCATAACCCAGAGGTCACAGGTTCAAATCCTGTCCCCGCAACTTATGAAGGTCCCGCCGGCAGTTACGCCGGCGGGGCCTTCTTTTTGCCTGGATGCGCATAGTTCCTAGTATTCTCTTTCGAGGACCCCACGATCCGTGGGCAGCCATACGCCATTCTTGAGAGGTATGTTGTTCGATGGCCACACCCACGAAGAAGCCCGGCGCCGCGACGGGTAAGCGGTCCCGGCTCTATTGGGCGGTTCCCGCCGTCCTCGTGGCACTGGTCCTGGCAGTGCTGGCCGCCAGGCTGCTGATGGGACTGCCGGCCGTTGCATCGTTCGTGGCCGATTACCCGGGCCAATCTGAACTGCCGGCCTCCGCCCCTGTTGGGTTCCCGGCGTGGCTCGCCTGGCAGCATTTCCTGAACGGTTTCTTCCTGCTCCTGATCATCCGCACCGGATGGCAGGTGCGGACCACCACCCGTCCCAGCGGGCATTGGACCCGCAACAACAAGGGCTTGATCCGTACCAGGAATGCGCCCACCAAGATCAGCCTGGAGCTCTGGTTCCACCTGACCCTTGATGCCTTGTGGATCCTGAACGGGCTGGTCTTCGCTGTCCTGCTGTTTGCCACCGGCCAGTGGATGCGCATTGTCCCCACGAGCTGGGATGTCGTTCCCAATGCCCTCTCTGCCGCGCTGCAATACGCGTCGCTGGACTGGCCCACGGAGGATGGCTGGATCAACTACAACGCGCTGCAGCTCCTGGCCTACTTCGTCACTGTTTTCATTGCGGCGCCGCTGGCATTCATCACCGGCCTGCGGATGTCCTCCGCGTGGCCAAAGAAGGCAGCCAGGCTCAACAAGGCCTACCCGATTGAATGGGCGCGTGCCGTCCACTTCCCTGTGATGATCTACTTCGTCGCCTTCATCGTGGTCCACGTCTTCCTGGTGCTCACCACCGGCGCGCTGCGGAACCTGAACCACATGTACGGTGTCAGCGACGACGACGGCTGGTTCGGCTTCTGGGTCTTCCTTGCCTCGGTCGCGGTCATGGCGGCCGCCTGGTTCCTGGCGCGTCCGATCTTCCTGCGCCCCATCGCGTCCCTTATGGGCAAGGTCAGCCGCTAGCCTCAGAGTCCTTGAGCTGCTGGTAAGTGTTCAGCGCCCGCTCCCGTGATTCCGGCAAGTCCACGAGCGGTTCCGGGTAGCCTTGGACCCCTGACTTCCAGGGTTCATGGATGGCTTTGCCGTCCAGCTCCGAAAGTTCGGGGATGAACTCGCGCAGGTACCTTCCGTTGGCGTCGAATTTCTTGCTCTGCGTGACGGGATTAAAGATCCGGTAGTACGGTGAGGCATCGGCGCCGGAACCCGCCACCCACTGCCAGTTGGCCGGGTTGTTCGCGGCGTCCGCGTCCACCAGGGTGTCCCAGAACCATTCCTCGCCGATCCGCCAATCTGTCAGGAGGTTCTTGACCAGGAAGGATGCGGCCGCCATCCGGACGCGGTTGTGCATCCAGCCCGTCTGCCAGAGCTGCCGCATGCCGGCGTCCACCAGGGGATAGCCCGTGTTTCCGTGCTTCCACGCCGCAAGTTCCCGTTTGCCTGGCGACCCCCACTGAAACTTGTCGAACGCCGGCCGGAAGTTTTGGGTGGCCAGGTCCGGATTGTGGTACAGCAGATGCCAGTTGAACTCGCGCCAGCCCAGTTCCGAGCGGAATGTTCCGACGTCGGCAGGGATTTTGCGGGGGTGGCGGCGGCGGATCTCGCGCCACACGCGGAACGGGCTGATCTCGCCGAACCGCAGGTATGGTGACAGCCTGCTGGTGCCATCGGTGCCGGGAAGGTTCCTGCCCGTGCCGTACTCCTCGATGGGGCCGTCCAGGAACTCCTCCAGGCGGTGTGCTGCGCCCTTTTCGCCCGGCTCCCAGGCCTCGGCCAGGCCGCCGCTCCAGTCGGGGGAAGTGGGCAGGAGGGCCCAGCTGCTGAGCGTGTCTGAGGCGGGCAGTCCGCGGCCGGACGGAGCAGGCCCCGGCAATGTCCCAGGTGCCTCCAGGGGGTCGCGGATGTCCGCCGCGGCCAGGCAGGCCCGCCAGAAGGGGGAGTAGACCTTGTACGGGCCGCCCGCGCCCGTGGTAATGGTCCAAGGCTCGAAGAGGAGGTTGGCCTGGAAGCTGGCGGCTTCGATGCCGTTGCTTCCGGCCCAGTCCTTGAGCCCGGCATCAATGGTCCGCTCGGGCTGGCCGTACCGCCGGTTCCACAAAAGATGCGTCGCCTTGGTCCGGGCAGCCAGGTCCTGGATGATGCCCGCCGCGGAACCGCGGCGCAGTACCAGCCGGGAACCTTTGCCTTCCAGGTCCGCTGCCAGGGCCACCAGGGAATGGTGCAGCCACCAGCGGGCAGCACCACCCAGCGGGCGTATTCCTTCGGACTCCTCGTCGAGGATATAGACCACCGTCATGGGACCGCCCAGGCGGGCCGCGGCGTCCAGCGCCGGGTTGTCGTCCAGGCGCAGGTCGTCGCGCAGCCATACCAGGGACGTTTGTTCAGTGGATGCCATACCACCACGCTACACACTGGAGGCAAGACAATGGCCGGGACACCGGTCCCGGCCATTGTCTTGTTCCATGCAGCGGATATCCCGCAGGTCAGAGCTTGTCGAAGTCGGCTTCGTCCACCGTGGATCCGGACGTTGACGCCTGGCTCCCAGCGCCGAGGGCAGGCTTGCCCCCGGCCTTCAGCGCTGCCAGCCTGGCTTCGATCTCCGTCTGCTCTCCCAGGTCTTCCAGCTGGTTGAACTGTGCATCGAGGCTGGACGCGGCAAGTTCCTCCTGTCCGCGGACCTTGGCCTCCTCGCGGCGGATCTTCTCTTCGAAGCGGCCGACTTCGCTGGTGGGGTCCATGATGTCGATGCTCTTAATGGCGTCATGCACCTGCGACTGGGCAGCGGCGGTCTTGGACCTGGCGACGAGTTCGTTGCGCTTGCTGGTCAGCTGGTTGAGCTTGTTCTTCATCTGGTCCAAGCCCACCTTGAGCTTGTCCACGATTTCGCGCTGGGAGGCGATGCTCGGCTCAGCGCCCTTGGCTTCACTCTCGGCCGCCATCTGGCGCTGCAGGGCAACCTTGGCCAGGTTGTCGAATTTCTCGGCGTCGGCCACATCGCCGGCGGCGCGGAATTCGTCAGCCTTGCGGGAGGCGGCGAGGGCTTTGTTGCCCCAGTCCTGGGCGTTCTTGATGTCCTCGTTGTAGTCGTCCTCGAGCATCCGGAGGTTGCCGATGGTCTGGGCCACGGCGGATTCGGCCTCTGCGATGTTGTTCGTGTAGTCGCGGACCATCTGGTCCAGCATCTTCTGCGGATCTTCGGCGTTGTCCAGCAAAGAGTTGATATTCGCCTTTGCCAGCTGTGCGATCCGGCCGAAAATGGACTGCTTAACCATGGTGTTTGCCTTTCGTCCTGCTCTGTGTTGACCCACTGGAACCGGTGCACAGTGGTGTACTGCTGTTGTCCGCCGGCCGGATTGCTCCGGTCTGGGCCGGCGGAGGGTCTAGAAACTGCCGGAGTCGCCGCCGCCGAAGTCTCCGCCGCCGAAGCCGCCGGAGTCTCCGCCCCAGCCGCCACCTCCGCCGGAGTCCCCGCCCCAGCCGCCACCGCCGCCCCAGCCGCCGTGGCCGCCGTTCAGGATGGAGTTGATCAGGATGCCACCAAGGATGGCACCGCCCAGGCCGCCGCCACCGCCGCCGCCGAACATGCCGCCACGGCCGAAACCCTGGTTGGCGTAGCCGTCAAAGTGGTCAACGTCTGCCTGGGCCAGTTGTGCTGCCTGCGCCGCCAGGGCGTGGGCCTGCTGTGCATAGGTCAGGGCCGTGACCGGATCTGTCCGTGCGATGGAGAGGGCGTAGTCGAGGTTGCGCTGGGATTCGGCCAGTCGGGTCCGCGCCTCGGTGCCAACGCCGCCGCGCCGCGCTGTGATGTAGTCGGAGGTTGCGCTGATTTGGGCTTGCGCGGACATGATGGTTTGCTGCAGGGATGCCTGGGCGCGCCGCGCCTGCTCCTGCTGGTCCCGGATGCCGGTCAAGGCCTGGTCCAGGGTCTGGTGCGCGCTTTCGACACGTTGCAGGGTGGCGACAGGATCGATCTTCCCGCCCTGGATTTCGCTCTTTACCTGGGCAAGGGCCGCTTCCACCGCAGCCACGGGGCCCGCCAGTTCGGCGTGGGTTCCGGACTGGATCATGGCCTTTGCCTGCGCCAGGTCCTGCGCCGTGTCCACCACCGCCGTTTCGACGCTGTTCCGGGCTTCATCGAGGCTCGCGGACAGCTTGGAGATAGCGTCCAGCAGGACGTTGGTTTGGTGCAGGCTCTCCTCGGCTGCGCGGACTGCCACGGCGGCGAGGCTTTGCTCGCCCCCGTCCAGTTTCTGCTGCGCGGTTGCCGAGGCGTTCTGCACGAAGGCCAGCCGCTCCTTGGCCTGGACGATGTTGTCAGAAACCTGTGTCAGCGCGCTGTCCGCGTACTTGGACCGCATTTCGGCAAGCGACTGCTCGGCCGTGGAAATCTTGGCGTCCGCTTCCCGGGCTCCGGCATTGACGGCCGCGAGGGCCTGGGGCGCGTTCTTTTCCAGTTCACGCAGTGAGTCGAAGTCCGCTTTCTGCTCCTGCAGGGAGGCCAGGGCGGCCTCGGACCGGCGGATAATCTCGCCCAGCCAGGTGCGTTGCTGTTCTTCGGTGTCCGGAATGTGGTCATCCAGCTGCTGCTGCAATTTGAAGGACTCGCCCATGTGGGCTTTGGCTTCCTCCAGCGCTTTGGTGAAGTTCCCCACGGCGGAGTCGCCATACTGCGCCTGGGCGAAGCCGAGTTCCTGTTCGCTGGACTTGATGGCGTCATCAGCTTCGATCAGGAGGGAGCCACTCTTGCGGCGGAGTTCGTCCACGCTCAACGAAGCCAATGGGTCCAGCTCGGCACCTTGGGGGCCGTAGCTGCCCGTGGAGGCCTGGGCTGCGGCCTTCTTCCGGCGGTTCCGGTAGTACAGGTAGGCGCCGCCGCCTGCCACGACGACGCCGGCTCCAACCAGGACCGCGGCGCCCGCACCGTCGCCGGAGGACACACTGCCGCTGCCGCCAGTGGCGGCGTCGCCGATTGCTGAGGCGGTGTCGATGGCAGCCTGCGCATAGTCCTTCTTGCCCCCGGCCAGGTTGGCGGTGACTGCGTTTTGGCTGATGTTGGCCTGCTTGGACCGGATGGGGCTGCTCGAATTCGTGACGAAGTTGAACTTGCCGTCATCAACAGCAATTGCCAGGACGGCGTCAGCCCTGCCCATGGTCCTCAGCTCAGCTACTTTCTGGGTCCACTGGGCCGGATCGGTCGGGTTGGTGAAGGTCTTCACCGTGACCACGTACAGGTTGTACTTGTGGTCTTTCAGGAGCTTCTGGATGGCGTCCTGGACTTCGCCCTTCCGGCTGCCCAGGACGTTGGCATTATCAACAATGTTCGTTCCGGAGGGAATGGTCACCGGGTCTTCGGCCCAGGCCGCGCCGGCGGGAATCGTGAGCAGCCCGGCAAGGCCGATCACGGCGAGGAAACGTTTGAACTTTGACCGCATGTGCAACCCTTCAGCACGCCTGACACCGACTCGGGACGAATCAGTCGTCGAATCCAGCAGCGCCCCCACGCTTGGTGTGAAGCCGCAGGTCGCTGTGGCAATTCATCTTGATTCTATGGTGCACCCCACAGCCAGTCCATGCGGCCGAATATGCCGCCAGCGAAACACATTGCGGGGTTCTATGGGAACACCACGACGTTCAGGAAGCTTTCAGCAAACATCCGAGCTTGTTCCAGCGGGACGGGTCATAGTTAATGGCAGACAAGGATGAAAGGAAGTCCCATGACTGAGAATCACACGCCAGGACCGGTCCCGGAGGGCAGCGCGGGCAGCCGGAACCCCTGGCAGCAGCAGGACCCGCAGCAGCCCGGAGCCGGCCCGGCGGACACTCAGTCCGGGGGCGGGGGCAATGCCGGCCACGAGCAGGGACAGTACGGTGCCGCTGACCAGCAGCACAACCCCACGGAACGGCTGGACCAGCCGCAGGCAGCAGGCCAGGACCACACACAGGAGCTCCCCGGCGCTCCCAGGCCCGTTTACCCGCAGCGCCAGCCTTTCTACGGCCAGTCCGGATACTACGGCCAGCAGCAGAACGGCCAGCCAGGCCAAGGCGCGGGGCCCGGTATGCAGCACGGAAGTGTCGGCCTGGCGCCCAATCCCAAGGATGCTCCGCGCCGGAAGGCGACCTTCGGCATCGGCACCCTCATCGCCAGCATCCTCGCCGCTGGGCTTGTGGGCGGCGGCGTGGCAACGGTGGGCGCAGGTGAACTGTTTGGAAACGCCGGCTCCAGCACCTCGGCGGTGGGTGGCAGCAACCAGCCGGGAACGGTCATCGTGAATAACAAGGATGACGTCAACGCCATTACAGCCGCCGCCGTGAAGGCTTCCCCCAGTGTGGTTACCATCAGTGCCACCAGCGGCAGCTCCGGTGGCACCGGTTCGGGCATCGTCCTTGACGACCAGGGACACATTCTCACCAACACCCACGTGGTCACGCTGGACGGCCAGACGGCCAACGCCACCCTTGAAATCCGCACCAGCGACGGCAAGGTCCTTCCCGCGAAGCTCGTAGGCACGGACCCCTTGTCCGACCTCGCGGTGATCAAGGTGGACGACACCTCAAGCCTCACTCCTGCAACCCTGGGGGATTCCTCCAAACTCAACGTGGGTGACACCGCAATCGCCATCGGTTCACCGCTTGGGCTGACCGGGACGGTGACGGATGGCATCGTGTCCACGCTGAACCGGACCATCAGCGTGGCATCGTCGGCAGCCCCGCAGGGCGGTGACAACAGCCAGGGCGGTGACCAGGGCTTCCAGTTTGCGCCTCCGGGCGGCGGACAAAGCCAGCAAAGCTCGAGCCAGGGATCCATCGCCATCAACGTCATCCAGACCGATGCAGCGATCAATCCCGGCAACTCCGGCGGCGCCCTCGTCAACAGCAAGGGTGAGATCATCGGCGTGAACGTGGCCATCGCGTCCGCAGGCTCCGGCACCTCGACGTCCCAGAGCGGCAACATCGGCGTCGGGTTCAGCATCCCGATCAACAACGCCAAGCGCGTGGCGCAGGAGATCATCGACAACGGCAAGGCCTCCCATGGCCAGCTCGGTGTCAGCGTCAAGGCGAAGAGTACCTCCGGTGCGTCCTCGGAATTCTCGGTAGGCGCCGACGTAGCCACGGTTGACGCCAGTTCGCCGGCAGGGAAGGCCGGGATCAAGGTCGGCGACGTCATCACCAAGTTCAACGACCTCAGCATCGGTGAACCGAACCAGCTGACCGCGGCGGTCCGCGAGCAGCCGGCAGGTTCCACGGTCAAGATCACGGTCCAGCGCGGCGGCAAGGAGCAGACGTTCGACGTCACGCTCGGCGCGGCAGCCAGCTGACACGCCCAAGCCATCACGACGGCGGCGTCCCCACCCAGGGGGCGCCGCCGTCGGCATGTCCGGCGCAACGGAAAACCTGACACAGGCGTTAACGGAAGAGGGCGCCCGGACGCGCCGATATGGTTAGCTAGGAGCTACCCGCCTGCCGGGCATTCCGCGGCCATGACCCACCCGGCTGGCTGTCCACAAGCATGGAAGGCTGCTGTAAACACAGTGGAAGAGACATTGAAGATCGTAGTCCTGGTCAAACATGTACCGGACGCCCAGTTCGACCGACACCTGGGTGGCGAGGGCAACACCGCGGACCGCGACGAGAGCATCCTGTCCGAGCTCGACGAATACGCCCTGGAAGCTGCCCTGCAGCTTGCCGAGGCCCGAGGCGGAAGCAAAGCCGGCAACCAGGTCATTGCCCTGAGCATGGGCCCTGCCGGGGCCGTCAACGCCGTAAAGAAATCGCTGCAGATGGGCGCCACCGAAGGCGTCCACCTCACGGACGACGCGCTCGCCGGCTCGGACGCGGCTGCCACCTCGCTGGCACTCGCGGCGGCGGTCCGGCACCTGGGCGGCGTGGACCTGGTCCTGACCGGGATGGCGTCCACCGATGGTGAGACCTCGCTGGTCCCGGCCCAGCTGGCGGAGCGGCTCGGGCTGCCGCAGGTGACCTTCGCATCCTCGCTGGAGGTCGACGGCGGCCGGCTCACTGCCCGGCGCGACGCCGACACGTCATCGGAGACCGTGGAAGCAGCACTGCCCGCGGTCGTGTCCGTCACGGACCAGATCAACGAACCCCGGTACCCCAACTTCAAGGGCATCATCGCGGCCAAGCGCAAGAGCATCACCACGCTCTCCCTCGCAGACATCGGCGTGGACCCTGCCCAGGTTGGCTTTGCAGGGTCGTGGACCACCGTCACCAGCGCCGAACAGCGGCCGCCGAGGACTGCCGGTACCATCATCACCGACGAGGGCGACGCCGGCATCAAGCTGGTTGACTTCCTGGCCGCCCAGAAGCTGCTCTAAGGGGACAACGACATGGCAAAAGTACTGGTATTCATCGACAGCCCCGGAGCTTCGCTCAAGAAGAGCAGCCTGGAGCTGCTGACCCTGGCTCGTTCCCTGGGGGAGAGCGCCGTCGCGGTCAACGGAGACCTTTCCGACGACGTCGCCGCCACCTTGGCGGAATACGGTGTGGGCACCGTCCTGCACCCGTCGGCCGAGGAACTGGGTGACTTCCTCGTAGCGCCCAAGGCAGCCTACCTGGCCGCAGCGGCAGAGGCAGCCGGAGCCGGGATCGTGCTGCTGGACAACTCTCCGGAAGGCAAAGAGATCGCGGCGCGGCTGGGCATCCGGCTCAACGCCGGCGTCATCACCGACGTCGTCGCCGTGGACCCGGACGGTACCGCGCACAAGTCGGTCCTGGCCGGCTCGTACAACACCTCCTGCAAGGCCACGACGGCCGTTTCCGTGCTCACGCTCAAGGCCAACAACGTGGTTCCGGAACCCGCGCCCGCACCCACCACGCCCGAAACGGCAACCGTGGAGGTGCCCGCCGTCGCCAACGCTGCCCGCATCACTGCCCGCGAGCAGAAGGTGGCCAGCGGCCGCCCGGACCTCACCGACGCCCGGATCGTCGTTGCCGGCGGCCGCGGCATGGACGGCGACTTCGGTCCCGTCGAGGAGCTGGCCGATGCCCTCGGTGCCGCCGTAGGAGCTTCCCGCGCAGCCACCGACGCCGGATGGATCAGCCACGACGCACAGGTGGGGCAGACCGGCAAGACCGTTTCCCCGCAGCTGTATATCTCGGCAGGCATCTCCGGTGCCATCCAGCAAAAAGCCGGCATGCAGACGTCCAAGGTCATCGTCGCCGTGAACAAGGATGCCGAATCGCCGGTCTTCGAGATCGCCGACTTCGGCATCATCGGGGACGTCTTCGATGTCCTGCCCCAGGCCGCAGCCGAGATCAAGAAGCGCAAAGGCTGATCCGTTGACTGCTTCCAGCGAGCAGGCAGGGAGCCCGTTCAACCCGGAATTACACCGGGTTGGGCGGGTGCTCTGTTTTGCGGCCCACCCCGACGACATCGACTTCGGCGCAGCGGGCACCATCGCCGCGTGGACGGCTGCGGGGGTGGAGGTGAGCTACTGCATCATGACCGACGGCGATGCCGGCGGCTTCGATCCTGCCCACCGCGCGGACATCATCGCCATGCGGGACGCCGAACAGCGCCGGGCAGCGGAGCTGGTGGGCGTCACTGACATCCACTACCTCCATCAGCGTGACGGCTACCTTGAGGCCTCCCACGAGGTGATGAAAGGCGTGGTGCGGCTGATCCGCGAAGTCCGCCCCGACGTCGTGCTCGCCATGCACCCTGAACGGAACTGGCAGCGGATCCAGAAGAGCCACCCGGACCACCTGGCAGTGGGGGAGGCGGTGACCCGGGCCGTGTACCCGGCACTGGAGAACCCCTTCGCCTATCCCGAGCTGGCGGAGGCCGGGCTGGAAGCCTACAAGCTGCCGTGGCTCTGGCTTTATGCGGGACCGGGTGAACGGGAAAACCACTTCGTCGATGTCACCGACCAGGTTGACGCGAAACTCGCCGCCATCCATGTCCACGTCAGCCAGCACCCCGACGTGGAGGCCATGGAAGCCACCGTGCGCCAGGGCATGCGCACCAACGCCGCGCGGGCAGGAATGCCGCGCGGGCGCAGTGCCGAGGCCTTCCACGTGGTGGCGGTCAACGGGCCGGACACCATCGCCGGCTTCTAGGACGCAAGAAGCCCCCCGTTCCGATCATGGGAACGGGGGGCTTTTGGCGTTGGTCGCCGGTGCCGGGTCAGGCGCCGAGCGGTGCCGCCGCAACCGTCGGCAGCGTGGGCGCTTTCGAACCGCCGGACGGCTCAACGGTGATGCCCAGCGAAGCAGCCGAATGGATGCCTTGGACCACGGCAGGCTTGGAGAGTGCCTGTTCGTCCATCAGGCCCTGCGACACCGGGGCGGAGCCGTCCTTGGGAATGAGCCACATCTGGTAGACCTTGCCCGCCGGTGGAGCGGGCACGCCGCTCATTTTCACCACGGCGGCATCCTCGGACGCGGAGATCAGCACCGTCGCCTTGCCGCCGCCTTGAACGTTGACGGACGCCTCGCGCAGGTCCCCGGCACGCACGACCTGGTTGACGGGATCATTCTGGTCGGCCAGGTAGGCGCCCACTCCCACGCCGCCCAGCGCAATCGCTGCCGCGGCTGCCACGCCCACCAGCCAGCGCCTGGTGCCGGACGGACGGCGCTCCGCCCTGCGCTTGCGGGCCTCGGCGAGTTCGTCGGTTGGTTCTGGCGGTTTTACCGCGCCTACGGCCGGGGGCGCGGCGTCAGCACTGGTACGGCCGCTGCCCGCGGGAAGCTGGGCCACAATCCGTTCGAACAGGTCCGACGGCGGCTCCTCCTCCGCGCGGAAGGTGCGGGCCAGCGTCTCCCGGGACTGGCGGACACGCTCCAGGAAGACGAGGCGCTCCGTTTCCGGTGCGGTGGACATGTAGTGGTCAATCGCGTCGCGTTCGTGCTCCGTGACCGCGTCAAGGGCGTAGAGTTCGGCGAGGTCGATGGCACGGCCTGCGGCAAGGTCCATGGCGACGGTGTCGCCAAAGGCACGCGAACGGTCGTTGCGGCTGTTGTCCATTTCGTTCAATTCAACTCACCCCCAGACAGGTCTTCAATCGGATCAGTCCATCGCGGATGCGGGACTTGATGGTGGGAACAGCGGCATTCAGCCGTTCGGCGACTTCCCGATAGGTCAGGCCGCCGTAGTAGGCCAGGCGCACGGATTCCTGTTGTGTTTCGGTCAGCGTCTCCAGGCAGCGGACCACCGCCTCGGCCTCAAGCCGGCTTCCGACTTCGTCGGAGACGCTGTCGTGGTCGATGTCCTGGGTGCTGGCGCCGTATTTCGCTTCACGGTCCGTGGAGGATTGCGAGGACCGGACCTTGTCCACCGCCCGCCGGTGGGAGATGGTCATGAGCCACGACAGCGGGCTCCCGACCTGCGGATCGAACTTGGCCGCGTTCTGCCAGACCTGCAGGAAGACTTCCTGCGTTGTGTCTTCACTGAGTTCGGGGTCGATCAGGACCCGGCGTGCCATGCCAAAAACCCGGCGGGACGTGAGTTGGTAGAACTCGGCAAACGCGGCCTGGTCCCCGCGGGCGACAGCGGCAAGCAGCGTCGACAGCCGCTGGCTGATGTCGGCTGGGGGATCGGTCACCGCGGCGGAGCCTTCGGGATTCGGCGCGTTGGGAGTTTCCATCACTTCCAAGCATAAGTCTCCGGCGGGAGATTCCCGGGCAGTGCCGCGGCTGTTGCGGTGTTCGCGCCTGGAATGCGCCTCGAGTAATGTCACCTGCCGCTCCTTGCTCCGCTTGAATGTGTTTCAAAAGGCATTCGGAGCCGTGCGGCAGCCGGATGGGATCGCCGAAAAAAGAGTTCAGTCCCGGTTGTCCCCGCCGGGCGGGGTGCTAGAGCTTGGCCCCGGCGAAGCCCTGCTGGCGCCACGCTTCGTAGACGGCAATGGAGGCGGCGTTGGCGAGGTTGAGGGAGCGGAGCGCCGGGAGCATGGGCAGGCGCACTGTTGCGGTCACGTGGGGGTCGGTCTTCAGCTCCGCAGGCAGGCCCACGGATTCGCGGCCGAACATCAGGACGTCCCCTGGCTGGTACGGGATGTCGGTGTAACTGGTTGTACCGTCCGAGGTGAAGGCGTAGACCCGCTCCGGCTTGAGCTGTTCCCAGGCGTCTTCGATGCTCCGGTGGACTGTCACCACCGCGAGGTCGTGGTAGTCCAGGCCTGCACGGCGCAGTTTGGCATCGGAGAAGTCGAAGCCCAGGGGTTCCACGAGGTGCAGTTCGGCGCCGGTGATGGCGGCAAGGCGGATGGCATTGCCGGTATTTCCGGGTATTTCTGGGGCATGGAAGAGGATGCGGAACACGTCCCCATCCTAGCCAACCGCCGTCAGTGCATGCCGCGCAGCAGCCGGGCCAGGACCGGCACGTTCACGGTGTTGGGTGCCGGTCCTGCGGCAAGGAACTCCTTCAGGCCGCGCACCAGGCCGGCCGCGTTGACGATTTGGACCGTTTCCATGGGCCCTGCCGGGCGGCGGTGATGGTCGATCACCGGCTCATGGAGGTTGCCATCCGGGCTGAACACCACGGTCCACCCCGTGACGTTCAGTTCCGGAAAGATGTCCTGCATCGCCCACACCACCCGGGCAAGCTGCGGGGGCGCCACGGCACGTCCCCCGTGATTGAGGGTGCGGCCGTCCCAGGCATAGGCGCCCTTGGGCAGGAGCATCGAGTTGACCAAGGCGAGGCGGTAGCCGGACAGGACGGCGTGGTCGATGTGGCTGTTGTCCGCCGGCGACTGCAGGCCGTTGATGAGCCGGGCCGCGGGGATGGCCGTCAGCACCTGGCGGGAGAGGAGCTGCACCGTGCGCATTTCACGCTGGATCCGGGCCTCGGCGCCGAAGATTCCCCTCTTCCGGGGCATCCCGTGGACCTGCTGGCCGGCCTGCTCCAACGGAATCAGCGGGATCTCGCCGCTCCCATCGTAAGGCGGAACGTAAACCGGAGGGTCCCCGGCCGTGTTCCGCCCGCCGCCCGGTCTGCGGACTGTGGCGGACGCCCGGCTGCCTGCCGCGGGGGCATCGAAGTGGGTGCCGGCGTCGGCCGGCGCGGCGCCCGCCCCGTAGGACCGGTCGTAGGCCTTGCGGCGCTGCGGATCGATCAGCGTCTCGTACGCAGCGGTGACCCGGCGGAACGTTGCGGCATCACCCCCGTGGTCCGGGTGGGCAGACCTGGCTGCGCGCCGGTACGCCACTTTGATCTCTTTTTCAGTGGCTGTGACGGCCACACGGAGGACCTGGTAGTGGGAGCTGCTGCTCTCGGTCAAGCAATCGTCCTGTTCTTCAAGCGCCACGGGGAAAGCGAAGTGCCCGCCCAGTCTAGCCAGCCCGGATGGTCGGCCTGCGTTGTCAACGAGCGCCCGGGGTGCCGGGGTTCCCCGCGGCCGGAGTTTAGACTCGTGGATGCACAGCCGAACACCGGCTGCAGGGGATGCGGGGTGGAAATGGGTTTTCCGACGACGGCCGTGCCGGCGGGCCGGGGATGGCGCCTGGGGGTGCCGCTGGCAATGGCAGCGCTCGGGGCAGCGCTGCTGGCCGGCTGCAGCGTGGGTGTCCGCGACCCTGCTGCCCCGGAAACGCCGCCAAGCACGCCGGCCCTGTCCACCCCAACGATCACCCCCGGCCACGACGCCGCGGCAGTGGCAGCCCGGGACCTGCCCTTTGCGGCCGGGGGCACCCTGGCGCCGGGCGTTCCGGTGGGCATCTCTGACGAGCTGCAGCGTGCACCGGGGTGGAAGCCGGTCACGAAGGACGTATCCGGTGCAAGCCAATACGCCAAGGCTGACGGTTGCGTGGTCGCGGCCCGGGTCAGCACGGGGCAGGGCCCGCTGGTCCGTGGGGACGACCGGGAGTCCACCGTGGCCCTGTTCCAGTACCTGGACGCCACCATCCAGCCCTCGTATTTGACGACGGAAACGTTGCAGTGGGGCGGCAGCGTCGAAGAGCCCGGCAAGAGCGTCGAGGTCCTCGTGCTGGAACCTGCCGCGCACGGCGGAAAGCCGACTGCGGTTCTTGCCAGGGTCTTCGGCACTGCGGGCTCGTCGGCCTACATCTCCGTTTCCTGCCCGGATCCGGGGTCGCTCGCCGCCGCCCGCAAGGATGTGGCGCGCTACATGCCCCTGGTGCCGCCGTCGGCCTGAGCCGAAGCGGGGGCGGACCGCAATTATGACCTGGCCGGTGAACTGACGGC
Source organism: Arthrobacter sp. 135MFCol5.1 (assembly GCF_000374865.1). Taxonomy (GTDB): domain Bacteria; phylum Actinomycetota; class Actinomycetes; order Actinomycetales; family Micrococcaceae; genus Arthrobacter. The sequence goes on along the minus strand of NZ_KB895452.1, from coordinate 305,171 downwards.
TGCCGCCATCGGGGCGGCCGAGGTTGGTGCCCGGGGCTGCCGCGGCAGCGGGCGCTAGAATTGGACGGTGCCCGCCTACCTCGACCACGCCGCCACCACGCCGCTCAACGGTGCGGCCCTTACCGCACTGACGCGTGAGCTGGCACGTACCGGAAACCCGTCATCGCTGCACGGTTCCGGCCGCCGGGCCCGCCGCGCCGTGGAAGACGCGCGCGAGACCATTGCCGCGGCCGTCGGGGCACACCCGTCAGAAGTGATCTTCACCTCCGGCGGCACCGAATCGGACAACCTCGCCGTGAAGGGCTTGTACTGGTCCCGCGTGGCACAAGACCCCAGGCGGCGCCGCATCCTCTGCTCCGCCGTCGAGCATCACGCGGTGCTGGACACCGTCGAATGGCTTGAGCGCCACGAGGGCGCGGCTGTTACCTGGCTGCCCGTGGACCGCGAGGGTGTGGTGGATCTGGTTACCTTGGAGGCGGAGCTGGCACGCGACCCCGGCAGTGTCGCCCTGGTGACCGTGATGTGGGCCAACAACGAAGTAGGCACCATCCAGCCCGTCCGCCGCATCGTGGAGCTGGCCCACGCGGCCGGCGTGCCCGTCCACTCCGACGCCGTCCAGGCATTCGGTTCCCTGTCCGTGGATTTCAAGGAATCCGGCCTCGACGCAATGTCAGTTTCCGGCCACAAGATCGGCGGCCCTGTCGGAGTGGGTGCGCTCCTGCTGGGCCGCTCGGTCACATTGACGCCGGTGCAGCACGGCGGCGGCCAGGAACGCGACGTCCGCTCCGGGACGCTGGACACTGCGTCCATCGCGGCCTTCGCCGCCGCTGCGGAATCCGTTGCAGCTGCGTTGCCCGCCGAGGCGGCGCGGATCGCTGCCCTGCGTGACCGCCTCGTGGACGGCATCCGCGAACGGGTTCCCGAAGCCGTACTCCGTGGTGCGCCCGGTGACGGCCGGCTGCCCGGCAACGCGCATTTCACTTTCCCTGGCTGCGAAGGGGATTCGCTGCTGTTCCTCCTGGACTTGGCGGGCATCGAATCGTCCACCGGCTCTGCCTGCACCGCGGGCGTCCCGCGGCCCTCCCACGTGCTGCTGGCCATGGGCCTGGACGAGGACACCGCGCGGGGAGCCCAGCGGTTCAGCCTGGGACACACCTCCACCGAGGCCGACGTCGATGCCCTGCTTGCGGCACTGCCCGAGGCTTATGCACGTGCACGCCAAGCCGGAATGGCCGGCCACGAGTCCACCATCCAAACCGCAGGTACCGTGGCACGGCAGGCACTGCACGGCAGCTGATTCCGCAGGGCGCTGGTGCCCTGGGCGGGTTTGCCGGGTCAGGTCCCGGCGGCCAGGGGCGATTTGCGCGGGTCCGTAGAATGGATAGGCGAAGATCGTTTCGCCCGCCCGGCCTTGCCGCCCGGGCCCCGGTGAGCAAGCATCCCCCACCAGAAAGCCAGCATGCGAGTACTAGCAGCCATGAGCGGCGGAGTTGATTCCGCCGTTGCCGCCGCCCGCGCGGTCGAGGCCGGGCACGACGTCGTCGGCGTCCACCTTGCCCTGTCCCGCATGCCCGGAACCCTCCGCACCGGCAGCCGGGGCTGTTGCACCATCGAAGACTCCCGGGACGCTTGGCGTGCCTGCGACGTCCTCGGCATTCCCTACTACGTCTGGGATTTCTCCGAGCGCTTCAAGGAAGACGTCGTCCAGGACTTTATCGACGAATACGCCGCCGGCCGCACCCCCAACCCGTGCATGCGGTGCAACGAACGGATCAAGTTCGCCGCCCTGCTGGAGAAAGCCATTGCCCTGGGCTTCGACGCCGTCTGTACCGGCCACTACGCCAAAGTGATCGAGGACGCCGACGGCAACCGGGAACTCCACCGCGCAGCCGACTGGGCGAAGGACCAGAGCTACGTCCTTGGGGTCCTGACCCACGAACAGCTCAAGCACTCGATGTTCCCCCTGGCCGACACCCCGTCCAAGGCCGAGGTCCGTGCCGAAGCGGAGCGGCGGGGCCTCTCCGTCGCCAACAAGCCGGACAGTCACGACATCTGCTTCATTCCGGACGGCGACACCGCCGGCTGGCTCGCCGAGAAAATCGAGATGACCACAGGCGACATCGTGGACGAGTCCGGCGCCAAGGTGGGGGAGCACCCGGGAGCCAACGCCTTCACGGTGGGCCAGCGGCGCGGACTCAAACTGGGTACCCCCGCCGCCGACGGCAAGCCCCGCTTCGTCCTGGAAATCCGGCCCAAGGAGAACAAAGTGGTCGTGGGTCCCGAAGCCCTGCTGGCCATCGACGAGATCCGCGGCATCAAGGTCTCCTGGGCGGGCCTTCCCATTTCCGAGGTGGACTCGGGGGCGGAATTCAACTGCCACGCCCAGGTCCGTGCGCACGGGGATCCCGTACCCGCCACAGCCTGGGTGGAGCCGGCCCGGGACGGCGCTGCCGGCAGCCAGCTGATGGTCCGGCTGGAGGCTCCGTTGCGCGGTGTGGCCCCGGGCCAAACCGTGGTGCTGTACCAGGGCAGCCGCGTGCTGGGCCAGGCCACCATCGACGCCGCACGGTCCCTCCAGCGGGCCGCGCTGTAACCCTGCCGTTCCCTGGACCGCCGCGGTTCCACCGTGGCGGTCCTTTGCTGTGCCCAGGGCCGGCCGCCTGCACGATTCCGCATCGCACTGCCGGGTAACTATTGAGAAAATATTGTGTTTCAACTCACAGAAATGGCCGTCCCGAGGGCTGACTCTCTGATTGAATCAAGGGATCAGCACTGCACGCCGGCGTCTGGGGCTATCAACCTGTGACCGCGGGCGTGCGCGTACTCATCGGAAAGAAGTTCACAGATGATCAAGAGCACAACGGCCCTGCACCGCGCCATCGCGCTGGCAGGCATCTCCGCCCTGGCCCTGACAGCATGCACGGGGCCCTCTGGCGGCGGGGGAACGTCCACCGGCAGTGCCGGCGGCGGTGCCATTACCTTTGGAACCACGGACAAGGTCGTAACCCTCGATCCCGCCGGTTCCTACGACGCAGGCTCATTCCTGGTGATGAACCAGGTCTACCCCTTCCTGATGAACTCGAAGCCCGGTTCGGCCGAGGTCAGCCCGGACATCGCGGAGTCCGCGTCCTTCACGTCACCCACCGAGTTCACCGTGAAGCTCAAGCCCAACCTGAAGTTCGCCAACGGCCACGCGCTGACGGCCTCGGACGTGAAGTTCTCCTACGACCGCGTCCTCAAGATCAATGATCCCAACGGCCCGGCGTCGCTGCTGTCCAACCTCAAGTCCGTCGACGTCAAGGACGACACCACCGTTGTGTTCACCCTGAACGCCGCCAACGACCAAGTCTTCCCGAGCGTCCTTGGCACCAACACCGGTCCGATCGTGGATGAGGAAGTTTTCCCCGCCGATAAGGTGATGAGCGACGAAGACATCGTGGCGGCCAAGCCGTTCGCCGGCCAGTACACCATCGATTCCTACAAGAAGAACGAACTCGTCAGCCTCAAGAGCAACCCCGACTACAACGGACTGCTCGGCAAGCCGGCCAACGACAGCGCCGTGATCAAGTACTACGCCGACTCCAACAACCTGAAGCTAGACGTCCAGGGCGGCAACATCGACGTTGCCGGCCGAAGCCTCACCGCCACGGACGCTGCCGACCTCGGCAAGGACTCCAAGGTCAAGGTCTACAAGGGCCCGGGTGGCGAGCTGCGCTACATCGTCTTCAACTTCGACACCATGCCGTTCGGCGCCAAGACGCCTGAAGCCAACCCTGCCAAGGCACTGGCCGTGCGCCAGGCCATGGCGGACATTGTTGACCGGCAAGCCATCTCGGACCAGGTGTACAAGGGAACCTACGTTCCCGCCTACTCCGTGGTGGCGGATGGGCTGCCCGGCGCAATCCAGCCCATGAAGGACCTGTACGGGGACGGCAGCGGCAAGCCGAGCCTGGACAAAGCCAAGAAGGTCCTCAGCGACGCAGGGATCACCGGTCCGGTGACCGTGAAGCTGCAGTACAACCCGGACCACTACGGCAAGTCTTCGGGCGATGAATACGCCATGGTCAAGGAACAGTTGGAGAAGTCCGGCCTCTTCACCGTGGACCTGCAGTCCACCGAATGGGTGACGTACTCCAAGGCACGCACCTCTGACGCGTACCCCGTATACCAGCTCGGCTGGTTCCCGGACTACTCGGATGCGGACAACTACCTCACGCCCTTCTTCATCCCGGGCAACTTCCTCAAGAACCACTACGAGAACCCGACCGTCACGGACCTGATCCAGAAGCAGCTGGTCACTCCGGACAAGACCGAACGCCAGAAGCTGATCGGCGATGCCCAGACGGCAGTGGCGAAGGACCTCTCCACCCTGCCGCTCCTGCAGGGCTCGCAGCTCCTGGTGGCGGGAGCTGACGTCAAGGGTGTCGAGAAGACCCTCGACCCCTCGTTCAAGACACGCCTTGGCGTGCTGTCCAAGTAAGCAGTCAACCCCCATCGGGCTCTGACGGGCCGGAGGCGGGACGCCGCAATGGTGTCCCGCCTTTTGCCGGTCATCAGTCAGCAACGAGGGGAATGCTGGCTCCCGGTCACCACGAATCCAGGTACCGATGACATCTTTGATTGACGCGCCGCCAAGTGATGCGGACGCGCTCCTTCCGACCAAGAAAAAAGCGGCAGGGGGAGGGCTCGCCCAGTACATCCTGGTCCGCTTCCTGCTGATCTTCCCTACCATCCTCATCCTCGTCACGTTGGTGTTCTTCCTCATGCGGATCACCGGCGACCCCATTACCGCCGCCATGGGCGGCCGGCTCCCGCCGGAACAGCTGCAAGAACGCATCCACACCGCCGGCTACGACCGGCCACTGCTTCTGCAGTACTTCGAATACCTGGGGCAGCTGGTCACGGGCAACTTCGGCACCACCCTCTCGGACAACCGCAAGGTCACCGAGATGCTGACCACTTATGGCTCCGCCACCCTGGAGCTCGCCATCAACGCCATCATCGTCGCGCTGGTGGTGGGCATACCGCTCGGGATGATTGCCGCGCACCGTCGTGATCACCTGCCGGACGCCGTGCTCCGGATCCTGGCCATCCTGTTCTACGCAACCCCGGTGTTCTTCGCCGGCATGCTGCTCAAGTTGGTGTTCTCCGTGTGGCTGGGCTGGCTGCCGGTCGCCGGCCGCGCCGGGACGAGGACCGAACTGTCCCTCACAGCCCTGGAAGCCCCCACCGGCATCTACTGGCTGGATGCCCTGCGCAGCGGAAACATGGCTGCCCTCAGCGACGTGATGTCCCACGCCGTCCTTCCGGCTCTGGCCCTTGGCCTCCTGACGGCCGGGGTCTTCCTGCGCCTGGTTCGGACCAATGTCATCGGCACGCTCGGCAAGGACTACATTGAGGCGGGCCGCTCACGTGGCGTCAGCGAATACCGGCTGGTCACCAAACACGCCTACAAGCCGGCGCTGATCCCCATCATCACGGTCATGGGCCTGCAGATCGCAGTGCTGCTCGGCGGGGCCGTGCTCACCGAAACAACCTTTGAGTGGAAAGGCCTCGGATTCCAGCTGGCCAACTACCTCACGGCGCGCGACTTCGTCGCCGTCCAGGGCATCGTGGTGCTGCTGGCCGTCATCGTCGCCGTCACCAACTTCATCGTGGACATCATCGCCGCGCTGATCGACCCCCGCGTGAGGTACTGACATGACTGCCGAGACCACCCTGGAACCCGTGGCCAACCCGCGGGCATCCTTCTTCCGGCGGCTGCCGGTTGTTTCCCACTTCAATAAGAGCGTCGGGCTGCAACGCTTCATGCTGGTCGTGGGGCTCGTCCTCACAGGCATCTTCCTGCTCACAGCCTTGGCAGCTCCGCTGCTGGCGCCCTACGGCTTCGCGCAGCTTTCGGATGCCGACGGCAACTTCCCCACCCAGCAGGCCCCCGGCGGCAAGCACCTCCTGGGCACCACCGTTGGCGGTTATGACGTCCTGTCACGGGTGATCTGGGGCACCCAGACAGCCCTGCTGGTCATCATCGTCGCCGTCATCCTCTCCATCTTCGCCGGCGTCATCCTCGGCCTGGTGAGCGGCTACATCGGCGGCTGGCTGGACCGCATCCTGGTGGTCGTCGCCGATGCGATCTACGCCTTTCCGTCCCTGCTGGTGGCGATCGTCATGGCCATTGTCATCAGCGGGGGCCAGTCCAGCCTGCTGGGCGGAATCCTGGCTGCCGCCATCTCCATCACGGTCGTGTTCATCCCGCAGTACTTCAGGGTGATCCGGGCCGAAACGATCAGGCTCAAGGCAGAGCCTTTCGTCGAATCGGCCAAGGTGGTGGGCGCCTCGAACATCCGGATCATGACCCGGCACATCTACCGCAATGCCACCCGCACCCTGCCGCTGATCTTCACCCTCAACGCCTCCGAATCAATCCTGACCCTCGCAGGGTTGGGCTTCCTGGGCTTTGGCATCGAACCGAGCTCAGCCGCGGAATGGGGCTTCGACCTGAACAAGGCGCTCGCCGACACCACGTCCGGCATTTGGTGGACGGGGCTGTTCCCCGGCCTGGCCATCGTCTGGACCGTGCTGGGGCTGACGCTCGTGGGCGAAAGCATCAACGACCTCAACGATCCGCGCCTGCGCGGGCGGAAGCGGATCAGCCGCAAAGCACCTGCCGCATCAGCTGGACCCGGCACCGAAACAGAATTGAGCAACCCGTGAGCGAAAACCTTGGGTCCGTTTCGGACCACACGGAACAGGACCGTAAAACGGTGCTGGAGATCGACCACTTGCAGGTCACCTTCGCCACCGACGGCGGCGACGTCCATGCCGTCAAGGACGTCAACCTTGAAGTCAGGGCCGGAGAAGTGCTGGCCATCGTGGGCGAATCCGGCTCCGGCAAGACTGTCACCGCCAAAACCATCCTGGGGCTGCTGCCTGAAACAGCGATGAGTTCCGGCGCCGTGCTGATCAACGGCACCAATGTCATCAGCCTGAGTCCCGGCCGGCTCCGCCAGATCCGTGGACGCGACGTGGCCATGGTGTTCCAGGAACCCTCCACCGCCCTCAACCCGGTATTCACGGTGGGATGGCAGATCGCCGAAGGGATCCGGGCCCATGCCGGGGCAGACGGCAGCGGGCGCGTATCAGCGAAGGAAGCCAAGGAACGGGCCATCGAAGCCCTGCGCAAAGTGGGAATCCCGGACCCCGAGCACCGCGTCAACTACTACCCGCACCAATTCTCCGGCGGCCAGAAACAGCGTGTGGTGATCGCGGCAGCCCTGGCCCTGAATCCCGGCCTCATTGTCGCCGACGAACCCACCACGGCCCTGGATGTCACGGTACAGGCGGAAATCCTCGAACTCCTCCGGGACCTGAGGGACAAGTACGGCACCTCGATCGTCCTGATCACCCACAACATGGGAGTGGTGGCCGACCTCGCCGACCGGGTAGTGGTGATGTACCGGGGCGACATCGTCGAGGAGGCCACCTCGAAGACGTTGTTCGCTGAACCCCGCCAGGACTACACCCGCAAGCTCCTCGCTGCCGTGCCGCACCTGGGCCGCAACTCGGCGTCGGCCGGCCTCACCGAACGTCCGCACCAGGACGGGGAAGTGCTGGTGTCCGCCGACAACCTGGTGATCGAATACCCGGGACGACTGGGGACACCCGCCTTCAAGGCAGTGGACGGCGTCAGCTTCACCTTGTCCAGGGGCGAGGTGTTCGGCCTCGTGGGGGAATCTGGATCCGGCAAGACGACCATCGGACGGGCCATCGCCGGGCTGAACCGGACCACCGGAGGCAGCCTGAAGGTCCTGGGCTACGAAATGCTGAACTTGCGCGAACGCACGTTCAAACCACTCCGCAAGGACATCGGCTTCGTCTTCCAGGATCCGGCCGCCTCGTTCAACCCGCAGCTCACCATCGGTGATTGCATCGCGGAGCCCATGCTGATCCATACCCGGCCAAGCGAGGCCCAGGCGCGCAAGCGCGTCGGCGAGCTGTTGGAATCGGTGCAGCTGCCGGCGTCGTATGCGGGAAGGTACCCGCACGAGCTCTCCGGGGGCCAGCGGCAGCGGGCATCGCTGGCGCGGGCACTTAGCCTGAATCCGCGGCTGCTGATTGCGGATGAGCCGACGTCGGCCCTGGACGTTTCGGTCCAGGCGAAGGTCCTGGAACTGTTCAAGGACATCCAGGAGGAGTTTGGCTTCGGCTGCCTGTTCATCAGCCACGACCTTGCCGTTGTGGACATCCTGTCCTCCTGGGTGGGCGTGCTGTACAAGGGCAAGCTGGTGGAGCAGGGGATCGGCAGCCAGGTCATGGGCAACCCGCGCCATGACTACACACGCCGCCTGATCGCCTCGCTGCCAGTGCCGGACCCGGCCGAACAGGCTAAACGCCGGGAGGAACACCGGGCACTCCTGGGCATCTGAGCCTGGCTGTGGCTCCCGCAGGCAGGAGCCAGTGGCGCCGGTGCCGGCCGTCAGCCGGCACCGGCGCTTCATACCCGCGTCGATTTCATCGGCTCCCATAGACTGGAAACATGACGCAGCACAACCCGGGCCCAGACGATTTTGATCCATCCGCCAGTTCACTGGCAGGCCACGTGGATAATTCGGTGATGGCTGAACTGCTGTCCATCCGTTCCAGCATCGACAATATCGACGCCACACTGGTGTACCTGCTCGCCGAGCGTTTCAAGGCCACGCAAAAGGTGGGCTTCCTGAAGGCCGCACACCGGTTGCCCGCCGGCGACCCCGGGCGCGAAGCTGCCCAGATCGCACGGCTGCGGCGACTCGCCGAGGACGCCCACCTCGATCCCGCGTTCGCGGAAAAGTTCCTGAACTTCATCATCGGCGAGGTTATCCGCCACCATGAGGCCATCGCCGAGGACCATCAGGCGTCCGCCGAAGCCAACCCCCACAGCTCAGCACTGGCGTGAGCCGGGAACAGCACCAACCCGGACCCGGCCAGCAGCCGGCCGTTATTGCTGCGCAGGAAGTGACGGCCACTGGCCTGGGCCCGTGGCCCGGTGAGGATCCGCTCGAAGCCGCCCGGATCATCCGCGGTGAACTTGGCAGCCCGCATTTACCTTTCCTTGCCGAACTGCCGGAACGTGGCGTTGGATCCGATGCCTTGGGCCGCACCGCATCGTTCCTTGAGGAACTGGCCGTTGATGTCCAGCCCCACGGGTGGCGGCTTGTTGACCGCCCCGGCAAGGACATGCGGCGGGCAGCTTCGGCCCTGTCCACCGACCTGAATGTCCTCGCGGACGTCGCCGGCGCCGAGGACGTCTCAGCCCGGGAACTGAAGGTCCAGCTGGTGGGGCCGCTCACCCTCGCTGCCGGCCTGTACCTGCACAACGGTGAACGCGCCTTGCTGGACCACGGCGCCCGCCGGGACCTCGCAGCCTCCCTGGCCGCCGGGGTGGGCGGCTACCTTGGCCGGGTTGCCGCAGCAGTACCAGGGACCCGCCTGGTGGTCCAGGTGGACGAGCCGGCCATCACAGCAGTGCTGGCAGGCACCATACCCACGGCCAGCGGGTATCGGACCCTGCGGGCGATCGCCGTCTCCGAAGCGCGGGAGGCCTGGCGCCTGGTCCTGGACGCCCTCCGCGCAGCCGGAGCCGCCGAGGTGGTCGTGTCCCTCCCGGACATCGAAGCGCCGATCGAGCTGGCCCTGTCCGCGGGGGCCGACGGCGTTGCGTTGCCGTTGAAGGCCCTGACCAACCGGCAATGGGAACAGCTCGCCGGGGCAGTCGAGGCAGGCAAGCATTTCTGGGCCGGTGCATTGGAAGTCTCCGGGGGGACACTCCCGCAGGTGGCCGAGGGCGTGGAATCGCTATGGCGTCCTTGGCGGCAGCTGGGCCTGCCCGCCCAACTGCTCAGCGCGGTGCGGGTGACGCCCTCCGCAGGACTGGCGGGACTCACTCCTGCACAGGCCACGGCGGTCCTCGGCAGGCTGACCCAGGTGGCGGACGGGCTCAACCAGCGGGTGCTGGGATAAGACTCAAACCCTGTTCTCCCAGCGGTCCGGCTGGGCGTAACGGGGGAGGTAGCTCTGGGCGGAGCTGCCGCCGGAGTAGGGGCGGAGCCGGTAGTCGAAGGCCCCCGCGTACACCAGGACCAGGCCAATCTGGGGCTGGATCACTTTCACCTGGATACGGTGCCGCCCGTGCGGGCCTTCGGAGGGGTCCCACCACTGTTCCGCGTAGGCTTTCGCATCCAGTGCCCGAGGGAGGGGCAACCGGAGCGGTCCGAGGAAAAGCCGCGAAACTTCGGATACGCCGCGCAGCCTTCCTTCCGGGGTGACGCCCAGGTTCAGGTCCGTGACGAGGCGCCGGTACCGGCCGACGTAATCCACCAGCTGCGTGCCGCCGCCGCGCGTGGTGGCGCTGGTGGTGTCCTGGAAAAGCCGGGTGCGCCCGGGGAAACGGATTTCCCGGCGTGCGGTCAGGCTGGATCGGCCAAACGGATCCTGATGCGCATGGTTCTCGATCCGGAACGGGACGTTTTCGCCGTACTCCGGGAAAAATGCTTCTTCGCCGCTGGTGAGCCGCAGTAATGGGCGCAGCCACCGCTGGCGGCAGCCCACGACGTCGAACGTTCCTTCACCCACGCCGTACTGCCCTGATCCAGGGGCGAGTGAGAAGTACTCCTGCAATTCGGGCTGCAGGCGGGAAAACTCTGCGCCCAAGGCCTGCTGGTAGATCGGGACGCTCATGGTGACCTCCTGTTGCCGGTGACGGACAGCTGCCGCCGGTTTTACAATCTACCGGCAGCCTTGAGCCGGATGTACATGTCCGCGAGCCGGGGCGGCAACTCATGGGGTTCGGCGTCCACCACTTCCACACCATAGCGCCGCAACTCCGCGGTCAGGGCTGCCCGCTGCAGAAGGGCGCGTTCCGCGGCTGCCGCCCGGAACACTCCGGTGGCATCGCTGCGATCGCGGAGCATCGTGCCCAGTTGCGGGTCGCGGACGGCGGCCACCACCACGACGTGCTGGCTGGCCAAGCGTTCGGCGGCCGGGAGCAGGCCTTCTTCCGGTGCACCACCGTCCAGCGACGTCAGCAGGACCACCAGGGAACGATGCGCGGAGAGGGCCCTGACCTGCGCCGGGACCGCCGGCCAGTCCATCTCGATCAGCTCCGCCTCCAGCGGGGCCATGGCCTGCACCAGCCTCCCCAGGATGTTTCCCTGCCCGGCGGACGCGGCACGGGCCCTGGTCCGCCGGTCAAACGCAACGAAGTCCACCCGGTCGCCGCCGCGCTCCGCCAATACGCCCAACAGGAGCGCCGCCTCCATCCCGGTGTCCAGGCGGGTTTCGTCGCCGATCCTTGCGGCGGAGGTCCGGGAAGTATCAAGGACCATCACCACGCGCCGGTCCCGCTCCGGGCGCCAGGTTCGGACCACCACGGCGGAACGGCGGGCGGTGGCGCGCCAGTCGATCGAGCGCACGTCATCGCCCCTGACGTAATCGCGCAGGGAGTCGAATTCTGTGCCGGCACCACGGATCTGCACGGCAGCCTTGCCGTCGAGTTCGCGCAGCTTCCTCAACTTTGAGGGCAAGTGCCGCCGGGAATGGAAGGGCGGCAGGACCCGCACCGAGCCCGGGCACCCGATGGTGCGCTGGCGGGCGGCGAGGCGAAGCGGGCCGAAGGAACGGATGGTCACATGCTGCGTTGTGAGGTCCCCGCGCCGGACCGGTTGAAGCCGTACGGTGTAGCGGCGGCTTTCGCCCGCCGGCACGTCGATGTCCTGCACCGGGTTCCGGGCGCCGGCCGAAGGTTGCCAACCGTCCCTGGCCGTGCCCCGCAGCGCCCGGTTGCCGTCGTTGCGGACCGTGAACACCGCGTCCGTTTGGCCGTTCAGCGTCACATTTTCCGGCGCCGGGCGCACCACGCTGATCTGCCGCAGCGACCCGGCGAACACCAGTTCGGCACACGCCAGGGCCGTCAGCACTGACACGGTGGCCAGGACGGTCAGCCAGCCGGGGAGGAGCAGTACCGGGACAACGCCAAGCAGCACCAGTGCAACGAAGCGACCCGAGATGGCCATCAGCGGGGAACGGGAACGGACGCCAGGATGCTGCCCAGGACATCGTCCGCCCGTACGCCGTCCATCTGCGCCTCAGGTTGCAGGGCCACGCGGTGGCGCAGGCAGGGCAGCGCCAGCGCCTTGACGTCGTCAGGGGTGACGAAGGGGCGGCCGGAGAGCCAGGCCCAGGACCGTGAGGTGTTGAGGAGGGCGGTGGCACCGCGCGGGGAGACCCCGAGCTGGAATGAGGGGGCGCTCCGTGTGGCCCTAACCAGGTCCACGATGTAGCCGATGATTTCCGGTTCGACAGCCACTCTTGTTACTGCCTCACGCGCCCGTTCCAGATCCGCCGCACCGGCTACTGCCTGCACTCCCGCGGCAGCAAGGTCGCGGGGATCAAACCCGGCGGCATGGCGCCGGATGACCTCGATTTCGTCCTGGCGCTGCGGCAGCGGCATGCTGAGCTTGAGCAGGAACCGGTCCAGCTGTGCCTCGGGAAGCGGGTAGGTCCCTTCGTACTCCACCGGATTCTGCGTGGCGGCCACCAAGAACGGTGAAGGCAGCCTCCGGGCCCGGCCGTCCACGGACACCTGCCGCTCCTCCATTGCCTCCAGGAGTGAGGCCTGCGTCTTCGGCGGGGTCCTGTTGATCTCGTCTGCGAGCAGGAGGTTGGTGAACACCGGTCCCTCCCGGAAGCTGAATTCGGAGGTATGGGCGTCGTAGACCAGCGAGCCGGTGACGTCGCCCGGCATCAGGTCCGGGGTGAACTGCACCCGCTTGGTGTCCAGGCTCAAGGCCGAGGACAGCGCCCTGACCAGCAGGGTCTTGGCCACGCCCGGGACGCCCTCCAGCAGGACATGCCCCTGCGCAAGCAGGGCGATCAGGAGGCCCGTAACCGTTGCGTCCTGGCCCACCACCGCTTTTGCCACTTCGCGGCGGACGGCAAGGAGCGACTGCCTCGCAGCGTCGTCGTCTGCTGTATTGCCGCCGCCCACCGAATTAAGGACCTGCGGGCCGCTGCTGTGTTCGCTCATTGGGTCATGACCTCTTTCTCGAGTTTGTCCATGGCCTGTGACCAGGCCACCAGGCGGGCTTCGGTTGCCGGTCGTTCATTCACCAGCGCGCGCACGGCAGCCGGATCCCTGCCCAGGAGCCGGGCCGCTGCGGCAATGATGTCCTCGGCCCCCGCGCCGGGGCCAAGCCGGACCTTCCCGGAAATGCGCGCCAGCATGCCGGCCCGCAGGTTGTCCCGGGCCTGGTCCAGGGCACGTGAGTCCTGGTACAGCCTGGCGCGTCCTTCCGCGGTTTCAACCGCCTTGACCACCACGGGCAGGGGCTCGAAGACCAAGGGCCCGTGCCGCCGGCCCCGCCACACGATTGCCGCCACCGCCACCAGGAGCAGCCAAGGCCCCAGGAAGCGTGCCCAACCCGGTGCCAGGTCATCGAGGGTCTTCCCGTGGCCGGTCACCGTCACGTCTTCCAGCGAGGGCAGGTACCAGACAAGGTCAGGCGATGCTCCGAGCAGCCTGACCGCCAGGGCTGCGTTGCCCAGGTCGTCGAGCTTGTCGTTCCCCAGGACGGCCGTGCTTCCCAGCACTGCCGTGCGCCGGTCGGCGCTGGTGGCGAGCATCCCGGCGGTTCCCGCCGTCCGGTAACAGGTGGTGCCGCCGTCGTACACGAATCCTCCCTGGCCCGTGACCTGGCCTGCGGCGTTGGCGTCCGCCTGGCTGCACCTCGGGTCCAGGACCGGGACGGCGTCAGGCACGACGCCGGCCTGGTGGATGCCGACGTCGAGGGCGGTGAGGGTGTCCAGCCTGGGGGAGATGACCACCACGCGGTCCGCCGCCGCGGCCAGGGCCGCAAGCTGGGGTTTGCCAAGGATGCCGTTCCGGTCGTAGAGCAGCAGCGTGGGTGAGGAGCTGGACCGGAGGTCGGCCAGCGCTGCATCGAAGCGGTTCGGGGTGTGGACGTCCACGCCGTGGCGGCCGAGGATCTGCGCAAGCGCCCTGGCGCCGTTGGGTCCGGCATTGTGGACGGACAGGGGAACGGTGTCGCCCTTGGGGGCCAATTGCGTTCCGATGACGAGTGCCAGCGCCGCAACGGCAAGCACAACCGAGGCCGCCAGGCCACGGTGGTTGCGGATCCACCCGATCGGCCCGCGGCCTCGCGGCGCCTGCCCGGCGGCCGCCCCGGAGCTTGGTGTGTTGCTGTAGCCGGTGTTCGCTGGTGGAAGCCCGGTCATGGCACCGGCACCGTGCCTGCGGAGCCGGCGGATGCGGGCTTCATGGCCTCCAGCCTGGTATCGAGTCCCACCATTTCACGGTATTGCCCGCTGCCCGCAGGCCTGTGTCCGTAGCGGATTCCATCAAAGGTTTCCGCCGCCCACCGCAAGGGCCCGGCTTCGGCAGCGAACTGGACGGACAACGCTTGTGCCACTTCGTCTGCGGTCCTGCCGGGCTGGGGGTCCAGTATCGTCCGGTGTTCGGCGGTGCGGACCATGGCGCGGAAGCGGTCGACGACGGCGTCCCCCCAGTTCTCTTCCGCGGCGGCGGCTTCCGCACAGGCGCGGTAGTCCGCGGCCGCCAGGGAGTTGCCGACCTCAAAAACGTCCTTGGGCTGCCGGGTTCGGGCATTGAGGCGGGGCCGCGCCAGGATGATGGCGGCCGCGATGATCCCGGCAATGACAAGGGCGATGGCAACGCCGGGGACCGATGGCGCATCCCCCCGGGAGCCGTCCAGGGATTGCAGCCAATCCAGGAAGTTCCGCCACAGTGTGTCAAGCCAGGATGGGGCGGCCTCCCGGTACTCCGGTTTGGCCAGTTCCTCCGCCGCCCAGCGCCGTGCCTCCTCGGCGCCCGGAAGCACCGGAGGCTCAGTGGCCATAGGGCCAGGCTCCCGGCGCCGCACCCTGCCCTGGGTACGGAGTGTTGGTGCCCGGGCGGGGGCCCCGGCCCGGGATGCCGTCCGGATCCGCCCCGGTCTCCGCCTGGCGCAGCAAGGTGATGTCAAGGCCGTCCTTGCGCATCCGCAAGTCCATGTAGAGCAGGGCCATGACGGAGGTCTGAAAGGCGAACCCCACCCCGCCGACCAAGGCGCCGACCAGGGCGGTGACGATGCCCAGGACCACTGCCAGGGTGGCGTCCTGTCCGCTGCCGCCGTGCGGCGAGACGACGCCGGCCAGGACCACGGGCAGGAAGCTCACCGGGATCAGGACCACCTGGCTGATCACGCCCACCAGGATGGATACCACCAACGTGATGCCCAGGATCCGCCACCAGTTGGCCCGGGTCAGCTCCCACGACCGCCGAAGCCCGGCGAAGGCACCAAGTTCTTCGATAACGACGGCGGCCGGCGCCACCATGAGCTTGATGCCCACCCAGGCGAAGAGGGCAACGACGCCCAGGACCAGGGGGAAAGCGAAGAGGGACGCGGCGCCCCGGACGTTGGTGAAGAAGAGCGCCAGGATGACGGCGAGCAGCCCCATGGCCGCAATTCCCGCCGCGACCAGCAGCGCAGCCAATCCGACGAGGGCGCCGATCCGGGGCCGCGCCAGGGACATCATCCGCCGGAAGCCGGTGGGGCGGTTGAGGACCGACCGGGCCACGGGCACCACCATGGCGCCCTGGAGGACGGCGGAGAGGAACACGGACAGGACAGTCACCGCGGCGGCGCCTGCCATCAGTCCGATGGCCATGGACGCCATATCGCCCCGGGTGGCAGTGCGCGCCCACCCTTCGAGCGATACAGCCGAGGATGCACTCACGGCCGTGACTACCGCGGTGATGACGGCGGCCAGGGCCTGGGTCAGCAGGCCCGCGCCCACCATGGCCTTTGCGTTGCGGCGCATCGCTTGGAAAGAACCATCCAGGATCTCGCCGAACATCAGCGGCCGCAAGGGAATGATGCCGGGTTTGGGGGGCGCGACGTAGCGCGGCTGACCGTAGGGCGGGGTGCCGTAGGGCATGCCGGGGTAGGGGGACCCGTTATTCGGCTGGCCGCCGTATCCGGGGGGCCCATACGGTTGGCCGGCGTACGGTGGTTGGCCCGGGTAAGGGCTGCTGGGGTTCGGCGGTCCCGGCTGTTGCCACTGGGGTTGCTGCCACTGGGGCGGCTGGTGCCATGACGGCTCTTGCTCCCAGCCGGGCGGCTGTTGCCCTGCTGGCGGTTGCGCGCCCGCAGGTGATTCCCACGGCTGCTGCCAACCCGGCGGTACGGGGCCGCTGGCGCTCCCGGCGCCCGATCCGCCGTCGTCTGCTCCGTTGCCCGGCCGCCCCTGCCGGGGCTCGCCGGGTTCCGACTCCTGTGGTGACACTGATTTCCTCCCCCAATACCACTGCGCCTGATACCCGCGCGCTGCCCTCTCCAAAGGTGCCCGCCGGCAGCGCAGGGCTTGACCCCAAGACTATAGTTCCGGCGTCGGACCGCCTAGTGTCCCGCCATGCCGGAAGGCGCTGAACAGGACAAAGCCATCCCGATAAGGGAATATATAACTATGAAGGCACGCATTCTGGTTGTAGATGATGACGAAGCGCTGGCCGAGATGATTGGAATTGTCCTCCGTAATGACGGCTTCGAGCCCGTCTTTTGCGCCGACGGCGCCCAGGCGCTGGACGTCTTCCGGTCTTCGCGGCCGGATCTGGTCCTGCTTGACCTCATGCTTCCCGGCATGGACGGTATTGAAGTCTGCCGCCAGGTCCGTGCCGAATCGGATGTGCCCATCGTCATGCTGACCGCCAAGTCTGATACCTCCGACGTCGTCCGAGGGCTCGAATCCGGTGCTGACGACTATGTGCCCAAACCCTTCAAACCGGCCGAACTGGTGGCGCGCGTGCGCGCCCGGCTCCGCCCCGGAGACCAAAAGGCGCCCGAGACGCTCCGGATCGCGGACATCACCATCGACGTCGCGGGCCACACTGTCAGCAGGGGCAGCGACCGGATCTCCCTGACGCCGCTGGAATTCGACCTCCTCGTGGCACTGGCCCGCAAGCCGTGGCAGGTCTTCACCCGGGAACTCCTCCTGGAGCAGGTTTGGGGCTACCGGCACGCCGCCGATACCCGCCTGGTCAACGTCCATGTCCAGCGGCTGCGGTCCAAGATCGAGCAGGACCCGGAAGCCCCGGAAGTTGTATTGACGGTGCGTGGTGTCGGCTACAAAGCAGGGGTCTGACCCCGCCGCGCAGGACGGGGGACCTGACCGGAGCCTCGCGGCTTCCGGGGAGGCGCCGGAAGCCGGCGCCCCGCTGAACGGCAGCGACAAAGAGCGCCAGCCGGGGCTTGCCGAATCCACACCCCCGGGCATGCCGCACATGGTGTTCCGCGCAAGGATCTGGCAGCGGCGCGCCCTGATCGTCGCCTTGCGCGTCGTCCGGTTGGTGCGGACGGGTGTGGTGCGGTTCCTTCCCGGCCTGCGTTACCTCGGCAGGGCCCTGCAAAAACGTTGGCGCCGCTCCTTGCAGTTCCGGACGGTCCTGACCACACTGATGCTGGCCATGACCTCCTTTGCGGTGGTTGGCGCCTACCTGTCCAACCAGATTGCCAACAACCTCTTCCAGGAGCGCTTGACCCAGGCGGAGTCGGAGACCCGCTACAACGTCAAGCAGGTTCAGGACACGTTCGACGGCGCCCAGGTCACCGACCAGTCCAGCGTCATCACCTTGGTTTCGGACACGCTCAGCGCGGTCGAGGGCAGGGGATCGGTCATCCAGCGACGCTACGTTTTTGAAGCGATGCCCAACCAGACCAAACCCCGCAACCGCTGGGTGGAGTCCCGCGCCTCTGACCAGCTCACTGTCAGCGTCATCCCGCCGGACCTGCGCAAGGCTGTACAGGAATCGGGCAAGGAACAGTTCTGGGCGTCCACCGTTATTCCGGTGGGCACCGAAGACCGGCCGGGAATCGCCGTCGGAAACAAAGTGACCTTTAACGGCACCGTCTATGAGCTCTACCTTATTTACGACCTGAACACGGCACAGCAGACGCTTAATGAGATCCAAAGCGTCCTGTGGGCAGGCGGCGCCGTCCTGGTGCTCCTGATCGGCGCGGTCGCCTGGTACGTCACCCGCAACGTGGTCAGCCCGGTCAGCCACGCCGCGATGGTGTCGGAAAAGCTGGCCGCCGGGCAACTGCAGGAACGCATGGTGGTCCGGGGCGAGGACGAGGTGGCCCGCCTGGGCGCCTCCTTCAACCACATGGCCGCCAGCCTGCAGGAACAGATCACCCAGCTAGCCACCCTTTCACAGATGCAGCAGCGCTTTGTTTCGGACGTCTCGCACGAACTGCGGACGCCCCTGACCACCGTGCGCATGGCGGCCGAAGTCCTGTACGACGCGCGCGACGACTTCGACCCCATCAACAAGCGCTCGGCCGAGCTGCTCTACAACCAGGTGGAGCGTTTCCAGTCCCTTCTCTCGGACCTGCTTGAGATCAGCCGCTTCGATGCAGGCGTCGCGGTGCTGGACGCTGAACCCGAGGACCTGCTCCATGTGATTTCGCACGTCATCGAAGGTGCGGCCCCCGTGGCTGCCGAGTACGGCTCGGACATCGTTTTCGCGGCCCCGGAAGGCTCGATGGTGGTGGAAATGGATGCCCGCCGGATCGACAGGATCCTGCGGAACCTGATCCTGAACGCCGTGGAGCATGGCGAAGGAAAACCGGTGACGGTGACGGTCGCGGCCAACGAGACGGCTGTTGGCGTTTCCGTGCGGGACCACGGTATCGGGATGGACCCGGCTGAAGCTGCCCGCGTCTTCGACAGGTTCTGGCGGGCGGACCCCGCCCGCGCCCGGACGACGGGAGGCAGCGGACTGGGCCTGTCCATCGCCATGGAGGACACCAAGCTGCACCACGGCTGGCTGCAGGCCTGGGGCCGGAAAGGCAGCGGGGCGAACTTCCGCCTGACCCTGCCGTTGCGCCAGGATGGCGCGATCACCGAGTCACCCGTGCAGCTCGAACCCAGGGACGTCACCATCCCGGGCGCGCCAGGGAACATCCCCGCAGAACAGGACAACAAGAACATGCTGGTGCTGCAGACAGATGCCGCCAAGCCCGCTCCGTCCCGGGGCCCCGAGGAGACACCATGACCCGGCACGGACGGCACGCACAGTACGCTGCGGCCTTCCTGGTTCTGCTGATCGTCCTCCTGTCCGGGTGTGCCCGGATCCCGACGTCCGGGCCGGTGGGAAAAAGCAGCGAAAGCAGCGCCGGCAATGTCAGTGCCCCGGTGTTCCTTCCTGCAGCGCCGCAACCGGGCGCCACACCGGAGACGATCATCGACTACTTCTACCGGGCGGGCAGCGGCTACGAGGACGACTACGCCGTGGCCCGGCAGTACCTCACCCAGGCATCGGCGGTGTCCTGGAAACCCGACAAGCGGGCGCTGGTTTACCGGGAAGCGCGGGTGGTACCGACCGGCACGGAGAACGTCTATAGCTATGAGCTCGATGTCGCCTACACCGTGGACGCCGACGGTATTGCCACCCAGTCACCGCCGGGAACGGTGGAACGGATTCCCGTCACCGTGACACAGGTTGACGGCGAGTGGCGGATTTCCGCGATACCGGATGGGACCGCCATCGCCGAGGAAACCTTCAAGGTGATCTACGGCGCCTACCCGATCTACTTCTACGACCCCACGTTCACCTATGCGGTCCCGGACGTCCGGTGGTTCCTGAAGAACAAGACGGTCAAAGCCATGACCAGTGCCCTGCTGGCCGGGCCCGCGCCCTACCTTCGCGGCGCCGTCGTCAGTGCCTTTCCTTCCGGGATCAAACTGGCCCGTGAATCGGTGCCGGTGGTGTCCGGAGCAGCCCAGGTTGATTTGACGGCAAAAGAGCTCACGGAAACATCAGCCGAAGACCGGCTCCGCATGCAAATGCAGTTGACGTTGACGTTCCGGACCCAGCCTGATGTGGTCAACGTGGAGCTTCGTGCCAACCAGGACCTGGTGCGCGTGGAGGACAATGGTTCGGTTCTTCCCCCGGTGCTGGATAAGACGGTGCCGTCCCGCCAGATTGCCATCAGCGGCGGCGAACTGGTGCGGTACGAAAACAACCGGGTTTCCCCGTTGCCCGACATGCAGTCCGTCTCGGCCCTCAACCCGCGGTTCCCCGCGGAATCACCCGTGTCCCAGGCTGCCGCGTTCCTGAACGAAGGACGCACCACGCTGTACAGCATCAGCCCGGGCCAGCCCGCCCGCGCCCTGACCACACGGAGCACCCTCAGCCGTCCGTCCTTCAGCCTCAATGACTGGGTGTGGACGGCGGGCCCCGGCGCCACCGGGGCAACCGAGGTGGTGGCGTTCCGTCCCGGTGGAGTGGCTGAAGGTGCACCTGTCCCCTCCGTGACGTTGGCGCCGTCGTGGCTTGCCGGCCGTACGGTGAAGGAATTCCGGATCTCGCGTGACGGTGTCCGTGCCCTGGTGATCTCCGAACAGAACGGAAAATCCAAAGTGCAAGTGACGGGCGTGATCCGCGGCGGCGACGGCACCCCGCGCGAACTGACGGCGCCCATCACGCTGGTCACCGCCACCGATCCTGACCAGGGGGTCTGGGTCAACAGCACCTCGGTCGCCGTGATGAAAGCGGCAGCTGGCTCCAACGTTACGCCGGAGCTGCTGTCCCTGACCTCGGGCCAGCCGCAGCAGCTTGCCCCCTGGCCAGGGGTGGTGTCCATCAGCGCAGGCAACGGTGCCGATGACATTTACGTGCAGTCCGGCGAAGGGATTTTCCAGCGCCTGGGCAATGGCTGGTCACCGCAAATCAAGGGCCCGGTGGATCCCTCGTTCCCCGGCTGAGGGCGGGCGGACCTGGCCCACCTGGTATCCACATAGGTGGGCCCGGTCCTTCCCCATGCGGAACCGACCGGTGATGGTGGAAAGGTGAACGGCACCAGACGACCCGCAGGAACATCGAGGTCCCCTGACAGGGAACCTGCGCGTGACCCGGACCTTCATCCGCCGCCGCGGTGGGCTGCAAAGCACCGCGCGGATCAAGCGAGTGCCCTTTTGCGGCTTGTCGACTGGGTGGCGGGGGCCGGAGGCGAACTCCTGGCCTTGGCCGTCCCGGTGGACTGTGTGTGCTGCGGTGCGGAGGACAGTGCCCTCTGCCCAGCCTGCACCAGCCGTATCCGGCACCTGGCCAGGGAGCCGTTCCGGGCTGAGGGCGGCGCCCCCGCGCTGATGGATGTATCCGGGACCATCCTGCTCCCCGTCGTGGCGGCCGCTGTTTACCGGGACGAGCTGGCGCAGGGCCTGCTCTCGTTCAAACGGCACGGCCAGCACCAGCTTGGTGCAAGCCTGGCCCGGGCTTTGGCCGGGGCCGTCCGGGCGGCAACAGCGGACGCTGACGGGTTCGTGCTGGTGCCCGTCCCCACCAGCACGGCGGCCTACATCAACCGGGGCTTCAGCCCGGTCCACCTGCTCCTCAAGAAGGCGGCCGGGCACCTGCCGGACGTTGCCGTCGTCGATGCCCTGCGAAAGGTCCGGCCGTCGGGGGCCCAAGCGCTCAGGTGGACAGGACTGTCCGGCGGCCAGAAGGGGCTGGGCAGGGGCGCCCGCTCCCAGCGGGTCAGGGGGTCCATGCGGGTCGTCGTCCGGTCCCGTCCAGCGGTTGCGGGGAGGCCGTGCATCATCGTCGACGACGTCCTGACGACGGGTGCCACGATCGGGGAAGCAGCCCGTGCCTTGCACCAGGCAGGGGCCAAGGTGAGGGGCGCCGTCGTGCTTGCCGCGACACGCCCGCCCGATGCTGCGGACCCCGCGCCCGGCGCCCGCACGGAACCGCCGAAGCGACCATGACTTAGAAAAAAATAAACCGGGAAAGGATGAATAACAGGTGGCTATGAACTAACGTCGAAGGTGGGTACCAAGAACAGAATGTACCTTTCGATGGCGGCTCGGAGAGGGGCTCGACTGTCAGACAGCTGGGCCCAGGGAAGTGCCGCCGTCGTGTCACCGAAGTCATTTGGAGGGCACCATGGAGTTTATGATCAGCGGACGAAATCTGACCGTTTCAGACCGGTTCCGCGAATATGCCGGGGAAAAGATCGCAAAAATCGAATCGCTGGGTGACAAGGTCCAGCGTGTCGACGCGAAAGTCTCCAAGGAGACCAATGCCCGGCAAACCGGCGACCAGCTGACCGTAGAGGTGACAGTGCTGGGCCGCGGACCCGTGATCCGTGCCGAAGCGAGCGCCGCAGACAAATTTGCTGCCTTTGACCTCGCCTACAACAAACTTCTTGAGCGGCTCCGCCGGGCCAAGGACCGCAAGAAGGTCCACCACGGGCGCCACACCCCCAAGGCCGTTCGCGAGGCCACCGCATCGCTTGAACCCGCCAGCGCGCACGAGCCGCTGTACCTTGAGGCAAACCACCGGGATGAAACCGTACAGGCCGCCGACAACAAGTCTCCCTATGATGTCGACAACGACATCCCGGCGGGAAGCTCACCGGTGCTGATCCGGCGCAAGGTCTTCCCCGCGGCCTCGCTCTCCCTCGATGACGCCGTGGACAACATGGAACTGGTGGGACACGACTTCTACCTCTTCGTGGACAAAGCCACCAACACGCCCTCCGTCGTGTACCGCCGTCGTGGCTGGACCTACGGGGTCATCACCCTGGACCACGAGTGCGAGCCCGGCGACACCGTCGTGGAGGAAAAGATCCTCGCGTACCGCTCCGACGACGCACCCGCCAACGCGTAAGGTGGACTACACCACCACGTGAGAGGACTGAATGTCAGCATCGCTGAGCCTTGACCAGGCACGGCGCATCGCATTGGCAGCACAGGGACTCCACAAAGGACGGCCCGCCGGCCCCGTGACAGCACGGGCGGTGGGCCGTACCTTTGCCCGTCTCCAGCTCGTCCAAATCGATTCCGTCAACGTCTTGGTCCGCAGTCACTACTTGCCCTTCTTTTCGCGCCTTGGCAATTACGACCGCGAAATCCTGCACCGCATGTCCGCGCAGCGGCCACGCCGCATGGTGGAGTACTGGGCGCACGAGGCCAGTTATATCCGGCCCGAGCACTACCGTGACCTCCTGCAATGGCAGAAGCGATCATGGGTGGGTGCCTCACGCATGGACCCGGAACTCCGCAGCGACCTCGCCGGCAGGATCCTTTCCGTCCTCGCCACGTCCCGGCCCATGACGGCCTCGGAACTTACAGCCAGGATCGGCCACGTCGAGGAACGGCAGACCGAGAACTGGGGGTGGAACTGGAACGCTGTGAAACGGGTCCTGGAACACCTTTTCGAAGAAGGGGCAGTGTCAGCTGCTGCCAGGACCGGGCAGTTCGAGCGCAAGTACACCCTGACGGCCAAGGTCCTGCCATTTTCTTCTGACGAAGCCACGGCGTCCGATCCGGCCGCCGCGCTCCAGCGGCTGACAGAGGCGGCGGCCATGGCACACGGGATCGGAAGCGTCCGTTGCTTCGCCGACTACTTCCGGACACCTGTAAAGGCGACCGCGCTGGCCGTCGAGAACCTGGTGTCGGAAGGCAGGCTGGAACGCGTCAACGTGAACGGCTGGAACCGCGAAGTCTTCCGGCACGTGGAAGCCGCCATGCCAAGGCGCGCCAACGGCCGGGCCCTGCTGAGCCCGTTCGACTCCCTGGTCTTCGAGCGGCGGCGCCTGTTGGAACTGTTCGGCTTCCACTACCGGATTGAGATCTACACCCCGGAGCCCAAACGGCGTTACGGGTACTACGTGCTGCCTTTCCTGCTGCGGGACAGAATTGTGGCCCGGGTGGACGTGAAAGCGGACCGCGCCGGGGGCAGGCTGCTGGTGAGGTCCGCTTTTGCCGAGCCGGACGCCCCCGGGGACACCGCCGCCGAACTGGCTGCAGAGCTGAAGCTCATGGGCCAATGGCTTGGCCTGCCCGACGTGGAAGCCGGCCCGGCGGGAGATCTCGCCGCACGCCTGACACAGGAGCTTGGGCGGCTGCAGGACTATCCGCTCTCAGGGAAAAGGGAGTAACGGCCGGGTGTCTCTCCCGTAGACTGAACACGCCAGAATTCGGCGGCATGAGACTGGGAGCATCTTCACGTGGCATCACTTATCGAAAAAATCCTCCGCACGGGTGACAAAAAGACACTCCGGCAGTTGCGGAACTATGCCGACTCCATCAACGCCCTCGAAGACTCGTTCAAGACGTTCACCGACGCGGAACTGCGGGAGGAGACCGACCGCCTCCGCGAGCGGCACCAGGATGGCGAGAAGCTCGACGACCTGCTTCCGGAAGCCTTCGCCGCCGTACGCGAAGCCTCCTCGCGGACACTCGGAATGCGCCACTTCGACGTCCAGCTCATGGGCGGCGCCGCCCTGCACCTGGGCAACATCGCGGAAATGAAGACCGGTGAAGGCAAGACCTTGGTGGCGACCGCTCCCGCCTACCTGAACGCGCTTTCCGGCAAGGGTGTCCACGTGGTTACCGTGAACGACTACCTCGCCGAATACCAGTCCGAACTCATGGGCCGCGTGTACCGCTTCCTGGGCCTGACCAGCGGCGTCATCCTGGCCAACCAGGATCCGGCCGTACGCCGCCAGCAGTACGCCGCGGACATCACCTACGGCACCAACAATGAATTCGGCTTCGACTACCTGCGCGACAACATGGCGTGGGACAGGAGCGAACTGGTCCAGCGCGGCCACCACTTCGCCATCGTCGACGAAGTGGACTCCATCCTTATCGACGAAGCCCGTACGCCGCTGATCATCTCCGGCCCGGCGCAGGGTGACACCAACCGCTGGTACAGCGAATTCGCCAAGGTAGTGCTCCGGCTGCAGCCCGAGAAGGACTACGAAGTGGACGAGAAGAAGCGTACGGTGGGCGTCCTGGAGAGCGGCATCGAAAAAGTCGAGGACTACCTCGGCATCTCAAATCTGTACGAGTCCGCGAACACCCCGCTGATCGGGTTCCTGAACAATGCCATCAAGGCCAAGGAACTCTTCAAGCGGGACAAGGACTACGTCATCCTGGACGGCGAGGTGCTGATCGTCGACGAGCACACCGGACGCATCCTGGCCGGGCGGCGCTACAACGAAGGCATGCACCAGGCAATCGAGGCCAAGGAAGGCGTCGAGATCAAGGCGGAAAACCAGACCCTGGCTACCGTCACGCTCCAGAACTACTTCCGCATGTACGGCAAGCTGTCCGGCATGACCGGCACCGCCGAAACGGAAGCTGCCGAGTTCATGAGCACCTACAAGCTCGGTGTCGTGGCGATTCCCACCAACCGGGACATGCAGCGGATCGACCAGCCTGACCTTGTGTTCAAGAATGAGGTCGTCAAGTTCGACGCCGTCGTGAAGGACATCGCCGAGCGGCACGAAAAAGGCCAGCCCGTCCTGGTGGGCACCACCAGCGTGGAGAAGAGCGAGTACCTCTCCAAGCTGCTCGCCAAGGAAGGGATCCGCCACGAGGTCCTGAACGCCAAGAACCACGCCCGTGAAGCGGCCATCGTTGCCCAGGCCGGCCGCAAGGGCGCCGTCACGGTGGCCACCAACATGGCCGGCCGCGGTACTGACATCATGCTGGGCGGCAATGCCGAATTCACCGCAGTGGCCGAGCTCGCCAAGCGCGGCCTGGACCCGGAGGAGAACTCCGAAGAGTACGAAGCCGCGTGGCCGGCAGCCCTTGAGGCAGCCAAGCAGTCCGTAAAGGACGAACACGAGGAAGTGCTGGATCTGGGAGGCCTGTACGTCCTGGGCACCGAACGCCACGAGTCCCGGCGCATCGACAACCAGCTTCGCGGCCGGTCCGGCCGCCAGGGTGACCCCGGAGAATCCCGTTTCTACCTTTCCCTGACGGACGACCTGATGCGGCTTTTCAACTCTGGGGCGGCCGAACGACTGATGAACAGCTCGGTTCCGGACGACGTCGCGCTGGAATCCAAGCTGGTGTCGCGGGCCATCGCCTCGGCCCAGGGCCAGGTGGAAGGCCGCAACGCCGAACAGCGCAAGAACGTCCTCAAGTACGACGACGTCCTGAACCGCCAGCGCGAAGCCATTTACAGCGACCGCCGCCGCATCCTTGAGGGCGATGACCTGCACGAGAAGGTGCAGTTCTTCGTCGAGGACACCATTGTGGCCCTGATTGATGCCGCCACGGCGGAGGGCAACGGTGACGACTGGGACTTCCACCAGCTGTGGACCAACCTCAAGACGCTCTACCCCGTCAGTGTCACGGCGGAAGACATCATCGAAGAAGCCGGCGGCAAGGCACGGGTTACCGTGGAGCTCCTGAAGGAGGAGATCCTCTCTGACGCCCGCCTGGTCTACCAGGCGCGGGAGGAAGCGATTGGCTCCGAGAGCATGCGCGAACTCGAGCGCCGTGTGGTCCTGTCGGTCATCGGACGCAAGTGGCAGGAACACCTCTACGAGATGGACTACCTCAAGGAGGGCATCGGCCTGCGGGCCATGGCCCAGCGCGATCCACTCGTGGAATACCAGCGTGAAGGCTTCGCCATGTTCCAGGCCATGATGGAAGCCATCCGGGAGGAAAGCGTCGGCTTCCTCTTCAACCTCGAGGTGGAAGTCACTCCCGCCCAGGACGTCGTGGTCCAGGATGCTTCCGGCGGCCACACCGAGCACGTGGATCCGCAACTGCGGGCGGCCGGTCTCGAAGCACCCGAGAAGCCTGCCCAGCTCCAGTACACGGCACCCAGCGAAGGCGGCGGAACCGAGACCCGCGTGGAAACCCGCTCAGGCGGACGTTCCGGCAATCCGGCCAAGGCAGCCGCCCAGGACGCAGCAAAGCGCCCCGCAAAGAAGAAGAAGCGTTAGCCCGCAGGGGTTACCAAGGGCGCTGGCATCCGCCGACAGGGCAGGGAACCTCTTGTTCCCTGCCCTGTCGGCGTCTCCGGGCGCTCTCTCACCCGATGACAAGTTCGACCACCCGCCACACCTGTTTGCTCCGTTCGATGCGCACAGCAACGGCGCGGGCGCGCACGTCATCCACAACGACGGCGCTGGCCTCGTAGATTCCATCGGACACCTCACAGACGCGTACCGAGCGGACCACTGAATTCCGGTGAAGCCGGGCCAGTGCCGGATTGCCAGTCCGGGTCAGTTCACGCCTGATCAATGCTGCCCGGTGTTGAAGGGCCGACAGGCACCGTGGATCCAGCCGGCGTGCAAGCTGGTGGACGGGCCGGATTCCGGCCAGGACCTCCATGGAGGCCTGGATGGTCCCGCGGGTGATAGCCCGCACTTCCGCGGCCTCGTCGACTGGTCGCAGCGGTGCCGGACGTGCTCCCCGGAAACGCCCTGCGGACGAGGTCCCGCTGGCGGCAATCCCGGGCCCACCGGTCTTGTTCCCGGGAAGCGCCGTCAAGTCCTGCTTGGCGCGAATTGGTGTCACAGCAATCATTGGATTCCCCTTCATTTAGTTGGCTGGTTCCACTGCCAGGTAGCAAAAAGGCAGTTACGACGGCTGTGGCGCCCGGAGGATTTGGCCTGGCAGCAGGACATCCGGGTTCCCGCCGATTTGCCCGCGGTTCACCGAGTACCAGCGCGGCCATTCGAGGGCTATGTCCACATCCGAGGCACCGGGGCCAAGCTGGTTGGCTACGATGGCCCATAGGGTGTCCCCGGACAGTACGGTCACGGTTGCAGCCCCGGTCCCGGGAGCAGCTCCACTTGCTGCCCTGCTCCCTGGCGCGGCGAGCAGGCCGGGTTCCACTACCTGAGGAGCGGGACGCCATCCGGGTGCCGGCATGGCGGCGGGCGGTTGGGGCCCAGGTTGTCCTTCCGTTGCGGCGATGCTCCATGGCGGTTCCACTGCGGACTGTTCCTTCACGGTTCCTCCTCCCGTGTCTGGAATGCTGCTCGTGGGTGGTGGGCTGAAGGGGGCCGACGACGAGTGGCTGGGTGTGGGGCCCCATGCGGGCCCCGGATCGGTTGCGGCGGCTTGCGCGGCCGCTCCTGCGAGGAGCTGGATCGAAAGGGCGGCAACCAAGGCCCGTTGCATGAATGCAGGAGAGAACCTGCGCACGGCTGCCGCGGACCGACGCCGGCCAAGGCGCTCGAGTAGGACTCCTGAACCGGCGCATACGATCGCAAACGTCCACCACAGCAAAATGCCGGCACCGGCCGCTGATGCGGCGGCCGCCAACAGGACTTCCACGGATGGTTCCTGGTTGCGCGCTGCGGAAGCCTGCCATTGGGCGACAAGTCCGGAGCCCAGGAACCAAAGTGCGACGCCGAGCACGAGCAAGGCAAATGCCGACACGATGTCCGACCACCGTGCTTCTTCCCTGCAATCCATTATCGTCCCTTTAGATATCATTTGATGTTGTTTGATTCAGTTTGGACCGATGTACGATCTTTTGTCTAGACGTTGGAGAGAAAATCCTGGCTGCGTTGACCGGGGCGGAAGGGCAACTTACGCTGGCGGAATGCGCTGGGATGCACTCTTCAATGACATCGAAAGCCAACTTGCTGAAATTGACCGGTTGTCGTTGGACGCCGAAATCAATGAGCGGGCCCGCGCCGAGTTGGTAAGCCTGCCGGTTGAGGACAGGCTGCGGGCATCGGTGGGCTACCGGATTGGCGTCCATCTTCTCTGCGGGGAATCCGTACACGGTGAGCTCACACATGCCGGGGCCGATGCGCTGGTCCTGGACGATGAGCAGAGCCAAGTGCTTGTTCCCTACGCGGCCGTGGCGCGTTATGTCGGACTGGGGCGGCACGCGCAAGCAGAAAATTCCGCGGTTCGCCGATCGATTGGGCTCGCGCATTCCTTGCGTGGCCTTGCACGCGACAGGGCGGAGCTGGCGGTGACCGTTGGCGGTGCTGCAGGTCTCGTCCGCCTGGCAGGAGTGATCGACCGCGTGGGCAGTGACTACATCGACCTGGCCGTGGTCACGCCCGGCGAGGTCCGCAGGAGCCAGGGCGTGAGCCAGGTCTCTGCCATACCCTTCGCCGGGCTTGCCATGATCAGGTCACGCAAGATGGGCGGTCTGTAGCGGCGGCGCAGTCGGTCCTGCTGCTTTTGCGGCTGGAAGGTGCGCTAGCCGGTCACATCGACTTGGCGCGGGACTCCTGGATCATGCGGCTGGCCTCGGCATAGCGTTCCTGGATGTACTGCTCCAGCATCTTTTCTTCGACCCGCCACTGGCCCCTGCCACCCACCTGGATGGCCTTCAGCTCGCCGCTGCGCACCAAGGCATACGCGGCTGGAGAATTAATCTGAAGCTGCTCAGCGACGTCTGCGAGCGTGAGAAACCTTGGCATGGACTCATTTTGCCATCAAGTGGCGCAGTTTGTTCCCGTTATCCACATATTGGCAGGTTTTAGCCAAATGACTTTTGTTCCATCGGCCTTCCGGTAACAATGAGGAGTCCGGCCCCCGTGGGGAGGGTCCGGGATGCCAAGGGGGAGGACGGTATGGTTCCTGATTCAAGCGTCGGTGCTGCACGGCTCAAGCGTCCCTCGTGGAGAGACCCCCGGCTGTTGGTTGGCGTACTCCTGGTCCTGGTATCCATAGCGGGTGTCGTCTTTCTCGTAGGCAGCGCAGACCGGACAACCGAGGTCTACGCCGCCAGGGACGGCATTGCGGTGGGCGAACGCCTCACTCCCGAGAACGTGGTGCGCGCCAAGGTCAGGCTGGGAGATACCGAGCAGCATTACATCGCCGTGGCGGACGGGTTGCCGCAGGACGTGGTTGCCATGCAGCGCATTGGGAAAGACCAGCTCGTTCCGCGGTCAATACTCGGCGAAGTGGACCGGCTGGACCGGAAGCCTGTAGCTCTCACCATTGATCAGACGTTGCCGGCACAAGCCGTTGCCGGCGCCCGCGTCGATGTTTGGGTGGCGCAGCCGGATGCCAAGAACGGTTTCAGTGAGCCGAAGCTCCTCCTGCACGGTGCGGAGATCACCGAAGTGGCCACGGGGTCCACGGCCCTTGGATCGTCGAAGACGACGGTTCTGATGGTATTGGTGGAGGACAAGCAGATGCCGGCGTTGCTGGGCGCGCAGGCAAATGAAGCAAAGATCTCGGTCGTCTGGAACCCCGGTGGAGCCCGATGAGCATTCCGGTGGTCACTGTGGGCCAAAGCCGGGAGGATGTGGTGGGCGGCCTGGAACGGCTGCACGGCCCCGTCACTGTGGTTCGGCGATGCGCTGAACTTCCGGAATTGCTGGCAGCCTGCCAGAGCGGCCTCGCCAGGGCTGCCGTCGTGGCCGAAGGTTCAGAAGGGCTGACTGCGTCCCTGGTTGACCGCCTTGGCGCTGTGGGGGTGGCAATCATTGCCCTGACGGACAACGCCGATGAGGCGGACAGGCTCCGCAAGATCGGGGTGGCCTCGGCACTGACCGGGGTTCATTCCGCGGAGCTTTCGGACAGGATAGCGGACGCTGTTGCCCGCCTGACCGGTCTGGGTCGTCCTCCGGCGTTGAGCGCGGAAGCTGATACTGGAGCGGCGCTCGCCATCACACCGGTTGAACCCAAGCCCGGCCCGGAGAATGCCGGGACGGGGAAGATCATCGCCGTATGGGGTCCGGCGGGGTCGCCCGGAAGGACCACGGTTGCAGCCAACATCGCCGGAGAAATGGCGGCTGACGGCCGGGAGGTCCTCCTTGTCGATGCCGACACCTACGGCGCAAGCGTAGCGGCAGTCCTGGGATTGCTGGATGAGTCGGCCGGGCTTGCCCAGGCGTGCAGGCTCGCCGACCAGGGGGCGCTGGACGCTGATGCGCTTCGGAAAGTGGCCTCAACCGTTGCCACCGCGTCAGGGACGTTCAAGGTCCTGACGGGGATAACCCGCGCTGACCGGTGGACCGAACTCAGGGCCACAGCTCTGGCCTTGGTCCTCGAGCGGGCCAGGCACATGGCGGACGTGGTGGTGGTCGATACCGGCTTCTGTCTTGAGGCTGATGAAGAACTCAGCTTCGACACCATGGCGCCGCGGCGGAATGCGGCGACGCTTTGCCCCCTTGAAGTGGCTGACACGGTCTATGCGGTCGGGGCAGCGGATCCGGTAGGGGTGCCCAGGCTGGTGCGGGCGCTCGCCGAACTGGAAACAGCGGTCCCACAGGCCGCGCCCATCGTGGTCATGAACAAAGTGCGGGCCTCCTCCGTTGGCAGAAGTCCCGAGCGCCAGCTGAGGGATGCCTGGGAACGATACGGCCCGGCTTCCGGGCTCACCGCGTTTCTGCCGTACGACCCCGCTGCAGCCGACGCAGCGCTCTTGGCTGGATCCCTGTTGCACGAAGCTGCGCCGGAGTCGACGCTCCGCAGGGCGATCGGGGAACTGGTTTGTGCACCCGTCCAGCAAAAGTCCAAATCCTCTGTATTTTCTTCCACACCACGGCGCAAGGCAAAGGACTAGGCTCGCCATAAGAGCTGCAAAGGTGCGGCGAATTTCTCTAGTGGAGGCGTTGTCGATGTCGTCTGGATCTGGTGTGGAGGATCAGCCCCTCTCCATTGAAGGCCTTGAAGGTTTCATGGGGGACTACTACCAGCACTTGGCGGAGGAGGACGCCCGGAGCTACCCTCGCGAGGTACTGGAGTCCCGGGCACGGGAGCACCACACGACGGCGTCGGTCCGGCTGCCCGGGCAGGCAAAGATCTCAATCGCCGACGAGGAGGACAGCACCGTCATCTTCGTCGTTACTGACGACATGCCCTTCCTCGTCGATTCCGTGAACGCGGAACTGGTCCGGCAGCACGCAGCCATCAAACTGGTGGTCCACCCGCTGTTTGTCGCCACCAGGAATCGGGAAACCGGCGAGTTGGTAGAGGTTAACAGGGTCCCGGCCCACCTGGGCATTTCAAGTGGGGACACGGCCGCCATGCCGAACCTGTCGCACCTCATCGCCCAAGGTGAAAACGCCTCCCACATGGAGTCGTGGATCGCCGTCGAAATCCAGCGTATTCCGGACGACGCGAAGTCGTCCCTGCTTGCCGGGCTGACCAGGGTACTCAAGGACGTCCGGGCCGCTGTCGAGGACTGGCCGAAGATGCGCCAAAAGGCGCTGGAAATCGCCAGAAGCCTGGACCAGGTGGCCAACCCCGCACAGATCGCCGAATTGCGCCAGGCCAAGGACCTGCTCCGCTGGCTCGACGACGGTAACTTCACGTTCCTCGGCTACCGCGAATACGACCTCTTGAACGTCGACGGGGAAGATGTCCTCGAGCTGCGCGAAGACAGCGGGCTTGGACTGTTGCGGGCGTCCGCCGATTCCCCCCACATCCAGCACCTCACCGATACCGGCCGGAAGAAGGCGCGGGAAAAACGCGCCCTGGTCATTACGAAAGCCAATTCCCGCTCGACCGTGCACCGCTCGGCTTACCTCGACTACATCGGAATCAAGAGTTTCGATGCCGCAGGCAACGTCAACGGCGAGCGCCGCTTCATCGGACTTTTCGCCACGAGCGCTTACGCCGGCTCCGTCCGGGATATTCCGATCGTCCGCGAAAAGGTCGACGCTGTGCTGCAAACCGCGGGCTTCCCGCCGGACTCGCATTCCGGGAAGGATTTGCTGGGGATCCTCGAGACTTATCCGCGCGATGAGCTGTTCCAGATCGAAATTCCCGACCTCGCCGCAACGGCTTTGGGTATCCAGAAGCTTCAGGAACGTCGCCGTACCCGGTTGTTCCTCAGGCCCGACATCTACGGCCGCTTCATGTCCGCCGTCGTCTACCTGCCCCGTGACCGGTACACCACCAATGTCAGGCTGCGCATTGAGCAGGAACTGCGGGAAACGTTCCAGGCGGTCTCGATCGACTACGAAGCACGCATGACGGAGTCGGCCCTTGCCCGCCTGTTCTTCCGCATCCGCTTGCCCAAGAACGCCGATGTCAGCCACGTCAACAGCGAGGAGCTGGAAACGCGGCTGGTCCGGGCCGCGAGGTCCTGGAGTGAGGGCATCACCGAGGTCCTGCGCGAAGGGCGGGACCCGGCCGAGGCCAAGGAA
The DNA here is from genome assembly GCF_000374865.1 of Arthrobacter sp. 135MFCol5.1. Lineage (GTDB taxonomy): Bacteria > Actinomycetota > Actinomycetes > Actinomycetales > Micrococcaceae > Arthrobacter. The sequence goes on along the minus strand of NZ_KB895452.1, from coordinate 272,229 downwards.
CTCGCCGCCATCTGGGCCGAGGCGTTTCCCGCCAGCTACCGGGTGGACTACGAGGTAGAGGACGCGCTTGAGGATATTGCGCGCTTCGAGAAGTACGGAGCAGCCGCCGAACGGAGTGCGGACGCGCGGCAGGACCGTCCCGGTGTCCACGTCTACCTGCCCGAGGGGGCAGGCGCGACCTTGGAAGAGGACGCCCGGGTCAAGCTCTACATGCTGGAGCCCAAGAGCCTGAGCCAGATCCTTCCCTACTTCCACAACTTGGGTCTGGAAGTCCTGGACGAACGCCCGTTCGAGATCGAAACCGCCGACCACAGGGACTTCTTCCTTTACGACCTTGGGTTGAAATACCCTGCCGGCGTGGATCCGGTCAGCACGGGGGAACTCCTGGCCGAATCCTTTGGCGCCGCCGTCACAGGAGCGGCGGAGTCTGACAGCTTCGACCGCCTGGTGCTGCGGGAGGGCCTGCACTGGCGGCAGATCACGGTGCTGCGGGCTTACGCCCGCTACATGCGCCAGATGGGCAGCAGCAGTTCCTTCGGGTTCATGGCGGACACGCTCCTGGCCAACGCCGACGTGACCAAGGCCCTGATCGCGCTCTTCGCTGCCCGCTTTGACCCGGCCATGGACGACGACGGCCGCGCCGCCGCCCAGGCGTCCGTACGCCAGGACCTGGCAGCTGCCATTGAGAAGGTTGCCACACTGGACGCAGACCGCGTGCTGCGCACATTCGGCAACCTCATTGAGGCCACCCTGCGCACCAACTTCTTCCAGGACAAGCCGCATCTGAGCTTCAAGCTGGACCCGGCGCAGATCGAGGGGCTGCCGTTCCCGCGGCCGATGTTCGAAATCTGGGTCTATTCGCCCCGGGTGGAGGGCGTGCACCTGCGGTTCGGCAAGGTCGCCCGCGGTGGCCTTCGCTGGTCTGACCGGCGGGAGGACTTCCGTACCGAAGTCCTGGGCCTGGTGAAAGCGCAGACGGTCAAGAACGCCGTCATCGTTCCCACCGGAGCCAAGGGCGGCTTCTTCGCCAAGCAGCTCCCGGATCCGGCCGCCGACCGCGCGGCCTGGATGGCGGAAGGCGTCGAAAGCTACAAGACCTTCATCCGCGGCCTGCTGGACCTCACCGACAACCTGCTCACGGAAGGTAGCGGCGAGCGGCTTGTGCCGCCGTCGAACGTTGTCAGGCATGACGACGACGACTCCTACCTTGTCGTGGCGGCGGACAAGGGGACGGCTACTTTCTCGGACATCGCCAACGGGCTGTCGGCAGAATACGGATTCTGGCTGGGGGACGCGTTCGCTTCCGGCGGCTCCGTAGGCTACGACCACAAGGCCATGGGGATCACGGCCCGGGGCGCCTGGGAGTCGGTCAAGCGGCACTTCAGTGAGCTCGACCTCGACACCCAGACCGAGCCGTTCACGGTGGTGGGTGTTGGGGACATGTCCGGTGACGTGTTCGGAAACGGGATGCTGCTGTCCCGCCACATCAGGTTGCTTGCGGCATTCGACCACCGGCACATCTTCCTCGATCCCGCGCCGGACGAGGCATCCTCGTTCGCTGAGCGGCAGAGGCTGTTCGAGCTGCCCAGGTCCTCCTGGGACGACTACGACAAGTCGCTGATCAGTGAAGGCGGCGGCGTCTTCGCCCGGCAGGCCAAGTCCATTCCCGTATCCCCGCAAGTGCGCGCTGCACTCGGGCTGTCGGCCGAAACCACCGAACTCAGCCCGCCGGAGCTGCTGAGGGCCATCCTGCTGGCCCCGGCCGACCTGCTGTACAACGGCGGTATCGGCACCTACGTCAAGGCCAGTTCAGAATCCAACGCAACGGTGGGGGACAAGGCCAACGACGCCATCCGCGTCAACGGCCGGGATCTGCGCGTGAAAGTGGTGGGCGAAGGCGGAAACCTCGGCATGACCCAGCGCGGCCGCATCGAGGCGGCGTTGCAGGGGGTCATCCTCAACACTGATGCTATCGACAACTCTGCCGGCGTGGACTGCTCCGACCACGAAGTCAACATCAAGATCTTTGTTGACCGCATGGTCGCCGCAGGCAAGCTGCCGGCGGCCGAACGCGCGGACTTCCTGGCCTCCATGACCGACGAGGTGGGCCGGCTGGTCCTGGAAGACAACATCGACCAGAACATCCTGCTCCTGAACGACCGCAGCCGGGTGGCCGAGTGGAGCCCGAGCTACGAGCGGCTCATGGACTGGCTGGAGAAGAGCGCGGACCTGAAACGCGACCTGGAAGCATTGCCGACGACCGAAACCCTGCGTGACCGGCTGCAGCAGGGGCAGGGCCTGACTTCCCCTGAACTGTCGGTGCTGGCCGCCTATGCAAAGATCGAGCTGGCCTCGGCGCTTCGGGACAGCGACCTTGCCGACGATCCCTGGTTCCGGGACACGCTGCGCTCCTATTTCCCGCACCAGCTGCGCGAACGCTTCGATGCGGAGCTGGACACGCATCCGCTGCGACGCGAAATCATCGCCACCGTGGTGGCCAACGACATGATCAACCTTGGCGGGATCACCTTCGCCTTCCGGGTCATGGAAGAAACGTCGGCCAGCGAAGTGGCCGTCGCCAAGGCGTTCGTGGCACTGCGGGAGGTGTACGAACTGGATGCGATGGTGGCCGAGTTGAACAGCCTGCCGGCTTCGTTCCCGACGGAGCACTGGAGCACCGTACACCTGGACATCCGCCGGCTCCTGGACCGTGCGGTCCGGTGGCTGCTGGGCCAGGAAAGCGTCTCCCGCCCGATCGCAGAGGTAGTGGCGGAGTTCAAGCCGCTCATGGATCCGATGCGGGCCCGCCTGCTGGACTACCTGCGCGGGGATGACCGCGAACGGGTGGCCGAATGGCTGGCGAAGGGTCGCGAATGGGAACTCCCGGAAAGCCTGGCGTTGCGTTGGGCCGAGCTGTTCGAGAGCTTCGTGCTGCTGGATATTGCCAAGATCGCCCGATCCCGCAAGGACCCGGTAGAGGACATTGCGGCCACGTATTACACCGTGTTCAACCGGTTCCACGCGGATTCCTTGCTGGAACGGATCAGCAGCCTGCCCCGCCAGGACAGGTGGCAGGCGCTGGCGCGGGCCGCCTTGCGCGACGATCTGTACTCGACCGTGTCGGACATGACGACGGCGGTGCTGGACGCAACGTCCACGGCCGACTCACCGGAGGCGCGGCTCAAGGACTGGGAGGCGCAGAATGCCGAACAGCTGGGCAGGGCAAAGAGCATGTTCGACGAAGTGAACGCCCTGGAGGCCGACGACATGGCCTCACTGTCGGTAGCATTGAGGCTCTTGAGGTCAATCGTCCGACGCTAGCCTTGCGGCGTCGCAACTGGAGGTGCAGTGGCAATCTTTACGGACCCCATCAGGGAACACGCTGATTTCGGGCCGGGCGATGCCGAATGGCTGCACCTCCTGGTGGGGGACTGGCAGATGGTCGCGGACTTGGCGTTCGCCGACCTGGCACTGTGGTTCCCCCACCCGGAGCTTGGCTATGTCGCCCTGGCCCACGTGCGCCCTTCCACCACGCATACCGCGTTCCACAGCGACTTCGTGGGGGAAGGGATCCGCTCCGACCTGCAGCCGCTGGTGGACAAAGCCTGGAACAGCCGCTCCATTGAGCGGTCCAGCGAGACCAACTGGAACAGTGAGATGGCGCTTCGGGTGGAGGCGGTCCCGATGGTCCGGAACGGGCGGACGCTTGCGGTGGTCACCACGCATATGGACTTGTCCAGTTCGCGGATGCCGTCGCGGCTGGAGCTGACCTACCGGCAGTGCGCGTATGACCTGTTGCGAATGGGCACCCTGGGATTATGGCCGGACTTTGCCTCGCCTACCGGGTCGCGCCGGGGTGCACCCCGCGTGGGGGACGGCCTGATCCGGCTTGATGCCGATGGCGTGGTGCAGTATGCCAGCCCGAACGGTGTCTCCGCGTTCCGCCGCCTTGGCGACGGTGAATCCCTTGAAGGGCGTTCCCTTGCCGAGGTCACGGCCGGCCTCCTCAAGGACCGGCGGATGGTTGACGAGACCCTGCCGCTGGTGGTTACCGGGCGGATGCCGTGGCGCAGCGAGATCGAATCCCGCGGTGTCAGCCTGTCCCTGCGTGCCATCCCCCTGCGCGATGAACAGCAGCGCTTCGGTGCGTTGGTGCTCTGCCGGGACGTCTCGGAGCTGCGGCGGCGGGAAATGGAGTTGGTGACCAAAGATGCCACCATCCGAGAGATCCACCACAGGGTCAAGAACAATCTCCAGACGGTGGCTGCGCTGCTGCGGATGCAATCCAGGCGGATGGTGAGTGATGAGGCCAAACAGGGACTGGAACAAGCGATGCGCCGTGTGGCCACCATCGCCCTTGTGCATGAGACCCTGTCGCAGGGCTTGACCCAGAGCGTTGATTTTGACGAGCTGATCGGGCGCCAGTTCAGGCTGTCCGCCGAGGTCGCGTCCCCGTCACAGCAGGTACGGACCGAACGCTCCGGCACGTTCGGCGAGCTGCCCAGCGACCTGGCCACCCCGCTTGCCCTGGTGATCAACGAACTGGTGACCAATGCCGTGGAGCACGGTCTTGAGGGGAGGGCCGGGACAGTGTGGCTCCTGGCCGACAGGTCCGAGGGGGAGGATGGCGAGGAACTGACGGTAACCATCGCAGACGACGGCGTGGGGCTCCCGGAGACCCCGCATGTCGAGGGGCTTGGATTGCAGATCGTGCGGACCTTGGTCACCAGTGAACTGGGCGGCACCATCACGTGGGAACGCCGGGAGGGCGGCGGAACCGAGGTCAAGATCAGGCTCAGCCTGCACGGGAAGTAGGCCACGGACCGTACGCGCCGATATGGCGCCCGGTGGTGGGTAAAACCAAACGACAGAGGCCCCGGACCGATCCTTGGGATCGATCCGGGGCCTCTGGCTGTAAGGTCCGTTTTTAACGGTGCCGGCTGCCCGCCTTCTAGGACGCCCGGCGGGCGCGGGCGGCACGCCGCTTCAGGGCGCGGCGCTCATCTTCGCTCATGCCGCCCCAGACACCGGCATCCTGGCCGGATTCCAGAGCCCACTGGAGGCACGTGTCCACTACGGGGCACCGGCGGCAGACGCTCTTGGCTTCCTCGATCTGCAGGAGGGCCGGGCCTGTGTTTCCGACGGGGAAGAACAGTTCCGGGTCCTTGTCGAGGCACGCTGCGCGGTTACGCCAATCCATGCTGATCAGTTGCTCCATTTCTGGGAAGTGCCCTTTGTGAAATTATTCACTAGTGGCTACAAAGGAAAGGGGCCCTCTGGGCCCCCTTGGTCATCTGCATCAAGCCTGTCATGTTAACGCTGTGTAAACAAGGGGTAATAACGCCTGATATCAGTGGAAAGCTGAGCGATGCATCACAGTGGCGGCTCCTGCCCTCACCAGTGTCCGACTATGTCCGGTAGGGTGCCAGTGTGTCAAGACCCCCGGTAAACCCAGCAGGCGTCCCAGCGATTCCGGACGAGCCCGGCAACGGACCCGGCCGCCCGGCCGACCAGCGTTCCACTCCCGCACCCGTTGCTGCCACCGTGGTGGCGTTGATTGCCGGTGCCGAAGCCCTTGCCCTGCTGGTTGCTGCAGGCTGGTACGGGTACGAGCTGTTCACCGGCAGCCCCGTGCTCTCTTTCTGGGGAGCTGTCTTCACTCTGGGCCTCCTGCTGGCCTTTTCGGCCTGGCTCTTTGCGGTATCCCTCTTCCTCTACCGCGGGTACCGGTGGACCCGGGCAGCGGCGCTGGTGGCCCAACTGTTCGTCCTGACGATTGGTGTCCCAACCTTGACCAGCGGACTCGTCCTTGCGGGTGCGGCAATGGTGGTACCAGCGGCGGCCGCCATAGTTCTGCTGTTCTCCAACAGGGTGATCGGCCACGCGTCCCGAACGGGCAGTCCGCCCCCTGCTCTCTGACGCCCCTGCACCAGGCGCCGCTGGTTCGTTCCCTGTAAACGTCCGGACTGGGTAACGAACTCCCGGATCTGGGGCAACGGCAGAGAACACCCGGCAGATCAGGGTGCGGCCCCTGCCCATCCCACCTGCAGGGCACACGACCGTCCCTCAGAAATCAGGATGCCACGGCCGGGCGGCGGATTCGCCTCCACCTCAAACCGGACCCCGAACAGGTCACCCTCGGCCATCGTCCGCGGGCACATCAGAAGACCGAGGCCGGCCGCCCGGGCGTTCATGATCAAAGGAACGCGTTGTGGCAGCAACGGGCTGTATCTTGCGGTGACCACCATCGAATAGCCCAAACCGCACAGGTGGCCCAGGTCCTTCACTGCCGCGGGGTCCAGAAGGTCTACATCGTCGACGAGCAGCAGCGTGTCGGGCGAAATCTCTCCGGCAGTGGCCTGCTCCAGCACGCCCCGCCAAAGGTTTCCGGCTTTCATGTGCGGCACGGGGCTTGACAAAACTCCCTTGCTGGCATTGAGCGTTTTTATAGCGTGCAGCACGTTGCTCTTGCCACTTTCGGGAACGCCGAGGACTGCCATCACGGCGCCGGCTGGAATCCGGACGGCGATCGCATCGAGCTCGTCGCCTGCCACGCCCAGCAGGACGGCCCCGGCTTGCCCGGTTCCTGCAGAGGCGTCTGCAGTGCCAGTTTGCCCGTTCTCGGCACCAGTCCGGAACGCTGTGCTGCGCCCGGCACGTGCCGTGACCTCGCCGGCGGTGATCATAGCCGGGAGGGGTTCGACCCTGAACGGCGGCGATGCCGCAGGCAGGCCGTCCCTGCAGGGAGATGGATGCCCGTGGCCAGCGAGGGATTCTCGGTAAAACTGGCAGACCGTCGGGCCGCCGGCGGCTGCAGGCCCAAATGCGACAGCCCTTCCCGCCACCGGGGGAACGGAGGGCATCCGGGGCCATGCGGCACGGCTCTCTTCGGTGGAGCCGGACGGAAAATAGAAGCGGTTGGGGATGGATGCGTAGAACCTCGCTGCGACCAGTTCGCGTTCACCGGAAAGCAACAGAGTTATTCCAGCCTTGCTCCCGTCGCGGGCGAGGTCCTGGACCAGGTCTTCGGCCCAGGCCAATGGGCCGGACCGGAACGCTGAAACCCAGGAGCCCCAGCCAGACACAATGAGAACCAGGGGTACCTCCCCGACGGCCGGCCGGCTAAGTCGCCTCCCTAGTTCGCGGGTAAGACGTTTCAGGATCCGGACTCCCCGGCGCAACTCGTGGATACCGGCGTGGGCCCCGGTCCGGCCGGCGTGCGCAAAGGGCAAAAAGCTTCCAGTACTGTCCAGGAAATAGAAGTGGGCTTCGGACGGGCTGGCCATCAATCTTCCGGCCGTCAGTCCAAGGGCTTCCGGCGCGCCGGAGGTGGAACTGCCAAGGAAGGCGGCATGCCCATCGGTGGCGCGGCTCCAGGCCAGAGTCACCACCTTCTGCTTCTGGGGCAGATCCATCAGTCCCAGGCGCACACAGCCTTCGTCGTCGCCAGGTCCAGCGGGCATCGACCGTGCTGCCTGGTATCCGTCGGGTGAAAAATCCTGCCCCGGTTCTTCCAGGTCTGCCGGCAAGGGAGGAGCCACCGGTCTCCGGGGGACCTGTTTGCCATACGCGGTGCACAGGGATTCCACGAGTGCCACCAGGGGAGCCGCCGCCGTGGCAGTGGTTGGCGCAGGGGACGGCGGGGACGGGGCCGCCGCTTCCCGGGGAGCCAGGTACGTGGTTGTCGGCTGGATGACGACCGGACCGTGCAGCTGATCCTCGGAAATGGGTGGCAGGGACGCGGCCTGGAAGGCTTCAGCAGGTTCCGCACCGCGGGCGAGGAACGCACGGCCCGGAGTATCCACTCCGATGGCCGCCGCGGCCTTCGAATTGATGATGTCCACTGACTCCATGTCCGACTGCACGCGGAGGGCAATGCTGGAGGTGACATTCGCCCGGATGTCGGCCGTCAATGCACCCTGTGGCCGTTGCGTGGCCATCACGAGATGGATACCCAGCGACCGCCCTATGGAAGCGATCCGCAGCAGCTCACGCAGCACTTCCGGAGCATCGTCAACAAGCATCCTGAACTCGTCGATGATGACAACAAGGTGGGGGAGGTTGAAATCCTTGGCCGCGTGCGAGGACCTGTACGCTGCGAGGTCCGGTACGGCGGCTGCCGAGAGGTGCTCCTCACGGAGCCTGACTTCTGCCCGCAGCGACATCAGGGTGCGTTCCATTTCGGCGCCGGTCAGGTCGGTTTGAAGTCCGACACAGTGGACCAAGCCGTGGAGTGGACCCAAGCCGGAGCCACCTTTGAAATCGACGAAGAAGAAGTTGACGCGCTCAGGCGGGTAGCTCAGGGCGAGCGCCAGGGTAAGGGTCCGGAGCAATTCCGATTTTCCTGAGCCCGTGGTGCCTGCTATGAGCACATGGGGACCGTCGGCCTGCAGGTCCAGGGTCCTCGGGCCGGCCGCGCCCAGGCCCAGTGGCACCGCGAGCCCCGGGCTTTCCGCTGCGGCTTCCCAGCGTCTCGCGGTCTCAGCCGCCGTCATGGGCAGGATCTCGCTGAGGGCGACGGTGGCCGGAACGGAGCGCACGTGCCCGTCCTCCCGTTTGGGCGCCTTCGCCAGGCGTCGGCAGAGCGTGGTGAACACTGCCTCAGGTAGAAGGTCCGGGACAAAGACCGGCTTGTCGTGGTCAAGGAGCATGACCGACCTGCCCTCGGACAAAAACACGTCAGCTAAAGGGGATTCGGTGTGCTCCGGAAGAAAATGAAGAACCTGCCAACCCCGTTCCACAGCGGCTTCACGGACTTTGACGTCGCCCTCGTCCGCCGGGTCCGTACTGCGGATCAACAGGACACTTCGCTCTGAACCTGATGGGCCACCTCCTTCGATGACCCGGAGGGCGGCATCAGTTGTTCCGGTGAGGATTGCCCTGGGAAGATACCGGGCGGCCAACGGCAGATCCTTCGGCCGGCCGTGGACGACGACCCCCGTCGTGTCAGCCAAGGGGTAGCCCGCAAGTTGCATGACGAGGGACCTGATGGCGCCGTCTATGACCGCCGAAGAGCCCGCAATGATGGTGAGCGGCCGGCGCGGGTCAAGGACGATGGGGACCCGCCCAACCGGGTGGATGGACTGGACGGCGCGTGCCGGCTCAATTCGGACATTGGCGTACTGCTCCATTTCGCCCAACCTCAGCCACACGCCGTCGGACGCCAAATGGGGCACCGGCGTCTGGGTGCTCCGGTGCGCTGCCAGGGCAACGAGGGCAAGGGACGGGGCGCACCGGCGCCGGCGTTCCCCGTCTTCCCGCACTGCCGCTTGAACAGCAGCCGCCAATTCCTGCCTCTGCCGCCGGCCGCTGATGACGGGCACGAGGACAGAAAACGCGGACGCCGCCGAGAAGGCAAGGAACATCCACATCCCGGTAACCACCGCAAGCCCCACGCCAATCGCCAGCGGGAGAACTGCGGCCAGCAGCAGCAGTGCGCGGTTGCCGGCCTCAGCCCCGCCGGAGACCACGATGGGTTCGGCCACGGATTTTCCGGCATCGGCCAGGGCCCTCTCCGACTGGTCAGAAAACATCAGCGACATGGTGGACTGCCCGCACCTGATACCGGAATCCGTGGAGATGGCTGTATTCCGGATCCTCTCACCGTCGACGTAGGTGCCATTTGCACTGTCCAGGTCGATCAGGATGATATCCGTGTCGGTGACGACAAGGCGTGCGTGCTCGCGCGACAACTCCGGATCCGGTATGACAACGCGCGTACCGCTGCGACCTATGGTGTAGCTGCCTCGCCGGATCGGAATGACTGTTCCCGCAGCAGCGCCGCTGTGAATGGCGAGTGCCAGCGGGGCCGCGGTATCAGCGGCCCGGAGACGACGCGGCCGTTGCCCTGACTGCGGGGTGCCGCCGTCGACAAGAATTGCCGCGCTTACCAACGGCGGAATTCCGGAGACCAACGAACGGAGATCACGTCCGTCCACAGTGACCGGCCCGGTGCCGAATTTTGTCGACAACTGTTCGTTGATATCCGCTCCCGGCGTGCCGGGCGGGGCCTCGATGGAAAGTTCGAGAGGAGCCCGGAGATGTGGGGAGCCCGGACCACCAACCAAGGTGCAATGCAGGGTCATGGGTGCCAATCCTTCGTGCGTATTGCGTCACGCTATCCATGAAGGGAAAGCCTGGGGAGCCGTTTCGGGCTCTATGTGGAAAACCCTGCCAGGGAGTCCTGCTTGCACGGCGGGAGCTCGGCTAGGATCGCTACACCCGGTCCCCTCAAAAAGCGGGCCATGAGCAGCAAGGGAGAATCCTTTGGGCACCATCGCGGACAGTGCTGACGTTGATGCAGGCGCGAGTATCGGAGCGGGCACCAAAGTGTGGCATCTGGCGCAGGTCCGGGAGGCGGCGCGCTTGGGGGAGAACTGTGTCGTGGGCCGCGGCGCCTACATCGGCCCCGGCGTGGTTTTGGGGGATAACTGCAAGGTGCAGAATTACGCCTTGGTATACGAACCGGCGGTTCTTGGGGCGGGGGTCTTTATTGGTCCAGCAGTGGTCCTGACCAATGATGTCTTTCCCCGCGCTGTTACTCCGGAAGGGACCCTCAAGACAGCGGAGGACTGGGAAAAAGTGGGCGTGACCATACTCGAGGGAGCTGCTGTTGGTGCCCGCGCAGTCTGCATAGCGCCCATAACCATTGGGGCGTGGGCGATGGTGGCGGCCGGCGCTGTGGTCACAAAGGACGTGCCGGACTTCGCTCTCGTGGCGGGAGTCCCCGCCCGGCGCATCGGCTGGGTGGGCAAGGCCGGCCAACCATTGGTCAGCGAAGGTAGCCAATGGCTCTGCCCCGAAACACGGGAAGCGTATATCGAGCGCGGCGGGGTCCTGCGGCCCGCCTGAGGTCGGATGTGCGACGGACCACAGGGGCCCGGCGGATTCGACGGACGTTATGGTCCCTCGGGTAGGCTAGAACAGCAGACGATGCACTCCATTGTGCTGCCCGTATTCAAACCAGGAGATTTTGTGACCGCTGACCTCGTCATTGTAGGGTCCGGCTTTTTTGGCCTGACAATCGCAGAACAGGCCGCTAGCGAGCTCGGCCTGAAGGTCGTCGTCCTCGACCGCCGCCACCATATCGGCGGCAACGCCTACAGCGAAAAGGAAGAGCAGACCGGTATCGAAATCCACCGGTATGGCGCCCACCTTTTCCACACGTCCAACGATCGTGTGTGGGAATACGTCAACAGGTTCACCACCTTCACGAATTACGTGCACAAGGTCTATGGCGTCCACAAGGGAGAGGTGTACTCCCTCCCCATCAACCTGGCGACCATCAACCAGTTCTTCCGGGCCAACCTCACCCCCGGCCAAGCGCGGGACCTCATCCAGGAACAAGCCGGGGAACTTGCAGGGACCGATCCCCAGAACCTTAATGACAAGGGCATCCAACTGATTGGCCGTCCCCTGTACGAGGCCTTTATCAAGCACTACACCGGGAAGCAGTGGCAGACGGACCCCAAGGACCTGCCGGCGGGCATCATTTCGAGGCTGCCCGTGCGCTACAACTACGACAACCGGTACTTCAACGACAAGTACGAGGGCCTGCCCACCAACGGTTACACCGCGTGGATCGAGAAAATGGCCGAACACCCGAACATCGAGGTGCGCCTTAACACAGACTTCTTCGACGAGTCGCACGAATACAGCAAGAACAAGGTGGTCGGAAAGATTCCCGTGGTTTACACCGGCCCGGTGGACCGCTACTTCGACTACGCCGAGGGCGACCTCTCCTGGCGCACCATCGACTTCGAAGAAGAGGTCCTGGATGTCGGCGATTTCCAAGGCACCTCCGTCGTCAACTACAACGACGACGACGTTGCCTACACCCGCGTCATCGAACCCCGCCATTTCCATCCCGAACGCGACTACCAGACCGAAAAAACGGTCATCATGCGGGAGTTCTCGCGATTTGCCGAAAAAGGCGACGAACCGTACTACCCCGTCAACACCTCCGCCGACAGGGAGCGACTGCTCAAGTACCGCGACCTCGCAGCCGCCGAAACCGACGTCTTGTTTGGCGGCCGGCTGGGCACCTACAAATACCTGGACATGCACATGGCTATTGGATCCGCGCTAAGCATGTTCGATAACAAGATCCGGCCGCACTTCGAAAGCGGCGTGAAGCTGGAAAGTGGAGGCGTAGACGCATGAGCGTGTCAACTGCGAACCAGAAAAAAGCCGCCGTTGGGGCAGCTTACGAGTCGTCGGCGAACTGGAATACCCTTCAGCGGGTCATCCTGCCCAGCGCAAGCCAGATGGACACGGCCCCCCTGTATATGGACATGGGCACGGCAACCGGCATCCAACTCCCCACCATCGGCGACGGGGACGGAAAAGACACCAAGCCCCGGACCATCAGCAGCCCCTCGAAGGAGGCGCACGTCGAGGACTTCCTCTCGCGGCACTCCACTTCCGTGAGGTCGGGGGAGCGGGTCTCCTTCGGCACCTACTTCAACGCATTCCCCGCCAGCTACTGGCGTCGGTGGACAACCGTGGACAAAATCCGGTTGCAGGTCCGCACCCAAGGCGCCGGTTCAGTCATCGTCTACAAGTCGAACGCCCGCGGATCACTGCAGCGGGTGGATACCCGCCGTGTCGAGGGAATCTCGGAAAGCCATTTTGAACTGTCGCTTGCTCCGTTTGGGGACGGTGGATGGTACTGGTTCGACCTGTTGGCCGGAACCGAGCCTCTGATCATGCTCGACGCCGAATGGCAAGGGCCCGCAGTCGAGAGTACGCCGGGGTCGGTTACTCTCCAGATCACCACACTCAACAAGACGGACTTCTGCCTGAACAACCTCCGTCTCCTGGCCGACAGCGTTGAAGCCTTGGCGCATGTGCAAGAAATCCTCATCGTTGACCAGGGCACACAGAAACTCTCCGACGCACCCGGATTCGATGAGGTCAAAGAGGCCCTTAACGGCAAACTCAGGATCATCAACCAGTCCAACCTGGGCGGCTCCGGGGGATTCGCACGCGGAATGTTCGAGGCCGTCGAAAACGGCAGCGACTACGTCCTGCTGATGGACGACGACATCGTCGTTGAGCCGGAAAGCATCATCCGCCTGCTCACCTTCGCGGACCGGTGCAAGACGCCGACCTTGGTTGGCGGACACATGTTCGACCTGTACAACCGGACAGTCCTGCATACATTTGGCGAAGTCGTCAACCCTTACCGGTTCCAGCCCGCACTCCCCAGCGAGGACATGATCCTTGGGCACGACTTTCTGTCGTCCAACCTGCGTCAGACGTCGTGGCTGCACCGGCGCTGCGACGTCGACTACAACGGCTGGTGGATGTGCCTGATCCCCACCAAGGTCATCCGGGACATCGGGCTTTCGCTTCCCCTGTTCATCAAGTGGGACGACGCTGAATACGGTCTGCGCGCAAAGGAACACGGTTACCCCACGGTCTCGCTGCCGGGGTCCGCGGTCTGGCACGTCTCCTGGATTGATAAGGATGACCTGGTCGGTTGGCAGGCCTACTTCCACTCCCGGAACCGCGTCGTGGCCGCACTGCTTCACAGCCCATATGAGTTTGGCGGCGAAATTGTGAGGTCGTCTCAGTCCGGCGACGTCAAGCACATGGTGTCCATGCAGTATGCCACCGCACAAGGACGGCAATGGGCATTGGAAGATGTGCTGAAGGGCCCAGAGGCACTGCCCGGCCTGCTGGCTACCAAGCTACCGGAAATTCGGGAAATGATGTCGGGGCACTCCGACGCTGTGTTCCGGCCCGATCCGGAAGACTTTCCTGCCCCAAAGATGGACAAGCCTCCCCGCCGCGGCCACGGCCCGTCCCAGCCTTCGAGGATCACCCTCCTGCCCTGGGCAGCCAAGACCATCGCCCGGCAGTTGGTCAAGCCGGTCACGGGCACCAGTGCCGAACGGCCGCAGACGACAGTGGCGCATCAGGACAACCGCTGGTGGCGGATGGCGCAGTACGACAGTGTGGTGGTCTCGAATGCCGAAGGAACAGGTGCCTCGTGGTACCGGCGTGATCCCAAGCGGCTGAGGAAAATGCTGGCCGAAAGCGGCCGCCTCCACGCGGCTCTGCTAAAGGAATGGCCTGCACTCAGCAAGAAATACAAATCAGCCATGAACGATCTGACATCGATCGAGTCGTGGAGGAAGACGTTCGAGCAGCATACGCAGAATGAGATCAAGTGAGCGTAATTTCCACCGGTGATCTGACCACGCCAGGGCTGGGCGGGGGACTGCGGGACATCAAGCAGTCGAGTTTCCTGCTCAAGCTGCTGGTGCGGAAAGAACTCAAAGTCCGCTATCGGGGCTCCGTTCTTGGACTTCTCTGGTCCTATGTCAAACCGGGCGTTCAATTCATCGTCTTTTATGTGGCGTTGGGAATCTTCCTCGGATTGGAGCGAAGTCCCAGGAATCCAGACGGATTGGCAAATTATGCCGTCTACTTGTTTTCCGGCATTGTCCTGATTAATTTCTTTTCCGAGGCATTGGGCAATGCGGCACGGTCCATCGTCATGAACGGAAACCTGATCAAGAAGATCTACCTTCCGCGCGAATTGTTCCCCGTGGCCTCCGTCTGGGTGTCTGCGGTTCACTTCTTCCCCCAGCTCGTGGTTCTCGTCGTCGGCTGCATCTTCGCGGGATGGCATCCGAACCTGGTGCAACTGTTGGCTGCCGTTGCCGGCTTTATTATCGTGGGACTACTTGCGACCGGCTTGGGCTTGCTCTTCGGTGCAGCCAACGTATACTTCCGCGATTCGGAAAACCTCGTGGACATGCTGTTGATGGTTGCCACCTGGGCTTCCCCCGTCATGTACGCGTGGTCCATGGTTGAGCAGAAGCTTGGAAGCACCGCGTTTGCCATCTACCAGGCAAACCCGATCACCATCGGGGTGGAGCTGTTCCACTACGCGTTTTGGTATCCGACGACGGACGGTTCAGCAGCCATGCCACCGAACCTCTTTGGTCTGTGGCTGCCCGTCGGGCTCGTGGTTGCGGTGGTCATTGTTGTTTTGGGTCAGTACACCTTTCGGCGCCTCGAGGGCCGTTTCGCACAGGAGCTCTAAGTGGTCACGGCGATAGAAGTTTCGAATATCAGCAAGCAGTTCGTGTTGCGCCACACCAGGTCCCTGAAAGAGGCTGTGGTGTGGTTGGCCAAGGGCCGAAAGGGTGATCTGTCCGAAAAGTTCCATGCTTTGAAGAACGTTTCCGTTGAGGTCCAAGCGGGCGAAACGGTAGCGCTGCTGGGACTGAACGGCTCGGGTAAATCAACGCTGCTGAAACACATTTCGGGAGTGATGCTGCCCGACACCGGCACGGTCAAGACGAGGGGGCGGGTAGCCGGGCTGATTGAGGTTGGCGCCGGTTTCCACCCTGACCTGTCGGGGAGGGATAACGTCTACCTCAACGGGGCGATCCTCGGTATGACTGAACAGCAGGTCAATGACCGGTTCGACGAGATCGTGGAGTTCTCGGAGATCGGCCAGTTCATCGACACCGAAGTTAAGTTCTACTCCTCCGGGATGTATTTGCGGCTCGCGTTTTCCGTAGCGGTCCACACCGACCCCGAAGTGTTCCTCATTGACGAGATCCTTGCCGTAGGCGACGAGCCCTTCCAGCGAAAATGCATCGACAAGATTCAAGAACTGGCTCGTGACGGGAAGACCCTGGTAGTCGTGAGCCACGACCTCGACCTTGTGTCCAGGATTTGCGAACGGGGCATACTGCTGGAGCACGGCAACGTGAAGTTCGACGGCTCCATCCACGACGCGGTTGCGCTCCTGCGGTCCTGATCCTTCGCACCCGAAAGGCCCTGCAATGACTACGCGCGTGAGATTGCGGCGCTGATGCCCCGAACAGTAGAGATGCTGGTTGGCCGCCATGTCCGGACAACTCCAGTCGGTCGAAAATTTGGATCGGACCGTTCTGACATTCAGGGCCTCCGTGCGGTCGCTGTGGGCCTGGTCATCGTTTACCACGTCTGGCCGACTATTCTCCCCGGGGGCTTTGTCGGCGTTGACGTCTTCTTTGTGATCTCCGGATTCCTGATCGTAGGCTCACTCGTTCGGGAGATTTCTAAATCCAACAGCCTTGACCTGTTGTCCTTTTACGAATGAAGGATTGTGCGGCTGCTTCCGGCAGCGACCCTCGTGCTTCTGGTCATCGTCCTGGGGACGGTGATGCTCCTTCCGCAAAGCCGATGGCAGTCGGTCAGCCTGGACGTGATTGCTTCAGGGCTCCAGGTCCAGAACTGGAACCAGGCGTTTAGTGCCAACAGCTACGCGCACGCCACAGCCTCGGTTTCGCCGGTCCAGCACTACTGGTCCCTGGCCGTTGAGGAGCAGTTCTACATCTTCGTGCCCATTTTCCTGCTCGGCGGCGTCTTCCTCGCCCGGAAGTTCAAGTGGGCTGCTGCATCCGTTTGCGTCGCTGTCATCGGCGGCCTCACGGTCTGCTCGTTCGTCCACAGCATCTTCCTGTCCAGTTCCGATCACGACGTTGCCTACTTCGCCACGAGCACCCGTATCTGGGAGCTGGGGGCAGGAGGCTTGGTCGCCGTGCTCCTCAAGGGCGGCCTGCCGGGACGCACACCCAAGCTGGTGGCCGGGTGGGCCGGCCTGGCAGGTATTGTTTTCGCGGCCCTGACGTTCTCCACGTCCTTGGCCTTTCCGGGGTATGTGGCCTTGATCCCGGTCGCAGCCACGATATTGATTCTGTGTGCGGGAGGCCAGGATCCGGCCCCGGGTTTCCTCTCCGTGCCCGCACTACTAAGTTGGCGGCCCGTAACCTTTATTGGCGACATCTCGTATTCGCTGTACCTGTGGCACTGGCCGATTGTCGTCTTTTGCGTGTACTTCCTCGGCCGCGGACCCGGGATCCTGCATGGTGCCGCGATCCTGGTACTCAGCATGCTCTGCGCAACGCTTTCTTACTATTTTGTCGAGCAGCGTTTCAGGCATGTCCGTCACAGTCCCAAGACGAACCAGGCCAGGACCATGAGGGTCCGTTTTCGTTCCGCTGCCACCTTCCTCGTGGCAGCCGGTGTAGTGGTCGCAACCTCGGGGTCCGCATTGGTTCCGTGGGGCATCGTGGAAGCCAAAGCCCAAGAGCTCCAAAGCTTGCTCAACATCCGTGAATACCCGGGTGCCATGGCCTTTGACCCCGGCCATGAGAAGCCGGTCCCCTCCGGACTCCCGATTCGGCCGGACGCCTCCCTGGCATTGAAAGACGTTCCAACGACTGCGGGAGATGGCTGCGGGGTATACGATCCGGCGGCTATGGGGCCCGAAAAGTGCGTCTACGGGTCCGCGTACCCATCCAAGCACATGGTGATCGTGGGTGACTCCCACGCTGCCCAGTTCGTGGACCCTATGGTGCTCGCCGGGAAACCGGCTGGCTGGCAGATCCATGCAATGGTCCGTAACGGGTGTCCGTTCAGTGCCGTGCCACCCGCCGATAATTCAACGGTCTAATCAAACTGTTCGGCGCAGAATCAAGTGTCTTTGCAAAGGATCCTGGACCTCCGGCCGGACCTGGTGGTGATTGCCGGGATGGTGCCCCGTGGTTACGAGGAAGCCCTCCACTGGAGGTGGGACACGCCGGATGCCTTGGTGAAGGGCTACGTCGACCTCATTAGGCCGCTCAGGAACGAGGGCCTGAGGGTGGCTGTCATCCTCGACAATCCGTACCCGACCTTCTCAGTCCCCGACTGCGTGCAGCGCAGAAGCCCGGCGTCTCCGGAGTGCCAGGTGGCCAGGACCGCAGTGGACGATCCGCTGCAACGTGCAGCCGACCAGGTGCCCGGCGTTGAGGTGATGGACATATCCGACTACCTTTGCCGCCAGGAAATCTGCCCGGCCGTCATTGGAAACGTGCTCGTGTACCGCGACAACCACCTGACAAACACGTTTGCCAAGTCCTTGGCGCCGGTCCTTTCGCGGAAGCTGAGGCTCTAGGCAGGGACCAGCGTTCCCGGTCCGCGACTCTGTGGGAACCACAGCAGCGATCCCGAACGCCCAGTACCACTGGTTGCAGTGGGGCTACCGACCGGGGCTACCCGGATGTCACTGGCAAGCAGTGACTTGGAACAGCTTCGCCTCGCCCTTTTGGTCCAGGAGCTTGAATCCCGGAGTCGCGTCGGGGATTTGAAGTCCCTGGAAGCCGTGATTCCCACCGTGGACTTCACGCGTGCCGAAGTCGAGGACATACCGGACATTGCCGTCCCGCGCAGCCGCGCACACTGAGGGGTCGGTGGCTGCTTCGCGGAACTTGTCGTTCAGCAGCTCGGTGGCCTTGGTGTAGGTCGTGAGGGTGTGCTTCGACGTGGTGTTGCGGTCCGCAATGGCAAAGGCCATGGCCCCACCGGTCCAGGGGTTGACCGCGACGGTTGCATCCGTCGGGACATAGTTGTCGAGTTCCTGGATGATGGCCATCTCGTCGGAACTGACCAATGGGGAATCCGGCGTCGTCGAGTAGTTCGCCTGCGCCGACAACACGGGCGTAACCATAGGCGGTGCCTGCAGCAGGCCCACGACCACTAGCGCAATGATTGGTCCCGTGCTGTCCAGGAGTCCCGGGGCGGCCCCGGGGGCCGCTTTGCTCCGAAGCCGGAGGGTGCGTTCCTGCAGGCGTTCGATCAGCCAGGCGGCACCGATCGCTGCCAGCGGCACTCCGACGACGGGCAGCAGGGCTGCGAGTCGGAAGCTGTCGTTGTACCAGACGCCGGTCAGCAAATCCCTGTACCGGCCCGCCGGGCCGGCTGACACGACGACGAAGAGCAGTGCGACGACGATGAATGATCCCGCGAACCAGGCTGTGGCGCGCCGCCGGAACACAATTGCCAGTCCCACTATCGCAAGGGCGCTCACTGCCCATGCGACGGGACGTTGCATGGCTGAGTTGGTTAGGACTTCCCCGAGGGCCTGGCCCTGAGTCTGGATTGGTGGCCAGAACGCCGCTACAGCGGGAGGCCTGATGATCTGCCACAGGACAGCCATGACGCCGAACGTGGCGAGCAGGCCTGCCCCGGCAGCCAAGGTGAGCCTAATGGGACGTCCGGCCCTGCGCCGGTCGATGGCAAAGAAGGCCCAGGCCGCAAGCAGGACGGGTACGGAGAGCGCGAGAAGTGACATGACCCCGTTGGGGTGTGCTATCGCCACGCCGAGGGCCGTCATGGGAGCCAGGAGGAACCGGGCTCCGGGACCGATGTTTACGAACTGGCGGCTGCCGAAGAAGATGCTCACGCAAGCCAAAGCTGCAGGCAGCATGCTGACGGCAAGGAAATTAGGGTAGAGGACACCAAAATCCAGCAGCAGTATGGGGAAGGAGCCAAACCCGGCTGCCAAGACGCCTGCTGCCCCCACGGCATAGGGGTTCGGCCCGACCAAGGTACGCACCAGAAACATGCAGCCCAAGGTCCAGACGCCGGCGGCGATACAAAGGTTCAGGACATTGACGGAGGCCGGCAGCGGGGCGCCCGTCAGCTGGATAAGGAGCGAGGCCAGCCCATGCCATGCCGCCGGGTAGAAGTACGGCGGATTGTCGCCGTTGGTCATCCCCGTCAGCGTCATTGACGACGCATTACCGGTATCCAGAACATACCGGATGGCGTTGAGGTGGAAGACGTTGTCAAACGTCTGGGAGATGTTGTCCGGCCTGCCGAAGGCGGTGCGGAGTTGGATTGCTATGGAAAGGGCACCAATGCCAAAGCCAACACCGCCAAGGAGCAGCATCCGCTGCGATCCTGCCAGCGCAGTACGCCAGGGAAGTACGGGTTGGCGGAGTGCCGGGATTCTTCGGATGGCGAAGAGAACCGCCGCGAGGAGCACCGTTGCCGCCCCCACGGGCAGGAGCGACCATCCGATGCCGAGGTACGGGGCAACGATGGCGCTTACCGAGACGACGCTTACCGTAAGCAGCGGAGCAACTGCCAGGAATGCTGGATTCCGCAACCCCAGTGCCACGATCAGGAGCGTGCCGGGCGCAAATAACAGCAGCAGGCACGCCAGGGCAGTCGGCAGGACGGAAAACCAGCTCATTAATACTCCAGGGACGACGACGAGAAAAGGGCCAGGCGCATCGCGATGGCCATCACGATGTGCTAGTCCTCCAGAAGTCCAAGAAGGTAGCTGCCGTAGCCGCTCTTCACCAGGGGCTCGGCACGCTGGCGGAGGTCGTCGTCGGTCAGGAAGCCCTGGCGCCATGCGATCTCCTCAGGGGCACCGATCTTCAGCCCCTGACGGTTCTCGACCGTGCGGATGAAGTTGGAAGCATCGCTGAGGTCATTGAAAGTTCCGGTGTCCAGCCAGGCAGTCCCGCGGGGGAGTATCTCGACCTGCAGCTTGCCCCGCTCAAGGTAGGTCCGGTTAACATCTGTGATCTCAAGTTCGCCGCGGGGGGAAGGCTTGAGGTCCCGCGCAATTTCCACGACATCGTTGTCGTAGAAATAGAGGCCGGGCACCGCATAGTGGCTGCGGGGCTTCTCCGGCTTTTCCTCCAGGGACAGTGCCTTGCCGTCGCCGTCGAACTCAACAACGCCGTAGGCTTTGGGATCCTTCACCCAGTAGCCAAACACGGCGCCGCCGTCGATGTCCGCATGCTTCCGAAGCTGGGTTCCCATGCCCTGTCCGTAGAAGATGTTGTCGCCGAGGACAAGCGCTACTGTTTCGTCGCCGATGTGGTCAGCACCAAGGATGAAAGCTTGTGCGAGTCCATCAGGCGAGGGCTGCTGGACGTAGGAAAGGTTGATGCCGAACTGCGATCCGTCGCCCAGCAGGCGCTGGAACTGCTCGGCGTCGTGCGGAGTGGTGATGATCAGGATGTCCCTGATCCCAGCAAGGATCAACGTGGAGAGAGGGTAGTAGATCATTGGCTTGTCGTACACCGGGACGAGCTGCTTGCTGATGCCAAGGGTAATGGGGTGCAGCCGCGATCCAGTTCCGCCGGCCAGAATAATTCCACGCATGGGATCAATCATTCCCCACGACGCAGCCACGGCCAAAACGGGATCAGGTGCCGGGCTGCCGTTCGGGTCCCGGGCCCGACTTCCGCCGGAGCCCGTCGGCGAGGCCTTTTCGGGCCGCTACGAGGCGCTGGCGCCTGCCGGGGGCAAGGACACTGACGACAGTCAGGTGCCGGAGGTCCGTGAGCAGTCCCCGCACGGTCCAATAGGGTTCCTTGAGCGCAAACCTGGCCGCCAACAGGACGCGGTTGCGGACAATGAAGTAGTAGCGCCAGGTGGAGGCGGTCCTCACCATCAGTGGCTTTCCGCGCCATGTGACAGGCCACGGACCCAGGCGCGCCGGAACCATGGTGCCGAGGGAATGGTTCAGTGAGCAGTCAAGGGCAATGACGCAGTGCAGTTGCCGGGCCTTGGCGCGCAGGTAGAACTCGCTGTCCACCCCGTCGATGAACAGCTGTTCGTTGAAGGGCCCCACGGCGTCGAGGCTGGCCGTTGGAATCAGGAGACCCGACTGGACCGGCTCGTCCCCGATGGTCACTCCGTGGTGAGTCCGCAGCACCCGCCGCGGCAGTCCGCTGACTTCCCCTGGCGCCACCATGCCCACCCCGAGCCCGGCGCCGGTTGCCGCACCAGCAGCGCCCTCAAGGCCTTGGACAAATCCGGGCTGGACCAGCGAGTCCTGGTCCATGGTGAGAATGAATGCAAGCGACGGGTTACGGGACCGTGCAAGTGCGATGCCGCTGTTCAGGGCCGCCGCAATTCCGGAGTTTTGCGGGAGGCGCAAAACCGTACAGCCGAGCGCCTCCAGTTCGGAATAGACGGACTCGTCGGCGGCAGTGCTGCCGTCGTCAACGACAACGACGTCGACGCACTGGTCCAACAGTGCCGCGCAGTTTTCCAGAACATTGTGGTGAGGATTGAAGGTGCTGACGACGGCGGCTGTCCGGGTGCTTTGGGACGTCTCGGCCATCAGGCACCCAGCCCGTGCTTGGCCATGGTGCGGATTGCTCCGAAGTTACGGGATTTCACCAGGCCGGGCATCAGCGACAAGGCATGAAGCCTCGACGTCAGCCGAAGACGGGCGGCCCGTTCCGCTCGGCGCCAGCCCCGTGACCGGGTAAGCGTGGCGGCGAGGCTGAAGTATTCCCGTTCGCCGTCGAAGCGGGAGCCGTCCTGGAGCAGGAGCGAAGAGGCGCTTTCGGTATGCCGCCGGTAAGCGAAGGCGACGGTGGGCACCACCAGCAGCGAGCGGTCCTGGAGGATCATGTCGATGATGAGGGCGAGGTCCTGGATGATGCGGAACTCATTGCGGAAATCGACGGTCCGGACGGACGAGGTCTTGAAGGTGAGAGACGGCCAGTACAGCCAGTCGCCGTGCAGGAGGCTCGTGGCAAGCGTCTCGCCGGACAGGAGCAGGGGAGACTCGGCCGATGGCCTGAGGAGCCGCTGTTTGACGGTGTCCACGAGCGTGCGTGCCGGGTTGCCTGCAGCATCGATGACCTGCACCCCGGGCTGGATGATGTCCGCCTCCGGGTTGTCGCGGTAGGCCTTCAGCACGGTCTCCACATAATTGGGCAGGAGGATGTCGTCGCAGCCAACCACGGCCACCAGATCCTGCCTGGCCATCTGGATGGAGGTCCTGAAACTCTCGGTGATGCCTTCGTTCGCGGCTTTCTTGACGTACGTGATTCTCGGGTCATCAATCTTCCGCACGTAATTCTCCACCGTGGGATCCGGGTAGGCGTCATCCACCACCGTCAGGAACCAGCGCGGATCAGTTTGCGCAAGGACGCTGTCCACCGTGATTTTCATGTAGTCGGGATCGCCCCAGTACGGCACGAAGATGTCCAGCGAGGGTTCCACCACTAGGGCTCAACCTCCGGGTCGTTGCTGCCTGCGGGCCTGCCGGCGACCATCACCTCGTTGATCCGTTCAATCTGGATCCGCAGGATGGCCACCTCTTCGGCCAAGGCCCGGGTCTCCTCTTCAACGACCGAAATCTCCCAGGACAGGTGGAGGCAGACGCCCAGGAGCATGAGGATGCTGAGGATGAACAGCAGGTTGGAGGGCAGTTGGACGCCGACGGCCTGGGCCACATAGTCCAGGAGTTGCGGGAAGGCGGCAAGGATCAGGGTCGCAATTCCGACGACGAGCCACCAGATGGCGTACTTTTCGCGCAGCTTCTTGCGTCGGAGCATCTCCCCGACCAGCCCGACGATGGCCAGGGCCAGGAAGAATGCGGCAATATTCGGCATCAGTTCGTTCCTGACATCAAGGGGAGGGGCAAAACGACGTTGGACCGCTTGCGCGTGAGGGCGAAGGCGAGTGCGAAAAAGGAGCGGCCGAGGTAGACGGCGGCTTTGATCGGGTGATGGCTTGGCGTTCCGCCCTGGCGGGGCCGCATCTCGACGGGAACCTGCGTGACCTTAAGGCCGGACCGGATGGCAACCACCAGCGAATCGATCGTGTCTCCAAGGTATTCAGCCGGATAGTGGTCCAAGTACTGCGCAATCGCACGGCTGTTTCCGGCGCGGAACCCGGAGGTCACGTCCGTAAGTGGCGTCCTGGCAAGTTTGGTCAGGACAGTTGCCAGGAGCTTCATGGCCCACTTACGGGGCCCCTTCACCGTGTAGTCGCCGCGGTCGGCAAACCGGGCGCCGATGGAGATGTCTGCTGAGTCCAGGCCGTTGAGCACCTCACGGATATTCCGCGGGTCATGCTGTCCGTCTGCGTCAACCTGGATGACCTGGCGGTAGCCCAGGCGCTGGGCATACTTGAATCCAGCCCGCATGGCGCCCCCGACACCGAGGTTGAAAGGCAGGTTCAGGACTGTCGCGCCCGCCGCCGCTGCGAGGTCCGGTGTGCCGTCGGTCGAGCCGTCATTCACTACCAGGACGTCGTAGGGCTCGTCGAGGCTCAGTACTTCGGCCACGGTTGCCCCTACGCAATCAGCCTCATTCCACGCCGGCATGATGACCAGCACACGGTTGTTTTCCAAATTGCGCATAATGTCCCAACTATATCAACGCGGCGATTGCGCACTGTCCGGAGCCTGCACGGACAGTCGGCAGGCCGCGGCTGCCCCGCCAGCCAGTTGGCCAGTGGTTCGCATCCTAGCGCGTGCCGGCCGGCGCGGCCGAGTCACCGGCGGACTTGGCAGGGGCGCACATCGCCAGCCACCACCAGAGGCAGGGGTGAATCAGTTAGTGTCGGTTGCATGACCAGCATCCCACCCAGCGTTCCTTCCGCCACCCGTGTCAGCGTTTGCATGGCGAGCTACCGGGGTGCGTCCTTCATCGCGGACCAAATCCGTTCGATACTCGACCAGCTGGATGCCGCGGACGAGCTAGTCATCTACGACGACGCATCCCCCGACGACACCGTTGACGTCATCAACGGGTTCAAGGACCCGAGAATCCGGCTAATTCGGGGAGCCAGCAACGTGGGGTACGTCCGCGCCTTCGAAGCCGCTATCGGCGCGAGCAGGGGCAGCTTCATCTTCCTGTCCGACCAGGATGACGTCTGGGTTCCCGGCCGGGTCGCCCTGATGCTGGACGGCCTCCGGAACGCCGCCGTGGTAGCCACGAACTTTGCAATGCTCGGCGGCGGCCCGCGGCCATGGATCCCGCCACTGACGGGGAAAATGGACGGCCGGCGCATGGCGAACCTCGTGGGAATCATGGTCGGTTACCGCGCCTATTACGGTTGCGGAATGGCGTTCCGGCGCGACTTCGTTGACGTCGTCACCCCCATCCCGTCCTACGTCCGGGAGTCGCACGATCTTTGGATCGCCATCTGCGGCAACCTTGCACAGTCAATTGCCCACCTCGAAGCGCCGAGCTTGCTCCGGCGCCTTCATGAACAAAACGAGACGCCGGCCGGCTTCCGTTCGCTCCGGCGCATAGCGGCCGCACGGTTCATGCTTGCCCGGCTGGTCCTTGAGGCGTCGCGCAGAGTCCGCGGTCGGTGAGGGGGAGGGCCGAGACGCTAAGCTGGGCTCATGCAGAATCTCCTTGTCACCGGCGGCGCCGGCTTCATTGGTTCCAACTTCGTCCACTACGTTCTTGAGAACACGGATGACCGTGTAACCGTCCTGGACAAGCTGACATACGCAGGCAACATGGAATCGTTGAAGGGGCTGCCCGAGGGCAGGTTCGAATTTGTCCAGGGCGACATTGCCGACGCAGAGCTGGTGGACCGGCTGGTGGCTGCCGCCGACGTCGTGGTCCACTACGCGGCCGAGTCGCACAACGACAACTCACTGCACGACCCCCGTCCTTTCCTGGACACGAACATCATTGGCACGTACACGCTCATCGAGGCTGCGCGAAAGCACAACAAGCGCTTCCACCACATCTCCACGGACGAGGTCTACGGAGACCTTGAGCTGGATGACCCCGAGCGGTTTACCGAGCAGACGCCGTATAACCCGTCCAGTCCCTACTCGTCCACGAAGGCAGGTTCGGACTTGCTGGTGCGGGCATGGGTGCGGTCCTTTGGCCTTCAGGCGACCATCAGCAACTGCTCGAACAACTACGGCCCCTACCAGCACGTGGAGAAGTTCATTCCGCGCCAGATCACGAACGTCATCGATGGCATTCGTCCCAAGCTCTACGGCAAGGGCGAGAACGTCCGCGACTGGATCCACGCCAACGACCACTCTTCTGCTGTCCTGGCGATCATTGCCAAGGGCAGGATCGGAGAGACTTACCTCATCGGTGCTGACGGTGAGAAGAACAACAAGGACGTTGTCGAGCTGATTCTCAAGCACATGGGTGAATCGCCGGATGCTTATGACCACGTGGTGGACCGCCCGGGTCATGACCTGCGCTACGCCATCGATTCCACCAAACTGCGCGATGAGCTCGGCTGGTCACCCCAGTTCTCCAACTTTGACGCGGGCATCGAGGACACCATTGCCTGGTACCGGGCCAACGAGGACTGGTGGCGTCCGCAGAAGGCCCAGACGGAAGCGAAGTACAAGGAACAGGGCCAGTAACCGATGACCATCGAGTTCTCCAAAAAGCTTGCTGCCCACCGGACTCCAATTCCCGGCGTCGTCGTCTATGACCTGCCGGTCCACGGGGACAACAGGGGATGGTTCAAGGAAAACTGGCAGCGCGAGAAGATGCTCGCCCTTGGGCTACCCGACTTCCGGCCGGTGCAGAACAACATCTCGTTCAACGAAAAGGCCGGTACCACGCGTGGTATCCACGCGGAGCCCTGGGACAAGTTCATCTCCGTTGCCACCGGGCGCATCTTCGGTGCCTGGGTCGATCTTCGCGAAGGCCCGTCGTTTGGCAGCGTGTTCACGGCCGAACTCGACCCCAGCCAAGCGATCTTCATTCCACGCGGCGTCGGGAACGCCTTCCAGACTCTGGAAGACAATACGGCGTACACCTATCTGGTCAATGACCACTGGTCAGCCGATGCGCAGGGACAGTACACGTTCCTGAACCTGGCCGACGAGTCCGCAGCCATCCAATGGCCGATTTCGCTTGAACAGGCAGAACTGTCCGACAAGGACAAAGCCCATCCGCGGCTGGCCGACGTCGTGCCCATGCCGGCGAAGAAGACGCTGGTGGTGGGGGCGAACGGTCAGTTGGGGAAGGCCCTGCGGACGCTTTACGCCGAGGATCCGTCCGTCGAGTTCGTCGGCCGGGCGGAGTTTGACGTCACCGATCCTGAAGCGTTTGCAGCCAGGAACTGGAAGAACTATTCGACCATCATCAATGCGGCGGCGTACACGGCCGTCGATGCGGCCGAGACCCTGGAAGGCCGGATCGCCGCCTGGGCCAACAATGTGACCGCCGTCGCGCACCTGGCAAAGACCGCCGTCGAGCATGGCCTGACCCTGGTCCACGTTTCGTCCGATTACGTCTTCGACGGTTCCCAGTCCATCCATTCGGAGGACGAGCCTCTCAGTCCGCTGGGGGTGTACGGGCAGACCAAGGCGGCAGGGGACGCGATTGTCAGCACGGTGGCTCGCCACTACATCCTTCGCACGAGTTGGGTTATCGGCGATGGCAACAACTTCGTCAGGACGATGGCGTCGCTCGCCGCCCGGAGGATTGAGCCGTCAGTGGTCAACGACCAGATCGGCCGCCTGACATTCACGGAGGACATTGCGGCGGGCATCCGGCACCTTCTCGAGAGCGCAGCCGACTACGGGACGTACAACCTGACAAACGACGGTGAGCCGCAGTCGTGGGCCGACATCGCAAAGGACGTCTACGCGCTGTCCGGTGGATCCCGTGATGCTGTTTCCGGTGTGAGTACGGCAGAGTATTTCAAGGGCAAGGATGCTGCGCCGCGACCGCTCAGCAGCGTGCTAGACCTTTCGAAAATCAAGGCATCAGGTTTCGCTCCCAGGGCTGCGCGTGAGGGTCTTGAAGCGTACCTTACGCAGCAGTCGGCGACTGTCTAGACGTTCACCATGCCCTTTGACTCCTCTTCCTTTGGAATCATCGCCCTGGCGGCGTACAAACCTGACTGGGACCTTTTCAGGGCTCAGTTGCTCTCGATACAGGCGCAGACGCATGCCAACTTCGAGTGCCTTATTTCCGCCGACGGCGGCCACGCTGAGGTCCAGGAATTTGTCTCCCGGGAGACGAACGGGGACCAGCGCTTCAAGGTCCTCGGTTTTCCGGACCGCCTAGGGTTCTACGGAAATTTCGAACGGGTTCTCGAGCATGTCCCAGGGAACGCCGAGTGGGTTGCGTTGTCGGACCAAGACGACTCGTGGTATCCGTCGAAGATCGAAACGCTTCTTCCACACCTAAATGACGTCAGCCTCGTAGCTGGGCAAGCCCGCGTGGTCAGGCGTCCCGGGAACCACATTGTGGCCGACTCAACGTATCGAAAAGACGTCAGTCTCGGATCGTTGATCGCTCAGAACCAAGTGACGGGAAGTCTCTGCCTTTTCCGTCGTGACCTCTTGGACCTGGCACTGCCGTTTCCCCGGTTCGCGGCGATTACCCAGGTCCACGACCACTGGCTCGCCGTGTGTGCGAAGGCCACAGGGGGAGCGCTGGTTGTCGACGACATCCTCCAGGATTACGTGCAGCATGCCGCCAACGTCCTGGGCGAGGCCGAGGCGCGGAAGAGTCTATTCAAATCCTTTGAGCATCTAATAGCGCTTTCTCGCAAATATCAGGGAAGCGCCAGCCCGTTAGCGGTCCTGAAGACAGCCAATGGCATGAGCTTTGGATGGCGTCGGGTAATGGCAGACTCTCTCCGTCAGCGCGTCAAGGTTACCTCTCCAGAATTTGAGGCAGGGATATCGCCGTTCCAAAGTTCTCACGGGTGGGTCCAGGCGTCGAAGGCCCTGATACTGGGCTTGAGACGCGGAGATATCGCCTTTTCTTGTTTTTTGGAATTCTTGGCCGGTTTTCCAATGGAACTTGTCCGATGCGGCAGGAGCCCTTGGCCTTCAACCTGGAAATCTGAAAGCACGCTGTTGAACAAGTTCCGTCTGAAGTTCTCAGGGAAAACCGTGTCAAACGATAGGAAACAGGGGCTGTCCGTGGACACATCGTCGAAAGCGCCGGCGGGTGGCAGTATTACGATTGTTCTGCCCGGGTTTAGCAAGTACCCCATTGGTGGTTACAAGGTCGTTTATACCTATGCGAATCATCTCGCAGAGCGCGGCTATCAAGTTACGCTTATACATGCTCTCCTTCTTTGGGGTGCCAAGCGTCGCGACGTCGACGTCAGGAGACCAATAGCTTCACTTGTATCCAGTTTTCGACCTCGTCAAAAACCCAATTGGTTCCAGCTGGACGGAAGGATTAGCGTCTACACCTTGCCGTACCTGATGCCGATGATGTTGCCCAAGACGGATTTCTTGGTAGCCACTGAAGTTCAGACCGCGCACGTTGTGAATTCTGCAGCCCGGCGCCGGAAGATTCCGGCATCATATTTCATACAGCACTACGAGGACTGGTCAGCTGCGCCCGAATTTATTGATAAGACATGGAAGCTTCCCCTGCGAAAGGTCGTAATCGCCCCATGGTTACAGGAACACATGCATTCCTTGGGCGAGGAATGTGACTTGGTTCCCAACGGTATTGACCCTGAAGAGTTTCCTGCAGGTCCGCCTTTAAGTGAACGTCGCTTCGATATTTGTGCAATGATTTCTGATGTTCCTTGGAAAAGGGCGGACCTGGTCGTTGAAGTAATAAATTCGTTCGTGGAGCGAGATTCTCGAGTTCGAGCCATCACTTTCGGGACAGGTACAAGGCCCAGTGGTCTGCACCCAGACGTGGTGTTTATAAAAAATCCCTCCAAAGAGGATATTCGGTATGCTTACCAATCCTCGAAGTTGTATCTATGCGCCAGTGACGGCGAAGGCTGGCACCTGCCTCCCGCTGAGGCCATGTCAAGCGGATGTGCTGTCGTGTCAACCGATATCGGCGGCGTAAGGGCCTATGCCGAAAACGGGGCTCTGTTTTCGGCAGTAGGGGATGCCGAGGGATTACGGAATAATGTAGATCGGCTTTTGAATGATCTTCATTTTGCTCAAACATTAGCTTCCAGAGGGCTGGCTGACATGCGCGAAAATAGCCCATCGAAAGCAGCTCAAAAATTTGAGGCAGTGATAACGAATGTGCGATAGGGCACTTCTGCCAAATGAATAGGATGCTGCTCGCTAGGAGATTTGCGGGTTTCACGTTTGTGCCCCTTATTGGAACACTTGCGCCTCTACTGCTTCTCCCTGTCGCGGCGCGTGTCGGCGGATTGGACGGCTGGTACAGCTTGGCGGTGGGGCAATCTGTAGGCACTTTCGGTAGCATAGCGATTACTTATGGCTGGAATGTTTTGGGGCCTGCGCTGATTGCAAAATCGAAAGATGAGTGCGTCCGCCGCAGCCTGTGGGTTGAATCGCTTGGTGAGCGCCTCCTGATCTCCTGTGCCGTTGTGCCGGTTGCCACATGTCTGTCCTGGTCGCTTGGTGCCGAAGAATACAGGCTCTTCACTGTGGCCATGGCAGTGGCGTTCTGCCTCAACGGGCTGACACCTAATTGGTATTTCATCGGGGCCGGTGAGCCTAGGGGTATGGCTGTCTACGATATGATTCCACGTCTAGTCGCAACCTTACTTGCCGCATTACTCGTTTTCCTTACGCAGTCTCTCTGGTCCTACCCGCTTTTGTGGATCCTTTCGTCTATAGCTGGGCCACTTGCGATTCAGTACAAATTTGGATGGCCCCCACTTTTTAGGGGGCGGAGTATTTCTGATATTCGTGAAGGACTACGAAAAAGGCTTGGCGTTGCCAGCATTGATGCTTTGGGCGGAGTGTATGTATCTGCGCCCGTTCCTCTGGCAGGGGCCACCGGAAGTACATCGGTCGCCGGAAGCATAGCCTCGTCCGACAAGCTGTACAGGTTCGGGCTCATAGCTGTTACTACTCTTGGCAATACTTTGCAGGCTTGGACTCTAGATCCCCACGCAGATAGTCCCCGGCGGCGTCAGGTTGCCGCAATCTTCGCTCACTGCGCTCTTGGACTGCTCGGACTACTGGCGTTAGGCCTTGTCGGTGAATTTGGGACCGCCTTGCTTTTTGGTGATGAGGTTAAGGCCGCTAGTTCTACCATGTGGTTCTACGGCGTCGCCTTCTTCGCGGTCTCTGTGTCCACCCCCTTGATCCGCAACCTGCTCATACCTTCGCTGAAGACTCGTTTCGTCCTTGCCGGAACGGCAATTGGAGCGCTGGTAGGCGTGATAGCTATGTTTACGCTGGGACGAACCTTTGGTGCCAACGGTGTGGCCGCCGGTTTCATGCTGAGCGAGGTAATGCTCGTCGTCGTTATACTGCCCCCGGCCCTGCAGCACCTATCCCGCATTCCACGTTTTTCGGCCGGTGTGAAACAGTAGTCTTGGCCTGTCCAGCAGGTAAGTTCGACTTCCTCACCGAATGTCCGTTGTCGTCTGGGTAATTTTGGGATCAAAACAGACTTCGCGACTTTCTTGGAGTCCCATATAGCCCCAGCGTCTCTCGAATCTATGGGAAGTGCGCGGCATGCCGCATATGCAATGAGCCCTTTTGATCAGCGACCATGCTGTGGACCTTCGGGCCGCATAGAACGCTCCTTTTTATCCAATGAGTCGTGTTTTGCCATACCTTTGAATGACAACTTGTTCGGTCCTAGTAGGTCAAGCTTCGGCATCCAAGCTGGGAATTGTTAGTGCTGAATGGGGATACTGCGACGCCATATGTGCAAACGCTGTATTTGCCTCGCGCCGTGATGGCTACGGTAGTTGAATACCCGTGGTCTCCGATGGTCTGCAGAACGGCGTTGACGTCTGACCGCTTGAGGTTGGCGGTGAACGGATACCCCTTCGTGGTGCCGTCAGGATACGTGATGTAGACGTGTACGGGGTTTGAGAAGCCAGGCATGGCCGGATCCAAGGTCCACCCCTGGGTTGTCAGCAAGGCCTGGCCGTTGGAGACCTGGATGCCTGCCGTGTCGAGGCTTCCCATCGTGGGCGGAGTCGGCCGCACGGTGATGTCGCGGCAGCCCAGCGCGGTAGGTCCCGCTGCGAGGGGGGCAACCCCTACGGCCTTGGCACACACGGTGTAGTTGCCAGGGGCGCTGATCGCGATCTGGGCTTGGTAGCCGTGGTTGCCGATCGTGTTCAAGGCGGCATTCACATCAGGCCTGGCAAGGTTCGCCGTTGCCGTTGCCATTACTGGATTGGCTACGGGTGTGCCGTCTTTAGCGGACACGTAGACGCTTACTGTGTTGATCTTTCCCGGGTAGCTGGGATCCAGGGTCCAGCCGGTCAATTGGAGGTTTGCGGTGTTGGGTGCCTGCACGAGGGAAAGAGCATCATACGAACCGATGGGTGCCGGGCTGGCACCGATACTGATGTTCTTGCATCCAAGCGATAGATTCGAGTTTTGGCCTATGGCGTATGTGCACGCTTGGTAATTTCCGGGCGCTGTTAGGGTCACCTGGTAGTCAAAGCCGTGGTTGGATCCCAGGCCGGTAACAGTCTGAACATCCGGCCGGGAAGTATTTGCGGTCATCCGGTAGCCGGTGGTTGTCCCGTCTGGGCCGGTTACGTAGGTGTCCGCGTACGTGCTGGCGGCAGGGTTTGCCAGATCTACAGCCCACCCTTTGAGCTGGAGACTGACTTTGTCAGCAGTTCTTACTTCGCTGAGGCTCTCAAAATTTCCAATCGGGGCTTCGACGCCGGAAGCGGTGATGGACTTGCAGCCAAGAGAGGTGTTATCGAAGGTACCGATGGAGTAGGCGCAGGCCTTGTAATTTCCCGACTTGGTGATAGGTATCGTCCCGTCAAAGCCATGGGACGAACCGTAGCCGAAGACATTGTTGACGTCGGGTCGGTAGGCATCCGCTGTCCAGGGATAGCCTGTAGTGGTTCCGTCCGGGCCGGTGACGTAGACATGCGTTTGGTTCGACGCCGGAATGTTGGCCAGATCTACCGACCATCCACGGGCTCTAAGGCTGACGTCGCTCCCGTTCTTGACCACGGAGAGGTCGTCGAAGCTGCCGGTGGGCAGGGCGACTCCGGCGAACCGTTGCAGCGATGCGTAATCGCCGTTCCACACGTTGGAGTCTCCGGCCATCGGCCCCGTGCTGCTGTACTGCCAGACGCTGTAGGTTGCCCAGCTTGCTGGAACTGCGCCGGCGTCGTTCGTCGGTGAACCGGGGTAAGCGGCAACCCACAGCGGGTAGTCACCGAAGCCTGTCTGATTGCCGAGGCATTGATTCCACCAACTCGTGTTGGTGTAGATCATGGGCAGCCTGCCGGTCATCGACCTGACCGTGTTTCCAAAGTCCTGAACCCAGGCAGCCAGCTGTCCCGGGGACATGTTGTAGCAGGTGTTGCCGAAGTAGAAGCCGTTGATGGTCCTGCCCTCGTACGGGTTAAATTCAAAGTCGAGGACTGGTGGCAACGTATATCCGTCCGGGGACCACCCCCCGCCGTTGTTGACGAAGTATGTGGCTTGGTCCGCTCCAGACGACCAGTTCGGAATTGCGAAGTGGTACGCCCCGCGGATCATCCCAACGTTCCGGGATCCCTGGTACTGGGAGCTGTAGGCAGGGTTTGTGTAGTAGTTGCCCTCAGATGCTTTCACATAGGCAAAGCGCGCTCCCATGTTCCATTGCTGCTGCCAGTCAACGGATGATTGGTAATAGCTGACGTCCAGCCCCTGGACACCGAAGGTGGGCATCCACGAGCCCTGCGCGGACAGAGTTTCGATGCTGTTGGGCTTGGTAGCAGTCGCAGAAGCGGCGGACGTTACCCGAGCTGAACGCTGGCCCATTTGTGCGCCGCCGGGTCCGATGGCCTCGGCCATTGACTGGGGCTGTGGTGACGGTTTGGCCACGGGGCCCTGGGTCGGACCGGGGGAGGGCTGTGCCGTGCTAGGCGCAGCCGTTGCCGTGGGCGCGGCCGACGGTGCGGCCTGTGCGGTGGGAGACGACGGGGAGGGGGTTGGGGTAGGGCTCGATTCGAGCCCTACGGCGGGGCTGCTGAGGCCCGGGCCTACTACGAGTGCAAGCGCAAGCGGAACCACCCCTAGGTACTTCAGGAATGGGGTACGGGACTGAGACAGGTTCCGCTTCATATTGGCTCCGGACGGCAATGCGCGCTCCCCCGAACGCCCATCTGGTTTACTGTGCCGTGGTCCCCCCAGGGACCAGCCGAACACAGTTACTGACACTTAACGCGCTCACCATAGCATCGTGTTGCGTGGGGGACCAGTGGTAGGCGTGTTTCTGCTGGGGCTCGTGTGAGGTTTCGGCGTCGGGTCCGCCCTTGGGCTTTGATTGAATCGCCGGCGTATCCGGTAGCATTCATGAGGCGCGTCCCGAGAGAGCATTCGTTGACCGCGCATCCATTACTAGCCGGCTTAGTACGCTCAACGCCGGGGTCATAAGGGACGATGAACAGCAATCAGGGCTCTAACGCTTCCATGACGCTCGGCTGGAGGATGTCAGCGGCTCCTGTCGCTGTTTTAGGGGCCAGTCTGATTGCTTTTGCCCGCCTTAGCCCAACAGCTCAAGGCACCATCTGGGCAGAGGATGGAGCGGTATTCCTCCAGGATGCACTGGCCCGTCCTGGAATTCTCGGAGTTTTTGCCCCATACCAAGGCTATCTGCACGTGGTGCCGCGATTTGCAGCCGCGTTCGTCGTCCGCCTGTTCCCCGTCGATGCTTATGCCGTGGCCATCTCACTTCTGAGCAGCCTGATCACTGGTCTCGTCGCCTTGATGGTCTTCCATTGTGCAAGCGCCATATCGACACGCCTTGTACCTAGACTGGCGTGGGCCTCGATCACCATCATGGTGGCACCAGCAGCGTTGGAGACGCAGGGAAATTTTGCCAACCTGCATTGGTATCTGCTCTGGCTCGCTCCTTGGCTGCTTATCAAACAGGCGCGGAACAAACCTGAGGGCATTCTCCTGTTCGCTGCGGCCGCGCTCTCATCATTGACCGAAATACTGACGCTGATGTTTGTTCCGATCTTCCTTTACCGGTTTCGAGACCAGTGGTTGTGGCCTGCCAGGGCCGGGTTGTTGCTGGGTATCGCTTGCCAGGTCTTCACGACCGTGAGTTATCCCCGTTCCGCTCCGTTTGAGCCGGCAAACATACTGTCCGTGGTGGTTGGGTGGTTCCTCAACAGCAGCTCGGCCGTAGTGTTCGGTACGTCCAACCAAATTGCGCTTATCACTTTGAACTTTGGTGCGGTCCCGATCGTGTTGGCGGCGCTCCCTTTTTTCGCGGCTTTTCTCTTTCTCCTGTTTCGAGGCACAGCTGCCCATCGCGGCGTTGCCGTCGTCGCGGTTGTCGCTTCGGTGGGCGTTTGGGCTGCGGCCGTTCTTTTCAATTTCTCGAAAGAGTTCAACTACGCGGAATTCACGGCCGCCCAGTGGCATGAATTCCTTCTGGGCAGATACAGCGTAGTGCCGTCCATGTTTCTTCTTGTGCTCTTTCCCCTCCTGGCAGTTGCTTTGGAAAGAACATCCGCCAAGGCCGCAACTTCGGTGCTGACGGTCTTCGCCCTTTTGCAGTGCTTGTATTTCTTCCCCTCTTTTTCATTCCGCCAAGACGGTCCCGTCTGGGCTGTGGGAGTGGCGGACGCCCGCGCGGCCTGCGCGGCGAACCAGGCGATGGTTGCGCACGTGGTCGCAACGGCGCCGGGAAACTGGAAGGTCGATGTGCCGTGCGCCATTCTGCGAAGGTGAAACGCCTGTCACTCATGCCGTCCGCGAGGAAAGGACACACCTTGGACAACAATGTCGCACCTGCCCCGAGCTGGGGCCGGCGGCTCGCCGGCATTGAAGGCCTCCGGGCCGCCGCGGCTTTATCTGTGCTGGCCTACCATGTTGGCTTGATGGCCTCCGATGAAGTGCACGCCGGACCTGTCGGCCAAGTCATCCTCCCAGTCCTGGGGCAGGGGTTGCCCTTGTTCTTTGTCCTCTCAGGGTTCCTGCTGTTCAGGCCGTTTGCTTCGTCGCTTCTCCGCGGCAGCGAGCTGCCGTCATTCCGGCGATATGCAAGAAACAGGGTCCTCCGCATCTATCCGGCCTACCTGCTCATCTTCTGTGTGGCGTCGCTCGCCATGGGATGCGTCTACCTGGTGGGCAGTACGCACGGTTTTGGTCCGGAGAACGTCGGGCGCTTAACAGATCCGGCGAAATTCGTCGCCAATGCACTGCTGGTACACATGTTCATTCCCCAGTTCGTGATGAGTGGTCTGCCGGTGGCGTGGTCGTTGACGGCTGAAATCACTTTCTACGTGGCCGTCCCCGTCATGGCTTTGCTCGCCGCTGGGCTCATCAGGCGGGGGATGCCCAAGGCGACGGCGCTGGCGGTCCCGGCGGCCGCGCTGATTGTCATTGGCCTGGGCGTTTCCTTCTGGGGTCACCTAGTAGCTGACAACCTTGGTTATGCACAGCTCATTGACTTCGCATTTGGTCAGACGTGGACCGCCGTCCTGCTGCGAAGCTTTCTTGGGCAGGCTGACCTGTTTGGGTACGGAATGGCCGCCGCACTCATTGTTGTCCTGTTGAACGAGCGCGGCGTCCGGAGCGTGGGCATCCCTGCCAAGCTGTTCCTTGTGGCCGGAGCCGCCGCATCTCTGGTGGCCGGCGCGGGCGGAACAATGCCGTTTCTGTCCAACTTCGCGGGCGTGGCTTCGGCGTTGCTTCTCCTTGCGGTTGTTCTTCCCTCGTCCAGGAACGACGGGCCGAACCGGCTCGCGGCCGTGCTGGAGTGGTCTCCGATCCGGTTTGTCGGCCTCATTAGCTACAGCATCTACCTGTGGCATCTGCCGATCATCTTCTGGCTCATGCGACGGCAATTGACTGTCGGGTCGTCTGCCCTTGCGCTGCCGTTCAATGTGGTCTTGGTGCTTGGCATCGTTTTGCCGTTGTCGGCAGTAACCTACTTTGCCGTCGAACGCCCCGCGATGAGGTTGAAGAAGCGGCCTGCCAAGCGATCCGACCCGGCAATTGAAGACCGTGTTCCCAGCGCCAGCTAGCCCATACACCGGCACTTTCCGCTGAAGCACGGGCGACTTTGTCCACAGGGGCCGCCCATATGACTTGGCAGCGTGGTGTACTCTCCCTAGGCTGTAAGCCAATCGCAGTGCCTCCGACGGAGGCGGCATTTGTATGGGGGACATATGGACGCGCTGGGAATAGTCGAGGACGAGGTCCGTGAACTGATCCGCCGCCGTGGGTTGGATCCGCTCAAGCAAGCGGGTGAGGTCCGGCGCCTGGTGGAGGCTGCGGTCACGGATTACGACGAACGGGCACTGATGGGCCCGCTTCCGCCCATCGGCCCCCTGGACGCAGCGCGCAGATTCCTGTTCGACGCTGTGGCAGGGTTCGGTGTACTCCAGCCGCTGCTCGACGATCCTTCGATAGAAGAGATTTGGCTCAACGCGCCAAACGAGATCTTTGTAGCGCGCAACGGCGAGTCCGAACTGACGTCACTGAGCCTGACGGAGCAGCAGGTGCGTGATCTCGTCGAGCGCATGCTGAAAAGCTCCGGCAGACGGCTGGACATGTCCTCGCCTTTCGTTGACGCCGCCCTGCCTGACGGGTCTAGGCTCCACGTGGTCATCCCGGACGTCACCCGTCGCCACTGGGCGGTCAACATTCGAAAATTCGTGGTGAAGGCGAGCCGGCTCGAGCACCTTGTTGAGCTCGGAACACTGACACGGCAATCTGCGCGGTTCCTCGGGGCGGCAGTTGCCAGCGGCCTGAACATCTTGGTCTCCGGCGCAACACAGGCCGGCAAGACGACCATGCTGAACTGCCTGGCGGCCAGTATTGGAAGCCGGGAACGCGTGATCACGGTTGAAGAAATCTTCGAACTCCAGTTCCCGCTGCGTGACGTCGTGGGCCTCCAGTGCCGGCAACCCAACCTGGAGGGCGAAGGCGCGATCCCGCTCCGCCGCCTGGTCAAGGAAGCGCTGCGGATGAGGCCAGACCGGCTGGTTGTGGGCGAGGTCCGGGAAGCCGAAAGCCTGGAC
Organism: Arthrobacter sp. 135MFCol5.1; assembly: GCF_000374865.1. Lineage (GTDB taxonomy): Bacteria > Actinomycetota > Actinomycetes > Actinomycetales > Micrococcaceae > Arthrobacter. The sequence continues at coordinate 234,759 of NZ_KB895452.1, read as the reverse complement.
ATGCTGATTGCACTCAACAGCGGGCTTCCCGGGATGTGTACCGTCCACGCAAACTCTGCCCACGACGCCGTCACGAAGATTTGCACGCTGCCGTTGCTCGCCGGGGAGAACATCTCCAGTGCGTTTGTAGTGCCCACAGTCGCTTCCTGCATCGATCTTGTGGTGCACTGCAGCAGACAGGCAGACGGGCGGCGGCAGGTCACCCAGATCCTCTCTCTGGGGCGCCGGGTGGAGAACGGAATCATTGAATCGTCCTTCGTCTTCACCCTGGAGGGCGGCGTCCTTCAGCCCAGGGCAAATGCAATGCCGGCCGCGGAAAAATTCTCCCGGGCGGGATACGACGTCGCCGCCCTGTTGGACGCACGATGATTTCCGCGATGGTGGGAGCTGTGGCCGGGGTGGGTTTCTTCCTCATCTGGTGGTCCTGCTGGGAGACTCCTGATGCCGGACGCCGGGAGCGAAAGCCAGGACGTATCAGCGACCTGCTCGTTGCCGCGGGCGTGGAGAAAGTATCGGCCCGTGGCCTGGTCGGGACCTGCCTTGGTCTGGGGCTGTTCATTGCCCTTGTCTTCTTCGCGCTCAGTCGTTCATGGCCGATTGCCGGCTGCTTCGGCCTCTTCGGATCGTGGCTGCCTGTCACTCTGCTTCGCTGGCGTGCACGAAAAAGGTCAGCGTTGCTCCGCCAGCTCTGGCCAGACGTCGTTGATCACCTTCGCTCGGCGATCCGTGCCGGCCTCCCGCTGCCTGAGGCCCTCATTCAACTCGGCGACAAAGGGCCCGAGGAACTCCGGCCCCTGTTCCGCGAGTTCGGAGCCGATTACCGGGCCGGCGGCCAATTCGACGGCTCCCTGAACAAACTGAAACACCGGCTTGCCGATCCTGTCGCAGACCGCATCGTCGAAGCCCTGCGCCTCACCCGTGAAGTGGGCGGCTCGGATCTGGGGCGGTTGCTCGGCACCCTGGGAGAGTTCCTCCGTGAAAGCGCCCGCACGCGCAGTGAGCTGGAAGCGCGGCAATCCTGGACGATCAACGCGGCCCGGCTTGCTGTTGCCGCACCGTGGATCGTGCTGGTGCTGCTGGCAACCAGACCGGAAGCAATCCAGGCGTACAACACACCAATGGGTGCTGCAGTCCTGCTTGGGGGACTGGTGGTTTCGCTCATTTGCTACACCGTCATGGTGAAGATCGGCGCGCTGCCCCAGGATGAAAGGGTGCTCCGATGATGGCCGTCCCGGCCGCCGCCATTGTCTGCGGAATCGGCCTTGGCCTCGGCTTGTGGCTGGTGATTTTCAGGTCCCCGCCGATGCGTGCCATGACGCTCTCTGAGCGGATCGAGCCCCAGCTTAAGTCGCAGAACCTGGAGTCGCGGCTCCTGAGCACGGGCGATCCGAATCTGACACCATTCGGCCCGCTGGAGCGGATTTTCCGTCCGGTCATCCGCGACTGGCTTTCCGCATTGGCCCGGCTAAACCCATCACCGGGAGCAATGGAGCGGCGGCTGGCCCAAGCGGGAATCGGCAAGTCACCCATTGACTTCCGTGCGGAACAGCTCCTTTGGGCAGCGGCCGGTTTTGCCATCGCCGTGACGGTCGTACTTTTGGGAGCCGCCGCAGGAAGGTTCAGTCCGATCTTTGCAGTGGCCGCAATCATTGGCAGCGCGGCGGCAGGTTTTGTTTTGCGGGACTACTGGCTGGGCGCCCAGGTGCGACGCCGGGAGGCGCGCATGATGGCCGAATTCCCCAGCCTGGCGGAGCTGATGGCCTTGGCTGTCAGCGCGGGGGAAAGCGCGACGGGTGCACTGGACCGGGTGTGCAGGAGCGCCCACGGGGAACTGTCAAAGGAGTTTGCGAAGATCCTCGCGGAGACGCGGGCAGGGAAGCCGCTCATCCGTGCCTTGGAGGAGTTTTCCGGACGTACTGACCTGGCGCCCTTGGTCAGGTTCGTTGACGGAATCATCGTTGCGGTGGACAGGGGAACACCCCTTGCGGAAGTGCTCCGGGCCCAAGCCCAGGATGTTCGTGATTCGGCCAAGCGGGACCTTATGGAGGCAGCGGGCAGGAAAGAAATAGCAATGATGGTGCCGTTGGTCTTCGGGATACTCCCGCTGACCGTGGTCTTCGCCGTATTCCCGGGCATAGCAGCGATCAATTTGGGCTTCTGAAGCTGTGGGCGGCCACTTGTCGTAAAGCAGCTCGTGCAAGGACACCGTATTCATCAGGAAAGGACGCAACATGAAAACAATGGGAAACCGTCTCGTGATGCTGTTTATCGGCATGGCCGCCGTCGTGCAGTGTGAACTGCACCACCCGGCGGACGGGCGCCGATCCACAGAACCGGGAGACAACCCGGAACGTGGGGACGTGCCGGGTTGGGTAATGATCACACTGATGTCCGCCGTCCTGGTAGCGGCTCTCCTGGCGCTCGCCGGCCCTGCACTGGAAGCCATGTTCAACCAGGCCATGGACAAAGTAGGGAACTGACCCTTGGCACGCTCCGCTCCAGGGCCTGAGGCGCGTCCCGGGCTTCGGTCTGAGGGGGAGCGGGGCTCGGCCGTCGTGGATTTTGTTCTGGTCGGCGGGCTGCTCACGATGTTCTTCCTCGCGATCATCCAGCTGACCTTGGTCCTGCACGTTCGGAACACGCTCATCGATGCTGCCGCGTCCGGCGCCCGCTACGGGACCCTGGCAGACCGCAACTCCGCCGACGCCGAGGAACGGACCCGCAGCCTCATCGAAACTGCCCTGAATCCCGGATTTGCCGAGCAGGTCAGCACCCGGGAAGTAGATCTTCAAGGAATGCGCACGCTGGAGGTGACAGTCCGGTCCCCGTTGCCGGTCATCGGCCTGATCGGTCCCCGGGAGATGCTGGAGGTGAAAGGGCATGCGGCCATCCAGCCGTGATCCGCTAGCGACAGACAAGCCGCCCCGCACCGCCAACAGGTTCCGTATCAGGACAAGGCTCACGGAAGCACTCTGCCGGGAACGGGCACCGTACGCCGGACAACATCCGGGAAATGCAAACGCCTCCGGCCTGGCGGTGAACCCGCCGCGTCCCAACCGGGAGGACGTGCAGCGGCACGTGAGCGAGCACGAACGGGGGAGTGCAGTCGTCGAATTCACCTTCCTGGCACTCCTGCTGATGGTCCCGCTGGTGTATTTCGTCATCACCGTGTCCCAGATCCAGGGCGGCTCCTTCGCCGTGGTGGGCGCCGCCGACCAGGCAGCAAAGGTGTACGTTGCCCAGTCCGACCCCGTCACCGCGCAAGCGGCCGCAGAGCGGGCGGTAACCCTGGCTCTTTCCGATTTCGGCCATGAACCGGGGCGGGCAACCATGACGACAAGCTGCCAACCAGCAGACTGCACTGCTGCGGGAAGTGCCGTCACGGTGACCGTCAGCCTCAGCGTGCCGCTGCCCTTCCTCCCTTTTGCGGAAGGACTGTCGGCCACGGATGTCCAGGCCTCCGCCACCCAATTGGTGGGGCGGTACCGGTGACACCCCGTGCGCAAAATAGCGAGGAGGGCCAACTGATGGTGATGATCGTCGGCTACGTGGCCCTCGCCTTGCTGGTGGCAACGGTCGTCATCGGAATATCCAGTGTTTACGTCGAACACAAGCGGCTGCTCTCCTTGGCTGACGGAGCATCGCTGGCGGCTGCCGACAGCTACATGCTCGGCGACGTCTCATCGCAGGGCGGAACTCCATCGGCTGTCCTCAACCCCGCCCGCGTGCGCAACGTAGCATCCGACTTCGTCGGCAGGAGCCCGGCCGCCCAACGGTTCGCCGGCCTCGCCGTCGCCCCCGGAACGGGATCGCCCGACGGTTCCACCGCCGTCGTAGTCCTCACCGCTGCGGTGCACCCGCCGGTGGTGAACTTCCTGATTCCCGACGGAATCCGCATCGAGGCCACCTCCACGGCACGTTCCCGGTTGACCCGTTGATGCCTGGCCCGGCGGTCCAATCCCCGGTGGCGGCCGGCGCCGGGCCGTAAGCCCCAATAGCGTAGGGTTAAACCACCATGGCCAATATTGATTTTTCCGCTGAAATCCGCGCCCTCCGCGCCACCTACGAGTCCATCGAACGCGTCTCCGACGTGGATGCACTTCGTGAAGACATCGCCGAGCTCAGCGAGCGGGCAGGGGAGCCGGACCTGTGGGACGACCCTGCAGCGGCGCAGAAGATCACCTCCCGTCTCTCCCACCGACAGTCCGAGTTGGAACGCCTTACCAACCTGGCCTCGCGTATCGACGATCTCGAAGTGCTGGTGGAACTGGGCCAGGACGAGGACGACGCCGCCTCGATGGGGGAGGCCGCGGCCGAACTCGAATCCATCAAGAAGGCCCTCAAGGACCTGGAAGTGGTCACCCTGTTGTCCGGAGAATATGACGAGCGCGAAGCCGTGGTGTCCATCCGTGCGGGAGCGGGCGGTGTCGACGCGGCAGATTTCGCCGAGATGCTGATGCGCATGTACCTCCGCTGGGCCGAGCGGCACGGCTACCCCACGACGGTCATGGACACCTCGTACGCGGAGGAAGCCGGCCTGAAATCGGCCACCTTCGAGGTCAAGGCGCCCTACGCTTACGGCACCCTCAGTGTCGAAGCAGGGACGCACCGCCTGGTCCGGATCAGCCCGTTCGACAATCAGGGCCGGCGCCAGACATCCTTCGCGGCCGTGGAAGTCATCCCGCTGATCGAACAGACTGATTCCATCGACATCCCGGACAACGAAATCAGGGTTGACGTATTCCGCTCGTCCGGGCCCGGCGGCCAGTCGGTGAACACCACCGACTCCGCGGTGCGCCTTACCCACATTCCCACCGGCACCGTCGTCTCGATGCAGAACGAGAAGTCACAGCTCCAAAACCGGGCCGCCGCCATGCGCGTGCTGCAATCCCGGCTCCTCCTGCTTAAGAAGGAACAGGAAGACGCGGAGAAGAAGGCCCTGGCGGGAGACGTCAAAGCCTCCTGGGGCGACCAGATGCGTTCCTATGTTCTCAACCCCTACCAGATGGTGAAGGACCTGCGCACTGAACACGAGGTGGGCAATACATCAGCTGTATTCGACGGCGAGATCGACGACTTTATCGACGCCGGCATCCGCTGGCGTACTGACAACCGCAACGCCGAAAAGTAGCCGGGCGGCTGCCGGGCGCGATCGGATCCGGCGACACGCCCCCGAAAGCCCGCCCTAGCGCCGGGCATCCTGCGTATAGTCGAGGGGCCGGGGCCCTACTTCCCCCAAACGAAAACCCGTGCACCGGCTGCAGAACTGGGCTGCATCAGAACAATCAGCCATGCCCTGCAGGGTACTTAGGGCCATGATCCGATTCGAAAATGTCACCAAGGTTTACGACCAAAAAGCCCGGCCTGCGCTGGACTCCGTCAACCTTGAGATTGATCGCGGCGAATTCGCCTTCCTGGTGGGAGCCTCGGGCTCCGGGAAGTCCACCTTCCTCCGGCTGGTGCTGAAGGAGGACCGCGCAACTTCGGGCGCCGTCTACGTCGCCGGCCAAAACGTTGCCAGGATTTCGAGCTGGCGCGTGCCGCGCCTCCGCCGTGGCATCGGCGTCGTCTTCCAGGACTTCCGCCTCCTGCCCCAAAAGAACGTCTTCGCCAACGTGGCGTTCGCCATGCAGGTCATCGGAAAGAGCCGCAGCGTCATCCGCGATACCGTCCCCGAGGTCCTCAAGACGGTTGGCCTCGAAGGCAAGGAACACCGCATGCCGCACGAACTGTCCGGCGGCGAGCAGCAGCGGGTGGCCATCGCCCGGGCCGTGGTCAACCGGCCCGGGATCCTCCTGGCCGACGAACCCACAGGAAACCTGGACCCCACAACGTCCATGGGCATCATGGGTGTGCTGGACAAGATCAACCAAAACGGAACCACGGTAGTGATGGCCACCCACGACGACGACATCGTCAACGAAATGCGCAAGCGGGTGGTCGAGCTCAAGAACGGCGTGGTGATCCGGGACGAAGCCAAGGCCCTGTACACCTCGATGATCCCCGTCGTCGGCCAGTCCAGGCGGCTCAAGGACGCCAGCGGCAGGGAAACGCCCGACGACGGCCTGCCGGGCAACGGTGCCGAAGGTGAGGCACGGCAATGAGGCTTGCATTCATCCTTTCCGAGATCGGCAGCGGCCTGCGCCGCAACCTTTCCATGGTGGTTTCGGTCATCCTGGTGACCTTCGTGTCCCTCACCTTCGTGGGCGCCGCCGGGATGCTCCAAATGCAGATCAACCAGATGAAGGGGTACTGGTACGACAAGGTCCAAGTAGCCATCTTCCTGTGCAGCGACGGTTCGACCGCGCCCGGGTGCGCGTCCGGGCCGGTCACCCCTGAGCAGCAGCAAGGCCTCAACGCTCTCCTGGAATCACCCGCCGTGGCGCAGTACATCAACGACTTCCAGTTCGAGTCCCGGGATGAGGCGTACAAGCACTTCAAGGACCAGTTCTCCAACTCGCCCATCGTCGATTCGGTTACCCCGGACCAGCTGCCGGCATCATTCCGGATCAACATGAAGGACCCCGAAAAATACCAGATCATCAGCGAGACCTTCTCATCGCAGCCGGGCGTGGAGACCGTGATCGACCAGCGACAGCTCCTCGAACGCCTCTTCTCGGTGATGAACGGCGCCTCCCTGGTCGCAGTGGGCATCGCCGGCGTGATGATCGTCTGCGCGATCCTGCTGATCGCCACTACAATCCGGCTATCCGCCTTCAGCAGGCGCCGGGAAACCGGCATTATGCGGCTTGTGGGCGCGTCAAAGACCGTGATCCAGTTGCCCTTCATCCTTGAAGGGGTCATCGCCGCAGTCATCGGTGCTGCGCTGGCCTCCGGCACGCTGTGGGCCGTGGCGCAGTTCTTCCTGGGTGACTACATGTCCCGCCAGTACCCGGACACCGCTTTCATTTCCTCGGGCCAGACACTGATCCTCGCGCCGGCGCTGTTGATCCTTGGCGGATCCTTGGCAGGAATTTCGTCTCTCTTGACCCTTCGCAGATACCTGCGCGTTTAGGCTATGCAAACCGACCAAGGAATGCTCATGAACGTAACCGATCAAACCTCTCCGCGCCGCCGGTTCCGCCGGGGGCGGGCCGCTGCCCGCCGCATGGGGATCGTCAGCGGTGTACTGGCCGTCATCCTTTCCGCCGGGATGGCCGTGGCAACTCCCGTGGCCTTCGCCGACGACCTCGAGGACCGCAAGGCCGCGCTCGAGGCCGAAGCGGCCCGTGTCCAGGCCTCCCTTGAGTTCGTCGATTCCAGGATCGCCAAGGCCGCCGGTGACCTGGTGATTTACCAGGGCCAGCTCCCCGGTGCGCAGCAGGCCCTCCTCGACGCGCAAGGCCGCGTGGCCAGTGCTGTGAAAGAATCGGAAGCCCTGGCGGCCCGGGTGGACATGGCCCAGCAGAACAAGGCCAAGATCACCCAGCAGCTCGAAACTGACAAGCAAAAGATCGCCGGTACCAAGAAGCTGATCGGCCAAATCGCCACCCAGGCCTACAAGTCCGGCGGCGTACCCTCCAATCTCTCCCTGTTCTTTGGGTCCAGCGGCGGCGGCAGCCTAACCGACACCATGGACCTCGCCGACCAGGCCATGCGCAGCCAGAACGCGGCGATGGACAAGCTCAACCAGCAGAACGCCACCAACGTCAACTCCGAAGCCCGGCTGCAGGCTGTGGAAGGTGAGATCAAGGACCTCAAGGCCAAAGCCGATGCGGCACTGGAACGTGAGAAGGCCGCCCGGGACGAAGCCGCGGCGAAGAAAGCCCAGGTTGACCAGCTGATCGCCGATACCACCCGCCTTGATGCGGAGCTCCAGGCGGCCAAACCCGGCATTCAGGCCCAGCTTGCGGGCGTCCAGGCCAACCAGAACCAGGTTGCCAATGAAATTGCCGAGCGCGACCGGAAGGCCCGTGAGGCCTGGGAAGCCGAACAGCGCAGGCAGGCTGCGGCTGCGGCAGCCGCAGCTGCCGCCGCAGCGGCGGCAGCGAACCGCCCGGCCCCGCCTGTCCAGCCGTATGTTCCGCCCGCAGCAGGGTCGCCGTCGGCCTTTGGCCTCCGCCACCCCTTCGACGGCAGTATCCCCATCACCTCCGGCTTTGGCTACCGCACCACCCCGCCGGGCACCATCGACTTCTATGGCACCGGCGGATACATGCACACCGGTATCGACTTCGGTGCGGCCTGCGGCACTCCTGTGTACGCTGCGGCAGCCGGTGAAGTCTTCAGCTCAGGCTGGAATTCCGCCGACGGCGGCGGCTGGCGCGTCAAGATCGACCACGGCGTGGTGCAGGGCAACACCCTGACGACCATTTACTACCACAACTCCAGCATCGTGGTTTCGAACGGACAAAGGGTCTCGCAAGGCCAGCTGATTGCCTACTCCGGCAGCACGGGCAACTCCACAGGCTGCCACGCCCACTTTGAAACCTGGCTCAACGGCGTCGCGGTTGACCCCATGGGACTGCTCTAGGGGCATGCTGCCCCTGCCGTAGACTGGTATAGCTCCGCGCCGCGGGCACGGAGCAGCCAACCTGAACCTGAGGAGTTTCCCCGTGCCTAAAGAAAGTGGCCGTAAGGTGGTGGCCACCAATCGCAAGGCCCGGCATGACTATCACGTGCTGGACACCTACGAGGCCGGCATCGCCCTGATGGGCACCGAAGTAAAGTCGCTCCGGGAGGGCCACGCCTCCATGGTGGATGGATTCTGCACGTTCTACAACGACGAACTGTGGATGGAAGCGATCCACATTCCCGAATACAACCAGGGCAGCTGGACCAACCACGCTGCCCGCCGCCGGCGAAAGCTGCTGCTGCACCGCGAGGAGCTCATCAAGATCGCCCACAAGGTCCGGGAATCCGGCTACACCATTGTCCCGTTGCAGTTGTACTTTGTGGACGGACGGGCCAAAGTGGAAATCGGCGTGGCCCGAGGCAAGCGCGAATACGACAAGCGGCAAACGCTGCGTGAGCAGCAGGACAACCGCGAGGCCCAGCGCGAGATGCGCGAACGCAACCGGCGCCGGTAGGAATTATTTCCGCATGGCATGCGTTAGTATTGATAGTCCGGCAGGCTTGCCAGCCGGTTTGGTAACAAAATACGGGGATGATCGGTTTCGACGATGTTAGTCGCGACAGGTGAAGCGGGCCGAGGATGCAGAATTATCTCGTAAACGCTGTCTGCAAACCAATAAGTGCCGAATCTAAGCGCACTGACTTCGCTCTCGCTGCCTAAGCAGTAAGACAGTCCGTCAGCCCGGGGTTGCTATCGCCCCGGATCCTGGCGTCATTTAGATAGCCACTGCTGTTTGCTCCCGTCACCGGAGTAAACGGGACTCTTAGGTGACTGGGCCCGGATCAGCCAGCTGTTTGCAGCATGGCTGGGGCCGAGAAAATCCGACGCAAACTGCGCCCGGAGAAGCCCTGACAACACGACATCGGACGGGGGTTCAATTCCCCCCATCTCCACCCACGGCAAGGGCCGGGACATCCCACGGATGTCCCGGCCTTTGCCGTAACGCCCCGGTCCCAGGACCGGGGCGTTTTCGTTTGTTCGGCGAGGGCACCAGCAGCACCCCTCAGGACGCCGGGAACTACTGCCGGGCCTCGTTGAACCGCTGGGACAGGACCGGGACCAAGGACCGGATATAGCTGCGGGCGGCATGGTCATTGTCGAAATAGACCTGCAGTCCGCCAATGACCGCGTAGCAGCGCTGGCCGTCGCAGAACTGATCCGAGAGGTCGAGGACCTTTACATTGGGCTTGCCCATGCTTTTGGCGGCCTCCGCAACCGGGTCCGGCGCCAGCGCCTCCTCACGTGCGTTGGTGCAAGTGACGGGTTGCTGCGGGTTCAGCGACACGCAGTCGGGGCTGGTGCGGTGAAGGGTCAGTGGCGGATCCCGGAAGACGAAGACCCGGCTGCCTGCCGCTGTCCAGTCACCGAACCTTTTCGTCACGGAGTCCTTGTATTGATCCATTTGCGGCCGGCCTGTGCCGTCGTCGATGGTTTCACCTGCCCCGAAAGAGGAAACGAAGATCATGTCTGGCTTTTCCTTGACGATCCGGTCGGAGACCTGGGTGCTCCAGCCGAGGCACCGCTGCTGTGCATGCGGGTCCGTGGCGGGCGCGCCCGCCACGGCCACCCGCTTTACGTCGACGAACGGACAACCGCCCAGCAGGGATTCCTTCAGCTTCCACTTGTGCAGCCGTGCGAGCTCGTACAGCCCGGCCTTCCACTGCTCGGCATGCGAGTCTCCTACCAGCCAGACATTCGCCTCCGGCTGCACCCCTCCGGTGAAGTCGCACTCGGCGAGGACCTGCAGGTCCTCGTAGACAACCGGATCCGCGGACGGGTGGCATTCGGGCGCGCTGAACCAAGGCGCTTCGTTCTGCCCCACATTGGCGACTTTGGCTGCACCAAAGGGGTCGCTGCAGTTGTTTCGCGGGTCGAGGCTGCGCGCCCCGTGGCAGGGTTCGCCGATGAGGCTCTCCAGCTTCGCCGCTTCAGCAGCCTGGGCTTTCCCAAAGTTCAGCAGGAGCCCGCCGCAGAGTGCGGCGACCACTGCTGCAGCGACTGCCATTGCCGCAAAGACACGGATGGGTTTGGCTCCGCGGAGCAGCTTCATGCGGCCCGGATCTTCAATGAATTTCTTGGAAAGGTACGCCAGCGCAACGGCCGCCACCAGGAGGACCGCCTTGTCCCGTGTCCCCAGCGAGTGGCCCACGAGCGCGGGTGCCAGGACGATCAGCGGCCAATGCCACAGGTAGAGGGAGTAGGACACGTCACCCAGAAGCTGGATGGGCCTTGCGGACAGGAGCTGGTTGGGGGACCAGAACGGACTGTTGGGCCCGGACGCGATCACAAGGACCGTGCCCGCAACTGGGACCACCGCGGCGAAGCCTGGGAAGAAAGTCTGCTCGTTGTAGGCCAAGGCCGAATACGCGATCAACCCGTATCCGAGATATTGGGCGGTGCCGGAGATGGCCAGGTGGTGGTCGGGCAGCCGCAGTCGCAAGGCTGCCATTGCGTGGGGGCCTCCGAGGGCTATCAGTGCGCCTGCGCCGAACTCCCAGGCACGTGCGGGCGTGACAAAATAGGCCGGGCTCCGGTTGGAATAGGTAAACCAGATGCAGAATGCCAATGCAAGGGCACAGACCAGAACGACACCCAGTGCCAGTAACGCCCGCCTGCGGAGGCGGAAGCGGATCGCGGCCAGGGACAGCCCCAGGAACAGCAGGGGCCAGACCAGGTAGAACTGTTCCTCCACCGAGAGGGACCAATAGTGCTGCACCGTCGAAGCGGCTTCGTTGTGGGCCGAGTAGTCAACCGACTTCGCCGCCAAAACCCAGTTTTCCACGTACAGAACCGACGCAATGGTTTCCTGCGCAATGGCGAGCCAGCGCGAAAATGGCAGCAGTGCCCATGCAGCCAGCAGGGAAACCGAGGCAACGAGGGTTGCGGCAGGAAGCAACCGCCTGATGCGCCGGGAATAGAACTGTCCGAGATTGATGCGGTTTGACCGCTCCAGTTCGCCGAGCAGGTGCTTGGAGATCAAATAGCCTGAGATCACGAAGAACACATCGACGCCGACGTACCCGCCGGGAAGCCGTGCCGGCCACAAATGGTTCAGGACCACAAGCCCCACCGCCAGTGCGCGAAGTGCCTGGATATCCTTGCGGGTTGCGTTGACGGCCTCTGTCCGCCGCATTTCCGCGCGGGTTCGCAGGACAACGTGTCCGGTCACAGGTACTCCTTGTCGATCTTCGTTTAAGCGCAGCGCGCCTGCCGTGCCGCTGGCGGCATGCGTGGAGGGCCTCCAGGCTGTGCACACAGTGCTTGGCGTGTTCAGGCGACATCCGGAGATGGAATGGCGCCGGCAGCTTCTCGATGCCCGCGTGCGGTGTCCTGCGCGCGGAAAAGCCTGGACGAATACCGGCCGCCTGGCGGCGGCGGAGTCGGTGAGGTCATGAATCAAGCGAGCCCTGCGTCTGGGCCGCTGTTGCAACCCCCCGGGGTACTCTAGCACCGCGGCATGCCTGCGCCGGTGCCCACCGGCTTCCAAGGGGTTCCCACCCGCTACCCCGCCACCGGGACAGCGCCCGGGCCTAAATGCTCTAGTGGCATGTTCCGGCACACGGCTACTGTCGACTTTATGCACAACGATCCGCCGCAAACGCCCACTGAGCTCCTGGACCCAGGCAGCTGCTGGGACCTCCTGCGCGGTGTCTCGGTTGGGCACCTTGCCGTGTTCGTCAACGGCTACCCGGAAGTCTTCCCCGTCAACTACAAAGTGGATCAGCAGTCGCTGGTCTTCCGCACGGGCGAGGGAACCAAGCTGCGCGCCGCCGGCGGCCCACTCGCGGTCGCGCTTGAAGCCGACGGGAACGACGACGCCAAAGCCTGGAGCGTGCTGGTCAAGGGAAAAGCCGTCGTCCTGGAGCCCTCCGATGAACTCCTCGCCGGAGCAGGCCTTACCCTGTTCCCTTGGCAGGCCGGGCAGAAGGATCACTTCGTCCGGATCGTCCCCACTTCGATAACCGGCAGGCGCTTCACCATCACGTCGCCGCTGACCTGGTGGAACCACGTGGGGCACGGCACCCGGCACGAACCCGTATAGGCTCTGGAAACGAGGGGCGGGCCCAACGGCCCTGTCCGGATTCCCGTGCGTGCTGGTACGACTGACCTATGATTGGGTCGCCAACCGCCGCTGCCGCCAAGCCCCCTTTTGACGCCGTCATTTTCGACCTGGACGGGGTGGTAACCAACACGGCGCTGGTCCACCAGGCTGCGTGGAAAGATGCCTTCGACCGCATCTTCCAGGACCCGCGGATGCCCGCCGGCGCCAACCGTGCTCCGCTGACCCGGGCGGAGTACCTCTCTTTCATCGATGGCATGCCGCGTGAGGACGGCGTGGTCCGGTTCCTCGCAGCGAGGGGGGTAGAGATCGCCAGGGGAGCCGAGACTGACGAGCCGGGAGCCTGGACCGGGTTTGGCCTGGGCGCTTGGAAGAACGAACTGTTCCACCAGCGGCTGCGCCGGGACGGGGTGCAAAGCTACCCGGGAACGCTGCAATTGCTGCAGCGGCTTGCCGGCGCTGCAGTCCCCACCGCGGTGGTCACCGCCAGCCGGAACGCCGCACTGGTCCTGGAAGCCGCCGGCATCGAGCACCTGTTCACTGTGGTCATGGACGGCGCGACGGCGGCTGGCCTGGGTTTGCGGGGGAAACCGGCACCGGACGTCTTCCTCGCCGCCGCCGTCCAGCTGCGCGTCGCACCGGCACACGCCGTGGTCATAGAGGACTCAGCGGCGGGAGTGGAAGCAGGGCGCCGGGGCGGCTTCGGCCTGGTGGTCGGAATCGACCGCAGCGGCAGCCGCCGCCAATTGGAGGCCGCCGGCGCAAGTACTGTGCTGAACGATGTGGGTGAGCTGGACCTGGGACTGGTCATCGGCAACGCCTGGCACCTCGTGTATGAAGGCATCGACGCCGGCCACGAGGGGCACCGTGAAGCCCTGACCACGTTGGGCAACGGCTACATGGGCGTCCGGGGGGCGGCCCCTGAAGGGAGCCCCTTCAGCTACGCGGGCATGTACCTTGCCGGCGTGTACAACAGGGTTACCGTGAAGGCCGCAGACGAGACGCTGGTCGAGGAGCACATGGTCAATGCGCCGGACTGCCTCCCGCTGGACCTCCGGATCGCCGGGCTGCCGTGGTGGTCGGACGGCGGCCTGGCCGTGGTGCGTGAGCGCCGTGTCCTGGACCTCCGACGGGCCGTGCTGGAAAGGCGCCTGCTGCTCGAAGGCGCGGACCGCCGTCGCATGGAGGTGGTCCAGGTCCGCTTCGTTTCCATGGCCGAACCCCACCTCCTGGCGCTTGAGACCACCATCACCGCCTTGGGGTGGAGCGGCGCCGTGGAAGTTCGCAGCGGCATCAACGCCGGCGTCCGCAACGCGAACCTGCCGGAGCGTGCCCAGGGCTCGGACATCCACCTGGCCGATCTGACGCCGTCGGGCGGCACCGCCGTCGAACTGCCCCTGCACGCTCCATCCGTCGTCGAAGTCCAAACCACCCAAAGCCTCATCCGTATCGCTGCGGCGTACCGTACGCACGTGTCCGTGGCGGCAGAGTCGTTAGGGGAGGGCGGAGAAGGGGCCTTCCACTACAGGACGTTCCAGATTTCCCTCACGCCGGGTATCCCTGTCAGGCTGACCAAGACGGTGGCGGTTGTGACGTCCCGTGACCGGGCCATTTCCTCCCCGGAAACCGGCGCCCGCGCGGTGCTGGAACGCGCCGGCGATTCCTTTCCCCGGCTCTTGGCATCCCACGAGGAAGCATGGCGGAGGGAACTCCGCCCGTTCCTCGTGGAAATCGACGCCCCGGTCCAGGTACGCCTGGTCCTCAACCTGCACATCTTCCACCTGTTGCAGACGCTGACGCGCCACACGGCCGAACTGGATGCCGGTGTCACTGCGCGTGGACTGCACGGCGAGGGCTACCGCGGGCACGTTTTCTGGGATGAATTGTTCGTTCTCCCGGTGCTCACCTCCCGGACCCCGGTGGTGGCCCGCTCCGTCATTGAGTACCGGTGGCGGCGGCTGCCCGCCGCCAGGCACGCTGCCGCCGCGGCCGGCCTGGCAGGGGCGAAGTTCCCGTGGCAGAGCGGCAGCGACGGGACCGAGGAAACCCCGAAGTGGTTGTACAACGAGCGTTCCGGACGGTGGGTCAGGGACTACTCCCATCTTCAGGTGCACTCGGGCCTCGCGGTGGCCTTCAACGCATGGCAGTATTTCCAGGCCACCGGTGACAAGATCTGGCTCCTGCAAAAAGGTGCGGAGCTGGTGATCGAAGTGGCCCGGTTCTTCCAGTCCCTGGCCTCCCTCGACCGGCGCGATGGCAGATATCACCTGCGCGGTGTCGTGGGCCCGGATGAATACCACACGGGATATCCGGGCCGGGCCGGCCCCGGCCTGGATGACAACGCGTACACCAACGTCATGGCGGCGTGGGTGTGCCTGCAGGCGGCGGAAATCCTTCGCTACCTGCACGGAAGCGAGCGTGCCGGGCTGATGGAATCACTCGGCGTTGACGACGAGGAGGCCGCAGGCTGGGAAGCCACGGGCGCTGCCATGTATGTCCCTTTCCACAGCGACGGCGTCATCAGCCAGTTCGAGCGGTACGAGCAGCTCAAGGAACTGGACTGGGAGCACTACCGCGACGCCTATGGCGACATTGAGCGGCTGGACCTGATCCTGGAAGCGGAGGGGGACGGAACCAACGGCTACAAGCTGGCTAAGCAGGCGGACGTTCTGATGCTCCCGTATCTACTGGGACACGAAGGCCTGGTGGGTATCCTCGAGCGGCTGGGCTACGGTTTCACGAGGGAGCAGCTGAACCGGACCATCGAGTACTACCTGTCCAGGACGGCCCATGGCTCCACGCTGAGCCGGGTGGCCCACGCCTCCGTCCTGGCCGGGGTGGATGCCGACCGTGCCTGGGACAGTTTCCGGGAAGCGCTCGACGCCGACCTTGACGACACCCAGCACGGCACCACCCGGGCGGGTATCCATTTGGGGGCCATGGGAGGAACCATCGACGTGGTGCAGCGCAGCTTTGCCGGCCTGCGCTTCAGCGGGGACAGCATCCTGTTCGCCCCCAACCTGCCAACACGGCTGCGTGCCGTGGCCTTCGAGGTCCTCTACCGGGGACACCGGCTGCGGGTCCACCTCAAGGACGGGCAGATGAGCATCGCGTCGGCCCCCGGTGACGCCGGCCCCATCACCGTGCACGTTAATGGCACCGATGTGGTCCTGCCGCCAGGCCAAACCCGGCAGTTCCCGCTACCCGCCCGCACCGCCGGAGGGGCGGCATCGTGAGGCGGCTGGGGATCCTGACCAGCGGCGGCGACTGCCCCGGCGTGAATGCGGTCATCCGTGGAGCGGTGCTGGGCGGCGACGTCGTCCATGGGTACGAGTTCGTAGGATTCCGCGATGGATGGCGGGGCGTCCTGGAGGACGACGTCGTTCCCCTGCCCAGGACGGGTGTCCGCGGGATCGCGCGCCTTGGCGGGACTATCCTGGGGACGTCGCGGACCAATCCGCTGGCCGCGGGCGGCATCGACGCAGTACGTGCCGGCTTCCAGCGCAGCGGGCTGGACGGCCTGATTGCCATCGGGGGAGAAGGCACCCTGGCGGCGGCCCGGGAGCTGTGCGGACAGGGGCTCAACGTCCTGGGTGTCCCAAAAACCATCGATAACGACTTGGGCGCGACGGATTACACTTTTGGTTTCGACACCGCAGTCCAGACTGCCACCGAGGCAATTGACCGGTTGCGGACCACGGGGGAATCACACCACCGGTGCATGATTGCCGAGGTCATGGGCAGGAACGCCGGCTGGATAGCGCTGCACTCAGGCATGGCGTCCGGTGCGCACGCCATCCTGATCCCGGAACATCCCCTCCCGATCGAGCAGATCTCCGCCTGGGTGCTGTCGGCGCGGGACCGTGGCAGGGCTCCGCTGGTGGTGGTGGCTGAAGCTTTCGCGCCGG
This sequence comes from Arthrobacter sp. 135MFCol5.1, assembly GCF_000374865.1. GTDB lineage: Bacteria > Actinomycetota > Actinomycetes > Actinomycetales > Micrococcaceae > Arthrobacter. The sequence continues at coordinate 218,216 of NZ_KB895452.1, read as the reverse complement.
AGGGGCGGCAGGCACCTTACGCGCCGCGCGGCCTGGACACCTTCGGCCGGCCACGCCTCGGCGGGATCGGGCTGCTGCTTGAGGAACAACTGCAGGAACGGACCGGCATCGAAACCAGGGCCACCGTGCTGGGCCATATCCAGCGCGGCGGCGAGCCCACCGCCTTTGACCGTGTCCTTGCCACCCGGCTTGGCCTGGCTGCCGTTGAATCAGCCGCCGCCGGACGGTGGGGCACGATGGTTTCGCTCCGGGGCACGGACATCGTGAATGTGGGCCTGGATGAGGCCCTGGGCGAACTCAAGAGGGTTCCCGAGGCCCGCTACAGGGAAGCCGCCGTGCTGTTCGGGTAACTCGACCGCCAGAAGGGGCCGGAATAGGGCTGGGCTTAACCAGGCTGCTCCGGGCGGACGCGCAGGACGGCGGACCCGGTGATCCTGTCGGCTGCCAGGTCTTCCAGCGCCTCATCGGCAAAGTCGAAGGGGTATGCGGTTGTTTTCAAGGTCAGCGACAGCCTCGCCGCCAGGGCCAGGAATTCACGGCCGTCCGCCCGGGTATTGGCGGTGACGCTACGCAGCTGGCGCTCGTAGAAAAGCTCCCTGCCATAATTCAGGGACGGAATATCGCTCAGGTGGATGCCCGCGACGGCAAGGGTCCCGCCGCGGTCGAGGGCCGCCAGCGCCACCGGGACAAGATCGCCCACCGGGGCGAAGAGGATGGCCGAATCCAGGGGGACGGGCGGCCGCCCGTAGGCGTCGCCGGCGTACTCCGCCCCCAGTTCCAGTGCCAGTGACCGGGCCTCCTCCGACCGGGTCATGACGAACACGGAGGCGCCCTGCCTGATGGCCAGCTGAGCGGTGATGTGGGCGGAACTGCCAAAGCCATAGATGCCAAGGCGGCCGCCAACCGGCAATGCGGCGCGTTTCAGGGCGCGGTACCCGATGATCCCGGAGCACAGCAACGGTGCGGCCTGCTCGTCGGAAAAGGCCGCCGGGACCGGGTAGGCGAAGTCTTCGGCGATTGCCAGCCGTTCGGCAAATCCTCCGTCCTTGTCCCACCCGGTGAACACTGGCGATGAGCACAGGTTTTCGTCGCCGCGCCGGCAGTAATCGCACCGGCCGCACACGCTGCCGAGCCAGGCGATGCCTACCCTGTCGCCGGCGTGGAACCGTGTGCAGTCCGCGCCCGTTTCGATGACGACGCCGACCGCCTCGTGCCCGGGGACCACGTGCGGATGGCGTGGTGCCAGGTCTCCTTCAGCGAGATGGAGGTCCGTGCGGCACACGCCGCAGACACTGACCTGCACCAGGAGCTCATGCGGCCGCGGCTTCGGCGTGGCCCTGTGCCCCTGGACCAGGGGATGCGTGGATATGGGGCCCGGGGCGCCCACCCACCATGCACGCATGATGCGTCCGGTTCGGTGGCGGCTACTCGAAGCCCGCGCGGGTCGCGTCGTCCAACGGCGTCTGCCACAGCAGCGGTGCGGTCATGGTGAAACGCCGGCCCGTGATGGATTCCGGCGTGATGCGGATGAAATATTCCTTGCCCACGCCCTGCCAAGGGAAGAGCGCCCGCCGGATATTGTCCAAGTCAGGGCCTGTGGGGGTCGTCTCTGCGGCTTTGCCCTTGACCACGACGCTCCATGCCAGGCCGAACTGGGAACTGACTGCATCTGCCTCCAAAGCGACCACAGCGTCCGCCTCAATGGCCTGCTGTTTGGTGCCCCCGCCCGTGCGGAAGACCAGGGTATGGCCGTCCACCTTGTAATTGACCGGAAAGACGTCCGGATGGCCATCCGCGATGACGGCCAGGCGTCCCACCCCGGTCTGCGCGAGAAGCGACCAGCACTCTTCCGCATCGAGGATTTCAGCTGCAGGTACGTTTGGGTTCTCTGTCATAGGGCACAGCGTAGGGAAGTCCACCGCCCCCGGAAAGGGCACAAAGGCCCGGCCTTGGGCGGACGCATGTGCTGCGGCTAGAGCCAATCGGCGGCGAAGTCCACAGGCGGCCACCACCGGGTGGGCGGCGTGACCGCGAACCGGCGGCCGGTGAGTTCGGTGGGGGAGATGGCGATCAGGTGGTCCTTGATCCCGGCCTCCCATGGTTCACGGTCGGCGTCGATGGCCGGCAGGCTCATGCGCGTTTCGTCGAACGGTTCCGGCCTGCCCTTTGCAACCACGCTCCACACCTCCGTGGCGTATGGATTGAGTCCATCAACCTCCAGCGCTGCCACCGCCCCGCGCAGCAAGGCACGAAGCTTGGTTCCCGGCGCCGTCCGGAAGAACAGTGTGTCGCCGGAGACAGAGAAATTCACCGGAAAGATTTCCGGAATCTCGCCGTTGATGACCGCCAGCCGGCCGATATAGGAAGACCTCAGGTACTGCCAGCACGCATCAGCGTCCAAAATTTCCGTGGGAGAGCCCGCCGGGGAACCAGTCATGCTACCGATCCTAAAGCCTGGGCAGCGCCAGCGCACCGGTGGGAAGGGGAATGCCGGACGCCGCGGTGCTGTTCACCGACGGCGTAGCAGCACCGGGACTGGAATCTGCCACTGCGTCGTTGACTAGCGTAAGGATCCCGATGGAAACCTGCCACGGCCGGCAACGGACCGGGGACCGCACCGGGTGAACCGGCACGAGGGCTGGAGGTGCCCCATGGAGCAGGCGCGGAAAATCATGCCGCCGGATGACGACGACATCCTGGACTCGTACTCGCAGACGGTCATGCGGGTGGCGGCGACGGTTACGCCGCACGTGGCGGCAATCGAGATGACCGCTAACCGGAGGAACAGCAGGGTCAGGGTGGGCGCCGGCTCGGCAGTGCTCTTCACCGAGGACGGATACCTCCTCACCAACTCACACGTCGTGGCAGGCACCCGGCACGGATTTGCGGTCTTCGGCGACGGCAGCAGGATGGAACTGGAACTGGTGGGAGCCGACCCCCTGTCTGATCTTGCAGTGGTCCACGGTTCGCGGCCCAAGGTGCCGCCGGCTGAATTCGGCGCGGCTGAAAGTCTGCGCGTGGGCCAGCTTGTGGTGGCCGTCGGAAACCCACTGGGACTCGCGGGATCAGTCACCGCGGGCGTGGTCAGTGGTTTGGGCCGGGCCATTCCGGTCTGGGCCGGGGGTAACCGGAGGGTGATCGAGGACGTTATCCAGACGGACGCCGCACTGAACCCCGGTAACTCCGGTGGAGCGCTGGCAGACACGCACTCCAGGATCGTCGGCATCAACACGGCAGTGGCGGGCGCCGGCCTGGGGCTCGCCATACCGATCAACGCCACCACCCGCAGGATCATCGCCGCGCTGCTGTCGGACGGCAGGGTACGCCGTGCCTACCTTGGCCTTGTCAGCACACCGATCCAGCTCAACCCCAGCGCTGTGATCCGCAGCGGGCTCCGCGAAGGGCTGCGCGTCGTGGAGGTGCTGCCCGGTTCTCCGGCGGACAAGGCAGGGCTGGCGGCTGGGGACATCCTGCTGACGGCGGGAGGCCGTCCCGTCAGCAACGCCGAAAGCCTGCAGCGGCTCCTGTTTTCCGATGCCATCGGCGAGCCGCTTGACCTGAAGGTCCTGCGGGACGGCACCGAAGTGCACCTCACCGCCGTTCCGGAGGAAATGACGGGCAACGGGACGCCGTAGGCTCCGGGGGCGGTGCGTCCGGAAGCGCTATGCCCCCGCTGCCGGCGCTTCCACGTCCGCGATGCCTGTGAAACGCGTCCCGACGCCGTCGTACTCGCCACGGACGCAACCGGGCTGTACCGGTGGGATCTCTTCCGGTGCGTGGTGCCCGCACACCACATAGGTGAATTCCGGCCACCACTTCTTTGGGCGGGCCGCTTCCTCGTACCCGCACACGGCGCACTCGAGATGGACCCACACGGGCCGCTTGCCTGTCCGGTTGGCCCGTGACTGCACCAGCCACGGGGGAGGATTGTCCAGGATGCCGCGGAGCTCAGCTTCGGGCATCCATTTCGGCAGGCCATGGCGCTGCGCCATTTCGAGGGGTACGTCCAGGGCTATTGCGGCGTCACGTCTGCTGATCATCACCATCCACCATACGGGAGCCCGCCAAATCGGGACGCTGCCCCGGAGCCCCTCAGCCGGCTGTCCCGGCAATCCGCTGGTCAGGACAGATCAAGGCTGCAGCCGGGATGCGGGGCGTCGCTGGAAACCCACAACGCCGTGGCGATCTCATCGGCGAGGTCGTATTCCCGGGCACCGCCGATCCGCACCACCAGCGCGCCGCCAAACGGCCGCCGCCCCAGCACTTCCACGCGGGCGTCAAGCTCGATGTCCTGCGAGGCAAGGTAACGGAGCAACTCAGGGTTGTCGTCGCTGATCCGGGTGATCCTGCCGGCGTGGCCTTCGTCCAGTTCGGCGAGGAGGTGGGCGCGCGGCATCAGCACCTGGCCGTCCGCCGTGGGAATGGGATCGCCGTGCGGATCCCGGCTGGGGTCCCCGAGCTTGGCGGCAACGCGCTCGATGAAGGTGTCCGACACCGCATGCTCCAGCTGTTCGGCTTCATCGTGCACTTCATCCCAGCTGTAGCCCAGGCGCTCCACGAGATAGGTTTCGATCAGCCGGTGGCGCCGCACCATGGCCAGCGCGAGCCGCAGTCCCGCCTCGGTCAGGGTCACGGCGCTGTACGGTTTGTGGTCCACCAGGCCCTGGTCCTTGAGCTTGCGGACCATCTCCGATACTGACGAGTTCGCAACCCCGAGCCGCTGCGCCAGTTGGGAGGACGTGATGGGCTTGTCCTGCCATTCAGTGAATGAATAGATGACCTTGACGTAGTCCTCGATGGAGGAGGATGGCGCGCTGGTCTTCACAGGCTCAAGCCTACCGGGTTCCCTGCCGTGGCCGGGTCCGCGGGGCCTGCGGCGTCGGGCAAACCCATCCCGTTACGCCTTCACGGCGCGCCACGCCAAGGTGAGGTAGGGAAGATCGAGTTCTTGGTCGGGCGGGTAGGCCAGATGGTCGTGGAGGTACCAGTCCAGGTTCGCCAGGACCTTGGCCCTGGTTGACTCGCCGGCGCGCAGGTAATAGCTCCGGGACTTGGTGAGTTCCATCAGGTCCGTGGTGGTCACCTTGTCCTGCCAGTGCGTGACATGCCCTTCGAGCCCGGTGAATTCGGGCCCCACCACCGGCTTGTGGCCCGGGCGGTACACATCGCCGGCGTGCATGATCCTGGAGAGCCTGTGCACCCACGGCACCGAGGTATCCAGTTGGTTCCAGATGAGTCCCAGCGTTCCGTGCGGGCGCAGGACGCGGGCAAGTTCGGTGCTCGCCGGCAGCGCGTCGCACCAGTGCCAGGCCTGCGCCACGGTGACGACGTCGAAGGAGGCTTCGGCCAGCCCCGTCGCCTCCGCGGTCCCCGCCACGGCCGTGGCAGCAGGGCAGTGTGCCGCGAGTTGGGCGAGCATGTCCGTGGAAGGGTCGACGGCGGTTACCTCCAGGCCAAGCTCCAGCAGCAGGGCCGTAAACTTCCCGGTACCGGCCCCGACATCGAGTGCGTCACGGGCCTGCGCCGGGACCAGCCACCGGGCTGACTCCGCGGGGTAGCCCGGCCTGACGCGCTGGTAGTGCCGTCCGCCGTCGCGGAAACTGCCGCCAAGTTCCCGCCGGCGCCCGTGATCAAGCTTGGGGCCACCCCGAACCACGCGTGGACTCCTTCAATTCCGACTATTGATGCCCCTCGAATTTACCGCACCCCCTTTGGACATGTGCTGGGGGAGCAGGAGCGGGAGGTGCCCTAGTCGTCGATACAGGGGGCCGCACCGGCCGTGCCCGGGGTGTTGGGTGCCCAGTGCGGGTAGGTGCGGGAGTCGTTGGCGGGCACCCAACGGCCTGCGTCAACCACGTAGTCCCAGCCCAGCCCGTTGCTGCGCAGTGCGCGGATGCCGGCAAGAAGGCGTTCGGCATCCTCCAGCCGGGATCCGACGCCGAAGCTCGCCCGGAGTGATCCGTTGGGCAGGCCCAGGCGTTTCAGCAGTGGGTGGGCGCAGAAGCGTCCGTCCCGCAGGCCCACGCCGTGCTCCGCCGAGAGGTAGGCGGCCACCAGCCCGGCGTCGTAGCCTGCAACCGAGAAATTGACCACGCCGATGGTGTCCGTTTCCGGATTGGTGTCCTTGAAGATCTGGTGGACGGTGACGCCGTCGATGCCCTGGAGGCCCTCCACCAGGAAGGAGCGGATGGCGGACTCGTGGGCGTGCCAGCGTTCCTGGTCCAGTTCCGCGATCACCTGGGTGGCGCGGGCCAGCGTGGCGGCTCCCAGGACGTTGGGCGATCCCCCCTCATGGCGGGCCGGGCCGGTGGCCCAGCTGACGCCGTCGAGCCTTGCTTCCTTGACGGCACCGCCCCCGGCCAGGTGCGGGACACCGGCGTCCAGCCAGTCAGCACGTCCCACCAGGACGCCTGCGCCGAAGGGCGCGTAGAGCTTGTGCCCGGAGAACGCAAGGTAGTCGACGTCGTCCGTGCTGATGTCCACCCGGCGATGCGGCGCAAGCTGGGCGGCGTCCACCACGATCCGTGCGCCGTACTGGTGCGCCAGCGCGGCCAAGGCCCGGATGGGGAGGATCTCGCCGGTGACGTTGGAAGCGCCGGTGACGGCCAGCAGGCTGACCCCGCCCTGCTCAAGTTCGGTGCGGACTGCCTCCAAAGTGCCGCTGATGGTGTCCGCGGCGACAATGCTGCGGTGCGGGACGCCCTGCCAGGGCAGGAGGTTGGCGTGGTGTTCGATGTCCAGGTAAAGGACGTCTCCGGCGGGGCGGCCGTCCGCCAGCGGCAGGCAGCCGGCCAGCAGGTTCAGGGAGTCGGTGGTGTTGCGGGTGAAGATGACCGAATCGCCGGGGCGCCCTCCCACGAAGTCGCGGACAATGTTGCGTGCGTTTTCGTACACTGAGGTGCTGATCTGGGATGCGTAGCCGGCGCCCCGGTGGACACTCGCGTAGTACGGGAGGATCTCGTTCAGGTACGCGGACACCACTGACAGCGCCGGTGCGGAGGCGCCGTAGTCGAGGTTTGCGTAGCGGACGTGGCCGCCGGAGATCAGCGGCGCCTGGATCTCGGCGCCGGTGACCGCGGCGAGGGGCCGGCCGGCGACGGCCTGTCGCGGATCCGCCGCGGCGGCGTTGGCGGTGGCGGAAAGGGGGGAGACGGTGGCAGTTGTCACAGAGACCTCACTTGGATACAGGACTCCGGCACAGTGGAATCCGCGCTTGCCGTATCCGCTCCGGACCGGCCTGGTCGTCACCCGGGGCACCCCACCGCGAATGGAGGGTTGCCGGCCAGCAAACCGGGGTTTTGCGCTGGCACTCGTGACCTGGATAAAAGCGTAGAACATGGAATGGGCAGGACTAAAGCCGCGGCAATTGTTAAGGCTTTTGTTACGCCCTGCCGAAGAAACGGCCGCGAACGCCCCCTCAAGGAGGCGTCCGGCGTCGTATTGTTCGAATATTGTGCCGCTAGGGCGACTGCTGGAGCAGGTCGTCGAGGTCCGGGTTCAGCCGGTGCAGCACCTCTGAATGCAGGATCGAGTTCGTGGCCAGGGCATTGCCGCCGAACGGGCCATCCTCGCCTTCGAGGGACGTGAAGCGGCCGCCGGCCTCCACCACGATCGGTACCAGGGCAGCCATGTCGTACAGGTTCAGTTCGGGTTCGCAGGCGATATCCACCGAGCCTTCCGCCACCATGCAGTAGGACCAGAAGTCCCCGTACGCCCGGGTCCGCCACACGTCTTCCGTCAGGCCGAGGAAGTCGTCAAGGTTTCCGCGTTCCTTCCAGCCGCCCAGGCTGGAATAGGAGAGGGAGGCGTCGGCCAGGTTTGAGACGTTGGAAACCCGAAGCCGGGTGGCGGCGGCCAGGGACCTGCCCATGTACGCGCCCATGCCTTTGGCAGCCCACCAGCGCTTGCCCAGTGCCGGAGCGCTGACGACGCCCACCACCGGCTCGCCCTCGTCCACCAGGGCGATCAGCGTGGCCCAGACCGGGACGCCGCGGACGAAGTTCTTGGTCCCGTCGATGGGATCGATGATCCAGCGCCGCGAGCCGTGGCCGGTGCTGCCGAATTCCTCACCCAGAACGGCATCGCGGGGCCGGGAGCGGGAGAGTTGGCCTCGGATGGCCTCCTCGGCCGCCTTGTCGGCGTCGGTGACCGGCGTCAGGTCCGGCTTGGTCTCGACGTGGAGGTCCAGGGCCTTGAACCGGCTCATCGTCTGGTCGTCCACGGAGTCGGCCAGGACGTGGGCCAGGCGCAGGTCATCGTTGTAACTCGAAGCGGGTTGGATCATGGTTCCAAACTACCGTCTGCGGGCGTTTCTGCCGGGAGAACGCGTCAGTTGACGCTGCCAAGCTCCTTCGTTTCCTGTGCTTCCATCCTTGGATCGGCGCCGAGCAGCCGCCGCAGGGACGCCAGGCGGGCGGCGCCGGTAGGGCCGGCGTGTCCGCCGTCCACCCACTCGTCCAGCCCGCAGTTGACCGCCGTTGCCGTGTGCTTGCAGCCCCGCTCGCAGTTTTCGACGCCCGGGGAGAGATCCGGGAACGAGCGCAGGATCCTGTCCGGGTCCACGTGCGCCAGGCCAAAGGACCGGATCCCCGGGGTGTCGATGATCCAGCTGCCGGGCGGCGCGTCCGCGAGCCGAAGTGCCAGTGCCGACGACGACGTGTGCCGGCCGCGCCCGGTGACGGCGTTGACGCCGCCGGTGGCGCGCTCGGCGCCCGTGAGTGCGTTCACCATAGTGGATTTGCCCACCCCGGAATGCCCCAGCATCACGGTGACGGTGCCGTCGAGGTGTGCGCGGAGGGCGGCCACCGCAGCGCTGTCCAGCCGGGCGGAGAGGCCGTCGTCGGACCGCGCGTCGATCCCGGAGGCCTGTGCGTCGGCGGTCTTGCTGATGATGACGGGGAAGTCCAGGTGCGTGTAATTGGAGAGGAGCTCGGCGGGATCCTTGACGTCGGCCTTGGTCACCAGCAGGATCGGCGCGATCCCGGCGTCGTAGGCCGCCACCAGGGCGCGGTCAATGAAGCCTGTGCGGGGCTCGGGGTTGGCGGCCGCCACGACGATGACCAGCTGGTCCGCGTTGGCCACCACGGCGCGCTCCACGGGGTCGGTATCGTCGGCACTGCGGCGAAGCAGGGTGCGGCGGTCCTGAATTCTCACCAGCCGGGCCAGCGTGTCCGGGGCTCCGGAGACATCCCCCACCAGGGAGACGAAGTCGCCGGCCACCACGGGATTGCGGCGAAGCTCGCGGGCCCGCGCAGCGATGACCACCCGCTCATTGTCCGAGTCCTCACCCACCACCGCGGTGTACCGCCCACGGTCCACCGTGATGATCCGGCCGGTTACGGCGTCATCGTGGCTGGGGCGGTCTTTGGTGCGTGGCCTGGAGCCTTTCTTGCTCGGGCGGATCCTGACGTCCGATTCGTCCCAGGAATCAGTGCTCCGCGCCACTGCCGCGCCCTTCCGGTCCGGCAGCGGACGTGCCCTCCTGGGCCAGCATGCCTGCCCACAGCTGTGGGAAGTCGGGCATGGTCTTGGCTGTGGTGGCAATATCCTCCACCTGGACGCCCGGTACCGCCAGTCCCAGGATCGCCCCGGCCGTGGCCATCCGGTGGTCCGCGTAGCTGTGCACGACGCCGGCGTGCAGCCGGGCGGGGCGGATGAGCAGTCCGTCCGGAGTTTCCTCGGCGTCTCCGCCGAGCCGGTTGATCTCTGCCACCAGGGCAGCCAGCCTGTCGGTTTCGTGTCCTCGCAGGTGCGCGATCCCGGTGAGCCGGGATGGCTCCGAGGCCAAGGCGCACAGCGCGGCGACGGTGGGGGCGAGTTCGCTGGTGTCCGCGAAGTCCCCACCCTTGATTTCCGGACCGCCGGTGACGGTCAGGACGCCGCTGTCCAACGTGACCGTGGCACCCATGCTGGTGAGGATGTTGCGCCACAGGTCGCCCACCTGCTGGGTCTCCGCCGGCCAGTTGGGGATCCGGACCGTTCCCCGAGAGGCGAGGGCCGCCGCCAGGAACGGGCCCGCGTTGGAAAGGTCCTGTTCGATCCGCTGGTCGAAGGCACGGATCGGTCCGGGCGCCACCACCCAGTGGTTGGGCACGGAATCGTCCACGGACACGCCTGCGCCGCGAAGGACCGAGACCGTCATGTTGATGTGGTCCAAGCTTGGTACCGGTTTGCCCACGTGCTCAAGATGCAGGCCGTCGTCGAACCGTGCCCCCACGAGCAGGAGCGCGGAGACAAACTGGGACGAAGCGCTGGCATCAATCACCAGGTGGCCGCCGCGGACGGAGCCCTTGCCCGCCACGGCGAACGGGAGGGACGACGGGGCGTTGCCGTCTTCGGCTGAGACAGCCACACCCAGGGCCTTGAGGGCCTCGATGATGGTCCCCATGGGGCGCTTGCGTGCGTGCGGGTCGCCGTCGAACACGCTTACCCCGTTGCGGAGCGCAGCGAGCGGCGGAACGAACCGCATCACCGTACCGGCCAGCCCGCAGTCGATCCGGGCCTCCGTCACGGGCGCGGACGCAGGCAACGGAACCACTTCGAGGTCGGGACCAAAGGTTCCGTCGCCTGGGACCTCCGTGATCGTGGCGCCAAGCTGCCGCAGCGCATCGATCATCAGCACGGAATCCCTGGAATGCAGGGGCGCCCGCAACCGGGACGGCCCATCCGCCAATGCCGCCAGAACGAGGTACCTGTTGGTCAGGGACTTCGAGCCAGGCACCGTAACGGTGGCGTTGACGGGCCGGGAAGCGAAAGGGGCGTCCCAGTGCTGGACAGGTGTTCCGGAAGCGTCCCGGGCGGCAGTTGCTGCGGTCATTCGTGCTTAGGCTCCCGTGGCGTGGTCGACGGCGCGGCGGACAGCCTTGTCCGCCTTGTGCAGCTTCTTGTTCGTGGTCTTGCGAGCGTCGGCGGCCAGGTGCGAGGCGTTCCGCCGGGCACCTGCGGCAAGGTGCTCGGCGCGCCAGGCCAGTCCCGGCTTTCCTGCGGTGTCCACCGAGGCGAGCAGCGCACCGCCGCTGAGGGACAGGTTCTTGAGCAGCTGGTTCCGGCGGGTCTCGCGCCCTTCCTTGCTGCTGATGTCCGCGCTGCGCCACTCAACGAACGTGTTGAGCAGGGAAACCACCGTCAGCAGCGACGCGGAGAGCCTGGAGAACTTTCCAAGGCCGAACAGGACGCCGGCGCCCACCTGGGTACCGCCGATAACACGCGCGAGGGTCTTCTCGCTGGCCTGGAACGGAAGCGAGGCCGCGGCCTTGCGGAGCAGGGGTGAGAGTTGCTGCGCAGTGTCGTCGGAGTTCTTGAGCTTATCCAGTCCGGCAATGACAAAACTGGAGGCGAGCATGGGCCGTGCGAGCGTGCGGACAAAGGACATGGATTTCCTCCTGGATGGACGAACCGCGGAACGCGGCGGAGTCGGTCCTAGTCTTGCACTTTTGGGGAATATTTGCCTGCGGGAAGGGGTTATGGTTGACGGGTCACCGACATGCGGCCCGATGATCATTCACCCGATACAGAGCGGAGTTGGCCCTTGGGGAAGGTGTTGGACGGAACGAGGCCCGCGGGTCCGGTGGCAGTGGAAGCACTGGCTGCCGATCCCTTGGAGTACGGCACGCCCCGGGCAGGGCGCCTGACAGTAGACTTGAAGGCAATGAGCACCCTGGATCCGGCCGTCGCGGCCATGTATGAGGCTTCACCTGGCGCAGCGAACGGCTCGGCACCGGCCCCGCCGGCTTCTGCCGCACCGGCGGGGGAGGTTGGTCCGGCCGCAGGGCCGGACACCGAGGACGCCGCCCTGGACGTTGCGGCGGAGACCGTTGAGGACCGCCGTCTGCGCTTCGAGCGGGACGCCATGCAGTACGTCGACCAGCTGTACTCGGCGGCGATGCGCATGGCACGGAACCCCTCAGATGCCGAGGACCTGGTCCAGGAGGCCTACACCAAGGCATTTTCGGCGTTCCACCAATACAAGCCGGGCACGAACCTCAAAGCGTGGCTGTACCGGATCCTGACCAACACCTACATCAACCTCTACCGCAAGAGGCAGCGCGAGCCGCTTCAGTCCAATTCGGACACGATCGAGGATTGGCAGCTTGCCCGCGCGGAGTCCCATACTTCAAGCGGACTTCGGTCGGCCGAGGCCGAGGCGTTGGACCACCTCCCGGATTCAGACGTCAAGCGGGCGCTCCAGGACATTCCGGAGGAATTCCGGCTGGCAGTGTACTTCGCCGACGTCGAGGGCTACGCCTACAAGGAAATCTCAGACATCATGAACACGCCCATCGGCACCGTGATGTCCCGGCTCCACCGCGGCCGGAGAATGTTGCGGGACATGCTCGCGGAATACGCCGCCGAGCGCGGATTCAAAACGGCCGCAGATGCATCGGAAGCGGCAGGAAGCAAACCACAGGAGAACAGGAAATGAGCGACTGCCAGGGATTGGGCGATTGCGACGACACCCGGATGCAACGCATCTACGAGTACCTTGATGGGGCGTTGACCCGCGAGGACCTTACCGAAATCAAGAACCACCTTGACGACTGCCCCGAGTGCGCGCAGCAGTATGACCTTGAGTGCGTGATCCGCAACATGGTCAAGCGCTCCTGCACAGAGTCCGCTCCGGACAACCTGAAGAACGCCATCCTGGACCGTATCCACGCCATCCGGCCGGTGGAGGCGTAGGAACGCCCCACGCCGGCGGACAATGGCCGCAGACAGCAAAGGACCCCGAAAGCCGAATGGCTTCGGGGTCCTTTGCTTGAACCGTAGTCCCTGGCATTTGCCTAGGTGTTGGGGCGCTTCCCGTGGTTCGCGCCGCCACGCTTACGGTCACGACGCTTGCGTGCACGCTTGCTCATAGCTGGCCTCCTTACTGTTGGTACTCAAAAGAGCTGCCCTCCAGTCTCCCACATGATGTGGCGGCCCGCGAACCGGAGCGGGCCGGTGACCTGCGGCGGTGCCGCTGGTTGCCTGCGCCTACCCGTGGAGCGCAGCGCCGATTGCGGCGCGGGCATCTTCCAGGACAAGCCGGACATGATCCAGTGCCACCGCGTTGAGGGGCGCGGGCGGGCCCTGGCGTTGCAGGTCGGCGCGGATGCCATCCCGAAATTGTTGCAGCATCCGGTCTATGGCGAGCTGCTGTACGGAGGCGGTGATCCCGCGTTCCACTGCTGCCAGGTCCACCTGGCGGTGGTTCAGCTCGGCAAGGCCTTCTGCCGTGATGCGGTACGTCGTGCGTCGTCCGGACGGCTCAGTGGCCACCAGGCCGTCCGCTTGAAGCTTGCCCAGCCGTGGATAGATCGTTCCCGCGCTGGGGGAGTAGGCGCCGCCAAAGCGGTCCTTGAGGGCCTTGATGAGCTCGTACCCGTGCTTGGGACCGCCTTCGAGCAATGAAAGCAGGTACAAGCGCAACGCACCGTGTGCGAAGACGGCAGGCATCAGCCGTGCGCTTCCCCGCTGCCGGGTTTCGGGGCGTGGACAATGGACGTCCGGCCGGACACCGAGTTGGTCCTGACCAGCATGAGCTGTTCATCCGGGCCGGCAATCGTTTCCACTCTTCCGTTGGCCAGGAAGCACTGCTGGCCGTCAAGGACCACCGCCCCGCCGGCCGACTTGGCCACGATATCGACGCCGACATCGTGCGGAAGTTGAATGGTCAGGTCCCCGGAGACGGAGTTGGAGCCGAAATCATGGGTAAAGCCAAGCAGTTCGAAAGCGAGGTGGCCGCTGACGGTGTTCGTGCGTACGTTGGTGAAGTGCCCGTCCGCGGTGACTGCCCCGGAGACGGTCTTGACCGTGAGGACGCCACGGTGGTTCCTGACGGCGGCCGTGCCGCTCACGGTGTTGACCTGCAGCTCACCGGAGGTGCCGTCGGCGACGACGGAGCCTGACACGGTGTTGAGGCGGACGTGGGCGGCGACGCCGGAGACCAGTCCTTCGCCACTGACGGTGCCGGCCTCCACCTCGACGCCGGGTGGAACGGAAATGCTGATCACGGCCGAGTTGTCGCTGGTGTGGTTGACGGACTCCATCAAATTCTTGAACCATCCCTGCGGACCATTCAGTTGATGCCGGACTTCCACCCTGCCGCCGCTTGCTGATACCGCCACGGGGTCGCCGTGGACTTCCGAGATCTCAACCCGGACATCCGGCCCGGCATGGGCCGCCACGGTGAACTTGCCGCGCACCATGCCCAGCTTCAGGGCGGTGGCGTCCCCGATTTCAATGGTTTGCGGGCCTTGCACAGTCCAGTTTCCGTCAGCCATGGTCCCCTCCAGAGGCGATATATCGCGTTGGGCTTCAACCTAGCCGCGCCGGCTTGCGCCGGTCAAGGCGTCCTGTCAGGGCCTACTGTGGCGCGTCCACGCCAAGCCATTGGAACCAGCCGCGGTGGAGCACCAGCCAGGCCATGAGGCCATAGCCTGCCTGGCCCGGCGTCCCCCCGTTCGCAGCCAGGTCCTGGCGCCACTGTTCATGGTTCAGCAGGGGCGAGAAGGTATCGACGTACAGATGCTTACGCCGGGTGGTGACGTCGGCGAAGGCGGTGTTCAGCTCATCCAGCCTCCGGTTTTGGGTCGGATCGAGCGTGGGCGGTGGTCCAACGACGAACACCTCGATGCGGTTCTGCGACGCCGAGTCCAGGATGTTGGCAAGGTTCAGCCTGCTCCGCGCGGTGGAAAGGCCGAATTCGATGTCGCGCCCGGACAGGCCGATGACCAGCCTGTTCTCGGCCTGGTCGCTGAAGCGCCGGCCGGCTTCGTCCAGCCACCGGGCTGCAAGCCCTTCGGTACCTTCCTGCGGACAGGGGAGGGCATAGCTTTCCAGCAGCATGCCGTCCTGGGGAGTGCGGGCCAGGACGCGGCCGAGCCAGCCCAGCGCCCGGGGATCGCCCAGTCCGGCCAGCAGTTCGTCTCCTACAGCTGCGATCCGCAGCTTCCTGTCTTCCACGCGTTCCTCTTCACTTCCGAACCGGCCGCAGCCTCCGTCGCCGCCGCGGCTGCGGAGGTACGGGGCGGCGCTGTCCAACCATTAAACAGAACTGCCCGGCCGGAGTCTGGTATTTCGACGTCCGGCCGGGCAGCCTTACGGTTTACTTCTTTGCAAATGCCTGCTTCAGCAGCAGGTCCTGTTCAGCGGCGTGCCGCTTCATGGAACCTGCAGCCGTTGAGGCGGATGCCGGCCGGGACACCAGGCGGACGCGGCGGTCCAGTGCCTCCGGCAGGTTCAGGCCGATGAACGGCCACGGACCCTGGTTGGCGGGCTCGTCCTGCGCCCACACGACCTCGGCGTTCGGGTACTTGGCAAGCTCCGCGGCGATCTCCGCGTGCGGCAGCGGGTAGAGCTGCTCGACGCGCACGATCGCGGTGGTCTTGTCTCCGGTCTTCTGGCGGGTGGACAGGAGATCGTAGTACAGGCGGCCGGATACCAGGATGACGCGTTCGACGGCGGTGGCCGGCAGCTGCTCGTGCTCGCTGATCACCGGGCGGAAGGCGCCGGTGGTGAAGTCCTCCACGGACGAAGCGGCAGCCTTCAGGCGCAGCAGCTGCTTGGGCGTGAAGATGATCAGCGGCTTGCGCGGGCGGCTGTACGCCTGGCGGCGCAGCAGGTGGAAGTGCGAGGCCGCCGTGGTGGGGTTGGCCACGATCATGTTGTCTTCGGCGCACAGCTGCAGGAAGCGCTCAATCCGTGCCGAAGAGTGGTCCGGGCCCTGGCCTTCGTAGCCGTGCGGGAGCATCAGGACAAGCGAGGAGCGCTGGCCCCACTTCTGCTCGGCGGAGGAGATGAATTCGTCGATGATGGTCTGCGCACCGTTGACGAAGTCACCGAACTGGGCTTCCCAAAGGACCAGCGCGTCAGGGCGCTCCACGGAGTAGCCGTACTCGAAGCCCATGGCAGCGTATTCGGACAGCAGGGAGTCGTAGATCCACAGCTTGGCCTGGTCATCGGAGAGGTTGCCCAGGGGCAGCCATTCCTTGCCGTTGGCGCGGTCGTGGAAGACGGCGTGGCGCTGCACGAACGTGCCGCGGCGCGAGTCCTGGCCGGCGAGGCGGACGGGCACGCCTTCCATGATGAGGGAGCCGAACGCTGCGATCTCGCCGAAGCCCCAGTCGATGCCGCCTTCGCGGGACATCTGCTCGCGTTTCTCCAGCAGCTGCTTGAGCTTGGCATGGACGGTGAAGCCCTCGGGAACCTCGACGTGGGCTTTGCCGATCCGGGCCAGGGTCTCGGCGCTGATGGCGGTGGCGACCGGTGCACTGACGTTGGAATCGGACTGCTGGGCCATGGGGCGCTCGATATCGGATACGGCGGCGGAGTCGGCGGTCACGATCGGGATCGGCGAGGTCTGCGCGGCGTGGGTCTCCGCGAAGACCCGCTCCAGCCGTTCCTGGTAGTCGCGGAGCAACTGCTCGGCTTCTTCCTCGGTGATGTCCCCGCGTCCGATCAGCGATTCGGTGTACAGCTTTCGGACGGAGCGCTTGGCTTCGATCAGGTTGTACATCAGGGGCTGGGTCATCGAGGGGTCATCGCCCTCGTTGTGGCCGCGGCGGCGGTAGCACACCATGTCGATGACGACGTCCTTGTGGAAGCGCTGCCGGAACTCGTAGGCGAGTTGGCCGATGCGCACCACTGCCTCCGGGTCGTCGCCGTTCACGTGGAAGACGGGCGCCTGGATCATCTTGGCGACGTCGGTTGAGTACGTGGACGAACGCGAGGACGACGGGGCGGTGGTGAAGCCCACCTGGTTGTTGACCACCACGTGGATGGTGCCACCGGTGCGGTAGCCGCGCAGCTGGGACAGGTTGAGCGTCTCCGCCACGACGCCCTGGCCTGCGAAGGCGGCGTCGCCGTGCACCATGATGGGCAGCACTGGGAAGGATTCGCCCTGGTCCAGGCGGTCCTGCTTGGCGCGGACAATGCCCTCGAGGACGGAATCGACGGCTTCAAGGTGCGACGGGTTGGCGGCGAGGTAGACCTTGGTCTCCTTGCCGTTGTCGGAGGTGAAGGTACCCTCGGTGCCCAGGTGGTACTTGACGTCGCCAGAGCCCTGGACGGAACGCGGATCCTGGGTGCCTTCGAATTCGCGGAACACCTGGGCGTAGGTCTTGCCGGCGATGTTCGTGAGCACGTTGAGGCGGCCGCGGTGGGCCATTCCGATGGCAACTTCGTCCAGGCCGTCGTCGGCAGCGTTGGACATGATGGCGTCCAGCAGCGGGATCAGCGATTCGCCGCCCTCGAGCGAGAATCGCTTCTGGCCTACGAACTTGGTCTGCAGGAACGTTTCGAAGGCCTCCGCGGCGTTCAGCTTGGAAACGATCCGGATCTGTTCTTCGCGGCTGGGCTTGGAGTAGGGGTGTTCCAGCTGGTCCTGGAACCACTTGCGCTCGGCCGGCTCCTGGATGTGCATGTACTCGATGCCGGTGGTGCGGCAGTAGGCATCGCGCAGGACGCCCAGGATGTCGCGGAACTTCAGCATCGGCTTGCCGCCGAAGCCGCCGGTGGGCCACTCGCGGTCCAGGTCCCACAGGGTCAGGCCATAGGTGAGGACGTCGAGGTCGGGGTGCTTGCGCTGGACGTATTCGAGCGGGTCCGTGTCCGCCATGAGGTGGCCGCGGACGCGGTATGAGTGGATCAGCTGCTGGATCCGGGCCACCTTGTTGATCTCGTCGGCGGGATCCACCTGGAGGTCGGGGCTCCAGCGGACGGGCTCGTACGGGATGCGCAGTGCTTCGAAGATCTCGTCGTAGAAGTTCTGGGCCCCGAGCAGGAGCTGGTGGACCAGCTTGAGGAACTCGCCGCTGCCTGCGCCCTGGATCACGCGGTGATCGTAGGTGGAGGTCAGGGTGAGGACCTTGCTGATGGCGTTCTGCGCAATGATCTTTTCGCTGGCGCCCTGGAACTCGGCGGGGTAGTCGAGGGCACCGACGCCGATGATGGCGGCCTGGCCCTTGGAGAGGCGGGGTACCGAGTGGACGGTGCCGATGCCGCCCGGGTTGGTCAGGGATACCGTGGTGCCCTGGTGGTCCTCAGCGGTCAGCTTGCCGTTGCGGGCGCGCTTGATGAGGTCCTCGTAGGTGTGCCAGAACTCGGCAAAGTTGAGGGTTTCGGCCTTCTTGATGTTCGGGACCATCAGCAGGCGGGTGCCGTCCGGCTTGGGCATGTCGATGGCTATGCCGAAGTTGACGTGAGCGGGCTGGACGGCGACGGGCTTGCCGTCCACTTCGTCGTAGTACACGTTCATGGACGGGAACTGGGAGAGCGCGCGGATGACGGCGTAGCCGATCAGGTGCGTGAAGGAAACCTTGCCGCCACGGGCGCGGGCAAGGTTGGAGTTGATGACCACGCGGTTGTCGATCAGCAGCTTGGCGGGGATGGCGCGGACGCTGGTTGCGGTGGGCACCTCGAGGCTGGTCACCATGTTGGTGGCGATGGCCTTGGCAGGGCCGCGCAGGATCGAGACGACGTCCTCTTCGGGAGCCGTGGGGGCCTTGACGTTCTTGGGCAGCTGGGCCGGGATGGGCTGGGCGCCGGTGCCTGCACCGGTCTTCGTGCCGCCGTCGCGGGCCTCGGTTGCAGGAGCCTTTTTGACCGGCGCAGGGGCCGGGGCGGCGGGTGCGGCAGCAGCGGGTGCTGCCGGGGGAGCGGCGGGGGCTGCTGCCGGCGACGGTGCCGGCGCGGCGGGAGCTGCCTTCACGACGGGGAGTTCCCGGGTGGCGGGGTGGGCTGCGTGTGCGGAATTTCCATTGGAAGAAGAACCGTTGCCCGAGTCGAAGGATTCAAACAGCGGCCACCACTTGGCATCCACAGCGTTCTTGTCCTGTTGGTACTGCTCGTACAGTTCGTCAACGAGCCACTCGTTTCCGCCAAATTCCTCTGGTAGACGGTGGCTTGGCTGCTCTGGCACTTGAAATACGCCTCTTCCATGAGTTTGATTTCTCTCCGGCCCCCCGGTGCTTCAGCACTGCGATCGAACCAGTCTCTGCGTCCTCTGAACCCAGACCTTTGCAAGTCTAGTGAGCATCGTGTGTTAACTGCCAATAAGGGTGACCCAAATCATGAAGTGACGATCGCCGGCCCTATCGAGGGCATTCCGGGAGGCACAGCAAGGCCTGCCGGATCACCGGGAGAGGCATGCCTGTGACCGTGTTTCAGGGGCCGGCGACGGACTGGTGCCGCGTGGTTGCGCGGGGCCGCTCCTGTAGACTGAAATTCTTATGGACAGTAAATCTAGGTGCCGGCCTGGGCGCTGTCAGCGGAGCTCGAAGAGAAGCGCCGCGCAGTCCGCCCCCAGAGCCGGCAAACCCCGACAACGCGCCCATCACCAGAAGACGGCCCAGCTTGCCGCAACCCGCACGGACCAGGCGTCGGTTTCGGCCGATCATCCTCCGCCGGGACGACACATCCTCTCCGTTCCAGGTTTGACTGCCCATCCCGCGCACCGGGCGGGGTGCTGAATGGAATGGCTCCTCCTCGCAGCAGGTTTGCTGCTGATCGCCGGCACGGGCTTTTTCGTGGCCGTCGAGTTTTCCCTCATCGCGTTGGACCAGCCCACGGTCCAACGCGCCATTGACGACGGCGATGCCGGCGCGGTACCGCTGCTCACCTGCCTGAAGTCGCTGTCCACCCAGCTCTCGAGCTGCCAGCTGGGCATTACCCTGACCACCCTCCTGACCGGTTACGTCATGGAACCCTCCGTGGGACATATCCTCAAAGGCCCGCTGGCCGCCGCCGGACTGCCCCCCGTGGTGGTCGAATCGGCCTCGCTGGTCCTGGCCATGGTGGTGGCCACCCTGCTCTCCATGCTCCTGGGGGAGCTGGTGCCCAAGAACATGGCGATCGCCCTGGCATTCCCTGTGGGCCGTGCCCTGGCCGGCCCGCAGCTGGTCTTCACCACCATCTTCAAGCCTGCCATCCTGGTCCTCAACGGATTCTCCAACCGGGTCCTGAACGTGTTCGGACTGGAAGCCAAAGAGGAAATTTCCGGCGCCCGCACCCCGGCGGAGCTGGCCTCGCTGGTCCGCCGTTCCGCCGCGATGGGAACGCTCGACGCCGGAACCGCCAACTTCATTGCGCGCACCCTGGACTTTTCCACCCGGACGGCGGCGGATGTGATGACGCCACGCATCCGGGTGGAGACGATCGACGCCGACCAGCCGGTGTCCGACGTCGTGGATGCCGCGCGCCGGACCGGGTACTCCCGGTTCCCCGTGATCGGTGATTCGGCCGATGACATCCGCGGGCTGGTCCACGTCAAGAAGGCCGTCGCCGTCCCGTGGGAACGCCGGCGGAACCTTGAGGCGGGCGCCATCATGACCGAGGTCCTGCGCGTGCCCGAGACCATCCACCTCGATGCCCTGCTGGCCGAGCTGCGGGAGGGCAACCTCCAGCTGGCAGTGGTGCTGGACGAGTACGGCGGGACCGCAGGCATCGCCACGCTGGAGGACCTCGTGGAGGAGATCGTCGGCGAAGTGGCGGACGAGCATGACAAGGTCCGCCCCGGGCTGCTGCAAAGCGCCTCCGGCGACTGGTACTTCCCGGGCCTCCTGCGTCCGGACGAGTTGTCCGAACAGATTCCCGGTCTCAGTGTGCCCGATGAGGCTGCGTACGAGACCGTGGGGGGATACGTGATGAGCAAGCTGGGCAGGATCGCTGCCGTGGGGGACGCCGTTCCTGTCGGCGGCGGAACACTCAGCGTGACCAGGATGGACGGCCGCAGGATCGACCGCATCTGCTTCCGGCCCGACAAGGAAACCGGAACGCCGGACGCCAGTGACGGGAGCAACCCATGAGCGACTGGGCCGGAATAATGTGGCTGGGCGTACTCCTGCTTGGCAATGCCTTCTTCGTGGCGGCGGAGTTCGCCATCATGTCGGCGCGCCGCAGCCAGATCGAACCATTGGCCGACGCCGGGTCCAAGCGGGCCCAGACCACCCTGCGGGCCATGGAGAACGTCTCGTTGATGCTCGCGTGCGCGCAGTTGGGCATCACTGTCTGCTCCCTGCTGATCCTGCTGGTGGCCGAACCCGCCATCCACCACCTGCTGGCTGTTCCCATCGAGACGGTTGGCCTGCCGGCCGAGGCTGCGGGCGTGGCTGCCTTCGCGGTGGCCCTGCTGCTGGTGACGTTCCTCCATGTCACCTTCGGCGAGATGGTGCCGAAGAACATTTCCGTCTCCGTGGCGGACAAAGCCGCGCTGCTGCTGGCGCCGCCGCTGCTCTTCGTAGCCCGGCTGGTCCACCCGGTGATTTCGGTCCTCAACTGGTCGGCCAACCACATCCTCAAACTCCTGAGGATCGAGCCCAAGGACGAGGTAACTTCCTCGTTCACGCTTGAGGAAGTCCAGTCGATCGTCCAGGAGTCCACCCGTCACGGCCTGGTGGACGACGACGCCGGGCTGATCAACGGCGCCCTTGAGTTTTCCGAGCACACCGCCGAGGACATCATGGTGCCGCTGGAGAACCTGGTCATGCTTGGTGCGGCCACCACCCCCGTGGAGTTCGAGAAGGCGGTCAGCAGGACGGGGTTCTCCCGGTTCCCCATGCTGGATGACGAGGACATGCTGTACGGCTACCTCCACGTCAAGGATGTGTTGTCCATCCCGGAGTCCGGCTATGAGTTGCCGATCGCCGAGGGCCGTGTCCGGTCGCTGGCCAACCTTGCCTTGGATGACGAGATTGAAAAGGCCATGTCCGTCATGCAGCGCACGGGCTCCCACCTTGCTCGGGTGATCGGCCCGGATGGCAGGACGCGCGGGGTGTTGTTCCTCGAAGACGTGATCGAACAGCTTGTTGGTGAAATCAGGGACGCCACGCAGGCAACCGGGATCCGCCGGCTGGGCCAGCCCAACGGAAGCCAGAAGGCTAAATAGGAATCATTCGCATTTAGGTATAGGCTGGCACTGTTGACGTCCCCTCCTGTGAACTGAGGTATCCCCCGTGCGCCGTAATGCCGCTGCCCGCTCCTTCGTTGCCGCCCTCGCGGGGCTTGGCCTCCTGCTGAGTGCATGCAGCACGCAGTCCGCATCGACGCCCGACACCGGGGCGGGCGTCAATGTCGTAGCGTCGACGAACGTCTACGGGGACATCGCCAGGGCGATCGGTGGGGACAAGGTGAAGGTCACCGCCATCATCAACAACACGGCCCAGGATCCGCACTCCTATGAGGCAACCGCGCAGGACCGGCTCGCCGTTTCAAAGGCGCAACTGGTCATCGAAAACGGCGGCGGCTATGACGATTTCCTCCACACCCTGGTGGAGGGGAGCAAGCTGGACAGCGCGGCCGTCCTCACCGCCGTCGAGGTCTCGGGCCTCGCCCACCCGGAGGACGCCACGGCCCATGCCACGGCGTCCGCAACTGCCGCCGCCGACACGCATGACCACGGCGATTTCAACGAACACGTCTGGTACAGCCTGGCGGCCATGGAGCGGATGGCCGACAGCATCGCTGGCAAGCTCGGCACGCTGGACCCGGCCTCCGCCGCCACGTTCACGGCCAACGCAGCCTCGTTCAAATCCGGGTTGTCGGCCCTGCACAGCCGGCTGGACGCTGTGAAGGCCTCCGCGACAGGAGGCAAAGTGGCCGTCACGGAGCCCGTTCCGCTGTACCTGCTGGAGGACGCGGGCTTGGAGAACGCCACGCCGGAGCAATACACTGCTGCGATTGAAGAGGGAAGTGATGTTCCGCCTGCCGTCCTGAAGGAAGCCACTGACCTGGTGGCGTCCAAGAGCGTGCGGCTGCTGGCTTACAACGCCCAGACCGAAGGGCCGCAGACCGAGGCGCTGAAGAAGGCGGCGGAGGCTGCCGGCGTTCCGGTGGTGGATTTCAACGAAACCCTGCCCGAAGGCAAGACCTACCTGCAGTGGATGACGGACAACGTGAACAACATCAGCAATGTCGTGGAGGCCAACCGGTGAATTCCGTTGTCAGCCTCAAGGGTGCCGGGCTTGCGTTCGGCCAGCGGACGCTTTGGTCCGGCCTTGACCTGGACATCCGGCCGGGCGAGTTCTTCGCCGTGCTGGGCCCGAACGGCAGCGGCAAGACCAGCTTCCTGAAAGTCCTCCTGGGCCTGCAAAAGCTGCACGCGGGACAAGCCACGCTGGGTGGCCGTCCCGTGGAACGCGGCAGCAGCCTGATCGGCTACATCCCGCAGCAAAAATCGTTCCCGGTGGACACGCCCATGCGCGCCCGCGACCTGGTGGGCCTGGGGGTGGACGGCCACCGCTGGGGCGTCCGGCTGTCAGCGGCGAAAATAAACCGGCGCGTGGATCAACTCCTGGAACTGGTAGGGGCCACCGACTACGCCAAGGTGCCGGTAGGCCAGCTCTCCGGCGGCGAGCAGCAGCGGCTCCGGGTGGCCCAGGCGCTGGCCACCGATCCCCAGGTTCTGCTCTGCGACGAGCCGCTGCTGTCCCTGGACCTGCACCACCAGCAGGCGGTCAGTGCGCTGATCAACAAGCAAAGCCATGAGAAGAACAGCGCGGTCGTCTTCGTCACCCATGAGATCAACCCGATCATCGATTACGTGGACCGGGTGCTGTACCTGGCCGGCGGTCGTTTCCGGGTGGGAACGCCGGAAGAGGTCATGACCACGGAAGTGCTCTCGGACCTGTACGGCAGCCATGTGGAGGTGATTCACGCCAACGGCAGGATCGTCGTCGTCGGCCTGCCGGATGCCACCACGCACCATCATCATGCCGGGGCGGACGCACTGGCCGGGGAGGTGGCGTGATGGACGCCAACAGCATCTTGGGGGCCATCTTCAACTTCGACAACTACGGCGAGCTCCTCGTCCTGGTCCAGAATTCGATCTGGGCCGGCGCCGTCCTCGGACTCCTCGGCGGGCTGGTGGGGACGTTCGTCATGAAGCGCGACCTTGCCTTCGCGGTCCACGGCATTTCCGAGCTCTCCTTCGCAGGTGCGGCCTTTGCCCTGCTCATCGGCGCCGACGTGGTCTTCGGCTCGCTGATCGGATCCGTGGCGGCAGCACTGTTGCTGGGCCTGATGGGCGTCCGGGCCAGGGACAAGAACTCGATCATCGGCGTGATCATGCCGTTCGGGCTGGGCCTGGGAATCCTGTTCCTGTCCCTCTACCAAGGCCGCGCAGCGAACAAGTTCGGGCTGCTCACCGGGCAAATCGTCTCGGTGGACACCGTCCAGCTCCAGGCACTGGCCGGGGCGGCCCTCGTAGTGATGCTCGCACTGGTGGCCATCTGGCGGCCGCTGAACTTTGCCAGCATCGACCCGGAACTTGCGGAGGCGCGGGGAGTTCCCGTGCGCAGCCTGGCCATCGTGTTCATGATCCTGCTGGGCGTCAGCGTGGCACTGTCCATCCAGGTGGTGGGGGCCCTCCTGGTACTCGCACTGCTGATCACACCTGCCGCTGCTGCCCTGCGGGTCACCTCATCGCCGGTATGGGTGGTTATCCTGAGTGTCCTTTTCGCCGTTACGGCGACCGTGGGCGGAATCCTGCTGGCCTTGGGCGGCCGGATCCCGATCAGCCCTTACGTCACCACGTTGTCATTCCTGATCTATGTTGTGTGCCGCGTCATCGGTTCCGTGCGGGCGGCCCGCGGAATCAACGGCAGGGTCCTCACAGCTGCCCGGCAGCCTTAAGGGCAGTGCAGTCCGGGCACAGCCCGAAGATCTCCACCGTGTGGTCGACCTCGGTGAAACCATGTTCGGCCGCTGTCCGCGCTGCCCAGGTTTCGACGGCGGGTGCCTCCACCTCCACGGCCTTGCCGCAGTTCCTGCACAGCAGGTGGTGGTGGTGCACGGTCACGTTGCAGCGCCGGTACACGGCCTCGCCGTCGCCATTGCGCAGTACATCCACCAAGCCCTCATCCGCGAGGGACTGGAGGATCCGGTAGGCCGTGGCGAGGGATACGGACACGCCCTGGTTGTGCAGGATCCGGTAGAGCTCCTGCGTACTGACGAAGTCATCAAGGTCGTCCAGGGCTGCGCTGACGGCCTTGCGCTGCTTGGTGACGCGCTGCTCCTTGCCGCCTCCTGCCGGGGATGGGGCGGCGGAATCAGCCTTGACGCCGATCGGCATGGACAAACTCGCTTCCGTGGGGGGCAAACACCAAGATTACCAGCCGGCGCCTCGTGGACACGGTTCCGGGACGCGCCCTAGGCTGGCGCCATGAAGCTGACCAAATACACCCACGCCTGTGTCCGGCTTGAGAAGGAGTCCGGGGTCCTGGTCCTTGATCCGGGCACCTTCTCCGAATCAGCCGAGGCCCTTGCCGGGGCTGACGCCGTCCTGGTGACCCATGAGCACCAGGACCACCTGGACACCAAAGCCGTGGTGGAGGCCCTCGCCAGCAACCAGGACCTGGCGCTGTACGCGCCCGGGTCCGTGTCCGACCAGCTGCGCGGGGAAGCTGCCGGCGCCGCCGGGAGGATCCACACGGTTGACCCGGGGTCCTCGTTCCAGGTTGCAGGGTTCGAAATCCGCAGCTTCGGCGGACAGCATGCCCTGATCCACCCCCAGATCCCGATGGTGGCGAACATTGGCTACCTGGTGGACCGCAATGTCTACCACCCGGGAGATTCATTCATCATCCCTGACGGCCTCAGCGTGAAAACCCTGCTGGTGCCGCTGCACGCACCGTGGAGCAAGTCCGCCGAGGTGGTGGACTTCGTCATCGGAGTGCGGGCACCGCAGGCGTTCCAGATCCACGACGGCCTGCTCAATGAGATCGGACTGGGCATCATTGAGGGCCATGTGCAGCGGATCGGTGCGAAGTATGGCACCGAGTACAGGCACCTGGCTGCCCGCGAGTCCGTGGAGGTCTAGTCCGCCGTCCACTCGCCGGTGTCGAGGAAGCGTGAGATCACGGCCTCGTAGGGCGCCGGATCCAGCCCCTGCGACGCCAGCCACTCCGGGTTGTAGTAGTTGCCCGCATAGCGCTCTCCGCCGTCGCACATCAATGACACAATGCTGCCTCGCCGGCCATCGGACAGCATCCGTGCCACCGTTTGCCAGACACCCCAAAGGTTGGTGCCGGTGGAGGGTCCGGCGTGCAGGCCGGCGTAGGAGTCCAGGTGGCGCATGGCGCCGACGGACGCCGCGTCCGGCACCTGGACCATCCGGTCGATGACGGTGGGGACGAAGCTTGGCTCCATCCGCGCCCGGCCGATGCCTTCGATGCGTGACGGCAGGCCGGTGGGCTGTTCAGCCGTGTCCGCCAGCCAGCCGGGGTAGAAGGCCGAGTTTTCAGGGTCCACCACCAGGAGCCGGGTGGGATGGCTGTGGTAGCGCAGGTAGCGGCCGATCGTGGCACTGGTCCCGCCGGTCCCCGCGCCCACCACGATCCAGTCCGGAACCGGATGCTGTTCCAGGCTGAGCTGGCCAAAGATCGACTCGGCAATGTTGTTGTTGCCGCGCCAGTCGGTGGCCCGCTCCGCATAGGTGAACTGGTCCATGTAGTGTCCGTTGCAGGTGGCCGCCACGTCTTCGGCCACGGCGTAGACATCCGAGGCGTTCTCCACCAGGAGGCACGTGCCGCCGAACTGTTCGATCAACGCGATTTTTTCCGGGCTGGTGGTACGGGCCATCACCGCGATGAAGGGCAGCCCCAGCAACCGGGCGAAGTAGGCCTCGGATACTGCGGTGCTGCCGCTGGAGGCTTCCACGATGGTGGTGTCCTCGCGGATCCAGCCGTTCACCAGCCCGAACAGGAAAAGGGACCGCGCCAGCCGGTGCTTGAGGCTGCCGGAACGGTGGGTGGATTCGTCCTTGAGGTAGAGCTGGATGCCCCACTGCTCCGGCAGCGGCACCGCGTAGAGATGGGTGTCTGCCGACCGGTTGTTTTCCGCCCTGATGGTCCGGATGGCGTTGTCTGCCCATTCCCGGTCTGCCCCGCCGCGGCGGCTGCCGTCCCCGTCTGCGCTGCCCTCGATCTTCACCGGACCAGCCTACCCGCGCGGGCGGCCGCGGCGCGCTTAGAGTGGGATCCGTTGGCAAGATCCACACACCAAGCCTGAGCCGCGGCCCGGATCCGCAGAAGGAGTGCACATGAACCCGCTGATGGATGTCTCCCGCCTTGAGTCGCGGCGGGCCGCCGGCCACCGAACAGTCCTGCTGGATGTCCGCTGGGTGCTCGGCGACCCCCGCGGGCACGAGCATTACCTGCGGGAGCACCTGCCGGGAGCTGTCTTCGTTGACCTGGCCACCGAACTTGCGGACCCGGCCATCCCGGACCGCGGGAGGCACCCGCTGCCTGGCGCCGGGCAGTTCCAGGAGGCGGCGCGGCGGTGGGGGATCCGGAACGGCGACGTCGTGGTCGCCTACGATGACAGCGCCAACATGGCGGCCGCCAGGCTCTGGTGGATGCTGCGCAACGCAGGGTTTGCCGAAGCATACCTGCTCGACGGCGGCCTGGCCGCCTGGCGAAAGGCCGGCCTGCCCCTTGAATCCGGCCCCGTCCAGACCGTCCGCGGCGACGTAGACCTGGGCGGCGGCGGGATGCCGGTGCTCGACGCCGGCGCTGCCGCCACCTGGTCCGGCCACGGGTTGTTGCTCGATGCGCGGGCGGGGGAGAGGTACCGGGGCGAGGTCGAACCCGTTGATCCGCGGGCCGGGCACATTCCGGGAGCGGTCAGCGCGCCCACGGCGGACAACGTGGACGATTCCGGGTACTTCCTGCCACCGGCAGAGCTGCGCCGGAGGTTCGAGTCCCTCGGGGCCGGCGGTGACCTGCCCATCGCCGTCTACTGCGGGTCCGGCGTCACAGCGGCCCACCAGGTGGCCGCGCTGGAACTGGCCGGCTTCACGGCTGCGCTCTATCCGGGGTCGTTCTCGGAATGGTCCAACCGCCCCGGCCTGCCGGTGGCGACCGGTCCGGAACCGGGAGGCACCGGCGCCCCGGCTGGAAACTTCGCCGACGGCAAGGGTAGCGTCGGACCATGACACCTGGACGCCCCGTGCCGCCACCCCTCGCCCAACCTATTGCGGCCGCCGCCGACCCGCGGCCGGCGGAGGACGGCGGACGGCTGGCCGGCGCCTACGGCGCAACCTCCGGGGACAGCGGGCTCGTGCCCCTGACCGTGGCCCGGCGCACTCCCAAACCGGACGACGTCGAGATCGCCATTGAATTCTGCGGGCTCTGCCATTCGGATGTGCACGCCACCCGCGGAGAGTGGGGCACGCAGGCCTATCCACTGGTTCCCGGGCACGAGATCGTGGGAACGGTCAGCCGGACTGGTGCCGGCGTCACCGACTTCGCCATCGGCGATCGCGTGGGCGTGGGCTGCATGGTGGACTCCTGCCGCGAATGCGGGAGCTGCCTGGACGGCCTGGAACAGTACTGCGAAAACGGGATGACCGGAACCTACGGCGCCAAGGACCGGAGGAACGGCGACGCCATCACCCAGGGCGGATACTCCTCCTCCATCGTGGTGGACAAGCGGTACGTCCTTCATGTCCCCGCTTCCCTGGACCCGGCCGGGGCCGCGCCACTGCTCTGCGCAGGCGTCACCACGTTCTCCCCGCTGCGGCATTTCGGTGTGGAGGAAGGCGACGTCGTGGGCGTGGTGGGCCTCGGCGGACTGGGCCACATGGCCGTCAAGCTCGCCAAAGCCATGGGTGCCACCGTGGTGGTATTCACCACGTCCGAGGCGAAAACTGCTGCCGCCCTGGAACTGGGTGCGGACCGGGTTGTCCTGTCCCGGGACGACGCGGCCATGGCTGGTGCCGACCGGAGCATCGACCTCATTATCGATACCGTTGCCGCCCCGCACGACCTGAACCCGTACTTCCGGACCCTGCGGGTCGACGGGGCGCTGTTCCAACTGGGCCTGCCGTCCGAGGCCATGCCCCCGGTCAATCCGGGCTCACTGATCCGGCGCCGGATAGCCTACGCCGGATCGCTGATCGGCGGCATCGCCGAAACCCAGGAGATGCTGGACTTCTGCGCCGAGCACGGCGTGGTGGCCGACATCGAGCTGGTGGCCGCCGGAGAACTCAATGACGCCTACGACCGAATGGTTGCGGGAGACGTAAAATACCGGTTCGTGCTGGATACCGGCACGTTGCAGCCAGCCGCCGAGGAGGCAGACGCATGAGCACCCTTTTCACCCGGATCCTGAATGGTGAGATCCCCGGCAGGTTCGTTTGGCGTGAAGACGACGTGTCCGCATTCCTCACGACCGGACCGCTCGCCGATGGGCACACGCTGGTGGTTCCCACCGAGGAAGTGGACCGCTGGACCGACGCATCGCCGGAGACCCTGGCCCGTGTCATGGAGGTTGCCCGGTGCATCGGGGCCGTGCAAGTGGACATTTTCAACGCCCGGCGGGCCGGCTTGATCGTGGCCGGGTACGAGGTCAACCACCTGCACGTCCACGTATGGCCCTCCCGGAGCATGGCCGACTTTGACTTCGGTTCTGCAGACCAGAACCCGGACCCCGCTGTCCTGGACGCCAACGCGGAAAAACTCCGTGAAGGCCTCCGCGCGGCCGGCTACGGGGAGTTCGTACCCGAAGGGTAGGTTCAGCTCCTGCGGGGAGTCATCGCCACCATCCCCGCGTAGGTGAAGCCGCCGCCGAACCCGAACAGCAGTGCGGGGACATCCTCCGGGATCCGCCCGGCATGCCACCATTTGCTCAACCCGAGGGGCACACTGGCCGCGGAGGTGTTCCCGGACTCGGTGACGTCGGTGATGACGATCCGGTCCGTCAGGCCGAGGGCTTCAGCGAGCGGCTCGATGATGCGCAGGTTGGCCTGGTGTGCTGCCAGGACCTGGATGTCGTCCATGGCCAGGCCGGCGCGGGCCACCACTTTGCGGGCGCGCTCCGGGGCCCTGGTCAACGCCCACCGGAGGACCTCCCTGCCGTTCTGCGAGAACCTGCCCGCCGGCGGGGAGATCCGGACGGCGTCCGCCATGCCCGCCTCAGAACCCCAGACCACCGGCCCCACCCGCGGTGTGGCGGACGGACGGACGACGGCGGCGCCTGCACCGTCGGCGGTGAGCACCGCCGTCGCGCGGTCCGTCCAGTCCGTGACCGCGGAAAGGGTTTCCGCCCCGACCACGATTGCGTGCGTGGCGCTTCCGGTACGGATGGCCTGGTCAGCCACGCCGAGGGCGTATTCGAAGCCGGAGCACGCGGTGTTGATGTCCATGATTCCCGGGCCGCGGCCGTCCCTGCCGAGGCCCAGTGCCTCCGCGATGCGGCCCGCGGTGTTGGGGGACCGCTCCGCCGCCGTGGTGGTGGCGACCACCACCAGGTCGATGTCGGAAGCGTCGACCCCGGAATCAGCGAGGGCCATGCGCGCAGCGGGAACCGCGAGGTCCACCACCGTTTCTCCCTCGGCCACAATGTGCCGGGTCACGATGCCCGTACGCTGCCGGATCCACTCGTCGCTCGTGTCCATCATGCCTTCCAGTTCATGGTTGTCCATGACATGCGCCGGCTGGGCGTGGCCCAAGCCGGCGAGCTCTGTCCCGGCAGGACCCTGGGCAAGCGTGATCTTCATTGAGTTCCTCTTCTCTGGACGGGCGTCGTCAGGCCGGTGCGAGCGCCTTGTTGAGCACCACGCGGATGCGTTTCTCGGACACCGAATACGCGGTTCCCAGCTCGACGGCGAACAGGCTCACCCGAAGCTCCTCGAGCATCCAGCGCACCTGGGTTAACTCCCGGCCGGCGCGGCGGCCGGGCAGCAGCGCCGAGACGGCGTCGTCGTAGTCGTCTTCGAGCCGCTGGATCACGGCCATATTGACGGCGTCGCGCTGGACGTTCCCCGGCAGCCGCTCCAGCCGCTTTTCGATTGCGGCCAGGTACCGCGGCAGCTGGCTCAGCTGGGCGTAACCCGTGCGTGCTACAAAACCCGGGTAGACCAGCTGTTCCAGCTGGCTCCTGACGTCGTTCAACGCGCTGATCAAGGCCAGGCTGGTAGTGCCTTTGAGCTGTTTTTCAATCCGGCGGGTGCTCGCCAGGATGCGTTCGACCACCGCGGTCACGGTAAACACCGTATCGATCAGTTCGGCGCGGACCACCTCATACAGTGAATCGAAGGCCGTGCGGTCCCATGGCAGGTCCACCGGCGTGAGCTTGTCGATGGCCGCCAGCGCGCAGTCAGCGATCAGGGCCGAGACCGAACCGTGCGGGTTCTGGCTGAAGGTGAGCTTCTCCGTGTTGCTCAGGTGCTCCAGGACGTAGCGGTCCGGGGCTGGAACGCGCAGAGCCAGCAGCCTGATGACGCCGCCGCGCATCGCCTCGAGCTGTTCCTCCGGGGTTTGGAAGACGCGGAGGGAAACAGACTGGCCCTGGTCCACGAGCGCCGGATAGCCGGTGACGGTGTGGCCTTTGACCATGCTGCTGACCTGGCGCTCGATCGCGCCGAAACTCCACTCCGTCAAGCCGTCCTGCTCCACGAACCCGGCCGCGGCGTGCTGCCCCGGCACTCCTGGGGCCTGCTGCCGGGCCGCCGGGCCGTCGTCGGACGCCTTGCCGCCCCGGCGCTGCGCAGGGCCTGTACCGCCTGGCGCTGTGGTCGCGGGAGTGGCGCCGAGCGATTCGGCAATGGCACGCCGCGTTGCCGGTGCCAGCTGCTCCTGCAAGGCGGCAAGGTCCTTGCCCTCGCCGAGGACCTTGCCCTTGCTGTCCACCACCTTGAAGCTGACGCGCAGGTGCGTTGGCACGGAATCCCAGTTCCAGGAGCCGGGCGGGATGACCGCGCCGCGGAGGCGCCGCAGTGCCAGCTCCAGCGACGGCTCCAGCTCATCCGTGGCGGGGTCGAAGTCCGCTTCGAGGAGCGCCACCGCCTGGCGGGCAACGTCAGGGGCCGGAACAAAATTCTTCCGGACCTGCTTGGGCAGCGACTTGATCAGGGCAGTCACCAGCTCCACCCGCTGGCCTGGGATGAGCCAGCGGAAGGGAGCATCGTCGAGCTGGTTCAAGAACAGGACAGGCACCTCGGCCGTGACACCGTCGGAGGGGTCGGGCAATCCGCCCGGGGCCACCGGATGGAACTCGTACGTCAACGGGAGTTCGAAGCCCTTGTGCAGCCAGGTCTTCGGATAGGCGGACTCGTCCAGGTCCTCGGCATCGTCGCTGAGCAGCAGCGACTTGTCGTAGTCCAAGAGGTCCGGGTTATCGCGCCGGGCGTCCTTCCACCATTTGTCGAAATGGCGCTCGGACACCACGTCGGCGCCGATCCGGGCGTCATAGAAATCGAACAGCGTCTCATCGTCCACCATCAGGTCCCGGCGCCGCATGCGCGCCTCGAGTTCCTCGACCTCATGCAGCAGTGCCCGGTTGCGGTGGAAGAACTTGTGGTGGGTGCGCCAGTCGCCCTCCACCAGTGCGTGCCGGATGAACAGCTCCCTGGCCACCACCGGGTCAACGCGGCCGTAGTTGATCCGCCGCTGGGCGATGATGGGCACGCCGTAAAGGGTGACCTTTTCGTACGCCATGACGGCACCCTGCTTGGTGGACCAATGCGGTTCGCTGTAGCTGCGCTTCACCAGGTCCGGCGCCACCTGCTCTGCCCAGACCGGATCGAACTTCGCTGCCACCCTGGCCCACAGCCGGCTGGTCTCCACCAGCTCCGCCGCCATCACGAACGTGGGGGACTTCTTGAACAGCGCTGAGCCCGGGAAAATGGCGAACCGGCTGCCGCGGGCGCCGGCGTACTCGCGTTTGCGTTCGTCCAGGATTCCGATGTGGCTCAGGAGCCCGGAGAGCAGGCTGATGTGGATGCCGTCATGGTTGCCCACCGGATCCGTGAGGCGCTTGTTGTCCAGGGTGATGCCCAGCGGCCGGGCGAGCTGGCGCAGCTGGGCAAAGAGGTCCTGCCATTCACGGACCCGAAGGTAGTTGATGAACTCGGCGCGGCACAGGCGGCGGAACGCCGACGAGGACAGCTCCTGCTGCTTCTCCTGCAGGTAGTTCCAGAGGTTCAGGAAGCCGGTGAAGTCGGAATTCTCATCGCGGAAGCGGTTGTGCTTTTCCGCTGCCAGCTGCTGTTTGTCCGTGGGCCGCTCCCGCGGGTCCTGGATGGTGAGGGCGGCGGCCAGGACCATGACTTCGCGGACACAGCCGCGTTTCCCGGCTTCCACGATCATCCGGCCGAGGCGGGGGTCCACCGGCAGCTGGGCGAGTTTTTGCCCGACGGCGGTGAGGCCGCTGCCCCTGGCCCCGCCCTTGGTGCCGGCCTCCGGGGTGCCGGATGCGTGCTGCGGCCTGGCCGGGGCCAGTGCGCCGAGTTCGCGCAGGAGGGTGACGCCGTCGTTGATGGCCCGCGTCTCCGGGGGCTCGACGAACGGGAAGTCCTCAACGTCCTTGGGGCTCTTGGCCACGCCCATGGCCGTCATTTGCAGGATCACGGCGGCGAGGTTGGTCCGCAGGATCTCCGGATCCGTGAACTTCGGCCGGGACTCGAAGTCTTCCTCGGAGTAGAGGCGGATGGCGATGCCGTCGGACACGCGTCCGCACCGGCCGGAGCGCTGGTTCGCTGACGCTTGCGAGACACGCTCGATGGGGAGGCGCTGGACCTTGGTGCGGTGCGAATAGCGGGAGATACGGGCAGTTCCCGTATCCACCACGTACTTGATGCCTGGAACCGTCAGCGATGTTTCGGCCACGTTGGTGGCCAGGATGATCCGGCGCTTGCTGCCCGGGTGGAACACTTTGTGCTGCTCCTGCAGGCTCAGGCGGGCAAACAGGGGGAGGATCTCGGTGTTGGCCAGCCTGCGGTTGGCCTGGATGCGTGGCTGCAGCGCCTCCGCTGCGTCACGGATTTCACGCTCCCCGGAAAAGAACACCAGGATGTCCCCGGGAGCCTCCGCCGCGAGTTCGTCGACGGCGTCGCAGACAGCATCCAGGGGATCGCGGTCTTCCTCAAGTTCGTCGTCCGAGGCGTCGTCCTCATCGGATTTCGGCTGCGACAACGGACGGTATCGGACTTCCACGGGGTACGTGCGGCCGGAGACTTCGATGATGGGAGCCGGTGCGTCCGCACTGCCGAAGTGGTTGGCAAACCGTTCAGGATCGATGGTGGCCGAGGTGATGATGACCTTCAGGTCCGGCCGCTGCGGGAGGACCCGCTTGAGGTAGCCCAGGATGAAGTCGATGTTCAGGCTTCGCTCGTGGGCCTCATCAATGATGATGGTGCTGTACTTGCGCAGCAGCCTGTCCCGCTGGATCTCGGCGAGGAGGATGCCGTCGGTCATCAGCTTGACCTTGGTGTCCTTGCTGACTTCGCCGGTGAACCGCACCTGGAAGCCGACCTCCTGGCCGATCTCCACGCCCAGTTCCTCTGCGATGCGCTCGGCCACGGTGCGCGCGGCCAGCCGGCGGGGCTGCGTGTGCCCGATCAGGCCCTTCTCGCCCAATCCCAGTTCCAGGCACATCTTGGGGATCTGGGTGGTTTTTCCGGAGCCGGTCTCGCCGGCGATGATGGTCACCTGGTTGGCGGCGATCGCTGCCATCAGGTCCTCGCGGCGCTCGGAAACCGGCAGCTCGGCGGGATAGGAAATATGAAAAGTCATGGCTGCAGACAGTCTACTGCTGCGTGGCGGAGCGATCGGCAGGGGCCGGCCCGCAGCCCGGCGGTCAGGCGGGCTCTTCCGGACTGTCCGCGGCACGTGCGCCGCCATCGGACTCCTCCGCCGCAGCCCGTGCTGTGTCCACCAGGACCCGCCAGGGACCGGTGAGGGCCTGTTCCGGAAGGGCCGCCCTGCGCCGGCCGGCAGTGATGGCGTAGATGAAGCGGTCCGGCTGCGGCGACTCGATGGCGGCGGCCGCCGCCCGCCTGGTGCTGGGAACGGTATCCCACGGGCAAGCCTCAAGAATGGGCTGCCATTGGCTGAGGTCGCTGTCCGTCCGGGCATCGACGGTCCACACCCTGGTGGCAGCCGCGAGCCCGCCGCTGCGCTCCACCTTGATCTTCATTGCAGGCCCCCGGGCTTTCGGACGTTCCGGCGGCCGGAGGACGGCGCGCCGGAACAGTGGCTAAACCTTGACCCTCACAGTTTCCCACGCGCCGCGGACGGCGTCATGTTCCTTGGTTCCGGCGCCGAACAGGTCCACGGCCGCGCGCACCGTGGCACGGGCAAAGACGGTGAACGTGGCCGCAGCCGGCAGCGCGCCGTTGGTCAGTGTCTCGTACCAGATCCGGCCCGGCGCCTCCCAAGCGTTGCCTCCGAGTGCGCTGGCCACCAGGTAGAAGGCGCGGTTGGGGATGCCGGAGTTGATGTGGAGACCACCGTTGTCCGCGCTGGTCCGGACGTAGGAATCCATCGAGTCCGGCTGCGGATCCTTGCCGAGCACGTCGTCGTCGTACGCTGTTCCGGGCGCTTTCATGGAGCGGAGCGCTGCCCCCTGCACCTGGGGCGTAAAGAGGCCTTCGCCGATCAGCCAGCTTGCCTCGGCAGCCGACTGTTTCCTGACGAACTGCTCAACGAGCGCGCCGAAGACGTCGGACAGCGATTCGTTCAAGGCGCCCGCCTGGTTCCGGTAGGCGAGCCCGGCAGAGTACTGGGTGACACCGTGGGCAAGTTCGTGCCCGATGACACTGACGGATTTGGTGAAGCGTTCGAATACCTCGCCGTCCCCGTCACCAAAGACCATCTGGCTGCCGTTCCAAAAAGCGTTGTCGTAGAGCTTGCCAAAGTGCACCGTGGCATCGAGCTTCATTCCGCGGCCGTCCACTGAGTCCCGTCCAAAGGCCTCGGCATACAAGCGGTGCGTATGTCCCAGCCCGTCATAGGCCTCGTCCGCTGCGGCGTCGCCGGACAGAGCGGCAGCTTCCGCGCGGACCAAGGCGCCAGGCAGTGTTTCGGTACCTCCGGCGTCGTAAATGCTGCGGGCCACCGGTTCCGGCGGTGCCTGGCGCAACCCGGCCGTTGGGGTGGCCACCCCCTGGGCGCGGGCTGCCTGGAACGATTCGACGTGTCCCAGGGCTTTCCTGGCGGCGCTCGCCGCGGCGGAGTATTGCGGTGCGGCCTCCCGGGCCAGCCGCCGCAACAGGTAGGGCGGAACGATGGAACAGAACGGAACATGCATGGCGTACCCCCTCAGTTAGGTCTTTTCAGACTACGAGCGGGCACTGACAATCGGCCGTAGGCACGGTACCCGGACTTGATGGGCCGTGCCGGCGCCCGGAAGCCCTGCGGTTGGGTACGGTAAGCCCATGGCGCAAACCGAAGAGCGATCCAAGTCCAGTTCAACGCTGCTGACTGTCATCATCGCGTTCGCGGCCAATATCCTCGTGGCGGCGGCCAAATCGGTGGCGGCCGTCCTCTCCGGATCGGCCTCGATGGCTGCGGAGGCAGCGCATTCCTGGGCGGACACCGGAAACCAGGTATTCCTGTTCTTCGCGGAGCGGCGGTCCGCCCGGCCCCGCGACAAGGGCCATCCCATGGGCTACGGGCGGGAAGCCTACGTGTGGTCGATGTTCGCAGCGTTTGGGCTTTTCACCGCCGGCGCGGTGGTTTCCATCATGCACGGCATCCAGGAGATTATTCAGCCCGAGCCTGCCGCAGACTTCATGGTCGCGTACGTGGTCCTGGCCGTCGCCCTTGTATTTGAGGGGATTTCGTTCATCCAGGCCTTCCGGGAAACCCGCAAGGCGGCCCACGAGCTGGAACGGCACACCCTGGAGCAGGTCCTCATCAGCTCCGACCCCACCCTGCGGGCCGTGTTCGCGGAGGATGCGGCTGCGCTGATCGGACTCGTCGTGGCCTTCGTCGGCGTGTTCCTGCACCAAGTCACCGGCTCGCCGCTGCCCGATGCCGTCGGTTCGATCGTCGTGGGGGTGCTGCTCGCCGTCGTCGCCGTCCTGCTGATCGACCGCAACCGGCGCTTCCTCGTGGGCCAAGGCGTCACCCCGGACATCGAACGGTCCATGGCACGGCGGATGCTGGAGCACCAGGACATCGCCAGGCTCACGTACCTGCACCTCGAGTTCGTCGGGCCCCGGAAGCTGTACCTTGTTGCCGCCGTGGACTTGCAGGGCGACCACCCTGAGCACGAAGTGGCGGTGGCCCTGCGCCGGATCGAGCGCGAACTGGAGGACCACGAAACGGTCGAGGAAGCCGTGCTGACGCTGGCCACACCGGATGAGGCCGCACTGAGTTTCTAATGCGGCGAAAACCAAAAACCCCGCCGCTTCAGTGAAGCGGCGGGGTTTTCCTGTGGTGCCCTCGATAGGATTCGAACCTACGACCTTCTGCTCCGGAGGCAGACGCTCTATCCCCTGAGCTACGAGGGCAATCCGGATTTCCTGCCGTTGCCGGCGGGACGTCCTAGAGCTTAGCAGGAAGGTGGCCCGCAAGGGAAAACCGTCCTTGGCGGCACGCTTGGGGCCGGCCGCGGTGCCTGTTCAGTAGCCCGAAAAGGAGTCGGTGTGGACGCGGCGCGCCCCCGCCCGGCGGGCTTCGCGGCGCAGCGCGGCAACGCTCGCCGGGGACCCGGACACATAGACCTCCCGGCCCGCGATATCCGGGACCAGCGCGGTCAGCATCCCTGCGTCCAGCCTGTGGCCCGGTGTGTGGGCGCCGGCACCGTCCGAAGCGGCACCTTCAGGCCCGGGGAACGCCGGAGCCAGTCCCGACGGCGGCCCGGAACCATCGGCCACCCGCACCAGGACCCTGACGCCCGAGTTGCGGAGTTCGTCCGCATACGCCACCTCGTCCGCGCTCCGGGCCAGCAGCAGGAGCACGGCATCCCGGTCCCGCAGTCCTCCGGCGGACAGATGCGATACGAACGGGGTGATACCGATGCCCGCCGCGACCAGGAGCACGGGCCTGTGGGGGTCGCGGGGAAGGACGAAATCGCCGCCCACGGACGTAGCCGTGACTTCATCGCCCGGGCGCAGGTCCAACAACGCCTTCTTGGCCCCGGACAGCGGCCCGGCGGTCCGCACCCCGAACCGGACTAACCGGTCGCGCGGAGAACCCGTCAGGCTGAACACCCGGCGCCGCCCCTTGCTGTCACGCTTCCCATGCGGAAGATCCAGTTCCATGTATTGCCCGGGCACGAACCGGACCGGCCGGGACGGAACAAATGAGAACTCCGTAGTGCTGGGAGTTAGCGGCCGGGTGCCGGCGAGCCGCAGCTTCACCGCGCCGCGCTGGCCCGCCAGGAAGGCCAGGAGGTTGCCGGTCAGGAGGGCCGCTTCCGGCGAATTCGCAAAAGTTCCCAGGTTGTAGGGGACGGCAAACAGGATCCCCACCACGGCGGCCAGGGACAGTTGCTGCCAACGCCGCGGAGGCAGGGTCAAGGGTTCGGTGAGCATGAATCCCACGAAGAACAGCACAGGCCGCTGGGCCAGGGCCTGGTAAATGCCCATGCCGGCGGTCATGCCCGCACGGAGCAGTTCACCGGTGATGATGGCGGTGGCCACCACGGTGAACACCGATGCCATCAGCACCTTGCGGGTCCGGTACAGGACCAGCAGCACGCCGGGAACCACCAGCCACAGCATGGCGGGGGTGGCGGCCCACCAGGTGGCGATGTTCATCCCGGTGAGCCCGGTGACGAAGGCACCTGCCGCGGCGGGATTGAAGATGTGCCGCCCCCGCCATGCCAAGGCATATTTCGACGCCGACGCCAGCACGCACGCCAGCGCCACCCCTGCGAGATCCATCGGTTGCAGGGACGGCCAGAACAGGAAGTACAAGAGGAGCCCCGTGATCAGCGAAGACTCCGAATGGGGGTTCACCCGGAAGACCGCTGCCAGTCCACGGTTGGTGGCGTAGGTCAGTCCCAGGCACAGGGCCAGGTGCGCCAGCATCTCCGGAATGCCGAACGTCAACCAGCCCAGCACGTCGAGCAGCAGGCTGTAGGCCGCAAGGGCGGCCAGGACCAGCAGGATCAGCCGGTACATGGTGAGCTTGCCCACGGCAGAACCCACCCGGCCGGCCAGGGAGGGAAGCGGGCCTGCTTGCGGTGTTTCCACGGGCTTCATGCGAACAGTGTCCCTTCGAAGGCGGCTGAATAGGCTGCGCTGCCGTCGGAAAAAACGGTCAGCCAGGAAAACTCGAACTCATCCTCAAGCGTGCCGCCCGGAACGAAGAAAAGCGCCGTCGCCAGAGCATCGGCCAGCACCGCGGTGTCCGCCAGTGCCCAGGTGGCGACGGCGGTCCGGACCGGCTGTCCGGTTGTTCCGTCGAGCACGTGGTGCAGTCCGTCGCCCCAGGCACGCCGGTTGGCCGCGGAAGCACACAGGGCCCGCCCGGCCAGCTCCACGACGCCGATGGCCTGGGCCGGGTTGTAGGGGTGTTCGAGGGCAACACTGACGGGGTCCGGGCCGCGGACCAGCAGGTCGCCGCTGGCATCAATGATGAAGGATCCGGCGCCGGCGCCTTCCAGTTCGGCGGCCAGCAGGTCCACCAACAAACCCTTGCCGGCGGCGCCGATGTCCAGCACCACCGGCTCGCTGGCCGTCAGGCTGGTCCCGGACCAGCTGAGGACCGACTCCCAGGCGGGCGCGGGGAGTGGCGGACCTGCCGGCCGGAGCGAGTAGGCGGGATCGTAACCCAGCCGTTCCAGGCTGCCGCCGATCAGCGGCGTCATGGCGCCACCGGTCAAACCGTACAGTGTGGAATACAGCGGGCCGAGCGCTGCGGCCTCCTCGGGAAACCGATAGCGCCCCGGTGCGCGTGCCATCGCCGCCACCAGCGAGTCGGCCCTGAACCTGGACCACGCGGCGTCGAACCCTTCAATGCGGTCCAGGAGGCTCTCCCGCAGCGCCGCCGTCAAGGGCAGGGGAGTGGAGATCTCCCAGTCGGTGCCGATCCCCTGGAACGCAAAGCCCTCCCAGTCCGTTCCGGACACCGCCTACTGCGCCTCCGACTTGATCTTGCCCACGGCCTGGTTGAAGCCTCCGCTGGTCAGGGACGAGCCGGCGACCTTGGACACATTGAGTTCGTCGAGGTTCTTGCCCACCACCTGCGCCGCGATGCCGCCGGCGAACTCGCCCTGGAACTTGCGGGTATTCGGGTTGGACGGGTGCTGGGTGATCTGCACGTCGGTGACTTTTCCCGCGGCCAGGGTCAACTGCACGCCGACCGTTTCCGTGCCGTTGGGGGAAACGTAGTTGCCGTCCGCGCTGTAGGTGCCGTCCTTGTAGCTGCCACCGCTGCCGGCCAATGCGGTGGAGCCGCCCGATGCCGCGGCGGAGCTGTTTCCGGCGGCGCCGTTGGTTGCCGGCGGGGCTTCGGCCGCCGAGGGTGCGCAGCCCGCCACGGTTCCGGCCAGTGACAAGCCGGCGATTCCGGCGTAGAGGGTCCGGCGGAGGGCGCCGCCCGCTGCCGGCGGGCTTGCGGGTACGGACGGGCTTGTGCGGGTGGAGGGTCTCATGAAGGCTCTCGTTTCACTCGGAGGTCATGCCGTGCGGCAGTGGCTACGCTCTGGACAACGCCGGATCTGCCCGAAAGGTTCACGCGGGGGCTCCGGCCGGCGTTAAATTCTTTGCTGTCACTGGCCCCCGGTAGGCTAGGGGGGTGACTCCCGAAGAACTTTCCCTCGCCATATCCGCCTGCCTCAAGGACGCCGTCGCCGCCGGCGAAATCGCCCTTGCGGAATCAGCAATTCCTGCTGAGGTGCGCGTGGAGCGACCCAAGAACAGGGACCACGGCGACTGGGCCACCAACATCGCCCTCCAGCTCGCCAAGCCGGCGGGGACCAACCCGCGTGAATTCGCTGCCATCCTCAGTACCCGGCTGAAGTCCATCAATGGTGTTTCCGCGGTGGACATCGCTGGCCCGGGCTTCCTGAACATCACCGTTGACGCCGCGGCAGCCGGTGCCCTGGCCAAGGCCATTGTCGAAGCAGGCCGGAGCTACGGCACCAACACCGCGCTCGCCGGGCACACCGTCAACATGGAGTTCGTCTCCGCGAATCCCACCGGGCCGCTGCACATCGGCCACACCCGCTGGGCAGCGCTCGGGGATGCCATCGCGCGCGTGCTGCGGGCTTCCGGGGCCGATGTCACGGCCGAGTACTACATCAACGATGCCGGGTCGCAGATGAACACCTTTGCGCACTCCGTCTACAACCGGCTGCATGGCCTCCCGGTGCCCGACGGTGGCTACCCCGGGCAGTACATCGCCGATCTCGGCCACGAGGTCCTCACCGCGCACCCGGACATCCGCGAGCTCACCGAGGTCGCCGCGCTGCCCGTCATCCGCGCCGCGGCCTACGAAGCCCAGATGAAGGACATCAAAGCCACGCTGGCGGACTTCGGCGTCGAGTTCGACGTCTTCTTCTCCGAGCAGGAGCTGCACGACGCCGGAGCGATCGAGAGTGCCGTGGCACGCCTGCGCGAACAGGGACATGTGTTCGACGACGGCGGTGCGGTCTGGCTGCGGACCACGGACTTTGGCGACGACAAGGACCGGGTGATGGTCCGCGCCAACGGCGAGCCCAC
The DNA here is from genome assembly GCF_000374865.1 of Arthrobacter sp. 135MFCol5.1. Lineage (GTDB taxonomy): Bacteria > Actinomycetota > Actinomycetes > Actinomycetales > Micrococcaceae > Arthrobacter. The sequence continues at coordinate 176,845 of NZ_KB895452.1, read as the reverse complement.
CTACTTCGCCGCCGACGCCGCCTACTACCTGTCCAAGAAGGACCGCGGCTTCACCGAGAAGATCTACCTGCTCGGCGCCGACCACCACGGTTACATCAACCGGCTGAAGGCCATCGCCGCCGCTGCCGGTGATGACCCCGAGGTGAACATCGAGGTCCTGATCGGCCAGCTGGTCTCCGTCAACGGAGCCAAGCTGTCCAAGCGCGCGGGCAACATCATCGAACTCAAGGACCTGATCGAGTGGCTGGGCAAGGACGCGGTCCGCTACTCGCTGGCCCGGTTCCCGGCCGATTCCCCGCTGACCCTGGACCCCGAGCTGCTCAAGAAGCACAGCAACGAGAACCCGGTGTTCTACGTCCAGTACGCCCACGCCCGTTCCCGCGGCGCCGCGCGCAATGCGGTGGCCGCCGGCGTGGAACGCCAAGTGGACGGCCGCGACAGCTTCGAGGCCTCGCTGCTGGACCACGCCACGGAAAACGAACTGCTCTCCTACCTGGGCAGCTACCCGTCCATCGTGGCCAAGGCCGCGGAACTGCGTGAACCGCACCGCGTGGCACGGCACCTCGAAGCCATCGCCGGGGCCTACCACCGGTGGTATGACGCGTGCCGGATTGCGCCCATGGGTGACGAACCGGTCACCGACCTCAACCGCACGCGGCTGTGGCTCAACGACGCCACCAGCCAGGTGCTTGCCAACGGACTTGACCTGTTGGGCGTTTCGGCGCCCGAACGGATGTGAGCACCGTGACGGTATCCTCAAGCACCGCATCCCCGCTGGCCCCCGATTGGCTGCAGGTCCCGGCCGACCTGAACGCGCTCCACCAGCCCATGTGGGCCGGCAGCGTGGTCCGGAACGGCGCCGGCGCCCTCACCGTGGGCGGAGTGGACGTCCACGCCCTGAAGGAGCAGTTCGGGACGCCGCTGTTCGTCATGGACGAGGCCGATTTCCGTTCCCGCGCCCGGGCCTTCAAGGACTCTTTCGACGCCGCCTTTGCCGATATTTGCGGCGGCGTGGACGTCTACTACGCAGGGAAGTCCTTCCTGTGCACCGCAGTGGTGAAGTGGGTCGAGGAGGAAGGGCTGCGCCTGGATACCGCATCGGGCGGAGAACTGGCGGTCGCGGCACGCGCCGGTATTCCCGGCGAACGGGTGGCACTGCACGGCAACAATAAATCCGATGCCGAGATCCACCGCGCGCTGGACATGAAGCTCGGCCGCATCGTGGTGGACAGCCTTGACGAGCTGGTCCGCGTCGGGGCCATCGCGCAGGCCCGCGGCGAACAGGCCAAGGTCATGCTTCGGCTGACGCCCGGCGTGCACGCCCACACGCACGAGTTCATCGCCACCGCGCACGAGGACCAGAAGTTCGGCCTCTCGATGGCAGCGGACACCACCGCGGAAGCAGGCGTCTCCGCAGCCGAAGAAGCAGTTGCCGCGGCGTCAGCCCACCCCGGCATCGAGTTGCTGGGCCTGCACTGCCACATCGGGTCGCAGATCTTCGAACCCGATGGCTTCGCGCTGGCTGCCGAAAAACTGCTGCGCTTCCTGGCGGCCATGCAGGGGAAATACTCCATCACCATGCCGGAACTCGACCTCGGGGGCGGTTACGGGATCGCCTACACGCCGGTGGACACCCCCCGCCCCGCAGCGGAGATCGCGACGGCGATGGCCGCCGTCGTGCGTTCAACCTGCGCCGAGCTGGGCATCGACGCGCCGCGGATCTCGATCGAACCCGGACGCGCCATCGTGGGCAGCACCACCTTCACCCTGTACGAGGTGGGTACGCTCAAGACCGTTCGCGTGGACGCTCCCTCCGGGGCCCGCGGTGACGCCGGCAACAACGTTACGTATCCGCGCCGGTATGTTTCGGTGGACGGCGGCATGAGCGATAACGCCCGTCCGGTGCTGTACGACGCGGATTATTCGGCTGTCCTGGCCTCCCGCACCTCCGGCGCGGCCCCGCAGTTGTCCCGCGTGGTGGGCAAACATTGCGAGAGCGGCGACATAGTTGTTAGAGATGTATATCTGCCCGGGGACGTGGCAGCCGGTGATCTGCTTGCCGTACCGGGGACCGGCGCCTACTGCTGGGCCCTCTCGAGCAACTACAACTATCTGGCCCGGCCGGGCGTTGTCGCGGTGCGCGACGGATCTGCCCGGCTGATTGTCCGCGGGGAAACCGAAGAAGATCTTTTGAACCGCGACATGGGAGCCTGAATGACGGAAATGCGAACCCTGAAAGTGGCCCTGCTGGGCTGTGGCAACGTTGGGGCCCAGGTTGCGCGGATCCTGCTTGAGGACGCCGATGCCCTTGCCGCCCGTGCCGGGGCCCGACTCCAGCTCAGCGGGATCGCCGTGCGCAACGTCAACGGCCACCGCGACGTCGAACTGCCCCAGGAACTCTTCACCACCGACGCCGGGACCCTGGTCAAGGACGCGGACCTGGTGATTGAACTGATGGGCGGCATCGAACCGGCGCGTACGCTGATCCTGTCCGCGCTGCAGAACGGTGCCTGCGTGGTGACCGGCAACAAGGCACTCCTGGCGCAGGATGGTCCCACGCTCTACGAAGAGGCAGACAAAGCCGGCGTCCAGCTCTCCTACGAAGCCGCCGTCGCCGGAGCCATCCCGATCCTCCGACCCATCCGCGACAGCCTCTCCGGCGACCGGATCACCCGGGTGCTGGGTATCGTCAACGGCACCACAAACTTCATCCTCGACCAGATGGACAGCACCGGCGCCCAGTTCGCGGACGCCCTCGCCGAAGCCCAGCGCCTCGGCTACGCCGAAGCGGACCCCACCGCCGACGTCGAAGGGCACGACGCCGCGGCGAAGGCCGCCATCCTGGCGTCCCTGTCGTTCCACACCCGGTTTGCCCTGGAGAACGTCCACTGTGAAGGCATTTCCGCCGTCACAGCCTCGGATATCGCCGCGGCCAAAGACGCCGGCTTCGTCATCAAGCTCCTGGCCATCGCGGAGAAACTGACCGGTGCGGACGGCAAGGAAGGCGTGTCCGTCCGCGTCCACCCCACCCTGTTGCCGCGCGAGCATCCGCTGGCGGCCGTCCGCGGCGCCTTCAACGCCGTCTTCATCGAGGCCGAAAACGCCGGCGAGCTGATGTTCTACGGCCAGGGCGCCGGCGGTACGCCCACCGCGTCCGCCGTGATGGGAGACCTCGTTTCCGCTGCACGGCGACTGGTCCTGGGCGGACCGCAGCGCACCGAGACCACCACCGGCCACGTCCCGGCGCTGCCCATCGAGGCAGCGACCACCAGCTACTACATCGGGCTGGACGTCGCGGACCAGCCAGGCGTGCTGGCCCGGATCGCCCAGCTCTTTGCCGAGCACGGCGTATCCATCGAAATCATGCGGCAAACCATCCACCGCGACGCCGAATCCAACGTGGAGTCGGCCGAGCTGCGGATCGTCACCCACCGCGCGTCAGAGGCTGCCCTCGCAGCCACCGTCGAGGCTGTGAAGGGCCTGGACGTCATCAATTCAGTTACATCCGTTCTGCGGGTAGAAGGAGTCTAAGTGGCTCACCAATGGCGCGGCGTCATCCGCGAATACGCTGACCGTCTGCCCGTGACGGAGTCCACCAGGGTCATCACCCTGGGCGAGGGCGGCACCCCGCTGGTGCACGCGCAGAAGCTCTCCGAACTCACCGGCTCCCAGGTCTACCTGAAGGTGGAGGGGATGAACCCCACCGGATCCTTCAAGGACCGCGGCATGACCATGGCCATGACGGCCGCAGTGGCTTCCGGCGCCAAGGCCGTGGTGTGCGCCTCCACCGGCAACACTTCGGCTTCCGCTGCCGCCTACGCCACCGCCGCCGGGCTTAAGTGCGCCGTCCTGGTGCCCGAAGGCAAGATCTCCATGGGCAAGCTCAGCCAGGCCATCGCGCACGGCGCCACCTTGCTGCAGGTAGACGGCAACTTCGACAACTGCCTGGACATCGCCCGCAAGCTGGGGGAGTCCTACCCTGTCTTCCTGGTCAACTCCGTCAACCCTGCCCGCATCCAGGGCCAGAAGACCGGCGCCTTCGAAGTGGTGGACGCCCTGGGCGACGCCCCGGACATCCACGTCCTGCCAGTGGGCAACGCCGGCAACATCACCGCCTACTGGAAGGGCTACAAGGAGTACTCCGCACCGTTTGAGTCGGAGACCGCCGGGACGCTGCCCGCCGTCTCCACCAAGACGCCTGCCATGTGGGGCTTCCAGGCCGCCGGAGCCGCACCCTTCGTCGCCGGACACCCGATCACCGAGCCGGACACCATCGCCACTGCCATCCGCATCGGCAACCCCGCATCCTGGGACGGTGCCGTCGGCGCACGCGACGAGTCCGGCGGCCTCATCGACGCCGTGACGGACGAGGAAATCCTGCACGCCCACCGCTGGCTGTCCGCCAAGGAAGGCGTCTTCGTCGAGCCCGGCTCCGCAGCCGGCGTGGCGGGCCTGCTCAAGAAGCACGCCGCAGGCGAAGTCCCCGGCGGGAAGACCATCGTCATCACCGTCACCGGGCACGGCCTCAAGGACCCGCAGTGGGCCCTCCGCACCGAGGACGGCAGCGACGTGCAGCCGGTCAAGGTGCCCAACGACGTCGTCACCGTAGCCGCTGAGCTGGGACTGGAAGAAAAGTAGCCTTGGACGCCACCTCGCAGGCCGCCGTCGGGCTGCACCTCATTGAGCCCGGCCAGAGGGTCACCGTGCGCGTCCCCGCGACGTCGGCCAACCTGGGCCCCGGGTACGACAGCCTGGGGCTTGCCCTGGCCCTGCACGACACCCTCACCGTGGAAAGCCTGGACACCGACGAACTCCTGTTCGAGCTCCGCGGCGAGGGCGCCGACACGCTGCCCCGCGATGCCAGCCACCTGGTCATCCGCGCCATGGATGCGGCGTTCGAGCGGCTGGGTTACCGCCACGGCGGCCTGAAGGTAACCGCCGAGAACGTCAACCCGCACGGCCGCGGGCTCGGGTCCTCCGCCTCTGCCGTGGTGGCCGCCGTCACTGCCGCCAACGCCATGGTGCCTGCCGGCAGCCGGCGCGGAAAGGACTGGATCCTCCAGCTCACCAGCGAACTGGAAGGCCATCCGGACAACGTCGCACCCGCCATATTCGGCGGACTGGCGCTGTCATGGCAGGACAGTGAGCAGTACAGCAGCACCAGTGCCACCGTGGCCGGGGACGTCATTCCCATCGTCGCCGTACCGGACTTCGAACTCTCCACGGAGGCCGCGCGGGCCCTGCTCCCGGCGTCCGTGGGACACCACGCCGCCGCGATGAATTCCGGCCGTGCAGCACTGCTGATCCACGCGCTCACCCAAAAACCCGAATTCCTGTTGCCGGGCACCGAAGACTACCTGCACCAGAGCTACCGCGCAGAGGCCATGCGGCCCAGTGCGGCGCTGATCGGCGCCCTGCGCAAAGCCGGCTACGCCGCGGTTGTCTCCGGCGCCGGTCCCACCGTCCTGGTGCTGGCAAACGGCGGGGCCCAGGCAGGGGATGCCCTGGCCTTCATCGAGTCCTTCACCGCAAACAACACGCCGGATATTGGCTGGCGCGTACTGAAGCTCGCAGTGGACGTTGAAGGTGCTAAGGTGGACATGCACCGGCGGTAATTCCGCCTATCTGATCTGCTCGTGCATTCAGTTGCTGTTTTGATCTACCGACTGTGAATGTATTCCGGTGCCGCCTGCTTGGTCTGTCGCAGGAAAGTGCAGCATCCAACTGCCCCTGAACCGTCAGCCCGGCGTTGCTCCAAGAGTGCAGCGCAAGGTGAATCAGTATCCGGCCCTGCTGGCCGAAATCCAACCGGCAAGGCCGAAAAATCCCGGCTGCAGATCTGAACTGCGGCCCAGATCAAATCATCGCGTCCAGCTCCTCGTCTGGACGCCGTCGAGGGGGAAGGATCCTTCGTGACCGAAACCACTGAGCTGTCACCAGCTGTGGACCACACATCTTCTGCTGCCGAATCATCGGCTGCGCCCGCCAAGAGCAGCGGCCTTGCAGGCCTCAAGCTCGCCCAGCTGCAGGCCCTGGCCAGCCAGCTCGGCATCTCCGGCGGCTCCCGCATGCGCAAGGGGGACCTGGTCTCGGCCATTTCCGCCCACCGTGCCGGAACCCTCACCGCCAAGGCTCCTGCCAAGGCAACCGTCAAGGCACCGGAGAGCGTCGAGGCCCCGGCCGCAGCAGCCGCCCCGGCGGCTACGGAAGCCCACGCCGCCGAGGCCCCCGCCGCAGAAGGCAGCCGCGCCCGTGGCCGCGGCCGCAGCCGCCGCGCGGTCAGTGACGGTGTGGTTGCCCCGGCAGCCGCGGCTCCCGTCGTCGAGACCGCTGCTGCACCGGCCGCCGAAGCGCCGTCTGCGGTGTCCGCAGAAGCCACCGAGGGCACGGAAGGTGCCTCGGAGCGCCGCCAGCCCCGCACCCGCAACCGCCGCCGCAGCGAGGCCGCTGCAGCCTCCGTCCAGGAGGCTCCGGTGGAAGCCCCGGCAGAGCAGCCGGCCACGGAACAGCGCGCAGGCGAGCAGCGCACCGAAACCCCCGCAGCCGAGTCCGGCGACGCCGGCCAGCGCACCGAGCGCCGTGACGGCGGCCGCACCCGCGGCGGCCGCGACACCACCGCCCGGGATTCCGACGGCGGCCGGGACAACGCAGGCAGCCGCGACGCCGGCCAGCGTGACGGCAACCGCGACAACAACCGCGACAACGACGACACCGACGGCGGCAGCCGCCGGAACCGCCGGAACCGCCGGGACCGGAATGACCGCAACGACCGCTCCGGCGGCCAGGACCGCGACAACTCGCGCAACGACCGCTTCCGTGACCGCAACGACCGCCGCCGCGGGCGCAACCAGGGACCCGACGTCGACGACGTCGAGGTCACCGAGGACGACGTCCTGCTTCCGGTCGCCGGCATCCTGGACGTCCTGGAGAACTACGCGTTCATCCGCACGTCCGGCTACCTGCCCGGCCCCAACGACGTCTACGTCTCACTCGCCCAGGTCAAGAAGTACAACCTGCGCAAGGGTGACGCCGTCGTCGGCGCAATCCGCGCCCCCCGCGAAGGCGAAGACCGCAACCAGCAGTCCAACCGCCAGAAGTTCAACGCCCTGGTCCGCGTCACCTCCGTCAACGGCAAGACCGCCGAAGAACTCAAGGACCGCGTCGAGTTCGCCAAGCTGGTGCCGCTCTACCCGTCCGAGCGACTGCGCCTCGAGACCGACCCCAAGAAGATCGGTCCCCGCGTCATCGACCTCGTGGCCCCGATCGGTAAGGGCCAGCGCGGCCTGATCGTCTCCCCGCCCAAGGCCGGAAAGACGCTCATCCTGCAGTCCATCGCCAACGCCATCACCACCAACAACCCTGAGGTCCACCTCATGATGGTGCTCGTTGACGAACGTCCTGAAGAAGTGACGGACATGCAGCGCACCGTCAAGGGCGAGGTTATCGCCTCCACCTTCGACCGTCCCGCCGACGACCACACCACCGTGGCCGAACTCTCCATCGAACGCGCCAAGCGCCTCGTAGAAATGGGCATGGACGTGGTGGTCCTCCTGGACTCCATGACCCGCCTGGGCCGCGCCTACAACCTGGCAGCACCGGCCTCCGGCCGCATCCTGTCCGGTGGCGTCGACTCTGCCGCCCTCTACCCGCCCAAGCGCTTCTTCGGTGCCGCCCGCAACATCGAAAACGGCGGCTCGCTCACCATCCTGGCCACCGCGCTCGTCGAGACCGGCTCCAAGATGGACGAGGTCATCTTCGAAGAGTTCAAGGGCACCGGCAACATGGAACTGCGCCTGTCCCGCCAGCTGGCCGACAAGCGCATCTTCCCCGCCGTTGACGTGAACGCCTCCGGCACGCGGCGCGAGGAGAACCTGCTCTCGCCCGAAGAAGTCAAGATCATGTGGAAGCTGCGCCGCGTCCTCTCCGGACTCGAAACCCAGCAGAGCCTTGAACTGCTCACCAACAAGATCCGGGAAACCCAGAGCAACGTTGAGTTCCTCATGCAGGTCCAGAAAACGACGCTTGGTGCGAAGTCCGATAACGACAAGTAGCTGAGTTTAGGGGCGGGCGCTGGTGCGTTCGTGCGGTGGGTGCCGCGCGGATGTTCCGCCCCCGCCCCTTCGCGTTGCAGTTGACGTACTGCGTACGTCAACTGCAACGCTCCGACAGCGGGCAGGGGCCTTCCCAACGCTCGCAAGCTCGCGTCGGGTCCCTCGGCCCGGCCCTTACGGGCCACTCCCGGGGCGGAAAACCCGCGCGTCGGGTGCACGGCTCACCATTTGCCCGGGCTGCTGTTGGGACCGGATCCCTGCACCTGATTAAACTGGGTCGCAGAACGAAAGGTTTTGAAATATGTTTGAGTCCGTACAGGGCCTGCTTGATGAGCATGACGCTATCCAGGCGCAGCTGGGGGATCCGGCTGTTTATGCTGACCAGCGGCTTGCCCGGAAGCTGGGGCGGCGGTCGGCTCAGCTTAATGGCATCGTGGAGGCCTACCACCGGTGGGAGGGGCTCAGGGACGATCTCGCCGCTGCCAAGGAAATGGCTGCCGAGGACCCCGAATTCGCTGCCGAGGTGCCGGAACTGGAAGCCTCGCTCGAGACCGCTGCCGCCAAGCTGCGGCGCCTCCTCATTCCGCGCGATCCCGACGACGCCCGCAACGTGATCCTTGAAGTCAAGGGCGGCGAAGGCGGCGATGAGGCCGCCCTGTTCGCCGGCGACCTGCTGCGCATGTACACCCGGTACGCCGAATCCCGCGGCTGGAAGACCGAAATCATCTCCGCCACGGAATCCGACCTTGGCGGCTACAAGGACGTCCAGGTAGCGGTCAAGGGGAACTCCAACGACCCCGCCGAAGGCGTCTACGCCCGGCTCAAATTCGAAGGCGGCGTGCACCGCGTCCAACGCGTGCCCGTGACCGAATCCCAGGGCCGCATCCACACCTCCGCTGCCGGCGTCCTGGTCCTGCCTGAGGTCGATGAGCCCGAAGAGCTCGAGATCAACCAGAACGACCTCAAGATCGACGTCTACCGTTCCTCCGGTCCCGGCGGCCAGTCCGTCAACACCACGGACTCGGCCGTCCGCATTACGCACCTTCCCACCGGCATCGTGGTGGCCATGCAGAACGAGAAGTCCCAGCTGCAGAACCGCGAAGCCGGCATGCGCGTGCTCCGGGCGCGCATCCTGGCGCACCAGCAGGAGCAGATCGACGCCGAGAACTCGGCCCAGCGCAAGTCGCAGATCCGCACCATGGACCGCTCCGAGCGCATCCGCACCTACAACTACCCGGAAAACCGGATCGCGGATCACCGCACCGGCTACAAGGCGTACAACCTGGACCAGGTGATGAACGGCGACCTCGAACCGGTCATCCAGTCCGCCATCGAGATGGACGAGCAGGCGCGGCTGGACGCCATCGGTGACTGACCGGAAGCCAACCATGAGTGAGCCCACCGAGACGGCCCCTGCCCAGTCCCTGGCCGCAGCCGTACGAGAGGCCGCGGAACGCCTGGCCGAGGCCGGTGTCCCCAGCCCCCGGGCCGACGCGGAGTTGCTGGCGGACCACCTCCTCAATGTCGGGCTGGGACGCCTCCGCGCCCTGATGCTCGGCGATACGGCTGCGCCCGCGGGCTATGCCGAGCTGGTGGCTGAACGCGTCCGCCGCATTCCGTTGCAGCACATCACCGGGGTGGCGCACTTCCGCTACCTTGAGCTGGCGGTCGGTCCCGGCGTGTTCATTCCCCGGCCGGAAACCGAATCCGTGGTCCAGCTGGCCATCGACCACGTCAAGGGCATGCAGGCGCCCCGGATCGTGGACCTGGGCACCGGCTCGGGCGCCATCGCCGGCTCCGTCGCGCACGAGGTGCCCGGTGCCGACGTGCACGCGGTAGAGTTCAGCCCGTTTGCGCACGCCTGGGCGGCGAAGAACCTGGCGCCCCTCGGCGTCAACCTCGTCCTGGGGGACCTGCGCAACGCGCTGCCGGAACTCAACGGAACAGTCGACGTCGTGATCTCCAACCCGCCGTACATCCCGGCCGCCGCCACCCCCAATGAACCCGAAGTGGCCTTGCATGACCCGCCCGAGGCGTTGTACGGCGGGGGAGCGGACGGCATGGAACTCCCGACGGCGGCAGCGGCCTCGGCTGCCCGGCTCCTGCGTCCCGGGGGCTACTTCGTCATGGAACACGCTGAAGTCCAGGCAGGCTGGATTGCCGCCATGCTCGACCGGACCGGCGCCTGGACAAGCATCAGTACGCACCTGGACCTCAACGGCAAGGAGCGCGCCACCAGCGCCGTGCTCGCGGACCAGGCCACACGGAATGAAAGAATGGGCCAGTGACCACAACCTACAACTGCACCATCGACGACGAGCGGGCACAGGGCCTGGAACACGCCCAGCGTGCCATCAGCGAAAAGAAGTGCGTGGTTCTGCCCACGGACACCGTCTACGGGATCGGCGCGGACGCATTCTCGCCGCATGCTGTCACCATGCTGCTGGTATCAAAGGGCCGGAGCAGGACCATGCCGCCGCCGGTCCTGATTCCGCGTATCAACGCACTGGACGGCTTGGCCACGGACGTGTCAGCTGACGCGCGCAAGCTCGCCGAAGCCTTTTGGCCCGGCGGCCTCACCCTGATCCTGCACGCCCAGCCCTCGCTCGACTGGGACCTCGGCGAGACCAAGGGAACCGTGGCGCTGCGCATGCCTGCTGACGAGGTAGCCCTGGAGCTGCTGACCCTGACGGGCCCGCTCGCCGTCTCCTCTGCCAACCGCACCGGCCAGGCACCGGCGCAAACGGCGGCAGCGGCGCGCGAACAGCTGGCCGACTCCGTCGAGGTGTACCTGGAAGGCGGCCCGCGTCCACTGGAAGGTGACGCCGGCGTCCCGTCAACCATCGTGGACGCCACCGGCCCCGTCCTCCGCGTGGTCCGCAACGGGGCGGTCAGCCTCGACCGGTTGCGCGAGCACGTCCCCGGTGTCCTGGGGCTCGGAGAAATCCCGATGGCAGAGGAAGAACCGCACGCCGACAACGCCGGTGCACCGGACGCCAGTGTTGCGGGCAACCCCGACGCCGCTCCGGAAGACTGACATGCAGCCCAAAGTCGCCGTAGCCGCCGTCACCTTCGACCGCCACGAGGAGCTGGCCCTGCTCCTGCAAGGCCTGGCCGCCCAAACCGCTCCCATCCATTCCATCGCCCTGGTGGACTCCGGTACCGTCCCGGCCACCGACGTCGTCAACGCCATGGGCGCTGACAACATCAACTACCTGCGCTCCGAAGCCAACCTCGGCGGCGCCGGCGGGTTCGCCTACGCCATCCTTGCCGCCATGGCCAGCGGCGCGGACTGGATCTGGATGATGGACGACGACGGCCACCCGGAGGACGCCAGCTGCCTGGCCGAACTGCTCCGCAGCGCCGACGAGCATCAGCTGGACATCATCAGCCCGCTGGTTGCCGCCACCGCAGACCCCAACCGGCTCTCCTTCAATTTCCGCATCAACGGCCTGCTGACCAACGACAGGTCCCGGCTCGCTCCCATGGGCTACCTCCCGGACATGGTGCACTTCTTCAACGGCGCGCTGGTCCGGACCGAGGTCTTCTACAAGATCGGCATTCCCGATGTGAAATTCTTCATCCGCGGGGATGAGGTGGACTTCCTGTCCCGGGTGAAAAAGGCAGGCCTGAAATACGGCACCCTGGCCACCGTGGCCGTGCAGCACCCCGCCACCTGGACCGAGATGAAGCCGGTGTTCGGCGGCTTCATCACCCCCGTCATCCCGGAGGGCGACTTCAAGCGCTACTGCTACTTCCGCAACCGCGGCTACCTGACCCGGAAATACCGCAACCTGCGCTGGTTCAGCGCCGACATCGTCGGTTTCCCGTACTACTTCCTGAAGACCGGTGACTTCAAGGGCCTCGCGCACTGGTTCGGCGCCTACTCCACCGGCTTCCGCGGCAAGGGCTTCGGTTCGCCCGCGGAACTGATGTCCGCCGGGAGCTAGGCCGCCGTGGACAAGCTGTACGCCGTCGTCGTCACGTTCAACCGTGCCGAGTTCCTGCGCAACCTGCTCCGCTCCTTCACCGGTCCGGGCAGCGCTCCCGCACAGGTCCTGGTGGTGGATAACGCGAGCACCGACCACACCGCCGACGTCGTGGCGCAGGCGATGTCTGCCGGTGGGCCGCCGATCCGGTACGAGAAGCTGGACCGGAACGTGGGCGGCGCCGGCGGGTTTTCCCACGGCGTCCAACTCGCGCTCGAGTCGGGTGCCGAGTGGCTGTGGCTGATGGACGACGACGTCGAGGTCCTTCCCGGCGCCGTGGACGCCCTGGAGAAATTCACGCCGGAGTATTCATGCATGATCGGCCGCCGGTACGACGCCAACGGCAATCCCTTCTTCTGGCAGCACCATTTCGTGGAATCGCTGGGCGTTTTCCTGCCGGTGTCCCGGGACGTGTTCAAGCATTCGGACGTGTTCCGCACCAACGTGGGGAATTTTGAGGGCATGCTGGTCAAGGCCTCCGTGGCCCGTGAGATTGGCCTTCCGGACCCGCGGTTCTTCATCACCTGGGACGACCTCATCTACGGCTGGCTCGCGGCACAGCGGACGCCGGTGGTGTACGTCAACGCCTTCGTCATCAAGAAGGTCCGTGCCCAGCGGCAGGTGGACTTGGGACTGCGCCACCTTAACGATTCCTCCGACCTTAGCCGGCGCTACGTGATGCGCAACCGGGGACACGTGGCGCACTACCTGAAGGCGTACGGCAAGTACAACAGGGCCGGTTTCGCTGCCGGGACGGCGCTGACTTTCCTCAAGGAAATAGCCCGCCTGGTCCTGGTGGAACGCACCCTCAAGGGCTCCGGCGCACTGTGGCGCGGATGGCGCGAATCACGCACGATCCTCTCGGACACCGGATGGAAACCCATGCCTCCACTGCCCGCGCATCCGGGAAGTGGAAGCCGAAGAGATTAGTATCGTTCTAGGTCCCGACGCCGTCCGACGGTTTTTGCGGCGGGGCATTGTGAAAAAGGCGCTGGCCGCCGTGGTAGTGGAAGTCGGTTGCATCTTCTGTTGAGTACAAAATCTGAAACGCGCGCATCCGCCGCCGTACGGGACGAGAAACCCGCCATCTGGATCTGGATCCAGATGTTCCTCGACTCCATGTCGTGGGTCGTGGCCATCGTCCTGGCGCTGCTGCTGCGCTATGAGATGGGTATCCGGGTGGAGCAGTTCGCCGGTGCCTTCGCCATCGCTGCCATCGCCGTCGTCGTCCAGATGCTGGCAGGATACTCCCTCGCCTTGTACCGGGGCCGCTATCCATTCGGCAGCTTCCAGGAAGCCCGGGCACTGGTGTTCGTCACGGTCATCGTGGCCGCCTCCATCACCGCCAGCCTGCTGGTCCTCTATGAGGCCATCAACATCGGCCGCAGCGTCGGCCTCATCGCTTTCCCTTTCGCTTGCCTGTTCATGGGCGCCGCCCGCTATGCCAAGCGCCTCTACGCCGAAAGCAAGACCAGGCCCGGGGACGGGGCCCAAAACACGCTGGTCTACGGCGCGGGGTTCCTCGGCAACTCCCTGGTAACCCGGATGCTGCAGGACCCGGACTCGCCCTACTTCCCGGTAGGCCTGGTGGATGACGATCCCGCCAAGAAGCACCTGCGCCTTTCCGGTGTCCAGGTCCAGGGCCGCGGGGATGACCTCCCCGCCATCATCCGGCGCACGCGGGCAACCGTCCTGGTGGTGGCCTTCGCCAACGTCGAAGCGGGACTGGTGCGCCGCATCTCCGACGCCGTGGCCGGGCTCAACGTCCGCGTCCTGGTCCTGCCGCCGCTGAGGGACATGCTTGGCAGCGGAGCGCCCGCGGGGTTCTCCGATTTCCGCGACGTGGCGGTCGAAGACCTGATAGGCCGGCGGCCCGTGGACATCAAGGTCGACGAGATTGCCGGCTACATCAAGGGCAAGCGGGTGCTGGTAACCGGCGCCGGCGGATCCATCGGCTCGGAACTCTGCCGCCAGATCGTGCAGTTCGACCCCGCGGAACTGATCATGCTGGACCACGACGAAACCGGGCTGCAGCAGACCCAGATTTCCATCACCGGCCGCGGCCTGCTGGCCGGCCGCGACACCGTCCTGGCCAACATCCGCGACGGCGAAGCCCTCCAGGAGATCTTCGCTGACCGGCAGCCCGAAGTGGTGTTCCACGCGGCAGCTCTCAAGCACGCTCCACTGCTCCAGCAGTACCCTGTGGAGGCCTGGAAGACGAACGTGTGCGGCACGTTGAACGTGCTGCGCGCCGCCCGCCGGGCAGGCGTTTCGAACTTCGTCAACATTTCCACCGACAAAGCCGCCAACCCCACCACCGCCCTCGGCCACTCCAAGCGGGTTGCCGAAAAGCTGACTGCGTGGATGGCAGGGCAGACGCAAAAGAAGTTCGTCTCCGTCCGCTTCGGCAACGTCATGGGCAGTCGCGGCTCCATGCTGCCGCTCTTCACCGAACAGATCCGCGTCGGCGGTCCGGTCACGGTCACCGACCCCGATGTCACGCGCTTCTTCATGACCATTCCCGAAGCCTGCCAGCTGGTGATCCAGGCCGGTGCGATCGGTGCCGGCGGCGACGTCCTCATCCTTGACATGGGCGAACCGGTCCGGATCCTCGACGTGGCGCAACGCATGATCGCCATGTCCGGCAAGGACGTGGAGATTATCTACACCGGACTGCGGCCGGGGGAGAAGCTGCACGAGGAACTGGTGGGCGCCGGGGAACTGGACAAACGCCCGCTGCACCCCAAGATTTCACACACCCGGGCCACCGAGCAGGATCCGGACAAGCTCGACCTCAACGTCTGGCTGGCCCGTTGTGAAGCGGAACAGGGCGTCAGCATCAGCGACATTCCCGACGATGAGGCCGATGACACGGGCGCCATCAGGGTTGCCTCATGATGCCGCTGCTGCTGGTGGCACTGGCAACCCTGCTGGCGAGCCTCCTCCTCCCGTTCGCAGTGAAGCCCTGGTTGGTCCGGATGGGGGTGGTGGACGTTCCCTCTGCCCGCTCGTCGCACGCCAAGGCAACCATCCGCGGCATGGGGGTCGCCGCCGCCCTCGCCACCGTCATCGGCTACGCGGCAGCCGTCCTCCTCGGCGTGGTCACCGTTGACCGGTCCGTGTCCGCCGTCGTCCTGGCGATCATTGTGGCCTGCGCCGTTGTCGGCTGGGTCGAGGACCTGCGCGGCCTGTCCATCCGCGGCCGTGCAGCTGCCCAGCTCGGCATCGGGGCCGCCGGATCGGTGGTCCTGATCGTGCTGACCGGCCAGTCGTTCTGGTGGCTGCCCCTCGCGGCGCTGGCGATCGCGGCGTATGTCAACATTGCCAACTTCATGGACGGCGTCAATGGTATTTCCGGCCTGCACGGGGTCACCGCCGGCGGGGCCTACGCGCTGGCCGGAACGCTGGCCGAACAACCCTGGCTCACGGCTGGCGGAGCCGTGCTCGCGATGTCCTTCCTCGGTTTCCTGCCGTGGAACCTGGGCCGGGGTTCAGTCTTCCTGGGCGACGTCGGAAGTTACCTGCTCGGCGCATCCGTAGCCGCCCTCGCCGTCGCCGGCTTCCTTGGCGGTGTCTACGTGGAATACGTCCTCTCACCCATCCTGGTGTATGCCGCGGACACCGGCTACACACTGCTTCGGCGGATCAAGGCGGGGGAGCGCTGGTACGCATCGCACCGTGAGCACGTCTACCAGCGGCTCACGGATGTCGGCTTCTCGCACCTGCAGTCGGCTGCCGCCGTTACAGCCTGCACGGTCGCTGTGATCATCCTCGGCTTCGTCGCCGCCACCGCGTCGTTGCCGGTGGTGGCCTTGTGCGTGGCCGGCACCGTCCTGGTCCTCGTCGTGTACCTGGCCAGCCCGGACCTGATTGGACGCCGCCGCCGCAGGTCCAAAGTCACACGGCTGCCGGTGACCTAGCCATGTTCTATCTCGTGTAGAATTTAGGGGCAGCCCAAGCTGCTCCTCCACCCTTTACCTCCTGGCGCTGAGCCACGAGGTGCCGACGATTGGGATCGAATGACCTCCAACGCCGAGTCCGGACCTGTGTCCGGCCATGGACACGTTGGCTCTTCGGGTCCCACACGCTCGCTCTGGCTAAACCTGCTCAAGCGCAGTTTGATTGCCGCCACGGCCGGACTGGCGCTGTGCGCCATCCCTGCCGCGCTCCTCAATGGAGCAAGCGGGGCAGTTTCCAGTTTCCTCGGGGGCCTGCTGGTGATGCTGTTCTTCGGAATCAGCCTGCTGGTTGGCCACTTCGTGGGACGCCGGAATCCGTCCGGCGCGATTGGGGTGTTCGTAGCCACCTACTTCATCAAGGTGGTTGGCTTCGCGGTCGTCCTGTTCGTTGTCGGGGCTCCGGCGTGGCTGCACGGACGCTGGTTCGTCATAGGTGCCGTGGTCGCCGTCGTCCTCTGGCAGGCTGCGGAGATCCATGGCTTCAGCAAAGCCCGCCTCCAGATCTACAACGATCCGGAAGAGAAGGGACCCACCAATGCGTAACCCGAAGAAATCCGACGTTGCAGCGAAAGCCAAGCGCCGATCCAACGGCTCCGCACCCGGTGTTTCCGACGCGTCGAACGACGGCGGCTACAACGCTGGAATGGCGGTATTCAGCTACATCATTGGCGGAATCATCGTCTGGAGTTTGATAGGGTGGGGACTGGATTACGTGTGGGGAACGCGCTGGATCGTGCTCGCAGGCGCTCTGCTTGGAGCCGTCGGAGGTTTTTACCTTTCCCATATGCATGGCCTTACCAGTTCTCGCACAAACGCTGGTGATCGCCATGCTGCCAGCGGGCCGTCCCAGGACGGCAACACTAATGCCAAATAATTTCACAGGGGGAACAGCAGGCTGTCAGGCTGCCGGACCCCGCCCAACGCCCAATGATGGACACTGCAGAGAGGAAACGCGTTGATCGCGCTTGCGCTCCCGGCCCAAGATTCAGGAGAGTTCACTCCTCCTGGAATTAACGAAATGCATTTGCCGGCAATCCTGCCGTGGGGTGCCGCAGAAGGATTCTCCAAGCAGATGCTGCTGGTCCTCCTCTCTGTCGTCTTTATCGCCGTCTTCTTCGTGCTCGCCGCACGCAAGCAGCAGCTGGTACCCGGCAAGCTCCAGTTCGCCGGCGAAGCCGCCTACGGCTTCGTCCGCAACGGAATCGCCAAGGACATCATCGGCGGCAGGGACTTCATCAAGTACGTCCCGCTGCTGTTCAGCCTGTTCTTCTTCATCCTGGTCAACAACATCTACGGCGCCATTCCGGTGTTCCAGCTCCCCACGTTCTCGCACGTGGGTGGAGCGTATGTGCTGGCCGGCCTGGTCTACGTGACCTGGATCGCCATCGGCATCAAGAAGAACGGCCTGCGCTACTTCAAGCTGGCCACCGTACCTTCCGGCGTTCCGTGGTACATCCTCCCGATCGTCATCCCGATCGAGATCATCTCCAACTTCGTTGTCCGGCCCGTCACGCACAGCCTTCGTCTGTTCGCGACCATGCTCGCCGGCCACCTCATCGTGATGATCGCAGGCTCCGGCATCGAGTACCTGATCATGCAGGAGAACTTCCTGCTCAAGGGCACGTCGGTCCTGGTCCTGGCCGGTGCGATCGCCATGTACATGCTTGAAGCCCTGATCATGGTCCTGCAGGCCTACGTCTTCACGCTGCTGACCGCGATCTACATCGAAGGCGCACTGCACGCCGACAGCCACTAGGCACGCCGGCGGGGCGCCATGTCCCTCACGGCACACACAGAATTCCCCTCGCGGGGATGAAGCAACCCAAACAACCTGCCACACAAGTGGCATCTTGAAAGGAAAAAAAATGGAAGGCTCCATCAACGGCTCCCTCAACCTCATCGGCTATGGCCTCTCGGCTATCGGCGGTGGTATCGGCGTGGGTCTCGTGTTCGCTGCCTACATCAACGGCGTTGCGCGCCAGCCGGAAGCCCAGCGCGTCCTGCAGCCCATCGCATTCCTTGGCCTGGCGCTGACCGAAGCACTCGCCATCCTGGGCCTGGTCTTCGCTTTCGTTCTCAAGTAAACCCAGAGAACTTCAGCGAACATTCAGAACCGAGTAGATAAAGGACGGGTGAAATATGCATCAGCTGAACATCTCAGCCGCCGCTGAGGGCGACGTCAACCCCCTTGTTCCCAATGGCTGGGAAATGCTGGTTGTCTTCGTTGGCTTCGCCATCCTCTTTTTCATCGTGGTCAAGTACGTTGTCCCGATGTTCGAGAAGACCTTCGCCGAGCGTGCCGAGGCCATTGAAGGCGGCATCGCCAAGGCTGAAAAGGCCCAGGCTGAGGCGTCTGCTGCACTCGAAGAGTACAAGCAGCAGCTGACCGACGCCCGCACCGAAGCAAACCGCATCCGTGAGGAAGCCCGCGCCGAAGGTGCCCAGATCCTCGCGGATCTCAAGGAGAAGGCGGCAGCAGAGTCTGCCCGCATCACTGCGCAGGCCCACGCACAGATCGAATCAGAGCGCCAGGCGGCCGTTGTGTCCCTGCGTGCCGAGGTCGGCACCCTGGCCACCACCCTGGCAGGCCGCATCGTGGGCGAGTCCCTCGATGACGACGCCCGTGCAGCACGGGTCGTGGACCGTTTCCTGGCAGATCTGGAGTCCCAGAACGCAGGTGCAGCTAAATAATGGCAGGCGTATCGAGCGAATCGCTGGCAACAGCCCTGGCCGCCTTGGAAGCGAAGCTTCCGACCGCGTCGCTGCAGCTGGCAAAGGAACTCTTCGGAATTCTGGGAATGGTGGACAGCTCGGCTGGTTTGCGCCGTGCCCTGACTGACCCCTCCCGCAGCGGCGACGAGAAATCGGCGCTGGTCAGGCAGCTGGTTGGCGGAAAAGTCTCCGCTGATGCGGCTGAAATCGCGGGCGGACTGGCCAGCTCACGCTGGGCATCGGCGCGCGACATCGGCGATGCACTCGAGACTCTTGCCGCAACGGTGGTCATTTCCGTTGCTGAAAACAAGTCGGCCGTTTCTGCCTCCGGAATCACTGGCCTGGAAGAGCTGGAAAACGACCTGTTTTCCTTCAACCAGGCTGTTGCCTCCAGCCACGAGGTACAACGTGCTCTGTCCGAACCGCAGGCCAGCGCGGCAGCCAAAGCTACCCTCGCGGAGCGGCTGGCGCCCGGCGCCAGCGAAGAAGCCCGGGTGCTCATCACCCAGGCCGTCACCCAGCCCCGCGGCATCAAGCCCACCCGGCTGGTGGAACGGTTTGCCGAACTGGCGGCCAAGCGGCAGCAGCGCTGGATTGCAACAGTCAGCGTGACCCGGCCCTTGTCGGAGACGCAGCTGGCACGCCTCCAGGCGGGCATGAACGCACTGTACGGGCGGGAATTGAAGGTCAACGTCATTGTTGACCCGTCGCTCATTGGCGGAATCCGCGTCCAGGTGGGCGACGAGGTACTCGATGCCTCGGTCCTTACCCGGCTGGGAGAACTGCAACGCCAGCTGGCCGGCTAGCCGGACAAGCACAACCAAACTGATAGAAACCCCGGTCACCGTTTGCGGTGATCACAAACAGGAGAGCAGGGACTGCAGATGGCCGAATTGACCATCAACGCCGACGACGTCCGTAATGCGCTGAACGAGTTCGCGGCGTCCTACGAACCCGGGAACGCAGAGCGCGTAGAGGTCGGCCGCGTAACCACCGCAAGTGACGGCATCGCCCGTGTTGAGGGCCTTCCCTCGGTCATGGCGAACGAGCTGCTGCGCTTCGAGGACGGCACCCTGGGCCTGGCCCAGAACCTTGACGTCCGCGAGATCGGCGTCATCATCCTCGGTGACTTCACCGGCATCGAAGAAGGCCAGGAAGTCCACCGGACCGGACAGGTTCTGTCCGTTCCCGTTGGCGACGCCTTCCTCGGCCGCGTTGTCGACCCGCTGGGCGTGCCCATCGACGACCTCGGCGAGATCAAGGCCGAGACCACCCGCGCGCTGGAGCTCCAGGCTCCCGGCGTGACCCAGCGTAAGTCGGTCCACGAACCGATGCAGACCGGCCTGAAGGCCATCGACGCGATGATCCCGATCGGCCGCGGCCAGCGCCAGCTGATCATTGGCGACCGCCAGACCGGCAAGTCCGCGATCGCGATCGACACCATCATCAACCAGAAGGCCAACTGGGCTTCCGGCGATGTCACCAAGCAGGTCCGCTGCATCTACGTCGCCATCGGCCAGAAGGCGTCCACGATTGCCGCCATCCGCCAGACCCTTGAGGACAACGGCGCGCTGGAGTACACCACCATCGTGGCTTCTCCCGCGTCCGACCCCGCAGGCTTCAAGTACCTGGCACCGTACGCCGGTTCGGCCATCGGCCAGCACTGGATGTACGGCGGCAAGCACGTCCTCATCGTGTTCGATGACCTGTCCAAGCAGGCTGAGGCCTACCGTGCAGTGTCCCTGTTGCTCCGCCGCCCGCCGGGACGCGAAGCCTACCCGGGTGACGTCTTCTACCTGCACTCCCGTCTGCTGGAGCGTTGTGCCAAGCTCTCCGACGAGCTCGGTGCCGGCTCCATGACGGGCCTGCCGCTGATCGAGACCAAGGCGAACGACGTCTCCGCCTACATCCCGACCAACGTCATCTCCATCACCGACGGCCAGATCTTCCTGCAGTCGGACCTCTTCAACGCCAACCAGCGGCCCGCTGTGGACGTTGGCGTCTCGGTGTCCCGCGTTGGCGGTGCCGCCCAGGTGAAGTCCATGAAGAAGGTCTCCGGTACTTTGAAGCTGGACCTGGCCCAGTACCGCGACATGCAGGCGTTCGCCATGTTCGCATCCGACCTGGATGCTGCGTCACGCCAGCAGCTCACCCGTGGCGCCCGCCTGATGGAACTGCTGAAGCAGGGCCAGTACTCACCGTTCCCGGTCGAGGACCAGGTTGTTTCCATCTGGGCCGGCACCAACGGCTACCTGGACGACGTTCCGGTCGAGGACATCAGCCGGTTCGAGGCTGAGTTCCTTGAGCACCTTCGCCACAAGTCCTCGATCCTGACCACGCTGGCACAGACCAACGTCCTGGACGATGACACCGTTGCAGCTCTGAAGTCCTCGATCGTGGACTTCAAGAAGGGCTTCTTCGGCGAGGGTGACAACCACCTGGTAGGCGCCGGCCACGAGGAGCACGACGCTATCTCCGAGGGCGAAGTCGACCAGGAAAAGATCGTCAAGCAGAAGCGCTAGTTCCGCACCGCCGGGTGTGCCGGGCCGCAAAGGCCCGGCACACCCGGCGACGGAATGTTAGGAAAGGATAAGTATGGGAGCCCAGATCCGGGTCTACCGCCAGAAGATCAGCTCGACCACGTCGATGCGCAAGATCTTCAAGGCGATGGAACTGATCGCTACCTCGCGCATCGGGAAGGCCCGTGCGCGCGTAGCAGCTTCACTGCCTTACGCGAACGCGATCACGCGCGCCGTTTCTGCTGTCGCCAGCCAAAGCGAAATCGACCACCCGCTGATCACTGAGCCGGAGCAGATCCGCCGCGCCGCAGTCCTGGTAATCACCTCGGACCGCGGCCTGGCAGGTTCATACTCGGCGAGCGTCCTCAAGCAGGCGGAAGGTCTCAACGAGCTGCTCCGCGCCGAAGGCAAGGAAGTCAAGACCTATGTCGTGGGCCGCAAGGCCCAGGCCTACTTCGATTTCCGGAACCGCGAGTATGCGCGGGTCTGGACCGGAGGAACCGACGCACCCGAGTTCGCTACTGCCCGTGAAGTCGGCGCAGCGTTGCTGGCAGAATTCGCGACCGACTTCGAAGACGGCGGCGTGGACGAGATCCACGTTGTCTACACCCGCTTCAAGTCCATGGTCACCCAGGAGCCGACGGTCATCCGCCTGCTCCCGCTTGAAGTAGTGGAAGAGCAGGCCCAATCCGAATCGGATCTCCTGCCGCTGTACGAGTTCGAACCGGAAGCGGAGCGTGTCCTTGACGCCCTGCTGCCGCGCTACATCGAATCCCGTATCTTCGCAGCCATGTTGCAGGCAGCAGCTTCCGAGCTCGCCGCCCGCCAGCGGGCGATGAAGTCCGCAGGCGACAACGCAACGGACCTGATCAAGAAGTACACGCGCCTGCGCAACACGGCCCGCCAGGCCGAGATTACGCAGGAACTCTCCGAGATTGTTGCCGGCGCGGACGCCCTCGCGTCCTAGCCTGCACCTCCCCGGTTCCGCGTAACCAGCACCACCACAGATAAACTTAACCCCACGCCATCTACTGAATGAAGTGAGAGAGATGACTGCCACTGCTACCGAACACGTAGCCGCAACGTCCGGTGCAACCGGCCGTATTGCGCGCGTAATCGGCCCGGTTGTCGACGTCGAATTCCCGGCTGACGCAATCCCGTCGATCTACAACGCCCTCACCACCGAGATCACTCTCAACGGTGAGACCAAGACCATCACGTTCGAGACCTCCCAGCACCTGGGCGACAACCTCGTGCGCGCCATCTCCCTGCAGGCAACCGACGGCCTGGTCCGCGGCACCTCCGTGGTGGACAGCGGTGCCCCGATCTCCGTGCCTGTCGGCGACGGAGTCAAGGGCCACATCTTCAACGTGCTGGGCCAGCCCCTGGACGTTGCCGAGTCGGAACTGGACATCAGCGAACGCTGGCCGATCCACCGCAAGGCCCCGAGCTTTGCTTCGCTCGAAGGCTCCACCGAGATGCTGGAGACCGGCATCAAGGTCATCGACCTCCTCACCCCGTACATCAAGGGTGGAAAGATCGGCCTCTTCGGCGGCGCCGGCGTGGGCAAGACCGTCCTGATCCAGGAAATGATCACCCGTGTTGCCCGCAACTTCGGTGGTACTTCCGTGTTCGCCGGTGTTGGCGAGCGTACCCGTGAGGGTAACGACCTCTGGGTGGAAATGGAAGAGGCAGGCGTCCTCAAGGACACCGCCCTTGTGTTCGGCCAGATGGATGAGCCGCCGGGAACGCGCCTGCGCGTAGCCCTGTCCGCCCTGACCATGGCGGAGTACTTCCGCGATGTCCAGAACCAGGACGTGCTGCTGTTCATCGACAACATCTTCCGGTTCACCCAGGCCGGTTCCGAGGTATCGACCCTGCTGGGCCGCATGCCCTCCGCCGTGGGCTACCAGCCCAACCTTGCCGACGAGATGGGCCTCCTGCAGGAGCGCATCACCTCCACCAAGGGCCACTCCATCACCTCGATGCAGGCCATCTACGTTCCCGCTGATGACTACACCGACCCGGCTCCGGCGACGACCTTCGCGCACCTGGATGCGACCACGGAACTTTCCCGTGAAATCGCATCCCGTGGCCTGTACCCGGCTGTTGATCCGCTGACGTCCACGTCCCGAATCCTGGATCCCCAGTACATCGGCAAGGACCACTACAACACGGCTGTCCGCGTGAAGCAGATCCTGCAGAAGAACAAGGAACTCCAGGACATCATCGCCATCCTCGGTGTCGATGAGCTCTCCGAAGAAGACAAGATCGTGGTGTCGCGTGCGCGCCGCATCCAGCAGTTCCTCTCGCAGAACACCTACACCGCCAAGCAGTTCACGGGTGTTGAGGGCTCCACGGTTTCCATCAAGGACACCGTTGAAGGCTTCTCGGCGATCTGCGACGGCGAACTCGACCACATCGCGGAGCAGGCGTTCTTCAACGTCGGTGGCCTCGATGATGTTGAGCGCCAGTGGGCCAAGATCCAGGAACAGACCAAGTAATATGGCTGAGCTTGAGGTTGAGATTGTCGCAGCGGACCACTTTGTGTGGTCCGGAGCGGCCAAGATGGTCAAGGCCCGCACCAGTGATGGTGAAATCGGAATCCTGCCCGGCCACTCGCCCCTGCTGGCGATCCTGGCCGAAGGTGAACTGGCCATCCAGCCAGTGTCAGGGGACCGGATCGCGGTAGATGTTGACGGCGGGTTCTTCTCCGTGGACAACAACCGCGTGGTCATCGTTGCTGACAACGCCCAGCTGGGCGGCTCGGCTACCGCTGGGATCCGCTAGCACGACCTTGATGGACGCACCGGGTATTTCGTTCATCGCACTGGCAATCGTGTTCGGATTGCTGATTTTTGCACTGTGCCTTTCGGGGGTGCGCCGTTTCAATTTGCGGCGCGCCCTCGGCACCGTGGACGCCTCCATTTGCGTTGCTGGTAACAGCTGGCAAATGGGGGTTTGTCGTTATCAGGACAATGACCTTGAGTGGTTCCGGTTGATCTCACTGAGCGTCCGCCCGAAATACACCTTCAAGCGCAGTTCGCTGGAGCTCCTGGGCAGGCGAAAGCCGACCGAGGCCGAGGCCATCAAGGTCCAACCGGATGTGGTTATCGTCGAACTCCGCTACGAGGGACAGGACCTGCACCTGGCCATGAAGTTCGACGCGTACACGGGCCTTTCCTCATGGCTCGAAGCGGGCCCCGTCATCGGCGTAGGGACCTGGCGCTAGCCACGTGGACTGGCTGTCAGACATTCGGCTTACGGACGGGCCCCTGTTTGGGACTGTCCTGGTATTGGGATTAGGCGGGGCGGCCTACCTCCTGGTACCACCTCCGCGTGCCTGGGAAACAGCGGACCTACGGATCCGCGCCTGGGCAATCCGTGTTTTTGTTGCCATCGCCTCAGCCTTCGTCCTGGTGGCAACCGTCCACTGGATCATGATCAACGTCCTTACCGTCTTTCCGGAGGACATCCCGGAGCCCGTTCTGCTGTGGTTCGTGCCGGGTGTTTCGGCCGTCATCCTTGGCATCATGAGGCTGCCGCGGACCTCCTGGACCCATTACGGGAGCGGATTCCTCGCGGCGCTCCTGGTGGTGGCCCTCTCTACCCTCCAAATCAATGCCTACTTCGGACTGAACCGGACTGTCAGCGACTTGCTGGGAACCGCTTTGGCCCGGATACCCGCGCTGGAACAGGAGCTCATGCGCCACCCCGGTGAATCCGATGGCGTGTCCCTCCAGGGCTGGAAGCCCGCCGGCGACCTGCCTGCCGGCGGTGTCCTGCGTAAGGCAGCCATCCCGGGAACGCTGTCCGGGATGAGCAACCGCGATGCCTATCTCTACCTTCCGCCGGCCTACTTCGCTGCCAACCGTCCCGCCCTGCCGGTGCTTGTCCTGGTGGCGGGCCAGCCCGGCGGCCCCGCGGACTGGCTGACGGGCGGCGCCATCCGTGGCCACATGGATTCGTTTGCCGCGGCGCACGGGGGAGTGGCCCCGGTGGTGGTCATCCCCGATCCCAACGGATCACAGTCCGCCAACACCATGTGCATGGACAGCAAGATCGCGAAAGCGGACACCTACCTCTCGCAGGACGTGCCGCGATGGATCAGTTCCACCCTGGCCGTTGACACCAACCACAGCCACTGGGCCGTGGGTGGATTCTCTTTCGGCGGCACCTGTGCCATCCAAATGGGAACCAGGCACCCGGATGTCTACGCGGACGTGCTCGGATTTTCCAGCGAAGCCGAGCCCGCCATCGCCAAGGAGCGGCAAAAGACCATTGACGCAGCCTTTCCGGGGAACCCGGACGAATTCATCAAGCAGACTCCACTGGAGATCATGAAACACCAACGGTTTGAGACCAGCGGCATGTACCTGACCGCAGGCCAGAACGATCCGGAGTTCGTGGGGAACCTCCACACGCTCGCGGCGGCGGCCAAGGACGCCGGCTTTACCGTGCAGGCCTACGAGGTGGAACACACCGGACATTCCTGGGACACGTCCTCAAAGCGCTTCGGTGACGCCTTGGCATTCCTCGGCAGCCAATGGGGGCTGAAGTGGTAAGCACCACGAAACCGGACCGCACGGTGGCGTTGATGTGGGCCACTGTGGGCCGTCCGGCAATGCACCAAACCCTTGAAACCCTCAAATCCATGCCGTTCACCTTGGGCGTCGTGGCTGTGTTCCTGGCGGCAGCCGCCGTGACGGGAAGCTTCCTGGACGGCCCGCCGGAACAACTCCTGGGACTTGCCTCGGTCAGCGGTCCCGGCCTTCGTGGCGGGCAATGGTGGTCCCTCTTCACCAGCATGTTCTTTGCCACCAACCCGCTGGCTTACCTCACGGCGTCGTTGATGATGATCCTGCTGCTGGGCCTGGCCGAACGCAAGCTGGGACGCCGCGCCGCCGTCGGCCTCTATTTCGGCGGCCAGTTCGCGGCAGTGACCGTCTTCCTCCTGGTCACCCAGGTGGCCGTATATGTTGGCGACGGCTGGCTGGACCAGATGGCGGACGATATCTTGATCGGCCCCTACGCCCCGATCCTGACCGCCGGGCTGGCGGCCAGTGCCCGGATCACTCTGCTGTGGCAGCGCCGGCTCCGGACCGCGGTGTTGTCCGTGTCGATCCTGCTGGTGCTCTACGTTGGCCACGCGGAGACGGTGATCGGCCTCATCGGGGCCCTCCTTGGCCTCCTGGCGGGCTGGTGGATCCAGGGCGACCAGGGGCGGCTCCACCGGCACCGTTCCACCGGCCGCGAAACCAGGAACCTCCTGGCCCTGACCGTCGCGGTCTTTGCCGTGGGGCCGATCCTGACCGGGATCACACGGGCTCCCACCGGCCCGCTGGCATTGCTGCGCGACGTCGTCCTCAGCCCGATGCCCACGCTCAGCCAGTTGGTGTTCAACTGCGGGGCAACGGTGGATGCCTCCTGCCTGGAAACCGGCAGGGCAGGGTTTGCCGGGCCGTTCGGCCTGGCGCTGGCGGTGGTGCCGGTCATCCTGCTGCTGATCTGCGCGGACGGCATGCGCCGCGGCCGCCGGCTGGCCCTCAACATTGCCCTTGCCATCCAGCTGGCCGTGACGGCCTTGGCAGCTGTCTACCTGGCCCTTTTCGCCCTGGTTCCGTCACGCCTTCAGGGCACCCACTCGACGCCCCTGTCATCGGCCTTTGCCCACGTGCTTCCCCTCGTCATCGTGCCGCTGCTGCTCGCAATCATCCTGTGGCTTAACCGCCGCCAGTTCCGCGTGCAGACGCGGCCCGGCGCCCGGCGGACGCTCGCTGCAGTGGTCTGCGGCACCTGGCTCGCCCTGGCAAGCTCCTACACCGTGGCGTGGTTCCTCTCGGGTGGCCTTGCCCGTGACGGGGGTTTGCTGGGACTCTTCGCCGAATTGGCGCGGCAGTACGTGCCGGTTCCCATTCCGCAGCATTTCCGCCGCGTTTTCGCGGAGCGCGACAGCGCCGAGACGCTGCTCTTCGCTTACTCCGGACCGGTGTTCTGGATTGTCGCCCTGGTGGCTGTGTGGTGGGTCCTCATTGGGCGGCACCACGGCCTCGGCTTTGGCCGGCAGGACCGGGACCGTGCCCGCGAGCTGCTTCACCAGGGCGGCGGACCCCTGTCCTGGATGGCCCTGTGGGAGCCCAACACATATTGGTTCAGTCCGGACGGCGCCGGCGCCATGGCCTTCCAGCAGCACGGGACCGTGGCATTGACCCTGGGCGGAGCCATCGGCGACCGCAGGGCCGAGCAAAGGGTGACCGAAGGGTTCCTGGATTACTGCCGCACCCAGGCGCTGATCCCTGCGCTCTATTCATGTGACGACACCCTGTGGCCGGCGCTGCGGGAGCGGGGCTTCTCGCGGGTGGCAGTGGCGCAGGAAACGCGGCTGCGGCTCAATGAGCTCGAGTTCAAGGGCAAGGAGTGGCAGAACGTTCGGACCGCGCTCAACCGGGCCTCGAAGCTCGGCGTCCACGCCGTGTGGGGCTCCTACCATTCACTGCCTGCCGCACTGCGTTCGCGGCTCAATGAGGTGTCGGAAGAGTGGGCGGCCGGGAAATCCGTGCCGGAAATGGGCTTCACGCTGGGGGGAGTGGACGAGCTCGACGACGAGGAGGTCCTGTGCTGCCTGGCGGTGGACGGCAATGGTACCGTCCACGGCGTTACCAGTTGGCTTCCCGTGTACGACGACGGCCGGCTGGTCAGCAGGACGCTTGATGTCATGCGCCGCGGCAGCGAGGGTTTCCCGGGCGTGATGGAGTTCCTGATTGCATCCGCGGTCCTGGAGCTGAAGGATTCGGTGGACGTCATTTCCCTGTCCGGCTCGCCACTGGCCAGCCGGCCGGAGGAGCACGGAGGGCAGGCCGATGCGGGGGAGGACGCCGAAGCAGACGCCGGCGCCACCGATGAGGGGGCACAGAACCTGGTGCGCATCCTGGACCTGGTGGGCCACGCGCTGGAGCCGGTCTACGGGTTCCGGTCGCTGGCAGCGTTCAAGTCCCGGTTCAAGCCGGAGTACCGCGCGCTCTACTTGTATTACCAGGACCCCCTCCACCTGCCGGCCATTGGCAGGGCGCTGACCCGGGCCTACCTTCCCGGCCTCTCGCTGGCGCAAGGTGCACGCCTGGTCCGCAAACTGGTCACCTGAGCGCGAATACGGCGGGCGGCCGCCGGGCACCTCGACGCTCCCCACGTACGCAAATGCAGATGATCCCCGGCATTCCTGCCGGGGATCATCTGCATTGCTGGACGGCCGCCATGCGGCCGCGCCGGGTGACTAGACGAGCGTTACGCCGGTAGCCTGGGGACCCTTGGCGCCCTGGCCGATCTCGAACTGAACGCGCTGGTTCTCGTCGAGGGTCTTGAAGCCGCCGGTCTGGATCTCGGAGTAGTGAACGAAGACATCGCCGTCGGAGTCATCCGGGGTGATGAAGCCGAAGCCCTTTTCAGCGTTGAACCACTTCACAGTTCCCTGTGCCATTTATTTCTCCTCATTGTGGAACTTTTTAAGAACGGCACACCTCGCGCCGACCTTGGTCACTCCGCGAGAAGAATCCTGGATTGCCTTGCCACAAAAGGTCCGGCGCTGCAGGAGCTTCGCGCTCGCAACATGTCTTGCGAGCATGAAAAACACCTACACAAAGACTGAGACCAGAATTTCATGCCCGTTCCCGCAGGTCAACGGCCCGAACACGAAAATGCATAAAATTTAGGTAAAAACCAGGTGACAATGATGCTCCGGGATTTCAGACCGAGTATTAGGTGCCCAAAGCAACGGGCCGTCGGGTCAGAAAAGCCGGGATTCGCTGTCGTCCACCCCGCGCATGGCGTCATAATCCAGCGTCACGCAGGCGATGCCGCGGTCATTGGCGAGCACCTTGGCCTGTGGCTTGATCTGCTGGGCCGCAAAGATGCCGCGGACCGGCGCCAGCAGGGGATCGCGGTTGAGCAGCTCCAGGTACCTCGTCAGCTGCTCCACACCGTCGATGTCGCCGCGCCGCTTCAGTTCCACGGCCACGGTGGCGCCATCGGCGTCCCGGGCCAGGATGTCCACCGGTCCGATCGCGGTGAAGTACTCGCGCCGGATCAGGGAATACCCCTCACCGAGCGTCTCTATCTGCTCGGCCAGGAGCCGCTGCAGGTCTGCTTCGACGCCGTCCTTGATCAGTCCCGGATCAACCCCGAGGTCGTGGGAGGACTCTGTGATCTTCTCGTGGATATTGATGATGAGCCGGTCGTCCGTCTTGGCCGACTGCACGGTCCATTGCTCCACCACGCCAAGTTCCAGGTCCACCTCATCGGGGGAGGAAACCCGCAGCGTGGCCGGCGGGCTCATCCAGTTCAGCGGCTTGTAGGAGCCGCCGTCCGAATGCACCAGCACCGAGCCGTCGGCCTTGACCAGCAGGAGCCTGGTGGCCAGGGGAAGGTGGGCTTTGAGCCGGCCAACGTAATCAACGGAGCAATGGGCTATGACGAGTCGCACGCCGTACAGACTACCGCGTGGAACCGTACGGGCCATGCCGACGACGGACGGCCGGGAGTGCGTGGAGGCGCGGGCCGGCGGGCGGCTGGGGCAGAATGGATGCATGCCGCGTTCGAACCGTCCCCGCCGTCCTGTATCCGGTAAGGGCGCTTCGGCCAGGGGAGCAGGGCGCAAGGGACAGGAGGTCCCGGAACTTGACCTGGAACGGGCCCGGGCCGGCATCGCACGCCGGGAGAGCGCCCCGGACGGCGAATGGATGGTCCGCACCATGACCGCCAAAAACGCGGAGAAAACCTACATTTGCCCGGAGTGCTCCACGGCCGTCCTGCCCGGCGTTGCGCACCTGGTGGTCTGGAAAGACGACCACCTCTTCGGGGCGGCGGCCGGCCTTGCCGAACGGCGGCACTGGCACACCAACTGCTGGATGTCCCGCAGCTACCGGTACCGCTGACCGCGCGGGCGGCGCCGCCTGCGCACCCCGCCGTCCGGGCTTCGGCCACCCGTTGGTCGCTAAGCTGGAAACCATGACTTTTGATCCGGCGTCGTTCCGCTTCACCCAAGCCCAGGGTCCCGCACCCATCCGTGCTTCCACGGTCCTGCCCGCCCGGCGGGAGAACATCGAGCTGCAGACCGCGGACGGCCACACCCTGGTGGGCGAACTGGCACTGCCCGAGAGCGGCCCGGTCATCGCCACGCTGATTACCCTCCACCCGCTGCCCACGCACGGCGGATTCATGGATTCCCACGTCTACCGCAAGGCCTCCTACCGCCTCCCGGCGCTGGCCGGCATCGCCGTCCTTCGGTTCAACACCCGCGGCACGGCCTCACCCCGCGGCACCAGCAGCGGCGGATTCGAGGAAGGCATCGGGGAACGGTACGACGTCGAGGCGGCCGTACGTTTCGCCGTCGACCGCGGGCTGCCCAACCGGTGGCTGGTGGGCTGGTCCTTTGGAACGGAACTGGCGCTGATGTACGGCGCCGTGGAGCCGGTGGCCAGCCAGATTGAAGGTGCGGTCCTGCTCTCGCCTCCGCTGCACCGGGCCACGGACAAGCACCTGCAGCAATGGGCCGAATCCGGCAAGCCCCTCACCGTCCTGGTGCCGGAGCACGATGACTTCCTCCAGCCGGCCGAGGCCGCCGGGCGCTTCAGCCTGGTGCCCCAGGCGGACGTCGTGGGCGTGGCCGGCGCCAAGCACCTGTGGGTGGGCGAGAAGTACGCCGCACGTGTCTTGAACGACATCGTCGCCCGGGTCAGTCCCGAGGGATCAGCAACGCCGCTTCCGCAGGAATGGGATGGCCCGACGGCGACCGCCGCGTCCTGAGGTCGCATCCAGGCGGTCCCGCCCCCGGATTGCGTCGGGGTCCGCTAGTGCTGGTCCTGGCGCGCGATGTAGATTTCGCGGAGCAGGAGCAGCACGGCGGCCGCCGTGGGGATCGCAATCAGGGCGCCCAGGACTCCCAGCAGACTGCCGCCGGCGATGACCGAGATCACCGCCACGGCCCCCGGGACCGCCACTGCCTTCTGCATGATGCGCGGCGAGATGAAGTAGGCCTCGAACTGCAGGTAGGCGAAGTAGCAGATCGCATAGACCGCGGCTGTCTGCCAGCCCTGCGTGAGTGACACCAGGGTGACCACGATGCCCGCGATCATGCCGCCCACCAGTGGAATGAAGGCGAGCAGCACCACCACAAACGCCAGCAGCAAGGCGAACGGTACACCGACAATCGACATCACGATGAAGGCGAATGTGGCGTTGAGCAAGGCGACGCAGGCCTGGCCGATGACGTAGTTGCCCACCGAACGGGTGATTTCCTCCGACAGGGCGGCCACCCGCTTCCGGCGGGATCGCGGTGCCAGGCGGTAGCCCCACTTTTTCATGGCCGGCAGCGCCGCCAGGAAATACAGGCTCAGCACCAGCACGATGAGGGTGCCGAAAAGGCTGTTGGCAAGGGTCGAACCAAATCCGACGACGCCGCCGAAGATGCCACCCATGGCTGCCGGATCGTTCACGAATTTGTTCAGTTCCTCGGTGATGCGGTCCCTGACCCCGAACTGGTCATCGACGCTGCGGAAGAAATCCGAATCCATGAAGCTGCGCACCCAGTCCGGTGCTTGGCGCACGATTTCGGAGACCTGCTCAACGATCGTGGGGATCAGGGTGGCGAAAAACCCGACGACGGCGCCCATCAGCACGGCCACCGAAACGAGGATTCCGGCGGGCCGGGGAATCTTCCGGTTCTCAAGCCAACCCACCACCGGTTCCAGGCCCAGGGCGATGAACAGCGCGGCAACAATCCAGAGCAGCAGCTGCGTGGTGTGGGATCCGATCCAATACACCAGCAGGGCCAGGCCCACACCGACTGTTCCCATGAATCCCATGTACAGCGGATGCTGGGGAGACATCCGCGGCCCGGGATGCCCGAACTGCGGCTCGTCCTCGTCGTCGTACTCCCGCTCGGGAGCCTGGCCGCCGAACTCCGGCGGCATCTCGAACCGAAGCCGGGGCTGGGCGCCGGGCAGCGGCTGGCGGAGCCGGCGGACCACCTGGCCGAGGGCCGCTGCGGCGCCGCCCCGCCGTCGGGCCGCTGCCATGGCATGGGGAGCCGGGACAGCCCTGCCCGGATCCCCGGAATTTTCGGCTGCCGGGGAGGACGGGTCCGTCTTGTCAGTCACTGGTTTTTGGGGCCTGTTCCGTGTGTGGCGCCGTCTTCGCGGGCCGCTGTGATGATCATCGCAAACACTATCAGCAGGCTTGTCAGCACCAGCCGACGGCGCCGCCGGAGCACCTCCGGACTGCCCGCTTGAACCCAGGATTCGGGGTCCCTGGTAACAAAAAGGTTACTATTGAAGGTAAACCCCCGCTGATGATAGGTGTTTCCCTTGCGTTTAAAGACTGCAGCCGCACTTGTGCTGCTCGGCCTCCTGACACTTTTGGCCGGCATTGGCCAGAGAACCATCTGGGCTCCATCCGAGACTTTCACCGCGTCCCTGCCGGCCAACGCCGCCGCGGCCCCGCTGACTGTCATTGACCAGAAGCTGCGCACCTTGCACGGCGGAACCGTCAAGATCTCGGTCCAGGGCGACGGCAACTTCATGCTGGCAACGGGCCGGCCCGACGACGTCAGCGCGTGGGTCGGCAAGACCGCCCACAACACCATCAACGGGGTCTCCGAGGACGGAAAGTCCCTGCAGGTTGAGCATGCCGACGGCGACGCCACGGCGCCCAACCCGGCGGGCTCGGACCTCTGGGCGTCCACCGAGAATGCCAGCGGTCAACTGGACTACACCTGGACTCCGCCGGCTGACGGCGACTGGAGCCTCCTGCTTGCCTCCGACGGCACCAAGGCGGCCCCGGCATCGGTGTCCATGACCTTCCCGAACGACACATCCACCCCGTGGGCCGTTCCGCTGATGGTCATCGGCGGATTGCTGATGGTGGGCGGCATTGTGCTGGCTTTGGTGTCTGCGCGGACCAAGGACGGCGAAGGCCGCGACGGCGGCAGCGGCTACGCCCGGCGGGCCCGCGCCCGTTCGCAGGCGCAGTCCACCACCAAGGCCACCATGGTCGCCGCAGGTGTGGCAGCTGTGGTCCTGGCGGGATCCGGCACCGCCGCACAGGCGGCAAGCCCCAGCCCGCAGCCGTCGGGCAGTGCGTCGTCACCGGCGGCCAAGGACGGCACCGGCTCTCCGGTCCTCCTCGAAGCCCAGTTCCGGCGCATCCTGGAGCAGGTCTCGAGCGCGACCGACGCAGGGGACGCCGCCAAGGATGCGGCGAAGCTTGCCGACCGCGTGGCCGGACCCGAGCTGGAGATCCGGACCCAGAACTACAAGATCCGTTCCCAGGTGGGCTCCTACGAGCCCCGCATGCCTGTCCGCTCCACCAAGCTGCTGACCACCGTGATCACCAGCGACCGGGACTGGCCGCGGCAAGTGCTGGCCGTGACCCAGGGCGACGGCAACGTCGTGCCGCAAATCCTGACGCTGGTCCAGCAGTCCCCGCGGGAGAACTACAAGCTGATGGAGACCACCCCCCTCCAGCCGGGCACCACGTTCCCTAACATCAGCCGCGGAGGGACCGAGACGCTGGCCGCCTCGGACAAGACCGGACTGCTCTACAGCGGTGAGGAAGCTATGTCCGGCCTGGCGGACAGGCTCACGTCAGCGGACTCCCCGTTCAAGGACAAGCTGGTCGAGGGCCAGTCCTCGCCGTACATCGCCGACACCCTGTCCTACCAGGCAGAGGTGGTGAAGGCCGGCGAGAACGGCAACTTCTCCTTCACCCACAAGGTGGTGCCGGAAAGCACGGTGGTGTTCCGTACCTCCGACGGCGGGGCCCTCGTCCTGGGCCGCATCAACTTCGGCTTCGAGGGCACCCCCAAGGCTGCCGGTGACAAGCTCAGCATCGGCGACGATGCGGCAGCCCTGGCCGGCGGCAAGGAAACCAGTACCGGCATGGTCTTGAGCTTCGCCGAATCCATGGCCGTCTACGTGCCGCCGGCAGGATCCTCGGACCCGATGAAGCTCGTCGCCGCAACCCGCGGCCTGGTAGGCGCCAGCTTCAAGTAGGCCCTCGACCGTATTACCACCGGCAGCGGCCGGAGTGGCTAGAGTGGGAAACATGAGTTCGCCAGCTTCCCGCCCAGTCCCTCCTGCCGCTGCCAGCCTGCTTAACCTGCGCGGCGCCGTCGACCTTTCCTCGCTGAAGCGGCCCGCAGCTCCCGCGGCGCCGTCCGGCCCGGCAGCCGGCTCGGGCCCGGCGCCTGGCCAGGAGGCGCCCGCAGGCGGAGCGGAGCTCACGGTCAACGTCACCGAAGCGAACTTCCAGCAACTCGTTGAACTCTCCGCCCAGGTTCCGGTCGTATTTGCCCTGTGGGCTTCCTACTCACCGGAATCCGGCAGGATGCTGGAGACCCTCGAACGCGTGGTTGCCTCCTTCGGCGGCCGCCTGGTCCTGGGCGCCGCGGACATCGAAGCCTTCCCGCAGCTTGCCCAGGCCTTCCAAGTGCAGGCCGTCCCCACCGCTGTCGCCGTCCTCAAGGGGCAGCCGGTGCCGCTCTTCCAGGGCGCCGCTGACGAACAGCAGGTGCGCAGCCTGTTCGACGAGCTCCTCAAGGTGGCGGCCGCCAACGGTGTGACCGGAAGTCTCGACGGCGGTCCGGCGGGAGAGCAGGAGCCCGCGCCGCTTCCGCCGCTGCACCAGGCCGCTTTCGATGCCATCGAAGCCGGCGACTACGCCGCCGCCGCGGAGGCTTACCGCCAGGCCTTGCGGGAAATGCCCTCGGACCACGAGGCCAAAGCCGGGCTGGCACAGGTGGAACTGATGGACCGGCTGCAGCCGCTGTCCGCCCAGGACAGCGAGGCCCTCCGCGCCCGGGCGGCGAACGAGCCGGATAACCTTGATGCGCAGCTGGCGGTGGCGGACCTGGACGTGGCGGGCGGCCATGTGGACGATGCCCTGAACCGCCTCGTTGCGTTCATCGGCAGGAACTTCGGCCCGGAACGGGAAACAGTCCGCGTCCGGCTGCTGGAACTGTTCGACGTCGTGGGCGCCGGAGACGAGCGCGTCGCCAAGGCGCGCCAGGCGCTCGCACGAGTGCTGTTCTAGTGCCTGCCCTGTTCCAGCCCCTGGCCTTGAGGTCGCTCGAGCTGCAGCACCGGGGCTGGGTATCGCCCATGTGCCAGTACAGCTGCGATCCCGACGACGGCCCGGGGGTTCCGAACGACTGGCACCTGGTGCACCTGGGGGCTTTTGCGACGGGCGGCGCGGCGCTGATCCTCACCGAAGCGGCAGCCGTGAACGCCGAGGGCCGGATCAGCCCCCGCGACGCCGGGCTGTACAACGACGAGCAGGCCGGAGCCTGGCAGCGGATCACCTCGTTCGTCCACCGGAACGGCGCCGCCGATGCCAAGATCGGCGTCCAGTTGGCCCACGCCGGACGGAAGGCGTCCACGTATTGGCCGTTCTCCGGCAAGCAGGGCAGTGTCCCGGCCTCGGATGGCGGCTGGCAGACCTTGGGCCCCTCCGAAACCGCCTTCGAAGGGTACGCCGCCCCTGCGGCCATGACCGTGGAGCACATCCGCGGTGTCATTTCCGACTTCGCCGCCGCGGCGGTCCGCGCCGTGGACGCTGGCTTTGACACCGTAGAGATCCACGCCGCGCACGGCTACCTCCTGCACCAGTTCCAGAGCCCGCTGATCAACAAACGCGACGACGAGTGGGGCGGTGACGAAGCCGGCCGGAACCGGCTGACCCTGGCGGTGATCGACTCCGTCCGTGCCGTCATTCCGGATTCCATGCCCTTGCTGCTCCGGATCTCGGCCACCGACTGGGCTCCCGGCGGGGTGGACCTGGCCGCTTCGGTCCGGTTGGCCCGAGAGGCCGCGGCCCGTGGCGTGGACCTGGTGGACGTCTCCAGCGGCGGGGCGGTCGCGCACCAGCAGATCAAACCGGGCCTGGGCTACCAGACAGGATTCTCCGCAGCCATCCGGCAGGAGGCGCACGTGGCCACGGGGGCGGTGGGACTCCTGACCACCCCTGGCCAGGCCGAGCATGCCATTGCCACCGGACAGGCAGACGGGGTCTTTATCGCCCGGGCGGCCCTCCGGGACCCGCACTGGTGGCTGCGCGCGGCCTTCGAACTCGGCTACGACATTACGTGGCCGCCGCAGTACGAGCGCGCCGTGCCGCGGCGTTCCTTCTGACGGCCGCCTGAGCCCATGGACAACCGGCAGCCGGACCACAGCCTGTCTTCCGCTGACCGCGCGCTTGAAGCCGGCATCCTTGAGCTGCTGGCGTCACGCGCCGCGACGTCCAGCATCTGCCCGTCCGACGCCGCCCGCGCGGTGGGCGGGGCCGACTGGCGGGGACTGATGGAGGCCGCGCGCCAGGCCGCGCGCCGGCTGGTGGAAGCGGGAGAGGTGGAGGTCACCCAAGGCGGTGCCGTCGTGGATCCGGCGTCAGCCAAGGGCCCTATCCGCATCCGCAGGGCCCGGTAAGCGCAACGCACCGGTACGGGGTCAGCCCAGCAGGTCATCCACATAGCACCAGCGCCACTGTTCGCCGGGTTCGATGCTCCGCATGACGGGGTGCCCGGTTTCCTTGAAGTGGCGGCTGGCGTGCCGTCCGGCGGACGAGTCGCAGCAGCCCACCTGGCCGCATGCCAGGCACATGCGCAGATGCACCGGTGTGGTCCCCTCCCGTTCACAACCCGCACAGGCAGGGTTGTCGGGGACCGGGGACAGCATGGCCGCCGTCAGGTGGTCGCAAACGCCCCCGGGTTGGGCCAATCCCTCGCCGCCGCCGGCGTCAGTGGCGGAATCGAGCTCGTTGAGGGACGCGTCCAGCATGGACTCTTCGATGTCC
The DNA here is from genome assembly GCF_000374865.1 of Arthrobacter sp. 135MFCol5.1. GTDB lineage: Bacteria > Actinomycetota > Actinomycetes > Actinomycetales > Micrococcaceae > Arthrobacter. Next base: position 139,775 of record NZ_KB895452.1, on the reverse strand, counting down.
AGCCGCTCGAGGACCTCGCTGAGGACTTCGTGGGCGAAGTCCCCGCCGCGGCGCAGTTCCAGGACCTTGTCCCGTTCGGCTTCCAGCATGGCCATCCGCAGCTGGGCGTAGCGCTGGCTGGGCGTGGTGGACTCCGCCCCCGGCCGGCCCAGGCGTTCCCAGGCGGCCAGGCCCCGCTCCTGCGTCCGGCGCCGCAACATGTCCATGACCTCCGGGGGATCGCTCTCGCGCCGCAGCTGGTCCAGGCGTTCCATTCCCGCGGCGGTGGCTAGCTGCATCAGTGAGGCCTGGTTCAAGGCATCCTCACGCCTGTCCGGTCCGGGCAGGCCCAGGGCCCGGACCAAGGCAGGCAGCGTGAATCCCTGCAGCACCAGGGTGCCGGCCACTACCACCATGGCGGCCAGGACCAGCACGTTGCGGTGCTCCAGGTCATCGGGCAGCGTCAGGACGGCGGCCAGCGTGACCACACCGCGCATGCCCGCCCAGGACACGATGGCCGGAAATTGCCAGGGCGGCGCTGGGTCCGCCCGCCGTACAGAGGGGATCAGGCGCGGCAGGTAGGTAGCGGGGAAGACCCAGACCGGGCGCAGCACCAGGACGGCCAGCAGGATCACGGCGCAGCCGAGCCACACGCGGCCGGCGCCCAGGGAGTCGTCCTGGACGCTGTCGATAATGGTCCGGACCTGCAACCCGATCAGCAGGAACACCGCGTTCTCCAGGAGGAACTGCACGGTGTCCCAGTTGCTCCGGGCACTTTGCCGGGCTGCACCGTTGGGCATCGAGGGTGCTTTGGTGCCCATGACCAGGCCGGTGACGACGACGGCGAGCACCCCTGATGCGTGGATGGCTTCGGCGGGGAGGAACGCAACAAACGGAGCCATCAGCGACGCCGAGGTGTTGATGGCGACGTTGCTGATCCGTTTCCGGATTTCGGTGAGGACGTACGCGGCGGCGAGGCCCACCACCAGCCCGCCGCCGGCGGCCAGCACGAACCCTCCGGCCACGTCCAGGGCTGAGACGGAGCCGGCGATGGCCGCGACGGCGGCCCGGAGGCAGACCAGCGCGGTGGCGTCGTTGAGCAGCGATTCGCCTTCGAGGATGTTGACGATCCGCCGGGGCATGCCCACCTTCCGGGCGATGGCGGTGGCGGCCACCGCGTCCGGGGGTGCCACCACCGCGCCCAGCGCAATGGCGGCGGCCATCGGGATCTCCGGGAACAGCAACCACACCACCAGCCCGACGGCCAGGGTGCCGAAGATGACATACCCGACGGACAGGAGGCCAATGGACCGGCGGTTCGATGTGAAGTCGAACAGTGATGTCCGGAACGCCGCCGCATACAGCAGTGGAGGCAGCAGGCCCACCAGCACCAGTTCGGGATTCAGCTCAACGGGGGGAATGAAAGGCAGGAACGAGCCCGCCACGCCGGCCAGGACCAGCAGCAGCGGCACGGGGATATTGAATCTGCGGCCGATGGCGCTGGCGGCGCACACCACAGCAACGATGACCAGCAGGCCCAGCGCAATGTCCATGACGATAGTCTCCCACCCCGCACAGCGCGCTTCCGCGGGCTAGGCTGGCACCATGACTGCTCCGCTCCCTGACCAGGCGTCGAATTCCGGGCCCATCCCGGCCCTGTCCATCCGCGGGCTGGCCAAGAGGTTCGGCGGAAAGATCGCGGTGGACGGCATCAGCCTGGAGGTTCCGGCCGGCTCATTCTTTGGCATCGTGGGTCCCAACGGTGCGGGCAAAACCACAACCTTGTCCATGGCCACGGGGCTGTTGCGCCCTGACTTTGGCACCGTCGTGGTCCATGGGGTGGATGTCTGGCAGCATCCGCTGGAGGCAAAGCGCTTGATGGGAATCCTGCCCGACGGTGTCCGCCTTTTCGACCGGCTCACCGGCGAACAACTCATTACCTACGCCGGGTTGCTGCGCGGCATGGACAAGGCCGTGGTGGCGGCCCGGGTGGCGGATCTCCTCGCGGCAATGGACCTGGCCCAGGACGCCGGGACGTTGGTGGTGGACTATTCCGCCGGCATGACCAAGAAGATCGCCCTTGCCTCCGCCATGATCCATGCCCCGCGGCTCCTGGTCCTGGACGAACCATTCGAAGCAGTGGACCCGGTCTCCGCCGCTAACATCCGCTCCATCCTGGACCGGTACGTCGCTTCCGGGGGCACCGTCATCGTGTCCAGCCATGTGATGGACCTGGTGCAGCGCATGTGCGACCACGTGGCCGTCGTGGCCCGCGGCCGGGTCCTGGCCGCGGGGACGGTTGACGAGGTCCGGGCCGGTGCTTCCCTGGAGGACCGGTTCGTGCAGCTCGTGGGCGGCCACAGCCACACGGAAGGGCTCGAATGGTTGCGCACCTTCTGAGGCTCAAGCTCACGCTGCTGCGAAACGGACTGCGCCGCAGCCCCTGGCAGCTGGTGGGTATGGCCATCGCCGGGCTCTATGCGCTGGGCCTGGTGGCCATGCTCGTCATCGCCCTGGTCCTGCTGCGGAACGCCGGCACCGGAACCGCCCACACGGCCGTGGTGCTGGGCGGTTCTGCCGCCGTGCTCGGCTGGGGCGTCATCCCGGTGGTGGCCTCCGCCACGGACATGACCTTGGATCCGGCACGCTTCACGACCTTCGCCATTCCCATGAGGCAGCTACTGGCAGGCCTTGCCCTTGGTGGCTTGATCGGTATTCCGGGCCTTGCCACCACCCTGGTCGCCCTGGCCACGGTAGCCACCTGGTCCCGCGGTGTCCTGCCCGCGCTCGCGGCCCTCGTGGGCGCGTGCCTGGGAGTCATGACGTGCGTCGTGCTGGCAAAGGTTGTCACCACCGCCACGGCGGGCCTCGCCGCGTCCAGGCGGTTCAAGGACATCAGCATCATCGCCTTCATGGTTCCCCTGGTGCTGCTCGGTCCCATCGTGGCGGCCGTCGGCCGCGGGGTGTCGGCCTCCACGGGTTTCCTGCCGGATGTCGCCGGGACCCTGTCCTGGACCCCGCTGGGCGCGCCGTGGGCGCTCGGCGGTGACGTCGCTGCCGGCCGGCCGGCTGCGGCTGCCGTGAAACTGCTGGTGTCGGTGGCGGTCCTGGCCGGCCTGGCCTGGTGCTGGAAGCTGCTGCTGGAAAGGGCCCTCGTCACGCCGCCGTACACCGGTGCCGGCAAACGGAAAGGCGGCCGCCTTGGGCTGCTCGGGGTCCTTCCGCCCACCCCGGCAGGCGCCGTGATGGCGAGGTCACTGACCTACTGGCTCCGGGACCCGCGGTATTCCGGTTCGCTCGTGGTGATCCCTCTGCTTCCCGTGATCATGCTGTTCCAGGGTGCGCAGACAGGCCACTACGGGGGCGTGGCCTTCCTTGCCCCGGTCTCGGCGTTCATCCTTGCCTGGTCCATCTCCGCCGACGTGTCCTACGACAACACCGCGTTCGCCCTGCACGTGGCCACCGGGGTCCGCGGTGTGGCGGACCGGCTGGGCCGGTCCCTCGCGTGCCTTGCCTTCGCCCTGCCGGTGGTCCTGGTGTTCGCGGTGGGGGCTGCGGCGCTGACCCGCGACTGGGCTGCGTTGCCCGGCCAGCTGGGGCTTAGTTTGGGGATCCTGTTCAGCGGCCTTGGCTTGTCTTCGGTGGTGTCTGCCCGGTACACAGTCACGGTTCCGCGGCCCGGCGACAGCCCGTTCAAGAAGCCGCCCGGGAACGTCGGCCAGACCCTCGCCGTGCAGTTTGTGGGGATGCTGGTCCTGCTGGTCCTGGTACTCCCCGAGGCAGCCCTGCTGGTGGCACAGGCCGTGACGGGCAGCGCTTTGTTCGGGTGGATCAACCTGGCCGTCGGCCTCCTCCTGGGCCTGGTCCTTTTCGCGGCCGGTGTCCGCCTGGGCGGCAAATGGCTTGACGCCAGGGGCCCGGAACTCCTGGCGCAGGTTTCCGTCAACCGCTGACAACCCCGGAGGGAAGAGCATGGAAGTCGTCATCCTCGGCAGCGGCAGGCAAGCCGGAAGGCTCGCGGCCGATGCCATCGAGAAACTGGTCCGGCGCAAACCCGATGCGGTGCTTGGCCTTGCCACCGGGTCCTCACCGCTGCCGGTCTATGACGAACTCGCTGCCCGGCACCAGCAGGGCCTGGACTTCAGCAGGACCTCCGGGTTCGCGCTGGACGAATACGTGGGCCTGCCCGCCGGCCACGCTGAGTCCTACCGGGAGGTGATCCGCCGGGAATTCACCAACCGGGTGAACATCGCGCCGGAGAACGTCCACGGACCGGACGGAACCGCCGAGGATATCCCGGCAGCCTGCGCCGCGTATGAGCGAGCCATCGCCGCGGCCGGTGGTGTGGACCTGCAGCTGCTGGGCGTGGGCACCGACGGCCACATCGGTTTCAACGAACCGGGCTCGTCCTTTGCCTCACGGACCAGGATCAAAAGCCTGATCGAACAGACACGCCGGGACAACGCCAGGTTCTTCAACAGCCTCGCCGAGGTCCCGCACCACGTACTCACCCAGGGCCTGGGCACCATCATGGCAGCACGGCATGTGATCCTCCTCGCCACCGGCGCGCAAAAGGCCAAAGCCGTCCGCGACTTCGTGGAAGGCCCGGTGGCGGCCATCTGCCCGGCCTCGATCCTGCAGTTCCACCCCCATGCCACGGTCCTGCTGGACGAGGCCGCGGCATCCGCCCTGAAACTCGCGGATTTCTATCGCCACACACATGAGAACAAGCCCGGCTGGCAAGGCTTGTAGGCGATGTACCGGCCGTCGCGTGCGTCCCTGAACGCGACGACGGCGGCCCCTGCCGCACCCCGGCGCGGGCGTGCCGCCGTCGAACGCCCGGCCACCGGAAAGGCTAAGATGGATGCCATGACTAGCATGACGGACCCTCTCGAAAACGACCCGATGCGCGAGCTTTCCGGGGCTGGAACGTCCACGGCCACCATCGAGCGCGAGGAGCTGCGCCAAGAGGTGGAACCGGGCGACCGGGAGCGCTTTGCCCACTATGTGCGCAAGGAAAAGATCATGGAGTCGGCTTTGACGGGCGAGCCCGTCATCGCGCTGTGCGGCAAAGTCTGGACGCCGGGCCGGGACCCGCAGAAATTCCCGGTGTGCCCCGAGTGCAAGGAAGTCTATGAGGGCCTCCGGCCGGGCAACGACGGCGGGAAGGGTCCGGGCGACTCGGGCAACAATAAGTAGTGACGGAGACGCTCTTTGGCGGCCCCACCCTGCCTCCGGCTTATCCGGAACGTGCAGCCTGGGGAACCGCGCCCAAACTCCGTGCCTGGCAGCAGGAAGCACTCGACCTCTACCTGGCGAAAAGTCCCCGCGACTTCCTTGCGGTGGCAACCCCCGGCGCCGGTAAGACCACCTTCGCGCTCCGGATTGCCTCGACGCTGATCGATTCCGGTGCCGTGAACCGGGTGACCATCGTGGCGCCCACCGACCACCTGAAGCGGCAGTGGGCTGACGCCGCCGCCAAGGTGGGCATCGCCATCGATCCCAACTTCAAGAACTCCGACGGCCAGCACGGCCGCGGATTCATCGGTGTTGCGGTTACGTATGCGCAGGTGGCCAGCAAGCCCTTGCTGCACCGCGCCAAGACCGAGGCCGCCCGGACGCTGGTGATCCTCGACGAGATCCACCACGGCGGCGAAGCCCTGTCCTGGGGCGATGGCCTCCGCGAGGCCTTCGATCCGGCGGTGCGGCGGCTGTCCCTGACCGGAACCCCCTTCCGTTCGGACACCTCGCCCATCCCGTTCGTGGAGTATGCGGAGGACCGGGAAGGCATCCGCCGCTCCAAGGCGGACTACACCTACGGTTACGGCAACGCCCTGCGCGACCACGTGGTCCGGCCGGTGATGTTCATGGCTTACTCCGGCCAGATGCGCTGGCGCACCAGCGCGGGCGAAGAGATGGCCGCCTCGCTCGGTGAGGCGGCCGTCACCAAGGACATCACCAGCCACGCCTGGCGAACCGCGCTGAATCCGGCGGGGGAGTGGATCCCCGCTGTCCTGGCCGGCGCGGACAAGCGGCTCAGCGAAGTCCGGCGCACCGTACCGGACGCCGGCGGCCTGGTCATCGCCACGGACCATGAAGATGCGCGTGCCTACGCCGGGCAGCTGAAGAGGATCACCGGTGAATCGCCCACCGTCATCCTGTCGGACGATGCCAAGGCCTCCAGCAAGATCGAGGAATTCTCTGCCGGCGAGAAGCGCTGGATGGTTGCGGTCCGCATGGTGTCCGAAGGCGTGGACGTGCCCCGGCTCTCCGTGGGCGTCTACGCAACGTCCACCTCCACACCGTTGTTCTTCGCCCAGGCCGTGGGACGTTTCGTGCGTGCCCGCAAGAGGGGCGAAACGGCGTCGGTCTTCCTGCCGTCCGTGCCGCAGCTGATGGCGCTGGCCAACTCCATGGAAATGGAGCGCGACCACGCGCTGGACCGGCCGGAAAAAGAGGACGGCGACGGACTCTTCAACCCCGAAGACTCGCTGATGGAAGAGGCCAACCGGGAAGAAAAGGCCTCCGACAGCCTCACCAAGGGCAAGTTCGAGGCACTCGACTCGCAGGCCTCCTTCGACCGGGTCCTCTTTGACGGCGGCGAGTTCGGCACCGGCGGCGAGGTAGGGTCCGACGACGAAATGGACTTCCTGGGAATTCCGGGCCTGCTGGACGCAGAGCAGGTGGGGACGCTCCTGCGCCAGCGCCAGCACGAACAACTGAACCGGAAGAACCGGAAGGCCCCAACCGTCGAAAGCCAGGTTCCCGCCGTCCCTGACCACCGGATGCTGATGGACCTGCGCAACGAGCTGGCCAAGAACGTGGCGGCGTGGGCCGCCCGGACGGGCACCCCGCACGGCGTGGTCCATACCAAGCTGCGCACCGTGTGCGGCGGCCCCCCGGTGGCACAGGCCAACGAGGAACAGCTGCAGTCCAGGCTCCGGAAGCTCCAGGACTGGTTCATCGGCCGTAAATAGGCCTCAGGCGATATCCACGCCGCCCAGTTCCATTTCGGCTATGGCGTCTTCGAGGTCGGCGGCAATCCCTGCCGTCAGGGACCGCACCACGGTGACGCCGTAGCCCGCCTGGACCGCGTCCAGCGAGGTGGCCTTCACGCAGTAGTCGGTGGCGATGCCCACCACCACCACGTCTTCGACGTCATGGCTCTGCAGCCAGTCATCGAGCCCGATCGCGTCCTCGTCCACTCCCGACGCGTCCAGGGACCCGGCCATTGCGCCGGCCTGGCGCTCGCCGGTGGGAACGGCGTCCTCGGGAGCCAACAGGCCCTCGAACCCTGAATACGCGGCCGCGAACTGGCCCTTCCGGAAGTACGCGTCGATGTACTCGGTGTCCAGGTCCGGGTGCAGTTCGGCGCCACGGGTTCCGGCCACGCAGTGCCGGGGCCAGCTGTCAACAAAATCGGGCGGGTCGGAGAAATGGCTGCCCGGATCGATGTGCCAGTCCTGGGTGGCCACCACGAAGTCGAATTCGTTGTGGTGGGCGTCCAGGTACTCGCTGATGGCGCCGGCCACGGCCGCACCACCGTCCACGGCGAGCGAGCCGCCCTCGCAGAAATCGTTCTGGACATCGACGATGATCAGTGCGCGGGACATCAGTCCTCCTCAGTGGTCTTCATAGAACGTGGGAATGGCGGGCTCGCCCCGCTGAAGGCGGTTCACCACTGGGGGGAGCTCCGCCATGGAATCGGCGTGCCGCTGCCGTGCGCGGACCACGCCTTCGTGCCCGGTCCATCCCGGTAGCAGTTCGCCGTTCTTCATGAACTGCTGCAGCAGCGGCCGGTCGTTGCCGTCATCCTCCGGCCGGTGGCCCACCCCCACAACCTCGGCCGTGGCGGTGCCGCGCTCGTCCAGTTTCCGCAACGCATACTTCCGGCCGCCCACGCTGGCCTTGTTCTTGGCCGCCTTGGCCACGGAGACGAAGTTTCCGGCGTCGTCCGTCCTGCTGACCAGCTTGTAGACCATGCTGGCCGTGGGAGCCCCGGAGCCGGTGACCAGTGAGGTCCCCACGCCGTAGGAATCAACGGGAGCGGACTGCAGCGCAGCGATGGCGTACTCATCAAGGTCCGACGTGACCACGATCTTCGTGTGCTCGTTACCGAGGTCGTCGAGCAGCCGGCGTACCCACTGTGCCTGGGCGACGAGGTCGCCGGAGTCCAGCCGGACCGCGCCCAGCCGTGGCCCTGCCAGGTCCACTGCCGTGCGGACTGCCTTCTCGACGTCGTATGTGTCCACCAACAGGGACGTGCCTTCGCCCAGCGACGCGATCTGGGCCTCGAAAGCCGCCCGCTCGTTATCGTGCAGCAGCGTGAACGAGTGCGCGGCCGTACCCACCGTGCGGATGCCGTAGCGTGCGCCCGCTTCCAGGTTGGAGGTGCTGTCAAAGCCGGCGATCACGGCAGCCCGCGCGGCGGACGCCGCAGCCTCCTCGTGCGTCCGGCGCGAACCCATTTCGATGCACGGCCGGCCGCCGGCCGCGCTGACCATCCGGGACGCTGCGGAGGCAATGGCGCTGTCGTGGTTCAGGACGGAGAGCAGGTATGTCTCAAGCATGCACGCCTCGGCGAAGGAGGCCTCGACGATCAGGATGGGGGAGTTCGGGAAGTAGGCTTCGCCCTCCGCGTAGCCCCAGATGTCCCCGGAGAACCTGTAGTTGGCCAGGTACTCCAGGGTTTCCCGGTTGACCACCCTGGTACGTTCCAGGAAGTCCAGCTCAGCCTCGCCGAAGCGGAAGCTTGCGATGCCCTCCAGCAGGCGGCCGGTACCCGCCACAATTCCGTAGCGCCGGCCGTCCGGCAGCCGCCGGGCGAAGGCCTCGAACACCGATTTGCGGTGCGCCGCCCCCGAATGGAGGGACGCCTGCAGCATGGTCAGCTCGTAATGGTCGGTGTAAAAGGACGTGCGGGGATGGTCCCAGCCGGCGGAGGTGCTCACGAAAGTCACTCTAGTCCCCACCGGCTCCCTCGTCTCGCTTCGCTTCGCCGTGGGGCCCTCGCCGGTGTGGGCCCACCCACCGGCTCCCTCGTCTCGCTTCGCTTCGCCGTGGGGCCCTCGCCTGTGTGGGCCCACCCACCGGCTCCCTCGTCTCGCTTCGCTTCGCCGTGGGGCCCTCGCCTGTGTGGGCCCACCCATAGAATGGACAGATGACCATAAGCGTTGCGCCCGGCCCCGATACACGGGAGGGCGTCCGGACCGGCACAGCGGAGTCCACCGACTCCCTCACCGCTCCGGACATCCCCTGGAACCTGGTGATCTGGAACGATCCCGTCAATCTCATGAGCTACGTGAGCTACGTCTTCCAAAGCTACTTCGGCTACTCCGAGACCAAAGCCAACAAGCTCATGATGGAGGTCCACAAGAAGGGCCGCTCGATCGTGGCCGCAGGCAGCAAGGAACAGGTGGAACGCCACGCGGTGGCGATGCACGGGTTCGGGTTGTGGGCCACGGTGGAAAAGGCCAGCGGCGGCCACGGCGGCAAAACCGGGAAGTCCGGCGGTCCGGGCCAGGGTAAGGGGAAGCGTGGCTAAGGCATTCAAATACGGCCTCAAGGGCATCACCGGGTTCCTGGAACCTGCCGAACGGGACCTGCTGCGCAGCCTGATCGATGACGTTATCTCCATGCTCCAGCCGGAGGAACGCGACGGACAGGACCCGCTGGCTGCCCTCATTGGCCTGGACATGGACGTTGCCGAACCTACGGACCGCGCGGTCAAGCGGCTCCTTCCCAACATCTCGAAGAACGACGACGCCGCGTCCCTGGAGTTCCGCCAGCTCACCGAGCGCTCGCTGCGGGAAACAAAAATCGGGGCGCTCCGTGCGGCGGCGCTGGACCTGGACAAGGATGAGATCGTCCTGACGCCGGAGGGGGCAAAGCACTGGTCCATGGCGCTCAATGACGTCCGGCTCGTCCTGGCAGAGCGGCTGGACATCCGCGACGAGGCCGACGCCGAACACGTCCACCGCATGCAGGACTGGTCCCAGGCCGAGGATGTGGAAAGCTACCTGGCCCTGGTTTACAACTTCACCACGTGGCTTCAAGAGTCCGTGGTCCAGGCCATGCTGCAGTCCCTGGAAACCCGCCGGTGAGCTGCGGCGGCCAGGGGGAGGCCGTTGGTTGTGACACATTCGACATGAGTCGCTGGACACAAGATGATGGCTGAGCCTTCCGGGAAGACCTATCCTCGAATAATCATGACAACAGCCTCGAGCACGGACCCGACGTTGGATGCGCAGCCTGCCGGCGACGGCGACCTCCCGGCCGCCGCACCGGAAACCCGGCCCATCGGCGTCTTCGACTCCGGTGTTGGCGGGCTCACCGTGGCCCGCTCCATCATTGACCAGCTGCCCAACGAATCGATCCTCTACGTCGGCGATACCGCCCACGGACCGTACGGCCCGCTGCCCATCGCCGAGGTGCGCGCCAACGCCCTGGGCGTGATGGACGAACTGGTGGACTCCGGTGTCAAGCTGCTCACCATCGCCTGCAACTCGGCGTCGGCCGCGGTCCTTCGGGACGCCCGCGAGCGGTACACCGCCAAATACGGCATCCCCGTCATCGAGGTCATCCAGCCCGCCGTGCGCCGCGCCGTCGCCGCCACCCGCAGCGGGAAAATCGGCGTGATCGGCACCTCCGCCACGGTGGGCTCGCGCGCGTACGAGGACACTTTCGCCGCCGCGCCGGACCTGGACATCACGTCCGTGGCATGCCCCGAATTCGTCAGCTATGTCGAGGCCGGCATCACCACCGGGCCGGCGCTCTTGGCCGTCGCAGAGGAATACCTGGCGCCCCTCAAGGCCGCCGGGGTGGACACGGTGGTCCTGGGCTGCACGCACTACCCGCTGCTGACCGGCGTCATCTCCTACGTGATGGGCGCGGACGTCACCTTGGTTTCCAGCGCCGAGGAGACAGCCAAAGACGTCTACCGCGCGCTGGCCACCCACAACCTGCAACGCCCGTCCGGCACCCCGCCCGAGCACCACTTCGTGGCCACCGGCGACGCCGGCCAGTTCGAGGCGCTCGCCCGGAGGTTCCTGGGCCCCGAGGTCCTCTCCGTCCGGCACGTGGACCACGTCGCCGCGCAATACCCCACCGGCAGCCTCGCCCGCATCACGCCGGAAATGATTGCCGCCGCACAGGCCGCGCGCGGACGCCCCCGGATCTCCAATTTCGTAGGCGGCGGACTCGCCGACGCAGGCCGAGCCGGAGGACCCCGCCCGTGAAGCTGACCATCGTGGGGTGCACTGGCTCCTTCCCCGGGCCCGGCTCCCCGGCGTCGTGCTACCTGCTGACCGCCACCGACGGCGAGCGGACCTGGAAGGTGGTGATGGACCTCGGCAGCGGTGCGCTGGGCGCCATCCAGCGGTACACCGACCTGGAGGACATCGACGCCATCTTCCTCACCCACCTGCACCCGGACCACTGCATGGACTTGTGCGGCCTGCACGTCGCCATCCGCTGGAAGCCCGGCGGCTGGGGCCGCGGCCGCATCCCGGTGTGGGGCCCTGCCGCGACGGCCAACCGGATGGCCACCGCCTACGGCCTGGACCCGGATCCCGGCATGCACGAGGAATTCGATTTCAGCAACTGGACCGAACGTGAACCCGTGACCGTGGGGCCGTTTACCGTCACGCCCTTCGCCGTCAACCACCCCATCGAGGAGGCCTACGCCCTGCGGGTGGAGGTGGTGGAACCCGGCAAGGACGGCGTCCCCGTCACCCGGACGCTCACGTACTCCGGCGACACCGACTCCTGCGCCGGGCTTGAGGAAGCCGCCAAGGACGCGGACCTGTTCCTGTGCGAGGCAGCCTTCGAAGAGGGCCGTGACGACGGCATCAAGGACGTGCACCTGACCGGAAAGCGGGCGGGGGAGACCGCAGCCGTGGCCGGGGCCCGCCGGCTCCTGCTGACCCACATTCCGGTGTGGACATCGCCCACCACCGTCATGGCCGAGGCCCGGCCGGTTTTTCCCGGCGACGTGGCCGTGGCAGTGGCCGGTGTCCACTACGCCATCTAGCGGCGGGCCGCACTCGATAAGCTAAGGGCATGACATCTGAAGCAACTGCAGTGCCCATCGTGCGCGCCGACGGCCGTGCCCCCGACCAGCTCAGGCCCATCAGCATCACCCGCGGATGGTCCAACCAGGCTGAGGGATCGGCACTGATCGAGTTCGGCAACACCCGGGTGCTGTGCACGGCCTCCCTGACTGCCGGCGTTCCCCGCTGGCTCAAAGGCGAAGGCCGCGGCTGGGTCACCGCCGAGTATGCCATGCTGCCCCGGGCCACCAATACGCGCTCGGACCGGGAATCGGTCAAGGGCAAGATTGGCGGCCGCACCCACGAGATCTCGCGCCTGATCGGGCGTTCGCTGCGCTCCATCATCGACACCAAGGCGCTGGGCGAAAACACCATCGTGCTGGACTGCGACGTGCTGCAGGCCGACGGCGGCACACGCACCGCCGCTATCACCGGGGCCTACGTGGCGCTGGCGGACGCCATCCGGTTCGCCCGCGACACCAAGCTCATCGCCAAGAACGCCCAGCCACTCCTCGACACCATTGCCGCCGTCTCGGTCGGTATCATCGACGGCGTTCCCATGCTGGACCTGCCGTACGTGGAGGACGTCCGGGCCGAAACAGACATGAATGTCGTGGTCACCGGCTCCGGCAAATTCGTCGAGGTCCAGGGCACAGCGGAAGGCGCCCCGTTTGACCGGGAGGAGCTGAACCAGCTCCTGGACCTGGCCCTGCTGGGCACCACGCAGCTGGCCGCCATCCAGCGCGAAACCTTGGCGGACGCCCTGTGAGTGCACCCTCACCCAAGCTCGTGCTCGCCACGCACAACGCCGGGAAACTGCGCGAACTCCGTGAACTGCTGCGCGGGCAGGTGCCCGGGCTCGACGTCGACACCCAGGTGGTGGACGCTGCGGCGGCAGGTGCGCCGGACGTCGTCGAAACCGGGGTGACCTTTGCCGAGAATTCGCTGCTGAAGGCCCGGGCGGTGGCCGGGGCCACCGGCCTGGTGGCCATCGCCGACGACTCCGGGCTTGCCGTGGATGTCATGGGCGGGGCGCCGGGCATCTTCTCCGCCCGCTGGGCGGGACGGCACGGTGACGACGCCGCCAATCTTGAACTGCTGCTGAACCAGCTGTCGGACGTTCCCGATGAGCATCGCGGCGCGGCGTTCGTCTGCGCGGCAGCCCTGGCAGTGCCCGCCGGCACCGCAGGGCCGGGCCGCGAGGTGGTGGAGTACGGCCAGCTGGAGGGCGTCCTCCTGCGCGAACCCCGGGGTGCCGGCGGCTTCGGCTACGATCCGGTGCTGCAGCCGGCCGGTGAGAACCGGAGCTGCGCCGAGCTCTCCGCCGACGAGAAGAACGCCATCAGCCACCGCGGCAAGGCCTTCCGTGCCCTGCTGCCCGCCATCGTGGCAGCCCTGGAAGCAACGGGCTGAAGGTAGCGGCACGCCGCACAACAGAAAAGGTGCGCATCCCGCCGGGGTGCGCACCTTTTTCCGGATGTGGGGCCGGACTATTCCTGCCGGCCGCCGGGGAGCTTGCGCGGAGTCTTCTGCTCCGCTTCGGGTCCGTGCTCCTCGATAAATTCGTCGACGGCGTCGGTGCCGTAGGCCTGCGCCTGGCGCCTGGCTGACATGCCGCGCAGGAGTTCAATGCCGATGGGCACGACGGAGACCAGCACGATGGCGATGAAGATGATGTCCAGGTTGTCCCGGACCCACGGAACGGTGTCGCCCAGCAGGAACCCGAGCAGTGTCACGCCGCCACCCCAGAGCACCGCACCGATGACGTTGTAGATGAAGAATTTGCGCTTGCTCATCTGCGCCACGCCGACGATCACGGGGACAAAGGTCCGGATGATGGGAACGAAACGGGCCAGGATAAGCGCCTTGCCGCCATGCTTTTCAAAGAACGCGTGCGCGCTCTCGACGTTCTCGCGCTTGAAGAGTTTGGAGTCGGGCTTGTTGAAGAGGGCAGGGCCCGCTTTGGAACCGATCAGGTATCCCGCCTGGTTGCCGATGATGGCGGAGACCACGATCAGCAGGGCCAGGATCCAGATGTTGAACTTGATGGTGCCCGTGGCAACCAGCAGGCCGGCAGTGAACAGCATGGAGTCGCCGGGAAGGAAGAACCCCACCAGCAGGCCGGTCTCGGCGAAGACGATGCCGCATACCAGCAGGACCACCCACGGGGCGAGCGCCGGATCGGCCAGGAAGACCTGGGGGTTCAGCCAGTCGGGCAGGAAGGAGGCCATTGGCGGCTGCACCGGACCCGCGCCGCCCAGCATGGACACAGCGAGGTGGTTCATCACAGGAAAGTTCACCCCTCAAGCGTACTTGACCGGCCTGCGCCTCCCGGGCCTGTCCCTCCCGGCCCGGGGCCGCCGTCGGCGGTAAGGTGGGGGCCGTGGGTTTGGACTTTACGGCGATCGACTTCGAAACAGCCAACGGCTTCCGGGGCTCCCCCTGCTCGGTGGGCCTGACAAAGGTACGGGGCGGCAAGATTGTCGACGAGGCCTCCTGGCTGATGCGGCCGCCGGCCGGCTACGACCACTTTGACCACCACAATGTCCGGATCCACGGAATCACCCCTGCCGACGTTGCGGTGCAGCCGCGGTTCGGGGAGCTGTTCCCTGAAATCGGGGCGTTCATCGGCGAGGACGTACTGGCCGCGCACAACGCAGCCTTCGACCTGGGCGTCATCCGCTCTGCGCTGGAAGTGTCAGGGCTGCCGGGCCCGGCCTACGACTACGTCTGCACGGTCATGTTGTCGCGCCGTTGCTATTCGCTGGTCTCCAATTCGCTTCCCTTTGCCGCAGAGGAAGCGGGCGTGCCGCTGGTGAACCACCACGATGCTGCGGAGGATGCCCGGGCCTGCGCCGGCATCCTGATCGACATTGCAGCCCGCAACGGTGCCAACAGCATCGCCGAACTGTACCTGTCCCTGGGTTTGGCCATGCCGCGCCAGCAGGCGTTTGATCCCGCCACCGGCGAAGTGTCGAAGCCCAGCCTGGCGGCAATGTCCGGCGCCTCAGGCAACGGCGCGGCGCTGGTGCGGCGGTTCCAGTCCGGTTGGCCCGAAGAAGGGCTCAATCCCGAACCAAACGCCGACGCCGAGCCCGGCCACCCGCTGTACGGCCAGACCGTCGTATTCACCGGGCAGCTTTCCATCGGCCGCCCGGACGCCAAACTCCGCTCGGCCCACCACGGTGCCCGTACCGAGAGCCGGGTGACCGGCCGCACCACCGTCCTGGTGGTGGGGGACGGGTTTGTGGCCTCGGACCTTCGCTCCGGACGGTTGACCGGGAAGGCGCGGCGTGTCCTGGAGCTCCATGACCGCGGGCAGGCCATCGAGGTGTTGTCCGAGGGCGAGTTCCTGCAGATGGTGGGCAGTGCAGCCGTCCCCGGGGCCCGCTTGAACGCCCCCACCGCACCCGCCGGAGCGGATGCCTTCGCGCCGGCCCTCAACGCCTGAGGCGGCCTCGCGGTATCCTCCCGGGTTCATCGGGCGCAACAAATCTTGGCCGCCGGGCGCTACCCTCCTAGCCTTGCCTGATGAGCTCCTTGTTCGCTTTCCCCAACCCGGTCAACGAGTATGCGGCCCGCACCACAGCCGCCCTGGTGGTACTGCTCTCGGTGGTCACGGCAGTGACTGGTTCCGTGTGGGGCCTGCTGGCCATCGCCGTCGGGTTCTGGCTGCGGCTGCTCTTCGGCCCGCGGATCTCACCGTTGGCCGTCCTCTCCGTGAAGGTCATCACTCCGCGGCTGGGAAAGGTGAAGCTCGTTCCCGGGCCGCCAAAGCGCTTTGCCCAGGGCATCGGCGCGGCCGTCTCCACGGCCGCCCTGCTGCTGTTCGCGTCCGGCCTGGGCCTGGCAGCGTGGTTGCTGCTGGGGATCCTGGTAGTGGCGGCATCGCTTGAAGCGTTTGCCGGATTCTGCCTGGGTTGCACGATTTTCGGCTTCCTGCAGCGCCGCGGAGTGATCCCCGAGGATGTCTGCGAGGCCTGCAGCAACATCAGCCTTCGCCGGTCGTGACCCGCACCAGCTGATCCGCCATCCCACGGACCACCTCCGGGCCTTCCAAGGCGCCGAGCCATGGGGCGGGCAGGCAGTCCTCGCCGTACCAGGCGCCCAGGATGTTGCCCGCCAGGGAGCCGGCGGTGTCGCTGCCGCCGCTGTGGTTCACCGCCACGGCCATGGCGTCCCGGAAGTGCTGTTCCGGCAGCACCGGGGCGCCCCCGGCCGGAAGCGTGGCGAGGACGGCGTAGAGTGCGACGGCGAGAGCCTCCTCCGCGAACCAGCCCTCTCCCAGTGCCTGGATCAATCCCTCGGGCGGAAGAACTGCCGTGTCTGCGAGCCGCAGGGCCGCTTCAAGCCGGTGGGGCAGCTCCGGTGCCACGTGCGGGATGGCGGCCGCGTGCGCGGTCACGGCGGCGGCGGCTTCCCGGAGCTCCTCTCCGGCGACCAGGCGGTGGATCAGGAGGCTGAAGACACCGGAACTTTGGCGTGCTGCCGGGTGGCCGTGGGTCAGTGACGCGGCATCGGAACTCAACTTATAGGCCGCCTCGGGCGAGATGTGCGGGATCAACCCGAACGGCGCCGAGCGCATCACCGTGCCGGCACCTTTCGAGTCCGGATTAACGGGCCGCACCGACGTTCCCATCTCACCGGTGGCCAGGCCGCTGATGCAGTCCTGCTCCGGGTGGCGCCGCTGCCGCAGCACGTCGTTGCCGTCGATCCAGCGCGGCTGGGGAGCCGGTGCGGACGGCCCGGCGTCTATGCCCTGGGTGGCCAGCCAGCGCAGGTAGGCCAGCCAGACGCACGCATTCACGTCCGCGCCCACACCGGAGTTGGCCCACTCCAGCGCCTCCACCAGGCCGTCCACGGTGTAGAGGGTCAATTGCGTGTCGTCGGAGAAATGGCAGGGGCCGGAGAGGTCTTCAAAGTCTGTCAGGCCGTGGGCGCCGAACCGCCGGCGGATCTCGTCGATGGAATCGAACTCCACGGCGTAGCCCAGCGCGTCGCCCAGGGCCCCGCCCAAGAGGGAGCCGTGGATCCGGGACTGGGGAGTGCGCGTGCCGTGGTCGATGCTCATGGAGACAAATTTACCGTCCGGACGCACACCGGACGGTTGGGGGCGCGTCCGGCAGTGGGGAACCGGGAAGCGGGTGTGGACAGCAGGTGTCCAGCAAACGCCCAGACTGGGCTGGAATACTGCTCGGGTTGCCTGCGCTGCCCGCCGCCCCTGCCGGCCGGGGCGGCTCCGCAACCCCAGAAAGCACCCGACGAGCAAAGGTCCAGCCATGAGCACCCCTGTCCCAGCCCGCGACGCACTGCAGCCCGGCGGCACGGATCCCGCCAGCCGGGCACTGCTGCCCCGCCTGGCAGCCGAGGCTTTCGGCAGCCTCTTCCTGGCGGTGGCCGGGCTGGGCGTACCGCTGTTCAGCATTCCGCAGTCCAGCCCGGTACCCGCGGCCCTGGCTGCCGGCCTCGCCATCACGGCCGCCATGCTCGCTTTCGGGCATATCTCCGGTGGCCACTTCAACCCGGCCATCACCTTGGGCCATCTCCTGGCCGGCCGGATCCGGGCCGGGGCGGCCGCAGCGTACGCCGCCGCCCAGCTCGTGGGCGCCCTGGTGGGTGCCCTTGCCTTGTTCGGCATCCTGCGTACCCTGCCCGGCATTCCCGACAGCCGGACCGCCTTCGATACGGTGGCCGCCGGCTTCGGCGACCATTCCATCATCCAGGCACCCCTTGCCGCGGTTGTGCTGCTGGAATTGCTGGGAGCCGCAATCATCGTGGCAATCTTCCTGGGCGCTGCCGGCCGGGACAACGGCGGCCTGCGCGATAACGCCGGCGTGGAGGGCAGCAGCCGGACGGTTGCCGCCGTTGCCGTCGGCCTGTCCTTCGCGTCGCTGCTCCAGGTGGGCCAGTCCGTCGGCAACCTGCCTTTCAACCCCGCCCGGGCCCTCGCCTCTGCCGTTTTCAGCTCCGGTGCGGCGCTGGGCCAGGTGTGGGTATTCCTGGTGGCCCCGCTGGCCGGCGCCGCCATCGCAGGCCTGGTGTTCCGGATTTCAGGCACGGCTGACGCCACGCACAGCGCCGCAGCGGCGGACGCTGCCGACCACGACGACGACGCGAGTGTGGAAGCAGATGGCGGGGACGCCGGGGCCGGGTCTTCGCCGGTCCAGTCCCGGATCGACGATGACGCCGACGCTCCGGGTGCGGAGCCGAACCCTTCGGCGGCACGCACTGCCGCACCGGAGGGGCAGGCACGCAACGTCAGCGAGGCCCAGGAGTTCTTCGAGGGCAAGCGATCCTGATCACTCCGGGCCGCGGCGGTTTCCGCCACTGTCAGTGGCTGCCGATAGCGTAGTTATATGCGGTTACTTCATACCTCGGACTGGCACCTGGGCCGGTCCTTCCACGGCGTTGGCATGCTGGACGCCCAGCGGGCCTTCATCGACCAGATGGTGGCAACGGTGGAACGGGAGCGCATCGACGTCGTCCTGATTGCCGGCGATGTCTACGACCGGGCACTGCCAGGGGTGGACGTGGTCCACTTGCTCGATGACGCCTTGGTCAGGCTCACCTCCGCCGGAGCCAAGGTGGTGATCACCAGTGGCAACCACGACTCCGCAATCCGGCTGGGTTTTGCCTCGCGGCTGCTGGAACGCGGGGGAGTTTACCTTCGAACCAAGGTGGCTGAGCTTGACCATCCACTGCTGTTGCCGCTCGGCCAGGACGCCGCAGGCCGGGACGCCGTCCTGGCCCTGTACGGCATTCCTTGGCTTGAACCCCGGCTCGTTGCCGACCAGCTGGGCGTGGAAACGGCAAGCCACTTCGAGGTGACCCGGGCGGCCACCGCCCTTATCCGGGCCGACATCGCACGGCGTACAAACGCCGCCACCGTCCATTCGGTGGTCCTGGCCCACACCTTCGCCAGCGGCGGCATCAGCTCGGACAGCGAGCGGGACCTCAGCATCGGCGGCGTGGGTGCCGTTCCCCTGGACCTGTTCGACGGATTCGGCTACACCGCACTCGGCCATCTCCACGGACGCCAGGCGCTGTCTGAGCGCGTGCGCTATTCGGGCTCCCCGCTGGCCTATTCCTTTTCCGAGTCCACGCAGCGGAAAGGTGCCTGGCTCGTGGACCTGGAGCCGGATGGAGTCACCTCGGTGCAGGAGATCGAGTGGGATGCCCCGCGAACCCTCGCTGTGCTGCGCGGCACCCTGGCCGAGCTCCTTGATGAGCCCGGGCATGCCTGGGCCGAGACCGCCTACTGCCAGGTCACCCTCACTGATGCCCAACGTCCCGTGCGGGCGATGGAGCGGCTCCGTGCGCGGTTCCCTGAGACCCTGGTCCTGGCTTTCGACCCGCAAGGCGGGAACAACCCGGACCAGGCAAGCTACAGCAGCAGGCTTGCCCACGCCCCGGACGACCTCGCCGTGTGCTGCGGCTTCCTGGACCACGTGCGCGGGCGCAGCGCGGACCAGGATGAACAAGAGGCGCTCGCCGCCGCGTTGGAGAACGTCCGCCTGCTGGAGGCCTCGCGGTGAGGATCCACCATCTGCGCATCTCAGGCTTCGGCCCGTTCGCCGGAACAGAAGACGTCGATTTCGACCGGCTCAGCGCCCACGGCCTGTTCCTGCTGAACGGGCCTACCGGTGCGGGCAAGACCAGCGTCCTCGACGCCATCTGTTTTGCCCTGTACGGATCCGTTCCGGGTGCCCGGCAGGACGGCAAGCGGCTCCGCAGCGACCATGCGGAGCCCGGCCAGGAGCCGGCCGTAACCTGCGAATTCTCCGCCCAGGGGCGCCGCTTCGAGGTCACCCGCTCGCCCGCATGGGACAAGCCCAGTGCACGGGGCAGGAACGGTTTCACCACCCAGCAGGCCAAAACCCTGCTCCGTGAACGCGTCGGCGGAACCTGGGTGGAAAAATCTGCCCGCAATGACGAGGCCGGAACAGAGATCATGGCGTTGCTGGGCATGGACCGTGAACAGTTCACCCGGGTCATCATGCTGCCGCAGGGGGAATTCGCCGCGTTCCTCAGGTCCAAAGCTGCGGACCGCCTTGACCTGCTGCAGAAACTCTTCGGGACGCAGCGGTTTGAAGCCCTGGAACAGGAACTGTCCCGCCAGGCCGCCGCGGCCAGGGATGACGTTGCCGCCCTGGTCGGCCAGCTGGGTATGCTGGCGGCCCGTGCCGAAACCGAGGCCGCGCCGCTCCAGCTCCCGCAGGACGGGGCACCGGCGCCAGAGGATACCGCCGGCAGGCTTGGCTGGTTGCAGGCCGCTGTTGCTGCGCGACTGGCAGAGCTCACGGAGCACGCAGCGGGCGCGACATCCCTCAGCCAGGAACGCCGCAGTGACGTGGAACGGGAAACCGCACGGCACGAGCGGGCCCGCAAACTCCAAGCGGCCACCGTGCGGCAGCAGGCCGTGAAGGACGGGGCAGCACGGCAGGAAGAACTCGCTGCCCGGCTGGGCCGGCACCGCGAGGCGGAAGTCCTCCAGGGACAGCTGCGCGCGGTGGATGCGGCGGCCGGCAAAGTGCAAAGCGCCGGGGGCGCCGCTGAGGCCGCCATGACCCTCCTCAGGATGGCTGCCGCGGACAGTACCGAACTCGCCCAGCTCAACTTGGGCGCGGATGAAGCCGCCGTGCCGCCGGTCCAAACCCACTCGGGCTCCGTAGGCCACAATACGGCGGAAATCGTGCCGGGGGCCGCCCAGGAGCTGGCCCGGCTTCGGTCGCTGCTGGCTGTCGTCGAAGCACGGCTGCCGGATGAGCAGAGGCTGCAGGAGCTGTATGGGCGCCACCGCAGCCTGGCCGGCCGGCAGGACGAACTCAGGCTGGACGTGGAGACGCTGGGAAGCCGGGTTGCGCAGTTGCTGGCGGACCGGGAGCTGCTGGCCGGAACCATGGGCCAGCTGGAGCCCCGTGCCGCCGACGCCGCGCTCCGCCGCAAGGAGGCGGCCGCTGCCACGGAACTTCTCGACGTCGTCCGGCGGTACGGGACGGCCATGAAGGGCCGGGACCTCGTGAACGCCCGATACGACGACTCACGGGAAAGCCTGCTGGAGGCGAAAGGCCGGTGGCTGGACCTGCGGGAGGTCCGGCTCGCCAACGCCGCATCCGAGCTTGCCGCCAAACTGGTGGCCGGTGAGCCCTGCCCGGTCTGTGGAAGCGGAGAACATCCGGCGCCGGCGGGATCCGGCACGGAAGGACCGTCGCTGGCCCAGGCCGAGGAAGAGGCCCACGCCGCCTATGAAGCGGCCGAGGCAGCCCACAGCGCTGTCAGCACCGAACGCGCCGAAGCCGAGCAAACGGTGGCCGTCCTCGCCGGACAAGGCGGGACCATCCCCGTGGCCGAGGCCCGCACAGGGGCCGAGGAGGCGTTGGCTGCGGCAGAGGCCGCCGAACAGGCCGCGGAAGAGCTCCAGGAACAGCGGCAACGGCTGGAGGCACTCGATGCAGGTATCGAACAGGCCCGCTCCGCGCTGTCAGACGCGGAGGCTGAGCTGTCCCACACCGCTGTCCTGCTCGCCGACCTCGCCGAACAGGCTGCCGCACTGGACGGGGCCCTTGCCGGCCTGCGCGGAAACCACCGCACCTTGAACCGGCGGCTGCGGGTCCTTGAAGACGCCGTGGCGGTCCTGGATAAGGCTGTTGAAGCGCAATCACGGCTGGACACCGCCAGGGCGCAGGCCGCCGAAGCGGAGGAGAACCTCGAGCTTGCCCTGCCGGGGGCGGGTTTCGCCTCTGCCGCCGAGGTTCGCAGCCAACTGCTGGGAGCTGCGGAAGTGGCAGCACTCGAAGCTGAGGTCCGCACGGCCGGGGAGGAAGCTGCCCGGGTAGCCGGGCTGTTCGAGTCGGAGGACCTGGTGCTGGCCATGGCCGAAGCAGGAGACGGCTTCCTACCCGACGATGAACGGCTCGAGGTACTCCGCAGCCAGGCTGCTGCCGCGCACCATGACGCCCGGGAGGCTGATCTCGCCGCAGGACTGGCCCGCCGGTGCCTGGCGGCCCTTACCTCGATAGCGGCGGAATATGAGGACCTGGCGTCCTCGTCCCGGGAACCGGCCGAGCGGGCACAGATGCTCGCCGGGCTGGCCGAAGCGGCCGCGGGCAGGGGGGAGAACACCTACCGGATGAGCCTGAACAGCTACGTCCTGGCCGCGCGGCTGGAACAGGTCGCCCATGCCGCATCGGAGCGCCTGGTGGCCATGAGCGATGGCCGCTACCTGTTGCAGCACACCGATGCCAAGGCGGCCCGCGGTGCCAAATCGGGATTGGGCCTTGAAGTGGTGGACCAGTGGACGGGCTTCCGCCGCGACACGTCCACACTGTCCGGCGGCGAATCCTTTATGGCGTCGCTGTCGCTGGCCCTGGGCCTGGCGGATGTGGTCCAGCAGGAGTCAGGCGGCGTTGAAATTGAGACCCTGTTCGTTGACGAAGGCTTCGGCAGCCTGGATGAACAGTCCCTTGAACAAGTCATGGACGCCCTCGAAGGCCTCCGCGACGGCGGCCGCGTGGTGGGGCTGGTCAGCCATGTGGCCGAGATGAAACAGCGGATTGGCACCCAACTGCAGGTGCTCAAGAGCCGGAACGGCTCCACGCTGCGGATATCTGAAAGCGTGGACGCACTTTCCTGACCCCGGCGGATATACTGGACCGCGTTACCGGGTTGCGCGCATCGGGAGGAGGGACGATGCGCATGGATTGAACGAGCCCGGAATTGACACCTCATACCACCCCTTCAACCACCCGCGACGCTCCGGCCCGAAGCACGGGCCCTTCCGCCAGGGACGACTCTGCCCGGGATTCCGGTGGAACGGCAGCAGGCCGCTTCGCGCGCCTCCCCGAACTCGCCGGCAAGACTTTTCTTCCGCTGGGACTTTTCGCGCGGCTGCCGCTGGCCATGCTGACCGTGGGCACCCTGACCTTGGTGACCTCCGTCAGCGGCTCCTTTGCCGTCGGAGGGACGGCCGCCGGCGCAGTAGGCATTGGCTCGGCACTGGGCGCTCCCTTCCTTGGGGCACTGGCCGACAGGCGTGGACAACGCCCCGTGCTGCTGGTATCGGCAGTGCTCAACACAGTGGCCGTGCTGGTGCTGGTCCTGGCCGCCTTTGCCGCCGGAAAAACCGGCGGATTCCCGCTGGGAGTCCTGGCAGCGGCCTTTGCTGCCGGAGCAACGTGCCCGCAGGTGGGTCCGCTGGCCAGGGTCCGGTGGATGTCACTGACAAGAGCCGCGGCCGGTGCCGGCGCCGACGTCCGCGGCCAACGCGACCTGGACACCGCGCTCTCCTACGAAAGTACTGCTGACGAAGTGACCTTTGTCCTGGGGCCCGCGCTCGTGGGGGCGCTTGCCAGCCTGGTGGCGCCCTGGCTGCCGCTGGCCCTGGCCGCTGCCCTGACCATCACGCTTGTCCCGGCGTTTGCCGTTCACCCCACCCATCGGGCCGTGCCGGTCACCCGGCACGCCCGGGGCAGGAAAGGCGCGGGCGCTGAGACATCCCGAAGGCTGCCCTTGGCCGTGGCACTGCCCGTGGTGGCGATGGTCTGCATGGGCACGTTCTTTGGGTCCACCCAAGCGGCCCTCAGTGCTTTCTCCGCCGGCCTGGCGGGTGCGGAGATCGCGGGATTGCTGTACGCGGTCATGGGCCTAAGCTCTGCGGCCGCTGCGCTCTCGGTTGCCTACTGGCCGCGCAAGGCAGGCCTGGCCCTGCGCTGGGTGGTGTGCGCAGTCATCATGGCCGCGCTTGCCGTCCTGCTGCTGTTGCCATCGTCCCTGCCCATGATGGCGGCAGTCCTGCTGGTCCTTGGGCTTCCGGTGGGGCCGGTCATGGTCACGGTGTTTGCCGTCGGCGGCACTTTGGCTCCCGCCGGCCGCCTGGGCACCGTGATGACCGGCCTGGCCAGCGGCATTGTCGCCGGTACGGCGGTGGGCTCAGCCATTGGCGGGCAGCTGGCCCAGATCCATGGGGCAGGCGCGGCGTTCCTGGTCCCGGTGTGCGCGGCCGCAGCGTTGGCACTGCTTGGTGCGGGGACCGCCGTCGCACTCCGCCGGCGGCGCTGACGGCCGAACCCGTGGCCGGCGGTCCACCGGCTCAGGCCAGCTGGCTCTCGATCCGGGCCGCGCTCTCGGCAATGGCGGTACCCACGGCCTCGGGGTCGTGGGCCGACCGGATGTAGACGACGGCGAGGGCGGCCGGCCGGCCGCCGGGCACCCGGACAGGCGCCGCCAGGGAGGAAACTCCGGCGATGACCTCGTCATGGCTGGCGGAGTATCCCTTCCGGCGCGCCTCGGTGGCCTCCGGACGGTAGGGAATCCCGGTCCCCAGCCTGTTCCACTCGGCCTCCGTCAGGGCGGACTGGATGGCGATCCCGGGTGCCCCGGCGTTGATGGGATGCCGGGTTCCCGGGTGCTGGGCCACAGTGGCTCCGGAGTGCCGCGGTTCCACCGTGACCAGGGTGATGCAGTCATGGTGGTCCCACACGGCCACGAAGGCCGTCATGTTCAGCGAGTTTGCCAGCTGGGTCAGCTCAGGAAGCGCGGCGCTCTGCAGGTTGCGGGAGACGCCGCGGGCCAGGACCGCGAGGCCCGGGCCGGGCTGCACCCGGCCCGCATCGTCGCGCACCAGGAGCGAATGGTCCTCCAGGGTACGCAGGATCCGGTAGGCGACCGAGCGGTGGACACCCATGGCGTCCGCAAGCTCGGCGATGGTCAACGGTCCCGGAGCGGCCGCCAGGATCTCGAGGGCACGGATACCGCGCGACAGGGTCTGGGACGGGGAAGCCTGCGGCAGGGCCGCTCCGGCCTGCGCTGCGGCGGGAGGAGTCATGTGTCCATCCTAGGTTGCCGAAACTGCGGGCACAGGACCCTTGTCCTCGCCGCGTCGTGACTGTATTGTCCTCTATACGAACAGTGAGTTCCATTATCGAACACGCAGTTGGTGGCGGGCCCCACCCAGGCCGGTCCTTCCGTGTCCCGCATCACGTTTTCGTAGTACCCTGCTAACTAACTGACCGTTCTGTCGGTAATCCTGAGGCGTCCGGGCGGCACCGCTGCCCAATAAAAACAATGGAGTTTAAATGACCACACCTTCCAAGGTGGACACACCCGCCGGCCCCAGCAGCCGGACTGAAGAGCGCAAAGTCCTCGCGGGCACCCTCGTAGGCACCACCATCGAGTGGTACGACTTCTTCATTTTTGCCCAGCTGACCGCGACGCTGCTGTCGCCGCTGTTCCTTGCACCGCTGAACGAGTCCAACCCGGGCTTGGCGCAGATCCTGTCCTTCGCCCTCATCGGCATCAGCTTCCTGTTCCGACCCCTGGGCGCCGTCATTGCCGGGCACCTCGGCGACCGCCTGGGACGCAAGGCCATGCTGGTCTTCACCCTGGTGATGATGGGTGCGGCCACCGCACTGATCGGCGTGCTCCCCACCTACGCGCAGATCGGGGCTTGGGCCCCAGTCCTGTTGATCGTGCTGCGGATCATTCAGGGCTTCTCGGCAGGCGGTGAATGGGGCGGGGCCGCGCTGATGGCCGTTGAGCACGCACCATTGAACCGCCGCGGCCTGTTCGGCGCCTACCCGCAGATCGGTGTCCCGGTGGGCATGATCCTGGCCACCGGCCTCTTGTTCTTCCTCAACACCGGCATGTCCAAGGAAGACTTCGCAGCCTGGGGCTGGCGGGTGCCGTTCCTGCTGTCCATCGTGCTGATCGTGGTGGGCTACCTGATCCGCCGCGCCGTGGCCGAGAGCCCGGTCTTCCAGGAAATGGCACTGCGGAAGAAGGAAAGCAAGGCGCCCCTGGGTGAACTGGTCCGCAACCACAAGAAGCCCGTCCTTTACTCGACCATGATCTTCATCGGCAACAACGCAGCCGGCTACCTGCTCATCGCCTTCTTCATCTCCTACGCCACCAAGACCCTGAAGATGCCGACCCCGCAGATCCTGCTCGCCACCACCCTGGCCTCCTTCGGCTGGCTGATCTTCACGCTGGTGGGCGGCTGGTTGTCCGACCGGATCGGCCGCGTCAAGACGTTCCTGATCGGCTACGCCATCGTGTTCGCCTGGATGATCCCCATGTTCGCGCTGATCGACACCAAGGACATCGTCCTGTACGGGGTGGCCCTGTTCGTCCTGACCGTTGGCCTGGGCCTTTCCTACGGCCCCATGTCCGCCATGTACGCCGAGATGTTCCCGGCCGAAGTGCGGTACTCCGGCATCTCCATTGGATACGCCTTTGGCGCCATCCTGGGCGGGGCCTTTGCCGCCACCATCGCCGAATCCCTGCTGCAGTCCACCAAGTGGGCCGGTTCGATCGGCATCTACATCATGGTCCTGTGCGTCATCTCCGCCCTCGGCGTGGTGCTGGCCAAGGAAACCAAGGGGCGGCCGCTGGGCGTCAGCAGCCACCACTAACACCGTTGCGTGGCCGGCTCGCCGGTCCTCAGCTCCGCAGGCCCGGACTTTGCTCCGGGCCTGCGGCGTGCGGCAGCGGCGGTCCCTGCCGCAGCGCGGTGATGGCGTCGTCGTCGGTCAGCTGCCCGAAGTGCCGGTAGAAGCTGCCCACGGCCCGGAACTTTCCCGGCAGGTGCAGGCATACGACGGCGTCGCACACGCGCTCCAGCGAGGCCTCGGCGTCAACGGAACCCACCGGAGCTGCGGCCACCACGGTTGCCGCACCGCCGGCGCGCACGGCTTCGACGGCGGCCCGCATGGTGGCGCCGGTGGCCAGGCCGTCATCCACGAGCAGGACGGCCTTGCCGGCCAGGTCCAGGCCGGTTCCCGGATACAGGGCGGCCCGGCGCAGGATTTCGCTGCGTTCGCGGTCCTCCACGCCATCCAGCCACTCCCGGCGAACGCCGTGCTGGAGGACCCGCTCCCGCAGGGGCTTGTTGATCAGCCGGACGATCCTTCCAGATGTCCAGGCCAGGGCACCGTAGGCGGTTTCTTCATAGCCGGGGATCCCCAGCTTCCGCACCAGGACAGCACCCAAGGGAAGGTGGAGGGCACGTGCTGTGGCCGCCGCTACCGGGATGCCGCCGCGGGCAAGGCCAAGGACCACGGTGCCGGGCCGCTCCTGGAACGCTGAAAGCGCGGCAGCCAGGCGCACCCCCGCTTCCGTGCGGTCTTCAAAACGCGTCGGCATCTGTCCCTCCCCGCGGGCCGGGCCCGGTGTGAACGAAAGCCCGTGGGGCGGCCGGGTGCCGCCGGTGGCTACACACCCAGGAAGGAAATGGCGGCCTGCTTGAAGGCCCTGCTGGTGATGGCGTTGGTGTGGTTCCGGCCCGGCAGGAGCAGCTGCTCGGCCATAGACCCGGCTCCGCGCGCCAGTTCTGCGAGGTGGGGCAGCGTGCCGGCCCGTTCGTCCTTGTCCCCGGCAACCAGGAGCATGGGTACGTGGGGCACCGCTTCGGCGGGGTCGTAGGGCTCCGCCTTGATGGCTTCCACGAGCGACAACAACGCGAAGATGTTGTTGCTCGGCAGCAGCAGCGCCATCTTCAGCAGCTGGGCCGTCGATTCGTCAGCGATCGGCGTGCCGTCCGCCAGGTAATCCTGGGCGGCCCGCAGATCGAAGGCTGCCAGCGGGTCGGTATTGTTGGGTCCGCCCAGCACCAGCCTGTGGACGAGTTCCGGCTGGGTTGCGGCAAACTCCCAGGCGAGCCGGGAACCCAGGGAATATCCCACCACGTCCAGGCCGCTGGAAGGATCGCCGTCGTGCAGCGGCCGCGCACCGGCGTCGAACGCTGCCTGAAGCAGGTCCGCCCTGATCCTGCTGGGGGAGTATGAGTCCCGGTCTTCCGGGGCGCCGCTGCGGCCATGGCCGGGAAGGTCCACGGTGACGACCCGGCGCCCGGCCTCCAGCAGGGCGGCCACCCAGCCTGTGTCCTCCCAGTTGAGTTTGGACGAGGAGGAGAACCCGTGCAGCAGGAGCACCGGCCGGAGCCCGGCGTCCTCCGCCGGCTCATGCACCGCCACGAAGAGTTGCGGGTCGGTGCCCTCGACCGTGTGCGCCTGCTGCTGTCCGGTGTGCCTGCCGCTCATGCTGTCAGTTCCTCATCAGGTACGGCGCCCAGGCGGACCCGGCGCGTCGGTGCGTCTTCCTTGGAAAGGTAGTTTCACTCTACCTGCTGGCAGCACCGTTCCGGCTGGTGAGCCGGGCGGCTGCAGCGCAGGCCAGCGCGATGCCGGTGATCAGGGCCAAGGTGCCCAGGAGCTGGGCCCGGCTGGCCTCGGCGCTGAAGCCGACGGCGAAGATCAGGCCCAGCAGGACCAGTCCCAGGATGGTCAAGCCCGGGAATCCCTTCATCCGCAGCGGCAGCGCTGCCCCGTCCCGGTCGGCGCGGCGCCGCAGGATCAGCTGGGACACGAGCGCGCTGCCCCACACCACCAGGCAGGTGGAGCCCACCAGCTGGAACAGCGCGGGCAGGACCCGTTCCGGGAACAGCAGCTCCAGCACAGTGGCGATGAAGCCGAAGGCCACGGAGACCGTAACGGCAAGCATGGGGACGCCGGCGGCGTTGAGGCGGGCAAGAAGGTGCGGCGCCTCGCCCCGCCGCGCCAGGGAGTACGCCATGCGGGAAGCGCCATAGAGGTTCGCGTTCAGTGCCGAGAGGAGCGCGACGACGGCCACCAGGGTGATGGCGGTGGACGCGCCGGGGATCCGGGCGGCGTCGAGCACTCCGGCGAAAGGCGAGGCAAGGCCCGCGGACGTGGCCGGAAGGACCGCGGCGATGACGAAGACCGAGCCGATGTAGAACACCAGGATCCGCCACACCACGGTCCGGATGGCTTTGCCGACGCTGCGCTGGGGATCCTCGGTTTCGGCCGCGGCGACGGAGACTATTTCCGTGCCTCCGAACGCGAAGATCACCACGAAGAGGGCCGACGCCACCCCGCCCAGTCCCTGCGGGGCAAAGTTGGTGGTGAGGTTTGACGCGCCGGGGGACTCGACGCCTGGCAGCAGGCCCAGGAGCAAGGCGGCGCCGACCGCCAGGAACAGGACGATGACGGCCACCTTGAGGATGGCGAACCAGAACTCGAACTCGCCGAAGTTCCGGACGCCGGCCAGGTTGATTCCGGTGAAGACCACCATGAACAGCAGTGCCAGCGCCCAGACCGGCACCACGGGCCAGACGGAGAACAGCAGGCCGGCCGCGCCCAGGGCTTCGGCCGCGATCACCACAACCAGCTGCAGCCACCAAAGCCACCCGATGGTGGCTCCCGCGGTGCGGCCCAGGGCGCGTGCGGCGTAGACCGAGAACGCTCCGCTGTTCGGGTTCGCGGCTGCCATCTCACCCAGGGCCCACATCACCAGGATGATGAGGGTCCCCGCCACCAGGTAGGAGATGAGGACCGCCGGGCCGGCCGCCTGCACGCCGGCGCCCGATCCCAGGAACAATCCGGCACCGATGGCGCTGCCCAGCCCCATCATGGTGAGCTGGCGCGGCTTCATGCTGTGGCCTGCCGGAGCCTTGGGTGGCGCTGTGGTGGATGTGGTCGGGGCGGACTTCATCGTCATGGGGCGGTAAACCTTCTTGGGGTTGGTTCGGGGTCCGGTCCCGTGGGCCGGAGGTCCTTGTGGGACCACTTGAATTTACCGCTTCCGGCAGCCGGCCAAAAACGCGCGCCCCGTCCCTGCACCAGGTTGCGGCTTCCCGGGGACGCGGCGGCGCCTGGGCTGCCGGCGCGGAAACATTTCCTTTTCCGTCGGACTGGCCGTAAAATTAGTTTTGGTCAAAGTGACTATAACTAGGATTTCGGGCCCCGAGGGCGGGGTGGTGGAAGGGGGTGTGACGGTGTACTACAGCTCAGCCAACGTGTCCGAGCGGCAGGCCGCGCCGCCGTCGCTCGCCATTTCCACGGTGATCTTCGCCCTGCGCCCGAGCGCCACCTCGGGCCGTCCCACCTTGTGGCTGCCGCTGGTCCGCCGGATCAGGGAACCCTTCAAAGGCCTGTGGGCGCTGCCGGGCGGGCCCCTGAGCCACGACGAGTCGCTGCAGGACGCCGCATCCAGGAACCTCCGGGAAACCACGGGACTGAGCCCCAGCTACCTCGAGCAGTTGTATGCGTTCGGCGGCCTGCACCGCTCACCCACCCAGCGCGTGGTTTCGATCGTCTACTGGGCCCTGGTCCAGCCCACGGAAGCGGCGCTCGCGGACGAGTCCGAGAACGTCAGGTGGTTCCGGGCCGACCGCCTGGGGGACTTGGCCTTCGACCACAACGCGATCGTCGACTACGCCCTCTGGCGCCTGCGCAACAAGCTCGCCTACGGCTCCATTGCCTACCACCTGCTGGGGGAGTACTTCACCCTGGCCCAGGTCCGCGAAGTCTACGAAGCCGTCCTGGACCGCCAGCTGGATCCCGCCAACTTCCGCCGCCAACTCAAGTCCACCCCGGAAATCGAAGAAACCGGGGAATACCTCCAGGGCGGCAAGCACCGTCCGCCACGCCTCTACCGCTACACCGGCCGGCCAGGCCTTGACCCAGACAACAGGAGCACACCATGAGCAGCGTCAATACGGCAATCCAGCTGATCACGCGCGAACAAGCCGAAAAGGGCGCCGCCGCGGACCGCAGCACTTGCAGCCCGGCACTGGCGAAAGGTCCCTGGGACTACGACCTCGCCGAGGCGCTTGCAGGCATCCCGGCATACGGCCCGGGCGCATCAAGCGCCGACCCCGCTCCCGCTTCCACGCCACGCCAAGGCCAGCTGCCGGAGGAATACAAGCTGGCCGGCGATGCCGAACTGGGTGAACGGATCAGGGCGGCCAAAGCCACCTTGGGTGAGCGTGCCGTCATCCTGGGCCACTTCTACCAGCGCGACGAGGTGGTCCAGTACGCCGATTTCGTCGGTGACTCGTTCCAGCTCGCCAACGCAGCCCTGACCCGGCCGGAGGCGGAAGCGATCATCTTCTGCGGGGTCCACTTCATGGCCGAGACGGCGGACATCCTGTCCACCCCGGAACAGGCCGTCATCCTGCCCAACCTCGCGGCCGGCTGCTCCATGGCGGACATGGCGGACGAAGACTCCGTGGAGGAATGCTGGGAGCAGCTGGCAGAAATCTTCGGCACCGAGCCCGACGCCGAGGGCCGGGTTCCGGTCATCCCCGTCACCTATATGAATTCCTCCGCAGCCCTGAAAGCGTTCTGCGGCGAACACGGCGGCATCGTCTGCACCTCCTCCAACGCCAGGACCGTCCTGGAGTGGGCGTTCCAGCGCGGGCAGCGGGTGCTGTTCTTCCCCGACCAGCACCTGGGCCGCAACACCGCCAAGGCGCTCGGCGTTCCCCTGGACCAGATGCCCATGTGGAACCCGCGCAAGGACCTCGGCGGCAACGACGAACAGGCACTGCTCGATTCCCGGGTGATCCTCTGGCACGGCTTCTGCTCCGTGCACAAGCGGTTCAACGTGGCGCAGATCGAAAAGGCCCGGGCCGACTTCCCGGGCGTGCAGGTCATCGTGCACCCCGAATGCCCCATGGAGGTGGTGGACGCCGCCGATTCAGCCGGCTCCACCGACTTCATCAAGAAAGCCATCGCGGCCGCCACCGAGCCCACCACGTTCGCCATTGGCACCGAAATCAACATGGTGAACCGTCTCGCCGCCGAATACCCGCAGCACACCATCTTCTGCCTGGACCCGGTGATCTGCCCCTGCTCCACCATGTACCGCATCCACCCCGGCTACCTAGCCTGGGTCCTGGAGGAACTGGTCGCCGGCCGAATCGTCAACCGCATCACCGTGGACGAGGATGTGCAGGCCAACGCCAGGACGGCACTCGAGCGCATGCTCGCTGCGAGGCCGTAATGACCCGCGAGCCCGGCACGCCTGCGGGTCGCCTCGCCGTCGTGGGAAGCGGCATCGCCGGCCTCTACGCTGCGCTGCTCGCCGCCGACGCCGGTACGGACGTGGTGCTGCTGACCAAAGGCGCCCTGGAAGACAGCAACACCTGGTACGCCCAGGGCGGTATCTCGGCGGTGCTCGCCGAACCGTCGCCCGGGGACACCGTTGCCGCGCATATCGCCGACACCCTCCGCGCCGGGGCAGGGCACTGCAACGAGGCCGCCGTCCGGCTGATGTGCACCCAGGCGCGCGGGGACATCGCCGGGCTCCAGCGGTACGGTGTCCGCTTTGACGCCGCGCACGACGACGGCCCGGCGCTTGGGCTCGAAGCCGCACACAGTGCCCCGCGCATCCTGCATGCGGGCGGGGACGCCACGGGTGCGCGGGTGGCCGCTGCGCTCATCCAGGCGGTCCGGGACCGGCGTGACCGGGGCACGCTCCGCATTCTTTCCCAAGCCCAGGCAACCGCCCTGGTCATCTCAAGCGGCAGCGTCAGCGGAGTCGAATACCTCCAGGCGGGCCGGCCGGCCGTCCTGGCGGCCGATGCCGTGCTGCTGGCCAGCGGGGGAGCAGGCCAGCTGTTCGCCCAAACCACCAACCCGGCCGTGGCCACGGCGGACGGGCTGGCGCTCGCCGTCCGCGCCGGCGCAGCCGTGAAAGACCTCGAATTCTTCCAGTTCCACCCCACCTGCCTCGTCAGTTCCGCCACCGCCCACCCCGGCCGGCTGGACGGTCCGCTGCTGATCTCCGAGGCGGTCCGCGGCGAAGGGGCCACCCTGCTGGACGCCGGAGGCAGGCGCTTCATGCAGGCCTACCATCCCGACGCCGAGCTCGCGCCCCGCGACGTCGTCTCCCGCAGCATCGCCCTGCACCTGGCCAAGCTCGGCGACGCCAACGGCCACGTCTACCTTGACGCCCGCGCCATCGAGCAGGCCAAGGGCGAGGGCTTCCTCCGCCGGCGGTTCCCCACCCTCACCAGGAAAACCCTTGAGGCCGGCATCGATTGGACCCGCGAACTGGTCCCCGTCGCCCCCGCCGCCCACTACTGGATGGGCGGGGTGGCCACCGACCTCAACGCCCGCACCAGTGTCCCCGGCCTCTACGCCGCCGGCGAGGTTGCGTGCACGGGCGTCCAAGGTGCTAACCGGCTGGCGTCCAACTCGCTCCTTGAGGGACTCGTCTTCGGCCGCCGCGCTGTTGAAGACTTCCTCTTCGGTAACCACGACGACGGGGCTTGGGTGGCGCCTGACGGCGCTCCTCCGCTCGCTGTCTCGGCCGCGGGCGGCCTCCCCTTGACGCTCGCTTCCGGAGCACCCCCAGGCGCCGAGCTTCGGTCCGGTATGGGTGCCACTTTGGAAGGGCCAACGGCGGATCGCTCAGGTGGGCCAGGCGGAAATTGGCCGTCCGGCTTCGGCGGGGATGGAGAAGTGGGGGAGCCCTTTTCGCGGGGCGCTCTTCGCCGCCTCATGACGTCCCATGCCGGCGTGCTGCGCTCCGGGCATCTGTTGCGGGAGGCTGCCGCCACGCTCGAGTCCTGGGCCGCCGTCGTCCGTCCTGATGCCGGCTCCTCCTCTGCTGACCCCGTGGTGCCTGAGGACCGGAACCTTCTGCTGGCCGCACGGCTGCTGGTGGCCGCCGCGCTGGACCGCACCGAATCGCTGGGCGCCCACTACCGCAGCGATGAAGCCGCCGAACCTGAGAACACCTGCCCTCCGCGCCCGAAAGCGAGCCTGCTCCATGACTGAACCCGCCGTAATCGACCACGCCCCTGCCGTGCGTCCCCTCGACCTGACCCTTCCGGCGGCCCCCGTACGGGAGATCCTGGAACGGGCCTTCGCCGAGGACGCACCCTCCGGGGACATCACCTCCCAACTCCTGATCCCCGCCGGAGCGCGCGCCACCGCCGTCCTCAACGCCCGCGTCCCCGGCATCCTCAGCGGAGCCACCGTCTTCCGGGACGCCATGGAGCTCGTGGACCCTGCCACCCGGGTGGAACTGCTCCTGGCGGACGGCCAGGCGTTCGACGCCGGCACCCACCTGGCCCGGGTCAGCGGATCAGCGCGTTCGGTGCTGCTGGCCGAACGCGTGGCGCTCAACCTGGTCCAGCGGATGTCCGCGATCGCCACCAAGACCGCCGGGTTCGTCCGGCTCACGGAAGGCACCCGCGCCCGCATCACCGACACCCGCAAGACCACCCCCGGCCTGCGCGTCCTGGAACGATTCGCCGTCCGGTGCGGCGGCGGCTCCAACCACCGGTACAGCCTCTCGGACGCCGTCCTGGCCAAGGACAACCACCTGGCCGTGATGACGGGCGGAGACCCTGCCAAACTCACCGGGCTCCTGCTGGCAGCCAAGGCACAGCTGGGACACACCACCCACTTCGAAGTGGAAGTCGACCGGATGGACCAGATCGAGCCCGTCCTCGCGGCAGGGGTGGACACCATCATGCTGGACAACTTCACGGTGCCGGAACTGCAGGCCGGAGTGGCCCTGGTTGCCGGACGTGCCCTGGTGGAGGCCAGCGGCAACGTCAACCTCGAGACTGTCGCGGCGATCGCCGCCACCGGCGTGGACGTCATCTCGGTAGGGGCCCTCACGCACACCGTGGCCGCCCTGGACCTGGGCCTGGACGTCGAACTGACTGCCGGGTGACCCGTGATCTTCCTTGATGCCGCCGCCACCACGCCCGTCCGCCGCGAGGTGCTGGACGCCATGTGGCCGTACCTCACCGGCGGGTTTGGGAACCCCTCCAGCCACCACACGCTCGGCGAGGCTGCGGCGGCGGCACTGGCCGGGGCACGGTCCGCCGCGGCCGCCGTCCTGGGCTGCCGTCCGGGGGAAGTGGTCTTCACCTCCGGCGGGACGGAAGCGGACAACCTTGCCGTCAAAGGAATCGCGCTCGCCCGGCAGGCCGCAAACCCGCGACTGGACCGGGTGGTGATCAGCGCCGTCGAGCACCCCGCCGTGGAGGAATCCGCCCGTTACCTTGAGCGGTTCCACGGGTTTACGGTGGACGTGGTGCCGGTGGACACGTCCGGCCGGGTCAGCCCGGATGCCCTCGCCGCGCTGCTCGGACCGCGAACAGCCCTGGTCAGCGTCATGTACGCCAACAACGAGGTCGGTACCGTGCAGCCCATCAAGGCCTTGGCGGAACTGGCCCGCAGCCACGGCATCCCGTTCCACACCGATGCCGTCCAGGCAGCCGGCTGGCTGCCGCTGGACACCAAGGCCCTGGGTGTGGACGCAATGAGCATCTCGGGGCACAAGCTGGGTGCTCCCAAGGGGTGCGGGATGCTCTACGTCCGCAGCCGCACCAGGCTCGAACCGGTGGTCCACGGCGGGGGCCAAGAGCGCGGACGCCGTTCAGGCACGGAGAACGTGGCCGGTGCGGTGGGCCTGGCCACAGCGCTCGCCCTGGCCCAAGCGGGACAACAACAGCAACGGGAGAGGGTGGCTGCCCTGCGCGACCGGTTCATCGCAGCGGTGCTGGACGCCGTGCCGGACGCCGTCCTCACCGGCCATCCCACCGAACGGCTGCCGTCGGTGGCATCATTCTGCTTCCCGCGCACCAGCGGCGAATCCGTCCTCCTGGAGCTGGAACGCCGAGGCGTGGTGTGCTCCAGCGGTTCGGCCTGCGCCGCCGGCTCCGATGCTCCCTCGCCGGTCCTCACTGCCCTGGGACTCTCCGCAGAGCTTGCCCAGACCGCCGTCCGCTTCAGTTTCGACGCATCGGTAACCCCGCAGGAACTGGACCAGGCCGCCGCAGCCGTCAGGGGCGCCGTCGCCAGTGTCAAAAACCTCGGCGCGGGCCAGGGACGCTAGCGGATTCGTGCCATCGGGTCAGCGGTGCCGTGCGCGGCGGAAGATCCAGTGCCGCAGCATGCTGAACCGGACGGCGGTGGCCAGGAAGCCGGACAGGGTGGTTGCCACCAGTTCGTCCCCCACGGTGGCGTCCGGGTTGAACCAGTGCAGCACGCCCAGGCTGCTGCCCGTGATTACCAGTGCCACGACGATCACCACCAGGCCGTTGAGGTGGTCGCGGGTGCGCCGCTGTCCACCGGCAATCTTGAACGTCAGCCGCCGGTTCAAGGCCGTGTTCAACAGCGACGTGAGGACCAGGGCCACCGCATTGGCCAACTGCGCGCCCAGCCACGGACGCAGCAGAGCGTACAGCCCAAGTGAGGCGGCGGTGCAGATGATGCCGACCCCGGTGAAGCGGAGCAGTTGCCGGATGACCGGGAAGCGCAGGACTCCGCGGTAGTGCCTGGTGGCGGGAAGACGGCGGGTTGGCGTCTCCTGGACGGCGGGTGCGGATGTACCGTCCCTCACGCGGTCCCACCGGGGGCGCTGTTGGCGCCGGGTTCCGGGGATCGCGGGCTGTCCAGCGGGAACAGGGCATGCCGCATGTACGTGGGGGAGCAAACCATGGTCAGTACAGCTCTCCTACGGGAATTTCCACTGCCAGCCGGTTGGACGGCCCGGGCAGCGGGCAGGCCCAGGCCTCGTTGTAGGCGCAGGAGGGGTTATAGGCGAAGTTGAAGTCGATAACGAACATGGCGTCCGGGCCGGTGCCCTGCACACCATGGAACGCGCCCTTGATGGTGTCCAGCAGGTAGCGGCCGGCCCCGTACGTTCCACCGGGCTGGCCGGCAGTCGCATCCCGGAACGGGACGAAGATGCCGCCGCCGTAGCCGTGGATCTTCCAGACCCCAAGCTGGCCCATCTCGGGCAGGTCGAACGTGCCCAGGCGCACGAAATTGACCACGCCGTCGGTTCCGGTGTCCATGCTCATCTGCCGGCCGGCGCCTTCCTTGGTCAGCGGAACGTGGAACCGGTAGATCGGATCGTAGTCCGCTGTCTTCAGCCCGGAGAAGCGTGCCTTGTCCGCTGCCGTGAGCGCGGACGCAGGGTGGGTGGCAAACATGAGGTCGCGTTGGTGGCGCCAGTACGAGTGCGCCTCGGCCGGGTCCTCCGCAGAGATTTTGCGGACGTTGTCGTAGAGGGCAAAGGTCCTCAGCCGCCAGTCGGCGATGTCGAGGGCGGACATTTCCGCAGGATTCTCTTCGGCTGTGCCGTGCTGCTCTTCCGCCATAGCCTCCAGCCTAGTCCCCGGCCAAGGCAGGTAACGTCCGACGGCGACACGCAGGCCGGGTGCCCGGGTGGTGGAACCGGTCGGTGGCCCGGAAACACCTGCCGCGCCAGCCACGGAAGGCGGCACGGCACGGTTAGGCTGGCTGCCATGACAGGCAAGGCACCATTGACCGTTCTTTCCCGGATGTCCCTGCTGGCAGCCGCGCTCCTGCTGGCGGGCTGCTCGGGACCCCAGGCCGGCAGTGGACCGGGCTGGACGGCGCAGCCGGACGCCTCGGGAACCACCGGATCTGGGGCGGCAACGGCATCGCCGGGCGCGTCAGGCAGCGCCTCCGCTCCTTCGTCCGCCACCCCCTCCGAACCCCAGGGCGCCGCCACGGCGTCCTCCTGGAAGACCTTCTCGGACCCGGCGAAGACCGTGAGCTTCGACCTGCCGCAGGACTGGATCGCCCAGTCGGTGGCGCCGGAGGAAGGCGTGCTCCCCGGCGGCCTGAAAATCGATGTCAAGAAGCCCGACGGGACGTATGTCGCCGCACTGCGGACGGGACTGCCGCCGTCTTCCGGCGCTTGCCCGGACAGCGCCAGGCACCCCTACACGGTGATCAGCAGCGTGCCCTTCGACCTCGCCGTCCAGGGCGGGGAAGGAACCATCCCGCCCCGGATGGTCTACCGGGTGATCCAGGGCTACCGCTACTTTGGCTCCTACGGCATCACCAACCTGGTGGGCGGAAGCGACGGGCAGGCGTGCGAGCTGCGCAACGTGGTGCGCGGACCGGCTGGGAAAGGCGACTACTCGTTTGGCGACGTGGTGTCGTTGAAGGCCTTCGCACCGGACGAGAAAGTGGCCCCGGCGATGCCGTTCGACACCCTCGCCCAGGCCGCCCAGTATGTCAATGACAGTTCCGACTTCGCCAACGTACAGCGGATGCTAATGTCGCTGAAGGTCAAAAACTAGTCCCGCTGCCCGCACTCACCCGGTGCCGGGGACCGCGACTTGCCGTCCACCCCCCAACACCCCCGGAGAGACATGGAACGCTCTGTTTCCGCACGCCTGGCCTTCAGGACCACCGCCCATACCAAAGTGGCCATGGCCATTGCCGCGGCGAGGAACAGCGGCTATTCGTCCTTTGCGGAATCCTTGTCCGTCACGGCCGGCGGTGCGGACGTGCCGCTCACGGAGGTGTCCGACCACCACGGCGGCCGGTTCCACTACATGGAGTTCGACGAACCCACCGAGGTTGCCGTGGAATATACCGCCACGGTGTCCGGACGCGCCGTTCCCGAAGAAGCGGGGCTGGCCGACCGGATCCGTTACGTCCGCCCCAGCCGCTACGCGGAATCCGACCGGCTGCTGCCCACCGCCTACGCCGAATTCGGCGGGATCCATGGGGCCGCCCTGCTGCATGCGGTCCGGAACTGGGTCAACGGCGAGCTGCGCTACATCAGCGGTTCCTCCCGGGGCACGGACGGGGCAGTGGAGACCCTGCTGAGCCGCCGCGGCGTGTGCCGGGACTTCGCGCACCTGGCCATCGCCCTGCTCCGTTCCAAGGACATCCCCGCCCGCCTTGCGGCGGTCTACGCCCCAGGCCTCAGCCCCATGGATTTCCATGCGGTGGCGGAAGCCTACGTGGAGGGTGCCTGGCACGTCATCGACCCCACGGGGCTTGCCCCGCGGGAATCAATGCTCCGGATCACCGCGGGCCGGGACTCGTCGGACACGGCGTTCCTGTCCACCGTGGGCGGCAGCCTGACCCTGACCCAGCTGCGCATCACGGCCGTGGTCAACGGCGAGCTGCCGGTTGAAGACCCCACCCGGCTGGTGGCGCTGGGCTGACGCCGGACCCGGCTGCCCGGCGTCGGGATTACCGGGGAAGGGTACCCAAGGAGGCCCGCAGCTTGTCGGTGAGCCGCCTGAGTTCCTTTTGCTCTGCCGCCGTCAGCGCGGGAGCCACCAGTGCCGAGATGTCGCGGACGTGCTCGCGGCCGATCTCCTTCTGCAGCTCCCGCCCTTCGTCCGTGAGCTTGAGCAGCACTCCGCGGCCGTCCTCGGGCGCCGGCATCCGGGCCACCAGGCCGCGCTTCTCGAGCCGCTCCACCAGCCTGCTGAGGCTGGACTGGCTCAACAGGACGTTGTCGTTGAGCTCGTTGAGCCGCAGCCAGCCGGAGGGACAGCGGGAGAGCGTGAACAGCACGTCATATTCGTTCAGTGCCAGTTTCCGGAACGCCGGCCCGGACTGGAGCTTGCGCATCACCGCAACCTGCGCCCGGAACAGTGACTCCCAGGTTTCGGCCGCCAGCCGGACCGGCGAGTCGGATCCTTGCCCGGCCATCATGCCTCCGAGGTGGCTTTTTCGGCGTCCTGGGCGGCCAGCAGTGCGGCGACCCGCCCGGCGTGGGTGGGCGGCCCGGGAACCTGTGCGGGCTTGCGTGCTGCATACTCCTTACGCAGCGTAGGCAGGACTTCCTCGCCGAACAGGTCCAGCTGCTCCAGCACGGTCTTCAGCGGCAAGCCGGCGTGGTCGATCAGGAACAGCTGGCGCTGGTAGTCGCCGAAGTACTCGCGGAAGGTCAGGGTCTTCTCGATGACTTCCTGCGGGCTGCCCACGGTCAGCGGAGTCTGCGAGGTGAAGTCCTCCAGCGAAGGTCCGTGGCCATACACCGGAGCGTTGTCGAAGTATGGGCGGAACTCCTTTACGGCGTCCTGGGAGTTCTTCCGCATGAAGAACTGGCCGCCCAGGCCAACGATCGCCTGGTCTGCCGTGCCGTGGCCGTAGTGCTCGTAACGCTCGCGGTAGAGGCCGATCAGCTGCTGGTAGTGCTCCTTGGGCCAGAAGATGTTGTTGGCGAAGAAACCGTCACCGAAGTAGGCGGCCACCTCTGCGATCTGCGGCGTCCGGATGGAGCCGTGCCACACGAAGGGCGCCACACCGTCCAGCGGCCGGGGCGTGGACGTGAAGTTCTGCAAAGGGGTACGGAACTTGCCGGACCAGTTCACGGTGTCCTCGTCCCAGAGTTTACGCAGGAGGCTGTAGTTCTCGATGGCCAGCTCCACGCCGTCCTGGATGTTCTTGCCGAACCAGGGATAGACGGGAGCGGTGTTGCCCCGGCCCAGGACGAGGTCCACGCGTCCATCGGACAGGTGCTGGAGCATGGCGAAGTCTTCGGCGATTTTTACGGGATCGTTCGTGGTGATCAGCGTGGTGGCCGTCGAGAGGATGATGCGGTTGGTCTGCGCTGCGATGTAGGCCAGCGTTGTGGTGGGTGAGGAGGAGAAGAAGGGCCGGTTGTGGTGCTCGCCCAGGGCGTAGACATCCATGCCGATCTCCTCGACCTTCTTGGCGATGGCCACCGAGGCCTTGATGCGTTCGTGCTCGGTGGGGGTGCGGCCTGTTGTGGGGTCCGTGGTGATGTCGCTGACGCTGAAAACACCGATCTGCATGATGTGCCCTTCCGTTGCTGGACTTTCCGGCTTAGTTTAAGTGTAAACCAATTTAGATGCATTTGCATCTATCGCCTGCTGTAACGCCCCGACGCGGAGAATATTCCCGCGTGCGTTCGCAGAAGGGCATTCAAAAGCTGATGCCCGCACCGCTGGGCGGTACGGGCATCAGGGAGGGGCGCTGTTGCTACTCGGCGCCCCCGGGGGCGGCGCGGCGGCCGCTGAGTTTGGGCATCTGCCCGGTGGTCCAGTCCTTGAACCCGGCGTCGACGTCGGACCCCGGGCCGCGTTCAGGCCGGGCCTGAAGATCCTTAAGCAACGCCTTCTTTTCTCGGCGACCCTCCACCAGCCGGTACAGCACGGGGACCAGGATGAGGGTCAGTGCAGTCGAGGACACCAGGCCGCCGATGACCACAACGGCAAGCGGCTGCGAGATGAAACCGCCCCCGCCCGTGAGGCCCAGGGCCATGGGAGTCAGGGCAAAGACTGTGGCGAGTGCCGTCATCAGGATGGGGCGCAGGCGCTGCCGGGCACCGTTGGTAATGGCATCCGCCACGTTCATGCCCGGCCGGCCGTCACGCGGCTGGCGGTACTGGTTGATCAGGTCGATCAGCACAATGGCATTGGTCACCACGATGCCCACCAGCATGAGCATGCCGATCAGCGACGGCAGGCCCAGCGGAACTCCCGTGACCAGCAGCAGGGCCACGGCACCGGTGGCCGCGAAGGGAACCGATACCAGCAGGATCAGCGGCTGGATGAGGGATTTGAACGTGGCCACCATGATCACATACACGATGGCAATGGCAGCCAGCAGGGCCAGGCCCAACTGCCGGAAGGAGTCCGCCTGCTGGGTGGTGGCCCCGCCGATCGTCGCGGTGACGCCGGCAGGCAGCTGGACGTCCGCCAGGCGCTTTTGGACCTCGGTGTTCACGGCACCCAGGTTGGAGCCCGACGGCGTGATGGACACCTTGGCGGTGCGCTCACCGTTGCTGGCGGTGATGGAGACGGGGACGTCCACCTGCTCCACGGAGGCAATGCTTCCCAGCGTTACCGGCTTGCCGCCAGCCGGCAGCGGGATGTTGCGGACGGCGTCAATGCTGGTGAATTTTGTGCCCTGGCCGATCCGCACCGGGAAATCATTGGTGTCGATGCGGACCGTCCCCGCGGGAATGGGGCTGATGGTGGAAGCCAGGACCCCGGCAACCTGTTGCTCGTTCAGTCCTGCGGCCACCGCCTTTGCCCTGTCCACCTTCACCTGCACCACGGGGTTGCTGGCCGCCAGGTTGCTGGCCACCTCGCTGGTGCCGGGAACGCCGGACATGGCGGCAACCATGGTGTCGCTGGCGGACTGCAGGTCGGCGCTGGTGGCGGCCTTCAGCGTGATGTCCACGGTGGACGAGGTACCGAAGCCGCCCTGCTGGGTGCCAACGGAGATCTTGCCGGAATCAGGCACCTTGGCCAGCTCGGTCCGGACGGTGTCCTGGAGCCGTTCCTGGTTGGCCTTCTCGTCAGTGACCACGGTGAAAGTGGAGTTCGAGGACCCGGTGGAGGTCAGTGCGGCGAACCCGGCCTGCGCATTGCCCGACGTCACCTGGACGTCTTTGATGCCGTCGATGCCGCGCAGGACCTCCTCGAGCCGGATGGCGGCGGCGCTGGTGTCCGCGAGGCTGGTTCCGGCAGGCAGCACCTGGCGCACGGTCAGGCTGTTCTGTCCCGAGTTCCCCAGCAGGTTGGTAGCCAGCAGTGGCGTCATGGCGCCCGTGGCGACGAGAACCAGGACGGCGGCCACCAGGGTGATGACCGGGTGTTTCTGGGTGGACCGGAGGATGGGCAGGTAGCCGCGCTGCAGGCGGCTGCGCTGCTCGGCGTCGTGCGCCTTGGCTGTGGCTTCCGCGGCAATCCGGCGGGCCTCGGCGGAACCGGCCGGTGCTCCGTCCGGGGCGCCCTTGGGGTTTTTGAGGAACCAGTAGGCGAGCACCGGAACGATGGTCAGGGACACCAGCAGCGACGCCAGCAGCGCCATGGTGACGGTCAGGGCAAACGGCCGGAACAGTTCGCCGGCCAGATCGCCGACGAAGGCAATCGGCAGGAACACGGCCACCGTCGTCAGCGTGGAGGCTGTGATGGCACCGGCCACCTCCCTGATGGCGGTGAGGATCGCCGTCGACTTTTCTTCGCCGTAGCTGAGGTGCCTCTTGATGTTCTCGATGACCACGATCGAGTCGTCCACCACGCGTCCGATCGCGATGGTGAGTGCGCCGAGGGTCAGGATGTTCAGCGAATAGCCCGTGCTCGAAAGACCGATGAACGTGATGAGCAGCGACAGCGGGATGGAGACGGCGGTGACCAGCGTGGAACGCGCCGACATCAGGAACAGCAGGATGACCGCCACCGCGAATCCCAGCCCCAGCAGGCCTTCCGTGGTGAGGTCCTTGATGGACTTTTCGATGAACGGTGCCTGGTCAAAGACAGGTGTGAACTTTGCGTTCGAGCCCAGCTCCGCCTGGAGATCCTGCAGGGAGTCCCGCACCGCATGGGAAATCCCCACCGTGTCACCCTCGGGTTTCTTGGTGACGGAAACGGCCAGGGTCTCGGCCCCATTGGTGCGGGTGATGGAGGTGCGTTCGTCGTCCTTGAGCGAGACGTCGGCCACCGAGCCGACGGTCGCTGCGTTCTTCGCCCCGGCCAGCGGAAGGGCCTTGATGGCGTCAAGGGAATCCACCGGGCTGCCGATCTGCAGGGAGAGGGTCTTTCCCTGGTCCTCGAGGGTTCCGGCCGGGACCAGGGCTCCGTTGTTGGAAAGGGCGTCCTTTATCGCGGTCACGCCCACGCCCGCGGCGGCGAGGGCATCGGTGCGTGGCAGGATCTCGATGTGCTGGGACGCACCACCGGTCACGTCGGCGCTGCGGACGCCGTCGATCTTCTGCAGCCGGGGCACGGTCAGGCGCTGCAGGTCAGCGTTCAGGTCACTCAGGGACTTGTCCGAGGACACCGCGAGGAACACG
The DNA here is from genome assembly GCF_000374865.1 of Arthrobacter sp. 135MFCol5.1. Lineage (GTDB taxonomy): Bacteria > Actinomycetota > Actinomycetes > Actinomycetales > Micrococcaceae > Arthrobacter. The sequence continues at coordinate 96,372 of NZ_KB895452.1, read as the reverse complement.
ATGGGGAAATCGCTGATGCTCCCGGCGATAGCCTGCGGCTGGACATCGCTTGGAAGGGTCCGTTTGGCGTTGGAGATCGCCCGGTCGATCTGGTTCCGGGCCCGGTCAAGATTGGAACCATAGGTGAACACCAGGGTGATCTGCGAGACGCCCGTGCGTGACGTGGAGGAGGTGGATTCCAGCCCCTCCACGCCGTTCAGTGCCTTCTCCAGCGGGCCGCTGACCTGCTTGTCCACGACCTCGGGCGACGCGCCCGGCATGGAGCTGAGGACGGTGATCTGCGGGAACTCAATGGACGGGATGAGCTCCTGCTTCAACGAGGACATGGTGATCACGCCGAAGACCGAGGCAAAGACGGTGATCAGCGCGATCAGGGCCCTGTTGGCAAGGGAAAGGTGCGCCAGCCGGAACATGGATGCTCTCCTGGGGGGTTTAGTGACTGGTACATGCCCTGGGTGCCAGCCGCTGGCCCCGGCAGGGTCAATGACTGGCGGAAACGCTCTCCAGCTGGAGGGACTTGGCCGTGGCCCGTTCCAGCTCCGCGGCCAGGTCCGGATTTTCATCCAGCTTGACCCCGTAACCGGGCATCATGTCCTTGAGCTTGGACTGCCAGCCCTTGAAATTCCGGGGGAACGTCTTCTGCAGCAGTTCAATCATGATGGGGACAGCGGTCGAAGCCCCGGGCGACGCGCCCAGGAGCGCGCCGATGGAGCCGTCGCGGCCGGCGATCACTTCGGTTCCGAACTGAAGGATGCCGCCCTTTTGCGGATCTTTCTTGATGATCTGCACACGCTGGCCGGCGGTGATAAGTTCCCAGTCGCCGCCCTTTGCCTCGGGGTAGTACTCGCGCAGGGCCTCGACCTTCTGGTCGTGCCGCTTTGCAACCTCCTTGATGAGGTACGCGGTGAGGTCCATGTTGTCCTTGGCCACGGCGAGCATCGGGATGATGTTGCCCGGGCGGATGGACAGCGGCAGGTCCAGGTAGGAGCCGTTCTTGAGGAAGTTCGTGGAGAAGCCGGCGTAGGGTCCGAACAGGAGCGAGCGCTTGCCGTTGACGTAGCGGGTATCCAGGTGCGGTACGGACATGGGCGGGGCGCCAACCGAGGCCTGGCCATAGACCTTTGCGCTGTGCTGGGCGGCGATGGTCTCGTCCGTGCAGCGGAAGAACTGCCCGGAGACGGGGAAGCCGCCGTAACCCTTGCTTTCGGGGATGCCCGAGGCCTGGAGGAGGTGCAGCGCGCCGCCGCCGGCGCCGACGAAGACGAACTTGGCGTGGATCTTGCCGTGCTCTCCGGAACGCGGGTGCTTCAGCGTCAGGTCCCAGCCGCCGTCGGACGCCCGGGAGATGCCGGTGACGTCATGGCCATAGTTGATTTCGACGCCGTTGTTCCCCAGGTAGCCTGTGAGCTCACGGGTCAGCGCGCCGAAGTCGACGTCGGTCCCTTCAGCTGCCCGGGTAGCGGCGACACGCTGCTTGGGGTCGCGGCCCTTGACGATCAGTGGCGCCCACTTGGCAATCTGTGCGTGGTCCTCGGAGTACTCCATGGACCGGAAAAGGGTGTGCGGTTTCAGGGCCTCGTAGCGCGTCTTCAGGAACCGGGTGTGGTCCTCGCCAATCACAAAGCTCATGTGCGGGACGGTGTTGATGAAACCCTTGGGGGAGCCAATCAGGTTGTTGTCCACCAAGTGGGACCAGAACTGGCGGGAAAGCTGGAACTGTTCATTGATGAGCAGCGCCTTGTTGGGGCTTACCGAGCCGTCCTTGGCTGCGGGGGAGTAGTTCAGTTCGCAGAGGGCCGCATGGCCCGTCCCCGCGTTGTTCCAGGGATCTGAGCTCTCGAGCCCCGGCTGGTCCAGCCGTTCGAACAGCGAGATGGTCCAGTCCGGCTCCAGCTGCTTGAGGAATGCCCCCAGCGTCGCGCTCATGATGCCGCCGCCTATCAGGACAACGTCGGCATGTGGGGTCTTGGAAATGAAAGTCACGATCAGTCTCCGATTGCAGCGGCTCTGGCTGTCACAGAATATCCCCGGGCAGCCGACATACTGAAATTGGACCGGCCCGTCAAGGCTTTAGTTGGACCTTCGTAAAAACTTCATTTAAGACCGGGGACGCCGGGTAGCTCAGGACCCGGTCCGAAAGGGCAAGGGCGGAGATGGGAAAGGCGATGGGAACGGCCGGCACCGTCGCCGCAATCTGGGTGTTGATGGTGTGATACAAGTCATCGCGCTCCTTGCCGTCCGGCAGGCCGCGGGCCCTGTTGATTTTCGAGAACACCTGCGGATCCTGGTACCCGAATTCGCCGTTCTTCTCGCCGAACAGCGGGCCGACAAAGTTGTCGGGATCCGAGTACGAGCCGTTCCAGCCGAGGATGTGCAGGGCGTGGTCGCCGGGGGACTGGACTTTCTGGAGATAGCCATCGGCCCAGTCCACCGGGACGGGCCGGATGTTGAAGCCGACGGCGGTGAGCTGGCGGCTGAGCTCGGCGTAGACCTTTTCGGGGGTCGGGAGGTAGGGCCGGGTGACGTTCAGGGGGTAGTAGAACTTGAGTTCCTCGCCGGCGTAGCCGGCGTCCTTGAGGTAGCTCTTGGCCTTTTCCGGGTCATGGCCCAGTGCCGGGGCATCGTTGTTGAATCCGCTGATCTTGGGCGGGACGAACTGCGTCGCTTTGGCGGTGTTGTCGATGAAGAACTTCCGGATCAGCGTTTCCTTGTCGATCGCAAGCTCCACCGCCTGCCGGATCTTTTGGTTTTGCAGCACCGGGATGTCCTGGTTCATGCCCACGTACATCACGGAGAACGGGTCGCGCTGGACGATCTGCTTGCCTCGCTTGACCAGCTGGTCGAAGTTCCCCACGGTCACGGCGTCGTAGCCGTCGATCTTGCCGTCCAGGAGGGCCTGGAGGCGGGTTTGCGGGTAGTTGTAGGCGAGGAAGTTGATGGTGGCGATCTGCCCGCGGTCGCCCCAGTAGGTCTTGTTGCTGGACAGGGTCACGTTGTCGCTGCCCCAGGCAGCGAGTGTGAAGGGGCCGGTGCCGACCGGGTTGGTGGCGAAAACGGACAAGGCCTGGCCGCCACGGTTTTGGTCCAGCACGTCGGCTTTGCCGGCAGCGAGGGCGGCAGGGGAGGCCATCGCAAAGGCGGGCAATGTCAATGCCTGCAGGAACGCCGTGAAGCGCTGCGTGAGGTCGATCTGCACGGTGTCCGCGGCCACGGCGGTGCAACTCTTGAAGATTGAGAGGCCGGCTTCGTCCGAGTGGGCCTTGAAGACCCCCTTGAAGGAACTGCCCGGTGCCTGCTTCCGCAGTTCGGCGGAGAAGGCGAACCAGCGGTTGAAGTTGGTGCAGACGGCGTCGGCATTAAACGGGGTCCCGTCCTGGAAGGTAACGCCGGTACGAAGCTTGAAGGTGTAGGTGCGGCCCTCGTTGGATTCGTTCCATTCGGTGGCCAGCAGGGGCGTGGGCTTTCCCGTGGTCTGGTCAACTCCCACGAGGCCTTCCATGATTTGCCGCGTGATGCGCTGGGACTCGACGTCGTTGGACAATGCCGGGTCAAGGCCCAGTGGCTGGGCGGCGGTTCCGAAGCTGAAGGTGGCTGCCGGTTCCGCGGGCGTGGAGTTGTCCTGGCCGGGCGTGGGAGAGGGAGCCGGTGTGCCTGTGCATGATGTCACGCCCAGCGCCATGAGGACGGCGCCGGCCTTGAGGGCAGTCCGCCGCGATGTACTGCTGGGCACTCGTTTATCACCTCTGGATCCTGCCGGCTCCGCCGGTTGCGGGCCGGGATCCAGTCTAATGGACACGACCCGGGCACTGCCCGGATCCGGACACGCCAATGCCGGGCCCCTGGATAACCAGTGGAACCCGGCTTGGTCGAAGAACGCCTGTTGCCTGTGAGGGCTACTTGGGCATCAGCACCGAGTCGATCAGGTAGACCGTGGCGTTCTTGGTCTTGACGCCGCCGCAGATGACGTTGGCGTTGTCCACCTTGAGGTTGTTGCCGCTGCCGGTGACGGTGACGGAGCCGCCCTCGACGGTGGCGTGGGTGCCGGCGATCTTGTCAGGGGTGATCTGGCCGGGAACAACGTGGTAGGTCAGGATCTTGCTCAGCAGGGCATCGTCCGTCTTCAGGGTGTCGATGGTGGCGGAGTCAATCTTCTTGAAGGCGTCATCCACCGGTGCGAAGACAGTGAATTCGCCGCCGTTGAGGGTGTCTACCAGGTTGACCTTGGGGTTGAGCTTGCCGGATACCGACGCGGTCAGCGTGGTGAGGATGGGGTTGTTGGAGGCGGCGACGGCCACCGGATCCAGGGCCATGCCGGCTACGGAGCCTGCGCCGGTGGGAACCTGCTGGGCGTAAGCGGCGCAGCCGGGGCCGACCAGGTTTGCTGCCGGGTCCATGCTGCCGGCCGAGGAGCTGGCCATGGCGCTGGATGACGGTGAGGCCATGCTGGAGCTGGGGGCGGAGGACATCGGCGCCGAAGATGCCGAGGACCCGGAGGTGCTGCCCGAACCGCCACACGCGGTGAGGCTGAGCAGAGCGGCCGCTGCAACGCCTGCGACGGTGAAAGTGGTGCGCTTGAAGGTCTGCATTTCAGTACTCCTTGGATCGTTGAGCCTGCTGCCCGTGGAGCGGTGTCCGTGGCGTGCAGTCTGACTTGGGGGTAAGCACCTGCCCTTGGCTGGTGTCTCAATGGCTATTCGGCCGGTGGGCGGAAGTGGATGGGTGGATCCGTGGAGTTTTTCTATTCGGGGCACGAACCGGCATGGGGGAGACGGCTTAAAACAAAGGATCCCCCGGCCAAAGCCGGGGGATCCGCGGTGTGCGCAAGGGGGGACTTGAACCCCCACGCCCGAAGGCACAGGAACCTAAATCCTGCGTGTCTGCCAATTTCACCACTCGCGCGCAGGCTTCCCCCAGGAACGCAGGGCGTTCGACGGCGGGATGCCAGTGTCCATTGTAGCGTCGCGCCGGCGGGGTGGTCCGGCAGGTGCGCCGTGGTCAGGCGTCCAGGTTGAGGTCCCGCCGCAACTTGGCCACATGTCCGGTCGCCCGGACGTTGTACTGTGCGAGGGAAACCTTGCCGTCGCGATCCACCACGATGGTGGAGCGGATCAGGCCTTGGTACGTCTTGCCGTAGTTCTTCTTTTCGCCCCAGGCGCCGTATGCCTCGGCCACTGCGTGGTCCTCATCGGAGAGCAGGGGGAACGTCAGGGCTTCATTCGCCGCAAATTTTGCCAGTTTTTCGACGGGGTCGGGCGAGATGCCCAGGACGTCGTATCCGGAGGCCTGCAGGGAGGAAAGGCTGTCGCGGAAGTCGCAGGCTTCTTTGGTACACCCGGGCGTGGACGCTGCCGGATAGAAGTAGACAATGGTGGAGCGACCGGAGGCCGGGTCCAGGCTGACCTCCTTCCCGCGTGAGTCCTGCAGGGTAAATGCGGGTGCTTTGTCGCCGGTAACGAGTCTTTCAGCCATTGTTTTTCTCCTTGTTGCGGGCGGGACACAACAGCCTAGTAAGCGGGTGGGGCGAGTGCTAATCGGCACTTGGTTATACTGGCTGCTATGCCTGATATGGATCACTGGCCCACAGGGCGCCTCCTGTCCACTGCTGCGCGCCTCGTTGAACACTCCTGGAACGAAAAACTTGGCGCCATCGGACTCACGCACGCCGGTGTTATCGCCATAGAGGTGCTGGCTGCGCAAGGCCCCATGACCCAGGCCCAGCTCGCCCAGTATGTCCGCGTCCAGGCCCAGACCATGGGCAAGACGCTCAGCCGGCTTGAGTCCCACGGCCATATCGCCCGGGTGCGGAGCACCTCGGACCGCAGGAGCCATGTGGTCTCGCTGACTGAGCGCGGCAAGGAAGCGGTAGCCCAGGCCGTGGAGATGGAGCGTTCGGTGTTGGCTTCCTCTTCGATCGACCCCGAGGTCCTGCGCCAGGAGCTCAAGGCTGTGGTCCGTGAACTCGCCAGCCAGTTCGCCACGACGCCGAGCAACGCCTCTGCGCTGGTGGACTCCGCCAAGTAACCGGCTTTTCATAACGCCTTCGAAGCGTGGCCCCGGCAACGACTGCCGGGGCCACGCTTTTTTGTGTCCGGCGGCCACACTGTTATGTGCGCGCGGAGCACATGGGGGTCTTAGCGGCGGCCGCCGGTGAGGGGCCTACAGCCCTGCCGGAAAGGTGAACGTGGCGGGGACCGGGACTGGCGCCGCGCCGTGGAACAGGACGACCTCGTCGTGGGCTTTTAGGACCACATCGGAGATCTGCCCGTCGTGCGGAACTCCGTTGACGGCCACACTCCAGCCGTCCTGGGCGGAGTGTGGCGTTCCTGGCGTTGGGTCGGTGCCGTCCAGGACACCCCATTCGGTGAGGAACTGCCCGAGCGTGTAGGTGGCGCCGGCGGTTGGTGCTTCGATGTGGATAATCCCGGATTTGTCATGGCTGTGCAGCGCGGAGATCCCGTTGGGCTGGCCGGCCGGGGTGAAGCTGAAGCCGATGTCCGCCGGAACGGCGACCGGCTTGCCGTCCACGAGGACGTCCAGGTGCGCATGGAAATGCTCTGCAGCGCCTTCGGCGTTGAGGACCTGCAGCCCGGCGGCCTTGATCCGGTCACCGCCCCCCTGTGGCTTCAGTTCCCATCCGGTGGATGTCGCGGAGGAGGCTGCCGGGGAGGACGCGGTGGGCGGAGCCGTCATGCCGGGCGTGGACACGGCGGTGCCAGGGCCGGGGGTGGCGGTCGCGGAGCATCCTGCGACTGCCAGGGTGATACCGGCGAGGGCAGCGGTGACGGCGAGCTGTTTTTTCAACTGGGACTACTTTCAATGAGGAAACGGGTACCCCGGTCATATGTGCGGAACCCCGGGTCCCGGCTTAACCCGGTTGCAGCCCGGGCAGCATACCGACTACCTTCGGGAAGCCACCAGGCAGATTCGGAGGCATTGGATGTGAACCTCTGGGTCGCCGTGCGGCACACCATCCATTGCAAGCGCAAAACGAAACCCCGCCTCTACGTGGCCTCTCGGCCAGTAAAGACGGGGTTTCTTTGGTGCACCCCCCGGGACTTGAACCCGGAACCCATTGATTAAGAGTCAATTGCTCTGCCAATTGAGCTAGAGGTGCATCTTCTTTGCTTCAATCTTTCGGGCTTTTTCTTTCCCGTTGATCTCCGCAACGACATGAAACTCTACACGAACTTCCGGTGCAAGTGAAATCGGCGCCCGCGGAGGAGGTGCCGTCACCGCCGGAGCCCCAAAACCAGCACGAAATCAGGGTTTTCGTTGTTCGTCATCAGCCACAATCCACCGTTCGGGGTCCGGACCACGTCCCTGATCCGCCCGTACATTCCTGTGAAATAGGCCACAGGATTACCTGCCTCGGTGCCTTGAAGGGGGACGGCCCACAGCCGCTCCCCGCGAAGCGCGCCCAAGTACGCGGTGCCGCCGTCTATTTCCAGGCCGCTGGGCGATGATTCGCTGGTGGAGGGCCACACGACCTTTGCATCCTGGAATTCCGGCCGGTGGGGTGCGCCCGTCACTTCGGGCCATCCGTAGTTGGCGCCCGGAAGGATCAGATTGAGCTCGTCATTGACGTCGGGGCCGAATTCACTGGCCCACAGCCTGCCCTCGGCGTCCCAGGCCAGTCCCTGGACGTTCCGGTGACCCAGGCTGTAGACGGCATTGCCGAACGGGTTCCCGGGTGCCGGACTGCCGTCCGGGGCGAGCCGGAGGATCTTGCCGCCCAGGGCGTCCGGATCCTGGGGCTGTTCCCGGCGCTGGGCGTCGCCGGTGCCAACGTAGAGGAAGCCGTCCGGGCCGAACCGGATCCTCCCGCCGTTGTGCGTCGTTGCTTTCGGTATGCCGGCAAAGACGGTCTGCGGTGGACCGGGGGAGAGTGCGCCGTCGGCGTCCCTTTGCAGCGTCAGCCGGACCACCCGGTTGTCCTCCTGCCCTGTCACGTAGGCATAGAGGTAGCGGTCAACGTCGAAATGCGGTGACAGCGCCAGGCCCAGCAGGCCCCCTTCACCGGCGGGCACCACCCCCGGGACCTTGCCCACGGTAGTGGCCTGTCCATCGTGGACCGCCTTCAACAACGCCGTTCCCCGCTCGGAGATGATTGCCGTGCCGTCCGGAAGGAAGACGGCCGCCCAGGGGACGGCCAGCTTCAGTTCCAGCTTTTCCTGCACCTCGGGTACGGAGACGGGCGGCTCGGCCGTGGTGCCGGAGCCCGTGCCATGTGTTGGGCCGGGCGAGCCGGTGCACGCTGCCAGCAGGAAGAGCAGGCAGGCCATCCAATAGGGGCGTAGCGTCATAAGGAGGCCCCGCCTCCGGCTAGGGCCGTTTGCGGCGCGGAGCGCGGAAGCCGGCAGCCTCGGCGTGCGCGGCAGACTCAAACCAGACATCCGCCCGGATGTGCTCATGGTCGGGATGTCCTTCTTCGTAGTAGACCATCGCAGTGGCGTCTCCCTTGACGCTGTAGTCCGCCGGACCGCTTCCATCGGCGGCCGGCGATGCCGAGCCTGCCCCGTACGGTTCCTTTGCCGCAAGGTGCCCGGCTGGTTCTCCCGCCGCTTCGCTGTGCCCCGGGGCGGCGTCGTGGTGGCCTGATGCTTCTTCCGTCGGGGCGGAGGCCTCCGCATGCTCCGTCGCCTCGGATGCTGCCGTCTCCTCCCCGGCGGCCGTCTCGGCGCCGGGCAGCGTCGGGGCGTGGGCTGCGGTGTATTCGTCGTGATGGACAGGATGGGCAGGTGCGGGGGAGCTGTGCGCCCGGGATTCCTGCCGCCCGGCGCCGTCGTCCGCCGCGTCGGCCTCGGCCCCTGCGGCGGGCGGGGCTGCCTGTGACGCTGCGGCCGTTGCCGCTGCATCGTTGGTGGCGGACGGGGCGGGACGTGGCCCGGACGGCCCGGCCTCCGACCACTGGGTTTCCCACTCGGCTTCATCCTGCAGCCTGCGCTCATCTTCCCGGGCGCCGACGGAGCCGGGTGCAGCCATGCCGTCATCGGCGCCGGAAGGGCCCTGGACCGGGTTGTCGGTGGCCTCGGCAGCCGCGGGTGTCGCCGTCCGTGGCATCGCCGATGAATCCGCCGGTTCCTCAGCCGTTGGCGGGGCTGCCGGTTCGGCGGCGCGGCCGAAGCCCGCTGCCGTGGGTATCCCGGTGGTCGCGGCAGCCTCGGCCGAGGCAGCGGCGCTGCCTCCCTCCAGGGCGCCGTCCGATCTGGTGCCGGAGGCGCCAGGGGTACTGGTTGACCTGTTGCGCTTCAGCAGCCACCAAACGACTGCCGCGAGAACAACGATGAGAATGATCCAGAAAAGAATGTCCATGGCAGGCCTCTCGATCCGGGCGGCGGGGGTGTCGTGTCCCCGACGCTACGTCGGGCAGGCACTGCTGTCCAGAGAAGCCGCGGGCCGCAGGCTGGCGTCCTCCCCGGTCGTGCGGGTGGCCGGACGGAGCCTCGAACATCATCGACGTCTCATTATGTGAGACATGAGTCCACTATTTGGCGAATTTTTCCCGTTATTTCAACGGGAAGCTGATCTTACGGTCGTCCGGCCGCGGTGCGCGCCCTAGACTTTCCCCTATGAGTGACGCCCAGACCGCAACCGCAAACACGCCTGATATCAAGCCCCGCAGCCGCATCGTCACCGATGGGATCCATGCGGCGCCCGCGCGCGGCATGTTCCGGGCTGTCGGCATGGGCGATGACGACTTCGCCAAGCCCCAGATTGGCGTGGCGAGCTCATGGAACGAGATCACTCCCTGCAACCTCTCCCTGAACCGCCTCGCGCAGGGCGCCAAGGAAGGCGTCCACGCAGGCGGCGGATTCCCCATGCAATTCGGCACCATTTCGGTTTCGGACGGCATCTCCATGGGCCACGAGGGAATGCACTTCTCCCTGGTCTCCCGTGAAGTCATCGCCGACTCCGTGGAGACCGTCATGCAGGCGGAGCGGATCGACGGCTCGGTCCTGCTGGCCGGCTGCGACAAGTCCCTGCCCGGCATGCTGATGGCGGCCGCCCGCCTGGACTTGGCCAGCGTCTTCCTTTACGCCGGGTCCATCATGCCCGGCTGGGTGAAGCTCGAGGACGGCTCCGAAAAGGAAGTCACGCTCATCGACGCCTTTGAAGCGGTGGGTGCCTGCGCCGCGGGCAAGATGAGCATGGAAGACCTCACCCGGATCGAAAAGGCCATCTGCCCCGGCGAAGGCGCCTGCGGCGGCATGTACACGGCCAACACGATGGCCTGCATCGGCGAGGCGCTGGGCATGTCCCTCCCCGGCTCGGCCGCCCCGCCCTCGGCAGATCGCCGTCGTGATGAATTCGCCCGCAAGTCCGGCGAAGCGGTGGTCAATCTCCTGCGCAAGGGCATCACCGCCCGGGACATCATGACCAAGAAAGCGTTCGAGAATGCCATCGCCGTCACCATGGCCTTCGGCGGCTCCACCAACGCCGTGCTGCACCTGCTGGCCATCGCCCGGGAAGCCGAGGTTGAGCTCACCCTCGACGACTTCAACCGCATCGGCGACAGGATCCCGCACCTGGGCGACCTCAAGCCCTTCGGCCGCTACGTCATGACCGACGTCGACAGGATCGGCGGCGTTCCCGTCATCATGAAGGCCCTGCTCGACGCCGGCCTGCTGCACGGCGACTGCCTCACCGTCACGGGCAAGACCGTCGCCGAAAACCTCGACGCGATCAACCCGCCGGACGTTGACGGCAAGATTCTTCGCGCACTGGACAATCCGATCCACAAAACCGGCGGCATCACCATCCTGCACGGCTCAATGGCTCCGGAAGGCGCCGTCGTCAAGAGCGCCGGCTTCGACGCCGACGTCTTCGAGGGCTCTGCCCGGGTCTTCGAGCGCGAGAAGGGGGCGCTGGACGCACTCGACAACGGCGAGATCAAGGCCGGCGACGTCGTGGTCATCCGGTATGAAGGTCCCAAGGGCGGCCCCGGCATGCGGGAAATGCTGGCGATCACCGGCGCCATCAAGGGTGCCGGGCTGGGCAAGGACGTCCTCCTGCTGACGGACGGCCGCTTCTCCGGCGGAACCACCGGCTTGTGCATCGGCCACGTTGCGCCGGAAGCGGTCGACGGCGGCCCGATCGCCTTCGTCAAGGACGGCGACCGGATCAGGGTGGACATCGCCGCCCGCACGTTCGACCTGCTGGTGGACGACGCGGAACTTGAGGCCCGCAAAGTGGACTGGCAGCCGCTTCCGGCCCGCTACACCAAGGGAGTGCTTGCCAAGTACGCCAAGCTGGTACACAGCGCCAGCCAGGGTGCCTACACCGGCTGACGTCCGGTTTCAGGCTGGTCCTTCCGAGATAGGATCAAAGAGTGGACAGTGTTGTCCACATGGTGAGATAGGGTTGTTGCTCGTTGACACCCATCACACCAGAGGGAAAACTGAACGCATGACTTTCGTTACCGGCATCGTCGTCGTCCTTACCAAGCGCGTGGCACATTAGCCCTGGTAACGAACCGTCACGCGCGAACCCCTCACAGAGCCACCAGGCTGAGGGGTTTTTTTATTTCCCGCCTTTCCAGCCACATACCAACGCCAGAGAAGATCCACAAGGAAGAGTCCGATGAGCAAAGGATCGCCCATCAGCCCCTCGCTGATGGCCACCAAGTCCGCTGGAGCCGCCAAGGCTCCGGAACGCGCCGACCGGACGGCTGACCATGCCGCCGTCGTCGCAGACCTTGCTGCCGTCTCTCCTGTCCTTGGGCCGAACAACGTCGTACCCCCGACGGTGATGACCGGCTCGCAAGCAATCGTCCGTTCGCTCGAAGAACTCGGCGTCGACGACATTTTCGGTTTGCCTGGTGGCGCGATCCTGCCCACCTACGACCCCTTGATGGCCTCCACCATGAACCACGTGCTGGTCCGTCACGAACAGGGAGCCGGCCACGCCGCGCAAGGCTACGCCATGGTTACCGGGCGGGTTGGCGTCTGCATCGCCACCTCGGGTCCCGGCGCCACCAACCTCGTTACCGCCATCATGGACGCCCACATGGACTCCGTGCCCCTGGTGGCCATCACCGGCCAGGTCGCCAGCGGCGTCATTGGTACCGATGCGTTCCAGGAAGCCGACATCGTGGGCATCACCATGCCGATCACCAAGCACTCGTTCCTGGTGACCGACCCCAACGACATCCCCCACGTCATGGCCGAGGCCTTCCACCTGGCCTCCACCGGCCGTCCCGGCCCCGTCCTGGTGGACGTTGCCAAGGATGCCCAGGTGGGACAGATGACGTTCTCGTGGCCGCCGCGGATCGACCTGCCCGGGTACCGGCCGGTCACCCGGGGCCACAACAAGCAGGTGCGCGAGGCGGCGAAACTCATCGCCGCCGCCTCCAAGCCGGTCCTGTACGTCGGTGGCGGCGTGGTGAAGGCGCACGCCTCCGCTGAACTGCGCGCCCTCGCCGAGGCCACGGGAGCACCCGTGGTGACCACCCTGATGGCGAAGGGCGCCTTCCCGGATTCCCACCCGCAGCACGTGGGCATGCCGGGCATGCACGGCAGCGTTTCCGCCGTCACGGCCCTTCAGCAGTCGGACCTCCTGATCACCCTCGGCGCCCGTTTCGATGACCGCGTGACCGGCGTGCTGCGCACCTTCGCACCGCATGCCAAGGTCATCCATGCGGACATCGACCCCGCCGAGATTTCCAAGAACCGCACCGCCGATGTCCCCATAGTGGGCTCGGTCAAGGAGATCATTCCGGAACTGACAGAGGCCGTCCGCAGCCAGTTCGAGGCTTCCGGCACGCCTGACCTGACCACCTGGTGGGCCTTCCTGAACAACCTCAAGGAAACCTACCCGCTGGGCTGGACGGAACCGGACGACGGCCTGATCGCCCCGCAGAAGGTCATCGAGCGGATCGGCCAGCTGACCGGCCCCGAAGGCGTGTACGTGGCGGGTGTTGGGCAGCACCAGATGTGGGCTGCCCAGTTCATCAAGTACGAGCGCCCGCACGCCTGGCTGAACTCCGGCGGCGCCGGCACCATGGGCTATGCCGTTCCCGCGGCCATGGGCGCCAAAGTGGGCGAGCCTGACCGGGTGGTCTGGGCCATCGACGGCGACGGCTGCTTCCAGATGACCAACCAGGAGCTGGCCACCTGCGCCATCAACAACATTCCCATCAAGGTTGCCGTCATCAACAACTCCTCGCTGGGCATGGTGCGGCAGTGGCAGACCCTCTTCTACGAGGGCCGCTACTCCAACACGGACCTCAACACCGGCCATGACACCGTCCGCATCCCGGACTTCGTCAAGCTGGGCGAGGCCTACGGCTGCGCCTCGTTCCGCTGCGAACGCGAAGAGGACATCGACGCCACCATCCAGAAGGCACTCGAAATCAATGACCGCCCCGTGGTCATCGACTTCGTGGTGAGCCCCAACTCCATGGTGTGGCCGATGGTGCCCTCCGGAGTGAGCAACGACCAGATCCAGGTTGCCCGAAACATGACCCCGGAATGGGAAGAGGAAGACTGAGCATGAGCCGCCACACACTTTCCGTCCTGGTCGAGGACAAGCCCGGCGTCCTGACCCGCGTGGCGAGCCTGTTCGCCCGCCGCGCCTTCAACATCAACTCCTTGGCCGTCGGCCCCACCGAAGTGCCGGGCGTGTCCCGCATGACTGTGGTGGTCGACGCCGACGGCGACCTCATCGAGCAGGTCACCAAACAGCTCAACAAGCTGGTCAACGTGATCAAGATCGTTGAGCTGACCCCAGAAACTTCCGTACAGCGCGACCACATCCTGGTCAAGGTACGGGCGGATGCCGCAACACGCCTGCAGGTAACCCAGGCCGCAGACCTGTTCCGCGCCTCAGTGGTGGACGTGTCCACCGACTCGGTCGTCATTGAGGCCACCGGCCATCCGGAAAAGCTCACAGCCCTGCTTTCAGTGCTGGAGCCCTTCGGCATCCGCGAAATCGTGCAGTCCGGCACCCTGGCCGTTGGACGGGGATCCCGCTCCATGAGTGACCGGGCCCTCCGTTCCGCCTAGGCACCAGCCCCGGCGGGAATTGGCGCCCGTAACCGCAGCACCGCAAGACCACTATCTACAACCACTCAAGAGGAGTTACGCAAGTGACTGAAATGTTCTACGACGACGACGCCGACCTTTCCATCATCCAGGGCCGCAAGGTTGCCATTGTTGGCTACGGCTCGCAGGGCCACGCCCACGCGCTGAACCTGCGCGATTCCGGCGTCGAGGTCGTTATCGCCTTGAAGGAAGGCTCCAAGTCGACCGCCAAGGCCGAGGACGCCGGCTTCACGGTCAAGAACGTTGCCGACGCCGCCGAATGGGCCGACGTCATCATGATCCTGGCGCCGGACCAGCACCAGCGCGCGATCTACAACGACTCCATCAAGGACAAGCTGACCCCCGGCAAGGCCCTCGCCTTCGCCCACGGCTTCAACATCCGCTTCGGTTACATCCAGGCCCCCGAGGGCGTTGACGTCATCCTGATCGCCCCGAAGGCGCCGGGCCACACCGTCCGCCGCGAGTTCGAAGCCGGCCGCGGCATCCCGGACATCATCGCCGTCGAGCAGGACGCCTCCGGGTCCGCCTGGGAGCTGGCAAAGTCCTACGCCAAGGCCATCGGCGGCACCCGCGCCGGCGTCATCAAGACCACCTTCACCGAGGAAACCGAAACCGACCTCTTCGGCGAGCAGTCCGTGCTCTGCGGCGGGGTGTCCCAGCTGATCCAGTACGGTTTCGAAACCCTCACCGAAGCCGGTTACCAGCCGCAGATTGCCTACTTCGAGGTGCTGCACGAGCTCAAGCTCATCGTTGACCTCATGTGGGAGGGCGGCATCGCCAAGCAGCGCTGGAGCGTCTCCGACACCGCCGAGTACGGCGACTACGTCTCCGGCCCCCGCGTCATCACCCCCGAGGTGAAGGAAAACATGAAGGCCGTCCTGGCCGACATCCAGTCCGGCGCCTTTGCCAAGCGCTTCATTGAAGACCAGGACAACGGCGGCGTCGAGTTCAAGGAACTGCGCGCCAAGGCTGAACAGCACCCCATCGAGGCCGTGGGCCGCGAACTGCGTTCCCTGTTCTCCTGGCAGCAGCAGGACGTGGACTACGTGGAAGGCTCCGCAGCCCGCTAAGGCCGCCAGCCCAACCACGCAGACCGCAGCGGTGAGGCCGGGTTCACACTTAACAATGTGAGCCCGGCCTTTCCGTCGGCCTAGACTTGTTTCCATCCCCAGGACTGCAACGCAGAGGATCAGCCGTGTCAAAACCCGTAGTACTGCTCGCCGAAGAACTTTCCCCCGCCACCGTCGAGGCCCTCGGCCCGGACTTTGAAATCCGCCAGACTGACGGCGCAGACCGTTCCCGGCTGCTCTCGGCAATCAGTGACGTAGACGCCATCCTGGTCCGCTCCGCCACCCAGGTGGACGCCGAAGCCATCGCCGCCGCCAAGAACCTGAAGGTTATCGCCCGTGCCGGCGTGGGCCTGGACAACGTGGACATCAAGGCGGCCACGCAGGCCGGCGTCATGGTGGTCAACGCCCCCACGTCCAACATCGTCTCTGCCGCCGAGCTGACCGTGGGCCACATCCTCAGCCTGGCCCGCCACATCCCGCAGGCCAGCGCCGCCCTCAAGGATGGCGAGTGGAAGCGTTCCAAGTACACCGGCATCGAGCTGTTCGAGAAAAAGATCGGCATCATCGGACTCGGCCGGATCGGCGCCCTCGTGGCAGCCCGCCTCAAGGGCTTTGACACCAAGATCCTGGCCTACGACCCCTACATCACGTCCGCCCGCGCGGCGCAGCTGGGCGTGCAGCTGGTCACCCTGGATGAGCTCCTGGCCCAGTCCGACTTCATCACCATCCACATGCCCAAGACGCCGGAGACCGTGGGCATGCTCGGCGCTGACGCCTTCAAGAAGATGAAGAGCACCGCCTACGTGGTGAACGTCGCCCGCGGTGGCCTCGTGGACGAGGAAGCCCTCTTCACGGCCCTGCAGGACGGCGAGATCGCCGGAGCCGGCGTCGACGTCTTCGCCAAGGAGCCCAGCACCGACCTGCCGTTCTTCAAGCTCGACAACGTGGTGGTTACCCCGCACCTGGGTGCCTCGACCGATGAAGCCCAGGAAAAGGCCGGCGTCTCCGTGGCCAAGTCCGTCCGCCTGGCCCTGGCCGGCGAACTGGTGCCGGACGCCGTCAACGTGGCTGGCGGCGTCATCGCCCCCGACGTCCGCCCGGGCATCCCGCTGATCGAGAAGCTGGGCCGCATCTTCACTGCGCTGACCCACGCTTCCCTGACCCAGTTCGACGTCGAAGTTGCCGGCGAAATCTCCTCCCTCGACGTCAAGGTCCTGGAGCTGGCTGCGCTGAAGGGCATCTTCGCCGACATCGTGACCGAACAGGTGTCCTATGTCAATGCACCCGTCATCGCCGAGCAGCGCGGCATCAACGTCCGCCTGATCACCACCCCCGACACCGAGTCTTACCGCAACGTCCTGACGCTCCGCGGCGCCCTGAGCGACGGCAGCCAGATCTCCGTGGCCGGGACCCTGACCGGCCCCAAGCAGGTGGAGAAGCTGGTGGGCATCAACGGCTTCGAAGTCGAAATCCCCATCAGCGAGCACCTGGTGGTGGTGGCCTACACCGACCGCCCCGGCGTCATCGGCACCATCGGCCACATCCTCGGCATGAACAACATCAACATCGCCGGCATGCAGGTGGCCCGCTCCGACGAAGGCGGCCAGGTCCTGGCCCTGCTGACCATCGACAGCTCCGTGCCCCAGCAGGTGCTGGACGCCATCAAGGCCGGCATCGGCGCTGAAATGGTCCGGGAAGTGGACCTGGAAGACTAACGCGACACACCGGCCGAAACGCCGAAGCCGCTCCTCCGCGCAGGCACGCCCGGGCGGAGCCACGTATGATTGGCCGGTCTGCTTAAAATGGCTTGGTCCTGGTTCAGGACCATAGCCGGCAGGCCGGCCAATACCTTTTGCACATCCGTCCGCCATCGCCCACGTCTGCCCGGCGGTTGGAAGTGCGCGCACGCAATCCAGGTTTCAGGGAGTTCCATGAACGCCGTCCAGAGGTTCATCAGAAGCAGGGTGCTGCTGTTGACCGCGGCCATCTTGATCGCAGCAATGTGCTTGTCGGTCGTCGTCCAGAGCCAGTCACAGGCCGCGCTCAACCGGACAATCGACGAAAATTCGAGGGGGCTCTACGACATCCTGGTCCAGGCCAAGGCGCCCTCCGGAGCACTCCTGCAGCCCGAGATCGCCAATGGCGCCGGCGGCATTGGGTTCGACCAGCTGGACTCCATCCGGAAACTCTCCGGCACGTCCGTGGCCGCACCCATCAGCCTGGTCTCACGGGTAACGCAGAACCTTGAGACGCCCCGGCTCGACGCCATGGACTACCTCGGCTACAACGCCGGGCTCGCCGGCACCGCCACCGCCGACCAGGCCGCAGGGGCCACCGCCCCGAACCAGTGGCCGGCAGCCGAATCCGTCCTCAGCGACACTGCAAAGAAGTACCGGCTGACTGCCAGCGCCGTGAGCTCCGACGGAAACTCCGAGCAGACCCTCTTCAAGACCACCGCCGAAGGCACCCTGGGCAAGGCGCGGCTCGTCGAAGAGAAGGCCCAGGGCGGCAGCAGCATCCGCATCGCGGCACCGGCGGGGGAGACCGGGATAAAATTCCCCAACCCTGCCGGCGGGTCCGAGCACAACCTCTTCAACCTCTCCGTGGCGCTGCCGCTCGCCCCCGAGGTCACCGAATCCGTCGTGGCAGTGGACCCGGCGGCCGAGCGCGCCCTCCTGGGCTCCGCAGGCGACTTCCTGGCCCCGCTGGAAAAGGCTCCCCCCGCCGACGCCCGTGACGCCGGCGCCGTGGGACGGTACCTGGAAGGCCTCTTCACCAACGGCATCAGCATGGACCAGCTCAAGGAAGGACCCGACTTCCTCGGCGTCAAGCTCAAGTACTGGGCACCCCTGATGACCCAGTACCAGCAGGCCAAGCGCACCGGCCAGCTCAGCGGCGGCTCACAGGCCGTGCCGCTGATCGTCCGGTCGGGCACGTCGCTGGACCTGAAGTACAACGTGAAGATCGAGGAAATCGACGACTCCGGCAAGGTGGTCAAGGACGTCGGCACGGTGTCCAAGTCGCTGGGCAAGGATTACCTGCCATTCGTGTCCAAGGACCCCTTCGTGCTCTCCTGGCCCGGTTCCACCGACCACTCGTCCCTGCTGGGGAACAACGGCAACTTCAACCAGGGCCTTTACACCCCCGCCAAGTGGAGCACCAACTTTGCCGGCGCCCCCAAGTACACCGACGGCGACACCGCCGCAAACGGTGCCGTGGACAAGACAGCAGTTCCCGGTGACTGGGTAACGGTGAACCGGCTGCCGGACAAGGCCGCCAGCGGCGCCCCCGTGGACCAGACCCAGCGCGACCCGGTAGACGAGCGCTCGTACCGGGAGAACCTGTCCACCGGCCAGCAGCAGCCGGCCCAGCCGCTGCCCATGGTCTACGGCACGTTCGACCCCGCTGCCGTTGCCGCCGCCTCGGGTGACGTCAACAAGCTTCCGTTGGGCGGCTACGACCCCACGCCGTTCACCTTGGTCAAGGACGCCGCAGGCAAGGATGTCCCCGCCGCGGAACTGAAGCCTTCCCTCAGCGCCACCGGACTGGCGAGCCAGTCCGCCGGTGCGATCACCGACTACTACGGCCTGGCGGCTGCCCGCGGCTACAAGCAGAACGCCGCGGTCATCGACGCCGTCCGCGTCCGGGCCAAGGCTCCGGGCAGCTGGAAGGAAGCCCAGCCCGAGGTGGAGAAGCTTGCCGCCGAAATCCGGGACATGGGCCTGGACGCCACCATCGTGGCCGGTTCGGCCCGCGAGGACACCAGCATCGCCGTCCCCGGCTACTCAAAGGACGGGGCGGGCAAGGAATCCGCGCTGGGCACGGTCCAGCAGTCCTGGGTCCGGCAGAACGCCGCCGACGCCGTGGCAGGATCCCTGTCCGGAACAAACGTCACCCTGCTGTTCCTTACCCTCTGCGGCGCGGCCCTGCTGACCGGCGCGTCAACCGTCAGCTACATCCGGAAACGCCGGAGCGAGGCCGGAACACTGCGGGCCATGGGCTGGACCCAACGGCGGATCCGCACCTGGGTCCTCGAGGAGTTCGGCGTCGGCGCCGCCCTTCTCGCTGCCGCGGGGATCCTGCTGAGCCTCCTGAGCTGGAGCCTGCCGACCGCCCTGGTGTGCGCCGCCGTCGTGGTCCTCTACTGCGGCGCGGCACTGTTCGCCGCGCAACAACTCCGCCACCGCGACGTGATCGACCAGGAACCGCAGCATGACGAGCGGCTCATCCCCGTCGATTCGCCGTTGACCTTCGCCAACCGGCAGCTGGGCACCAACAAGTTCAACACCCTGTCCCTGGCCGTGGCGGTAGGTGTCTTCGGCGCCGCCGTCGGCGGCCTGATCGCCCTGCTGATCGACATTCCGCGGGCCGCAGGTGCCAGCGCCCTGAGCGGACTTGCAGCGGCCAGCGTGACGCTGCCCAGCATCCTGCTGGCAGTGGCCGGCGTGGCCGTGGGGCTGGTGCTCACCCTGGTGACCGGACGCTTCGAGCTCAACTCCAAGCGCCAATACCTGGGCATCCTCCAGGCCATGGGCTGGAACCCGGACATGCTTCGCCAGGTACGTTTGTTCGAGAACGCGCTGGTGGGAACCGTGGCCTTGCCGCTGGGCGTGCTGGGCGCCCTGGGCATCGGCCTGCTGCTGGCACCCTACGCGGCCATCTGGGCCGCCGTGGCCGGGCTGGTGGCCGTACTTTGCTGGATACCGATTGCAACGAAAGTGGTCCAATGACAAACCCGACGAATGTCCAGCGCAGCCGCCGGAGCGGCTCCACTGAGGTCCCCCTGCAGACCCGGGCCAACACCATCGTCAAGTCTGCCGATCACGCCACCCCGCTGGAGATGCGCGACATCACCATCCGTTACGGTGGCGGAAAGGGCGGCGCCGAGGCGGTCAGCGTGGTGGAGGGCTTCGACCTGACCCTGCACGCGGGGGAGATGCACTGCGTCGCCGGCCGAAGCGGTTCGGGCAAGACCAGCATCCTGACCGTTGGCGCGGGGCTGACCCTGCCGACGTCGGGCCGCGTCTTCTGGGAAGGCGACTCGCTCGAAAGCATGGGCGACGACGAAATCGCCGACCGCCGCCGTGCGCTCATCGGCTACGTGGACCAGGGCGGTGCACTGATCGACGGCATGAGTGCCCTCGAAAACGTGCTGCTGCCCGCCGTGCCCGACGGCGAAGTGGAGCAGCGGCGCGACATGGCCAAGGACCTGCTGGACCTGGTGGGACTTGGCCGCCGCATGCGCCACCGCCCGGCCCAGCTCTCCGGTGGTGAACGCCAGCGCGTGGCCATCGCCAGGGCCCTGATCCTGGGCACCCGCGTCCTGGTGGTGGACGAACCCACCGCCAGCCTGGACCGCGCCTCCGCCAACCGCATCATCAGCATCCTGAAGGACACCACCTCCGACGGCATCGCCGTCCTGGTGGCTTCGCACGACCACGAACTGGTCCGGCTCAGCGATACCCTGACAGAACTGATCTAGCCCACCCACTCACGCACCGAAGGTAACGTCCGACCGTGACTGCTTCAGAGAAAACGCCGTTCTACATCACCACGGCCATCACCTACCCCAACGGCGTGCCGCACATCGGCCACGCCTACGAGTACATAGCCACCGACGCCATGGCGCGCTTCAAGCGGCTGGACGGCTACGACGTGATGTTCCTGACCGGCACGGACGAGCACGGCATGAAGATCGCCCAGGCCGCGGAGAAGGAAGGCATTACGCCCAAGGAACTGGTGACCCGGAACGCCGAGATCTACAAGGCGGCACACGCTGCCTTGGGCGTCAGCTACGACCGGTTTATCCGGACCACGGACGAGGACCACTACGCCGCATCCCAGGCCATCTGGAAGAAGATGGAAGCCAACGGCGACATCTACCTCTCCAAGTACGAAGGCTGGTACTCCGTCCGGGACGAGGCCTTCTACGGCGAAGATGACACGGTGGTGAAGGACGACGGCGTGCGCTACTCGAAAGAGACGGACACCGAGGTGACGTGGACGGCGGAGGAGAGCTACTTCTTCCGGCTGTCCGCCTACCAGGACAAACTGCTGGCGCTCTACGAGGCGCACCCCGAATTTGGCGCCCCGCAGTACCGGTTCAACGAGGTCATCAGCTTCGTCAAGCGCGGCCTGGAGGACCTCTCCATCAGCCGGACCACGTTCGACTGGGGTGTCCCCGTCCCCGGCAACGACAAGCACGTCATGTACGTGTGGGTGGATGCGCTGACCAACTACCTCACCGGCGTGGGCTACCCGGATGTCGAGTCCGAAAAGTTCCGGAAGTACTGGCCCGCCGACGTGCACGTCATCGGCAAGGACATTTCACGCTTCCACGCGATCTACTGGCCGGCGTTCCTGATGAGCGCCGGGCTGGAACTGCCCAAGCGCGTCATGATCCACGGCTTCCTGAACAACAACGGGGTCAAGATGTCCAAGTCACTGGGCAACGTGGTGGCTCCCGCCGACTTCGTGGCCCGCTACGGCCTGGACCAGGTGCGCTTCTTCTTCCTGCGCGAAGTCCCGTTCGGGGCCGACGGCAGCTACAACCATGAGGCCATCGTGGGCCGGATGAACTCGGACCTGGCGAACAACTTCGGCAACCTCGCCCAGCGCTCCCTGTCCATGGTGGCCAAGAACTGCGGCGCCGCCGTACCCGCCCCCGGCGAGCTCACAGCCGCCGACACCGCCATCCTTGCCCAGGCCAACGGCCTGCTCGACGCCGCTCGGGCCGCGTTCGACAAGCAGGAGTTCAGCCGCGCCCTGGAGGCCATCTGGGCCGTGCTGGGGGACACCAACGCCTACTTCGCCGAGCAGGCGCCCTGGGTGCTCCGGAAGACCGACGTCGAGCGCATGAACACGGTGCTGTACGTGACGCTGGAGGTGCTCCGGATAGTGGCGATCCTCGCCCAGCCGGTCATGCCCGGCGCCACCGCGAAGCTCCTGGACGCCCTGGGCCAGCCTGGGGGGGACGCACGCCAGTTCACCGCGATCGCGACCCCGATCGTTCCCGGTACGGCGCTGCCCGCCCCGGTTCCCGTCTTCCCCAAATTCGAGGAACCGGCCGAAGCCTGAGGTTCCGGTGCGGATGAGGGCAGGTGGCGCGGACTTCCGCGCCACCTGCCCTTTCCCATTGCAGGCGCACTGGCCCGCCGTCACGGCTATGCGGTGGCAAGTCCCTCGACGGGTGACAGCCGTGCCGCGCGCCGGGCAGGAATGACCGACGCCAGCAGGCCGGCGACGACGGCCACCCCCAGCACGCCCAGCAACTGCAGCCAGGGGACGGAGGGGGTGACCTCGGCCAGGCTGCCGAGGGCCGACCGCGCGCCCAGCCAGCCGTAGATGCTGCCCAGGGCAGCACCAATCAATGCGGCGACGCCGGCCACCAGGGCTGCCTCGAGGGCCAGCATGCCCCGCAGCTGGCCCTTGGTAAGACCCAGCGCCCGGAGCAGGGAGTTTTCCCTGGTCCGTTCGAGGACGGACAGCGACAGTGTATTGGCCACGCCGATCAGCGCGATCAGCACCGCCACCCCCAACAGGCCCGTGACCACCAAGAGCAGTACGTCGATGACCTCATTGAAGGTGACCCGCTCGATGGCGGCGCCGCTGACCGCACCCGCGGACACGCCTGCTGCCGCAGCAACAGCGGACTGGATGTCCTTGATCCGGTCCGCGGACAGGGAGCCGCCGGGAGCGTCGGCCAGGCGCAGCCACACGGCACTGGCCGCAGGACCGGTGCCATCTGTCCGCGCACTGTCTGTTGGGGCAACGCCACCGCCCGTCAGGCCCGACTGGCGGGCGGTGTCGGTGGAGACCAGTGCCGGGATGTTGCGGGTCCGCAAGACCACCGCTTCCAGGGAGGCCGGCCCGGCCGGCCCGGTGACCTCAACCGGTCCGGCCGTGGAGCCTTCCGGAAGGTAGATCCTGCCCGGCTCAAGGGTGAGCGCGGTGTCGCGGAGCAGCCGGCCGGCCTCTGCCGCGTCGAGGGCATAGACGGGTCTGCCCATCCCTTCGCCGGCCAAGGTGCCCGCTGCCGGCAGCAAAGCCGCCGTTGCGACGCCGTCCACCCGTGTCACTGCGTCACGCTCGGCGGCTGTCAGAGCATCCCCGGTGATCACCATATCCACGGGGTAGGTGCCGGCGAGGGCGTCATCGAAGGCCTGCCGGGCAGTAGCAGCCCCGGTCATCATCAGGGACACCAGCGTGACGCCGATCAAGAGGGCGGCAGCAGTGACGGAGGTCCGGGCCGGGTTGCGGACGGCATTGAGGGCGGCCAGCTTCCCGGGGACGCCGGCAGGAGAGGCCAACCGTCCCGCCAGGCCCACCAGCCGCGGCACGAACAGGGTGGCGCAGAGCAGGACGCCCACGAAGGAGAGCACGCCGCCGGCGAAGGCCACAACCAGCATCACGCCCGCGGCGCCGAGGGCCAGCAACGGAACCCCGAGGGCAAGGGCGGCAAGGCCCAGCACCAGCCGCACGCGGCCCCGCCGGTTCCCGATTTCGGCATCGTCAACCGGCCGCAGGGCAGCAAGCGGAGCCACGGCCGTGGCAGCTTTCGCGGGAACCAGGGCGGCACCCAGGGTCAGGAGTGTGCCTGCCGCCAGCCCCGCAATGACGGACGACGGCGGGACGGCCATGGTGGCAAACGCCATGTCCGGCTGCGTCCCGGCCCAGCCGATGAGGGCAGCCATCAGGGCGACGGCGGCGAGCACACCGGCGGCGGAGGAGACCAGGCCCACCACCAGGGCTTCGGCCAGGACCGAGTTGCGCACCTGGTTCCGGCCCGCCCCCAGGCACCTGAGCAGCGCCAGTTCCCTGGTGCGTTGGGCCACCAGCACCGCGAAGGTGTTGGTCACCACCAGTCCGGAGACAATCAGGGCGACCCCGGCGAATGCCAGCAGGATGATCGTCAGTTCATCCTGGCCCCCGGTCATCATCGCCACCTGGGCGGTGACTTGTTCGTCTGCTGTCTTCACCTGCACCCCGGCGCCGGCACCGGTGAGCGCCGCCGCCACGTTCTTGCTGGTTGCGGCGGCGTCGGAGCCCAAAGCCAGGGCCAGCTGGATGCTTCCGTAGCCAGCGGCGCCGGTACCACCTTGAGCGTCCCGGGCGCCGGCAGCCAGGGCACTGACGGCCGGTGTCCCGGCGAGGATCTGCGGGAGGGCAGAGGCGAAGGGGTCGTTGCTGCCGCGCAGGATCCCGGTGACGGTCATGGCCACTGTTGTGGCGGCGTCGGGGGCCTTGAGGGTCAGGGAGTCGCCGACGCGCAGCCCGTAGCGGGCGGCGGTAGCCCCGTCCACGGCGACGCCGTCAGCCCTCTCCGGGAGGGCGCCGTCGGTCACGGTCGCGGTTTCCAAGGCCATCGGCGCCAGGTTCCGGGCTTGCGCCAACACCTCCTGGCCGCCTGCGGTGAACTCTGCGTACGCCTGCATCCGGCCATAGGCCTCGGTCACGCCGGGCACCGCACGGGCTGCTGCCAGCGCGGCATCGTTGAAGGTTCCCGTGTCCGGGGTGGCGATGAGGCCGGCCTTGCTGTAGGCCTCCCCGAGGCTGGCACCCAGCGAAGCACGGGTACTCGCCCCGACCATCAGGGTGGTGGACAGGAACGCCACGGAGAGCATGACTGCCAGGCCGACGGCTATGAAGCGGCGGCTGTGGGACTGGAATTGCGAGAAGGCAACGCGCAGCACGCTCAGCCTCCCAGCTTGCCGAGGGCGGCCAGGACGGACCCGGCGGTGGGCTCGGCGATCTCGCCCACCAGGCCGCCGTCGTTCATCAGGACCACCCGGTCGGCGTAGCTGGCCGCCACCGGATCGTGGGTGACCATGATGATGGTCTGGCCCATTTCCCGGCTGCTGCGGCGCAGCAGTGCGAGGACTTCGCCGCCGGCGGTCGAATCAAGGTTGCCGGTGGGTTCGTCCCCGAACACCACGTCGGGACGGGTCAGCAGGGCCCGGGCTACGGCGACCCGCTGCTGCTGGCCGCCGGAGAGCTCATGCGGCCGGTGCCGGAGCCTGTCCTTGAGGCCGAGCGTGGCCACCACCGTGTCGAACCAGGCCGCGTCCGTGGCTTTGTTCGCCAGCGCCAGCGGCAATGTGATGTTCTGTTCGGCGGTCAGTGTGGGCACCAGGTTGAAGGCCTGGAACACGAATCCGATCCGGTCGCGGCGAAGCGCTGTCAGCTGTTTGTCATTGAGGGCCGTAATGTCTGTTCCGCCAACCAGGATCTGGCCGGAGTCGGCACTGTCGAGTCCAGCGAGGCAGTGCATCAGGGTGGACTTTCCGGAGCCGGAAGGGCCCATTATTGCGGTGAAGCGGCCGGCATCGAACGTGACGCTGACCTCGCGCAGGGCGCTGACGCGGGTGGCGCCGCGGCCGTACGTCTTGGCCAGGGAGAGGGCCTGCACGGCGGGAGCGGATGGGATATTTTGCCTGTTCAAAGCAGTATGGGCATGCGCGGAAGTTGTCATGTTTCCACGCTATGGCCGGGCCCGGCGCCCGGGAATCGGCCGGTGGTCTGGTCCTGCCGGGGCCGGACTCATACCCAGGTCTGACACCACCGTGCCGGGTGTCAGCCTCCGGGAGTGACCACCCCGGTCTCGTAGGCGATCACGACTGCCTGGACCCGGTCGCGTGCCCCAAGCTTGGCCAGGATGTGCCCTACGTGCGTTTTGACGGTTGCTTCGGAGACAAACAGGTCTGCCCCGATCTCAGGGTTGGACCGACCTTGGGCCATGAGGGTGAAGACTTCGCGCTCGCGGGCTGTGAGCCGTTCGACGGCCTCCTGGTCCTCGGGCCGTTCGTTGCCCTGTGCGCGCAGCAGCGGGGCTACATGGTCCAGGAGCCGGCGGGTGGTGGAGGGGGCGATGACGGCGTCCCCGCGGTGCACTGTGCGGATGGCGTCCAGCAGTTCCTCCGGTGGTGCGTCCTTCAGGAGGAAACCGCTGGCTCCGGCTTCGATGGCCGCCAATGCGTACTCGTCCAGGTCGAAGGTCGTGAGCACCACGACGCGAAGTTCAGCCCTGGCAGACCCGGCCGGGGCGGAAGCGGCGCGTTCGATGAGCCTGCGGGTGGCCTCGATGCCGTCCATTCCCGGCATGCGCACGTCCATCAGGACGACGTCCGCGGCTGCTGCTCCGAGGGCCTGGAGTGCCTCGAGCCCGTTCCCGGCCTCGACCACGACGTCAAGGTCCGGCTGGGAGTTGATCAGCATGCTGAATCCCGAGCGCACCAGTTGCTGGTCATCGACCAGCGCCACGCGGATAGGAGCGGTGCTGTCGCGGTCTAGTGGCAAAGTCATGCTCAAGCCTCGGTGTAGGGAAGGAAGGCCGAAACCTGGAAGCCCCCGCCCGCGGCCGGGCCGGCCGCCAACGAACCATCGTAAAGGCTGATCCGCTCCCTCATGCCCCGCAGCCCGTTACCGCCGCCTTCCCCGGCTCCGACTGCCGGATGGGCAGAAGCGCCCCGGCCGTCGTCGTGCACCTCAAGCTGCAGCCCGCGCGGCTGCCACCGCACCAAGACCCGGGCCCGGGCTTGCGGACCTGCATGCTTGAGGACGTTCGTCAGGGATTCCTGGAAGACCCGGTATGCGGTGAGTTCGGCGCCCGGAGGCAGGGTGCGCCGCGGAGACCCCAGCTGTTCGACGTCCAGCGGAAGGCCTGCCGCACGGAACCCCAGGAACAGTTCATCGAGGTCCGCAAGTCCGGGCAACGGGCGGGTGGTGGACTCATCGCCGTGCCGCAGCACACCCAGGAGGCGGCGCATTTCGGCCAGTGACGTCCGTGCCGCGGCGGCAACCGTGGCCAGCGTCTCCGTGGCCACGGCGGGGTCGGCAGCCGCGGCGTACCGCGCACCGTCAGATTGCGTGATGATCACGGACAGGGAATGCGCCACGATGTCATGCATCTCACGGGCAATGTGCGCCCGTTCATCGGCTGCCGCCAAGGAGCGTTCCTGCTGCTGTTCGATTTCGAGCCGGCGGGCACGGTCCGCCAGTGTCTGCAGTTGCTGCCGGCGCACGCGCGTCAGGTCTCCGAGGGTCCAGCTGAACAGCACCAGCATCCAGATCAGGACCGTGTAGACAGCGCTGATGGTCAGGCCCAGCACGCCTGTCTCAGCCGTGCTGCTGAGATTGCGGGTTGTCAGCAGCACGCCGCCCAGCAGTCCCAGTCCCAGGACCGTACGGCTGGCCCGGGCAGGACCGTACGCGGCAACGGCATAGATAATCAGCGGAACAGCCAGCAGCCCGGCCAGCGGCTCCAGCCCTGTTGCCCACAAGACCAGGCACGCCAGTACGGTGGCGCCGGCCGCGTGCACCGGCCTGGTGCGCCGCCACGCCAGCGGCACCACCAGGGCGCAGGACAGCAGGAAGTGCCAGGGACGGTCCGCCATGAGGTAAACGGGACCGCACATCAGCAGGACCGCCAGCATGAGGACCAGGTCAACCCGGAAAGTGTTGACCCGGATCCAGTGATAAACCTTGTGCCGTAATTCCACCCCGGAACTCTATGCTGTCGTGGTGGCGAGTGCCTCATCCCTGGGGCTGATCCTTCTCCGGCCGCCGCGCCCGCCACGCCGCCCACAGACGCCGTGTCCGAAATGTGGGACGGCTTGCCCACCATATGGATGACTTGGCTACCCTGAAAATATGAGCGCATCCTCCATCGATCTTGCAGTTATTCCCGGCGACGGCATCGGCCCCGAAGTCATTGCCGAGGCCCTCAAAGTCCTCGAGAAGGCCGTGGCCGCGGAGGGCGTGCAGCTCAAGCCGACACATTACGAACTCGGCGCCGAGCACTGGCTCGCCACCGGCGAAACCCTGCCGGACCACGTCCTGGCGGACCTGAAGACGCGCGACGCGATCCTCTTCGGTGCCGTCGGCGCCGCCCCGGGCGACACCCGCATCCCCTCCGGAATCATCGAACGCGAACTGCTCCTCAAGCTCCGCTTCAGCCTGGACCACTTCGTCAACCTGCGGCCGTCGCGGCTTTACGGGACGGTCGGCAGCCCACTGGCCAACCCCGGGACCATCGACTTCATCGTGGTGCGTGAGGGAACCGAGGGGCCGTACGTGGGAAACGGCGGCACGCTGCGTGCCGGAACCCCGCACGAGGTCGCCACGGAAGTCTCCCTGAACACCGCACACGGTGTGGAGCGCGTGGTCCGCGACGCCTTCCGCCGCGCCAGCCTCCGCGAACGCAAGCACGTCACCCTGGTCCACAAGCACAACGTCCTGGTCTTCGCCGGGCATCTCTGGAAGCGCACCGTCGAGGCTGTCGCCCAGGAATTCCCGGGCGTCACCCACGACTACCTGCACGTTGATGCCGCCACCATCTTCATGGTCACGGACCCGTCCCGCTTCGACGTCATCGTCACCGACAACCTGTTCGGCGATATCATCACCGACCTCGCTGCCGCCGTCACCGGCGGCATCGGCCTGGCGGCGTCCGGCAACATCAACATGGACCGCACGGCGCCTTCCATGTTCGAGCCGGTCCACGGTTCGGCGCCGGACATCGCCGGCCAAGGCAAGGCCGACCCCACCGCGGCCATCCTCTCCGCGGCACTCCTGCTGGACCACCTGGGGTACGCGGAAGCCGCACGCCGGATCGAAGCCGCTGTGGTTGCCGACGTCGAACAGCGCGACGGAACCGCCCGCAGCACCAGCGCCGTCGGCGACGCCATCGCCGCCGGACTCTAGCCCACGCCGGGGGCTCCGGCTTCGGGCGTAAGCTTGACTCGAATCACCAAATGCCGCCTCGCTGTTCAGCGCTGAACCCCGGGGCGGCCGATCGTGGAGGAACCATGACTCAGACCGCCCATGGCGTCGAATTCACCCGGCAGCTTTCGGAGAACCCGAAGTCCGCCGAAGAGCGTGCAGCCATCCTGGCAAACCCGGGATTCGGCAACTACTTCACCGACCACACCGCCATCGTCGACTACAGCGTTGACGCAGACGGCAGCGGCGGCTGGCACGATGCCCGGATCGAGCCCTACGGCCCGATCGTCCTTGACCCGTCCGCCGCCGTGTTCCACTACGGCCAGGAAATCTTCGAGGGACTCAAGGCGTACCGGCACGCTGACGGCTCCGTCTGGACGTTCCGGCCCGAGGCGAACGCGGCCCGGCTGAACAAGTCGGCCCGCCGGCTGGCCTTGCCCGAACTGCCGGCCGAATACTTCCTCGGCGCCATCCGCGAACTGGTGGCTGCCGACAAGGAATGGGTTCCTTCCGGCGACGGCGAAGCCCTCTACCTGCGCCCCTTCATGATCGCCACCGAGGCCTTCCTGGGTGTCCGCGCCGCCCGCGAGGTGTCCTTCCGGGTGATCGCCTCTCCGGCGGGCAACTACTTCGGCGGCGAACTCAAGCCGGTCTCCATCTGGATCTCGCGCCAGTACGCCCGCGCCGGCCGCGGCGGCACCGGCGACGCCAAGTGCGGCGGGAACTACGCCGCCTCGCTCATCGCGCAGCAGGAGGCCGAGGCCAACGGCTGCAAGCAGGTCCTGTTCCTCGACCAGGCCAATGACAACGCCGTGGAAGAGCTGGGCGGCATGAACGTCTTCTTCGTCATGAAGGACGGCTCCCTGGTCACGCCCGCCCTCACCGGCACCATCCTGGAAGGCGTCACCCGGATGTCCGTGATCCAGGTGGCCAAGGACATGGGCCGTGACGTGGCGGAGCGGAAGATCACCCTTGACGAGTGGCGCGACGGCGTGGCCTCGGGCGATATTGCCGAAGTGTTCGCCTGCGGCACAGCTGCCGTGATCACCCCCATCGGGGTGCTGAAGGACGCCACCGAGTTCATTGGTTCCGAGGACGCCAAAGCCGGCGAAACCACCATGGCCATCCGCGAAAAGCTCCTGGGCATCCAGACCGGCGCCGAACCGGACACGCACGGCTGGCTGACACGCCTGGCCTAGGTTCTGCCCTGACGACGGCGCCTTCCGGACTTTTGTCCGGAAGGCGCCGTTTTACGTTGCCGCAGGGGTGCCGGGTCAGCGGCGCGCGGCTTTCCGGGCAGCGTTCCTCATCGCTTTGCGGGACACGGGCTTGAGTGCCTTGCGGGCAGCTTCTTCCGCCAGGGCGCGGTTGCGCCGGGCGTCGATCAGGTCGTTCCAGAGCGTGGTGGCAAAGACGCCGCCGTCCTGGGCGTAGACGTCGTAGGGATAGCCGGCGAAGACGGCGGGGGTGGGGCCGCTGGTGAACAGGTCCTTGCCGCCTGCCTGGGCCACTGCGTCGCCGACAGCCCAGGTCCGGGTCAGGTGGCGGATGAGGTTTTCCTGGACGAAGACGGCGGCGTCAGCGGAGCGGGAGGCCTGGTCCAGCAGCGCTTCCAGGTCCGCGGCGATCAGGGCGGCGCCGGCCTGGTCAGCGGGCGCGGAGGCGGCGGACAGTTCCGCCGTGATGCCGGTGACGGCGTCCGTCCAGTCGGTTGTCTCGCGGAACTTCCTCCAGGTGGGAAACCAGATGATGCTGCCGGTCGCGTGGTTGTGGATGTGCAGGAGGCCGGTGGCCTTTTCGGTCGCCGAATGGTCGTGGCCGTCCGCGTCCGCGCGGGCGAGAAGGTCGGCGAGTGAAGGTGTGCTCATGGGGCGGTGTCCGGCTTCCTGGTGGAGATCGTTGTGCTGTCACAGGTTGCCAACCCCCGCGGGCGGCCGATCTATTCCGCCGCTGCCTTCCGGGACAAGGGGGTGGGGGAGTGCGGGGCTTGATGCAAGGATGGATCAGTGACCCCACTTACCGGCCCCGGCCTGCAGCGCAGCTCCGGCCTTACCCAGTTCCTCCTGGCACCAAACCCGGGCCCCATGAGCCTGGACGGCACCAACTCCTACCTCCTGCGCGTCCCCGGCCGGTCCGCCGTCGTGGTGGTTGACCCGGGACCCAACGATGAACCGCACCTGGAGGCACTGTCGGGCGCCGGCGTCGTCGAACTGATCCTGGTCACGCACCGGCATGCGGACCATACTGCCGGTTCGGCCCGCCTGCACGAACTCACCGGAGCGCCGGTACGGGCAGCGGACCCAGGCCACTGCCATGGCGGCGGAGCGCCGCTGGCCGGCGGCGAACTGATCCAGGCAGCGGGACTGGATATCACGGTGCTGGCTGCCCCCGGCCACACTTCGGATTCCGTGTGCTTCCACCTGCCGGCCGACGGGCAGCACGGCTCGGTGCTGACCGGGGACACGGTCCTGGGCCGGGGCACCACCGTCCTGGACTTCCCTGACGGCACGCTGGGAGACTACCTCGCCACCCTGGACCGGTTGGAGGCCCTGGGGAACGCGACCGTGCTGCCGGCCCACGGCCCGGTATTGCCGTCCCTGCGGGACATCGTCCGGGAGTACCGCCGGCACCGCGAGGAGCGGCTGGCCCAGATCCGTGCCGCGCTCCGCGGCCTCGGCGGGGACGCATCCGTACCTGAGGTGGCGGACGCCGTCTATGCCGGCGTCGACCCTTCCGTCCGGCGCGCCGCCGAATTGTCCGTGGCCGCACAGCTTTCCTACCTTCGCGGGCACGAAGGCGGCAGGCAGGACGGCGCCGTCGAAACGGTAGGGTAGGAGCCATGCGTATTGCGAGGTTTGTTGTCGATTCCGATCCCCTGTACGGCGTTGTGGAAGGTGATAGCGGCAGTGAGGAAATCACTGTCATCCACGGCGACCCTTTCTTCAACGGTGTGGAGCGCACTTCCGTGCGCCACAAGCTGGAGGATGTCCGGCTGCTGGCGCCCATCATCCCGCGGAGCAAGGTCATCGGGGTGGGCAGGAACTTCGTGGAGCACGCACATGAGCTGGGCAACGAGGTGCCCGCCCAGCCGCTGCTGTTCCTGAAGCCCAACACCGCGGTGGTAGGTCCGAACGACCCCGTGGTCCTGCCGGAGTTTTCCGAAGAAGTCTCCTTTGAAGCCGAACTGTGCGTGGTGATCGGCCGGATCTGCAAGGACGTCCCCGAAGACCGCGTTGACGATGTCATCTTTGGCTACACGTGCGGCAACGACCTCACTGCCCGCGATGTCCAGAAGACGGACCTGCAGTGGACCCGCGCCAAGGGCTTCGACACCTCCGCTCCGCTGGGCCCGTGGATCGAGACGGACCTGGACACCGAGGACCTGCAGATCCAGGGCCGGCTCAACGGGGAAATCCGCCAGGACGGCAGCACCAGCCAGATGATCCGCGGCGTCCGGGAGCTCGTGTCCGTCGTCTCGCACGCGTTCACCCTGCTGCCCGGCGACGTGATCATGACCGGAACACCGGCCGGCGTGGGACTGGTCAAGGAAGGCGACCGCTTCGAGGTGGAAATCGAAGGCATCGGCCGGCTCTCCAACCCGATCGTCCGCCGCTGACCCCGGCTGCCGCGCGGAAGGCCGGAGGGCGGCCAGGCGGGTAAAGTTGAAGCCACTATGACTATCGCTTCTTCGTCGCTTGCCGCCTCCATTCCGCCCGTCACCGCCGAGACCCCCGTTCGCGTCCGGTTTTGCCCCTCGCCCACGGGGACCCCGCACGTCGGACTGATCCGGACCGCGCTCTTCAACTGGGCCTACGCCCGCCACACCAAGGGCACCCTGGTGTTCCGGATCGAGGACACGGACGCGGCCCGGGACAGCGAGGAAAGCTACCACCAGCTGCTGGACGCACTGAAGTGGCTGGGCATCGACTGGGACGAGGGAGTCGAGGTTGGCGGCCCGCACGAACCGTACCGGCAGTCCCAGCGCGGCGACATCTACCAGGACGTCATCAAGCGCCTGCACGACGCCGGATTCATTTACGAGTCCTTTTCCACCCCTGAGGAGATCGAGGCACGCCACCGCGCCGCCGGCCGGGACCCGAAGCTGGGCTACGACGGCTTCGACCGTCACCTGACCGAGGAACAGCTGGCACAGTACCGGGCCGAGGGCCGGCAGGCCGTCCTGCGCCTGCGCATGCCGGACGAGGACATCACGTTCACCGACCTGGTCCGCGGCGAAATTACGTTCAAGGCCGGATCGGTGCCCGACTTCGCCGTGGTGCGTGCCAACGGTGCCCCGTTGTACACCTTGGTCAACCCCGTGGACGACGCCCTGATGGGGATCACGCACGTGCTCCGCGGCGAAGACCTGCTCAGCTCCACGCCGCGCCAGGTCGCCCTCTACCGGGCCCTCTACGCCATCGGCGTCGCCGAGTACATGCCGGAGTTCGGCCACCTGCCGTACGTCATGGGCCAGGGCAACAAGAAGCTCTCCAAGCGGGACCCCGAGTCCAGCCTCTTCCTGCACCGCGAGCGGGGCTTCATCCCGGAAGGGCTGCTGAACTACCTTTCCCTGCTTGGCTGGTCGCTGAGCGCCGACGAAGACATCTTTACCGTCGAGCAGCTCGTTGAGCACTTCGACATCCACGACGTCCTGGGCAACCCCGCGCGTTTCGACCTGAAGAAGGCCGAGGCCATCAACGGCACGCACGTCCGGATGCTTGAGCCCAAGGTCTTCCGCGACCGGGTGGCGCACTACCTGCGCGACGCAGGCCTGGTGGGGGAGATCCTCACTGACCGCGAGGAAGAAATCCTCACCGAAGCCGCGCCGCTGATCCAGGAGCGCATCACGCTGCTGGGCGAGGCGCCGGACATGCTGGCTTTCCTGTTCAAGGCGGACGACGCCGTCGACGTCGCAGATGACGCCCGCAAGGGCCTTCCCGAGAACCTTTCCGAGGTGCTGGATGCCGCGCTTGCCGCGCTGGAACCGGTGGCAGACTGGACAGCGGAGAGCATCCAGGCAGCCCTGAAGCAGGCCCTGGTGGAGGACCTTGGCATCAAACCGCGGCTCGCTTTCGGGCCGGTACGGACGGCTGTTTCCGGCCGGCGGATCTCCCCGCCCCTGTTCGAATCGATGGTCATCCTGGGCAAGGAGTCCTCCCTGCGCAGGCTCCGCGCCTTCCGCGGCTGATGACGGCACCGAGCGAAGCCCGGTCGGGTGCCCGGCATACGCCCTGGGGAGTGGTCAGGGGCGTCCTGTTCGACATCGACGACACCCTGGTGGACCTTGAGTACTCGATGACCACCGCCTTGCGCGAGGTCAGTGAACACCTCCTGCCCGGCCTGGACCAGGCCGGCTGGGAGCGGTTCGGCCGGATCTTCACCCATGAGACCACGCACTACTACGACCGCTACCTGGCCGGCGAGCTGACGTTCAACGAACAGCGCCTCCTCCGGGGCCGCGCCGCACTGGGCCACTTTGGCGTGGAACTGGGCGACGGCGATGAATCGCACCGCTGGCTGGCCGCGTACGTGGAAAAGCAGCCGTCCTACGTGAAGCCGTTCCCGGATGTTTCGCCGCTTCTTGACGTCTTGGACGCTGCCGGGATCCCGTACGGCGCCGTCAGCAACAACGTCCACGATTACCAGCGCGCCAAGCTGGACGGCGCCGGCCTTGAACGCGTGAAGCACCTCGTCGGAACTGACACCCTGGGCGTGGCCAAGCCGGATCCCGCCATCTACCTGGAAGGCGTCCGGCTCTTGGGCACCGTCCCGGCCGAGACGATGTACGTGGGCGATAACCGGCTGCTGGACGCGGAAGGCTCGACGGCGGCCGGACTGGTTGGCGTCTGGCTCAACCGGAACGCCGAGACCGCGGCCCACTTTGGTGGAACCGCGGTCACCACGTTGGCGGATCTCCTCCCGCTCTTCGCCTAAGTCCTGTCCGGGCGGTCGTCCATCAGGCGGCCCTAATCCGGGCGGCGCGGCGAAGGAGGAGATATCCGCCAACGGCGGCTCCCACCAGCAGGGCGATCAGCAGCAATGCCGTGACGGGGCTGTCCAGCCAGGACGACGGCGACACGGCGGCCACCTTCGTGTGCAGTTCCTGCGTTCCGGCCGCGATCCTGGCATTGCCCTCGGCAAGCGTGCCGGCACCGTCCGCCAACTGGCCCGAACCGTCATCAAGCTTGCCGTTGCCGTCGGCGAGTTTCCCGGTTCCATCCGCCAGCTGGGCGGATCCCGACTGCAATTGTCCCGTGCCTTGGCTCAGCGCGGTGGTGCCCTCCGACAACGCCTCGGTCCCGGCCAGGAGTCCCGGGTTGGCAGGATCGCCGCCGCCGTTGACGCCGGCACTGAGCTTGGTGGTGCCGTCCTGGAGGTTGTTGGCGGCGTAGATCAGGCCGGGGCTGTCCGGATCGCCGGGGACGCCATCCATGCCGGTCCGGATCTTCGCCGTGCCATCCGCCAGCATCGAGGTACCCAGCACCACGCCGGGGTTTTGGGGGTCGGTGGCGTTGAGCTTCTCCGCCAGGGTGGCGAAGCCCGCCTTCAGCCGGCCCGCCCCGTCATCCAGCTGGGCGGCTCCCGCGGTCAGACTGCCGGTTCCGGCTTTGAGCTGCCCGGCTCCGTCGTTCAGCTTTGCTGCTCCCGCATCGAGCTGCCCCGCTCCCGCGTAGGCGCGCCGGCCGCCGTCGGCCAACTTGGCGATCTGGTCCTTGATGACGGCCAGGGGAACCAGGCCCTGGGGCCCGTTCGCCGCTGCTTCCAGCTGGTCCAGCCCCTGGCTGAGCGCGGCCAGCCCGTCTCCCTTGGTTGGATCGTTCCCCGCGCCGGGGTAGCCCGTCAGCTGCGCTGTTCCGTTCTTCAACGCCGCTGTCCCTGCGCTCAGGCTGGTGGCGCCGGCGTCGAGCTGACCTGCGCCGGCCGCGAGCCGGCCCGTACCCGCCGCCAGCTGTCCGGCGCCGTCGGCAAGGTTGTTGGGGGCGTTGCCGCCCGCGGTGGGGGTGAGCGCGGCGGACAGCGCGACGGCGCCGGCCTGGAGCTTCCGGGCTCCGTCATCCACCTGGTAGACGCCGGGGACGAGTTTGTTCAGGACGTCATTCTGCAGCTTGGTGGTGCCGGCATGAAGCTTGTCCACGCCGGGGGCGAGCTGGTCCCTGACACCTGAGTAGATCTTGCCCGCACCCGATTGCAGGGCGAGGGCTCCGTTGTTGAGTCGGGTGGTCCCGTCCTTGACCTTGAGCGATCCGTCCTGCACTTGCGCTGCGCCCTTGTTCGCTGCGCCTGCGCCCGCTGCCAGCCGGCCCGAGCCGTCCTTGAGCTGGGCGGCGCCTGCTGCGGCTTGTTCCGCCCCGTCCATCAGCTGGGCAGAGCCGTTGGCGATCTGGCCCGTGAGGTAGGTATAGAAGGCGAGGAAGAGGACGAGCAGGAGGGAGAGGGCCATGATGGCGATGAATTGTGGCCGGGGTTTGCGGGTTGCGGCTGCAATGGCTGCTGTACGGGTTGTCAACGCTGACACTTCCTAACTTCCGCCGGACAGCGGTGTCCGGTGGCGAAACCGTGGTTGGCAGGGCGGTCCCTTGACCTCGTGGGTGCCCGTGGAAACAGGGCAGGGGGCTTGTTACTGATCGGTAACTTACTCGAGGGTAACCATAACGTTGGATGCCGGGCAAGGGTTTGGACGGTTCGCTTTCGCGAAGCCCGGAGGCGCAGGCCGCGCCGGATTTGTGCGAGCCCCAAGTCTCGGGTAAAGTAATTTCTCGTGCTGAGGCGCACGGAGCAGGGAAAACGCCCTGGAATCCGGCCCGAAAGTGCCATTGGGATATGGTGTAATTGGCAACACTACGGTTTCTGGTACCGTCATTCTAGGTTCGAGTCCTGGTATCCCAGCTCTGGTTTGAAGCCCATTCGGGCAGGCAAAACAGAAGGTTTCCACTCGGTTCGCCGATTTGAAACCACGGCAAAGTGTGTGAAATACTCACTGAGCCGAGCAGCGGAAACGCTGCCGGAAAGTACGCGGCCCCATCGTATAGCGGCCTAGTACGCCGCCCTCTCACGGCGGTAACGCGGGTTCGAATCCCGCTGGGGTCACCATGGAATGGTCCCGGGCATCAGCCCGGGACCATTTTTTATTTGCCCGAAATTCGCTGGCGGACAATCCCCGCTCAATGGACTGAACCCCGCGCCGCCCGGCGGGGAGTGGTCCTCCGTGCGGGGAGTCTTCCGCGGAGCCGCTTAGGAGTCCGCCTCCAATGCGGCCGCTGCATCCCGGACCTTGACCAGGGTGCGCAGGTTGCGGGTGGTGGTAGCGGCCTTGAACCTGGACTTCGAGCTGACCTTGCTGAAGGGGGCTGTCCAGGGTGCCCCCCACCGGGGCCAGCCACGCCAGCGCTTCAGGTCCAAGGCGCTTCTGGTCCTGGCCCTCTATGGCTGCGCCGGCCGCTTCCAGTTCGTCCAGGACGGCGGTATCCGACGAGAAGGTGATGTAGGTGTGGGTGGATTTGTCATCCTCCGGATAAGGGCAGGCATCCACCAGTTCGGCCACTCGTCCGCCGTCCACGACGACCACCCAGGCTTCATAGCCGAACGCTGCCCGGAGGCATTCTTCGGCTTCGCGTTTGACGCCGGTTGCATCCAGGCTGCTGGTCAGCACCACGTTCCCGCTGGCCAGCAGAGTCCTGGCATCGGCGAAGCCCGAAGCTTTCAGTGCGTCCCGGAGGTCCGCCATTTTGATGTTGATTCCGCCAACATTGATTCCACGGAGGAAGACTGCGTAGCTGCCCATGGCCACAGCCTAGTGGCGGCGCCGTCCGCAGGAGCGGACAACGCGGCGGATCCCCTTAGTCGTTGTTCTTGCGCAGGGCTTCGGTGAGGATGCGGCCGGCGTTGCAGACCACCTCTGCGTGCAGGCGCCCCGGCTGGCGGGTCAGCCGCTCGATCGGGCCGGAAATTGAGACGGCGGCGATCACCCGGCCGGACGGTCCCCGCACCGGCGCGGAGACGGAGGCGACACCGGGCTCACGTTCGCCGAGGCTCTGTCCCCAGCCGCGTCGTCGTACGCCTGCCAGGACGGTGGGCGTGAAGCGAGCTGACTGCAGGCCCTCGAGCAGCCGGTCGTGGTCCTCCCAGGCGAGAAGCACCTGGGCGGCGGAGCCGGCCTTCATGGACAGCTGCGTGCCCACCGGGATGGTGTCGCGCAGGCCGATGGGGCGCTCGGCGGAGGCAACGCACACGCGCCAGTCGCCCTGCCGGCGGAAGATCTGGGCGCTTTCGCCCGTGGCGTCCCGCAGCTGCATGAGGACGGGACCGGCGGAGGCGATCAGGCGGTCCTCGCCCGCGGCCGAGGCCAGTTCCACCAGCCGGCTGCCAAGGACGAACCGGCCCTGGATATCGCGGCTCACCAGCCGGTGGTGGACGAGTGCCAGCGCGAGCCGGTGAACCGTAGGCCGGGCCAGCCCGGTGGCGGCCACAAGCTGTGCCAGCGTGGTGGGGCCGGCCTCGAGTGCATCGAGCACCTGGGCTGCTTTATCAATGACGCCGACTCCACTAGAATTGTCCATGTAATGATATTGCCGTCTCAATATCTGAGATGCAAATCTTTCGGCTGGCGCAGTGCGGAGCCGTCCTGATTCAGTTGGACTCAACAGCCAAACAGCAGTGAAGGGAGATGGCCATGGCAAAGACATTGGCCGAGAAAGTCTGGGACGCGCACGTGGTGCGCAAAGGCGACGGCGAAGGAGCCAACGCCCAGCCCGACCTCCTCTTTATCGATCTCCACCTGGTCCACGAAGTTACCTCCCCGCAGGCCTTCGAAGGGCTGCGGCTCGCCGGCCGCCCGCTGCGCCGGCCGGACCTGACCATTGCCACCGAGGACCACAACACCCCCACGCTGGACATCGACAAGCCGATTGCCGACCTCACCAGCCGGACCCAGATCCAGACCCTGCGCAACAACTGCGCCGAGTTCGGCGTCCGCCTGCACAGCCTCGGCGACGCCGAACAGGGCATCGTCCACGTGGTCGGCCCGCAGCTCGGCCTGACCCAACCCGGCATGACGGTGGTCTGCGGCGACTCGCACACCTCCACCCACGGCGCCTTCGGCGCGCTGGCCATGGGTATCGGCACCTCCGAGGTGGAGCACGTCATGGCCACCCAGACCCTGTCCCTTAAGCCCTTCAAGACCATGGCCATCAACGTCGAGGGCACGTTGCGCCCGGGCGTCACGGCCAAGGACATCATCCTCGCCGTGATCGCCCAGATCGGCACCGGCGGCGGCCAGGGCTACGTCCTGGAATACCGCGGCTCCGCCATCCGCGCGCTCTCCATGGAAGCCCGGATGACCATCTGCAACATGTCCATCGAGGCCGGCGCCCGGGCCGGTATGGTGGCCCCGGACGAGACCACCTACGAGTACATGAAGGGCCGCCCCCACGCGCCTGAAGGCGCGGACTGGGACGCCGCCGTCGAGTACTGGAACACGCTGCGTACCGACGACGACGCCACCTTCGACGTGCAGGTGGACCTGGACGCCAACACGCTTGAGCCGTTCGTCACCTGGGGCACCAACCCGGGCCAGGGTGTGTCCCTGTCCGGGTCCGTCCCGTCACCGGAGGACTTCGGCGACGAAAACGCCAAGGCCGCTGCCGAGCGCGCCCTGCAGTACATGGGACTCGAAGCCGGCACGCCCATGAAGGACATCCGCGTGGACACCGTCTTCCTGGGCTCCTGCACCAACTCCCGGATGGAGGACCTGCGCGCCGCTGCCGACATCATCCGCGGCCGGCAAAAGGACCCCAACATCCGGATGCTGGTGGTCCCGGGCTCCGCCCGCGTCCGGCTCGAAGCGGAAGCCGAGGGGCTGGACAAGGTCTTCAAGGACTTTGGTGCCGAGTGGCGCTTTGCCGGCTGCTCCATGTGCCTGGGCATGAACCCGGACCAGCTGGAAGTGGGGGAGCGTTGCGCCTCAACCTCCAACCGCAACTTCGAGGGCCGGCAGGGCAAGGGCGGCCGCACCCATCTGGTTTCCCCGGTGGTGGCAGCAGCCACTGCCGTCCGGGGCACGCTCAGCTCGCCGTCGGACCTTGACCCGGCTCCCGAGCCGGCGGTTCAGCCTGTCGAAACCCCATCCGCAAGCCACGCAGCCTAGGACAGCACCATGGAAAAGTTCACCAAGCACACCGGCGTTGGCGTCCCGCTGCGCCAGAGCAACGTCGACACCGACCAGATCATCCCGGCGGTGTACCTCAAGCGCATCACCCGGACCGGGTTCGAGGACGCCCTGTTCTCCGCCTGGCGGAAAGACCCCTCGTTCATCCTGAACCAGGAGCCCTACACTACCGGTTCGGTGCTCGTGGCAGGCCCGGACTTTGGCACCGGTTCCTCCCGCGAACACGCCGTCTGGGCGCTGAAGGACTACGGTTTCAAGGCCGTCCTGTCTTCCCGCTTCGCCGACATCTTCCGCGGCAATTCCGGCAAGCAGGGCCTACTGGCCGCCCAGGTGGCCCAGGATGACATTGAACTGATCTGGAAAGAGCTGGAAAACGCGCCCGGAACCGAAGTCACGGTGGACCTTGAGTCAAAGACCGTCGTGTGCGGCCCCATCGTGGCGCCTTTCGAGATCGACGACTACACCCGTTGGCGGCTGCTGGAAGGCCTGGACGACATCGGGCTGACCCTCCAGCATGAAGCCGACATCACGGCCTACGAGGCCACCCGGCCCAGCTTCAAGCCGAAGACGCTTCCCGCCCGGCTGTCCTAGCACGCAGGAACGGGCCCGGCGGCAGGAAATACCCCGCCACGGACTGCCGCCGGTGCCCGCTTATTTCGGTTCGGTAACACGACCTCCTATGCTTGGTTGGAGCCTTTGCAAGGATTTGTGGGCTAGTGATCGTGAGGAAACCGGTATATGAGTAGTGTTCTGACAATCCGCGGCGGAGTCCCGCTTACAGGCCGCGTCAGCGTCCGCGGGGCAAAGAATCTTGTACCGAAGGCCATGGTGGCAGCACTGCTGGGCAACGAACCCTCGGTGTTGCGCAACGTGCCGGAGATCAAGGACGTCGAGGTCGTCACGTCCCTGCTGAAGCTGCATGGCGTGACCGTGGAGAAGGACCCGGTCAGCGGAGACCTTACCCTCGATCCGACGTCGGCGAAGACGGCCTCAAGCACCGCCATCGATGCGCACGCCGGCGATTCCCGGATCCCCATCCTGCTGTGCGGCCCCCTGATCCACGCCATTGGGGAAGCGTTCATCCCCGACCTCGGCGGCTGCAAGATCGGCGACCGCCCCATCGACTACCACCTGGACGTCCTGCGCCAGTTTGGCGCCGTCGTGGAAAAGCGCCCCGGCGGGATCCACATCTCGGCACCCAAGGGACTGCACGGAGCCAAGATCTCGCTGCCGTACCCGTCCGTCGGAGCCACCGAGCAGGTCCTCCTCAGCGCCACCCGCGCGGAAGGCATCACGGAACTCTCCGGTGCCGCCACCGAGCCCGAGGTCATCGACCTGATCGCCGTGCTGCAGAAGATGGGCGCCATCATCAGCGTCCAGACGGACCGGACCATCCGCATTGAGGGCGTCCGCGATCTGGGCGGCTACAACCACCGGGCGCTCTCGGACCGCAACGAGTCCGCGTCCTGGGCCTCGGCCGCCCTGGTTACCCGCGGCGACATCTTCGTTGAAGGCGCATCCCAGCGCGACATGATGACCTTCCTGAACACCTACCGCAAAGTGGGCGGCGGAATGGACATCGGCGAGGACGGCATCCGGTTCTACCACAAGGGCGGCAAGCTCAACCCGCTGGTCCTTGAAACAGACGTGCACCCCGGGTTCATGACGGACTGGCAGCAGCCGCTGGTGGTCGCGCTGACCCAGGCCGAGGGCGTATCAATCGTCCACGAAACGGTATACGAGAACCGCTTCGGCTTCACCGACGCCCTCATCCGCATGGGCGCCAGCATCCAGGTCCACCGGGAGTGCCTCGGCAGCGTCCCGTGCCGGTTCGGCCAGCGCAACTTCCTGCACTCGGCCGTTATCTCCGGTCCCACCCAGCTCAAGGGAACGGATATCGACGTGCCGGACCTGCGCGGCGGGTTCAGCCATCTCATCGCCGCCCTGGCCGCCACCGGAACTTCCCGGGTCACGGGCATCGACATCATCAACCGCGGCTACGAGCGCTTCACCGAAAAGCTCGCCGGCCTCGGTGCCGACTTCGACATCGCCACCACGAAGTAGCGGCGGACCGTGAAGGAAACTGCCAAAAGCAGGGCCACGTTTGTGTTCATCGCCGGGATCGCCCGCCCGCTGCTGAACCTCATGATGGCCAAGAAATGGGAAGGCACCGAGAAACTGCCTGCCGGCGGCTTCATTGCCGCGCCCAACCACTGCACCGAGATCGATCCCCTGGTTGTGGGCCACATGCTTTACAACCAAGGGCGTGCCCCGCACTTCCTGGCCAAGGCCGGCCTGTTCAAAGTCCCCGGCCTGGGCTGGCTCCTGAACGCCACCAAGCAGGTCCCCGTTGAGCGTTCGACGACGGGCGCGAACCGGTCGCTGCAGGTGGCCCAGGAGATCGTGGCCGAGGGCGGAGCAATCATCATCTATCCGGAGGGCACATTGACCCGCGACCCCGCACTCTGGCCCATGAAAGGCCATACGGGTGCGGCCAGGCTCGCCCTTGAAGGCGGAATTCCCGTCGTGCCGATCGCCCACTGGGGCGCCCATGAGGTGTTCCCCCGCTACGGCAAGCGGTTCCACGTGTTCCCGCGGAAGCTCTCCCGGGTAGTGGTGGGGGACCCGGTGGACCTCAGCGCCTTCAGCGGCCGCCCGTTGGACAAAGCGACGCTGACCGAAGCCACCGAGGTCATCATGGCCGCGATCACCGGCCTGCTGGCGGGCCTCCGCGGCGAACAGCCGCCGGCCGAACGCTGGGATCCGGCCAAGCAGCAACAAGCCAAGCACGGCCGGTTCATCGACCGCGGACAGCCCGGCCCGGAAACGGAAGCACAGTGACCGTTGACCGAAAGCCGGGATCGGCCCGGACCGTGGCTGTCCTGGGCGCCGGTTCGTGGGGGACCACCTTCGCCAAGATCCTCGCAGACGCAGCCGGGGCCGCCGGCAGCCCGCGCGGGATCAAGGTGTGGGGCAGGCGCGCCGAGGTGGTGGACCAGATCAACCGGGACCACCGCAACAGCGACTACCTCAAGGACATCGTCCTGCCCGCCAGCATCACCGCTTCCACCGACGTCCGGGAGGTGCTGGCCGGGGCCGATCTTGTGGTGGTGGCCGTCCCTGCCCAATCCCTCCGCCCGCAGCTGCGGGAGTGGAAGGACATGATCGAGCCCGGAGCCGTCGTCGTATCCCTCATGAAGGGCCTCGAACTTGGCACGGATGCCCGCATGAGCGAGGTCATCAGCCAGGAACTGGGCCTGCCGCCCGAACGCATCGCCGTGGTCTCCGGACCCAACCTGGCCATGGAAATCGCGCGCGAAGAGCCGACGGCGTCGGTAGTGGCCTGCACGGATTCCGCGACCGCCGGATGGCTCGCACGGACCTGCACGGCACCGTACTTCCGTCCCTACACCACGTCGGACGTCGTCGGGG
The DNA here is from genome assembly GCF_000374865.1 of Arthrobacter sp. 135MFCol5.1. Lineage (GTDB taxonomy): Bacteria > Actinomycetota > Actinomycetes > Actinomycetales > Micrococcaceae > Arthrobacter. The sequence continues at coordinate 52,945 of NZ_KB895452.1, read as the reverse complement.
TCGAAATCGGCGGCATCGTCAAGAACGTGATCGCGCTGGCCGTGGGCATCTGCGAAGGCAAGGAAATGGGAGACAACACCAAAGCCTCGGTCATTACCCGCGGCCTGGCGGAGACCTCCCGCCTTGCGCTGGCCCTCGGCGGCGAAGCCAAGACCATGGCCGGCCTTGCCGGGCTCGGGGACCTGGTGGCGACCTGCTCATCCGCGTTGTCCCGCAACCACACCGCCGGCCGGCTCCTCGGCCAGGGGCTGACCCTGGAGGAGGTGGGCCGCAAAATGACCCAGACCGCCGAAGGCATCAAGTCCGGCCAGGCCGTGCACGAACTTGCCGGTAAGCTCGGCGTCGAAATGCCTATCACCGCCGCCGTCGTCGCGGTGCTGGCAGGCAAGCTGTCCGTTGACCAACTGGGGCCCGTCCTGCTGTCCCGGGAATTGAAACCTGAAGGCGATCACTGACCATGTCCCAAGACACACCCACCACAGGGGAAACGGCGAGCAGCAGGAAACCGCGGGTAGCCGTGCTGTTCGGCGGCCGTTCCAGCGAGCACGCCGTAAGTTGCGTGACGGCAGCCGGCGTGCTCGGCGCCATCGACAGGGACAAGTACGAGGTCATCCCGATCGGGATCGCCAAGACCGGGCAATGGGTCCTGGCACCGGCCGATACCGCGCAATGGTCCCTGGCGGCCTCATCGTTGCCGGAAGTTTCGCCGTCTGCCGAGACCGTGACCCTGGCCGAGATCGGCGGCGAACACCAGTTGATTGTCGCTTCCCCCAACGAAGTACCCCAGGAACTGGGTGCCGTGGACGTCGTCTTCCCGCTCCTGCACGGACCCTTCGGCGAAGACGGCACCATCCAGGGGCTCCTGGAACTGTCGGACACCCGCTACGTCGGCGCCGGCGTCCTGGCTTCCGCCGTCGGCATGGACAAGCACTACATGAAAGTGGTCTTCGAAGCCGCCGGGCTCCGCGTTGGCCCCTACCTGGCGGTCACCGACAGGCAATGGCGCAATGACCCCGAATCCGTCCGCAAACAGGTGGACCGGCTGGGCTTCCCCGTCTTCGTCAAGCCCGCACGCGCTGGATCATCCATGGGCATTTCCAAAGTGGACTCCCTCGACGAGCTCGACGCCGCGATTGAGGAAGCACGCCGGCACGACCTCAAACTGGTCATCGAGGCCGGAATCGTGGGACGCGAAATTGAGTGCGCGGTCTTGGAAGGCAGGGGAACGGACGCTCCCCGGACCTCCATGCCGGGGGAGATATCAGTCGCCGGCGGCACCCACGAGTTCTATGATTTCAACGCCAAGTACGTCGAGGACGATGCTGCCGCGCTGAGTTGCCCGGCGGACATTCCGGCGGAAGCCATCTCAAGGGTACGTGAGCTCGCTGCGCTGGCCTTCGATGCCGTGGGCGCTGAGGGCTTGAGCCGGATCGACTTCTTCTACACCCCCGACGGCGAGCTGATCATCAATGAGATCAACACCATGCCCGGGTTCACGCCCAAGAGCATGTACCCGCAAATGTGGGCGGCCTCGGGACTTGGCTACGCAGACCTGATCGATGAGCTCATCCACCTGGCGCTGCACCGGAAGACCGGCCTCCGCTGAGGCCTCGGGCTGGACTGCGGGCCCATCCCGGTGGGTGGGCCCGCAGAACCTACTTGCTCTGCGGGAGGTTCTGCAGGTCTTCCTGGCCCACGCAGTTCCGCACCGACGGGACCTTCGCCGCGGCGCCTGCCAGGTCCGCAAGGACGGTTGCGGAGCTGATCTTGTCCGGGTCCATCAGGATCTCGGTGGCCGGTTCCCGGCCGTAAGTGGTCAGCGTCCACACCGGGTCGCCTTCCTTGATGACCCAGTCGACGCCGTTGACGGTCACACAGCGGTCCGTCGTCGGACCCGGTACGTTGACGCCGCAGCGGAGGATGACCAGCGACGGATCACCCCACGCGGCAGTTGCCTGGCTGTTGGTCTTTCGCAGCCGGGAATCGCCGATCGCATCCGGCAGGGCCACCATCATCGGCGCGCAGGCAGGGTTTGCCGCGTCCTTGGCGGCGGTAACGTCGACGGCGGGGGAGCACGCAGTCATGGACAGGGCAACGACTGCCCCAAAAACTGCCATCCTGGTGGCGCGGGCGGTCAGGGGCAGCTGGGGATGGTGCATGGTTCCAGCCTATCGCCGCCGGCGCCCCCGCCAGGACACGATGTCGGCCGGTCGCGGTAGCGTAGTGGCGTGCCTGAAGACCTCCGAAACCGCGTTGACCGCCAGCCCACCGTCGCGGGCCTTTCCGAATCAGACCTGCTGGCCCGGATCTTTCCGCGCCTGCGGATGGCGGGCTCCCACACGGCAAGCACGCTGCTGGGCCCCGGAGACGATGCCGCCATCGTCGCTGCCCCGGACGGCAGGGCCGTGGTCAGCATCGACACCCAAGTCCAGGACCAGGATTTCCGACTCCTCTGGCCCAACGGCTACCGCACCACAGGATTCGACGTCGGGTGGAAAGCCGCCGCACAGAACCTCAGCGACATCAACGCGATGGGTGCCACCGCCACCTCGATGGTGGTCAGCCTCACCCTGCCGGTGGACACGCCGGTCAGCTGGGTGGAAGACCTGGCGGACGGCCTGAGAGCCGGAATCCAGGCCCTCGGAGCCACCGGGTGTTCCGTTGCCGGCGGGGACCTGGGCCGAGGCCGCGAAATTTCCGTGACGGTCGCCGTCCTGGGATCGCTCGACGGCGGCCGGGCTGTCCTGCGTTCCGGGGCCCGGCCGGGAGACATCCTGGCCTTGGCGGGAACCGTCGGGCACGCCGCTGCCGGCCTGGCCCTGCTGGAATCCGGCATCGCCGCGGACACCCTCGGCCCCGCCGAACGGATCTACCCCGAGCTGCAGTGCCGGCCCCGGCCGCCCCTGTGGGCAGGACCGGCTGCACGGGCGGCGGGGGCGACTGCCATGCTTGATATCTCGGACGGACTCCTGCGGGACGGGCACCGGCTGGCGGCCGCCAGCAACGTCGCCGTTGACCTCGATCCCGCCCGGCTGGCGCACCTTGCCGAACTGCTGCGCCCGGCCGCGACCCTCCTGGACGCGGACCCGGCACCCTGGGTGCTGGCCGGCGGCGAGGACCACGGCCTGCTGGCCACTTTCCCGGCCGGTATTCAGCTGCCACCCGGATTCACTGCGATAGGCTCGGTACATGCACTCGGAACCGACGAAGGCCCGGGCGTCCTGATAGCGGGCCGGGCCGCGGACACCGGGGGATGGGATCACTTTGCACACTAAGGTTGCCGCCAACGCGCTGGCGATGAAGAGGTGGCTGGGCAAGGCGGAAACGGCCCTGGGCAACCACAGCGACCGGCTCAACGCCATCAACATCTTCCCGGTGGCCGACGGCGATACCGGTACCAACCTCTACCTCACCGTTCGCGCCGCAGCCCGCTCGCTGGTGCTCGCCGACGACCAGCCCGCCCCGGTGGACGTCGGTGAAGTCCTCGCCACGGCAGGGCAGGCGGCCATGGAGGAAGCCCGGGGAAACTCCGGCACCCTCTTCTCCGTGTTCCTGTGCGCAGCGGCCGAGCCCCTGGCCGGCCACACCAGGGTGACGTCCACGCTCCTGTCGGCCGCACTGAACCGCGCCCAGATCCGCGCCTGGTCCGCCCTCAGCGATCCCGTCCCCGGAACCATGCTTTCCGTCATGGAAGCAGCCGCCCGCGCCGCGGCCGCCGTGGACGCGGCCCAGGACGGGGACGACAGCAACCACGCGCTGGGCCTTGCCCTGGACGCCGCGGTGGAGGGGGCCCTGGCAGCGGTGATCCACACCGAAGAGCAGCTCGATGCCCTGCAGTCCGCCCACGTCGTCGATGCCGGCGGGGTGGGAATGCTGCTCATCCTGGACTGCCTGCGCTCGGCGGTCCTGGGCGAGGAACTGCAGAACGAACTCCTCGACGGCCTGCACGGCTACGACGTCTCCGATCCCCACATCCACACCGCCATGCCCGACGCCGACGGCGTGGAAGTCATGTGCACCATCAGCCTGTCGCCGCTGGACGCCGCCACCCTCCGGCAGCGCCTGGACGAAATCGGCGAGTCCGTCATCATGAGCCAGGTGGGCGGCGGAGTTGACCCGGACGGGAAGTACCGGTGGCGGGTGCATGTGCACGTGCCGCACCCGGACCAGGCCGTCGCCGTCATCAGGTCCCTGGGCGAGCCGTCCCAGATCAGCGTCAGCGAACTTGCGCTGCCCCGGGACCCGGACATGGACGCAGTGAACACCGGCGGGCATGAACGCTGAGCTCGACTTGGCCCTGGAGCGGCGCATCGGCAAGCGCTCGGCAGCGGTCATTGAGAAACACCTCGGGATCACCACCGTGGACGGACTCCTGAATTACTTCCCGCGCCGTTACATGAGCCGCGGTGAGCTGACCCCCATCAGTGAGCTGCCGCTGGACGAGGACGTCACCCTGATCGCCCGGGTGCTGTCCAGCAGCACGCGCACCATGCAGGCCCGCCGGGGAACCATCACCGACGTCATCGTCTCCGACGACGACGGTCAGCAGGGGCTCCGGCTGGTGGGCGGCCGGGACTTCCGCGGAAAGGTGCCCGGAACCCTCAAAATCAGCTTCTTTAACGGGTACAAAGCCAAAACAGAACTCCTGCAGGGGCGGCGGGCCCTGTTTTCCGGGAAGGTCACCAGTTTCAAGGGACAACTGGGCCTGACAAACCCCGATTTCCAGCTGGTGGACGACGATCCGTTCACCGACAGTGGCCAGGACCCGGAGAAACTCGCCGCCATGCCCATCCCGGTGTACCCGGCAACCGCCAAGCTTCCCAGCTGGAAGATCCAGAAGACCATCGCCACGCTCCTGGAGACACTCGACCTCGACGCCCTGCCGGACCCGGTGCCAACCGAGGTTTCCGCCCGTGAAGGGTTTCTGCCGGTGTCCCGCGCCTACCGGTTGATCCACGTACCCGAGTCCGCCGACGACTGGCGCAGGGCCCGGGACCGCCTCCGCTACCACGAGGCCTTGGTGCTGCAGTCAGCGCTGGCGCGGCGCCGCGCCCAGCTCGCTGCCGAGGAAGCCACGGCCCGCCGCCCGGTGGGCGACGGCCTCCTGGCCGCCTTCGACGCCAACCTGCCGTTCACGCTCACAGCCGGCCAATCCGCCGTCGGCCAAACCCTCGCCGCGGAACTGGCGCGCGACACCCCCATGAACCGGCTGCTGCAGGGCGAGGTCGGCTCGGGCAAGACCGTCGTGGCGCTGCGTGCCATGCTGCAGGTCATCGACGCCGGCGGGCAGGCCGCGCTCCTGGCCCCTACCGAAGTGCTCGCGGCCCAGCATTTTGACTCCATCCGGCGCAGCCTTGGCGCGCTGTCCGGCGACGGCCTGCTGGGCGGTCTGGCCGGCGGAAGCGGCGTTTCCGTGCAGGTCACGCTGCTGACCGGCTCCATGCCCACCGCGGCGCGCAGGCAAGCCATGCTGGATGCCGCCTCCGGGACGGCCGGGATCATCATCGGCACCCACGCGCTCCTGGGTGACAACGTCTCCTTCTACGACCTCGGACTCATCGTGGTGGACGAGCAGCACCGTTTCGGCGTGGAGCAGCGCGACGCCCTGCGGGCCAAGGCGCGCAAGCCCCCGCACCTGCTGGTCATGACAGCCACCCCCATCCCGCGGACCGTTGCCATGACGGTTTTCGGGGACCTGGAGACGTCAACCCTCAGCGAACTGCCCAAAGGCCGGGCCCCGATCACCACCCACCTCGTGGGCCTCGCGGAGAATCCCGCCTGGGCCGCGCGGATCTGGGCGCGCGCCCGCGAGGAGATCGATGCCGGGCGCCAGGTGTACGTGGTCTGTCCCAAGATCGGGACGGACGACGACGGCGACTTCAGCCCCGGCGAAGCCGCACCTCCGGGGGCGGAGGGAGAGGAAGGGCGGGAGCTTGCGTCCGTCACCGCTGTCGTGGAGCATTTGCTGGCCGAGCCGTCCCTTGCAGGGGTGCCGCTTGCCCCGCTGCACGGACGCCAGGAGCCGGAGCTGAAGACGGAGACGATGGCCGGCTTCACCGCCAACCGCATCAAGCTGCTCGTCTCCACCACCGTGATCGAAGTGGGCGTGGATGTGCACAACGCCACCCTGATGGTCATCCTGGACGCCGACAGGTTTGGGATCTCGCAGCTGCACCAGCTCCGCGGGCGCGTCGGCCGTGGCGGACTGCCCGGCACCTGCCTGCTGGTCACCGCCCTGGAGCCGGGGCATCCCAGCCGGCGGCGGCTGGAAGCCGTGGTGGCCACCACGGACGGGTTCGTCCTCTCGCAGGAAGACCTCAAGCTGCGCCGCGAAGGCGATATCCTGGGCGCTTCCCAGTCCGGCGGACGTTCCACCCTTAAACTCCTGCGCGTCCTCGAACACGAAGACGTCATCGCCCGGGCAAGGGAAGACGCCCAGCACATCGTCGGCGGGGACCCGTTGCTGGCGGGCCACCCCGAACTCGCCGACGCCATCGAGAAGTACCTCAACCCCGAGAAGGAGGCGTTCCTTGAACGCGGTTAGCACGGCAGGGCCCCAGGGCGCGGACGGACGGCGGCGGCCGCGATGACACGGATAATCTCCGGCGCCGCGGGCGGTACCCCGCTGAACGCGGTCCCGGGTTCCTTGACCCGGCCCACCACCGACCGCGTCAAGGAAGCGCTGTTCTCCCGGCTCGACGCTTTTGGCGTGATCTCGGGAGCCAGGGTTCTGGACCTGTACGCGGGCTCCGGATCCCTGGGGGTGGAAAGTGCCAGCAGGGGAGCGCAGTCCGTGGATTTGGTGGAGTCCGACGCCAAGGCCAGCGCGGTGTGCCAGCGCAATGCGGACCTCATCGACGGCGTGCTTGGCCGCAAGACCGTCAGCGTGCACCGGGCCAGGGTGGAGCCCTTCCTTGACCGCGCGCCCGGCAACGCTGCCTGGGACCTCGTGTTCCTGGACCCGCCCTATCCCCTGGAGGAAGCGGCGCTGGCCGCGGTACTCCAAAAGCTCGCCGGCCACCTGGCGGCAGGGGCTGTGGTGGTGGTGGAGCGGTCCTCGCGTTCTCCGGAGCCCGAGTGGCCCGATGGGATGGCACGGTTTGCGGACAAGAAGTACGGCGAGACCCGGTTGTGGTTCGCCGAGCCGTCGGTGCCCGATGCCATCTCCGCCGACGACCTGCCGGACGGGACCGAGGGGTAGGGCCTGGCCTTAGGCCGAGAAGGGGTCCAGGTCCACGCCGGACAGGACCCGGGCAGGGTGGGGGCCACGGGCCGCCAGCTCTGTTGTCCACGACCCCGGCCAGGGGCCCTGCGTTCCTGCCAGAATGACGTTTCCCGGGTACCGTGCCTCGAACATTCCGGCTTCCCCGAACGCGGCAACATCGGCCATGGCCTCGCGCATGGCCGCCACCTGGCTCCTGACCAGCGTGAGGGCGGGCTCGTCGCCCACATTGACGATCAGCACCCCGTCCGGGCTCAGCCGTCCCCGCGCCTCCCGGTAGAAACCACTGGACGCGATGTGGGCAGGCGCCTCCGGCCCGGAAAAGATGTCCAGGATGACGACGTCGAATGCCAGTCCCGGGGCCAGCGTGCCTAGTGCCTCCCGGGCATCGCCGATCATCGTGGTCAGGTCCGTGCCTTCGGGCAGGGGCAGGTGCCGCAAGACAAAGTCCAGCAGTTCGCGTTCCAGCTCCACCGCGTACTGCGGTGAGCCGGGCCGGGTGGCCTGGATGTAGCGCGCAAGGGTCAGCGCACCGGCGCCCAGGTGCAGGGCTTTCACCGGTTCCCCTGACGGTGCGGCGAGATCCACCAGGTGGCCGATCCTGCGCAGGTATTCGTAGAAAATCTCGTCGGGCCGGCTGAGGTTGACATGGGACTGTTCCGCTCCGCCGATGCTGAGCACATAGCCGCCGTCCGTGAACGTGTCCGGTTCGATGGTGGCGTGCTGTCCGGTGGTCCGCAGGAACCGGCTCGCAGGTCCCGCGACGCCGCCGGACATCAGAGCCTGCCGCGGAGCTTTGCCAGCCGCGAGGCGGCCTGCTCCAGGACATCGGTCTTCTTGCAGAAGGCGAAGCGCAGCAGGCTTCTTGTCCGTTCCGCACCCTCGGGGTGGCAGAACACGGGGACCGGGATGGCGGCAACTCCCACCAACGCCGGCAGGCGCCGGGCGAGGTCCAGGGCATCGGTGATGCCGAGCGGTGCGGTGTCCACGTTGACGAAGTAGGTGCCGCGGGGCGTGAAGACATCGAACCCGGCGTCCCTGAGTCCCGCGCTGAGGATGTCCCGTTTTTTCTCCAGGGTGGCCGCAATGCCGTGGAAGAAAGCGTCCGGCTGGCCCAGGCCCGTGGCGATTGCCGCCTGGAACGGGGTCCCGGAACTGTAGGTGAGGAATTGCTTCACGGTACGCACCGTGGCCACCAGGTCCTCCGGCCCGGTGAGCCAGCCCACCTTCCATCCCGTCAGTGAGAACGTCTTCCCCGCGGAGGAGATGGTGATGGTGATCCCGGCGGCTCCGGGCAGCGTTGCCACCGGGATATGGGGGACGCCGAACGTCAGGTGCTCGTACACCTCGTCGGTGACGATGATGCTTCCGTGCTTGGCTGCAAGGTCCACGACGCGCTGCAGCACGGCTTCCGGAAAAACGGCGCCGGTGGGATTGTGCGGGTTGTTCAGCAGGACCACCCGGGTGCGGTCGCTGAATGCCGATTCCAGGGCGGAGAGGTCGGGCATGAAGTCCGGCGCGGCCAGCGGCACGGTCACATGGGTGGCGCCCGTGAGGCCGATGACCGCACCGTAGGAGTCATAGAAGGGTTCGAACGTCAGGACTTCATCGCCGGGCCCGGCGAACGCCAGCAGCGAGGCAGCGATGCCTTCGGTGGCCCCGGTGGTGATGATGACCTCCGTGGCGGGATCGGGCGTCAACCCGTAGAAGCGTTCCTGGTGCGCGGCCACCGCCTCGCGGAGTTCGGGGATGCCTCTGCCGGGTGCGTACTGGTTGGCTCCGGCGGCGATGGCCGCACGCGCCGCCTCCCTGATCTCCAGCGGCCCGTCCTCGTCCGGGAAGCCCTGGCCCAGGTTGATGGCACCGGTCCGGACGGCAAGGGTGGTCATCTCTTCGAAGATGGTGACCCCCAGTCCGCCGTCGGGCGCCAGCAGGTTGGCGCCGAGCGCGGTCCGCTGCCAGGGAGCAGGTGCCAGGGGCGTGGAATGTTCCCGTGGAGGATGCATCCAGTCATGGTATCCCGGCCTTTCCATGGGGTAGGTTCGGAGCATGAGACGCGCTGTGTGCCCCGGATCCTTCGACCCCATCCACAACGGCCATCTCGAAGTCATTGCCAGGGCGGCCGGCCTTTTTGATGAGGTCATCGTGGCCATCTCCACCAACTACGCCAAGAAGTACATGTTCACCTTGGAAGAGCGGCTGGACATGGCGCGCGAGACGTTGGCTTCGCTCAAGGGGATCGTGGTGGAGCCTGTCGGCGCGGGACTCCTGGCGGAATACTGCCGCCACCGTGGGGTGTCCGCCATCGTCAAAGGGCTGCGCTCGTCGTCGGATTTTGACTACGAGCTGCCCATGGCGACGATGAACCGGCAGCTGAGCGGGGTGGAAACGGTGTTCCTCCCGGCGGAAGCCAGCTACGTCCACTTGTCGTCCACCCTGATCAAGGAGGTGGCGGCACTGGGCGGGAGCGTCTCCGATTACGTGCCCCGCTCGGTGCACCGCCGCCTGGTGACCGGCGAGCCTGGCCCGGATCAGCAGCCAAGACGGTAGGATGGATGGGTACTTCGGCGCCGCCGCATGCCGGTTTGAGTCACCATGGCTCTTCAGGCTAAGATGGTACGTCGGTCATATGTTCAACAGGAGTTCTCATTAAAAGAGATGCTGGTTCGCCCCTGGCGTTCGACGTCAAGGACCTCGGGCGCAGCCCGGGAAGCATGCGGACACTGAAGGAACATGTACCCGCACCGGGTGATCTTGGTGTGGCGCTCATTGGTGTTCAGGAAGGCTCGGATGTCGAGCTCGACCTGAGGCTTGAGGCCGTACACGAAGGAATTCTGGTATCAGGAACCGCAGCCGTCGAAGTAACCGGCGAATGCGGCCGATGCCTGGATCCCCTTGCGTATGACCTTGAGGTCAATGTGCAAGAACTTTTCTTCTATGAAGGCGCTGAGCTTTCGGACGGAGAAGAAGATGAAGAGCAACGTCGAGTCGAGCACGATGTAATCGATCTTGAACCGGTGTTGCGGGACGCGGTTGTCACCAACCTGCCGTTCCAGCCGGTGTGCCGGGAAGACTGCCAGGGCCTTTGCTCCGAATGCGGAGTTCGCCTGGAAGACGAGCCGGGGCACCACCACGAGGTCCTGGATCCTCGCTGGGCTGCCCTAGCTGATATGGCTAAGCCTGACCGGCAAAATTGATTTGTACGTGTTTGTCTAGAGAGAAATGAGTTAGCCGTGGCTGTTCCCAAGCGGAAAATGTCTCGCTCGAATACCCGCGCCCGCCGCTCGCAGTGGAAGGCGACCGCCCCCCACCTGGTGAAGACCGTTGAGAACGGCCAGGTCACCTACAGCCTGCCGCACCAGGCAAAGGTCGTTACCGACTCTGCTGGCACCGCGCTGTTCCTTGAGTACAAGGGCCGCAAGGTCGCTGACGTCTAATCGGCCCAACAGGCTGACTGATGTCGTCAACTGAAGAGCTTCTGAAGCGTCTCGGTGTCTCTATTGACGCCGGGACGCTTCGTCTTGCGCTCACCCACCGTTCGTATGCCTACGAGAATGGCGGCATACCCACCAACGAGCGGCTCGAGTTCCTGGGGGACTCCATCCTGGGCTTCTCCGTGACCGATGCCCTGTACCGGGACAACCCGGACCTGCCCGAAGGCGAGCTCGCCAAGCGCCGGTCCGCCGTCGTCAGCACCCGTGCCCTGGCCGGCATTGGACGCAGCCTGGGCATTGGCGAATACATCTACCTGGGGCAGGGCGAAAAGCTCACCCACGGGAAGAACAAGGCCTCTATCCTCGCGGACACCATGGAGGCCCTGATCGGCGCCACCTACGTCTCCAACGATATCGAGACCGCCCGCCAGCTGGTTATGCGGCTGATCGGCCCGATGCTGAAGGATGCCGCCGTCCTGGGCGCCGGAACCGACTGGAAAACCAGCATCCAGGAACTGGCTGCCAGCCGGCAGCTCGGAAGCATCCACTACGCCGTGGACGGCTCGGGTCCGGACCACGCCCGCACGTTCACTGCCGTCCTGAGCATCGGCGGCAACGCCTACGGCAAGGGCTCCGGGCACTCCAAAAAGGAAGCCGAGCAGGAAGCGGCGGCCGACGCCTGGCGGGTGCTTTCCGGGGCTGAAGCCCACGATGCCGCTGGTACGTCCGCCGGCTCCGCAGCTGCTAAGTAGCCTCCGTGCCGGAACTGCCCGAGGTTGAGGTGGTGCGCCGCGGCCTGGTTCGCTGGGTCCGCGGCAGGACCATCCAAACCGTCGACGTCCTGGACCCGCGCTCCATCCGCCGCCACGCCCTTGGGGCCAGCGACTTCATCGGCAACCTTGAGGGCGCCACAGTGTCCGACGTCGTCCGACGCGGCAAATTCCTGTGGCTGCCGCTGACGGACAACGGCATGGCCGGGGCGGGACACGCCGAACAGCACCAGGCACCGGCGGTGGCACTGATGGCCCACTTGGGGATGAGCGGCCAGCTGTTGATGCAGGGCGTCGGCGTTCCCGACGAAAAACACCTCAAAGTACGGTTGGGGCTCAGTCCACGTGAGGGCATGCCGGACCAGCTGCGGTTCGTTGACCAACGGATTTTCGGCGGCCTTTTCGTTACTGCCCTGGTGCCTACGGAGGACGGCGGCCCCGGCGGTCTCGCCGAATCGCCGCTTCCGTTGATCGCAGCGGAGGCAGCCCATATTGCCCGGGACCCGCTGGACCCCGCATTCTCCTTCGACCTCTTCTACCAACGCCTCCGGAAACGCAAAACCGGGCTCAAACGGGCACTCCTGGATCAGGGGCTGGTGTCCGGGATCGGCAACATCTACGCCGACGAAGCCCTGTGGCGCGCAAAACTTCATTATGCGCGGGCCACCGACACGCTCCGCCGCGCCGAGGCCCAGCGGGTCCTCGACAGCGCCCGGGAGGTGATGCTGGACGCCCTGGCGGCCGGGGGCACCAGCTTCGACTCCCTGTACGTCAACGTCAACGGAGCCTCCGGCTACTTCGACAGGTCCCTCAACGCGTACGGACGCCAGGGCGAGCCCTGCAAACGCTGTGCCGCAGCGGGAATCCAGTCGATCATCCGCCGCGAGCAGTTCATGAACCGCTCGTCCCACACGTGCCCGGTCTGCCAGCCCCGGCCGCGGAACGGCCGCTGGTAGGTTTCCACAACAGGTCTGCGGATTCTTCGGTACCCGCGGCTGCGGGCCGGCTGCAAGACTGTCTGCACGAACTTCGGGTGGGGCCCGCTGCATGCGCACCGCTTCCCGCCCCGGGAAGGACAGGCAGCCCTTGTACATCTCAATCTCGGACCGCAAAGGCGGCCAACAGGACCAGGCCGGCGCCGGTCTTGCCTCGGTCCACCCGGCTTTCCGGTTGTCGCCGGTGATCATCTGGCTGGGCGTGGTCAGCATGATGACGGACATATCGTCCGAGTCCGTCGCCGCCATCCTCCCGCTCTACGTCACGGGCTACCTGGGGCTGTCCACCATCGCATTCGGTGTCATCGACGGAATAAACCAGGGCGCCAGCGCCATCGTGCGGATCGGCGCGGGCTGGGTGTCCGACCGCACCGGCCATCCCAAGTACGTGGCAGCTGCCGGCTACGGGCTGTCCATGCTGGCGCGGGCGGGGTTCCTCGTGGCCGGGGGCTTCTGGGCCCTTGCCGGCATCGTCACCGGCGACAGGATCGGCAAAGGAATCCGCACGGCGCCACGGGATGCCATGATCGCGGCGGAGGCCCAGCCGGAGTATCTGGCGCGCTCCTTCGGCATCCACCGGATGCTGGACAACATCGGGGCGGCCGCCGGCCCGTTCATCGCGTTCCTGGTCCTGATGCTGATCCCCAATGGCTTCAGCACCGTCTTTGGCGTCTCACTCGCCTTCGCCGTGATCGGCGTCGCGGTGCTTCTCCTGGTGGTGCCGGACCGGCTCCAGCGGCGGCGGCAACACCCCGGCCGGTCCAGGCCGGTCGTCAGCTGGAATCTGTTGCGGTGGTCGCGCCTGCGGGAACCGGGCCTGGCCCGCCCCATGGCCGCCGCCGGCTTGTTGGGCGTCCTCACCATCGGCGACGGCTTCATCTACCTCCTCCTCCAGCACCGTGAGTCCTTCGCCATCCAGTGGTTCCCGCTGCTGTTCGTGGGCACCAACGCCGCCTTCCTGCTGTTCGCCGTACCGGTCGGCAGGATCGCGGACCGGTGGGGGAGAGTACCGGTCTTCCTGGCCGGCCACGGTGCCTTGTTGGCCTGCTACCTGCTGGCCGGGCTGCCAACTGCAGGGATCCCCGCCACCATCGGTTGTTTGCTGCTCCTGGGGCTCTTCTACGCGGCAACTGACGGTGTCCTGGCGGCGCTTGTCAGCCAGCTGGCACCGCCCGAAAGGCTGGGCACCGCCCTGGGCACCGCGCAAACGGTGGTGGCCGTCAGCCGGATGGCGGCCGCATCCGGATTTGGCGTCCTCTGGTTCGCGGCCGGGCCGGGCATGGCCGTTGCCATCGCGACTGCGTTGCTGGCGGCAGCCATCGCAGGAGCAGCGCTGCTGTTCCGCGGCAGCACCGCAGCGGTGCCCGCCTCGTGAGGAAGCGGCTGCTCTTACTGCTTGCGGTCGTCATAGCCACACTTGGCGCCGCAGGTGCCCAGGCGTTCACCGCCTACCAGCAGTCAAGCGCGAGCCGGCAGGCCGCCCCGGACGTGCAGGTTGCCTCCGCCGGTGCATTGCCGTCCGGCCCCTTCGTGCTGTTCAGGAACACGGCCCCCGGCCAAGGGTTCGGGGAGGCAGCCACGGCGGCCCTGTCTGAACCAAACGGCCGGCGGGCCCTCCTGGGCAAGGCCTGCGACAGGGTCTACGCGGCCCGGAACCTGGTCAGCTGCCTGGAGACCAGGAACGGGATGCCCACCTCCTTCGAGGCTTCAACCTATGACGGGTCGCTGGTGCAGCAGGGGACGTGGGCACTCGGCGGGATCCCCAACAGGACACGGGTCAGCGCGGATGGTTCCCTGGTGGCCACCACCGTCTTCGTCTCCGGCCATTCCTATGCGTCGTCGAGTTTTTCAACGCAAACACTGATTGGCCCGGCGGACGGAAGCAGCCATACCAACCTCGAGGACTACGCCCTGATGGACCATGGCGCAGGGATCAAGGCCACCGACAGGAATATTTGGGGCGTGACCTTCAGCCCTGGCAAGCCGAATGAGTTCTATGCCACCGCCTCGTCGCAGGGCAATATCTGGCTGGTCCACGGGGATATCGCCGCCCGGACGCTCACCATCGCCGCGTCCGGCGTCGAGTGCCCTTCGGTCTCTCCCGACGGGCAACGGATCGCCTTCAAGAAGAGCACATCGGGAACCCTGGCGGGAGCCCGGCAGCCCGCCGTCCTCGAGCTGGCCACCGGGAACGTCACCGTTCTGGGTGAGCAACGGGACCTGGATGACCAAATCGAGTGGCTTGACAACGGCACCATCCTGTACGGGATGCCCAGGGAAGGGGCGGGCCCGGACAGCGATATCTGGTCGCTGTCCCTGGAACCCGGCGCGGCACCCCGGCTGTTCATCGAGCATGCCTGGTCGCCCGCCGTCGTCCGCTGACAAGGCGGCTCCGCGGCCCTCAGGTGCGCCGCGGGCCGGCCGTTGAACCTGGCTGGTAGTAGCCGGCCAGCCGTGCCAGACCCTCGTCCAGCGATACCTCCGGGGTCCAGTCCAGGAGCCTCCGGGTTTCTCGCTGGTCGAACCAGTGGGCCGTGGACAGCTGCTCGGCAAGGAAGGCCGTCATGGGAGGTTCCTCCTGGCGGCCAAACCGGAGCCAGGCCCGTTCCACCACCGAGCCGGCACTCCGCGCAAGCCTGCCGGGCACGGACCACGACGGAGCCGGCACTCCGCCTGCAGCGCAGATGCCTGCCAGCAGCTCCCCGACAGGCCGGGGTTCCCCGTTAGTGACCACCAGGGCCTTGCCGTGGACGTGCCCCATGCGGTCCAGTGCCACGACGATGGCGGCCGCCGCATTGTCAATGAACGTGGTGTCGATCAGGGCAGCGCCGGCATCGAGCAGTGGCAGCCGGCCCCGCGCGGCCCGCTCCAGCACACGCTCCACCAACTGGGTGTCTCCCGGACCCCATACGACGTGCGGGCGCACCGCGGTGGTGCGGAAGTCCTGGGCGTCCGCTGCGAGGGCCAGCAGTTCGGCGCGGGCCTTGGTGCGCGCGTAGTTCCCATGCGCGTGCCCGGGGTCCGCCGGTTCGGCGCCCTGCCCGGCGATTGCGGCGCCCGTGTTGGCCACGGAGGGGGATGACACGTACACCAGGTCCCGCACCCCGGCTTCGCGGGCGGCGTCAAGCAGGCGCCGGGTTCCTTGGACGTTCACCTCGTCAAAGTCCGCTGCACGGCCGGTGAAGGAAACCTTGGCGGCAAGGTGGACCACCGCGGCCATGTCCCGTACCGCGTCCCGGACCGCTGCATCGTCGGTGAGGGAGCCGCAACGGTCCTCGGCGCCGTCGACCCTGGAGGGACGCCGCTGGAAGGTGGCCACGGCGTGGCCCCGGCGTACCAGCAAAGCGGCCACCTCCCGGCCCAGGAGCCCGCTCGCGCCGGTGACCAGGACCTTCATGGCGTTCCCGGACGGCCGCCGGCGAGCACCTTCGCCGCCCAGAGGGACAGGCGGGTCCGGTCGATTTTGGCGTTGTGGCGGATATCTGTGGGCTGGGCGGGCACCACCAGGACGGCTGCAACGGACACGCCGGCTGCGGCCGCCGCCGCACGCACCCGTGCGGCCAGGTGGGGATCAGCGGGACCGGCCTTGCGGACGGCCGGCACGGTTTCCACGACCGCGACGACGGCCTGGGTCCCCACCGGTCCCACTCCCACGACGGCGGCCATTCGGACACTGTCCAGGGATTCGATGGCCTGTTCGGGGCCCACCGGCGTTACCACCGACCCCGGAGCCGTCACGATGTGCGCCAGGCGCCCTTCCACCCACAGCCGGCCCTCGGCGTCGAAGTGTCCCACGTCCCCGGTGCGGTGCCAGCCGGCCGTGGCCGCGCTCGCCTGCTGGGTGAGCCAGAGCCGGTCGTAAGAGTCCTTGACATGCGGGGCGCTGACCAGGATCTCCCCGGTGACACAGGGCGCCGTCACGGGCTCGGCCCCGGGACTGTTGCCGTCGCCGGGAACCGTGCCGTCCGCGGCCAGCGGGAGGATGGCAACCCGGGCGCCATGGACGGGCAGGCCCACGCAAACCCCGTTGCCGGCCCCCGCTACGTTCCCGGTACCGGCGGCCCGGATTTGTTCGAGGCTGATGTCGGTGACGGGAAGGGCTTCGGTCATTCCGTACGGCGTGTGCAGCGAGGCCCGGGGCAGCATCCGCTGCACCCCGGCGAGCAGGGGTTCAGGAACCGGGGCGCCGGCGGAGAGCAGCAGTTCGACGCGGGACAACGCCGCGGCGTCGCCGGTGGTGAGGCCGTCTTGGGTGGCCAGGACGTTGCGCAGTGCCGCAGGGGAGGCGAAGACCACCGTTGCGTCAACAGCCGCGGCCGCTCGGGCGAGGGCACGTGCCGTCAAGGTTCGGGGGGCCGTGACGTCCATGGCGGGCGTCACCGAGACGGCGCCCAGGGCCGGCCCCAGCAGGGCGAACGGTGCGAAGCCCGCCACCAGCCGGTCACCCGGATGGATCCCGAAGGTTTCCGCCACGGTGTCGCGCATCGCTGCCAGCTGCCGGTGCGTGTAGACGACGCCTTTTGCGGGTCCGGTGGAACCGGACGTGAACAGGACGGCTGCGGGCTGGTCCGGGTCCGGCCCGTCGGCGGTGCGGTGTCCACTGCGGGCACCTGCCCGTGCCAAGGCGGTGAGGGACGTTTCCACCCCAAGGATGCGGCGGCGCGCGGCGGGCAGGTCGTGCACGCTGACGAGCCTGGCAGCCCAGCCGAGGGCGCGGGCTGCCGCCAGTGCCCTGTCGATCCCGACCAGGACATCCGGGGTGGCACCCTTTACGGCACGGCTGAGCCCCCTGGTGCCCAGTCCGGCGTCGGCCACCACCACCACGGCTCCCAGGCGCAGGCAGGCATAGAGAGCCACCGTGAGGTCCACGCCGGGAGGGACCATCAGGCTCACGCGGCTTCCGCTGCCGACGCCCATTCCGGCGAGCCCGGCCGATACGTCGGCAACGTTTTTTTCCAGTTCTGCCCAGGTGAGCGAGCGGCCGGCGCTGCCGTCGGGCGCCATCTCGGAAATGGCGGTCCCGGTACCGGAAGGACCGGCCGACAGTTCACCGAGGAGTGCCCAGAGGGGGCGGAACGGGTCCTGCGCGGCGGGGACGGGGTGGCCCTGTCCGGTGCCCTGCGTCCCGGCACTGCCGGCCGCCCCGGTTCCGTCCGTCCCGGCACCGCTGCCGGCGATGTTGGCGGTGAGCCAGTCGAAGACGGCCGGTGCGATGTCCCGGTCTTCCGCGAGCAGGTGTCCGGCGCCCTCGTAGCGGTGCACCTTGGCTGCGGGTATCCGTTGGATGAGGTCCTTGAGGTACCGGTCGGAGAAGATCGGGTCCCGCGGGCCCCACAACATCAGGACGGGGACGTCCAGGCCGCGCAGGCCCTCGGCCACACGCGCCAGCTCCGGATGGCTGGGATGGGATGCGTCCACGGGGATATCGGCGACGAAGTTTCCCACCCCCTCACGGCGGGAAGCCCCGCGGTAGGGGGCCATGTAGGCATCGCGGATATCCGCGGGCAGCGGCGGGCTGGCGAGCGAGTGCGTCACCCGCAGGAAAGCGTCCGACGTCGTGGTTCCCCACTTGTGCACGGCGGGGTGCAGCGCCAGGCGCAGGGCGGCCGGGATCCGGGAACTGCCGGGTTGGTGGACGGCGGTGTTGGTGAGGACCACGCCGGCGAGCTGGTGCTGGTGGGCCAGGGCCCAGCCGAGGCTGATCACGCCGCCCCAGTCGTGGCCGGCGGTGACCACCGGACCGTGCAGGCCCAGCGCATCGGTGAGGTCGCCGAGGTCCCTGATCCTGTCGGCGAGGCGGCGGAACACACCGGTGCGTTCGGAGAAGCCCATATCCAGTTGGTCCACCGCCACCACGCGCCAGGGATGGACCGGATCGGTTCCGGCGGCCAGGAAACTCCGCCAGAGGTAGGACCAGGTGGGGTTGCCGTGCACGCACAGCAGGGTTCCGGCCGGGGCCAGGCCCAGCCGCTCCAGTTGCGGGCCGTTATCGAGCACATGCCAGCGGCGCACCGTGCCTGCCGGGTCCGCGGCAGCGGTGGACGGAACCTCGATCCGGCGCGACCATTCGGCGTCCACGCCCGGCCAGGCCGCGGTCACCAGACGATTTCCAGCATTGCGGTGTTCAGGCCCGAACCGACGCCCATGCACAGGACCCTGTCACCGCTTCCCAGCGTCTGCGTCTCGGCGGCCAGCGTCATCGGCAACGACGCGGGGCCCACGTTGCCCCAGTGCGGGAAGGTGATGGGTACCTTGTCCGGATCAAGGTCGATCGCGTTGATGATCGCCTGGGTGTAGGCATTGCTCACCTGGTGCGTGACGTAGCGGTCCATCTCCGCCCAGTCCCACTCCGGCTGGGCCTCATGCCAGGCATCGACCACCAGTTGCAGGCCGCCGTCGAGCAAGCCCTTGGTGTCGGTGGCCATGCCGTCGATGCCGCCCACGCAGAGTTCGTGGTGCTCGGTGCCGGCCCGCATCACACCGCCCACGATCCGGTGGGCGCCCGGGTGCTGGTCCGCCGGACCCAGGACGGCGGCGGCCGCCCCGGAACCGAGCGTCAGGGTGGCGAATTCCCGGTTGAAATCGTCACGCGTCGTTTCGGGGCGCTGCAGCCGGGCAAGCGTGGCTTCCTGGGTCAGCTGGGCATCCTCGCCGTTAACGATCACTGCGTACCGGATCTGGCCGGAATCGATCATGTTGGCGGCCAGGGTCAGGGCGTTGACGAACCCCAGGCAGGCATTGGCGAGGTCGAAGTTCATGGCCGACGACGGCAGGCTGAGTCCGTGATGGATCTTCACCGCAACGGATGGTTCCAGGTTCCGCCGCGTCACTGACGTGTTGATCAGCAGGCCCACCTCCGACGCTTCGATGCCCGCCTCGGCCAAAGCTTTGGCGCCGGCTTCGATGGCAGCATCATCGAAGGAGGTCCCCGCGGCCCACCAGCGGCGGTGCGTGATACCGGCCACGCGCTCGAGCAGCCGCGGCGGAAACTTCAGCCTCTGCAGGGTGGAGGCCAGTTTGCGGTCGAAATCCGTGGAGCTGACGATCCGCGGAGCCTCGACGCTGCTTACGGAAAGCAGCGCGGTATTGCTGTGCCGGAAGGTTGCGTTACCTGCCAATTCAAGCCCCTCTTCGTTTTTGTCCTGCAGCCACGCGGTGACTGTACCCACATCAGTGCAGGCCCAAGAGCTTAACTATGCCTTTGCTGCGCCCGATCATGCATATTGGCCGGGGGCGCCGCCGCCGGCCGCGGAGTGCTGGACGGGAAATGTCGCTCCTGCGCAGTAGATTATAGGGAGCCGGTTCCAGCATCGTTCCCTACCCCCGCCAGGAGACCAGGAAAGCCTTGCACCTCAAAAGCCTCACCGTCCGGGGGTTCAAGTCCTTTGCGTCGGCCACCACCTTCGACTTCGAACCCGGCGTCACCGCCGTCGTGGGTCCCAACGGCTCCGGCAAGTCCAACGTGGTTGATGCCCTGGCCTGGGTGATGGGCGAGCAAGGGGCCAAGACGCTTCGCGGCGGCAAGATGGAGGACGTTATCTTCGCCGGGACGTCCGGCCGGCCGCCGCTGGGACGCGCCCACGTCTCGCTGACCATCGACAACACCGACGGCGCCCTGCCCATCGAATACAGCGAAGTGACCATTTCGCGGACCCTGTTCCGGACGGGAGGTTCCGAGTACGCCATCAACGGAGCCGGTTGCCGGTTGCTGGACATCCAGGAATTGCTGTCCGATTCCGGGCTGGGCCGGGAAATGCACGTCATTGTGGGCCAAGGGCAGCTGGACCGGGTCCTGCACGCCACCCCGGAGGACCGGCGCGGATTTATCGAAGAGGCGGCCGGCATCCTCAAGCACCGGCGGCGCAAGGAGCGGACGGTCCGCAAACTGGAGGCTATGCAGGCCAACCTCCAGCGGCTGACGGACCTCACCGGGGAGATCCGCCGCCAGCTCACGCCGCTGGGCAAGCAGGCGGAAGTGGCCCGCCGCGCCCAGCGTGTCCAGTTCGATGTCCGGGACGCCAGGGCACGCCTCCTGGCCGATGACCTTGTCCAGCTCCAGCAGGCCCTGGAACAGGACGTGGCCGACGAAGCCGCGCTCAAGGCCCGGCGGACCGCCGTCGAACAGGAACTTGAAGCCGGCCGCAGGCAGCAGGCCGCGCTGGAACAGCTGGCCGCGGAGGCCACCCCCCGGCTCAACGCTGCCCGCGACACCTGGTACCGGCTCTCCACCGCCCGGGAACGGCTCCGTTCCTTGGGCACCCTGGCCACCGAACGGAGCCGCCTGCTGGGCTCCGACGACGCCCCGGCACCGTCCGGGCGGGACCCGGAACAACTGGAACGCCAAGCCGCACGGGTGCGGCAGGAGGTGGCCGAACTCGAAGCGGACATCGTGCGCCGTCGCGGAGTCCTGGACGCCGCAAGCACGGCGAAGGCCGACGCCGAACAGGCTGCGCGCGCCGAGGACCAGCGGCTCACCGCGCAGTTGAGGGCGGCCGCTGACCGCCGGGAAGGCCTGGCGCGCCTCGCCGGGCAGGTCGCAGCGGCACGGTCCCGGGTGGAGTCAGCCCAGGCGGAGCTGGGCCGGCTCCGCGAATCCCTTGCCGCCGGCACCGAACGGCGCGCGAAGGCACAATCCGAATTCACGGCCCTGGAAAACCAGGTGGCGGGAGTGGAGGAGGGAGAGGAGTCCCTCGACGCCGAGTACGAGGCCGCCAGTGACGTGCTCGATGCGGTGCTGGGCGACATCGCCGGCCTCAAGACCGCAGTCAACGAAGGAATTCGCAAACGCGATGCCCTCGTCGCGCGCCTGGACGCCCTGAAACTCGGCCTTGACCGCAAGGACGGCGCCCGGCACGCGCTGGAGTCCGGTCTTCCGGGCATCCGGGGCAGCCTCGCCGCCGCACTCACCGTGCACGCCGGGTTCGAGGCCGCGATCGCTGCTGCACTGGGGCAGGCGTCGGATGCTGTCCTCGTCCACGACGCCGGCACGGCGGCCGCGGTCCTGCAGGCCCTAAAAGACGACGACGGCGGCCGCGCGGCCCTCCTCCTGGCGTCCGCGGACGTGGACCAGCCACAGGACGCCCCGGACCTGGAGCTTCCCGGCGAGGCCCGGTGGGCTGCCGGACTGGTGGACGGCCCGGCGGTGGAGGTCTCCCTGGTACGGCACCTGCTGTCCGGAACCGTCGTCGTCCCCGGCATGGATGCGGCGGCGGCGCTCGTGGCCTCGCAGCCCGGCCTGACGGCCGTCACCCGGGAGGGCGACGTGTTCACCGCCGTCTCGGCCACTGGCGGATCGGCCAAAGCACCATCCCTCCTGGAGGTTCAGGCGGCCGTGGACGACGCCGGGCGTGAGCTGTCGGCCGTGACGGCGGACCTGGAGCGGAACAGGTTCGCCCTGGCCGCCGCCGAGGCCCGGCGCGCCGCGGCGCAGGAGGCCGCGGACGCTGCCCTGGACCGGCTGCATGAATCCGATGCCCGGCTCGCCGCCGTTGCCGAACGCCTGGGGCACCTCAATTCGGTCCTGCGCAGCGCCGTCGGAGAAAGCGACCGACTGGCAGCCTCCCTGGCCCGCGCCGAAGAGAACGTGGCCGCCGAGGAAGAGGCGCTCGCAGCCATCACCGCCCGGCTCGCGGCGGCCCAGGAAGCTCCCGTCGAGCAGGAACCCTCCACCGAACACCGCGATGAGCTGGCGGGAGCCGTGTCGGCCGCCCGCGCCGCCGAGGTTGAAGCACGGTTGTCCCTGCGCAGCGCCGAGGAGCAACTGGCAGCCACCGGCAACCGGGCAGCCTCCCTGGACCGCGCGGCCGCCACGGAGCGCCGGGCACGGGAGGAAGCGGCCGAACGCGCGCGGCGCCGCCGCATCCAGGCCCGGCGGGCCGCAGCCGTTTCCGCGGGCGTGGAGATGGCCCTTGGCTATGTGGATGTCTCCGTCGAGCTCGCCCGGCACGAACGCGACCTCGCAGAGGAGAACCGGGAGCTGCGGGACCGCGGGCTCCGGGACATCCGGGAATCCAACGACGCCCTGGCCCGCGAACTGGCGGACCTCACAGACAATGTGCACCGCGACGAACTTGCCCGGGCCCAGCAGCGGGCCAGGATCGAGGCGGTGGAAACCCGTTCCGTGGACGAACTGGGCATCACGCCGGAGGCCTTGGTCGCGGAGTTCGGACCGCACGTCCCCGTGCCGGTCCCGGCGGAAGAGTCCGGCGACAAATGGGCTGCCCTTCGTGCTCCTGTCGATGCCGGTGGCGAGGAGATCCGCGAAGGCAAACCCTACGTGCGGCAGGAACAGGAGAAGCGGCTGCGGAGGGCCGAACGGGACCTCGCAAGCCTGGGCAAGGTCAACCCGCTGGCGCTGGAGGAATTCGCGGCGCTGGAGGAGCGGCACCAGTTCCTCAGCACCCAGCTGGAAGACCTCAAAGCGTCCCGCCGGGACCTGCTCGATATCATCAAAGAGGTGGATGACCGGGTGCAACGGGTGTTCGCGGAAGCCTTCGAGGACACCCAGGCCCAGTTCGTCAGGGTCTTCGAGCGGCTGTTCCCCGGCGGCGAGGGGCGCCTGGTCCTCACCGACCCCGCCGACATGCTGACCACCGGCATTGACGTGGAGGCCCGTCCGGCCGGCAAGAAGATCAAGCGGCTCTCCCTGCTCTCCGGCGGCGAACGCTCACTCACCGCGGTGGCCCTGTTGGTGGCCATTTTCAAGGCCCGGCCGTCCCCGTTCTACGTCATGGACGAGGTGGAGGCGGCGCTGGACGACACCAACCTGGGGCGCCTGATCACCATCTTCGAGGAGCTCCGGGAGTCCAGCCAGCTGATCGTCATCACCCACCAAAAGCGGACCATGGAAGTGGCGGACGCGCTCTACGGCGTCACCATGAGGGGCGACGGCGTCTCCACCGTCATCAGCCAGCGGCTCGGGGCCGAGGTATAGCAGCCACACCTCCGGCATCGGAGCAGGTCAGGCGCCCCGCCGGGGGCCCGGACCGGGCGGACCCTGTATGAGAAGCTAGGGGAGTGAATGACATCCTTCCCATTGTCCTGTCCATCCTTGCTGCCGTGGTGGTCATCGGCGCGCTGATCCCGGTCCTGATCAAGACGCGGAGGAACATCACCCGCTACCCGGACACCCGGGACGCGAACGATCCCGAGGTCCGCTCCGGGGGCGGCACGGCAGTGGATGACAGCACCGGAACCATCGAACGCGGGACCCCCGGCGGTGCCGGCACCGACGTTGTCGACACCACCACCGTCCCGGACGATGCCGCCGGACTCGAAACCATTCCGGTCGAAACACCGCTGCCGGTCGCAGGGCGCCTTACCCGGCTGCGGGAACGGCTGGTCCGCTCCAACAACATCATGGGCAAGGGCCTGCTGGCACTGCTGTCCAGCGACCGGATCGACGAGAGCGTTTGGGACGAGGTGGAGGAAACACTCCTGCTCGCTGACCTGGGCACCGAACCCACCATGCAGCTGGTGGATGCACTCCGCGAGCGGGTCAAGGTCCTGGGCACCAGGACCCCCGAACACGTCAAAGCCATGCTCCGCGAAGAACTCATCAAACTGGTCGACCCCACCATGGACCGCAGCCTGAACGTGGAGCGGCATGCGGACAAGCCCGCCGTCATGATGGTGGTGGGCGTCAACGGCGTCGGAAAGACCACCACCGTAGGCAAGCTCGCGCGGGTCCTGGTGGCCGAGGACAAGGACGTCCTGCTCGGCGCAGCGGACACCTTCCGGGCCGCCGCCGCCGAGCAGTTGGCAACCTGGGGCCAGCGGGTGGGCGTTCCCACCGTGAAGTCCGACATCGACGGCGCCGATCCTGCGTCGGTCGCCTACGAAGCGGTGAAGGCAGGCATCGAGCAGGAAGTCGACGTCGTCATGATCGATACCGCCGGGCGCCTGCAGAACAAGGTGGGCCTGATGGACGAACTGGGCAAGGTCAAGCGCGTGGTGGAGAAGCTGGCCGAGGTGGACGAGGTCCTGCTGGTGCTGGACGCCACCACCGGCCAGAACGGCCTGAACCAGGCCAGGGTCTTCTCCGAGGTGGTCAACATCACCGGCATCGTGCTGACCAAACTGGATGGAACAGCCAAGGGCGGCATCGTCGTCGCCATCCAGCGGGCGCTCGGCGTGCCCGTCAAACTCGTGGGCCTGGGCGAAGGCGCCGACGACCTCGCCCCGTTCGATACCGAAAGCTTTGTTGACGCCCTGCTGAACTAGCTGCCCGCCCCGCTGGCTCGCATTTGTTGTCGTTTTGAGGGCTCACAACGACAACAAATGCGAGTCAGTTGGGTTTAACCCGGAGGGTTTCCCGGGTGGGCAACCAGCCGCCGGCCGCCAGCAGCAGCATGGCGCCGGTGACCGCGAACGCCCAGCCGAAACCCAGGCCGTCCGCCAGCAGGCCCGCCACGACCGGTCCCACGATCGCCCCGACGTCGGACGTCATCTGGTAGGCGGCCAGCATCTTGCCGCCGGAACGCCCGTTGCCGATCACGTCCGCCACGGCGGCCTGCTGCGCAGGACCGAAAAGACCGGATCCGACGCCGGCCAGCGTCGACGCCGCGAGGAACCAGGGCAGATCGTGGGTGATACCGATCGACGCGGTTGACAGGCCGGCCACCAGCAGCCCGGAAATCATCATGGGCTTGCGCCCCAGGGAATCAGCGAGCCGGCCCGAGAAGGCCAGGGCGGCCGCGTTCCCGGCCGCGAACACGGCCAGCGCCAGGCCTGCCGCCTGCGGCCCCGCCCCAAAAGCGGCCGCGGCGAACAGCGGCACGGTTGCCATCCGGACGCCAAAGGTTGCCCAACCGTTCGCGAAGCTGGACAGGAGCGCCGACCGGTAGGTTCCGGTTGACAGGGCATCGCCGAAACGCATGTCCGGTGCGCGTTCCCGGGCCTCGCCGGTGCCACGGCGCTGATGGCTCAACTGGGTCTGCACCACGAAGGCTGCCACGAGCAGGGCCCCCGCGTACGCCAGGAACGGGACCCGCAGGCCCAACCCCGCCAGCAGTCCTCCCACGATCGGGCCGCAGACGTTTCCGATCAGGAACGCCGACGCATAGGCGCCCGATACCCGGCCCCTGCTTTCCGGGGGCGCCAACCGGATCACCAGGGCCATCGAGGCAACGGTGAACATTACCGAGCCGGCGCCGCCCAGGCCGCGGAACAGCAGGAGCTGCCAGTAGTCCTGGGCGAACGCGCACGCCGCAGTGGACAGCGCCACGATCAACAGGCCTGCGACGTAAACGGGGCGTTCGCCGCGTTTACCGATCAGCGCACCCCCGGCAGGGGCGAAAGCAAGGCGCATGAACGCGAAGATCGCCACGATGACGGCGGCCTCGGTGTTTCCTACGCCAAAGGTTGTTGCGAATTGCGGCAATACGGGGGCAACAAGGCCGAATCCCAGGGCGATGAGGAACGCTGCGGCCAGCATCACCTTGATGTCCCGCGGAAGCTTCTCCCGTTGCGGCCTCATGCGGGCCCAAATCCTTGCGGTGGCGCCGTTTACCGGGGGTGGTGCCGTCATGGTGCTGAAGTCCTTGCTGGAAAGGGAGCCGGGTGGCTGCGCGAGTGCGGAAACATAACCGTAACAAGGCGGATATGCACCATTTACTTCCTAGAGGTTGTTGTAACAGGCCCGCAATCTAAATCCTCCGCGGCCGAAACACGCCACCCACAAACTCATTACAGGACGCAAAAAGGCGTTGGCAGGCGGACAAGTCCGCACCGAAAGCAAGAGAGGACGTAGGCCATGGAACTCACCGCAGGTCTCGTTTGGCTCCTGGTTGCGGCAGCACTCGTGCTGTTCATGACCCCGGGCCTGGCATTCTTTTATGGCGGCATGACGCGCGCCAAGTCGGCACTGAACATGATGATGATGAGCTTCGTCGCCATCGGAACGGTCGGCATCACGTGGGTGCTGTGGGGCGCCTCCATGTCCACGAGCAACGAGGACAACTTCTTCCAGATCTTCGCCAACCCGTTCAGCCACTTCGGCCTGCACAACTTCACGGACCCGGCGGACCTGCTGAAGGTGGGCTACGCCGCAACGTTCGCGATCATCACCGTCGCCCTGATCTCCGGCGCCGTCGCGGACCGCGCAAAGTTCTCGGCCTGGGTGATCTTCACGCCGATCTGGGCCACGCTGGTCTACGCGCCGCTGGCCTTCATGGTGTGGGGCGGCGGCCTGTTCTCCAAGGACGGCTGGTTCGGCCAGACCTTCGCTCCGGTCATCGACTTCGCCGGAGGCACCGTGGTGCACATCAACGCCGGTGTTGCCGGCCTGGTGCTGGTGCTGATCATTGGTAACCGGAAGGGCTTCGGCAAGGACCCGAACCACCGCCCGCACAACATCCCGTTCGTCATGCTCGGCGCAGCCATCCTGTGGTTCGGCTGGTTCGGCTTCAACGCCGGCGCCGCCGCCACCGTGGAACAGGCCGGCCTGATCTGGATCAACACCCTGGCAGCCCCGGCCGCCGCGATGCTGGGCTGGCTCGCTGTGGAACGCATCCGGGACGGACACCCCACCTCGCTCGGCGCTGCTTCAGGCGTGGTGGCCGGCCTCGTCGCCATCACCCCGGCCTGCGCCAACGTCTCCCCGCTCGGCGCGATTGCCCTGGGCGTCGTCGCCGGTATCGCCTCTGCCCTGGCGGTCGGCCTGAAGTTCAAGCTCGGTTATGACGACTCCCTGGATGTTGTGGGCGTCCACCTCGTCGCAGGTGTCATCGGCACCGTTGCCATCGGCTTCCTCGCCACCCCGGACCAGGGGGCTGCCGGCCTGTTCTACGGCGGCGGCGCCACCCAGCTGGTGGCACAGGTCCTGGCAGCGCTGCTCTCCATCGCCTTCACCGCGGTGATGACCCTGATCATCGCCTACCCCATCCACAAGACCATGGGCTTCCGTATCTCCGAGCACCAGGAAATCGCCGGCGCAGACCTCAGCCTGCACGCCGAGACCGCCTACGAGTTCGGCGTCGGCGGCCACGGTGGCAGCTTCCAGCCGCTGCACGACATGGTGACGGGCAAGACCCAGGCGGAAAGCCGGGAATCCGCAGCCGGAGCACAGCAGGCACAGCCGGCAACAGGCAAGGAAAGCGTGGGGGCATGAAACTGATCACTGCAATCGTCAGGCCGGAAAAGCTCGAAACCATCCGGGAAGGACTGGAAGCTTACGGGGTCCAAGGACTCACCGTCAGCGCGGCCAGCGGATATGGACGCCAGCGCGGCTACACCGAGGTGTACCGAGGAGCCGAATACAATGTGGACCTGCTTCCCAAGATCCGCGTTGAAGTCCTGGCCACCGACGAACAGTCAGACGACATCCTGGACGTGATCATCGCCAGCTCCAACACCGGCCGGGCCGGGGACGGCAAGGTCTGGACCATCGACGTCCATGAAGCAGTGCGCGTCCGGACCGGGGAACGCGGAGTAGCCGCCATCTAGGCAGGCCACACCGGTCCTGGGGCCAGGAACAACAGAACGAAACAGCACAGCGGGCGGGAACCGAAAGGTTCCCGCCCGCTGTGCTGTTTCCCTGTGCTGGTGCCCTTCCCTTATCAGTCGCCGCCGCCCGCGCCCGTTTCGCGGTTGGTGGGCCACGATGCCGGGCCGGCCGAACCGGCGTCGTACTCCTCCAACGGGACCTCACCCTTCGCCCACGCCGTGAGCACCGGCTCCACGATCCGCCAGCAGTCCTCCGCGGTATCGCCGCGGACAGACAGCAACGGGTCTCCGGTCAGGACGCCCTCCAGCACCTCCCCGTACGGCAGCAGGTCTGAGGCACTCAACTCCGCCTCCAACGTGACCCGGCCCAGGCTGAAAATGTTCCCCGGGCCGTTGACGTCGACGTCGAACTCCAGCGTGTCCGGACCAAACCCGATCCGCAGCTGGTTGGGGGAGTCCACCCCCGTGAATCCCCGCGGCAGGTGGGGTACGGGAAGGAAGGTGACCACCGCCTCCTTGCGCTTGTCGCCCAGCGCCTTCCCGGAACGCAGGATGAACGGCACTCCCCGCCAGCGCCAGTTGTCGATGTCCACCTGGATCTCCGCAAGCGTCTCCGTTCCTCGGCCGGGATCCACCCCCGCCTCCTTTGCGTAGTCGGGGACGGCCTTCCCTGCAATCGATCCCGCCGTATAGCGCGCCCGGCGGGTAGTGCCGGTGAACGGTGTACGGACGCTGCTGGCCCGCAGCACGCTGGATACCGCGTCGCGGAGGTCGCGCTCGCCGATAGTGGCTGGAGGTTCGATGGCCATGAGGGCCATGACCTCCAGCAAGTGGCTCTGGATCATGTCGCGGAGCGCGCCGGCACCGTCGTAGTAGCGGGCCCGGCCCTCAAGGGCAAGGTCCTCATCGAAGAAGATCTCCACCTTCTCCACGTGCTGCCGGTTCCACACCGGCTCCAGGAAGTTGTTGGCAAACCGCAGGCCCAGGATGTTAAGCACTGTCGCCTTGCCCAGGAAGTGGTCCACGCGGTGGATGTGGTCCTCCGGAACCAGTCGGGCGAGCGTACGGTTCAAGGAGCGCGCCGACTCCTCGCTGGAACCGAACGGCTTCTCCATGACCAGCCGGGTGCCCTCGGGAACCTCCTCCGGCTGGAGTGTCTCGCAGGCCTGCTGGCTGATGCGTGGCGGAAGTGCAAAGTAGACGGCCACAGGGCCCTTGAGCCCTGCCAGCAGGGACGCCAGGGCACCCTTGGCCGTGACATCCACCTGGTGGTACGCCGTTTCCTCCTGCAGTGCTTCGAGGGCTTCCTTCCCCGGGCCGTCCGCTGCGCCGGCTGCGGCGGCGAAGGACGAGCGGACCCGGTCCTGCCACTGTTCCTTGGTCCAGGGATCCGATCCGGCACCCACCAGCCGGAGCCCTTCCGCCCGGCCCGCCGCCGCCAGCCGGGCAAGGCCGGGAAGGAGGAGCCGGCCGGTGAGGTCGCCGGAGGCGCCGAGGATGAGCAAGGTCTGCACAGATGTTTGGCTCGTCATTTTGCCAGCATGCCATCTGACGTGGCTGACTTGATACCCTAGGTAGTCGAGTCCCGATCATCTCTTGAAAGAAGTTCACGGCGCGTGTTCAATTCACTCTCTGACCGGTTGACAGCAACCTTCAAAAATCTCCGCGGCAAGGGCCGCCTCACCGAGGCCGATGTCGATGCCACGGTCCGCGAGATCCGCCGTGCCCTGCTGGACGCAGACGTCGCCGTTCCGGTGGTCCGCGAGTTCACCGGGAAGGTCCGCGAACGTGCGCTCGGCGCCGAGGTCTCGGCTGCCCTGAATCCCAGCCAGCAGATCGTCAAGATCGTCAACGAGGAACTCGTGGAGATCCTGGGCGGCGAAACCCGCAGGATCCGGCTGGCCAAGAGCGGCCCCACCATCATCATGCTGGCCGGCCTCCAGGGTGCAGGCAAGACCACCTTGGCCGGCAAGCTGTCCAAGTGGCTGAAGGCCCAGGGCCACAGCCCCATGCTGGTGGCCTGCGACCTCCAGCGCCCCAACGCCGTCACCCAGCTCCAGGTGGTGGGCCAGCGCGCCAACGTGCCCGTTTTCGCCCCGCACCCCGGCGCCACGTCCACCGAGCTG
The DNA here is from genome assembly GCF_000374865.1 of Arthrobacter sp. 135MFCol5.1. Lineage (GTDB taxonomy): Bacteria > Actinomycetota > Actinomycetes > Actinomycetales > Micrococcaceae > Arthrobacter. Next base: position 22,954 of record NZ_KB895452.1, on the reverse strand, counting down.
GACCACCCTGCCGGTGACCCGGTCGCCGTCGCCCGTGCCGGCGTCGAGGAAGCCAAGCGCACCCTGCACGACGTCGTGATCGTGGACACCGCCGGCCGCCTGGGCGTCGACGCGGACATGATGGAGCAGGCCCGCCAGATCCGCCGCGCCATCGTCCCGAACGAAGTCCTCTTCGTGATCGACTCCATGATCGGCCAGGACGCGGTCAACACGGCCCTCGCCTTCGATGAGGGCGTCAACTTCACCGGCATCGTGTTGTCCAAGCTCGACGGCGATGCGCGCGGCGGTGCCGCACTGTCGGTCGCCTCGGTGACCGGGAAGCCGGTCATGTTCGCCTCCACCGGCGAAGGCCTGGACGACTTCGAACTCTTCCACCCGGACCGGATGGCCTCGCGCATCCTGGACATGGGCGACATCCTCACCCTCATTGAGCAGGCCGAGAAGTCCTGGGACAAAGACGAAGCAGCCCGGATGGCGAAGAAGTTCGCCGACCAGGAAGACTTCACCCTCGAGGACTTCCTCGCCCAAATGCAGCAGATCCGCAACATGGGCTCCATGAAGAAGATGCTCATGATGATGCCGGGCGCGCAGAACATCCGGCAGCAGCTGGAGCAGTTCGACGAGCGCGAAATCGACCGCGTCGAGGCAATCGTCCGGTCCATGACGCCGCACGAGCGCCTCGCCCCGAAGATCATCAACGGCTCCCGCCGGGCGCGCATCGCCCGCGGCTCCGGCGTCCACGTTTCCGAGGTCAACGGCCTGCTGGAACGCTTTGCGCAGGCCCAGAAGATGATGAAGAAGATGGCCCAGGGCGGCATGCCGGGAATGCCCGGGATGCCGGGTATGCCCGGTGCCGGTGGGGGTGCGCGGAAGAACGCCAAGAACGCGCCGAAGAAGAAGGCGAAGTCCGGCAATCCGGCCAAGGCTGCGCAGGAACGCAAGGAGGCCGAGGCCCGGCGCGCCAATGCGGGCAAGGCGCTGCCCACCGGTGCCGCTTTCGGCCAGCAGGGCGGCGACTTCGATCCGTCGCAGTTGAACCTCCCCAAGGGCTTCGACAAGTTCCTGGGCAAGTAGCGGTTCCCCACGGATGTCGGTGCCGTGGAATAGGGTTGGGTCATGTTCAAGCAGCGGGTAGTTTTCGTGCACGGCGCCGGTGCTTTCGGCGCCGCCGCGTGGCCCCGCCAGCACGGCATGGCGCTGTCCTTCGACGCCCTGTTCCTTCGCAGGCAGGGCTATGACGCCGTCGCGGAGCCGGTGGAATCATCATTTGCGGAGGACACTGCCATCGTGCTGCGGTCCCTGGCCGATGATGGCCGCGGCGCCGCCGGCGGACACGTGGTGGCGCACTCCCAGGGAGCCATTCCTGCCATGATGGCGGCCGTCGAACGCCCCGACCTCGTCTACTCCCTGACCCTGGTGGAACCGGCGTGCCTCTCCCTGACCGCGGAGCTGCCGGCCACGGCGGCACACATCAGCCTGATGAAGCCGCTTCTCGAGGTCCGCCACCAGCTCAGTGACGAGGACTTCCAACGGGAGTTCGTCCGGCGGGTCTATGCCACGGACCTGCAGCAGCCTGCCACCGCGGAGGAGAAACGGTCCGCGCGCCGGCTGCGGCTCCAGGTCCCGTCGTGGGAAGCGCCCCTGCATATTGTTCCCGGGGTCCCCACCTTGGTCCTGACCGGGGGCTGGGAGCCGCTGTACGAGGAGATTGCCGGTTACCTGCGGGAGACCGGTGCCCTGCACCGCGTTGCCGCGGGCGGGCACCGGCCCCATGATTCGGTGGAAGGCGACCGGACCATCAGGCAGTTCATCGGCGAGGTCAGCCGCAGCGAGCCGGCCCGGGCCTCCTAGCTGCCGGCGGGCACCTGCAACTCCGGAAGGTAGACCTTGCCGCCGGCGGCCAGGAACTCCTGGCTCTTCGCCCGCATCCCCGACGCCGCCTCAGTGAGCGCCGCCTGCGCCTCAGCCGAGCCGTATTCATTCCGGATGTCCTGGCTGATCCGCATCGAGCAGAACTTGGGTCCGCACATGGAGCAGAAGTGCGCTGTCTTGGCGGGCTCGGCCGGCAACGTCTCATCGTGGAACGATTCCGCCGTCTCCGGGTCCAGCGACAGCGCGAACTGGTCGCGCCAGCGGAATTCGAACCGGGCCTTGGACAAAGCATCGTCCCGCTCGCGCGCCCCCGGGTGGCCCTTGGCCAGGTCCGCTGCATGGGCCGCAATCTTGTACGTGATGACGCCGGTCTTCACGTCGTCTTTGTTGGGCAGGCCCAGGTGTTCCTTGGGCGTGACGTAGCAGAGCATGGCGGTGCCGTACCGTGCGATTTCGGTGGCCCCGATTGCCGAGGTGATGTGGTCGTAGCCGGGCGCGACATCGGTCACCAGCGGACCGAGTGTGTAGAACGGCGCACCCTTGCACAGCTCCTGCTGCCGCTCCACGTTTTCCCGGACCAGGTGGAACGGCACGTGCCCGGGGCCTTCGACCATCACCTGGACGTCGTACTCCCACGCGCGCTGCGTCAGCTCGGCCAGCGTATCCAGTTCAGCGAACTGCGCCGCGTCGTTGGCGTCCGCCGTGGAGCCGGGCCGCAACCCGTCCCCCAGGGAGAACGCGACGTCGTACTTCGCGAAGATTTCGCAAAGTTCGTCAAAATGCGTGTACAGGAAGTTCTCCTGGTGGTGGGCCAGGCACCAGCCGGCCATAATGGAACCACCGCGCGAGACGATGCCCGTCACCCGGTTGGCGGTGAGCGGGACGTACCGCAGCAGGACACCGGCGTGGATGGTCATGTAGTCCACACCTTGCTCGCACTGCTCAATGACGGTGTCCCGGAAGATTTCCCAGGTCAGCGCGTTGGCTTCGCCGTTGACCTTTTCCAGTGCCTGGTAGATCGGAACCGTTCCGATCGGGACAGGGGAGTTGCGGATGATCCATTCCCTGGTGGTGTGGATGTCGTCCCCCGTGGACAGGTCCATCACCGTGTCGGCACCCCATTGGGTGGCCCACTGCAGCTTGTCCACCTCTTCGGCGATGGAGCTCGTCACGGCAGAATTACCGATGTTGGCGTTGATTTTCACCAGGAACGCCTTGCCGATGATCATGGGCTCGGACTCAGGGTGGTTGATGTTGTTCGGGATGATGGCCCGACCGGCGGCTACCTCGCTCCTGACCAGTTCCACGTCGCAGTTTTCCCGCAGCGCCACGAAACGCATTTCCTGCGTGATGGTGCCCTGCCGGGCGTAGTGCATCTGGGTCACCGTATGGCCGTCGACGGCGCGGCGGGGCACCGGCCGGGCGCCCTTCCACTCCGCGGAGGCAGCGCCCCGGCGCACGGCCGAGCGGCCGTCGTCGAGCAGGTTGCGTTCCCTGCCGGTGTAGGCCTCGGTGTCCCCGCGCGCCACGATCCATTCGGCACGGAAGGGCTCCAGGCCGCGGACGGGGTCGCTTCCCGGTCCGGCCGTCCGGTAGGTCCGGAAAGGTGCGTTCGGCTGCCCGTTGGGTGATGGCTCCAGCGCGATCTCGGTGACCGGGACCCGGATGCCGGAACCGGCGTCGTCGATGTAAGCCAGTGAATGCGACTTCAGCGACTGCGTCACCCGCACTTGGGATTCGCCACTGGATCCGGTGCCGGGACCGTTGGCCGCATCGGAACCGGACGGCACCAGGGCAGGGTTCAACTGGGTTTTTTGTGTACTCAAGGGAATACTCACTTCCTTCGCCGGCATTACCCGGACAGGTTCAACGGTCGCAGGCTGCGGCAGCCCGATCTCAGCCCCTGCAGGGGCACCCGTGTGGTCAGCAACGAAGCTACCACAGCCCTTCGGAAGCCCGTTGTAACAATCGATGATGCTAGCCTGACCGGGCAACGAAAGGATGCCCGGATGGCAGGAATAATTCACTTTCGCGGACCCGTCCTGGCTGCACCGGACAGCCTGCGGCAGGGACTCTGGTCCGTGGGCGGCAAGCTCACGTTCCGCCGGCCCGCACAGCCACCCGACCGGGTACTCGACGGCTGGGTATTGCCGGGCTTCGTGGACGCCCATTGCCATATCGGGCTGGGGCCGGCCGGTCCGGTGGAGGCCGCCGTAGCGCAGGAACAGGCGCTTGCGGACCTCAACGCCGGAACCCTCCTGGTCCGTGATGCGGGTTCGCCCGCCGATACGCGCTGGATGCAGGGCGGCACGGACTTCCCGGTGTTGATCCGCGCCGGCCGGCACATTGCCCGGACCCGGCGCTACCTGCGCGGTTTCGCCCACGAGGTCGAACCCGAGGACCTCGTTGAGGCCGTGCGCAAGCAGGCCCGGGACGGGGACGGCTGGGTCAAACTGGTGGGGGACTGGATCGACCGGGGCGCCGGTGACCTGGCGCCGTCCTTTCCTGCCGCCGTCGTCCGCGACGCGGTCCAGGCTGCACACGACGAAGGTGCCCGGGTGACGGCCCACTGCTTCGCCGAAGACACCCTGGACCAGATGCTCGACGCCGGCATCGACTGCATCGAGCACGCCACCGGGCTGCTGCCACGGCACCTGCCCCGGTTCGCCGGGCAGGGCGTGCCGATCGTGCCCACCCTCATCAACATCGCCACCTTCCCGGACATTGCCGCCCAAGCGGAGCCGAAGTTTCCACGGTACGCAGCCCACATGCGGTCCCTCTGGGAGCGGAGGCTGGAGCGCGTGGCCGAGGCCCACGCAGCGGGGGTGCGCATCTTCGCCGGAACAGACGCCGGCAGCGTCATCGGCCACGGCCGCATCGCGGACGAAATCCTCGCCCTGCACGGTGCGGGCCTGCCGATGACTGCAGCGCTGGATGCAGCGTGCTGGGCAGCCCGCCGCTGGCTCGGAGCGGACGGCCTGGAAGAAGGCGCACGCGCCGATGTGATCGTCTGTCGTGAGGACCCACGGGCGGTCCCGGAGACCATCGGCAGGCTGGAACACGTCGTGCTGGGCGGCCGCATTATCCGTTGACCCAACGTGGCCCCCGGGACTTGGAATAAATTGAAGCTTCAAGTAATTTTAAGAAGTGACAGGCCGCCATCGGGACGGCCGCCAATCCAAGGAGCCTCCAATGACCGCATCAGCCAACAGCCAGGACCTGCTTCCTGCCGACCTCGCCATGGGCACGGTGATGCTCAAAGTGGGGGACATGAAGGTCATGACCGACTACTACCAGCGCGCACTCGGCCTGGACGTGGTGGCCGAGCAGGACGGCGGACTGTACCTCGGCCGCCTTGGCCGCCCCCTGGTGCACCTGGCCCCGGCCCCCGGGCTGAACCTGCCCGGCAGGGGAGAGGCCGGACTCTTCCACACCGCGCTGCTGTTTGAAGACCAGGCCTCCCTTGCCGCCACCATCGCCACTGCGGCCCAATACGAGCCGATGTCCTTCACCGGCAGCGCCGACCACCTGGTCAGCGAAGCCTTCTACTTCACCGATCCGGAAGGCAACGGCATCGAACTGTATTGGGACCGGCCGCGCAGCAACTGGTCCTGGAACGGGACGGACGTGGTGATGGACAGCCTTGCCCTTCCCCCGCAGCGCTACCTGGACCAGCACCTCACCGAGGAATCGCTCGAAGGCCAGCGCGTGACGGCCGCAGGCGTGGGGCACGTCCACCTCCAGGTGGGAGACGTCCAGACGGCGCGCGACTTCTACGTGGGCACCCTCGGTTTCGAAAAGACGGCGGGCTGGCACGGGCAGGCCTTGTTCGTTTCCGCCGGGCGGTACCACCACCACATGGCCATGAACGTCTGGAACAGCCGCGGGGCCGGCCCCCGCAAGGACACCCTTGGGCTGGGCGAAGTCCTCATCGAAGTTCCTTCAGGGGACGACGTCGGCGCCTTGGCTGACCGCCTCAAGGTCGCCGGAGTGACCGCGCACCACACCGGCGCCGAACTCCGGTTCGAGGATCCGTGGCGCAACCGGCTGCGGGTGGCCGTCCGCTGAGCTGCGCTGCCGGCGGAGGCCGGCCAGCGCCGAGAACTGTCCTGTGCGGCCCGGCCCGGCGCGTGCCCCTGCCGGTCCCCAGCTACTAGGCTGATTCAGTACGGCCGGGACGCGGGCAGCGCCCGGCGCGCAGTTCCGCCAACGGAAGAAGGGCAAACAGCCATGGGCTTCACCGAGATCTTTGTTGCCACCCATGACGCCGCGCTCAAACGCGCCGGCCTCCTTGATGCAGGGAGCGCGCCCGCGGCGAACGTCGGTCCTGGCAGCCAGGCCGTGCGGATCGAGGGAGTCAGCGACTTCGAAATCGAACAGCTCGGCGACCTCGCCGGGACTGCTGTCCACGCCGGTGGTGCCGACTATGAGCTGACCATGGTGGACGTCGCCAGTGACTCCCTCCTGGCAGTTCCGCCTGCCATGGTCCGTGCGCTGGCCGACCTCCTGTCCTACGAGACCGAAGGCGAGGGCAACGTCCTCGAAGACGTCGCCGAGCAGTGGGCCGCGCAGGACGACATGCCCTTCGGCGCGGCCCAGGCCCGTACCTACGTGGAGCAGCTCGCCAGGCTCGCGGCCGGGTTGGACGACGCCGAGCGGACCGGGCTGTACGTCTGGTCCGCCTGACCGGCGCCGGCGCGAAGCGCGGCGACGCCGAGTCGAAATAAGTTCGCTGATCTGGCACAATAAACAGGTACTCGATCTGCGTGGCCCCTCTCTCCGCGTCCGGATCCTGTCCTTCGAACCCGCAAGTACGGCCCGCCCCACGGGTGCAGAACGCCGGGTTCACCCCTTTTCTGAAACAGGAGTGACCACAAAAGTGGCCGTAAAGATTCGCCTTAAGCGCTTCGGCAAGATGCGCGCCCCGTACTACCGCATCGTCGTCGCGGACTCACGCACCAAGCGTGACGGCCGCGCCATCGAGGAGATCGGCAAGTACCACCCCACCGAAGAGCCCTCGTTCATCGAGGTCAACTCCGAGCGTGCCCAGTACTGGCTGTCCGTCGGCGCCCAGCCGTCCGAGCAGGTTGCCGCCATCCTGAAGATCACCGGTGACTGGCAGAAGTTCAAGGGCCTCCCGGGCCAGGAAGGCACCCTCAAGACCAAGGTCGCGAAGGACGCTTTCGTAGCTCCGGAGAAGGGCTCGGTCATCATCCCGGAAGCCATCACCAAGAAGGCCTCCAAGTCTGACGCTGCCGAGGCCCCGGCCGACGCCGAAGCTGAGACCACCGAGGCTGAGTAGATTGCTGGCAGAAGCGCTGGAGCACCTGGTCCGTGGAATCGTTGATTCCCCGGACGACGTCAAGGTCAGTTCGAAGAACAACCGCCGCGGGGACACCCTCGAAGTGCGGGTTCACCAGGATGACCTCGGACGGGTGATTGGCCGCCAGGGCCGCACCGCACGCGCACTGCGCACCGTGGTGGCAGCACTGGCCGGCGGCGAACCGGTCAGGGTCGACGTCGTCGATACCGACCGCCGCCGCTGAGCGCTCGGCAACACTTAGTTCTGCTCCGGCCCCTCCACCACCTGGTGGAGGGGCCGGACTGCTTTGATCAACACAGTGCTTTCACCCCACACCAACCACAACCCGGAACAGAGGAACAGATGCAGCTTCAGGTGGCGCGGATCGGCAAGCCGCACGGCATTCGCGGGGAAGTCACGGTCCAGGTGCTGACCGATGCCCCCGACGACAGGTTTGTCCCCGGCACGGAGTTCGTCGTTGAACCCGCCGCGTCCGGGCCCTTGACGCTGGACAGTGCGCGCTGGAACAAGGACATCCTGCTCCTGGGCTTCGCGGAAGTGAAGGACCGGAACCAGGCCGAAACCCTCCGCGGCGCCAAGCTCTTCATCGAGACGGAAGAACTCGACGAAGATGGCGACGAAGGCTGGTACGAGCACGAACTCGTCGGCCTCCAGGCGCGGGTCGGCTCACAGGTGGTGGGAAAGGTGACAGCCCTGGCCACCATGCCCGTCCAGGACCTGCTGACCGTGACCACCCCGGCGGGCGAAGAGATCCTGGTCCCCTTCGTGGAGCAGATTGTGCCCGAGGTCAACCTTGAGGAGGGCTTCGTCCTGCTCACCCCGCCGGACGGCCTCTTTGAACTGAACGCCGGCGACGCCGCATCCCCGGAACCCGAAGGCCGGGAATAGATGCGGATCGACGTCGTCAGCATCTTCCCCGAATACCTTGCCCCGCTGGAGCTCTCACTGATCGGCAAGGCCCGCCAGGACGGGATCCTGGACCTGCACGTCCACGACCTCCGCAGCTTCACCACCGACAAGCACCGTTCCGTGGACGACACTCCGTACGGCGGAGGCGCGGGGATGGTCATGAAGCCCGAACCGTGGGCGCAGGCCCTCTCAGCGGTGGCCCAGGGCCGTCCCGATCCGCAGCACAAACCTGTCCTGATCGTTCCCTCTCCCGCCGGCGAGAGGTTCACGCAGGCCCTGGCTTATGAACTGGCAGAGGAAGAGCACCTTGCTTTCGCCTGTGGCCGCTATGAAGGCATCGACGAGCGCGTCATCGAGTGGGCGCAGGAGCACTTCACCGTCCGCCCCGTAAGCCTTGGCGACTACGTGCTCAACGGCGGGGAAGTCGCTGTCCTGGCCATGGTCGAGGCCATCGGCAGGCTCCTGCCGGGTGTGGTGGGCAACCCTGAGTCCTTGGTTGAGGAGTCCCACTCCGACGGCCTGCTGGAATATCCGGTCTACACCAAGCCGTCCGTATGGCGGGACCGCGAGGTCCCCGCGGTCCTGCTCAGCGGAAACCACGGCAAGATCGCGCAGTGGCGCCGGCACGAGCAATACCGCAGGACGGCCGAACGCCGCCCGGACCTCCTGGAGGCGTTCGACGCCGGCAATCTTCCGCGTGCCGACCGCACCGAACTGCACAACCTGGGATTCGACATCGTGGCCGGAAGGTTGGCCCGCCGCCCGGACGCCGGGCCGGGGGTACAGGAATAGCTTCCGCGCCGGACCCGAGTTGGCGTAACCCCTGCACTGTGGCAAAATTGGTCTTTGTGTCTGCTGGGTCCGCACCTGCCACAGGGGGTAGCGCGGCCAACAGCCGGACAACCGGCCTCATCAACCATTGAAGCGGCCGGACCCCTTTACTTCGGCGGCAACAATCCGGCCCGCTTTTCGGCGGCCGGACCTGCCTGCCGTGACCCAAAGTGAATGACCTGTGGCGTTCACCAGGAGTGCAACCATGCATATTCTCGATTCCCTCGATGCAGCTTCGCTGCGCAACGATGTTCCCGAATTCCGCGCGGGCGATACCCTCAAGGTCCACGTGAACATCATCGAAGGCAAGAACTCCCGTGTCCAGGTGTTCCAGGGCTTCGTCCTGGGCCGCCAGGGCGATGGCGTCCGCGAAACCTTCACCGTCCGCAAGGTTTCCTTCGGTGTCGGCGTGGAGCGTACCTTCCCGGTGCACTCCCCGATCATCGAAAAGATCGAGGTCGTTACCAAGGGTGACGTCCGTCGCGCCAAGCTTTACTACATGCGCGCACTGCGCGGTAAGGCTGCGAAGATCAAGGAAAAGCGCGACTTCGCCACCGGCAAGTAAGTTCCTTTCGGACTTGCCACTCGGCTGGGACGCGGCCGTGACCGGCCAGCGCCGGAGCAATCCACCAGCGCCAGGATACGGACCATGCACCAGACAAAACGCCAGCCCCGCACCATGGGCTGGCGTTTTGTGTTCCTGGCCCTGGTCCTTGCCGTCACCATCAGCGGCGTGGTGCGCTCCTTGTGGATCGATGTCTACTACATTCCCTCCGAGTCCATGGAGCCGCTGCTCCAAGGCGGTGACCGGATCCTGGTCTCGCGCACCGATTTCCAGGCCGACCCCATCAGGCGCGGGGACATCGTCGTCTTTGACGGACGCGGTACGTTCGCGCCCCTGAACAGCGGCAGGGGTCCGCTGATGGACGCAGTGGGCGGCCTCGCCCAGTGGCTGGGCCTCACCGGGAGCGACACCACCTACGTCAAGCGGGTCGTAGGCCTCCCGGGCGATACGGTGGTCTGCTGCGACGCGGGCGGCAAGGTCACCGTGAACGGGGTACCGCTGGATGAGCCGTACATCTTTCCCGGAGAGGTCCCGAGCACGCAGAAGTTCAACTCGGTGGTCCCCGAGGGCAGGTTGTGGCTGATGGGGGACCACCGGTCGGTATCCGCCGATTCGCGCAGCCTGCTGGGAGCTCCAGGAGGCGGCATGGTCCCGCTGGAGCGCGTCATCGGCCGGCCGGTCCAGATCCTGTGGCCCCTTGATAGATTTGCTCCAGTAGAGCGGCCGCCAGTGGTGGGGCCGACAACACAGAACGGACGGTAAATGCCCGAGAACCCAGCGCGGAATCCTGAACCGCGCCATGACGGCGCCGCAGGGAACCAGGCCGTTCCAACCCCCGCAGAGCCGGGCGACAGTCCCGAGGCCGGCACGAACTCCCACCGGAAGGGCGGCTCCCGCTCCAAACCGGCCGGAAAGGCCACGGGCAACCCTTTGCTCGGGTGGCTCAAGGAGATTGCCACCGTCGTGGTCATCGCCGTTGTGCTGTCCTTCCTCATCAAGACTTTCCTCTTCCGGGCGTTCTTCATCCCGTCCGAGTCCATGGTGAACACCCTTGATGTGGACGACCGGATCTTCGTCAATCTCCTCGTCCCGGAGCCGTTTGCGCTCAGCCGAGGGGACGTGGTGGTGTTCCGCGACACCAAGGGCTGGCTGCCGCCAACAGCAGCAAAAACCCAGGGGCCGTTCACGTGGGTCCAGGACGGCCTGACGTTTGTGGGGTTGCTGCCAGACAACACCGACCAGCACCTGGTCAAGCGGGTCATCGGGCTGCCCGGCGACCACGTGGTGTGCTGCGACGCCGGCGGTAAACTGACCATCAACGGAACCGCCGTGGACGAGACCTACATCAACCCCGCCGAAGTCCCGCAGGTCCGTAACTTTGACGTCACCGTTCCGGAGGGCAAAGTGTGGGTGATGGGCGATAACCGTAACCATTCGGCGGATTCCCGGTCACACATGGAAAACGACGGCGGCTTCATCGACCTCAAGGACCTTGAGGGCAAGGCCGCCGTCATAGCGTGGCCGCTGAACCGGATCAAGACCCTGGACAACTACCCGGACGTGTTCCGCAACGTCCCGGCGGCCCGCTGACCATGCCGTCCGCCACCCGCACCGTCCCCGCAGCAGCGCCGCGCAGAAGCGTCGGAGCCACGCCGGCGCGCGGGGCCAAGGCGCCCACCTTGCGGCACGAGCGTACGTTCAAGGCCCAGGGCGTGCGGCTCCTGGCCGGCGTTGACGAGGTGGGCCGCGGTGCGCTTGCCGGGCCGGTCAGCGTGGGAATTGCTGTCGTGGACCTGGAGCGCCAAAAACCGCTGGCGGGCGTGCGGGACAGCAAGCTCCTCAGCCCGGCCGAGCGCGAGCGGCTGGAACCGTTGGTGCGGCGGTGGAGCGTTGCGTCGGCGGTTGGCCATGCGACCGCCGCCGAGATCGATTCGCTCGGCATCATTGCAGCCCTGCGGCTGGCAGGAACCCGTGCCTGGGGGGCCATCCTGGGAGCCGGAATCATTCCGGAAGCGGTGCTGCTGGATGGAAGCCACAACTGGCTTTCCCCGGCAGAGCAGCTTTCCTTGTTCGACCAGCCGGTGGTGGAGGCCGCCTGTGAAGCGCCCGTCCACACCAAGGTCAAAGCGGACATGCAGTGCCTGAGTGTGGCCGCAGCGAGCGTCATCGCCAAAGTGGAGCGTGACCGGATGATGCGCGAATTGCACCTCGAGTACCCGGATTACGGCTGGGACATCAACAAGGGTTACGCCACCGCAGCCCACCGTGATGTCCTGCGCGCAGCCGGACCGACTCCCTACCACCGGGTCAGTTGGCGGCTGCTTGGCGGCGAGTTGCAAGGCACCGAATCTCCTGACGAAGACCCGCAGGACGAAGCCTGAGTCCTGCTCCCGGCGCCGGCGCCCCCGGACATGGTGCAAGATGGAAGCATGAGTGCCGAGGATCTTGAGAACTATGAAACCGACATGGAGCTTCAGCTCTACCGTGAATACCGCGACGTCGTCGGCCTGTTCACCTACGTTGTCGAGACCGAGCGGCGTTTCTACCTCGCCAACCACGTGGACCTGCAGGCCCGCAGCGCCGACGGCGAGGTCTACTTCGACCTGACCCTCCAGGACGCCTGGGTCTGGGACGTTTACCGCTCAGCGCGCTTCGTCAAGAGCGTCAGGGTCCTGACCTTCAAGGATGTCAACGTCGAAGAACTGCCGCGCAACGAGGAGCTGGCCCTGCCCAAGGACGTGGACCTGGGCAACTAGCAGCGCTCCGACTCTTCCTCCACAGAAAGGCCCTGTCCACATACGGCAGGGCCTTTCTGTGCCCTGCAGCGGTTCGCCGCCAAGCTGGTTCCGGAGGTATACATGAAATCGAAGGACCTGCTGGGCCGGCGCGGCGAAGACCTCGCCACCGGTTATCTGGAAACGCTGGGCATGCTGGTGGTGGAGCGCAACTGGCGATGCACCGAGGGCGAGATCGACATCGTGGCCCTTGACGGTGACGCGCTGGTCATCGCAGAAGTCAAAACACGCCGCTCCCTGGACTTTGGCCATCCCTTTGAAGCCGTGGGGCCGGAGAAGCTGGCACGCCTGCACCGGCTCGGCGCCGCCTGGTGCCGCGACCGGGAATTGCGGATGCCCCTGCGCCGCGTGGACGTTATCGCCGTGGTGGACGACGGCGGCGGCCACCCTGTGGTGGAGCACCTCAAGGGGGTTGGGTGATGGCCCTGGGGCGGACTTACTCCATCGCCCTGGTAGGCCTGAACGGGTACGTGGTCGAAGTGGAGGCCGACATTGGCCAAACACTGCCGGCTTTCGTCATCCTCGGGCTCCCGGACGCGGCCCTCAACGAAGCCAAGGAACGGATCCGTTCTGCCGCGAAGAACTCCGGCATCCCGCTCAGCCGCCGGAAGATCACCGCCAACCTCATCCCGGCGTCGCTGCCTAAACGTGGTTCGGGTTTCGACCTCGCGGTCACCATGGCCGTGCTGAGGGCATCGAACGATGTCAAAGCCACCGGACGGACCGTCTTCATTGCCGAGCTCGGCCTCGACGGACGGCTGCGGCCGGTGCGGGGAATCCTGCCTGCCGTGATGGCCGCGGTACAAGCCGGCTATCCGGACGTCGTGGTGGCGCAGGCAAACCTTGCCGAGGCATCGCTCGTGCCTGGCGCCAGTGTCCGCGGCTACCGCACGCTGGCGCGCCTGGCCCTGGACTTCGGGGCGGATCCGCAGGAGCTCGCCTTGGACTTTGAACCGGACGACGCCGACGATGTTGACGATGGACACCCGGCGGCCGGGCCGTGTCCGGACATGGCCGATGTTGCCGGCCAGTCCGAGGCACGCCAGGCGTTGGAAGTGGCTGCCGCAGGGGCACACCACCTGCTCCTCACGGGGCCGCCCGGGGCAGGTAAAACCATGCTTGCGGAACGGTTGCCGGGCCTTTTGCCGGATCTTGGTGACCATGAGTCCATGGAGGTCACGGCCATCCACTCGCTGTGCGGCCTGCCGGCGTCCGCGGTCCAGCTTCTGCGCCGGCCACCCTTTGAAAACCCGCACCACTCAGCCACTGCGGCGGCCATCATCGGAGGCGGTTCAGGACTTCCGCGGCCGGGGGCGGCATCCCGCGCCCACCGCGGCGTGCTGTTCCTTGACGAGGCCCCGGAATATGAACGCCGGGTTCTCGATGCCTTGCGTCAGCCCCTGGAGAGCGGTGAGCTGGTGATCCACCGGGCGGCCGGGACTGCCGCCTACCCGGCCCGCTTCCAGCTGGTGCTGGCCGCAAACCCCTGCCCGTGCGGGAAGGCCTCCGGCAAAGGCCTGGACTGCACGTGTACCCCCGTGATGCGCCGCCGGTACCTCGCCAGGATGTCCGGCCCACTCCTGGACCGGGTGGACATCCAGTTGCAGGTGGAAAGGGTCTCTCTGGCCGAGTTCGGGCAGGCCGGCCGGGAGGAAGATACCGCAACGGTCGCACTGCGGGTCAGGGCAGCACGTGAGCGGCAGGGAGAGCGGTTGCGGTGCTTTGGCCTGGAAACGAACTCGCAGGTCCCGGGGCGCATCCTGCGCGGTGACTTGCGACTCGCTCCGGCAGCCACCCGGATCCTGGACCAGGCCTTGGAGCGCGGGGTCCTGACCGCCCGCGGCTATGACCGCGTCCTCCGGCTGGCATGGACCTTGGCCGACCTGGGCCGGCGGGACTTGCCGGACGCCAATGACATCGGGCAGGCGCTTGGCTTGCGGCAGGCTGCCGCGGCAGTGGCGTGAGGAGGACGGCAAACGTGAACAAACTAAAGGAACTGCGCGTGGCAAACGATTCGGCAAACCATCCAGCAAAGGTTGACGAGCGGTTGGCCCGGGCAGCGTTGTCCCGCCTCATGGAGCCCCAGGACGCCGCAGGCCTGGCCCTCGTGCATGTTGCGGGGGCAACGGATGCCCTTCGGATTGCCACCGGTCGGGTCACGGCCGGGGCTGACCTGGAGCGTGAAATCACCTCGTTGCTGGCTGACAGCGGGGCGAGCAGCTGGGCGGGAATGGCTGCAGCCTTGAAGCGCTGGCAGCCGCGGATCCCTGACCTGGCTCCGGAACGTGACCTGGCCACGTTGGCACGGCTGGGTGGCCGCCTGATCATTCCCACGGACGAGCTGTGGCCCTCCCAGTTGGCCGACCTCGGCATCCAGGAGCCCCTGTGCCTCTGGTGGCGGGGTCAGGAACACCCGCTGCCGGACGCAGCCATGTCCATCGCCCTGGTAGGTTCCCGCGACAGCACCAGCTACGGGGCTGCGGTGACAGGGGATCTGGCATACTCGCTGGCGCAACGGGGCTTCACGATAGTGTCGGGCGGCGCCTACGGCATCGATGCACACGCGCACCGTGCCGCCCTCGCGGGGGGATCCTCGGCCGTCCCGACCATCGCTGTGATGGCCGGCGGAGTGGACCGGTTCTATCCGTCGGGAAACGAGGACCTGCTCCGGGCCGTGGCCAACCAAGGCGCGGTCCTGGCGGAGGTACCGCCGGGATCGGCTCCCACGCGGTACCGGTTCCTGCAGCGGAATCGGCTGATTGCTGCGCTTTCGTCAGTGACAGTGGTGGTGGAAGCGCGGTGGCGCTCCGGTGCGCTGAACACAGCCCACCACGCCGAAACCCTGGGGCGGGCAGTGGGGGCGGTCCCCGGATCAGTCCACAGTGCCAACTCGGCCGGCTGCCATCGGCTCCTGCGGGACGGCGGCGCGATCTGCGTCACCGATGCCGCGGAAGTGGCCGAACTCGCCGCGCCCAGCGGAGCGGGGCTGCCCGAACAACGGCCAGGTGCAGCCGCCGTGCAGGACGGGCTGACCCTGGAGGACCTGATCCTGCTGGATGCACTTCCGCTGCGCTCCACCACGTCGGTGGAAAAGCTCTCGGCGGTGGCCGGATTGGGACAGGACTCGGTGCGCGCCGGCCTCGGCCGGCTGGGGCTGCTCGGGCTGGCCGTCTCTGAACGCGGCGGCTGGAAACGAGGCAAGGTATGACCGTGTCCGGCTGCGGTGAACGAGGGCAAGCCTGAGACAGTGTAGGAGTGGACCATGACGAACTGCCCAAGGAGCTCGGCTCGGCACTGGACGCATTTGCCGCCTACCTGTCGGGGGAGCGGGCCGTGTCGGAGCATACCCGGCGTGCCTACCTGGGGGACCTGCGGAGCCTCTTGGCGCACGCCGCATCCGAGGGCGCGACCGGGCTGAAGGACCTTGAACTAGGAACCTTCCGCCGTTGGCTCGGCAGCCAGAGCTCGGCGGGTGCCGCACGCTCAACGCTGGCGCGCCGGTCCGCTACGGCCAGGGCATTCACTGCCTGGGCCCTCCGGGAAGAACTTCTGGAGACGGACCCCGCCCTGCGCCTGAAAGCCCCCAAGCGCGAAGGATCATTGCCGGGAGTACTCCAGGCCTCCCAGCTGGCGCGAATGCTGGAAGGGCTCGAAAACTCGGCACTGGACGGTGACCCGCTGGCCGTCCGGAACCGTGCCATCGTGGAACTCCTCTACGCCACGGGCATCAGGGTAGGTGAACTTGCCGGGTTGGACGTCGACGACCTGGACCCGGACCGCCGGACGCTGCGGGTCATTGGCAAAGGCAACAAGGAACGTACCGTGCCCTACGGTGTGCCGGCCGCCCTCGCTGTTGACGATTGGCTGCGGCGGGGCCGCCCTGCCGTGGCGACGGGCACCAGCGGGCCGGCGCTGTTCCTGGGTGCCCGCGGTGGCCGGGTTGACCAACGCCAGGTCCGCACCCTGGTCAACGTTCTTTTCGGTGCCCTCGGTGACACTTCCGTGTCCGGGCCCCACGCCTTGCGACACTCTGCTGCAACCCATTTGCTCGACGGCGGCGCGGACCTGCGTGCCGTGCAGGAGATCCTTGGCCACAGCAGCCTCGCCACGACCCAGATCTATACCCACGTCTCGGTTGACCGCCTGCGGAAGAGCTACCAGCAGGCTCACCCCCGGGCCTGACGGTGTGGCTCATCGCACTGGCGTAATTCCACGGGGTACGGCACAATGAGAGTCACGTCCGGCAACTTTCAAGTCCCGCTTGAAGCTCCCTGAGCTTTCTGCGGCTCGGCAAGTCCGGACACAGCTTAGTCTGATACACCTGAATATCGGGAACCACCGCCGCAGTGCAGGGCACGGCAGTTCCATCCGGGCAGAGGTCGTTGGGGAAGACGTACCTAGAGCTATGGAGGATGGAATGTCTGTTGCAATGACCCGCGGTGTGCTGTTTGTTCACTCGGCCCCTACGGCCCTGTGCCCCCATGTCGAGTGGGCAATCGGGGCTGTGGTGGATAAGCGGACCGACCTGGAGTGGACCCCGCAGCCTGCCGCGCCCGGAATGTTCCGTGCGGAGCTTTCCTGGACCGGAACCCCCGGCACGGGATCCAAGCTGGCGTCCTGCCTCCGTGGCTGGGCGCACCTGCGCTATGAGGTGACCGAGGAGCCCACCCAGGGCGTGGACGGCGGCCGGTGGTCGCACACGCCAGAGCTGGGGATCTTCCACGCCGTCACCGACGTCCATGGCAACATCATGGTGTCGGAGGACCGCATCCGCTACGCCTACGAATCGGGTGCGGGCGATCCCGCCGCCGTCTACCACGAACTCTCGCTGGCCCTGGGCGAGGCGTGGGACGAGGAACTGGAACCGTTCCGCCACGCCGCCGAAGGCGCCCCCGTCCGCTGGCTGCACCAGGTAGGTTGACCGACGTCGTCCGCCCGGGCGGCCAAACGAGTACCCATCCATAGCACAAGAGGAGGCCCCGCCAGCCGGCGGGGCCTCCTCTTGCTGTCCATGCGTTGTGCAGGACAGGGGCTAGATGCTGCGGATGGCCACCACGGCGTTGTGTCCGCCGAACCCGAAGGAGTTGCTGAGTGCCACGATGCTGCCGGCAGGCAGGTCACGGGCGGAGGTGACAACGTCGAGCGGGATCTCGGGGTCCTGGTTCTCGAGGTTGATGGTGACCGGAGCCTTGCGCTCATGGACGGCCAGGACGGTCAGGACCGCCTCCACCGCGCCGGACGCGCCCAGGAGGTGCCCCATCTGCGACTTGGTGGCGGAAACCGCCACGTTGTCCACGTGGCTGCCCAGGGCGGCACGCAGTGCCGTGTATTCCGGCTTGTCGCCTACGGGGGTCGACGTCGCGTGGGCGTTGACGTGCACCACGTCCTCGGCCTGGATACGGCCGTCGAACATCGCTGCCTTGAGCGCGCGGGTGGCGCCGAGGCCTTGGGGATCCGGAGCGGTGATGTGGTACGCGTCTGCAGTGACGGACGTACCGGCGAGCTCGGCGTAAATGCGTGCTCCACGGGCCAGGGCGTGCTCCTCGGCCTCCAGGACCAGTGCTCCGGCCCCTTCGCCCATCACAAAGCCGTCACGGTCGGTGTCGTAGGGACGGGAGGCGCGCTCGGGCTCGTCATTCCTGCGCGACAGTGCCTGCATGGAGGCGAAGGCCGCCAACGGCATGGGGTGGATTGCGGCTTCTGCGCCGCCGCACATCACTACGTCCGCCTTGCCGGAGCGGATGAGTTCGAGGCCGAGGTGCATGGCTTCGGTGCCTGAGGCGCATGCGGATACCGGGGTGTGGGCGCCGGCTCGGGCGCCGAGGTCCAGGCTGACGGCCGCGGCCACGCCATTGGGCATCAGCATGGGAACGGTCATGGGCAGGACCCGGCGCGGGCCCTTCTCCTTGAGGGTGTCCCAGGCATCCAGCAGGGTCCAGACCCCGCCAATGCCGGTGGCGAACGCAACAGCCAACCGGTCCTGGTCGAATTCGGTGATGCCGGAGTCGGCCCAGGCCTCACGGGCCGCAATGACGCCGAACTGCGTGGATGGGTCCATCCGCTTTGCTTCAACCCGGCTCAGGACGTCCAGCGCGGGTGTGCTGCAGCGGGCAGCGAAATGGACGGGGAGCTCGTACTTGGCTACCCAGTCGTCCTCCAGGGTGCGGGCACCGGAGACCCCCTTGAGGGCGTTGTTCCACATGGTGGGTACATCGCCGCCGATGGGCGTGGTGGCACCCAGACCGGTAATGACTACTTTGCGCGTCATGGGATCACTCTTTCGTCGGTGGGGAATCCGCCTGCGCCAACCGCAGGGTCCCGCACATTTGATGATCGGCCAGTCCCGGTCGGGGCACTGTGCCGGTTAGATGCGGCGGGCTGCCGATCCGGTCAATCCGGATCGGCAGCCCAGCCAAGCCGTGAGACGGCGGTAGCCTGGATTAGGCCTGTGCTCCGGCAATGAAGCTGACGGCGTCGCCGACGGTCTTGAGGTTCTTGACCTCTTCGTCCGGAATGCGTACGCCGAACTTTTCCTCGGCGTTGACCACGATGGTCATCATGGAGATGGAGTCGATGTCCAGGTCCTCGGTGAAGGACTTGTCCAGCTCGACGGCCTCCGGGGCCAGGCCGGTCTCTTCGTTGACGATTTCAGCCAAGCCGGCCAGGATCTCTTCGTTGCTAGCCATTGGTGGCTCCTTTTCTTGTATTGCCGGCAGGGGCTGCCGGAAACGGTCGGGTCGCGGTCGCGGCCCTTGGGCGTATCTAGGGAAGGACAATTACCTGCGCGCCGAAGACCAGCCCGGCGCCGAAACCGATCTGCAGCGCCAGCCCGCCGCTCAGCCCGGGGTTCTCCTGCAGGAGACGGTGCGTTGCCAACGGGATGGAGGCCGCGGACGTGTTGCCGGCGTCGGCAATGTCCCGTGCCACTGTAACCGTCTCGGGCAGCTTCAGCTTCTTCACCATCTCGTCGATGATGCGCATGTTCGCCTGGTGCGGGATGAAGGCAACCAGGTCTTCCGCCTCGATGCCGGCAGCGTCGAGCGCCTGCTGGGCAACTTTCGCCATCTCCCACACGGCCCAGCGGAACACGGTCTGGCCGTCCTGCCGGAGCGTGGGGTAAAGTTCCTGCGCTTCTTCAAGGAGGGCAAGGTCGCCGGTGGAATCGGACTGCCGGGCCGCCATGCCGAGATCGCGGACGTCCAGCAGGGAACGGGTCATGCCGATCGCATCCCATTTACTGCCGTCCGAACCCCACACCGACGGGGCGATGCCGGGAGTGTCGGAGGGACCCACGACGACGGCGCCGGCGCCGTCCCCGAGCAGGAAGGAGATGGTGCGTTCCCGGTTGTCGATGACGTCCGAGAGCTTTTCCGCGCCCACCACCAGGACGTACTTGGCAGCGCCGGAACGGACCAGGGCGTCGGCCTGGGCGATGCCGTAGCAGTAACCGGCGCAGGCTGCGGAGATGTCGAAGGCCGGTGCCGGTGTGGCGCCGATGCGGTCCGCCAGGCTGGCAGCGGCTGAGGGTGTCGCGTACGGGTGCGTCACGGTGGACACGATGACGGCGCCGAGCTGCGAAGGCTCGATCCCGGCCTTCTGCATGGCCTCGCGGGCAGCGCCCTCAGCCATGTCGATCACGCTCACGTCCGCGGCCGCACGGTGCCGGGTCACGATGCCGGTGCGCTGGCGGATCCACTCATCGGAGGAGTCGATCCACTGGCACACGTCTTCATTCGTGACGATGACGTCCGGACGGTACGCCCCCAGCCCGAGGATGCGGGTGTGCTCATGGATGGGAGCCTGCTTCAGCGTGGGGACGCTCATGCGTTCCCCTCCAGTTCTGCGAACAGTGCCAGGGCGGCAGAGAGGTCTTCGGGAGTCTTGACCGCTACCGTCTTGACGCCGGACATGCCTCGCTTGGCGAGTCCGGCCAGGGTGCCTGCGGGGGCGAGTTCGATGAGTCCGGTGACACCGCGCTTGACCATCGCGTCCATGCAGAGGTCCCACCGCACCGGGCGGGAAACCTGGGCGATGAGGCTCTCGACGGCGGCACCGCCGTCGGTGACCTCGCCGCCGTCGTAGTTGGACAGCAGGGGCACCTTGGGGGCTGCCGGGTTCAGCTGCGGCGCCAGCGCCTTAAGCGCGTCAACGGCCGGTGCCATGTGGCTGGTGTGGAACGCACCGGCCACCTTCAACGGAATCACCCGGGCCTTGGCAGGCGGGTTCGCGGCCAGCGCCTTCAGCTGGTCGAAGGTTCCGGCCGCAACGGTCTGGCCGGCGCCGTTGACGTTCGCGGGGGCCGCGCCGGCTGACTCAATGGCAGCCAGCACCTCGGCGGGGTCGCCGCCCACGACGGCGCTCATGCCGGTGGGCGTGACGACAGCCGCGGCGGCCATGCTGTTGGCCCGTTCGCGGACAAAGGTCATGGCTTCCTGCTCGGTCAGCACGCCGGCGAGGGCGGCAGCAGTGATTTCGCCCACCGAATGGCCGGCGAGGATAACCGGAAGGGAATTGAGCTCCACGTCGAAGAGGGAAGCCGCCGTGACCAGGCCTGCGGCAACGATCAGGGGCTGCGCAACGGCAGTGTCCTTGATGGTTTCCTCGTCGGAGGTGGTCCCGTGGGCGATCAGGTCGATCCCCGCGATGTCGCTCAGGGCGGCCAGCTGGCCTGCCACCGAAGGTAGTTCCAGCCAAGGGGCCAGAAAACCCGGGGTCTGCGAGCCCTGTCCAGGGCAGACTATTGCAAGCACGTAACCAGCTTTCCAAATTACTGTGTGATCCAGCGGTGTTTCACCGCACCAAGCTCACGGGGTCAGGTTGTAGGAAGTCTACAATGACTCACGCTTGGTTCCGGGACGACTGCCGCTCCGTGGCGGCCTTTGGCGGGGCAGAAAGGCGGCCCACCACGAGCGCTGCCTGGAGCACAAACGCCTCCCTGGGCAGCAGCGGGTCCCAGCCGGTGACGTCGCAAACGCGCTTCAACCGGTACCGGACGGTGTTGGCGTGGACGAAGAGTTCCCGTGCCGTTGCCTCCAGCGAATGTCCCAGCTCAAGGTAGGTTCCCAGGGTTTCCACCAGGCCGTTGGACGCTGCCACGAGGGGCCGGTAGATATTCTTGACCAAGGAACGCCGTGCGGCATCATCGCCGGAAATCACCCGTTCCGGCAGCAAATCGTCGGCTGCTACCGGCCGAGGCGCCGACGGCCACGCCCGGGCGGCAGTGAGGCCGGCAAACGCCGATTGCGCCGATCCGCTGGCCTCCAGCAGGGAACCGGCCTCGGGGCCGTAGACCACGGGGCCGGGTGCGAACATTTCGCTCAGCTTCACATAGGCCGATTCGCGGTCCTGCACCCCGCCCAGGATGAGGATCAACCGGTCGCCCTGGATCCCCACCAGTGCGTCCTCTGCGAAACGCCCGGCCATCCGCCGCAGTTCGCTCACGTAGCTGGCGCTGGGTTCGGACGGCGAGTTTCCCACCATGACCGTGAAACGCTCCTGCGCCTTCCAGCCGAGGGCCGCGATGCGGGAGCGGAGCGCATCTGTGTTTTCACCCCGAAGGATCGCATCCACGATCAGGGCTTCCAGCCGGGTGTCCCACGATCCCCGCGATTCGGCGGCCCGGGCGTAGACATCGGCTGCGGCGAACGCGACTTCACGCGAGTACCGAAGGACTGCTTCGCGCAGGGACGGCTGGTCTGCCTCCGGCGCAATGACGGGAACCTGGTCCTCGACAACCTCCACCACGATCCTGATCAGCTGCAACGCCTTCTGCAGGCTGATGGAGCGGGTCAGTTCCGTGGGCGCCGTCCCAAACACATCCGTCAGGATCCACGACGGAGAGCTTGGACGCTCGTACCAGGTGACGAATGCCGCGATCCCGTTCTGGGCCACCATGCCCAAGGCCGACCTCTCGTCGGAGCTGAGCCGGCTGTACCAGGGCAGCGACTGCTCAAGCTTGCGCATGGTGGTTGTGGAAAGCTGGCCGACGTTGGCCCGCAGCTGCTTTAGGGTTTCGGACTTCTCCGGTGTGACCTTCGGCGGGCTCGGTTTCCGTTTGGCGGACGGGCTGGCTGGTGCTGGCATTCTTTGAGCATACGGCCCCCACCGCGCAAGCTCCATTTGTGCGAAGGCTACAATCCGCTTTGCGCTGCGTCACAGCAGGCAGGCACCCCGGAACGGACAACGGCGGCCCCCTCCGTGATGGAGGGGGCCGCCGTTGGTTCTGCTGCGAAAGGCTGTCAGGCCTCCCCGCCGGCATTGCCGGTGGTGCCGGCATTGACGTTGAGCAGCTTGTACTTCTCGATGGCCTTGACCGGGGCGTCAACATCCACCTCGCCACGGCGCGCCAGCATTTCAAGGGCACGCACCACGATGGAGTGGGTGTCGTTTTTGAAGTAGCGGCGGGCTGCTGCGCGGGTGTCGGAGAAGCCGAAGCCGTCGGCGCCGAGGGTGGCGAATTCGTTGGGGATGAATTGCCGGATCTGGTCGGGGACGGCTTTCATGTAGTCGGTGACGGCGACGATGGGGCCGGTGGCTCCTTCGAGTTGCTGGGTGACGAACGGGGTGCGGGCGGGTTGGCCGGGGTTGAGGAAGGCTTCTTCTTCGGCGGCGAGGCCGTCGCGGCGCAGTTCGTTCCAGGAGGTGACGGACCAGACGTCG